>NZ_JBXBCE010000001.1:0-2610713 GCF_056784215.1 Leptolyngbya sp. CALU 1928 | reverse complement strand
ATAACAGAAAGAGGCTCGTATCGCAGTGGATGAGAGCCTCTTTTCGTAGGTAATATTGACCTGGCATCGAGCTATTTTTGCGGGACGCTGCCGTCCAACTATCTTTGCCGCAGAAGCGTTTCACAACTGAGTTCGGGATGGGTCAGAGTGGTTCCACTACGCCATAGACACCAGGAAAGAGTGTAAGTGGTCTAGATAGTATAGAAACTAAAACCTTAAAGGCTGCATAGCACTTGTCAACACCAATCGATTGAGGTCAAGCCCTCGGTCTATTAGTACTCCTTGACTACATGTATTACTACACTTCCATCTAGAGCCTATCAACGGGTGTTCTACCCGTGACCTTACTGGGTTACCCCATGAGAGCACTCATCTTGAGGTGGGCTTCCCACTTAGATGCTTTCAGCGGTTATCCGCTCCGCACATAGCTACCCTGCGTTTACCGTTGGCACGATAACAGGTACACCAGCGGTGCGTTCCTCCCGGTCCTCTCGTACTAAGGAGGAATCCTCTCAATGCTCTTACGCCTGCACCGGATATGGACCGAACTGTCTCACGACGTTCTGAACCCAGCTCACGTACCGCTTTAATGGGCGAACAGCCCAACCCTTGGGACGTACTACCGCCCCAGGTTGCGATGAGCCGACATCGAGGTGCCAAACCTCCCCGTCGATGTGAACTCTTGGGGGAGATCAGCCTGTTATCCCTAGAGTAACTTTTATCCGTTTAGCGACGGCCTTTCCACACAGCGCCGTCGGATCACTAAAGCCGACTTTCGTCCCTGTTCGACTTGTTGGTCTCACAGTCAAGCTCTCTTATGCTTTTACACTCTACGGCTGATTTCCAACCAGCCTGAGAGAACCTTTGCGCGCCTCCGTTACCTTTTAGGAGGCGACCGCCCCAGTCAAACTGCCCGCCTGAAACTGTTCCCTCGCCGGATAACGGCAGAGGGTTAGAATTCTAGCCTCACCAGAGTGGTATCTCACCGTTGACTCCACAATCCCCACAAGAACTGCTTCAACGTCTCCCACCTATCCTGCGCAAGCAAAGCCCGAACCCAATTCCAGGTTACAGTAAAGCTTCATAGGGTCTTTCTGTCCAGGTGCAGGTAGTCCGTATCTTCACAGACAATCCTATTTCGCCGAGCCTCTCTCCGAGACAGCGCCCAAATCGTTACGCCTTTCGTGCGGGTCGGAACTTACCCGACAAGGAATTTCGCTACCTTAGGACCGTTATAGTTACGGCCGCCGTTCACCGGGGCTTCAGTCGCCAGCTTCGCTTGCGCTAACCGACTTCCTTAACCTTCCGGCACTGGGCAGGCGTCAGCCCCCATACATCGTCTTGCGACTTAGCGGAGACCTGTGTTTTTGGTAAACAGTCGCTTGGGCCTCTTCACTGCGACCACCTCTCGGTGGTACCCCTTCTCCCGAAGTTACGGGGCCATTTTGCCGAGTTCCTTAGAGAGAGTTATCTCGCGCCCTTGGGTATTCTCAACCATCCCACCTGTGTCGGTTTCGGGTACGGGTCAATTTAGATTAACGTGTTTAGAGCTTTTCTTGGAAGCTTGACATCACACACTTCGAGGACGTATCCTCTCGTACTCACGCCTCCGCTCAGAACGTTTTCGCCGCTCCTCATCGCCTCGGACGCTTGAACCGGTAACCAACATCCGGCTGCGTTAGCCTTCTCCGTCCCTCTTCACAATCTAAATCAAGTACGGAAATATTAATCCGTTGTCCATCGACTACGCCTTTCGGCCTCGCCTTAGGTCCCGACTAACCCTCCGCGGACGAGCCTTCCGGAGGAAACCTTGGGATTTCAGGGCATTGGATTCTCACCAATGTTTGCGCTACTCAAGCCGACATTCTCACTTCTGCTTCGTCCACACCTGCTTCCGCTGATGCTTCAAACTACAACAGAACGCTCCCCTACCGATACATCAAAGATATATCCCACAGCTTCGGTACATCGTTTAGCCCCGTTCATTTTCGGCGCAGGAGCGCTTGACCAGTGAGCTATTACGCACTCTTTTAAGGTTGGCTGCTTCTAGGCAAACCTCCTGGTTGTCTTTGCACTCCCACCTCCTTTATCACTTAACGATGATTTGGGGACCTTAGCTGGTGGTCTGGGCTGTTTCCCTCTTGACGATGAAGCTTATCCCCCACCGTCTCACTAGCAACGTATCCACTGGGTATTCAGAGTTTGACTCGATTTGGTACCGCTCTCGCAGCCCGCACCGAATCAGTGCTTTACCCCCCAGCTATAATCGTTACCGCTGCGCCTAAACACATTTCGGGGAGAACCAGCTAGCTCCGGGTTCGATTGGCATTTCACCCCTAACCACACCTCATCCGCTGATTTTTCAACATCAGTCGGTTCGGACCTCCACTTGGTGTTACCCAAGCTTCATCCTGGACATGGTTAGATCACCCGGGTTCGGGTCTATAAACACTGATTAACGCCCTTTTCAGACTCGCTTTCGCTTTGGCTTCGGCATTCTCGCCTTAACCTACCAGTGCCTATAAGTCGCCGGCTCATTCTTCAACAGGCACACCGTCACACGTTTAATCGTGCTTCGATTGCTTGTAGGCTCACGGTTTCATGTTCTATTTCACTCCCCTTCCGGGGTTCTTTTCACCGTTCCCTCGCGGTACTGGTTCACTATCGGTCACACAGGAGTATTTAGCCTTACGAGGTGGTCCTCGCTGATTCACCCGGAATTTCACGTGCTCCAGGCTACTCGGGATGCAGCTAGTATCTTTAAGTTTTCGACTACAGGACTTTCACCTCCTCTGGTGCAGTATTCAGCTGCTTCGTCTAACCGCTAGAGTCCATATCGCTGTCCCACGACCCCAGTAAGCATGCCTACTGGTTTAGGCTTCTCCCGCTTCGCTCGCCGCTACTAGGGGAATCACGTTTGTTTTCTCTTCCTACAGCTACTAAGATGTTTCAATTCGCTGCGTTCGCTCTTTCCACCCTATAGATTCAGGTGGCAGTATATAGGGTTGCCCCATTCGGAAACCCCCGGATCAATGCTTGCTTCCAACTCCCCGGGGCGTATCGCCGGTAACTGCGTCCTTCTTCGCCTCTGTGTGCCTAGGTATCCACCATGAGCCCTTATTAGCTTGACCACTTCTATCAATTTCTATTTCCTAAAAATTGAAAAGTATCACATTGGTGTCTGTGACTCAATATTTAGCTTCTTCGCTCTTAGCATTAATACTAAGAGCCATCAGCTATATATTATTTCTACCTGACAAGTTACTATGCAGTTTTCAAGGTTCTAACTGAGCATTTGCCCAGCAGTCTGTCTCAGCTCTTTGAAAATAACTGAAATAAGATGCTGGAAAAGCGCGAATCTTCAGTGGAGGTTAACGGACTCGAACCGTTGACATCCTGCTTGCAAAGCAGGCGCTCTACCAACTGAGCTAAACCCCCTCAAGTAAAAGTGGGCCATCCTGGACTCGAACCAGGGACCTCACCCTTATCAGGGGTGCGCTCTAACCACCTGAGCTAATAGCCCATTTCTGTTCCCTAGATAGTTTGAAAGCCACTTAGACTTATTCCTCGACCGACCTTAGGTTGACCGTCTGTGCAGTGCGCTATAAAGCACTGTACAGCGGGAGGTCTCCCTTAAAGGAGGTGATCCAGCCACACCTTCCGGTACGGCTACCTTGTTACGACTTCACCCCAGTCATCAGCCCTGCCTTCGGCGTTCCCCTCCGCGAACGGTTGGAGTAACGACTTCGGGCGTGGCCAACTCCCATGGTGTGACGGGCGGTGTGTACAAGGCCCGGGAACGTATTCACCGCAGTATGCTGACCTGCGATTACTAGCGATTCCTCCTTCATGCAGGCGAGTTGCAGCCTGCAATCTGAACTGAGCCATGGTTTATGAGATTAGCTTGCCATCGCTGGCTTGCAACTCTTTGTCCACAGCATTGTAGTACGTGTGTAGCCCAGGGCGTAAGGGGCATGCTGACTTGACGTCATCCCCACCTTCCTCCGGTTTGTCACCGGCAGTCTCTCTAAAGTGCCCAACTTAATGATGGCAACTAGAAACGAGGGTTGCGCTCGTTGCGGGACTTAACCCAACATCTCACGACACGAGCTGACGACAGCCATGCACCACCTGTGTTCGCGTTCCCGAAGGCACTCCCGACTTTCACCGGGATTCGCGACATGTCAAGCCCTGGTAAGGTTCTTCGCGTTGCATCGAATTAAACCACATACTCCACCGCTTGTGCGGGCCCCCGTCAATTCCTTTGAGTTTCACACTTGCGTGCGTACTCCCCAGGCGGACAACTTAACGCGTTAGCTACGGCACTGCACGGGTCGATACGCGCAACACCTAGTTGTCATCGTTTACAGCTAGGACTACAGGGGTATCTAATCCCTTTCGCTCCCCTAGCTTTCGTCCATGAGTGTCAGTTTCGGCCCAGTAGCGCGCCTTCGCCGCTGGTGTTCTTCCCAATATCTACGCATTTCACCGCTACACTGGGAATTCCCGCTACCCCTACCGTACTCTAGTCTCTCAGTTTCCACTGCCTTTATGGGGTTAAGCCCCACCATTTAACAGCAGACTTGATAAACCACCTGCGGACGCTTTACGCCCAATAATTCCGGATAACGCTTGCATCCCCCGTATTACCGCGGCTGCTGGCACGGAGTTAGCCGATGCTGATTCGTTAGGTACCGTCATTGTGTTCTTCCCTAACAAAAGCGGTTTACGACCCAAAAGCCTTCGTCCCGCACGCGGTATTGCTCCGTCAGGCTTTCGCCCATTGCGGAAAATTCCCCACTGCTGCCTCCCGTAGGAGTCTGGGCCGTGTCTCAGTCCCAGTGTGGCTGATCATCCTCTCAGACCAGCTACCGATCGTCGCCTTGGTAAGCTCTTACCTCACCAACTAGCTAATCGGACGCGAGCTCATCTACAGGCACTAAAGCTTTTACCTCTCGGCATATTCGGTATTAGCAGACGTTTCCATCTGTTGTCCCCAACCTATAGGCAGATTCTCACGCGTTACTCACCCGTCCGCCACTAAAGTCCGAAGACTTTCGTTCGACTTGCATGTGTTAAGCATACCGCCAGCGTTCATCCTGAGCCAGGATCAAACTCTCCATTTTATTCCGACTCTCTCAAGTCGCTCGGATGTCTGTAGCTCTCTACATTCTAAATAAGAAACCTATATAGACTGAATCTATACAAATCTCTTATCCTCTCTCGATTACTCAATAGGCTTTACACTATTAAGTCATTATCTTGACGAGGTTTATAATTCCTTATGGCTTTCAAACTATTACTATGTCTAGGTTCTAGCAGTTTTACTTTGGGGCGCTTTCGCTTCCCCGTTTCGACCGCTTTACTAAGATAACTCCCCCACCTTACCCCTGTCAACCCCCTCATTCAAACAATTCCTTGGGTGAAGCTCATAGCTATCTTTTACTTTTATTTTGATAGTTTCTTCCGAAATTAAGCAGGATGATAGTAGAAGGCGAAGCTGAGGATGATATAGGCGGCGAGGAGAAGAGTGCCGTCGAGCCAGTTGGATCGTCCGCCGGAGGTAATAACGTTGGTGAGGGCAACCGCGATCGCCAGCGAAACTACTTGAAACGGGTTGAAATCAAGATCAATCGGCTGGTTGAAAATAAACTGTCCGACAAACACCAGTACTGGCGCGACAAATAGGGCAACCAGCAGACTATCACCTGTTGCCGTGGCGACCGTCAGATCCATTTTATTTTTCATTGCCATGCGGATGACAGTCACAAATGCCGCTACATCACTGATTAAAGGCAGCAATATTACTCCGGTAAACAAAGGTGTTAGTCCTAAGCGCTCAGTTTCGGTATCTACCACGCCCACAAACAGTTCTGATTCAAACGCTACGGCGATCGTTGCGGCTAACAGCACAAAGATCCAGCCAATTAGTTTTGAGCGCTGTTCCGTGGGAGAGGCTTCTTCCGCAATTAGTTCTTCATCTGCAACACCTACATCATATAAAAAGCTGTGAGTGCCCAAGGAAAACAGTAGTGTTAATCCATACACAATAATTAAAACAGTGGCAGTAATCAGCGAAAGATTGCGAATGGCAACTTCATCTACCACATTGGAGGTGTAGATTACTAAGGTGGGCAGGGCGATCGCGGCAACTGCCAGGGTCATCGACGACCCATTTACTCGCGTCAAAATTGGCTGGAACGTTTGTTCTTTGTAGCGTATGCCGCCTGTTAACATGGCAAGCCCCATGAGCAGCAGCAAATCACTAAGCAAAGTGCCTGTAATACTGGCTTTAACAATATCTACCAGTCCTTCCTTGAGGGCGACTAGGGCAATGATCAACTCTGTGGCGTTGCCGAAGAAAGCATTGACTAATCCGCCGAGAGTCGGTCCTGTCACCACTGCCACTTTTTCAGTTGCCGTGCTGAGCCAAATAGAAAGGGGAATAATGGCAAAAGCAGAGGTGAAAAAAACGGCTGTTTCACCCCACTCTAACCAGTCTGCCGCGATCGAGATAGGAACGAAGACCAGCAGAATCAAAGGAATAAGATTTTTAATTAGCATTGAGATCGAGAAGGGGAGGGGAAAGCTAGCCTAGAAGGCTGCTATAACAATACTCCTCATCGCCACTCGCCATTCTCAAGGAGTAGATGGAATTTGATAAAAACTTGGATCTCGCGGGGGAGGGCTATTATTGGGCGGTAGTTCTTGAGAATATTGAAGATCGTACAGTTGGCGCACTTGTGCCGACCATTGATCAATGTTGGCTTGAGCCTCGCGGTAGAGAGTGCGCCCAAAGTAGATATTATTGGCTTCAGTGATGGCGGCTTCGAGGGAGGCAATGTCACCTTTGCGGGCAAGTGCAATAGCTCTATTGAGGGCGGGGCGGTCTTCAACGATTTCAATTTGGCTACTCCAGTCTTTAATTAGCTGCTGAGCTTCCGTGTATTGAACACTCCCTGATAGAACCATTTGAGCTTCACTGATCGCATCTCGGAGCCGATTCACTTCACCCGTTGCAGCTAGCGATCGCGCTTTTTGCAGATGAATAACGGCTTCTTGATCCTGCTCCTTTTGCCAGCGAGACATTAATTCATCCGTAGTCAGAGGACGGGTTCTCTCAAAAGGGGCGTTGGCGATTCTCTTTTTACGATCAGCGGCGGCTTGGGCGCTTTTATTTTCTTTAGTCGTTTGAATTTGGTTGACAATCTCTTGAAATCTCGTGGTTCGCCAGTATTCGTTGTTAACAGTCAACAAAGTTCTGGCTTCAGAAAACGCGATCGAGAAATTATCAGATGTGATCGCATCTTGGGCTTTTTGAAAAATGTCCTCGGCGGCTTTCCAGGTTTCTCGCCACTGCTCTATTTTTTGAGTGGCAGAATTGTGCAAGGTTGTGTTGTTTGGAACGGATTCAAGCATGGTGATAGCATCCTCCAGCTTGCCGTTTTGAAACGCAGTGTCCCCCAGTTCCAGCAGTCGATTCGACCACTGTTGAATCAAGCGATCGCCATCTTGCCGCAGTGGGTGGTCAAGAGAAATCGAATCTACCAGTTTAATCGCTTCTGCTAAATCGGTCGCGGAGCGGCGATCAGCAGTCACTTGCGCACAATATAGCCGCGTCGATTCTGTTGCTAAGGGCGATAACCAAACGGTTTGGCATTCCACATCATCCATTTTGCTCAGAAGCCAAACCCCAAGTACTCCAGTTCCGAGAGGCAACAAAACGATCATTCCAATCCAAAGCTGTACTGGAAGCTTCCGCACTTGAGTAGAAAGATGATCAATCCAGAGAGAAAATTGCATAGTGGGTGGGCAGGGGCGATCGCAAGCGTTTGAGAAACCTCAAGAAGTCATCTTAATCCTATTGAGACAGCGTATCAGATTGGTTAACGAGTATGGCGGCAATCAAAACTGAGAAGGCATTCTGGATCGCATAGAGACAATAGGGGAAACTGTAGAGATAACCATTAAATAGCGCAGTATGAATCAGAAATTGCGTACACAGGCAACCCCAGTGCCTAATACGGATGGAAAGCAACCTCCATTGATCAAAATTGCTGTGATTGGCGATGTTCACGATCAGTGGGAGGAGGCTGATGGATCAGCATTGCAACAGCTTGGGATTGATTTAGCCTTGTTTGTGGGCGACTTTGGCAATGAATCCGTTGAAGTGGTTCGGGCGATCGCGGCATTGGAGATCCCTAAAGCGGTGATTTTAGGAAATCATGATGCTTGGTACAGTGCGTCGCACTGGGGCAAGCAAAAATGTCCCTATGATCGCGCCAAGGAAGACCGCGTTCAGCAACAGCTTGATTTGTTGGGGGATCTGCATGTCGGCTATGGCAAACGAGATTTTTCTGATTTGAACTTGACCGTGGTTGGGGCGCGTCCCTTTAGCTGGGGTGGCTCCGACTGGAAAAACCCTGAATTTTACGAAGAGCGCTACGGCATCCATAATTTTGCTGAATCCACTGCTCAGATCGTGACCGCAGCAAGCCAAGCCGCTCACGATACAATCATTTTTTTGGGACATTGTGGACCGTTGGGATTAGGCGATCGCCCGGATGATCCATGTGGCAAAGATTGGCAACCGATAGGCGGCGACCATGGCGATCCCGATTTTGCAGCGGCGATCGATCAGGTGCAGCAACAGGGCAAAACAATCCCCCTAGTTGCCTTTGGTCACATGCATCACCACCTGCGCCATACCAAACAATCCCTCCGCACACCGCTCTTAGTTAGTCCAGAAGCCACGGTTTACCTCAACGCTGCCGCCGTTCCCCGAATTATTCAGACGGATAATAGCCGTCAACGCAATTTTTCTCTCGTTTATTTACTCAACGGCACCGTGTTGCAAGCCTCCCTGATTTGGGTAGACGCAAACTTCACCGTGACCCGCGAGCAAATTTTTTACAGTCAAACTGCTTTAGCGATCGACAGGCACTAACGCAACAATATTTATTTGTACATGATCTTGGCAGGAAGACGCGTAGAATGAACGGTGTGATAACTAGATTCAGGAGCGTTGAATGCCACTTGCCGTGGGCGTGATTCAAACGGATGGGTTTCCTCCAGCGCTTGCCGCTGCGGATGCACTGGTGAAGTCTGCGGGCGTAACATTGGTCTACTTTGGTTTGGCAGAACGGGCGGAATTTTTGGTTGCTGTACGGGGGAAAACAGCAGAAGTGCATCGGGCAATGGAGGCGGGTATTGCAGCGGCAGATACTACCCCACCGGGTGGCAAGCTAGTGTCTCACTACATTATTCCCAACCCGCCTGAAAATGTGGAGTCGGTGCTGCCGATTGATTTCACTGACCAAGTTGAGCGGTTCCGCATGTGATACTGCCAAGATATGGACACTGCCAAGCTAAACCTAAGAGGGTGCTGAACCCCAAAAGATAGGTCAGTGGCTAACCCGTTTTATTTTAAGTTTTTACACGTTTTTGAATTTGCAGTAGGAGATTTGGAATGCCACAAGCGGTTGGATCGATTGAAACAAAGGGATTTCCAGCGGTGTTGGCCGCTGCCGATGCCATGGTTAAAGCGGGACGGATCACATTAGTGGGCTATCTCCGAGCCGGGAGTGCGCGGTTTACAGTGAATATTCGGGGCGATGTGTCGGAAGTGAAACGAGCGGTGGAAGCAGGCTTAGAAGCTGCCAGCAAAGTTCAAGGCGGCACGGTCGAAACCTGGGTGATTATTCCAAACCCCCATGAAAACGTGGAAACAGTCTTGCCAATTGGCTTTAGCGATGAAGTTGAGCGGTTCCGTATGGCGGTTGAAGGACGACCACTACTGGGTTCTTAGGGTACTTTAACGAGTTCTATCTCAAACGGCTTGGGCAAGGATGAATGGATTGATGAGGCTGACTCAGACCCAATTAGATCGCTGGGTCTCTGAGGCAAAAGCGATAGCACACACAGGGCACATTCCTGACTACATTCCTCAATTGGCGCAGGTGAATCGAGATCGCATCGCGGTACAGGTTCAAGCACCCAACGAGCAATTTTTTTCAGCGGGTGATACGCTGCATCAATTTGCCTTAATGAGCGTGATCAAGCCGTTTACCCTGCTGTTTTTGTTAAAGCAACTAGGTCAACAGACTGTTTTTCGCCATGTTGGTAAACGTCCATCGGATCAGGTATTTCATTCGTTGGCACAGCTAACTGAAGATGGCGGCTTTCCCCGTAATCCAATGATTAACAGTGGCGCGATCGCCCTTGCCGATTTGCTGCTTGGAAAAGAGGGCAGTTCTCGATGTGAAACGTTGCGCCAATGGCTAAATCATTCAGCAGGAACGCAACTAACGCTAGATGAAACAATGCTGGCATCCGTGCGATCGGTGGGCAATGAAACCAATCGGGCGATCGCCCACTTACTCAAGCAGTCAGGCTACCTAAACTCAATTGAAACCGCCCTAGATACCTATAACCATATTTGCTGTTTATCCGGTACAGTCGTTGATTTAGCTCGACTTGGCTTATTGCTAGCCGCATCCGAACAATCAATCGCACCGGATCAGCGCACGGTGAATGCGTTGATGCTTACCTGTGGACTGTATGAAGCATCTGGAGAGTTTGCGGTGCGGGTCGGGTTGCCGACAAAATCCGGGGTAAGTGGGGCGTTATTAGCGGTGATTCCCAAACACGGCGCGATCGCCTGCTACAGTCCCCCTTTGGATGACACTGGAAATTCTGTTGCAGGGTTATGGCTGCTTGAGCAACTGGTACGATCGCTGAACCTGAGCCTGTTTGGGTAAATTACTGTTTAGATACGTCAAGCAAGAGGTTAGGCATTGCAAATCACTCGCCAACCTCTTGCTTAAAACACAAGCTTAACTCTGCATCAACCAGGCATTTAATCCGGCTGGTGCCTGCACCTGAGCCAAGATAGCCTCTAGCTTGCCGTCTTCTAACACCTCTGTTTCCAGTAAAACTTGAGTTGCAGACTCCAACAAGTCGCGATTGAGTTGCAGAATTTCCACCGCCATATCGTGAGCTTTGTCGATACTTTGCTTGACTTGGCGATCGATTTCTACTGCAACTTCGGAACTTATTGATCGGCGATCGCTTGTGCCTTCCAAAAATTGCGCGGAGTTTTTGGCAAAAGCGACCGGTCCCAGAGTGGCACTCATGCCGTACTGGGTAATCGCCTTTTCAGCTAAATCCGTTGCTTTTTGAATGTCATCGCTGGCTCCTGTGGAAACCTTGCCAAAGATGATCTCTTCCGCTGATCGCCCACCCAGCAAAGTCGCAAGCTGCCCCCGCAGTTCATCTTCCAGCAGCAAGAAGCGATCGACTTCTGGCATTTGCATCGTATAGCCCAGCGCACCCATGCCACGCGGCACAATCGAGATTTTGGAAACCTTGCTACTACCGGGCATCAGGGCACCCACAAGCGCATGACCCACTTCGTGATAGGCCACAGTTTGCCGCTCCAAAGTCGTGAGTACCCGCGATCGCTTCTCTAACCCGGCAATCACCCGTTCAATCGCTTCTTTGAAGTCTGCCATCAACACCGCCTGCCGATTATGACGGGCTGCCATCAGCGCCGCTTCATTCACCAAGTTGGCAAGATCTGCGCCTGTAAAACCAGCAGTTTGGGTGGCGATCGCGTCTAAATCCACATCCTCACCCAGAGTCACTGGCTGGGCATGAACCTGCAAAATTTGGACTCTGCCGCTTTTATCGGGGCGATCCACTAAAACTTGGCGATCGAAGCGACCCGGACGGCGCAGCGCTGGATCAAGGATTTCAGGGCGATTGGTGGCAGCCACTACGATCACGCCATCGTTGCCATCAAAGCCATCCATTTCCGTCAGCAATTGGTTTAAGGTTTGCTCCCGTTCATCGTTGCCGCCGTTGGGGTTACCACCACTGCGCGTCTTACCGATCGCATCCAGTTCATCAATAAAGATAATGCAAGGAGCTTGACGCTTCGCCCGACTGAACAAATCACGCACCCGCGATGCGCCCACGCCCACAAACATTTCCACGAACTCTGAACCAGACATGCTCAAGAACGGCACACCCGCTTCACCTGCAACAGCTTTAGCTAAAAGAGTTTTTCCCGTGCCCGGAGGTCCCACCAGAAGCACCCCTTTGGGAATTTTTGCCCCAATCTTGCGATACTTCTCACCGTTCGAGAGGAAGTCAACGACTTCTTGCAGTTCTTGCTTTGCCTCATCCACCCCTGCCACATCCGCAAAGCTGATTCCTGTTTTGCCTTGGCTATAGCTGCGGGGATTACTTTTGCCCATCCCCATCCCCAGACCCATACCACCGCCTGCGTTGCTGAATTTCAACAGCCACGCAAAAGCCCCTGCGATCGCCCCAGCCGAAAGAATCAAGCCCATGATGTTTGCGGCAGTTGCAGAACCGCTGGGAAGAATGTCAAATTCTACACCCTGACTTTGCAATAGAGTGATCAAATCATCAGTTGGCTCAAGGGGTTGGGTGTGATACTGTTGACCGCCAAACTCTGGCTTTAGGGTGTAGTCAATGCGATCGGGTTTGATAGTCACCCGTTGAATTTGCAAGGATTTAACCTGCTCAATAAAAGTGCTATAAGCTGACTGCAAGCTGGTTTCCGTCTTCATCAAAGGACTCCGGGCGCAAGGGGAACATTAAGAAGTCAGAAATTGAGTTTTTTTCTGTTCCAACTTCTTACTAGGTTCATTGTGTTGCACCCTTCAAAAGGGCGATAGATGGAAACTACTACCACCTCCTTAGGGTCTTCCGAATCCTCTAAGTCATGGATGGCGGTTGTTACCCCTGCTTGATTAGGTTTACCGTACCAATCAGTTTGATCTGCTTAATATCTTGCAACAGGTTCGTTTTCACGCTCAAAACAATTCATACTAAAGAAGCTCAATGAGAACTCTGTTTATGTCTATAGCGATTAGGATAGGAACAACTGAGCGGGTAAAGTGTCATTAATGTGCCGTAACTGTTAACACCGAATGCTTGATTTCAACAGCTTGCTCCACTTTTCCCATACTCACTGCATTGCTATCTGCGCCGCGTTAGTTCCATTGAATTTAACCGCCACGTTGCTAACAATAATTTTGACTGGGTTACATCGCCCAACAGCCCAAGTTATGCAGGTTTCAGGGCTGGCAATCGCCTTTGCTGGAATTATGGTGCTCCACGTGCTGACCTGGTTTGTCATTGGGGTCGTCATGGTGCCAACCTATGTCCTGCTGACCTTGGGAACCGTTTGCTTTGCGGTCAATGCTTGGGCGATTTTGCACCCATCCAGTCTACAGCGCTTGTTAAATCGCCTAACTGAAGCCGCTAAACAGTCGTTTCCAGTACTGGGTTAGGAGATTTGCATGAATGAATTTCCCAAAAGCCCTGAGCCGGGAAACCCTTCGTCAGCAGCCAATTTACCGACCACGCCCTCTGAAGGGACAGATGCAACATGGGATGATGTTGAAAAAGAACTGACAATTCCCAACCCTGCGGTTGTAGTGGATCAATCAGCATTTTTAGAGGATTCATCCCCGCGCGCGCTTCAGTCATCTAGTCCATTAATGTTGGTCGAAACCGCGTTTTTAGCCAGCGCCGCCAGCCTTGTTTGGCTTGTGAATTTTTACTTTCCCATGGGACCGATCCTGCGGTTATTTTTCCCAGTGCCGATCGCTCTGATTTACTTACGATGGGGCAATCGTGCTGCCTGGATGGGAACATTAGTTTCTGGATTGCTGCTCAGCGTATTAATGGGACCGCCCCGCAGTCTGCTCTATGTCATGCCCTTTGGTTTAATGGGCGTGCTATTGGGGCTGTTGTGGCGACGAAAAGCCAGTTGGGCAGTCTCGATTAGTATTGGCGCTCTTTTGGGCGCGATCGGGTTTTTCTTCCGCATTTGGCTGATTTCACTGCTGCTTGGGGATGACCTATGGCAATACACCACCGTTCAAATTACTGATCTGATTGACTGGTTTTGCGTTCGCCTCAATCTGGCATTTCAACCCAGCTTGCCTTTAATTCAAGCCCTGATGCTGGTGGTGATATTTGTGAACAACTTGGTTTATCTGTTTGTGGTTCATCTAGTGTGCTGGTTTCTGTTTGATCGCCTCCGTAACCCGATTCCTCGACCGCCTAAATGGGTGCAGGTAATGATGGAGTATGAAGAAGTGGCGAACGGCGAATAGCGAAGGACGAATGTCGAACAATGGATAGATGAATAGCACGCAACAAGGGAAGGCTAATAACCTACCTACGATTCGAGTCTATACCCAACTATCGCAGGGGCAGGCTTGGTTAGACCGTTACCAAGGAAAACGCCCAGTTTTGGCGTGTGTGTTGGGCTTTACAGAGACGGGGTTGATTCCCGGAATCTCGGCGGCAGGAGCAACACCAGACGATCGCCGCTATACTGCGATCGCCGATGCAGAATTTTTGGTGAATGGAGTGCAGTCC
The DNA here is from genome assembly GCF_056784215.1 of Leptolyngbya sp. CALU 1928. NCBI lineage: Bacteria > Bacillati > Cyanobacteriota > Cyanophyceae > Leptolyngbyales > Leptolyngbyaceae > Leptolyngbya > Leptolyngbya sp. CALU 1928. The sequence continues at coordinate 2,596,289 of NZ_JBXBCE010000001.1, read as the reverse complement.
AAACCTCACTATCCGCTGCCGCCATTAAAAATGGGCGCTTCACCCGTGTTGATTTCGCGGGCAGTGGTTGAAGGTCAGCAATTGCCTGTTTATTTATTTAATGCTGGATTGCCTCAACCGCCTGCCGTGCCTGCGATCGATTTGCAGGGCGTTCCGGCTCGTTGCCTCAGTACAGGACAAGCAATGAAAGAAGCAACGGTCAAGCATTTATTTGTCCAGGGATTGCTGTGGGGCGAAAAGTTGGCGATCGCCGCAACAGACAGCTATGTGATTTTGGCGGAATGCGTCGTGGGAGGCACCACCACAGCCTTAGCAGTGATGACGGGATTGGGGATCGCTGCGACTGGAAAAGTCAATAGCAGCCATCCAACCTGTAACCATGACCAAAAATGGGAGTTAGTCAAAACTGGGCTGGCGGGTATTGATTCGCATGATCCCTGGTCACTTCTGGCAGCGGTAGGCGATCCGATGCAGGCGGTGGTGGCAGGAATGGCGATCGCCGCGAGTCGAGCGGGGGGCGTATTACTGGCAGGCGGTACCCAAATGTTGGCGGTGTATGCCTTGGCACGGGCGATCGCCCAGGACTCAGCGATCCCGTGGCAGCCTCAAAACATTGTGGTGGGCACCACGCGCTGGGTTGCCGACGATCTCACAGGGGATACGGTTGGTTTAGCCAAGTTAGTGGCAGAAGTACCCTTGGTGGCGACGCAGTTGAGTTTTGCCAGTTCTCGGTTTGCCCAACTGCAAGCTTATGAGCAAGGCTATGTGAAAGAAGGCGTGGGCGCAGGAGGATGTGCGATCGCGGCTCACTTATACAAAGGATGGTCAAATTCAGATTTACTCGATGCCGTTGAATCCATTGCAGCGAGGTATCAACAAGAAAGCGAGAAAACTCAAGTGGAGAAAAATTGACTGCTAAAGAAAGGGGTGATTACCTTAGTGAATTCGTTTAGCGACTAATTGATCTTCCAAGGCAGCCATTCGACTATATGCCGCAGTCAGTTGAGCGGTTAATCGTTGAATCTGAATTTCGGGAGAAACTTGACGCTCAGTTTGGAAAGATGCACTCAAACTATCCTGATCAATCAGTACATCTTTATGCTCCATAGTTGATTCAAAATAACTTTGAATCCGATAAGAGCGGTGTCCCAAAGGCATTTCAGAATCAGAATGATTTGCCTGATCTGTTTTTTGACATTCTGATACCACTTCGCTGACGCGATCGCTCAACTGTTCAATCAGTTGATATAGTCCGTCTACTTTGTTACTTAAAACGCTTAGCTGCTTTTGCAGAGTGTCCATGTCTGACCCAATTTACCTGAATAGTTCTTACATGCATTTTAGGTAATGATGTTGATTGACCCTTGGTTATTCCTGAATCATTTAACGTTTACCAGACAAGCGAATAATTGAGTATTAAAAAACGTGAACGGTGGATACGGATCGATTTAGGTTCGATCGCAGTGATGATGATGTCAGAATGGTGAGAAGGATATGTGTGCAGGCTTAAAGACAGACAGCATGGCAATAACGGAATCACAATTCACGATCAGTCGGCGATCGCTACTGATTGGCGCGGCAGTTAGCAGCTTAGGCGTGATCTTAGAAGGCTGTGCAGCAGGGCAAGAGTCTTTGTTGCAAATTCGCGCCTTGCAGGGGTCAATTCCACCGCAAATGCTTAATGCCTTTCGCAAGCAGGCAGGGGGCGTGAAGCTAGAATATACCGCAGATAGGCAACTGGAGGAGCTTTTTACCCTGTTACAAACCTGGCAGCGATCGCAATCCTCAAATAATCCGCAAAAATCCAATGAATTCGCGCTGCCCAGTTGGATTCCCTTTGTGGGTCAATCTGCCACCGCCAACCCGGTTGATTTAGTGACCTTAGGCGACCACTGGCTATCGGGGGCAATTTCTCAGGGTTTGTTGGCTCCTTTAGATACCGCCACGGTGCAAGGGTCGTCAGCCCTATTTAAAAATCCTCAGTGGAAAGCACTGGTCACTCGCAATGCTGGGGGAAAACCCGATGCGAACGGCAAGGTGTGGGCAGTACCTTATCGGGTTGGCACGACAGTCATTGCCTATCGCCAAGATATTTTTAAGCAGCAGGGTTTGCAACCCCCAACGAATTGGGCAGATCTATGGCGACCGGAGTTGAAAGGACGGATTTCTTTATTAGATCAGCCGCGAGAGGTGATTGGGCTAACCCTGAAAAAGCTGGGCAAGTCCTACAACACTGAAGATCTCGCGACAGTGCCGACTCTAGCAGCAGAACTGCGATCGCTGAATCAACAGGCAAAGCTATATAGCTCTACCCACTATCTCCAGCCGCTATTGCTGGAGGATACCTGGGTGGCAGTGGGTTGGTCGGAAGATGTGCTGCAAAGTGGGCAGCGATCGCCCAACGTGGTTGCCGTCGTGCCCAGTTCTGGAACGGCACTGTGGGCAGATCTATGGGTGCGTCCGGCAGCAAACCCAACCATCCCACGCGCCGTGGCAGAGTGGCTGACGTTTTGCCTGCAACCCGCGATCGCTCAGCAAATCTCCTTGCTCACTTGGGGCGCATCCCCGCTGTTGTTTGGCAAGTCCTTGGCTGACTTGCCCACCCAACTGCACCGCGCCCCCGCCCTATTCCCTGATCCTAAAGTGGTAGAAACCAGCGAATTTTTGCAGCCCTTATCCAAAGCAGCAACGGCGAAATATGAAAAAGCGTGGAAAACCATGCGGCAGTTGTAGTACGCCTTAACCTTAATGCAACTCGTTTAACTACAGCATTAGAAGTTCAAAAAAGATTTGAGCTTAAGGAAGACAATAACGATATGTTAACCGCAAGCAGAAACAGCTTACATCCTAACTGAGCTATGAAAGAACAGAAAATATTAATAGAAAATTTAAAATCTTTAGCGTTGAAATCTAAAGAGTTGGTTAAGGAAAATGCTACTCATCCTTCATTAAGGTTGATGGAAACTATTTATTTTTACGACGAAATTTTAGATTTCCAATACAATGCTGACGGTTCAACCTGCAGCAAATCACAAAGTAAATACGCAAGTGAAAAGAGACTTGTGCTTTCACAAGAGATTTTAAACCTAATTAAATCGACTTTTGAATATGCTCAAGTACTTAAGACTAAAGATGATAATCAGGAATATCTCTTCGCCGAGGTTAACTTGTTAGATAGATTTATTGAGGTAATAGCTAATGACCATTTGAATAAAGAATCTGATTTAGCCGAAGATTATATTGATTCAATAGTAAGAATTTTTTATGGAGATTTAGAGAAAAAGTTTTTTAAATTTGGAATAATTGCTGAAGTATATGGAATTATTGTACAGTTTGAGGAAGAACTCAAGTTTAATTCAAACAACTCACAATTCACTATAAGACAAACTAGAGTCAATGATTTACAGAAAAAGCACACTATTTATCCATATTTAAGTACTATTCCAAAGCCGCTTAATAGAGGAATACTTCCATCCGCAATTATTAATGTAGAGATAGATGAAGTCGATGAAAATGACTTCAATTTAGCTAGGAACGAACTTGAAAAGCTTATTTCTACATTTCGACTCTTTGGAGTATCTAGCGTTCAACGAAATTATTATGAGATGTATTCAGAGGCAGTTTTATGGGATCAGAAAGCCAACAGCGTAGCCTATTCCGGGCAAAAGATAAATGTTTTAGCTAAAATCAATTTCGCAAAAGATGAGGTGCCAAAGTTTATCGATTTCTACAGAACCATATCATGTATTTTGCCTAAGGGATTCTGCGATCCTGGACGACAAGAAAAAGATATGGCTCATTTAACAATTGCATATAGACATTACTGTGAAGCTCTGCTAGCTAATGATAGCTTGGAGGAGAAAATTACAAATGTTGTTATTGGTCTAGAATCTTTACTTCTAGCTGAGAATCAAGAGATTTCCTTTCGTTTTTGGGTTCGTGGAGCTAAAATCCTTAACTTACTTGGCTATTCAGCTCTTGCAGTAAAAAGTAACTTAAAGACCGCTTATGAAGTTAGAAGTACTTTTGTGCATGGTGATGATCTTGATTTAGAGAAAAAACTGAAGAAGTTAAATAGTGAATTGAACAACTCAAATGACTTTCTTATGGAGCTTCTTAATCATCTGCGTGTCTTAATTATTGCTACTATCCTTTTATCTCAAAACGAGGCATTTACCAAGACAAATAAAGGTGTCAAGATTTTTGAGAAAAAAAAGTTGCTTAGCATTGTCGATGATTCTTTGGTTGATAAAGAAAGTGAGCAGAAATTAGAGTTTCTTTTAAGCAGTGTGAAATCTTTAATCAGTATTTAGAAGTTAAAAACTGATTTGGCGCTCCATCTCAAAGGCGATCGCCTGAATCAGCAACAAGTCAGAAGCGTAGGGCAGGGGAGCGCGCTTCCAAGTTCCCTTATGGAATTTTCCAAGTGCCAATCGGAAGGACTCAACTGGGATTAAACTAAGGGGTGAAAACGGGTTAAGACTGGGTAATCTTTGGATAGTGCAAGTCTGACGTTTCATATAGGCACCGTTCAAAGTCATCCATGCAATGGGGTTGGAGTTTATGAGATCTTATTTGGCGGCTGCCATTCAAATGACCAGTGTGCCCGATTTGAAAAAGAATCTGGCGGAAGCAGAAGAACTAATTGACCTAGCAGTGCGCCAAGGAGCGGAACTGATTGGGTTGCCAGAGAACTTTTCATTTTTAGGAGAAGAGCAAGACAAAATGGCGCAGGCGGAGGCGATCGCCCAAGAAAGCGAAAAGTTTATCAAAACAATGGCACAGCGCTTTCAGGTCACCATTTTGGGCGGCGGGTTTCCGGTTCCGGTGGGGAATGGCAAAGTGTACAATACTGCGCTGTTGGTGGGTGCCAGTGGAGAAGAGCTTGCCCGGTACGAAAAAGTGCATTTGTTTGATGTGAATGTGCCGGATGGTAACACCTATCAAGAATCAGTCACGGTGTTAGCAGGGCTACACATGCCGCCAGTTTATCCTTCCAAAGACTGGGGCAATCTGGGGCTTTCTGTTTGCTACGATGTGCGGTTCCCAGAGCTTTATCGCCACCTGTCCCAAATGGGAGCGGAGGTCTTATTTATTCCAGCGGCGTTCACTGCCTACACGGGCAAAGATCACTGGCAAGTGTTGCTGCAAGCACGGGCGATCGAAAATACCTGCTATGTGCTGGCACCAGCCCAAACGGGGCGGCATTATGCTATGCGTCAAACCCACGGACACGCGATGATTATTGACCCCTGGGGTACCGTGCTGGCGGATGCGGGAGATCAACCCGGTGTGGCGATCGCGGCGATTGAGCCGTCTCGCTTAGACCAGGTGCGTCGTCAAATGCCCTCGTTGCAGCATCGCGTGTTTCTCTAACGCTATCCTGGTTCCCTTCAGCGATCGCTCATTTCTCCTAATTGATTGATAGCGTTTCGTATCTTGAACGCAATAGGCTAAAAGAATAGCGATCGCCCCTTCCATCTACTCCTCTAACAACATCAATTGCTGTGGATTGAGGCAAATGTGCCAGGGAAAAGGGTTATCTTTCAAGCTGTCCCATTTTTCCTTAAACACTTCTGCTTGCAAATGGTAATCACTGGAATGGAGTGGAGCCGACTGGAGTTTGAGGAATACGGTCATGCGGTGAGGCGTTTCGCTAGTCGCTGCAACCCAGCAGGGAAAAGTGTTGGCAGGTGACAGGTGACGGGTATCAGATGTCAGGTTGGGACTCTCTATAAATTGCAGATGATGGGCGCGGATGGCAACTTGGGTGAACTGGGCAGTCGGGGGATTTGCAATGTGGAGGGTGCAGTTCCAGTCGATCGCATCAATTTGTTGAATTCCACTCGCCGTAGCGCGAGAAAGGTTTTTGCAGCCGGTCAGTTTAGCGATACTCACCCGATTGGGATGTTCAAAAATAGTGTGTTTATCGGCATGGGCGATCGCGGTGCCCTGCTCTAAGATCAGCAGATTCTTACAAACGCGATAGGCTTCTTCTAGGTTATGGGTGACAAACAAAGTCGTCCCAGCATAGGGACTCAAAGTGGCAATTAATTCTTGCTCCATTTGAAAGCGCAAGTGGGTATCCAGTGCAGAGAACGGCTCATCCAGCAGCAAGACATCGGGGTTGCAAATCAACGCTCTGGCAAGGGCGACGCGTTGCTGTTGTCCGCCGGATAGCTGATGAGGGTAGCGATCGCCCAGTCCTGCCAGTTCCACCGATTGCAATTGTGCCTCTATGCGCTGCCGTAAGGCTTTCTTAGCTTGAGGCAAGCCAAACGCCACGTTTTGGGCAACCGTTAAATGTGGAAACAGCGCATAGTGCTGAAAAATCACGCCAATTCGGCGATCGCGGCTAGAAATATTAATCCCAAGTTTTGAGTCAAACAAGGTGCGCCCGTTGAGAACAATACGACCTTGATCAGGCGTTTCAATGCCTGCAATACACCGCAACAGCAAACTCTTGCCTGCACCGGATGCGCCTAGAATTCCTAAAGGGTAGCGATCGGTGTGAAAAGTAAGGTGGAGGCTGAAGTGTGGGAGATATTTTTGGATATCGACTAGGAGGTGTCGGGTGTCGGGTGTCGGGTATCGGGTATCGGGTATCGGGTATCGGGTGTCGGGTGAAGGAGTGGAGGAGTGGAGGGGTGAAGGAGTGGAGGGGTGAAGGAGGAGGTTAATGGTAGCGACGGCGCTGAGGGAAATGGACAAAATGATCAGGCTCCAGAACCAAGCTTGATCGGTTGCCCCGGCTTCTACGGCAGAGTAGATTGCGAGGGGAATGGTTTCTGTTTCACCAGGAATGTTGCCTGCCAGCATCAACGTTGCGCCAAACTCCCCTAAACCTCGCGCAAAGGTGAGAGTTATTCCTGCCAACACTCCGGGTAGTGCCAGTGGTAGGCTGATTTGCCAAAAAATTCGCAGTTCGGAAGCACCCAAGGTTCTAGCGGCGTGGAGTAGATTGCCATCGATTTGCTCAAAGGCTCCGAGGGCAGTCCGGTACATCAGTGGAAAGGTGACGACAGTGGCGGCGATCGCCCCGGCATACCAGGTGAAGATAATTTCTATGTTGAGCGATCGCAGCAGTTGACCCGCCCAGCCATTGCTTCCAAAAAACTGCAATAAGACAAATCCAACGACCGTCGGTGGCAGCACTAGGGGAGCAATAAACACAGCATCCAGCAGCGATCGCCACCTTCCTCGATAACCTAATAATCCATAGGCAGCCGCAGTTCCGGTGAAAAAAGTGATCAGAGTTGCCACGGCTGACACTTTTAGGGAAATCCAAAGAGGGGAAAGATCAACAGATATCATTCAATTAAAAATTAGTTTTTAGTGGGTTCCGAATCCATATTTTTTGAAGAGTTTTTTTGCTTTATTGGTTGATAAAAACTGAGTAAAATTACGTGCTAATGTTTGATTTTTGCTGCGTTTAACTACGGCGATCGGGTAAACAATTGGCGTATGTAAATTGGCAGAAATTACTTGAGCCACTTTCACTTTGCTGGATGTTTTTGCATCCGTGGCATACACCAAACCTGCTTGCACATTACCCGATTCGACAAATTGCAACACTTGACGCACATTGTTTGCCAACACAAACTTAGGTTGCAATGAATTCCATAATCCTTGTTTCTTCAAGGCTTCTTCGCTATATTGCCCAACTGGAACGCTGCGTGGATCACCGATCGCAATTCGTTTAACGCGAATATCCTTCAAGCTTTGAAGATTTGTAATTCCTGACGCGGTATTCGGCACCACGAGAACCAACCGATTGGTGAGCAAATTGCGGCGGCTGGCTGAGTCAATCAAATTTTTCTGCTGTAAGGTATCCATTTGCTTCTCAGCCGCAGAAATAAAAACATCTGCGGGCGCACCATTTTCAATTTGCTGTTGCAATGCGCCAGAACTGGCAAAGTTATAACGCAAGGTGACGTTTGGCTGAGTTCGATTATAAAGTTGGGCGATTTCTTTGAGGGCATCGGTTAAGCTGGCAGCAGCAGACACGACGAGACGAGAGTTCGTTTGTGCGATCGCTGGAGGATGATCTTGCCATTCCCCCTCAACCATAAGGGCGATCGTTAGGGCAAGTCCAGCTAGGGCAAGACTAAAAATTCGCTTCATTGCTGTCTCCTAAACTTGATTACCCATCTAATAGACATCTGTAGCATAGACACCTGCTTGAAATACATAGTTACCCCATTATTTGTAGTACGGCTGATTTTTTCGGGTTGATTTAAGCGATCGCATGCAAAGCTCTCTAAAGCGAATGGTAGTTGGCGGAGGCTTTTTTGGAGCCACCCTGGTTGTTGCAGTGGCAGGGTATCGACTAGCAGGATGGAACTGGCTGGACTCCATCTACATGGTGGTAATCACCATTTTTGGGGTGGGGTTCGGCGAAATCGGACCCATGACCCCTGGTCTGCGAATTTTTACAATGGTGGTGATTATTTCAGGCTGCACCTCAGTTGCCTATATTTTGGGCGGCTTTTTGCAAATGATTACCGAAGGCGAAATCAAACGAGTATTGGGAGTAAGACGGATGAAGCGAGAAATTGATTTGCTAACAGACCACGTAATTATTTGTGGCTATGGTCGCATTGGGCGAATTTTAGCGAATCAAATGCAAGCGGCTCATCAGTCTTTTGTTTTGATTGATAACGACGACCATCGGGTGGCACAGGCAGAAGGCAAGGGCTTTTTAGTGCAAATGGGCAGCGCTGCCGACGAAAACATTTTAGAAGCAGCCGGGATTATGCGCGCAAAATTTTTGGCAACGGTTCTACCCGATGATGCCATCAATGTGTTTATTACGCTCACCGCGCGCGGGTTGAATCCCGATCTGACTATCCTGGCACGAGGCGAGTATCTTTCTACCGAAAAGAAGTTATTGCAGGCAGGAGCCGATCGCGTGGTCTCTCCAGCGGCGATCGGGGCACTCCGAATGTCGAATATGATTACTCATCCCGCCGCCATGGATTTTTTAGATGAAGATGATGGACGCAATACCCTCAATGAACTGCTGGCTCAAATTGATGTTCAAGTGGAAGAACTGGCAATTTCTCACAAATCTAATTTGATCGGCTCCACCGTGGGAAGCGTTCAAGCGCGGGGCAAAGGCACCTTTATTGTGGTGGCACTGCGGAAGGCAATCGGTTCAACCATTATCAATCCGGGTCATGAAGCCCTTTTAGAGGAAGGCGATACTTTAATTGTGATGGGGCATCTGGGCGACATTCCCAAGTTTGCTCGGCATCATGCCGTTAAACGAGAAATTCAGTACCGGGGTTCCAAGTTTACGCGGTAGCAACGCAACAAAAACCACTGATTGTAATGATAAAACCTATGAAAGCAGCGATCGCTCAACTCAAACCTGAATTCTATTGATCGTCTTGATTCTGAACGCTGACCGATAGCTGTAAACCCATTTCACTCAACCAACCCGCTAACCCATAAATCGCCTGACTGCCCAATGGGGCTAGGATGTCATCCAGCTTTTGTCGTTGCGATTCAGCCTGTTCAGATGACAGCGTAGTGTTGCTAAATGCCTCTACTACATCTAGCAAAGCACTTTTCAGTAAAGTCGGTTCGGGGTCTTCCTCTGCCAAAATGGCTTCAATGTAAGCCGCCGCTTCCTCAGGCTTTTGAAGCGAGTCAATCAAATAATCGTGAAAGCTAATCTTTTGTGAAACTTTTGCACTATTCATAATCTTCTAAAATTCTCTTTGCTTGCTCAATATCACGGCTCTGGGTATCGTGGTGTCCTCCATTAAGAATTAGAATGCCTTCCTTTAGTTCTCCAAAGTAAATTCGATATCCACCGCAACCACCAAGCTTGAACTCACTAACTCCGGAGTCAAGATATTTCCCATCTCCCAAGCTTCCTGACTCTTCCACACGCTTAAGTCTAGCCTTAATTTTTCCAGCAGCTTTAGCATTACGCAGAGAACTCAGCCACTCTAGAAACTGAGGCGTAAAGAAAACTTTTCTAGGATACACTTCCATACACAGTACTCTCGATTATTACGAGAGTACTGTGTATGGAAAATGTCTTGCATCTAACCCCTTATTGTAGCATGTATATAAATAAAGAGCAACAATTTTTATACTTATAAGACCTGTAACGCAGGACTGTAAAGCTTGTTTCTGTTGATAGCATTGCAGTCTTGCAAATAGATCACTAACTATTAAGTTTTTTGAAGGATAGAAATTGACACGTTGGTAAGTAGTGTTTAGCTATTGGTAGCCCGATCTCAGTTCCGCAGAAAAAGCGTCATACACCACCGCGAACTTTCATCGGTTCAAGAGCGCAAAATTTGCAGGATGATGGAAAGACTATTTACTGGGTGTGGGAATGAGATCGCCTGAGTTGTCTGCGTTTCAATTGTTGCAAAAAGCAGCGTCTTTGTTGGTGTATCAATCGGTGCTTGATGTCGAGCAGGAAGCAGGGCAATCCTTTTTGGCATTGCTGCAAGCGATTCACAATGCTCAGGCAAAGGTTGGAGCAAAGGTTTTGGATTGTCTTCATGCTTACGGGCGCTGGTTTCGTTGTTTGTTAGAGGCGGAGCAATCCTGGCAAGATCTTTTACTTACCTGCGTTTTGCGGGATGAAAACCCATTTACCCGACAGGCGCAGCAAAAAGACTTTCAGGCGTTACCATCCGCTTTAGTTTTGCCGGCTCGGCACGATTTGCAAGTACTGCAAGAGTTGTCTAATTGTGGAGAAACTCAACTGAGAAATTGGGTGGAGGCGATCGCCCAGGTTTCTCTCCCCGCGATCGTCTGGGAGCCAACAGACGATTCACCATTAACATCCGTCAAACTTCAGCTACAACGGACTAACTGGGCAGAATGTATAGAAGTGTTTGCCGCTCATTATCGGCAGCATGGCACCGGACTTGTGGCAATGTTTTCTGCATTGCGCTGGCATCAGGGCAAACTGGTGGGAATTGCCTATGCCGATCAAGTCGAACTGGAGGATCTGGTGGGCTATGGTGGGCAGCAAGAAGCCTTGTTGAAAAATACAGAGTTTTTACTCAAAGGCTATCCAGCGCTACATGTGTTGCTGTATGGCAGTCGCGGGTCGGGCAAATCGTCGTTGGTAAAGGCGTTGCTGAATCGCTATCGCCAAGATGGGTTGCGTTTGGTGGAAGTTGCGAAATCAGAGTTGCGAGATTTACCCGCGATCGCCGATCAACTGCGTTCGTTGCCGCAAAAGTTTATTCTGTTTGTCGATGATTTGTCGTTTGAAGAAGACGAGGACGACTACAAAGCATTAAAGGTGGTACTGGAGGGAAATTTGACGGCGCGATCGCAAAATGTAGTGGTTTATGCCACATCCAATCGGCGGCATTTGATTCGCGAGTTTTTTGGCGATCGCCCCCGTCCTAAAGATGGTGATGAAATCCATGCCTGGGACACTGTGCAAGAAAAGCTTTCGTTTAGCGATCGCTTTGGGTTAACCCTCACTTTCGAGCCGCCTGATCAAGCTACCTATTTGCAGATCATCCATCATCTCGCTGCCCAAGCGAATATTTCCCTCAGCCCAGAAGATTTGGAGTTTCAAGCGCTTCAGTGGGCAACTCGCCACAATGGGCGATCGGGTCGCACTGCCCGTCAATTTATCGACTTTCTCCGCGCTGATCTTTCTACAGTGTGATCCCGCTTGACGATTCACCTGATAAGCTATTTGGGATTATTCCTTGATGCTTTAAATATTCGGTTGATCACTATTTTGAGTAGCGCATGGACTTTGGATGGTTGACGAAGGGTGGAGTCGTGATGGTGCCGCTGCTAGGGTTTTCCCTGGTGGCAGTAGCGCTGATTTTGGAACGGGTACTATTTTGGGTCAAGATTGCTCGTCGCCAAGATCGGTTGGCGCGAGAGGTGCTGACGATCTATAGCCATAATCCTCGCAACGCATTTTTGAAATTAGAAAGAAATATGGATCTGCCGATCGCCCGAATTTTTTTGGCAGCGCTAGAACTCGATCGCCCCAATCCTGAAGAGTTTCGCTTAGCCTTAGAAAGCTCGGCTCAAGCAGAGATGCCTTTGCTGAAGCGGTTTAACACGGTGTTTGAAACCATCATCAGTTTGTCGCCGCTGTTGGGCTTGTTGGGAACAGTGCTGGGATTGATTCGCTCCTTTGCGTCGTTGAAGTTAGGAGAAATGGGCGGCAGCAGCACCCTTGGAGTCAGCGCTGGCATTAGTGAGGCGTTAATTTCTACGGCAGCAGGATTGATGGTCGCCATCTTCACTCTGCTGTTTGCCAACACCTTTCGCGGCTTATATTTGCGGCAAATCGCCCTGATTCAAGAATACGGCGGACAGCTAGAATTGCTCTACCGTCGATACTACGAACAAGGAGTGCCTGCGTCCTATGCGTCTACCGGATGAACCCGATCTACCATTTCAGATCAACATCGTGCCGATGATCGATGTGATCTTTGCGATTCTTACGTTTTTTATGATGTCGTCTTTATTTTTGACGCGATCGATGGGAGTGCCTGTCAATTTGCCTAAAGCAACGACGGCTCAAGCTCAAAACTCTGGGCGTTTCACTGTGACGGTGGATGCTGAAGGACAGATTCAGTTAAATAATCAAACTGTGTCGCTGTCTGAACTTCAGCCCCGATTAAAAGCCATGGTTGGAACTCAGCCAGCCCAGGTAATCATCAATGCTGATGAGCAGGTGAGCCATGGTCAGGTGGTGGCGGTGATGGATCAACTGCGCCAAATTCCAGGAGTGAGATTGGCGATAGCGGCACAGCCCCAATAATCTAGCTTTCCTAAAACCAGACTAAAACTGAACGCCCACCGTTGCTGCCTGACCATTGCGATCAATGGTGAACTGGGCAGAAGCAGGGGCATTAGTAATAAAGGCTCTGAGATCATCGAAACTGCGGAGGGCGTTGCCATTGACTCCCACCAAGCGATCGCCCACTTGCAAGCCGCTATTTTCTGCTGCTGAACCGCGATTCACACTTTGAACGACTAATGTGCGGGTATCTACGATTACGCCTAACTGCGCGCCTGTCGCTGAATTGCTGCCTACTCCGACTCCGGGCGATGGATAGGGTGAATCTGAGTTGAAACCAGGATTATACTGAGGAGTTGGGACTTGGGCGCTTTCATAGCCTGGATTGAAGCGATTATCATTCGGCGTGGGAATCACCACAGCACCGCCAGAATATTGACCATTGGGACGAGAGGCAAACTGATTATTGGGTGTCTGCGACTGATAGATGCGGCTATTCTGACGCGATCGCCAAATCGGATCTTGCGGCTTCGGCAGCACCATTCCCCCCGGAAATTGAGAGATTGCTGAATTCGTGGGTGGCTGATAGATCGGCGTTTGATTCGTTTGATTATAAATTGGTGCTCCCGAAGCAATACCAGCGCTTCCAGCACTATTTTGGGCAATGAACGAACGAACCGTTTGCACATTGGTGGCAATGCTAATTCCTGTATTGCTGCCCTGTATCGACTCCAAAATCGCCTTATTCACGCCCACCATTTCACCCGATGTATTCAGCAACGGTCCCCCCGAATTTCCGGGCTGCAACACCACCCGTGATTGCAGATCGCCATTACTGCGGACACTGCTAAACGTGCCCGTTGTCAACACTCCCGGACGACCATAAGGGCTACCAATCGCCAACACGGGTTCCCCTGATTGGGGCGTGCTGGTCGCCAAGGGCACCGTGGGCAGTTGCGACCCAGTTCGCAGTTGAATCAGGGCTAAATCGGAACGGCGATCGATGGCAATCACCTGTCCTGAATAACTTTGTCCATTGAATGTTCTCGCAGATACCTGGCTCCCCACTGCCCCATTCACCACATGATTATTCGTGATCACTAATCCATCGGAGCTAACCACACTGCCAGAGCCAATTTCTCGCCCTGCAAACACCGTCACCACAGCCGGATTCACCCGCTGGTAGATGGTATCCGCTGACCCGGCGATCGCGCGTGATTCATAGGCGATCTGCACAGGAGCGCTAATCGTTGGAATCGGCGTAACCACCAAAGCCGAAGCAGCAAACAACAGCAAATATCGTAGTTTCATAGCATCTGAGTCAAGAGTTTTTGGTGTGAATTAACCTAGCTTTCACGTCCTCAGAACATTGAAACAGTGGGTTAGCGTTCCTATTTCAAAGCACACAGTTAAAACGGTGAACAAACTGTCACACCCTTTCTAAAACTTTTGCGGAAACAGGAGAAGCTAAAAAGTATCAAGTAGAAGAGAGTGGTTACTGTTCCGACGCTCTGGCACCCCCAGGGCGTTTTTAATGTTTAAACGAAAAGCTAGAGAGTATCGTTACCTTTCGAGGGGGAAACTCCGGCATCCGGATGGTTTTTAAGAGATCTCCCAATCGTTGCTAGATTCATTACTCTATGGTTCCCAAATTCCTTCAATGTTTTTATTTCTCTCTAAGCTACTGCCGCTGTTTTTGTATCCTCTCGGTCTAGCGTGTCTGCTGCTGCTGCTAGCGTTAGGACTAATGGTTTGGCGACGAGCGCGTTTGGCAATGATCCCCGCTGGTTTAGCCCTACTGCTGATCCTGATCAGCAGTAATGGCTGGGTAAGTATCTCGTTGCTCAAATCCTTGGAACTTCAATATTTGCCAAGTAGGGAGTTGCCCAAAGCAGATGCGATCGTGGTGTTGGGTGGAGCCACAAGACCAGCGTTTGCGCCCCGTCCCTGGGTGGAGGTGAATGAAGCAGGCGATCGCGTGTTATATGGGGCAAAACTCTATCGAGAAGGCAAAGCGCCTCGTCTGATTTTGAGTGGAGGACGAGTGGACTGGCAGGGAAACAACGATGCTCCGGAGTCGGCAGATATGGTGGAACTCATGAAAACAATGGGGGTTCCCGATGCGGCAATGATCCAGGAGCCGACTTCACGGACGACTCGTGAGAATGCGGTCAATGTGAAACAGATTATGGAGGCTCAGGGAATTAGCAAAATTCTGCTCGTCACTTCGGCGGTGCATATGCCGCGATCGCTGCGAATTTTCCAAAAGCTAGGGATTGATGCGATTCCTGCGCCGACTGATTTTTTGGTCAGCGATCGCGAGCTAGAAGCACTGCAAGCGAGTCCCCAAGCTTTGGCGCTAAGTTTACTCCCTGAAGCCGAGCAACTGAGCAATACTACCCGTGTCATCAAAGAGTATGTGGGCATGGTGATCTATTGGGTGCGCGGCTGGATTTAGCCCTGCCACCTCATAGGCAACTAAAGTCGTCCCACCCTGCGGGAAAAAATAAGCTATATCCCTCAGCCCCTTATCCCAAGTCTGGAGAAGGGGCGCAAGAATAAGTCAAAGTCCCTCTCCCATGGCGGGAGAGGGACTTAGGGTGAGGGGGATTGAGAAAGTCGCACATCGCGTTGAGCCTTTCTTTTGTAGCTTTTAGAAGGAGAATTATGAAGTTTTTCAAACTCTTTAATGAGCAGTTGCTCAGGATTTTGTAAACAAACGTAAACAAAAATGTCTGTTTTTTTATCAAATTGTGTCAGTTAAG
The DNA here is from genome assembly GCF_056784215.1 of Leptolyngbya sp. CALU 1928. Classification (NCBI taxonomy): domain Bacteria; kingdom Bacillati; phylum Cyanobacteriota; class Cyanophyceae; order Leptolyngbyales; family Leptolyngbyaceae; genus Leptolyngbya; species Leptolyngbya sp. CALU 1928. Next base: position 2,580,767 of record NZ_JBXBCE010000001.1, on the reverse strand, counting down.
CGCTCAAACCCGCACGAGTTAAGCTTTTTTGATACAAACAGGGATGTGCAACGTAAAACGTAAGGTCTGATTTCTCGCTGTCATTGTGTTTTCGTTTTTTTGTTTAATGTCCCGCTTTTCATTTCGGTTCTGGGCAGTTACAAAATCGAAAACCTTTCGATAATTAGCATTGACCTTTAGTGACGACTGCTTGCAATCGCATGATTTAAGGAGCCTAACCGCATGTTTACTCACGTCAAGCCCATCATCAGACATGTTGCACCCGAAGCCCTCGGTGGGAGAAGTCTGGTGAAGGTGGTTTATGTCGTGCTAGAGCCTCAATATCAAAGCGCTCTGTCTGCCGCTGTTCGTTCTATTAACCAGACTCATCCGAGTATTGCTGTTGAAATTAGCGGTTACTTGATTGAGGAACTTCGTGATCCCACAAATTTCGACGATTTTAAGCGGGATGTTTCTCAAGCCAATATTTTTATCGCCTCATTGATTTTTCTAGAAGATTTGGCAGATAAGGTGGTGGAAGCGGTGGAACCTTACCGCGATCGCTTAGATGTTTCGGTCGTCTTCCCCTCCATGCCTCAGGTGATGCGTCTCAATAAAATGGGAAGTTTCTCCTTGGCGCAAATTGGGCAATCCAAAAGCGCGATCGCCAGCTTCATGAAAAAGCGCAAGGAAAAATCAGGCGCAGGCTTTCAAGATGCCATGCTGAAGTTGCTTCGCACCCTGCCTCAAGTGCTGAAATATCTGCCCATGGATAAGGCGCAGGATGCGCGTAACTTTATGCTCAGCTTTCAATATTGGTTGGGAGGTTCTCAAGAAAACCTGGAGAACTTCCTGCTAATGCTGGCAGACAAGTACGTGTTTAAGGGCGAAGTCGGCATCAACGGAAGTGCGGCTCCCATTTTTCAATATCAAGACCCAGTGACCTATCCCGATCTCGGCATCTGGCATCCCCTTGCACCCACGATGTATGAAGACGTGAAGGAATACCTCAACTGGTTTTCCTCCCGTTCAGATATTCCCGCCGATATGCGCGATCCGCTTGTGCCCACGATTGGGCTGGTTTTACAACGGACGCATCTAGTTACTGGCGATGATGCCCACTATGTTTCGATGGTGTCTGAACTAGAGGCGATGGGCGCACGAGTATTGCCCGTGTTTGCAGGCGGACTCGATTTCTCCAAGCCTGTAGAAGCATTTTTCTACGATCCAATTCATAAAACTACGCCGCTGGTCGATGTGGTTGTTTCCCTGACGGGCTTTGCGCTAGTGGGCGGTCCGGCACGACAAGATCATCCGAAAGCGATCGAAGCGTTGACTAAGCTGAATCGTCCCTATATGGTGGCGCTGCCGCTGGTCTTCCAAACCACGGAAGAGTGGCAAGATAGCGAACTGGGGCTGCATCCCATTCAGGTGGCGCTGCAAATCGCTCTGCCCGAACTAGATGGTGGGATTGAGCCAATTATTCTCTCTGGACGGGATGGCAACACGGGCAAAGCGATCGCCCTGCAAGATCGAGTGGAAGCGATCGCTCAACGAGCTATGAATTGGGCAAACCTGCGCCGCAAGCCCAAACTCCATAAGCGCGTTGCCATTACCGTCTTCAGCTTCCCGCCTGATAAGGGCAACGTCGGCACAGCGGCTTATCTAGACGTGTTCGGCTCTATCTACAAAGTACTGGAATCCCTGCGGGACAACGGCTATGACGTACAAGAGCTACCCGAATCGGCAGAAAAACTGATGTTGGAAGTGTTGCACAATGCTCAGGCTCAGTTCAACAGCCCCGAACTCAACATCGCCTACAAAATGTCGGTGCCTGAATATGAAGCCCTCACGCCCTATCACGAACGCCTAATTCCCTCTTGGGGACCGGCTCCGGGCAACCTCAACACCGACGGGCAAAACCTGTTGATCTACGGCAAATCCTTCGGCAACGTCTTCATTGGTGTACAGCCGACGTTTGGCTATGAAGGCGACCCAATGCGGCTGCTGTTTTCCCGTTCCGCCAGTCCTCATCATGGGTTTGCTGCCTACTACACATACCTAGAAAAAATCTGGAAAGCGGATGCAGTACTGCACTTTGGCACCCACGGCTCGTTGGAATTCATGCCCGGAAAACAAATCGGCATGTCCGATGAGTGTTTCCCTGATAGCCTGATTGGCAGCATTCCAAACCTCTACTACTACGCGGCAAATAATCCCTCGGAAGCCACGATCGCCAAGCGCCGCAGCTATGCCGAAACCATCAGCTACCTGACTCCTCCGGCTGAAAATGCGGGATTGTATAAGGGGCTGAAGGAACTGAGTGAACTGATCGCGTCCTACCAAACCCTAAAAGATACGGGGCGGGGCGAGTCTATCACAAACACCATCATGGATCAGTGCCGTGTGGTGAATTTAGACAAGGATGTGGCTTTGCCCGATAAAGATGCGCGGGACTTGACCGCTGAAGAGCGCGATACCGTCGTGGGCAAGGTCTACATCAAACTGATGGAGATTGAATCGCGCCTACTACCCTGCGGATTACATGTTATCGGCAAACCGCCTACGGCAGAAGAAGCGATCGCCACCTTGGTCAACATCGCCAGCCTTGATCGCGAAGAAGATAGCATCCTCAGTCTGCAACGAATCATTGCCAATAGCGTCGAACGCAACATTGATGAGATTTATGCCAATAGCGATCGCGGGGTTCTCAGCGATGTCGAACTGCTAAACAGCATCAACATGTCGGTTCGGAGTGCTGTCGCCGCCATGGTTCACGCCCAAATCGATGAAGAAGGGCGCGTCTCCAAACTCTCGATGTTTAGCAATCTGTTTAACAACAAAAAAGCGCCCTGGGTGGAAGCTTTGCACACCGCAGGCTACACCGCTGTTGATTCTGAACCCCTCAAACCTCTGTTCGAGTATCTCCAGTTTTGCCTCAAACAAGTCGTTGCCGACAACGAACTGGGCGCTCTGCTGGTTGGGCTAGATGGTCAATACATTATCCCTGGTCCCGGTGGTGACCCGATTCGTAATCCTGATGTGCTACCCACTGGCAAAAACATCCACGCCCTTGATCCTCAGTCCATTCCTACGGCAGCGGCTGTGCGATCGGCAAAAGTGGTGGTCGATCGCCTACTCGAGCGCCAACGGCAAGAAAACGGCGGCAACTATCCTGAAACGATCGCCTGCGTTCTTTGGGGCACCGACAACATCAAAACCTACGGCGAATCCCTTGCCCAAATCCTCTGGATGGTTGGAGTCAAACCCATGCCCGACTCCCTCGGACGGATTAACAAGCTAGAGCTATTGTCGTTGGAAGAACTGGGTCGCCCCCGGATCGATGTCGTTGTCAACTGCTCCGGTGTCTTCCGTGATTTGTTTATTAACCAAATGGCACTGCTCGATCGCGCCGTCAAAATGGCAGCCGAAGCCGATGAGCCACTGGAAATGAACTTCGTCCGTAAACACGCCCTCAAGCAATCCGAGGACATGGGCATCAACCTGCGCCAAGCGGCAACCCGCGTCTTCTCCAATGCCTCCGGCTCCTACTCCAGCAACATCAACTTGGCAGTGGAAAACGGCACCTGGGAAAACGAACAGGAACTGCAAAACATGTACCTGGCGCGGAAAGGGTTCGCGTTCTCATCCGATAATCCCGGCATGATGGATCAAAGCGAAGACCTATTTAAGGCGGCACTCAAAACTGCTGATGTCACCTTCCAAAACCTGGATTCCTCGGAGATTTCCCTCACCGATGTCTCCCACTACTACGATTCTGATCCGACCAAAATCGTTGCGGGTCTGCGGGATGACGGCAAAAAGCCGACGGCTTACATGGCAGACACCACCACCGCCAACGCCCAAATCCGCACCTTATCAGAAACTGTGCGCCTCGACTCGCGGACAAAACTGCTCAATCCTAAGTGGTATGAGGGGATGCTTTCCCACGGCTATGAAGGCGTGCGGGAATTGTCGAAGCGTCTGGTGAACACCATGGGCTGGTCTGCCACCGCCGATGCTGTGGATAACTGGGTCTATGAAGACACCAACACCACGTTTTTCAAAGACGAAGAAATGAGCAAACGGTTGATGGATCTCAACCCCAACTCGTTCCGCAAAATGGTGACGACCTTGCTAGAGGCAAATGGGCGCGGCTACTGGGAAACCAGCGAGGAAAACCTCGATAAACTCCGTGACCTTTATCAACAAGTTGAAGATCGGATTGAAGGAATTGAGTAATCTCTAGATCTCTAAAATCTGTGGGGTGGGCACATGCTCACCCTATTTTTTTGACGATGATAAGGGGTGGACGACAATCCATTTCCTAGGCATATTGGAGGGAATCAGCCAAACTCTGCTCTGGTATTCTTATGTCCGTCGATCGCATCTCCCCTCAGCCCTCACAATATTCGCTGTTTTTGGTGTGCGGGTTAGGCAGTTTAGGGCAATTTTGTGTATCGGTGCTAAAAGAGTTTGGCGTGCCCGTAAGCGCGATCACCTTGACTCAGCCTTTAAATTGGGAAGTTCATCAATTTCCAGATCTGCTGGAAGATTTGTTGGTTGGCGATTGTCGCCAAGCGGATTTATTAGAAAAAGCAGGAGTCAAACATTGTCGAGCAGTGTTGCTGGTTACCAGTGACGAGCGGGTGAACATCGAGGCAGCCTTTGAGGTGCGGTTATTGAACCCAGAAGTACGAATTATCGTGCGTTCTGCCAAGGAAAACTTGAATGAACTGGTGGCAGAAAAACTAGGAAATTTTGTCGCGTTTGAAGCCACTCAACTTCCGGCTCCTGCATTTGCGATCGCGGCACTCAATAGCGAAGTTCGCGGTTTCATTCCCTTAAAAGAAAGCCTGTTGCGGGTGATCAAAGTGCCCATTGCCAGCGATCATCGCTGGAGCTATCGCCCGTTACATGAACTGAATACTCAAACTCGGCGAGTCCTCAGCTACAGTTCTAGCGGCACATCCTCATCCACAGAGTTTCATCAACTCAACCCAGATACCCCAGTGCAACCCGGTGACCAAATCGCCTATGTAGAAATCGCCGATAGCTCGGCAAATTTTGGTTTGCAAAGTAACCCAAACACCATCCAGAATCCTCAGAAAAGAGAACGCGCACTTCCCTTTTGGAACCGATGGCGCGATCGAGTTTCTAGAAAAAAACTGTCTCAGACCGTGACAACTCTCTGGAGTTCTAGCGCTCAACAGCAGACCAAGCGGGTTGCTTTAATAGTGGGTGTGATGCTGCTGTTGCTACTCTTACTAGGGACGCTAATTTTAATAGTGGCTCAACGCGTTAATTTTCCCCAAGCTTTCTACACGGCGGCGATCATGTTACTAGGAGCCGACGATGCAGTGTTTAAGACTCTCAAGCCAGACGATGAAACGCCCCCGTGGATGGGCTTGATGAATTTGACTTATATGTTGGCAGGAACCGCTTCGATCGCCGTTCTCTATGCACTCCTGACTGAAACGCTCCTATCTGCAAAGTTTCAGCTACCTAAAAAACGCCCTGCCATCCCTGAACAAAATCATGTGGTTCTAATTGGGTTGGGGCGAATTGGGCGACGGGTCGCAACTTTTTTGCAGCAAATTAAGCAGCCATTAGTTGGCATCAGCAACACCCCTTTAGAACCTACCGTATTGCCGCTGATGCCCTTGATGGTGGGAGATTTGGCAACCAGTTTGAGCAAGGTCAACTTGGAAACGGCAAAAAGCGTGGTAGTCGCTACGGATGACGAAATGACAAACCTGGAAATCGGGTTGATGGCTCATCGGATCAATCCACACTGCGCGGTAGTCATCCGCACATTTGATCCTCGGTTTAGCGCCAGTGTCGATCGCCTGTTGCCTTACGCAAAAGTCTTGTGCGCCTACGATTTAGCAGCAGAAGCGTATGTTGCAGCGGCTTTTGGAGAGAACATTCTCAGCCTCATGCGAATCAATCAGCAAACCGTTTTAGTCACAGAATATGCCATCAGCCAAGACGATACGCTCCAAGGACGATTGCTCTCAGACATTGCTTGCGGCTATGGGGTGGTGCCGATTCTGCATCAACGCTTTGCCCAAGATGCGCGCCTGATGCCTTTGGATGATGCCAAGACCGAAATCGGCGATCGCCTGATTGTTATGGCAACGATTGACAGTTTGCAACGGGTGGAGCGAGGCGAATTGCTGCCCCGCACTTGGACAGTCCACATCGATCGCGCCCTGTCTAACGATGCTGTGTTTGATGGAGCTAACGCGATCGCTCGTATTTCTGATTGCGGCATTCACCTTGCCCGTGAAGTGATGAGTCAACTCCCTGCCGTTTTGCCCGTTCCCCTGTATCAACATCAAGCCCTGCGACTGGTGCGAGAACTAAGGAAATGTCAGGCGATCGCCCAAGCTGTTCAGAGTAAAAGATAAGAAGTAACGAACGTAGAAAATGTACGATCGCTTGTCCATTTTATTTAGTTTGATAACCAGTTCGAGCAATTGGATTGTCGGTATGGATGCATTTCATGGCAATCCCTATGGCGGAGCAACCTTGAAACTTGCACTGGCTCAAATCCAGAAACTCACGGCGATCAAACCCAAACAAGCGTTTGTGGACCAGGGCTTTCGTGAGACAACTCATCATCCCTTTGGGGTTGAGGTGTTCGTTGCAGGGATTCGCAAATTGACGGGCGCACTCAAACGCACGCTCAAACGCCGCAGTGCGATTGAACCTGTGATTGGGCATAGCAAACAAGACTATGCTTGAGGCGCAACTTTTTGCAGGGCACAATCGGCGACCGGATCAATGCCTTGCTGGTTGGCTGCGGCTTCAATTTGCTTAAACTATTTTGCTTCTTTTTGACTCATCCCTGATTCCCTCTCAGGCGATCGCCTAATCCAGGTTCTTCAAGAACGACTAGCTAAACACTAGCGGTTTTTGGGGTCGGGCGATAAATGATGGTTTCTACTATGCGCCGACGATCGCGAGATGAAATGCCAACGAGTCGCACGTATTGGTTAGGCGATTCCGTAAGGCAGGTTTCTAGAGCCGCGATTGCGTTTGCCCCATCCCCTTCATAGCTGCCGTAACAGTTCCAAGAACCGGTGCGAAAGCGGCGCTCATCCACAGTTTCGATCGCCAACCGATAGCCTTGTCCTAAGATTTGGTTGATTGCAGACACCATCTCTGGGGTAAGAATGGTACTGGATGATTGACCAGCGTAGCTAGTGGGATCGGCTGGCGGAGTCAGCGGGGGCGGGTTGCCATTATTCGAGTTGGGATCGTAGGCGCGAAAGAAGTCGCGATCGTGAATGGTTTCGCTCTTAGGCACACTACTATTGTCTGTATTGCCTAGCTTCCGGTTGAAGTAAAGCGATTTGTTATATTCTTCTGCCAACCGCATTTCCTGAACCCGCTTTTGCTCTTGCACCAGTTCATTGCCCACTTCAATCAGGTGAGGCAGGCTAAAATCGGGCTGGTGAAACTCCGGTGGGCGCTCTGCACTATTGACTACCCGCTGAGAAATCCGGTCTAGCCCAACATCGTGGATTAACTGGCGAATTTGCTCATCATACAGGCGCGATCGCACGGCACCAAAAAAGTCGATCGATTGAGTCGGAAAGGTATCCACCAAGGTTTCGATATCGTGTTTAGCCAGTTGATCTGCCCGAAAAATGCCGCCGACAATGCCAATGCGATCGTCCCGGTCTGGCTCCCAGAAAAACTTATCCATCCGCCCATCTCGAACCAACGGAGCGTAGAGGGTGGCAAAATCATTCCCCGTCACAATGATCGGAATTCGTTGAATCTGTTCAGAATCATAGCTGCCGGGAAGTTGTACGTTCGTCGGATTATCGGCAATATTCATCAACGTGCCGTTCACCAGTTGAGTATTCACGGTGTACTGAGTATATTGATCAACTCGTCCGGCTCCAGCATCAATATCATTAATCATCAGCACTGCCATTTTGCCCCGCACTTTCACCATCTCGGCGGCTTCTCGATAGCGCAACCGAACCAGACGGGCAGGATCACCCGCATCGGGGCTTTCCAACTCTCCAGCAGACATATGCACCACACTGATGCCCATCCGCTCAAATACCAAATCGCACTGGAAGGATTTTCCTTCACCTTTGCGCCCGTGAACACCCAAAATCAAGGGCACTTTCACATTGGGTAAATTCAAATAGTTCTTTGTGATGTGAACCGATAGCTTATCGATGAAGCGAGGAGAAATATAAAAACTCATGGCACAGAGAAAAATGTTAGCTAGATAGACTCATCCAGCGGCAAGTGGGTCAAAACAAGATGTTCTAAGGGTTCGTCAGGGCAACATTCAATTACCGCTTCAAACGCTTCTAGTAGTTTAGCGGCACTGTCGCCCAATAAGGGGCTTAAACCCCAGACATCTTCTACCCAATCATGAGGATCGATTTCTTCAAAGATGAGGCGTTCAAATAGGTGTTTTATTTCAGCTTTGGAAAGGGTCATAGCAAGTGGAAAGTCAGGATGGGGGTAAAAGTGAGTTCAAACGGGATGAATCTGACGGGACGAAACTGTTAAAAATTCCAGCGATCTAAAAATGCCAGCGGTCGCGCCTTTTATGCTGGATGGAAGCGCGCTATTGAATGCATCTCTAGAAGGAGGCTAAATCTTAAAGTAAATAGGGTTCACAGGGCAAAAAACCGCGATCGCGTTCTGACTACTAGCCTAAAAGTCCGCCACCGCTAGGTGCTAAGACAGTTAATCCATTGGGAATACACTCCAAATGAATCGGTGTCGTCCCAATGACTTCTCCATCCACAACCACTTTTTGCGGGGGGGTCGTCGTGATTTTAATGTCTTTAGCTCGTCCATGGAGAACATTTTGCTGTTGAGCATCGGCTCCCACCAATGCAGACCCCAGCATTTTTACCATCGTGGTGACTGCTTGCATCTTTGTTTCGCTAGTAGCAATGGTAACGTCTAGCAGTCCATCATCATAGATCACCTGTCCGGCTCCTTGTGCCAAAACCGAGGTCGGCGGTGCAGCATTCGCCACCGTAATTGCAGATGCCTGAACGTGATAGGTTTCTCCCTCCGCTTCAATTTCTGCATCAAAGGGTTCTTGAACCCCTAACATTTGCCAGCCTGCCATCATATAGGCCATTGCGCCCCACTGATTTTTTAATTCGCGGCTCGCTAAATCTACGGTCTCTGCTTCATAGCCTACGCCCGCCAGCAAGATCATGGGCAACCCATTACAGCGAGCAGCATCGATCATGCGGGTTTGTCCTGCCAAAATCACCTGGCAAGCGGCACGAATGGGTAAAACACGAGGAATACCCAGGGCAGCCGCAAACGCATTGGCAGTACCACGAGGAATCACGCCTAACGAAATACCAGTGCCAATCAAGGCTCCAGCAACAGCGGAAACGGTTCCATCGCCGCCAGATGCAATCACTATATCGGCATTGGCAGCGATCGCCTCACAAACCAATTCTTCGGGATTTATTTCTGCCGTAGTCAGGTGAACATGTAAGCTCATGTGAGGTTGCAGCAGTTGCCGAATCAAATCTAAATCTTGCTCGCCCGTTCCTTGACCCGCAACCGGATTGTAAATCAGATGAGCAACTTGGCTTTTTGCCAACCGGCTGATAATTGCCTCAGCCGTGCTGAGATTAGTTGCAAGAGGTACATTATGCACATTGCAAACCCGCAGCAATGCTTGAATGTCTGGCTCGTGGGGCTGAGCATACAGCGGATCGACCAGAAAAATAACTGTCATCACATTTCCATCACAGATTTCTGAAGCAATCTGTGTGTCCCCTCCTGAAGGGCCTGCCAGCTTGGTTTCAATGGGCAACCCAGTTGCAGCTTGAATTCGCTGACCCGTAGCACCCGTGGCAATCAGACGATAACGCGCTAGCACCGGAGCGTAAGTTGTGGCAAAACTGACGATATCGTCTTTTCTAGAGTCGTGAGCGATCAGGGCGATAGTTGAAGACATAGCAGCTTTGTAGCGAACCGTAAATTAATTAATACGCTGTGCAAATGATACGGCATGGAAGCAGCAGTTAAGAGGTTTCTAAGGACAAAACTTACTCAACCGTGCTGTCCTTGCGTAAGGTCAATTCCTTGGGGTTGCTCAAAGTTTTACGAGGCAGGCACAAGGCTCTTAAAGTGTAATGCCGTCCCAATCTGCGATCGCGTCGGTAGATTGAACCAAATGCATCCCGGCTTTGGTAAACCGTTGGTAAGCCGCATCCGCTTGCTCGGTGAAGTCAATCACACCGGGAACCACTACGGGCGAGGTGCAATCTTCCAGCAAATACACTTTGCTGGCTAAGGCAGGATCAAATACTTGAATCTCTGTCAGTAAATCGGCGATCGTCCAGGCAACACAGTGACTTTTCGCCTGACCTGCCACAATCACCGCATCAAACTCCAGCAGGGTTTGAATCAGGGATGTATTTTTCTGCGCCAAGATGCCGCCCTCCATGTTCTCCATTACTTCTGGACGCAAGACTGAGTAATTTTCGGTTAACGGATGGCTGCCCTTCAGTTCAAATTGGGTTTGGCTACTGCGGGCGATGGCGTGAAAAAACATCGCCTCTTCTACGGCTGAGACGATCGCGTGTCCAATGCCGCCCAGCATGGAATGATAGGGCCACACGGTCAGGGGGTATTTGCCTGCATCCGTTAGCTTTTTAGTGTAGTGCAGAGCATGGCTCTGCAAGGCTTCCAGGTTACCTTTGGCGAGGCTGGGCGCGATCGCGGGATTGACTCGCCAAAGGCCCTGCTGCACATCTTCAAAAGTGATCATCGTGGCGGCTGGAGTTGGATTTCCCCCGGCTGCATTCACCCAAAAAATCGGATGGAAAATCTGCATTGCCGTGTGAGTATCCATCGTCGGTGTGATTTGAGTAATCACGCCCAAATTGCGATAGATAAACTCACACAGTCGCCTGCTGTCATCCACTGCGCCCATGCCCGACTGTCCACCGACAAATAGCTCAAAATCGGGAATACAAAAGGTATTTTGCACATCGATCGCCAGTAGACAGATCCGTGTTTTATCCGCTGCCGCAGGCTGAAGACTGTGCTGCCGTGCCCACTGTGCCGCCTGAACCGCGCGATCGCCATAGGGCACTCGCCAAATATCTTTTACAGTCTGCGGATCAAAGTGGGTTGGAATGGGCAATTGAGCCTGAGTCATCGGGCAACTCCAGTAATTGAAAGGATTGAGGATTGTTTTTTCTGGGCTTAACGTCGCAGTGCTTTCAGTCCAAGATTCGGAAACAACTGGCTGGCAACAGAAAACTGCACCCAGGCAGTCGCTAGTGTCTCCAAAGACCGAGCCACGATCAATGAGCCTGCGTCTACTGCTTCATAACCACAGTCTTCCACTAAATCCGCCGCAATCTTTTTAGCGTCTGAATCGTCGCCGCAGTAGAAAACACTGGGGCGATCGCTGCCAAATTGCCTGGATTCTGAACCAATGACTTCTGCAAAAGTAATGTTAAATGCTTCGACCACCTTGGCATGGGGTGCAAGCTGTTGGATTCTCTCCGCAACAGAGTTTTTTAGTTCCGTCGCTAGCCCAATCGTTTGTCCGGTGAAGTCCGGTTGTAACCCACTCACGCAAGTGATAATAACTTTCCCATCCAAAGAACCAACCGTGTGAATCACCTCTTCTAATGCAGGCAATCCTACAGCCAGCAAGACCACTTCACTGTGGGCAACTGCCTCTGCGGGGGTGCCAAAACTTGCCGTTTGTCCGGCTAATACAGCCAGTTGGCGAAGCTTGTTCTCATCTCTGGAATAGGAAAAGATCACCTGATGCCCAGCTTTAGCCCAGAGTTTCCCCAAACCGCCGCCCATATTTCCCGATCCGACAATCCCAATTCTCATTTGTCGCCCTTATTTTTCATTTGGTTTTCAAGGGGTTAATTGACCTTGATTGACTTGTTAAATAACCCGCAATGGCGATCGCAATAGTTACCAAAACCGATATCATAATTTCCTGGAGTAAATTGTGTTCGACAAGTGAACCGATAAAATACCGGATTTTGCCACACTTCCCAGTGTTAGAAATACTGGGAAGTTCAGTTTCTTTGCATATTGATTCTTGCTTCGATGAATCCTTTAAACCTTCGCCAGTTGGCTTTAGCAACTTTCCACTGAACGATTAAATGCAGCACGATGACTGCTAGGAATGTGTAGGAAAGCCAGAAATGAAGTGCCCGTCCGACTTCAACCATTTCCGCATTCTGCGGAAAAATATCGGGTAGCACGAGTCCAAAAAACTTAACCCCATTGGCTCGAAAAGAATTAGAAAGGAGAAACCCTGCAATCGGGACTGCCCACATAAAGATGTACATTAGCGTATGCAGTGCAAAATTCTTGAGCCATTGCGGAGAAAACTTAGGCAGCCGTTTTGTATACTTCTTCCGCACTACTTGGAGCAAGGTCAGAATGCGCCAAGTCAAAAGCGCCATCGTCAGCACCCCGATCGATTTATGAAAGTCGTAGAGGATGTCTCGAAAGTCATTTCTGGGCATCTGTGCCATAGACGTGCCGACAACAAATAAAACTAGATAACAGCCCGCCATCCACCAGTGAACTGACATCAACCGTTGGAAAGCAGAGTTGAGCCTTGGCTTCTTAAGTGCAGTCTGCAATGAACTCATACTAGGTTTCTCCCTTGATTTCGCCTCATGATGGTCGGTTCTGGCTGAAGATGATTAGTTGGGCAACATCGTTGCCATCATCTTTTCGAGTGCTTTTGGATCTTTGAGTAGCTGCGCTGCCATCTCCGTGGCTTGTTCGCCCGGATAAATATCCTCAACTCCATCGATCGCGGCTTGCAACGCTTCCCGCACCACCACTTCTGGCGCAACTTTAGGCGGGGGAAAGTTTCTACTCACTTCCGTGTCTACGGTAGCAGGCATCACCCCAACAACCAGCGTGCCTTGTGCTGCCAATTCTGCCCGAACGCCCTGAGTCATTAAAATGGCGGCGGCTTTGGAAGCACTATAGGACGCATTCATGGGAAAATTAACTTTTCCTAGGATACTCAACATATTGACGATCGCGCCGCCACCATTGGCTTTCAACACGGGAGCAAACGCCCGACACATGGTCAAGGTGCCAAAATAATTGACCTCCATTTCTGCTCGCGCACTCGAAAGATCCGCCGCAGAAATTAATCCTTTCAGCAATCCAATTCCAGCATTGTTAATCAGCAAATTCACATCTGTGCACTCGCTAGCTGCCGCAATCACAGACTGCTCATCGATAATATCCAGGGCGATCGGGATAATTCGCTGGGAGTCAATGGCTGTAAGATCAGCCAAAGAGTTAGGGTTTCTGGCACCTGCATAGATCCGAGAGACTCCTGCTGCTCGTAGCGCCTCCACATAATACTTGCCGATACCGCCATTTGCTCCGGTGACAAGGGCAATTGCGCCTTCAAGTTGCATTTTGGATTCCTTGTGAATACACGTCTACAGTAGGATAGGCTTCCGCTTATTTTTTGGGAAGTACTTACTTTTTTGTAAGTTTCCTAAGGGAATCAGGAGGAAAGATCAGTGGCAGTAGAACCGCCCCAAGGCACTATTTTCGTACAAGCAACCCTCAAAGTATTGGGGGGAAAATGGAAACTTTTAATTCTGTGGCATTTGAAAGATGGAGCAAAACGCTTCAGTGAACTCAAACGACTCATTCCTGAAATCAGTGAGAAAATGTTGATACAGCAGCTTCGAGAATTGGAGAAAGATACAATCGTCAGTCGAACGGTTCAATCAGCCGTCCCTCTGAGAGTTGAATACTCATTCACAGCCTACGGAAAAAGTATTATTCCCGTGTTGCAGCCTCTCTGCGATTGGGGGCAAACGCATTTGAAATGGATAGAGCATGGAGAAAAATCGGCGACATGAAACTATTGTAAGCAGTTTTAGTAGAAATTACCATAATTGGTTCGGGTGAGAATTTTGGTGAATTGGAATGACCTGTTATGTTGCCGAGTGATTTATTAATTCATCGCTATAGTGGCGAAACGGTGGTGCCAAAGCGGCTGGCGATCAATGCGGCAAATTTGGCGATCGCAACAGATTTGATCCACCAGTTTCAGGAGGCAAAAGGCGGCACGAGGGGTGAACTGAACCGTCAACTGCAAGAACTCGAAGGCGAAGATACGGACTATCGGATTAAACGTGGATTGGCTCACCTCCTCAGCGCCGATGCCTTCAGCACCTTTGAAACCGTCAGTCCACTTGATCCTGCAACCTTGCGACAACGAGTATTTGAGATCGCGGCTCAAGCTCCGGCTAGCGCGATCGCCACCAGCGCCACCCTTCAACAGCTTGCCGATGCCCTGACTCAAGAACTGGGGCATGAAGTGTTGACCAGCCAAATTCAAGCGGGACTCTATGCCGATTTATCTGACAACCAAATTCTGATCAGCTTTGAACCTCCGACCCCAGAAGCCTTGCTGCATCGCTATAACCTCTCCCAAGCTCAGGGCATCTTTTATCGCGCCAGCCACATCACCCTGAATGCTCATCGCAATGATCCCGGTGAATATAAACTGCTGTTTCGCTACTTAAAATTATTTGGACTGATGACATACATTGAAGGCGACGCAGACCACGGCTTCACCCTCACCATTGATGGTCCCACCAGCTTATTTAAACCCAGCACTCGCTATGGGTTGAAACTAGCAATGATGCTTCCCGCTTTGCTGCATGTAACTAAGTGGAACCTGACCGCCACCCTCCAACAAAAAGATGCTTACTCTGGCAAAACCCGCCAAGGACGCTTCAGCCTGGATGCAGCCTGTGGCTTGGTCACCCACTATCCCCCCGGCAAACCCTACGACAGTATGCTAGAAGCGGGATTTGTCGATCGCTGGGCGAAAACGAAAACCGATTGGCAGCTAGAGCGAGAAGTGGATCTAATCCCGATTCCTGGCAGCGTTATGATTCCCGATTTTCGGTTAGTTCATCCCGATGGGCGCAGCTTCCTGCTAGAAATCGTTGGCTACTGGCGACCCGAATATCTGCAAAAAAAGTTTTATCAAGTGCAGCAATCCGGGCGAGATGATTTGGTGCTGGCAATCTCGGAACGGCTCAACTTAGAAAAAGCCGGAGTCAACTTTAGCCAAACCCCAGCTCGGTTAATCTGGTTTAAGGATCAGTTGAGTCCTAAAGCGGTGCTGGAAGTGGTGGATAAAGAATGACGAATCACGACATTAGTTAGATAGTTACCGAAAATGGTTACCGAAATCGATTAGGGTTCAAACGTCTTCCTGGAGTGGTTGCCGCAGATCTTCTCAAGTAGGTGCCTGTGCCGCCATCCGCGCGATCGAGGAAAGGACGCAGGTTAATTGCGTTGGAGGTCGCAGTAGCTTGAGAATTTCCTAGCCCCGGAATATTAATGTTGAGCATTCGTGCTGCTTCGCCAATCCAGCCGCCCGATCCACCCGATCCACCATTTACAAAAGTGTTTACGCCTTGGGTTTGCTGTCCGCTATCGGCAACGGTCAGGTTTTGAAACACGCGATCGCGGATCACCGTCGCATCTTGCCCTGGGGGAACCGTCAACACAATCCGACAGCCTGAAACCCGCTGAGTGGTTACACAAACGGTGCTGTAGCCATTTTCCATCGCCGTTTGCATATCGATCAGCCCATCAGGACGATACTGTTCCAATCGTCGGCTAATTTCCCCACAGCGCTTGGTTGGGTTCCAGCCGCCGCCCATGTTGCTAGGCACTGCCCAAGGGTACATCTGTCCCGGTTGGCTTTGAGGCTGATACATCACGGTATACTGCCCATTCACAATCTGACAGCTAAAGCGAGTTCCACTGAGGGCACCGCTGGGGTTGCTAGTAGGCGTCCCGGTGGGAATTCTAGTGGGAGTGCCCGTAGAGGGATTACCACGGGAATTCTCAGTCTCTACAATGACATCGTCTGAGGTGCTTGTGGGGAGTTGACTGAGGGTTGTGGGAAGCGCGATCGCGGTTGCAGCTTCACCGCCCATTAACACCCCTATTCCTAAAACTGCGACGGCGATTTTATAAGTTTGAGTCAGCATTGTAGGATTCCCTAAATATGAACACTTAAAATATGAATGCTCAGTGGTTTGATAAATTGCTATTCAGCAAGACAGTACAAAAGCAGACGACTCAAGCAAATAAAAGTTCCCAAGGCTCAAGTAACATTGGATAGCTCAATGGCGAAAGTAGGAACTTTTATTCAACAATCCTAACTATTCTTTATGAGTAGCTTTTACAAAACTTTATTTTGAACCGCTAGGTAGCGTATACTACGCCATGTGGCTAAAAGGAGTAAGAGATAGATGTCGGAGGCAATCAAGCCCCTGACCGCACCAAGGGAGTTAATGGGTGCACCAGGCGATTTTAATCCCACATTGCTCATGTTCCTTGTGGCGATCGCGATCGCGGTAGTTTCTACCATAGGTTTCTTTCGTTGGCATTGGGCAGACTGGTGTTGTTTTGTCATGAATGTCCTTGCCTTACACATGGTTGGTACGGTGATTCATGATGCTTGCCATAATGTTGCTCATCGGAACCGTGTGGTCAATGCCATTTTGGGACATGGGAGCGCGTTGATGCTGGGCTTTTCCTTTCCTGTGTTTACGCGGGTACACATGCAGCATCACGCCAATGTGAACGATCCGGAAAATGATCCCGATCATGTAGTGTCTACGTTTGGACCGCTATGGCTAATTAACGCTCGCTTCATGTACCACGAGATTTATTTTTTCAAGCGCAGGCTTTGGCGAAAATATGAGCTTTTGGAATGGTTAATTGCCCGAATTGTCGTTGCAGTGGTCATTTACTTAGGCTGCCGCTATGACTTTATTGGCTACATTTTTAACTTTTGGTTTGTCCCATTGGCGATCGTTGGCTTAGCCCTAGGCTTATTCTTCGACTACTTGCCCCATCGCCCTTTTCAAGAGCGCAATCGCTGGAAGAACGCGCGGGTTTACCCCAACTCCATCATGAACTGGCTAATCATGGGGCAAAACTATCACCTGATTCATCACCTGTGGCCATCGATTCCTTGGTATTACTACGAACGCGCCTACTATCAATCCAAGCCATTGCTCGATGAAAAAGGCGCTCACCAATCTTTGGGCATTTTACAAACCACTAAAGATTTATTTGGGTTTGTCTACGATGTGTTTCTAGGGATTCGTCTGCACAAACCTCACCCACCGGAAGAAACGCTGGGAGCGATGTCTTCGTTAAATGCAATCGAGATCGCCGCAGCGGTCGATACTGTAGAAGTGATTTCATTGCCCGAAGATGAGCGGAAGTTGCTGGTAGGTGTTGCGATCGACGAATAAAGCGATCGCACCCATCCTTTGCATCTAGAGACACTCTGACAAACGCTGCCAGGGCGCAATCTAATAATCTGGCTCGAAACTACACTAAAATGCTCTGCGAGATTGAAATTTGTTTAGCCTATGCCGCCGCGATCGCTTGAACCCTGGAAAACCCTCAGCACAAAGATCATATTTGAGGCTCTACCCTGGCTGACGCTTTCGGTGGAAGAAGTTCAACTGCCCGATGGTCGAGTGGTTTCAGACTACTATCACCTTCAGCTACAAGACTATGTGATTGTGTTTGTTCAGCTTCCCACCGGTGAAGTGATTTTATTGCGGCAATATAAGCATGGGGCAGGTCGCGTTAGCCTGACCTTGCCGGGGGGTGGTTTGGCAGCAGGGGAAACCCCGTTAGCAGCGGCTCAACGAGAATTATTGGAAGAAACTGGATATGAAGCCGAGGATTGGCAGTTAGTTTGTCCTTTTGTCACCAGTGCAAACTATCGATGCAGCCAAGGCTATATTTTTGTGGCTAAAAACGCTTACCAAGTTGCGGAACCCAATTCGGGCGATTTAGAAGAAATGGAAGTTGTATTAATGCCGCCGATGCAAGTGATTGAGGCAGTCCAACACGGTGAAGTCGTAGTATTGGGGGCATTGACCGCGATCGCCCTGGCGTTAAACCCCAACTTCACGCACTAGGAGCTTTCTCAGCCGCCTAAAATAGCTAAGCAACTTTTCTTTCTTCTGCACGTCAGCAGAACCACGCGAATGAAATTCACCGGGTCAGACTATCATTGCAAGGAAATTTGGACGCTGAAACATGATGAAACGGATATTTGGCTGGCAGGGAGCGCTAATTGGGGCAGTAATTGGGGTGATAAGCACCGGACATCCAAGTTCTGTGTTGGCAGCGCAATTTGACCACACGGAAATTAATGAGCAGAATCGGCTGATTGTGATTGCCGCGCCTCTTGGAACAAAAGGTGGCAATCATCGGCTGCTGATATTAGAGCAATTAAACGATCGTCGCCTCTGCTGGCAAGAAGCTGGAAGCAACCCCACCTTAGTCGAACCGCTGCTGCTAGAGTTTGACTTTACTGGAATTTGCGGACGGGGCACCGATAGCAATAGCTACTCTGTGAGAGTTGCTGGGCAAGACCTGGCAGGTCGCTACAATCTACGAATTGTGCGGAAAAGCAACGACCTCGTTTTGATTGGATTTTCCCTAGTGGACAAAGAGATTGGATTTTTTGAGATTGGCAGAACCAATGGCATCACTGAAGGATTTGCCAAAATTAATCTTGATCCGGGTTGGCGGCTAGCACGGCGATCGTTTCAGGGTAAAAACGTAGGACATATCTATCTAATCAATGACCAATCTTTAGGTGAAGTCGCCAAAAAATCAGTGCCGCTTCAGCAAGTCTTGCCGCTGCCACAAACAGCCCCACTTCAGCCGGGGGTGCCTGCGCCAATGCCTGCAATGCCTGCTCCAGTTGTGATGCCAGCCCAACCCCCTAAAGTCGAGTCCGTGTCTCCTAACCCTCAGCCGAGCAGCTATCCAATCTCCGCACCGCCTATTCAACCCGTAGCCCCTATTCAACCCGTAGCGCCTACTTCCGCTACGCCTTCATTGCCCATGCCACCAGCGGAGCCTGGGTTTGCTAATCCTTCATCGCCTTTTCCAGTTGAGCCGCTACCAACGCCTACCAATCCGATCGCTCAACCCAGTTCAAGTCCTTCTGGTGCAGTGGCTCCATCGCCCACACAAAATTTTGTTGTCCCCACTGTTGCGCCAGAGAACCCTGCTAATTCTCCTTTTAATCCAGTTCCCCCTGCGCCTTCTACTGGGTTTCCGCCTCAATCCTATGTGCCAATGAATGGTTCAAGTTTTGGGAGTTTAAGCTATCGAGTGATTGTGAATGCTGTCACTCCAGAACGGCAGACGCAAGTAAAACAGATTATTCCAAGCGCTTTTCGGACTTCTTACAACGGTCAGACGATGATGCAGGTGGGTTTATTTCGCGATCGCGCCACTGCCGAATCATTGCAACAACAATTAAAGCTGCAAAATCTACAAGCGCAGATTATCTCCACTGGGGCTACTGCAACCACTCCGATCGCGCCTAATCCATTAATCGCGAGTGCTTCCCCTAACATATTGTTTCCGTCAGCAGGCAATACTCTCAACGCCTTTAATCTTCCAGAACCCAACTCACTCACTAGCTCACAAAATTTATCGATGTGGGCAACCTACTACACCACGCATCAGGCAGAAAACCAAAGCAACGGCTACCCATTACTTGACCCGACAGGAAATAGCTTGGGGGTGTCATTGTCGGAACGAGACTGGTGCGCGGCGGCATTGGAAGGCAGTGTACAGGTGAGCAGCGGTCAAAACCTTTTGGGTGTTTATAACTATGCCGGACGGGGCGATATAGACCAGGTGAATTGCGCTACTTACTACCCAACTTTGAAGAATATTGGCGCTACGAATCGGGTACGCTTTCAACGTTCCAATACCCAATATGGAGAGGGCGTGGGTGGCAATCTCGTTCCCTACCGGACGATCGCAGTGGATCGAAGCTTAATTCCCATTGGTTCGGTGGTTTATATTCCAGAAGCGCGAGGAATATCGGTCACTTTGCCTTCGGGCGATCGCGCAGTGCATGATGGTTATTTCTATGCTGGTGATGTGGGCAGTGCCATCAAAGGCAATCACATTGATGTATTTTTAGGAACTGCGAAACAGAATCCGTTTCCATTTGTGAAAAGCACGGCATCATCAACATTTAATGCTTATGTTGTCCAAGCTCCCTCACTTCAAGCAATGCTCACGGCTCAACACCGCTCAGTCAGCACCTCGGCGCTGCCATGACAGATTGGCAGAAATTAGTGACCTGCCATAGTAAATGCGGAGCGCGGATCAACTTTTCGATCTGCACTCCGCCTAAACCTCAACGAGCATGGAGGGACTCGAACCCCCGACCCTCAGGACCGGAACCTGATGCTCTATCCACTGAGCTACATGCCCTCGTGCTGTGAGTATAACATGATGAAATCAACAACCCATGTTTAAGTTTACAAGCAATATCATTGGCTAAGAGAAAAGCTGATGCAGTGATTCAACCAATTGTTCAAGCTGGGTCAACTTGTGAGTTGCCATGATAGTAATGCGGAGGCGGCTAGTGGGCACGGTTGGCGGGCGAATGGCAGGCACAAACAAACCCTGTTTGAGGAGTGCGTTGCTGATTTGAAGAACCGTAGAAGGGCGATCGACTTGGAGGCAAATGATGGGGGAGTGGGAGGGAAGCAGGACGCTTAACTGGTGATTGAGGTTTTGTTTGAGCCAGTTCACATTTTGCCACAGGGTTTTGAGAGAATCGTGATCATGGGCAAGTATGCGAATTGCTGCTAAAGCTGCCCCCGTGTCAGCGGGAGACAGACCAGTTGTATAAATCCAGCTAGCGGCGCGGTTTCGCAGAAAGTCGATCAGGGATGCGGAACCTGCGACATAACCGCCGAGACTCCCAAGGGCTTTGCTGAGGGTGCCCATTTGAATCAAGGGTCGCCCAGTGCAGCCAAAATGGTCAACGCTACCGGAGCCATTCGCGCCGAGAACGCCTGTGGCATGAGCCTCATCGACCAGCAGCATACTGTCAAATTCGTCGGCTAGGTCGAGCAATTGGGGCAAGGGGCAGAGGTCGCCATCCATGCTAAAGATGCTATCCGTGAGAATCAAGCAGCGACGATGGCGATCGCGCTGTTGTTGCAAAATTTCCCGCACATTTTCTACGTTGCAATGGGCATAATCTCGCAGGGTTGCACCGCTGAGAACGGCACCATTTCGCAGACTGGAGTGATTGTATTGATCCGACAAGATCAGATCGCGTTTGCCGACCAAGGCGGCGATCGCGCCCAAATTTGCTAAATAACCAGAGCTAAAAACGATCGCGTCTTCGGTTCGTTTTAGCTGGGCGATCGCTTGTTCTAAATCTCGATGCAGTTGGCGATGTCCCGTAATCAATCGTGATCCAGTACTGCCCGTACCATATTCTTTAGTTGCCGCGATCGCCGCTTGGATCAATCGCTCATCTCCTGCCAAGCCTAGATAATCATTGCTGGCAAAGTTGATCACTGATTGCCCGTCTAGCCGCATAACTGCACCCGCACGACCCGCGAGGGGCTTGGGCGATCGATACCAATTCGCTCGATGAATCGCATTTAACGTCTCATCTATCCAGCTATAAGAATCGCTCACTGTTGGTTATTGATCAGCCTTTGGAGCGTCTTGAACTTCTGCGTTATTACCTCGCACTGGCGGTAGTTTATCCACCAACCCCATCTCAAACGCGGTGTCTGGCAATTCACCAACCAAATATTTTCCCGGCTCAAAAAAGCGTCCCATCGTAAAACAAGGTTGACGCAGTGCCACTAGTTCCCCCACTGCAAACATATCGCGAGACAATCGTCGTTCTAACGGCATGGTTTATCTCCCTTCATAGCGATTGATTGCGCGGAAATAATTTAACTGGAAAGTTGCCTTGTTGCGTCTTCATGGAGCTATCGCAGTAAGTCTATTACCTGTGTTCATCATACTTCCATCGCTCCGTTCCGTTAAGCAGCACATCCGTTATTTGCAACACGCTGACGATTTAGTCATCCATCTCCATCCAACATGGCTGACTTGCGTCGTTATCAACTATTCATCCATTTAACATCACTAATTCGATAGAGATTTAGATATTTGCCTGAAAAAACTATTGATCTTATTCATTTCATGTGTCAATCTCATAATTATTCATTAATCAACAGTATTCCGATATGGATACTGTTGATAATCCGATATCTCGACAAGGTTCCCAGGTTTATGCAACACTCCAATTTCCCACCCAATTCATCTCAGCAACCATCAGATGTTCCAGTCGCTGCAAAATTAGCACCGTTTTTGCGTCACAATCCTGTTCGGTTCACCGCCGTGTTGCTTGCCAGTGGGTTAGGTCTGGGCAGTGCGATTCCCGCCCTTTCCACCAGTTTTACTGCAAACGCTCCGGCTCGCAGCCAACCATCTCAATTGATTAGCCAAAAACCTAGACAAGAAATCTTGTTGGTTTCCTATGCCGTCACCAAAGCCGCTTACGACAAAATTATTCCTAGGTTTGTGGCTAAATGGAAAAAAGAAAAGGGTCAAGATGTCGTAATCAGAACGAGTTATGGCGGTTCTGGATCTCAAACACGGGCGATTCTGGATGGGCTAGAAGCGGATGTAACAGCATTGGCACTGGGTGCAGATACTCAAAAGCTGCAAAAGGGTGGCTTAATTAGAGCAGGTTGGGAAAAAGAACTGCCAAACAATTCCATCGTGACGAAATCGGTGGTGGCGATCGTCACCCGTCCAGGCAATCCCAAAAAGATTAAAACCTGGCAAGATTTAGATAACGCAGGTGTAAAGGTGGTAACCGCAAATCCTAAAACTTCTGGCGGTGCCCGATGGAATTTTCTAGGATTGTGGGGATCGGTGACTGAAACAGGCGGCAGCGATGCAAAGGCGCGAGATTTTGTTAGCAGGGTTTATAAAAATGCCCCCGTATTGCCCAAAGATGCGCGAGAAGCAAGCGACATCTTTTTTAAGAAAGGGCAGGGTGATGTACTGCTTAACTACGAAAATGAAGTACTTCTGGAACAAAAACAATTGGGCAGCAAATCCCCTTATGTCATTCCTTCGGTGAATATTTCGATTGACAACCCGATCGCGGTGGTTGATAAAAACGTGGATAAGCGTGGCACTCGGGCAGTGTCTGAAGCCTTTGCCAAGTTCTTGTTCACCCCAGAGGCTCAACGCGAGTTTGCCGCAGTTGGGTTTCGTCCGGTCAATGCTGCTGTCGCGAAGCAAGTCGGTGGCAAATTTCCCAAGGTAGGCAAGCTCTACACTGTTTCGGAGTTTGGCGGCTGGGATTCGGTGCAAACGAAATTTTTTAACGATGGCGGTGTTTTTGACAAAATTTACTCCCGTTAACCAGATAAAACGATCGCGTTAGTCAGCATCTATCTTTTAATTTTTAATGCTCCATCGTACGACAGATGGAGCATTTTTTTGTGCAATGCACACTGTTGAGTATCCATGTTGATATGGATTCCTCACTTTTTCTCACTCTCTCACTCTAAGGAGAACACTCAGATGGTTTTAACCTTAAACGATGCAAAGCGAACTGCGATCGCTGAGAAGTTGGCAGATATCCGCGCAGTTCAAAATCTGATCATCGAAAACGAAAAGGAACTTATCAAAGTTTGTGATGATTCAGAAATACGCGATCGTTTTCAACACATGCTGGCAGATGATGAAAAAAATATCGGTATTGTAGAAACCGTCATCACTCAATACGGAATTCAAGAAGAACCCTCTGAAAAAAATCAAGAATTAGTCCAAAAAACTCAAGAGTTAATGAAGGGTTCAACGCTGAGTTTTTACGAAAAAGTAGTGCAACATGAATTGTTAAAACATGCCCAGTTTATGGGTGGAGTAGTAGTTCATAAAGCGGCTCAAGTAGTGGGTGCTGATGTGGAAGTGGCTATCACTCCATTGAACACGTTCAACTTTGAAAGCCGTGCCCATCAAGAGCAACTTAAAGGTGTTTTGGAAGTTCTGGGAACTCGTGAATTGACTGGACAAGAGCCTGACCAAAGTGTGTGGGCACGGGTACAAGATGCGATCGCCGCTTTCTCTGGAGTTGTCGGTAGTGCAGTTACTCAAAACAGTAATAGTTCTGACTTAAACATTCAAGAAATCATCTTTGCTGATCATCGCAAAGCGGATACATTGATGATGCAAATTGAGAAATCTAATGATGCTCAAAAGATTCAAGAATACTTTGGGCAACTGTACAAGGATCTTTTGGTTCACTCTGAAGCAGAAGAGCAAGTTGTATATTCGGCTGTTCGATCTTTTTATGGAGACGAGAACACTCAAGAACTATACGATGAGCAGGCAGAACTCAAAACTCTTCTAGAAAAAATGAAGGCAATGGATGTGAGTGATCCCGCTTTCAAAGATAGTTTGAAGCAAGTGAAAGAAATGGTTGGCGATCACACTCGCCAAGAAGAAAGTACGATGTTTGCTGCAATTGGCAAAAACTATAGCAAAGAAAAGCAAGAGCAGTTAGGCTCCCAATTTAAGGAAGCTAAAAAGCAATTGCAAATCCAAATGTAATTAGTCACTAAGTTGCTAATTCATAATTCTGTTTAACAGTAGGGGCATTGTTTGTAGTGTCCCTATCAAGTATCAACACTCACCAAAGTGACATAACCATAAAGGAGGTTAAAAATGACTCAAGCACCCTCTAAACAACAGCCACGTCAACATCAAGACTATCAACCGGGTTTGGAATCTGAGATGGAACCAAAGCCCCAGTCATCTGGCTCCAGCTACCAAGCAGCTAATAAGCTTCAGGGCAAAGTGGCGTTAGTGACTGGCGGTGATAGTGGCATTGGTCGGGCGATAGCGATTCTTTTTGCAAAAGAAGGAGCAAATGTCGCAATATCCTATTTAGACGAACACTCTGATGCAGAAGAAACCAACCGATTGGTAGAAGCAGAAGGGCAAAGTTGTCTGCTCATTCCGGGAGACATTGGCAGTGAGCCATTTTGTCAAAAAATTGTAGAGCAAACTATTCAAAAATTTGGGCAGCTAGATATTTTGGTCAACAATGCAGCAGAACAACATCCTAAGCAAAGTATTGAAGAAATTACCGCAGAGCAGTTAGAGCAGACTTTTCGGACAAACATCTTTAGTATGTTCTATCTGGCAAAAGCTGCTTTGCCGTATTTAAAAGCAGGCAGCACGATCATTAACTCAGCCTCAGTAACGGCATATAAAGGGAACTCAAGCTTGCTAGACTATTCGTCAACCAAAGGGGCTATTGTGGCGTTTACGCGATCGCTCTCTGCCTCACTCGTGGAAAAAGGGATTCGGGTTAACGGCGTGGCACCCGGTCCAATTTGGACTCCGCTGATTCCGTCTACGTTTCCCGAAGAAAAAGTAGAGAAATTTGGTGCCCAGGTGCCCATGCAACGAGCCGGACAGCCCGAAGAAGTTGCGCCATGCTACGTGTTTCTCGCATCCAGCGACTCATCCTACATGACTGGGCAGATGCTGCACCCTAACGGCGGCGATGTGGTAAATGGCTAACAAGCGATGAAAAGGTGTGGTTTGTGCAAGCTGAATATATCGCTCCTTAAACTTGTTAGCGAATCGATTCGATTACCACAGCCACACCGACAATGCAGAGAACTGTAACCGCAAATTTTAGGAAGAAGCGTTCCAGTAAGTTCAGCAAGAAGGCAATTAGGGGTAGAAATCCCACAATTCCTGAAAACAGGAAAGCAATGAGCAATCCAAACAGCCCCAACAGAAAATATTTGAATACCTTACTAGCAAACCTCATCAGCCAACCGTATTGATTAGAGCATTTCATGCGAACGCTTTCTCCTGATGTTTACCTACTTTGTAGGAGTGTGTTGCTTTTAGTCGCCTGACGGTTGGCTGAACGTTCGCCAACCGTCCCAAATTTAAGGATATAAATTCATCTCTGAATTTTGCGGTCTTGATTACGCAGACCTTGCTGTGATGCTGGGTAGGGGCACCTTTTAGAAGTAGGTTTTACTCTAGACGATTGGATTACCTCTCGGCAACTTAACGAATCCGTTCGGGCTGAGGAGAATTTCGTTCGTAGCTCGGTCTTTGTGAATCATTGGTCAAACTTATGAAGAGAGTCAGGGTAATTGCGATCGCCGCCAGTGACCAAAACACATTAGGAGCATCACTGCCAATATCACTGACATACCGCCACTCGGCACACACTCGGCAGTATTCAACATTTGGGCGATCGGGATGGGGCGCAATCTGGCAAGGTGGCACAGCGCAGCCTTGATGAGGGCACTTCATAGGAAACTCCTGTAGGGTTTTCAAATAGACCATATGGGGGCAGGACTCCTCACCAGTTACAAGATTTAAATCTTCAACGCTAAAATCTTTTGTACATACAATATATATACAAAAGATTTTTTATGGAAAGTATTTAGAGCTACAAAAACTAATTATTTCTAGGTAGTTAAGGAAAAAGTTTTTTTGCAAGGCAATCCAGGCGAGATCCTCAAGTCTATCAATGCTCCTGAAGCCTATATTCATGCCTGCGATCGCGCTCAAAAATAGGCTATCGAGTAGCCCATGCTTTCTTCATCAAAGTGATTGGTGCATGAATTGTATATCTTGATCTATTTAGTTTGCCTGGGCTGATATACGATTGATAAGTGTGTGAGAATAATCTCAACTCAATGCAGTGCAATGACATAGATTGAAGCTGACTATGGATAGAAAATTAGTAAGTTTTCGGCTGCCTGAAGCCTTGATGCAAGAGTTAAGGGAACGGGCAGGCATGGATGGGATTGCCGTTACCGAATTGGTTTGCAGATTGTTGCGTCAAGGTTTGCGAACTAGCACAGATGATCCCGGTAATGAGCGAATTACAGCGCTTGAAGATGAAATTCGAGAATTGAAACAGGTGCAGCAAATTATTAGTAGTGTCGCCTCAGTCACTTCTCCTACTCTTGCTTATATGGTTTCTCAGCCAGTCCCCAACCGCGACAGTGATGGTGAAATTAAACAGCGGATGGCTGAGTTGGAAGGGCTGATGAAACAAGTGATGACCAGTTGTGCCAGCATTCCCAAATTAGAAAGCTTGGTAGAAGAAATCCAATCTACTCAAGTGATGGTCTGTGCAGACAAGGAGCGTGAACGGCAAACAAAGTAATGAGCGAACCAAGTGAGGCGAGAAAGCCCCCCCTTCTCCGCCTTACTTAATCTTGGTGTGTGTGAGTCTATGCCTCAACTCAATCGCATCTGCAAGGTAAAAAAGTATGCCCCCAACGATATGCACTGCATTAGTAACTGCAAACGTTTTCCAAAATGTTTTAGCCAGACATGACCCTCGCTGCGAGTACTATACAAATTTATTGCGACGGCTCGCCTTACGCCCGGTTCAATGGTACACAGCCTTTTTTGATCAACAATTGGCGCTAACTTTTTGGGAGCTATTTAGCGGGGAGGCAGGAGTAGATAAAGTCTGCCAGGATGCTTATTGGGGATTGTTAAATCAGGTGAAAGCGTGCCCATTTGACCGATCCATTTGGGAGTTATCAGGAGAATTAGACATCGGCAATTTCTGTGATGCTTTGCGCTTAGCAACGGCGATCGATCAAAATCTGAATGTGATTGTGACTCAGGAGCCTCAGCAGTTTGCGCGATCGATAGTGGATATTTACCGGGCACAGGCAGATGGCTATTTTTATATCGCTCTGCCAACGGTTTGCGCTGACACGGGAGATGAAGTCGAGCATTCCATTGGCGTGTTTTCGGTCAGTGCCTTTTTGTTGAATTTGGATAATATTGGTCGGCAGCCGTCAGCGATGCAGCTACCGCGATCGCAAGCCCTGCGGATAGAAAGCTTCCAAATGACCGTCAACGATGAAAGTGAAGCAATTATTTTTTTGAAAGGCTGCGCCAACGAAATTGCGGTGACTGCGGTGGGTAGAACTCCGGTTGAGGCAATTCAACGGGCGATCGACCATGCGGTGGATGAATGGTATGACATGCCCATCCGACAGCTAGTCCGGTTTTGGAGCAGACCTTCCACCTTAACGGGTGCCGATTCTCCAGTAGAAATTGTGCTGGGTGTGGAGTGTGGCGATTTGGACTTTGAAAGTAGCGCCTGTAGCGGCAACTTTATTCGGGCAGCGGCGGATGCTTATGTGAAAGTGATCAACTTGATCTGTGAGCATTTAAAGCTGAGAGTTCGGGACAAAGAAATCTGAATGCTGCTGATCAAGTAGAACTCAGGATTTGCTCAATCATCCGATTTGCTTGAGCGGCATAGCTACCGCCAAATAGGTTGAAGTGGTTGAGGATGTGATACAGGTTATAGAGGATCTTGCGCTGGGAGTAGCCAGAATCCAGCGGAAATGCATCTTTGTAGCCGCGATAGAAGTCAGGCGGGAAGCCGCCAAACAGTTCGGTCATGGCAATATCTACTTCGCGATCGCCATAGTAAGTTGCCGGATCAAATATCACAGGTTCACCTGCTTGGGTGACTGCGGCATTGCCTGACCACAAATCGCCATGTACTAAAGATGGCTGTGGATCGTGCCCTGCCAATAACTTAGGGATTGCATTAAGCAGGTGGGCTTGATATGGGAAAATGCCGCCTCGCTGAGCCGCTAATTTGAATTGATAACCCAGCCGATGTTCTGTCCAAAAGTTTGTCCAGTTCATCGTCCAGTCATTAATTTGAACTGTCGATCCAATCGTATTGTGCCTCTGCCAACCAAACCCTTTGCGGCTAGTGGTTTGGTGCAGTGCCGCCAACTTGTGCCCCATTGCTTCCCAACCAGAGCCGCTGTTGTGGCTTAATTCCAGCCATTCCAAAACCAGATAGGCAGACCCGGCTGTGGTTCCCCAGCAAATGGGCTGAGGGACTCGAATGGTTTGACTGGTCAGCATTTCATCGAGTCCTGCCGCTTCTGCTTCAAACATAGCAAGTTGAGATGCTTGATTCACCTTGACAAAGTAAGTTTGCTGACTACCGGAAATTGCGTAGCCAGAATTGATGCAGCCTCCACTGACCGAGCGGCGAGTTTCTAGCTGAAAGGGCTGACCAGTACTCTGGCTTAGATGAATTGAGATCGCATCCCACATGAATTTCAAGAAATGGTTACCACAGGCCTTGAATCAGTCCGCCAACGGCAACACAATTTGTGAATTGTGGCGTACCGCCCACCTCTACCGTTGCCTCATCTCCCTTCGTCAAAATAGTCACGCTGCCATTACTGTATTGTGCACCAGAAGCCGATTCCACTTGAGGTATCACAATGACTTTGCTGCCAAAAGTTGCCTGGACTGTTTGATTGTCAAAATACTTTGCCGAGAAGCCTTTTGCGTCATTGCACTGATACACCGCAGTCGTAATGATTTTGGGCGTGGGATTCGTCTGTTGAGCGATCGCAGGCATGGTAAAAACAGGGGCGATCGCCCAGACAGCTAGGATGATTCTAGAAGGAATACTAAACTGGATTGTCATCCGAAAAAGTCCTTAAGTTGAGTTTGTTGCTAGGGTAACAGCAATTCAAGTGAATGAACCCTAGTAGATAGCAAACGTCAAATAGTGAGTGCTAGTAACAACCTTTTTTGCTAAGTAACCTATTCTTCTTTGGGGCGAATGGTGACAATCCCATAGGCATGGGGCGAGAGATAGCGCCGAACGGCAGCTTGCACGGCTTCCGCATCGATCGCCTGAATGTAGTCAGGATAATAAATTGCAGGATCAAGATCGCCCAGTAGGGTGTGATAGTAGCCATACAGCCCAGAGCGATCGCTGGGAGTTTCGTTGCCAAACACAAAGCTATTGGTTGTGCGTGTGCGAATTTTGGCAATTTCAAATTCAGTAATTAGATCGGTTTGGAGGGTTTGGAGATGCTGGGCGATCGCCGCTTCCACGACAGCCAAATTTTCGGGCGGCAACTGAGCCGAAATATAAAATGCGCCCTGATGCAGATAGCTCATATTACTTGCCGAAATATTCGAGACTAAGCCCCGGTCTTCGCGCAGATCTCGCACTAGCCGCGAGGTGCGCCCCCGACTCAGCACCGATGCCACCACATCCAGCGCATAGGTTTCTGAAAGATCGTTCAATCCAGGGACTCGCCAGATCATAATCAATCGAGCTTGTTGCAAGCTGTCGTCTGTGACATCCCGGCGAACAATTTCGGTAAACGGAGTCTCAGGCGCTAGGGATTGGCGCATTGGAAGACAAGGGTTTACTTGCTTTTTTGCGGCTTGGTGAAAGCTATCTTCCACAATTTGAATGAGTTCTTCAACAGGCAGGTTCCCCACAACGCAAGCCGTAATCGATTGGGGCTGATACCAACTCCCGTGAAAATCGCGCATTTGCTGAGGAGTCAAATTTTCTACGACTTCGGCAGATCCCAACACATGGCGACGGTAGGGCAGGCGATCGAACGTAAGCTCAGTGGCATGGTGAAAGGTGCGGCGACGGGGATTGTCTTGCGATCGCCGAATTTCTTCCAACACCACCTGCCGTTCTCGCTCAAAACCCCCATCAGGAATCGCCGCATTCATCACCACATCCACTTGCAAAGGTGCCAATTCAGCAAAGTCTTTGGGAGCCGTGGTGATGTAGTAATGGGTGTAATCCTGGCTAGTGGCAGCATTGGTCACCGCCCCCCGCTGTTCAATTAGCCGCTCAAACTCACCACTTTGCAGTTTCGCTGTGCCTTTGAATATCATGTGTTCTAAGAAATGAGCCATCCCATTGATCTCGTCGGACTCCACCGCAGAGCCGACATTAAGCCAAATATTCAGGCTAACGGCTTCTGTGGGCATCTGTTCCGCAATAATGGTTAGCCCGTTGGCTAAACGATGAATGGTCGGTGCGTTGAGCGGTGAAGTCAGAGACTTGAGCAGAGTAGCCGTCATGCAGTGCCCTTGATATGGATGATGTCTTACCATTTTAGTCGCTTCAGATTCGTGATACCGCATGAACCAGATAACGAGTTGGAATTCAAACCTATCTTTGCCAAATTCATCTGCGATCGCACCTTCTTTTTACAATGCGATCGCCAAGAAGCTCTTTCTTCCGTCAAGCAGTCTATGGAACGACTAGGACAAGGAAAAGGCGTACATTGCGTTTTATCGCTCCAGGCTGCGCGGATCGAGGGCATCCCGCAACCCATCACCCAGCAAATTAAATGCCAGCACGGTCAAGATAATCAGCAGGGCAGGCGACCAAATCAGCCAGGGTTGCAATACTAAAACAGACGCATTCGTAGCGAGGGAAAGCATATTTCCCCAAGATGGATCGGGCTGCTGAATGCCGAGACCGATCAGACTGAGGACTGATTCTGCCACGATGAAATCGGGAATGGAAAGGGTAGCAGCAATAATGATGTAGGTGGCAGTTTGGGGCAAAATGTGGCGCACGATGATGTAAAGCGATCGCCCACCCATTGCCCGCGCCGCCTGCACAAATTCGCGCTCTTTCAGCGACAGCACCTCACCCCGAATCACCCGCGCCAGTCCTGCCCAGCGAATAAAAGACGTAATCAAAATAATCAGCAAAAACCGCTGAGCGCTACTGAGTCCCGTAGGCAGCACGGCGGCTAAGGCAATCAATAAATAGATGCTAGGAATCGTCATTAGCACTTCTACTAGGCGCATCAGAATGATATCTGTCCAGCCGCCAAAGTAGCCGGAAATGCCACCGACCAACATTCCTAGAGGAAAAGAAATCGCAATTCCCACCAGCCCAATGCTGAGGCTAATTCGTCCGCCATACACCAATCGGCTGAATTGATCACGGGCTTGCTCATCGGTGCCTAACAGATTCCACTTACCCGCCCCTTCAGTGCCAAACAGATGCAGATTGCCAGGAATGCCTGAAAACACTTCCACTTCATCAAACTTAGGATTGGTGAGTGAAAATTGCGTGGGCAGCGGCAGCTTAATTTGAAATAGGCGATAGGGTTCCCCCTGCACAAAGAAGCGAATGGGAGACGGTTTGCTGCGATCAACAATTAGTTTGCGATCGCCTGTCTGCAAATCGATCGGTCCTTGAGTGGTGGGATAGACATGGGGACCCGTCACTCCTGGCTCATTCCAATAAACTTGGGTGGGTGGCAACAAAGCCCCATCGGGTTGAGACGTATAGGGATCGTAGGGCGCAACAAACTCAGCCGCAATCACCGCCAGATAAAAAGTGACCAATACTATTGCCCCTAGTCGTGCCAAGGTATTGTTTTTTAGCCGTCGCCACCAATTCATAGGAGAGAAGCCAAGATTTTGCCCATTCAAATTAGCATACTAAACTAGCACCGTGACTTGGAGTGCCAACAAAGCTCAGGGTTACAAGTGTTCCAAGTCCTCATGTTCTACCACAAACACATTGGAATAGAGATTGGCAACAATCTGCTTTCCTTGCTGAGTCAAAGAAAGGTACTGTAACGCATCCTGAATATAAGGATGAACACTGTGCCAGTAAAATTTGGGATAATCCCGGCGCAAATCCCCAGGATGACGATACCCCAATGCTTTATTGACCCCGGTTTCCTCAAACTCATAGAACAATGCCCCAATTTTTTTCAGGTAGCGGGGATCGCTCAGTTGTCCGATCAAATCAGATGCCCGAATCAACCCTGGAAAGTTCGTGGTGTCTTGGTGATCCTCAGCACTGGGGACGGGAAAGCGAGTCAGTTCAATATTGTGCTTGATAATTTCGGCATCAATCAGCTTATGCCCTCCAAAGCGTTCATCAATAAAGAGTTTTGCCCGGTCTACATGGTAAGGCGTGAGGGCGGCATCAGAAGACCCGATCGCCAGGGGAACCATGCCACCCTCTTTGCCAGTGGCATACAACCCATTTCGATCCTGTCGGCAGACTCCTTTGACGTAGCCAATATCATGACAAACCAGCGCAATCACATAATGCAGCCAATCGTCACAGGAAACACCGCCTTCGCGAATGTGTTTACCACGCAGAATTTCTTGTCCAACCAGCGCCACGAGAATTGAATGCTCGACATTGTGGTAAAGCGCGTCGCTGTTGGCGATATTTTCCATTGCCATGGAGCCAACCCAGCCAATAATATCTTCGTAGTCTGACTTGAGTCCGCCATAGGTACGGCGATAGCCTTCCTTTAGCTTTCTCACAAAATCTTCGATTAATAATTCAGTGGCATTAAACATGCGGTTTTTTGGCAAAACTGGGTGCGATCGCGGATTGAATCGACTCCAGAAGGATCAGGTTAAACAATATAGGTGTGGAAAAAAGTCTCTAACACTCGTTCACTGTATCCAATTGAATAGAATTCCTGTCTATTCTTACAGTCCTAATCAGCCAAAATCAGGCAGAGTTAAAGTCCTGCTTAGCTAGCTGACAGTTTAACCAAGGCATCTTTGACAGCGGGGGGTAATTGACGGAGGATCTTGCCCTTATCGCGATCAATCGCGACTAACGTAACTCTGGCGGATACAAACAGGGTTTGCCCATCAGTCGATTCAACCTGATAATCCCAATTAATTCGCACCCCCGACATTTCTGTCATCCGAGTTTTGACGATCGCCGCCATACCCATTTGCACCGGCTGATGATAGCGCAAAGCAAGTTCAACAACGGGTAAGTCACAGCCCAACGCCACTAGATCGGCAAATTCAATCCCGATTGATCGCAGGCATTCAATCCGAGCTTCCTCCATCCAAGAGATATAAGCACCATGCCAGACAATCCCGCCATAGTCTGTATGGTGCGGATGGGCAATGACAGCATAGTTAAACCAAGTGGGCGTAGTAGCTTGTAAATCACTTTGAAGCACGCCCGTGGGTGGAAGTTGATGAGTATCGGATGAATTCATAATCGTTAAGAATAGCTACTTTGATGAGAGGCTATTTAGCAATTAAAGAGCATTTCGCCTCACTAGGTTAGTACAGATTTGTGAAAAATTGTGGATTCAAAATACAGTTGATTGAGCGTGTCCAGGGATAAGGCTATTAATAGAAATAGACTTTATTGCTCACCGAGCGGATTGCCCAGAAATCTCTATCTTTTGTAGCGATATAAATCAACTCCAGCACACCTAACATTTTGAGACGCGAGATAAATCAATGATAGAAAAAATTTTACTAGCCAATTCCGGCACCGGAAATTCCGAAGAAATGCTAAAAGCGCTGATGGATATCCCTTCAATTCAGCGAGCCAGAGTGACGGTGCTGCATGTGGTTCCTGCCCAAACGACTACCGAGGCGATGACCGAAAAATGGGAGGAGGGCGGTAAGGTTTTGGCAAGCGCGATCCAAACGCTGAAGCTTGACCCTAATCATGTGAATGCGATGTTAAAACAGGGCGACCCAAAAGATGTCGTGTGCAAAGTGGCAGAAGAAATTGACGCAGACTTGATCATCATGGGATCACGCGGACTTAAGCGCATTATGTCCATTTTGGAAAACTCAGTCAGTCAATATGTGTTTCAGCTATCGTCTCGCCCCATGCTATTGGTCAAGGATGATCTGTACGTTAAGAAAATTAAGCGGGTGATGGTGGCGATCGATAAATCTGAGGCATCCAAGAGTGGCTTGAAGTTGGCACTATTTTTGCTGCGCGATATCAAAGGAAGTCAGATTACGCTGGTGCATGTGGATGCCAGCATGAGCGCAAAATCAGAGCAGAAAACGGGTGCTGAAGCGGAGAAAGATCCGGTGTTGGCTGGAGCGATCGCAGAAGCCAAAAAAATGGGTGTAGCCTATCAATGCATCTCGGCTATGGGGAAACCCGGCGAACTGATTTGCAGCATTGCTGAAGAGACTCATGCCGATTTGCTTGTGTTAGGCTCACCCGATCGCCGCCCTTCGATCGCCAAAGGCTTACCTGATCTCGATCGCCTGCTCGGAACTTCCCTCTCCGACTATGTGCGAGTCTATGCTAATTGCCCGGTGCTATTAGCACGGACAGCGGGGTAGGTCAAGACTTGGGGCGAAAGGCTACATCAAGATTAGAGCGTAGAACATAAAATATAAATTCTCCTCTCGCCCCAGACTGCTTCAGTCTATAGAATGAATTAACGCTAGATTCACTGTCGGGCGATTAACCTTAAATGTAGATTAAAATCTATCTTCAGCCTAGTTCGGTAGCGACCTATTTCTTACCTCCAAAAACCCATTTAGGAATGATGGTACTTTGATGTCAATGAGCGATCTAGAGAAGTGCTACAGAATTTTGGGGCTTAAGTCGGGCTCTTCCCTGCAAGAAGTGAACCAGGCGTATAAAGACTTGGTTCTAATTTGGCATCCTGATCGCGTTCCCACGGGCAATCCTCACTTAGTCAAACAAGCAGAGGAAAAGATGAAGGAGCTTAATCATGCCCGCGATCGCCTGCGCGATCGCGCCAATGCGCAAGCGAATTCTAACGGGACAACTCAATCGACTAAAGCGACTCGTTCAGAACCAGAGCCTCGTTCCCAATCTCGACGACATTATTATCAGCCCTATCCTCGCCCCCATCAGCAGTATCAAGAGTCTACCTCTCACGCCAAAGAAAAACCGCGCTATTCAGCATCTTCAGGTCAATCTACCGCTTCTGGTCAATCTACCGCTTCTGGAAAAACTGCATCCTCTGGGCAAACTGCAAATCAATCAACGCGAATCCCAAAGCCGCCGGAGCCGTCTCGTTCCTCTTCAACCTTTAACTTGTCTGATTATGCACAGTATCAAGCGCGGTATCAGGCAAACTCTGCCCAGGTATCTCAGTCCGCTTCAATGCAGACTCCTGTAACAAAGCCTCCGGCTGCACCCAAACCCGAACCGCCCCCCCGCCCTATTTATGAGGCTCCAGTTTGGCGATCGCCCCATCCTGATATGAGCGGCACCAATTTTAGTGGCGCAGATCTCGCAGAACGAGATTTATCTCAGCGGAACTTAAGCAATGCCAATTTGAGTAATGCCAATTTGAGTGATGCCTTTCTGCATGGCGTTAACTTGAGCGGGGCAAATTTACAGCAAGCCAATTTATTTCGGGCAAATTTACTGCAAGCTAATTTGAGACAGGCAAATCTAAAAGATGCCAACTTAATTGGAGCCGATTTAAGCGGAGCCGATTTGACCGGGGCAGATTTGCGGGGTGCCAAGGTCAGGGCGGGCGATCGCATCATGGTTAAACTGACAGGTGCTGTTTTAACGGGAGCCATCCTGCCCGATGGGCGCGTTTACAGTTGACTGTATGCAAACAAAAGCTTAACCAAAAGCCAACCTATCAATTAACTTCTCTTGACATGAGGGTTGTAGTCTAGGCGACATCGCCACACGAATAGGATGTTGTTTATGCTTCAACTCTCTACTTCCAAAACGCCTCAGCGGGACTTGCGTCAATTTTTGGAAGGAGTTTATCAAGGGCGACATTTGCAAGCATTTCGCGCTGGGCAAACGATCCCAATGAATCCTCAATATATTTGGGTGGTGTGTCGCGGCGTGGTTCAGTTGAGTACGCTTTATCCCAATGGCGATGAGGCACTCCTGGGGCTGGCGTGTTCGTCTATGCCGTTTGGACTCCCCTTTTCGTTGATTTATCCCTATCAGGCTATCGCCATGTCTGATGTAGATTTGATGGGTATGACCCTGAGCGAAGTGCAGCAATCACCGGATTTAACCAGCGAAATCTTCTTGCATCTTAGCCGCCGATTGCGTCAAGCCGAGGCAATGTTAGCTATGGCGGGGTGCCGTCGGGTGGAAGATCGGCTGCGTCAACTTTTGCTATTGTTGCAGATGGAAATTGGATCTCCTTGTGCGGAAGGAAGTCGCTTGAGCGTGCGATTGACCCATCAGCATTTGGCAAGCGCGATCGGCACCACTCGCGTTACGGTCACTCGACTGCTTGGCAAACTGAAAGATGAAAACTGGCTCAAGTTGGATAGTAACCGTCATATTGTCTTGCTGCAATGATCACCCGTAGTTTCAGCAGTCCTGGGGCAAAGTCCTGCTTCTGCCAGCGAGTGGTCACACAACTGGTGGCACTGATGCAGAGCCGCTAATTTGTTGTGTCATCTTCTCTATCCTTAGAAAGAGTGGTGATCTCTACCCTGCGTTGGGTTAAAGCCTGACTCATCCCTCGTAACCTGAGGAGGCTTACTGGAACACAAACAAGAGGGTTTTCTATGACTTCCGTTACTTCAAACGTCGCCCCTGAGCAAGTAACAGCTTTTCAAGCATTAGACGTAGATCAGCAGTTGGCGCTGTTTTATTTTATATACAAGAAAATGGGAGATACTGTGACTCCTGCTGCTCCGGGCGCAAGCAAGGCTTCACCCGAAATTGCTGAGGGATTGTTTACGCAAGTAAAAGAGTTATCTTTTGATGAGCAATTACAGCTTCAACGAGATTTGATTACGAGCAAAGATACTGTAATTACGCGAGAATATGCGGCCCTAAGCGACACCACAAAATTACTATTTTGGTATTTGCTGGCTCAAGGAATGGACAGCAATCAAATTATTCCAATGCCATCTGACTATCAACTTTCTGGTGCAGCGGATCAGTTGTTAACTCAAGTTCAAGACTTGGGTTTTGAAAAGCAAATTGCTTTTTTCCGCGATATTGTCTCTCCCATGGGCTTCGATTCAACGGGTGCTTAGTTGTGTTGACGATTGAGATAGGTTAGAAATAAAAAGCTTAAACAAAAATTGGGAGTATGTAGAGAAACATACTCCCAATCTAGTTTTTAATTTGTTACCTCCTAGATAGCTTCTTACAAATTTCTGGGGCGATCGCCATAATCTTCAGATACCTCTAGGTCAAGTTCCCAGCGGCGATCGCCTTGCACTTCAAGAATTTCATTGGTTCTTAAAAACGCCCCATCATTCATTTGTAACCTAACAGCCGCTCTCAATTTATCCACAATATCCATATCTGGTGTTGGTCAGGAATGTTAGCTTAAGAGTGCAGCGATTTTAATGTTTTTAGTCCATGAACGATGAATAAAGTTGTAGTCGGGCTTTCGGGTGGGGTTGATAGCTCAACAGCGGCGGCAATGCTTCATCAGCAGGGGTATGAAGTGATTGGGCTGACTCTGTGGCTAATGAAAGGAAAAGGACAGTGTTGCTCGGAAGGCATGGTGGACGCTGCCCAATTGTGTGAGCAGCTAAACATTCCTCACCACATTGTGGATAGCCGAGAAGCGTTTGAAAAATATATCGTGAATTATTTGGTGGCAGGATATGGCGATGGCATTACTCCGCTGCCCTGTTCCCAGTGCAATAAGGCAGTGAAGTTTATGCCGATGTTGCAATATTCTCGCGCTGAGTTAGGCTGCGATCGCATTGCCACAGGTCACTATGCCCGTATTCGACAGGATCAGGAAACAGGTCGCTACCAATTGCTGCGGGCGATCGATCGCTCTAAAGATCAGTCCTATTTTCTCTATGACTTGGAGCAAGATGTTTTAGGAAACGTTATTTTTCCCTTAGGCGAATATCCTAAAACTGAAACCCGCCGAATTGCTGTCGAATTTGGGTTGAAGACTGCCGACAAGCCTGAAAGTCAGGATTTGTGCTTGGTGGAAGCGAATGGCTCAATGCAGGCGTTTTTGGATAAATACATCACGCCCCACAAAGGCGAAATTGTTGATCAAGTCGGTACGGTGCTGGGGCATCACGAAGGCGTGCATCACTACACGATTGGGCAACGAAAAGGACTGGGAATTGCTCACAGTGAACCCCTCTATGTGGTGGCGCTGGATGCGGTGCAAAATCGGGTGATTGTGGGCGATCGCACCACTGTTTTAGCCTCCGAATGCACGGTGCAGCGGCTCAATTGGGTTTCGATCGCCCAGCCAGAGTCACCGATTCGGGCAGAGGTGCAAATTCGCTATCGATCGCCTGCGGTTCCGGCGACTGTGATTCCTTTGGAGGGCGATCGGGTGCGGGTGGTGTTTGATGAACCTCAAGGTAGCATTACGCCCGGACAAGCGGCTGTCTGGTATGACGGCGAAATCTTGCTAGGCGGCGGCATCATTGAGCGAGACGCAATCAATCCCGTTTAGTGGAGTGTGTCAACCTTAAATTTGGGCATGAGATTTTGCTCACATGCTCTTTGTTACAATGCGCTCAGAGTCTAGTATTCTGCGAGGATCTATGCGATCGATCGATCAACTGACAGAGGAACTATTGTCTTTACCTAGCGCATCCAGGGCACTCCTTGCAGACAAATTGGTGGAAAGCTTAGAATTTGATGCCGATTCTAATATTCAGGCAGTTTGGATGACTGAAGCAAAAAGGCGTAGAGACGAGGTTCGAGAGGGTTCTGTGCAACCAATTCCGGGAGAAGAAGCGTTGGCTCAGGTTAGGCGACTGCTTGAGCCATGAGGGTTACATTTCACCCTGAAGCTCTGACTGAATACGCTGAGGCTGTTCAATACTATACAGAGCAGCGGGTTGAGGTTGCACAAGCATTTATTAATGCAATCGAGGATGCGGTTTATCGGATTAGAGAATCCCCTACTCATTTTGTTGCGGTTGATGATGACGTTCGACGATGCATGGCACGGAAGTTTCCTTATGGAATTCTCTACACTATTGAACAAGACTATATTCTCATTCTGGCAGTGATGCATTGCAGCCGGGAGCCGGGATACTGGAAAAGTCGTCGGTAGCTGCTAAATCATTAAAATCTTCAATGCAAAAAAATCTTTAATCCAAAAAAGTATGAGGGTTCCAGTATTAACATCCCTGCCATTCCTGCGATCGCTGCTTTGGCAATCGAGGGGAGCGATCGCGGTTCTGACTCCAGAGGAAATGCTCAATGTCTATGAGCGGGGTTGGCGGTATCGGGATATTTTGGAACCGCCTACTTTAGAAGAACTGAACTTTATTCGTGAACTGGCAACTCAGTTTCATTCAGTCATCATTCACGATGTTTAGTCAGCCTATCCATCAGCAGATTCTTCGGATTCTTCAGGCTCTTAATGCAAATCTGCTGAGAGACTGTCATGCTTATTTTGGTGGGGGAACGCAACTGGTTTTAGAGTTTGGGGAATATCGTCAGAGCCAGGATATTGACTTTCTCTGTCCGTTTGGTCAAGGGTATACCCAACTGCGGCGGGCAATTTTTGGCTCAGGCTACAATGCGCTGTTTGATGAGCGAGTAGGCTTTCAGTTTCCCCGCGACATCAGAGCCGATCAATATGGGATTCGGTTTCCAATTCAGACGGAAGCTTATCTGATTCGGTTTGAAATTGTGGCAGAAGGACGAATTACCTTTGAATCACCACAGCAGCTTGATTGGTGTCCGGTTGCCTGCTTGAGTCGCGTTGATGCGATCGCGGAGAAACTCCTGGCAAATAGCGATCGCTGGGCAGATACTTCAACTTTTGCCCGTGACCTGATTGATTTGGCAATGCTGCGGGTTCAGTCTCCCTTTTCACCCATCGCCCTAGCGAAAGCAGAAAACGCTTATCCAGTGATTGCGCCGCTACAACGAGCGCTAAAGTATTGGCAATCCCAGCCAGATTTCCGCGATCGCTGCTTTGAGCAGTTGCAAGTCCAGCAATCAGACTTGATTCTTGAGGGATTGGATCGGCTGGCAGTGGAGTATCTTGAGTGAGGTGAATTATGCGTTTCGTTGAGCGATCGCAAAGGCGAAAGCAGCCAATAGCGGCAAAATGATCGGAACTGCCACCACCAAGCCCCATTTACCAAAGCGAATTTTTTGCCCATCGGCTTTGAGCAAAGCGATCACAGCAGCGATGCCCATCACTGTCCACAGAGCACCAAACCCAATAAATAATGTAAATGCAGAGTCATCCATAGCTAAACCTTGCTGCGGTTGTTCTTTTTGCCTCATCCTACTTCACTTTTTTGAAGTTATGCGAATGGAAAGCGGAAGGGGGCTATCCCGGTTAAGATCGCACTACTGTTGAAATCTAGCTAAGTAAAATGTGGCTAAGCAAATTGACTCATGAGTGATACGGAAACTGAGCAGACGGGTGAATTGCAAGGGTTGAGCGATCGCGAAGTCATTGCTCGACGTGCGGATGGCAAGGGCAACAACATTCCTCGCAGCAGCAGCCGCCCCTATCGCCAAATTTTTAACGAGAACCTATTCACCTTTATCAATGCGGCATTTTTTACCATTAGCTTGGTGATGTTTTTGCTAGGGCGAGTGGGTGATGGCATTTTGGTGGTAGTTGTGATTTTTGGCGGCGTACTGGTCAATATTGGGCAAGAAATTTGGGCAAAACGCAAGTTGGATGAAATCGCCCTGCTGTACCGTCCAAAAGCGATCGTCATCCGGGAAGGAAAAGAGCAAAACGTTGATCCGAGTGAGATTGTGCTGGGCGATGTGCTGGTGCTGCGTCCCGGCGACCAAATTGTGGTGGATGGTGCCATCATCGGCGATGGGCGAATTGAGGTGGATGAATCGCTGCTGACAGGCGAGTCTGATTCGATTCCCAAAATGGTTGGAGTTCCGGTTTATTCGGGCAGTTTTTGCGTCAGCGGCACCGCTTGTTATCAAGCCGAAAAAGTCGGCACTGATACGGTGGCGCACAAGCTGATGACCGGGGCACGGGCGTTTCGCCAAGTCCTGACTCCGGTACAGCATGAAATCAATGTTGTGATTCGGGTATTTTTGCTGATTGCCTGTTTCCTGTGGATTTTGGTAGGCATTAGTTTTTTAAGCCGCGCCTATTCGCTGAATGACGTGGTGCAGCGATCTGCCGTGATTGCAGGGCTGGTTCCGGCGGGGCTTTTGCTGGCAATCACTCTGGCATACGGGCTGGGTGCCGTGCGGATGATTGGGGAGAATGTGTTGATCCAACAGGCAAACGCGGTGGAATCGCTGAGCAATGTCGATATTTTATGCCTGGATAAAACGGGCACCCTGACCACGAACCAAATTGAACTGCAAGAGATTTATCCAGTGGGCATTGGCGAGGAGGAATTGCGATCGCTCTTAGGAATCTACGCCGCCAGCACCACCGCAGGAAACAAGACCAATGACGCGATCGCCAACACTTGTCCCGGCATTGTCATGGACGCGATCGCGGAAGTGCCCTTCTCCTCTGCCCGCAAATGGAGTGCGCTCACCTTCGATAGTTCACCCTCCACACCTGACACCGTTCGGCTGAGCGCTCACGTCGAAGCCCGACACCTGTCACCCGGCACCTACATTCTCGGTGCTCCAGAGTTTCTCATCTCTCTAGATCGCTTAAACCCTGATAGTCTTGACTACCTCGAAGCAGGGATAGAACAGGGATTGCGGGTAGTTCTGTTTGCCTACAGCCCACAAGCCTTAATCCCCCAAGAAAACTCGACTCCAGAACTCCCTCAGAATCTAACGCCGCTCGGAATTTTGCGATTTAGCGATCAACTGCGACCGGAAGCCAAGCACACCTTGGATGGATTTGCCGAGGCTGGAATTGAGGTCAAAATTATTTCGGGAGATAACCCCACCACCGTTGCGGCTTTAGCGAGGCAAGCCGGGTTAGGAGAAGACATTGAGGTGGTTTCAGGGCAAGAGTTGGCGCTGATGGACACCGAGCAGTTTATCCAAACGGCACTGACAAGCACCGTGTTTGGGCGGATCACGCCAGACCAAAAAGCAGACTTGGTTCGGGGATTGCGCCGCCGAGGAAAATACGTTGCCATGATTGGTGATGGGGTGAATGATGTGCTGGCGCTGAAACAGGCGAATTTGGCGATCGCCATGGAAAGTGGCAGCAAAGCCACCCGCAGCGTTGCCGATATCGTCTTGCTGAAAGATTCTTTTGCTGCGTTGCCCCGCACCTTTTTGGAGGGACAGCGGATTCGCAATGGCATTCAAGATGTGATGAAGCTGTTTTTGGTGAGAACCTTTTGCGTGACGCTGTTGGTGTTTGCCACGGCGATCGTCGCCGATAGCTTTCCATTGCAAAACAAACAAAGTGCGATCGTGGCACTGATTGGGGTTGGCTTCCCCTCCATGTTTATTCCTGTATGGGCAAAAGCCGGAGCGATTCCCCGCCGCAGCATGGTGCGAGGAATTCTCCATTTCGTCATACCCGCCACGCTGACTCTGACTTTAGTCGCGCTATTGGTCTACCTGTTCTATCTAGTCGTTGCCATTCTCGATTTACAGCCCAATCTTGACTTAGCGCAGGTCGATTACGCCACGCCGCGCAGTGCCTTGGTCACCATTTTGATCATGGGCGAACTGTTGTTACTTCCGTTTCTCAAGCCACCGACCGAGTTTTGGGTCGGCGGTGAACCCTTGAGCGGCGATTGGCGCTATACCATCGTTGCGATCGTGTTGCTCTGCATCTACTTCCTGATTTTGGCAGTTCCACCTTTTCGCCATTTCTTTGAGCTAGAACCACTTAGCCCATGGAGCTACCTGTTTCTAGCGTTTGTGGCGTTTGAGTGGTGCCTGATTTTACGGGCAATCTGGCGCAGTCGCTTCCTCGATCGCTTCCTTGGCATTGATTTAGGTTAATGGGTAGTAGGCAATTCTAAGAACAGACTGCATCAAGGTCATACGGATAGCACTAGCACTGGAATGATCTGATTTCAATGCTTGCGATAAATTTGAACATCGCTATCGAGCGCGAACACCAAGCTACTGTCGTATTGCTCTGCCATCCTCACCAGACAGGCATCTGCTAAAGATATTGGTAAGACATTGGTACTGAGCGGTAACCAATCATTGGTGTTATCTGATTTTTTCTTCTGCTATGTGTCCTGAATAACTGTTTAGAGCTATGCCAGCGATTACAAAACGATTTAATTGATCGCGCCCAGTGTTTTGAGAGTTAGGCGTTGGGCATCGGTTAAGCCCATTGTCTCGGTAATCATCATGCCTTCGTAGGGACGAGGAATATGCAGGGTTAGGTGGCGATCGCCGGTTTCCAGATCAAAAATGGTGCAGGTGCCATTGCGACTTCCCACGCTCAGCAAACTGCCATCGGGGCTAAACAAAAGCGCGTTGTTATAGTCAATTTGCTCAGTCCAAGTCTGTAAACAGGTGCCGTTGATGTCCCACAGTTTAACGGTGCTGTCTAGGCTAGCACTGGCGAAACGATGCCCTTGAGGATGAAAGGAGATCGCCGCAATACTGCCCCGGTGCGCGTCCCAGACTTGCAGGCAATCCCCCGTTTCCACCTGCCACAGGCGAATTGTTTGGTCTTGCCCACCGCTGACTAACAACGTTCCATCGGGGCTAAAGGCACAGAATCCCAGACGACTGGCATGTCCTGCCAATACCTGTAAACACTTGCCTGTCGCCAGATCCCAAAGGCGCAGGGTGGTATCCCAACTGGCACTGGCAAGGAGGCGACCATTGGGGCTAAACGCAAGGGACTGTACCGGGTTTTGGTGTCCTTCTAGAACTTGCAAACACGCTCCCGTGTGAGTATGCCACAGGCGCAAAGTGCGATCGCCGCTGGCACTAGCAATCCAAGGTTGGGTGGGGTGAAACGCCACAAATCGAATCCAGGCGGTGTGCCCTTGCAGCCGATGTAA
This sequence comes from Leptolyngbya sp. CALU 1928, assembly GCF_056784215.1. Taxonomy (NCBI): domain Bacteria; kingdom Bacillati; phylum Cyanobacteriota; class Cyanophyceae; order Leptolyngbyales; family Leptolyngbyaceae; genus Leptolyngbya; species Leptolyngbya sp. CALU 1928. The sequence continues at coordinate 2,536,373 of NZ_JBXBCE010000001.1, read as the reverse complement.
ACGGGTACCCTGGTGCAGGTCGTATAAGCGAATTGTGTGGTCTAACCCACTGCTGGCAAGAATTTGAGCATCGGGGCTGAGGGCGGCATGAAAAATATCCTGGGGCGGCAGATGCAAGATCTTTTGACAATGCCCGGTTTGCACATCCCAAAAGCGCACCTGATGATCTTCGCTGAAGGTGAGCAACGTCGGCGGACGGGTTGAATTGGGGAAAATTGCGATCGGAAACGTGGTGTTGTGATATCCATGCAGAGTACGCAGACAGTGCCCAGTCTGGCTATCCCATAACTTCAGCGTTTTATCTTCACTGCCGCTGGCAATTTGATGTCCATTGGGGCTGATGGCAACCGACCAGATGCGATTGTCATGACCGCGCAGGGTACGCAGCAGGTGCCCGGTTTGCACATCCCAACATTTGAGGGTGCGATCGCCGCTGCCGCTGGTGAGGGTGTGCCCATCAGGACTCACTGCCAGACTCCAGATGCCGTCTGTGTGCCCCTCTAAGCTGAACCAGGTAGCCGCTTGCCAATCCCACAGTTTGATCACGCCATCGTTGCCCCCGGCTGCTAGCCGAAAAGAGTCAGCTCGATCGCCCTCTAGCCCACTCATTTTTGGTAGCCAGATTAACGACAGAACCGCGCAGTCATTGGGCAAGATTTTGAGGCAAGTTCCAGTTTCCACATCCCAAATGCGAATCGTCTGGTCAAAACTGCCGCTTGCCAACACCCGGCGATCGCCTTCGGTCGCAAAAGCAATGGTTCGCACAATATCGCGGTGCCCGGTGAGGGTTTGCAGATGTTCTCCCGACTCCGAGAATAGGTTAATCGTCTGGTCGCTGCTGCTGCTTGCCCAACGGGTGCCATCGGTGGAAAACGCGACGGCTGAAATACCGCCGATATGCACTTGAATAGTCTGTAAACAGTGCCCGGTTTGGCTATCCCATCGTTTGAGCGTGCGATCGAGGCTACCCGTGACCAGCATTTTGCCATCGGGACTAAATGCCAACCCAAAAATCCATTCGCTGTGTGCCTGAAATGACAGTAGTTGAGTGCTATCCGCCACACGCCAAAGGTAGACCCAGCCGCGATCGTCACTGGTCACCAGAGTTTGCCCATCAGCGCTGAACGCCAAGGCAATCACACTGCCAAAGGTTTCAGTAAACGTAGAAGCGGTCAGGTCTGCATGGCTAAAATTGACCTGGTTCAGCGTTGCTCCCCGCAAATCTGCTTGCCAAATGGTCAACCGAGAAAAATCATAGCCGCTTAAATCTGCTCGAAGATGGCGCAACAGGTTCAGCACATTACCGCCAAGGTAGCCCGTTTGCAGGGGTGGTTTGCCCTGAAAAAGAGGCAGCAGTTGGGCAAGCTGAGTGGGCAAATCAACGGTGCTACACAGTGCTTGAAGCCGCTGCACCAATGGATCGAGCAAGAAACGAGTTTGGGCTGCTCGAATGTAATCTTTTGCTTGCGCTTTGAGCAGGGCATGATTGCGAAACAAATCGAGATGTTGATTGATCACCTCGCCACAGAGTTCTGCAATCAGGCGACTGTTAGTGTGTTCCATCACAACCGGCTGGAGCGTATAGCCCGTGTCGTTAAGCGAGAGAGGGAGCTTTGCAGATTCGATCAGGCTGCGCTGCTTGAGAGAGATCAGGGTTTGGGGAAGCTGAATGCGAGATTCGGGCGAGAGCAGATCGGTATGTAAGGTGGTGAGGGAAATGGGTTCACGGGCGATCGCCAGCCAATACAGCACTTCTTGCTCCAGGTGAGACAGACGATTGAAATGGCGTTCTAGCAAATCTTGAATATCGGAAAAGCAAAAACTTCCCTGATGCATCAAGTCTAAAAAGCGACTTACATCACTTTCCATCAAGCCACGAATGCCCGCCGCCACGATTTTTAACGCTAGTGGGTTGCCGCCGTAATGCTCGACGATCGCCGCTGATTCCATGCCCGATGCAGAGTCTAATCCGATTCTGGCTAAAACAGCTTGCCCATCTGGATTCGATAGCCCAGATAGATGCAAACTCCGCACTTTTTCACCCGTCAACAGCACCACTTCTCGCGGCGGCTCTCGACTGGTCAACAACAAACAACTTTGATGGCGTTCTTCTCCAATGCGACGCAGCAGTTCACCATATGCCTCGTAACCAGAACGGTAGGTGCCAAGGTTTGTAGAGGCAGGCGGGGAAGTAGGAGCGGGCAGGGAAGACGACGTGAGAATCGATTCGGCATTGTCGAGGATGATTAAACAGCGGCGATCGCGCAGATAGCGCAGCAGCAAAGACACCTGCTGATCAAGCGTTTCGGGTAGGACACTGTGGGGTTGTTGGGAGATGAACGGAATCAAGTCAGCCAGCAGCATTTCTAGGGTTGGCGCATTCCGCAGCGATCGCCAAATTAGACTATGGAAGGGGCTAGAGGAAGAGATATCGGGTTGACTAGAATGCCCACCATTCGCGATCGCTCGTTCGATGAGCATGGCGGTTAGAGTGGTTTTGCCGATGCCGCCCATACCCAGGATGGCGACCAGTTTGCAGCGATCGCCCTCAATCCACTGTTCTAGGGTTGCCAGTTCATCCGCTCGTCCGCAAAAGAAGGAAATTTCGGGAGCTTCGCCCCAGTCAAGGCAAGGAAGAGAGGTGGAAGATAAGTCGGAGGCGATCGGAGAATCTGCGATCGCTTGCCAATCACTGATTCCCACAGCAGCACAAATGCGAATGAAGGTATCGGGTTGAATCCGTTCGCCACGCCAAAACTGTTTCAAACACGCCACGCTAGTCAGTGCAGCATCGCTCCAACTCACAGATTGGCGATTCCACCCTTTGCGTTTGCGTGCCTGGTCAATCAGGTCTAACCCTTGTGCCGACGCTTTAAGCGCTCCTTCCATAGCCTTCCATTTAGATATCTCTACTTTAATCAGGATGCATCCAGTTTTGATCAAACTTGACTCTGGCGGGTCAGTTTTTAGAGTGCAATGCGTGAAAGTTCCTAGTCAAAAACTACGCCAACTTTTTAGCCAGAGTATAAGCCAACAGCGTCAGAAGATTCAGGCATTCTGAGAAGTATGGAACGCCACCCCAGCGGCTCCAAGGTTCAATCCCCCCTTGATTAACAGGAACTTCATCATGACTGTCTTATTGCCTGCTCGTTACGCTAAGGTTGTCTCCGCCACCTCTGATCTCGCGGGTTACTGCCCCACAAATCCTAGCTACTTGCAAATAAGAGCGCGGGTGAATCGGCTGATTGATCGCTACCTCTCGATCGCTATTCTCAGCGATCGCTTGTCTGATCTCCCCACTCAGTTCACGATGCCGCATACTCGCCCGTGGGAACCGATCCACTGGAAAGGGATTAGCGCGGATCAGGTGATTGGCGTTGATCCAGCCCTGTTTGCCATGATCGTCGCGGGTGCCACAGAAATTGAAGCCCCGATTCGCGAGTACTCTCAAGAAAGTTGGGATTATCTAGAAGCGGTACATCCCCAGATGGCATTCTTTATGGGCGGCGACTGTGGTGCCGATAGCTCCATCAAAACCATGGGCGTATGGGAAAAAGAAGAGCGGCAACATGCCCCCACCTTTCGCAAGATCTATCAGCAGTTGACGGGCGAAAAACTTCAGCCCAAGCCAAACTCCGTTGCGGGTTATCAGCCCAACGGCGATCCGTGGAATGCGGTATATCATCACGTTCTCAGCCGAATTACGACGGAATGGAGTGCCGCCGCTGTCTATCTCTGGCTGATGGCGCATTCTACGGGCGACTTGCAGCAGGCGATCGCCCAACCCCTACAAGACGAAGTGAACCACCTGGCAAAATTCTGGGGCTTTAGCCGCTGGGCATTTGCCGAGCCGTTTTACCTCAAAGCAAAAGGCTCAACGCACAACTTGTTCAAGTTACTCAAGCATCACCAAGACGAACGAACCCACAGCGACGATCTGTTGGGCATAGAGCAACTCGCCCATGGGGTTGAACTCACCTTTACCCTGATGCGCGTCATGGTGCGCCTGCATAGTTGGGATCAACAGCTTAGCCCCATCCTCCTAGAATCCCTGCTGGGAGCTTCTCCATTCGATACTTTCTCCCAACTTTCCGCCTAAATCATTCACTCTAACCCTTTATTTAAAACACTCCCATGGCAAAGCTTAATGCGTCTCAAGCTCACAGTCCCGCCTGGATCTTTCAGGCATGGGCATCATTCACCCTCTCGATTACGGCAACCACCCTGGGCATTTCGTATATGCCGGGAGATGGCTGGATAAAAGGCTACCTCGGTATGGGTTTACTCTTTTCCGTAGGGTCTACGATTAGTCTCTCAAAAACCATCCGGGATGTCCATGAGTCGAAGCAGTTACTCTCGCGGGTCGATGAGGCAAAGCTAGAAAAGCTTTTGGCAGAATATGACCCTTTCAAAAAGTAAGGATGATGATGATCTTGTCGATCGCTATTAAGCCAGCGCTATTAAGCCAGCCAGCGAATGAGTCATCCTGTGGAGATTGACTAGCGCCACTACCGCGATGGATCGAGCAAGACTTTCCCAATGTTTTTACGTTGCTCGATCAACAGGTGGGCTTCTCTAACTTGAGACATGGGAAAAATGCACTCAGGATGCACGACTGGCTTTAATTGGTTTTCGGTCATGTAGTCAGTCATGCGCTGCCAAATGGGGGCGATCGCCTCCCGGTGATCTTCCAGCAAAAAGCCAACATGCAGGGTCATGAAGCCTTGAGACTTTAGATCAACCAGGCGAATATGGGGCAGTGCTTTCCAGGCGCGATACCACGAAACAGGGTTCCAGCGATCGACGCGAATGCTAGAGGCTCCAATCGTAACCAGCTTGCCCAAAGGCGCTAAACTGGCGAGGCTGCGACGATAAACCTCTCCACCGACGCTTTCTAAGATGAAGTCGGCTTTGCCAGCTTGGGCGATCGCGCGATCAAAATCGGCATAGCTGAGCGGCATGGCTCCTAGCGATCGCACATAGTCCATTTTGGCGGGGGTGCTGGTGGTGGCGTAGACTTGCATCCCCCCAGCCACCGCAAGCTGAATTGCCGCTGTGCCCACGCCGCCTGCGCCAGAATGAATCAGGGCAACTTCCCCAGAGCGAACTCTGGCTAATTCAAACAGCGCCACCCAAGCGGTGAACCAATTGCCACATAAACAAGCGAGTTCTGGAAAATCCAGGGCATCGGGAGCAGGCAGGAGCGAATCCGCGGGCTGCACAATTTTTTCGGCATAGTTGCCACCTTTAGCAGCCACCACCACGCGATCGCCCACTCGTAATTTCTTCACCTGTGCCCCAACCGCCGCCACAACCCCGCTGCTTTCTAGCCCCAAAACGTAAGGCAGTGGATTTGACCAGTTATATAACCCTTGGCGAGACAGAATATCGGCATAGTTGACTCCGGCATAGCGAATATCAACCTGCACATCACCTTCTCCAAGCATGGGATCAACAAGATGACTCACCTCTAAAACATTGACTCCGCCTGTTTTTTCCAGCAGTACTGCTTTCATGGTGTTTGATTCTTCAAAAATTTGTACTTTGAAAAAAATCTCTACTTTGCTGGATAATATGGAGTGCTAAAATGTCGTGAACTTCAGCATAATCTGCGGTAGCAAATCTGGCTACGACAGTATATACTGAGGCGTTCTATTAAGGGCTATAACCACTAGGAGGGTTTTATTGCTGAGCCACTAACCTTGACTGTAAGCTTGCGAGGCACACGCGATGTCAAGGACGATTATCAACTATTTCGCCTTACAGGTCTTTTGGATGCTTTCTCTGAGCCAAAATTCCGTTCTGTTTTTACTCAATGTGTGGAAGAAGGACCCAAGCACTTCATTTTAGATCTATCCAAAATTGATTTTATTGATAGTTCTGGGTTGGGTGCGTTAGTCCAGCTAACAAAAAAGGTTCAAACTGCTGGCGGCACCCTACAACTCGTCACCAATCCTCGTGTCACGCAGACCGTGAAGCTTGTTCGATTGGAGCAATTTTTATCGCTTCAAGGTTCTGTGGAAACGGCGATCGAAAATCTCAAATCCAAGTAGTTGCAGCAGGAATGACTGATCGCTAAACGCTGCCAAGGAGATTGAATTTCTCACTCATCTGGCGATCGCTTTAGTTCTCATCTAGATCATTTCTTGACTGTCTTTCCATGGATTACCGAGTTTTTTGTCGGACTCTATTGCGCCATTGTCTGAAGCAGCTTGCTTTACTTTTATTTGTTGGAATTGCGGCGCTGGGTCAGTTTGCGTTTTCTGCAATTCCAATGAGTGCGGTGGGCTTTGTTAATGAAACGTCTGCGATCGCAGCACCCGTGTCTACTTCTAACAAACTAGCTCAGGATATCCCTGCCATGAGTGCTGTTCTTTCCTCCAATCAACTCGATGCGGCATTAGGTCAGCTAGAGGGTTGGAACATTGAAAATGGTAAACTGCACCGTCAATATCAGTTTCCGTCGTTTGTGGAAGCCTTTGGATTCATGTCGAGTCTGGCGCTGGTTGCCGAATCCATGGGACATCATCCCGAATGGTTGAATGTCTACAATCGCGTCACCATTGACCTGACTACTCACGATGCTGGCGGCATCACTCAAAAAGATGTGGATCTTGCCAAGAAAGCGAATGAGTTGGCAACGTAAAAAACTGGATGTGAAGAAGACTCTTTCTTTTCACAGAAACAATACAGTGGCTCCTAGCGATCGCTGGTAGAATAACCGCAACTCTACCACTCTGGTTATTGATCATGCCGCTGAGCCTGTCGCACCGCTTCGCCCATGCCAGCGCTGCTGTTTTCGCTATCCTCTTTTCCCTCCCCGTGCAAGCGCAAATTGTGCCCGATGCAACTTTGGGGACTCAAGCGATCGGTGCTTGCGGTGGGGCAGGTGGCACTTGCGTAATCATCAACGGCTCATTGCGCGGCAGCAACCTGTTCCATAGCTTTCTACAGTTTTCCTTGCCGAATGGGGAATTTGCTCCATTCATCACCAATCCCGCCATTCAAAATGTGATTGTGCGAGTTACAGGTGTAGGGAAACCTTTTATCTCCAATATCAACGGCACGATTGCCACCAGCAACCCCGCTAATTTCTTCTTGCTTAACCCGAATGGGATCGTGTTTGGTCCTAATGCTCTGATCTTTGTGGGTGGATCTTTCCTGGCAAGCACAGCAGAGCGGATGCTGTTTCAAGATGGAACAGTGTTTAACACCCGTGATCAGACTGTAGCCCCATTGTTGACGGTGAGTGTGCCGATTGGCTTGCAGCTTGGACAGACACCGGGAAATATCCAGATGCAGGGGACGTTTCTCTCGGCAGGCAATACGGACAGATTCAGTGACTTTGCTCTCGTAGGTGGCGATGTCACGCTGGATGACTCAATCGTTCTTGCGCCGGGGCGACGGGTGGAGTTAAGTGGAATCGGTGCAGGAGGCAGCATTGGACTAAATGTGAATGGGAATAGGTTGAGCCTCAGCGTTCCAACAGATGTGATCAGGGCAAATGTACGTCTGACTAATAGGTCTCAAGTACGGGTTGAAGCAGGTCAAGGTGGCACAATTGCTGTGAATGGTCAGAATATCCAACTGTTAAATCAGAGTCTTCTAAACTCAGGAATTGCCCAGGGAACAGGCAGTTTAACCAGTCAATCAGGCAATATAACTCTCAATGCAGTTGGTGAAATTCTTCTTGACCAGAATAGCTTGGTTCTTAACAATGTCGGACGCAATTCAATAGGCAATGGTGGCGCGATTGATGTTCAAGCCAACTCACTCGTATTCACGAATGGTGGACAGTTTGGCGCTGCCACTTTTGGGAAAGGCAACGGCGGAGATGTTGCGGTTCGTGCCCAATCAATTGCCGCAGATGGTGGAAGTAACAACTTCAGGAGTGGCATCTTTACCAATGTAGAGAGCAGTGGAGAAGGTAATGGTGGCGCGATTGATGTTCAAGCCAACTCACTCACATTCACGAATGGTGGACAGTTTGCCGCCGCAGCTTTTGGAAAAGGCAATGGCGCAAGTATTTCGATTCGTGCCCAATCAATTACCGCAGATGGTGAAAGTAATAGCTTTAGAAGCGGTATCTTCACCAATGTAGAGAATGGTGGAGAAGGTAATGGTGGCACAATTGATGTCCAAACCAACTCACTCATATTCACAAATGGTGGACAGTTTGCCGCTGCAACTTTCGGGAAAGGAAATGGTGGAAATGCTTCGGTTCGTGCCCAATCAATTGCCGTAGATGGTGGAAGCAATAGCTTTAGAAGCGGTATCTTTACCAATGTAGAGAGCAGTGGAGAAGGTAATGGTGGCGCAATTGATGTTCAAGCAAACTCACTCGTATTCACAAATGGTGGACAGTTTGCCGCTGCAACTTTTGGAAAAGGCAATGCAGGTAAAATTCAAATCGCAGTAAGTGACTCGATTAAGATTACCGGAACGGACAGCAGAAGTGGATATTCCAGTGGTGTGTTTACCAATACATTTTCTGATTTTGAAGGTGGCAACATCACGATCAATGCAAATCATCTAGTTGTTTCTGATGGTGCTGTTCTCAATGCCCAAACCCGCTCTGACGGAGCCGGGGGAAATATTCTACTTAACGTTCGCGCAGTTGAACTTCAACGTGGTGGACAATTGCTCAGCACAACTGAAGGTAACGGACGCGCAGGGATCATCAATATCAATGCAACCGAGCAAATCACTTTGTCAGACCGTGATCCAACGTTTGCTATTCGTTTTGCTCAATTTGGTAGAACAGTTGCTCCAGTTACTCAAAACAGTGGTATCTATGTCCGTTCTACAGGTAATGGTGCCTCTGGCAATATTGAAATCAATACCCCCATTCTTCGTCTTGATAACCAAGCTCAAATCAACGCCCAATCTGCTACAGGTGATGGGGGCAACATTACTCTTAATGTCCGCGATCTTCTGCTGATGAGGCGGGGCAGCCAAATTTCGACCACAGCAGGAAGTGAACAATTTGGTGGCAATGGCGGCAACATCACCATCAATGCACCGAGCGGATTTATTGTGGGGGTGAAGGGCGAGAACAGTGATATTACGGCGAATGCGTTTACGGGTAGCGGGGGTCGGGTTAACATTACTACCCAGGGAATTTATGGATTGCAGTTTCGTCCAAGGCTAACAGAGTTTAGCGATATTACTGCCAGTTCTACTTTTGGCGTGAGCGGAGTTGTGGCGATTAACACGCTCGGCATTGATCCGAGTCGCGGGTTGCAGCAATTGCCAGGGGGCTTAGTCGATCCCTCTAACCGGATTGATCAAAAATGCGCGGCGGGGAGTGCGTTTCGGCGGAGTTCGTTCACGGTGACGGGGCGGGGTGGTTTGCCAGAGAATCCATTCGACCCATTGCAGAGTGGGGAAGGCACTGCAACTTGGGTCGAAGCGAGCACGGATAGTCCTCAGCCTTCAAGCCTCGAAACGTCCTCACCGCAACACTCTTTCACCCCACCACTCTTGATTGAGGCGGATAGTCTGATGATGGACAAAGATGGTAGCGTTCAGTTGGTGGCAAGTCGATCAATCGCAGCGCCTGATAGCTCCTGGCATTTACCTTCCTGTGATTTGGTAAAGGAACGCGATCGCTGATCTCAACTCCACACTCTCAAAGCCGTTGAAAGACCACAGACAAATTATTTGCAGGCATAGGAATAGTTTTTAGTAGCGTCAGGCTTTGCGCCTCAGCCACGGCAATCACCTCTTCCAAATCCCGCACGCCCCATTCAGGATTTTGCAGTCGTAGACTCTGATCAAATTGAGCATTGCTAGGGGCAATGTGATCACCGTTCTGCTTGAAGGGACCATACAAATATAAAACGCCGCCTGGGGGCAAAATTCGCTCTGCACCCGCCATCAATCCTAAACACGCCGCCCAGGGCGAAATATGAATCATGTTGATGTTGACGATCGCCCGAATCGGCTCAGCCCTTTTTATTTCATCCTGCTCCACTGTCCAAACGCGATCGCGCACATCTAAAAAGATGGGTGGATGCAGGTTGTCTGACGGCAGTTCTTCTTGCCATGCAGCAATGCTGGCACGGGCGATCGGGTTTGGGTCAGACGGTAGCCAGTAAAGCGGTTGCAGCCGTGGGGCAAAAAACACCGCATGCTCTCCCGTGCCGCTGGAAATTTCTAGCACTGTACCCGTAGGTGGTAAAACCGCTTGCAACACTGCCAAAATTGGCTCTTGATTACGCAGTGTTGCTGGAGAATGTTGTCGGGCATCTAGAGGAGCAGGCATGAAGTCAGGAATTAAAAAGCTTTTCCATTGTGCCCTACTGGATCATTTCTGTAATTAGCGCTTTATTCAGCAATGACGCTTGAATCACGGCGCATCCCAAATAATAGTGCTATCAATGCCCCAAACACAAAACCGCCAGCGTGCGCCCAGTAAGCAATCCCGCCGCTTTCCATACCGATGTTGGTGCGAACTTCTAAACTGGCAAAGCTATAGAGTGCCTGTTGCAAAAACCAAACGCCCAAAAAAACAAAAGCAGGCACTCGCAGCGGGAAGACGGACACGATGGTAAGGATTTGCACGAGGGGAAAGCGGACAATGTAAGCGCCCATAACTCCCGCGATCGCGCCACTAGCTCCCAACGATGGCAATGGCGACATCGGCGCAAAAAACCATTGGGTCAAGCTTGCCAACACGCCGCAGGTCAAGTAAAACACCAGAAAACGAGTATGCCCTAGTTCATCTTCCACGTTATTGCCAAAAATCCAGAGAAATAGCATGTTGCCAAACAGGTGTAGCCAGCCGCCGTGAAGAAACTGCGAGCTAATCAGGGTCGTCAGTTCAGGAAGCTCTGCCCGTGCCCCAGGAGCGCCCTCAAAACTGGCGGTAAGCTGAGCCGGAATCACCGCTGCCTGATAAAAAAAGCGTTCTAGCTGAGGTTGAGACAACGTGAGTTCGTACAGAAACACCAGTACGTTTAATGCGATGAGGGCATAGGTGACGTAGGGGGTCGTTTTGCCGGGATTATCGTCGCTAATGGGAAACATCTAACCAATTAGTCAAAAGAATTTTTATTAGCATACAGGGCAATGTTCGCCAGCTTTAAGAAAATCCATCTAAAGGCAGAAAAGCGATCGCGGCAGAGCAACTTTTGATCCTCAATAGCCATATTTTGAAGAGAGTTAAGAAACAAAAGTGATCAAATCAACAGATCTCCAGGGTTCCAAGCTCTTTAATCATAGGAACTGCGATCGCCATTCCATTTAGAGTGAGTGCTTTTTGCAAGTAAATTTTTACCTGTGGTGTGAGTGAGATGTGATGATAACCAAACTTTTTTTGAGTATCCTGGGCGCAACCGTGGCGCTTTTGGGTAGTGAGTTGCTAGTTGCAATGCTCGCGATCGCAGAGAGCCGCGACCCAGTGCAGGAGGAGGAATCCAGTGCAGACATAGAACAGGTGACCTCTGTTTCTCAGCTAACGGATGTTCGCCCTACGGATTGGGCATTCCAGGCACTACAATCGCTAGTTGAGCGCTATGGCTGCATTGTCGGCTATCCCGACAAAACCTTTCGCGGCAACCGTGCTCTGACTCGCTATGAATTTGCAGCAGGACTAAACGCTTGCCTAGATAAGATTCAAGAATTGATCGCCGCTGCCACCGCTGATTTTGTCAAAAAAGAAGATCTGCTGGTCTTGCAAAAATTGCAAGAGGAGTTTGCGGCTGAACTCGCTGCTCTGCGGGGGCGTGTGGATGCCCTCGATATTCGGACGGCGACTCTGGAAAAACAGCAGTTCTCGACGACGACCAAGGTTCATACCGAACTCCTCACCTATGTGGCAGATGCGTTTGGCGAAGATGCGGGTCGAAGCAACAACACCAACTTTGCTTATCGTCTGCGCCTCGATTTTGACACCAGCTTTACCGGCAAAGATCGCCTGCGAACTCGGTTGCAATCCACCAACCTACGCAAGTTTGATATCAGCGGCAACCTGTCAGATGAAACTCGCTTCCTTGCCACCAGCACCGACTCTAACAGCGAAGTGACCCTGAATCGGCTTCAATATCGGTTTCCGGTGGGCGAAAAATTGACTGTGTTTCTCGATGCAAATTCGATCGATCCGTCGATTGTGACTGATCCGATTACGCCCTTCAATGACCAGGCAACCGGATCAACGTCCAACTTCGCCCAGATCAATCCAGTTTGGTTTCCAATCGGCAACCAAGCGGGGGCTGCCATTAACTATGCCATTAGCCCCAACTTCCAGCTTGACTTTGGCTACCAGGGTGAAGGAAGCCCCAACAACCCTCAGTTTGGCTTGTTTAATGCGGGTTACAGCGCCTTTGCCCATCTGATTTTCTACTCCGGCACCTTCAAACTGGGCTTTTTCTATATCAACTCCTACTCGCCAGAGTTTGGGGTCGATACCCTGGCTGGCAGCAATGCGGCAAAAGTGATCGGAGCGGGTCCTGTGGTGGGCAATGGCTATAGTATTGAGACAACCTACCGCATCACAGACTGGTTTGAACTGGGTGGGTGGGTCGGTCTGACCCAAGCACGGGCACTCGGCAGTGGCACTAAGGGTGATGCCAGTATCTGGAACTTTGCGGTCAATTTTGCCTTTCCCGATTTGGGTAAAAAAGGCAACTTGGGGGGGATTGTGTTTGGGATGCAGCCCCGGCTAACGGGCACCAGCAATGGGGTATTTGCCAGCGCGATCGGATTGCCTAATGGACAGCGGGAAGATCGGGATGTGGGCTATCACCTTGAAGCGTTCTATCGCTACCAATTGACGGATAATATCTCGATTACGCCCGGTGTCATTTGGCTGACGGCTCCTGACCACAATAGCCGCAATCCTGATGCGGTGGTGGGGGTGATCCGCACCACCTTTGCGTTCTAATGTTTTAAGGCGCGATCGCCCCTGGTCTCAAATCTACCTAAAGTAAGTCCGCTAAGAATTGTGCCAGTGGATCTGCAATCTGAGGCGATCGCGTGAAATTTGCCTACTGTATTGATAGTCTATTTAACCCAACGCCCCATTGATAAGGACATTAAGTTTAATGAAACGCCGATCGCTGCTAACCCTTCTATTTACAACAACCGTTGCCGTCAGTGCCTTGACAAGCTGCGAACCACCCCAACCAGGGCAAAACACGACCTCCAGCAGCGGCAAAAAGGTGCTGATCATGGTGACATCGCCCGACTACCCGCCTTACCAGTTCTACGACACCGCCAGTGGAGATCGTAAAATTGTCGGCTTTGATATCGATATTGCCAACAAAGTTGCCGATGAACTGGGGTTTGAACTAAAGATTAACGAGTCGGACTTCAACGGCTTGATACCCGCTCTGCAAGCAAAACGGGCTGATTTTGTCATGGCAGGCATGACCCCTACGCCCGAACGCAAAAAGAACGTTGATTTTTCCATCATCTATTTCGAGGCGAAGAACACCATCATCGCGCCTAAAGCCAGCAACCTGACGACGACTAAGGATCTGGAAGGCAAAACTGTGGGTGTGCAGTTAGGCTCTATTCAAGAAGGCGACGCGAAGAAAATTGCCGCCAAGGTGCCGGGGATGAAGGTGAAGCAGCTTAACAAGGTGCCCGATCTGATTCAAGAGATTAAATCTAAGCGGATTGATGCCGCGATCGTCGAAGATACGGTTGCTAAAGGCTTTACTGATTCCAGCCCTGATTTGGCATTTACCGTGATTCCGCCGGAAGGTCCTTCTGGTTCTGCGATCGCCTTTCCCCAAGGGTCGCCTTTGGTCACAGATTTCAACAAAGTGCTGGAAAAAATGATCGCCAGTGGCGAAATCAAAACTCTCTCGGCTAAGTGGTTCGCGAAAAGTGCCCCATCCGCACCCGCCGCATCGCCCGCTGTAGCCCCTTCTGGCGCAATGTCTCCCGTACCAACCAAGTCACCCTAATCGTGAAAGTGTTTTATATCGTGCTTCAGCTAACCTACCGTGAGGACTCGTGTCTTGAGATTGACTGCTTCAATGCCTGTTCGATCGCGCTGGGCGATCGTCGCGCTGCAAACGTTCCTGGTGATTGTCCTGGCAGGGAGTTTCGTCGCACAACCGCTACCTTCTATCGCTCAAGATGCTCAAGAGCCGTCTATCGCAGCGATCGCGCCTTTATTTAGCGATGGGAGTCAGGGGGCGATCGCCCAAGTCCCTGCGCCGTCACCCGCCGATGCGCCCGCCTCTAGCCGGGGATTTGATCTCGATTTCAGCCGGATTGCCCCCGATATTCCCTTTATTCTGGCAGGTATTCCGGTCACCCTCGCTTTCACCCTTTCGTCTGTTTTCCTAGGCTTAATTTGGGGATCTGTACTCTCCCTTTGCAAAATTTCGGGGATAAAACTGCTCCAGTGGTTTTCATTTGCCTACACCACCATTTTTCGAGGAACCCCACTACTCTTGCAGTTGTCGTTGGTTTACTTCGCCACGCCCCAGTTAACGGGCTACAACATCTCGCCCTATCAGGCAGGGGTGCTAACGTTCACCCTTAACTCTGGGGCTTACATGTCTGAAACCATCCGCGCAGGCATTCAGGCGGTAGATAAAGGGCAGGCAGAAGCATCGCTATCCTTAGGCGTTCCTTACTGGATGATGATGTGGGATGTGATTATGCCCCAAGCGTTGAAAAATATTCTGCCTGCGCTGGTGAATGAAACGATTAGTTTGCTGAAAGATTCCTCGCTAGTTTCCACAATCGGAGTCGTTGAAATTCTGCGAGCCGCGCAAATTGTGGGTGCCAACAAATACATTTACTTCGAGCCGCTGCTGTTTGCTGGCTTGATCTACTACATTTTGGTGATGGGGCTAACCTACTCTGCCAGTGTGCTAGAGACGCGCTTAAGACGTAGCGAGTAACGCAGTAATCCGAGCGAAAGCTGCGCCATAGTCGCCATAGACATCCTCTTAACCATTTAGATCAGGAATTAAATCATGAGTGAAACCATTGTTAAAACAGAGGGGCTGTACAAGTCGTTTGGCAACCTGGAAGTCCTTAAAGGCATTTCCACCGAAATTCGCAAGGGTGAAGTGGTGGCGGTGATTGGTCCTTCTGGCTGTGGTAAATCAACGCTGCTTCGCTGTATGAACCTGCTGGAAACGCCCACGAAGGGGCATATTTACTTTAAGGGCGAAGATATCACCGCACCCAAGACTAATATTTCCAAGGTGCGGCAACATTTGGGCATGGTGTTTCAGCATTTTCATCTGTTTCCCCACATGACGGTGCTAAAAAACGTCACCTATGCCCCGACCAAAATCTCTAAACTATCCTCTGATGCAGCTAGAAAACTGGGCATGGATCTGTTGGAGAAAGTGGGGCTAGAGGAAAAGGCAGACGTGTATCCGTCTAAACTATCGGGTGGACAAAAGCAGCGAGTGGCGATCGCCCGTGCCCTGGCAATGCAACCCGACGTGATTTTGTTTGATGAACCGACCTCGGCGCTTGATCCTGAAATGGTGCAAGAAGTATTAGAAGTAATGAAAGGCTTGGCGAAAACCGGAATGACGATGGCGATCGTCACCCACGAAATGGGGTTTGCTCACGAAGTCGCCGATCGCATTTGGTTTTTGAACGAAGGCTGCTTGGCAGAAGATGCCGAACCCGATACGTTTTTTAGCAATCCCCAATGCGATCGCGCTAAGCAATTTCTAGAAAAGATGCTGTAGAACGTAGATGAAATAAAGGTGTCGGGTGTCAGGTATCGGGTGTCAGAGAAGAGGGAAAAGGGAAGAGGGGATCAAAACTTAGAACTCCCAACTCCGAACTCCGAACTCCCAACTCCGAACTCCGAACTCCGAACTCAAAACTCCGAACTCAAAACTCAAAACTCCGAACTCCGAACTCCGAACTCCGAACTCCGAACTCCGAACTCAAAACTCTGAACTCCGAACTCAAAACTTTTGAATTCATCCACCTGGGGCTTTCTGGAAAAAACCTGACCTGCAACAATAGAAAGGAAAAAATTGTATAAGGCTACTGCGGGTGAGTTTTACTATTGAGCAGGTTTTAATTCCGGTGGATCAGGGCTATGAAGAGGTGACCGTCCAGATTGTGGATGGGCAAATTGCTGCGATCGCCCCCAACTTAGCTGTGGTAGGAACCGCGATCGACGGTCGTAATAAGCTGTTGCTTCCCGGTTTCGTCAATGCTCACACGCACTCTTCCGAAATGTGGCAGCGCGGCATAATTCCGCCTTACCCTCTGGAGCTTTGGCTGGCGGAACTATATGACTTTACGCCGCTTGATCCAGAACAAATTTACCTGAGCGCTCTGGGAACTGCTGTTGAAACCTTGCTCACCGGGGGAACGACCGTTGTGGATCACCTGGTGCTGATTCCGGGTCAAGAGTTGGAAACGGTGGCAGCGGCAGTTCGAGCCTATAGAGAAGTAGGCATTCGCGCTTTTGTCGGTCCGCTAATTCAGGATGAAGTGTTGGAATCGGGGATTCCCTGTGGTGGCACAAAACCAAAGCACTCAAACTATTTGAGATCGACAGCGGCAACGTTAGAGTTTTTGCAGGAGGCGATCGCCCAATTTCATCGTCCGACCGAAGGGATTTCGATTATGGCTGCACCCACAGGCGCTCAGTTGTGTTCCGATGCGCTGTTTGAGGGCTGTGTGGAGTTGAGCGATCGCCACAATCTTTGTCGGCACGCCCATCTGCTCGAAACCAAAGCGCAGAAACTCTTGGCGCACGAAAAATATGGCTGTAGTGCCGTTGAACATTTGAAACAACTGGACTTTCTCAGTCCTCAAACCTCTCTCGCCCACTGTGTTTGGCTGGATGAACACGACATTGATATTCTGGGAGCCACTCGTTCTACCGTTGTTCACAATCCCTTAAGCAATTTGCGGTTAGGCAGTGGGATTGCGCCAATCTTAAAATATCGTCAAGCGGGTATTAATGTTGCTTTTGGCTGTGATGGTGCTGCCAGCAATGATTCGCAAGATGTGTTAGAGGCGATTAAAATTGGCACGATTTTGCACAACGTCACCGATTTAAACTACACCCACTGGATTACACCACGCCAAGCCGTAGAGATCGCATCCTTAGGAGGCGCGACTGGGCTAGGTATGGCAAGTGAAATCGGATCCCTAGAAGTCGGTCAACAGGCAGACCTGGTACTGTATGACCTGATGAATTTGTCATTGTTGCCTCGCACTGATCCGATTGGGCTGCTGGTGTTGGGTCGCCCGACTCAGGTCGTAGACAGCGTTTGGGTAAAGGGCGATCGCGTGATTGCAGCCGGGAAACCGACGCAGATCAACTTGGATGAGTTGCGATCGCAATTATTTGACCGCAGTCAATGGTCAGTCAACCGCAAATCTCCCACCGTGCAACAGGTAGAATCCCACTATCGCGCAGTGATGCAGCTACCTATTTTGGAGTAGGCTGGGAAATTACTCTACGCGCTAAAAAGACATACGCTAATATATGGTCTGACTTATCCCATTGCCTGTATATCTATGATTGTGACGCTTGAGGAAATCAATTACTTTCGGACCGATCTCTCAGAGTATCCTGACGCGTTAATTGCATTGGATGTTTTGGAAGATTGTGAAGGCGATTTAGACGATGCCGCGATTGCCCTTGCTATTCAATGCGGTCAGCAACCCGATACCTCCGATCGCTGGATTGATGGACTCGCCAAACGGTGGCGGCATATCATTTGCCAACCCGAGCTGAAAGAACCTTTTGAAGATGGACTCAGTGGCGATGTTTTGGCAGCCTTAACCACAAATACTGATTTGCCGATTAAGCTGGCAACGCCCGTCGCAATTTATGTGATTAAAGTGGGTGCTAGCAACTTTTGCAAGCCGCTAGCAGAGAAACTATAGAGCGATTATTCTTCTGGAAAGGCGCGATCGCTGACTTCTTGGGCAAACGCTTGAACTGCGCCCGTAATCGTTTCTCGTAAATTGACATAGGCTTTTGCAAACGGGGGCTGACGAGTTGAGAGTCCCAACAAATCAGCAGTGACTAACACCTGTCCATCGCAATGGTGCCCCGCGCCAATCCCAATGGTGGGAATAGCAAGCTTTTGGGTAATTTGTTGGGCAAGCTCACTGGGAATATGTTCTAAGACAATCGCAAAAGCTCCCGCCTGTTCTAGGGCGATCGCCTCTGCCAAAATTTCTTCTCCTGCGGATTGTGAGGTTCCTTGCTGTCGATAGCCCAGTCGATGCACCGATTGCGGAGTCAGCCCCACATGCCCCATCACGGGAATACCGACTTGCACCAGTCGCGCCACTGTTTCAATCGCGATCGGGTTTCCGCCTTCCAGCTTCACCGCTTGCACTCCAGTCTCTTTTAACAGCCGACCCGCAGAGTGTAATGCCTGCTGCACACTTTCTTGATAGGTCATAAAAGGCAGATCGCACACCAGTAAAGCTCTCTGTACCCCACGCCGCACTGCTTTCGCATGATGCACCATCTCATCTAGGGTGATCGGCAGAGTCGTGTTGTATCCCAAAGCCACCATTGCCAAGGAGTCGCCAATCAAAATCAGATCGACTCCAGCTTCATCCAAGACCGTTGCTAAGGCAAAATCCCATGCGGTCAGCGCCACGATTGCCCGTCCTTGCTGTTTCCACTGTCCAATTTGCTGCGTTGTTACTGGCATTAACCCATCTCAAGCCCTATATTTTCTAACCCTACCCTGCTTTCAGCGATCGCTGATTAATCATCTCGTCGAAATCTCTGCTTCCAGCTATTTTCATCCCTGTCCTTTCACAGTTAAACCCTTCAGATTTTGCTACATATATATAGATAAAAAACCTATGAAATCGATAAGTAAAATACAGACACTTTTGATTTAGCGAAAAAATGACTTAGTTGAATGCTTTTGAATTACCCCACCTTTAGCACTTTAAATCCAAAATCGAAACTCTTCGAGGACTGAAGCCGAGTCAAATTAATTTAATCTGAAAAAGGTATAAGTCATCAGATGAACATTGATTGCAAAATTTTCAATTTATTCAGCGTCTCAAGCAAGTATTAAGAAAAGCTATCAAAGTCTATATAAGATAAGAAAAAGTTAAGCGCTAGCCGATAGTGTATTAAAAAAGGTAATTTAGCCAATGGTTCAGGTTGTTTTAGTTCATCCCCAAATTCCACCCAATACTGGCAATATCGCTAGAACCTGCGCAGCAACAGACACAGAGCTACATTTGGTTGGACCGCTGGGCTTTGAAATTAGCGATCGCTACCTTAAACGCGCAGGCTTAGACTATTGGCCCTACGTAAACTTGACCTACCATTCCTCAATTGAAGACTTTGAAAAGTTTTCTCGGCAGCCAAATAGTCGATGGATTGGTTTTAGCACCTCAGGACGATGCAGTTATATTGAGTTTGAATTTCTACCATCTGACTGGTTACTCTTTGGTAGTGAAACTGCGGGGCTACCCAGAGACCTACTGCAAACTTGCACAGAAGCTGTTTATATTCCCATGGCTCAGCCCCAAGTCCGTAGCCTAAATCTCTCTGTAAGCGTTGCTATTGGCTTGTTTGAAGCACGGCGGCAGTTGGGATTGATGCAATAGTGGCACACTATTATTGCAGTTCATCATTCATCGTGATCTGTACGGCAGAATATCGCTGTTACGGCATTAACTTTATATCGCTGAGAACAACTCAAACAATTTATATCTATTCAGCACTCCATCTATATATGTGCATCTATGTATGAATAGAGCGCCATGTGCAACTGGTCTTAAGCTCCGTAACCATACGAAATCCCTTCTTCTCATAGAAAGCATGGTTGCAACAACGACAATTAGTTGAAGACTGCCTTGCATAAGGGCGTGACGTAAAGTCTAGAAATTAAGATTTGATTTGGAGGCTTAAACACTAGAACTAGCGCACTTGCCACTAAACTCCCTCGATCTGAGAGGCTCTGGTCACTTCATTTCCCCAGAATTATGGCTAGAGAGCTGATTCAGATGAATTTGCCCAAACCCTAAACGCCCAGGTTGCAAGTATCTTGAAAAATTTCTGAGCTAGCTTAAATAAAAAGGCGATTGGAGAATTTCAAGATCAGTCTTTCATGCTACGGATTTACTACGAAACAATAAGAAATTTCTATAGTTCCTTAATACTTTCGCCGAAGTGAGCAATTGGTGCTTCAATGTCCTTTCCAATTCCTAAAAGGTAAAGGCAGCAAGCTTTTTGATTGCCTATGCTCAAATTTAGGATTTGGACGCAATAAAATGTGTTGCTTGCGTCTATGGTACAGTTCAGTGTCTTAAGAGGCAAAGCGATCTAGAGCACGATCAACTTTGCTGTGGATTGGTGAGGAGTGTTGGTTATTTGGATATTTGAGTCGTTTCCACAAGGTACATTCTTGTTTTTTTGCGCCTGCTTTTTTGATTGTTGGGTTGATTGGGTATGAGGTTTCTACAGATTTCTGTGGATCTCGAATGTATGGATTGCTTTAAACGCGTCAGCTTAAATCTTTTTCTGGTGTTGTTAGCGTTCCAAAGTTCCCTGCCCGTGTGGGTTTAATCTTTACTTTAAATTTTTAATGTGAGGATGAACTTGTCTAAATTCAAAAAGCAGGGTAATCTTGCCTAAGTGTATTTGCCATGTGTGATCTGGATCGCTCTTAGGTGTGATTTAAGTTGTTAGCACAGGGTGGATTAATGGCTCAAAGACAGTTAAGCGCTGGAAGTTTAGGAGGTCGTTTTTTGAGACGAACATTTCCGCAGAAGGTTAAGCCTGGTCCTTCCTGTATGAACGAGCACGAAGAAACAATGGCTCAAGCAAAGCAGGCTATCCCAGAAACTAATCGCCGAGTTCGGACTTCGGCAGCAATGATTGGTCTGGCAATTTCAATGGGGGCTTATGGTCTGCCAATTTCTCGCCAAGGAGATAGCGCTGTTGCAGCAGAGCCTCTTCAAAATGAACCTGTAACTTCGGCATCTTCAGATTCTTTAGAAGCGGCTGCGCTTCCACCCGGTTCTGAGACGACTGAATCATCCATCTCCAGAGGCGATCGCAAAGCCACTCATACGGTTCAGGAAGGTCAGACTCTTTGGGATGTTGCTAAGTTCTACGAAACCAATGCCAAGTTAGTTGCACTGGCAAACGGTCTCTCTGTCGATGCAGTTCTTCGGGTGGGTCAGGTTCTGATTGTTCCAACCGATGGTCGGCTGGCGCAAGTATCTGGTACTTCAGATTCAGCTACTTCGCCCAGTTACTACGGTCCTATCTCTGTTCAGGCTCCAACACCTGAATCTCAAGCTGATTTGGCAAACAGTAAGGACTTAGAAGATAAGCAGCATAAGGCGCTTGAAAACCTTAAGCAAAAAACCAAGAGTTTGCAGAGTGGTTTGTCTGCACTCAGTTCTAAGAAATATCAAGCTATTCCTCAATCAGCACAACCAGACTCCAAGGTAGAGCCGCAGGTTCAAACAGTATCCACGCTGCCCATTACTCGTGTTGCTGGTAGCTCTGAGCAAGTACCCACACCAAGCCAATTAGGATCGTCAGATAGTCGGCAGTCAGTGGCGTTTCGCTCTCCTGTGAACACTCAGCTTCCAACGCCTGCTGTTCAAGATAGTAAAGCTTCTTCCTATCAGATTGCTTCTGGAGATACGCTTGCCGCGATCGCTCGCATTCATAATATCTCTGTGAAGCAGCTAGCGGAGGCAAATCGAATTGCCAACCCAAACTATATTTTTGTCAATCAGACGCTAATTATTCCCCCTTCTCAGAGTTCTGTTGAGCGCTCGGAATATCAGGGTTCGATTGCGTCGGTTCCAGTTGCATCAACTATGGCAAGTGCTTCATCTACTACTGCCCTACCAAGCTCGGCTGCAACTTTCGTGCCAGCGTCTTCCGCCAGAGCGTCAGTTGCTGCAACGTCTTTTTCTGGCAAGAGTCAGCTTGAGCCAACAAGCGAACCTGAGTCTAAGTTAGTGCGTTACAACCATGTTGAAAATCTCAGGCAGGAGATCGATCAACTCCGACAACGCTACCAAACCCAAACACTTCGCCCCCAAACACCTGCACTCATAGAATCCAAAGTTGTAGTTGCTGCAAGTGCATCAAGGAGCAACTATACTTCTGGCTTGAGCGATCGAGTTAATCCAGAGTTTCGCTCTGATAGAACTGCTACTTTAAGAACTCAGTTGAGAGAAATGCGTAGTCGAATCAAGGTGGATTCCTCTACTCAAACCAACTCGTTACCTCAGCAAACGATGCCAGTTCAAAGTCGGACGCAAATCATGGCGGTTGCACCGCTTGGCTCTGAAAGCTACGATCCACTATTGCAGTCTCAGATCGGTAAAGCGGTATCCCCTGAATTGCCTTCCTTGGGAACTAGCGAGTCCTATTTGCCTGGAGCCAGTGAACGCTTAGATGGTTTTGTTTGGCCCACAAAAGGAGTTTTAACGTCTGGCTTTGGCTGGCGTTGGGGACGGATGCACAGAGGCATTGATATTGCAGGTCCTGTTGGGACACCCATTTTGGCAGCCGCAGATGGTGTAGTTGTCACTGCTGGCTGGAATTCAGGTGGCTATGGCTATCTTGTAGAAGTCCAACATCCAGATGGCAGTTTAACGCTGTATGCCCATAACAACCGGGTCTTAGTTCAAACGGGTCAGCAAGTTACCCAAGGACAGCAGATTTCAGAAATGGGAAGTACTGGCTACAGTACCGGTCCTCACCTTCACTTTGAGATACACCCCTCAGGAAAAGGTGCTGTCAATCCTATGGCGTATTTGCCTCGCGGCTAGTTTGATTGAGCTAGCAGCAGAGTAAAAGGGAGATTCTTCTCCCTTTTACTCTTAAAATTACTGGCTGGATTCAATCATTATTTTGGTATTGATTTCAGTTATACTACTTTAGTAAAGTGTCTAATTTAAGGCTCAGTAGCTCAGTGGTAGAGCAGGGGACTCATAAGCCCAAGGTCGCAGGTTCAAACCCCGCCTGAGCCATTCAAATACTCGTCTTTATAACCATAGCGCTGTTGATATATATCTTTGATTTTGGGCAAGGCAGAATTGAGATAAACCGATTGTAAGCCGCCTATTGTACCTGAAGAACATCGTTCTCTGTAAGCAGTACCGCAGCGATCTCACAGTTTGCCATAAGATTTCTATGTTAGGTCAGCAATCAATAACAGTCGCACGATGGTTTTTCCCAATGCAACATTCACTTCACTGAGATAGCCAAAGCAGTAAACAAAATCAAATACAGCTATCTCTTCAAAGCTTGTACTGAAGAAATAGCTGTATTACTTTTAACGAAAAAACGCTTTAGCGATCGCTGAAGCTAATAAAGCTATTCTTCTGCTCCATTCATTAAACGCTGTAAGAGTTCTAATCCTTTCTTGACCCTACGGGATACTGTCACAGCGCTGATTCCTAAACGCTCTGCGGTTTCTTTCTGGGTTAAATCATGGAGGAAAACAAATTCCAAAATTTGGCGGGTTCGCTTTTCTAAATGTGCTAGTGACTGTTGCAACCGGATCTGATCTTCTTGAGCAAGTTGAAAACTACGATACTGAGTATCTGGAACAAGCTCTCCTAAAGAAGCATTACCGTTTTCCTCATCGCCGATGGGCGCATCCAAGCTAAGCACAGAGCGATTTTGACACGCCAACTTGATTTCTTGCCATTCTGATGTAGAAATTTTCAATGCTTCAGCAATTTCAAAATCATTAGGCTGACGATTCAACGTGACCTGCAACTCTCGTGAAATCCAAATTGCTTGCCTTTGAAGTGCTTGCCAGCGACGTGGAATCCGAACAGAGGGACTTTTATCGCGTAGATAATGCTGAATTTCACCTCTAATGTATGGAATAGCAAAAGAGCTAAAGGCGTGACCTTTAGAAATATCAAACCGTTCGATCGCTCGAATCAAACCAATACTACCTACTTGTAGCAAGTCTTCGTAGCTCTCAGTGCATTGGTTGATCCAATGATGAGCTTCTCTTCTAACTAGCCCAAAATTGATTTCTACTAAACGATTTCTAAGTTGAGGGGAAGGAACCTTTTGATAATCTCGTAAAAGCTGTAAACTTTCACTCTTTAGTTCATAATTGGCGATCGTAGGCATGACGAGTTTCAGTGGTAGAGCATTAAACTTAGAACTATTGATCAGTACACTTAACCAATTCACTTGTAGAGTAGAGCCATATTATATAGATAACAGCCTAAACTGCTAACCATAAACGCTTCCACACACTTTAAAGTTTTTAGTCAGTGGCTTTTAGGCAATGAATAGAGATTCAAGCTCAAAGCACTACTTAAAACGGTTCTATACTTGCATATGTCTAACTTATTTGTTAAAACAGCTTTCTGGCAATAGCATTTTTACGGAAGCCTATCTTTCTAAGTTATCTAAAACCTAGAAAAGATTCATTAAGAAGCTACTTTACGAAATGAGTATATGAGAGTTAGCGGAAGGCATCTGAAGCTAATAGTTTTTGATTTCTGTAAAATTATGGAGTATGAAAGAAAGCTTAAAGTCAGGGAGGGATAGTCCTCCCTGACTTTAAGCTTTGAATTGCAAGAACTCGCGTCATTTAGCAATTTAGAGCATTCAGCTAGTCTCTCGAAAACTAACCAGATCAGGTAGTAGATTCAACCCGTGCATAAAATAATCCACGGATTTTGACATCTTTGGCAGCATGAGAACCCATATCTGTCTCAGAGGGTTGAATACTTTCAAAATTACCAGCAACTTCACCGGTTGAACTATCGACCTTAGTGATTTGGAGCGAAATCTTGCCTTTATCAAGCTGAAAACGCTTCACATTTTCCTTCGCAAGTTCTTCACTATCTGCCTGAGCCGGCAGAGCTACCGCATTATCATACCCAGAGGTCAAACCCCGACCTTTTGGATCTAAAAAGTTAGCAGTTCGGTAAGATGGCACTTTGAACTCACCCTCAAAATCGGTAGATGCGCTAATTGCTGACAGTCCTGGTTGAGTGGTTGCAACAAGTTCTTTAATGGTAAACAAGAAAGGAACTCGTTCACCTCCAGGAAGCTGTACTGTAACAGCTTGAAAGTCAATTCCATCTTCTTCGATAAAGGTAACACTGCCATCTGAATTAATCTTCAGTTTGCCTTGCACAGAGTCAATTGATGACGTGTACCGAGTCATTAACTTAGTAGCAACAAACTCAGCAGACTGACGCTTGTTAACACTTTCTTCTTTGACAAAGAAAGTAGTGGGCTGTAGACACAAGCTGGTCAAAGAATAAGACTTATTGGTTTCTAAAGGAATCGAACCCCGGCTAGTTTCGCTGAGTTGAGGACAAGAGTTTGCCAGACCGGTTCCTCTAATCTCATCATAAGTTAGCGATTCTTTGCTTGAAGCAGGGCTATCTGTACAAGCAGTCAAAACACTAAGACAAATTGCCAACAGGGCAACAATCAGTGTGCGGTACCTCATAAATAACCTCAATAACGTTAATTTAATCCGTGGAATTATCTCTGGTTTTTCTTGAAAACAATCTGTTCATTGAACAAGTAAATAAGCCAGAAACTTTGAGAAAAACGTTTTTATCTCAAAAAGCTAGAGAAAAAGTCTGATTTATCAGCAGCTTGGGTCACTAAACAAGTTAACCTGTTTCCAATCTAGCCAGCCCATACTCACTAAAAATTGTATGGGACAAAGTAATACACTTTTGTAGCTATAACTCAGTCAGCTTCGGCTCAAATTGAGATGCCTAGAGACTCCATCAACAGTCATGAATCTTTTGGTTCATCTAGGGGAAAATAATTAATCACAAAGCCACTTACGAGTTCACCTTATGAGCAGTCAGGAAATCCCTAAAATCAATCTTGAAGAAAGTCTTCAATCTATTAGACACATAACTTGGGCGATCGCTCAAGAGAATCAGGGCGACAGCCTTTCCCTTTTAGCAATCTTAAGATTGTTGGAGCAAGTCCACCAAGAAATCCGCGATGGCTTATTTCAGCAATCTCTTCCTGACAATCGACAATCTCTATACAAGCTGCTGAGGGACATAGAAAGCAAAGGAGGCTGGCCTTATATCTACCGTATGAGACTGCAATCAATCATGGAGAGAATGGATTTAGAAGAAGAGGCAACAAATATAAATTTGGACTCCTCAAAACCTTCCTCTTCCGAATGGATTGAGCCATTTAGCTAAAAACTGAAACCAACTAAAAACTACAGCATTTCAGCCAAAATCAGCATTTCAGGGCGGAAAACCATAGGGTAGATAAGAACAGTCGGACTAACAAAAAGCTGCTGGGTCTATAGCCCTTTACTTGCCCTCACTGCTTGCCCTTTACTTGCCCTCACTGCTTGCCCTCACTGCTTGCCCTCACTGCTTGCCCTCACTACTTGCCCTCACTACTAGTTGTTTGAATATACAAAATCAGTAGGAAAACAGTAGGAACCAGAACAAACAAGATCGTTGCTATGAACCCAAGGTCGTTGACCTGCATACGCTTAACCCTCCCTATAATTCGCGATCGCCGATTGTTACCAGAATACCATTGCCCATGGTCATGATTAACCAATGGTAAATACAATCACACCGAGTCAATCACACTGAGCCTAAAAGATAACAAAGCCATTTTGATTACAGTGACGCTAGAACTAAGGCTTAGTCTTGACTGCCACCGACCCATGAACGGTCGTTTGGCAAGCAAGACGATAGCTTTCTGGCTTTTTACGAAGCTTTTTACTCTCCACATCTGTTCTAGGCGAAAGATTTTCCATCCCTTCTAAAATTTCTACAATGCAAGTGCCACATTGCCCATACCCACCGCAGTTCATCATCTTGCCAGTAAAGGTATACAGATCAATGCCATTCTCAAGCGCTCTAAATCTTAAGTTTGCGCCATCTGCCGCCACGATTTCTTGATTTTCTTTGACAAACTTGATAGTCATCAGTTCACCTAACTGTAGTAGCTTTGATAGCCTTAATTGGAAAACGGTTGCAAAGCCAAAACTCAATATAAAACATAGACATGTATGTCGAAAAATTAATCTATGCTAAAAAAATTAGAACTTTTCAAACAAAACGCTTTGAGTACCGTTACGAAGCGTTAGGTTGCTTGCAATAGCCTTAAATACTAGTTTACACTTCGTTATACCTTTTCATTTTACAAACGCCCTTCTAGGGCTGTGTATTGGATAAACTGCCAAGTGCAGCACCTGAAGGATGTTTTTTTTGATTAAAGACTGTCTTAAATAGATTTACCAAGGAGACAGCACTTTAATAAAATGCAAAAAGAGACATCAAGCAGAATTGATCTAACTACTAAGGAGAGGCGTAATCAATGGGGCTACCCTGGTACCGTGTACATACCGTCCTAATCAATGATCCAGGACGGTTGATTGCTGCTCACCTAATGCATACTGCCTTAGTAGCAGGGTGGGCAGGTTCGATGGCGCTTTATGAACTTGCTATTTTTGACCCCAGTGATCCTGTGCTAAACCCAATGTGGCGGCAAGGAATGTTTGTCCTTCCCTTTATGACTCGTTTGGGCGTCACAGGTTCTTGGGGCGGTTGGAGTATTACTGGCGAGTCTGGCGTTGACCCAGGCTTCTGGTCGTTTGAAGGCGTAGCGGCTGCCCATATTGTTCTTTCAGGATTGCTGTTTCTAGCAGCCTGCTGGCATTGGGTTTATTGGGATTTGGAGCTTTTCAGAGATCCTAGAACAGGCGAACCCGCTCTAGATTTACCCAAAATGTTTGGGATTCACCTATTGCTGTCCGGACTGCTTTGCTTTGGGTTTGGAGCCTTTCATCTAACAGGGCTGTTTGGTCCTGGAATGTGGGTTTCAGATGCTTATGGTTTGACTGGCAGCGTTCAGCCCGTTGCTCCTGAATGGGGTCCATCGGGTTTCAACCCGTTTAATCCAGGTGGCATCGTTGCTCACCATATTGCTGCGGGTGTTGTGGGGGTAATTGCTGGATTGTTCCATTTGAGTGTTCGTCCTCCTGAGCGTCTCTATAAGGCTCTACGGATGGGGAACATTGAAACGGTGTTGTCTAGCAGTATTGCTGCTGTCTTCTTTGCAGCTTTTATTGTTGCTGGCACCATGTGGTATGGCAACGCAGCGACTCCGATCGAACTGTTTGGACCAACCCGTTATCAATGGGATGGGGGATACTTCAGACAAGAGATTGAGAAACGCGTCCAAGCAGATTTAGCAGAGGGTGCAAGCCTGCAAGAGGCGTGGTCAGCTATCCCTGAGAAGTTAGCATTCTATGACTATGTAGGTAACAGTCCAGCGAAGGGCGGTCTGTTTAGAACAGGGGCGATGGATAAGGGCGATGGTATTGCCCAAAGTTGGTTAGGACATGGAGTATTCACGGATCGAGAAGGACGCGAACTCAATGTTCGTCGTCTGCCGAATTTCTTTGAAAACTTCCCCATTGTTTTGACTGACAAGGATGGGGTTGTACGAGCCGATATTCCATTCCGTCGGGCAGAGTCGCGATACAGTTTTGAGCAAGCCGGTGTCAAAGTTGATTTTTACGGCGGGCAGTTGAATGGGCAAACTTTCTCTGAACCTACAGAGGTTAAGAAATATGCTCGTGCGGCTCAGTTGGGCGAATCGTTTGACTTCAATCGCGAAACTTTAAACTCAGACGGTGTATTCCGCACTAGTCCCAGAGGGTGGTTTACCTTTGGTCATGCGGTTTTTGCACTACTGTTCTTCTTTGGTCATATCTGGCATGGCACCCGGACTCTGTTCCGAGATGTGTTTGCTGGGATTGACCCAGAACTATCTGAAGAACAAGTTGAGTGGGGCTTCTATCAGAAGTTGGGTGATAAATCCACTCGTCGGAAAGAGGCTATCTAGACAAATTAGTCTACTGAGGGGGAGTGGTGGATTTACGGAGCTAAGTCACCATTCCCTTTTCTCATATAGAGTGTAAGAAAGATGTTGTTAAGGGATTAGATTATGGAAGCGGTTGCGTATATTCTGGTTTTGACTTTAGCGATTGGGGTATTGTTCTTTGCGATCGCCTTTCGGGAGCCTCCCCGGATTGGCAAATAAATCGCCCATCTGACTTTCAGAAGGTTTTAACTTTCTAAAGAGATTGAGTTCTTATTGGAACTTTATCTCTTTAGTTTTTTGGGGCTACATTCTTTCTAAAACAGGGATGCCTAATAGCGAAAGTCCTAGTTTTAGGGTATTGGCGGTGAGATTACAGAGAGCTAGGCGGGAAGTGCGGAGCGGTTCTTCGGCTTGCAAAACGGGGCAGCGATCGTAAAACTGATTAAATTTTTGGCTCAGTTCAAACAAATATTGGCATAGCCGATTGGGAAATAGCTCGTGACCCACTTGAGCAATAATTTCATCAAGCTGGAGCAGATGCTTTGCCAAAGCAAACTCGGTGTCATCCTGTAGCTGAACCTTGCGATCGCTGCCTAGCTTCTCAAAATCAATCTGTCCTTTGCGAGTAATGCCTTGAATGCGGACATAGGCATAGAGCATATAGGGAGCCGTGTTGCCGTTGAGCGCCAGCATTTTGTCAAAATTGAAAATATAATTGCCGGTGCGGTTTTGGCTTAAATCAGCATATTTCACTGCCCCAATCCCCACCACTTGGGAAACGTGGACAACAAATTCCTCCGTTTCTTGCCGCTCTTCCGCCTGAATCCGAGTTTCTAGATCGATTCGAGCGCGGTTGACGGCTTCATCGAGCAATTCTCGTAGCCTTACTGTTTCACCCGATCGCGTCTTTAGTTTTTTGCCATCTTCTCCCAGCACCAATCCAAATGGCACATGCTCCACCTTGACCGTATCGGGTAGCCAGCCGGCTCGTCGCGCCACCTGAAACACTTGGGCAAAATGGTTGGATTGTCCAATATCGGTCAAATATAGAATGCGCTCTGCCTGATCCTGCTGAATCCGATAGCGAATGGCAGCTAAGTCGGTAGTGGCGTAGTTATATCCGCCATCCGACTTCTGGACAATCAGCGGCAGAGGTTCCCCTTCCTTATTGGAAAAGCCTTCCAGAAACACACATTTTGCGCCTTGATCGGTAACAAGCAAACCGAGTTTGTCTAGATCCGCCGCCACATCTGGCAACAGCGCGTTATAAAATGACTCCCCCCGCTCCGTCACGGCGACATCGAGCAAGTCGTAGATGATTTGAAATTCTCGGCGAGACTGATCGCAGAGTAATCGCCATGCTTTCAGGGTGTCTTCCGCGCCCGATTGTAGCCGCACCACTTCTTGCCGAGCGGTGTCGCGGAAGGCTTCATCTTCGTCAAATCGCTGTTTAGCTTTTTTGTAGAAGGCGACTAAATCACCGAGATCAACGGCATCGGCGGTGATTAAGGCTTCGGGTGCAACTTCCCGCAAATAGGTGATCAACATGCCAAATTGAGTACCCCAATCGCCGACGTGATTGAGTCTAAGGACATCATGACCCTGAAATTCTAAGACACTTGCGATCGCATCTCCAATAATGGTCGATCGCAAGTGTCCCACATGCATTTCCTTGGCAATATTGGGGCTAGAAAAATCGACAATCACCCGCTGTGGTTTGCTTACTCGCGCTACACCCAAGCGATCATCCGCCAACATCGCGCTTAACTGGGTTTCTAAATAGTCTGTTTTCAACCGTAAATTAATAAAACCGGGACCCGCAACAGTGGGCTGTTCACAAAGATCACTGACATTTAAATGCTGGACGATTTGTTCGGCGATCGCCCGTGGTGCTTGCTTTAATGGTTTTGCCAGAGCCATCGCCACATTCGCTTGATAATCGCCAAACTTGGGATTGCTCGCAGGTTCCAAAATTGGATCAACAGTGGCATAATCTGTGCCGAAAGCGATGCTGAGTGCCTGCTCTAAGCGTTTTTTCAATTCGGCGATCGTAGAAATCATAAAACTATCAACGTCCTAATTTCGAGCAGCAATGGGTTGCGCGATGAATTGCACTGCTTTTATCATCACAAAAAAAGCTAGCAGAAAATCTATTTTGCCTTGTTTTGGCGATCGCAGATTCAGAGTTTCCAGGGTCAGCTTTGCATTTTCATGCTGATATCTAACCAGGTGGAACGAGTAATCGGGGCACTGCTAGAAATATAGTCCACTCCGGTTTGTGCCACAGCGCGAATCGTTTCTAGGGTGATGTTTCCAGAGGCTTCAATTTTGATACGGGAACTGGCTTGACGGATCAGTACCACTGCCTGATGCATTTGATCTAGAGGCATATTGTCCAACATGATGATATCCGCGCCATGCTCGATCGCTTCCTGAACCTGCTCTAGTTTTTCAGTTTCCACTTCAATCATCAGCGGGTA
Organism: Leptolyngbya sp. CALU 1928; assembly: GCF_056784215.1. Lineage (NCBI taxonomy): Bacteria > Bacillati > Cyanobacteriota > Cyanophyceae > Leptolyngbyales > Leptolyngbyaceae > Leptolyngbya > Leptolyngbya sp. CALU 1928. The sequence continues at coordinate 2,505,101 of NZ_JBXBCE010000001.1, read as the reverse complement.
GGGAACTTGATCCCGAATACGGGCGATCGCGGTGGCAATTCCGCCGACCGCTGCAATGTGGTTATCTTTCAGCATGACTCCATCATCTAAGCCCAGGCGATGGTTCACGGCTCCGCCAACCTGCGTGGCGTATTTTTCCAATAGCCGTAGCCCTGGCGTAGTTTTGCGCGTATCGACTAACTGCGTCGGCAAATCAGCAATCTGATTCACATACTGACGAGTCATTGTGGCGATCCCACTCAGGCGCATAACAAGGTTTAACGCGACCCGCTCCCCAGTCAGCAACGCATCCATTGCCCCAGATATTTTAGCGATCGCTTGACCACGTTCATAGCTTCCCCCTTCCTGGGCGATCAGGTCAAAGGAAATTTGGTCGTCGAGCAGTTGAAACACCCGTTTGGCAATAGGCAATCCGGCAATGATGCCTGTTTCTTTGACAATCCATTCAGCTTGCCCTAGTGGGGGATCGCCTTCAAATAGGGAAGCCGTCGAGCGATCGCCCCGACCAATATCTTCCAGCAGCCATCCCCGCAACAATGGGTTTAGCAGAATAAAGGGAGGTATGGCAGGCAGACGCTTCATCGATCCTGCAACCCAACATTTAAATGACTCATAGTTCGTCTCTACTCGCTTCGTTTTTGCTGGCTCTAGGTTCCGGGGTAACCACAAAGGTAAGGACGGTCTCATCGACCCCTTTTAGCTCTAACGGGCTAAATTTAACGATTTCATCTTCTTCTAAATAGTCTGCAACCGCCGCAGAGACGAGAATACAGTCTGGATCGGCAACTTCTTGAATCCGGGAAGCAATGTTGATGCTAGGACCAATTGCCGTGTAATCTGATCGCTCCGAAGAGCCAAACATGCCCACAACCGCTGTTCCTTGATGAATGCCGCACCGGAACTGCACTTGATTAATTCCCTGCTCTTGCCACCGTTTATTCAAAGTTTGCAGCGATCGCCGCATCTCACGAGCCGCCGCGATCGCCCGACGCACCTGTTCATTAGGCGACAGTTCTTCGGGTGCGCCAAACAAGACAAGAATGGCATCGCCCATGAACTTGTCGATCGTGCCGCCATTGTTGAAGATTACATGGGTCATTTCTGCTAGATATTCATTCAACAATTCGGCGACTCGGCGCGATCTCAGCGTATTTGAAAGTTGGGTAAACCCGACAATATCGCTAAATAATACCGTGACCAAACGCGGCTCAGGGCGCAGATCTAATACCAGTTCGCCTTGGGCTGCGCGATCAACCATAGATGCAGGTAAAAAACGCTTCAGCACCGATTCGGTCAGATATTGGTTGAGTTCCGCCACGCGCCGCTCGTTTGCCTTGAGCGCCAGTAGATTTCGGACTTCTGCCAACAACTCGCGATCGTTAAACGGCTTGGATAAGTAGGCATCAGCCCCCTGTTCCGTGCCTTCAATCCGCGTGTTCTCATCCACCTTGGCGGTCAGAAGAATCACGGGAACCCCTTTAAGAACGTTATCCAAACGAATCATCCGGATCAAGTCTAAGCCAGACACATGGGGCATCATTAAGTCGGTCACGATCAAGTGTGGGACGTAGGCTTGAGCCGTTTTATAGCCTTCTGCTCCATTGCGGGCGGTTTGCACCTGATACCCCTTTTCTCGCAAAATGCTAGAGACATAAGTCCGCACATCAGGGTTATCGTCTACTACCAATACTCGCCCATCTTCAGGATTCATTCCAGTAGAGCCAGTTGCAGCGCCTTGAATGACCGAAAGTGGCAGACCCTCTAGGCTGAAAATAGAGGCTGCGTCAGAATCTTGAGTTCCTTCAATGTCTGCTAACTCGACCGCCGCGCGATTGGGTTGTAACTCTGCTTGCACGTCAATGACTTGCTGAGGCGGTAGATGAGCCACTCCAGTTTGAATCCAGACGGTAAAGGTGGTGCCTTCGCCATAGGTCGAGTCCACCGAAATTTGTCCCCCGTGGAGTTCAACCAATTCTTTGACTAACGCCAAGCCTAAGCCACTGCCTTCATGGCTGCGGTTAGCAGAGCCTTCTGCCTGCCGAAACCGCTCAAATAGGTGAGGGATTTGGTCGGGGCGAATGCCAATTCCCGTGTCGATTACTTGAAGTGAGCAGTGATCCCCCGCCGGCTTAAGCAGCACCGTAATCGAGCCACCCGCAGGGGTAAATTTCATGGCGTTGGACAACAGGTTGTACAGCACCTTGTCAAATTTTTCTAGGTCTAGATAAACCTCTGGGCAAGATTGCAGATGGGTGATCAGACGAATATCTTTACGATCGCAATAGGCGCGAAAAGAATCCACCGTTTGGCTAACAAATTCCACCAAGTCGGCAGGGCGGAAACTGGGCTGCATCCGTTTCGCATCCAATCGCTGTAAATCTAAAAGCTGGTTGACCAACCGCAGCAACCGCCGAGAGTTGCGCAACGCAATCACGGATTGGTCATAGGAAAGCCCTTTTTCTTTGGCAACCGCCCCTTCTAGCGGACCAATCGTCAGCGTTAAAGGGGTACGAAATTCATGGGAAATATTTTGGAAAAACTCAGTTTTTTGGCGATCGAGTGCCAAAAGTTGTTCTGCTTGCTGGCGAGTTTTTTGATATAATCGCGCTTGCTGCACCGCGATCGCGGCTTGGGCTGCCACTGCCTGCGTTAATTCGATTTCAGACAAACTCCAGCGTCGAGGGCGATGATTTTGGCGCAGGGAAATGCTGCCAATAATTTTGCCATCCGATAACAGCGGCACCACCAACAGCGCCCGCGTTGGGTTACGAAAGGTTTGTTCCTCCACTTGCATTTCAGGAGATAGTTCCAAATCGTTCAACACAACAGGCTGCTTTGTGAGCATCAATTGCCTTAATACCGGGTTGCGATCGATGGGCACCATCGACTTAGGCAACGGGCGGCTATCTTCCTCCACCTCTAATAGATGATTAGGCAAAGACTGAAACGCTAAATTCATCGCCTCAGTAGGTGCCGGATCATTCTCGAGCGTTTCTTTTTGAGAAAGGGAATGTCCTGGATAAGCCGCATCATGCAAGCCAACACACTGCACATACTCGTCTGTTTCTGTCCACAGCGACAATGCACAGCCATCTGCACGCAACACCTGCCCAAGTTGTTGTGTAATCGCCGCAAAAATATCTTGCGGATCAAGACTAGACCGAATAGCAGTCGTAATGGTGTTAATTAGCGCTTCTCGTTTTGCGAGGGCTTGCAGTTGTTCATAAGCACGGGCTTGTGCCAGTGCCAAGGCTGCTTGATCCGCCACCATGGTTACAAGCTGCACCTCGTCCTCTTGCCAAAGGCGCGGGTGACCACATTGATGCAGCGCCAAAATTGCAATTAAGTCTTGTTGATAGCACAACGGCACAATCAAGCTGGATTGGATGTTGACTTGGTGGTAAGCCTGTCGCATTTCGTGAGTTTGGGGCGTGTCTGCCCGCAGGAGATCGTCCGTTTCAGCATTTTGAATAATTTGAATGTCTTGAGTTACCCAAATAGTCTGAAAAAGAGCATCTCGTAATGGAGTCGATCGCGCATTGGCAACCGGTTCAATTGCACCGATCTGGGGATTTAAAGCCTTAGGATCAGTTCCCTGCTCTTCGTAAGCACTGACATAGACAAAATTGTCCTCATCGAAGCGCCCATCTTGAAAAGGAGACACTAAACAGTAGCTCGTCTCGAAAATATGCCCCACGGTTTGACCAATGGTTTGCAAAATTTGCCGATAGCTTAGGGCACTGCGAATAGTACTAGTGACAGCATTGAGTAAGGATTCTTGTCGGAGCGATCGCCGTAACTCCCGCGTGCGAGTTTTTAGCACTGTATGGGTGTCTACTGCCTGCCGCACCAACACCTTCAGTTCCTCGTCATTCCAAGGCTTCGTCACATACTTAAACACCTTGCCAGAATTAATCGCCTCCACCAGATCTTCGACATCGGTATACCCGGTCAAAATAATTCGGATGATGTCTGGGTACTGGGTCGCCGTCAAGCTGAGAAACTCAGTCCCACTCATATGGGGCATTCGCTGATCGGAAATGATCACAGCGACATCGCCCTCATTAGACAAAATTTCTAATGCAGCTAGACCGTTTTCTGCCCGCAGCACTTTAAATTCTCGGTAAAACGTACGATAAAGCAGGTCTAAATTATCTGGTTCATCGTCCACCACCAGAATTTTTGGTTTGTTATTCGGCTGGGCTTTCATGAACCGCTCTCCTGCTACAAGGGCAGTTGGATTAAAAATCCTTTGGTCAAACAGGAAGGATGCATCCTAGTTTTGCAAGTTTGCCCCCATCCCTTAGCCCCTTCTCCACGGGGAGAAGGGGCATTAGATTCAAAGCCTCTCTCTCGTTTTGGGAGAGAGATTTAGGGTGAGGGCTACAAAAGTGGAATGCACTCAACAGGAAGTCTTCCAAAGCAAAACGCTAGATACTTTACTCTCCAACTGTTTCAGCACCGAGATTACACCCCTATCGTCTTAATCTTGTACACCACTATGGCATCTACCAGCTTAAACTAAATCAAGTTGGTACAGCTTCCAGCCATCCGGTTACTGTATCAAACCCTATCAAGATTACGAAACGTAACCCATACAGAGACCCTAGAATGAACCATATTTTTTTAGAGTGCCCTTCTCAAAGCAGTTTGTAACGCGGCACTCACTAGTTCATTGACTTTCCTAAAATAAATGCCAGAAAAACATTAATGCAATTAAGGTAAATCGGGCATAATCGTCTTTAGTTAGTGCATCAGCCTAACTGAAGTGTAAGAGTTTTTAATCTAATTAAAGCTAGATGACAAAGGTACTTCGCAAAGTATTTTTAAGGCTTTCTTATCAAAAAACTCTACGGCTGTTCATTTCGCTTGGAGTGCTTTATCACCATGCGATGCCCTTTCTGTCAGCACGGCGACAATCGTGTTCTTGAATCGCGTTCCGCAGAGTCAGGTCAAAGTGTTCGGCGACGGCGCGAATGTTTGAAATGTTCTCGTAGATTTACGACCTATGAACGGATTGAGTTTGTTCCCGTTACGGTGATTAAACGCAATGGCGATCGCCAGTCCTTCGATCGCTATAAACTTTTAAAAGGAATTGTTCGTGCTTGCGAAAAAACAGGGGTTTCTGCTCCGCAGATGGAAAATATCGTCGATGAAATTGAATCCGACTTGCAGCAGCGCGTCATCCGAGAAGTTCCTAGCAGCGAAATTGGCGAACTTGTTCTAGATAATTTGAAAGCTCTGAGTGAAGTTGCCTACATTCGATTTGCATCAGTTTATGGAAAATTTCAAGGCATTCGTGACTTTGTAGAGACTCTGGCTCACCTACAAAGCACTAATCCTCGCTTGCAAATAATGCGATCGATAGAGAGTCCACAGCCTACCTCCATAGAGCTAACTGAACCAGACGACAACTCTGTGCATACTGTTTCTGCAACGTAAAAAGCCTTGCCTTAAAATTTTTCTCTAAATCTATTTTTTCGGCAGTGTGCGTAGGGCGGTTGGTTAAGGTATGATAGTTCTTCCGAGCCTAAATCGATCTGAACGTTTAAATCTTCTACCCTGTGAATAGAAGATTTCCAGATGTGGTAGCCCGTTATGGCGTGCTTACCCATCAAGGAGGCAACCTTTACACGGAGATAACTACCAGGAAACGATTCGCATGGTCAATCAGGACACATTAACGCTAGACATTGGCTTTACTTACGAAGATTTCGCTTCAAAACTCGACGATTATGATTATCACTTCAACCCAGGCGATGTAGTCGCAGGGACAGTGTTTAGTCTAGAGCCACGAGGCGCTCTGATTGACATTGGTGCGAAGACAGCTGCTTACATCCCCATTCAAGAGATGTCAATTAATCGAATTGATACTCCTGAAGAGGTGCTGCAATCCAATGAAACTCGCGAGTTTTACATTCTTGCCGACGAAAACGAAGATGGGCAGTTAACGCTTTCTATCCGTCGCATCGAATATATGCGGGCGTGGGAACGAGTTCGTCAACTTCAGACAGAAGATGCTACGGTTCGCTCTCTGGTTTTTGCAACCAATAGAGGGGGTGCCTTAGTCAGAATTGAAGGATTGCGGGGCTTTATTCCTGGCTCTCATATTAGTACTCGCAAACCGAAGGAGGAACTCGTTGGTGAAGAGTTGCCTCTGAAGTTTTTGGAAGTAGATGAGGAGCGTAATCGCTTAGTGTTGAGCCATCGTCGTGCGCTGGTTGAGCGTAAGATGAACAAGCTCGAAGTGGGCGAAGTGGTGATTGGAACTGTGCGCGGCATCAAGCCTTATGGTGCGTTTATTGATATTGGTGGAGTTAGTGGGTTGCTGCATATTTCAGAGATCTCCCACGACCACATTGATACGCCTCACAGCGTTTTCAACGTAAATGATGAGCTAAAGGTCATGATTATTGATCTGGATGCTGATCGCGGTCGGATTTCTCTCTCTACTAAACAGCTTGAGCCAGAACCCGGCGATATGGTCAAAAATCCTCAGGTGGTTTATGACAAAGCCGAGGAAATGGCGGTGAAATATCGTGAGCAGATTCTGGCAAAACAACAGGGAACTTTGACTGAAGAGGTTCCTCAAGATGCGGAGGAAGACATTCCTATTGCGATGGAAGAAGCGGAGATTCCTCCAGCCATTGAGGAAGACATTCCTACTGCGATGGAAGAAGCGGAGATTCCCCCAGCCATTGAGGAAGCCGCTCCTGTCGTGGCGGTCGAGCTTGAGGAAGCATCTGCTGCCGTTGAAGAGTAGTCTCAAAGGCGTTTAACGACTAGATCTAATTCGTTTTTTTAAGAAGAGGGAACTTCCTCTTCTTTTTTTTTGCAGTGTTGCCTAACGAGAACTTTATGACCCTAATTCAATGCGGAACAGTGTGCTTTGAGAATATTGAAGCCATTATTTTTGATAAAGATGGCACGTTGGCGAATTCTCAGGTTTTTTTACGAAATCTGGCTCAAAAGCGCGCTCGACTGATTGATGCCCAGATTCCTGGAGTTCAAGAGCCGCTGCTGATGGCGTTTGGTGTAGAGAGCGATCGCCTGAATCCTGCTGGCTTAATGGCGGTAGGAACTCGTTTAGAAAATGAAATTGCTGCTGCTGCCTATGTGGCTGAAACAGGGCGAGATTGGATGGAAGCGCTCAGTACGGTTCGCTCTGCTTTCACAGAAGCAGACCGAGTTTTTGACCGGAAAGCAGACAGCACTCCGCTTTATCCAGGAGTGAAGGAATTGATGGGGGCGATCGCCCAGGCAAATCTTAAAATTGGTATCTTATCTTCAGATACCACTGCGAACGTGCAAGATTTTGTGGATAAATACGAGCTAAATACTCTTGTTCAGCTTGCTATGGGAACCGATACTGGATTAAGCAAACCGAATCCAGAATTACTTCGACGAGCTTGTGCAGCCTTGGGTGTATTGCCTGAACGCGCGATCGTCATTGGAGATTCTGCGGCTGACATGGAAATGGCATGTGCCGCAAACGCGGCTGGTTGTATTGGCGTGGTGTGGGAACCCATTAATCCAGCCTCTCTTAAACAGGCAACTACTCTAGTGGAATCCTTCGCAACCATTCAAATTGTTACACCTAGCCATCTTTGAGCAAGGGACTCAGTCTCAAATCGTTTAGTTTTCCCCCGACTTTTAACCTTCACTTCATCTGAGTACCCACAAATGCTATGATCCGCTGAAGTCTTATCATTGTGTATTTTTGCAGATGAATTAGGTATAAAGCCTGATTGACTAAGTAAATTGTTTGTCAACTTTTTTAAGACTAAGCTTTGTTTATTAACTCTAGTGTGAAGAGAGGAGTTGTCCTTGGCTCGTCGTTACCTTTTTACGTCGGAATCTGTTACTGAAGGTCATCCTGACAAGATTTGCGACCAAATTTCAGACACTATTCTAGATGCCTTGTTAGCCCAAGACCCAACGAGCAGAGTTGCTGCGGAAGTTGTGGTTAATACTGGCTTAGTCTTGATTACAGGTGAAATCACCTCCAAGGCAAAGGTTAATTACATTGATATCACGCGCCAGAAAATTGCTGAAATTGGCTATAACGGTGTTGATAATGGCTTCTGCGCCAGTAGCTGTTCGGTTTTAGTCGCGTTAGACGACCAATCGGCTGATATTGCTCAAGGGGTCAATACGGCTCAGGAAGCCCGCGAGTTATCCAATGATGAACTGGATAGCATTGGCGCTGGCGATCAGGGCATTATGTTTGGGTTTGCTTGCAACGAAACGCCTGAATTAATGCCTATGCCGATTTCCTTGGCACATCGTATTTCTCGAAAATTGGCAGCCGTTCGTAAAACAGGACAGCTTCCCTACCTGCGTCCTGATGGTAAAACTCAGGTGACTGTTGCTTATGAGGATAATCGCCCTGTTGGGATTGACACCATTTTGGTTTCGACTCAACATGCCTCAGAAATTGGCAGCATTACCGATAATGAAAAAATTCAGACAAAAATCAAAGCCGATTTGTGGGAGTCCGTTGTTCAACCTGTATTCGCAGATATTGCGGTTAAGCCAGATGACAAGACTCGCTTTTTGGTGAATCCCACGGGCAAATTTGTGATCGGGGGACCTCAAGGAGATGCAGGTTTGACTGGGCGCAAAATTATTGTCGATACTTACGGGGGCTATTCTCGCCATGGTGGGGGTGCATTCTCTGGCAAAGATCCCACAAAGGTTGATCGCAGTGCAGCTTATGCATGCCGACATGTGGCAAAGAATATCGTGGCGGCTGGTTTAGCGGATAAGTGCGAAGTTCAACTGAGCTATGCGATCGGAGTTGCGCGTCCGGTCAGTATCATGATCGACACCTTTGGCACAGGCAAAATTGACGACGATCGCCTGCTAGAACTGGTACAAAAACACTTTGAGCTTCGTCCTGCTGGCATCATTCAAACCTTCAACCTATGTAAGTTGCCTGCTGAGCGCGGCGGTCGCTTTTACCAAGACATCGCAGCATACGGTCATTTGGGACGGACGGATCTGGATCTTCCCTGGGAGCAAACCGATAAGGCAGCTTTACTTAAAGAGGAAGCGACTCACACTTACTCCATGGCATAAGGCGCAGCGTAGCCTAGATCAACTCATTTCAAGCGACAGGTGATAATCATCTGTCGCTTTTTGATGATTCAAGGTAACTTTCTGATCCTTATAAAAATCGAGTGCTAGTGAACGTTCTACCCTACGAATTGGGTTTGGAGTTGGGCGGAATTTGGGACGATCGCAGAGCCATCATTTAATAGACCTGCTCTAGAAGAGGGATTGAGGGTGAGGGCTATAAAAGTGGGATGCACTCATTGGAGCAGCAATCAATATGAGCCTCCGTATATTCGTGCAGCCACTCTTGATTCCATTTGCCCCGGAGTTTCTGTGATGACCGATGTAGTCTGTTGAAAGGTAGAGCAGCAGAAAACTATGTCGCACAATTGGCATCAATTCACAGCGAATTTGAACCCGCAGCAATGGAGCATTGCAGAGCGCTTTGCTAAACCTTTGAAAGTGGTGCTGGGAATTGGCATTGCGGTGTTAACGGTGCGATCGCTGCCCTATTTCGCGCCCATTCGAGCTAGTGACTTGGTGCAAACCCAGCAGGCAGCAGAATTCACCGATCGCAATGGGCTACCGCTCGGAACAATATTGACTCGTGATCAAGAACATACGGTGTCGGTGTCTCTCGCTCAGGTGTCGCCGCAATTTCTTCAGGCTATCGTGGCTGCCGAAGATCAGCGGTTTTATCAACATGGCGCACTGGATCAACGGGCGATCGCGCGATCGCTACTAGAAGCGCTTCAGGCAAAGCAGATCGTCAGCGGTGCTTCTACGATTACAATGCAACTGGCGCGAATGCTGGATGGTTCCCCCCGCACCGCCCAAGCAAAGCTGCAAGAAATCTGGACATCCTGGCGACTGACCGCAGGCATGAGCAAAGCTGAGATTTTGCAGGCATATCTCAACCGTCTGCCTATGGGTAGCAATATTTACGGCGTGGAAGCGGCATCTCGCATCTATTTTGGCGTTCCAGCTAGTGATTTGACCTTGGCTCAGGCGAGTCTGCTCGCCGCGATTCCCAACGATCCCAATCGGCTCAATCCCTATGATCACTTGCTGTCCTTAAAAAAGCGCCAATCTTATGTGCTAAATCGTATGGTGCAAGATGGCTATATTACCCGTGCCCAAAGCGATCGCGTCTATACCGAAGCCACTGCCCTCCAGTCTCGACAGCAGGGGATTGTGGCAGCCCCTCACTTTTTGTTTTGGTTAGCCGATCAGCTTCCCGCCAATCATCCCGCCCAAGTTCGCACGACCCTTGATCGCCCCTTACAGCAGTTTGTCGAAGCTCAAACGCTTCAAGTGATTCGCAGCCTTACGCCGCACAACGTTCACCATGCCGCCGTGTTGGTACTCGATAACCAGACGGGTGACGTGTTGGCATATGTGGGGTCGCCGGATTATTTTGCGCGATCGCAACTGGGGCAAAACGATGGCGTACAGGCATTACGCCAGCCCGGTTCTACCCTCAAACCATTTCTCTATCAGCTTGCCCTGGAAAATCGCACGATGCAGCCCAACACAATCCTGGCAGATGTGCCCACGCGCTATGCCATTCCTGGAGCTAGGTTGTATAGCCCGACTGACTATAGCGAAACCTTCCAAGGTCCGGTGCGAGTGCGGCTGGCGTTGGCAAATTCTCTCAACGTGCCAGCCGTCAAAACGCTGGAAAAAGTGGGTGTGGGTGCTTTTCTCGATCGCCTACACCAGCTTGGCTTTAATCATCTCACCCAAACTCCCGAACACTATGGCTTAGGACTCACCCTCGGCGGTGGGGAAGTTAGCTTATGGGAGTTGGCGCAGGCGTATTTAACCCTGGCAAGGCAGGGGAAGGGTATGGAGTTGAGAGTACGAAGTATGGAGTTCTATCCATCGACCCCAAACTTACTCCCCTCCCCTTCCACTTGGCTATTGGTTACGGATATGCTGAGCGATCGCCAAGCGCGCGCCCGTGCATTTGGCGTAGATTCCTTGCTGGCGTTGCCTTTTCCGGCAGCAGTGAAAACGGGCACCTCGTCTGATTATCGGGATACCTGGACGGTCGGCTTCACCACAAAATACACCGTCGCAGTCTGGGTGGGGAATTTTGACAGTGCGCCGATGCAAAAGGTGTCAGGCGTGATGGGAGCGGCTCCCTTGTGGAACCGGATTATGCTGCACCTACACGAACAGCAAGAACCCAAACCATTCCAAGCACCGACTGGATTGGTACAACGCCCGATTTGTGCAGTGTCGGGGGCGCGTCCCACTCCCGCTTGTCCAGCGGTGGTGCAAGAATATTTATTTGCTGAAGATGTGGCGGCGTATGAACAGGAGGGCGATCGCTTTTTTCCCATGGTTCAGGGCAAACCGCAGTTCAAGCTGCCAGCGGAATATAACGAATGGCTAGCACGGCAACCCAAAAATGCGTCTAGTTCAACTGCTATGGGATTACGAATTGTCTCTCCTCGCAGTGGCGATGTCTTTGCAATTGGCAAAAATGATAGTGCCCAACGCTTGGAGTTTAAGCTGGCAGGTGCTTCTAGGACAGCGATGGACTGGCGACTCAATGGACAGTCGTTGGCTGCGTCTTCCTCTAGCTCGTTCTTTTGGAAGCCCCAAGCGGGAACTTGGACGCTCCAGGTAAAACAAGGTCAGCAGACCGATCAGGTGCGATTTGAAGTGCAGGCGGCAGATGCTAGACCCACTCGCAAGGGGTTCTCTTTTGCCCCAAAATAAAGCCATTTAAGCAGTTGTTTTTGGCAAAGAAGACCCTACAATAAAAGTCATAAGTACATATACACAGGCACCTATAGACATGGCGAGTGGCGAATCTCAGGTGCAGAGTTCTTTGTCGGAACGGGAACTGCAAGTGATTGAATGGGTAGCCGCTGGCTTAACAAACCAGGAGATTGCCGAAAAACTGGAAATTAGTAAGCGCACCGTAGATAACCACATCAGTAATATTCTGACCAAAACTAAAACGGATAACCGAGTGGCTTTAGTTCGTTGGGCGTTGCAATGGGGCAAGGTATGCCTGGATAATGTTAACTGCTGCACGTTGCCAACTTTAAACAATTCAAATTTAGAGAATGGAAATGGTGCTGGGAGCCATAATGAACTAATCGTTTGAGCGATCGCCCAGCCCGTTTTTTTCATAAGGGTTGCTTTCATTGCCCTTACACCCCTTATTTTTCGCTTTTAGCCTGAAGACCAATGGTTTTGAAACACCGTATCCGATTAGCTCAAATGCCCCTGGCTGTATATCGAGAAGTTGCGGCTCATCTAGAGCAGGTGGCAGGCGTGCAAACTCAGTTAGTTTTGCAGACCTCTCAGCAGTTTGACTACAGCTTGAGCCAAATTGATAGTTTATCGATTGACCAGCCTGATGATGCAGCGGCAGCACAACGAGTTAGTCAAATTTTGGCATACTACAGCGATCGCTATGGTGCTTGGGAAACCGTTGCAATGGTTGATTCAACTCCTGAGTCTTCTTCAACTTAACACTGCTCTCACCCTAAATCCCTCTCCCGTTCTGGGAGAGGGACTTTAAATATTACTAGACTACCAATAATCAATTATGGGTTCCATTCAAGCCACACGCGGCACACGCGACATTTTGCCCGAAGAAGTCCGCTATTGGCAGCAGATCGAAGCCGCCGCACGGGAGATCTTGGGCAGAGCCGCTTACCAAGAAATTCGCACCCCAATTTTTGAGCAAACTAACCTGTTTGAGCGCGGTATTGGGGAAGCAACCGACGTAGTGGGGAAGGAAATGTATACCTTCAAAGATCGGGGCGATCGCTCAATCACCCTGCGCCCAGAAGGCACTGCGGGAGTCGTGCGATCGTTCATTGAACATAGCCTCAGCGCTCAGGGCGGAGTGCAGCGGCTTTGGTACTGTGGCTCCATGTTCCGCTACGAACGCCCTCAAGCTGGACGACAGCGGCAGTTTCACCAAATTGGAGTGGAAGTGTTGGGCAGTCCTTCTCCGCGCGCAGATGTGGAAGTGATTGCTATTTTTGCCGATATTTTGCAGGCATTGGGGTTGAAAAACCTGGTGCTAAACCTCAACTCGATTGGAAATGCCCGCGATCGCCTCCAATATCGGGAAGCCTTGGTCGCTTACCTCACCCCTTACAAAGACGACCTGGATGCCGACTCGCAAGATCGCTTAACTCGCAATCCCCTGCGGATTTTGGATAGTAAAGATGAGCGTACCCAAGCTATTTTGATCGAGGCTCCCAGCGTTTTAGACCACCTCAATCCTGATTCAAGTCAGCGCTTTGAGCAAATTCAGACCTTACTCACCGATTTAGGCATCCCGTTTCAGATCAACACTCGCTTGGTACGCGGTTTAGACTATTACACCCATACCGTGTTTGAAATTCAATCGGCTGATTTGGGCGCTCAGGCGACGGTGGGCGGCGGCGGACGCTACGATGGCTTAGTGACTGAGCTAGGGGGAGCCGATACTCCGGCGGTCGGCTGGGCGATCGGCATGGAACGGCTGGTTATCTTGTTGCAACAGCTTCACAGTTTGCCTGCTGCCAACGTTGATTTTTATCTAGTTTCTAGAGGAACTCAAGCCGAAGCGCAAGCGGTGGTTTTGGCGCAAAAGCTCCGACAGGATGGCTTTACGGTAGAACTAGATTTGAGTGGAAGCGCCTTCGGCAAACAGTTTAAGCGCGCAGATCGCAGTGGTGCTGCCGCGTGTTTGATTGTGGGCGATGAAGAAGCTGCCAATCAAACGGTGCAGTTGAAGTGGCTGGCTACTGGAAACCAAAGCGCGATCGCTCAGTCTCAAATTTCCACTCTCACGGAAGAGTTGCGCCAGCAAATCGATGCTTCCCAGAAGCTTCATTAACTTTTCTAACGGTTACCCCGTGGTTGTTTCAGCGCGTCCCCTTACGAGCGTAGAATGAACTCAATTCTTTTGCACTTGCTTTTTATAATTAAGGAAATTCAGAATGGAAAACCTGATCAAACCTTACAAAGGCGATCCCTTTGTCGGACATTTGTCTACTCCGATCAGTGATTCCGATTTTACCAGAGCCTTTATTGGTAACCTGCCAGCCTATCGCAAAGGGTTATCTCCACTGCTGCGGGGTCTTGAAATCGGTTTAGCACATGGCTATTTTATTATTGGACCTTGGGTTGTATTTGGACCGTTGCGCGACTCTGACGTTGCAGCTTTGGGGGGTCTGATTTCGGGAGGCGCTCTGATTCTGATCGCCACCGCTTGCTTAGCAGTCTATGGATTGGTAACGTTCGATGCCGACGATGACACTTCATCCGATAAGCTGCAATCGGCTGATGGCTGGAGCCAACTGACAGGTGGATTCTTCATTGGTGCAATGGCAGCAGCCTTTTTAGCCTATTTCTTGCTACAAAACTTTTCTGTTGTTGATTCAATTTTCCGTGGCTTTGTCAACTAAAGTCAGATTATTCGATCTACTCAAAAGTCATACAGTCAATAGAAGTCTGGTTGATCTATCCGCCAGACTTTTTTATGCTCTAGAGCCAAAATTTTCACGATCGCAGGTCTTTGAAACGCTGCATAAATTGGCGATCGAGGTGGTCTTTCCACTGCCAAAATAGTCTCGATTGTCCTGCTAGTTTGCCCCACGACGCGATCGCCCGACCATCCGCAGTACCAATCAAACTGAGGTAGCGTTTTTGGGGATAAAACGGTTTCAGGGCTTCCCCTAGAAACAAACGGTGCAGATTGTCAACTAGCGGCTTTCCTTGACGTACCGCAAAAACTCCAGCTTTGGGTCGAGGATGGTTGACCATTGTGGCAATGTCGCCGACTGCAAAAATATGAGAGTGAGATAGCGATCGCAGAGTGTCGTCAACCTGTAGAAAGCCTGCATCATCAACCGCCAGACCCGATGCACCCAGCCACTTTGGGGCAGTAGCCTGAGTCACCCAAAAAAGATAATCGCACTCAAGCTCTAAGCCTGAACTACAGCGAACACGGGGCAACTGAACACTTTGAGCCGTTTCATTTAAATGAAGCTGGATGCCGCGTTGATCAAAAATTTGACGAATGCGATCGCCGACCCATTGGGGATATTCTGGCAACAACTGAGAACCCCGGTGCAGCAGATGTAGAAGAATGTTGCTTGACGGTTGATCCGATAATCTCAGTAAATCTTGCAAGCGCCGCTGCATATTCAGCGCTAGTTCCACTCCACCGGCACCGCCGCCCACAATGCCTAGATGCAACGGGCGATCGCGCTGCTGAGAAACGGCATGGAGCAGCGATCGCCATTGCCCCAAAAAATGCTGGACTGGTTTAGCAGGAATCACTCGATCCATCCCAACCAGCCCAACGGGAAGATGAGGCGTGCTGCCAATATCGATCGACAGCACATCAAAGTTGATCGGCAGGCGATCGTGACACAAAACCTGATTGGACTGTAAATCCAACGCGATCGCCTGATCTACAAAAAACTGTGCTTTAGCAAACTCAGCCAGTTTGCCCAGATCAATATGGCAATCCTCACGGCTGTAAAATCCTGCCACATGTCCCGGTAGCATTCCAGAATAAGCCGTTTCCAAGTTCTCGGAAATTAGGGTGAGCCTGACTCCTGACAGAGGGGTAATGCCAAGTAACCGTAGGGCGATCGCGTGAGCATGTCCCCCACCAATCAAAACCAGGTCTTTCATAGATTGAGTTGGTGTTTTGATTCCAAGATGTCAAGGTCAGACAGTGACTCAAGCAGCTTACTCAAAAATGCCCTGTTTTCGCCTAAGTCGGTTACTCTGCTTTGCCGACGACTTTATCTTTGAATGATTTTCCAGCGCTAAATGCTGGAACTTTGGTTGCCGGAATTTTGATCGGTTCGCCTGTAGAAGGGTTGCGCCCTTCCCGTGCTTGGCGATCGCGGGCTTCAAAGGTGCCAAAACCAACTAACGTGACCTTATCGCCGCTAGCAACGGTATCTAGAATGACATCCAACATTGCCGAAAGCACGATATCAGCATCTTTTTTGGTGACACTTGCTTTTTCAGCAATTTTGTCAACGAGTTCACCTTTATTCATATCTCAAAATCCTTAGAACTACTGCTGTGATTATACTTTAGGGTTTTGAAAGTGCAACAATTTTGCTGATCTCACAGGAGTATTTTCGTCGCTCAAACACTGCAAGGCATTCATCAAACCTTTACATAGAAAGGATTCTAGCCAATGAAGATAGGGTTTTCTCAGCCGCAACATAGCTTTAAATAAGCGTTCTCAATAGAGCAGTTTAATTAACGGTGCAAAATGGCTATCAGGAAGTCAGTTAAACCCGCTGGATCAATCTCTTGAAGAACCTTGGTATGCACTATATCAAACTTTGCTCCGAGGCGCGATCGCAAATCGTCATCTAAGGCAGACAAAAATCCTCTAGTAACCTACGTTGCCAGTTATGTGAAGTTGGGAGATCAGCGTGAAGCGCACCCCGGTGAATGAGTCGAACTCGCGAAAGCTGTTCGTAATGGGCATTGACCGGTTTGAGCACCATGCCCAGACAGTCGAATAGGTCTAGCAAGGGCAAAAATAACCGATGCAAGCGGCGATTGAACCGCGACTTACTCAACATCTTGAGCATCAACTCATGTTCTTTGAGATAGTTCTGAGCATTCTGATGATTCCCCCCGAAGAACCGGGCTGCCACTAGTGCGGTCGTAATCACTTCCGCATCGCTCAGTTGCACTCGCCTATCCTCTTAGATGCCCAATCGCCTTGAGCAGGTCATCAGTGATGGCATAGTTCGCTATAATTTCAGGAAGCATTTTTCTTTCTCTCCATGCGTTAAAAGACCAATGCATCTTGCAGGACATCGGAAATTGACCAATCCCGATCGCCATTTTTGATAGCAGCTAAAGCGCGCACCAGCCTATCTAAATCTTGGGTAATGTAACCTCGAAATTCCTTTTTCTTAGCCACGCTCAAGCCTCTAGACACCTAACCAAAGGCTCAATCATCGCATAGGGCTTAGCGCTGTTCTCGAAGTACGCTTATATGCACATTTACGCAAAAGTGCATTTAGTGTGTGATTAATTCAAATTGAAAACGCCCAGAACTCCTAATAAAGTCTGGGTTTGCTCTTTATGGAATTCAAATTGTGATTATACTCTCCGATGATGAGGTCGCTTTGCTGCGAGCGCTCCTGATTGCTCTGCGTGGCATCAAAGTTCGGGATATCGACAAAGCCTTGGTGATTTTGTCTAAAGCAGATAGAGGATAGACATAAATTATGACCAGTGTGCTTCTAGATGGATGTTTAGCCTTGTTGCTAGTGGCTGTTTTCCAACTGGATGCCCGTGAACTGGTAGGCACCGATCTGGTTCAGACAGCGATTTGTTGAGCTTCACGGCTTTAGAACCTCTACGTCTGGGAACCCTTGATGGAGTTTAGTAATTCCCATCTGGGTTAAGTTCGTGCTGGGGGTGCTGTTGGGTGGGCGGCTGTGCTAAGTTATCCCGTGAAAGATTTTACGGTTTATATTTAAGTGATCCTAATTTCAGTCAGTTGAAAACTCTCCTACTCCGCTTAGATAGACCGTGGCTAACTGCTATTTTTGGAATGGCGGTTCCTTTACTCGTTTTCACCCTGATCGCGATCGCAGTTAGCCCTGCACCGGGCGGCATTGCCTGGGATGAGCCAATTTTGCTGGCAATTCACAGCACTGTGCAACCTCGACTTGATGCACCTGCAACCGTGTTAACTGAGCTAGGGGTATATTGGGGCGTGTTTCCCGCCGCGATCGTCGTTGCAGTGGCGTTATTGATGACTCAGCAATGGCAGGCTTTCACCTATTTATTGATCACCGCTTCTGGCAGTATTTTGCTCAACCGCATCTTCAAATTGGGGCTGCATCGATCGCGTCCACACCTGTGGGAAACGGACTATTCGGTGACGGCTGGATTTGCGTTTCCTAGTGGTCATGCCATGTCGAGCGCAACATTGGTGATGATTCTGGTGATTTTAAGCTGGAAAACTCGCTGGCGTTGGTGGATTTTGACGATCGGCAGTGGGTTTGTCTTGGGGGTAAGTTGGTCACGATTGTATCTGGGCGTTCACTATCCTAGTGATATTGTGGCAGGCTGGATGTTGGCGATCGCCTGGGCATTCATTACCCGTTGGCTAATTGACATCTATTCAATCAAAAGCATTTCAGCCGATTCCAGAAGAATTGAAAAAATATGAAAGCGGTGCTGATTGAGATTGAGTTAAGTCAATGACGCGATCGCTCCAGTATTACCCAGCGCTACCTCAAACTCAGATAGGCGGATGGCTTCATCTGGCTCGGCTCTGCCATAAATGCGAGGCAACTGCTTAGTCTGCTCCAGCACCTGGCGCACCTCTGCATTCGTGATGCTGGCGAGAGTTCGGTTATTGAGTACGGCGATCGCGGCTGCAATGCCCACACCTTGAGCCACCGCCACATTAAACTCAATAATCCGCCCCGCAGAACAAGCATAGCCATCAAATCCCGAAGCCGGACTAACAACGGCTAGATTTGGCACTGTTTGCACTAGCGCATGATGAATCCCGACATTAAACAATGGCGACGTGTGAAAGCTAATGTTGCTAATGCCTTGTGCGATCGCCTTGGCTCCTAGCCCATCGATGCCGCCGCGCACATCCAAATGATAGCCAAAGGTTGCTAATGCTGTACTCGCAGGCACACCACCCAACAACATATCGGCTCCACTCAGCCGATCAACACTATCGGCAATATTTCCGGCATGACGAATATAGAGTTCTGTCGCCGATCGCACGATTGGAGTTCCCCAACTTCTAAACCAGCCTGCCAACTGGCGCATTTCTTCGACCATCAGCGCGGTGGGTTTGGCTCCTGCTCGTGCCAATGCTTCTGCTTGGGAACCTGTGGTGAAGAACATGAGCGCATTCCACGACAACCTACCTCCAGGCAAAATAGCAATGTTCCCCGGATCAAGCGTAAAACCGCTGCCTTTAAGGGACAAAGGTTTGCCTCGAAAGGCGTGATATGCCAGAGACAGAGCCGAGCAACGCATATCGATGTGATCTTGCCCCACATACATGGATTTAAAGTTGCCCGATGCATCTACCAGATTTTTGCGAAACTGCTCTGCTAGTTTGGCGTTGCCTCCTGCCGCGATCGCCAGTTGCTGCTGTCCTGTGCGATCGTTTAGGTTATAAAACCGCTTGATCAGCATCGATTCCACTTCTTTCAGGCGGGAGATCGTCAGTCCCTCTGTTTCAAAGACCAGCGTTACGGGTAACTCCGATTCGGGCAATCCAAATGTTTCAAATCCACGCAGCTTTTTCACACCAGCAAATTGAGCGAGTTCTGCATTCACCGTTGCATCAATAAACTGCCGTGCTAGGTAAGTTTCGCCCTTGGTTAGCTGGATACCGGCAATTCGGGTGCCATTTCTGAGGACTGCTTTAATTTCCAAGCGACTAATCACATCCACATCCGCTTCTCGCAGCATGGCACGCAGCGCCGCATCCGCTTTAGCCGGATCAAGCGCAATTTGCGTTACTCCCGATCGCTGCAAAAACTCTTTATACAACGCCGACGGATCGCCAAAGGTGTCGAGCTTCAGCGATTGGCGTACATCTAACGGCACCCGGCTGCGATCGAGATAGGCAAGCCGCCCCCGGACTAAATGTCCGCCAATGCCCTCTTGAGAATTGCCCTTAAACATTAGTAAGGTGCGGGGCTTCTTGCCTATACGCCGCTGATATTCTCTGGATGCTGCCACTAATGCCAACACTCCAGGCACTTCATCGCCAAAGCAAATAATGTCATAAGTGCGATTCGCAGCCAGTGTAGTAGAGGTCATAGGGTTGCTCAAGA
Source organism: Leptolyngbya sp. CALU 1928 (assembly GCF_056784215.1). Taxonomy (NCBI): domain Bacteria; kingdom Bacillati; phylum Cyanobacteriota; class Cyanophyceae; order Leptolyngbyales; family Leptolyngbyaceae; genus Leptolyngbya; species Leptolyngbya sp. CALU 1928. The sequence goes on along the minus strand of NZ_JBXBCE010000001.1, from coordinate 2,485,209 downwards.
TGAATGGCAAAAAGTAGATCTTTAGAAAAACAGATGAGAAAATACTCTCACTCTTTATTCATTTAAGTCGATGGCTGAAGCGAATATGCAGGTATGTACGGTGTGTGGAGTCAAGATTATCAAGCTGGTCGGCGGCGATCGCGTATTATTTTCGGTTGGCGCACCGGGCACTCGTGAAACACTCTGGCAAAAGGTTTGCAAACATACTCAAAAGTCTGGATGTATTAATCGTCAGGATAGCTAGAACTTAACTCCTTTAAAGAGCTTACACATACCCGCCTTGGCAAGTATCTATATAGAAAGTTCATGATTCCATCACGGTTCTAGCTTGTAATCTTACGGTGATTTCACGTTAAACGTCCTGTTTTCCCTAAAACTTCCCGTAAAAAGAAGTATCAGTTTTTCAACTGAAATCTGATTTCACTTCAGTACCGTGGATTTACAGGAGAATCGGTTGTGTTGACCAGAAAAACCAGCAAGCTGTTACGGTGCATCAGTCAAAACAGCGTTGGGTTTACATTGATCGAGTTACTGGTTGTTATTACAATCACGGGTGTTCTCGCAGCGATCGCCCTTCCGACTTTCTTAAGTCGGGCAAATAGCGCGAAACAGGCAGAAGCTAAAACGTATATTGGAACGCTCAACCGTGCCCAACAAGCTTATGCGCTCGAATATTCTCAATTTGCCACAAACCCGATCGCTCTAGGCATTGGGATACGGGATAGCCGCAACTATAAATATGAAATTAAAGTGGGCAGCGACAGTAGTCTTTATGCGATTCATTACGCAGACTCAACAACTGGTAAACTGCACGCCTATGTTGGCATGACGGCTCTAGTTCAAAGCAACGGCAACCCAACGATAGAAACCGTTTTGTGTGAAGCTGCCAACCCAACTGGCGGCAGAGCCGCTGATCCAATTTATAGCCCTAGCTCAGCAGACTGCGCCCCTAGCACTCAAGATCTTGCAAAAAATTGAGCCACAACATTGATCAAATCAAAAACCTTTAAAGCTTAAAAAAGCCTCATCTCGTAAGATGGGGCTTTTTAGTACAAATAGTGAATCTAAATTTGAGCGCTACAACACTCCGGCGTTCGTTAAGCCTAAAATCGCACCTGCCCCCAAAACGTGACCAAAGCTAGTTGTTGCCAAAAGTTCAGGCAGTCCAAATTCACCCCCAAATGGATCGGGAAATTGGATGGGCAGTTTAGGACCTACGCCTCTGCGACTGATGGCATATCGTCCGATCGCGATCGCAAACAAATTGCACAGTATCATTGTAATGCCAACCCCGATTGACCAATCGGTTGCCCGTGCGTGAGCAACTGCTAATAGTGGCATATAAAACATCTTTTACCTCCAAAAATAATTAGCGAAGTACAACCTTGAAATTAGAAAAATTATAGGAATCTATGGGATCGCAAACTACGAAGTAGGTTTGTTTGTTTAAATCAATTAATGAATCAATTTATATTTTGATGCGAAAAAAGTGTTGAAAACTTAGATCTGTTTTTGAATTGCGCGTACTGAGATGTATTCATGAATTTACGAGTCAAAATTTGCGGTATTACACAAACAGAACAGGGACGCGCGATCGCCCAATTGGGTGCTACGGCTTTAGGCTTCATTTGCGCTCCAACGTCTCCCCGCTATGTGACCATTGCCCAGATCGCAGCCATTGTGGCAAACCTGCCGATTAATTTGGAAACTGGCAAACCCTGCTGCGATCGCATTGGAGTATTCGTCAATGCTGATCTAGATCTGATTTGTCAAACCGTTGCGCTTGGGCACTTAAATGGAGTGCAGCTTCATGGAGACGAAACTCCAGAACTATGCGATCGCCTTCGCCAGCAGCTTCCAGGCATTGAATTGATTAAAGCCCTCCGCATTCAATCTGCGATCGCCCTAGAAACCATACACCTTTATCAAAATTCTGTAGATGCCCTACTTTTAGATGCTTACCATCCAACTCTTGCCGGAGGCACTGGTAAAACGTTGGATTGGTCAGCATTACAACAATTTTGTCCGACTATTCCCTGGTTTTTGGCAGGCGGTTTAACTCCAGACAATATTCTAGAAGCACTAGCCTGCTTGCATCCTCATGGAATTGATCTCTCTAGCGGTGTTGAAGTTAGCCCTGGCAACAAAAACTTAAACCAAGTAGCTCAGCTATTTGATGCCCTCAAACAAAGGGCTGATGCTTCTCCAACGCTAATTTAATCACTAAAATTACACCTTAGATCATCAGATAGTCAGCTTATTGAACAATAAATTAGATTATTGGGTTATGAAGTTTCACACGTTTTGGGATTAGATAGATCGCCAGTCACGAGCATCTGTAAACCGAGCTAAATGAGTAACGTTAGTTGTGGCGATCAGTACTTCATTCGTGCCATTTGTACCTTCGACAGCAAGAATCGCTTGAGCCGCTAGAATCACATCTCCATCTAAAGCTTTAGGATCAGCAGTGGGATAGCCATTTCGCCGAGCTTCAGCCCATAACTCAGCCGCCTTCAACATCACCGACGTTGTGATAGGCAAATATGGAAGGATCGACTTTAGTTGATCTAATCGTCGGATGCTATTTGCCATGCCAGCACGAAGCAATTCACGCCGCACTTCATAGTCGGCAATCTCAGGAATGATGGCAATGTAACCTCTCGGTTCTAAGGATTCTAACCAAGCTTTGCACTCCTCACATACAGGCGTATTTTTGGGATTAGACACCATACCCAACGGAGCAGAATCTAGAAAAACGAGGCGGCTCATGGAAAGAATGGGCGATTAGATAAGCGATCTTCATCAAGCGACTGTTGAAGAAACTCCCAGGCTTCCTGTTGCTCTTGACCAGTTTGCTCCTCCATCCAAGAATTGAGCAATTCGCTGAGTGCCTGCTGCCGCTTCAGATCAGGAGTTTTGGCTGAATTTAAAGCATTCGTCCAAGCGGTTTCAGGTGATGTATTGGACAACTGGATGCGTTGCCGAAAAAGCCTCATAGTGTGCAGCAGGCTCGACCAATGTTCTTCTGGAGTTTGCTCAATTTCACGCACAAGCTCAACCAATAGAGATGGCGCTGTGGAAGTAGAATCGGACTGATTGGAGTTTATATTCAAGTTGTGTTCAGCCATGATCTCCTCTTATCTCTATGCTGAAAATTAAATATTGCGTTCAAACAAAGTAATAAACTTGAAGGGGAAAGTCTCCCATTTACTTCGCATCCATCCAGTTATCGCCTGCGTGGATTTCGACGGCGAGAGGAACGGAGAGGGTGACAGCAGATTCCATCATCGATTGGATTTTCGGCTGGAGCGATTCCCACTCTTCCGGGCGCATCTCAAAAATGAGTTCGTCGTGGACTTGCAGCAGCAGGTTTGCGTCGTGGTCTTTCAATAGTTCATGTAGCCGGATCATGGCGATTTTGATGATGTCAGCGCTGGAACCTTGGATGGGCGCGTTGGCGGCGGCGCGGAGCATTTGAGCGTCGTACTGATCACGCAGTTTGAGTGTGCTGAGGTCGATCGCGTTGGGATCACTGCCCCGCAAACTCCGCAAACTCTCGCTGCTGAAGTTGAAGTAGCGGCGACGACCGAGAATGGTTTCCACATAGCCATTGGCGATCGCTTCTTGCTGCATTCGCTGGAGATACTTGAACACATTCGAGTAGCGCGAGTTAAAGCGATCAATAAACTCTTGGGCAGTTCTGCGATCGACTTTTGCTTCTCGTGCAAACCGCTGGGCACCCATGCCATAAATCACGCCAAAGTTGATGATTTTGCCTAGTCGCCGTTCTTCTGAAGTGATGTCTGCTTTTTCAAATAAAAGCTGAGCGGTCAAGGTATGGACATCTTGTTTGTTTTGATAGGTTTCCAGCAGCACGGGTTCTTGGCTGAGGTGTGCCAAGATCCGGAGTTCAATTTGGGAATAGTCAGCAGCCACCATTAGCCAGCCCGGTTCCGGGATAAACGCTTGGCGAATCAGGCGGCTAAAAGCAGTGCGAATTGGGATGTTTTGTAGATTAGGTTCTGAGGAAGACAGACGACCAGTGGCGGTAATTGCCTGGTTAAAATTAGTGTGAACTCGCTGAGTATCCTTGCGAGCGATCGCAGGTAAGGCATCCACATAAGTCGATTTCAGCTTGGACAAAGTGCGATGTTCGACGATCGCTTCGATCACCGGATGGTCATCCAACAACTTTTCGAGGGTGGCGGCATCGGTGGAATACCCGGTTTTGGTTTTGCGCGATTTGCGGCGATCGAGTTGGAGCGTGTCGAATAGTAGTTCACTCAGTTGCTTGGGCGACCCCAAATTAAACTGGCTGCCTGCGGCTTCATAAGCCCGAAGCTCGATTCTTGCCAGATCTTGCTCTAACTGTTTAGAAAATTCATGCAGATATTCTTGATTGATACGAACTCCCAGCCATTCCATTTCGGCTAGCACAGGTTCCACAGGCACCTCTACTTCTGCGAATAGCTGATGGAGTGCGGGGCTTTTCGCCAAGAGCGATCGCAAAATGGGCACCAGTCGAAAAACCGTGTGGGCATCCATGCCACAATATTGGGCAACCACTGGGATGCTGATCTCGGCAATGGTTTTGCCTTTGGGAACCAGGGTGGTGTAGCTAGTGGTCGTCAGCCCTAGATGGGTCAGGGTTAAATCAGCCAGGTTATGCTTTTGCTCTGGATTGATCACGTAACTTGCCAGCATGGTGTCAAACGTCACACCTGCGAGATGAATGCCCTGTTGTCGGAAAGCGAGGCGATCGAATTTGGCGTTTTGCAGGGCTTTGGGATAATCGGGGCTTTCCAAAATCGGACGCAGCGCTTCTAACACCAATGTCTTATCTAAATTCGTGCCGATCGCGTGGTTCAGGGGAATGTATGCCACATCCGTAATTTCTTCGCCCCAACCTATGCCAATTCCTACGAGGTCAGAATCGCGGGGTTCCAGGGCAGTGGTTTCAGTATCCCAACTGGTCAGCAAATCGGGCTGATTGCGAACTGCCAAGATTTCCAGCAGTTCAGACAGCTTTTCGGATGTGTCAATAATTCTGGGTTGCAGGGTGATGGAGGCGATGGGCAGGGCTGCATCAGTTTCTTCAGCACTAAAAAACCAGAGATCGCCACTCGTATCTGAAGGCGGGGGTGGTTCAGGTGCGATCTCACCTGCATTTACGTCTGACTCTGTTTTCGACACTTCCTCAGTTTCGCCACCAAACTGGCGATGTAGCTTTTGAAGTTTGCTCAGAAAAGTCCGAAACTCTAACTTTTCTAGCAGGGGTAAAACGGCATTGTCATCGAATGCTTGCAGTTGACACGCCTCTAGCTCAATATCAATGGGTACATCTAGATGAATCTGAGCCAAGTATTGAGAATGCAAAGCATCATTGCGTCCCTCTTCTAGCTTTTTGCGAGTGGCTCCTTGGATCTGCTCGATCGCGGCATAAACACCGTGAAGCGAATTATATTCTTTTAGAAGTTTGGCTGCCGTTTTTTCACCAATGCCGCGCACACCAGGAATGTTATCGGAAGAATCGCCACAGAGGGCTTTGAAATCCACCACCTGTTCTGGTGCGATCCCCAGCTTTGATTTCACCTCTTCAGAGCCAAATTCTTTGAGCGAGGGAATGCCTTTGCCGTAGCTGGTACTCATATAAAGTACGGTGGTGCTGTCTTCAGGGTTAACCAATTGAAACAGATCGCGATCGCCGCTCAAAATTTTTACCCGCATTCCTGCCGCCGTTGCCCGCCGGGTCAGGGTGCCGATGATGTCATCAGCTTCATATCCAGGAGCCGTTAGCACCGGCAGTTTGAGAGCAGCCAGCAATTCTTGTAGGTTTTTTAGATCGGGTAAAAAGTCTTCAGGTGCATCGGGTCTACCAGCTTTGTAGGTTTCGTCTTGATCATGACGAAAGGTTTTGTCTGCCACATCAAAAGCGATCGCCACATATTGCGGCTTTTCCGTTTCCATCACCTCCAATAGCGCTTTCAAAAAGCCATAGGATACGCTAGTTGGAATGCCACTTTTGGTTCGCAGCCCTCCCTCTCGTCCCTTGGCGTGAGCGTAATAGGAGCGAAAAGCAAGGGAGTGTCCATCTACTAAAACTAAAATCGGTTTGTTTGGAACTGAAAGAGGTGCTGTCAAGGGAAATCGCCAGGGTAGAGAATAAGAAAAACCAAAAAAGCCAGGAATCAAAGTTTAAAAGCTTGAAATTCCTGGCTTCTTTGCGAACTATCAGAAAGGAGCTTACTTAGCGAGTGTGCGGCGTTTTGAGATCATACGGTAGGCTTCAATGATGTCGCCTACTTCCCAAGAATTGAAGTTATCAATTCCAATCCCGCATTCAAATGCAGTGTTCACTTCCTTCACGTCTTCTTTCATCCGCTTCAGCGAATCGAGGTTGCCCTCAAAGACAACGTTGTTGTTACGGCGAATCCGAACTTTGCAGTTCCGCACGATCTTGCCAGATTGAACATAGCAGCCTGCCACCTGTCCTCGTCCAACGGGGAAGACTGCCCGGACTTCCACTTGACCTAAAGGTTCTTCCACAAGTTCGGGATCAAGCAACCCTTCCATTGCCCCTTGGATATCATCCAACAGGTTATAGATGATGTTGTAATCCCGGACATCCACCCCAAGGCGATCGGCGGCTTGTCGTGCCCCTGTTGCCAGCGTTGTGTTGAAGCCGATGATCACCGCAGAACTAGCTGCCGCTAGGTCAATATCGGTCTCAGAGATTTCACCGGGCGCAGCATATAGAACTCGAACTTGCACCTCATTTTGAGGCAACTGCTTGAGCGAACTAAGAATGGCTTCCACCGATCCCTGTACGTCTGCTTTCAGCACCAAATTGAGTTCTTTTAGCTCTCCCTCTTGGGCACGAGCCGAAAGTGTATTTAAGCTGACTCGACGAGAAGACATCGCTGCTAATAAACGAGACTGGCGCTGCTCGTCGCTTCGGTCGGAAGAGACTGCACGAGCTTCTTTCTCGTCAGCAAATACATCAAACTCATCTCCCGCCGCAGGCACATCTGCCAACCCTAGCACTTCTACGGCAAATGAAGGACCCGCAACTTTCACACGCTGGCCGCGATCGTCTACCATTGCCCGCACTTTCCCAAAAGCAGATCCAGCAACCAGCACATCGCCCACTCGCAGGGTGCCGTTTTGCACCAAGAGCGTGGCAACCGGACCTTTTGCTTTGTCCAGATGCGCTTCGATCACGGTTCCTTTGGCAACGCGATCAGGATTGGCAGACAGTTCCTCGATTTCAGTAACTAGCAGGATCATTTCCAGTAAGGTATCTAGGTTGTCACCATTCAGGGCACTCACTGGCACCATGATGGTTTCGCCACCCCATTCTTCTGGAACCAACCCATATTCTGTCAGTTCTTGTTTAACGCGATCGGGTTGAGCGCCTTCCTTATCAATCTTATTGATGGCAACCACAATGGGCACTTCAGCAGCTTTCGCGTGGCTAATTGCCTCAATTGTTTGGGGTTGGACTCCATCATCTGCCGCAACGACTAGAATTGCGACATCTGTAACTCTTGCTCCCCGCGCGCGCATTGCAGTAAAAGCTTCGTGACCCGGTGTGTCGAGAAAAACAACTTTTTGCATTTCGCCATTGTGTTCAACATCAACGTGATAAGCACCGATGTGTTGAGTGATACCCCCTGCTTCGCCTTGAGCCACTTTCGTTTTGCGAATCGAGTCTAGCAAAGATGTTTTTCCATGATCCACATGACCCATGATTGTGACCACAGGGGGACGACGCTGAAGGCTTTCTAAGTCACCAGCATCTAACATTTCGATCACTTTAGTAGCAGCAGCTTGGCGCACCCCTACTTCCGCTTCCACACCTAGCTCCAGCGCAACCATAGTGGCAGTTTCCACATCTAGCGTCTGGGTTACGGTTGCCATGATGCCTTTCATAAACAAGGCTCTGATAATATCGGTTTCAGGAGTTTCCATTTTGGCGGCGAGTTCCTGAACCGTCAAGCTACCCAATAGCGTGATGCTGGTTGGCTTTTCGACCTTCACTTCTTCACGACGATCGCGGCGATCGCGAGAGCCAGAGCCACCTTTTTTAGGTTTTTGAGTGATTGCAATGGGAGGTCTAGTTGGAGTCTGACGCATACCCTTCGGTTTAGCAGGACGAACTAGAGACAAACTCACGTTGCTACCCTCTCCATCTTCACCGTCTTCTCCTTCGAGAAGCGCATCAAGATCTTCCTCTTCTGCATCTAGGTCAGGCTGAACTCTCCGTTTCGCTTTGGTGCCAACTTTAGGGGATTTTAGCTGTGATTCTTCATCCTCACCATCCTGCCAATCCTTCCCTCTTTTGACAGTTCGTGGCAATGCTGGCTTCGGCTGCAACAAGGCATCAACGCCTCCTGGTGCATCACCCATTGCAGGAGATCTAGTGGGACGATTCACCCGTAGTTCAGGGCGGACTAAATCATCCATCGCTCCCGGCATTCTGCCTTCTGTGGCAGTGGAATCTACATCAGGACGAACGGGTTTAGGTCGCCGCAGTTCCACAATCGTTTGTTGCTGAGGACGCGGAACAGGTTTGCCCTCTACCGCTCTTCCGGCAGGTTGCCGAGCGGGCATCGTTGGCTTGGCATTGGGTGCGGCAGGCTTTGCAGGAGGAGCAACTGACCGGGTTACGCCACTGGGTGGTCGGGTCGATTTATCCGCTGCTGTGCTTCCTGCTGCCGGCTCTTCAGTACGGACTCGCTTCAGAATTGGGCGGCTGGATGTATTTGGAACTAGGCTGCTTCTAGAAGCCGGAGGCGTGACGGGTTCAGGGCGCGGTGGAGGCGACACCAATGTAGTAGCATCCCCTTCCGGTGTAGCAGTCGGAGGCGTAGGAGATAAAGCGATCGATTGAGGGGCTGAGGTCTTAACTTCAGCATTCAAGATATTAGAAGCCTCGACTTTTGCTGATGTCTCAACCTTTGCCGATGGTTTAGTCAATGTTTCAGGCACTGGCTTGATCAAGGTTTCACTGGAATTACTTGATCTCTCTAGCCGAGGTGCAATCGGTCTTGGCGATACTTGAGTCGGTGCTGATGATCCTACTTCTTGCGACGGAGGAGTATATACAGGGGGAGTTAGAGGTTCAACATTGGGCGATCGCGTGACAGACTTAATTGCCACAATCTGCTGTTTCTTTTGGACGGGCACAGAGACTCGTTGTTTAGGTTCTGCTGCCGATGAGTTATTTGATGGTCGTGTCACTGGTTTAACAGAGGATGAATGAGTAGCAGTGTATTTCTCAGCCGACGCACGAATTCTTTCAGCTTCCGAATCTGTAATTGTGCTGCTATGACTTTTAACCGAAATGCTTAATTGCTCACAGATCGCCAATATATCTTTGTTATCCAAATTTAATTCCCGTGAAATCTCGTAAATTCTGACTTTTCCGCTATTCATCCAATCTCCTCTTCGTACCTATCCAGTTCTCACATAGTTGTCACCGTTCCAACTAAAACGACATTCAATCCAAACCGTAACCCTCTTTAATTCTAAGTCTTCTAACGTCCCTAGTTCAACTAGAGAAAACAAGATTGCTCAAAAATAACCCTGCTTGGCAATTCTAAAGTTGTTTTCAACTTTGTCATCATCCCTACTCTAATTTTGCACAAATCTTGAGAAGCGGGGATAACTTCAGGTTGGGCAAGATTTTGTCATATTCTCAACTCTCTCTTCCCTAGCCTCATGCGATCGCTGTAATGTATCCTAACTCTCTCATAATTTTCCATCTCGCTAGCTTACCAAAGCCTTGATAAATTCCTCCTTGCTTGAAAGCGAACAAAAATTTTAATGCCGCCACGCTAGCCTACATCAGCGGTTTTTACTACTTGAGAAGCCCATAATCTAGACGAGATTACCATTGTACGCAACCTGCTAATCTGGCAAGCTTTCCCTTTGCCGTATGACCTGTGCCAATTTCTCGATGGCGATCGCCTCATTAAATCTTTGTTTTATGTTCAACAAGCCGCTCGTCCAACTCTTGATATAAAGAATCAGATACTGCTACTTTCAGCGCTCTTCCTAATCGATTTTTTTTGCGTGCTGTTTTGAGGCATTCGATTTGCGGACATAAATAAGCAGAGCGACCCATTCCTTCATCTAACTGCACTACCTGTGAAGGATACACTCTAACCACTCGCCAAAAATCTGCTTTAAGAGCGACTTTTCGACAGGCGATACATCGACGATAGTTGGGCTTCATCTCCTCATATCCGCTAAAGCTGCTTAGACTGACTGATTTAAAGTCTCCTCTGTCAGAGTCATAGTTGCTTCTGCCTCTGGTTGATCATTTTGTTCTACAACGTCGCTAGAGTGAGCATCAGTCTCCTCATCTTTTTCATAGAGTTCCTCGTCGTCTTGATCTTCATACTCTTCTTCATATTGGACAGGGGCGCGACTATTCAGCACCTCAGATATTTTCTGGTCTTCTGTTTCATAATCGTATTTAGCAGAATCTTTAATATCAATTTTCCATCCTGTTAAGCGGGCTGCCAGGCGGACATTCTGACCTTCTTTCCCGATCGCCAAACTAAGCTGATCCTCTGCAACTAAAACATGAGTTTGCCGTCCCTCTGGATCCATCAGCCGAACCTCATCCACTCTTGCTGGACTCAGGGCATTGGCAATATAAGTAGACGGATCAGGCGACCAGCGAATCACATCAATTTTTTCGCCTCGCAGTTCATTTACCACAACCTGAATGCGAGATCCTCTAGCACCGATGCAAGCCCCTACCGGATCTACGTCTCGTTCTAGGGTATCAACCGCAATCTTAGTACGAGGACCCACAGAGCGGGAAGGAGGATTTGCCTCGCGCGCCACGGCAACAATGCGGACAATTTCGTCCTCAATTTCCGGCACTTCATTGGCAAAGAGATAGACAACCAGCCCAGCATCTGATCGCGAAACCATTAACTGTGGCCCCCGATGAGAACCCTCCGACACTCGCTTCAGATAGACCTTAAACGTGGCATTTGCGCGATAATTATCATTTGGCAACTGTTCACGCTTCGGCAACTCAGCTTCCACTTCAACTTGCCCAAAGCCACTCAACACTGCCATAATCACAGACTGCCGTTCAAACCGTAGGACTCGCGCCTGCAAGACGGTATCTTCTAAGTCTTGAAACTCTTCTTGCACTAGCTTTCGCTGTTGATCCCGCAGTTTTTGGGCAAGAACTTGCTTGGTTTGAATCGCCGCCATTCGTCCAAAGTCGCTCTGTTCTGGTGTCACATCTAACACCACCGTATCGCCAGGTTGAGCTTCAGCCGCTACTTCAAGCACTTCTTGTAAAGCAATTTGGTGATCGGGATTTTCTACTTCTTCCACAATTGTTTTTGCAGCTAAAACCCGAAACCCTTCTTCTTCAATGTCTAACTCCACCTCGAAGTTGACAAAATACTCTTCATCAAAATTGCTGCCATCTAACCGCTGAGTTCGACGGTAGCGCTCATACCCTTTGAGCAACGCTTCTCGCAAAGCAGCTTGAACGGCAACTTTTGGCAAATTCCGTTCTCGGCTGATGCCTTCAATCATTTCTCGTAGTCCGGGTAAGGCGACCATTGACATAACAAAATCTCCGTGGTGATGGCAGTGAAGTGAGGAAACAAAAGGAAAATAAATGAAAATAAAAAATTAGGCAGGTTCAACAAGCTGGACTTTTGTAATGAGATGGCAGGGAATTGCGATCGCTCGTCCTTTTTGGCTCAGGTGAACCGCTTCTTGATCTCGCCGAACCAACTTTCCCACCCATTCTTTGTGCCCAGCATAAGGCTCAGACACACTAACGGTGACCGTAAAACCTTTAAACGAAATAAATTCGCGATCGGTACTGAGCAACCGAGAAATCCCAGGGCTGGATACTTCTAGCGCATAGGCATCAGGAACAATGTCAGATTCATCCAATACTTCTTCTAATGCTCGACTCATACGTTCACAGTCATCTAACCCTGTGTCATCTGTTGGGTTGCGAATATCAACTCGTAGAACTGGAGGGCTTTGATTCGTCCGAAAAATAGCTCCAACGATTTCTAAGTTAAGCGCCTTTGCCACAGGAGTAGCGAGTTCAAGAATGTGTGGGATTAGTGGATGAGTCATGAACACTGAAATAAAAGCAAAAAAGTAATAAAAACAAAAAAAGTGGGCTTAAACCCACCTCCAAGATGCACCACTTTCTAGAATCTAGAAGTTCTGCGAAGGACTCGCAGTTGCACCCCTTAGTGTAGCCTAATGTTCTGAAGGTGTGCATGATTTGTTAAAAGAACTCTACGCTTTAGGCTTGCTCTTTATGAAAAACAAGTAGTAGTATAGTAAGCTGTGTTGATTTTTTTCCAAAGTAGACCCCATGCCTAAGCTAAAGACCCGCAAAGCTGCTGCGAAGCGATTTAAAGTCACTGGATCTGGCAAGATTGTCCATCGTCGATCCTCTAGGAAGCATTTGTTAGAGCATAAAAGTCCTTCGCGCCGCCGCCGCCTTGCGGGAATGGCTGTTGTTAATGAACGGGATACAGACAATGTGCATTTGATGCTTCCCTATCTGTAAAGCTAAGAAGCTCATAGCCTGAGTTGAATGTGAGTTTCAGGCAGGATTGCCCAAATAGGCAGTTACTCGATCTCTCAACTCAAGTTTTTGTAAAGAAATCAACTAAATCAGAAGACGGTTTATAAGGATAGATCACTATGGCACGGGTAAAGCGCGGTAATGTAGCACGAAAGCGCCGCAAAAAGATTTTGAAGATGGCGAAGGGGTTCCGGGGATCTCATTCCAAGCTGTTTCGGATTGCCAATCAGCAGGTAATGAAGGCACTACGGAATGCCTATCGAGATCGCCGCAAGCGCAAGCGTGATTTTCGTCGTTTGTGGATTACCCGTATTAATGCAGCGGCTCGTCTCCACGGCATGAGCTACAGCCAGTTTATTGGCAACTTGAAAAAGGCAGATGTGCAGATCAATCGCAAGATGCTGTCACAGATGGCAATTCTTGATCCGGCTGGTTTTACCAAGGTAATGGAAATTGCTAGTCAATTTGCTGCAAAGAAGGCAGCTTAACAGGTTGTGTTTTGCTGGTCGCTTCATCAACCTGCCAATTTTGGTGAGCCTTGTTCTAAGTCTATATGCCATTAGCTTTCCAGCCTTTTCGCCCCTGCCCGCGATCGCTGCTGAGTTGTCAGCAATCAAAAAGCGGGGGCGTTTGGTCGTTGGAGTTAAAGAAACGGTGCGACCTTTGGGTTTTCGCAATGTCAATGGGCAACTCCAAGGATTCGAGATTGATTTAGCTCAGCGTTTAGCCGAAGAATTGCTGGGGAGATCCAATGCTGTAGCACTAAAACCTGTCACCAATCAAGAGAGATTTTCCTTGGTGATGAATGGAGAGGTTGATATTGCGATCGCTCACGCCACCCTAACCCCATCTCGCTTACGCATTCTTAGCTTTAGCTTGCCTTACTACACCGATGGCACGGCAATTATTACCAAGTCACCCACAGTTCAAAAAACCAGTGATTTGATCGAAAAAACGGTTGCGGTCATAAATGGTTCTAGCGCGATTTCAGCGCTTCGGAGTCGGTTCCCTGGGATAAATTTAATAGGAGTCGAGTCTTATAAGGCTGCCAAAGTAATGCTAGATCGGAATGATGCGATCGCGTTTGCAGCCGATGTTAGCGTTCTCAGCGGTTGGTCACAGGAGTTTCCTGAATATCGAGTGATTCTACCTGCTCTATCCCCGGAATTGCTTGCGATCGTTTTGCCTAAAGGGCAGCAATACACAGAGCTAAAGGAACAAATCGATCAAATCTTAACTCGTCTGCGAAACAGCGGCTGGCTTGAAGAACGGGCGAAGTATTGGGGCTTACCGATCTGATAACAATTTTTCCTTATCCTGCTCTCTAATTTTAAGATATTTTTGAATAGTGGATAAGACTCCTAGCTTCTTGCTTGATGAACCTAAGAATTTAATATGAATACCGATCTTCCTATTCTCTATATTGGACTGCTGCTAGTAATTTTGGTAGCCGCAGGATGGGCAGTCCTTCGCCAAATTTTGCAGACTCGTAAGGTTGAAAGCTCCTTAGAACGGTTGCAAAGCAAACTGACGAAAGAGAAAGGAACAGCCCAAGAGTATTTTGAACTGGGTAGTATTTATTTGACAAAGCGAATTTATGCTCAGGCGATCGTCCAGTTTAAAAAAGCGTTAAAAGAAGACGATATTTCTATTGAAGAGACGGCCCTGATTTATAACGCCCTTGGGTTTGCCTACTTTTCTCAAGAGCAATACGATTTAGCAATTCGACAGTACAAAGACTCGCTTAAAGCAAATCCTGATTACGTCACTGCCCTAAATAACCTGGGTCATGCCTATGAGCGTAAACAGTTGATGGCTCAAGCCCTTGAAGCCTATGAACAGGTTCTTGTTTTGGAACCTGACAATTCCACCGCAAAGCGACGAGCAGAGTCGCTTCGCAAGCGATTCGCTCCAACGGGTTAACGGTCTTGTAGGTTTTTATTTCAAGTGAGCTAAATCCCAGCAGCATAGAAGAATGGGGATGCCATCGGCGACCCAGTGAACGGTGAGATTTTCTTGCAAGAACTTAGTCGCACATCGCATACAGTTCTTTTTAAATTTTTGGGCTCATATTGATTCCAAATCGGTCGCAGCGGCTCACAATCTGCACTCATCCAATCGTGTTTATGTCCCTTTGAGCGGATTGCTATTGAGAATAACTTAATTTTTCTATGTGCCTTTTAAAGAGGCAAAGCCGCCCATTACAAGCGGCTTCAACCTTATTTTTTGACCTATCGGAGCGGCGAGATTCGAACTCACGACCCCTACTACCCCAAAGTAGTGCGCTACCAAGCTGCGCTACGCCCCGACAGCTTTATAAATATAGCACGAGTAGGAACACACTATCGACGCAAATAGAAGACAAAATTGGGTAGATTATTTCTCATTTTGGGGTAGTGTTGACTGAACAAGCCTGTCTGTTGTGGCAAGTTGTGGAGTTGCTCAGAAAACAGAGGCAAAGCAGGCAAGCGCGAATAGAGAGATGTCGTACTTGAAGGACAATCCATCACTCGGCCATGTGAGTTCTGGTTGATTGACTTTGAAATGAACCGTCGTGATTTCTGTAGGGAGTCCCGTGGAGAGCTTCGCTAACGTTTCACGAATCGCGTAATCAACGAGGTTTTAATGGAACTTCAAGAAAAAATTAAGCGGCAACGAGTTCAGCACATTGTGACTAGCTATCACTTAGATGGAGATGCTGAGTCTTTTCAAGCCGGGTTAGAAACTCTCCTCGCGACTTATCCAACGCCTTTGGTAGAATTAGCGCTAGTCGAAACGTTGGTGACCTATTGGCTAAAGGTGCCTTTATTACGTGGGCAAGAGTTTTTGACAGCGGTAAGTAGTTTGTTAAAAGAATGGGAGCATTGCATTGTCCTTAACGAAACGGGTGAAGTGAAAGCGATCGCGTGTGTGACTTCAGCCCAGTTCTATCAAATTACTGGTTTAGACCCTACGCCAATTTTTGGCGCTACAGCGAAATCTTCAGTCCATACTGGCAACTCTGCTGGTCAAACTTGCTGACGCAATTCAGCTTATTTATATAAGAGGTTCAGTGATAATGTCTAAATTCTCAGTGGGCGGCTTTTCAGTGGGCGATCGCGTGCGTCTTATCAGCGCTCCACCTTATGTGAAAACGGCTGATCCAATGCCAACCCTGCGCTCCTCCGACCTGATTGGGATTGGTGAAGAAGGAACTATTCTGGATCGCCGCCCTGGTAACTACTGGAGCGTGCGCTTCACAAATGGAGCCTTTTTATTAGATAGCCAATATTTAGAACGGGTGTGAAATTCTGTACAAATCGCGATCGCTGAACCTTCTCAAGCTCCTTCAATAAAGAATTTGAGGGTTTTCTTGATGCAAACTTTAACTGAATCGGTAGAAACTTTACAAAGTTTCTACCGATGATTTATGTAAATCTGCTGCAACTTTGTTATCAAAAAAACACAGTTAGGGCAGAATAGCTATGCCAGTACGGGGTTATTCGCCATGCCAGATACCGCAGGAAACTCTTTAGCCACAGCCACATCGCTGAAGCTCCTTTCCAATGCCCAAAGTTTCTCAGATCTCGTCACACCTGCCGCCAACGATTTCTACCGTTTTACCTTAGCGAATCGGAGCAGCTTCAATCTTTCCCTCACTGGACTAGATGCTGATGCAAACGTTGCATTACTAGATCGTACAGGCAATCTGGTCAGCATCAATGGCGTGGGGCAACTATCAAACAATCAAGGCAGGTTTTCTGAGTCAATCAATACCACCCTAAATCCTGGCGTTTACTATATTCAAGTTGCTCCTGGAATTAATACTCCTACTGCTAACTACACCCTTAATGTTGCCACCAAAACCGCCCCCGCCGAGATTGATCTAATCTGGTCGAATCGTCAAACGGGTGCCATTCGTCTTTGGGATATAGATAGCAATGGAGCCTTGCTGAGTAATCGACCCGCTTCTGGAAGTCTGTCAATCAATACGCTACCTTGGACGATTCGCGCAACAGGTGATTTCAACGGAGATGGACAAGCAGATTTGCTCTGGCGCACAGGAGGGCTAACTCGACTGTGGTTATTAAAAAACAATACGCTCAGTAGTGGTAGCGATAATTTTTTGCTGCCTTCCAAATCATCGGAATGGCAATTGGTGGGCACAGGTGATTTTAATAATGACAGCCAGACCGACATTCTATGGTGGAATCCTACCACTGCCAAACTTGATGTGTGGCTCATGCAAGGGGTCAGTTCAGTTGGCACTCTTGCGATTCCGCAACAGCAACAGTTGGGCTGGACACCGCGTGGAGTGGGCGATTTTAATCGGGATGGCTCAGTAGATATTCTCTGGCAGAATAACTCAACTACCGCCGC
The DNA here is from genome assembly GCF_056784215.1 of Leptolyngbya sp. CALU 1928. Classification (NCBI taxonomy): domain Bacteria; kingdom Bacillati; phylum Cyanobacteriota; class Cyanophyceae; order Leptolyngbyales; family Leptolyngbyaceae; genus Leptolyngbya; species Leptolyngbya sp. CALU 1928. Next base: position 2,468,252 of record NZ_JBXBCE010000001.1, on the reverse strand, counting down.
AGAGGTTTGGTTTTTTAACCAAACCGCGTTTTTATCAGAAGCCCCGCTGAGTGCGAGTTTAGCCAATCCGTGGCGGATTGCAGGGGTATCAGACTTTAACAATGATGGTAACGCAGATATTCTTTGGCGTTTCTACGGGGCGGGGGGCAATAACCAAATTTGGTTTATGAACGGCACTACCTTTGCTTCGTCGGCAGGAGTGCTTCCGGTGAATGATGTCAACTGGGTGCCGCTTCCATACAGTACCTATAGGGAGCCAACGCCGATTGATGTTGCTGGAAATACCCCGGCAACTGCGTTCAATTTGGGAACAGGTTTGGGGCAATCGGCAATCTATCGCGATCGCGTCGGTGGGCTAGACTCCGATGACTACTACCGCTTTGATATCACCAGTATGACTCAGGTCAATCTAGCATTGACCAATCTCACTGGTAATGTCGATCTGCAACTGTTCGACAGCAGCGGCACGATTTTAGGTAGCTCTGCTCAAAGCGGGCTTAGCCCAGAGTCGATTATTAGTTCATTGTCCGCAGGCACCTACTATGCTCGCGTCTTCCCGGCATTGGGGCAAGCAGACAGCAGCTATACCCTGTCAGTGAATATTTCGAGCGCTCCGGTTTTAGTTAGCAATAATCCTTTAACGCTCAATGAAGAAAGCTCTGCGATTATCCTAAGTTCGTTGCTGCGGGTGACAGATAGCGATACTCCAAATAGCCAACTGGTTTACACGGTGGGCAATGCCACTATAAATGGCAACCTATTGATTAATGGCGTAACCGCCACCGCTGGAACGACGTTTACGCAGGTTAATTTGGATGACCCTAGCCAAGTGCGATATGTCCACAATGGCAGTGAAACCACGAGCGATCGCTTTAGCTTCACGGTTTCCGATGGCACAGGCGGCAGCATTAGCACCCAAACCTTTAGCATTCAAGTAAATCCGGTCAATGATGCGCCAATTCTCGTCTCAAATAGAGGCTTAACCCTGTCTGAAGGGGATAGTACGGTACTCAGTCCTAGTCTGTTGTTGATTTCAGATGTGGATAGTCCACCAACCAGCTTGCAGTATTCCATTACAAATTTGCCAACAAATGGCACGCTGCTGCTAGCGGAAACGGCAACCAGCACCTTTACCCAAAGTGATGTTTTTAATGGACTGGTTCGCTATCAGCATAACGGCAGCGAATCGCCCTTCGATCGCTTCACTTTTACGGTCACCGATGGCGCAATTCTCCTCCCGGGTGCCAATACCTTCAGTATTTCTGTGTTGCCCGTCAATGATGCCCCAGCGGTTTCCACCAACATCGCCCTAACATTGAGCGAAGGCACCAGTGCGGCAATCACGCCCACTCTCCTATTAGTCACCGATCCAGATGGTCCGGTTCCAGTAGCGTATACCCTCGGCAGCACTCCTACTAACGGAATTTTGAAGTTAGGTACTGCCACTCTTCAGACCGGGCAAACCTTCAGCCAGCTTGATATCACCAATGGTCAGTTAACCTACACTCACAATGGCGGCGAAACCACGAGCGATCGCTTCCAATTTACGGTTACGGATGGACTAGGCGCGACCTCGGCGGCGACTACTTTCAGCATTTCTGTACTAGCCGTGAACGATGCGCCTGTGCTAACTGCACCCAGTACTCTCGTGGTAGATCAAAACATGAATACCCTCATTACAGGGGTTCGCCTAACGGATGCAGATTTAGGTGATAACGATGTTACGGTTTCTCTCTCTGCTGGCAATGGCGTGTTGAGTTTGGGGCGCACCACGGGCGTAACCTTTCTCACGGGCGACGGCACTCAAGATGCGACTCTTTCCTTCCGAGGACGGCAGGATGTGGCAAATTTCGTGTTGGAATCCTTAATTTATCGCAGCACGAGCGCATTTGAAGGAACGGATGTCGTCAATATTACAGTTAACGACGGCGGCAACTTCGGCTTAGGCGGCGTGAAAACTGACTCCAGGAACGTTACGCTAACGGTGGCAGGGGTGAATGATGCTCCGGTGATTACGGCTCCTGCATTGCAAACCTTAAGCGAAGATGTCACTTCACCGATTAACGGCATTAGCGTTGTCGATAGCGATGCGGGAGTGAATCCGCTAACGGTGAGCTTATCGGTGGTGTATGGTGCCCTAACGCTGGGTTCTACCGCTGGACTGACCATTACAACCGGAACGGGAACGCTCAACAAAAATCTGGTGTTTAGCGGCTCTCAGGGCGCGATCAATACCGCTCTGGCTGGGCTAACTTACTTGAGCGATCGCAACTACAACGGCTCCGATCTGCTGACGATGAATGTTAGCGACAATGGCTTCACTGGCAACGGAATTCCCTTGTCTGCCTCAAAACTAATCAATCTCACTATCAATCCAACCAATGATGCCCCGGTGATTACGGTGCCATCTAGCCAGAGCGTTAATGAAGGAACGGATCTGCGGATTTCGGGCATCAGCATTAATGACGTTGATGTGAGTAATGGGAATCTGACCGTGGCGGTGTCTGCGGTGAGTGGGCTGTTGTCGCTGGAATCTTTGACTGGGCTAACTTTTACTACGGGCGACGGCACCCAGGATAATACGCTGATCTTCCAAGGCACCCAGGCAGCGGTGAATGCGGCATTGGGCAGCTTGACCTATCGCCCGAACGCAAACTTTGGCGGGGCTGACACGATCGCCGTCAGTGTGAGTGATGGGGGCAACACCGGAGCAGGAATTCCCCTGAGCGACTCCAAATCCATTGCAGTGAACGTGCTGGGAATCAATAATGCGCCTGTGATTACTTTGCCTACAGGTAATCCAGCCGTTGACTCTGGCATCAACTTAACCCTCTCTGGCTTTAGCGTTAACGACCCTGATGCCGGCGGTGGCAATCTCTCCGTGACACTATTTGCAGGAAATGGCGTGTTATCGCTGCGATCGCTGTCTGGCTTGCAGTTTACCCAGGGGACAGGTAGCCAAAATAACCGAATTACCTTCACCGGCTCCATCGCCGCGATCAACGATGCCTTGAGCCAGGTAACCTATCGCAGCTATGTAGGGTTTACCAATGGCTTCGATAGCATCACGCTCAGCGTCAACGACAACGGCAATACGGGCGTTGGCATTCCGTTATCAGATACTAAAACGCTGCTGGTGAATGTGGGCAATGCGGTGAATCTACTGCCGATCGCCCGTGCCGATAGTTTCACGGTTGCGGAACGGGGAACCTTGCTGGGCACCAGCGTCCTTGCCAATGACAGCGACCCAGATTTCACCCTGCCCTTAACGGCTCAATTGGTCAGTCCACCCTCGAATGCTGGCTCGTTTAGCTTCAATCCCAACGGCACCTTTACCTACACCCCCGCTGCTAACTTTAACGGCTCCGACACCTTTAGCTATGTGGCAAGAGATGTGTTGGGCGGCACGTCTAACACCGCGATCGTGGTCATCAATGTCACGTCGGTGAATGACTTGCCGGTGGCGGTCAACGACAGCTTTACGACACCTGAAGATCAGCCTACTAGCGGAAATGTGCTAGCGAACGATACCGATATAGATAATCCGACTGCTTCCCTAACAGCGCAGTTGATTAATGCCCCTACCAATGCCGGAAGCTTTAGCTTCAATCCAGATGGCAGTTTCAGCTATACACCCAAGCCGAATTTCAATGGTGCCGACAGCTTTACCTATGTGGCGATCGACCCGCTGAGTGGGGTTTCTAATACGGCGATCGTTGCCCTAACGATTACCCCCGTCAATGATGCGCCCATTGCGGCAAATGATGGAGTGTACACCACTAGTGCAGGCGGCACGCTGACCGTTTCCTCAACCAACGGCGTTCTGCGAAATGATAGCGATGTGGAAGGTAGCCCCCTTACCGCAACCCTAGTGACTGCGCCCACCAATGGCACCGTTAGCTTGAGTGGCGACGGCTCCTTCATTTACCAACCCACAGGTAACTTTGCCGGAACCGATGTCTTCACTTATCGCGCCAGCGACGGCAGTTTAGCGTCTAACTTAGCAACGGTCACCTTGTCGGTCGGGAACAATAACGCCCCGATCGCCCAAGCCGATCTGTTCACCACCCCAGAAGATACCCTGCTGACCACAGGCAGCGTCTTAACCAATGACTCTGACATTGATGGCAACATTCCGCTGACTGCCAGCGTGATTGTGGCTCCGACCAATGCCCTGTCCTTTACCCTCCGACCCGATGGCACGTTTAGCTATCAGCCGACTCCCAACTTCAGTGGCTTGGATACCTTTACCTACGCAGCGATCGATCGGTTAGGCGCGGTATCCAGCGTGGCGATCGCCAGTTTCAGCGTCACCCCCGTGAATGATGCCCCAGTCGCGGTGAATGATGTCTACAGCGTTAACACCACAGCATCGCTTAGCCAAACGGCACCGGGCGTGTTAGCCAATGATAGCGATATCGATAGCGCTAACTTGACGGCGGTGCTGGTATCGGGAGTCCAAAATGGTACGCTCAGCCTCAGCGCCAATGGCTCCTTTACCTATCAACCTAATACTGGATTTTCGGGTAGCGATCGCTTTACCTACGTCGCAAATGATGGCAGCTTGAGTTCCACCGCCACCGTCAACCTATTTGTTACCGCAGGTGTGAATGCAGTACCGATCGCCAATCCCGACACTTTCACCATGGCAGAAGATACCCTGCTGACCACGGGCAATGTCTTGACCAATGACACCGACACCGACGGCAATATTCCACTGACTGCTAGCGTGATTGCGGCTCCGACCAATGCCCTTTCCTTTACTCTGCGCCCCGATGGCACGTTTAGCTATCAGCCCAAGCTCAACATCACTGGGCTAGACACCTTTACCTACGCGGCGATCGATAGTTTAGGAGCAGTGTCTAGCGTCGCGATCGCCACCATCAGCATTACTCCTGTCAACGATGCGCCCCTCGCAAATAATGATGCCTATAACATTGCTCCGGGTGGAAGCTTAAACATTACAGCACTCGGCGTTCTATCTAACGATACAGATATAGAAGGCAGCCCCTTAACCGCAAGTTTGGTTACGGCTCCCAGCAGCGGCACTTTCAACCTCAATCCCAATGGCTCTTTCACCTACGTTCCCCAAACGGGATTCTCTGGGAATGTCAGCTTTACCTATGTGGCTAGCGATGGAGTCTCGGTGTCGAATACCGCGATCGCAACCATTTCTGTCTCGTCGAATGCGCCCCCCGTCGCCGCTCCAGATTTATTCATCGGTGCAGCCAATACTTTACTAACCACAGGCAGTGTATTAGCCAATGATACGGACACCGATGGTAACACTCCGCTGACCGCCAGCGTGGTGACAACGCCGACGAATGCCCTGTCCTTTACCCTGCGCCCCGATGGCACGTTTAGCTATCAGCCCACGCTCAACTTCAGCGGCTTAGATACCTTTACCTATGCCGCGATCGATAGTTTAGGGGCAGTCTCCAGCGTAGCGATCGCCAGCTTCAGCGTCACGGCTGGGAATAGCGCTCCGGTTGCCCTGAACGACACATACACCGTCAATGCAGGTAGCCCACTCACCATTACCCCGGTAGGAGGCATCCTGAGCAATGACACCGATCTAGAAGGAAATACTCTCACCGCCAGCATTGTCGGCAACCCGCTCAGCGGCTCTCTGACGCTTAACCCGAATGGATCATTTAATTACACGCCGAACCCAGGCTTTTTTGGCAGCGATCGCTTTACTTACCTAGCCACGGATGGACAGCTAAACTCCAACACCGCCACCGTGAGCATTCAGGTTAATGCCATCCCTATCGCTGCTTCAGATACTTATACCGCCGTCATTGGGGGTTCCTTAACAGTCGCGCCCATTGATGGAGTATTGCAAAATGACACCGATGCGGATGGTTCCCCACTGACTGCGAGTGTGGTAGTCAATCCCAGCAAAGGAACGCTGAGCCTCAATGCTGATGGCTCCTTTATTTACGCTTCTACTGTGGGCAGTTCGGGCGTTGATACCTTTGTCTATCAAGCAACTGATGGCTTCGCAACATCGACTCCAACCACAGTCACCCTCAGCTTACAAACCAACACACCGCCGATCGCAACGAACGACTTATATCGAGCCTCTACTAACGGAACGCTCTCAGTGGATGCGTTTACAGGCGTGTTGAGCAACGATACCGATGCAGAAACTTCCCCATCCGCATTGACGGCAACAGTAGCAACAGGACCGCAAAATGGAACGGTCACGCTGAACTCTGACGGATCATTTGTCTACCGTCCAAATCCTAACTATCAAGGACTTGATCGCTTTACTTATCGTGCCAGCGACGGCTTGGCAACATCGGGCTTAGCGACGGTTTCTCTATCGGTTTCACCTAATACACCACCAGTGGTTCAAAATGATAACTATCAGGCTGTGAGCGGGGTTGCACTCAATCAATCCTTGATCCTTCAAAGTGTTTTAGCGAATGACAGCGATGGGGAAGACGATCTGCTGACTGCCAGCGTGGTTTCTGCTCCTGGAAATGGGGTGCTCACTCTCAATCCCAATGGCACTTTTATCTACACCTCAAACACGGGCTATCAGGGAGCCGATGTCTTTACCTATCGGGCATTCGACGGAATTGCTAGTTCAACGGCAACCGTGTCGATTTCCGTGAGACTCAATACACCGCCGACCGCGTTACCCGATACCTACACCGCGATCGCAGGACAAACCCTAACCGTCACCGCTCCCGGACTGCTGGTCAACGACACGGATTCTGAAGATCCAATTTCAGCCCAACCCCTTGCCCAACCGACTCGAGGAACCTTAGACAGGTTCAATGCGGATGGTTCTTTTGTCTATGTTCCAGATGCAGGCTTCACCAGCGGAACCGATTTCTTTACCTATCAAGCCACAGATGGAGTCTTTAACTCGGCTCCCGTTACCGTCACGATTAACGTTTCTCCATTAACCGCCGTTAATGATACATACAGCGTTAACCGCAATAACGTGATCAATGTTCCGACAACCTTAGGAGTGCTGGCAAATGATCTCGCCCCCAATTCCACCGTGGCTGTAGTCAGTAACCCCACTCAAGGTGTCCTCAGTCTCAATCCCGATGGCTCCTTTGCCTACACACCCAACGCTGGCGCAACGGGAACCGACACCTTTACCTATCGCGCCACCAGCGGCGGCAACAGTTCAACCGCGATCGTCACAATCAACATCAATGCCACCAGCACGCCGCCCATAGTCCAAAATGATTCTGGCTATGTCGTCTCCACCAATGGCACCTTAAACGTAACGGCGGCGACGGGAGTATTGGCAAATGATTCTGATGCCGATGGAGATGTGATTCGGGCGACGCTAGCCACTGCCCCCACTAACGGGAGCGTCATCTTAAATGCCGATGGCTCTTTTAGATATATTCCGATCGCTGGCTTAGTTGGCTCAGATACCTTTACCTATCGGGCGACGGATGGAATTAACCTTTCTGCTCCAGCAACAGTAGTGATCACGGTCGGCGGGGCGAATGCTGCTCCCATCATCACTCTACCGGGTAGCCAACTGGCGTTCCGCAATACTGACCTTTTGATTCCATCGGGGCTAAGCATTAGCGATGTGGACGCAGGTTCTAACCTAGTGACCGCGACCTTAACTGCCACTAACGGCACCCTGACACTAGGAGGGCTTTCTGGGTTGACCTTTACCACGGGCGACGGCACAGCCGATACCACAATGACGTTTACGGGGGCGATCGCGGCAATCAACACCGCGCTTACCAATCTCAAATTCACCCCCACAAACAACTTTACCGGGGCGGCTCAAATCGGTTTAGTAGTCAATGATGGTGGATTTACAGGCACAGGTGGCGCACAAACAGGCAGCGGCACTATTTCAATCAACGTGTCATCCGGCGCGGCACTGGTGGCAAACATTAACCCGCTTGCAGCGAGTTCTGACCCTGCCAGATTGACAGCCGTTGGCGATCTGCTGTACTTCACTGCCGATGATGGCAACACAGGCACCGAACTGTGGAAGAGTGATGGCAGTTCATCGGCAACCCTACTGGTGGCTAATATTAACCCTGCCGGTGCTGCCTCCGCTCCTAATGACTTGACGGTGGTCGGCAACACAGTCTACTTCACAGCAACCAACAGCACCACGGGTCGGGAATTGTGGAAGACAGACCTAGCAGGCACCTCTGCCACCTTAGTCAGCGATCTACGGTCAGGGGTATCAAGCTCTAATCCCACGGGGCTAGTGAATTTTAACGGTACTCTCTTCTTCCAAGCGACTGATAGTTCTGGGATCGCCATCTTCCAGATTGATGGCAGCGGTAACCCAGTGAAGTTGGTCGCGTCACCTAGCTACACCGTTCCAGGAAACTTAACGGTTGTGGGGAATACGCTGTACTTCACAACTAATAGTGCAACCCAACTTTGGAAGACAGATGGAACCAACGGTAACACAGTGCTGGTGAGGGATCTTGGCTCTGGTGCCCAAATTCAACGCTTGACCGCAGTCGGGAATACGGTGTTCTTTACCGCCATTGACAGCAGTGGCAGAGAGCTATGGCGGAGCGATGGTACAAGCACAAATACTGCCCGAATTGCAGACCTCAGTCCTGGTAGCACTAGTTCCGCTCCCTATAATCTGGTGAATGTGAATGGAACGCTCTACTTCTTTACGCAAGAGGTAGCGGCATTCAAACTGTGGCAAAGTAATGCTGGTGGTACAGTAACATTGGTATCCACGCTCCCTTCCGCGAGCCAAACGCCTAACAATCTGGTGGCGATCGGCTCTAAGTTGTTCTTTACCGTGGATGCGGGGTCGGCGGGAAGCCCCGATGTGCAACTATGGTCAAGCGATGGGGTTTCAACAGCAACGGTGGTGAGAAACATTAATGCTGCTGGCAATGATACGGTGGCATCGTTGACCAACTTCAACGGATCGCTGTACTTTACGGCAAATGATGGCACCGGCACCAAGGTCTTCCGCACCGATGGCACCTCTGCGGGAACCATCGCAGTGAGCGGCAGTTTCTCCTCTACTCCAACGGGATTAACAGTGGTGAACGACAAACTGTTCTTTGCCGCTAGCGATGCGACTAATGGAACGGAACTATGGGCGGTGCAATAACCCTTTTGTAAGGCTACAGATAGTTCAAGCAGTCTTCAGGCACAAGCCGAAGTTCGCCCGATAGAAAGCGATCGCGCTCAATCCATCGGGCGGTAATGTTCTCTGCTGAACCATCCGCAAACACCAGTTCTTCCAGTTGGTAAAATCTTGGAGCCACAAAATCGGCACGATAAAGCTGAACGATTTCATGACAGGGAGTGCCACCATACGCAAAAATATTTTCGGTGCAACCGAGGTATTGAATATTGGTTAACTCTGCCTGAATTTCCTCTTGAAACTCCCGCTGAAGCGCTTCTAGACTAGTTTCGCCAAACTCAATCCCCCCGCCCAAGGCTCGATGAAACGTGCTTTGCTTGAACGGGTCATACCCTTCATACACAAATACGCGATCGCCCTGAAAAATCAACCCCAACGCCACCGCCCGAATCGCCGAATTCCCCATTGCCTCTAGCCTCTCACCTCTCGCCGCTTACCTAGTTATATTGACTTTCAAACATCAGATCCGATCGGTGGCTGTCCCCCGTTTGCCAATCCTCGTTTTCGCCCCCAATAATCACCTGCTCAATCGTGACAAAATCCTTGCTGAATTGGCGGAGTGAGTTGATCAAAATATCCAAAGCGATCGCGTCACTGGTGCCCAGATCAAACCAGCAGCGCGCCCAACCGCCTTCATATTCCACATCGCCCATATTGTGCATCAACGCCGACAGACTCGTTTCTGCGATGTCTTCGTCGTAATCCATGTAGCCAATTTCTAGCCCAACTTCTTGCACTTGCATATTTTCAGCATTAAAGCCGCCCAGTTTGCCAATAAAAAACCAGGAATTCAAAACTTCCTCAACATATTGCTTCTCCATCTCCGATGGAACCGTGCTGAACTCTAGCCAAACCCATACGCTGAATGGATTAAATTCACGAAACTGTATCCGCATAGCGATCGCTCCCAAACGTTCCTCCTTCAGCATAGAGGAAGTGGGGGTTAGGGGTCAGGGGTCGGAGGTCAGAAAAGAAAATCAAAACTTCCTATTTCCTGAAACCCGAAACCTGAAACCCGAAACCTTCCCTTACTTTCCTCCAGCCAATCGCTCCTTGGTCTTACGCTGTGCCCGCTCCATCTCACGAACTAAGCCCACAAGTAACTGATCTTTTTTGCTTAACGCTTTATCAAAATAAGCGAGGCTTTCTTGATCCTTTCCTTGTTTCACCAAAATTCTGGCTTTGAGATATTGAATCTCTGGATTAGTGGGCGTGAGGGCGATCGCGCGATCGACGGCAGCCAGCGCTTTATCGTATTGCTTCATTTCTAGATAGCCCATTGCCAAACCGCGTTCTGCCAAGTAGCGAGGATTCGCATATTTTTGCAACCGCTCTACCCCTTTCTCAGAGCTACCAAACGGCAAATAAATACCGGTATAAATATCCATATAGCCCCGCAGCATATTCAGTTCTGGGTCATTGGGGGCGATCTTCTCTGCTGCATCCAAATACTTGATCACCTGCTGCAATTCCTTTAAAACTTGAGGCGTGCCTTTAATCGTGCCGTCTTTTGTGAAAGCGTATACGCCATCAAAAAAGTGGCTCACTGCCAGATACATATTGCCGCGCAGCGGATCAGTGACCAATAACTTTTCGGCAGCCGTGCGCGTTTGGGTGCCATAGCTGCGAAACTGCTCCAACAGGGCAGCTTGCTTCTCTTTGTTATCTCGACCTACCAAAATATCGTTATAGGCTAAGGTCGCTTTCATCGACAGTGCCAGCGGCTCCGTAGATTCGGTTTGGCTTAGATAAGTGGCGGCAGTTTTGTAATCGCCCTGTTTAAAAAATGCCTCAAACGCCGCTTCGGTTTTATCGCTGATGGGTCTGAGATTAGTACTGCGGAAGGGATCTTTAGCAATGGCGGAACTTGTCAACAACCCGATCGCGAGCATTGTAGTACTCGCAACCTGAGCAATGGTTTTGAGAGACAATTTTGCGGAGTATTGGGGAGCAGTCAAGCGGTCAGTCATAATTTAGTTCTCAGTGATCGGGTTCTATCCTAGCTTTAGTGCCACTCTCTGGTAGCGCAACAGAGTTGGGCATAATGAGAATGCATTCGTTATGCTAGCTTTGCTAGACGGTTTCATTAAAGCTAGGTTCCTGGTTAAGTCTTTTGATTAATTTTCTTACCCTGATGGATTGTCGTGAATGTTGAACCTTAGAAATCTTTCCTATCATCCCCCCGCGACCGCTGTACCAATTTTAAATCAAATTAATTTGCAGGTTCCGTCGCAGCAGCTTACGCTGATTGTCGGTCCAAGCGGCTCTGGCAAAAGTACGCTATTGGAGATTTTGTCAGGATTGGCAGAAAAAACCCAGGGCAGTATTCATTGGCGCGATCAAGAGCTTACCTCGTTGCATTTACAACAATTGAGCGGTCTGGTGTTCCAGTTTCCAGAGCGTCATTTTTGTGGGGGCACCATTTTAGAAGAACTGCGGTTGGGGCATCCCGAAATAACCAGCGATCGCATTCAACAGGCGTTAGCCGAAGTGGGATTAGAACAGTTGTCGCTCAGCGAAAAACCCCATGCCCTCAGCGGCGGACAGCAGCGGCGGCTAGCCTTGGCAGTGCAACTGATTCGCCAGCCTAATCTGCTGCTATTAGACGAACCTACAGCCGGACTCGATTGGTCTATGCGGCGACAACTGGTAAGCCTGTTAGCAAAACTGAAAAACCACTGGGGTTTGCTGGTAGTATCTCATGATGTAGGAGATCTGCTTGAAATTGCCGATCATTGTTGGACTTTGCAACAGGGAAAACTGGTTTCAGTGACACCAGAACTCTTAAGAGAACAAGCATCTAAACCTCAGTTAGTCTCTTAAAAGATAAAGAAGAGGAGCTTTTACGGCATTTCACAGAGCATCCAATAGTTGTTTAGGGCTGTCATCAGGTCGGCAAACGCGCTGAATGTGACTGGTTTGAGCAGATATCCAGCAATATTAAAGGTGTAGGCTTCAATCCGATCTTGGTCGCGGTTAGAAGTGGTCAGCACAACGACAGGTGTTTTTTGCAAGATAGGATCAGTGCGGAGCGCGTGTAAAAACTCAATGCCGCCCATCTTTGGCATATTGAGGTCTAGCAATATTAAGCGACGGTGTTCTGGAAACGCGTCCAGTTGATTTGGGCTGCTGCCGCGCAACATGGCAAGTGCTTCAATGCCATTGGTCGCAATGTAGAGCGGGTTTGAGATGTTGTTTTTCTTAAATGCCCGTTTAACGTTCATTATGTCTACTTCGTCATCCTCCACCAAGAGGACATTGATTAATCGCGCTTCCTGCATTGATTTAACCTACATGTGCAATTCAAATCAGCCCACCCTGTGGGAAGCAAGCCCCCTCCTAGCCCTAGCCCCAGTCCCTTGGGAGGGGCAGGGCTGATTCATTGGCAGAAGGAAAATAGGCGAGGGATATCATGAGCAACCTGTCGAATCGCCTGAGTCAAAGAGTCAAACCCATGCTGCCGGAAGAGATTAAGGGCAAAGGTTCGCACAATTGCCATATTAATCAAAGCGTGACCCTCACACAGTGGAGTCGTATCTTCTTGAAAGACCACATCTTTACACCAGTGGAGGCGATTCTCAATGTGCCAATGCTGCCGGATACGACGGGCAAACTCGGCGGCATCGGTTGCCAGCGAACTGATATAAAACACCGTCTGTGAAACGGGTATGCCTGCTCTTAGTCCGGTGCGTTCGACCCGAATCACTCGTTTAAGAGCGACCCAACTTGGGTCAATGGTGGCACTTGGCTCCAATACACACACACGGCGTTGGGTTGAGCGATTGCGCGTCCGCTCTGAGTCCACGTGACAACTGAGGGGAGACGAGTGTTCAAACTGCTGCTGGATTTGGGCTAATAATTTGGGTTGATTCCCTTTGATGGCAATTAAGTAGTGGTTCTGACTGGCTATAATTTGCTGAACTGTTTTTTTTTTGGCGTGCAGGGCATCAAAACTAAAACACACCCCTTGCAACTGAAGGTGCTCCAACAAGGTTTGTACCGTTACAATTTCACTACTCGTTTTGTTGTGCATGGATTGCACCCCAACGACCAGTCCCAGTCGAGTGCTGACCACCGACACCACACTGACAAAATCTTGATACGCCTGGTCGTAATCTCTCAGACTGACTCGGATGCTCTTGCCGTCAACGGCACAAGCGGCTTGCTCTTCCAGCTCAACCGTTTCCTGTGCCCATTGATTGAAAACCTCGGTTAACGCCTCAAAGTCCACTCGCACCAAAGCGCGGCGAATCGTCGAGTAGCAGGGTAACCGCTCATAGGGCACTTCGAGTACCCCTAACAATTGGGTTTGATGGCGCTCCACAAAGCACGCGATCGCTCGATACCCCACACACCCGCTCATCGTTGCCATCAGTACCAGCAACAAAATCACCCACAATGGATACTGGGGTTGGGTTCGATAGTCTCGTACTTGTTTGAGAGCATCAATCAGGCTCATGGCTAGCTAGGGGTGAAAGAGCATCACCCATTATCATTTTTCTACCACTGATGAACTAGCCCTGCCTTGGGAGGGGCAGGGCTGATTCATTGGCAGAAGGAAAATAGGCGAGGGATATCATGAGCAACCTGTCGAATCGCCTGAGTCAAAGAGTCAAACCCATGCTGCCGGAAGAGATTAAGGGCAAAGGTTCGCACAATTGCCATATTAATCAAAGCGTGACCCTCACACAGTGGAGTCGTATCTTCTTGAAAGACCACATCTTTACACCAGTGGAGGCGATTCTCAATGTGCCAATGCTGCCGGATACGACGGGCAAACTCGGCGGCATCGGTTGCCAGCGAACTGATATAAAACACCGTCTGTGAAACGGGTATGCCTGCTCTTAGTCCGGTGCGTTCGACCCGAATCACTCGTTTAAGAGCGACCCAACTTGGGTCAATGGTGGCACTTGGCTCCAATACACACACACGGCGTTGGGTTGAGCGATTGCGCGTCCGCTCTGAGTCCACGTGACAACTGAGGGGAGACGAGTGTTCAAACTGCTGCTGGATTTGGGCTAATAATTTGGGTTGATTCCCTTTGATGGCAATTAAGTAGTGGTTCTGACTGGCTATAATTTGCTGAACTGTTTTTTTTTTGGCGTGCAGGGCATCAAAACTAAAACACACCCCTTGCAACTGAAGGTGCTCCAACAAGGTTTGTACCGTTACAATTTCACTACTCGTTTTGTTGTGCATGGATTGCACCCCAACGACCAGTCCCAGTCGAGTGCTGACCACCGACACCACACTGACAAAATCTTGATACGCCTGGTCGTAATCTCTCAGACTGACTCGGATGCTCTTGCCGTCAACGGCACAAGCGGCTTGCTCTTCCAGCTCAACCGTTTCCTGTGCCCATTGATTGAAAACCTCGGTTAACGCCTCAAAGTCCACTCGCACCAAAGCGCGGCGAATCGTCGAGTAGCAGGGTAACCGCTCATAGGGCACTTCGAGTACCCCTAACAATTGGGTTTGATGGCGCTCCACAAAGCACGCGATCGCTCGATACCCCACACACCCGCTCATCGTTGCCATCAGTACCAGCAACAAAATCACCCACAATGGATACTGGGGTTGGGTTCGATAGTCTCGTACTTGTTTGAGAGCATCAATCAGGCTCATGGCTAGCTAGGGGTGAAAGAGCATCACCCATTATCATTTTTCTACCACTGATGAACTAGCCCTGCTTGGGAGGGGGGACAATAATTCTAGCTCCTTTCTCCTTGGGGAGAAAGGTTGGGGATGAGGGCAAATCATACTTACGCTCAGCAATGTCATCATTGCTATAGGCGCTTTAAATCCTCAATTAGACTAGCGAAAAAGTTGGGAGCCTCTACTTGAGTTGCAATCCAGGCATTTGCGGCGGCTTTTGCCCCATGCCGCTGGTCGATCACGGTCTGTCCACGAGTCCACAAACCCTGGGTTTCAATCTGCACGGTTGCCCGTTGCCAGCGGAAGGTTTCAGGGTAGAAGAGATAGCCCACTGTTGCAGCATCGTGAATGAGAAACCCGCGAACCCCTTGGGTTTCTCGATAGGCAAGGGCGGTGGAAATCATGAAATCACACAAAACGTTGATGAATTGGGCGATCGCGCTGTTTGGATTTGCCTGCTTAATGGCGTGCGCCATGGCTTCGGTAAAGATCAGCGATCGCGTGACATCCAAGGGCACCATCACGATATCATTGCGGCTACTTAGCACCCCTTGAGCGGCTTCTGGATGATAGGCAACATTAAATTCTGCTTGAGCGGTAATGTTACCCGCACAGCCAAATGCTCCTCCCATTAACACAATTTCTTTTGCCTGTCGCAGAATGCCGGGATGTCGGGCTTCTGCCGCTGCTAGGTTCGTGAAGGGCGCGATCGCTAAAATGCTAATTTCTCCTGGATTAGCCGTTAAAGCATCGATCAATACTTGATCCGAGTAAGGTGCCGCCTCAAACGGGCGATCACTTTCTGGCAACGTATGAGACAGATTGCCCATGCCATCTTTGCCGTGAATATGGGCTGCATCCGGCGTGGCATAAGGCACCGCGATCGCCCGACCCACTTTAATCTGATCCAATCCGCCCAACTTCAAAATCTTACTGGCAGCCGCAAACGTATACTCAGCGGAAACATTGCCTGCCGCCGTGGTCACAGCAACCAATTCAGCGAGTTCCTGCTTTACCAAACTCAGCAGCCACAGCAACGCAAAAATATCATCACCGCCGGGATCAGTATCTAAAATTATTTTGGGAATAAGTCTGGTCAATGGAGTACACAATGTGAGGTTTATTACCGCCAAACTGCCCAAAATAACCTTGGGTTTAAGCCCTACTTACAGTGGATTAACGAGTGGATTAACGGCGGCTTTATAAGTTGCCCAATCGCCATAATCAGAGATATCCAGCCAGTGATATTTTTCAACCAGTTCTTGAGGATAAAAGAACGCGATCGCAGTTTTTCCTTGCTCCAATAGCACCTCTGCGGGAGTCATATGGGGCGGTTCATTAGCGCATAGATGCTCAAAATCAACTAGCGTCATTTCGTAGACCTCACCCAGAATTGCCACCCCATTTTCTGCCGCTAAATAAATCGCGGGATGCCATCCATTTTCTGCTGAATGCATTCGATAGATCGGTTGAGTTTTAGTCTCACAAATAAATGTAGAAGACTGCATTCCTGCATGGTCGGGCTGCCCTCGGAGAGCCGATCCACAAATGAAAACCCTGATTGTTTTGAGATGAGAATCTGGATTAGGATGAGCCATACTGCTTGAAATTCCTGGACGTGCTGGCAGTCATTGTATGAGTATTGGCAACCCGAACTGCAAAAAAGTCTGCAAGATTGAATACAGCCGATTACATTCTTTACAATTAAAGTACAACAGATCGATTTTTGCCTGCAATAAATTTCCAGTTAGGGCATTTCAAGCAAAGCTTCTGTTGATCCTGTTTTTGCCCAATTTATCTACTCTTAACAGCAATGTCACAAAAATTAGACTTTGAAGTAACAAAAACCGAAGATGAATGGCGCAGTGCGCTGACCCCAGAACAATTTCAGGTATTGCGGAAGCATGGCACAGAAAGGGCGGGCACCAGCCCACTCGACAAAGTCTATGAACCGGGTACATATGCCTGTGCCGCGTGCGGTCTTCCCCTGTTTACAGGAGATACAAAATTCAACAGCGGCACGGGCTGGCCTAGTTTCTTTGCGCCCTTGGATGACGCGATCGCGACCACCGTTGATCGCGCGTTGTTTATGACTCGGACAGAAGTTCATTGCAGTCGATGTGGTGGGCATTTAGGGCATGTTTTTAACGATGGTCCCGCTCCCACTGGCTTACGGTATTGCATGAATGGAGTATCTTTGCAGTTTGTTCCTAAGCAAGACGCTTGAATTTCATACTTAACTTAGAAAACAGCTTAGCTACTGTTGGCGCTGCGGAATCAGTCGATAGTGCGTCAAATAACAGACCTCCTGCATAAATCATTCGCCCTCACCCTAAAACCCTCTCCCAACTTTGGAGAGGGTTTTTGAAGGTGGCTCTTCTTCGCCTAAATTGAATGATTCTTGGAATCGCCGCACCTTGAGGACAGTGAGGATGTCAACGGTGAATCGTGGAGGGCGACTAGGCATATAGTGCGATCGCATGATGGCGAACGTGGTCGGCAATGAAAGTCGCAATGAAGTAATAGCTATGATCGTAGCCGGGTTGATGGCGCAAGATGAGAGATTGCCCAGCCGTTTTGCAGGCTTGCTCAAATACATTGGGCATCAGTTGATGATCGAGAAATTTATCTGCGTCGCCCTGGTCAATCAAAATAGAACCGGGAAAGCTAGCTGTTAACACCAGTTCGCTTGCGTCGTAGGCACGCCATTGGGCTTCATCAGTGCCCAAGTAGTTCGTGAAGGCTTTTTGTCCCCAAGGGCACCGCATCGGCGCGCAGATCGGGGCAAAGGCAGAGACGGAACGGTAGCGATCGCGATTCCTCAAGGCGCAGACTAACGCCCCATGCCCTCCCATGGAATGCCCAAAAATTCCTTGGCGATCGCGCTGGACTGGAAAGTGGTCAGCAATCAGCGCAGGTAGCTCATTCACCACATAAGAATACATTTGGTAGTACTGGCTCCAAGGTGCAGCCGTCGCATCGACATAAAATCCGGCACCCGCGCCAAAATCCCAGTCATCGGTTTCGCCCGGAATGCCTGTATTGCGGGGACTTGTATCAGGAGCCACGAGCAATAGTCCATGCTCTGCTGCATATTGCTGTACTCCCGACTTTGCCATAACGTTTTCTTCCGTGCAGGTTAAGCCGGATAGGTAATACAACACGGGCACTGGATGCGCGATCGCTTGGGGCGGTTGATATACCGAAAACTTCATTTCACTGCGGCAGCTAGAGGAAAAGTGTTTGTAAAATCCTAAAGTGCCATTGAAGCAGCGAGTCTGGCTAATCAGATCAGGAGCGGCGGTCATAAAGTGCGTTCTTTGCTAGAAGGGTTGATACTAGGCTTCGGCAGTCAAGTCGAGGGGTAAGGTAACGCGGACGGTGGTACCTATTCCCACTTTGCTAATCAAACTAATGTGCCCTGAATGGGCATCTACACAGCGTTTGACGATCGCCAACCCCAACCCCGTTCCTTGAAGCGACCTAACATTTTCAGCCCGAAAAAAGGACTCAAACAGTCGGGCTTGATCAGCGTCTGGAATTCCAATGCCGTAGTCTTGCACCAAAAACGTCGCCTGCCGCTCGCCAGAATCAATCGTGAGCGCCAGTTGTACGGTGGTATTCGGCGGAGAATATTTAATCGCATTGGATAACAGGTTCGTCAAAATGTAGCGTAGGAGTTTCTCATCCATCCAAGTATTTTGACTGTCTCCTTGACAGATGAACTCAATAGAATGAGATCGCCCCTCAAACATCGAAAATTCGTCTGCTAGATCTTGGCAGAACTGCTCTAGGCGAAGCAACACAGGTTGGTATACTAGCCGATCCGCTTCGGCTTGCCCCATGAACAAAACGTCTTCCATCAATTGGTTCATGGAGCGAACCGCAGTTTTTATTCGTTGCAGATACGCTTTTTTTTGCGTTTCTGTGAGATTCTGCCTTTTTTCCAATAGTTCCGTGGCAGTGCGAATAATGGCGAGGGGGTTGCGAAATTCATGGGAAACAGTAGAGACAAACTGAGATTTTAGCTGATTGAGTTCTTTCTCTTTTGCCAAGGCTTGGGATAGCAATTCCGTTTGGCGGCGATCGCTCATATTCCAAAACACCACCACGGCTCCCAGGATTTCGCCAGAGAGTCGCTTGAGCGGCGAGGCGCTATCGCCAATGGGAATCTGGGTTCCAGTTTTGGTCACTAATGCGGTGAAGTTGTTTAGATATTCCACTTGCTGTGATTTCAGTACTTTGGCGATCGGGTTCTCGATCGGCGTTTCAGTTACTTCATCCATTAGCTGAAATACAGTCGTCACGGCTTGCCCCAAAGCTTCGGTTTGGTGCCAGCCTGTTAATGCCTCCGCCGCAGGGTTCATAAATGTGATCATGCCCTCGGCATCAGTGGCAATTACGCCATCACTCATGGAGCGGAGCAGCGTTGCTAGTTGATCGCGATTTTCCTGAAGTTCGCGGGCAACTTGATGTTTGAACAGACCAATCTCAACGGCAACGCGCAAATCATCGGCAGTAAAGGGTTTCACGATATAGCCAAAGGGATGGGTTGCCTTTGCCCGGTGTAGAGTGCTGTCGTCGGCATAAGCAGTCAAGTAAATGATGGGAATATCCAGTTGTTCTCGGATATGAGTGGCGGTTGAAATCCCGTCCATAGAGCCTTTTAAGACAATATCCATCAGGATCAAATCGGGCTGAGTTTCCGCAACTTTGGCGATCGCCATGGCACCCGATGAAGCCGTATCGGTGACGATGTATCCCAACTGGTTTAGTTGACTGATGATCGTTTTTGCAACGATTACCTCGTCTTCAACCACCAAAATCTTCGTATTAGCCGTATTAGCCATTGAACCTCTACTTTCGTGGTGCAGACTTTTCAGGATGCAGACGGGAATTTTATCGTGAACGTTGTCCTTCGGCTGCGGTCAACGGTAAGGGTGCCTTCTAATTGCTCCGTTGACAAGGCATAGACCAGAGAAAGCCCTAGGGATGGGATATGGTTTAGATCTAAATGATCTGGCAATCCGACTCCATTATCTTGAATGGTTAACTCAAGCTCATGGTCAATCTGCCGTAGCTGAATCCGAATTTCTCCGGGTTGGTTGGTTGGGAACGCATATTTGAGGGCATTGGAGACTAGCTCGTTAATAATCAATCCACAGGGAATCCCTTGATCAAGGCTTAAAATTACGGGTTCCACATCCACTTGCAGCGCGATCGCCCCCGGCGAAACCTTGTAAGTGGTCAGCAAGCTTGTGGCTAAGCTTTGAATATAGTCAGCCGCATCAATTTGTTCAAGATCTGATGCAATATATAGCTTTTTGTGGATCAACGACATGGACTCAACCCGATTTTGGCTTTCTCTCAGGGCGTGAATAGCCGGAGAGTCTTGCAGGCTTTGGGCTTGCAGTTGCAGCAATCCAGACACAATCTGGAGGTTGTTTTTGACCCGATGGTGAATTTCTTTCAGCAGCACTTCTTTTTCGGAGAGGGCGGATCTAAGGTCTGCCTCCGCTTGCTGTCGTTCGGCGATTTCGGTTTGAGCGCGCTCAAATGCCTGGGCTTGCTGGATGGCGATCGCCAATTGGTCGGCAATGGTTTGCACCAGATTTGCTTCTTCCTCCGTCCAAGGAGTCGTGGATTGAAATCGAATCATACTAAAACTGCCCCACAGTTTTTGATCTACAATCAAGGGCACTAGGAGCCAAGAGCCGGGTAAGATCTGGGCAAATTCTTGATTAATCTCATCCTCAATCACCTCTGAATTGTCAATCCGAACCACTTTGAATTGTTTCAGTTGCTCGGCGAGTGGGTTGTCTTGATCCGGAATTTCTGTCCCCAAAGTATTGGGGATATCTAAACTTTTCCGATATTCAGAAACATGCTTCCAGCACTGATGCTCTGGCAAATATTGCACGACTGCGGTGCGATCCGCTTGCACCAGTTCGGCAACTTCTGCCGTTGCCGTCCTAAAGATCAAGTCCAGCTTGAGAGATTTACGAATTGCCTGCAAGACGCGCCGGAGTGTCTGCTCTTGATCCACCCGTTGCCGCAGCGCTTGTTCGCTTTGGTATAGCAATGCTTCTGCCCGTTTGCGATCGGTAATGTCTCGCACCACCACCAAGCATTCATCAATGCCACAGGGTACAAGACGAACCTCTTCGTCACAGAGGCGATCGTATTTGAGAATTTGATGTTCCCAAACCTGTAACCCCCCGGTGGCTAGGGCATCCGCCATCCGCTGTATGAAGTGCTGGAGAATGTCTGGGGGCAAGACTTCGACGAGATGATGCTGGATGGGCAAAAAGGTGCGGGATGGGACATCGGTCGGTGGAATAAATTCGTGACAGGTGCCGTCGCGATTAACCCGGAGCAGCAGGTCAGGAAAGGCGCTGATGATGGCGCGGTTGGTGGTTTCGCTCTCTCGCAGCGCTGCCTCGGCTTGATTGCGATCGCTCAAGTCGATATCGACACAATACATTTCTGGCTCGCCGTCAGGATTCGTCAGCATCGTGTGACTGGAATAGACCTCAACTCTAGAGCCATCTTGATGCCTTAAACTCAATTCACTTGCTGGGATGGGCTGGTTTTTCGTCAGCCAATTTTGAACCGCCGTAATTACTACTGAGCGCATTTCTGGGGGAATAATTAGATCCTCTAGCTGCCGACCGAGGGCTTCTGTTTTGCTATAGCCATAGAGTTGTTCGCTGGCATCATTCCAGTAAATGACTTGGCGCTGGCGGTTGTACCCCTGAATCGCAATTTTAGGGATGGACTCGAACAAGTTGCGAAATCGCTGTTCGCTTTTCTCTAAGGCAATTTGTGCCTGTTTGCGCTCGGTCACATCGAGGGCAACTCCCCCCACAAGCCTGCGACCCTCTGCCTGGGGTAAGCGAAACTTATAAATTAAAAATTCACCCGGACTGCCATCCGCTCGAATCCCAGGCTCTATCGCTTCAATCACCTGCCCACTGTGAGCAACCGTTTGAATGTTGTCTAAATAGATTTGGGCGATCGCTGATGGGTATAAGTCAAACACAGTCTTGCCGATCAAATCGCTAGGAACCTGAAACATGCGGCTATAGGTTTGGCTAGTGTATTCCATCCTGCCGTTCGGATCAGTGATCCAGGCGGCGACTGGACTGTGATCCATAAATATGCGGAAGCGCTCCTCGCTTTCTCGGAGGGCTACTTCGGTTCGTCTGCGATCGGTAATGTCTGTGATCAAGGCATAGTATCCTTGTACCTGAGCTAATTGATCGCGATCGGGAACTAGCGTGTAAGTAATTTCCCTTATCACTCCACTCCATTGCTGAACTTTAGCTTCCCCCTTGACGATTTTCCCCCTTAACACACGATCTAAATCGGAACAAATAGCTTCATAGGCGCGTTCCCCAATCACTTCCTGAACATGCCTGCCCAAGATATCCTCTCGTTTCAGGTTCAGCCACGCTTCATAAGTGCTGTTGACGAACCGATATCGCCGATCTTTATCCACCCGAATAATCGCCGCCGGGATTGCTTCTGTAATCAGTTTCAGTTCTGCTTCGCTTTCTCGTAAGGCGGCTTCGGTGTGCTTGAGTGCAGTAATATCTCGCCCTACCGACTGCAACTCAACGAGGTGCCCGTGCTGATTAAAAATTCCCTGGTTGAGCCATTGCGTCCAGCCCACCTGATCATCAGCACGGCGATCGCGATTTTCTGCAAAAAAACTGGAATGATTAGGCGTGAGGGCAGCAATCTGCTGAAGGATAATCGGCAAATCTTCACCGAAGGCAAAATCAGACCATTTTTGCCCGATGACCTGTTCCAAGGATTGCCCCAAGGCGCGACACATGGCATCGTTGGCAAAGGTGATGGTGGTGTCGGGCAGCGATCGCAAAATAAAGTCGCTTTGGGTTTGCACCACTTGGCGATAGCAGTGTTCACTGGCGGCTAACGCCTGATCGATTCGGTGTCGTTCCGCTTCGCTGCGAACCCGCTCTGTAATATCTTGAAAGGCGGCGATCGCGTATTCAACCTGTCCGCGATCGTCAAAAATCGGCGTTGCCCATACCTCCATGGGCACCACTTGCTCCGCCCGATGAATTTCCATATCGTCCACTTGCACTGTTTTTCCAGTGAGTGCTAGATTGCTGGGCAGTTCTTCAATGGGATAAAGCTCTTGGCTGGAAGTCCGATACACCTGAAAAATTTCCGGCAGTAGATTTGTTTGCGGTTCAGAACGGCGATCGATGCCTAACAACTCTTGCCCCACATGATTCACATAGGCTAACTGACCCGTGGAATCATGCACCGCAATGCCAATCGGGGTTGCATCTAGAAATTGTGTAAGACGGCTTTGATCCGCTAACAAAACTTCACCCAGTTTCACCTGTGCCAGCAATGCTTCCACCAACTGTTTTACCGGCTTTGGCGTGGAGTTCCAATCGTCTGGAGCAATATTTGCAATGGACAGAGGCTGCGGTTCTTTCATGGTGACTGGGTTGCCAAGCTGTGACAGTTTCCTGAAAAGTTGCCCATTATCTCAAGCGTTACCAATAAATATGCCCAGTTATTTCATAGCTGCTTAAACCTTCAGAGTATCAGTAGAAGGTGTTTCAGGCATTGTCAGCGAAGTTGAGGCGGTGGTTTTGGAGGCGATTTCTTCAGAGGATGGCGACAGTAACCCTGTGGGGGTAGAGGCTGAAGTTTCAGTGGATTCAATCCCTAGTTGCCCTTTAGCGGCGGATAAAGCGGCGGATAAACTCGATCGCCCTGCCGATAACAAAGACTGTCCTGTTTTACCCAACACATCACTGCCGCTCGTTTCTGACGTGGGTTCTTGGGCGATCGTTTGCATATCATCTACCCAAGTGCGAGTTTTTTGACCGATTGTATAAGAGGTTTGCCAGAACCAATCTCCCAACACAAAAACTAGGCACACAAACAACCAAAGCAACAATCCTGTTTCTCTAAGAATTGCCCAGGTAATGCCCAGGGTTTGCTGATAGGTTGCTGCGGTCGATGGATTAAAAATAAGCTGCCACAGTTTGTTCGCTTGACTTTTAAGCCGATCCATTTTGTTTTCTCTCCCAAAATTTTTACACACAATAGCATCTTTAAACCTACCGTCTCTCGGTCGAGATTGATGGCTCTGATGGATACAATAAATGAACAGCTTTTTGCATAAGTGTTTTCAGCCCATGACAGCGCCTTCAGACCTAGAAACTATTGATCAGGATTTAGCCCAGGATGATGCAATTTCTGAAATCACTCATTCGGCTAACCTTGCTTATGACTCGGCAGATCTACAAGAAGATTTAGAAGAAGACCTGCCCGACGAAAAAGAGATGTCTTTGTTTGATCATTTAGAAGAACTGCGGCAGCGGATCTTTTATGCGTTGATTGCAGTGGGAGTTGGCGCGATCGCCTGCTTTGCTGGGGTTAAACCGATTGTGCAACTGCTCGAAATTCCAGCACAGGGCGTGAAATTTCTTCAGCTTGCTCCAGGGGAATATTTCTTCGTTTCAATCAAAGTGGCGGGCTACTGCGGCATTCTGGTGGCAAGTCCGGTGATTTTATATCAAATTGTGGCGTTTGTTGTGCCTGGTCTAACTCGCAAAGAGCGCAGGCTGTTGGCTCCAATCGTGTTTGGCTCCAGCATTTTGTTTGTCGCAGGATTGGCGTTTGCCTATGTTGCCCTAATTCCCGCTGCACTCAACTTTTTCATCACCTACGGCGCAGATGTGGTGGAACAAAGCTGGTCGATCGAAAAATATTTTGAATTTGTGCTGCTGCTGCTGTTTAGTACGGGATTGGCGTTTCAGGTGCCGATCATTCAAGCCTTGTTGGGCTTGCTGGGCATTGTCTCTTCCCAACAAATGCTGTCAGGGTGGCGGTTTGTGCTAGTTGGCGCAGCGGTGGTGGGTGCCGTGCTAACTCCTTCCACTGACCCCTTAACGCAAAGCTTATTAGGTGGGGCAATTACGGCGCTTTATTTTGGTGGCATTGGCATTGTTAAACTACTAGGCAAGTAAGGCAGAATCAGCGAAAGCATCACTAGACTTGTTGGGGAATCAGGCAAAATAGGGCGTTTAATGGTGAGCGGCTGGATTATGGAATTTCTACTTGATGGCAGCATGAAAACTACTTTAGAAACCAAGGAAGTCAGAATTTCAACTGAACTATAATCTGTTTCCCAACCACTCTATTGTTTGAGCAACTCATCAATGACATCGCATCCTAAACAGCTATTCGTCCTAATAAGTCGATTGAGGGCGTTGTATACTTGCAGAGATCGCAGAAAGTGACCATAAAATCATCAGATTGCGCTAGATGAAATAGCCAAAAGTTGAATCGCTGGGTTAAGCGCCATAGCTGATTAGAGAATTACGCCGTAGGTGATGCCGAGTTGTTTGAGCCACTTGCGGTAGGCAAGGGAGCCGCGATCGCAGGGGACATGAAACTCGGTTTGGGAGTTCAGCGGCAAGCGTTTGGGGTTATGTGATTCTAGATTGCCAAGGTCTTGGGCAAACACTCTATCTTGAAAGGCGATCGCGGACGCTTCTTGACTGGCATCAATAAAATTTGCGCCGACCCACATCCAACCAATGCACTCTTCCTCGCTGACAGGAGTAACGCAGTAGAAAATCGTCAGGAATTCGCCAGTGGGGGTATCTTTGCGAAAATAGGCGGTTAAGGGACGTAAAACAGAGTAGTTGTAAAGGACATAGGCTCCTTGTCCGGTGCCGAGGGGATCGGGTTGCCAAACTCGGACGTTGTGTAAATGCACGCCGCGATCATCCGTTGAGACTTGATAATCATCCAGAACAGTGAGGGCTGGATCGCCTAAAATGCTGGAATGGATAAAGGGAAAGTGCGCCACATCCAAGAAGTTTTCGATCGCCCGATATCCACCCGTTTGACAAAAATGAGGTCCTGACAAAAAGTTGAGATAGCCGGGAGCCTGCCATTCTGGAAACAGCGGGATGTCGTGGGCAGGGTCTCCCAAACAAGCAAATATCAATCCATAGCGCTCTTGAACGTGAAACGTGGGAATATACGCTTGTTTCGGCGGCACATAATTCGGATGGGCAGGCACCTTTATACAGCGTCCCGTTTTGTCATACACCATCCCATGGTAGGGACACACGAGCGTATTGCCGACGACTGAACCGTTAGAAAGTTTGACGCTGCGATGGGGGCAGCGATCGCTCCAGGCAAAGATTTGTTGATCCTGCCCGCGCCACAGAACTAAATCTGTGTTTAGCAATCGGATACTGCAACAGGTTTCAGGTGCCAACTGGTCTGCTTTTGCTACCGCATGCCAGTCATTCCATAAAACTGGATCAATAAGATGGTCATGGTCGATTGGAGCGGTGTGGGCAGACGAGTTTGATTGAACCATTGAATAATCCTGGCTTTGGGAGTTCTATTGATTGATGCGTTTCGGTTGCACTCACCGCGCATTGAGCGAAGTCGAAATGCACCCTACACCTATCCTTTTTTGGGTGGCGGAATTGTAACGTCGATCGCATTGACTTTGGTATCGGCGCTCAAACTCGACAGGGGCGGCTGAATTTGGGCAGAATTTCCGACGACTAAAGTGACTAGCTTTTCGGGTTTGAGATAAGTCTGGGCGACTCGCTGCACGTCTGCGATAGTGGTGGCTTCAACCCCTTGACGATATTGAAAAATAAAATCTTTGGGGTAGCCAAAATATTCATACCGCAGCAGGCGAGACAGGGTTTGCCCAGGATCTTGGAAGTTAAAGATAAATGAGTTAAGGACGGTATCTTTAGCGTAGGCAAGTTCGGTGGTTGTAATCGGTTGGGTACGAATTTTGTCGATCTCTGCAAGGATGCTCTGAATGAATGGCACTGTAGCATCGGAGCGGGTTTGTCCTCCGGCTACAAAGGTTCCAGGATAATCGTAGTTGGGTCGCCAC
Organism: Leptolyngbya sp. CALU 1928; assembly: GCF_056784215.1. Taxonomy (NCBI): domain Bacteria; kingdom Bacillati; phylum Cyanobacteriota; class Cyanophyceae; order Leptolyngbyales; family Leptolyngbyaceae; genus Leptolyngbya; species Leptolyngbya sp. CALU 1928. Next base: position 2,441,538 of record NZ_JBXBCE010000001.1, on the reverse strand, counting down.
GATGCATAGACGGTGTATGCCAAACCCTGACGCGATCGCACTTGGTTAAACAACCGTCCGCCAAAGCCATTCATCACGCCATTCATCACCGAGAGCGCCGCATAATCGGGGCTGTTTAACTGTCCGCCTAAATGTCCAATTTGCACACTGCTTTGAGTCAGTTGGGGTTGATCTACCAAAAATATGCCGCCCTGGTTTGCCTGAGATGCTGAGGGAATCGTGGATTTTTCTACCGCAATTGGTTTCCAGTCACCAAATTTTGCTTCGATCAGCGATCGCATTTTGGCGGGGTTGAAGTCGCCCACAATTCCTAGCATTGTGTTTTTGGGCGAAAAATATTGTTGATGGAAGCGGACTAAATCCTCACGAGTGATGCCATCTAATGTGGCGTATTCCACGGTGCGAGCATAGGGACTGGTGCTGCCATAAAGCAACTTGTCAAACTCTCGTCCTGTAATGCTGCCAGGATCATCATTTCGTCGAGCGATCGCGCCCCGCTGTTGAGTTTTCGCCAGGTTTAGCTTGCTTTCGGAAAAAGTAGGATTGCGAACCACCTCCGCAAACAGTCCAAACACGGTTTCTAAATCTTCGGTCAAGCCGCTAAACCCGGCGCTGCCCGACGAATCGCCCATGCCCGTCTCCACGGAAGCAGCCCGACGTTCCAAAAAGCGGTTGAGGTCGTCGCCTGATTGAGTCGCCGTGCCCCCGGTTCGCATCACGGTTGCCATTAGACCCGCCAAGCCCACCTTATCGGCAGGCTCCAAGCGATCGCCCGTGCGAATAATCGCCGTGCCACCCACCAGGGGTAGCTCATGATCCTCCATCAAGTAGACCACCATGCCGTTCGCAAGCTGAAACCGCTCATAGGGAGGCACCTTCAAGGCTGGTAGCGGCGGAAAGGTTAGCTCAGTGTAGTGTTTTGGTGTAGCGGCTTGGGCTGGCAGCATCGTGGTTAACAGCAATAAAACCAGCGGCACCAAGAACAGTGAAAATCCCACTGTTACTACCTTCCCAAGTTTTCGTCGCTGCTGGAGTGGCTGTTCTGGCGATCGCATATCGATGAGTCCTTTGTCTACTTGTTTAGAGCTTAGCGCGACAGTAAGGGAACAGAACCATTTTTACCAATCCCGATAAATTTAGTCGGGTATGTTTGACCTGTTTTATCGTGAGTGTTAATATCCAAATCAATTAAGAAATAATTTTGCAAAAATCGTTTAATATCCCACACACCACTTACACAGCAGGCATTCCACCCATGACTCAGGCAGCTACTCGTCCAAACCCCGTTCCAAACTCAGTCCAACCCCAATCTTCCGCTACCTTTCGCGCTTTGAAATGTAAGGAATGCGATGCTGAGTATGAACTGAAGGCAATGCATGTCTGTGAATATTGCTTTGGTCCGTTGGAAGTTGCCTACGATTATGACCAGCTTCGCCGCACCGTCACTCGTGAAACGATCGCCGCTGGTCCCAATTCCATCTGGCGCTACCGTCCTTTTTTGCCTGTAGAAACCGATACCCCGATTGATGTGGGCACGGGCATGACTCCTTTGGTGCAGGCGAAACGGTTAGCACGCCGCCTAGGACTGAAAAATCTGTATATCAAAAATGATGCGGTCAATATGCCCACCTTGAGCTTTAAGGATCGGGTGGTTTCTGTGGCGTTGACTCGCGCTCAAGAATTGGGATTTACGACGGTTTCTTGCGCCAGTACGGGCAATTTGGCGAACTCCACTGCCGCGATCGCGGCTCATGCTGGGTTAGATTGCTGTGTGTTCATTCCGGCTGACTTGGAAGCGGGTAAAGTGATGGGCACCCTGATCTATAACCCCACAGTGATGGCAGTTAAGGGCAACTATGACCAAGTGAACCGCCTCTGTTCTGAAGTAGCAAACACTCACGGCTGGGGTTTTGTCAACATTAACCTGCGTCCTTACTATTCCGAAGGTTCCAAAACTTTGGGTTATGAAGTGGCAGAACAACTAGGCTGGCAGTTACCCGATCACATCGTCGCGCCGCTAGCATCCGGTTCGCTGTTTACCAAGATTTATAAGGGTTTCCGCGAATTTGTTGAAGTGGGTTTAGTAGAAGACAAGCCCGTCCGCTTTAGTGGTGCCCAAGCGGAAGGCTGTTCTCCCATTGCCCAAGCATTCCGGGAAGAGCGCGACTTTATCACCCCAGTCAAGCCCAGCACAATCGCAAAATCTTTGGCGATTGGCAATCCGGCGGATGGGGTGTATGCGATCGACCTTGCCCGAAAAACGAACGGCAACATCGAATCAGTCACTGATGCTGAAATTATTGATGGCATCAAGCTATTAGCAGAAACTGAAGGTATTTTTACCGAAACCGCAGGCGGCACGACGATCGCCGTTTTGCAAAAGCTAGTAGCAGCAGGCAAAATTGACCCCGATGAAACCACCGTGGTCTACATCACCGGAAACGGGCTAAAAACCCAAGAAGCCATCCAGGGTTACATTGGTGAACCGCTGACGATTGAACCAAAGCTCGACAGCTTTGAACGAGCGCTTGAACGTGCCCAAACCCTCGGTCGTCTAGAGTGGCAGCAGGTTTCGGTTTAGTTTTCTATTTCCACATCCATTACTTGATTAAGTTCTCATGTCTATTAAAGTTCTCATTCCCACTCCGCTGCAAAAACTGACTCACGACAAACCCACCGTTGACTGTAGCGGGGCAACTATTGCCGAACTGCTCGAATCTTTAGAAACAACCTGTCCTGGAATCAAAGGGCGGATATGTGACGAGCAAGGTGAACTACGCCGCTTTGTCAATTTCTATGTCAACAGCGAAGATATTCGCTTTTTGGATGGCATTAACACGGCGCTCAGCGACGGCGATGAAGTCAGTATTATTCCCGCGATCGCAGGGGGTTAAACTCTTCTAGCGTTCACAATAAATCTATTGGCAGCCCGTTACAATGCACTTGCTATGACGGGCTGCTTTTACAATTTTGTGGCAATAACAACACCACTACCCCAACTCAGCTTGGTCATATTTAAATCGCTGCGGCTTTCTAGATCTGCAATCAAAGCCGCGACTTTCAATTCGTGTCTGTCTGGCCAGTTTGGCTGAGGAAGCATATCGTCAATGATGTAAAGACCGCCGGATTTTAGGACGTGTAAGGTTTCCTCTAAATGAGTATATTTGCCAGCCCAAGTGTCGGCAAAAATTAGATCAAATTGTTGATCTGTTGTGATGAGATTTTTTAGGAAACTGGCTGCGTCCTCTAGGCAAAAACTTACTCGTGGATCTTGACTCAGATATTCCTGGGCGATCGCCATCAACGCACAATCATTTTCAACTGAAACAAGGGTAGCGTCTGAATTCATCCCGCTTAACAACCAAGCAGTTGAAACTCCAGTTCCAGTGCCTAACTCTAGAAAACTCCCAGCAGGTTTACTGGTGGCTAAAGTTTTTAGCAACGAACCCACTCGCAGTTCAGAAACCATTTGAAAGTTTATTTCTTTGGTTTTTGTCAGAATATTCTGAACTGCTTTTGGAATTTGAATGTTTTGAAAATCTTGCAATTTTATGACATCTCAACGACTTAATTGATGATTTTAGATTTTGCCTTATCTTCTCCTTGCGTAAGTCCTGATGAAGCAATACGTATCTTAAAACTCTCAAATCTTTTAAACAGAGGCGATTTCAGTTTTTTTGTCGGCTGTGGCTGCATCCGCTGTTTTCAGTTGAATTAACTCCACCTTATATCCGTCCGGATCTTCCACAAACGCAATCACCGTTGAACCATGTTTCATCGGTCCGGGTTCGCGAGTAATGTTGCCGCCTTGAGTGCGAATTTGGTCACAGGTTGCGTAAATATCATCCACCCCGATCGCAATGTGTCCATAGGCATCGCCCAAGGTGTACTGAGCTTTGCCCCAGTTGTAGGTCAGTTCTAAAACAGTGTGGTCGGCTTCATCACCGTAGCCGACAAATGCCAATGTAAACTCGCCGCCGGGATAATCTTTTTGGCGCAATAGTTTCATGCCTAAAAAGGTGCAATAAAAGTTGAGAGATTTCTCTAAATCGCCAACCCGCAGCATGGTGTGAAGTAGTCGCATGATGTTCCTCAGTGGATTTCTTTAGTCGATTTCTTTTATTGTGGCAGTTTCTCAGGCGGGCATAAGCAATTGTCATTTAAGTGCGACCTCCAAAAGCTGAGAAGCTCTGTAGACAGAGGGCTTAAGCCCCTTATTTATACAATTTAGACACCTATCAGCTTAGGAGATAGGAGCGGAGTTATCTTTTGAAGCCTTATAGGGGTCCGATCTCGACTGATTTTACGAGTTTAGCTCCAAGGGGGGGCATAAATTTGAAGGTGGAATCCGAGATCGCGGGGTTGGCAGTGCGCGTGAGAATGCGTTCGGCGATGTCTATGTTAAAGCCTTCCGACTTTCCAGTGAGGCGGATTTGCTTCAGTTCTGCGGTGGAGGGTTCGATGAGGGCTGCCATGGTGAACCCTCCTTCATCGGTATATTCATAGCTGTAAAGCGATCGCCCATCTAGGGTTTGGCGGTTTCCTTTTAGGGGCAATGTATCGTTAATGCCTAATTCTTTTAACACTTGCGGATCGGCTAAAGCACCTTCAGCGATTGGTTGGCGAACCTCAGCTGGCACTGAGAGAAACCAATAGGAAGACATGCCAATCCAGTAATAGCCGTCTAAGTCATCAAATTTTTCATAAGGGATGACGGCATATTGCTTTAAATCGGAGCGATACATCCACACCTGCTTGCCATCGGAGATAACGATGCTTTTCACCTCTGTTCCGGGGTCTGATGGGAAGGTGATTTCAGCGCGAAACTGGTTGGGTGCTTGTACCAGGGTTGTCACTTTGGCAAGGCTGGTGATATCGGTGCCGCCGGATGTTGCTTTGACTCGAATTTCTGATTCTGTCCGATAGCGATCGCCCTGAACAAATGCGGCAGTTGCCTTTGCCAATAGAGATAAATCTAGCTTGCTGTTTAGCTGACTCAATAAGGTAGGCGCTGTGGGCGTTGCTCTCGCAAATTGCAGCAAAGATTGGTTGCCTACATTGGTTGCTCCCCAAAAGCCAACTGCTGTTAAACCCATACTCACTACAACAGCACTAATGATTTGTTTCAAGATATTCTTGCCAAATAATGGGAACGCGATCGCAGACAATCTACGGGACTGTTGGGGCGATCGCATTCCTTCAGGTTACCCAGTCTTTTTGCAGAGTCTCACAAATTTAAGCAAAAGCCGACTTGCCCGCAAACCGCGCCGCTTTTCCAAGCTGCCGTTCAATTCTCAGCAGTTGGTTAAATTTGGAAACCCGCTCACCGCGACAGCCCGACCCGGTTTTAATTTGTCCGGCTCCTGTGGCAACTGCAATATCTGCGATCGTCGTGTCTTCCGACTCGCCCGATCGATGGGAAACCATGTAGCTATAGTTATTCTTTTGAGCTAACTCAATCGTGTCTAGCGTTTCGGTTAAGGTGCCAATCTGGTTCACCTTAATCAACACCGAGTTGGCAATTCCTGCCTGAATGCCCTCCGCCAGAATCTTAGCGTTGGTGCAGAACAGGTCATCGCCCACCAGTTGCACGGTGCTGCCAATTTCTTTGGTCAATAGGCTCCAGCCATCCCAGTCGTTTTCGCCCATGCCGTCTTCTAAGGACACGATCGGGTACTGTTTTGCCCAAGATGCCCACAGCGCCACCATTTCTTCTGAAGTTTTCGCCTCTTGGGTGGATTTAAAGAATTGATATTTGCCCTCTTTCCACATTTCGCTGGTTGCCGGATCAAGGCAAATCGAAATATCTTCGCCCGGTGTGTAGCCTGCTTTGGCGATCGCCTCCACAATCACCTCCATGGCTTCTTCATTTGACTTCAAATCTGGTGCAAACCCACCTTCATCGCCGACCGCAGTACTGTAACCCTTCGCCTTCAAAATCGACCGCAGGGCGTGGAAGGTTTCGATGCCCATCCGAATCGACTCCGCAAAACTGGGTGCGTTGTGCGGTGCAATCATAAACTCTTGAAAATCAACCGTGTTGTCTGCATGGGCACCGCCGTTAATCACGTTCATGCAAGGCACTGGCAGCAGCGACGCATTTACCCCACCCAAATAGCGATAGAGCGGCATTCCCATATAGGTTGCCGCCGCCTTTGCCACCGCCATCGAAACCGCCAAAATTGCGTTTGCGCCGAGATCCGCCTTATTGGGGGTGCCGTCAATTTCAATCATCAGCATGTCAATTTCGCGTTGAGCAGTGGCTTCCATGCCCACCAACTCCGGCGTGATTTTTTCGTTGATATTGTCCACTGCCTGCAATACACCCTTGCCGCCGTAACGCTTCGGATCGCCATCCCGCAGTTCTACCGCTTCCTTTTCCCCCGTCGAAGCACCCGAAGGAACGATCGCCGATCCTTCCGTGCCATCTTCTAATATCACCCGCGCTTCAACCGTAGGATTACCTCGCGAGTCCAAAACTTCACTGGCAATAATGTCCTCAATGTACATAGGAAATCCTCCTTACAATCCGAGTGGTTATGCGATCGTCTGCCTTGAGACGAGGCGCTGACAATAGCGGTTTTCAGCTTAGAGAATACTACCTCATAGCGCGATATCTGAAGAGTGCCATAGGCAACACCCAGGAAAGAGGGAAAAGGGACGCGATCGCCTCCGACTTAGTCTGCATCCTCACCGTTCCCCATGTCAAAGAAGCCAGCCAGCACCCCATTGAAGGGATCAAGCATGCCAGCATTGCTACTTTAATCCACTATAAAAACGTTTCAAGTGTGGCAGACTGTAGGCTAGGTTAACCATCTGTAGTCAAGTATCTGGAATGTTTCATTTACCTAAGCCAGAGCAGTGTAGTTGTTAGCTTTCATGCTGTTTCGAGCTAAAATTTTCAACAGTTCATTTTATTAATTTTGCTGTTTCTTGAAGAGAATGTTGTGGCGCTCCGAGCATCAATGCCTTCTGAACCCAATCAAAATCATCTCTTGATTATTGAAGATGACAAAGGTCGGCGCGAGTTTATCTTGACTGCGCCACTTTATTCCATTGGTCGAGATCCTAAGTGTGATATTCGACTGGTTTCTCAGTTTGTTTCTCGTCGTCATGCAACGTTAGTGCAGCTACCCAGCGAAGACGACAGTTTCTATTACCGGATTGTGGATGGCAACGCCAAGGGCAAAGTGAGTGCAAATGGGTTGCTGATTAATGGGCGTAAATTACAGGCTCAAGACTTGAAGAACGAAGATGAAGTGGTATTTGGTCCCCAGGTTCGGGCTATTTACTATTCGCTGCAACGTGATGTTGTGGTCACTGTGCCGCCGGATGAATGGGATATTACTTTAATCAGCCCAAACATGGTAGGTGATCCAGAAGATGACTAGCGGTAGGACACTTCATTATTAGCCTGCAACGGCTTCAATGATCTGCCAGTGGTTTGCGTCTGAGATTGCTTGAGTAATTCGGCTAAAGACTTGCTGGCAATGATTATCGAGTTGAAGAGGTAGCTCTTCATTTTTCACCACAATATTCATGTGAATTTCGCGATCGGTGATCACCGTTTTGTCAACCAGCACTTCTATGGTGACTAGCTGATGAAATGTAACATTACCTGGAATCTCGCGCGCCATGAGATAATCGCCAGTCTGATAGATAACGTTAAAGCGACAAGATTCTAGCGTATCTTTCATTAATGGTTGAAAGACACTGACCGGAGTCAAGATTTTGAATATTCCAGTATAGCGAGCCATGTATTTCTGGACTTTCAACAATTAGACCCTGACATAATAGCGTTCATTCAGCGCTAACGAAATGGTAGATAGGCTGAGTTTGTTTAAGCGAACTTTCTTCAATTGAATTAAATCTATTAGAAAAGCTATGCTGGGTCGATTCATTGTATTTGAGGGAGTGGAGGGCGGTGGTAAAACGACCCAGTTGCAGCGATCGCACCAGTGGTTGATCGAAAGCGGTTGGCTTACCTTTCTCCAATCAAACGGATGGGTGCAGCAGTTAGTCATCACCCGTGAACCGGGCGGCACCGATTTAGGCAAAGGATTGCGGCAACTCCTGCTAGAGTCAACCCAGGAACCGATCCAGGATCGAGCAGAGCTATTGCTCTATGCTGCCGATCGCGCCCAGCATGTGGAAGGATTTTTGCGCCCACACCTTGCCCAAAAAAGCTTGATTTTGTGCGATCGCTATACAGACTCCACCATTGCTTATCAAGGCTATGGACGCGGTTTAGACCCAACCCTGATCGAGCAGCTAAATCACATTGCCACCAACGGGCTACAAAGCGACCTCACCCTCTGGCTTGATCTTGACGTAAAAACCGGACTCGCCCGAACCCGCGAACGGGGCAAAGCTGATCGCATTGAACAAGCGGATCTTAACTTTCACCAGCGCGTCCAGCAAGGCTTCACGGCTCTCGCCCAAGCCCATCCCCACCGGGTCGTTAGAATTAACGCCACCCAACCCGAAGCCGCCGTTTCTCAAGAAATTCAAGCGATCTTAAGCGATCGCTTAACTGAATGGTATGGAGAAAGGGAATAGGGAACAGGGGTCAGGGGTCAGTCTCATCCCTACTCTGGACTCAAAACTCCGGACTTCTCGCCTTTCACCCGAAACTTGAAACCCGAAACTTGAAACCCGAAACCTGAAGCCTGAAGCCTGAAACCCGAAACCTGAGAAACCCGAAACCTCACATTCCCTATGTCTTTCTTTTCTCCCCTGATTGGACAACCTCAAGCGATACAACTCCTGACTCAGGCAGTGGCACGGCAACGAATTGCCCCAGCCTACCTGTTTGCTGGTTCGGCTGGAGTGGGACGGGGGTTGGCGGCGGAGTGTTTTATTGAGTTGGTGTTTAGTCAAGCCAAATCTTCGGAGCAGAAAGCGATTCTCCATAGTCGGATTCAGCAGCGCAATCATCCCGATTTGCTGTGGGTAGAGCCAACTTATACGCATCAGGGAAAGCTGTTTTCACCAGCGGAAGCAGAAGCCGCCGGATTGAAGCGCAAAACAGCGCCGCTGATTCGACTAGAGCAAATCCGAGGAATCGCCCGCTTTTTAGCGCGATCGCCCCTGGAATCTGAGCGATCAATCGTCGTAATTGAGCAGGCAGAAACTATGTCAGAAGCCCCTGCCAATGCCTTATTAAAAACCCTGGAAGAGCCAGGACAAGCCACTTTGATTCTGATTGCGCCGGGAACAGAATCTTTGTTGCCCACCTTAATCTCTCGCTGTCAAAAGATTCCGTTTTTTCGCCTCGCATCGGACGATATGCTGCAAGTGCTGCAACGAACCAATCAAGCGGAAATTTTGCAGCAGCCTGAAATTTTGCAGTTGGCACAAGGTAGCCCAGGAGCCGCGATCGCCCATTGGCAAAAGCTGCAAGAACTTCCCGACGATTTGTTGAGGAGCTTTCATCAACCGATTCGCTCCCATCGCGAAGCCCTCAGCCTTGCCCGTCAGATTGCCCAAACCCTAGAACCGGAAGCGCAACTGTGGCTCATTGATTACTTACAACAGATTTGGTGGCAACCAATCACCAACGGAATGCAAGCAACGACTTTATTACCCCTGCAACACTTAGAAAAAGCTCGAACTTATTTGCGGCGAAATGTCCAACCGAGGCTGGTGTGGGAAGTCACGTTAATGGCAAGCGTCACCCCCTAAAAATCTACTGTTCGCAAGTAAACCGTCTCAGTAAAATGAAGGGACTCTTCCTAAAAAATCTACTTGTAAATTGCTATGACAGCAGATTCAGACACCCCTGATGCTGGGCAGATTTTTCAAGCCGCCCAGAGCGCCTTTGACCGAGGAAATTATCGGGAGGCAGCAGCAGGTTTTGAGCGAATGTTAGCTTTGGTAAATCCCAATTCCATTTTGGGCGGTGAGGTACAGATGTGGCTAGTGACTGCCTATCAAGCGAAAGGGCAAATGAGTGACGCGATCGCCCTTTGCAGAAAAATAACCCATCATGCCGATCTCAAAACCCGCAAGGAAGCCAAACGAGTTCTTTACATTTTGGAAGCGCCCAAGCTAAAATCCCGCCCGGAATGGCTGACTCAAATTCCAGATTTAACGGGATTGTCGGAACGCGAAACCCGCGATTCTAGAACTAAAGGTACAGTAAAAACTTCAGCGAAACCGCTAGCATCTAAACCTAAACCTACATTTATTGTTGAGCCGATAGATAGCGAACAGGTCAATACAAAAGATAACCAATTTGTTTGGGTGGCGCTGATCGCCGTTTTAATCATACTAGGCAGTGTTGTATGGATGGGATGGATTGCCTAAGCATTCAACTTTGTAGGTTCAGGATTAAGATCCGCCAAACTGGGAGATCGCACTGCATCAATCAGCAACAGGAGATAGACCCGTGCAAATAAAAAAATGGTTAAACTTTATTCGGACTAGCTGCTGCTTATTGCTCCTGTCTATTTCTCTGTCTGGCTGTATCGACTACGACACCACCATTCACTATCGCAGCCCCAACCAAGGGGAGTTTGTGCAGCATATCCAACTCAGCGAACGGCTGCAAAGCCTCAACAGTCAAGAGCAGCAGCGATGGCTTGAAGCCATTGAGCAAACGACGCGTAAGCTAGGCGGCGAACTACAACGTAATACTGATGGGCTTTCAGTGGCAATTCCCTTTATCAGTAGCGTTGATCTAGAGAAAAAATTTAATCAGTTTTATAGCAGTTTGGGGCAATCTACGCGGGTCACAGCCGATAGCAGCATTCCCCTTGTAACAGGGCATTTAGCCATTCAACACAGTAATTTTCTGTTAGTAGAGCGTAATCGACTGCGGTATGAGATTGATTTGCGATCGCTGGGTGTTCGTTCGACAACGGGTGACGTACTGGTTAGCCCCGCATCTTTGATTAATCTTGAGTTCAAGCTCGATACACCCTGGGGATCTCGCAGCCATGCCAATCCCGGCACTCTGAACCCGCGATCGCTCAAGGGTGGAAAAAAACTCACTTGGACATTGATTCCCGGCGAAGAAAATGTGATAGACACCCTCTTTTGGATGCCTAACTCGATTGGCTTAGGCAGTATTGCTATCCTACTTTTCGTGCTGCTTGGTAGATTTCTCAAATATCCCCAAACATCCGAAATCCTTCATCCGTCTGCTCAGCAGCCCTCTCCTTAGACTGATTCTGCCCTTTCACTCAGCGCTCTAATGCGACGTTTTCCTGACCTGCAACGCCTTCTCATTTTGGGTTTGAGCGGTCCTATTGCAGCCTTAAATATTTGGCTAATTAGCCAAGTATTTCGCTACTTTGAAGGGCTAATTACGCTCTTGGTTGCTTCAGCCATCCTGGCATTTTTGCTCAATTATCCCGTGCGATTGTTTCAAAAACTTCATCTGTCACGCAGCCAAGCAGTCACGATTGTTTTATTTCTAACAGTCACGATTTTAGTCATTGCCGGCGTGACTCTGTTACCTGTGATCGTAGACCAAACAACCCAGCTTTTCAATCGGATTCCAGATTGGCTAGAAGCGAGTGCCAAAAACTTGCAGGCGCTGGATATGATGGCAAAAGAACGCAGTCTACCGTTAGATTTACAAGGATTTAGCCAACGAATTAATGACCAAATTCAAAGCCAGTTGAATCCCTTAGCGCAGCAGGCAGTTGGGTTGGCATTAGGAACCTTAAACTGGGCGCTTAGCAGCACTTTTCTACTGGTTTTAGCGTTCTATATGCTGTTGGATGGCAATCGTCTTTGGCGAGGCGCAATTAATCGGTTACCTCAACAATATGGAGTGGCGATCGGCAACTCGCTACAGAATAACTTTCATAACTTTTTTATTAGTCAAATTTTGCTAGCGGTGTTCATGATGGTGGCGCTGCTGCCCATTTTTCTTGCTTTGCAAGTGCCGTTTGCGTTGTTGTTCGTGGTGTTAATTGGGATTTCTGAAATTATTCCTCTGGTCGGTCCGGCATTGGGAATTGGGCTGGTGTTAGTGTTGCTGTTGCTGCAAAACCCTTGGCTAATGGTGCAGGTGGCGATCGCTGCAACCATCTTTCAACAGGTTCGAGATAATATTCTCGCCCCAAAACTCATGGGCGACTTTACGGGACTCAATCCTATATGGATTTTTATCGCCCTGCTGATCGGGCTGCAAATTGCAGGGTTTCTAGGAATTGTCGTGGCTGTCCCGATCGCGGGCACCATCAAAGGAACTCTAGATGCCATTCATGAACAGTCGTCACTGTCGTGGCAAGAGAAGGAAGGTGGTAGGGAATAGGTTTCAGGGGGCGGGTTTCAGGGGTCAGGTTTTAGAAAGGAGGTTGGATTCGCCATTCGCCTTTAAAGAATTGATTACTCTCAACCATTTGTTGCCTGTGTCTGGTAAAACTTTTATCAGCAGGATTGAATGAATTTGAACATTGAAGGGATATGAAACAGGTTAACTTTGTCATCATTTTTGTGATTTGTCTGGCATTGGTTCTATTTGGCATCGAAAATACTGAGCTTGTGCCGATTCACATCGTTAAAGATATTCAGTTTCAGGCACCTTTGTCGATTGAGTTGATTTTGGCAATGGGGATTGGGGCAGTGCTGGCATGGGTGTTTAGTGTGTGGACTCGGCTACAACGCATGGTTGAAGTGGGTAAAGATATCCGCGTTCGGGAAGACCGGATTCAAGCCTTAGAAAAAGATGTGGAGCATTACAAAGCCGAAATCGAGCAGCAGCGCCTATTGCCAGCGGCTCAGCCTGATCGAACCACTGAAGCTGAGTTAGTCAGTTAGGTACAACCCGTGCGATCGCGCTTTCATAGGCTAGGATTCAACCATGTCGGCTGTTGATTTGATTACTCCGTTAAATTTATGGAGCTTGTGGGTGCCTTTAGTGCTACTTGGCTTCATTTTGTTAGCTGCCCTTTGGTTTGTGCGAATCTCTCTTCGATAGGTCGTTAGAATTCATGACCGTTTCTTTAGCAGAAGACGCGATCGCCCTGTTGATCGATATGGCAGAACAAGGGGAAATTGACCCTTGGGATGTGAACGTGATTGAGGTGATCGATCGCTTTCTCAACCAACTGCCTGCGGTTGTGAGTGGGCAAGAACCTTACGAAAAAAGTCTGTCGTCGTCTGGGCAGGCTTTTTTGTATGCGTCTATGCTCGTGTTGCTCAAAGCCGATAATCTGATTCAAGCCGAGCCTGCGATCGCGGAAGAGCATTGCCCCGACGATGCTGTGATGCTGGAAGATGCTAGCAGTGGATTACCGCCTCATTTGGAACGCCAGATCCGCCGCCGTGCCGTTGCCCAACCACCCCAGCGCCGTCGGGTCACCCTAAATGATTTAATTGAGCAGTTACGCACGATCGCCCAAGCCTTAGACGATCCATCGCCTCGCAAGCGATTTCAACGCCCAGCCGTTCAGTCTCGATCTCAAGCAGTGCGGGCGATCGCCCAGCTTGCTCACCAAGAAAACCTGTCTGAAATGGCGGCAACGCTAGAGCAATTTTTTGAGGAACACGCGACGACTCTCGCCTCCCAAGACTGGCTCGATTTTGAACTACTGTTAGACCTCTGGGCACAGGCGCAACCCGCTGATAACCATCGGTCTGATACTCAGCATCCACCCAGGCGCGATCGCGTGGGTATTTTTTGGGCATTGCTGTTGCTGTCTGCCCAATCCAAAGTAGAACTTTCCCAGGAAGAGTTTTATCAAGACCTAAAAGTCCGTCCACTGAGCTTTAATGCTGACATCCTGCCTATAGATGGGTTAGCTTAGGTGGAAACTAGGGCATCTCACGTTCTGACATGCTTCTTCATGAAGCGTTTAGGGAGCTAGACGGTTAAAATTTAAGGGCTGAGGATTGAGAGGAGTACTATGAAAGCCATGATTTTGGCGGCGGGCAAGGGCACACGGGTTCGTCCGATCACTTACACGATTCCCAAGCCTATGATTCCGATCTTGCAAAAACCAGTGATGGAGTTTTTGTTAGAGCTACTACGGCAGCATGGGTTTGACCAGATCATGGTGAATGTTAGTCATTTAGCCCATGAAATTGAAGGATACTTTCGGGATGGGCAGCGGTTTGGCGTACAAATTGCTTACTCATTTGAAGGCTATATTGATCAAAATGGCGAGTTGCAGGGAAAAGCAATTGGCTCCGCTGGAGGGATGCGCCGCATTCAGGATTTTTCTCCTTTCTTTGACGACACATTTGTAGTGCTGTGCGGCGATGCCCTGATTGACCTAGACCTGACTGCCGCTGTGAAATGGCATAAAGAAAAAGGCTCGATCGCCACTATTATTACCAAAACCGTCCCCCTCGAAGAGGTGTCTAGCTATGGCGTAGTGGTGACCGATGAGAATGGCAAAATCAAAGCGTTTCAGGAAAAGCCAAATGTTGAAGACGCGCTCAGCACCAATATCAACACAGGGATTTATATTTTTGAACCCGAAGTGTTAGATTACATTCCCTCTGACGTAGAGTTTGATATTGGCGGTCAGTTGTTTCCAAAATTGGTAGAGGTAGATGCGCCGTTCTACGCGATTCCCATGGATTTTGAATGGGTCGATATTGGTAAGGTGCCTGACTACTGGCAAGCCATTCGGGCGGTGTTGTCGGGGCAGGTGAAAAATGTGCAAATTCCTGGACGTGAAATTGCGCCTGGAGTGTATGCAGGACTGAACGTTGCGGTCAATTTAGACAAGGTTAATATTCAAGGCCCGGTTTATATCGGTGGCATGACCCAGATTGAAGACGGCGCGACAATTATTGGTCCAACCATGATTGGTTCAAACTGCTGGATTTGTAGTGGTGCGATCGTAGAAAATAGCGTAATTTTTGATTATTCTCGTCTGGGTGCAGGGGTGCGGCTGGTAGATAAGTTGGTGTATGGGCGCTATTGTGTGGATAAAACGGGAGCCACGATTGACGTGCAAGCAGCATCCTTAGACTGGCTCATTACTGATCGCCGTCAAGAATTACCCTCTCAGCCACCGATGGAAAGACAAGCGATCGCAGAGCTACTCAAAACCGATGGCAGAAGTATTGGCGTTTAGGCTCAAAAACTCGGCTCAAAAATTTGCTGACACGCCGACTCGAAAGGTTAAGCCGGGTTGATAGATCCGGTCAACTTTTTCGTAGCTGACGTTTGCTAAATTTTCCAGATAAATAAGCCGCCAAAAGTACCGTAGTGGAGGGGCGTGGAGGAAATGAGGACGCGTGGGAAGCGCGTGAAGTACAAGACTGTCTATAAAACCGTTCGGTATCGGCTGAACACTAAATTAAAAGTGCCTCACCCTCAAAGTCTGAAGCAGGATCAAGCGTTGGTGGATTTGTCTAAAAAAACATCTTACTCGCCTTACTAGCGTTGCAGAACCTGCTTGCAAGCGGCAAGCGACTGCGCCATCTAGTCCAGAACTGAACCCAATTGAGCGTCTCTGGCAATTCCTCAAGCAGCAGGTAAAGGGCGAAAATTTTGCTACTCTCGCTCAATTGCGCGATCGCCTGGATTACGAATTCAAAATACTCACCGCTGAGCGGGTTGCGTCATTGACCAGCTATGACTTCATTTTAGAAGCTTTATTCCATGTAGCCCTATAGAGAATTGGTATGAGGTAGCGAGACTGAATTATTTATGGCTTGTGAGGCAGGCAATCCGCGATCGCTGCTTCAGTTCCAGCCGATGCAACAGCGATGTTAGGCTAGAGCGATGTTCCACGGTGGAGTTTGCTGACCCAATGGTTTCCAACACTCAACAACGCATGACCCTAGCGGAGTATCTCACCTATGACGATGGCACCGATACGCGCTATGAATTGGTTAACGGAGAACTGGTTGAAATGCCCTCTGAAAGCGACATAAACAATGCTATTGCAATCATCCTAATCGCTGCTTTTTTGCAAGTGGTTCCTGCCTCTTTATTACGGCGTGGCACAGAAATTGTGGTCAGTGGTTCCCGCGCCACTACACGAGTCCCGGATGTCATGGTCTTAACCGAGGAAGCGGCGGCGGCTCTGGCAGGTGCCTCCCGCAGCATCATTCTATTCGATATGCCGTCTCCTCAATTAGTCGTTGAAGTGGTTTCTCCCGGATCAAGCAATGAAAACCGGGATTATCGCCATAAGCGCTCTGAGTATGCGGCTCGGAAGATTCCAGAGTATTGGATTGTAGACCCAGAACAGAACCGGGTGACAGTGTTGACGTTGGTAGAAGGGTTGTATGAAGAAGTAATATTTACGGATGGCGACCGCTTGCATTCTCTCACCTTTCCCGCTCTTCAGTTAACCGCAGCACAGGTGTTGAGTGGGCAGTTGTGAAGTCAACATTGCAAACCGCGATCGCACGGGTATTTACCTTTAGAGAGAGGCTCTATGTCTATTGGTGGATGTGATTTGAAGTTAAAAACTCTATTTAGATAGTAGGGACAAACATGATCAAGGTTTAAACCTTTTATCACTCGGGAAGGTAATGAGCAATGAGCGAACTTAATGTTGTACTAATCGAAGACCATGATCTGACCCGGATTGGATTGCGGACAGCATTAAAGCAGCAGGAAGGCATTCGGATTGTGGGCGAAGCTGCTAATGCTTCTCAAGGGCTGAGAGTGTTGGAAAGTACTGAGCCTGATGTGGCGATCGTCGATATTGGCTTGCCTGATATGGATGGAATTGAGTTAACTCAAAAGTTCCGGCAATTTCAAGCTGCAAATCACAACGACAAAACGAAAATTTTGATTTTGACGATGCATGACAGCGAAGATGCGGTGTTGGCTGCATTTGCGGCGGGTGCAGATTCCTATTGCATGAAGGATGTCAGCATTGATAAGCTGGTGGAAGCGCTACGGGCAACCCATTCTGGCTGTTCGTGGATTGACCCCGCGATCGCCAATGTGGTGCTACATCAAGTTCGCCAAACGCCATCTAATGGTCATGGCAATGGTCAAACGAAAACCGTTGCGATCGGTGCGGTCGATTCAGAAATGGAACAGGTGTTAGAAAGCTATCCCCTGACCGAGCGCGAGTTGGAAATTTTGCAATTGATTGTGTCGGGGTGCAGCAATGCCGCGATCGCCGACAAGCTTTACATTACCGTGGGCACCGTCAAAACCCATGTCCGCAATATTTTGAGCAAGCTCTGTGCAGAGGATCGCACCCAAGCCGCTGTTCGGGCACTGCGATCGGGCTTGGTGGCATAAGTGGCAAATAGATTGGATCAAGTCTGAGATAATACCCTCGCACATGACTATTTGCGAGGCGTATGGAAACCACTCTCGATCCGCGATCGCCCAAAAATCGCTCCATTAGCTTATCCACGCTGATTTTAATCGCCTTGGGCGTGGGAATTTTGTTTGGAATTGGGCTAAATCAGTTTGTCCCAGCCAGTGTGCCAGGGATTGACCGCTATGTCTTAGACCCGATTGGGCGAATATTTCTGCGCTTAATTCAGTTTGTGGTCATCCCCATTGTTTTTTCCTCCCTGATTTTGGGGTTAACCCGGATTCAAGATGCCAGCCAAGTGGGGCGATATACGCTCAAACTAATGACCAGCTATGCCATCACTAGCGCGATCTCAGTTGCTTTGGGTATGGTCACATGCAGCCTCTTGCAACCTGGCTTTGGAATCACAGGATTAGCCTTACCAGCGGCAACAATTCAAGTGGAAAGTCCATCGCTGCTGGATTGGTTGATTAGCCTGGTGCCTGTCAATCCAGTGGAAGCGCTCAGCACTGGAAATTTACTGCAAACCATTTTTTCGGCAGCCCTGATTGGTGTAGGGATTCAGCAGGCGGGAGAAAAAGCAGCCAGTTTTTTAGCGGTAGTAGAAAGCGTTTACGCTATCAGTGAAAAGATTCTATCGATCATTCTTTACACCGCACCCATCGGCGTGTTTGCGTTGATCAGTTCCATCATTGCCACTCAGGGATTGGCAGTGATTGCCAAACTGCTGGTTTACGTGTTGGGTTTGTTGCTCACCACTTTTCTCATGGCTGGAGTTTATGTGCTGGCATTGACAATCCTCAAGGCAAAACCCCTGCATCTGTTGCAAAGTCTGTTTCCCGCACTCTCCCTTGCCTTTGGCACTGCCAGTTCCAATGCCGCCCTGCCGATCGCCCTCCAAAATGTCCAGGAGACTTACGGATTACGCCCTGATATTGCTAGTTTTGCCATTCCCCTTGGTACGGCTTTAAAACGAGATGGTGCCGCCATTTTGCAGAGTTTCAACGCATTATTCATCGCCCAGATTTATCACATTCCCATCACCGCAGAGATGCTGTTGGCGATCGCCCTCAGTTCGTTTCTAGTTTCCTTCAGCACTCCCGGTGTGCCCGGTGCCGCCATCATCACCATGACTACGGTACTAGCCGCCGCAGGCTTACCGCTAGAAGGAGTCGCGATCGTCGCTGGAGTCGATCGCCTCACCGATGGCTTCAAAACCGTGATTAATGTGATTGGCAACGTCTCCAACGCGGTGATATTGAGCTACTGGGAAGCACCAAAGGAGGAGTTAGGAGTGCGGAGTTGAGAGTGCGGAGTACGGAGTTGGGAGTACGGAGTTGAGAGTGCGGAGTTGGGAGTACGGAGTTGAGAGTGCAAAATGCATGAAATGATGAAGGGCGATTGCAAAACTCAAAACTACCCCTCTTTTCCTATACTTCGTACCCCGTACTTTCTCTTTTCTCATCCTTTGCTCAGTTGCCTTTCATACGGTGGTAGCCGTTAATGGCAAAATGGCGAACAGTGGCATCGCCGTTTTTTCTATTGGCGGTTGTGGAGGTTACATGTCAATTTTTCAAACTGGTGGTGATATGTCGTTTCAATCTGTTGCTGAAAAGATTCCTCCTGAGTGGGCAACTCGGTTAAAGATTGACTATTTGGCAGAGTCAAACAGTCCTACTGTAGAAGACGGTGGCGCGGATGTGGTACAGGGGTTAAGCCGATCGCCCAAAACACTCCCGCCAAAATATTTTTATGACGATCGCGGCTCTCAACTATTTGAGCAAATTTGTGATCTGCCAGAGTATTATCTTACCCGTACTGAAACGGCGATTTTGCAGCAGTATGCCGGGGCGATCGCGCAGCACACCGGAGCCTGTGAACTGGTGGAATTGGGCAGCGGCAGTTCCACGAAAACCCGGATATTACTGGAGGCGTATCAAGCGCAAGATCATCCCCTATGCTATCGCCCGATTGATGTGAGCGCGGGAATTTTGGAAAGCAGCGCCCAGAGCTTACTGCAAACCTATGATCAACTCAAAATTCATGCCTTAGTGGGCACCTATGAGCAGGCGCTTCAAACCCTATCCGATGCCTATTTGCCCCAACGAATGATTTGCTTTTTGGGCAGCAGTTTGGGCAACCTCAGCCCAGAAGAGTGCGATCGTTTTTTTGATCAGGTGAGATTGGCGCTGCGATCGGGCGGTTATTTTCTGCTCGGCGTTGATCTCCACAAATCTACAGCCCAACTAGAAGCGGCATACAACGATAGTCAGGGCGTTACGGCGGCTTTTAACCTCAACCTGTTGCATCATCTCAACCAGCGCTTCAACGGCAATTTTGACGTAACTCAGTTTGAACATTTCGCTTTTTACAACACCGAGTTACACCAAATCGAAATGCATCTCCGCAGCCTCAAAGCCCAAACGATTGATCTGAGAGCCTTAAATCTGACGGTTGAAATGGCAGCCGGAGAAACCATCCGCAGTGAAATTTCGCGCAAGTTTGATCTGCCAACCCTGCGATCGCAGCTTGAATCTAAGGGCATTGATTCAGTGCAAGTATGGATAGATACCAATCAATGGTTTGGGCTATTGTTAGGAGAATATCGACCGTAACTACTGCTGCGATCAGGTTTATAGAACCCCTTTGATATCTTTAATAAGGTACCTATAACCCTCTGAATCTGGTCACTATGGCATATAGCAGTCCACCGACGCAGGCAGAATGGAAAATTCTTGAGCCGCTATTGCCTCAGAAGAAAAAGAAAAAAGTTTTTCAAAAAAATACGCTATCGCATTAAAATGCGATAGCGTATTTTTTTTAGCTGAGAAATTTCTTCCTTATGAAGTATACCTATTCATTCCTATCTGTAGGCTTGGCGATCGCTTCTCTTAGTATTACTGCTATCGCCAAAGCAGACACCGTAAATGCCCGCTGTGATGTTTATCCCAAAGGGCAAGATCGGGTCAAGTCTTCTGGTTCCTGTACCTTTTCCCAACGACAGGGAGCAGTTGGGATTCAGTTGCAAAATGGCAAACGCTATGACTTGCGCCCAGTGGGTAGTAACCCCGGCAATTATCGCGATCAAAATGGCAAAGCCGCCTATCGCCAGTCTGGATTGGGTGACAAAGGACAGATTTATCGCCTTGCCAACGAATCCATCTTTGTGTACTGGGATGCCGCTCCCCATAACAACCAGGGTAATGCGAGTGGCAATCAGGGTAATACGATGGGCGGAAGTTCTATGGCTGCGGTTTCCCAGCCTGCGGCAGGTACGACTGTCTCTCGCCTGAATGATTTAGTGGGGGCACGGGCAGGGCAAGCAGAAAACGCAATCAAACAACGGGGCTATCGCTTCGTCAAGGCTTCTCCTTCTGGCAATTCTGTTTACAGTCAATGGCTGGAGGGTAAAACCAATTACTGCGTGACTATTCTCACCGAAGAAGGACGCTACCAGTCGATCGTCTATGCGGGTGGCTCAGCAGATTGTGCGAAATAGTCGCGATGGCTTAGATCTCTGACTTGTTAAAAAAATCGGAGATCTCAATTCTTGGGTGCTTTGCTTGTAAAACTTTTTTAGGAGTTGTTTTCATGTTGAAACGGAGTTTTCCGTTTGTTCTGGCTGCGATCGCTTTTATATCGGCAGCGACACCTGTTTTGGCGCGTGGTATTTCTACCCTGAAAGCCAGCAATCCCAACTCGCGGATCAATGTGCGATCGCAACCCACGGTTAATTCTGGTTCACCCCACTATGGCGTACCGGGTGATCAGGTAAAAGTGATTCGGTGCATCAAGGATCAAGATCGGCGCGGTAGTGGGCTGAACTGGTGCAAGGTGCAATTTGTCCAGTCGAAGGCGATCGGCTGGATTCGCAGCGACTTCATCATCTTTGCCGATGGTGGCGAGTAAGGCGCTTAAAACTTTAGGTTCGCTGGTGCAAACCTCTGAACTGAACAATTTTTTTATTCTATTTG
This sequence comes from Leptolyngbya sp. CALU 1928, assembly GCF_056784215.1. Taxonomy (NCBI): domain Bacteria; kingdom Bacillati; phylum Cyanobacteriota; class Cyanophyceae; order Leptolyngbyales; family Leptolyngbyaceae; genus Leptolyngbya; species Leptolyngbya sp. CALU 1928. The sequence continues at coordinate 2,420,360 of NZ_JBXBCE010000001.1, read as the reverse complement.
AGGATAAAATTAAATGGGTTTTCTAGGCAAGTTATTCGGCAAAAAAGAAGAGGAGAAATCAGCAGCGGCTCCTCAAGTTTCTGTGCAGGAGGCAGCAGCTAAGAACGCTATCCCACCTGAAAAGCAGGGCTGATTCATTGGCAGAAGGAAAATAGGCGAGGGATATCATGAGCAACCTGTCGAATCGCCTGAGTCAAAGAGTCAAACCCATGCTGCCGGAAGAGATTAAGGGCAAAGGTTCGCACAATTGCCATATTAATCAAAGCGTGACCCTCACACAGTGGAGTCGTATCTTCTTGAAAGACCACATCTTTACACCAGTGGAGGCGATTCTCAATGTGCCAATGCTGCCGGATACGACGGGCAAACTCGGCGGCATCGGTTGCCAGCGAACTGATATAAAACACCGTCTGTGAAACGGGTATGCCTGCTCTTAGTCCGGTGCGTTCGACCCGAATCACTCGTTTAAGAGCGACCCAACTTGGGTCAATGGTGGCACTTGGCTCCAATACACACACACGGCGTTGGGTTGAGCGATTGCGCGTCCGCTCTGAGTCCACGTGACAACTGAGGGGAGACGAGTGTTCAAACTGCTGCTGGATTTGGGCTAATAATTTGGGTTGATTCCCTTTGATGGCAATTAAGTAGTGGTTCTGACTGGCTATAATTTGCTGAACTGTTTTTTTTTTGGCGTGCAGGGCATCAAAACTAAAACACACCCCTTGCAACTGAAGGTGCTCCAACAAGGTTTGTACCGTTACAATTTCACTACTCGTTTTGTTGTGCATGGATTGCACCCCAACGACCAGTCCCAGTCGAGTGCTGACCACCGACACCACACTGACAAAATCTTGATACGCCTGGTCGTAATCTCTCAGACTGACTCGGATGCTCTTGCCGTCAACGGCACAAGCGGCTTGCTCTTCCAGCTCAACCGTTTCCTGTGCCCATTGATTGAAAACCTCGGTTAACGCCTCAAAGTCCACTCGCACCAAAGCGCGGCGAATCGTCGAGTAGCAGGGTAACCGCTCATAGGGCACTTCGAGTACCCCTAACAATTGGGTTTGATGGCGCTCCACAAAGCACGCGATCGCTCGATACCCCACACACCCGCTCATCGTTGCCATCAGTACCAGCAACAAAATCACCCACAATGGATACTGGGGTTGGGTTCGATAGTCTCGTACTTGTTTGAGAGCATCAATCAGGCTCATGGCTAGCTAGGGGTGAAAGAGCATCACCCATTATCATTTTTCTACCACTGATGAACTAGCCCTGCACCTGAAAAGGGGGGTGTTCTAGACCTGGTGGTAGAGACGCGTTCGCGTAGCGTTTCCAAAGGAATTAATTTCACGTCTCTACAGGATTTTGGTTTTATGCAACAACACTTTTAGAACATCACCCAAAAACTTACCCAAACAAATTAGAGTGCTTTAAGCGACTTCGACTATGGCGATTCTGGTGAATTTATCTGGTGAATTTAAAAGAGATAAATCAAGCCTTTTTGGTCTATATCCACTGTTTGAGAAGAGTTACCGCCACCTGTGAGGGAGGTTTTCACACCGACAATAATCTCGTTGCCCACGGTCTTAACATCCAAAAATAGGCGAATGGGTTTGGCGGGGTCAGGGCTGTTTTTTAACGAGACTTGCAAGTCTATGGGCAGGGACAAGTAGCTGGTGTTCAGGCGACCAAAGGTCACACTTTTCCCCGGCGCAACCGGGCGATCGCCCACCGCTGCTCCCAATGAAGCAACCACTGGTACAGTCGTCTGACTCACCACCCGAATTTGAATCGGCTTTTGGGGATTAATCTTCGCAGTGGCAGCGCGCCGATCATTTTGCTGAGGCTCTATTGGTTTAGGTGAGTTCTCCTGAGCAATGATGAGTTGAGTCGTCACGGGAAACTGCGGGATTACCGCCGCAAACGTTGTTCCCATTGTCATGAAGCCAGCCAAAGCCACCATCTCCACGTTCATTCAAACTTCTCCTGTGCCAATGTAGTATTCGGAGCATTGCTCATGATTAAGTACTCTACAGTTATAGACCTAATTGCCGTCTTCAGTTGTTCCCAACCGAAAATTTAAGCCTAATAGAATTGGTTCTGGCATAAACTCAATCGCGATCGCATCTCCGCTACGACCGAACAATTGACGCTATTCTTCTGAAGGGCGATCGCTCTTCCCCTATTCACATACTTCAATCATTGCTCTATCAGTATGTTCCGATTGAATCGATTTCGCCCTTTAATAATTCGGTTTGTACTCATCAGTTGTATGACCCTCGCGCTGGTGCTGGGCTGGGGAGCGCTCGTCCACGGTCAACTGCCCGCTGTGCCAACTGATACCACCAATAATACCCTCAATCCTCCAGATGGAGTCACACGCGCTGGAGAGTATGAAACAGCGTGGATTCGATCGCCTCTGGATAGCAAATTATTGTTTGAAGTCACCTCGCCTACGATTTTTAATCGAAATCAAATTCCAGAAGGCAAGCTCCCGGTTGAAATCCGGGCGCAAGAAGTGAATGAGCGGTTATGGCGAGTGTTTTACCGAACCAGCAGAGCTAAACAAATCCCAACCGTACTGGTATACATTCTGAACAACCGACCCATTATTCAAATTAGCGATGATCAATCCACCCGTCCGGTTCGCTTAGTAACGGTGACAGAACCGGATGCTGACTGGAATGGCAAAACCCTGGATGAATTAGCCGAAGAATGGCAAAAGATTCTGCAAGATGAAATGGCTCGGTTTAAACAGTTGACTGCACCAGGGATTATCTTACAACGCATTATGCAGGCATTAAAAATCTTGCTGGGGCTATTACTGGCTAGTGGAATTATCTGGTTTCTGCGTCGTATGTTGACTCATCAGCAACAAACCTTAGAAACTCGTTATCAACAAGAACTAAGAGCGATCGCAGACGCAGAAAAAAAACAGAAATCAGAAACAACAACTCAATCAGAAATGATTGAAGGAGAAGAAACAGAAGCTAGAGAAATTGCCGATCTGCGATCGCAGTTTCTAGCAACCCTGCACCACCAATTTAGTCTGAAGCATCAATTAGACATCAATAAGTTTCTCAAATGGGCACTGTTCTGGATTTTCATTTTGATGTGGTACATCGGCATTGCCCGAATCATGTCCATCGTTCCCGTATTAATGAGATGGAGTCTTTACGTCTGGGCAACACCACTGGCATTGATCGTGATCTGGTTTGGCATTAGTTTAGCGATCAGTATTAGTAAAAGTTTGATTGATCGCGTGATGCATTCCTGGAAAGTCAGTCTACTTCTCCCGTTTGAAGAAGCACAACGCATTGCTTTGAGAAGCACTACCATTGCGGAAGCCTCCAAAGGATTAGTCACCTTTGTATTAATAATCGTTGGAATTATCTGGACATTGGGTTTATTCAATGTTCCAACCAGTTCAATTTTGGCAGGAGGCGCTGTTGTTGGGTTGGCGATTTCCTTTGGCTCTCAAAGTTTGATTAAAGATCTAGTCAACGGTTGCTTGATTTTAATGGAAGATCAGTTTGCCGTAGGTGATGTAATTCAGATTGGGGATAAAGGCGGACTGGTGGAAAATCTCAACCTACGGGTAACCCAACTGCGAAATGGCGAAGGTCAACTAATCACCATTCCCAATAGCAATATTAGCGATGTCAGCAATTTAACCCGCCTCTGGTCACGCATAGACTTTTCGATTGTGGTTGCCTATGACAATGACCCGAAGCAGGTGCTTGATGTTTTGCGGCAGGTGTCGCAGCAGATCTATAGCGAACCGGAGTGGCGCGATCGCTTGCCAGAACTACCTGATGTGCTGGGGATTGATGATCTATCCCACACTGGAATGCTCGTGCGCGTTTGGATTAAAACAGCACCCATGGAACAGTGGAGCGTTGGGCGAGAGTTCCGTCTAAGAGTACGACAAGCATTTGAAGCAAACAATATTGAGATTGGTAGACCGCAACGGATCACTTACAACACGGATTTGGTAAAGTCTCCTCTGCAAAATTAAGTGTTGGAAAAGGGTTTACCAGCTATCTGTATGAAAAACCTCTTTTTTTTCAGAAAGAGTGAAATTTGTTAATCACATCAGCAGAAAGCTGTAGGGTGATTACTGGAATCGCTCCGCTCTCCGAATGCTGACGATCAGCCACAAGCCGAGAAAAGTAGCGGTCATAAACAAAGTACTGCTGAGCCAAAAAAGCTGTCCAGTGAGATCGCAGCTTGACTCAAAAGGATTGCGCCCCTTAAAGGTTTGGACGGACACCAATCAATGGTTTGGACTGCTGCTGTGTCACCATGAGACATGATCTGTCATTTGGACGATCCGAAAACGCTTAATATAGCGATACAATCCATACGCGATCTGAGCCTTTTAGCATTCTTAGAAAACCTGCATTGAACCCATTCATGCTGATAAGAGTCTAAAAGGTGAGAGGAGTCTATCACTGCATTTAGAACTAATTGTATCAAGCTCCTACATTAGCTTAGAAGGATTTCGGTCATGCCAAAAATTGTGGAGCCGATTACTGTAAAAGGCATCGTGCGTTGGAGCGTTTTAGCAGGGCTGTTGACCGTGACTACGGGCTGTGGCTTTTTGCCCAAGTCTGAAGCGGAAGCCCAAACTGGGCAGCGGCAGGCGGAAAATAGTCCGGCATCGGTGGATGTGGAGATCGCCCGTGCCCTACCCCTGCAACAACCCGTCGAGTACACAGGCACCACCCAGCCCTATCGCCAGGTTTCCTTGCGATCGCAGGTAGAAGGAACGGTGCTAGATCTAACCCCTGATGTGGGCGATCGCGTCACGCAGGGACAAACTGTGGGGCAGTTGAATGATGCGGTGCTAGCGGCGGCGGTGGTGGAAGCCGAAGCTGAAGTGGCGGCGCGTCAGGCAGATGTGGCAGAGGCAAATGCCGAGGTTAGCGCGGCTCGAACTCAAGTGGAAGACCAACGATTGCGGCTACAACAAACGCGATCAGATCTAGCACGACTGGAACTGTTATTCCGGGAAGGGGCGATCGCTGCCCAAGCCGCAGAAACCGCTCGAACGGCGGCGGGTACGGCTCAACAAGCGCTGAGATCGGCTGAAGCCCAAGTGCGAACTCGGCAGCAGGCAGTCACCGCCATCCAGCGTCGCGTCATTGCTCAACGGGCGATCGTCGCTCAAGAAAAAGAGCGGCAGTCTCAAACCCAGCTAATTTCGCCCGTCACAGGCTCAGTCTTAGAGCGCGTCACCGAACCCGGCAATCTAGCTCAACCGGGCAGCGAAATCCTTAAGTTAGGCGATTTTAGTCAGGTGAAAGTGGTGGTTCAGGTGTCCGAGCGAGAACTAGGCAGTCTCCGCACAGGACAACCCGTACAAGTTCGTCTCGATGCATTCCCCAAAAAGGCGATCGCCGGACGCATTGCCCGAATCTCCCCCGCTGCTGACTCCACTTCCCGCCTGATTCCAGTCGAAGTGATCATTCCCAACCCGGATGAAAGCATTGGCAGCGGTTTATTAGCGCGAGTGGACTTTACTCAGCGGGCGATCGCTCGTGTCGTGGTGCCTGAAACTGCCCTAACCACGGATCAAGATCGGCGATCTCGCGCCCCATCCTCCGGCGGCGGTCAAGCATCCAGTCGTCCTGCCTCAACCCAGGGCAACATTTTCATCGTCGCAAATGCTGAAAAGCCCACTGTTGCCGCTCGTCCAGTTACCTTGGGCAATCGCCTAGACGGACAAGTGGAGATCGTCTCCGGCTTAGGAGTCGGCGATCGCTTTGTCTCCCGTAGCAGCAAAGCCCTCAAAAATGGCGACCCCGTAAAACTCAGCAGTATCTCCGAAGGACAAAAAAGGAATAAGGAATAGGACTTTAAAAACTCAAAACTCAAAACTTTTTTCTCCTTCACCATTTGTACTTCGTACTTCATAACTCCCTATGAACCCTTCCCCACCGACTGGTTTCAGCATTAGCCGCATTGCAATCCTGCGACATATTGGTACGTTGATGCTGACCCTGGCAGTCATTGTCATGGGCGTTTTCTTTATTACCACGCTCCAAGTTGATTTGTTGCCCTCCATCACTTATCCCCGGATTGGGGTGCGGTTAAATGCCCCAGGCACTTCCCCAGAGGTGGCAGTCGATGAAATTACTAGACCGTTGGAGGAAGCTCTTTCCGCGACGGAAGGGGTGGTGCAAGTCTATTCTCAAACCCGCGAAGGACAGGTGAATTTAGATTTGTATTTTCAACCCGGTGGCAATATTGACCAGGCATTAAATGATGCAACAGCAGCCTTTAACCGATCGCGCGGACAGTTACCAGAGACGATTGAAGAGCCGCGCCTGTTTAAAGTTGATCCCTCTCAACTTCCGGTATACGAACTGGCGCTCACCTCTCCATCTATGCCTCTAGTTGATTTGCGAGTGTTTGCAGATCAAGAGCTATCCCGTGAGTTGGGGGTGATTCCAGGGGTGGCAGTGGTGGATGTGTCCGGGGGCGTTGAAGAAGAAGTGCGGGTGATGGTAGATCTCGATCGCCTACAAGCCGTGGGCGTGGGGCTAAACGATGTCTTGACCGAGTTGGGCGATCGCAACCAAGATATTTCCGGTGGACGGATTTTGGGCAGCAATTCGGAGCCACTGACTCGTGCGATAGGTCGGTTTAAAAGTGCCAAAGAGTTAGGGGGTATCTCCTTTGAAGTGGGCGGACAGCAACCCAGCAATTCTTCCCAAGCAAGCACCCAATCGGCGGCATCGACCACGACGGCTCCCGCCCAGCGAGTCTACCTGCGAGATTTCGCCACCGTAATTGACGGCACCAATCAACAGCGGATTTTTGTGGCATTGGATGGGCAACCCGCCGTTAAACTCAGTGTGCAAAAACAGCCCGATGCCAACACGATATCCGTGGTTGAAGCCGTTAAACAGCGCATCAAAGAATTGCAGCAGGAAGGCACCATCCCCGCCGATATGAAACTGTTGCCCACCTTGGATGAATCCATATTTATTCAAAATGCCATTTCCAATGTGGTGAGTTCTGGATTGATTGGCACGGGACTTGCCGCGATCGCCGTTCTGCTGTTTCTGGGTTCCGTGCGCCAAGCCCTGATCATCGTTGTGTCAATTCCCCTGGCAACCCTCGCCGCCATTATTTTGATGGGAATGTTCAAACTATCGCTCAACGTCTTTAGCTTAGGCGGTTTAGCCTTGGGCGTTGGCATTGTCGTAGACAACTCCATCGTTATGTTGGAAAGCATCGCCGAAGGGGTTGGCATGACTCCTGGCAAAGATGCCACCAGCCAACTCAGCGGATCCCAACTGAGAAACCAATCCATGCACAGCAGCCAAGAAGTCGAGTCGGCATTAGTCGCTTCCACGGCTACTAACCTGGTTGCGGTCTTGCCCTTCTTGTTGATTGGTGGCTTTATCGCCCTGCTGTTTAATGAACTGATTCTCACCATTACCTTTTCGGTTGCTGCCTCGATTTTGATTGCGGTTACCGTCGTACCCATGCTAGCCTCACGCTTGTTAGGCATTAAGGCATCCAGTGGACTCAGCAAGTTTTGGCTGCTGCGTCAGTTCAATCGCCGCTTTACCGATGCCACTCAAGGATATGGCAGGCTGTTAGAGGGAACGCTGGCAAAACGCTGGCTGATTGTCGGCTTGACAGTGGCAATTTTAGGCGGCGGCAGTTGGGTGCTGGCAGGGCAAATCCCCCAAGAAATTCTGCCTCGAATTAATACCGGGCAGGCAAACTTAAATGCCCAATTTCCACCCGGCACGCCTTTAGAAACTAGCCGTAAAGTGATGGCATCCGTGGATGAGATTTTGGCAGCCCAGCCAGAAACCGAATATGTGTTTTCCACCATTGGCGGCAGCTTGTTTGGCAGTAATACGAGCGAAAACTCGTTGCGAAGCTCCAGCACGATTACCCTAAAACCGGGCACTGCGGTCGATGCCTATGTTGCCAAAGTGACAAAAGCCTTTAGCAGACTCAATTTAGTGGATATTCGTTTACGTCTTAATCCTGGGCAGGTGCGCGGCTTGATTTTGAATAACTCGCCGGTGCGGGGAGCCGATGTGGACGTAATCCTACAAAGCGAAAATGAAGAGGCGCTCACCCAAGCAGGACAACAAGTGCTGCAAGCCTTGGAACAGGAAGCAACCCTAATCACCGTGCGCCCGGATGCCGACGATCGCCAGCCTGAAATTCAAATTCGCCCCGATCTCGCCCGTCTCGCCGACTTAAACCTCAACATTCAAGATATTGGTAGAACCTTAGAAACTGCGATTCAAGGCAGTATACCGACCCAAATTCAACGGGGGAACCGCTTGGTGGATGTGCGGGTTGAGCTAGACAATGCATTGATTCAGCAGCCCTCTCAGCTAACTCAACTGCCCATTTTTACAGAAAACAACCGCCAAATTCGCTTAGGCGACGTAGCAACGATTGAAACCGGACGCGCTCCGGGGGAAATCCGCCGCATCAATCAGCGGCAGGTCTTTTTGATTTCTGGGAGTTTGAATCAGGGAGCCAGTTTGAGTGCGGCGATTCAGCAGGTGCAAACGATTTTGAGCCAACAAGACCTGCCTGAAGGGGTTGGGGTGCTGCCCAGTGCGGCGGCAGAAAGTAATCAACAGCTTCAAGCAACGCTGCCGATTTTGGGAGGCTTGGCGGCATTTTTGGTATTCGTCGTCATGGCGGTGCAATACAATTCTCTGGTTGACCCCCTGGTGATTATGTTCACGATTCCCTTAGCCTTGGCAGGCGGGATTTTTGGGCTGTTCATTACCAAGACCGCGATCGGGGCGACGGTGATTGTGGGAGCGGTGCTGCTGGTGGGGATCGTGGTGAACAACGCCATCATCATGGTGGAACTGGCAAACCAAATTCGCGATCGCGAAGGCTGTACTCGTCGCGCGGCAATCCTCAAAGCTGCACCTCAACGGTTGCGCCCGGTATTAATGACCACGATCACGACCGTTTTAGGGATGTTTCCCTTAGCGTTAGGCTTGGGACAAGGCGGTGAATTTCTTCAGCCCCTCGGCATTGTGGTCTTCTCTGGCTTATCTCTGGCAACCGTGTTGACCCTGTTTATCATCCCTTGCTTTTATGTGATTCTGCACGACTTTTTCAACCAAGACCTGCTGAAAGGGCGAGGCAAAAAAGCGCGATCGCACGATGACTTTCAACCTGCAACGCCCCAGCAACCTGCAACGCCCCAGCAACCTGCAACGCCTCAAGAACCAGTGGCAAGCAAAATAATAGATTAAGACACTGGAGTCGCTGAGTCGGATAGCTGCGATCGCTTTGACCAGTGGAAAAAACCAACGCTATGTAACCTGATGGTTGAAAATGCCGTTTTGCTGATCGGCGCGATCGCCACGTTAGATGCCAGTGAAACAACTCTAGTGGTGAAACAAGCTGCTATGCCACAATCTTTTTCACAACTTAATGCTATTAGTTCTCACTAATCCTTTACGATAAAGGGTAGCCATTTGGTTAAATTAGCACGATTCAAAGGATTCAATTCAGCTATGAATATGGGGCGAAGAGCTTTTTTGGGAATGAGTACGGCGATCGCAGCGATCGCTATTCATCAGGTATGGAGCGTCGATCAGAGCATTGCCCAAAATAATCGGGTTGTTAACCTTTACACTGCACGACACTATGATGCAGACAATCAAATCTACGAAGGCTTCTTCAAAAAAACTGGCATTAAGGTCAATCTGGTTGAAGCGCCTGCCGATAAATTAATCGAACGGCTCAGGAGCGAAGGAGCCAAAAGCCCTGCCGATGTGGTGATGACGGTTGATGCCGGTAATCTTTGGCGCATCCAGCAAGCTGGCTTGTTCCAAAAAACCCCGACTTCTAGTCTTCTCTACTCCAAAATTCCAGCCAACCTGCGCGATCCCAATGGGCAATGGTTTGGGTTTACCACACGCGCTCGTGTGATCGCCTACAACAAAGCTCGGGTTAAGCCCGGTGACGTTACCCGCTATGAAGACTTAGCCAATGCCAAATGGCGTGACAAAGTAGTGATGCGATCGTCGAGTAATATCTACAACCAATCTCTAGTTGCGTCAATGATCCCTGCGATGGGTGCAGCGAAGGCAGAATCCTGGAGCAAAGGATTGGTCGCCAATTTTGCCCGTCCACCCGAAGGAAACGATACCTCTCAAATCAAATCATTGGCGGCAGGCATGGGGTCTGTCTCCCTGATCAATACCTATTATCTAGCCCGGATGTTAAGCTCCAAGGATTCAAAAGACCGCGAGATTGCCTCAAAAGTAGGCATCATTTTTCCTAATCAGAAAGATCGGGGCACCCATGTCAATATCAGCGGTGGCGGAATTGCTAAACATTCACCCAATCGCAAAGCGGCACTCATGTTTTTAGAATATCTAGCGAGTCCAGAGGGGCAGAGGGTTTTTGCTGGCAACAACCATGAGTATCCGGCTGTGGCGGGTGTGCCCAGGTCTTCGGTGTTAGCTAGATTCGGCAGATTCAAAGCAGATCCACTCAATGCAGCCGAGTTTGGTGAGTTAAATCGAAACGCCATTCAGGTGATGGATCGGGCAGGCTGGAAGTAAATTTTCAGCGGCTTTCGGATTCTCTCCGCACCATTTGCCAACTCAGCAAGATCACGGGGAGTAATCCGACTGCCACGATCGCCAATGCGGGGGCAGCGGCTTCTGCTAGGCGTTCGTCGGAGGCTAAGTTGTAAACCCGGACTGCCAGGGTGTCAAAATTAAACGGGCGAATAATCAAAGTAGCTGGTAATTCCTTCATCACATCAACAAAGACTAAAATCGCCGCTGTCAACAGTCCGCTTCGCATTAGCGGCAGGTGAATTTTTTGTAAGGTGGCAATTCGGCTACAGCCTAAACTGCGGGATGCGTCATCTAAATTGGGTTTGATTGCGCCTAAGCTAGCGGCGATCGCGCCAAACGCTACGGCTAAAAATCGGACTAAATAGGCGAAAACCAGCGCGGCTAAGGTGCCGCTTAATAATAATCCGGTGCCAATGCCAACGGTGGAACGGCTCCAGCTATCCAGAATATTATCAAATTTGCCTAGAAATACTAAGACTCCAACCGCAATCACCGAGCCGGGAACAGCATAGCCTAGGGTGGAGAGTCGAGTTGCCCAATTATTCAGCACTCCTGGACGGAGACGCTGCCCGTAAGCCAACAGTATCGATAGAACAATGGCGATCGCGGCAGTGAGCAACGCCAAGATTAAACTATGGCTGGCAAAATCCCAGAAGCGATCGCCCCCAACACTGGCGATCGCTGCACTAGATCGGTCAGCGCTGGGAAAATCAGAGTCGGCTCTAGAGTCAGTGGCAGCCGAATCACTCAGCCCCATAAGCAACTGCACCAATACACCCGCTGGCACCAAAAAACCCAATCCAATGGGCAGCAGACAAGAAAGCGTTGCCCCCCCACTGCGCCAGCCCCCTAAACCATAGCGAGGTAAGGTTTGATATTGAGAGGAGGTTTGATAATAGCCTTGCCGTTGGCGAGAAAGCTGTTCCAGAATGATTAGCGCAAACACAAATAGCAACAGCAACGCAGACAACTGAGAAGCAACCGCCTGTTCACCCATGGCAAACCAGGTGCGATAAATTCCCGTGGTAAAGGTGGAAACTGAAAAATATTCGACGGTGCCAAAGTCGTTTAAGGTTTCCATCAGCGCTAAGGACAAGCCTGCCGCGATCGCCGGACGCGCTAAGGGCAATGCCACCTGCCAAAACCCCTGCCATGGATTGCACCCCAAACTGCGACTTGCTTCTAGCAGACTGGTGGATTGAGACAAAAATGCCGATCGCGCCAACAGATACACATAGGGATACAGCACCAAGATCAGCATGACGATCGCACCGGGCAGCGATCGCACGGGTGGAAACCAGTAATCATCCACCGACTGCCAGCCAAACCAATCTCGCAAACCCGTTTGAATCGGACCGTAGTATTCCAATAACTCGGTGTAGGTATACGCCAAAATGTAGGCAGGGGCAGCCAGCGGTAGCAACAATCCCCATTCAAAGATCCGCCGTCCTGGAAAATCACACAGCGTCACCAGCCAAGCAGTCGCCGTGCCAATTACCGCCGTGCCAATGCCCACCCCCACCATTAGCAATAGAGAATTACTGATATAGGTTCCTAAGACCGTGGTGGTCAGATGTTGCCACATTGCCTCGGTATTGACAAACACGCCGCTCAAAATAGCCAACACTGGCAGGGATAAAATTAAGGCAATCAGGCTACTGTTAATCGTCCAAATATCCCATTTTGGGGACTTGGCTGATTTTGCTAATCCAGAAATAGGAAGCGATCGCATGAGTTGATTTAGAAAAGATGAGTATTAAAGCATCCAAGCTTTAGCCTACTATAGGGTAGATCTTATTGAAGATTAGATTCAGTTAGCATGCCATTCTATGTCTAATCCATCTCTAACCCATGCAGAAATTGCCTACTCCCCTTCAACGGTTGAGCCTGTTCTAAAAGTAAACCAGGTTAGTAAGCAGTTCTCTGGCAGCTTAACGGCTGCGGTCAACCAGGTTTCATTGGCGCTCAACTGCGGTGATATTTTAGGATTATTAGGGTCTTCAGGGTGTGGCAAAACAACGCTACTGCGCCTGATTGCGGGGTTTGAGCCGCCACAAACGGGCAGCATTGAATTGGCGGGGCAATGCGTCGCGGGTGAAGGGACTTGGCAGCCTCCAGAACTACGAGATGTGGGGATGGTATTTCAAGACTACGCCCTGTTTCCCCATTTGACGGTGGCTCAAAATGTGGCGTTTGGGTTACGGAAATCCGGTCGCAAACGCTTTGCGGCTCAACGAATTAAAGACTTAATGACCCATGTGATCGCCCTAGTAGGACTAACAGGATTGGAAAACCGCTACCCCCACGAACTCTCTGGAGGACAGCAGCAGCGGGTTGCCCTAGCTCGTGCCTTGGCACCCCAACCCGCGATCGTGTTGCTGGATGAGCCGCTGAGTAACCTAGATGTGCAGGTGCGGCTGCGGCTGCGGCAAGAGATCCGAGAGATCCTCAAAACCAGCCAAACTACCGCGATCTTTGTCACCCATGATCAAGAAGAGGCTCTGTCCATTTGTGATTTTGTTGCCGTGATGCAGCAAGGAAATTTAGAACAAATTGGCACCCCCGAAATGCTGTATCAATCGCCTGCTTCGCGGTTTGTGGCAGAGTTTGTCACCCAGGCTAACTTTCTGCCTGCCCGTCGGCAACCGGAAGGTTGGCAAACTGAAATTGGCTGCTTTCAGGGTGATGCGATCGCCCAAGCCAGCCAAACCACCGCCGCCGCTGTGATGATTCGCCAGGAAGACTTGCAGTTATCCATCGACGAAACAAGCTCTGTGGTGATTCAAGATCGCCAGTTTTTGGGGCGCGAATATCGCTATTCCCTGATCACTTCTACTGGGCAATGTTTGTATGCCCGCACTTCAATTAGTGTGGCGCTGCCGATTGGCGCAAGGGTTCGCCTTTCAACCGCGATCGAGTCTGTCCAGGTGTTTAGTAGCTGATTAGATATCCACCCACTTGCTGCGAAGATTGGGATGAGTTGAACGTTGCATCTTATTATGGTCTTGGCACCCACGTTCTGATGTCGAGATTGTAGTCAGCGTTTCAGTGAGGCTCAATCCTCAAATTTTGCGGATTAAATAAGACAACTTACGATTAAAATCATGAGCTATTACGTTATTTATGATGGCACCTGCAACCTCTGCGTTAGTTTGGTACAGGTGCTAGAAAGTTTAGATCGAGGACACCTATTCCAATACATTCCTATGCAGGATGAAGCCTCGCTTAAAACTTTGAGCATTACCGCTCAGGACTGTGAAATGGGGATGATGTTGATTGATTCCAAAAATCCTCAGCAGCGCTGGCAAGGGAGTAATGCCGCCGAAAAAATCGGTTCCTTGCTGCCTGCGGGAAGTGTCTTTGTTGCAGCTTATCGGGCGTTGCCAGGGCTGAAATGGAGCGGCGATCGCGTCTATGAGCAGGTTCGTGACAATCGATATACGCTTTTTGGCAAGCGCGATCGCGTCTATCAATCGCTTTATCCAGCCTGTCCTTCTGAGTCATGCAAGCTTTGAAGCGGCTCCATTGCTGACTTGCAAACCCCTCTTTGGCTAACCTTGGAAAATTTGTTTCAAACAAATTATTCTTTGGGCACTCTAAAGGCAATCAAGTCAGGGTGTTTAGCAATGAAGTCATGTGTTAAAAAGCACAATATTTTTCTAAATCAACGAATCAAAAACTCTACATTGCCTGGATTTACACTGCTCGAAACGTTGGTAGTGATGGTCGTTATTGGAGTGCTAGCGGCGATCGCCAGCCCCGCGTGGTCATCATTATTGGACAAGCAACGTCTCAATGCTGCTAAAAATGAAGCTTTTCAAGCAATTCGCATCGCTCAACATACCGCTAAACTCAAGCATGTTGAGTGGCAGGTGAGCTTTCGGGAAGTCAATGGTCTAGTGCAATGGGTCACTCATTCAGCTAACACTGTTTCCAGTGATTCTGTCTGGAATAGCCTTGATGCCAACATTCGCATTAATCCTGAAACAACCTTCCACTTTGATGAAACAAACAAGATTTATCGAATGCGGTTCACTCACTTGGGGCGAGTTAATGGTCAACTGGGACGCATCACTTTTTCGGGTAAAACTAATAGTGAAACGAAGCGCTGCGTTATTGTGTCCACACTATTAGGAGCTATGCGAGAAGGGGAAGAACAAACTAGCGGAAATAATAAGCCTTGTAATTGAAGTGTTGAGAGAAAGAAATGCAAGTATTGACGACGGATGTTTTGGTAGTCGGTGGGGGAACAGGAGGAACGGCAGCAGCACTTCAGGCAGCGCGGCGGGGAGCAAATGTCGTTTTGATCAGTGAGTTTTCCTGGCTGGGGGGAATGCTGACTAGCGCAGGAGTAACGGCACCGGATGGCAATGAATTGGAGGCATGGCAAACGGGAATTTGGGGAGCCTTTTTACGAGAACTAGAGCGGCAACAGCCAACAGGGTTAGACAATGGCTGGGTCAGCTTTTTTACGTATAATCCGCAAGTAGGCGCTGAAATTTTTGCCGATTGGGTGACAGCGTTACCAAATTTAAAGTGGATTTCGCAACAGTTGCCGTTGGAGGTTTTGCGCCAAGAAAATCAGGTAATAGGCGTTCAGTTTGCAGAGTACACGATTTATGCCAAGGTAATCCTAGATGGCACGGAACTAGGCGATCTATTGGCGTTGGGCGAGATTCCCCATCGCTGGGGCTGGGAGTTACAAGCCGAGTTTGGAGAACCCAGCGCACCTGTCGAATGGAATCACTTGGCTAAAACTTACCCAGTGCAGGCCCCCACCTGGGTAATGGTTATGCAAGATAGGGGCGAGGGACAGAAGGCGGCAATGATCCCAAGCCCCCCCAATTATGATCCTGAGTTATTTCAGGACGCATGGACGGATTACGGCAGCGAAAAATTTTTGAATTATGGGCGGCTTCCCGGCAATCGCTTTATGATCAATTGGCCCATTCACGGCAATGATTATGGAGAAGGTGTTGAACGATTGCTCGGCTCAGAGTCCGAAAAACAGCAATTTTTGCAAGAAGCGCTAGAGCATTCCCAAGGGTTTGCTCACTTCATCCAAACCCAATTGGGGCGACGCTATGGGCTGGCTGAAAATATCTTTCCCACACAATCCAAAACTCAAAACTTACCCAGTGGCTATGCACTCCACCCCTATTATCGAGAAAGCCGCCGATTAAAGGGGCTAACAACAGTGCGAGAACAAGATCTGTTGCCGATCGCCAAGGGACAGGTGGCAGCATTACCGATCGTCGTCATTGATCAAGGCTGTGATCAAGCCGAAAATGTCTGTGACGCGATCGCGATCGGGAACTATGCCAATGATCATCACTATCCCAGTGGCGATATCGAACTTGCGCCCAAGTCAATCCGGTGGGGCGGACGCTGGACAGGAACGCCGTTTACGATCCCCTATCGTGCCTTGGTTCCTGAAACAATCGATGGCTTCCTGGTCTGCGAAAAAAACATTTCGGTTTCTCACATGGCAAATGGAGCGACTCGGCTACAGCCCTGCATTTTGGGAATTGGGCAAGCCGCAGGAATGGCAGCAGCGCTCTGCATTGAACAAAACTGTCAGCCGCGAGATTTGCAGGTGCGATCGCTTCAAGCCGCATTGTTGAATGACGCGATCGCGCCCACTGCCGTAATTCCATTATTTAATCAATCGATTAACCACCCAGAGTGGCTGTACTGGCAACAGTTTTACCTAGATCATCCTGATGCCTATCCGGGATCAGGCTATGCTCCAATACAGCAGGAACTTACCCAAAAATCGACAGAGCGCAATTTATCTGCAACTCAGTTAGAACTATCAGGCATCTTTAAACGGGCAAAAGAACAGCAGTATGAACTGTTGATCACTAGCCCCACGAACCTCAGCGATCGCGCAGTGAGCCTAGTAACGCTCAACACGGACATCAATGATCTGCTTCAAGAATTAGAGACAGAACAAGCTATTGCAGTTAGTGGGCATCTGAATCCCGCTGGCAACTGGTTTCTTGTTAAGCTATGCCATCTCTGCTAAAGAACAGAAACCTCTAAGCTTTTGGTAGGGGGGTCTGCTAAGTCATCATAGACCGTCAACTGTGTCGGCTTACACCGCTTGATTGAAACTGCAACCCCTTGAGCGCCTTCAAACTGCAAATCTTCTAAATATCCTGGCTTTTCGCCTTCTGCCTCTTGGCGACTGAGAAAAGGACCGAAATAATAAGTACAGCGAGGAGAATCAGTTTTGACCTTTACCCACCAGGCAAAACCAAAAAAATCGATAAGTCTTACCAGAGATTCCTGCATTGTTATCTCGCTATTTTTCAGTGGCGGCTTGATAAAGCTTTATAGCCTTAAATAATCGAAGTTATTTCATCCGCTATGGTTTGTTATACTCTGCAACCCCACTTTTTTTCAACCCCATCGGATGAGATCTATCCAAATGTAAGGTTTTAAATTGGCGCTGACGATAAACTTCATATAATGCCATTCCCGTCGCAACTGAAGCATTAAGGCTCGGCGTATTCCCTGTTAAGGCGATAGACACTAACCGATCGCACCCGCGTTGAGTCAACATACTTAAGCCTTCCCCTTCTGCCCCAACCACTAGCGCGATCGCTCCGGTAAATTCAACCGTGTGAATGGGTTCACTGCCTTCCATTTCAAGTCCATACATCCAAAATCCGGCAGCCTTTAACTCTTCCAAGGCGCGATTCAAATTGACAACCCTTGCCACAGGAAAGGTTTCTAGCGCGCCGGCTGCCACTTTTGCCACCGTTGCCGTGATCCCGGCGGCTCTTCGTTGAGGAATAATTAAGCCTTGTGCCCCGATCGCCTCCGCTGAACGGATAATCGCACCCAAGTTATGAGGATCAGTAATGCCATCCGCCACCACTAAGACAGGCTGATCAACTTTTGCTTTAGCCTGCTCAATCAACACGGCTAGTTCGACATATTCGTAGGGTGCAGCTTGCGCCACAACGCCCTGATGATTAGCACCCTGAGTCATTTGATCCAACCGACGGGGATCAACCTCATCAATGACCGCACCGTTAGTTTTCGCCTGTTGTAATAGGGTGTGAAACCGATGATCGTAGCGTAAACGGGCAATGATCCAGATACGATTTAGGGTACGCTCGGCTTCCATGGCAGCCAAAACTGAGTGACGACCATAAATCAACTCAGCAGAATCTTCTTGGAGTGCAGCGGACGAATCACTATGAGCTTCTGAGAAATCCCGTCTATCACGAGGAATAAATGTTTCTGCCCGCGATCGCTTAGGGTCTCTAGTCCGCCCAGGATGAACAAATGAGCTTGAACGAGTTCCTTGAAACTCTCCCGAAGCAGAGCCTACAGAACTTGACCGTGTATCTCTAGAGTCTCTAGATGCATTGTTGGGTCTAGATGGGTAGTCAGACCGTGAGCCTCTTGCATCCTTAGAAGGTCGCTCAGGTCTGGAGGGATGACCTTCCGGGCGTGAACCTCTCGCATCTCTAGAAGCCCGTTCAGGTCGAGCAGTATAGTCTGATCGCGAGTCTCTGCCATCTTTAGAAGTGTGCTTAGGTTTAGGAACACTGCCATTTGAGCGAGATCCGTCTGAGTAGGAGCCTTTGGTGTTTCCAGCCGCACGTTTCGGTCTAGAGGTGTAGTCTGTAGGTGATTGTCTGCGATCCTGGGAAGCCCGCTCTGGCTTGGAAACTTTGGGAGAGGCAAAATATTCAGTTTCATCACCCGTCTTGGAAACGGGGCGAGGTCTACCCGTGACAACGTGCTTTTTATGAACCTTTTTATCTCGATAGGAAAGGGCGGCATCTCCACGGGCAGGGCGATCGCGATCTCGCCTTGCTCCTTGAGGTTTCGGTGAGCTACTTCCCCCAGAATCAGTACGGGAATGTCGAACAGGCTCAGGTTTACGCTTTTTGTCAGTCATGGTTCGTTAACAATAAAAATAAGGACTAGAGACTCGATGATTCGTACAAGAAATAAAAGTACTTATCTTTTAGTAAAGGACAATTCTTCAAGTAATATGGGGATCGCCCGTTAGCAAGTAGCTGTTGAATCGATTTGCAAATGATCTAGCAACTCCATCAGTCGGTGCAGATCAGAGAGGTAAAGATAGCCAATTAGTGTCTCCAAACTCGTTGCCCGTTGGTAGGTTTCTGGGTCAATTCGTTTAGGACGACTGGCTGCGGCGTTACGCCCACGCTTTAGGAGATCTAATTCTGTGGAAGTCAAGAAAGGGATCAACTGGTTTAGATGGTGAGCTTGAGTTTCAGCCCGAACTTGAGCCACAACTTGTTGATGATAGGCGTGAATGCGTTTAGGTGGACTTAGATAGTAGCGACGAATATAAAGCTCATAAACAGCGTCTCCCAAATACGCTAATGCTCCTGGAGACAGCTGCTGAAGCTGCGTGGATGATAGTGTCTGGCAAAATAGGGCTTGAGCGATCGCTCCTTTATCTGAGTTAGCGTCTAAGGCATCACTGGCTTGCGTCATTTCTGGCTCTATCTGCGTCAATCTCCCGCCAGCATTTTAATAATCTACTTTATTTTAATCGAGAATCGCCGGATGACAAAATCTAACTGCTCAATCATTTTCTAGCGGGATATTTTTTGTTAATAAATTCAGTTTGCGATCGGTGTAGGCAATTCAAACAAAATTTCACAAACTTTATTGTGCCAGTTAGCCCTTATCTCTCAATTGCTGTATCGTTCTTCTGCCCAAGGCTCGCCCCGTTGATGATAGCCGTTTCGCTCCCAAAAACCTAGCTCCGTTTGAGCAAGAAACTCTAACCCATTGAGCCATTTAGCGCTTTTCCAGGCGTAAAGATGAGGAACCACCAAACGCAATGGTCCACCATGCTCAGCAGGCAGCGGCTCACCAAAAAGCGTATGAGCAAAAAAGTTTTCTTCTCGCAAAAAGTCATCTATTGAAATATTGGTTGTGTAGTCTCCATAGCAATGTTCCATAATGTGAACGGCTTTGGGATCTACCTCAACGTGTTTCATAAAGTCCACCACCTTTACGCCGCGCCATTGCACATCCAGCTTTGACCAAGTGGTAACGCAGTGGAAATCAGCCGTAAAGTCGGTTTGAGGCATTGCCATGAGGTCATCCCACGTAAAGATGACCTTCTGTGCTAGTCCCCATATTCTCAGCGTCCAATCTTTGACCTCTACATGAGGAGTATCCCCATAGGTCAAAACCGGAAAACCTTTCGCTAAGTGCTGTCCTGGTGGAACCCGGTCTTGTAAGGAGGGGTCTGGTTTTTGGAAAAATTTTCCTAGCATTTTAGAAAGCGCTCTATGCTTCTTCCTCTTCTTCCGCTTGTGGATAGATAAATCCTTCAGCGCGTCCAGTCAAAATCGACTTGCCAAGGGATAGGGCACGTTGTGCCTGCAATCTCGCTTTGCCCTTCCAAGTTGCCCGTCGCTTATCGCGTTTGCACTTGGATGTTTTCTTTTTCGGTTGAGCCATAACAAACGGGATAATTTTTCACAACTTTTCTATTCTAAAGCATGATTTCAGTTAGTTTATACAGAATTGTGAAATATATGAGCGTCCTAAATAGTCATAGAAAACTACTCGTGGTATAAACTACATAAACCCTACCAAATAACTGGGTTTTGATTTGATGGGGCAGTAATCGCAAAAATATAAGCAGACTATGAAGGAATAGCCTTACGTGATGGCGTTTACCTTCTTAGATTCAGAGTCTGAAACCTGTCAACTTGCTATTTATTTGCAGTCATTTACGCTGAATTGAGGTCGCATTCCGTGGGCATTATTGTTGAGGACGTATCTAAACAGTTTGGAAGCTTTCAAGCCGTCAGTCAGGTCAGTCTTGAGATTAAAAGTGGCACTCTGATTGCATTGTTAGGTCCTTCTGGGTCAGGAAAGTCTACGCTGCTGCGTTTAATTTCAGGGTTAGAAACTCCTGATAGCGGCAAAATATGGCTAACGGGTGAAGATGCGACCCATCGGAGCGTGCAAGATCGCAACATTGGGTTTGTGTTCCAGCACTATGCTCTGTTCAAACATTTAACGGTGCGGAAGAACATTGCCTTTGCATTGGAGTTGCGAAAAACTCCGCCTAAGCAGGTAAAGGTGCGAGTAGATGAATTGTTGGAACTGGTGCAACTGCATGGATTAGGCGATCGCTATCCGTCTCAACTGTCTGGTGGGCAGCGGCAGCGGGTGGCGCTTGCTAGAGCATTGGCTGTAGAACCGAAGGTGTTGTTACTGGATGAACCCTTTGGCGCGCTAGATGCCAAAGTGCGAAAGGATTTGCGCGTATGGCTGCGACGCTTACATGATGAAGTGCATGTCACCACTGTGTTTGTGACCCACGACCAGGAAGAAGCAATGGAAGTGGCAGATGAAATTGTGATCATGAATAAGGGCAAGGTGGAGCAGGTAGGCTCTCCGGCACAAATTTATGATCATCCTGCGAGTGCCTTTGTCATGAGCTTTATTGGTCCAGTGAACGTGTTGCCGAGCACCTCTCGGATCTTTCAGGCAAACGGGTTTGACTCGCCCCATCCAGAGGTCTTTTTGCGACCTCAAGACGTTTTGATAGAAACTCAGCAGACGGAATCATCGGTGGCGGCAAGGGTCAACCGGATTATTCACTTAGGCTGGGAAATTCAGGCAGAGTTGATGCTGGATGATGGGCAGGTGTTGATGGCGCATTTAACCCGCGATCGCTTCGATGAACTGAATCTAGAACCTCAGCAGCGCGTTTTTGTGAAGCCCAAAGATGCCAAAGCATTTCCCCTGTACTACTCGATTTAGCAATTTAGTCCATGCGGGAAATAGGGAGCGAGATCGCGCAGCGCCGACTTGTCTAGTTCGCACTTAGCGATCGCTGGGTATAGTGGTTTCTATGCCTAATCTTCAAACTCGATCCGCTAAATTTCAATTCCATTTACCAGCTTGGAAGTTTCCAGATTGGCGGTCATTGAGCATTGCGTTTTTCAGTGGTCTTGCCATGAGTTTGGCAGTGGCTCCGCTAAATTGGTGGGGGTTTGCATGGATTTCGATCGCGCCATTGTGGGTCATCGTCAATAGTGAAAGACAAAAAGCAAATGAACCAATGATTTCTCCCACTGCCTGCGCGATCGCGTGGGGCATTGGGTATCACGGTTCGGCGCTTTTTGAGATTAGAGGCTTACATCCGTTGATGTGGCTGGGGATTCCATGGATTGCTAGTATCGCTATCACCTTTTTTTGCTGGGCGTTCATCACACTCTGGGGCGCGGCGCTGGTAGTCATTTGGCAGGGGGGTATGAGGTTGGGGGCTAGGCGATGGACGCTAGGCAGTGAGGGTATCACTTTTAGTTTGTTTCGCGTTCTTCTGGGTACAGCGCTCTGGTGTGGGGTAGAAACCTTGTGCAATCTAACGCCTCTCGCGTGGACATCCATTTCTTATACGCAAAGTCCGGGAAACCTAGCGATTTTGCATTTGGGGCAGCTATCGGGCGCAATGACGGTCACGGCGGCGATCGCGGCAGTCAATGGACTCATTGCAGAAGCGTGGATCAGTTGGCAGGCGGGATTTAAAGACAAAAGCACTCGATTTCTACTTGCGATCGCGGTTTTTCTATTCATCATTAGCCATCTGTTTGGCTACTGGCTCTATCGCCTGCCGTTGAATGATTTGGCTACATCGTCGCTGAAAGTAGGGATTGTTCAAGGGAATGTGCCCACTAGAATTAAGCTGTTTTCGGAAGGGTTGCAACGAGCAGAAGCCGGATACGCCAAAGGTTACACCACTTTAGTAGAGCAAGGTGCAGAAGCGGTATTAACTCCCGAAGGAGCGCTCCCCTTTTTGTGGAACGATCGCAGTCGGGCGAACAGTTTGTTTTATCGAGCCATATTAGACAAACAGAAAGTTGCTTGGTTAGGCACATTTACGGCTCAAAAGGGCGGAGTTGCTCGGAGCTTGCTGACACTCAATGCTCAAGGGGAAGCAATCAGTCGCTACGACAAGGTAAAGCTTGTGCCCCTAGGTGAATATATTCCATTTCAAGAATGGCTGGGAGGGCTGGTTAGCAAGCTAACGACGGTTTCGGAAAATGGCTTGCCGGGAACGTTTGATCAGCAGTTGGATACCCCGTTTGGTCGAGCGATCGCCAGTATTTGCTATGACTCTGCCTTCCCTGAAGTATTTCGGGGGCAGGCGGCACGAGGGGGGCAGTTCATCTTAACTGCTTCCAATCTTGATCCTTACAGCGAAGTGCTAATGGCGCAGCATCAGGCACAGGACTTGATGCGGGCAATTGAAACTGATCGCTGGGCAGTGCGCGCCACCAACACCGGATACTCCGGCGTGATCGATCCCCACGGGCGAATTCTCTGGCGATCGCAGCCCCAAACCTACGAGATTCATGCCGAAACTATCTATCGTCGCCAAACTCAAACCGGATACGTTCGCTGGGGCGATTGGCTGACTCCCTTGCTGCTCATTTTGGCGATGGGCGCTGGAGTTGGGCGCTGGGTGCGATCGCAATAATTTTTAGTCAACTGGAAAAGTTCCTTAGAAAAGCGATCACCCCAGCCTGATACTGATACCCTAGGAGTAATCGCTAAAGCTTCCTGAACCTGTATGAGATTTTCTCGTGATTGCGCGTTTGCAATACGAACCTTGACGAAGGCACCCACTCTTACGTCATCGCCTACCCTGGCTCCAGTAAAGTCTGGTCAAACCACGCGCGACCCTTATCCGAACTTTAAAGTGATTGTGTTGAATGATGATTTCAACACCTTCGAGCATGTCTCTAGTTGCTTGCTGAAATATATTCCCGGCATGACTCCCGACCATGCCTGGGATTTAACCAACCAAGTGCATCACGAAGGGCAAGCGATCGTTTGGGTTGGACCACAGGAGCAAGCCGAGCTTTATCATATGCAATTGGGGCGAGAAAACTTAACTATGGCTCCTTTAGAAGCAGCCTGATTGGTTTTAGGTAATTAGATTTTTGCAGAATTGAGCCAAATACCGCAGGATACTACTATGGCAAGTCCTACTGGAAGACTAGTTCTTAACCATTCCACGCACATTCCAGGACTTATTGCCATTTTGGATCGCCTAACTCAATCAGTGGGAGTTCAAACCATTACTCCGGGGGTTATTGGTCCTGTGCGATCGCATACTCCAAAAATGACGCTAAAAGTATCGGTTCCCATTCGAGGCGGCTTCAAGCTGATCGCGAGAAAAGGGAAAACAGTTCAAGAAGTGTTTGTGATTGCGTCCCTAGAACAAGCCGAGCTAGAAGCCGCGATCGCTGAGATTCTAGCCCGGTAAAGGAGCTAATTTATTCGGCTTGCCGATCCGCTACACGATTAAGCGGCAAACTGAGAATGCAGCTAGCAGTAAGCAAAAAGGCAATGACGCTCGTTAACTTAGCGCTGAGCATGGCAATTTCCCACTCTGGCAATATGACTTTCTGCAAACCCACTGCACCGCAATACACTAACCAATAAGCAAACGTCATCAGCATCAGCATGTAGTCGGCTGCTTCCACATCGTCTTTTATGCTGTCGCGATCGCTCGCCAACAAACTAATTCCAGCAACACAAGCGAAAGAGGAACCAATAACTAGTAATTCGTGCAAGGAAAGTTCAAACATAGTCTTACTCAAGCCGTTTTTTAAAAGGACGTTTTGAAGTGAGATTCAGTCTAAAGGACTATGCTGTCAGACAGATAGCAATCCTTACAAAGATCAATAAATCCAGGATTTAACTTAACGAAACGCAAAAGAACTACCTAATCATACTGAATCAGATTGAATCAATCTTTACTATAAGAATACTCAGATCGATACCCTGCTCTACAAAATTTAAGCTTTAAACTAGCCTAAAACGCTCATCGCTCACTCCGCGTCAAGCCTAAACAAATTCATCAGCACAGCCGTAACTCGCTAAATTACGAGTGGTCGCTGAGCCTAGGAATTGTAAGCTCAAGATTTTTCGGACTCTCGCTGCCCGCTATCGCATAGAGCTTCGCTCCGCCAAGGGAGCGCGACGTAGGCATTTCGGATTGCGCCTCACCCTGATTACGGCGATCGTCAATTTTGAACTGGCTCTCTCTGCTTGATTCACGCAAGAGTTCATGTTGATGCGATCGCGTCAACATGGAGGTTTTGCATCATTTAAATGGTTGCACTTCCCCTTCCCGCGCTCTACCTGTCTCAGATGAGCGCGAGACTTTCCATCTACTTGCTGACTTTATTTTTTAGTAATGGGGATGCGTTGTTCTAAATCAAATCCATAGCCTTGAGGAAGAATATGTAAAGTTGTATTGCACAGCGCTAGTGGCTCATCCTTTAAAAGCTCGTCGAGATTAGTATGAGTTAGTTGTGCCACATCAACTACTGTGATTGCCCCTTCGCCAATGACCTCTAGCTCTTTGCCATTGATGGCGATCGCCGTATTTTCGTCAATGCCAAACCCCAAGTTAACGGGTTGTTGGGCGATCGCAGATAGCAACCGTCCGAGCCGTCCCCGTTGAGCAAAATGTTGATCAATCACCACACCGGGTAAAAACCCCATGCCCCGATCCATCGCAGCCACTTCCATCCGTGGATTGGTTTCCCCGTCCCCTTCCACAATCATCATGTCAGGCATCATCGCGGCTCCTGCGCTAGTACCCGCAATAATAATGCCTTCGGAAAAACGCTGATGCAACAATGCATCCAATTCAGTATCTTTCAAACATTCAGTAATTCGGGACTGATTCCCCCCTGTAAAGAATACGCCCGTCGCATCCTGAATGGCTGCTAACCCCTTAGAATCACCAGCATCTTCACGTTTGGCAGTATCTACAACCTTGACGGATGCAACTCCCAGCCGCTCAAATACGTTCATATAGGTTTCGCCAACTTCCCCCGGCAGTCCAGTCGCCACAGTCATGACTACAATCCGAGCCTGTAGTCCACCTGCACGACGAACAAATTCCCGCAGAATCTTACAATCACCTTGTTTATCTTCAGCGCCCCCAATAATCACTAATTGCCCGTGAGTCTCAGGAAGCGCCACACTATCTGCATCTTCTGCCTCGTTCTCTTGAGATGCTGCAACTGTTGCTTGAACCTCTTGTACTGTCATAAAAATCTCCGATTTGATTGTGGTGGTTTCCTCATAAAACAAGTTTATTTAGAAAATTAGTACAGTCATTTGGTAGATTTTAAAGAAGCAAGCTTTTGAAGCAGCATCAAAAGCATCAGTAGGACAGCATCAGTAGGACTGTTTGAGTAAATTAACTAGAAAAGAGTGGGCATCGACAAGAGGCATATGTCTTGGTTTGCCTTCATGAACAATTTGATATTCATCATCGTATTCACTATCACCATATCCAGAGATGAGATGACTATGAAACGCAGTCTCAGCTAATTGGTGAACGGCTTCTCTTAAATCAAAGGTAGGGGCGTTTGTATGATGCTTGCTCATAAGGTTATGACCTGCTAACAAGATATTGCTTAAGTCTAACAATTATGCTTTTCATTTCCCCCTTTTCCAAAGAACCATTTCTTTAGGCAGAGGTGTAGTGACTTGAATTAAGACAGATAAAGATTCCCACCTTAGGGTAGAGGAAAATCTACCTGTACAACGTTAGTGTAAGTACCGGACAAACATGGCATTGCATTATGGTTCTGGATCAAAATATTGAAATGGCGCGTGTGAATGCGCGCGCCTCTGATGCGTTTGATGTTTTTAATATTTGTCACTACATTGGTTCAAACCCATATTTGAAAACAGCAGCAATTGTCTTTGATGTGGCTTTGGTTACAAACAATTCGCCGCTTCCACTAGAGATGTATAAAGCTGCGGTTAGCGATCGCTACCCTCACTTGGGCATTGAATCTTATGACTCCTATGCTCATCTATTTGCACGGACTGTCGCTGAAATCAATCAGCTTGAAATGGATCTACATTTAACGCACTGGAGTTTGCAAACCTACGAGCAGCGAACCAGAATTGCTATACAGTCGTTGCATCGGCGCACCAGTCGGGCGATCGTCTACTGTGTATGGGATTGGTTTGAAGCGATCACCCGCAATCAACCCTTTCGGATGGATGACCAAATTGAATTGTTACAAAACATTTTTCGAGACTCGGTTTATGGAGGTCCTACCGTCTATGCCTTACTCAAAACGGCTTATGAGTTAAGCATTCCAGCCTTTTACCTGTGGGACGAAAGGCTGATGCAGTATGGTTATGGGCGCAAGCAGGTTAGAGGCATCGCTACGACCTTTGATCACGATAGCCATATCGATTCTGACTTTACAACAGGGAAAGATGATTGCAAGAAATTCCTTCATACACTGGGTTTTCCGGTTCCTACAGGCAGCATTGTCTATACGCTCAGTGAAGCGTTAGCCGTTACGAATCAGATTGGATATCCCGTTGCCGTGAAGCCTGTTGTTGGACATAAGGGCATTGGTGTAACGGCAGATGTGAAAGACTTTGATAGATTAGAGCGAGCTTTTGATAATGCGATCGCAGCCATACCCGAAGATCAACCTATTCGTATCATTGTCGAGAAAAGTATTGCGGGCAAAGACTTCCGCTTACTGTGCGTCAATGGCAAATTTGTCGCGGCAACCGAACGCTGTCCTGCATTTGTAATTGGCGATGGGATTTCAGCGATCAGCGAATTGATTGAGCGAGAAAATCGCACTGCGGCGCGAATTGACACTCCAACTTCACCACTCGGCAAAATAAAATACGATACCGCTATGGAGCGCTATTTGCAGGATCAAAACTTATCGCTCAATAGCGTATTAGAAGAAGATCATAAAGTTCTCTTACGAAAGGTCGCTAATCTTTCTGCAGGTGGTTTGAGCATTGATGCTACTCGACAAATTCATCCCGACAACGTGATCTTGGCACAAGATATTGCCCAATATTTCCGCCTTACTTGCCTGGGAATTGATGTGATTGCTTGCGATCTTTCAGAATCTTGGCGAGAAGGGAATTTCGGCATTATTGAAATCAATTCGGCTCCTGGTATCAACATGCATTTAAAGCCTGCTGTCGGCGAAAGTGTTAATGTGCCAGCTTATATCTTAAAAAGCTTT
This sequence comes from Leptolyngbya sp. CALU 1928, assembly GCF_056784215.1. Taxonomy (NCBI): domain Bacteria; kingdom Bacillati; phylum Cyanobacteriota; class Cyanophyceae; order Leptolyngbyales; family Leptolyngbyaceae; genus Leptolyngbya; species Leptolyngbya sp. CALU 1928. The sequence goes on along the minus strand of NZ_JBXBCE010000001.1, from coordinate 2,392,678 downwards.
TTTGAAACTGGAAAAGATGCCAGAATTCCAACTATTAGCTTTAATCAGATTTCTAGAACTGAAATTCAAGAAGTTGTTGATCATATTCTACTCAAGCATCCCCACTGGACAATTGGCAGTGTTTGCCGAGGGGGGGTGTTTATTAACCGCTCTGAGAAATACTTGAATTCGGATTACAACGCCAATGTTCAAAATCTACTTCGTAATCCTAAGCTTGATTTGTTAATTGTCGAGTATTGTGAAGAGATACTTGATCGCGATGGCATGTTTTACTACGGTAGCAATATTGTTGTGTTAGATAATCCTACTAACACTGAGATGATGTTATCCCGTGATATTTTTGATGACTCAATCGTCGTAAGTCGTCAGGAAGCTGCTGTTTCAGTTCATCAGAATGGATTGATTGAGCAATATTCTCTAGGCGAGGACGAATCTTTTAGCCGAGTTTATCTAAAAGAAATCACAACACTTCTATAAAGATTTGACAATTAAATACTTTGTAATTTTTCATTAAAAATGTTTAATTGTTGCAAGTTGGCGATCAAGAAAAATCATAAAGTCTTCAACGGTGGACAGTGTTTCTAGGTCAGTGTCTTCGTTTAAATCAATCTCGAATTGGATAAAAAAGTCTTGTCGTAAAGATTCTTGCCAATCAAACCAGCAAACTAACGAGAGATGCAGATCGTCTTGTAGACGATCGTTGGGGTGCATTCTGCCACAGTCTAATCCTGAATAGTTGGGGAGGTGCTGATAAACAAAGTGCGAAACTGATTGCGTAATGTTAAGAGGTTGCCAAAACGTTTGATGCCAATCTTCCGAATTAAGCCAGGGGCGATCGCTCAGTATCCGATTCACACGCTGCCTCATCCGTAGGTCAGGGCTAAGATCGGGATAAGTTCTCAGGCTATAAAAAAAGTTTTTGAGCAAATGCCACATGTGCCAACAACACCCACGAAACTCACCGCACTTTTATGAGTATTCCCAGGGAATAGGCGAGATGCTTAAATTATCAAAGACTTTATATCCCTCATCCATCACTTCAAGCAGAAGAAAAGCTGTAAATTCAGAGGCACCAGTAGTATCCCTATAGCGATCGCGTTACTTTGAGCAGTCAAAACAGCAATCAATAGCCTCTCTATTGCAGACCCTTTAGCTTGATCGGCAATGGGCTGCGATACGGTTTTAAGGTTTGGCTCTGGATTGCCGAAGGCTATAACCCCGGCTTAACAGGCAAAATCGCCTTTGGCAACAATCCATGGACTCCTTTTTGGGGGCTGTTCACCACTTGGGTAATGTGGAAATTAACCGCCAAACTGCACAGCACATAGGCTTCTTCCGCAGGTAAGCCAATGAAGCGCTGTAAGAACTCAATCATTTGCTGGAGAGCATTTTCAAACGCGAGATCAAGCGTGTTGCCAAAGCCCATGGTGATAAAGTCGGTGGCAGTCTCGGCGATCGGCGCGGTTAATGTCAAATCTTTGCGGACGATTAGTTGCACAGTGCCATTCATCGAGGTTTCGATCGCCGTTACATCCACTTCACCATCGCCTTGCACCGCATGACCATCGCCCATAGAAAACAGCGCTCCCGGCACAAAGATCGGCAAAAATAAGCGCGATCCTGCCTGAAGTTGGCGATTGTCAATGTTGCCGCCATACAGTCCGGGGGGAATGGACGATCGCTCATCCTCAGTCGCCACACCCAAAATGCCGAAAAAAGGTTGAATCGGCAGCCGAATACCTGTGTTAGGAGGGAACTCAGCAATCCCTTGCTCCAAATCTAACGGAATGAAACGGAGGGCAGCTTGAGCGAACCGCTGGGGCAATGCTCCCCAACCAGGACGAATGGCGTTGAACCCAATCGGCAGACGGGGCGCGATCGCCTCCAGCCGAATTTCCAACACACCACCCGGTTCTGCGCCCTGGATGAAAATCGGTCCTGTCAGCAGGTGAGGTCCATTTCCGACGCGACGATCCTCTGGCAACTGATCGCATATGGTTTGAAATTCAGGAGTCAAAAATTCTGGCGGGGCTTTGGCTGCTACATGAAAACCAGAGTAGGTTTCGACGTGAACGCGATCGCCCGACTCCACCACTAAGGCAGGCTTTAGCTGCGCCGAAAATCCACCCAAATGTACCGTTTCGCACGTTGCTTGTAGCTGATGTTCGGTCATAAAATGCTTATTCACCAAAAAATTCGTCGATGTGCTGGACGTAATCCAACCCAGCGATCGCCGTCAACACGTCGCGCCATCGCACTTGATGAGTATCGCCAATCACCAGATATTGATCTTGAGTGCAGCCAATTCGACCCGGCGATCGCGATATTTGCACGGAGGGAGCAATGGTGCGAACTTCTGATAGATGTTTGTCATCGGCTGGAATGCAAAACTCATAGCTCAGCGATCGCTGGTTACCAACTGAACCCACCAAGCCAGCCGCAGAAATTTTTGAAAGATCAAAAGTAATTTTCATCACCCGATCGGAGGATAAAACTTGAGATGTGGATTGTTTAAGTGATTTACAAGCCAATAGATAAGGAGTTGCAATTAACACACTTAAAATACTGATTCGCATAAAACTAATATTCATATAAATAATAACCTTACAATTGGTATTTAAATTTACTTTTTAGGCTGAGAAAATCTAATGTCACCATTCCAGAGGACTAGCATCATTTCTCATTGTGTTTCGGTTCAACTAGGAACTTTAAATCAAGCCAAACAGCCTGAGACATTGCTCTGTCATCCAAAAAATAGTGCATTTTTTAGACCCTAAATCACCTGAAGTTTACATGTAGTAATGTAACAATATCAATTTTTGACTAAGAAATGTTGCAGCCTTTTGATCTCCTTGTTAGTGTGTGCAAGCAAGGTCATTCTGATAAACAGTTACCTCATATTTGCTTCTTGGAGGTGTCGCACCATGCTCGTCTCAACTCACTGCTCTTTACCGATTCGTTAGTCTAAGAACGGTTGAAAGAGAGTATACAATCAATCGTACAGATCCTATGAATCTGGCTTATAGATTTGATTTGTACTGTTTGCTGAACAATTTTTTCGTAGTTGTGTCACCTGTTTTAAGCACACTGGTTAGGCTAGCTCACAATAACAGGTTCCCTGAAATCAATCTGTAGAGTTCCCTAAGACTTCGCTTCGCAATCATTTTGTATTCCTATTTTGTTTCGCTGTGGGTTGATGTTGATGCTTGTTAGCAACGGCTTTAACACTAGCGATCAACCCATTGTGAAACCTCAATTTTGGAGGTTTGATTATGCATTTACAAGGCAAGACGGCTTTGATTACAGGAGCTTCTCGCGGCATTGGACGAGCGATCGCCCTGGAGTTCGCCAACCATGGAGTGCAACGCCTCCTGCTCGTAGCGCGAGATCATCAACGCTTGGTAGAGGTGGCGGCTGAAGTGAATGCCTATGGCGTGGATGCGGTGCCGATCACTGTGGATTTGACAAACCCAATTGATGTCAACATTGCGATCGCTCAAGTATGGCGCAACTATGGACCGATTGATCTATTGGTTAACTGTGCTGGAGTTGCCCACCAAAGCTCTTTCTTGCAGTCTCGCTTAACGGATGTACAGGAAGAGATATCGACAAATTTAGTGGGGCTGTACACGATCACTCGATTTGTGGCACGGCGCATGGTGAAGCAGAGGGCGGGCGCGATCGTCAATGTCTCTAGCTTGATGGGCAAAGTTGCGGCTCCGACGATGGCAACTTATTCTGCCACCAAGTTTGCCATTTTGGGCTTTACTCAAGCCTTGCGGGGTGAATTGGCAGACCACAATGTCAAGGTTACTGCATTGTTGCCTTCCTTGACCGATACCGACATGGTGCGGGATTTGCAGTGGTTTCGCTGGGTAATTCCCATGACTCCCCAACAGGTCGCCAAAGCCCTAGTAGATGGCTTAGCCAGAGATTCTCCAGAGATTCTAGTAGGCTGGCAGAGCCATCTAGCCGTGTGGGGAAACCGTCTTGCTCCTTGGATCATAGAAAAAGTGCTGCGTGTGGCTGCACCCAAACCCTACTCTGACCTACGAGAAGCCGCAGCCACTTCTCGTTAAACTCTGACCAATACAAAGGGCGATCGCTCTACATCAACATGTTGATGTAGAGCGATCGCCCTACCCTAGTTTTTATACACTAACCAATGTAGCTTGTCCTTGGGCGGCTGTAGCTAAGCTGGCTAGAATATTTGGAACCAAAGGCTTGAGATCAGCTAAGCGATTAGAGGCTGCTTGCAAAACGATTACTGCAATATCAAACTGGGGCAAATTTTGTTGAAATGATAAGTTGCGATCAACGGTGATAAAAATATCAAACTCTGCTTCAGCGAGGGTCAGAAGTTGACCATTTTTTATCCCTGCCCATCCCATTTGGGGAACTGTTTTCACCTCATAATCAGCAAACTCTTTCGCAAACTTCCGGTCAATGCACTCATCCAATAGGAGTTTCATGCTAAACAACTGCGCCAACAAGCTGTTTCCCAGCCTCTTCTAGTAAAGCAATCACTTGCGCTTTGGTTACAGTCGGAAATCCATCTAAAAAATCGTCGATCGATTCTCCTGCTTTGAGATAGTCCAAAAGTGTTTCTACAGGAACTCTAGTACCCGCAAAAACTGGGGTGCCGCCCATAACTTCAGGTGATGCGCTAATCACTAGAAAGTCTTTAAGCATTAATCTGTGCCCTTTGACCTGCGTACTTACCATAGTTTATCAATCTTCATGCAACACCCTCCATAATTCAAATATGAAATGCGGCATGCAAAATTAGCTTGAGGTCATGAAAGTCCTGACTGTAAGCCATTAGAGGAAGCTAAATCTAACCGTACACAATGAGCGATCGCGATATGTTGATGGAAAGCGACAACCTGATAGAAGGCAACCAGGTTGTCGAAACGGCTTCTCAGTGGATGCTGAATTCTACCCGAATCTGCTTCTCTGAAAGCTTTATGGGCGCAACAACTCAGCCGGGGAAACACCTTGCAAACCAGCTTCGATCGATCTCGTTTGCAAACTGGTCTGGCTGATAGAGCCACCGGTGGCAAAAATGTTGTTGTTGAGGGTTAAACTCGAACCGACTGACAGTTGGGAAACCGATCGATCATTGTTACGAATGATGCCCGTCGCGACACCGTTGGTGATAGTGGCATTGGTGGCATTCCTGAGAGTCACCGTAAAGCCTTCATCGGATTCAATTGCCGTATCTCCTTTGACGTTGAGAGTAATCATTGCAGTGGTTTGGTTGGCAGCAAAATTCACTATTCCTGTGGGCAATATAGTGCCAAAATCAGTCGCATTCGCCGGATTTGTCCCACTGCCTGTAACCGAGTATTGAACGGAACTCGCAGCACTGATGTTACCCGATCGCGTGACGTTAAACGTAAAGGGAGTCGTGCCGCTGTTACCTTCAGCGCGATCGGCGTTGATAGGGGCGATCGCGACATTTGGTGTTGTCGCATCAATCTTCCATAGCTCATTCCCAACCCCGGCTCTGCTGCCCCTCGTCAAGCTAGTACCCGTGAAGAACAACTGATCACCCAAGACAGTGAAGTTTTGCGGACTAGAAGTAAATTCATCGAAGAAGATGTCGGAAAGTACTTGAGTCCCTGCTGTCGTGCCATCACTCTCCCACACGTTGCGCCCGTTGCCAATGAACAGTTTGCCATCAAAAACAGTCAACTCCATTGGATTAACGCTACCAGCATCACCAGATGTCAAATTTTTCAGGAGTTGAGTTCCTGCCTCCGTACCATCACTAAACCAGACTTGTCGCCCATTGGTGTCATCTTGGGCACTGAAATATACCTTGCCATTGAAGACGGTCAAGTTTGCTGGATTGGACGATCCAATGAATGGATAAACGAATGGGTAAATATCCTTGACCAGTTGAGTTCCCGCCGCCGTGCCATCCGAAACCCACAGTTCTTGTCCATTCGTGCTGCTAAAGGCGCTGAAGAATAGCTTGTCATTCACGACGGTTAGATTTTGTGGAGTAGAACCATAACCTCCCGGATTAATATCCTTGAACAATTGAGTGCCTGCTGTCGTGCCATCCGTCACCCACAGTTCGTCACCAGTAAGGTCAAAATCGCCCGCAGTGAAGAACAGTCTGTTATCGAAAATGGTGAAATTACCTGGGCGAGAACTAGGTCGAAGGGAAATGTTCTTTATGATTTGCGTCCCCGCCGCCGTGCCATCTGAACTCCATACTGCTGCCCTACTGACGTTATCATCTGCGGCAAAAATTAGCTTGCCATTGAAGACGGTCATGCCCGTTGGGGCAAAACTTTGAGCGCCTGGAAAAATATCCTTGAACAGTTGAGTTCCCGCAGTCGTGCCATCGGTACTCCACAGTTCCCGCCCATTGATGCCGTCATTCGCCGTGAAAAACAGCCTCCCATTGAAAACAGTAAAGTCTGATGGATTGGAGTCAAATGCCCCCAAAGAACCACTGCCTGGAACAATATCTTTGACCAGTTGAGTCCCCGCAGTTGTGCCATCCGTCACCCACAGTTCTCGCCCAGTGCTGCCATTATCCGCCGTGAAAAACAGCTTGCCGTTGAACACAAAAAAGTCCTGTGGGCGGGAACTACCGGTAAACGAAGTGACACTACCCGGATTGATGTCTTTGACCAATTGAGTTCCCGCCGCCGTGCCATCGGAAACCCAGAGTTCCTGCCCAGAGCTACTCGTGAAGGCACTGAAAAACAGCTTGTCACCGAAGACCGCAAGATTGTCTGGAGAGGAACTTCCAAATCCAGGTACGATGTCTCTTACCAATTCGGGCAATGCAATGGCTCCATCATCGTTGCGGATGATGCCTGTGGCAGCGGCATTGGTGATAGTGGCATTGGTGGCGTTTCCTAATGTCACCGTAAAGCCTTCATCGGATTCGATCGCCCTATCACCCGTAACATCAAGGCTAATCGTTGAGATCGTTTGGTTGGCAGCAAAGTTCACTATTCCTGTGGGTAATATTGTGCCAAAATCAGTTGCATTCGCTGGATTGATCCCACTGCCTGTAACGGAATACTCAACGGAACTAGCAGCACTGATGTTGCCCGACCGAGTGACGTTAAACGTAAAGGGAGTCGTGCCGCTGTTACCTTCGGTGCGATCGGCGTTGATAGGGGCGATTCTTAAACTAGGGGGAATATCGTCATTACGAATAATGCCCGTCGCGATACCGTTGGTGATGGTGGCATTGGTGGCATTTCTGAGAGTCACCGTAAAGCCTTCGTCGAGTTCGACCGCCGTATCCCCTTTGACGTTTAGAGTAATCATTGCAGTGGTTTGGTTGGCAGCAAAATTCACTATTCCTGTGGGTAATAGGGTGCCAAAATCAGTTGCATTGGCTGGATTGATCCCACTGCCTGTAACCGAGTATTGAACAGAACTGGCAGCGCTGATGTTGCCCGATCGCGTGACATTGAACGTAAAGGGAGTATTGCCGCTGTTACCTTCAAGTTTGTTAGCACTGGTAGCACTGGTAGGGGCGATTCTTAAACTAGGGGGAATATCGTCATTACGAATAATGCCCGTCGCGATACCGTTGGTGATGGTGGCATTGGTGGCATTCCTGAGAGTCACCGTGAAGCCTTCATCGGATTCGATCGCCGTATCCCCTTTGACGTTGAGAGTGATCAGGGCGGTGGTTTGGTTGGCAGCAAAGTTCACTATTCCTGTGGGCAATAGGGTGCCAAAATCACTCGCATTGGCTGGATTGATTCCACTGCCTGTAACAGCATACTGAACGGAACTAGCAGCGCTGGTGTTGCCCGATCGCGTAACAGTGAAGGTAAAGGGAGTTGTGCCACTATTGCCTTCAAGTTTGTTTGCACTGGTCGCGACGATTCCTAAACTAGGGAGAATATCGTCATTACGAATAATGCCCATCGCGATACCGTTGGTGATGGTGGCATTGGTGGCATTTCTGAGAGTCACCGTGAAGCCTTCATCGGATTCGATCGCCGTATCCCCTTTGATGTTGAGAGTGATCAGGGCGGTGGTTTGGTTGGCAGCAAAGTTCACTATTCCTGTGGGCAATAGGGTGCCAAAATCACTCGCATTGGCTGGATTGATTCCACTGCCTGTAACAGCATACTGAACGGAACTAGCAGCGCTGGTGTTGCCCGATCGCGTAACAGTGAAGGTAAAGGGAGTCGTGCCACTATTGCCTTCAAGTTTGTTTGCACTGGTCGCGACGATTCCTAAACTAGGGAGAATATCGTCATTACGAATAATGCCCATCGCGATACCGTTGGTGATGGTGGCATTGGTGGCATTCCTGAGAGTCACCGTAAAGCCTTCATCGGATTCGATCGCTGTATCCCCTTTGACGTTGAGAGTAATAATTGCAGTGGTTTGGTTAGCCGCAAAGTTTACCGTGCCTGTGGGCAATATCGTGCCAAAGTCAGTTGCATTCGCTGGACTCACTCCACTGCCTGTAACGGCATACTGAACGGAACTGGCAGCGCTGGTGTTGCCCGATCGCGTGACGTTAAACGTAAAAGGAGTCGTGCCGCTGTTGCCTTCGGGCTTGTCGGCGTTGGTAGCGGCGATCGCTAAAAGTGTAGGTACCACTATGGGTGGCACTGGTATAGGTGTTGCTGGCTCAAGCTTCCACAGTTCACGCCCATTAATGCCGTCATCGGCACTGAAAAAAAGCTTGCCATCGAAGACGGTTAAGCCGATTGGATTGGAACTGCCACCCGGAAAAATATCTGCCACCAGTTGAGTGGGATGAGTGCCATCGGTGACCCATAGTTCTTCATCCGCGTCACCATTACTGAAAAACAGTTTGCCATCGAAGACAGCAAATTCGTCTGCATAGGAACCATTGCGACCTTGCCCCGGTACAACATCCTTGAACAGTTGAGTCCCAGCAGTAGTGCCATCAGTGATCCACAATTGCCTTCCATTAGTTCTGTCACTGGCGTTAAAAAATAGTCTCTCGTTGAAGACGGCAAAGGTGTATGGTTGAGAACCACTGACACCTGGATTAATATCTTTAAGCAGTTTAGTGCCATCAGTGGTGCCATCAGTAACCCATAGTTCATCCCCATTGATGCCATCATCAATCCTGAAAAACAGCCTGTCGTTGAAGACAGCGAAGTAGTTGTGGCGTTGCTGACATAGGGATGAATCAGGTAGGGATGGGCACATCTCCAAATATCAGGTAATGCAGTAACAAACGAATCGAATGTTTCAGCATTGGTACGGATTTAGAATAACAGAGGGTCTTCCGATGCAGGCGTGCTAAATAATTGCGTAATCGGGTGTTTTCTCCTTCCACTCGTGTCATATAAGTCTTACTGACAATCTGGTCGCCATCGGGAATAAAGCAGGGATAGACCGACCAACCGTCGGTGATGTAGAAATAACACTGCCAGGTCTCCACAATTGCCCATAACGGGGCAAAAGTCTTGGCACTGTGGTCGCCTAACACCCAACCTAAAATCCCTGGTTTGAAGTGGTCAACCGCCGTCCACAGCCAGATCTTGTTTTTTTTGAGTGGACAAAGGTTTCGAGTTCGTCCAATTCTCCCACCTCTGGAGTGGTCTGCGGGTCGTAGGCATCTGGTAGCAGTTCTCCCACCTGTCTAACCCAAGTGATCACAGTGGTGTGATGCACTCCTTTGACCCGCTCAATGGCGCGAAATCCCATGCCGTTGACATACATTTTTAAGCACTCCCGCTTGACGGCATCGCTGTACCCTCGCAAAGCAATGTAGTCGTCGATGAATTGGCGACCACAATCCACACAGATGTGATTTTGTTTACCTCTGCGATGACCGTTCTTGCGAATATGCGTAGACTTGCACTCAGGACATTGCATTCAAATTGACCTCAATCCATCCCACTATTATGCAACGCCTTTTTTTTAATGTTTCAATCACCGTCGTGCGGCTAATCTTGAGAACACGCGCAGTATCTCGTATCCCACTCCCGTTGACTGCCATATCTGCAATTTGCCGTTTCACCTCTGGTAGGTATCCACGATACCGATAGTCGCGAATAAAAGTAGAGCGAGAACATTGGGAGTTGCGACATTTGTAGCGTTGCTTGCCTTCACCCGATTGACCATGCTTGACGACATCACTACTTCCACAACTTGGACAAACAACGGGTTCAAGTACCATGGCAGAAACTTTAGGCAAACGACCTTTTTAGTTTCTCTCATTTCCACAGGTCTAGTCCACTACCCCATTTTCCTTTTTACCGACGTTGCCAATGTATTGCCGTTTGACGTAATCAGTGCTTTTTCCCTTCTTGCAATCTCCGGTTTCATCAATCAGTAATATCAATGAGCGACCACCCAGCACCTTGAGGGTTAACTCCAGTCGTTTCTGGCGTAGCTGCTGCACCTGCCAAGGAGATTCGGTCAGGAAGTGATGCAAGTTTTGTTGATTGTCTAAGCCCACTGCTTTGGCAATGGCGGGTAAGGATTTGCGTTTAATCTCGCTAACCATCCCCAAGTGCAACAGTTTGAAGGCTTCAAAGCTTCGCACTTCTGGGAATAATCCCTCATACAGTTGGCAGTATTCATCTACAAAGCGAATCGTCGGTCGAGCGGTTCTAGAGGCAGGCATGGATCATTTAATCTGGATAACCTTAACCCTATTCTAGATAATTTCTACTCAGAGTGACTAATGAGGGATATAAGTCTTACTGACAATCTGGTCGCCATCGGGAATAAAGCAGGGATAGACCGACCAACCGTCGGTGATGTAGAAATAACACTGCCAGGTCTCCACAATTGTCCATAACGGGGCAAAAGTCTTGGCACTGTGGTCGCCTAACACCCAACCTAAAATCCCTGGTTTGAAGTGGTCAACCGCCGTCCACAGCCAGATCTTGTTTTTTTTGAGTGGACAAAGGTTTCGAGTTCGTCCAATTCTCCCACCTCTGGAGTGGTCTGCGGGTCGTAGGCATCTGGTAGCAGTTCTCCCACCTGTCTAACCCAAGTGATCACAGTGGTGTGATGCACTCCTTTGACCCGCTCAATGGCGCGAAATCCCATGCCGTTGACATACATTTTTAAGCACTCCCGCTTGACGGCATCGCTGTACCCTCGCAAAGCAATGTAGTCGTCGATGAATTGGCGACCACAATCCACACAGATGTGATTTTGTTTACCTCTGCGATGACCGTTCTTGCGAATATGCGTAGACTTGCACTCAGGACATTGCATTCAAATTGACCTCAATCCATCCCACTATTATGCAACGCCGTAAGTTGTCTCTAGCTGTAGGGTTTCTGCCTAATGGACTGAAATGAGTGTTACCCGGAACAATATCTTTCACCAGTCGAGTGCCATCAGCGGTACCATCGGAAACCCACACTTCAGACCCAGTAATACCGTCATCGGCGTTGAAAAATAGTTTGCTACCAACGGCGATAAATGTATTTGGGTCGGAACCTCCGCCCAGATTGATATTCTTAAGCAGTTGAGTGCCAGCAACAGTGCCATCGCTGACCCATAGTTCCCTCCCATTGACTCCATCATCAGCGCTGAAAAACAGCTTGCCATTGACGACGGTTAAGTCTGTTGGAGGATTAACGTTTGGAAAGCCATTCAATTTAGTTTTTTTGAACAGTTGAGTGCCAGCAGCAGTGCCATCGCTGACCCATAGTTCGGTTCCATTCAAGCCGTCTCTAGCACTGAAAAATAACTTGCCATCGAAGACGGTTAAGTTAGTTGGGTAAGACGAAGTGAAGCCTGGATAGATATCTTTGAACAGTTGAGTGCCATCAGTGGTTCCATCGCTAATCCATAGCTCATTTCCATTGATACCATCATCAGCACTGAAAAACAGCTTGCCATCGAAGACGGTTAAGTTATCTGGAAAAATCTCGCTGAAGGCACCTGAGCTAGAGCCTGGAAAAATATCTTTAAGTAGTTGAGTGCCATCAGTGGTACCATCAGTGACCCATAATTCCCGCCCATTGATGCTGTCAGATGCATCGAAAACCAGCTTGCTGCCAAGAACGATGGGGTCTTTATAGATAGAAGGAAGGATAATGGGGTCTCTGATGAGGAAAGGATTGGAATCACCAACACCGGGCTTAATGTCTTTGACTAATTCAGGTAATGCAGGCACGATGAAACCTCTTAAGTACAGTTAATTGATCATTTAGCAATTGACAATTTACAGCGATCGCATTCTTAAGCAGTCAACGTTTTGAGACTAACAAGCTCAGATTCGACAGTTTTTTACTTACCGCAAAATAAATTTATACTACGGCGACTTTTAAATCTCGTTAAAGCCGTCGCTAATCTTGTTAGTGTCTTCACAATTCAGCCTCTCGAAACTGCGGTTGACCAAAGTTAAGCCGTTGGTTAATCACTTATCTGTTGGTTTTCTCAAAAATATGCAGCAACGGGCGGCGGGTGTGTTACAACGTTTTCGTTGTTGTGTTCCTGGGATGTATTGGTGTGAAGCCACGGTCATCGGGGTCGGCTCGTCATCAAGCTGCTCGGAAGAAGCCTTTGGCATCTTCTGGTCTTTCTGCTGCAAACGCTCCTCAACTGAAGCGTCGAATTGATCCATCTGGGCGATCGCCGCAGGTAAATCGACCCCGATCGCTGCGTAGGGCAAAGTCAGGGGTTTTCAAGAAAATTGCGGGCAGGTTGGCGATCGCGTTAATTCGGTTCACTGCCATCGTCTTAAAAAGCGCAGTCCAGCTTGGACACAAAAAAATTTCGGGTCAACCCGTCTGGCTGATTTCCGCCGTCGCCCTCTGTCTCAGCTTTTGGATTGGCACGGGTTTAGGGATGATGCGGGCTGGGCTTGGGCGATCGCCCACTGCCTCTGCTCAATCGGTTGCCTATAGCGAAGGCGGATTGAACAGCAACGGTAGACCCCATATTTCGCCGTTGCCCGATGCCAAAGAAGTGTGGACTTGCGATGTAGCGGTGATTGGCGGATCGCTGGGTGGAGTTGCTGCCGCTTCTCATGCGATGCAGTCGGGTGCGACCACCTGTTTGATTGAGCTAACGCCTTGGCTAGGGGGGCAAATTAGCTCACAGGGGGTCTCGGCGCTGGATGAATCCCAGGAAATGCGAGCGAGCGAAACCCTTACAGAAAGCTGGATGCACTTTAAGCGTTTGCTTGCCAAGCAAACCGTAAAATTACCAAGCTGGACGACCTTAAAGGGCGATCTCCGCGTGGATGAAATTAATAGCTGTTGGGTGGGGATCTTGTGCTTTCCACCGATCGCTGGAGCCTCCGCTTCAGAACAGCTTTTGAAAAATGCAGCCACGCGATCGCCCAACAGCCGTTGGAGTGTTTCCACAGCGTTTAAAGGGGCAGACTTTGATGCTAGCGGTCGGATTGTCACCGCTATCCATGCCGTGCGTCGCACTCCTCGCGATCCTAACTACTTACCCAAAGGGCGATTTTCAGCCGAATTGTCACAATGGTATGCCTGGAGTTCCACAGACGAGTTTGACAAAACGCCGATTCGGCTGGAAGCGCCCCCCGGCAAGACCATGATGGTGATTGATGCCACCGATACCACGGAGTTAGTCGGCTGGGCTGGCGTTCCCCATCGACTCGGCTCCGATTCGATCGCGACCACAGGAGAACGCAACGCCTCCCGCCAAGATAATCAAGACTGTACCCAGGCTTTCACATTCCCGTTTGTCTTAGCTATTCGGGATGATCAAGGCGCTGGACTCAAAACCCTAACTCAACTAGAATCTGGCTACTCCAAAGAAGAGCATCGCAAAGACTACGATTTACAAGGGTTTCCAGTGTTTACGGGGCGCAGCTTTTTTAACTATCGCCGGATTGTCAGCGTCAATCCCGGTGATCCCTACGCTACAACCCCTTCACCCGGCGATATGACTTTAGTCAACTGGAATCGTGGCAACGACTGGAAATTTATGGACCCGCCATTGATTTTGAGCGATGCCGACATTGACAAATCAGGACAGCGACAAAACTGGTTAGGCGGCTTGTCGATCGCAGCGCTGCGTCACGGGGAAAATCACGCCCTCTTATTTGCTCATTGGCTGCTAGAAAACCATGCAAAGGAGTTGCCGCTATCCTATCTGTGGGGCACAGAGTCGCCTTTGGGCACGGAGTCAGGCTTGAGTATGGTGCCCTATATTCGCGAAGGGCGGCGGATTGTGGGACGCAAGGCATACAACCAGCGCGAGTTTGCCGTGCGTGAGGCAGATTTGCGGATCGATCTCCCTGGGACGCGGGATCTCAGCCCCACAGCGATCGCCCGGATTCACTACAGCATCGATATCCACGGCTGTCGATATCGCAACTCAGAAGATGATGGCGAAGCATCCAGCGCACCCGCCCTAGAAATCAATGTGCGTCCCACTCTGATTCCAATTGAAGGCTTGATTCCGCGTGGAGTCGATAATCTGTTGATTGGCGGCAAGGGGATTGCAGTCACCCATATTGCGAACGGTATGACGCGAATTCATCAGGGCGAGTGGAGTATTGGCGCGTCGGCTGGGGCGATCGCCGGATGGCTGACAACCCGCGCTCAACCGGGGTTATTGCCCCAAGATATCGTTCCCAAAAATCTGATAGCCCAAGTGCGCGACCACATGAACCGCCAAGGGTTGGGCTTAGATTGGCATCAAACCAGCAGCCTTCACCCAGATTTTAGGAAACCGCCAAGTTCTGTGAACGAACCCCAATAGACTGCTACCGCGATCGCAAGTACTCTAAGGAGTAAGTCAATTAAACCCGGTTATGTATGCCGTACTATTCCCAACCCGACCTCATTCCAACCTTGCTTGAGGCGCTCAACAAACAAACAGTGGATCAGTTAAAGGCACTAGCGGGGTTGCTGCCAACGGGTAAAATTCCCACCCGTAAAGCCGAATTGGTCAGCTATGTGCATCAATACTTGCAGGGAGACGGGCTGAAACAACTCTGGAACCAGTGCGATCGCATTCAGCAAGCGGTGATTGCAGAAGTGGTGCATTCAGACAAGGATTATTACCAGGAAGCCCGATTTGTCAACAAGTATGGTGAGAAACCAATTTGGGGAACGGGCAATAGTTATTCCTATCACTACAAGCCTTCAATTCTGGGATTGTTGTTCTATAGCTACACCATGCCCCAGGATGTAAAAGCGCAACTGAAAGCGTTTGTGCCCCTGCCTGCCTCCACCCAGATTCAAAGTATTGAAAGCCTGCCTGCCACTTTCTCTGGCACTTCGCACGACTATGATTCCGTAACTCGTAAACGCATCGCTCGTGCGATTGAATTGCCGATGCAGTCGCAGGAAACAGAGCAATTAGCACGGCGAGATTTGCAAACCGTTTTGCGATTAGTTGATTTAGGAAAAGTGTCCATTAGCGATAAGACCTTTTATCCCACAGGTGCGACCTTAAGCGCGATCGCCGAGGTGCTAGAAGCCGGCGACTACTACAGTGAATGGACGGAAAATAAATCTCCAGCAGGTTGGAAGTACGATTATCCAATTGGTCCCATCAAACCCTTTGCCTGGGTGATGGTGTTGCAAGCAGGCAAACTGGTGGAATTAAACGGCAAGCGCTTGAGTTTGACCAAAGCCGGACAGAAAGCACTGCATGAACCCGCCGAAAAGACCTTACAAGCACTTTGGAAAAACTGGTTAAAAACTACCGTACTGGATGAATTGCGGCGGGTTGATGACATCAAAGGGCAAACGGGTAAAGGTAAGCGCAGCCTGACAGCCGTTGCTGGACGACGCAGTAAAATTGTGGATGCCCTCAAAGATTGTTCGGTGGGGCAATGGGTGAAACTGTCTGATTTCTTTCGCTACATGATCGCGGCTGGATACGATTTTGAAGTCAGTCGCCATCCAGAAAGTCTGACATTAGACGGATATGGCTCTCTATATGATGCAAACTTTTTGATTTTAGAAGCTCGTTATAGTCTTGCTTTCTTGTTTGAGTATGTCTCTACGTTAGGTTTAATTGATGTGGCATACATGCATCCTGATGATGGCACTTTCAATTTTCAAAATGATCGAAATCTTGATTACTATTATGGGTCTTGTTTAAGTCGCTACGATGGTCTAACCTATTTTCGGATTACGCCCTTAGGTGCCTATTTCTTAGGATTAAGCGATCGCTATGTGCCTACCACTCTCCCTCAAAAGCAAGTTTTACGCATTTTGCCAAACCTCGAAGTGGTCGCCTTACAACAACTCAGTCGCGCTGATCGCCTGTTCTTAGATGCTTTTTTGCAGCCTATTTCCGATGTCGTCTGGCAATTAGAGCAGGCTAAACTATTGGATGCGATCGCTCAGGGACGCAGCGTCGATGAACTGCAAAAATTCCTAACTGCAAACAGCAGCGAGGCCTTGCCCAAAACCGTCCTACAGTTTCTTGCAGACCTGCAAACTCGTACCACTAGCCTACAAATCCTCGGCTCTGCCCGATTGATTCGCTGTACCGATGCAGCACTAGCAACCCTAATTGCCAATGATTCCCGCACCAAAGCCTACTGCTTTTTGGCAGATCAACCGAAAGCGATCGCTGCCGGACAAGCCTGCTACCTCGTCGTACCGACCGAAACCGAAACCAAATTTCGCAATGCCCTAAAAAAATTAGGCTACAGTCTTCCTGGTTTGAATTAAACGCGATCGCCCCACGTTAGTTCTAGTGCTGAAAATACGCTCGAAAATATACAGAACTCTGCCCTGTATCTACATTTAAAGTTGCTTTCAGCCGCTGATTATGAACGTTAGGTGCTTAATTTATAGATTTAGATGAGGTTACCTGGATTAGCTATGACCTACGTTGCCGACAATGCGCTGATTATTCAAAGCGATCGCTCTGTGCTTTTGGAGATCCATTCCCCCCGTGCTGAGGCGGCTCGTGATGCGATCGCGCCGTTTGCCGAACTGATCAAAAGCCCGGAACATATTCACACCTATCAGATGTCGCCCCTCAGCGTTTGGAACGCACGAGCAGCGGGAATGCCTGTGACAGAGATGATTGCGGCATTGCAGGAACATGCCAAGTATCCGATGCCGGAGGCAGTGGCGCAGGAAATTGAATCCTTGGGGAGTCGCTATGGACTGACGGTGATTCAGCGGGCAGACGACGGGGATCTACTGCTGAAGATGGCAGACTTGCCCCTAGCAGAACTGCTTAGCCGCAATACAGCAGTCTCAAAGCTTTTGGGCGATCGCGCCTCAGATCTGGTCTTTCAAGTCAACGCTGCCAATCGCGGTGTGCTGAAGCAGGCATTACTGGCGGCAGGGTATCCGGCGGAGGATTTAGCAGGCTATGTAGATGGGGATGCCTTAGAAATCCAGTTGCGATCGCTGAGCCAAGCGGGTGTGCCCTTTCACCTGCGAGACTACCAGAAAGAAGCAGTTGCAGCCTTCTATCAAGCAGGACGAGTTCAGGGCGGCAGCGGCGTAATTGTGCTGCCCTGTGGAGCCGGAAAGACCCTGGTGGGGATGGCAGCCATGACCGCCGTGCAGTCCAACACACTGGTTCTTACCAGTAGTCTGACCTCCGTGCGGCAATGGCGGCGGGAATTGCTGGATAAAACTACCCTGCCAGCAGACGCGATCGCCGAATATAGCGGTGAGAGTAAGGAAACAGCCCCCGTCACCCTGGCAACCTATCAGATCCTCAGCTATCGCTCCAGCAAAGACGGGGAGTTTCCCCATTTTCAATTGTTCAGTGCGCGATCGTGGGGCTTGATTATCTACGATGAAGTGCATTTGTTACCCGCACCCATTTTTCGGATCACTGCCGAACTGCAAGCCCGTCGCCGATTGGGATTGACTGCTACCCTAATTCGCGAAGATGGCAAGGAAGGTGATGTTTTCGCGCTGATTGGTCCCAAACGCTACGATGTGCCGTGGCGCGAACTGGAGGGACAGGGGTTTATTGCCGCTGCCGAATGTACTGAAATTCGCGTGCCGCAAGATACAGAGCGCCAGATGGAATACGCCCTAGCCGAAAAACGACATCAATTCCGCATTGCCGCCGAGAATCCGCGCAAGTATGAGGTTGTGCAATCTCTATTACATCAACAAGCAGGACATCGCATTCTGATCATTGGTGAATATCTCGATCAACTAAAGCAAATTGCAGAAATCACCGGACTCCCGGTTGTGACCGGGAAAACCACGCAGCCAGAGCGCGATCGCCTGTATGAAGAATTTCGATCGGGCAAGATCACCGGACTGATTCTGTCGCGAGTCGGCAACTTTGCTCTAGATCTGCCCGACGCAGATGTGCTGATTCAAGTATCAGGTAAATATGGCTCTCGGCAGGAAGAGGCACAGCGATTAGGTCGAGTGCTGCGACCGAAAGCGGATGGGGGCAGCGCCCAATTCTACAGCTTAGTCTCTCTGCGAACCTGTGAAGAAGACTTTGCCCGCCATCGCCAACTATTTCTGGCAGAACAAGGCTACAGCTACCGGATTGAAATTGTCGATGATTAATCAGTGCTGAAACAGAAAATAGGGTAGACGAAACGGTTGCAGATTTAAGGAATTATGCCGTAGGCAATGCCGAATTATTTGAGCCATTGGCGGTAAGCAAGGGAGCCGCGATCGCGCTATTTTTCTGAAGTACAGTGCGATCGCCCAATTTGAGCGCATGGTAGCGTTATCCCATACCTATAAATATCTATAGTAGGGGCAGTGCCTTTCAGGGATGAGCGGATATGAATCAGTATTTTGCAACGGTGGCACGGGGATTGGAAGCGATCGCTGCCCAAGAATTAGAGCAGCTAGGCGCTGATACAGTGCAGCCCGGATTTTGCGGAGTCAGCTTTGCGGGCGATCGCGCCTTGCTCTATCGCGTTAATCTGTGGGCAAGATTGCCGTTCCGCATCTTGGTCAAGCTGCATGAGTTTCCCTGTGCCGATGCAACTACGCTATATCGAGGCATTCAGGCGATCAACTGGTCGGAGCATCTCACCCCCGATCGGACGCTGGCAGTAACGGCTACGGGCAAAACAGATCAGCTTAACCACACGCATTTTACGGCGCTACAAGTCAAGAATGCGATCGTCGATCAGCAGCAGGAAACCCTGGGCGATCGCTCGAATGTCGATATCAAAGAGCCAGATGTGCGGATCAATGTGCATCTCAATCGTGAGGTCTGTACCGTTAGCCTCGACAGTTCTGGAAATAGTCTGCACCGTCGAGGTTACCGTCCTGCGGTGGGAGCCGCCCCGCTGAAGGAATCTTTGGCGGCAGCGTTGATTCAGCTTTCCGGCTGGCAGCCAGAGCAGGCATTTTGTGATCCGCTGTGTGGGTCTGGCACTTTACCGCTAGAAGCCAGTTTGAAGGCACTCAACATTGCGCCGGGACTGTTTCGCGATCGCTTTGGGTTTGAAACTTGGTCGGATTTTGATTCATCTCTATTGGAGCAATTGATCCAAGAGGCTGAGGATAGCCAAAAAGACAGTCTGACCGCGCCAATTTGGGGCAGCGATCGCAATCAGGACGTGATTGAACAGGCAATCTCTAATGCCAAAAATTGCGGCGTATCGGATCAGGTTTTGTTCTCTCAAAGCGAACTGTCTGATGTTGTTGCTCCCGCAGACAGCGGCGTTCTATTGTGCAATCCACCCTATGGCGAACGGCTCAGCGCTCCTGATTTGGGCGCATTTTATAGACAGTTGGGCGATGTGCTGAAACAGCGGTTTAAAGGCTGGACGGCGTTTGTGCTGAGCGGCAACAAAGAACTTGGGCAGGCGATCGGGCTAAAGTCGTCCCAGCGAATTCCTGTCTACAATGGCTCACTGCCCTGTCAATTGATGAAATATGAGTTGTACTGATGGAAGGGTAACAGGCACGGTATTTACGGTTTCTCTATTTACGGTTTCTCTGGCTCTACTGCTTTTGAGCGATCGCCCCTTGGCTCACCTCTCTGGCTTTGATGCCATTCTTGCGCTTGCTGTCGGATTTCTGCCAGTTCTGTCTGGGGCATTTTGTCGAGGTTTGCCAAAATAAAACTCATGCGACCTTGAGATCGAAGGGCTTCACGGTGGCGATCGAGAAAATTCCAGTAAAAGAAGTTGAATGGGCAAGCATTCTCTCCCACGCGAACTTTAGGATTGTAGACACACTTGCCGCAATAGTCGCTCATTTTATTGATGTAATTTGCGGAAGCCGCATAGGGCTTGGATGCCAGCATTCCACCATCCGCAAACAATCCCATGCCAATCACATTGGTTTGCATCACCCAGTCATAGGCATCAATAAACGCTGAGTGGAACCAATCTTCTACCGCTTGAGGATTCAGTCCTGAAATCAAAGCAAAGTTGCTTAAAATCATCAGTCGTTGAATGTGATGGGCATAGCCTATCTGCTCCACTTGTTTGAGCGTCTGATGCAGACAATTCATGTCAGTTTTTTCGGCATCCCAAAAAAACTCTGGCAGGGGATGAACATGTTCAAACCAGTTTTTGGCAAAGTAATCATCGCTAACATGGCGATATAGCCCATACATATATTCGCGCCATCCGCAAACTTGCCGAATAAAGCCCTCAACACTGTTAAGGCTAAGGTTGTTTTCGTAAAAAGCGCGTTCAGCCGCCGCAACCACTTCGCCAGGGTGCAGCAATCCCAGGTTGAGATAGGGCGATAAGAGTGCGTGCCACATGGTTTCCTCTCCTGTCACCATGGCATCTTGATAAGGTCCAAAGTTAGGCAGGCGAGTTTGGATGAAATGATCGAGAACCTGTAGGGCTTGCGAGCGGGTGACTCCCCAGTGAAACGTTGCTACTGTGCCATGAGTGGAAAAGGGGAGCGCGTTGACTTGCTGAATTACGCCTTGGGTGATTTCATCCGGTTCAAACCAGAGCGGTTCTGGTGTATCCAGTTTGCCTTTGGGTGGTTTGCGATTTTCTTTGTCAAAGTTCCAGGTGCCACCAACGGGTTGCTTACCTTCCATCAAAATGCCAAAGCGACGGCGACCTTCTCGATAAAAGTCTTCCATCAGTAAACGCTTGCGGTTGGTTGCCCATGCATCAAATTCATGGGTACTCCAAAGATAGTGGTTGGTGGGAATGAGTGCGATCGCGCAGGGAAGCTCAAGGGACTGAATTAGAGAGGCGAAGGGGCGATCGCTCGGCTCCATTACCCGCAATTCGGTAATCTGATGCTCCTCTATCCAGTGGCGTAGGGGTGTTTCAAAGTCGTGAGCCTGTTCATAGTAGGCAACTGACCAATCATCTTGTTTTAGCTGATGGGCAAAATGGCGCATCGCCGACCAAACCAACACCAGTTTTTGCTTGTGATAAGGGCGCTGCTGCCCATGCTGAAGGGATTCGATCAAAATCACTGGCGTGTGCGATTTCTGTTCTACGCAACTTTTCAGCGCCGCTTGATCTGACCACAGTTGATCGCCCAGAATCCAAATGCCAATCGTCATAAAGAGAGAGATGAGAGGTGAACTAGGGTCATTATCGATGTGCGAATCAGCGATCGCTGGCATTCAGTTCAATGATTGCTCATTGTAACGCTCGTTTATTAATGGAATCCGAATAGATTGAAACGAAGTATCTTGCAAACCTCAAGCAGGGCATCGATCTTATCGCCATGCTAACTGTATTTGATGACGACGTTTTAACAGTTGAGGACGATCTCTACAACTAAATTGTCTGATTTATTGTGAGAGTAAAGAATTGAGGGTGTCCATACTGGGAATAAGCATTGCAGCCGAATTATTTCTGCGGGAAAAACAATCGAATAGGGGTAATAAATTCTCTGCGAATCCAGTTTGCCTTACTAATACAGCCGGATTCTCTGCTGGTGCTGTAGCCAAAAATCACCTAAGTATTAGGACAAAAAAGTGTCTAAATCCAGCCAGTCTAATCGTTCTCATTCAGGCAGCTATTCAGTGGGAGGATGTTTATTTTCGCTAGCTCGGATTTCGATTTCAGTCTGTGTTCTGATCGTTCTAGGTTTTTTGGGATTTGATCTCTGGTATCGAACCACACTAAAATCAAAACCCTTGCACGACCACCTTCGTGAGCAGTGGACAGAGATAGGACAACTCCTCTGGGATACCCGAAAGCCAGTCATGATCACAGAAGATGGCACCGCCACCATAGACGGCAAACCGATTCCGATCGCAGAGGTTGCGAATGCTTGTTTAGGTAACGTTTCTGCCTCTGCTCCTCCACCAGAAGCCTGGAAAGTCGTTGATAAAGGAGTTTTGCTGAAGCAGAGATCGGGGTATGGCATCACATCCCTGGCAAGGACACCCGATGGCAAAACCTTAATCAGCGGTGGCAAACAGCTAGACGTTTGGGATTTAACCACGAGAAAGTTAGTTCGCACCCTCAGCGGTCATCGAGGTTTTATCTATGCCGTTGCTCTTAGCCCAGATGGTCAAACGCTGGCAAGTGGTGATGATAAGGGCAGTCTTTTGCTGTGGAATTGGAAAACTGGACAAATTCAAAAAACGTTATCTCACGGTAAAACGATTGAGCAGTTGACCTATAGCCCAGATGGTAAAGCGCTATTTAGTGGCAGTCTACTTGGAAAAAATATTAAACAGTGGCACGTACAAACTGGACAAATTCTAAGAACCCTTACTCCTTCGATCGCCGTTCAAAAGATGGCGATTAGCTTGGATGGGCAAACAATGGCTGTCGCAGCGCAAGGCGCAAATGCTGTGGAAATCCTCAGCCTTGTAAGTGGAGAACGAGTTGACCTGTTAATCGCGGGTGGACAGCTTGAGTCGATCGCCTTTAGCCCAAATAGAAGAGTTCTAGCTTCTGCAAGCACGGGTCCTCAAGACATTCGACTCTGGGATATTCAAGAAGGACGACCTTTTATAAAAACCCCAATCAAAGAATTGAAAGGGCATGAAGGACAACCCTATGCGATCGCTTTTAGCCCCGATGCCAAAACTTTATTTGCAACAGCCGATGGAGCCAAGGGACAAGATTATGCCGTAACCGTTTGGAATGCTTGTACAGGCGAACTAATTCATCGCTTTGGTTCTCAAATCAAGGGACTCTCCATGGTGGTTAGCGCGGATGGCAAGACGATTGTTACCGGTGGGCGAAAAGGTGATATTCAAATGTGGCGCTTGTAGGTTGAGCAGTAAAGTGGTTATCGGAGCCGCCCCGATCGCAGAATGCTGACGATCAGCCAGAAGCCGAGAAAGCTGGCGGAGATAAATAAAGTGCTGCTGAGCCAAAAAAGTCGCCCGGTGCGATCGTTTGCCAGGATCAGCGCTGCGCCCATGATCATCGAGCCAACCACAATGCTGAAGGAAAGCCGATTGGCGGAATCATCTAAGCTGCGCCGGAGCAAGTCGAGATCTCGGATATCGAGTTTCCACTGGAGGGTTTCGGAGGTCACGCGATCGAGCAACATTTCAATTTGGCGAGGAGACTGCAAGCCTAAACTTTTTAAGTCTAAAGCGGTTCGCAATAGAGCCTGCATTGGGGCTTCTCCCACAAGCTGCCGCTGGAATAAATCGGTCATTAAGGGTTTGATTTGCTCGGTTAAGTTGAACTCTGGATCTAGCGTGCGGGCGACTCCCTCCAAATTTGCCAGGGTCTTAGCATACAGTCCCATATTGCCAGGAACGCGCAAATTGTTAGACCGGGCGCGCTGGAGAATTTCATAAAATAGCTGACTGAAGCTGATTTCGCTTAGGTTAAGGTTGTAGTAGCGACGCAACAGGCGATCGTAGTCGGCTTCTAGCCGCGCCATGTTGACGGGTTCAATCGGTTCTGCTAACTGGAGAGTCAGTTGGGCGCAGCGTTGAGCATCCAGGTTGACGATCGCCAGCATCATTTCGGTAAGTGCCTGCTGAGTGCGTGGGTCAAGCCGTCCCACCATGCCGCAGTCTAATAAAGCCAGTCGTCCATCGCTGAGATAAAACAAGTTACCAGGATGCGGATCGGCATGGAAAAAGCCATCAATATAAATCTGTTGAAAAAAGGCGCGAATCAGCAGATTGACGATCGCCTGTTCCTCTGCTTGGCGATCGCCCTTATATTCAATGCCTTGAAAGTCTCCCGTCAGCAGCGGCACTCCATCTAGCCATTCCAGCACCAGCAGTTTTTCAGTGGTCAAATCCCAATAGATTTCGGGCACCACTAGGCGATCGCTGTCAAACCAACGGCTGTCTGCCAAGTTTCGCCGTAGTTGATCAGTACACTCTGCTTCTTGGGAAAAATTCAATTCACCCCGTAGCGCCGTAGCAAATTCGTTTGCCAGTGCTTTTAAATCGTAATATTGCCCAACTTTTGTGAGGGAGGCGAGTTCTGCCAAACTGCGAATCAGAGTAATGTCTTGCTCGATCGTAATATCAATGCCGGGACGCTGCACCTTGAGAGCAACCTCGCGCCCATCTGCTAAGGTGGCACGATGGGTTTGGGCGATCGAGCCAGCCGCAACTGCTTCAGGGTTTATTTTGGCAAACACCACATCTAATGGATCTTGCACTTCCCGACGCAGCAGCATTTCTATCTCTTGCCATGCTACCGGAGGCACGTCAGCTTGCAGAGCGGTGAGTTCTTTCAGATAAGCTGGAGGCAATAAATCGGGTCGCGTACTCAGCAGTTGCCCTAATTTGACGTAGACCGGACCCAGTTCCGTCAAAATATTTCGCAAAACGGCAGGGGGCGGCAGTTGAGGTTCTTCCGCTTTGGTGCCCGATAATAGCCGACGCATATAGCCCCAGCCATTGCGGAGGACAACTTCGGCAATATCTCGTTGGCGAGAACTGGTTTTGGCAAGACGTAGAAACATGAGAAGCGCTAGGTTTAAGAGACCGTAGGTTTGACAGCAACCCCTCAACACTAGCAAGGATTAATGATTGTTGGATGATTGCTTTTAGTACAACACCGACATCATTTTTTTGCGATATTCCTTAGTTAAAAGATGGTCGTCGCCTAGCAGATCAAAGACTTTCAACATGGCTTTGCGAGCATCGTCCTTACGGTGGGCGCGATCCCCCCGGGAATCATGGCTTAGCAGTTCTAACAAAGTATCGAGTGCGGCTTGATGTTCATCGGCTAAGACCTGATGGGCTGCCGTTTGAAACGCGCTATCGCGATCGTCTGGGGTTTCAGGTTCCGTGGCAATCTGCTTAAAAAAGATCAGCGCTTTCAGCAATTTGATCTGAGAGGCATACTCTGGTTCGTGTTCAATCACCGCCAAAAGAGTTTGTGCCCGTTCTATTTGATTGGTTTCAATATAAAAGTTAGTGGCTTCTAAGATCACTCCACGATTATTAGGATGCTGCTCCAATAAGGTATTTAGTAATGATTCGGCAGTGCTAAGTTGATTGTCTGCGGCGGCATCATACACTTTTTGCATCAATACATCTAGTGTGGAAGTGATGTTTAACTGTGCCAATAGCTGCCGCAGATCAGGTTCAGCTAATGCACCAACAAAGCCCGGATTCACGGTGCCATCTGCCACAATCCGAACATCCGGTACGCCCTGTACGCCATAGGTTTGCGCCAAGTCAGGGTTTTCATCAATATCTACTTTTGCCAGCACAAAATCATACTCTTGCACCAGTTTTTCCAGCACAGGCTTGAGCAGTTGACACGGACCACACCATTGAGCGAAAAAATCAACCAGCACGATCTGTTCATTGGATTTCTCCAATACCTCAGTTGCAAAGTTTTCGCTGGTTGCCACAATTGAAGTACCCATAGTAATTAAATCTCATACAAACGTGTTTTGAAGTGGATTTTTTGAAGTGAATTATTCGCTTTTTGGGATGGTTTGATGATCCGCGATCGCCTGCCGAAAACCCAACACCACCAAAATATTCGACAAGGTGAGAAAAGACTCTGCGCTGCCGTGCAGCCAGTCTACATTTGCCAACTCTTTTCCATAGGCGACTTTGGCATAAATTCCAGCCGGAATGGTGACCGCAACAAACACCAAAAGCATATAA
This sequence comes from Leptolyngbya sp. CALU 1928, assembly GCF_056784215.1. Classification (NCBI taxonomy): domain Bacteria; kingdom Bacillati; phylum Cyanobacteriota; class Cyanophyceae; order Leptolyngbyales; family Leptolyngbyaceae; genus Leptolyngbya; species Leptolyngbya sp. CALU 1928. Next base: position 2,366,779 of record NZ_JBXBCE010000001.1, on the reverse strand, counting down.
AACCCAATCAGCGCCAATCGCGGAGTTTGCTTTGAGCGAGTGAGAAACCACAAAAATCCCAGGTAAGGAAACAGCGATAGGGCAAATAAGCTCTCTTTGGATGGCATGGGCAGATTCGTGAAACAGTAGCAAAGTTTTCCACAGAAATCTCTATGGAAATTGTGCAGTGGATGTACGCCTATTGTATAGGGCTTAACCCAATCACCCCAAGCAAATCAGATCCAGGCAACAATCTGATCGGTGAGCAGGGAAAGTATGATGAAAGTGATGTATTGTGCAATCTCTAACTAAAGTAGATGACTTCCGCACTACCCAAAACCCTAACTATCCAAGAATTTCTGAAGTTGCCGAACCTTGAGGAGTCTCCTGCATGGGAATTCATCAACGGGCATCCTCTGCAAAAACCTATGCCTAAAGCGCGACATTCAATTTTACAGAAATGCCTCCTTAGCGCCATCGATGACACCAACGATTACACGGCATTGCCAGAATTTCGCTGTACCTTTGGGGGGCGTTCAGTTGTCCCGGATGTGGCGGTGATTGCTTGGAGCCAACTGCAATTTAATAGTCGTGGTGAACCAGAAGACGACTTTTTAGAAGCGCCTAGTTGGTCAATCGAAATTCTATCTCCCGATCAAAAAGCCACTCGCGTCATTGACAATTTGCTCCATTGTTTGCAGTATGGCTGTCAGCTTGGCTGGATGCTTGACCCCGATGATTACTCAATTTGGGTATTTCAACCTCAAAAAGTACCCGAAATCTATCGCGGAGATCGCGTACTGCCCGTGTTAACAAGGATTGATTTGACGATTACCGTAAACCAAATATTTGAATGGTTACAGGTACGCAGAGGTTAGAGAAACAAATTGTTGATGGATAGTGGAATGGAGGCGATCGAACTATCCGGTGTCAAGCTCAAGCTTTTATCGGACAAAGCGATTTATCTCAGTGATGTGAACAGCTTACTAGTCTCAGATGTGCATTTGGGCAAGTCTGAAACGTTCCAATCTGCCGGAATCCCCGTTTCCAATCGAGTGAATCAGGCAACCCTTCAACGACTCCAAACGTTATGCGAAACGTTTCAACCCGAAACACTATTTATATTAGGTGATTTGTTTCACTCTAACTTGGCTTTAGTCGATGAAGTGTTAGAGGGCTGGTTTCAATTTTTAGCCGCTACTCAAGTGGATGTGACGTTGATTCTAGGCAATCACGATCGCGCCCTTGTTTCAACTCTCAATCAGCTTTCAATCGAGTGCATCACCACAGCAATTCAGGTTGATACTGTGGTGCTAAGCCATGAACCGAGTCCTCAACCCGGTTGCCTAAATATTTGCGGTCACATCCATCCCTGTGTGCGGCTAAAAAGTAAGCTAGATAATTTGAGATTGCCTTGCTTTTATATAGACCACGCTCAAAATATGCTGATTTTGCCGTCGTTTGGCGAGTTTACAGGCAGTTATGAGATGCCGCTAACACGTACCTCGACAGCCTATGTCGTCGCTGGCGATCGCGTGATTGCCATCAACGGATAACCCCCGAAGCAGCCAAATTTATCGCCGATAGGGTGCGCCGTAAAAAGGATAGTTTTGACTGCCAAGGGGATAGCGAACAGGATAGATTGTTTGACGTGAATAGGGTTGCGGAAAGCGCGATCTCAAGGGCACAGATATTCCCCTGTAGGTTGAGTTTGAGTAAATAGGGGTAGGGTAATGGTAGGTTGGGACGGCTGGATACACAGGCACCGATTGTCTATAGGGTGCAGCAACATAGCGCGATCGATTTGAGGATGGGGAAGCAAGGTAGATCTGGATAGTAGCGCTCCTTGGAGTGACCTGAAGTACAGGCACTTGAGGCAAATATCGAGGCTGATATTGATATTGATATTGAGTTCGATATCGAGGTTGATATTGAGTTCGATATCGAGGTTGGTATTGAGGTTGATATTGGGGTTGATTAAGCCAGATCGGAGTAGTTTGTCCTGGGGTAGGAAAGCCAGTCAATAGCGCGATCGCGCCTCCGCCAATCATCCATCTTTTCATCGTTAAACTCCTTATATCTGATCATTTTTTGGGTTTCTTGATGGTAGATTTTGGCTCTGATTGCTGATTTTCATCTTCTGGCTCATTCCACTCACCCTCTACCTCTGCTGCTCTTAACTCAGCCCTGATCGGCACAGGGTAGGGGATGGTGGGTACGAGTTCTAACTGTCGCTGAGCCGTTTGGGTATCAACCTCTGTTTTAGCAGATTGGGCGACGGTTTGACCGTGACGGCGACGAGACACATTTTCCTCGCTGGTGTCTTCTGCGACCACTTCATACAGCAGCGCCAGTTTGTCAGGATTGTTCCCCTTTCGCAGCACTCGCCCTAGCCGCTGAATATGTTCGCGGGTGGAGCCAGTGCCCGATAACACGATCGCAACACTAGCATCGGGCACGTCTACTCCTTCATTCAACACACGAGAGGCAACTAAGCAGCGATAGTCACCTTGTTTGAACCGAGTCAAAATTTCGTGGCGCTCTTTCACGCCGGTTTGGTGGGTAATGGCGGGAATCAGAAATTCCTGGGAAATCCGATACACGGTGGCGTTGTCGTCGGTGAAAATTAGGGTGCGTTCTGGATAGTGAGTGGCAAGAAGATTGGCTAGCACCCGCAGTTTTCCTTCAGTGCCAAAGGCGATCGCTTTTGCCTGACGGTGTGCCAACATTGCCTTTCGTCCGGGTTTCGAGCAGGCGCTTGCCTGAACAAACCGCTGCCAGCCTTGGGTGCTGCTCAGATAGATATTGGCTTCTTGCAAAAAGGCATTGCGGGTTTGCATCAGGCGATCGTACCGTTCCCGTTCTTGGGGCGACAGATGCACTTTGATCTGCACCGCTTTATGTTTTGCTAACGCGCTGCCTGAAAGCTCTTCGGCGGTGCGGCGATAGAGTTCTGCCCCAATCAGAGTTTCTAAATCGGCGTGTTTGCCGTCGGTGCGCTCTGGGGTGGCGGTTAAACCGAGGCGATAGGGCGCGATCGCGTACTCGGCAATGACGCGGTTAAAATCGCTGGGCAAATGATGGCATTCATCAAATACCAGCAGCGCATATTGATTGCCCAGAGTTTCGGCGTTAATCGCGGCGCTGTCGTAAGTGGAAACCAAAATGGGAGTGCGATCGCGCGAACCACCGCCCAGCAAACCAATGTTGGCATCGGGAAAGGCGGCAACTAGATGGGCATACCACTGATGCATTAAATCTAATGTGGGTACTAAAATCAACGTGCTGCGCTGAGTTGCCTGCATTGCCAATTGCGCCAGATAAGTTTTTCCGGCGGCAGTGGGCAAGACGACTACACCCATTCGCCCCGCTTGCTTCCACGCTTCTAGCGCTTCCTGCTGATGGGGATAGGGTGCCATTTCCAGGCTGGGCACCAGTTCCACTTCTTGAAAGCCTTTGGCATTGTCGATCAGATCAACCTCTGCGGCTCGTAGCCCCAAAACTAAGCTGCGATATTGGCTTGCCGGAATCCGAAAGCGCTCGATGCGATCGTCCCACGTGGCATAGTCCAGCCATTCTTTTCCCTGGGGCGGCGGGTGCAAAATCAGGGTGCCGCGATCGTAAGATAGCGTCGGTTTTCGCGCCATTTAGCACCCTCTACGCATCAGGATCAATACCCAGCGATCGCAGTTGTTCAGCCAGTTGCGTTGCCCTAGCTTCTGCGGCTTCAGCCCGTTGACGTTCTGTTTCTGCCCGTTGGGATTCTGTTTCTGCTCGTTGGCTTTCTGCTTCTGCTCGTTGAGATTCTGTATCTGCACGTTCGCGTTCTTGGTTTGCCCGTTCTGCACCTGTCGGAATCACTGCTCCTGTTGCATCACACCAACGCAACCAACGATCGCGCTTGCCCTCAAACACACCGTCCCACAGCGTTAGTCCTAGACCTATTTCTTCAAACCAAGAGTCAGTCAGGGCTTGATAGCGGTTTGCCCGATTTTCAAATAGATACAAGTCGGTGCTGCCCAATTGATGCAAGGGATCAAACACCGCATAGTAGCCCACGCCCATGCGGGCATACTCTTGCAACTTGCGCCCTAATTCATTGCCTTCCCGATTGGAAACAATTTCAATTACGATATCGGGCGGTTTGCCAAATTCCCAAACGAAATAAGTGCGATTTTTCTTTTGCGTCCAGTCCTGTGGCACTTCTACATCCAAGCTGACGAAAACATCAGGCACTAGAGGCGGCTGTTTAATGGCATAAAACACCCCCACATTGGCAGCGGCTAAAAAGAGGCGATTGCCCAACACGCCCTCATTGCTATACAGCGAACCGGTGAGTAAACGCTGCTGTTTCTCAGAAATTAAATTATCCACAGGCAGATCATCCTCAATCACCAAATCAGCAATGTCTGGCGAGAGATCCAATTCAGTGGTTAGACCTTGGGACATAGGTACTGGTTTCCTGACTCAAATGCCATTCTAAGGCTATAGTAGCGGGTTTAAGCTCATATAGCATAAAGCAATGGAGAACCATGCCGTTTTTGATCTTGTTAAAAGCTGACTTTATTTTAAAGATGAGCGACAAAACAAAATTTGAAAAAGTCTCAGGACTGGCTCATACTAAGGTCTACGAGGCTTTGCGCGAGACAAGAAAAAACCAACAAACCATAGAGAGTTTTTAGTGAAAAACTACTCTGAAAGATACAATACAGGCACTTTAGCTGCGATGGGGAATCTTGCAAGCAATGACATCGAGCCAAATCAACATACGGGCGGCTGTTTCAGGCGATGAAGCGGTTCTTTTCAAGCTAATTCAAGCACTTGCAGAGTATGAAAATCTGACGGATCACGTAATGGGCAGTGAAGCGGCACTGCGATCGCATTTGTTTAGCGATCGCCCCTATGCGGAGGCTCTTTTTGCAGAAATCAATGATGCCGCCGTGGGATTTGCCTTATTTTTCTATAACTATTCTACCTTTCTGACCAAACCCGGCATTTATTTAGAGGATTTGTTTGTCCTGCCAGACTACCGCAGTCAGGGAATTGGTAAAGCGCTACTGATTCATCTGGCTCAACGGGCGATCGCCGAAGAGTGCGGACGATTAGAATGGAGTGTGCTGGATTGGAACGCACCTGCCATTGGTTTCTATCAGAAAATGGGGGCAACGATGCTTCCCGACTGGCGCATTTGTCGCGTGACGGGCGACGCATTAGGGCAAATGGCATTAGGAAAAAGGTTGAGTCTATGAAGGTCTATCGAATTCCAGTACTATCCGACAATTATGTGTTTCTGTTGCATGATGCGGAGGCAAGCAGTGCTGTCGTGGTCGATCCGGCGATCGCGGAACCTGTTTTGCAAAAGCTGGAGGAACTGGGAGCGTGGCTGGTGGCGATTTTCAACACCCATCACCACCATGATCATGTGGGCGGCAACACCAAATTATTACAGCACTTTCCTGAGGCGATCGTGTATGGTGGTGCAGAAGATCGGGGCAGAATTCCAGGGCAACAGGTGTTTTTGCAGGACGGCGATCGCGTTTCGTTTGCCAACCGCACGGCAGAAGTGTTGTTTGTTCCCGGTCATACTCGCGCCCATATTGCCTACTATTTTCCGCCAATAGCTCCCGGTGAAATGGGCGATCTATTTTGCGGTGATACGTTGTTTTCCGGTGGCTGCGGCAGATTATTTGAAGGCACCCCGATTCAAATGGTGCAATCTTTGGGCAAGCTGCGAACCCTCCCAGACAGCACTTATGTTTGGTGCGCCCATGAATACACGCTGAAAAACCTTCAGTTTGACTTAACGGTGGATCGCGGCAACCCAGATTTGCAACGACGATTGGTTGAGGTGCAGCAGATGCGCGATCGCCACGAAGCCACCATTCCTGCCAATCTGGGCATCGAAAAACGCATAAACCCTTTTCTCCGTTGGGATGCGCCCGAACTGCAAACCGCAACCCAATCCACCAATCCTATTCAAACCTTTGCTCGTCTACGCGGCATGAAAGACCACTTTTGAAGAATAGAGATTGAAATATAGAGATGTGATCGCGGGTTAAACTGACAGAAAACCGATGAGCAAATTTGAGCAAACCGAAAAACAGAAGATGTTGTCAGGAGAGTTATATCTGGCAACCGATCCTGAATTGATAGCAGAGAATAAACGCGCTAGTCGATTGCTTTACCAATATGCTCAAACCACCCTAGAAGAGCCGGAACTCCGCCAGCAAATTTTGCAAGATCTGTTTGGCAGGGTGGGCGAGGCTGCGACCATTGTGCCGCCGTTTCACTGTGATTATGGCAGCAATATTTTTATCGGAGATCGCTTCTATATGAACTACGGCGGGGTCATACTCGACTGCAACACCGTTCATATTGGCAACGATGTCCTCTGCGCTCCCTATGTGCAAATCTACACGGCAACCCATCCCACTGATCCAACTATTCGCCTAACTGGAAGAGAACTTGCCGCCCCCATCACCATCGGCAACACGGTTTGGCTCGGCGGCGGGGCGATCATCTGTCCTGGAGTCACGATTGGCGACAACACCACGATCGGAGCAGGCAGCGTAGTTACTAAAGATATTCCAGCGAATGCGATCGCGGTGGGAAATCCCTGCCGAGTGATTAAAACACTGGAAAAGTGATGAGTTCGGGATACGGGGTGCGGAGTACAAAGTTTTTGGTATCTTTTCCTCTCATCTGTTCCCTCTCACCTCTCGCGGCAATTCCGTGTATTCTGGGTTAGGAAGTTTTACAAAACGAATAGGAACGATCAGTGCTTGATCTAAAGCAGATCCGAGAAAATCCAGACCGAGTGCAAGAAAAGCTGAACCAGCGCAGCGGTAGCTATGATGTGCAGCCAATTTTGGAGCGCGATCGCCAGCAAAAAGAGCTAGAAAAAACCCGTTCCCAACTGCAAGCCCGCAGCAACGAAATCGGTAAACTGGTGGGTCAAAAGCTGAAAGCAAGCAGCAAACTTGATGATGTGGAAGTGGTTGCGTTAAAGAATGAAGGCAACCAGATTAAGGCACAACTAAGCGAACTGGAGCCACAAGAGAAAGAGTTAAAAGCCCAGATTGAAGCGCTGTTGCTGACTTTACCAAACCTACCTAGCGATACTACGCCGATTGGCGACAATGAAACCGAAAATGTAGAGATTCGCCGCTGGGGAGATGAGTATAAACTGCAAGCTGAAAAGCCTCTGCCCCATTGGGAAATTGCTGAAAAATTAGGCATTTTAAACAGCGATCGCGCCACTAAAATAGCCCAAAGTCGCTTTGTGGTGCTGCTGGGAGCCGGAGCTGCCTTAGAACGCGCTTTGATTTCTTTTATGCTCGATCGCCAAACTGCCGCAGGCTACACCGAAGTATTGTCGCCGCTCTTGGTGAATACTCAATCCCTCACTGCCACCGGACAACTGCCCAAATTTGCCGAAGAAAGCTTTCAGTGTAAAGACGATGACTTGTGGCTAATTCCTACGGCAGAAGTGCCCGTCACCAACCTCTATCGCGACGAAATCCTCGCAGCAGATGACTTGCCCATTCTCCACTGTGCCTACACGCCCTGTTTTCGACGAGAAGCGGGCAGCTATGGACGCGACACCCGTGGATTGATTCGTCTGCATCAATTTAACAAAGTGGAACTGGTGAAGCTGGTGAAGCCTGACACCTCTGAACAAGAACATCAAGCCTTAGTGCAAAACGCTGAGGCAATTCTGCAAGCCCTAAAACTTCCTTACCGCACCATTGAGCTTTGCACGGGTGATCTCGGTTTTGGTGCGGCTAAATGCTATGACTTGGAAGTGTGGCTACCTGCTGCCAATACCTATCGCGAAATTTCTAGCTGCTCTAACTTTGGAGATTTTCAGGCTCGACGGGGTAATATTCGCTTCAAGGAATCGGGGCAAAAAGGCACTCAGTTTGTCCATACACTCAACGGTTCTGGCTTGGCTGTAGGTCGGACGATGGCAGCGGTGCTAGAAAACTACCAGCAGCCCGATGGTTCAGTCCGCATCCCGGAAGTATTGCAGCCTTATCTTAACCGCGAAGTGCTTTGATTTTAGGATGGGCTTTTGCGATCGCCCGTGCGTCAATCCCAGAAAATCTCTACGCTTCGTCTTTGACTCACGACTGACTGACGATTATGAATTTTTGTAAGCTTACTTTGACCTATGTTGAGACAAGCTTGAGACAACCTTAAGAAGCATTGAAAAAATTCCCCTCATGGGATGTTGAGTGAACCCTCACTAGGATTACTGGAGATTAGCCCATGACTTCCACATCCACGAGACGAGATTCCACATCCATCGAACCAGATATTCAGCGCTACATTCCTGTTATTGGTGACATTTCTACTAAAAGCCCCCTAGCATATCAAGCCACTCGTGGGGTTGTCGAGGTTGTAAACATGGTGCAAATGGCGATCGCCGAGTCCTATATTAATGGGCTAGAAGTGCCTGACTCGGTTTTGCGATCGCTGTTTGATACCTGTATGCCCATCTTCTTCAAGTATTTCCCCTCTCTCCTTGCCCCCTACGAATGGGTTTTAGAAGAAACTGACCATGTGGCAGAAGGGTCTAGGGAGTTGATGAAGCTCCAATATGATTTGCCTCAAGGTATGTTGAATCGAATGCTGGGCAATGGGCAATTGATCTACCCAAAATACAGCATGGGACTCTGGGAAAAAGGGGCGCTTAATCTTGAGCAATCTCAGATGCATATGATTGACGACATCATTGAAAAGCTGGACATTCAAGATGGCGACAATATCTTAGATTTTGGCTGTGGTTGGGGCTGTGTTCCAAACTATATTTTGTCTAAGTTCCCCAATGTCAGGTTTACAGGATTGAATCTCAGCCATGAGCAATGTGAATACATGCGTCACAAGATGCAAGATCCTGCGAGCTATCTCAGTTCGGGTCGATTCACGCTGGTAGAAGGGGATCTGAATGAGGCTCGGTTTGAAGAAAAATTTGACAAAATTCTGTCCGTTGGCGTTTTTTGCCATGTAGGAAACTTAACCCACGCTTTTAGAAAGCTAGCTTCATTCTTAAAACCAGAGGGCAAATTTTTCCTGCATATCATTACAGTTCGCACTCCAAATAATATTTCCAGCGCTTACACCCACAAATACATCTTTCCTCACGGTCGCTACTGGAGCTTTGATACTGTTCCGACGTTCAACAAAGATTTCAAAACAGTGAATCGCTGGTATCTCAATGGCATGAACTACTCCAAAACGTTTGCAACCTGGTTGCAAAACTTTGATGATAGCTACAACGATGTCAAGCATCTAAACTATGGCATCGACCCGGCTAAGTTCCGGCGCATCTGGCGGTTTTATTTAATCTGGTTTGTTGCCAACTTTGCGAGTTGCGATGGCGAGATTAATGGCAACGGTCAGTTTTTGATGGTTCACGCCAATCGATAGACCGGAAAGCCGAGGAGCCGATAGGGAGAATATCCACAAAATAGGGGTAGATTTCATATCTGCCCCTTAAAAAAATTGTAGGTTGATGAATCAATGCTCGGCTGACGATCGCGATTCATCCAACGCGCAATGGGCGATCGCGAGGCTTAGTCGTGCCTTTTGAATTTCTGATAGTTGCTGCCACTCTGTTTGGGGAATTTGGTTGAGCAAGCTATCTACAGCATCCAAACCACTATTCCGCATGGGCTCCAGTAGCCGCGCCTGAACGTAAAGGTCTTCTTGACCCAAATTAATTGCCACTTCTTGAATACACTGCACCAGTTGATCTGCCAAGGACAACGATTGGGTAACTGCCTTGCGAGATTCTGCCACCAACTTTTGAGCTTGCACCGCGATCGATGCCAGTAACTCTTGGGGGATTCGAGCCGAAAACCGTTGAGCTAAAGAGGTTTGCACGCTAACTGTAGACCAGTGCTGATCGATCTGGGCAAAAAAGCTATTGGCGCGAGTGGAAATCTCTGATTCTTGCCAACCATCTAAGAAAGAAGCTGGCTCTGAATTTGCATAAAACTCTTCCGCATCAGGATCGCAGGGATTCCAGGGATAGGAAATTTTGGCACTCGGTAGGTCTTCCACCTGAACGGCATCGTCGGTGAAGGGCTGATCAGCCGTTCCAGTAAAACGAACTCCCTCGGCATGAAACAGCGAAATCAGCAGATCGCGATCGCCCTGTTCATTCTTGCCACTTCCTGAATCACCGGAACACATATGCTTTTCCATCACGGACTCCTGCATGCACTAACTAATGATCTGGTCTAACAATAGCTGCCAAACCCTGTACCAACTTACCTACATAGCGATCGCAACTCGTTTCGGAACTTCAATCAAGAATATCCTCGATCTGGCTAAACATCCGTCATTTGGCATAGAAACCTCTAAGCGTTTTGAGATACTGTTGCAGGGCGACCTTGATAGAGATCTAGCCCAACTTCGATCGCGCAAACTGCGGCAGTGATGGCGATGATCACCACAGGCGGTAGATTGGCACCCGAAATCGCCACAATAAATAATACGCCAGCCGCCCCTAATCGATGCTTGGTTCTAGCTTTGCACTTAAAAATGATCCCGGTACGGTGCAGGACTGCCAGCGAGAGAAAACACAGCGCCACCGAACCACAGATCAGCCAGCGCTCTGAGTTTGTTAAAAGCGTTCCATCTTTGGTCAGAATCACATGCTCCACGCCAATTCCGGTGGCGGCTAGTCCAATGACTAGGGGCAAATGGGAGTAGAACCAGAATTGAAACACGCGCAACCGACCCGACGCTTTTATCGCTCGAATGGATGAGCCATCCACATTGTCAAAATAAATCCACCAAAGGCTGAAGGCAGTAATAAAGCCAAATATCGCACTGAAAGCGCTGATGCCACTCCATTTCATTTCAGAAACGCCATTCACCACCGCAATAATTGCTTCCCCCAGCACAATGATGGTAAATAAACCAAATCGTTCTGGAAGATGCTCTAGATGCGGAGGCACGGCTGCTTGATGGCGTTGAGCCGTTAGGGGTGTTGCAAAATCAACCCCTAAGCCCACTGCCCACAAAGCAAACCGCAGGGGAATTGGCACAAAAGCAGAGATGATCCAAAGAACAGCCGCGATCGCAAACCCAATTGAATAATGGGTTGTTAACCCTCTTACTGAAGGAATGCACCAACCAGCCCACAAGTACTCCAGCACCAACACAATTCGCGCCGCTGCATAGGACAGGGCAAAACCAGGGGATGAATCATCTAACCCATGATGGACATTGATCGCGAGTGCTGCGATCGCCAACATTTGCACCCCCATCAACACGCGCCGAACCACCGTATCGGTATCAAAGCGATTGGCGTATAGCGTGGCACCAACCCACGCCCACCACAGCGGCACAAACAACGCCACAAAGCCCACAAAGCCCGTGAGGGAAACATCTTGACTCAAGTTATGGGCAACTTGCGACACCGCCACGACAAACACCAAGTCATAAAATAGTTCTAGCCAAGTAACGCGGCGGGTTTCGTCTTCTTCGCCACCCCGAAGCCGAGGCGGTTGCATCCAGGTAGTCATAGGTTGTTTAATTAAAATGAGCTTAGCAGTATATAGCAATTCTCAAATAACTGAGGTGCGGTTTCTCCTTGCGAACAAGGGACTTAAGCCCCTTGCCTATAACTCAACAGAGCAAGAAACGCTGTAATCATTAGATGGTCCTGTTTAGTTTTACTGAGATCCGAAGTAACTCGATGATGACACTTCGGGGAATAAGCCCTCACACCATTGGCAGTTTCATCCATAAAGCGAATCGTTGGTCGAGCGGCTCTAGACGCTGGCATAAGGATTGAATTGAGATCAACCCATACCCTGGTCTAGATAATCTATCGCTAGAGTGATTTTAGAAAGGTTAATTGTGCTCCAATCTGGCATCAAGCGCAGGGAGACTGCTTGCCACCATGCTGTTATGGCTGCTGTTACTGACTTGGCGATCGCTCGATAGCATGGCTAGGATACCAATCTAAGCCTCTACCATGTGGCAATGGAGCCTTTGAAAGTCTTAAGATGTCCGGCGATTTTCCAATTAACCGACTTTCAGTTTTCCCCATAAAAACAAGGGACACCAATCAGCATCCCTTGTTTTTAATCACATGATTCTAGAGATTAGGAACCCCTCTCTAGAGAGGTTTCAATTTGCTTAAACTCTTGTTCTAATCGATCTTTCATCTTCTGGGGCACGGGGCGATTAGGATAGGAACTATAGTGTCCTGCAAGAGAGTTTAAGGCAGTCCGCATTGTGGTGAAGGAGGGCAGTTTAGCCAAGGCTGCATCCCGGCGATAACGTGATGAAAAGTCGTTAATTAGCTGTTTCGCTTGAGTTTGAGAAGCAATTCTTTCTGGAGAATCCGCGGGCAGTTGAAGCGCTTCTCTCAAACTATTAACCACAGATACGGTATCTTGACGATAATCACCCGATAGAGTGGAGCCAGCGATCGCGGCTGAGCTACCCCCAAAACTAACGTAAAGAACCAGCACAAAAGCAAGTAAGCGAGACCAATAGCGCTTCATAGACATCCAGGGGATATTAAAACAACGTCTAAACTCTTCCCCTTTTGCCAGGGTATTCAGAGCCTTGTACTATCCTATCTTGATATGGGCAATCCTTGACCAACAGTGATTGAAATCCTGTGGAACAGCCCATGTAGACTATCTTGCTCACTGAAAAGCGATCGAATTTACTGATTGATCAGAATTTCCAGAAACCTTGGATGGGCTTAAATTGCTTAACCAAAACGACCACTGACGTATTCTTGAGTTGCCTTTTTCTTCGGACTCTGGAAGATTGCCTCGGTGCGATCGTATTCTTCAATAAATCCGGTTCGTTGTCCTTTTTCGTTGGCTTGAACGTTAAAAAAGGCAGTGTAATCGGAGGCGCGAGAAGCTTGCTGCATGTTGTGAGTCACGATTACCAGGGTGTAACGTTCCTTCAACTCCTGCATCAGGTCTTCAACTTTGAGGGTAGAGATCGGATCGAGAGCCGCGCAAGGCTCATCCATAAGAATCACTTCAGGTTGAACCGCTATCGCTCTGGCAATACACAGCCGCTGCTGCTGACCGCCCGACAAATCCGTTCCCATCGCCTTCAGTTTATCTTTGACATCATCCCAAAGCGCTGCCCCTTTGAGCGATCGCTCCACCAACTCATCCATATCCCCCTTGTACCCTAATAGGCGAGGACCAAAGGCAATGTTGTCATAGATCGTTTTTGGAAAAGGGTTTGGCTTCTGAAACACCATGCCAATTTGTCGCCGCACTTCCACCGCATCAATATTCGGCGCATACAAATCCTGACCGTGATACAAAATCTTGCCATCCAAGTGAAATGACTTGATCAGGTCATTCAATCGGTTGAAGCAGCGAAGCACGGTACTCTTACCGCATCCAGAAGGACCGATAAAAGCAGTGATTGCGTTTTTGGGAACATCCAGGTTCACTTCCTTCACGGCTAGGAAGTTCCCATAATAAATATTGACGTTTTCTGCGCGGAAGACGTTCTCAGTTTGAATGCTTTGATGAAGATTAGTGGTCATAGGTCAATGCCGGTAAGTAAAAGGGACTGGAATATACGACAAGTCAGCTATTGGAAGAATCTATGAGCGATCGCTAACGTTTGCGAGTCACCCAACGGGCTAGCAAGTTGGCAATCAACACTAACGACACCAAAACCAGGGCAGCAGACCAAGCAAGCTCTTGCCAGTTTGCAAAGGGCGTAATTGCAAAGTTGTAAACCAGCACCGACAACGTAGCTGTGGGTCGCCAAGGATCAAGGTTCCAGAAGTTGCTAAATAACGCCGTAAAGATGACAGGCGCAGTTTCTCCAGCCGCCCGTGCCACCGACAGAATGATCCCGGTGAGAATCGCTGGAATCGCGGCTGGCAGAAGCACTCTCAAAACCGTTTGATAGGTGGATGCCCCTAAGCCCACGGAAGCCTGACGAATATCATTGGGAACCGACTCAAATGCTTCAGTAGAAGTTCTGACAATCGTCGGCAGCATCAAGATTGCCAAGGCAAAACCCGCTGCGATCGCTGAGTAAGATCGAGTGGTGATCACGATTAAACCATAGGCGAACACGCCCATGACGATCGAGGGAACTCCACTCAACACGTTGGTCATAAAGTTGATTAGGTTCGCCAGTTTAGTGTCGCGCGCAAACTCAGAGAGATAAATAGACGCTAAAATCCCAAACGGGATACTAATCAGCGAGGCAATGCCAACGGTCATAAACGTCCCAAGGACTGCATTTCCGAATCCACCCGAATAAAACTGAGGAGAGTCACGGGGAAACGGTGGCGGCGGCAACTGGGTGAATAACAGAGGACCTAATCGAACAGCCCCTTTGGCGATCACATAATACAAGAGTGCAACCAATGGAATCAAAGCCAGAAGCGCACAAGCAAATACCAACCCCGTCATTACGTTGGAAAGAATCGTCTTAGATGATACGGTGCGCTCTAAGCTTCTGCCTTGGGTTAGGGATACCGGGAACTCTTGACTTGACATACTAACTTCTCGTGAATGCTTAACTTTAGTAACGTTTAGAACCCAGGCATCAGGGGGAGAACCCAAGGTTGAGAGATCTCCATTGGGTTAAAGCTTTTTCAGTTCAACTTTGTTAACCAGGATCTCAGCAAATATGTTGACTATCAGCGTTAGAACAAACAGGATCAACGCGGCATACATCAAAGATGCGACTTGGAGACCGGCTGCTTCCGCGAATTGATTCGCCAACAGTGCCGAAATCGTTGATCCCTGAGCAAACAGTGACGGAGATGGACGGTTGGCATTACCAATTAACATCGTGACTGCCATCGTTTCTCCCATAGCCCGACCCAACGCCAGCATCACTCCCCCAATAATTCCAGAAACCGCAGTCGGGATAATCACCTGGATTAGGGTTTCCCAACGAGTTGCACCCAGACCATAGGATGCTTGACGAAGTTCGGGAGCAACGCCCACCAGAGAGTCTCTGGAAATGGCGGCAATGATTGGCAGAATCATAATTGCCAGAATAATCGATGCGATGTAGATGCCTCGACCTGTGGGGGGGGTACTGAATAACGGAATCCAACCGAAGGTTTGGTGAATCCAGGTCATAGGACCTTGCAGGAAGGGAGCCAAGACGAAAATCCCCCACAAGCCATAAATTACGCTAGGAATTGCTGCCAACAGTTCCACCATAAACACGAGGGGCTGTTGAACCTTGGGCGGCAAAAAATCTTCACTCAAAATGATGGCAACACCGACCCCAACTGGAACTGCGATCAGCAAGGCGATAAATGCAGTCACCAAGGTGCCATAGATTTGAGTCCAGGCTCCATAGATGTCTTCTACGGGGTTCCAGCGAACCCCTGTAACAAAGTCGATGATGCCAAATTTTTGAATCGCCGGCAGCGCATCTCTAGCCACTTGAAAGGCGATCGCTAACAGCGTCACCCCGATACCAACGGCAAAAATTGTTGTTACCCACTTAAAACCACTGTCCACTTGGCGCGTTAGCTGGGTGCGCTTGTAGGACATACCCGAATTGTTGTCTACTGCTGGAGCCATAATCTTAAAGCGACGATGCTGAGAAAATTACTTGGTTTGAAGAACAATCATCCAGAGAAAATATGAACCGATTTGCAGAGCCTGCTTATGTATCCTCAGCCACTCCAGGCAGGTATCCCGGAGTGGCTGAGGGAGAGTGTTACTTCTCCTCAATGGTGTCAAGCTTGGCGTTAATATCGGTCACCAGAGCGTCAGGTAACGGAATAAATCCTAGCTCGGTTGCCGCAGCTTTGCCATCTTTCAAAGTCCATTTAAATAGCTCTTTGAGCGTTGTACCCTTGGGTGCGGGATAGTTTCCATAGAGCAAAACGTAGGTCAAGCTCACAATTGGATAAGCGCCTTTTCCAGCCGGATCGGGAACAGAAATCACAAATTGCTCATTGGGCTTTTCGCCCTCCAACGCCAAAGCAGCAGCTTCTGGTGTAGGAGCCACAAAGTCACCTGCTTTGTTCTGCAAAGCAGCCATATCTAGCTGATTTTCCCTGGCATAGGTAAACTCAACGTACCCGATCGCGCCAGGAGCTTGCTTAATCTGAGCCGTCACGCCCTCATTTCCTTTGGCACCCTGACCTGTGGGCCACTCAATGGATTTACCTGCACCCGGTTTCCAGCCAGGACAAGCTTTAGCTAGATGTTTAGTAAAGATTGCAGTCGTGCCACTGCCGTCTGAGCGAAAAACAAAGGTAATTGGTGTGCTAGGGAGTGTAGCGCCTGCATTATCTTTGACAATCTTAGGATCATTCCAGGTCTTGATTGAGCCGTCCGCGATGCCACAGTAGGTTGCGCGAGAAAGCTTCAAATCTTTAACGCCCTCAAGATTGTAGGCAAATACAATAAAAAGACCTGTGGTAGGAACTTGAATCAAGGTTCCCCGGTCTTTGGGAAACTTGGCGGCATCTGCCTCTTTAATCGGATCATCCGTCGCCCCAAAATCCACCGTTCCTGCTAGGAACTGGTTCACACCCGCACCACTCCCAATGGATTGGTAACTGACTTGTACATTCGGCTTGACCGTGCGGTATTCAGAAAACCAACGCTGGTAAAGCGAATTAGGGGCTGAAGCACCCGCACCACTGATAGAAATAGTGCCGCCGCCGCCCGTTGCAGGGCTGCTTCCAATCGGCGCACTGGGGGGAGCGCTGGGGGCACAGGAAGCCAGACCTGCGGCTAGCGCGATCGCAGACGCTGAGAGAACCCAGCGGCTTACCTTCACTAAGGGAACCATAACCTCGTCATCCTCACGTTGTAACCCCATCACATTACAACTCTTCAGTAAAGGGAAGGTTAAGCCGCCTATCTTTATGGCTAATCACTAGGGAAATACAAACGATAGAAATATGGAGACAGCCCTGAAGTTTAGGTGGGTTGCCAAAAAGTGCGAATCAATAGTTTGATTGCTTTTTATTAACAAAATAGAGTGAAATTCAGTGCGATCGCTGAATTGAAATACCCGATCAGTCAAAATGTAGTTCAAACCACATAAAGCCTGTGCGTGAAGTGGATAGTATCGGTTGCTAGGTTTCTGGCAATGTTTCTGACTCGCTTCATTCCTACTTTTACCCTTCCTTTTCAAAGCAGACAACTACAGTGACTCACGGAATTAGTAATCAACTGACACTCACCATTAATGGCGAACAGGTGTGCCTCAAAGATGCCGACCCAACGCGAACCCTGTTGGAATACTTGCGACACAGCGATCGCATGGGCACTAAGGAAGGCTGTGGCGATGGCGATTGTGGAGCCTGCACCGTGGCATTGATTGGCAAGGGGGCAGATGGCAAACCCCATTATCAAGCGGTCAACAGTTGCCTAATTCCCTTGGGCGCGATCGCTGATCGTGAAATTATCACCGTAGAAGGCGTGGCAAACGGACAACTGCATCCCGTCCAAGCCGCCATGGTGGAACTGGGTGGTTCCCAATGTGGCTATTGCACCCCTGGTTTCATCCTTAGTCTGTTTGCCGCCTATTACGATCGCGCGTTGGATGACATGGCGATTGAAGGGAACCTCTGCCGCTGTACGGGCTATCTGCCGATTCGTCGCGCTGCCCAACAGGTGGCAGCAGCTTATCCAAATGGAGCCAGCGATGCGTTCAGTCATGCCTTAGAACAGGCATCGGTTGAACTTCCGCCTGTCAATTATGGTGGTGGCGATCGCCAGTTTTACCGCCCCGTGCAGCTTGCTGAGGTGTTCACCTTACTGGAACAGCACCCTAACGCGACTTTGATAGCTGGAGCGACTGATTTAGGGCTAGAACTCAGTTGGCATCGGCAACAATATCCTGTACTGATCTCGTTGGAAGCCGTGGCAGAACTGCAAATTCTGGGACAAACCGCCGAGTCGGTTGAAATTGGTGCGGCGGTGCCCCTGAGCCACATTGAGGCCACATTGCAGGGCGTGTTTCCCAGTCTGGATGAAATGCTCCATTGGTTTGCGGCGCGCCAGGTGCGAAATCGGGCAACCTTGGGCGGCAATATTGGCACTGGATCTCCCATTGGCGACTTGCCACCCGTGCTGTTGTCCTTAGATGCAACCTTGCGACTTGCGAGTGCAACTGGCTCACGGGTTTTGCCCTTGGTGGAGTTTTTCAAGGGCTATCGCCAAACCGATTTGCAACCCGGCGAGGTGATTGTCTCGATTGTGATTCCGAAAGCGATCGCGCCTGGAGCGGTGCGGCGTTTGAGTCAATCCTACAAAATTGGCAAGCGCGGCACGGATGATATCAGTATTGCGGCGGCGGCATTCACGATTGATCTGGATGATCGCAATCAGATTCTTCATGCGCGGCTTGCCTATGGCGGTGTGGCAGCAATTCCGGCACGGGCGATCGCGGTGGAACAATTCCTCATCGGCAAACCCTGGAATAGTGCCACTGTGCAACAGGCAAAACCATTGCTAGAAGAGGCATTTACGCCCCTTAGCGATTTGCGCGGCAGTGCGGATTATCGCCAGCGACTGATCGTAAATTTATTTGAAAAATTCTTTGTTGAAATGAGCAGCGTTGCCAGTGGTTTAGAAGAGGTTCCGTCATGAATATGCCCAGCAAGCCGAATCGTAAACGCAGCCATGAAAGCGCGGAACATCACGTTAGCGGCAAAGCGGTATACACGGATGATCAGCGATCGCCCGCCGGAACGCTGTCGCTCTATCCAGTGCTATCTCCCTACGCCAACGCCAAAATTCTCAAAATTGATCCGCAACCTGCTTATAGCGTGGCTGGTGTCGTCACCGTGCTAACGGCGGCTGATGTCCCGGGTGAAAACAATACTGGTGTGATTGTCCACGATGAGCCACTGTTGCCGACGGAGGTCGTCAGCTATTGGGGGCAAGCAGTCGTGTGGGTTGTGGGTGAAACGGAAGACGCGGCAAGACAGGGCGCAGAAAAAGTGGTGGTGGAGTATGAACCGCAACCACCGATCGCCACCATTCCAGCGGCGATCGCAGCCAACAGTTTCCACAATCAGCCCCAAGTCTGCCGTCGGGGAGAGCCAGAAAATGCCTTGCTCACTGCCTCTCACGTCCTAGAAGGCGATCTAGAAATGAATGGGCAAGATCATTTTTATCTGGAAACCCAGACCAGTTGGGTGATTCCCGATGGGGAAGGCAACTATCAGGTCTATTGCTCGACCCAGCATCCCAGCGAAACCCAAGTGATTGTGGCACGGGTGCTGGGCATTGCGAACAATCGCGTGGTCGTCACTTGTTTAAGAATGGGCGGTGGTTTTGGCGGCAAAGAATCTCAGGCAAATCCACCCGCAGCGATTGCCGCGATCGCGGCTGATAAAACAGGTCGTCCCGTGCGAGTGCGCCTGCGACGACACCAGGACATGATCCTAACGGGCAAACGTCATGGGTTTTTAGGACAATACAAAGTGGGCTTTGATAGCGAGGGAAAGCTGCTTGCCTTAGATCTTGCCCTGTATGCCGATGGCGGTTGGAGCTTGGATCTATCACCTCCCGTGCTGCTCAGGGCGATGCTCCATGCGGATAATGCCTACTACATTCCCCATGTTGAAATTCGAGGGCAAATTACCAAAACTCACCGGGTTTCCAATACCGCATTTCGGGGCTTTGGCGGTCCTCAAGGAATGGTGATGATCGAGGAGATTTTGGATCGAATCGCGCGATCGCTAAATCTGCCGCCTGATGTTGTACGCGAACGCAATTTCTATCACGGCACAGGCGAAACCAACACCACATTCTATGGACAAGAAGTGCTGGACAACCGGATTGCGCGGGTCTGGAACGAAGCAAAAACTAATGCCCAGTATGCAGAACGGGCGATCGCCATTCAGCAATTTAACCAAGCAAATCCTCATAAAAAACGCGGCATTGCCATCACACCCGTTAAATTTGGTATCTCCTTTAACAAGGTGCAATATAACCAGGCAGGCGCATTACTTTTGGTCTATACCGATGGCAGCATCCAGCTAAACCACGGCGGCACGGAGATGGGGCAAGGGCTACATACCAAAATGCTGCAAGTAGCAGCGAAAACCCTGGGCGTAAACATCGATCGCTTCCGCCTCATGCCTACCAGTACCGACAAAGTGCCCAATACCTCGGCAACGGCGGCATCCAGCGGCGCAGATCTGAACGGGCAAGCGGTCAAAGATGCTTGCGAAACGCTGAAAAAACGACTGGCACCGATCGCCGCAAAACTACTCAATCTTGATACACCTGACGATTTGATATTCGAGGATGATTGGATCTATTCCCGCTCAAATCCCAGCGTTTCCATTCTGTTTAATGCAGTCGTCAGAGAGGCATACAGCGATCGCATCTCCCTCTCTGCCACCGGCTACTACCGCACCCCAGACATTCACTGGGATTATCAAACTAACCAAGGTAGACCGTTTTACTACTTTTCCTACGGAGCCGCCGTCAGTGAAGTGGAGATAGATGGCTTTACAGGCACCTTCAAACTGCGACAAGTCGATATTGTGCATGATGTGGGCGAGTCTCTAAATCCCTTAGTCGATCAAGGGCAGGTAGAAGGCGGCTTTGTCCAAGGATTAGGCTGGCTGACTATGGAAGAACTGGTTTGGGATGACCAAGCCAGACTCCGCACCTATGCCCCCAGTACCTACAAAATTCCCACCGTCAGCGAAATTCCAGAACACTTTAAAGTGCATCTGCTGGAACGAGCCTCCCAAGACGGCACCATTTACGGCAGTAAAGCGGTAGGAGAACCCCCCTTTATGTTGGCGTTTTCCGTGCGGGAAGCAATTCGGTCAGCAGTGGCAGCATTTGGCGATCGCCCCACCCAAGTCAGCCTCGCCATTCCCGCTACTCCCGAATCCACTTTACGCGCCATTGATCAGGTGCGATCGCTGTAGCCATACCCATCCAGGAATGTACAGAAAGTCTTGGTGTGCAACCTTGCTAACTGGCTTCACTGGTGGATTAAGATACGCCGTTTTTCGTGAAGAAACGATAAAGATTGAAATCCTGATTTGTTATTTTTTTCGCTCTTTACTTGGTATAGCGATGAGTCCCCTTTTAATTGATATAGATTTTCTTTAGGATTGATGACGCGACCCCGTAAGATAAGAGAGGCGTGACTGAACTGCACCACTGTGAAAGCACTTTCTCTTCTTGGCTCTACAGGTTCCATTGGCACTCAAACTTTAGACATTGCGGCTCAATATCCCGATCAGTTTCGGATTGTAGGGTTAGCGGCAGGACGCAATGTGGAGCTATTGGCACAGCAGGTGCGGCAATTTCGTCCGCTGATTGTGGCGATATCTGATGCAGATAAATTACCAGAACTAAAAGCTGCGATCGCCGATCTTTCGCCCCAGCCAATCTTGCTAGCGGGTCAAGAAGGCATAATTGAAGTAGCGCGGTGTGCGGAAGCGGATGTAGTGGTGACGGGCATTGTGGGTTGTGCCGGATTACTGCCGACGATCGCCGCCATCAAAGCTGGGAAAGATATCGCCCTCGCCAACAAAGAAACCTTGATTGCAGGCGCTCCGGTCGTGTTGCCCTTAGTCAAACAATATGGCGTGAAACTGCTCCCTGCTGATTCTGAGCATTCGGCGATTTTTCAATGTCTGCAAGGAGTCCCCAAAAGCGGATTGCGGCGAATTTTGTTAACTGCTTCTGGCGGCTCGTTTCGCGACCTACCCACAGAAAAATTGGCGCAAGTAACGGTTGCCGATGCCCTTAAACATCCCAACTGGACAATGGGGCGCAAAATCACCATTGACTCTGCCACGCTGATGAACAAAGGGCTGGAAGTGATTGAAGCCCATTACCTGTTTGGCGTGGACTATGACCAAATCGCGATCGTCATTCATCCCCAAAGCATTATCCACTCCCTGATTGAACTGGAAGATACCTCAGTGTTGGCACAACTCGGTTGGGCAGATATGCGCTTGCCATTACTCTATGCGCTTTCCTATCCCGATCGCATTGCCACCAACTGGGAGCCGCTTGATCTTGTCAAAATTGGCAGCCTTACCTTCCGTGAACCTGATCATGAAAAATATCCCTGTATGCAACTTGCCTACGCCGCCGGACGGGCAGGGGGTTGTATGCCTGCGGTGCTAAATGCCGCCAATGAACAAGCCGTCGCCCTATTTTTAGAGGAAAAAATTCGCTTTTTGGATATTCCCCGATTGATTGAGCAAACCTGCGATCGCTACCAATCCCAAAATCGCTCCGATCCTAGCCTGGAAGATATCCTCGCTGCGGACGACTGGGCACGACAATCCGTTACAACTGCCAGCCAACCCCTCATTACTGCCCATTAACCTACACGGAAAGAAATAGCTAAGATATTGAGCGATAGATCTATTCTCAAGAGAAACTAATATGCGGCAGCCAGATTTAGACTCTCAGCAGAGCCTTGCTCAAAAAATTGCAAAGTGGAAAGCTGGACTGGCAGATCTGGGGTGACGGAATCCTCTCATCAAGTTTCGACAAGACAGTCCTCGATCGCTAGAAATTTTGACAGCGGAGCCAGATATTCTTTTCAAGCACTTAGAAGGGAAGAAGACGCTGTATTTTCAAACTGATAGTGCGGCTCAAGTAATTATTCAGTCTAGACAGGCTAATACACCAGCAAAAAATTCTATTGAATTGAGAACTCGTCAAACAGGTGACGAGAAACTCAAAAGACTCAAAAAATTGCGTAGTATAGCGCGGCTATCACTAGAGAAAAGAGATGTAAATAGTCTATTTTTGGCGTCTGGAACCGTGACCTGGTATGACAAGGACAAACCAGATGAAGCATTGCGATCGCCCCTTGTTCAATCCACTATCGAATCACGAAGGAAAAGAAGCGATTGAGCCGCTCATCCTTCGCAAATGATAGGCAGGTTCTACAGGAGAGTCGATTGGATCGCTTGCATCCGTCGTTGCTGATCGTCTCGTAACGCTGTTGGATCGTTGGCAAATCCGGCAGCTTCCACTTCGCCTGTGCTGGGATTGACATAACTTCTAACACGGGCACACAGTACTGCCGCAAATTCTTGCGTTTCCGCTTGCTGGCATCGCTGCAAATTCTCAACAAAGTCTGCACCTGCTTGGGGAGATTGATTCCATAGATCTGCACCTTGCACCAGACTATCAACGCTCAGGGAAACGCCCCTATTTTCAGCATCTTGGAGTAGATGGGGAATGGCTTCTTGGCGTATCCGATTCAGCCCCTGTTGTTCTGCATCGGCGACGGAAGTGGCTTCAAGCTGCCAGCTAAATGTGCCTTGATTTTTGGCGTAGTTACCGGGATCGATATGCTGCTGCCAAATTGAGGTTCTACCGCCATCGGGTGTACGAGTGCCCTCAGCCACTCCAATCGCGATCGCTCCAGGGCTGTCAGGCGTTGCAAATAATTGATCGGCTACCATCATCAACGGAGTAGGTGCGGGTGAGGCGGAAGATTGATGGGTTGCGTGGGGTGGAAAACTCACCTTAGCCCAAGCAGCGGTAAAGCCAAGGGAGATCATCAAAGAAGCAAGGGAAAATCCTGTTATTGCCCTTTCAGTCCAACTGCGGTTGAAAACTTGATAGGAGCGCGAACCGCGATCGCGGCTTTTCTGGATAAGCGGGCGACCTCGTTGCTGCTGCCGAAGTGACTTGGGTGAGTGAACCGATAGCCGTCGCTGTTTCCTTAGGGGGTGTGAATGTTGCTGATGATAATTTAAGCGACGCGAGTCAGTTAAGTAATTCATGCGTGATTAGCGGTTCCATCAATCCTGGAAGGGAAGATACAGAGCGCTACATCTGTGTCTTTTACCCCCTTGCCCTAGTGGGCAACCCGCCATAATGACCTCCACTGAATTGCAAAATTTCCGATTCTGGACATTTAAGCTGGGTGAATGATAACTCAAACATCAACTAATCGGATCTATGCATTAAGACAGATTATCGCATTGTCATCAGCTACATGACCCCATAGCCTTCAGGCGATCGCACCGCGTAGGTTCAATCCACTAGCAAATCACGAAGGAAATAGAAGCGATCAGTCTGCAAACTGGTTCCTTGAACTCTACCCAAATAACCTGCCAAAGGTGAAGAAAGTTCTATCAAAAACTCATGAACAATTTGATTATCTAAACTGCTTCCATCATGCCTTGAGAAAGCAGCATTATATTGAGCACGGATCTCTACGACCTCAAACTGTGTTCTATGCGGTTCTATCTCAACAAGCTGTTTAACGGCTTCAATAATGTGCGACCTAACCCTCAATTTTTGTAGGGTCAGCTCAATATATTGGTTAATTTTATCATCGGCTTCTTCTCCAAAAGGAGAACTCTGTAAGTGAGGCTTTAAATCAATTAGATTAATTGAACCTTGATGCTTGGTTTTTACTTCTACAAGTCTCTTTAAAGTTTCAGGACGCATAATGTTAATTTCATTTCCAATTGCTGCTTGCTGGGCTGGAGCAGTGAGTTTTCCAGACGTGAAAATCACCTTAACTGACTTGCTAAACTGTATATTTCCAATGTGAGTATTACTTAAATGAATAAGTTGAGAAGACACACTGTTTGGAACGCTCTCATATTTACTTGCCTTACACTCTCCCACTAAAGAAAAGGGAGCATCACAATAAACGTCTATACCGCCTGCGCCTCCAGTTGCATCGGGATCAAGACTAGCTTTAGCATTGTTGAGAGAGTTTGAAAAACCAAGTTCTATAAGGCTTTTACGAACTAGCTTCTCAAACTTATAACCATCACTAGAGTCTCCCGCCTCAACTATAGAATTGATCCAGCTTAGATTAGAATTTATTGGCTTTTCAATGGCAGTATCAGCCCAACCAAGAAACAACTTGATGTCATTTTCAAAATATTGAGCTTCTGGATAAACAGTAGCGAGTGCACAGACCATACTTTGCAATTCTTCTAATTCAGGATGAACTGACGGGCGTAGTTCATTCAGTTTTCGTGCATGTTTCTTAAAGTCATTTTCACTGAAAACAGGCGAGGAGACTGAAACCATGGAAGGTTCTACAAGAGGCAAAAACTCACCTTTTGCCTCTGTAACGACTTGAATCGGTTGCGGTATTTTATAAACACGTAAGTAAGCTAAAAAGAAAAAGTCTCTTTCTAGCAGCTTGTTTTCAAGTAATTGCTTCTTCCAGATAGTGAGATTAGACAAAGCGTTGAGCAATTGCAGATTATCTATACTTTTGCAAAGCTCACATTTAGCCCAAAACCGCGCATGATTAGTATTTTCACCTTCAGAGTAAAGAGCAAATGATTGCCCTGGAGAAAGAAAACTCCAAGGCATCACGGTAATCATCTTCCCTTGTACTAAAGCCTGTAAATCGACTAAGGGAAGACAAAGCGCATTTGCAAGGAAAACGGTTTCAGTCATGCGCTCAATACCGTGAGGAGTTCATCCGCATCCGTCAGAATTTCTGCCGAGTCTTTTGTAGCTGTAGTCATCAGTTGATCTTCATCAACTACACTGTCAGGAATTTGCCCAGATGGATCACTCAAAATCTCACGAATTAGATAGTTGCTCTCAGCAATTTTTCTTTCCTGCATGAATTCAAAAATTTCCTCGTCAGTTACTTCATATTCCTCACTAGAGTTATATACAGAAAGAATTGCCAGAAGGGGTAGAAGATCTTTGCCTTTTAATGACACCCATTCTCCACCCAGATCAGAAAGAAGAGTATTCAGATACTTCCCCCCTAACGTATGGGCTTTCACTGCCTTAGACCGTACTAAGCAACCACGAGTCAGACCAAATTTTTTGTAGTCAATTAGCCGCTTAAGAGCAGCACTAACATATTTTGCACCGGATTCTTGAAGAACTGAAACTCCTATCTTGACTGTCTTTTTATTTTCTTTCCCAATTACTTTAAAGCTGATGTAGCCTTTATCAGCAGCTTTTGCTTCGATTTCTTCAATTTCTTCAACTTGAAATTTTTCAAGAGTTTCTCCAGTTAAGCTAGCAAAGCCAAGCCAAAGTGCATTAGCAATTAGTTCACTATCTTCTAAATAATCATTGATGTTGCTATTGAGAGCTAATAACTGCTCATTAAATGCCACTTCAACTTGACGGCTAGAATTACTTTCGGAACCCGAACGAGATGCTTGTTCGCAGTCTTCAGTTGAGATTTCAGCTTGGGTATCACCCTTGGTTGACGATTCTATTTTTTCAGGAATTTTCCAACTATCACGACACCAACCTAAGATTTTTCTGACAATCGGCTTCTCTTTACCCAGTTCCCTCAACTCAGATTCATCAAATGGATAGGTAGAAGTCGGTGGAGTCAAACCTTTTTGTTGGTAAAAGTCTTGGAGCCAACTTGAAACCAGAGCAACGACATCATCAGAATTGAGATAGTTGAGGTCAAAGGTTTTCTCACCAATTCGATCCACAACTGAATCTGCCTGCGGCATCACTCTTACGTTTGAAGCCCAAGTTTGAGGGAAGATAGCCATCATGAGTATGCCACGCTTGATCTTGCTGTATAGGTCTTTCGCAAGAAGCGCGACAACTTGTGGCGTTGTCAGTCCTTTAGAATTAGAACCTTTTGGTTCAACCTCGTCAAAGCAGATGACGATTGATCGATAATTTCCGATGAGATCTAAAATTTGGCTTGCAGTCCCTAAAGCCCTAGATTCGCGATCGTCATCTTTGGCAATCGGCAATCCCATAACATCCGCTTGTACTGGCGATAGTTCTTTTCCAGACAACCAGTGAATAGCATGGATTGCTTTGTCCTCTGCAAGTGTCCAGAAAATAGCTTGAACCACGTAGGGATCTGTGATGTGGGGGTTGATCTGACAAATTTTTGCGGTCAGCTTATCAACCAGCTTTGGATTTTTAGCGACTGACCCAGAAAATCGTTTTAGAAGATCTTGAGGAGATAAATTAGAGTTATATGCTTGGTTAATTAATGCAGTTGCTAGTTCTTGCCACTGAGTTACGCCTTGACTCCCTTCCTGTTTCAAGCTCGATGAAAGGGTACTCAAAAATTGGGAGTTGATTTTATTCAGATCGCCATAGTCTGTTTCACTCATGTAAACAAAGAAACAGCCACCCTCTCCCTTGAGATGATTGCGAACTCTGCTGATTAAATGACTTTTTCCTAGTCCTCTCTCTGCCTTGATTGTAATTCCAAGAACTTGACGCGTTCCTTTGCGGATTTGTTCAATTCCGTGAAATACAGCGTCAGAAATATGTTTGTTAATAGAAGGAACATCAGGAAATTTTTGCTCCCATACATCATGGCTTCTAACAGTGAGAGATCGATCAAAAGGATTTTCGCTTTCAATCAATTTATGGAGATCTGAAATAGCAGACGTTGAGTTAATTGTTTCTGTGGACATGAGATACCTGCAAACTCGTAAATGTTTGATGAGATTTAAAAAAGATAGACGCGACCTTATAAACGTTTGGCGTAGCAGCGCAAACCGCTTATTTTTGTAGTGATAGAATCTTCAATTTTGTCAGGGGCACTATCCTCTACACTGCCCTCTAAAAGTTGGAAAACATCATTTGCTTGCAGTTCCAACAACCATTCATCAAAATGAGCGCGGGAAACTTGATCGCCAATTTCGCGGCGGATACGATAAATCGGGACTAGATTATCCAGGTTGTATTCACGGTTGAGGCGATCGTAAACTTCCAGTGCAACTGACTTAAATTCTTCGTAGGATGCGATCGCCGCTTTTGCAGCCTTGCCATTAGTAGACGCGATCGCGTTTACGGTTTCCATTTGTTGCAGCCATTTCAACAAGCCTCTTGCAATCCAGGCTCCAGTAGTAGCGCCGCTGAGAGCAAAATCAACCGTTTTGAGTTCTTCAGCCAATCGCTCTACGCCTTTCGCTTCCAGAGATACTAACGAGTATGCTTTTTGTTTTTCGACCTTGATTGCGCCGTCTGCCACCAACTGCTTGAAGGGCACAGATTTTTTAGCGCGATCAGGCAATTCTCCCTTTTTGAACGCTTTTTTGTCTGCTCCCAACTCCCACAGCGCTAACAGCAGCCGAGTTGTTTCCTGAGCCTTTGGGGGAGACTCCTTTTTTTCGGTAGAAGGTTGAGATGGCATAAAGGTCGATCCTGCATTCGCTGGGTTAAATGGCTTGCGTCTTTTTCATAGTTCCCTGCTAAATCCGCAAGATCACGATCGCACGCCATAAACTTCATCAAATCACTACACTTGCTAGCAGACCTTGCTGAAAAGACTCAACGCTCAACGCTCAGCATTGGCTCAATTTCTCTGGGATAGATTAGCCAAGCGCGTTCGTAGGGCTGGGTCAGGGTTTGCACGAGGGGCGAGAGGTCGCTGATTTCCCGTAGCTCCGTTGGCATCTGGATTTTGATGCCCTTTTGATACAGTGTGTAGCCTCGGCTGAGGGAAATCCGAATGCCGCTATAGTAGGGCGCATCGAACCCCGCTTGAGTGAGCCAATGCTGCGTTTTGCTCAGTAATGTCTCTCGCTGCGTCTGATCGAGATGAGTAATGTCCAAGCCTTTGAGCAAATCGCGATCGCAAAATCGGCGGCATAAATCGGATAACACTGGGTCTGGGTGCTGCTGCCAGCGTTGGAGATGGTAAGTGAATACGCCATCATCAGCGGCAAGATAGGCATTGAGCGAAATGCGATCGCAGTCTCCGGTCAGCCATGCGGTGACGGTATCATCGGCGGTGAGATTATCTGTCGAGAAGAGCGATCGCGCCCGATTAAACGCCTGCTCTAAAATCCAGGTGGCGGCAATGTTTTTAGGATGGTTGTAAACCTGAGCATACATAAAATAACGAACGATTAAGTAATGCTCAACCGCTGCCATGCCTTTACGCGATACGACTAACTGCTGGGAAACCGGATCGTAATCGAGCGCCATCAGAATCCGATCCAGGTCGATTTTGCCGTAGGATGC
This sequence comes from Leptolyngbya sp. CALU 1928, assembly GCF_056784215.1. NCBI lineage: Bacteria > Bacillati > Cyanobacteriota > Cyanophyceae > Leptolyngbyales > Leptolyngbyaceae > Leptolyngbya > Leptolyngbya sp. CALU 1928. The sequence goes on along the minus strand of NZ_JBXBCE010000001.1, from coordinate 2,337,878 downwards.
GCCCGTAAAATAGCTATCTCGCATCAAGTAATCCAGGCGATCGCAATCCAACTGGCTAGATACCAACTGCCACACCAGCGGCACGGGATGGGTATGGCGGTAAACCTGAAGTAGTTGTTCTAAAAGAGTTGAACTGAAAGCGGTCAGCAATTGCTGAATTGGGGATTCCTGCAAAATTCGCTCTGTCCACAATTCATGATCACAGCCAAAAATTTCTTCGGCAGTATGGCTAAATGGACCATGCCCCAGATCATGCAGCAGCGCTCCACACAGCACCACTGGACGATAGGGTTGCAGTTGGGGATAGGCTTTGGCAATCCGATCAAAGGCGCGACGAGCGATCGCCATCACGCCAATCGAATGGGTGAAGCGAGACGATTCTGCCCCATGAAAGGTCATACTGGCGGGACCTAACTGGCGAATCCGACGTAAGCGTTGAAAGGCAGGCGTATCGATCAGCCAAATAATCAGCGCCTCAGTTGGATCGCTGCCATCCAAGGCGATCGCGCCATGCAACGGATCGTGATAAGTTCGTCCAGAATTAGGCAGCACCAGCAACCATGGATGGGGTAGTCAAAAACTCTACAGCCGCCTCATACTGGCGATCGCGCTGCATTCCCAGTGGAGTTATAGCAAGCGGATCAAGCGGTACAATGACATCCGGTTTAATTCCCTGCTTGTTGATATCAATATGATCAGGAGTTTGATATTTGGCAACCGTGACCGCCAACCCTGCTCCATCGGATAAATCAAACAGCGATTGAATCAACCCTTTACCAAACGTCCGCTCTCCTATGATGGTGGCACGCTGATTATCTTTCAGGGCACCCGCCAAAATTTCGCTGGCGCTTGCCGTTCCCTGATTCACCAACACCACCAACGGATCTTTGGTTAATGCTTGCCCCGTGGCTTCAAAACTGCCTTCAATGCCTTGACGATTGACGGTGTAAACAATCGTGCCTTCATCGATCCACAGTCGAGCGATTTCAATGCCTGACAGCAACAATCCACCAGGGTTGCTGCGGAGATCTAACACGTAAGCTTCGGCTCCTTGTTTTTCGAGTTGATTAATCGCACGGCTCACTTCTGCGGTTGCATTGGCGTTGAATTGAGCCAGTCTGACATAGCCAATTTTGGTTTTAGGACTATCTGCCGCTTGACTGTCAGCCGTTCGCAACTCAAACGTGACTGGGTTTAAGGCAATGCGATCGCGCACAATTTCTATATTCAACGGGTCACTATCCACTCGTTGCAGCGTTAACACGACGCGGCTACCCGTAGCCCCTCGCATTCGTTCTGCTGCTTCATCCAAGCTTAATCCTGTTGTTGGAACTCCATCAATTTTTAAGATGGAATCAGCAGGTTGCACCCCTGCGCGATCGGCGGGAGAACCTGCGATCGGAGCAATCACTTTCAACACCTTCGTTTCTGCATCTAGCGAGATTTGCAGCCCCACCCCGGTCAATTCACCAGAAGTATTCGTTTGCAAACTGCGATATTGATCGGGTTTTAGCAACCTAGTAAATGGATCGTCTAATCCTGCCAGCATGGTCTGAATCTCTGAATAGGCAGCCTCATGATCGGGCAACGCGTGTTTCAAGGCTTTTTGCCGCACGAGCCACCAATTCTGATGATTAAAAGTGTCATCTACATAAGCCCGATCCACCAGCCGCCATGCTTCTGACACGAAACGCTGCTCCTCAGTCAGGGCGATCGCGGGAGATGTCCAGCCTCCAAAGGTGATGACTATAACTAGCATCAATAAAAATAGTGGTCTCATCCAAAATATTTTTTGTTTCATAAAAGCTAGTTCAAATTTGATCAAAACTTTCTTGCTCTCAAATTTTTAGTAAAGGTTGATTAAGTCTAGCGATTCATAAACAAAACTTGGTTCCAGCTTAAGAATTTTCTGGCAAGGAAGCAACTCAAAATGAGTAGTGCCAGCGTCAATTCGGTGTATTTCCAGAAACAATAGCTGATTTTCAGTGATTCCTCGACCATAAAAAATCACCATGAAGAGAGGGTTCAAGTTGAAACTTGGCTCAACAATATTTCTCCATCAAATTAAATATCACTTCCGATGGAAACCGCTTGGTGTCTGTGTTACATTCTTGTATGGACAGCAATACATTGTTAGGAATTCTTGCTTCATGTTCACTAAGCAGGTAACCAATTCAAAGGCTTACCAGTGGTTTAACGAGCGTCTCGAAATCGAAGCTCTTTCTGAAGATATCAGCAGTAAGTATGTTCCTCCCCACGTCAATATTTTTTATTGCCTAGGTGGAATCACACTCGTCTGCTTTTTGATTCAGTTTGCCACTGGCTTTGCCATGACCTTTTACTACAGACCTACGGTCGCAGAAGCCTTCCAATCCGTAGAGTACATCATGAATGATGTGAACTTCGGTTGGCTAATCCGCTCTATTCATCGCTGGTCAGCCAGCATGATGGTGCTGATGATGATCCTTCACGTTTTCCGCGTTTATCTAACAGGTGGCTTTAAAAAGCCCCGCGAATTGACCTGGGTAACTGGGGTTGTGTTAGCCGTGATTACCGTTTCTTTCGGTGTAACGGGCTACTCTCTCCCTTGGGATCAGGTAGGTTATTGGGCGGTCAAAATTGTTTCTGGCGTTCCAGAGGCGATTCCTGTAGTTGGCGTATTAATTGCCGATTTACTCCGGGGTGGCTCTAGCGTTGGTCAAGCTACTTTGACCCGTTATTACAGCGCCCATACGTTTGTGTTGCCTTGGCTCATTGCGGTCTTCATGTTGTTGCACTTCCTGATGATTCGTAAACAAGGTATTTCTGGACCGCTCTAATGTCTATCTACAGCAGATTTTGTGTATGCATCTCTGCTGTGTGATATGGGGCGATCGCTCAAACTTCCGCTCACTTTTCGCCGACCTTCTAGACTAAGGAGTGCCTTTAGATATGGCAACAATTAAGAAGCCGGATCTTTCTGATCCAGATTTACGCGCCAAGTTAGCCCAAGGCATGGGTCATAATTATTATGGTGAGCCTGCCTGGCCGAATGACTTGCTCTATGTGTTCCCCATTGTAATTTTGGGAACGATCGCTCTATGTGTAGGGTTGGCGGTGTTAGACCCCGCTTTGGTGGGTGAGCCTGCAAATCCCTTTGCCACTCCTTTAGAAATTTTGCCTGAGTGGTATCTCTACCCTGTGTTCAATATCTTGCGCGTCGTGCCGAGCAAGCTACTGGGCGTGGTACTCATGGCTTCGGTTCCGCTGGGTCTGATCATTGTTCCGTTTATCGAAAACGTAAACAAGTTTCAAAATCCTTTCCGTCGCCCTGTTGCAACTACAGTATTCCTATTCGGAACATTAGTAACTTTGTACTTGGGTGTTGGTGCCACAATGCCAATTAGCAAAGCCTTAACCCTAGGTTTGTTTTAAGAAGGATTATTTTTTCTAGTTAACACCTGTTAAATTCTTGAGAAGCTTTAGCTCCTGTTGAATTTGACGGGTGTTATCTTTTTATGCAAAACCGTCTAAAATTTTCTGTGGAGAAAGCTGGTTAAAGCGGGTTTCTCCACCAAACTCAATAGGGAAATCTCACCATCGGCTTTTGGGCGATCGCTTACGATAGAATGAGTAACTCAAAATCAGATTAGGAGACGGCTGTGAACCAGAACAGCTTAAAAGATCTTCAGCTTGGATTAACAGATATTAGCCGTCTGCTGCTCCCGTTCTTTGTCATTTGGCTATTGGGTGCGATCGGGCTAGGTTGGCTAGTCAAGTCACTGCTATTTTTATTTGCGCTGCTACTTCTTGCTCCCGTGGTCGCGTTTTTAGGTTTTCGCTGGTGGCTCAAGCGCAATGTGATTCAAGCAGCCTGCCCAGTCTGTAACTTTGAATCTGTGAATTTGCAGGGTGCAGAGTTTCGCTGTCCTAACTGCAATGAGCCTCTGAAAGTAGAGGATAAGCGCTTTATGCGGCTTGTCCCCTCCGGTACGATTGATGTGAGTGCTGTGGAAGTGGATACGAGTGCTGTGGAGATTCCGATGAGGCGCATTGAGGAACAGTAACCCACAGAGTTTTGCAGACACTCTAATCGCTCTACTTAGTGTGATGACACCACAAAGCTGAATGTTTTAAGTTCAGCGATGTTTCAAGTTGAGACAGATAGGATTTCAATTTCGAGCGATTTGCAAGGTGTAAGGGTGATTACCGTTGGCGCGATCGCCCACAAAAACTGAGTAAGTTCCTCTACGCCAGCGTCCTGGAATTTCTACCTTACCGTTTGAATAACTATCTGCTGGAACGCAAAAAATTTGTCCGCTTGAACTGCGAATTAATAATGCGGGTTCTCCGCTTCCCTGCAAAATAAATCGTAGGTCTGCGTCTTCGGTTACTTGAACCACATGATTGGGAGCAACTGCAATAAATCCGGCGCAGCCTCCATCTTTTTGAACCCCACCCGATGTTCCATTCATTTGAAGCATTGGAGAACTGGGTGTTACCGTTACCGATTGGCTAAAAGCAATTTCAGCGCTTCCCAATAACGCGATCGCGATTCCTATTGGTGCCATCCAGTAACGCTGTAAGCCTTTCATTTTTACCTTCTTCACCAGAATTATATTTATCCTTAAATTATCGCAGGTCTCTAGAAGACTGATTTCTAAAGAAAGACTGTTCTCAAAGTGGCACTTTGGTTAGCAGAAAAAACTGAGAGGCAGAATTATCCTCACTGAGAAATTTCCCAATTGATTCGGGTTCTCTGTGTTACTAGATCTGTGTTGCTAAAGTTGGTAGCGATGTCGCAGTGCTTCGCTGGCATTTCAAAGTTAGCGGCAGTAAACTGTGCTTCTTAGAATTACAAGGTGCTTCATACTAGCCTCAACTATGCCCAAACAACGATTAGATGTCTTTTTAGTAGAACAAAACCTGTGTGAGACGCGGCAACAGGCACAGCGGATCATTCGGGCGGGTGAGGTGAAGGTGAATCAGCAGGTGGTGGATAAGCCAGGAACAGAAATTGATCGGGCTGCGGTAGTGGAAGTTCGCCAAAAACCGCCCTACGTTTCTAGGGGTGGAGAAAAATTGGCAAAAGCGATCGCCCATTTTCAGATCCCTATCACCGATCGCATTTGTCTAGATGGCGGGATTTCTACCGGCGGCTTCACCGATTGTTTGCTGCAAACTGGAGCCGCCCATGTCTATGGAATTGATGTGGGCTATGGGCAAGTTGCCTGGACTATACGCCAAGACCCACGGGTAACCTTGCTAGAACGCACTAACTTACGGCATTTGAAGCCTGAAGACTTGTATACTCGCGATCGCCCTATCGCCGATTTGGGCGTTCTCGATGTGTCATTTATTTCGATAACCAAAGTGTTGCCCGCGCTCTATTCACTATTGCAACCACCACGAGAAGTGGTGCTGTTGGTTAAACCGCAGTTTGAAGTGGGGCGCGATCGCATTGGCAAAAATGGGGTCGTGCGTGACCCTAGCGATCAAGCTGCTGCCATTCTACAGGTGTTGCAAGCCGCCCAGTCATTAAAATGGATCTATCGGGGTGTAACCTGGTCGCCGCTGGTGGGTCCCGCCGGAAACATCGAATATTTGCTGTGGCTGCAAGGACAGAAGATTGCTTCAACCACCGAAAGTGAGCCAGAGAACACGGCTCAACTAAAAGTACCGCCCGATCTTCAAGCTCTCAAACAAGTTACTCTTCAAGCTCAGCAAGAACTCACCAAACGAGTCGCCAAAGCTGACTCTTGAACTGCATCAGCGTCGAAAGTGCGAAGTTGGGTGTGCAGAGTTCAAAATAGACTTAGCACTTTCCCAGGAATCATCAAGTAGATTCAAGCCAAAATTAGGATACAATTGTAAATCCTTGCTTTGTAAGTAGCTGCTCAGCGAAGACTAAACCCTTGCCACAAAAGGCAGCGCAATAGTTTTTTGGCTCTGTCCACTTATAGAAGCCGTCTAGTCCGTAAGGAGATTTCCATGCCTCAACTGTACGAAACGATGTATATCCTGCGCCCAGATGTGGGTGAAGAAGCGGTCGGTCAGGCGATCGAGAAATATCAAACGATTTTAAAAGACAACGGAGCCGAAATTATCGAAACCCAGCATCGCGGCAAGCGTCGTCTGGCATACGAGATTAATCGGCATCGAGAAGGCGTTTACATTCAAATGAACTATCACGGCAGTGGTAAAGAAATCGCGCCCCTAGAGAAGTCGATGCGGTTGAGTGAAGAGGTTATTCGCTATCTGACTGTACGGCAAGAAGCTCCAAAAGAAGAAGCGGTTGAAGAAGTAGAAGAATAACGAGTTCTAAACAGATTTCGCCCTGCTGCTGGAGACTGCCCAATTTGGGATGACCCAAGCTGTAGGGCTTTTTAGTAAGAAAATTTTAGATTCTGAGCCTGAAATTCAAGTAGTGCTTAGCTTTCAGTGTTTTTTGATGCCTTATTTATTGAGGCACCAGTGAACCTTTAGTCTTCTATTATTAATTCTTTGTAATAGTTGATTGAAAAGAACGGATGAATCGGGTATCAATTGCGATTGCAAGTGATACATTAGCTGCAACGAAAGTAGATAACACCGTCCATTGTTTCTTGGCTGCCTTTCTGAGAAACTAGGCGGGTTATTCTCAAACCATTAACACTGGAGTGATAAAGCTGTGACTGAATCGAGTGGAATGAATGTCATTGATCCTCAAGCAGAGGTGGCTCGTCTACGTGAAGAGTTACAAATGCGAGACAGCTTAGTACAGCAACTTTCCCAGGAACTGTTTCGCCTGGTGAAAGGAAATGCGGCTTTTATGCCAAGTCCAGAAGCCTCTGAGCGACATTTGGTGGAAGTGCGCGCGCTCCGAGAGCAGTTGAAGGGCGTTGAGGAGCAGGTTTCATTTTATCAAGGACAAATTAGCGATCGCGATGGCGAAATCTATCAACTGCGCCAATCTGTCCAGGAATTGAGCGATCGCTCACGGATGTTAGAGCAGGTTGTAGAAGAACTACCCAAAATCTATCGCCAAAAGTTTGCAGAACGGCTTGCGCCTGTTAAAGAGAAGGTGGTTCAAATTCAGCGAGAAAACCGTCAACTGCACGCCGAACTGCAAAGCGTCAGCTATCGGTTAGCCGTGCGAAACCGTCGCCAAACTCATCTGGATCTGCCCAGTTTCCCCCGCCCAGGAATTGTAATGCCGAGTTTTGGGAATGCCTAACGTCCTGATTTTAGTCGATCCTAATCACACCCAGTCTTCAGATTTCTCAGCGGCAACCCAAGCGATTGCTGCACTGCAAGCGGCGATCGTGGATGAAATAACGCCTAGTGCTCACAATCTAGGCAGCCCATCGTGGCAAGTAACCACTCAAGTTGCCGAAACCTTGACTCCTTCTCAGTTTGATAGTGACGGGCTAGAAAATTCTATTCTGTGTCCTCTAACCCTAGCCCTGCCGAAGTGGTTAGCGTTTCCGGCACAAGCGGTTTATCAAGCCTGTCAGGATGTAGAGGGTTTGCGCCAGCAAGTTTCCCAATGGCATTACAAAACTGGTGAAGGCAATGGTTGGTTGCCCATTGTGCTGACGGGCAAAGGTCCTTTGTATGCAGAAGTGATCGGCGCTAAAGGAAAGCCAGTTGCGATTGGATCTGACCTCAACGCCCACCAGTATTTTCAACCTATTCATTTGGTAGATGTGCAACGACAGTCGCTTTATGGTTTAGCCCAACGATTGTTGCGATCTCTCATGGCTCCTCCGTCAGTTTATCTCCTGCAATTCGGTTTTCACGGAGAAACTCTCCAGTTTGATCGACTGATTCCTTTTCCAGCAGCCCCGGCGATCGCCAGCATCAATCAGCAAGAACCTGACCTATTTACTTGCCATTGGCGCTGCCTCACCCATCTGCCTATTCTAGATCTCACTATTTCTAATAGGTCAAGCGGCGTGCAGCCTTAGTGCAAGCATAGCGTTCAGTCCAAAGCACAACAGCGCTGGCTTTGACACGCCATTAATCATCAGAGTGGTGCCGTACTGGCTTATGTCTTGGCATCCCATCAAGATGAGGCGTTCCGGCAACTGAAAACCTTGTTAGAACCTTCGGCATTGTGCCGTTCTACAGAACCAATGGGTCAAATGCTGACTCAGGTTAGGCGATGAATACCCCCAGACAATGGTCTGATTTGGCGATCTTACGCACGACTCCTGCCCTATTCGCTCTGTTCTCTATGGTGGGGTTATGGGCGCATCAACTGCAATCTCAAAATGATATCAAAAGCTTTATTTGACTGCTGGTGTAGCTTGCTGTGCTACGCAGCCTAATTGGATATAGTCGAGCTGAGAGCGTTTTAAGTTTAATTCCGGCTGGCTACTTAGCTTGAGAGTGCCATGCTGGCAAAATACACGGTTAGGAGACCTCTGCATAAACAAATAATGCTCGATAGATAGGTTCATCGCTAGTGGAAAGAGTCGATCGCTCTCGTTCAGTCGAGATCGGCAGTGGATTATCGGGCAACCAATCATCATGTTGACGGATGAAGGCGGGATGCTCATCGAAGCGATCGCGCATTTCGATCGCCACTTCCTCCACGTCAGATTGCACAAACACCACGCCACCCGCAATCAAAAACTCGGCTAAATCCGCTACTAATTCCGGTTGCACGACCCGCCGCTTCTGGTGTCGTCGCTTAAACCAGGGATCGGGAAACTGGATAGTCACCTGTTGCAAAATGCCTGCTGGCAAGGAAGAGAGCAGTGGACGAATAGAATTGTTGGCGTTGCAAAATAGGTAATGCAGGTTGCATAAGCCCAAGTCATCTCGCCAACGATTTGCTTGATCCACCAGCGGTTCGCGGATTTCTAGCCCTAGAAAGTTGCGATCGCCCTGAAGCTTTGCCATATCCTGTACAAAATGTCCTTTGCCGCAGCCAATATCTAAATGTAGCGGCTGTTGAGGCTGGGAATAAATCGCTGACCAATCCGGCGGAGTCGCTGGAACCTGATACTTTTTGCTGAGCGGGTTGACATGTTCGCGCACACGGACAATGGACAAAGCTGTCCCCTCCTTAAAAAATGCTGGGATTCTATTAGTGTCGCTTGATTTGGGTATGAGTTAAACCGATTAGCGATCGCCCACGGTCGTTAATTGCAGCCCCTGATTTAACTTGCCGCTGCGGAAGCCTTCCAAATCCAGCGTCACATAGACAAAACCAAAGGATTGCAACTTTTCCACCAGCATTGGCAAATCCATCGTCAACACAAATTCCTTAATTTGCTCAGCCGGAAGCTCAATCCGGGCAGTGTCGCCTTCCGAGCGCACCCGCAACGTTTTCAGCCCCAGTTTCCGCAAATACGCTTCCGCTCTGCCCACACGATGCAGTTTTGCCAAGGTGATTTCTTCGCCATAGGGAAAGCGCGAACTGAGGCAGGGCTGGGCGGGTTTATCCCAGCAAGACAAATCAAGATGTTTGGCAATTTGCCGCACTTCCAGCTTGGTGATGCCAATTTCAGCTAGGGGCGATCGCGCCCCCCGTTCTTTTGCCGCCTGAATGCCCGGTCGATAGTCGCGCAAATCATCCGCATTCACGCCATCCACCACATAGGGATAGCCCCGTTCCAACGCCAGCGGTTTCAGCGTATCATGCAGTTCGCTTTTGCAAAAATAACAGCGATTGATCGGGTTAGAAGCATAGTCGGGATTCTCCAACTCGTGGGTGTTCACCAACTCGTGAGCAATGCCAATTTCGGCAGACTGAATGCAGGCTTCTTCCAAATCTTCCGGCAGCAGCGATGGAGAAACAGCCGTCACCGCCAAGGCGCGATCGCCCAACACATCAAACGCCACCTTCGCCACCAACGTGCTATCGATGCCGCCAGAGTAAGCAATTAATGCCCGATCTGCTTCGGTAAATAGCGATCGTAATTGTTCCAGCTTATCCAAATAATCTCCCTGCATCATTCCATTTCCCCCCGCCCAAACATCCCAGACAGGTCATTCCCCCACCTCTACCTTAGCGTTTTCCAGCATTTTGCCCCAGCCGTGTTATGTAGTTAGCACTTTTCTCTTATCCTTCTGCTTCAAGCCATCCTTTTACAGTTTCAGCCGGAATGCTAAACATTGGATGATTGAATATTGCTTTGAGTGTCTCCAAGCCGCCTGCTTTCAACGCGCCCAACAATTTCGCCTTCAAGGTTGGATTGCGCTTGATTTCTTGATGAACCGCTTCAACGATCTCGCTTTCTGACGTTGGGTTCGTTTGCGCTAACTGATTCAAAAGCTGCTGAATCTCGGCTGCTGCCTCTACCAAGTTTTGCTTCTGTTCTGGTGAGAAGTTGTTGATGATCGCCTGCTGACGAGCATTGCCTTCTAACTTATTGGCAAAGTTCGCGATGTTCGCGCCTTGAAAGTCGTTGTTGAAAGTATCATTCACTGAGTTGTTTTCTCCTATTTGAACAATTATTTGGCTGGGTAGAGAGAGCATCTTTTCATAATCTTCTACCTGTAGTCGGGCATTCTCTTTCAGCAACCCTTTATTTTCCTTAAGGAGTTCATAATTTTCCTCAAGTAGATTTTGATATTTTTGGCTGTTCGTACCCTCTGGATAGCTGATCTTAAGCTTCACCATGCCATCGCCCAGAAGCTCATATCCTCGAAGAAAAAGCCGATCGCCGTACTCATCAATTACTTCTGTATTAGTTTCGTTGAAGGCAAAGGCAAAGGCTCTCCAGTTTATGCCGTTATGAAGAATCAAATCAAAGGTATTGCGAGCTTCCTGAAACAGCTTGGCAAATTCTCCCGGCACAAAATTCTGACTCGGATCACTAGGACGACGCTCTTGATAGAGATCTTTACGGTAAACATACTCGCAGTCCACTTCGTCCAGCTTTGTTCCGCTGTTTATATGCCAATCTTCAATACAAACACCTGTTAGCCTAGCACCCGTAAAATCTACATCAAGAGCTTCAGTCCGCTTGAGATTAGCTCTAGTAAGATTGGCTTTACTAAAATTAGCCTCGCTGATAGCAGAGTAGCTAAGGTTAGAATCTCCAAGGTCAACTCCTCTAAGGTCAGCCCCTCTTAAATCGGCTTCACGAAGTTTGGCTCTACTAAGGTTGGTCATTATGAGAGTAGCCGAGAAGAGATTAACCTTGTTGAGGTTAGCTCCACTGAAATCAGCACAACTGAGGCTAGTCCAGCTAAGGTTAGCTCCACTGCAATTAGCTTCTCTAAGATTAGCCCTACTGAGGCTAGCCCAGCTAAGATTAGCCTCACTAAAATCAGATTTCTCCAGATTAATTCCTTTAAATTCAGTCCCAACAAGGTAAGCCTTACTGAGATTCACCGAGCTAAGATTAATGGCACTAAAGTCAATATCACTGAGATCAATTTGAATAGTCGGATTGCTTTTACGCCATTCGTTCCAAGCTTTGACACCTTGCTTCAAGCGTTTCAGTTGTTCCTCGTCTGCCATGGGAAAATCCGTCTACTGTGATTCAAGCGGGTACTTGTTCATCCACTATGCTTGATTCCCCTGAAAATCTGCAAATCCACACTCATTTTGAGAATTGTTTGTGCGAACCAATTTCCCCTCAGTGCTCAGCAACCCATTGGAAAGGGTCAAATCTTCTGCTTAAAGGCTTTGGGGGATGCCCCAAAACCCCCATTGAGGAATTTTGCTTGTCAGAGCAGACAAGGCTCGTCTCGTGCGCTGACAAGCAAAACAGTTGCTTCCCTCAAACTCCCTCCAAACTGGAGTTTCACCGATTGAACAAGAAACAGTTGCACTAATTTTGGGGCTACATCCCAGAACTCTTATACGGGGGGTTTGGGGGAGTGAGTCCCCCAAGCAGCGGGGGCGCGGGGGGAAGACCCCCGGCATTGACTCTCAACATAGCCGAGATCTATATATGAGGTAGGGCTGATGGTTTCACATAGCGATAGCAGACTTCACTCGTTATCTGGATTGATGCCCAGTGCCTTTAACTGAGCCTGCAATCGTGCCACCTGTGATTCCGCCCGGTCTGCCCGTTGGCACTCCTGTTCAGCCCGTTCTTCCGCGTTTTGCCGTGCCAGCGTTTCTGCCCGGAGTGCTTGCACCAGTTCGCCAGGGGCAAGCAGTTTTTCGCCTGTGTCTTCGCGATAGAAACCGATCAATGCGCCATCCACCTGAAGCCTCAACTGCAAGGGTTCGCTGCGTCCATCGGCGATCGCCTCATAACCCTCCCCTTGCAATCGATAGCCGCGCAACTGCTCTGGAATCCATTCGCCTTTGGGATCAAACAGCCAATATTCCTGAACTTCTAGCTGTTCATACAACGTCCTTTTGGCTTCTTGATCTTGTTTGCGGGTGCCTTCGGAGGTGATTTCAAAAATCACAGCGGGCACCTGACCTTCTTCCCAGGTTTTGTAGTTGTCTCGCGCTCCCGGCGGCACATCGAAAATCACCATAATGTCTGGAGCGACGCGCAGTTTAGGAAACCCTTGAGCGTAGTACAAAAACTGATCGGCTAGAACGATCGCCCGGTCTGCCAACAACTGCCGCAAAATCACTACCGCGTCAATAATCGCATCGACATGTACCGACGTTTCAGCCAACGGTTCACCATCTGAACTGGGATAAACGATTTCGGTTGAACGGGCTGTGGGCAAAACGCTCGTCATAAAGCACCAGCAAAAATCGTTTCTCTATTGTATCGATGATTTTGGCTGGCTCGAATTTGAGAAGCGCGTTGATCTAAGCCAAGTGGCGCTGCAACACCGATCGCGGAGCGCGACGGACTCGGCAAAGGATCGTATCGTGTCCCAAGCGATCGCAGGCTTCATATCGATGACAGCCCGAAAAACCGTAATATTCGCCTTCTACTTCCAGCACATCAATCGGTTCCTGCAAGCCGATTTCTTGAATCGACTCCATCAGCGCGGCAACTTTTGCCGGATCATTTTGTCTAAATAAGGGGCGGCGAATTTTGTTGAGGGGAATGGCTTCAACGCGAACCATGATACTTTTTCCAATTCATCTTATTAAATCATAGTCATTATGAGTATGATTTGCAAAGTGTGAAGATTGGGTTTGTGAAAAGCGATGGGCTGCGATCGCAACTAGACAGTATCTTAGTAGCTGAACGGAATGCATTTTTGAGTAGGTAATCGTGGCTATTGCACCTCCTGATAGAACGTTGATGAATGCTGGGTGGTTGAGGGTTTGCTTGAGAACGGTGACTGGCGCGATCGCCGCAGGTACATTGATGGCTAGCTTTGTTGTGGCAGCAGAAAAAGCCTCGCAGCCAGCGTCATCCAAACAGGCGGCTCCGGCAAAAGATGTGGAATTACAAGTGGGTATTGTGCAACGGTTTGGCACGCAACCCACTGATGTAGTTACATTGCAAGCTCAACCGGGCGATCGCTTGACTCTCAAGTTTCCTCAAACAGATGGCAAAGTGAAACCCCTAATCGCTAACACCGCGACCTTAAAGGTAGTGATGCAACCTTTGCCAAAATCGCAAGTATCCGAGCGGGTTGTCCTCAGCACCCATCGCAGCTTTGAAAGTGCGGAAGACAGCGCGAACCGTTGGCGATCGCAGGGCATCCCAGTAGAAATTGCCCAACCCCAACGGTGGCAAGTGTGGGCAAAACGCGATGTCTACACCACTCCTCTCTTACGCCGCTTGTTGTTAGAAAGTTTGCAAGGTAAGGGGATTCAAACGGCTTTTGTAGATAGTCGCCTCTTGAAACAGCAGCCCAAAGCCACTTTGTTGATCAACGGCAAATCTTACCCAAAAGATAATGTGCAAATTTCGGCAGGTCGGGGAGTCATTCAGGTGCAAACTGAGTTGAAAGACGATCGCAATAAACGGCTTTATGCCGGAAGTCTACGCCTTCAGCCGAATACCTATGGCACTTATACCCTGGTGAATCAGGTGCCCTTAGAAGCCTATCTGCGTGGAGTGGTGCCTCATGAAATTGGCACGACAGCGGCATCCTCGGTGCTTCAGGTGCAGGCGATTTTAGCAAGGACTTATGCCTTGCGAAACCTGCGCCGATTTGCCGTGGATAACTACCAGCTTTGTGCCGACACTCAATGTCAGGTTTATTTTGGGTTAGGGGGGGCAAATCCGGCAACCGATGCGGCGATCGCGGCAACACGCGGCAAAGTGTTGACTTATCAGAACGAACTGGTCGATGCGGTTTATTCTGCTTCAACGGGCGGAGTAACTGCGTCTTTTAATGAAGTCTGGGAAGGTCCCGATCGCCCCTATCTTGTGACTCGCGTTGATTCGGTTGCGAACCAATGGGATCTATCCCAACAGCCGTTAACGAACGAACAAACAGCGCGTCAATTTCTCAAACAAACAAAAGGCTTTAATGAAGCGGATCAAAAGTGGTTTCGCTGGAAATATAGCAGCAGCCTGACCGAACTCAACAAAGATCTACATGAGTATTTAAAAACCCTGAATAGCCCCCTGGCAACCTTTAAAAGTATTACTCAGCTAAAGGTGGTGCAGCGATCGCCCGCCGGACGAGTGCAAAAACTGCGAGTGACGACGGATTTAGGCGCGATCGACCTAGAAAAAGACAATATCTTGGTTGCATTTTATGCCCCTGCAAGCTTGTTTTTCTATCTCGATCCGCTGCTGGATGCGAAGAAAAAGATGACAGGCTATGCTTTTTCCGGTGGTGGATTTGGGCATGGAGTAGGACTCAGCCAAACAGGATCGTATCACTTGGGTAAACTCGGTTGGAGCAGCGATCGCATTCTCAGTTTTTATTATCCCGGCACCCAACTTCAACCCATCAACAACTCGATTGTTTTCTGGCGTGATCCCTTTGTCCAATAATAATTAGTTTTGCTAATGCGGCGTTTCTGTAGGAAATATTTTGGGTTGTATCCCAAAGTAAGAAATTTGCTTGATCAAGGCACTTTATGACTCATGCTTTATCGATTAATTTAGCGTTTTTGCCAATCGCCCCCACAGGATTGGCAACCTATGCAATCAATCTATTGCCTCACTTAAAATCACTTGATCCAGCTTTATTTGTGGCGAACGATCAATCAGGATTTGAGTGTTATTCTGTGCCCAATAATCTCACCCATGAACAGGGGCGCAAGGGGCATCTTTCCCGGTTGTTGTGGACTCAGTTTCAGTCACCCAAGCTTTATCAAACCGCGCGATCGCATCTCTTATTTTCGCCCATTCCTGAAGCGCCTTTATGGTCTAATTGTCGATCGATTGTGACGGTTCATGATTTAATCCCACTGCGCTTTTTTCGCAAAAATACACCGCTTTGGCTATACCAACGTTATTATCTACCCCAGGTCTTAAATCAAGCTGAACATATTATTTGTAACTCTCAAGCAACGGCACAGGATATTATTGATTTTTTTGGAATTCCGGCTGATAAGATAACTCCTATTTTGTTGGCGCATGATGCAGACAATTTTCGCGTTCTAAATTTACCAACCCGTAATTATTTTCTTTATTTAGGACGCAATGACCCGTATAAAAATCTGCCGCGACTCATTAGCGCATTTGCTGCCATTCCGAACTCTTCAGACTACGAATTGCGGATTGCTGGACCGATGGACGATCGCTATACTCCCGATTTGATGATGCAAATTGAAGCGCTAAAATTAACTGATCAAGTCAAGTTTCTCAGCTATGTTCCTTACTCAGAATTGCCGAAAATTATCGGTCAGGCGATCGCGCTGGTGATGCCAAGTCTGTGGGAAGGATTCGGCTTGCCTGTACTGGAAGCGATGGCGTGTGGCACTCCGGTGATTACCTCCAATCTGTCATCATTACCAGAAGTGACAGGTGATGCGGCTTTGTTGGTCGATCCCTATGATGTAACTGCGATCGCTCAGGCAATGCAGGCGATCGCGGCTGATCCTAGTCTTAGAAGCCAACTACAACAGGCGAGTCTGGCTAGGGCGAAGCAGTTTAGCTGGGCAAAAACCGGAGAAGCAACCGCTGCAATCTTGCGACAATATCTTTAGTTGATTTATTTGTTTGCTATGAACCCGTCGATCGCCGATTTGAGATTAAACTACACACGCCAATCGCTTTTAGAAGCGGATATTCACCCTGATCCCATTCAACAATTTCAAACCTGGTTTGATCAAGCGATCGCCGCAAACCTGTTGGAACCCAATGCCATGACCTTGGCAACTGCAACCCCAAATGGTACGCCATCGGCGCGAATTGTACTGCTGAAGGGGATTGATCCGCGAGGGTTTGTGTTTTATACCAACTACAACAGTCACAAAGGACAGGAGCTAACTGCCAACCCACAGGCGGCGCTGGTGTTTTTGTGGGGCGAATTGGAACGCCAGGTGAGAGTTGAAGGCGCAGTTGAGAAGATTGCGGATGAGGAAACGGAGGCATACTTTCAGAGTCGCCCTCACAGCAGTCAATTGGGCGCTTGGGCATCAGAGCAAAGCTGCGTGATTCCAAATCGGGAAGTCCTCAAACAACGCTTGGCGAATCTGACCCAAGACTATCAAGATCAAGCAGTACCGCGTCCGCTTCACTGGGGCGGTTTTCGGGTGATTCCCCATGCGATCGAGTTTTGGCAAGGACGACCCAGTCGCCTCCACGATCGCTTACGCTATCGGTTTGAATCTGGCAATTGGATTATTGAACGCCTGTCACCCTAGTAATTGGGCGAGATCGTGATAGTTGCCTTCAACGATGCTCTACAGAATCAGCTACGCATTAATTGAAGTTGATTGATCTTTTCTATCAATAAACGAACTTGATTGGGTTTATTCCGAAACCATTCTATTGACCAAATTCGATGAATGCGCCAGCCGAGTCTTTCGAGAACTTGCTGTCTAAGCCGATCGCGATCTCTTGCAGTAGGCGAACTATGATAGGACGCACCATCACATTCGATCCCTAACAAAAATTCTCCTAGTCAATCGTTGTGAGCGATCGCTAAATCGATTCAATAACCTGAACATCCCACTTGAGTACGGATAATATAGTCTTGCCGTGAGGAATGTTGCTTTAGAGTCTGATATACGTCTTCTTCAATGGTGAATCAAAGTGAAGTTCATCGGTGTAAGAACTGCCTTGCAGTCGCTCAACCCCCACTCGCTGCATACTCCAGGTGATCACGTAATAATCTTACGCCTTCACTTTGAGTACGTGCTAAATCAATACTCCCAAGTCTGGATTTTAAATAGGATTAGAAAATGTGACTAATTGAGAGTCATAAAAGTGAAGATTAGAGAAAGCTATTAGCCGCTCATCTTGGCTACGATAATGCCACTTCAGTATGCGTCCAGACATAAAATTTTAACATTCATCTAAAATGCTTTCATAGCTTGCGCCATTCTCATCATCAGAGTCTTCTTCACTGTCGCCAGTCGAGAAAAATGAGGTAGGCGGAAGCTGCTTCCTATCACCAATCACAATTACTTGATCAGAACAAACAACTGAGGAAACAACATCTTCCTCTACAACTTTTGTCCTGTACTTAGTAATTAACCATACAGTTGGGTAGAGGATGACATAGTAGATTGCTGTTGTGTGGTAACTCCAGCTTCTCATGTCTCTCTACCCTTCTCTATACACCCCATCCCTGTTGGCTTTCATCTATTTCTGTCAGGCAGTCAGGTAGCGGAGTCAGAATCAATGCTTACCACCAGATGCGATTTCCATTCTCGTCTATCCTGGCTAATCGAATCATGTCAGAGATTGCTTCAGCATCTTTAACATGGTGTAGCGCTTTTTGAGTGCCATCTGGCATGTTAAAAACAAAGTAGGTTGGGACAACGATGTGATCGCCGGTAATGTCAGGAGCATCTACTGCAACTTGTTTCGCTTTTTCTTCTAGAGTTTTTGAATTGTCAATGCGATCGCCTGGGTTAACGGTCAATGGCGCTTCAGCCTGATCAATTGCTCTTTTCTGAGCACGCTTTTGAGCCGGATCAACCTCTTCAGGAGTAAGGGGTTGATTGATTTCCTTAAACTCTTGATTGGATACTGTTTCTTCGTAAGCCATATTAAAACCTTGAATTCATTCTTCCAATATTAGTCAGAATGAATATCTCAAACGTCTTCCAAAAGGGTCAGTTATCGATTTGTAGGGATTACCAAAAGTAGTGTTCTGGTTATCTAAAGATGATTGAGTAGATAATAATGGGCGATCGCTGAAGCAGCACGCTACTCAATAAAATCTCTGCTCTGAACAAGCGGACAAACAGAATAGATTTGAGGAACAGATCTAAGGAAAAATTGCTTATGTATCCGCTAATGCCAGGTGAGTATATCTCTACTAAAAACAGGTGGAAACCCGTCAGGGCAAGGTATCAAGGACGTTATACAAACCTTATAATAGAACTATAGCGCAACACAAAGTAGTAGAAGCCGTATGAAAGTTCAATCATCAATGCTAGTACATCTAGGGTATGGCAAGTACGTGCGATCAGATCACGTTACTGCATTGATTCCGGTTGAAGCAGAGCGAGGTCCAGGTCGGCGAACTTTCGTTTATGTGGATGGGCAGTCTGACCCTGTGATTGCATCTAGAACTGAGGACACCATTGTTCGAGATATGGTACAAGAACCTCGTGAGGTGATTCAATCTCGACAACAGCAAGATGTGTTGCAGGATTTACTACAAGATTTAACTAAGGTAAATCCTACAGTTCATCGCATTAGTCGAGATGAAGGTGGACTCGATCTAGAGCAGTTAGAGCGTAGAATCCGTCAGGTATTAGAAGACTAAACGGGTGTTAGGGGCGTTTTTGCGCCTCAATAGACTTACCGCTTTAAACAGTAATAGTTTCTCAGTCATGGTTACTCGATCAACACAGTGAATCAATCCAAGAAAACGCAACCCAAAATAAAAAAGACTAACTACTTTAACCATAAATAGCCTACACAAAGGCTGATCAAAGCAGTTAGTCTACTAAACACGGGGGTTACGCGAAATGAGAATTGATTAGTCTTAAGGGAACAGATGAAAGATATTGCGGACAACACTGTAACCAGCAATATCCCAAGCCAAATAAGCTACAAAACCAATCATTGCAAGCCGTCCGTTCCAAAGTTCAGCTTGGGGCGTGAAACCAAATAGGAACGAATTGCGGTCTTTGCCGTTATACGCGTTGGCGACAGGAGGTAAAGAGTTGGGAGTACGAGTTTCCATGATTGAATCTCCTAAATGGTAAAGTTTTACAACATGACTTTTAGGTTAGGGAGTCCTACTGCGGATTAAATCTGTCTCTAGTGATAGATCGCAGACGATCTATCACTAGAGCAATATTGCCAACGCTTAAAAAGTTAGCGTAGTGCTTTGACAATTTAAGTTTTTAGGAAGATAAAAGTTTTACTCTGATCCAATTTCTACCATGAACCCATTGCCACACATGACTATCGTTTTGGGTATGATGGAGGAGGTTGATGGATATATCCTGAGTAAAAGTAGCGTAAGCAAGACCAGCAGAAATACTTGCCTCAAGCAAAATTCTTTACTGCCGGATGAGAGTAACTTCTACCACAAGCTAAATTCTTCAAATGACGGGAGTCGGAATCGTAAAGATGAAAAGGACAGAGGATAGCAGCGCTGAAACGGAAACCTTTTGTCAAGATAGGCAGAAGAATTGTGCTATCACCTTAATCTCTTTGATTGCGCTGTCATAACAATTTACAATTAGAAGTGTTGTTAGAACACGGCACAAGGATTTTTTGATCTTCTGCACGACAAATCTCGCCTGAATCGGCGAAAGCAGCACGACTCCCCTTGGGTAACGCTTGAAGGTGGTCATCAACAGTTTGTCGCATTCAATCTAGAGAACAATTATGAAAGACCTCACTCGCTATCGCAATATTGGCATCTTCGCTC
Organism: Leptolyngbya sp. CALU 1928; assembly: GCF_056784215.1. Taxonomy (NCBI): domain Bacteria; kingdom Bacillati; phylum Cyanobacteriota; class Cyanophyceae; order Leptolyngbyales; family Leptolyngbyaceae; genus Leptolyngbya; species Leptolyngbya sp. CALU 1928. The sequence goes on along the minus strand of NZ_JBXBCE010000001.1, from coordinate 2,318,057 downwards.
ACGTCGATGCAGGAAAAACAACGACAACTGAAAGAATCTTGAAATTAACCGGCAAGATTCACAAAATTGGTGAGGTTCACGAAGGTGCGGCGACCACAGACTTCATGGAGCAAGAACAGGAGCGTGGCATCACGATTCAATCGGCGGCGACAACCTGTTTTTGGAATGACCACCAGCTAAATATCATTGATACGCCGGGGCACGTAGACTTCACGATCGAAGTGTATCGATCGCTGAAGGTGCTAGATGGCGGCATTGGCGTATTTTGTGCGTCCGGTGGTGTTGAGCCGCAATCTGAAACCAACTGGCGCTATGCCAATGATTCGGAAGTAGCACGGATCATTTATATCAACAAGCTCGATCGCACGGGTGCTGATTATTACCGGGTTGTGAAGCAAGTTGAAACTGTGCTTGCCGCAAAACCAATGGTCATGGTGCTACCCATTGGCATTGAAGAGCAGTTTTCGGGCGTGGTTGACCTGTTGACCCGCAAAGCCTGGGTGTGGGATGACTCTGGCGATCCAAAAAACTATGAGATCAAAGACGTTCCCGCTGACATGAAAGATGACGTGGAAAAATGGCGGGAGAAACTGATCGAGCTAGCCGTTGAGCAAGACGACACCCTGATGGAGAAATACCTTGAAGGGGAAGAGCTAACCATTGAAGAAATCAATTCCTGCATTCGCAAGGGCACCCGCGATCTTGCGTTCTTCCCCACTTACTGCGGCTCCTCGTTTAAGAACAAAGGCGTGCAGTTGGTGTTAAATGCGGTGGTTGATTATCTGCCTAACCCAATGGAGGTAAAACCTCAGCCAGAAGTCGATTTGGAAGGCGAAGCGACCGGAGATTTTGCTGTTGTTGACCCAGAAAGACCCCTGCGAGCGCTTGCGTTCAAGATTATGGACGATCGCTTTGGCGCATTGACCTTCACCCGTTTGTATTCAGGTACGTTAACCAAAGGCGATACGATTCTCAACACTGCCACAGGCAAAACTGAGCGCGTTAGCCGATTGGTGGAAATGCACGCTGACTCCCGCGAAGAAATCAATTCGGCGCAGGCGGGTGACATTATTGCGATCGTCGGGATGAAGAATGTGCAAACGGGGCACACCCTCTGCGATCCTAAAAATCCTGCCACTCTGGAGCCGATGGTCTTTCCTGATCCCGTGATCTCCATTTCCGTGAAGCCGAAAGTTAAAGGCGGCGATGAGAAAATGGCAATGGCGCTGATCAAAATGGTGCAGGAAGATCCGTCTTTCCACATGGTTACCGATGAAGAGAGCGGCGAAACCATTCTGAAAGGAATGGGCGAACTGCATCTAGACATCAAAGTGGATATTCTCAAGCGGACGCATGGCATTGAAGTGGAAGTCGGCAAACCTCAAGTTGCCTATCGTGAATCCATCACCAAGCGATTGGAAGATAGCTACACTCACAAGAAACAGTCCGGTGGTTCGGGTCAATATGCCAAAATTGACTATGTGATTGAACCGGGCGAACCCACTACTGGCTTTCAGTTTGAATCGAAAGTGGTGGGCGGCGCAGTGCCCAGAGAGTATTGGCCTGCGGTTGAAAAAGGCTTTGAGAGCAGCATTGGTAAGGGCGTGTTGGCTGGGTTCCCCTGTGTAGACTTGAAGTTTACCTTGCTTGCCGGTGGGTTTCACCCGGTTGACTCTTCCGCGATCGCCTTTGAAATTGCGGCAAAAGCTGCCTATCGCCAGACGATCCCCAAAGCTGGTCCTCAGCTACTTGAGCCGATCATGAACGTAGACGTGTTTACGCCAGATGACTACATGGGCGATGTCATTGGTGACCTCAACCGTCGTCGCGGCATGATGAAATCTCAAGAAACGGGTGGCATGGGTGCCCGGATTAAAGCCGATGTGCCTTTGAGCGAGATGTTTGGCTACATTGGTGATCTCCGCACCATGACCTCTGGACGGGGACAGTTTTCCATGTCGTTTTCCCACTACGCGCCTTGCCCTAGCAACGTGGCGGAAGAGGTGATTAAGGAAGCCAAAGAACGTCAGGCGGCGGCTTCGTAGGCTAGTTTTAACCACTATCAGCGATCGCAATCAGTGCTTAATTGACTGCGATCGCTGATTTTTTATTGGCAAAATACTGAATTAAACTTAAGCAGCGGATACCAGACGAGGAAAGTGGGCAATAATCATAGAAACATTAGGATTTTGCCGAGCGATCGCCTCCGGCTCAGCCCCTAATGTGGGGACTCCTACAAGCTCTGGATGAGCATTATGCGTTAGAACCAAAAGGTCATTGGTTTCGAGAATTTGAGCAGCTTGATTCACAAAGTTACCCCGCACTTGCTGGACTGGCACCGCTTCATCTAAACCAGGAATTGCGCGGGAATTATGTGCCAATCTAGGATTGGCACGAGGATTAGAGAGAATTTGTACAACCTGTAGTGTTGCTTTCAACTCTGTTGTGAGAGTCTGCATTAAAACTAGAGTCTGCTGGAAGCTAGAGCTAGTTGTTTCAGCATCAGAGATCACCAATACCACTCGCTGAGTTGATTGAATCGGGTGAGTAAAGCGAGTGATAAGTATAGGAACTAAAGTCCGGCGAGCAACCTTATCAATCACGCTACCAAAGAAATTATCCCGGTAAGTTGAGTAGCCTTTCCATCCACAGATCAGCAGATTAGCATTGCGCTCTTGAGCAGTTCGCAGAATACCTTTATCGATCGAGTCATCCACCCGACCGATCGCCTCTACATCCGTTACTGCGCCATGAGCGATCGTCTCAGCGACGGCTAATAATCGTTCTTGTTCTAGTTTTGCTTCAATTGAAATAGGGGCATAGGTGTCTACTAGTACATGTAAAGGTAATAATGTTCCATTTGTACTTTTTGCTAGAATTAACGCCAGTTGCAGCAGGTTATCTTCAGTACTAGGATTCGCAACAGGCACTAAGATCCGATAGTGGCGTGGAATTTGGGGTGTTTCCCTGGATTGAGGTTCAGCAATGCGGGTTGTGGTGGATTTCATTCCCTGTCCCCAACGTGCCGTGATCCAGGGCGAGGCAATGCAGGTTGCCAGAATCATGGCGATCGTGCCGTTGACTGTAAGTTGATCGACTAGCTTGATATTGTAGGCGACCGTAATTGCTGCCAATGTCGAAGCGGCTTGAGCAACAGATAGCCCAAATATCACCATCATATTGGCAAAATCAAAGCCAAACAGTTTACTAGCACTCCAAGCCGGAATAAACTTAGCCACGATCGCCACACTCACCATGACTCCAGAGACCACCAGCGATCGCGGTTCTTGGAACAGAATGAGCGGATTCACCAACATCCCCACCGAAATTAGGAAAAACGGCACAAACAGCGTATTGCCAATGAATTGAATTCGGTTCATTAAGGGACTGAGTTGGGGAATGAGTTGAGTAATCGCAATTCCCGCTAGAAATGCGCCAATAATCGGTTCAATCTCGATCACGGTAGCGAAATAAGACACGATAAATAGAGTCGCTACCACAAAAGTAAATTCAGCTCCTTCATCATGTCCAAAGCGGCGGAAAAACCAACGTCCCAGCCTAGGAACACCCCACAAAGTTACAAACGTATAGAGACTGAGGGAGGGAATTAAGAATAGCCAAAAACTAAAAGTCAGATTGCCCTGATGGGCTTTGACGACGATCGCTAACACAAGCAATGCCAACACATTGGTAATCAAAGTGCCACCCAGCGTCACGGTGACCGATGGCGCTCGCATGATTCCTAATTTACTGGCGATCGGCAATGCTAGCAGCGTATGAGAAGCAAAGCAGGATGCTACCAAAACGGCTGCCAGAAAGGGATATCCTAACAGCGTCATTGCTGCAATCCCCAATACCATTGGCACCATAAAAGTTGCTAAGCCAAAAAATAGCGCTTTTCTAGCGTTAAATTTCAAATCATCCAAACTGGTTTCCAACCCTGCCATAAACATGAGAAATAGCAGTCCCACAGTGCCCAGCAGGACAATCGTTTTATCCCGCTCCAACAAACCAAATCCGTATGGCCCGACAACCACTCCTGCCAGAATTAACCCCACAATTCCCGGTAGCCGCAATCGTTCAAATAGGAGCGGTGCTATTAACATGATTGCAATGATGACCAGAAAAATTGCCACTGGATCAGTGATGGGCTTGAGTGGCAAAAAGGGAGCTAAGGCATCTCGCCACGATGGCAAGGGAACCGCTAAAAAATTCCAGAAATAAGGCATCATGGCTCACTTGCGCTACAGCCGTCATCATAAGAAAATTGCTGTTCTCAAGGGAGCAGCTAACGGATGAAATTACGCGGATGATATCTGCCGGCAGAACTATCTTATGTCTACAGAATCCTATCGGACAGTGCAGACTCCATAAGGGTAGGATTCACGGGTACTATTGAGGGAGTTGTTTGCAACCGCGAACGACTTCGTCGCACTTCGCGCGATCGCGTCTATTCCAGGATCAACACTGCACCATGATCAAAATTCTGCATCTCTCGGATATTCATATGGGCAGCGGCTTTGTCCATGGGCGAGTTAATCCTGAGACGGGTTTGAATACGCGCCTAGAGGATTTCGTGCAAACCTTGGGACGGTGCATCGATCGCGCCCTTGCCGAACCCGTAGATCTGGTGCTATTTGGCGGCGATGCCTTTCCCGATGCCACACCGCCGCCCTATGTGCAACAAGCCTTTGCCAGCCAGTTTCGCCGTCTTGCCGATGCCAATATTCCGACCGTGCTGTTGATTGGCAATCACGATCAGCATTCCCAGGGGCAAGGGGGCGCGAGTTTGTGCATCTATCGCACCTTGGGCGTACCAGGGTTTGTGGTGGGCGATCGCCTGGAAACCCATCGCATCACAACTCAAAACGGCGATGTCCAGGTGATTACGCTGCCCTGGCTAACGCGATCAACCCTGCTAACCCGTCCCGATGCCGAAGGGTTATCCATGGGAGACGTGAACCAACTGCTGGGCGATCGCCTGCGAGTAGCGTTGGAAGGGGAAATTCGTCAGTTAGATCCCAATATTCCCACGGTGCTGGTAGCCCATGCCATGCTCGATACTGCGATGGTGGGAGCCGAACGCTTTTTGGCAGTGGGCAAAGGCTTCACCATTCCCATGTCGCTGATTAATCGTCCCTGTTTTGACTATGTTGCCCTTGGACATGTGCATCGTCATCAAGTGCTGTGTGAACAACCACCGATTGTCTATCCCGGCAGCATTGAGCGAGTCGATTTTAGCGAGGAAAAAGAGGACAAAGGCTATGTGTTGGTGCAGCTAGAAAAAGGCAGTGCCCAGTTTGAGTTTTGCCCAGTGCCCGTGCGCTCTTTTCGGACGATCGCCGTGGATGTGTCCAAGTCAGATGATCCCCAAGTAACGCTCTTAAAAGCCTTGCCGCCTGATCGCATCCAAGATGCAGTAGTGCGTTTGGTTTATCAATTTCGCACCGACCAACTTGAGCAAATCGACCCGAATGAATTGCAGTCAGCCTTGGCGATCGCCCACAGCTACACCATTCACCCCGAAGTGGTCAGCCAATTAGCGCGTCCTCGCCTACCCGAACTGGGAGCTAGTAACACGCTTGATCCCATGGATGCCCTAAAAACCTATTTGGCAAGCCGAGATGATTTACAACCCATCGCGATCGATATAGTAGAAGCGGCACAGGGATTGCTTTCTACTGAAATCGTCACTTGGACGGACTTAGAAGAAGTAGATGAACCCGCAACGCCACGGGTAGAATCTCAGCAAACTCAGTTAAGGCTGCTATAAATAGCTTAAACCTGTTTCAGATAGTATTTTTAGCCATTCTCAATAATGCTATCTACCGATTCTTTATCGGTTCTATTCTATGCAGTATTTCAGGCTGTAGGCGACTTGCTCTTGCTGATCGGGGCGAAGTTCTGGAAACATAGGCAAAGACAGGACTTCTTGAGAGGCTTGTTCGCTATTAGGAATTTGACCCGGTTGATAGCCTAAGTCTTGGTAGGCGGCTTGCAAATGTAAGCAAAGCGGATAGTAGACCATTGACAGGACGTTTTTTTCTTGCAGGCGGCTCCGCAGAGTATCCCGAAAAGGTTCGTTGGTTTCTGGCTCAGATTGTCGGGTGACGCGAATGGTGTATTGATTCCAAACGCTTTTCCCGCCGGGGATTTCCTGAGGTAAAACGATGCCTGGAATAGGGCTTAGAAGCTGTTGATAGCGATCGCTGATTGCCCGCCGCTGCTGATTCCACTGGTCTAGGTAGCGGAGCTTGATTTGCAAAATTGCCGCTTGCACCGCATCTAAACGGCTGTTTACGCCCAACTCTTCGTAATAGTAAGCCCCTCGCCGACCGTGATCGCGCAGACGACGCAGGCGATCACGCAGGGCAACATCATTGGTAGTAATTGCGCCACCATCGCCACAAGCGCCTAGGTTTTTAGTGGGATAAAAGCTAAAGCAGCCAACATGCCCAATGCTGCCAACCCGTTTGTCCTGCCATTCTGCCCCAGTAGATTGAGCGCAGTCTTCCACCACAAATAAATGATGGGCTTGGGCGATCGCCATGAGGCGAGTCATGTTGGTGGGCTGCCCAAACAAATGGACAGGAATAATGGCGCGAGTGCGATCGGTAATTGCCACTTCAACCTGATTCAGGTCAAGATTAAAGGTATCTAATTCAATATCTACAAAAACAGGCGTTGCACCAACAGCACTGATCACCTCAGCCGTCGCCACAAACGTAAACGGGGTCGTGATCACTTCATCGCCAGCACCGATTCCCAAGGCTCTGAGCGCTAGAAACAGAGCATCTGTGCCAGAGTTGCAACTCACGCAGTCTGAGGTGCCAACGTAGCTAGCAAACTGCTGCTCAAACTCTTCGACTACAGAGCCGCCAATATAACGACCAGAAGCCAATACTTCCAAAACAGCCGCGTTAATCGTTTCGCCAATCAGCTTGAATTGTTCTGATAAATCAAAGGGTGGAATCTTGTTCACTCACCGACACCGTAAGTTTGGTCACCAATCAAACTAGATTATGTCCTGAAATGGAACTTTTTGGCTTGACGCATACAGAATCGAAGGTGTTCTTGACAATCTTTTGAAAAGTTAGACGGTCTAAAGTCAACCATCAAGCGCCAAAAGATGAAGTGGAGACTGATTTCATCTTGTAGCGCTTGAGCAATTGAGACGTATTAGGATGCCGATTAGCGTGCCATGTAGTTTGAGTCGCAGCTTCGCGATCGCTGTTCCTCCAAAAATGGCATTGTAGGCAGCAATAAAAACCATTTGTGCATCCTTGGGTAATGCCTGTTGGTCGTGGTCTAGACCTGTGAAATCATTCAAGACGATCAAACCCATAGCGGTTGATGAATCAACCAATGACGACATCGTGGGATGCATATCAGCTCATTAAGTGGTTATTAAATGGGACTTTAGAACTTCTCCTTCTCCAGTTCTAGTAATCTTTGGGATGTCAGTTCATCGGATGAGGCTTCTAGCTTAAAAGGTAAATCTTGATTGATTGCTTCCATTTCTTGCCGTTCCATGTCATTCACCTCGCCAATATAGGTGCTAAAGATTTTAGCAAGACGGGGATGATAGAAGCGGTGAAGACTATAGTTCGGCGTTGCGGGAAAACCGCGTCGTTTTTTGTGTCGTCCCCCTGCTCCCGGATCAAATGTTTGAATGCCATGATTAATTGCCCATTCAATGGGCGTGTAGTAGCACGCATCAAAGTGAAGACAGTCAATATCATCGGAGGCCCCCCAATAGCGCCCGTAAAGTTTAGTCCCTTTGGTTAGGCAAAAAGACATACCTACGGGATTCTGAGGATCGTGTTCGGGATAGGCGGCGACAAAAACGACGCGATGGGCATAGTTAGGATAAAGCTGTTCAAAAAACTTTTGCGTCAGATATTTGCTGCCCCACCAGCCAAACTTGTCGCAGGTATCGCCATAGTAGGTATACATCAGCGAGAACAAAGATTCGGGAATCTCGTCTCCGTTCCAAGTTTTAAGCACTAGCCCTGCTTTTTCAACGGCTTTGCGTTCTCGTTTGATGTTCCGTCGTTGGTTAGCATTAAACCCGGTTAAGTAGTCTTCAAAGGTTTGATAGCCTTGGTTTTGCCAAATGAAACTGTGATGCATCCAAGTATGAAACCCCTGGCGCTCCATTCCCTGTTTCCACTCAGGATCGGCATACAGGAAGTGGCAGCCAGAAATATTGTTGCGATCGCAAAAGTGATCGATCGCGTTAATCATCAGCGCTGTTAACTCTTCTTCGTTTTCTCCGGGTGCAATCAAAAACCGATAGCCCTCCGCTGGCGTAAACGGCGACATCCCCAGCAGCTTGGGATAATATTCGATCCCTAGCCGCCCTGCCAACTCTGCCCATTGCTGATCAAACACAAACTCACCGTAGCTATGCCCTTTCACATAGAGAGGTGCGATTGCAATCAGACTGCGTTGATGGACTCCACCCGCCGATTCACGCCAGATTGTTAAGTGATTGGGTAACCAGCCCGTGCGGGCAGTGGTGCTACCGGAGGTTTCCATATTGTTCAACCAGTCCCACTCAAAGAATGGAGTTTTGAGGGGCGTTGCCAGAGCATCCCAATCCGCTTGTGGAATGTCTGCAATTCGATTAACCCAAGTCACTGAATAGCAGGGCTTTAGCTGTTCCACCATTGCTCACATGATTAAACTTCATACAGCGTAATACATCTAACTCAAAGTGGGGGAAGAGGAATGGCGAATAGTGAGTTTTGAGTTTTGAGTTTGAATTATTTACTTTCTTCTTTTTTAATTGCGTAGTGTAGAAATACTTCTTGATCGATAGTTTGCGCTGTGATTAGCTCTAGACGAGGGGCGATCGCTTCTAAAAAGCCTTCACCTTCCACTAAAGTTGGAGCAGTTCGTCCGCCTAAAATGAGTGGGCAAACGGTGATTTTCAACTCATCAACACAGTCTGCGGTGAGTAATCCAGCAAGCAGTTCGCCGCCGCCTAAGGCTGCAACGCGATCGCAGCCCAGAGTTGTCAAGGTTTGAAAGGCTGTGACCCAATCTATTGCACCTGATTCTGCCACGATGATCCGTTCAAAGCCCCCGTGATTTGTCCATTGCTGGGCACCGATTGCGGTTGTTAGGAGCCAGCGGGGAATCGGTTGCCGAAAAAATGCTAGATGAGGATCAAGGTTGCCAGAAGCAGAACAAACGATATGAACAGGCTGAGGTGGTTTATTTTGAGCTTGGCGCTGCTGTAATAAATCAGGATGTGCAATGGGTAGCGTTGTGCCATAAGCTCGCAATGTGCCTGCACCAAACAACACTGCATCCACTTGGGAAATCTGGGTTTCCAGATGATGTTTGTCGGCAGCAGAGCCAAATCTGGCAGGAGAATGGAGGCGGTCGGCAATTTTACCATCTAAGCTAATCGCCACAACTACGGTGGTAAAAGGACGCAGATCAACCATGGGCTAGGTGCGATCGCTGTCTTGTGGCACACAAACGGCAAAAAAAGCAACTTGGGCGGCGGCTTGCTCGGCAGCTTTAATCGATCGACCGCTTCCTTTGCCAAGACACTGATCTTGCAGCCAAACTTCTGTCGTAAACGAGTGAGGCAAGGTGGAGATATCGGACTCGGTTAGCCGATAAGTCGGTAGTAATTTGTAGTGCGCTTGAGTCCACTCTTGCAGCGCCGCCTTATAGTTTTGCAGAGCAGGATCGGTGCGAACTTCGTCGATCAACGGAATTAACTGACCATCCAGCCAGGGTCGAATCAGCGAAAAATTATGTGTGCTGAGATACAAGGCACCCAAAACAGCTTCAAACGATTCTGCTAGCCGCGATTCTTCACCTAATTTATCGTTATGGGCACTATTCGTCACTAACAGATAGCGAGATAGCCCATAACCAGCCGCCAGTCGAGCTAAAACGCGATCGCTGACCAAAATAGAACGAACTGCTGCAAACTCGCCCACGGGCAGTTTTGAATAACTTTCGAGCAAAAACTCAGCCACCGCTAGGCGAATCACGGCATCTCCAACAAACTCTAGCTGCTCATAGTTGGCGATCGCTGAGATTGTGGGATGGGTTAAGGCTAAATCCAGCAGATGCCAATCGATAGGTGCCGTAGTTGACAATCCTAGTTTTTTCACTAGGGTTTCCAAGTCTTTTTGGCGGGGGGGATACTGAATGACCATGCTATTAGCCTAGCAGTTCTCTAGGCACTCTGAGGAAACCTAGCACTCTGAGGGAGCCTGCTGAACTCTGTTAGGGTGCCTAAACGGGTTGACTGCCCCTGTTCAGCAGAAGGACAAACGTCAATCGGCTGGAGGGTTTGTCCGTCTAAAATAACAATAGATGAGGCTGCCTTACTTAGATTCGCAGCATTAAAGCTATCACCCAACCCAAAATAGCGATTTTGCGATCGCACGGCTGCAATGGTTTGTGGCAACACACCGACGAGTAATGCCAATATTTCATCAGGAATTTGGGACACCACTTCGCCGCTAAAAAATTCTTCAAACCCCAAAAATAGCTTTTCTGCCCGTTGAACTGGATCAGCATGACCCACAATTTTCTGGAGCCAGCGAACCCACTGGATTCTGCGACTGTAAGCCCGTTGGCGATCGCGAGGGTTTGTGACTTCGATGAGGTCAGGAGCGCCAATTGCAACAATGAATGAATAGTCTGGCTCTGTTAGGCAAGCGATCGCGGCACCCGGACCCGCAAACTCGGCATAGTAGGGTTTGCAGAGAATTAGACCACCCCGTTTTGTTTCTCCAACCGCGAGTAGGCGACCGAATGGGATCGCAAACTCTGAGACAGTAGAAGCGCCGTGCTGAGAAATACTGCTATCCACGTAGTTATACTGCAATATTGCAGAGTGCAAGAACCGAATAGAAACATACTTCTACTCCTTGTCCTCATCCTAAACATGCCCATGGAGCCAAACTCACTTCCTTACAGAACTTTGTAGAATCTACACATTTCAAACAGGTTTTCAAAAAAATGCGTGATCACAAGCCCCTATGTATCTGGCAGAGAGATAACTAGAGCAAAACAGATTTTTGAACCGGGCAATCCGTCTCAGACAAGGTTTTCCATAAATAGTGCCCACCTTGCAAATCACCCATACACCAGCCCAAAACCCAAATCCACTGGGCAAACCCTTGGCGGCTCATAAGATTAGGAAACAGGCTTAGAAGGTGTTTGAGTAGTTTAAATACGCTTCGCCCGTAGTGTTTAACGACTCTAAGCCGGGTCAGATCTGAACCATACTTTTTATATAAAACAACATGTGCCCCGCCCCATTTTTTGCCTTGACGGTATCGATCGCGCAGTTCAGTACGCAATCGATAGTGAACCGTAGCATTGGGCACAAACTGGAGCGGAATTCCAGCTAAATTTGCGCGCCAGCAGTAATCAGTATCCCAACTAGCAGTGCAGTCTTCATCGGGGTTGCCGATCGCCTCATAGACTGATCGCCGTAAGCCCAAACTGCATCCACTGGCATAGGGCAGATAGAGCGGCGGAGAAATAGTAGACAGCCCAACTTGGGCAGATTGCTGCTGCCAGCTTTCTCCAAGCAACCAGTCGGGGTTGAGTTTGGTGTACTCGATCGCCGCCGCAACAAACGGGTGCGTTTGGAGTGCCGTTCCTAATGCCAATAGCCATCCCTCGCCGACTTGATCATCCGCTTCACACAGCAAGAAAGCATCCCCGGTTGCTGCCTGAAAGCCCACCGTATAGGAATAAGCCACGCCTCGTCTCGGTTCCCCTAACTGATGGGCATTGATGATCCGGAGATTGGGCAGGCGATCGCGATAGCGCTCCACAATGTCCATAGAATGATCCGTTGAACCATTGTTGACTACAACCACCTCCCACTCACCTGCCCAAGCTTGACGGGTCAGCGCGTCTAATTGAACTGCGATCGTGTCAGCACCATTAAAACACGGCAGGATTACACTAATCTTCATTGGCTAGATGCCCGGTTTGTAATTTGTAGAGTGGCAATCAAAGACTAAACCGACTCATTATTTTTTCCCTATTATTCGATATTCTTCACCAATATGCGAACAAATGTGCGTGAGGTGACAGCTTTGGAGAAACTTTGTTGACCTATATGAATCAATCTGCCAATATGACTTTAGATTTATTTATCCATACCTACCGAGATGTTGACTCAGCCAGCAGTTACTCAGCCAGAACCCTTTTCTGAAGCGTCTAATTCATCTCCTGCGATCGCCATCAAGCCCAATCAACTGCTGTCTGCTCAAGCGCTCAACGCGTTGAATGTCCGGTCTAATATTAAAGGCGGATTGCAACTAGCAGGACATCTGATTGTTATGGGAATAAGTGGCTATCTATGGACAACTCAGGGCGATAGCTTATTCATTGCCCTGCCTGCTTTAATTCTCTACGGGGTTACCTTGGCGGCAATGTTTGCGCCCATGCACGAATGCTGCCACCGCACCGCATTTGCCAACAATCGCCTCAATGATGGGGTTGCCTGGTTTGCGGGGCTGCTGTCGTTTTATAACAGTGCGTTTTATCGTCGTTATCACAAGTGGCATCATCGCTATACGCAAATTCCTGGGAAAGACCCCGAACTGAGCGATCGCAAGCCGCAAACCTTGACCGAATATCTAGTCGCCATGAGTGGCTGTAACTGGTGGATTGGCAAAGTACGCGGACATATGAGAATTGCGCTCGGCAATCTAGAAGGCTGTCCTTATATTCCCGATAGCGCCCGGTCTGAGGTAATTCGTTCAACTCGGCTGCAACTGCTGGTGTATGGAATCGCGATCGCCCTATCCATCGGCTATCAACAGCCCTGGTTTTTGACCTATTGGCTCATTCCCTTAGCGATTGGACAGCCGCTTTTACGGGGATTTTTGCTGGCTGAACATACGGGCTGCACCCTTGACGATAATTCCCTCACCAACACCCGCACCACATTGACGATCGCCCCAGTGCGCTGGCTGATGTGGAACATGTCATTTCATGCCGAGCATCATTTGGTTGCTTCCATTCCGTTCCATGCGTTGCCTGCTGCCCATGAAATTTTGCAGTCTCATTTCACGCAAGTGGATCAGGGCTATGTGAAAGTCAACCGCGATATTATTGCAAACCTGAGCGCTCAAATGGGTTCGCCTTCATGAGCGTTGGTCGCTTTGTTCTCAAAGATTTTGCGCTTCAGTGCGGCACAGTATTACCCCAAGCAGAGTTGGTTTATCAAACCTATGGCGAGTTGGCAGGCGATCGCCAAAATGTCATTCTCTATCCCACGTCCTATGGTGCCCAGCACAGCGACATCGACTGGTTGATCCGTCCCAATGGCATTCTTGACCCCACGCGCTGGTTTATCATCATCCCGAATATGTTCGGTAACGGGCTGTCTAGTTCGCCGAGTAACTCCACCGACTGTGGCTTAGCCGAACAAGGGTTTTGGTTTACCCAGGTTGATAATGTGCGCGCTCAGTCACAGCTTTTGCGAGAAGTCTTTGGCGTTGAACAGTTGGCGCTGGTGTATGGCTGGTCGATGGGGGCGCAGCAGGCGTATCACTGGGGCGTAATGTATGGCGATCGCGTGTCACGGATTGCGGCACTCTGCGGCACAGCGCGAACGACGGATCACAATCGGATTTTTTTAGAAAGTTTGCGATTGTCCTTGACCGCAGATCCCACCTGGAATGGTACGGGCTTTGACGGGATGCCCGATCGCGGCTTTCGCACCTTTTCCCGGATTTATGCCAGTTGGGCTGCATCCCAAGCTTTTTATCGAGAAGGACTGTATTATCAACTGGGCTATGAGTCGCTGGAAGATTACTTGCTGCGAGCCTGGGAAACGAGCTATCGGCAACGCGATCCGCGTAATTTAATTGCCATGCTGGATACTTGGTTGCGGTGTGATGTGGGCAATAATCTAAACGGTCAAATGGATTACGCTCACGCTTTGCGATCAATTTCAGCTAAAACTTTGGTCATGCCCTCCGCAACAGATTTATACTTTACGCCAGAAGATTGTGCGGCTGAGGCGGCTTTGATTCCTCAGGCAACCTACTGCCCGATTCCTTCCATTTGGGGACATCGGGCAGGGAATCCCTATCAAAATCCGGCGGATGAAGTGTTTATCCAAACGGCAATTCGGGAACTGTTGGATCTGTAGAAAACTCTGTCTTTACGAAATCTGGTGTAAGGGTTTAGCATTCGGGCAAAAACCTTAAAACTAAACTAGAGTCATTTGCCGAATGCTAAACCCCTACGAATCTGGTTCCTTAATAAAAACTGATATGACTACACTGTTATCTGAATTTGCCCGTGAAAATGGGGTTCGGTATTTCCTGATTTCTTTCACTGACCTGTTTGGGGTGCAGCGATCAAAGCTCGTTCCAGCACAGGCGATCGATGCAATGGCGGTGAATGGAGCAGGGTTTGCGGGGTTTGCGGCGTGGTTGGATATGACTCCGGCTGACCCGGATATTTTGGCGATTCCCGATCGCGACAGCCTGATTCAATTACCCTGGCAGCCGGATGTTGCATGGATGGCAGCCGATTTATATATGAATGGGCAGCCTGTGGAGCAAACGCCGCGATGGGTGCTAAAGCAGGTGGTGGGCAAGGCGGCAGCACTCGGCTATCGGATGAAAACGGGGGTGGAGTGTGAATATTTTCTGCTGGCGGCGGATGGCGAACAGATTTCGGATGGACGCGATCGCGCCAGCAAGCCTTGTTATGACCAACAGGCTCTCATGCGCCGCTTTGAAGTGATTGCAGAAATCTGTGATGCCATGTTGAAACTGGGCTGGGGTGCCTATCAGAACGATCATGAAGATGCCAACGGTCAGTTTGAAATGAATTGGATGTATGCCGATGCGCTGCTGACTGCCGATCGCCACGCTTTCTTTAAGTACATGGTTAAGGCGATCGCTGAAAAACATGGACTGCGCGCCACCTTCATGCCCAAACCGTTCCTCCACCTGACGGGCAATGGCTGTCATACTCATCTGTCCGTTTGGGATACCGCAGGCAACACCAACCTGTTTGATGACCCCAAGGGCAAACTCGGACTGGCACCCCTGGCATATCAATTTATCGGCGGCGTATTGCACTCTGCCGCTGCCCTTTGCGCCTTCACCAATCCCACGGTCAATTCCTACAAGCGGATTAATGCCCCCGTCACAGCTTCCGGTGCTACCTGGTCGCCTAATACCATCAGCTACAGCGGCAATAATCGCACTCACTCTATCCGCATTCCAGAACCCGGACGGTTTGAGTTTCGCTTGGCGGATGGTGCCGCGAATCCTTACCTGCTGCCTGCTGCCCTAATTGCCAGCGGCTTAGATGGCATGGAGCATCAACGCGATCCGGGCGATCGCCACGACAACAACGCCTACACCGATCCGCTGCCAGCCGGAACCGTCAAACGCCTACCTGCAAATCTGCTGGATGCCTTGCGCTGTCTAGAAGCAGATACTGTCCTTACTCCGATTTTAGGGTCTGCCCTCGTGTCGGCTTACACCAAACTCAAGCATCAGGAATGGAACGAGTACAGCACCCACATTAGCCCCTGGGAACTAGAAACTACCCTAGACTGCTAGACCTTGCTCCATTTTGAATGAAGAACTTAGAACTACCGTACCAAAGCTTGATGGCGCATGAAATCGCTAACTCTACAGTTCACTCTTGAATAAGGAAGGGCTGCTACGTTATCTTTTGTAGCTGTCAAATGCGATCGCCCTTTTCTCCTAGAATCATTTTGTTTATCGACATCTTTTTCATTTTTAAACGCCATCTTATTCCAAACGTGCGATGAGCCAATATTTCAACAATCCGCATGAGTCTCTACTTTCCCCCTCGGACTCGGAGCCAGCATTTTATTACTTCGCCTATGGGTCTTGTATGTGCCCGGTGGATTTGCAGCGATCGCTGGGGGAATCGGTCTACTCCTGTGTGATTGGACCTGCAACCCTTAAAGACCATCGCCTCGGTTTCTATCGGCGATCGCCCAAACGGAACTGCGGCACCCTAGATGTGGTTCAAGCACCTGGTTCAATCGTGGAAGGGGTGCTGTACTACCTACCGGAGCGGTTGAGCGATTTTTTGGATGAGCGGGAGGAAGTCCCCCGGTGTGGCTATCGTCGTGAAATGGTGACAGTCGATTGCGCCCAGCAAGTTTATGCGAGTGTGCGGACTTACGTGGTGGTGGATAAGCTGGCAGAAGAGTTGGCTCCAAACGATTGGTATTTTAGTGTGGTCATGCGGGGTGCCATCACCTGCGGTTTGCCAGAACACTATTGCTGGAACTTATTTCACCACATGCACACCCTACAGAAACAAAGTTTCCCGCGATCGCCCTATGGTTTACGCTCTACTCATGGGCGCTCAATTTCTTGTGAAAACCGATAAAAATAGGACGCTCAACGATGGGATCTTGTTTAGTTTTCTAGTTAGCCGAGCGGCTTAGAGTTGCACAAGTGAAGCGAACCATTTTGGGCGCTGCGATTAAAGGAATGGTTAAAAGTAATGCTCCGATCTTTGTTTTTGTTTGTAGTGACTGGGCTGTTTGAACTTTGCGGTGGCTACCTATTTTGGCTGTGGCTGCGTGAAGGAAAAAGCGCTTGGTTAGGCGTGATTGGTGTAGTGGTGCTGACAATATATGCCATCTTGCCCACGTTGCAACCCGCAAACTTTGGGCGCATCTATGCGGCTTATAGTGGCATCTTCATCGTGCTGGCAATCCTTTGGGGCTGGATAGTCGATCGCATCGCTCCCGATAAATACGATCTACTGGGAGGCTGGATTGCACTTCTAGGCGTGTTGGTGATCATGTACGCACCCCGATCTTAGAATTCAAAGGGTCAAAATACAGTTAGAGCGCCTGCTGGGATAAATTGAGCGATCGCCAACCTGCAAAAATCAACCTCAGAACCATAAGTGTTACCTTGAATAAGGTTGATTCCAAGGATTTCATGTCTGCATCGCCCTTTGCTGCCGAACGTTTGCTGTTTGATCCCACGCCCTCCACGGCTGACGCAATTCCCATCATTTTTGCGTTTCCAAATGAGTACAGTGTTGGCATTACCAGTTTGGGTTATCAGGTGGTGTGGGCAACCCTGGCAACACGGGCTGATGTGCAAGTTAGCCGCCTATTTACAGACGCGCAGGAACCGTTGCCGTCTCAACCGGAACTGTTGGGTTTTTCCCTTTCCTGGGAACTGGATTATGTGAATGTGTTGAACTTGCTGGAATCATTACAAATCCCAGTTCGGGCGACAAATCGGGACGATACCCATCCCCTCGTGTTTGGTGGCGGTCCAGTGTTAACGGCTAATCCAGAACCCTATGCAGATTTTTTTGATGTGATTTTACTGGGTGATGGGGAACTGCTGCTGGGGGAATTTATTGAAGCCTATCAAACGGTAAGAACTTGCGATCGCGCCACTCAACTGCGCCACTTGGCTCAAGTTCCGGGTATTTATATTCCCAGCCTATACGAAGCGACCTATGCCGGGAAAAATGGCTGGATACAAGCGATCGCCTCGATCGATGCCAATATTCCTGCCCAAATTGCCAAGCAAACCTATCGCGGCAATACCCTCTCTGCCTCCACCGTAGTCACCGAGAAAGCCGCCTGGGAAAATATCTTTATGGTGGAAGTGGTGCGGAGTTGCCCAGAGATGTGCCGCTTTTGCCTTGCTAGCTATTTAACTCTGCCATTTCGGGTCGCAAGTTTAGAAGAGTCGCTGATTCCGGCGATCGCTCGTGGCTTGCAAGTTACCGATCGCCTCGGTCTGCTAGGCGCTTCCATCACCCAACATCCTGAGTTTGAAACACTGCTGGATTATTTGAACCGTCCAGAGTATGACCACGTTCGCATCAGCTTTTCCTCGGTTCGCACCAATACGGTTACGGCAAAACTGGCGCAAACCTTAGTTAAACATGACAGTCGCTCGGTGACGATCGCGGTCGAAAGTGGTTCCGAGCGAGTCCGTCAAATCGTCAATAAAAAACTGACCAATGACGAAATTATTCAAGCGGCAATCAATGCAAAAGCAGGCGGACTCAGCAGCCTGAAGCTCTACGGCATGGCAGGCATTCCCGGTGAGGAAATGGCAGACTTAGAGCAAACCGTTGAAATGATGAAGAGGATCAAAAAAGCGGCTCCCGGATTACGGTTAACCTTCGGTTGCAGTACTTTTGTACCCAAAGCCCACACGCCGTTTCAATGGTGTGGCGTGGATCGACAGGCAGAAAAACGGCTGCAATTTTTGCAAAAACAGTTGAGATCGCAAGGCATTGACTTCCGCCCTGAAAGTTATAACTGGTCAGTCATTCAAGCGCTACTGTCGCGGGGCGATCGCCGTCTCTCTTATCTGTTAGAACTCACCCGGCACTATGGCGATTCCTTGGGTAGCTATCGCCGAGCATTCAAGGAACTGCGCGGCACGTTACCCCCGATGGAATACTACGTGCATGAAAATTGGCAGCTTAATCAAGTGCTTCCCTGGCACCATTTACAAGGTCCGTTGCCCCAAGCAACATTGCAAAAACACTGGGCGATCGCGCAAGCGCTGACGGGTCAGTTCGAGGCTAACCCCTGTAACGAATCAACACCTGCAAAGGAATTGTTGAAAACACGTCTGTGATACTTCTGCTTTTCTAAAATGGTGTTACAACACACATCTTTTGCTGAAACGAGTAGGTTATTCTTACATACTAAGTAGGAATGGTCTCATATCGTCTAGAGTAAATATTTGATACCCCCTAACCCCGACTTCCAAAGGTCTTTATGGAAAGTTCCGACTCCTCACCCTTATTTGACCCTCTCTCCACTATGAAAAACTCTCCAGACTTGCTCAATTTGCCAGAGGATTCTGAGGTTTGGAAAAGCTTGAAGCAAGCAATTTCCTCTAGCTCTGGGTTTCAGCGTTGGCAGCTAGAACGCAATGCTGACAGTCAGTTGAGTAGCCTAGGACTAGATACTTTGGTTCGCCGCTATCTGCGGGAAACGTTAGAGACCTTAGCCTACTAACTGCTGAAAACCCACTATCTTGAGCTTGCGACCTTTTTCCGCCTTGAAAAAGTCCTTGTCTCAAAGCTTATGTATTTAAAAAAGCTCCTGTTCAAATGTTTGACAGGAGCTTTATTCTTGTCGTAGTAAGCGCGTTTTACATCGTTCAAGCGCCAGATCCATATTTTTGATTGTCATATGTCTGTTTGGGAAATTGATTTTTATCGCCGCCCGCTTCAAGATGAGGCGGGAAGTCCAGTGTGGGAGTTGCTCATTTGCGATCGCGAAGGCACCCTTCAGCATCTAGCTTTTTGCGCTCAATCAGAAGCCACAGCAGACTGGCTAAAACAACAACTACAGCAGCTTTTAGCAGAAGGGAACCCTAGCCCAGAAAAAATTTGTGTTTTTCGTCCCCAAACTTTTTCCTTACTGGAAATTGCCGTTCAGTCTTTAGGAATTAAGCTAGAACCCACACGCCATACTCCAACCTTAAAACGCTGGCTAAAAGCGAGATCGCTGGTTTATCCAACCTTGCCTAACTACACAGGGCAGCCCTATCAGCCAGTCACGCTAGACAAGCCCCCGCCTATGCCCATTTCTGAAAACCTCTTGGGGATTCAGTGGCGGTTTGCTTCCTTACCCGCTGGTGACTTGATCACCGCTTTTTCAGATCGCCTGATCCCTATTCTCAACATGACCCAAGAGTTTTTGCCGCTAAATTTGGGGTTGGCATCTACTGTGTTAATTTCAGGGGTGGTCATCGATGGAGGACGGCGTTCTATGCAGTTAGCCCGGTGGTTAGAAAAGATTGATCCCGTGTCGTTGAGCTATGTACCCGGCGCACCGGATGGCTTAATTTTAGAAGCAGGGTTAGTCGATCGCTGGGTAATCGCCACCTTTGATGATCCAGAAATGGAGATCGCAGCCCAAACCTACGAAGTGAGGAAGCAACTAGGCAAAGGACTTCATTTTTTGCTGATTCAACCCGATGATGCAGGAATGACCTACACTGCGTTTTGGTTGCTAAAACAAGACGTGGAAGACTGAGTTTTGTTGGCGCAGCGTTGACCTAGAAGATATTTTGAGTTTTGAGTTCACCTCTCGCCCCTCGCCCTTCATACTTTTGGTAATTCTCTAAACAAGATTTCTGGTTCTTCTAAAGCAGAATAGTCCATAAATCCTTCTTGGCAAGATTTTGAACTCGTGAAGCGAGCAAGGACTTCAGGATGAATGGGTTCGATAGTCCGGCTAGTTTGGCTAATAAAAAAGTTGAATTCAAAACTGCCCAACCGAATGCGATCGCCATCTTTGAGCAATTGCCGCTGTTGAATGCGATTGCCATTTAAAAATGAGCCGTTCATGCTGTTGAGATCAACTAGGTTAAACCCTTCTTGCAACACAAACATAATGACGGCGTGACGACGAGATAATAGGCGATCGCGCAAGGGCAACGCAGCGCCCCGATTGCGCCCCACCGTCCACACCATCTGAGGCTGAAACAGGGTTAGTGAGCCACCCAGCAAGTTAGTGATTATATAAGACTGCTGTCCTTGAACAACTCCCTGAACATAATGCTTTAAAGGCACCTCACTAGGCACGCTCAAGCCTTCAGAACTTGAATTGACAGGAGTTTGCTCCAAGTCAATCATCAATGTTTGAGCTTTTGCAAATGCCAGATCTTCCCCTTCCCCGTCGATTCCTTTAGGTAAAGAACCAGCCTCAAAAGTTTTTGGGAGAACACTTTGGGAAGCTTCGGCTATCGATCGCTCAGATGTCCCGTGAATAAGACTTTCATTTAAATGTGGCTCAGAACTCATTCCGTATTCCCCAGACATGACACAGTTGCTTTTAGTAAGATTGCTTGGCATTTTGACCAGCATTGATTGATGAAGATGGCTCAATAATCCTTAGCATGGAGCAAATTATATACTCCACCTCTAGGAGGGTGACAGGTTGGCTTTTTAGGACACCTTTTATGGAAATTGAGCTTTTGTTTTCACAAAGCTTCAAATTTGAAAGGGTGTAAATTACTTGCCTAGAGTTCCCTCAAAGCAACACTACATAACAACTATTTTAATTTAAGATAAACTTCCAGAAATCTTCTTCTGAAAATTACGCAACATCACGGAGGCTAAACCTGTGAATCATCGTTTCAGCGCCATTGTGATAAAAATACTCCAATTTTTCTAAATCAGAGTATCAAATTACACTTCAAACTGCGAGTTTCTACGACCGCGTCTTTCAAGAAGTTTAGGAGCGTACTCGATAGCGATGGCGACGCAGTAGAAAATCAGGAATGTCCATCTTGGAGCCTTTGAGAGAATCTGAATTAGAGTGATCGCCCTCTATCTCAGTCGCATCAGCGGTTGCCGCTTGAATAATGGCTAAGATCTCTGATAATTCGGCTGACGAATTCGGCAACACTTGCTCGATCAGTTCTTTGAGGCGATTGAGATAGTCGTGGCTATTATGGTAGCGATCCTTCCAATGTTGAATGGCGGTTTCATATTCGCTTGCCTGCTGAGCTTGCTTGAGGATTTGCTCCTGCATATCTGCGGTCTGCTGTTCCAATTCGGTGATGCGGGCTTGGTGGCAATCGCGAGTGTACTCAAGCTCCTGACAAAAATGCTGAAGCATGGCTTGAGTGGTCGTTTGTTTAGAGAGTTGAATTTCTAATTCTTGAATTTTACATTGCGCCGTAAACAGTTCCTTGTCTAAGGGGCTATCACTGGCAAGATGCCTCGTGGTATGAGTTTGCTGCAAGGTGTCAATCATTGTCTGCTGTTCTTGCAAGGCAATGTGGGCACGGTGCAGTTCCATTTCTAACTGTTCAATGGCTGCCTGCCGCTTCGCTAAATGCTGCCCCAGTTCCACAAGAGTGGATTGCAGTTGCTCCGGTGAGATAGTCGGGTCAGCAAGATCTACATCCAGCGAGTGAGAAAAAACGTCTAGACCTTGCTGATCTAAAGGCTTTGCTTGTAATTCGGTTAGCCTATCTAGATAGGTCTGTTGAGCTTGGGTTTCGGCGCGATCGCTATGAATTTGCAGCCACAACCGCTTGAGATTGGTTTGCTGCCCTTCTGCCAAATCTTCCAGCGAAATCAATAAGTCTTGAAACGACTGAGTTTCGCCGCCCGTTTGACTCTTATAGCCTTCCAAGGCTAGCTGCTGGTAGGCTAATCTTTGCTTTAGTTGAGTAATTGCCTGCTGCTGAATATTAGCAATTTCTTCGGTTGACGCTAATTGCGCTTCAAGAAACTGCTGATTAATCAGTTGCAGCCGTAGATCAGCCACAGAGGACACCGATTGGTCTAACGCCTGCTCTAAATCATGAATGCGTTCAACCTGCTCGTCTATCAGAGATTGCCAAGACTGTAATTTATCTTTGACAGTCTCTTGATTCGATAGTTCATCTCTTAAAGTTTCTTGATCCGGTGGGGATACTTGTTCTACAGCACGTTGCTCTATTGTGTCGCTTGACGGTGAAGCTTCGATGATAAGAGGACGTGCTAAAGACTCCGCCATTTTGGGCGTGTTAGACGGTGAAACTTCGCCAAAATCCAGCCGAAGCTGCTCAGAGACAGGCGATGCCGCGATCGCAACTCTCCGAGGCTCAATGCTTGGGCAGCCACTCTCTTTCGGCGATCTATACCTGCGATCTAAAGTTGGTTCGGTCACCTAGAACCCCCCAAAGACGTTGATTAGCCTTTTGTTATAGCCACAAAAAATCGCGATGAAACACGATTTTGGCAGGCATACAGAAATAAGCCTATTTATTTAAGATCCTGCCATTTTACTGCATTCATTCAAACTATTCTGGTTGCAAGCTCAGAAAATCTTTGGATGCTCGTTCGCTCTGTGGGGGTGTGTTCAACGACCAGCGATAGTCAATCGGTAGCTGATAGCGTTCACAGGCTTCTTCGAGCCGTTTCTGCTGAGAAATCGCTTTACGCATAGTAATAATAAGCTGCTGCACTTGGTCATGAAGACCGGGTTTTTGTTGCACTGCCACCATTGTTTGCCGTTCTAACAATTGCAAAAGTAGTTCGTAGTGGACATGAGAGGGTAAAGGGATCGGTTCCATGGGTGACTTGACTTACTGAGGTACTAAAAAATCAAACGGCGGTGAGGAATGTAAAAACCTAGATCTAAGATATTAGTGCTTATTTTAAGACGACTATCAATCGACTTTGGGTGAAGCAGTTCCAGCCTTAAGCGATCGCAATAACTCAGCCAACGCAATTCCTGGATCGGGTTGTTTCATCAATGCTTCACCGATGAGAACGGCACTGCCTCCGGCTTGACTGACTTGGTTCAAATCGGCAGCGGTGTAAATCCCCGACTCACTGACTACTAAAATCTGGCGATCGCAAATTTGCTGATTTTGTTTCGATAGCAATAGGCAAGTTGTTTGTAAGTCAACGGAGAAATCTTGCAAGTTTCGATTATTGATGCCAATCAGATCCACATCTTCCAACGCTAGAACTCGATCCAGTTCCTCCTGTGTATGGACTTCAATCAGGGCAGTCAGCCCCAGAGATCGCGCGATCTTAATGAAGTATGGCAGATCTTGATCTGACAGGATGGCAGCAATGAACAATACGGCATCGGCTCCATGAACCCGCGCATAGAACATCTGATAGGGATACAGGATAAAATCTTTGCACAGTAGGGGGAGGCTAGTTGCTGCCCGAATTGCTGCTAGATATTCAAAGCTACCCTGAAAGAATTTTGAGTCGGTTAAAACAGAGAGGCAGGTTGCGCCCCCTTGCTCATAGGCTTGGGCAATCGCCACCGGGTCAAAATCTTCTCGTATCACTCCTTTGCTAGGAGACGCTTTTTTTACTTCCGCAATCACCGCAGGCTGGGTAGTTGATTGTTGCAACGCCGCCAAAAAATTTCGCACAGGCGGAGCCGTTAACAGGCGTTTGCGAAGCTCAACAAGCGGCACCGCCTCCCGTAACTGATCAACCTCAGTTTCTTTATGCCAAACAATTTCCTCTAGGATATTTTGTGGAGCAGCATCATCTGCTTTGATTTGATAGCGTAAGTACTCTACTGCAATAGTAGGATTCGGAGGACGACGACGAATTTGCATAGAATCAGGTTTCGGGTTTCAGGGGTTAGGGAAGAGAAAACAAGGAAGGAATGATTTCACTGTCTGTAGGCGGCGACAAGCTATTCGATAGCGTACCCTACCTTGAGGTATGAAGTTGGCGGAAATCTAGATCCCGACCCCTAGCCCCTGTCCCCCGACACCTGTCCCCTGCAACCTGCCTAATGTGTTGCCACGGCTCGTTTATAGGCTTCATCTAGCACTTCTGAAAGCGTGGGATGGGCGTGAACCAAGAAGGCAAGGGTGTGAACCGATTGGCGATCGGCGATCGCGTTGGCGGCTTCCTGGATTAAATCCGAGGCATGGAGTCCAAAAATGTGAACGCCTAACAATTCGCCTGTGTCTTTCCGAAAAATCACTTTGGCAAGCCCATCGGTTTCTCCTTCCGCGATCGCCTTGGCATTCCCCTTGAAGTATGTTTTTGCTACGCCTACTTCAAACCCTTCTGCCGCTGCTTTCTCTTGGGCAGCGGGTTCTGTCATGCCCACAAAGCCAATTTCGGGATGGGTGAAAGCAGCGGCTGGAATGCTGTGATAATCCACGATGCGAGGTCGCCCAGAAATTGTTTCAACCACTGCCACTCCCTGAGCCGATGCAGTATGCGCCAGCATCATTTTGCCCGTGGCATCCCCGATCGCCCAAAGATGCGGCACTGTCTGCCCTTCTTTGACCACTGCCAAATAATCATCAATGGGGATAAAACCACGGCGATCGAGTTCAACGCCCACTGCTTCCAGTCCCAAGTCTTTGGCTTGAGGAATGCGCCCTGTGGCAATTAGACAGGCATCTACTTCCAAAATCTCTACGACTTCTTTCGTTTTAGCATCCGCCAGTTCAATCACCACGGGCGACCCTGGAATCACCCGTTTTGCTAACATGCCGACCTTCGTTTCAATATCTCGTGGCGTAATCAACACTCGCTGAGCTAGCTTTGCCACGTCTGGGTCAAATCCTGGCATCAAATAATCTAGCGCTTCGATCAGGGTGATTTCGCAGCCCAACGCTGAGTAAACATCGGCAAATTCCAGACCAATATAGCCACTGCCGACGATCGCGATCCAAGGCGGCAAGGATTCTAACCGCACTGCATCATCGCTGGTAAAAACGGTTTTCCCATCAATTTCGACACCGGGCGGCACGAAGGGCACCGATCCAGTCGCCAAAATGATATCTTTCGCGGTAACCACGCGATCGCCGGTAGGGGTGGCAACCGTCACTTTTTGAGTTGCCGTGACTCGCCCCCAGCCTTGAATGATGTCTACCCCAAGGCGTTTTAGGCTACCAGTCAGAGCTTCTCGCTGTTTGGCAACAATGGTGTTGGCGTGGTTTGCGATCGTGGCTCGGTCGAACGTTACATTTGACAGCCCAATTCCCAACGATTCCAGATGGTGCGTATCGCGCAGTTCGCGTACCTTGCCCGAAGCCGCTAGTAACGCTTTGGATGGGATACAACCCCGATTTACGCAGGTGCCGCCCATATCCCCTGCTTCTACAATGGCAGTTTTCAACCCGCAACTGACAGCATGCAGAGCCGCCCCGTGCCCACCTACACCCGCTCCAATAATCAGCAAATCGTAATCAAATGTCTCGCTCACGGTTCTCTCCTGCTCATTCTCCGTATTTTCCGTTGGATGTTACCCATCAGACAACCCTATTCGTTTTATATATGATGGATTTTGCCGCTTCATCTAAGTTTTGTCTGCTTAGGTTCACTCAGGACGTTTGCAGAGAATAGAGATATTATTGGGCAACCTAAACCTAACTTAGTTTGCAGGACGGGTGCCATGATCAGGAAAAGGGTGAATCTGACTTTCAATACTTCAGACCGCTTTGGAGCCACAACTATGGGACAGCCGCCACCTGAGCGCCAAGCCGCCGCACAAGCATTCAAAGAGTCGCTTGCACAATTAGAGCAGACGTTTGAACCTATGGAATTTAAGTCGGCTGAGTCGATGGAACAACTCCCGCTCCCAGATTCTTCAGCGATGCCGGATTCCTCTGAGCCATCCACTCAAGCGATGACCCAGTTTAGTTTGAGTAACTTTGAGGATGCGATCGCCGACTTAGAGCAATTTCTCCAACGTAATCAGTCCCAAGAAACGTTGTAGAAACTTCTGAGTGCTAGAAAGAACTGACTGATCTCTGTGCCCCGTACTATTCAAGCGTCTGTTGTCGTTTCGCTTCATAGAGTAGTAGAGCCGTCGCGATCGCCAC
Source organism: Leptolyngbya sp. CALU 1928 (assembly GCF_056784215.1). Classification (NCBI taxonomy): domain Bacteria; kingdom Bacillati; phylum Cyanobacteriota; class Cyanophyceae; order Leptolyngbyales; family Leptolyngbyaceae; genus Leptolyngbya; species Leptolyngbya sp. CALU 1928. Next base: position 2,291,721 of record NZ_JBXBCE010000001.1, on the reverse strand, counting down.
ATTTAACGATTCCACTCCAACGGCTAAAGGAATCTGAACGCTGTCGTCAGCGAGAGCAGCGAGATCGGGCGATAATCCTGCGCCCTCGTTTCCGAGCAGGAGAAGAGTAGGCTTGCAGAAATCTACGTCCCAATAGGTGCGCTCAGCAGTAGGCAGCGTGGCAACAACTTGGAACCCTTGCTGGCGATAAAGGGCGATCGCGGCTGGCAGATCGGGACTAGTTGCCATAGGCAGGCGGAACCATTGCCCCGCAGAAGCACGCAGCACTTTGGGATGATCAAGATCAACACTATCGTCACTCAGCAATAGCCCATCGGCTCCCGCTGCTGCCGCCGTCCGAATGATAGTGCCTAAGTTTCCCGGATCTTGAATCGTTTCCAGCACCAGCCCTAACTGCTGAAAGATGGGTGTAGGACTGGACGATCGCTCGACGGTGGCAATGATTCCATCTGGCTCCACTGTGGTAGCAATTGCCCGTAGCACCGCTGGACTGACGACTTCCAAGCGTTGGACGCGCTGTTCAATTTGCTGGCACAGTTCTGGATAGCGCAGTTGCCAATCGGGTGTATGACAAACCACCACTAAAGGGCGATCGGCAAGGCAAGCCGCTTCGATCAAATGCGTCCCTTCCAGGAGAAAAAGCTGCTGTTCTCGCCGCTCTTTTGCCCGGTGTAACTGCCGTATCTGCTTCACTAATGGATTTTGCAGGCTAGTTAGCATGAAGCCAGAATGATTGAAATTTAGTATTAACTTTAAGAAATGTATTGAAAATAGTTATCTATCTTCAAGAAAACTAATAAACAAAAATGGGCAACGATCAGGCTGCCCAAGACACTCTATATCAATGCGGAACCCGGGACTTGAACCCGGAAGTCTTTGCAGACACTAGAACCTGAATCTAGCGCGTCTACCAATTCCGCCAGTTCCGCTAACAACACGTATGAATCCGCGACTTCCAATCATCTAGTAATTAAAACTATCTGTCAATCACTCAGCGTGTAAACTTTTGGACAAGCAACAAAAACCGATTGCTCATAAGAAATCATCAACTGAAAAAAAACTGGGACATCTGGAACGTTTCCGGTAGAATCAAGACCGAATTTGTCACACAGTTAATCGCGGAGGACAGACCTATTACACTTTCTCCTAGCCAACCCAACGCTCATTCCCCTGCCGAAGAAAACGTTTCCATCCTAGAAATTTGGGGTGGACAGCCCCTCAGTGGACAGGTTGCCGTCAGCGGCGCTAAAAATTCGGCACTGGTGCTGATGGCAGGTGCTGTACTTTGCTCGGATGAATGCTCCCTTCGTAACGTGCCTTCTCTCGCTGATGTATCTTGCATGAGTGAGATTTTGGCGGCATTGGGGGTCAAGCTGAAGCGATCGGGAGATCGCTTAATCATCAACGCATCCACGATTGGGCAATCGAAAGCGCCCTATGAATTGGTCAGTCAGCTACGTGCCAGCTTTTTTGTAATTGGTCCATTGCTTGCCCGTTTGGGAGTTGCCCGGATTCCTTTACCCGGCGGCTGCGCGATCGGTGCCAGACCCGTTGATTTACATGTTCGGGGTTTGCAAGCCTTGGGAGCAGAGGTACAGATTGATCACGGCATTGTTTATGCCTATGTCAAAGGGGTAAACAAGCGGTTAAAAGGAGCCAAGATCTATCTCGACTATCCCAGCGTCGGCGCAACGGAAACGTTGATGATGGCGGCAACGTTGGCAGATGGAGAAACTACGATTGAAAACGCTGCCCAAGAACCTGAAGTGATCGATTTAGCCAACTTCTGTCGAGCGATGGGGGCAAAAATTCGCGGGGCTGGCACCAATACCATCACAATTTCTGGCGTGTCTCGATTACACACCGCCGACTACAGCATCATTCCAGATCGGGTTGAAGCAGGTACTTTTTTAGTGGCTGGTGCAATCACTCGTTCTGAAATTTTGGTGTCTCCCGTGATTCCCGACCATTTGACGGCGGTGATTGCCAAACTTCAGGCGATCGGCGTGCAGGTCGTCAATGAAGGCACCCACAGCGTTCGTGTGATTCCTTCCCAGAATATTCTCCCAACTGATATCGAGACATTGCCCTATCCTGGTTTCCCAACTGACATGCAGGCGCAGTTCATGGCACTGTTGACGCTGAGTGAAGGAGACAGCATCATTTCAGAAACGGTGTTTGAAAATCGTATGGGTCATGTGCCGGAATTAAGCCGTATGGGGGCAGATATCCGGATTAAGGGAAATCATGCCATTATTCGGGGGGTTCCGATGCTGTCGGGTGCCCCTGTAGTAGCGACCGATCTTCGAGCCTCGGCAGCCCTTGTGCTGGCGGGATTGGCAGCAAACGGCAAAACCACTATTCAAGGCTTGCATCACTTGGATCGGGGCTATGAGCAATTAGAGGCTAAGCTGCAAAAACTGGGCGCTCGGATGCATCGAGTTAAGTCAGATATCAAACTAGATGAGCGATCGGATGACACGGTGACAGTGCCCTCTGAGCCATCGATATTGAATCAGCCTGGATAGGAAAGTAGATTAGATTCGTTATGGGTGGAACCCAGGCGCTCCACCCATTTTGTGCATTCATGCCATCACCGTCCTTCACGCTCGTTATACTGACAGTAACGGAGGCGAACGAGTATTCCCCTTGGGAAGCACGCAACGTCGCACAGAGCACGATCGCCCCCCTTTGGTTTCACGAGCTAGCTTGTACTGTTTCTGGCATTCTTCATGGCTTTTTTCAAAACTCCTCTACTGGGTCTACGTGCCGATCACTTCCGCCACCCGCTCGATCTAGAGGCTACGGCAAACCTCAAGCAGATGCCCGGTTTAGATGGGATTGTGCGTAATTTGCTCGGTCCATTGGCGGGGCAGTTTTTTTACTTAGAAAATATTGCTTCCAGCATTTTGGTCAGTGAGCAGCAGTTGCCTGACTTACACAATTTGCTGTTAGATGCTTGCAAGATCTTGGATCTGGAGCCGCCGCAGCTTTATGTACGGCAACATCCCGCGCCAAATGCATACACCTTTGCTATGCGCGGTGAACAACCGTTTATTGTGGTGCATACGTCGTTGATCGATTTGCTAACACCCGAAGAAGTGCAGGCGGTGATTGCCCACGAATTGGGACATCTCAAGTGTGAGCATGGTGTGTATTTGACTCTGGCAAATATCTTGGTTCTTGCGGCGGGTCAGCTTCCTTGGGGCGCTGGCGCGGCAGTTGCCCAGAGCTTGCAAGCTCAGATGATGGAGTGGGTTCGCTGTGCAGAGTTTAGCTGCGATCGCGCCGCACTATTGGCAACCCAAAATCCCAGAGTCGTAGCTTCAGTGCTGATGAAATTGGCAGGCGGTTCTCCAACCTTGGCGAGTCAGCTTAATTTAGATGCTTTTCTGGCTCAAGCACGAGCCTACGACGATATCAGCAAGGATCAACTGGGCGAACTGCTGAAGCAGTCAATGACCGCTCAACTAAGTCATCCAGTGCCCGTGTTGAGGGCGCGAGAAATTGATCGCTGGGGCAGCAGCCAAACCTATCAATCACTGCTGCACAATCGCCCGGCTCAATCGAGTCAACAGTCGAGTGAACAGGCTCAAGCGAAAGGTGGCTGGCGCAACTGGTAAGGAGTTCAATCAGCCAGGGATGACTGCAACCGAAGGACGCTGAATGGGGAAATTTGTCAAGGGGTGGGGGTTTGAGGCGTACCCGATCGCCTGGTTGTTAATGGGGGGCTTACTGGTACGAAGCGCGATCGCAGTGTGGCTGCCCCCCGGTTTTGACGAAGCTTACTACTATCTCTACACGCAGCATCCAGACTGGAGCTATTTTGATCATCCGTTGATGGTGGGGCTATCCACGGGTTTTGGACCTTGGCTCACCGGGCAGGTATCCCAATTCACGATTCGCATCGGCTCCCTCTTGCTTTATACCGGAGCCTTGGTTCTGCTCTCCCTCACGAGTGTGCGCTTATTTTCTCAAAAAGCGGCAGTTTTAACGGTGGCGATCGCGTCGCTCATTCCTATCTTTTTTATTGGTTTTGGCGTATTAACTTTACCGGATAGCCCATTAATTTTTTTCTGGTCTGCTGCTCTTTTGCTGTCTGTCGAAGAGTTTTTTCGCCGACCGAGTTATCATCCAAGCTGGCGACTTGCCGCGATCGGGCTTGTAGTCGGGCTGGCATGTCTTAGTAAATATCACGGAGTCGCTTTAGGATTGGGCTTAGTCGGATTTTGCCTGACCAGTCGTCAGCATCGCACCGCTTTCAAATCTCCCTGGATGCTGGCAGCACTGGCGTTATTTAGTCTGACAATTTCTCCCATTATTATCTGGAACCTCCAGCACAACTGGATTTCCCTACGCTATCAATCTGGTAGAGCCATCCCTGATCGCAGCTACAGCCTATTGGAACTCGCTGGCACCCTGCTCATTGGTATTGGCTATCTCTTTCCTAGCTTTGGCTTTCCGCTCTGGTGGGTTAGCTTAAAAACAACCTGGGATCAATGGCGCAGCAGCCAAAAAACCTTCCGTTCCTCTTGTCTTAAATCTTATGGAGACGCTACGGGATCGCCTTTTGCCCCTCGCCTTATCCTTTGGATTTCCTTGCCCATTATTCTTAGCTTTACGCTGATGGGGGGCTATCGTCCAATTTTGCCGACTTGGGCAATGCCAGGTTTTTGGGGAATAACGCTGCTGTTAGGCGATCGCGCTGCAAGTTGGTCGCCCCGTGGAGTGCGGCGATGGCTGTGGAGTTCAGCGGTGATCATTAGTGTATTGCTGGCGATCGCCCTCTCCCATCTGACCTTGGGCACCTTACAAAAGCCAAGTACTTATGCTGTTTTCGGTGGATTGATTCCCGCAAACGTCGATGGTTCAGTGCAACTGGTAGATATTCAGCAGGTTAGACGGGGATTTGAAGAATCGGCTAGTTTGACCCGTGCGCTCAAGCAAGCTGATTTCGTTTTTGCGAATGATATTTTTATGGCAGGGTATGTGGGCATGGCACTGGCACCACTCAGCCCTCCGCCAATTATCTGCTTTAACGATGACTTGCGGGGGTTTGCGTTTTGGTCAACGGCGGCAGAATGGGTTAGTAAAAATGGACTGTACCTCACCCCCAAAAGTCAGTCCAACGCCACTCAATATGCAGGCTATTTTCAAAGCTTTGAACCAATTGGAGAAATTCCTATTTGGCGCGGCGGCGCGATCGTGGAGGTATTTCAGGTCTATCAAGGCAAAAACCTGTTAAAACCCTATCCTAGGCTCTACGGCATCGACAGCGAAAAACCGGCGATGCTGCGAGGCGATAGGTGAAGAAGGAGCGATCGGGTAAAGTGAAGAAAGCAGAACCCAAAACTCAAAATTAGAGTACCCAATAGGGGTATCGTCAATTATTTTCACCTGATTTCATAAGGATTGGTTAAAAATGAACAACACTTTTCGGTTCATTGCTTCTGCGAGTATTGCGTTAAGCAGTCTTGCCTTAATTCAGCCGTCGATATTGGCTCAAACCACTTTTTCTGATTGCGCTGGCAAGGCGATCGCCAGTGGAGATGGAGCGATCGCTAAAATCAATGACTTGGGACGCGCTCGAAATTTAGCTCGGCAGGCGGCAGAAGCGGCTAACGGTGGATTAGCCGAATATCGTACTGATGCTTCAATGCATGGCAGATTGTCTGATGCGGTTTGCATCGATAATGGCAACGGCAGTTGGACATTTACCATCAAAGGCGGCGCACCAGGCTTTGTAACACCCACTACGGAAACCATCGTCACGGTAGACGGCAGTACTTGGCAAGTAACAGTTGACTACAACGGTGCGGTGCGATCGTAAGGGTCGTTTCTTGGGAAGCACTCTTTTCTTGGGAAGCACTCTTTGAAAACACTGTTGAATGCAACTGGATATTTCTGGATATTTCTGGCTGTAGGAATGCCTTGTGCCTATTCGCGCTGTAATATGGGGCAAGATGAGAGACGTTCCTACAAGTTTCACATTCCTACAAGTTTCACAGTACAAGCCGACGATACCAAAAAGTAATTTCTAGGTGTTTGTAAAATAGTCTGGAAAAATATTTCTTGAGTTTTCAATACTATGAACCGAAAGCGACTGTGGTTAGTGAGTTTAGGCATCCTCAGCGCGATCGCCTTCACATTCAGCGGCTATCATCAACACCAATCATCTGAAAGTGCCTTTCAAGGGGGTAGTGCGATCGCTCAGCCTGCCAATCCTACTCCAACTACACTTCCTAGCCCTCTGCCTGCTATTCCAGTCAATCCGTCCTCTGCATCATTTGCGCCTCCTGCCTCAACTGCGCCCCCCTTGCCCATGGGCAGCATCTATCAAGATCCTGGTGGACGCTTTCGGGTTGGCATTTTGCAAGATTACAAAATTAGTCCGCTAGCTGGCTCGGTGCTAGTTGAATCAGTGGATAGTAATTTAGCGTATGTCGTTGTGCCTCAATCCCAACCGTTGGGTAATCCAATTGGGCTAAACGCGGGCTATGACAACAGCGATAGCCTTGCCAAAATTGCGATCGCTGCCTTTCAACGAGGCGAAGGATTCCAACCTGCTCCTGCCCAACTCGAAGAGGGCGGGGGATCAGTGATGAATTGGTCAGGCACCCTCACCCTAGGCGGCACCACCCAGCCCATGAGCGGCGTAATTTTGGTTCGCCCATCTTCCAAATATATTTTGTTGCTATTGATTGCTGCGACTAAAACCGGAGCCGATCGAGTGCCAGGTGCAGTTTCTGCCCTTGCCAATAGTCTTGAGCCACTTTAGGAAATAGGTTTCGGGAAATAGGTTTCAGGTATTAGGTTTCAGGTTGCAGGAAAATAAATCAAGTTTCAGGGGAGGAAATAGGTATCAGGGTTCAGGGTTTAGGTGATAGATTTGGCGAATAGGCGAATATATTTGTTTGACCACCATTCAACATCTGCCTTAGCTCTATTTCTTAGGATCGAGTCTTGAGGCTGGTGCCTCAACAATACTGGTGCCTCAACGATATGAGCATCAGAAATTCTCTCTGAGCCTTTCACCTTCTCTCCAATACCTGAAACCCGAAACCTGAAACCCGAAACCTGAAATCCAACACCTTCCTCCCCATGTATTTAGATTCAGAGATTTATCGCTTAATGGATTTGCTGCCAGCCTCTGGTCGCATGATGACCAAGTTGGTAAGTAAGCCAGAGCAACGGCAAGTGATTGATCATCCTTTTCCTATGCCTTGGATGACGACTCGTCCCATTTGGATAAACTTTGATCTGCTCAGCCAATTATCTCGTCCTGAATGTGATCTACTCGTGCTGCGTACTGTGAGTTGGATGACTGGCATCAAGTGGTTTCGCCCCAATTGGTATCAAGCAGGGGGCTTGGCAGGAGTCGTGGGCGTTGCGGTGCAAGCGGTGCAAGCAGACGCAGTGGGTATGGTTGTAGCGGGGGGGTTGAGCGCGATCGCGGGAACACAGATTTGGCGCGAAAATCACAGCACTCAAAAAGAACTGGACGCGGATGAAGCTGCAATTCAAGTGGCCCAACGCCGAGGCTACACCGAACCAGAGGCAGCACAGGCATTACTCTCTGCCATTGAAACCGTCGCCCAAATTGAGGGACGTAACCTTACCTTTAGTGATTTATTGCGGAGCCAAAATTTGCGGGCGATCGCTCAACTGTCTCCCGTTGGCATTCCGGCAAATCTCCGCAAGAATTAGCCTCAACAGAATCATCCCAAGATAAAAAGGAGGCTCAGTTGCCTCCTTCCAAAAATGCTATCTAGCCAGAACGATTAGACTAACGTCAGGGATGGATACTCAACCAGCAAATCATCGCGGGTTAATACATCTCCTTCTGCTTGAGGAGTCCAAAGAACTTCTAACGCCAGCAGGCGATCGCTGGCAACGCCGCCCAAGGTGCCTAAAGCCTGACGCAAATCTTCAGTATTGTTGACAGCAGGCAGTTGCAATTTACCCTGAGCGCCAACCACCAGCGTCACCACAATAAATTCACCCGGATCTTTCAACTCTTGGGTTGCCAAAGCTCCACCGTCATCGCCAGCTGCCAACAGTGTGTCAAGAGACACTTGTTGTAACTGGTTATTGACGTTTGAAAGGGTTTCACGGCTAAACTTGCTGCGCTCGTTTAAGGCAAGCCGATTAAATTCTGCTTCTGCGCTTGCTAACCGCGATTGCTGCACAGTGGAATTCGCATGAGTCCAATATTCTGGATGGCGAAGCAGTGCCAAAGTAGTTTCTTGCAACACCTGAGCAAGCCCTGCGGTTGAACCAGTGTTAGCACTGGCTGCCAATTTATCTAAGTCAGCTTGAAGTTCACGAGCGTTTGCCAACAATCCAACCTGCAACCGAGCAACACTAACCGTTGGGTTTTCAATGGCATCATACTCAGAACCCTCTCCTTGACTGCGACGAAAGGTTTGAACTAGAAAACTGGCGATCGCAAAGAAAACCAGAATCGTCACTAGGCTGCCGCCGCCGCCAAGGAAGAAAGTCGGAGCAATGAAGGGAAAGCCAAAACCACCCCCTGGATAGTAGCCGCCACCGCCGCCCATAGAAGGTGAATAGCTGCGAGGAGACGTATAGGTACGGCTAGGCATGGGTGCCCGAAATGACCCGCCGCCGATTCGTCCGCCGCCCCGCGATACTGCGAAAGCATCATTTGCCTGCCCTAGGGATAAACCCAGCACTAAAATCAGGAGAATGAATGGCTTTAACAGCGGTTTGATATAGGAAATGAGCTTCTTTTGCATAACTGACATCTACTAGACTTTGTTTAATGTGAAATGATGGTAAGGAGGATTGGAAACTATTCGCCTTAGCGTTTCTGTATGTCCACCATATAAGCACCTCAGGCAACCTCTTTCGATTGACTATGCTAACGCCCTAAGTTAAAAGTTTATTCGCCCTTTATTAAGAGTTATAAATTACTCTCATCTACTAATTTACAGCCTTTTCTACCGTCTTTATGGGCAAAAACAGGATAAAAACTGGGGGATTTCCGTAGCTTGATAGGCGGTTCTCCTGTTCTAAAGCCCTAAGGGCATCGTATCTCTCCTACTTTTTGCTGTGTGCCATGGGAAAGTGAGGCAGTTTTCAAAATCTAGGATTTCAGTCTTAATATTCTCAGAAAAAAGCAAGAAAAACGTCTAGCAAAAGACAGACCTAATTAAGGGATGCAGCCTTGACGAAACTTAGTTTCTCCTTACAATGGTTTTGCAGTAAAGAAATGTAACAGAGCGATTCTGTTCTTTTTTTACTTTTCTGTTTGACGTTTTTTCCAACTACTAACAAGGTTCACTGATATGACTCAACAGCCCTCCGTAACGCCTAAAGTTGGCGAACCTAAGTTTGGTTTTAATGAATATGCTGAACGCCTAAATGGTCGTGCTGCCATGATTGGCTTTGCTTTAATGCTGGCGATCGAGTATGCCAGTGGTCAAGGGTTACTAGCATGGCTAGGTTTAGGTTAGTTTGACTAGCGCCTAAACTGCTACCTGTTCGTTGCTGTTGGGATCTTCCATAGCTAGGCGATCGCGATAGAGCTTTGGTTGTGGTTTATCGAGCTAACTAGGTTGATTGGGTAAATCGGCATAGCCCAACACTTGAAAGACCTCAACCAGGCTTTGTCTACCCCGCAGTTGGAGATGTCCCCAAGCTTGCACCCGAAACTGCTCTTGTAGATGGTTTAGGGTTTCACGGGCAATTAAAATTCGACACTGATCAAGTTGCTTGTCTTTTTGACAGGCTTCTAAGCGCGCAGCAATGTTAACGCTATCCCCAATTACCGCATACTCCAAGCGATTTCTTCCGCCTAAGCTGCCAGCCATTACGGTTCCCGTGTAGATCCCAGCCCGCATTTGCACGACGGGTAAGCCTCTTTGCTGCCAGTCTTGATTCAGTGTTTGTAGGCGATCGCCCATTTCGATCGCGCAGCCTACCGTATGCCTCGCATCCTCGGCAATTTCAGCGCTCGTTAAACGGGGCACAGGCACCCCAAACACCGCCATCAGACCATCTCCCATAAATTTGTTGACAACGCCGTGGTGATGATGGACGGCTTGAGTCATGCTACTCATATATTCGTTCAGCCAGCCCATCATCACTTCTGGAGGATGTTGCTCTGAAACGCCGCTAAAGTTGCGAATATCAATAAACAGAATGGTAACCGTGAGAGTTTGCCCCGCTAACATGCCCGACTGAAGTAGGCGATCACGAGAGTTCCACAAAGCTGAGGCAATCTCAGGGGAGGTTTGCTGCCCCAATAGCTTCATCACTATTTGTTGCTGCTGACGCGCATGTTGCATTTGATGAACGATCGTAAAACTGCCAACGGCGATCGCGGCGATCGCGGGAGCAGCAATCGGAATCCAGGCGTGATGTAAAAAGAAACCATAGCCGACCCCTATCAAAAGCAGCAGCAGCCCAGTGCCTGCCAGCGCTAGGATAACCGGGCGATGAATCCACCCGGCAAGCAATCCACCCGCGATCGCCCAGCTTACAATCCACAGGATTTCAATCGGTTCAGACCAAAACCAAAATAGCGATCGCCCTTCTATTGCCGCCGTTAGCGTTTGGCTGAGCATGTGAGCATGAATCACCACTCCCGACATTTTAGGATTTGCGGTTTTGGCAGGGCTAAAAGGCGTGAAAAACAAATCTTTGGCACTCGGAGCCACGGCTCCAATCAAGACAACGCGGTCTTTGATCAGCGCCGGATTAACCTGATTTTGCAAAACCTGATTTAAGGTGACGACTTCCGAGGGATACTGAGCCGAGCGATAGTTCAGTAAAATCTGTTCGCCGCCGGCATCAATCCGTTGGTAGCCGCCCGAATTGGATTTCAAGGGTGAAAAAGTTGCCTTTCCTAACACCCAGTTTCCGTTGGGCAGGCGATCGCCCGACTGATTCAGATAGTGCATTGCCAGCCGGGTCGAAAAAGAGGCAGACTCTACCACACCCTCTGAGACAAACCCCTCTGAGACAAACATAAGATTGCGCCTGATAACGCCATCGGTATCGGTAATCAAGTCGCTAAAACCAAGTCGGTCAGCGGGTACTGGAAGCGGTGCAGGAATTGCTTCTTCTGGGGTGTTTCCCAACGATTTAATAGCAATCACATTGGAGCGGCGTAGTTGCTTGGTTAAGGCAGCCTGTCCGGGTTCTACGGGAATATCGCGGAGAATATCTAGCCCGATCGCTCGTGGTTGGTGCTGTTGAAGTTGATTGAGCGCTGCTGCATAAACGCGATCGGGCAGTGGCCATCGCTTCTGCGTTTGAATATCGGCTTCTGTAATGGCAACAATCAACAACCGCGCATCGGTTGGCGCATCGGGTCGCATCCGCACCATTGCATCATAAACAGCTAACTCGAAGGGTTCTAAGTACCCTAGCTGCCGAGTTCCCAGCACTAAGCCAGTGACGCTAATTCCAGCAAGGACTAGCACTCTTAGTTCAGGAGCCGTACTTAGCGGGGATAATTTGCACCACCGTGAAAAAAATTGACGAAACCAGACGATCAAGGAAATCCTCTTTGGACTGACTCAGCCCGATTCAGTTAGGTAATCAGTAACTTAACGATGTGGCAATTATAGTCAGCACAAATTGATGACAGCGACTTTACAGTTCTACCTTTATTTGACTATAGAGAAAATTTAGGATAATCACCGCCAGTGATCATCCTAAATTTTAGGGTGTTTCGTGCTGTTCATAGGCTGCCACAATCCGCTGCACTAGAGGATGGCGCACGACATCCGCTTTGGTTAGAGTACAAAAGGCGATTCCTTCAACGGAGTGCAGCACTTTTTCAGCGATCGCCAACCCAGATGCTTGGTGATGCGGCAAGTCGGTTTGGGTGATGTCGCCCGTCACCACCATTCGAGAGCGGAATCCTAACCGAGTCACAACCATTTTCATTTGGGCAGGAGTCGTGTTTTGGGCTTCATCCAAAATCACAAACGCATTATTCAGAGTACGCCCTCGCATATAGGCGATCGGTGCCACTTCAATCACGCCGCGTTCCATTAAACCAGGAATTTTTTCAGGATCAATGAATTCGTATAGTGCGTCGTACAGTGGGCGCAGATAGGGATCAATTTTTTGCTGCAAATCGCCCGGAAGGAATCCTAGCTTTTCTCCTGCTTCCACAGCGGGACGAGTCAAAATTAGCCGTTCAAATTCGTTGTTGAGTAAGGCTTGAACGCCCAAAACTGCCGCCAGAAAAGTTTTTCCAGTCCCAGCCGGACCGATGCAAAATGTGAGGTCGTGGGTGCGAACCGCTTGAATATATTGCCGCTGCCGAAAAGTTTTGGCGCGAATGTCATATCCACGACGAGTCCTCGCAAGAATATCTTTTTGGAGGTCTTGCAGTTCATCTTGCTGCTGAGTTTCGATCGCTTGCTGCGCTGTTAGAATATCGGCGCTAGAAATAGGTTTTTCTTGCCCCCAATACTGCTCTAACGACTGAATCAAGCGTTGGCTCAATAAGACTTGTTCATTGGTGCCAGAGATTGAAAGCTCTTGCCCCCGCAAAACCAACTTTGCCCCTGTTTGGCGAGCAATTAACTTTAAGTTTTCTTCTCGATTGCCTGCTAAGGCGATCGCACTAACAACACTGGGTAACTCAATCTTCAATGCCTCTGCCATGCAGTCGGGTTGGCTACTTTAAAGGGTTCAGAGCGAATCCTAACATGTTCATTCATCAACCTGCATATCTTGGCTGCGGGGTGCAACCCGTTTGGGGCTAGGCAAAACACGGCGAGGGGCACTGGGAGTTCTTTCTCCCTCAGGCTCATCAACCGACGTAGATGATGGGCTACCGTAGATGTCTAGATGGATAGACTGCCCCGCTAACTGAGCGATCGCAGAAAGTACAGTGCGAATTGCCTGAATATTGCGCCCACCCCGACCAAATACTCGCCCTTTGTCAGCGACTTCAAACGCAAGCCGAACCCAAACCCTTGTTTTACTGGGGGAGGTTTCACAATCTAGCCGCAATGCATCAGGCGACTCCAAAAAAGGCTGAACCAAAAAGCGGATCAAGCTTTCATAATCTGGAGGCGCTGCTGTAGAAGGATTCACTGCAATGGGTTGAGGCATGAAGTTTAAGCTTTAAATCTCAGCTTTGAGTTGATCAAACACATTAGCTCTTCGCAAAATATCACGGACTGTGTCAGTGGGTTGTGCCCCTTGTTTCAATCGCTTGACAATTCCAGGCACATCCAATTTAACTTCATCGGTTCTAGGGTTGTAGAAGCCTAGTTCTTCTAAGGGTCTACCATCACGGCGAGTGGCGCTATTCATCGCCACAATCCGAAAGCTAGCTTCCCCCTTTTTTCCAAACCGTTTTAGGCGCAGTTTGATCATGCTAATTTTTGCTTTAGTGAGTATGAGTAATGGAGTCTAGGCGATTTTTCTCGGCGCACGAAAGGCACCGCACACAATCACAGATTATCGATCATATCACAGCCAGGATTTTATCAGCGTTTGAGTTCAAGAAAAACAGGAGGGTCACGCTGTTCAACTCCATCAGATTGTCCCAAACTAGAGAAAAAAGCGCGATCACTTAGCCTAACTTGAGACAAGAGAAATTCAGATGTCTGATAGGAAGGTCTAAATAATGGCTCAACGGATGACCGCTCAGATTTTGATCTAGCTCAGTTTGTCGTGCTGCCTAAGAAAGAAATTTGTGGACTGTAGTTTTGGGATGGCAGGGGTGCAGTTTAAAGCTAATGACCTAGATAGGCTTCTAGCACTTCCGGGTTGGATTGAATTTCTGCCGGGGTGCCATCTGCCAAGTTACGCCCTTCTGCTAACACCCACACGCGATCGCATAAGGACATAATCACATCCATATTGTGTTCAATGATCAAAAAGGTCATACCGTCGCGGTTCCAACCCTGGATGCGATCGCAAATTTGGTTGATCAACGTTGGGTTTACACCTGCCGCCGGTTCATCCAGCAAAATCAGCTTCGGATCAGCCATTAACGCCCGTCCTATTTCCAAGAGTTTTCGCTGTCCGCCTGACAGTGCCCCAGCATATTCATTGGTCATATGCGCCAATCCAATTGAGTCTAAAATTTCAATCGCTTTCTGGCGTTGTGCCTTTTCTTCTTGGGCAATCTGGTTTTGCTGAAACCAGGTATTCCAAAATTTCTCCCCGGTTTGCTTTTGGGCCGCTAGTAGCAAATTGTCTAACACCGAGAGCCGAGACAGGACACGAGCCACTTGAAAGGTGCGAATCATACCCATTCGCGCAATGATATGCGGTTGGAGGTGATCAATCGGTTCGCCATCGAATAGCACTCGCCCGTGATCGGGACGAATCACATTGGATAGCAGATTGAATAGGGTAGTCTTTCCAGCGCCGTTTGGTCCCACCAACCCGGTGATGCTGCCCTTGCACACTTCAATTTGGGCGCGATCGACCGCGCAGCAGGTGCCACCAAAATTTTTGACAAGTCCACTGGCTGCTAGTAAAGGCAGTTCCATAGGCGGGGCGATCGCGGTTTGTAAGACTAGAGGGTCTCCAGCAGGATCACCTATGGAAATTTGAGGAAAATTAATGGGTTCATCGACCAAGGGTAAGCTCCTCCTTTTTACCTAAAATGCCCTGAGGACGTACCATCATCAGAATAATCAGCAGCAAGCCGATTACCATAATTCTAAAAGCACCTAAACGGGCATCGTCAATGCTGGCGGGAATAATGGGGATCACAGAATGGAGCGCTTGTAAAAACTCTGGCAAGAAGCGGGTTGCCGAGTAATACGCCCAGTAAATGATCGCTCCCAAAATTGTCCCGGCGTTGTTTCCGGCTCCCCCCAAGACGACGATAATCCAGGCTTGAAAGGTGATTAAAGGAATGAAGCCATCAGGGTTGATAAAGGTCAGGTTCCAGGCGTAGAAGGCTCCGGCAATCCCAGCGATCGCCCCACCCAACATGAGAGATTGCAGCTTATACCAAAACACGTTTTTCCCTAACGCTCTTGCCACCTCTTCATCTTCTCGAATTGATTTAAGCACCCGTCCCCACGGTGATTTCACAGAAACTTCCAGTCGCCAATAGGTCAACGCCAGCACCGTCACCAATACCAACATTAGCCCTGCCTTATAGGAATAGTCATATAAAGCACTTATGCCAATGCCATAGATAAACAATCCTAAAACGCCGGATGCTAGCCCTAATAGGAGTTTTGGAGACTGGGTAGGTTTTGGAGATTGGCTAGGCGTTGGCGTAGACTCTCCTATGGAGAATCGCGCTAGCCCTGACCCATCAACGCGCCGCGTCCAGTTCCACAGATGCCGACCACTTAGCGCAAAAATGCCTGTCCATAGGGCGATCATGGCAATCTTACTGCCCATCGTAGGTTGAGTCAGGTTGCCCAGGGGCAGCGGAAAATTGGCAACGCCCAGAGCACCACGAGTTAACCATTCTTCATTCAAGGCAATCAGCCGAATCACCTCTGATGCGCCAATAGTGACAATGGATAGATAATCTTCCCGCAGGCGTAACGTAGTAGTTCCCAGGATTAATCCTAGTAGGGCTGCCAGTGCGCCACCGATCAACGTTGCAAGTAGCAACGATACTCCATTCAGGCTCAGCATTACAGTGGTGTAAGCTCCCACGGTCATAAAGGCAACATGCCCAAAATTGAGCAGCCCCGTATAGCCCCATTGCAGGTTTAGACCCAGACTAAATAGCGCATAAATTGAGGTAGAAATAATCAGTGTAACGAGATAGCCAACCATACAGGGTTTGGGAAATGATTAGTTGAATCGTATCGTATCAGGTTAAGGGAGGGTGAATGACGAATGACGAATGGCGAGGGGGAATCAAACGGGCGATCGCGAAAGATGCGTTGAGCCTAGTCAAAACTCAACCTGAAAAAAGGATAGGGCACGGCATGGGAATACATAAAAAAGGGGCGTATTGTACGCCCCTAGTGATAATGCTTGCAATAAGCTGCCTTAGATTGCTGCCAAGACTGCTTTTGCCGTTGCCAGCACATTTTCTAACGTGAAGCCAAATTTCTCCATGCACACGCCACCGGGAGCCGACGCGCCAAAGGAATCGATGCCAATGACTGCACCTTGATCGCCCACATACTTATGCCAACCCATGGTGATTCCAGCTTCCACTGCCACGCGCTTTTTCACGGCTTTTGGCAAAATGGATTCCTTGTATGCTGCATCCTGAGCTTCAAACAGATCCCAAGAAGGCATGGAAACAACCCGGACTTTCTGACCTTCGCCAGTAAGTTGTTCCGCTGCTTTGACGCAAAGATTCACTTCGGAACCCGTGCCAATCAGGATTAGGTCGGGAGTGCCATCGCAGTCAACCACCGAGTAAGCCCCCTTTGCCACACCGTCGATCGACGATCCAGCTAGGTTTGGCAGCCCTTGACGAGACAGCGCCAACAAGGTGGGGCGATTTTGGTTGGCGTTCAAGACTGCAACTTTGTAGGCTCCAGAAGTCTCAGTGCCATCAGCCGGACGTAAAACGGTCAGTTGAGGAATTGCTCGGAGAGACGCGATCGTTTCAACGGGCTGGTGCGTGGGACCATCTTCACCCAACGCCACAGAATCGTGAGTCATGACCCAAATCACACCCGCCTGCGACAACGCCGAAAGCCGAATGGAGCAGCGCATGTAATCGGTAAAGATCAGGAAGGTGGCACCGTAGGGAATTAAGCCAGAGTTGTGTAGGGCAATGCCGTTACAAATTGCGCCCATGCCGTGTTCACGCACGCCAAAGTGAAGGTTACGATTTTCGTACTGTCCTGCTTGAAATTCGCCGCTGTTATCTAGTTCGGTCAGATTGGAGTGAGTCAAATCTGCTGAGCCGCCTATGAGTTCTGGCAGAACAGGCGCGAGCTTGTTCAAGCAGATTTCAGAATGTTTGCGAGACGCTAGGGTTTTGTCTTCAGGCGTGTAGGTGGGTAACACTTTGTCCCAGCCATCGGGGAGTTTGCCGCTGATCAACCGCTCAAATTCAGCCGCTTCTTGAGGAAACTTGGTTTTGTATTGTGCTAGGGTTGCTTCCCATTCCGCTTCCAGTTTGGCACCGCGTTCAACTGCTTTACGGGTATGTGCCAATGCATCTTCAGGCACGACAAAGGGTTCATAAGTCCACCCTAGTTTGTCGCGAGTCAGCTTAATTTCATCAGCGCCAAACACTGAGCCATGAGCACTGGCGGTGCCTGCTTTATTGGGGGAGCCGTAGCCGATCGTGGTGGTGACTTTAATCATCGTTGGCTTGTCGGTGACAGCTTTTGCCGCCGCGATCGCCTTGCCAATTGCAGCTAAATCGGTATTGCCATCTTCCACATGCAACACGTGCCAGCCGTAGGCTTCAAAGCGTTTGGAAACATCTTCGGTGAAGGCAATGTCGGTGGAGCCGTCGATCGAAATATGGTTGTCGTCGTACAGCGCAATCAGTTTACCCAGACCGAGGTGCCCTGCCAAAGAGCAAGCTTCCCCAGAAATCCCTTCCATGTTGCAGCCATCACCCAAGATGACATAGGTGTAGTGGTCAACCAAGGTGGCATCGGGTTTGTTGAACTTGGCGGCGATATGGGCTTCGGCGATCGCCAGACCCACGGCGTTCGCAATCCCTTGACCCAAGGGACCCGTTGTCACTTCTACACCGGGAGTTTCAAAGTTTTCGGGATGTCCAGGGGTTTTAGAGCCCCATTGGCGGAACTGTTGGATGTCCTCAATCGTGACGCTGTCGTACCCAGTCAAATACATCAGGGCGTATTGCAGCATGCAGCCATGACCTGCCGACAGGACAAAGCGATCGCGGTTAAACCACTGCGGGTTCTTAGGATTAAACCGCATGAACTGATCCCACAGCACAAATGCCATTGGAGCCGCGCCCATGGGTAGCCCAGGGTGACCCGATTTTGCTTTCTCAACAGCATCTACCGCCAAGAAACGGATTGAATTAATGCAAAGTTCTTCAAGTGATTGAGTTACGACAGCCATGATTCCTACTCAGTGATGAATTAGCGTTAGGACGGGGATAAACAAGATGCTGGGTAAGACAAGCCACCCGATAATTTCTTTGCCTCATCATCCCATTATTAGAGACGGTAGGCAATAATTCCTATTGGAAAAACTAATAGTTTTGGTATTAACTGAACAACTCCTCAAATCAGCCAGCAACGCTGGTTTTAATGACTCAACAATCTATTCTCAGGCAATATACTTTTTGAAGGCAAGGGTCACGTTATGTCCCCCAAACCCAAAAGAATTTGACAACGCCACGTTTACAATCTGCTCTCGGCTGTGGTTGGGCACATAATCTAAATCGCAATCTGGATCAGGGTTGACTAAGTTGATAGTAGGAGGAACGCGATCGCTGACGATTGCCATCACGGTTGCGACCGCCTCAATGCCACCCGATCCGCCCAAGAGGTGCCCAGTCATTGATTTTGTTGAACTCACAGAAATCTGATGAGCCGAATCGCCTAATGCTTTCTTAATAGCGGCAGTTTCTGTGGAATCGTTGGCAGGGGTGCTGGTGCCGTGAGCATTAATGTAGCTCACCTGATCAGGAGTGAGGTTGCCATCTTTGAGACAGAGGGCGATCGCACGAGCAGCCCCTTCGCCACCGGGCACGGGAGAGGTCATGTGGTAGGCATCGCAGGTCATGCCATAGCCGACAATCTCCGCATAAATTCTGGCGTTGCGCGCTAGAGCATGGTCTAACTCTTCTAGGATCAAAATACCGGAGCCTTCACCCAGCACAAACCCATCCCGATCTTTATCAAACGGGCGGCTGGCATGGGCGGGATCATCATTGCGAGTAGACATTGCCTTACAAGCCGCGAATCCTGCAACGGATAAAGGAGTGACTGCGGCTTCCGTGCCGCCGCAGATCATGGCTTGGGCATAGCCTTGCTGAACGAGGCGAAAGGCATCCCCGATCGCGTTGGAACCCGCCGCACACGCCGTAACCGAACAAGAGTTAGGTCCTTTGGCACCCGTGTGAATGGCGGTCAAACCCGCTGCCATGTTGGCAATCATCATCGGAATCATAAAGGGGCTACAGCGATCAGGTCCCTTAGTCAGGTAAATTTCCTGCTGATCTTCCAGCACTTTCAAGCCGCCAATGCCTGTGCCAATCAACACGCCGACTTGCTCAGCATTCAGGTCATTAATCACAAACTCAGCATCCGCGATCGCCTGCTTACTGGCAGATACGCCAAACTGGGCAAAGCGATCCATCCGCTTTGCTTCTTTACGATCCAGGTAGGCGAGTGGATCAAAGCCTTTCACTTCCCCAGCCATGCGGCAATCATGTCGGGAGGCATCAAATAAGGTAATGGAATCGATGCCGTTGCGTCCACTCATCAAGCCGTCCCAATAGTCACCCACGGTGTTTCCGATGGGGGTAATTGCGCCAAGCCCAGTGACGACAACACGCTTACGAACAACGTTTGTCATGATTTCAACGTAAAAATAAATAACCCAAACTGAAAAAGTTTTGAGTTATGAATAGCAATATTTGATCTGAAATATTTTTTCAGGAAACTCGCGACTCATAACTCATTACCTACTGTCTGGTTAGGCAGATGCGGTTGCTTTGTTGCTGATATAGTCCACTGCCGATTGTACGGTAGCGATTTCCTCAGCCGCTTCATCAGGGATTTCAATGTCAAATTCTTCCTCTAATGCCATGACTAGCTCAACAGTATCCAAGGAATCGGCTCCCAAGTCGTTGGCAAAGCTGGCTTGAGGAGTCACCTCAGTGGCATCAACTCCCAGTTGGTCAGCCACAATCTTCTGAACTTTATTGAAAATTTCGGTTTCGCTCATAAACTCCCTCGCTGAATGCACTGACAAAAACTCATGCCGGAGTGTGTACAATGTCCAGATATAAATGGTTTAAGCGTTGATGACACTTTTTTGCCAGATATATCTAGTTTAGGCATTTCACTATCTTAAGCTGAAAGCGCGATCGCTCTGAAGCAGAGTGGACGCTTTCTAATTTTGACCGACAAGAATCTAAGAATCTAGTAGATTTCAGATCACAACATTCAAAGATAGGAACATCCAGACTCATTGTGGCTTAATCAGAACACTGCTTGAAAATTCGCCATTCCGCCGAACCTTCTCTATGACCTCTAAATCCTTAAGATATGCTTACTTTCCTGGCTGCGTTGCCCAAGGAGCTTGTCGAGAACTGTATCAAAGCACCCAAGCTCTAACTCAAGCCTTAGGCATTGAATTAGTCGAACTCAAAAAAGCCTCTTGCTGCGGGTCCGGCACGTTTAAGGAAGATTCTCAACTGTTGGAAGACACCGTAAACGCCCGAAATCTTGCCTTAGCAGAGGAATTAAACCTGCCCCTGTTGACCCATTGCAGTACTTGTCAGGGTGTATTGGGTCATGTAGATGAACGCTTGAAGGACGCTCAAGCTAAGAATCCCGCCTACGTGGAACAAGTGAATGGATTGCTTAAAAAAGAAGGCTGTTCTCCCTATCAAGGCAGCGGTGAGGTGAAACACATTCTCTGGGCACTGGTGGGAGATTATGGCTTGGAGGCGTTACAGGCAAAAGTAACTCGCAAACTGGCTGGGCTAAAGTGTGCGGCATTTTATGGCTGTTATTTGCTGCGTGCCCAAGATCATATTCCTTACGACGATCCCTATAATCCGCAGTCAATGGAAAATGTGTTTCGAGCAGTGGGTGCCACGCCGATTTACTTTCCGGGGAGGACTCAGTGCTGCGGTTGGCCACTAGCTAGCTATGCAACGGAGCAGTCGTTTACGATGGCAGGTGGACATATTCAAGCGGCGATCGCCGCTGGTGCTGACTGTCTCGTTACCCCTTGTCCTCTATGCCACCTCAATTTAGACTCTCGCCAACCCGAAGTTGAAAAAGTGATTGGCTCCAAATTAGGACTCCCCATTTTGCATTTGCCACAGTTGGTGGCGTTGGCGTTGGGTGTTAGTCCCCAACAACTCGGCTTAGATCGTCACATTGTTTCGACAAGCTCTGTTCTGAGTAAGCTGAGGTAGAGTGCGGGGTACGGGGTGCGGGTTCACATCAATAAAGTTAGTGAGTGCAAAAGCCTATAGAAGCACGGGGTTGCGATCCTCTATAGGCTGTTTGCTAGCTTTTTTGAGAAATCTCAGGCGCGATCGCTAAGCAAACTATCGAGCGCCAAGATAAGTTCTCATAAACCAATTCTTTACCTTTGCAGCACTCAGCATTCCTGCTTCATTCGTCTGAGCAGAAAAAGAGACCCCCAACAACGCCGCAAAATCACTATCTGACAGTTCGCCCGCCTGATGCTTTTGGAAAGCATCTACGACGGTGATCAATTCATCCACAGAAAACGAGTAGCCTTTTTGGGCAGCGAACTCGGCAACCACTGGAGCGCGCTCCCCTTTTAACGCCTCCGATTCAGCAGGGTCTAAATCTGCTTCGCTGCTAATATTGCCATCTCCAACGCCTAATAGAGTTTCAAGCTGCTGGCGCAAAGCTTCGTCTTCCGCAGTCTTCTGCATAAACTTCAAAACCGTTGCAGTAGCCATATCGAGTTAATGCTCCACTCGTTTTGATCGCCATTATCATATCAAGGGTTTTTCGGATAGTTTAGTATTCTTTATCTTCATGTAAGGCTTTGGTGATTGACAAGAGGCGAATAGCGAACCCCCAAACTCTGAACCCCAACTCTTGCTTGCTCTATTACGTTGTTTAAACTTTTACAGCGGTTCATCGAGCGTGTCTCAGGCGTTAGGGTAAACTGACGTTCATCCAAGGTTTGGCGGCACTATGCTGTTGATCCGATGGGCTAATAAATATTGCGAAGTGTCAAGCAATCATTGGAGCCTTTAATAACATGTCTCATAGCGTCAAAATTTATGACACCTGCATTGGCTGCACCCAATGCGTTCGTGCTTGCCCAACAGATGTCCTAGAGATGGTTCCCTGGGATGGCTGTAGAGCAGGGCAAATTGCTTCTTCTCCTAGAACGGAAGATTGTGTTGGATGCAAACGTTGCGAAACGGCTTGCCCAACTGATTTTCTCAGCATTCGTGTGTATCTAGGGGCTGAAACGACTCGTAGTATGGGTCTGGCTTATTAAACGGGGGATCTAGAGCGGTAAATTTAATGCGATCGCTTTAGTCCGTGGGTTTATTCATAATCCAGACTTACGCAAAAAGGAGGGAGTAATTCCCTCTTTCTTGTTTCTATCAATAAATCAGCCTTTTGTTATTGAATCGCTTTCATCAAAAACTCTGCTAATTCAATCAATTGCTGCTTGTTAAAGGCACCTAGTAAGGCTCTGGCAGCAGCTCGAGGTTCTACAGGAATCGAAATCTGCTGAGTCCGGGTTGCCCCGTTTTGATCAGGGGCTGTTAGACCCGCTGTTAAGGTTGGGGACTGCGAGATCGCTGAAACGGGCGCAAAAGTGACTGCTGGGGCAAGCTGTCGCAGTTTATCGCTGGGAATAATTTCGCTTGATCGCCCGGTGACTAGCAAATCACCCGATTGCTTGAGTTCTTTAATAATCAGCGGGGCTAGGACAGGATAGGAAGTGTGCGAATTGGCGATCGCGCCTTGAGCCACTGCCAACAACCCTCGCCAAGATGAGCAATTGCTGAGTTGTGCCATGCGATCACAAAGGATAGAGAGTTGCTGACGGCAAACTTGCGTGTCGCCCTGCTTAAACAACTGCAACATCTTTCTTAAAGCCGCGTTGATAAATGCAGGCGCTTCAGCACTGACCTTGATGGCGATAACGGCTTTAGTTGACCTATTTTGGATTAAATGGTGTAAGTAAGTTTCAACTTCTACAAAAGCGAGCTGAGCACTTTGGACAATCTGCTCTGCTTGAGCTTCTTGAAAACCAAATGGAGATTGAAGTGCTTCAACTAATTCCTTCAGCACATCAAACACTTTGAGAAACAAGTTTTCTAGCTGGCGATCAGGCTTGACCGGATTGTCCTTCAAAATCTTAAAAGCATCCTCAAGGTGATGGGCGGTGCGATGGATGCTATCAAAGCCAAGCATTGCCGCCCCCCCCTTCACCGAATGAGCCGCTCGAAAGACTTCATTCATCTGTTCAGGATCTGCCAAGGTTGCCTCTAGATTTAGCATCCCTTGTTCGATCGTATCGAGGTGTTCTTTCGCTTCCTCGATAAAGAACCCCATAATTTGCTGTTGTTTCGTCGCTTGCACAACCCAAATCCTCTGAATGTTAACGTTGTACGAGCCACAGAGATTGCAATTCCTCCGTTGTCTCTCCTTTCTAATGTTCCCCTATCCGTTCACTTTTTATCGGTTTGTAAACAGGAAATCTTATGACACAGACAACTGACCTAGTGACTTATGAAGGGGGCTGTCATTGTGGGGCAGTCAGATTTCAAGTGAAGGCAAACCCGAAACAAGATGAAGTCTCGGATTGCAACTGTTCTATCTGTCGCAAAAAAGGGTTTCTGCATTTGATTGTGCCGCTGGAGCAATTTACCCTATTTCAGGGTGAAGATACTTTGGTAACTTATACCTTTAATACAGGCATTGCCAAACATCTTTTTTGCCGGATTTGTGGCATTCATGCTTTTTATCGTCCGCGATCGCATCCTCACAAAATAGATGTCAACCTCCGCTGCCTGGATGAAAATGTACTCTCCCAATTTTGCATCACTCCATTCGACGGTCAAAATTGGGAAGCCAATGTGCATCAAATTCAGACGCAAGACTAAAACTGCGCTGAAAACGATTTTAATCGTTAGGAACTCTCCCAGTTCTCTTGTCTTCAATCTTCTCTTCTACAGGCTTGTTGTTTACCAACACCTCTGGATTAAATGGACGATTCATTTGAGTCAGAGCCGCATTGGGTTCTGTTTGAGAGAGGTGCCGCGCCAAATTCACGAAATCGGAAGGAATCATCACGATCGTCGTCGTGTTGTTTTCAGCCCCAATTTCGGTCAGCATTTGCAGGCGGCGCAATTCTAAACCCGTGGGATTAGCACTAATTGTTTCAGCCGCTTGCGCCAGTTTTTGAGAGGCTTCCTGTTCAGCGGCAGCTTTGATAATCCGCGCCCGTTTTTCCCGAATGGCTTCGGCTTCTTTTGCCATTGCCCGCTGCATACTGGTGGGAATTTCTACATCTTTCATTTCTACCCGTTCAATCACAATGCCCCACGGCTCGGTGATTTCATCCACAATTTCCTGGACTTTGACGTTGATTTTGTCGCGATTTTGCAACACGTCATCCAAAATATTTTGCCCAACCACATTGCGAAGGGTGGTTAATGCGATTTGGTACACCGCCATTTCGTAGCTTTCTACCCGGTTAATCGCTTTGGCTGGATCGAGAATGCGGTAATAAAGCACAGCATTGACTCGAATGGTGACGCTATCGGCGGTAACGGTTTCCTGTGGCTCAATGTTGACGGTTTTGGTACGGACATCCACCTGCATTTTTTGGTCCACCCAAGGCACAATCCAATACATGCCGGGTCCGAGAACGCCGCGCGATCGCCCCAACCGAAAAATTACCCCGCGCTGATATTCGCGATCGAGCTTAATTCCACCCGCTGCAAAAATCATTGCGCCGAACAGCAACCCAATTAAAGCTTCCATGGCGACTTAATCCCTTGCGATAGTTCTATTTTAGAGAGACTGCTTGGGATTGATCTAAAGATTTACATGAGAGGGAGGATCAGGTGTCAGGTTTCGGGGGTCAGGTTTCGGATAATGAAAATCTCTCTCCCTGCTCCTCGTCCTTTTGCCCTACGTCCCTACGTCGATTGAGCTTGCTTCACAGGCGATCGCACCATCAATCACTTCAGGCACAGCAGGTGCCAAGGTCGAGGGTTGGGCACTTTCACATAAGATAGTTGCCATTTTCGACGCATTAGCACTCGCTGGATTAGCCAGAATTGCGCTGACGTAGCTTTTTAGTTTTTCGGTTTTAGGGATAGCGGTTAGCTTTGCCTGAGTTTGATCAATGACCGTCAATTTGTAGGTGTAGTAGGCGCTTTTGGGGATAGCTGTCTGCTCTAAGTCTGCCAAGCTAGAAGTAAAACGACCGTTCGTTTGATAAAACGCTTGCTGGGCAGTGCCCATTTTAGTCAGGTAGTCTTTCACCTCATTCTGCTGCACCGCAATCGTGAGATCAGTCAGCGATTGAGTCGTGTGTTGGGGTTGGGGCTGGGCTGCTGGTGGCACCATGGCTGCGGGAAAAGATGCTTTGGGAGCGGCTGGGGCTGGGGCTGGGGGCTTTTTGGGTATGGCAGCATTGGTGACGGCTGCCACAATCCCGCCGGAAGCAAAGGCGATCGCCGCCATTCCACCCAACACCATCCATTGATTTGAAGGGTTAATTTTGGACAGTAAGCGCTGGACTATGGTTGGCATTGGCATCGAAAGCGCGTTCGCTGGGGGTACTTTTGATCTCGTCGAACTTGCTTTGGGGAACAATCGAGTTGTCAACGCAAAGCTAGAGACTTGCTGAATAATTCGCTGTGTCCAAGAAGAGGCGCTAGTTATAGGCTGATGTGAAGAAGATTTTAAGGCTTGGCTTGATGCTAAATCTGAGGTGAGAATGGGTTCACGGGACGCAGAACTTCCGAGTTGAAATTCTTCTGTCCATAGTGTTGATTCTCCGGTTTGAGCAGATACTTTGACCTTGCGAATCGATGCTGCCCCTAATGCGCCAATACCAGTACGAATGAAACTCACGATCGCCGCTTGATTTAACGGCTTTTCTGACTGCACTTCGATCAGCAAACAATCATTAGTTAATTGCGCGATCGTTGTCACGCCTTTTGGTTCCAAAACCGAGTTCATCAGTGCCGCGATCGCTTGAGGATTCCCCTGTTTCGCCAGATTGAGTAATTGGGATTGAGTCACCATAAAAGATGCCAAACGCAAGAAGTAAAAATGCACTTCTAAAGTACTCGCAAACTCTTAAGTAGCCACTTTTTTTTGCAGGGATCAGGATTCCTTAAACCTAAAACCCGAAACCTAACACCTAAAACCCGAAACCTAACACCTGTCCCAACCAAGGTATGCAGCTTTGATTAGAGAGCCTCTTTTCGTTCCCGTTTCGCCTTACAATTTTGGCAATCACTCTTTGCCCTTTCCGTTTCACCCGTTTTTATGAGTATTGGCTACCTCGCGCTCGTTCTTCATGCTCATCTGCCCTTCGTGCGGCACCCAGAGAGCGATTACGTTCTTGAAGAAGAGTGGTTGTTTGAAGCTATCACCGAAACTTACATTCCCCTCATTCAGGTTTTTGAAGGCTTAAAGCGCGACGGAGTAAACTTCAAGCTCACCATGAGTTTGACCCCGCCATTAATCTCCATGTTGCTTGATCCCCTCTTGCAAGAGCGCTACAGCGAACATCTTGCCAAGCTGGAAGAACTGACCGAATTAGAAGCGACGCGCAACGCGTTCAACGGACATCTGAAGTATTTATCAGAACACTACGCCAACGAATTTAACCAAGTTCGCATCACCTGGGAGCGCCATAACGGCAATCTAGTCAAAGCCTTTAAACAATTCGCCGACAGCAACAACTTAGAAATTATCACCTGCGGCGCAACCCACGGATATTTTCCGTTAATGAAGATGTACCCCCAAGCAGTATGGGCGCAGATTCAGGTGGCGTGCGAGCATTACGAAGAAAATTTTGGACGCAAACCTAACGGGATTTGGTTGCCGGAATGTGGGTATTACGAGGGTGTGGAGCGGATGCTGGCAGATGCCGGACTGCGCTACTTTCTTACCGATGGGCACGGGATTTTGTATGGTCGCCCTCGTCCCCGCTTTGGCACCTATGCCCCAGTTTATACTCAGTCTGGGGTAGCAGCTTTTGGGCGCGATCACGAGTCGTCTCAGCAGGTGTGGTCATCGGAGGTAGGCTACCCTAGCGCGCCAGAATATCGGGAGTTTTACCGCGATTTGGGCTGGGATGCGGAGTATGAATATATCAAGCCCTACGTCATGCCCAATGGTCAGCGGAAGAATGTAGGCATCAAGTATCACAAAATTACTGGGCGTGGCTTTGGGCTAAGCGATAAGGAACTATACGATCCCTACTGGGCACGGGAAAAAACCGCCGAACACGCAGGCAACTTTATGGTGAATCGAGCGCGGCAGGTGGAGCATCTCTACGGCATGATGCAGCGAAAGCCGATTATTGTGTCGCCCTATGATGCCGAGCTTTTTGGGCACTGGTGGTATGAGGGTCCCTGGTTTTTGGATTATCTGTTCCGCAAAACCTGGTTTGACCAAGGCAGCTATGAAATGACTCATTTAGCGGATTACCTAAGGGAAAACCCGACTCAGCAAATGATTAATCCGGCACAGTCTAGCTGGGGCTACAAAGGGTTTCATGAATATTGGCTGAATGAAACGAATGCTTGGATCTATCCCCATTTGCACAAAGCAACCGAGCGAATGATCGAGTTGGCAAAGCGGGAAGCGGTAGATGAACTGGAGCGCAAGGCATTGAATCAGGCAGCGCGTGAGTTATTGCTGGCGCAGTCTTCAGATTGGGCGTTTATCATGCGGACGGGAACGATGGTGCCCTATGCAGTACGCCGCACGAGATCGCACTTGATGCGATTCAACAAGCTCTATGAAGATATCCTGCAAAGCAAGATTGATTCCGGCTGGGTGGAAAAAGTGGAAGCGATCGACAATATCTTCCCAAACATTAACTATCAAGTCTATCGACCGCTTTAAGCTGCTTTACCCTACATCAAAAAATAGGTCGGGCAAGATTGGGCATCAAATTCTAAGCTGACATCATCTAGAAGGGATGGACATAGCCAGGTATCGGGTTGGCTGGCAGAATCGCGATCTCGCTCGATTGTTTTGGCTGAGTCACTAGACGAGATCGGGGTCGTAGCGCCCTGCTCACTTTCTTTGTGCCAATTCCAGTAGGTGTAAGCGAAGTTTTCCATGGGAGGGATCCACACTTTATAAATGGGTCATGCTATCTACAACACAGGTGACGCAGTAATATCAGAAAAGTTCACTATCGAAATCGAAAAAATCGCTATTATTTCAAACCCTGGGTCATGAGGGTTATCTTATCTTTCTAGGATAGGGGGTTACACCCCTCAGATGAGTGATTCGTGATAAAAGTTTCCGATCGAATCCATTCATGAATTTGATTGAAATGGACGAAGCAGAGGCCAGTGTAGTGGATTCATTAGAACGATTTCGAGGATGCCTGTTGGGTCTGGCGGCTGGGGATGCAGTTGGCACAACCGTTGAGTTTCGGCAGCGTGGCTCATTTTCACCCGTGACCGATATGGTGGGTGGCGGTCCCTTTAATCTGAAGCCAGGTCAATGGACTGACGATACATCGATGGCGCTATGCCTTGCCACCAGTCTGATCAAAATGGACGGGTTTGATGCCGCCGATCAAATGAATCGCTACTGTCGCTGGTATGAAGAGGGTTATCTGAGCAGTACAGGAGTTTGTTTTGATATTGGCAATACCGTTAGTCAAGCCTTGCAGCAATACAAGCTATCTGGCAATCCGTTCAGTGGCTCCACAAATCCTAGGTCGGCAGGGAATGGCTGCTTGATGCGATTGGCACCCGTGCCGATGTTCTACTTTCCAGACCGCGATTCCCGTGAGGGGTCCGCTTTGCGGAATCGCGTTGTACATTTTTCTGGCGAGAGTTCTCGCACGACTCATGGTGCGGCAGAATGCATTGACGCAAGTTGTTTGTTTGGGGAGATGATTTTTCGCGCCCTTTCAGGAGCTAGCAAAACTGAAATTCTGTTTAGAAATGAGCGAACTGGGATAGGATCGCCAGCCATTCAAGCGATCGCGGCTGGTGACTATCGCACTAAAACAATCGATAATATTCGCGGTATGGGCTATGTAGTAGAAAGCCTCGAAGCGGCGCTGTGGTGCTTCTGGATAACAGAAACGTTTGAACAGGCGATTCTTGCAGCAACCAACTTGGGCGACGATGCAGATACCACCGCCGCCATTTGTGGTCAACTTGCGGGAGCGCATTATGGAGAGTTGGGAATCCCACCCCATTGGCTCAGCCAACTGACCATGCGCCAAGAAATCAGCGCGCTTGCCCATCAGCTTTATGGTGGACTAGGTCAAGCGATCGAGTTGTTGGATCAGGAAACTGAGGAATAAACCAACATCAGTCGCAACGTTCACCGATTCGACGGAGTTGCGATCGCGATCGCGGTTGCTGTTGACTTACCACTTTCAGCATTTTTGCTTTCGTTAAAAGGTAAACGTAGTCCGAATTACCGGAACGAATACGGTCGGGTTGCCGCTAAAGCCCTCTGGATTGAAAATCACAAATAATCCGGGCGTAATGCTGATGTTGTCAGTCACCCGGTATTTGTAATAAGCCTCAAGATGATAAGGCTTGGCGTTTTCGAGGGTAGGAACTTGCGAAGCAACACCAGACGTATTCACCCGCGCTGGCGGCTGCCCAAACAAAACCCCCGCCGTGCTGCCAGTACTCAGCACGTCTTTAAAGTGGATTCCGCCCATGTAGCTGAGAATATCTGTTCCCGCATCCACCCGCGAAGCCGCATCCACCATGCTGTAGAAGAAGAACCCCGTGAGACTGACTTTAGGAGTAATGCGGTAAACAGCTGTTGCGCCAAACGAATCGAGCTTGACGGGTGTGGTTGCGGCAACGTTTGGAATTGCCCCCACTGCCACCGCCGATTCACCCAATCCTAAAATGTTAATTTGGTGATAGCTGTGAGCATAGTTCAAGGCGATATCAAACGCTGGAGACGGCTTGATCGTCAACTGCGCTGCTGCCACATAGCTACCACCAAACAAGCCTGCGCCTAACGGTGTTCCTGGAAAACCTAAGTTATTGGGCAAATTAGCATTCACACTGCCATACAGCACTCGAAAATCGATCGCGTTGGACACATTCCAGATCAACCCCGCCGCCGAAGCCAACCCAATCCCAGACGTACCCCCCGATATCCGCAAAATCGGATTCATTTGTCCAAATCGAGAAATGCCTTCCTGAGCATCGCCATAAAATGGCACGATCTCAGGGAATGCATCATCTGCCTCAGCCGCCGTTCCTACAAAGGCAGTGAGTTTGGATGCAACGGGGAAAATGTACAGTAGCTTATACAAGCCCACCGAATTATTAGCACCAGGTGCATCGCCTAGGGTCGAAGGGTTGGTTGTGCCAAACTGCGGCTCATATGCCAACCGGACGTTACTCGCCGTGCCAAACACTCCGTCACCATAGCCCAAAGTGCCTGACAGACTTCCTAAACGAGAGGCAAGGCTGCCAGCGCCGCCACCAAAGTTGTAGGCTTGCAATCCCGTAATCAATAAGTCTTTACCAGAAAAACTGGTGAGTAGCTTGAGCCGAACGCGATTGTTGAATACAACCTCTGCGTCTCTCCCAGGTGATGTATCGGCGGCGGGTCCTAATCCTGTTCTAGAAGTATTGAAGGGAGCCGCATTGCGTCTGGGGCCGGGGTAAGCACCATAGGCAGATGCCAGACTGAAAATGACTTCTCCGCTCAGCTTGGTTGTGGTTGAAAACTGCTGTTTCTCTAGGGTTGCAGTGCGAACATCCAGGGCATCAACTCGACCGCGCAAGGATGCCAATTCTGCCGCAAATTCTTCTTGTAATTTTTTAACAACTTCTAGATCTTCTTTTTTAACGAAGTCGGCAGTGGCGGCAGCAATCAATTCTTGAATCTTATCTAGGCAGGCATTTAATCCTGCCGCAAATTCAAAGCGAGTCAGTGCCCGATTGCCCCGAAAGGTTTTATCGGGATAGCCGACGATGCAGCCATATCGCTCAACCAGAGATTGCAGTGCCTGAAATGCCCAATCGGTTGGCTTTACGTCGGATAGCTGGGAGACAGAAGTCACCTGAGTCATTGATGACGATTGAGCGAAAGAGTCATCCACAACCGATTGCGGTTGCTCCGCAGCATTCACAGGGAAAGTGCCAACTACGAAAGAACCCGCCAGCACACTTAACAGTTTTGTATACAGCCGAGCCTTATAAATACTCACAGGTGAATTGATATACACGGTAATTCCTCACGTAGAATTTCACTGATTTTTTCACAGTTCTTTATCCGGGCGAAGTCAATGCAAATGAGCAAAACTTTCGCAAGAAAGATAGAATGATTTCTATCAAAAAAGATGTGATTTTATTAGCCTATTGAAGGCTGGTTTTAATGATTAGAAATGTTCTTTAAATATGCGATCGCATTAAGCAAGCTGAGCATATTTTCTAAACTTGTCAATCTGTATCTACCGCCTTAGAGCTTCTAAAAAGAAAAGTAGCAGATAGGGTTTGTGTTTGAATTGTACCTGCTATGGAAGCCTTTTGTGACGTAAACAACACTTTGAAATTGTTATGAAATAGATAATCTCAAGTTGATGATCGAGTTAAATTGATGCTTCCCTGAGAAGGAAGTCTATGGTTTTTCATAGAGGATGATCTATTAAGATTATTCATAGTCTAAAGAGTTTTATTTTTATCAAAAAAGTTACTTTTCATGACTCAAATTGCTAATAAGAATCGGTAGTAAAAGCAAAATAAATAAAATCTCTCCAAGGGCTTGAACCCTTGGAGAGAAAAATGTTGATCGTTATGCGATTGATGCCAGCGATCACTTCTCAAAGCGATCGCGGATTGGGATGATGGGCAAGAATCTGCATTCCATCCCTGGTAGCCTTCTACACCCGTTGAGCGATTGGATAGGGATGGGTGAGGCGATCGAGTTGTTGGATTAGCAAGCTGAGGAACAAACCTACATCGGTAACGACCCCGACGGATTCGACAGAGCCGCGATCGCTGAGTTTGGTCACTACTGCTGGATTGATATCCACGCAGACCATTTTCACGCCAGCCGGGGTCATGTTGCCCACGCCGATCGAGTGCAGCATGGAAGACAGCATCAAAATCAGGTCAGCCCCTTCAATCAAGCGCGAGTAAGCTTCTTGCGCTTTGATCAAATCCATTTCGGTGTCAGGCAATGGACCATCATCCCGAATGGAGCCAGCGAGCGAAAAAGGAATGTTGTGCTTAACGCATTCATACATCACGCCGCTGGTAATCACTCCCGCTTCCACAGCTTTGGCGATGCTGCCATAGCGTCGAACAATGTTGATCACTTTCAGGTGATGGCGATGCCCACCCCGCACGGATACCCCGCGCTTCATATCCATGCCCAAGGAGGTGCCCAGCATAGATTGTTCCATATCGTGAACCGCGATCGCGTTGCCGCCCAGCAATGCCTGCACATAGCCCTCACGCACCAAGTGAGACAGGTGTTCGCCGCCGCCCGTGTGAATCACCACGGGACCTGCTGTAACCACTACTTTGCCGCCATGATCGCGGAGTTGGCGCATTTCCCAGGCGATTTGCTCCACCACCAGTTCTACCCGCCGTTCGCTCGAAACTCCAGATCCCATAAAGCTGAATTCTTGGCTGCGAGTCTCGCGCGATTCGGGTTTGCGGATGGTGCGAATGCCTTCCACTCCGACGATCACGCGATCGCCTGCCTTCAAATCCCGCAATAATCGACAGGCTGCTGTTGGGGTTCCGGTCATATCTACGGCGATCGCGCCATCCATCCGCTGCTTTTGCACCTGCACCCATTCGCCATTTACCCGCACTTCCGTTGGATAAATTGTGGACACATAGAAATCGTCAGGCGCTACACCATCCTGGATCACCGCTTCTAAATGAACATCACATTGCTCATCCAGCCGAGGCAGTGCCCCTAAATCGATTAGTTGCGACATGATCGCCTCCATCACATCATGGGAAGGAGCCGTCACCTTCACTTCCGCTGAAGACGTACTTTGCCGCTGTTCACCCAGATTAAAGTTCAATACTTGGAAACTGCCGCCGCCTTCCACAATCAGATCAAGTGCCTGATTAATCAAGCCTGCATCCAGCAAGTGCCCTTCCATCCGCACGATTCGGCTTTCCACTGTGCCGCTGGCATGAATATCTGCCAACACAGGTTCCGTCGTCCGCAACGTCAAACATTTTGCCGCACCTCCCGCCTTCAAAAACTCCGTTAGCGGCGTTTCTACCACATCAAACCCTGCGGCGTTCAACCGTTGTTTTAGCTCATCGCTGGCTTTGTTCATCACCACAACGTTGCCAATATTTACCGTGTTGCAGGCAAAATTGAGGGCATCCGACTCACCAATGGGAATCCGCTTTACTTCTGGCACCCGCATTTCGATCAAGCGATTAGAGTAAGAGTCAAATGCAGGCGGATAGTAAAGTAAGTAGCCGCCAGTCAAGGGGCAGAAGCAGGTATCCAGGTGATAGAAGCGATCGTCCATGAGCCGCAACGACAGCACTTCTATATCCAGCCACTTCGCTAAATAAGGATGAGAATCGAGTTCGGAGCGGAAGCCATAGCCTGCCCACAGCCAACGTCCTTCGCGATCGAGCAAAGCATCTCCCGCCCCTTCAAACGGCAAATCTTTAGGCAACTCATGCACGGTGAAGCCTTGATCGGCAAACCACTGCTTGAAAAAGGGTTCTTCGCCCTGGCGTTCTTTGTGGAAAAAGCGGCTGAGTACCACCTCTTTGCCCAGCACCAAGCCAGCGTTGGCAGTAAACACCATATCGGGTACACCTTTCTCAGGCTTGACCAGTTCCACGATCGCCCGTTCTTTGAGAACCTCAAACAGCCCTTGCCACTGTTGGACGGCGCGATCGCGCGAAGACTTGTGGACATTTCCTTCCATCCACGGGTTAATCACATAGTCCACGTCATAGTGGTCAGGGGCACACATCAAGATGCGGATTTCAGAAGTCATAACATTAAACTTGTAGATGGGTAGGAGGCAAACGTAAATACAGCCAAAAGATCAGCCAATCTTTCATCTTACTATTGACTGGATTGCCGAAAAGCAAAGCTAATGACTACATGGTTAAAGACTGCTGACAATCTGCAAAGTCATCCAGGAAAGTTTATGTCGTGGGGAGTGTCCATAGCGGATGCCCTGTGCAGTAGTGATTGAGTGCATCGCACTTTTGTAGCCCTCACCCTTGTATCTTGAAAGTGTGGTAGACCGTCCCCCCTACGATTCGTAAAATCGAGATTTAGCTAGGCATAGTGCCAGCAAAAAGACAGAACTAAGACGGAGGTGGTTCGTGAATTGGTGGAAACTCTTGAAGGGCAGCTTACACCTGAAAGTAAGCGATTGTTAGTGAATGGGAGGAAAGCTGATGCTGCCAGCGCACCGCCTGTCCCCTGGCAACTACCTACAGGTGCGATCGCACCTGTTCAATCACGGTCTGAATTCCATCCGCATTCAATCGATAGCTCAGAGGATGGGCGATTAACCGCGCCGTACTGTGATACAGCACATCGATTTCAACCAAGCCGTTTTCTTTCAAAGTCCGCCCGGTAGAAACCAAATCCACGATCGCTTCTGCCATTCCAGTAATCGGTCCCAATTCCACTGAGCCATACAGCGGCACAATTTCTATTGGCAAATCGAGGGCATCAAAATATTCCCGCGCACACTGCACATATTTAGAGGCAACCCGTCCATACAGCGGCAATTTCAAAGAGGAGCGATAGGGACTAGACTCTTTCACTGCAACAGACATGCGACATCCACCAAAGCCCAGATCGACTAGCTGCGCCACTTGCGACGTTTTCTCTCGCAGCACGTCGTACCCTACTATGCCTAGCTGAGCTTGCCCATATTCCACATATACAGGCACATCCTGCGCCCTGACCAACAGCGCTTTAGCGGTTTCCGTTGGGTCTGAAATCTGGAGTTGGCGATTGGATTTATCTAAAAAAGCGCTGAAATCTAAGCCAATGGACTGAAACAAACGAATGCTGTCATCTAAAAGTGCGCCCTTGGGCAAAGCAACGGTAATCATAAAGGAATGGCGAATTACGAATTACGAATGATTGGGGATCAGTAAAAATAACGATACGCTATATTCTATAACGCCATCCTCATACTCAACCTCACTACTGCCTACTCCCACACTCTGAACCTAAAACCTGAAACCCGACACCTGACACCTGTTAACCCTTTCTATGCGTATTCTTTTGGTTGATGACGAAGTGGAAATGGCAGATCCCCTCAGCCGTTTGTTGATGCGGGAAGGATATGAGGTTGAGGTTGCCTATGAAGGCGATCGCGGGAATCAACTTGCCCAAGACAATCAATATGACCTGTTGATTTTAGATTGGATGCTGCCCAAAAAAACGGGGTTGGAAGTGTGCCAAGCCATGCGATCGCGGGGCAACATGACTCCAGTATTATTTCTAACTGCGAAAGATACAATTGACGATCGCGTTCAGGGTTTGGATGCTGGAGCCGATGATTACCTGATCAAGCCCTTTGAGCTACGAGAATTGCTAGCCAGGGTGCGAGCGCTGCTAAGGCGACCCACTGCGACTTTAGAGCCTTCCACTCGACGGCTCCAGGTAAACGATCTAGAACTTGATCCCGAAAACCAACTTGCCTATCGGGGCGATCGCGAAATTGAACTTTCTGAAAAAGAAGCCCAGCTACTCGCCTATCTCATGCGATCGCCTAATCAATTACTGACTCACGAGCAAATCTATCATCATGTTTGGGGGGACGAAAAACCCACCAGTAACACCCTAGCGGCTCAAATCCGCCTGCTGCGGCGCAAAATTGAACTGGATAATGAATCGCCCCTCATTAGCACCGTGTATGGCAAAGGCTACCGCTTTGGCTGTTGTACTCTCAGATGATTAGTCTTTCTACGCTAATCGTCATTTAAGTTTAGTCTTGTAAAGTTCAAAAATCTCGATGAACAAGGGATTTAAGCCCCTTATTTCCTGCAATTTGAATGCCTATCAGAGTGTCACCGAACTGGCGGCAGGATGGGTGCGTAAGGCTCATAAGCGGGCGGCGCAGCCTCTACAGGTGGTGGCGCAGGTTCCACGGGCGGCGGCGGGGCACTTTCTGGAGCAGGATAGGCAGAAGGACGGCGGGGCGGCGGTGTATAGGGTTGAGTATAGGGTTGAGCGGGAGCAACATTAACTGGGGTTTCAGGGGGTAAAGATTCATTCGGGGATGGAGTCGCATCGGGTGATGAACTATCTTCAGGATCAGAGGAGCGTTCTTGATCGGATGGATTTTCATTGAAAGACGGAGGTTTTTTTAAGGAACGGCGGGAACGTTCGAGGGCTATTTCTGCCGCTCGAATTCGGGCTATTTCTGCCGCTCGAATTTCGGCTTGCCAGTTGGCGATCGCCCCTTGAGCCTGTCCATAGAGCGATCGCTTGGGGGCTATTTCTGCCGCAGTTTGCATGGCACCATTCAAATTCCCTTGAGATGCCAGTGCCCAAGCCCGGTCTAAGGTCGGTTGGTCTTGAATGGTTTGAATGGTTCCAGTCCAGATCGCCACTAAGGTTTGAGCGTCTTGACGTAAAGGACGACCGATCGGTACACCATTGGCTTGAGCGATCGCCGCTTGCAGATCTGGAATTGAGCGTTTATCGGCAAGTTTTTTGGCGTAGGCGAGATAGGGCAAATCTTCAGACTTGAGTAATTCTTGCTGCCAATAGGCAACGAGGGTTTGGGCTTGGGCACGACGGGGGCGATCGCGGGTGATCTGTTGCCCCTGCCAGAGCGCAAGTTTAAGAGCTTGGGGATGCTGCAAACTGCCCATAGCCCAACCTAACTGAAGGAGGGTGAGATCTTGAAGTTGCGCTGTCCAGCTTTTTAAGTTGGCTTGAGCTTGGGGATAGTAACGGCTGTTAGGCGGAAGCAACTCGGCAGTGGAGATCGCGGCGGTTAGGTTCCAAAGCTGAGGCAACGTTGGCTTCAGGGTTGCGCGGCTGCCTAGGGAATGACTGCGCGCCTGAGCCAACCAAATTAAATCCTGAGCGGTTTGGGTCATTTTTGGGTTGGGAGTCACTAGCTTTGCCAGCGCCATCGACTGGGCAAGATTGCCCTTGACCCAACTTTGATAGCTCAACGATAGGAGGGTTTCACTCCACTGGCTCAGAGATTGCTGCGCGTCGCTCCAAGCATGGGTTTTGGGATCCATCCGGCTTACGGCTGCGATCGCGGCTCCCAATTGCTTCGGTTGATTGAGCTTTGCGACTTCCTGAGCTTGGGCAAAATAGCGACGATCGCGCTGTTCCGATTCAAGCTGCTGGGTCAGCGCGGTTGCCCGTTCATAGCGCCAATAATCTTGCGTAAACTCTCGCAGTAAGCCAATTTTTTCTGCGGCAATAGTCCACTGTTGCGATTTCAAAGCCTTTTGAACAGCCGTGGAGACGGCTTCCCCTTCCTGCCAAAATTGCCGCCACTGTGTGATATCTGCCTGCGCTTCTCCATAGAGTGGACTTGTTTTAGGAATGCGGCTTGCCAGTTCTACGGCTCCTTTTAAGTCACTTTGATGAATGCGATCGCGGGCAGCAGTCAAAATAGGCTGCGACCATTCTGCAATCAACCGCTGAGCTTCTCGATAAAGCGGATGGTCGGGTGTCCATCGATTTAAGGTATCCACTCCCGCTAGCAGCTTGGGCACTTCTCCAGAACGAGCCGCTTCTTGGGCGCAGTAGAGTTGCTCCATATCTGTGGATAACGATGAAGTTTGTTGGCAGTCTGCGGAAGGAGGAGGCGTTGCTAATAGCCATAGCGCCGCTGTACCAACACTGCCAACGACACAAAAAACTCCCGCACTGACCAACAGCCACCGCCAGGATTTTGTTCTAGACCATATAGAACGGAGCGGAGAACCCCGGCGACGCTCTAAAACAGGCACTATTAATTCAGACTGGTCTTTTTCCGGCTCTGCTAGGCTGCTAGAACTATCCGGGTCTAGTTCAAAAGGATTTGATTGTTTGCTGACCATGCCTTCTCCTCTCCATCGTCCATCCCATAAGCTATTATTTCACTCCTCACCGCAGCCAAACTGCTCAGCAACGAGGTTAGTGCAGACGGAGGTTTGCGCTATTCTAGCTGTAAAAATGGGGAACGCTAAGATTCCTTATTTCTAAGATTCCTTATTTCGTGGAGAAAGGGGAATGTCAGAAACTAGGCTTTATTTCATTCACCTGTCCACTATTTAATTCACCCTGCCCACTCGATCGAACGGATAAAATCGCAAAATGGCACGACCAATGATGTTTTTGCTCGGCAAAAAGCCCCAAACATGGGAATCGTTGCTGTTGGGGCGATTGTCACCCATGACGAAAAACTGATCGGGCGGCACTTTCACAGGCTCCAACAGATAATTGGGCGGGGCGGCAATATATGGCTCTACGAGGGCTTGATTGTTGACATACACCTTGCCGTTGAGGACGTGAACCGTTTGACCCGATGTGGCAATAATCCGCTTGATAAATGCCTGATCTTTGGCAAATCCTAAGCTCTGGAGTTGTGGCGGCGGCTCGAAGACAATAATGTCGCCAAAGCGGGGCGGATGGAGCCGATAGGAGACTTTTTCAACTACCAGGCGATCGCCCAC
This sequence comes from Leptolyngbya sp. CALU 1928, assembly GCF_056784215.1. Lineage (NCBI taxonomy): Bacteria > Bacillati > Cyanobacteriota > Cyanophyceae > Leptolyngbyales > Leptolyngbyaceae > Leptolyngbya > Leptolyngbya sp. CALU 1928. Next base: position 2,253,242 of record NZ_JBXBCE010000001.1, on the reverse strand, counting down.
TTCCAGCGTGGGCACCATCGAATCAGAAGGAATAAAGCGCGGCTCAGCCACAAATACACGAATCAGCAGCGCCAAAATCAGCGCAATAAACAGAATTTGAAAGTTATCCCACCAAATCTGACCGGGAGATTTGCTTGCCGGAATCGGCGGGGATGATTTTGGCTCAGAGGTCTTTTCGGAATTCATAGATTGTATTGTCGCAAGCGTAGGGCACAGAGCGCAACTTCTCTCTGATGACTTAATCTTGCATCGCACCCTAAAAACGGTATTCTGGAAGGCGTGTTAAGGACAGTAAATTGGGCTATGGCAACAATTTTTAGAAATGCTCACCTGCTTGATCCGATGCAGGGAATTGAAGGACGCGGCGATGTGCTGGTGGATAACGGCAAAATCGTGGGCGTGCTGCAAGAGGACTCGGCGATCGGTAAAATTGTGCCTATTTTGGTGCCCCAGTGGGATACCCAAATTATTGATCTAGAAGGAGCTTTTTTGTCTCCTGGATGGATGGATATTCATACTCATGTTTGTAACACCTTGGGCGATTTTTGCTTATCTGCTGATGATGTGGGCATCCGCTCTGGTGTGACAACCATTGCCGATGCCGGCACCTCCAGCATTCTTACCTTTGATGCATTTCGGCAAACGGCGATCGCGACTGCAAAAACACGGGTGTTCTCTTTCATGAATCCCTCGTTGCTGTATGTTGCCACCTCAGACCTAATCGCCCATCAGCTAGATATTGTTGCCAATCCCCAGAACCAAGACATCGATCGCGCCGCTGCTGTTGTGGAAGCTCACCGAGATGTAATTGTGGGCTTTCATGTGCGTCCAGTTCGTCGGATTGGGGAGACCACTTCGCCACTGTTGGAAACTGCTAAAAAACTAGCAGAAATGTTTTCATTGCCGCTGCTGGTGCATTTGGGGCATTTTTCTCAGGATGAAGTGATACCAGCCGCAGAGCTATTGCCCCAGCTAAAAGCGGCAGATATTGTGACCCACTGTTTTCAGCCCAATCATGCCCTGTTTGATCAGAACTATAAACTACTGCCTGCTGCCCAAGATGCGATCGATCGCGGCGTGTTGTTAGATGTAGGGTACAGCGATGCAGACTGTTCGACTGAATTAGCAAAAGCCGCGATCGCTCAGGGCATTCTGCCGAATATTCTGTCCACTAATCTCAACCGTTCTACTGTGGGAACCTCAGATAGCTTAGCCGCCGTGATGACTCGATTTATAAATTTGGGGCTTTCGTTGAGCGAAGTCGTAGAACGAGTCACCCATCAGCCAGCCGCCGCGATCGGTCAATCCAGTCAGCTAGGCGGATTTAAACCCGGTCAACTGGCAGATTTCACCATTTTTGAATGGAACGATGAACCCACACCTGCAAAGGATGACAGCGATCAAACCCAGACCATACCGCAACGGTTAAAGGTAAACGGGGTTTGCCGCAGCGGAGAATATTTTCATATTGAGCGATCGCCCTTCGAGCCGCAGTTACAACCAGCGGCATAATCACAGTGTTGTGTTTTGGAAAAGTGTTGTGTTTTGGAAAGGGGCGATCGCAGCCAAATGATGCAATAGTTCATCGCTACTTTGACTGAGCGAAATTAACATCAAGGTGGAAAAACAGACAAAAGGTAAGCCGTTTTGTAGGACTAGATCCTCCACTGCTTACCTATGACAACTACCTAACTTTGATGAGAAGAGACTTAGACAAACAAATCAGAAACTATCGAAAATCAGAACGTGTTGTGGTGTTAGTTGGCTCATAGCGAGTAGTAGTTTCGTCATGCTTAGGACGGCGCAATCCAGCTAAACCAGCTAAGCCTAATAAGCCTAGCCAACCCCAATCTGCCCCATCATCATCCCTGGTTGTGCTGGTCGTGCCATAGGACGAAGAACCATCCGTAGAGGTGGTGGAAGGAGAAGTGGTGGAGGGAGAAGTCATGCTACCAGAGGTGCCTGTGCTATCAGGAGTCGTGGTTGTGGTGTTGGAAGTACCGCTTCCTGGAGCTACAGAACTACCACCCATTGTGCCGGTGCTGTCAGGAGTCGTAGTGGTGCTAGAGGTGCCGGAAGAACTGCTACCGGATGGACTACTACTTTGAGCAAATGCAGACATGGGAAGTGCAGCAAGGGCTATCGCAGCAGTACTGGTCAATGCAGCTTTAGACAGGTTTGAGAGTTTCATGAGTATGGCTCCTTAGTGTTTGGATATTAGTTGATGCTTCGATTGTTAGAAAAGCAAATTGGCGTAGGGCAAATTGATTAATGATCTGAGAGTAAGTAGCATTGGGCAGCTAAATACTTGACTTATCTATGTAGAATAACCAGCAGTGTATTAAATTAGTTCCTACCCAAGAAATAGTTTTTGTTGGCAATATATCAACCTAGGACATAGATTTTTCTGGTATTCATAGCGGTTTGTTAGGCGCAGTTAGCGATCGCAATAAATTTGAAATGTAGCGTATTGATTAAGGTCTTTCCGGTCTACAGGGAATCTGATATAGCTGGGTTTATCTGGTGGCTAGGCTGTAAGATCGCCTTAATTTGATAGAGTAAATTCTCGAAATCAATCGGTTTACGAATGAACCCATCGGCTCCTGCATCAAATCCTTCCGCAGGCATCAAGGAGCTATAGCCAGTTACTAAAAGAATAGGGATAAAAGGCAAATGAGGATTTCTCCGAATCTGCCGTGTCACCTCAAATCCATTCATTTCTGGCATCATTACATCTAACAGGACTAACTCTGGTGGATGGGCAGCAACCTTCTCCAAAGCAGATTGTCCACTATCAGCAACCTCAACTTTATATCCCTCACTTTCTAAAACTGTTTGTAGCAAAAAGGAGTTATCGGAAAGGTCATCCACTACTAGAATGCAATCGACTTGTGGTGCTATTTGAGGAGATAAGCTATTCATTACTGCAAAAAATACTTTTCTAAAGGCAAAGAGTTTTTGATAGACATACCTATTGTCTCTATCAATCTCGGCATTTCACTCCTACTATAGAGAGATCTACTGAGTGCATCCCAAGTTACGCAAATTTGCCCTCATGCCCCAAACTCTTCTCCCAAATCTAGGAGAATATGACCTTTGCCCGATTGCTCTATGAAGGGGTACAAGAATAAAACAATCGTTCTGTATTGCTTCTTTCAGCAACAGTTGAGCAGGCAAAAAAAGATAAGATTAAAGCGGTGCGATCGCGCGATCAAAGTTCACACTGAACTCTCCCAAGAAGAGGCGGCGCAACTGATGAAGCGCTACGATTTTGCAATACGGCGGCACTATTGATGCACAATTATTTTGAGCGATCGCTCTAATTCATCCACCTTGGGCATGGTCTATACTTGAGCCACAACTGTCTCTGGCGGTTCTGATCGTGATTTCTAAGCTTTCCCTGCAAAACTTACCCAGCACTGCCGACCTGCCCTGCTCGGATGATGAACCCGTGGATAATGAAGACCAAAACCTTCTACCAAATCTGCTCTTACTCTTGCTGATTCATCTCTGGTCAGCGCGGCTAGACTGGTACTTCGGTGTAGACATGGCGGTATACCATACGACAGGTATCAATCCAAAAGTTCCAGTCGTGCCCGATGCGTTCTTGAGCCTCAATGTCGAACGTAGAAAGGGTGGAAAATCCCGCCGTAGCTATGCCACTTGGGAAGAAAATGAGGTAGTGCCGATTTTTGTGCTGGAGATGGTATCCCACCGTCCTGGAGAAGAATATGACGAAAAGCTGGATCTATACACCAAGTTGGGTGTGCTGTATTACCTTATTTACAATCCAGAGTTTTGGCAGCGCGATCGTCGTCAACCGTTTGAACTCTACAAACTGGAAAATGGCGTTTATCACCAACAAATTGGTGAACCTTACTGGATGCCGGAAGTGGGCTTGGGGATTGGACGCTATCGAGGTGTAGTTGGTGGATTGCCCCAGGAGATTTTGACTTGGTATGACGAACGGGGAGATCGCCATCTTAGTCCTGAAGAGCAAGAGAGACAACGCACAGAGCAAGAGAGACAGCAACGAGAACGATTAGAGACATTTTTGCGATCGCAAGGAATTGATCCCGATCGCTTACCAGACTAATCGCCTGTCAAGCATTGTGTACCCTATTATTGTGTACCCTATTGATGATGGGCGCGATCGCTTCCCTGCTCAACACCCGCTTGATAGTCATAGCGAAACTGCTGCTTCAATCCTTAATCCTTTTATTAAAAGGGGCTTAAGCCCCTTCTCTCTACAATTTGAATGCATATACAACTTACTTGCATCTTTATAGTTTTTCTCCAGCTTTAATAGTGGCGTGGAGTGTATAGCCAGTGTTTTCCCTGGCGTTGTTGAACCGTGCGAGTTTTGCTGGAACCAATCAAAATGACGGTTCGCATGTCGGCATCCGCGATCTCTAACTGCTCAAGCGATTTCACTATTACTGTTTGTCCTAGTCTGCCCAGATTACGAGCCAGCACAACGGGTGTTTCGGGCGATCGCCATTCCAACAAAATGGCTTTGGCTTTTTCTAGTTGCCAGGTGCGCTGTTTAGAAACGGGATTGTAGAAGGCGATCGCAAAATCTGCCTGTGCCGCTGCTGTAATCCGCTGGGCAATCACGTCCCAGGGTTTGAGAATATCCGAGAGGGAGATCGTGCAAAAATCATGTCCCAGGGGTGCGCCGACTTGGGCTGCGGCTGCCTGCATTGCCGAAATTCCCGGACAGACTTGGATTTCAATCTCCTGCCATTCGGGTTTTGCCTCACGCTCCAGCACTTCAAATACGGCGGCTGCCATGGCATAGATTCCTGGATCGCCAGAGGAGACGATCGCTACAGTTCGCTTTTTGGCGGCTAAATCCAAGGCAAACCGGGCGCGATCGAGTTCGACTCGATTGTCTGATTCGTGGCGGGTGGTGTGGGATTGCCGCAAGGGTTCTGCCAAATCGAGATAGGTTTTATAACCGACCCAGTCTGTTGCTGACTCTAAGATCTGTTTGGCTTCTGGCGACATCCATGCCGCCGATCCGGGACCTGTTCCGACGATCGCCAGTTTCCCCTGGGTTGGTTCAATACTATCGATATCTACTTCATAGACCAAACACTCTTTACTCGATGTTGATAGCCGTTCAGATTGACTCTTTGGCACAATCTGAATTGTCAGCTTTCCGGCTTTTGTAATTGGTAACTGACTGTTTTCTAACCAGGGTGCTTCACCGATGAGTTGAACGGTTGCCCCTGCCAACAAATCTGCAATAAAGGTCTTGGCATCATCGGGGTTGACGAGTCGATATCCAGGCGGTGGCGATAATAATGGCGCGCGAAATCGAATATCCCCGGTGGTCGTAATCGCGGGGGCAACCTGTAAAGCTACTGCGATCTGACGCGCTAAATCATTTACACCCTGCAACCCACCCAACAAGGGCACGACAGCACTACCATCTTCTGCGATCGCTAGCACGGGCGGTTCCTGCCATTTATTGGTGAGTAATGGGGCGATCGTGCGGATCAGAATACCTGCCGCACAAACCCCGATGATGGGCGTTCCAGCTTGAAACAACTCCCGAACCGTTTCGCCAAAGTTATCATAGGTGACGCTTGCAGACTGAGTACGATTGGCTAACCCATATATCACTGCTTCAGGCAGCGCAACCTGAATTTGACGCGCAACCGGAATACTAGCTTCTCCCAAAATAACGATCACAGGTGAATTGATATTATTGAGCATTCTGTTGTTGATATTCGATTAATTGTTGAGCAAACTCTTGATGTTCGGCTGAACTAATCCCCATTTGCAGAACTGCGAGGACGGGTTGCATGGTTCCGGCTATCAGGTTGGGCAGATCTAGCCACAATCCTGGAAACACTTGACTGCGAATTACGCCTTGTTGATCGGGCAGCAGCGAGACATAATCTCCATCCTGCAAACTAAACCAATCAATTTTTTGATCAAACACCTGCCAGACAATATATTCTTGGATGCCACTGCGTCGATAAGCGCGTTTTTTGTCGCCTAAATCAATGCTGACGCTGCTTGCTGCAATCTCTGCAACCAGTTCCGGTGCCCCTTCTAGATACCCATCCTCGCTGAGGGTGGAGTGTCCACCGCTTTCCTGGCTGATCAATAAGACCCCATCGGGCTGTGGCTCATTGTCAATATCCAGGCGCACCGTTGGCTCAATTCCCATTTCTACTTGAGGTGTGGCGATTTTATAAGTCCACAGGCACCCGATGAGATTACCGTGGGGTTCGGCGTGGGGTCGAAAGCGTAAGGGGGATGCCATATAAACGATTCCTTCAATCAGTTCGGCTTTTTTTAGCTCTGGCATGGCAGTGTAACGCCGCTCAAATTCGGGACGAGTCAAGCGATCGCCATTTTCCAAGGGCGGTAACTGAGTGCGTAGAACCGGAAAAGGCATCGATTCAGATTGGACAGAGGTCATAAACAGCATCCAGGATTGAAAAGGGCGTGATTCTATTATCGAAGGTTTTACTGTGGTTGAGTTTGGCTAGGAATTAGAATCAACGACCAGTAGGGAACTTCGGCTGGATTAACCTCGGCGATCGCCACAATTCGCTGAGTCGGTTGGGTTGCTCGTTCGATATAGAGGGCGCGATCCAACAACCCTAACTCATCAAGAATGGTACGAACTTTGGCAAAGTGTCTGCCCAGCTTGATGATCACCGCCGCATCCACCACCGCGAGGCGATCGCGCAGAGTCTCCGCATCCAACGTGGCAGGCATAATACTCAACACATCATTGCGGAAGGTAATCGGCGCACCTAACATTGCCGCACTCGCCATGGTGGAAGAAATTCCGGGCACCACTTCCGTCGGAAACCGCCCTGCTAACCGCTGAAACAAATACATAAACGAGCCATACAGCATTGGCTCACCCTCGCACAGCACCGCTACATCCCGCCCAGCGGTCAAGTGTTCGGCAATTTTTTCGGCAGCAGTGTCGTAATAGGGCTGCGACGATCGCTCTACGCTAAACGGGAGCGGCATTGGAATTTCAATCTGATCAGGATGAATGAACCCTGCCACGATCGCCCGTGCTAGCACTTTGCCGTTTTCCATGGTTGGATAGGCAATCACCGGAACTGATGTCAAAATCCGGTGTGCCTTCAAAGTCAGCAATTCCGGATCGCCTGGCCCAATTCCCAAGCCATATAGTCGTCCTAATTCAGTCATAGCTCATTCTCCTTTGCTAACGCATTCACCGCTGCTACCGCGATCGCACTGCCGCCCCGTCGCCCATACAGGGTGATGAATGGCACACCGCGACTGTCGGCTGCAAGTTCTGCTTTTGATTCCGCCGCTCCGACAAATCCCACCGGAAAGCCCAGAATTAGGGCAGGTTTGGGCGCACCTTGATCCAGCAGTTCTAGTAGACGAAACAAGGCGGTCGGGGCATTGCCGATCGCGATTACTGCCCCTGCCATCTGAGGTTGCCACAGGTCGAGTGCTGCTGCCGATCTCGTGTTGCCAATTTGCTGTGCGATCGCGGGAACATCAGGATGATTCAGCGTACAAATAATCTTATTATTGGCAGGTAACCGCTTGCGAGTAATTCCATTTGCCACCATTTGGGAATCACAAAAAATCGGCGCACCCAGCGCCAAAGCCTCTCGTCCTGCCTGGACTGCATCTGGTGAAGCAGCTAAATCTTGGACAATATCCGTCATGCCGCACGCATGAATCAGCCGCACTGCCACATGAGCTAAATCGGCAGACAAACCATTTAAATCAGCTTCTGACCGAATCATGGCGAAAGATTTTCGGTAGATGTCATCGCCATTGCGAATATAGTCAATCATGCAGTTTTAACAGTTAAGTTTTTAAGCTTTAAGGAAAGTGTTAGTGATTTTAGATCTGAAATATCATATCGGCTGGTGAATTCTCGAAATGATTCATGATGTGTTTCTTGATGCTGTTTATACAAGTGCAATAGTTGTTGAATCAGTAATGGTATATCAGAGGAGATCGCGTCGCCAAGATGATGTTTTAATGATTGCTGATCATCTCCGATATAAACGTGATAGCCCTCCACGATCGCCCCCTCTTGCTCAAACGTTGTGCCCAATAGGGTAATTTCAGCCGGACTGGGCTGAGCGCAGGATTTTTTACAGCCTGTGAGATGAATATTGACAGGACACTCTAACGTGAACTGTTGGTTCAGATGAGTGATCAAGGCGATCGCGTGGGTCTGTGTCTCAGTTGCCGAAGCTGCACAGCCCGGTTTGCCAGCACAGGCCGCGATCGCAGGAGCAAGGCGATCGCTCGATAATCCAAGCGATGACAGAGTTTGCAAAACCTCGGCTTTATGTTCATTAGAAATATCAGGCAGAATCACCGTTTGCCAGGGAGTTAATCGCAGATCACCACATCCAAAGGTTTCAGACAATTGAACCAATCCCAAAAGTTGAGCAGCCGTCAATTGCCCTAATGGCAAGGTGATGCCAATGTAAGATAATCCCGTTTGGTACTGGGGATAAATGCCCAGATGCCCATAGGGTTTTGTAGTAAGCGGGGTTGGGCAATTTTCCACCGGATGGAGAGAACGCGGAAGATAGCTATTGACCCGCTGGAGATAGTGATCTATGCCCCAATCTTGCAGCAAGTGTTTCATGCGCGATTTTTTCTGGGATGCGGGAGCCTGATTCACATAGTCTAGATAAGCCGTTGAGATCGCTGCGACCACCGCTACACAGTCATCTGGCTCAATCAACACCTGGGTATGACACAATTCCTTGCCCGCGCCCAATGCCAATCGAAAATATACACCCGCTGATCGCTCGATTAAATCGTTTACTGGAGGATCAACCCAAACTGCCGATAGCTGGATTTCGTTGTAGCGATGCTCCCAGGGAATACTCGAACGAGTACCAATGCCAACGGCACCACCACCATCAATTCCCACGCTGAATTTGGCAGGCAATCCAGCCAAGTCTGGATGATTCTGAATGTAAGTATCCACTGCCTGTACCAACGGACGGGTATCGATTAGTTCCAGGGGGTCAATCCCGGCGGTAGGGCTAGCCATCACGTTACGCAGATGATCTACACTCGGGTTTTGAGCCGCCAAACCCAGATCTTGTAACGTTTGGAAATTTTCTGGAGTGGGTGGATGTGTGGAGCGAATTTGTAGGTTTGCTCGATTGGTCACTTGAATTGTTTCACTGCCGCACTGTTCAATCAATGTCGCGATCGCTCGTCCCTGTTGACCATTCAACCAGCCGCCGGGAGTACGGATACGAATTAGGTCGCTATCTTGAGCAGGAGTGTTGTAAAACAAACCTGGGCAAACAGCGGGTTGTACTAATTGATCTATCATTCATTTCCTTCTCTGTGCAACGCAGAGAATCGACAGTCCAGTGTTCCTAAGAACACGCTTTGAAGTGGCATTCTGACTCAGCCCATTTTGGATTTGAGATTTAGACGTTGAACTGGAATTGAATCACCATCCAATCTAAATCACTCATCTAAAACCGCCTTACAGTTGCGGCACAGTACCGGAATCGCACCGGGTTTTCCCACTATCAAGCCACAGCAGCATAGCATAGACGATGGAACCGACCTTTATTCCCCAAATCATTCTTAAAACATGGGCAGCGACGATTTTAGGCAAAAATGGCTCTCGATCGTGGGTATCGGTGAAGACGGACTGAACGGGTTAAACCAAGTGGGGCGATCGCTGTTCTCTCAAGCCACTGTGATAGTGGGGGGCGATCGCCATCTTGCCATGTTGCCCCCCGAAGACACCCGGGAACGCATCCTCTGGACTTCCCCGATTGAAGACTCTATCAATCAAATTATTCAGCGTCGCGGACAGGCAGTGTGTGTCTTAGCCAGCGGCGATCCGATGTGCTATGGCATTGGTGTGACCCTGACGCGTCGGATTGCAATCTCAGAGATGACGATCGTTCCGGCTCCCTCCGCTTTTAGTCTTGCCTGCGCCCGTTTGGGCTGGTCACTGACCGAGATCGAAACCCTCAGCCTGTGCGGTCGTGATCCTACTCTGTTGAATGCCCTACTCTACCCAGAGGCGCGAATCTTGATATTAAGCGCAGACAAATCGACTCCGGCAACCGTTGCCCAACTGTTGACCCAACAAGGATTTGGCAATAGTCAAATCACTGTCCTAGAACGCATGGGCGGCACCCAGGAACGCATCACCGAAGGCATCGCTTCCACTTGGTCTATCGCCGACCTCGCCGACCTCAACACGATCGCCATTCACGCTCATTTCTCCCATCCCTCCACTCTTTCTCCCCTCCACTCCTCTACCCTCCACTCCTCTACCCTCCTCCCCGGACTCCCCGACACCGCCTACCACCACGACGGACAACTTACCAAACGCGAAGTTCGCGCCATTACGCTCTCTGCCCTTGCGCCCTTACCCGGACAACTGCTCTGGGACGTGGGCGCAGGCTGTGGCTCGATCGCCATTGAGTGGCTAAGGAGCGATCGCCGCTATCGAGCGATCGCCATTGAACAGCATCCTACCCGCCTGCAATATATTGCCGATAATGCGATCGCCCTAGGAACGCCCAATCTCACCATCATTGCTGGAGCCGCCCCGATCGCCTTGAAAGGATTGCCAGAACCCGATGCAATTTTTATTGGCGGTGGCTTGACTACACCCGAATTATTTGAAACTTGTTGGCAAGCACTGCGTCTAGGAGGTCGCTTGGTTGCTAATGCCGTCACCGTTGAAAGCGAACAGATGCTATTCCAGTGGCAGCATGAATTAGGCGGCGAACTGAGCCGGATTGCGATTCAACGGGCAGAACCCGTGGGCAAATTTCTGGGGTGGAAGGCAATGGCTCCCATCACTCAATGGGTTGTAGTGAAAGAGTCAAGGTAAGCCGATGATTGGGGTAAAAACTCATCCATTATTTTGACACCTGATCTCTGAGCCAAGCGATCGCGCTTTTCACATCTACAACTTTTTCTCCAGTTGGAACGGCTGGGCGTTGCACCATTACCACTGGAATCCTTCGTTCTCGTGCGGCGATAATTTTGGCGTAAGTGGCATCTCCGCCGCTATTTTTGCTGACGATCGCCCCAATCTCATACTGCTGCAACAGCGATCGCTCATTTTCCAATGAAAAAGGGCCGCGATCGAGTAATAGTTTTCCCGGTGGCATCGGCGTACCTGGCGAAGGGGGATCGATCATTCGCATCAGAAACCAATTTTTCAGGGGGGCAAAAGCCGCGAGTTCTTGCCGACCGATCGTTAGAAAGATCCGCTGGGCTAATCCTGGCAAAACTGTTGCAGCCGCAGCATTACTGTCTACATCGATCCAATCATCACCTGCCACCGATTCCCACGCCGGACGAATCAACATCAAGTGGGGAATGTTCACTGCTGTAGCGGCAGCAGCGGCATTAAACGAGATTTGAGCCGCAAATGGATGAGTCCCATCGATTAACCAGTCAATATGCTGTACTTGCAAATAGTCTATTAATCCTGCAACTCCTCCAAATCCCCCAATTCTTGTGTTTTCGGATGACACAATCGGCTGACGAGTTCGACCTGCGAGAGAAGTAATGACCTCTACTTCTGGTATTTCAGCGGCTTTAGCAGCTAGCTTTATCGCATCACCCGTTCCACCCAATATCAACACCCGTTTTGGCTGACTCATTCCAGAGATTTCTTCACCCTCCACCATTCAAAACTCAAAACTCCTTTATCCCTCTACCCGAATCGCCGCCAAATATTGTCCAGCCGTCACCGTTTGCCCTGCTTGACAAAACACCTCTGTAATCTTGCCAGCAGCATCCGCCAGCACTGCGATTTCCATTTTCATCGCTTCGAGAATGACCACGCGATCGCCCTCAGCCACGAGATCGCCCGGTTGCACCAACACTTGCCACACAGTCGCAGACATGGGAGCCGCGATCGCTTCCACATCGTCAGGAAGGGTGATCTCAGGAATTTCTGGTTCTTCTAATCCTTCCAAATCTTGATGAGTAAACTCTCCCGCAGTCGTCCAGCGATCGCGTTCTGCCGCAAATGCAGTCCGTTGTTTTACTCTAAAGGCAGCAATCTCTGCTGCATTCGTATTCAAAAAATCCTGATAGTGCTTCAGGCTAAAGGTTTCTTCCTCAATCTCTAGCTTTACCGTGCCCTGAATCACCGCTTCTCGATAACGCAACAATTCCTCTGGCGACACTGGAAAAAACCGAATCTGATCAAAAAAACGCAGCAGCCAGGGTTGCTTAAAATCCTCAGTTTGCTTGTAGCGATTCCAGATAGGCACTGTGCGCCCGACAAATTGATAGCCCCCCGGACCTTCCATGCCGTAGATACACATATAGGCACCCCCAATTCCTACAGCATTTTCAGGTGTCCAAGTGCGCGCTGGATTATATTTTGTGGTGACCAGCCGATGGCGTGGATCGAGCGGTGTGGCAACGGGTGCGCCGAGGTAGACATCGCCCAATCCCATCACTAAATAGCTGGCGTTGAAGATGATTTCTCGCACTTGCTCAATTGTATCAAGTCCATTGATGCGCCGAATGAATTCGATATTGCTAGGACACCAAGGCGCATCTGATCGCACCGATTGCATATACTTTTGAATCGCTAATTGCGTCGATGCGTCATCCCAGGAAAGGGGCAGACGCACAACTCGCGTGGGCACCTCCAACGCATCAATGGCTGGAAGTTCTGACTCTGCGGCAATTAAGGCATCAAGCAATTGTTGAACGGGCAACACTCGACTGTCGTAATGGATTTGCAGCGATCGAATTCCTGGGGTGAGGTCAATAACTCCCGCCAATCGATTTGCCCCTAACCACTCCATCAAGGTATGGACTCGAAAGCGCAAATTGAGATCAAGCACTAACGAACCATATTCAATCAGTAAGAATTTGTCGCCTGCTTGTCGATAAGTAACTGCAATTTGAGTCGATGATTCAGGGATCTGGTGAAGTATGGGGGAGTGGAGGAGTGGAGGAGTGGAGGGGGCGAAGGGTGGAGGAGTGGAGGGGGCGAAGGGTGACAGCGTTTCAATTTGATGATCTTGTGCTAATTCTTGCTGAAGTGCTTCCTCAAGGGTGAGGGGATAGAACTGAACGGTATCGCCCGGTTTGAGTTGTCCAATTTTCCAAAGTTCAGCTTGGGCGATCGTGGCTGGGCAAACGAATCCACCTAAGCTTGGACCATCGTAAGCCAGGATAATTGGCATGTCGCCTGTAAAATCAATAGTGCCGATCGCGTAGGCATTGTCGTGAATATTGGAAGGATGCAACCCAGCTTCACCCCCATCCGATCTCGCCCATTCTGGTTTAGGTCCCATCAGGCGAATGCCAGTCCGAGATGAGTTGTGATGAATTGTCCAGCGAGTCGAGAAGAACATCTCAATATCGTCGCCCGTGAAAAAATCAGGTGCGCCGTGAGGACCGTAGAGAACACCGATTTTCCACTTGTTTGTATACTGCGGAATTAATTCAGTAGGGCATTGATTATTGATGTCTTGTGGTTGATCAACCTGTGCTTGATCAACCACTTGATATAAATGTAGGACATCTCCGGTTCGTAGAGTTCGACCTGCATGTCCGCCAAATTTGCCTAATGTGAATGTGGCTTTGCTGCCTAGATATTCAGGAACATCAAATCCATGTTGAATGGCGAGATACGTGCGATATCCGTGTCCTTGAACGGTTTTCAGTTTGAGGGTGCTACCTGCGCGAACGGGAATCGATGTCCAATAAGGTACAGGCTGACCGTTGAGCGTGGCTTTCATAGCGGCACCCGTCAGGCAAATAATGGTGTCACAGTTGAAGCGCAAGGTTGAACCTGTAACGGTAAATTCCAGCCCCGCTGTCGATTCGGGATTGCCTATAATCCGGTTGGCTAAGCGAAACGCTAGATGATCCATAGGACCCGATGGGGGCACGCCAATATCCCAATAGCCAGTCCGTCCGGGGTAGTCCTGAATAGTAGTATAAGTGCCAGGATCGAGAACATCGATGGTGCGGGGGTGATATTTAAAGGTGTTGAGATAGCGAGTGCTAATGGTTCCTTGAGTAAATGCAGGACTAGCGATAACCTGGCGCAGATACTCTAGATTCGTTTCAATACCCGCGATCGCGGACTCCTGTAAAGCGGTTTGGAGTTGAGCGATCGCGGCTTCTCGATCTGCCCCATGCACAATCACTTTTGCCAGCAGAGGATCATAGAATGGTGTGACCTCAGTTCCCGTTTCAATCCAGCGATCGCACCGAACATTGTCTGGAAACTGAACGAAACTCAATAAACCAGAACTCGGCTGAAAATTCTTGTTCGCATCTTCGGCATAAATCCGTATTTGAATCGAATGCCCTTGAGGTTGATATCGACAGTTATTCAGAAAGGTAGAATCACCCGCCGCCAGCCTCACCATCCATTCCACCAGGTCGATCCCGCTGACCATTTCAGTCACGCCATGTTCCACCTGGAGCCGCGTGTTCACCTCCAAAAAGTAGAACTGTTGGGTGATGACATCCAACACAAACTCAACCGTGCCTGCCGATCGATAGTTCGCTGCTTGACCTAATCGCACGGCACAGTCATAAAGTTGCTGCCGTAGCGCATCACTGATGCCTGGTGCTGGGGTTTCCTCAATCACTTTTTGATTACGGCGTTGAGTCGAGCAATCTCGTTCTCCTAGTGCAACGACATCGCCCTTGCCATCCCCAAAAATTTGCACTTCAATATGTCGGGCTGTTTGAATATATTTTTCTAGAAATACACCGCTTTGCTTAAAGTTGGTTTGGCTTAAGCGTTGCACTTTCTCAAACCCATCCGCCAATTCTGTTTCATTCAAGCAAACCTGCATTCCAATTCCGCCGCCACCTGCGGTACTTTTTAGCATCACTGGATAGGTGATTTCTGCTGCTAACTGTTGTGCCTGCTCTAAATCTTGTAGCAAACCTGTTCCGGGCACTAATGGCACCTGATTTTGTTCCGCCAATTCACGAGCAGTGTGCTTTAACCCAAACTGACGAATGTGTTGCGGGGTAGGACCAATAAAGGCAATTCCGGCGGCTTCACAGGCTTCTGCAAAGTCGATGTTCTCGCTCAAAAAACCGTAGCCGGGATGAATTGCTTGCGCTCCGGTTTGTTGTGCTACTTCTAGGATGCGATCGCCCTGAAGATAGCTTTCTGCAACCGGAGCAGCCCCAATACAGACTGCCTCTGTTGCCATTGAAACATGTTGAGTATGAGCATCCGCTTCTGAGTAGACTGCAACACTTGCAACTCCTAAGCGATCGAGCGTCCGAATGATACGGCAGGCAATTTCACCCCGATTGGCAATTAGAACTTTGTTGAACATGAGTTCCTTTACACGGTGTCCCAAATAATTAATCGGATCGGCGTAGGATTGTATGCATTACAGGGATTATTGATCTGCGGACAATTGGAAATAGCCACGATCGCATTCATTTCTGCCTGCAAATCGATAATGCTACCCGGTGCGGAAATGCCATCAACAATTTCCAAGGTGCCATCTTCCGAAACAGGAACATTCATAAAGAAGTTGATATTGCTGACCAGATCGCGTTTCCCTAGCCCATAGGGTGCTAGAGCCGTGAGAAAGTTCTCGACACAGGCATGTTGGTATTTTTTGTCCAGCCCAAAGCGCACCGAGTTACTCTCGCAGCTACAAGCACCGCCAGATGTGTCATGCCTTCCACAAGTGTCTTTCAAGATCGTCATCATCAATCGACCATCATTTGATATCAACTTGCTACCCGTATTCAGATAAAGATTTCCTTGGGCAACAGTCGTATCTTGGGCACTGTAGCGCTCAGATGGATCATCGGCATTGTAAACCAAAAAATCAACGGCTTGGTTACCACCCAAATCTTCAATCCGCAGAATCTGTCCCTTCTGGATCACCCGCGACCACGGATGTCTAGCAGGAACCACCTCGTCATATATAGCAGTCTTAGGGTCGAGAATCGGTTCAATAGTCGTCGTCATGATTCAGTCCTAACAAAATGCGGCTAGTAAACTATTGAGCAAACAAAGCATCAGTGTTGATGAAGCCACGAATGGCTTCGGGATTGGCAGATCGACAGAGATCATCGGCTGTAGCTGCGGGGGAGTTCCAAACAGTTACTTGAATTGGCTTTGGCTCATAGATCTTGCTGGGATGCATTACATGGGGGCAGTTCGATAAAACCACCAGCACGTTCATTTCTGCACGAAGGTCGATAAAACTTCCCGGTTGCTCACGCCCTTCGGCAAAACTCATTTTGCCGTCTGACGCGATCGCCACCTGCGTAAACAAATTGATGTTGGGCATAATGTCTTTCTTGCTCAAACCATATCGCGTCACCGCCCTGCGGAAGTTATCGCGAGAATTGATCCAAAACTCGCCATCCCCATATTTGGCAGCGTTGCTTGCAGCATGACTACATCCTCCAAACAAGTCGTGACAGCCAGAGGTGTCTTCTGTAATTGAAAACAAAACTCTTCCCATATCGGAGTAAATCACCATGCCTTTTTTAAGAGAGGCATTGAATTGAATCTTGGCAGTATCCGCGACATTCAATCGCTCGATCGCATTATCTGCGTTGTAGCAAATCAAGGAAACACCTTGAGAACCTTCCAAATCAGTCACACGCAAGGTATTGCCTCGCTTGATTACGCCATGCCAGTAAGCACTACCCGGCAGGGTTTCATCCAATAGAACTAGGTCTGAAGCGATCGCGGCTGGATTGAACAGATCAGAATCCTGCGAGACAGACACTTGCACCATAAAAGTCTCCTGTAACGATAAACAATCAGTTGAGAAATTTCCAGAAGTTTCAAGCTAATCTGCATCGCCAACTCAAACATCAAAGCCCAGGAGATGCCAACAGTGACTTAACTCTGTATGGTTCTCCCGGGCTTTTTTCCCGCCGTGCGACCCACTCAACATTCTCAATATCAGAATATCAAGTTGGCTGCTTCTCTCGGACCAGTCACTTAACTAACAAGTCGCTAAATCGGAACCCTAGAAGCAAATTCCTGTTCAGGTGTTATTTAAAGTAGATTTAGACAAACTCCTCTAATTATATAATCAAACTTAAAGCCAACGCAATCTTACCTTAAGCATAGTTTCACGCTGTAGCGAGTCAATTCTTCTGTGTCTAGTCTGCCTTTGATTCCTTTTCCTCCTTCTGGCAATCCCCACCCAAGGGATCTACCCGGCTGGCTGCATTGGGTGGACAGTTGCCCCAGCACAAACACATGGGCAACGACGCACGCCGATCGCTTGCCCCATGGAGCCGTCGTGTTTACGCGCCATCAAACCGCCGGACGTGGACAGCATAGACGCACCTGGCATTCACCAGCGGGGGTGCTAACCGCCAGTTTCATTCTCGATTTTCCCATCGCTCAATTATCAGGGTTGAGTTTGGTCATTGGGTTAGCGGTGATTCATGCCATTGAGGATTTGCTGCCCGACCAGCGCGGAACACTGCGCCTGAAGTGGTCAAATGATGTGTTGATTGAACGGCGCAAAGTGGCAGGAATTTTGTGTGAGGCTTCTGGAATGCATTCTGGGCAAACACGGCTTGTCGTGGGGATTGGCATTAATCGCTGTGTGGATTTTGTGCAAGCGGGGGTATCTGCCGATCAGGTGGGCAATGCAATCAGCCTGCATGAAATCTCTGATGTCGTTCCAGAAGAATTATTGCTGGAGCGATCGCGCCATTATCTAATGCAGGTGCGCGATATTGTGGTGCAAAAATGGGACTCACCTCAATTTTCTGGAATTGTGCCGCTATTTCCCGAACTGCATCAACGCGACGGATTGCGCGATCGCCCTGTGACTATTGATCTAAATGGAGAGTTGATTTCAGGGCAAGCCATGGGGTTTGATGATCAGGGCAGGTTGTTAGTGCGATCGCCCCAGGGAAGCATTCGCGCTTTTACATCAGGACGAATCATCCAGTATTAAAGTCGCTTCTTCGACGGGAAGAGGGTTTTACTGTTTCGTCAGCATACTTTCCAAGGCAATCTGTAAATCTTGGGTGAGATCTGCAACGGCTTGCTTGGCATTTTTTCGCCCACCCCGATAAGATTCCCAGCGATCGGAGACGGAAATAGGATCTCCAATTTTGAGAAATGCTTTTTGTTTACCTAATTTAGGGCGATCAAACGGATTTCCGCCTTTAATTCGGCAGACCATATCCCAGATCAGCAGCGTTGTTTCAGCAAAACGGTCTACAGTAGGTCTTTCGCTGACGTAGTTCCCTGTGACTGCCACAAAACTTTCCACCAGTCGCATATGCCACACGCGCAAATCGGCTTCTTCCGCCACGCGATCGGCTAACCCTTTTTCAAGCGGAGAAGCGGTTTCAAGGTTTATATCCTCTCGATAGATACAGTCCCACCCGGCTTGTTCTAACCGACGACAGCGATCGATGACGCTGCCTCTAGGTTGCAGGTTGAAATGGTCTTCGGCAACCTGTAGGGCTACATTTAACAAAGCGTTCAGTCGTGCTGCAAAGGCTTCATACGAGGGCATTGGCGAAGCTGTTGAGCCAGAGCTGTGTTGATCTGGAATTGATACCGGAACCGCTAAGGCTTTGTGATAAAATCGCGTATAAAAGCCTTCCATCACGGATAGCAGGTGTTCACCCAAACAATATAACCGCTTATACAGAGTAGACTCGTCCAATCGTTGTTCTTGGCTCATCTCTGAGGCTTTTATGCCAGTGTCTAGTTCAAGTTGAGTAATAATTTTCTCCACTGCTGCCCAGGGAGGCGTGACATAACAATATTTAATACCAACTGGCAAGATGAAAACTTGCTCCGATCGCTCCTGTTTCACCATATCGTCCACGCACCAAAAACCCAGCTGGCTGACTCCCGGTTCTAACGGACTAATAATTTCGTTATGTCCATTGGTCGCCCCTTCAGGTGCCGCCGATAGGGGAAAGACTCCATTGGCAAAAATATCACGAGCGGCTTTTAATCCCATCAGGTCAATCTTACCGCGACGAATCGGAATGCCGCCCAGTCGTGGGTAAAGCCAAGTAGCCCATGAACCCGCCCAAATCGGAATGCCGCGATCGTACATAAAGTGAGAATGCACCGGGCGCTTCAGTGAAACTCCCTGCTGTTTGGCAGCTTGCGGCACCAATCTCCAAATCAACTGCCCCACGCAATAGGGATCGGTGGCGCTGGGATGGCGAAACGCGAGTAAAAACCGAATTTTGCCATCCTGAAACTGGCGAAAAAGATCAACTAACGTCTCCACATTTTCCGCCTCAATTTGGCAGACGGTCGTTTGAGAGCGGATCAAAAAAGGAAATATCCAACTCACCACCCGCCGCACCAAAGGATTAAATGCCGGCGGAAGAAACTCTAAGGGGGGCTGAACGCGGGTGATGGTGTCGGTCAAAGTTTTCTCCAGGAAAAGTTACGAGAGACAGAAGGAAAATGTCGAGGGACAAAGGGGAAATGTTGAAGGACGAAGTGCGAATGTCGAAGGGCAAAGTGCGAATGTTAAGAGACGAAAAGTAGCTACTTACCACTGGTTTTGAGGCATTATTCGTAATTCGCCATTCGTAATTCGCCAGTCCCTCAGCCTCCACTTGCTTTTGCTTTATAGCCGAGCTGCTGTAGGTGTTGAACAATTTTTTGCTTGTGATCCCCTTGAATTTCAAGTTCATTGTCTTTGAGGGTGCCACCTGCGCCGCACAGGTTTTTAAGTTTTTTGAGTAAATCAGTTAGGGTTTCCGGGTTTGCCTGAAAACCGCGAATGATGGTTACGGTTTTTCCCTTTCGTCCCTTGCTGGAGGTTTCAACCCGTGGGCTTTGCTGATTGGGAGGGAGATCGGGAACACCCCGCTGTAACGCCTCTGAGTTTTCGGGGGCACCAAATTCACGATAGATGAATCGCTCTGTAGGATTGGGATTAGGGGTTTTCTTTTTGACCACAAGAAATCTCTGTTAGCTGGATGGTGGGGCTTCGGGAGTGCTGAGAATCGTAAACTCTAAAGGATTATTTTGGGAACTGCCAAATTTGATTTGGCTTCCTGGCAGCAGCAGCACTTCTTGTTGATGCACTCGTTGCCAGCCTTTATCGGCTAGGAAAACCCAGGTGCCAAAGCGAGAGACATCTCGGAGGAAGTAGGTGGCATCGTCCAGCGTTTCCTGGCTTTCTCGCCGGAGGATCATGGCGTGTTCGCGAGAGGCTCCCGCTTCTTCTTCTCGCAAAATCAGATCGTTGTCTGGGCTTCTGCCAATGGTCATGTATCCACCCCGAATTTGCCAAACGCGATTATCTTGCAGCGATCGCAAACAGGCAACGGAGGTCGATGATTCTACGCCAATCTGAGTATGTCCGGGAGTAACGGCGGCGATCGGGGTCAGCAGTTCTCCATCAAACTCAGGGTGCATATACAGTACAGGTAATGTCCACGCCTGCTGATTGAATTTATAAATAGTTAACAGATGTTGGCGGGCGATCGCCACTGCTTGATCAATCGGTTTCCGGTCTGCCAACGCTTTTGCCAATTCTTGAATAAAACTCAGCGCCTCTTGATCCGTAATCGAGTTACGCATTCCCAACACGGCGGGCACCCCATGATGAATCAGCACCTCGGCAAGGCTACTGCGGGGCATGGGTTGGGAAACCTTTCCTCCCGGCATGGTGGCATCGTTGCGATAGTAATGATCGGATTGGGCACCCCAACAGGCATTGAATACCGCCAGTTTTACCTGGCACCGAGTCAATACCTGAGCCAATTCTGTGCCATTCAGGGGCATATCTGGGCGAACAAACAACACGCCCCCATCGGGACCCGGCATCCCATGCCCTGCATAAAACAAAACGTTGTAATGGCGGGTTTCAAGTGCCTGAATCAGTTCCAGCGGCGTTGGTTGAACCAACGTGCGGACTTCACAAGGAATTTCCTTGGAACCGCCAATGCCTGAATTGCCAGAACTTTTTAGGACTTGCGCCAACATATCTGCTTCTTGCTCCAGCTTCAGCATGGGCAGAACATCGTTGGTCAGCCCCGTACCGCTGGCATCGGATGCCTGTCCTTGAACGAGCAAGATTTTGAGGGCGGTTTCAGGGCGAGAGGGCGGTAAGGCAGACACATCGCTGGTGGTGCGACTAAACAAAATGTGTTGGCTTAAAGAAATGGCTGGAGTGCCGGGGGCTTCTTGCATAATTTCCCAGGGCAGGGAGATGAGCATGGGATCGCGAATTTCAATCTGAAACCGGAGCGGTTGCCCCTGCCCGATCGCAATCCCACGGCTTTGATTAATGCTCACCATAATGGAACCATCAAACACCCACTGCCACAGGCTGACACCCAAAGTTTGCATCAATCGCGCCGACATCCCCCCCGGTGGATTGGAGTCTAGGGATTCGGGTAACCCGGTCTGCTCTACCGGGTAGGGGGGCAAAGGGTGAGTGAAGAACATTTCCTGCCACAGTTGCCACAGTTGACTGAGGGAATTCGTCCAAATGCAATTGTGTAGGGCAAGTCCGCCAGGGTAGGGCGCTTTGGTAACGTGAATTGCGAAATGCGCCGCGCCAGAAATCTGTAACGGGGTCACTGCCAAACTCAAATAGGGGCTTTCAGATAACGGCATTCGTAAGGGATGTAGCCCAGTCCAAAATAGATTTTTTTAGGATCTTCTGTAGTTATTTATCGTTCTATCAGTCTAATCGGTGTTTGGAAAGAAATCGCAGTCTTCAATTAGTTTTTGACGGGGGATCTGTTTGGCGTTTAACCTTACAGGCACCCAGTTGTATAGGAGTGAGGCTGATATCGGAGGTAACTAGGGGCGCGATCGCCGTCTCTTGAATCCACCCCGTATCACCCGGTTGCCCAAAAGCACTAGAGGCATTCGCTTGATCCATCGCCTTTACAGCCGTCGGGAGAGAGCATACCTTGAGCTGGAGCCACCGCTGCTCTGATCGCACTTGCACCGCAACGACCTCCAAGACCGTACCCACTGGAATAGGCATCGGGCGTAATTCAGGCTGACTCAATGGAGGAGGGCTAACAGGTTGAGAGGATGGCTGAGACGGTAGCTGAGGCTGGAGAAGCACGGGAGCTTGACCCACTCCATCAACCGCCGCCCGATTGACTAACACCCGCGATTGAGTCGTTAGAAATGAAGATGCAGCAATATTAGGAGGAGACGCAAGCCCAGATCCACTGGGAACGGGACTAATAGGAACATCAGGAGAGACAGCAGTGCTTTCTATTGTTGGAAATAGGCGGATACCAACGCTGGGGAAGAACCAGACCAATAGCACTCCAGCCCCCCCTAATAAAGTGAGTAAGCCTAACAGCCAAGGAAGGAGACTAGGGCGCGCTCTGGATGGTGGCTTTTTTAGCTGAGTCTTGAGTGTAGAAGGATTGGCTGTTGGTAGATAGGCAGGTTCGGCTAAATGAGTCTCTGTCGTAGGGGATGTGGCAGAGGCTATTGCCGCTAATTTTGCCAGGGAGTCGGATACGTGAAGCACCGCCGCTTTGGATAGAGCCGCTGGAGTAACGCGACAGTGAAGTAGCCCCACGGTGACGTTATCATGCCCATTTTGTTGATTGGCGATCGCCACCAACTGCCGCACCGCCGTCGATATATCGACCGTACCGTCCAATACTGGCAGTAGTAGGGTTTGCCAATGTTCTTCAATCAGATCGTTGTCGCTCAACCCATCTGAACACAGTAAAAACAAACACTCTTCATCCAAAATAAAGCGCTGCACGGTGGGATGCAGCATCGATGCATTCATCCCTAGCGCCTGCACTAAAGAGCCGGAACTGGGCTGCCGTAACGCATCTCGATACAGCCCGTAGCCCATTCGGACTTCCCGTGATGCCAGATCATCATCCAAGGTGACCTGATGGCAGCCGATGGGTGTGATGCGATAGGCGCGGCTGTCTCCCACATGGGTCAGGTATAGTTCATGGTTTTGCACGACTGCCATAACCAGGGTTGTGCCCATGCGCTGCCGATCTTGGCGATGTTCGGTGTCGTTTCGTTGCACGATGATATCGTTGGCGGCGATCGCTGTTCGGTTTAATTCCAGCGTTAAGGCAACGGGATCACTAGAAACATCCAATAGCACTGTTTGCAAACGCTGTTGCACCGTGGCGATCGCTAAATTCGAGGCAATATTTCCGCCTTCATGTCCGCCGATCCCATCGCAGACCACGATCAAAGCGGTTGAATTAGCATTTTTTGGGGCGGGAGTCAGGGTCACGGATCGGGTTGTGCCGCTGGCAGGATAGCAGGCATCTTCGTTGCGCTGGCGGGTGGGTCCTTGATCCGTTAAGGTGGCAAACTCCACAGTGCGAGATTGCGCCAGACTGCACGCCGCGATCGCCTGATCTAACAACTGAATCAGTGGTTCACTAGTGCGAATCTGTCCGCGCTGTATCTGTTCACACAGGGCACCTAAAAAGGGCGCGATCGCGGTCTGCGCTCCTGCCTGCCACTGCTGCCAAAATCGCCCTAAGTCTACCAAACTACCCGATAACGGCTGGTAATCACCCACTAAGCTCAGCAGGCGAATTAAAGATCCTTCCACGCGCAAATTTTCTGCCGACAACAAGCTAGCTGCCACGCCTTCCCGATGCAACGGCTCCCATAACTGCGCTAGTTGCCAAAGCCAATGAAGCTGCTGTAAGGCACTTGCCTCTCGCCACACTGCTTCTAAACCGGGCATTAAAGCTCCCGACTGTGCGCTCTTTCCAGCCTGAATATCAGCCGGATAAATCGGCGTATTTTCGAGCAGCACGATCGCCGAACCGGGCAGTTGGGGATCAGGCAACAGGGCATAAACCTGGGGTACATGCAGCCAATCCGACACTAACCGCTGGTAGGACACCGCCTGCTGCGGTAATTCTTCCAAGGAGTCTGGCAATAATCCCGGCTTCGTATCTAAAAAGATCTGTTCCTGTTTGAAGGCATAGCGTCCTGCCAGCAGTTCACCGGGTGAGGGCAAGAACGATCGCCCCGCGATCGCCCATAAATAATGCTTTGGCAGAAAGGTTCCACACTGCAAGCAATAGCGATCACGCTCAACATTAGGAGCTTGACAAAGAGCATTTGAACAATAAATCGTTGCCTCAGGGCTATCCATGCAAATAAAGGGCTATTAACTCTGTTGCTAAACCTTAGCGAAGAGCATGATTTGGTTCTTAGTCAAAAACGAAGCTCAATCTTAATCTCTATGTTACCTCTAGGAACCAAACCGCCCAAAGAGAGGTTCTCTTTGGGCAATTATTCAGCTTTGGTAGGCTTTTCATTCAAAAAACAAGTCCACAAAGAATGACTTTACTTAAATTTAACCTTTTGCTAACCAGAGTACAGGTTTAAATCACTTGCTCTTAACCCTGGCAAAGTATTGTGAATCGTGAAATGTCTGACTGAACACTTAAACCTTCTGGAGTATCAATATGGTGTGTGACAAAGTGAAGCTTGTGCCTAACCGCTTCACGGCGATCGTGAGTGCGGCGGCGGCTACAGCAGCAGTGGTGGGTCTATCTGTAAATGCTGTCAACTCTCAGGGTTCTGTCGTCAAGATTGATGGCTCTAGCACCGTTTTTCCGATTACCGAAAAAATTGCAGAAGCGTCTAAAAAAGCCGGTGGTGCCAATGTAACGGTCGGCATCTCTGGAACGGGGGGTGGGTTTAAAAAATTCTGTGCTGGCGACACGGATATTTCCAATGCATCTCGCCCCATTTTAAAGAAAGAAATGGCTGCTTGTGCTGCTAAAGGGATCAAGTACGTTGAATTGCCCATTGCGTTTGATGCCCTGACTGTTGTAGTCAACCCCGGCAATACTTGGGCAAAGAACTTAACCACGGCTGAACTCAAGAAAATTTGGGAGCCAAGTAGCACTATCAAGAATTGGAAAGATGTCCGGGCTGGCTTTCCGAATCAACCATTGAGATTATTTGGACCCGGCGCAGATTCTGGCACCTTCGACTATTTCACTGAAGCGATTAATGGTAAATCCAAGTCGATTCGCAAGGATTTTACCGCTAGCGAAGATGACAACGTGCTAGTTCAGGGTGTGTCTAAGAACAAAGGAGCGTTGGGTTACTTTGGCTACGCTTACTACAAACCCAACAAGAGTCGTGTCAAAGCGGTTACTATCAATGGTGTGATGCCTTCTGAGCAAACCGTAGAAAACGGTCGATACACGCCCTTGTCTCGACCGCTCTTCATCTATGTCAACACCAAATCTGCTAAGAAGCCCGAAGTCAAGAAGTTTGTCGAGTATTACATCAAGAATGCCGGCAGAACTGCTGATTCTGTGGGTTACGTCGGTCTGCCTGCGAAGGCTTATCCGGTGCTTGCGAATCGGTTTAAAGCGACTAAAACGGGTACTATTTTTGGTGGAGACGAAGCCGTGGGTCTCAAGGTTGAGGAGCTACTCAGCCGCGAATTGAGAGAATAACAAGCTTTTACCAAGGGGTCGCACATTAACACCTGTGCGACCCCTTGGCTTGAGTGCCGCGATCGCCTAAAAGTCAGCATATTTTTTGCTGGCTTTCCACTTTTTTGGCAAACTACAACTATGACCGCTCAGCCCTCAAAACCTGCCGCTCACGAGCTTCAATTTACTCGAAAGAAGAAAATTCGCGAATTGAAGGAACGTTTGATTGAATTTGTCTTATTTCTAGCCGCTTTTTCCTGTGTGGCGACGACGATCGCCATCATGTACATTCTCATCAGTGAATCTGTTCTGTTCTTTCAAGAGGTTTCGCTGATAGAGTTTTTAACCAGTAAGGACTGGTCACCCTTGTTTGATCCACCGGGCTATGGCATTTTGCCGCTCGTCTCAGGAACGCTGACGACGACTGCTGTCGCTTTGGCAGTTGCCCTGCCGATGGGTCTAATTTCAGCGATTTATTTAAGCGAGTTTGCGCCTCCCAGTGTGCGTGAGGTGGTCAAGCCGATTTTGGAATTACTGGCAGGGATTCCAACAGTGGTGTATGGATATTTTGCGTTGCTGACTGTGATTCCGGCGTTGCAATGGCTGTATCAACCGATTGGTACTTATTTATCTAATATTTTCCCTGACATTTTCCCGCCTGAATTGGCTGGCTTTAATATGCTGGGGGCTGGGCTGGTCATGGGGTTGATGATTACGCCGCTGATTAGCTCGATTAGCGAGGATGCCATGCGATCGGTGCCGTTGAATCTTAAGGAAGGCTCCTATGCAACCGGGGCAACCCGCCTGCAAACGGCGTTAAAAGTTGTATTACCAGCAGCGGCTTCTGGGGTGATTGCAGCATTTATTTTGGGCGTATCGCGGGCGGTGGGTGAGACGATGATTGTGGCGATCGCCGCTGGTTTGCAGCCTACATTTACGTTCAATCCCCTCGAATCAGCCGCCACGATTACCGCCTATATCGTCCAGGTGAGCTTGGGTGACTTGCCCCATGGCACGTTGGAGTACCAAACTATTTTTGCAGCGGGGCTGGTGTTGGTGTTAGTCACGTTGATTTTCAATATTATCGGCTACTTCCTAACGAAACGCTTCCGCGAGACCTATTAACATGGCACAGGCAGAATTTTCCCAAGGCAATGATTTACGGCAGATTCGGGCATCGGTTTCCCGTCGTCAACTCATCAGTAAGCTATTTGGGATACTGGGATTGCTGGTCATTTCGATCGCGACGTTGATCTTGCTCGCATTGGTTGCCCAACTCTTTATTCAGGGGCTACCCCGACTCAACTGGAAGTTTTTCACCTCGTTTCCGAGTAGCGATTTTAACGAAGCAGGCATTTTGTCGGCTTGGATTGGCTCATTGTTGGTCATGGTCACGACGATGTTCATTGCGGTGCCGATCGGCGTGGCGGCTGGCGTGTATTTGGAAGAATATGCGCCGAAAAACTGGCTAGCCGCCTTGATCGAAATTAACGTCACCAATCTAGCAGGGGTTCCCTCCATTGTGTATGGACTGCTGGCGCTAGGGCTTTTTAGTACGGTACTCAATTTAGGTGAGAGTATTCTGACAGCAGGCTTAACCCTGGCGCTGTTGATCTTGCCGATTGTGATTGTGACGACGCGGGAGGCTTTACGGGCGATTCCCAGTAGTTTGAGAGAGGCTGCCTATGCCCTGGGTGCCAGTCGGTGGCAGATGATTTGGGATCACATCTTGCCCTATTCGTCCGGCAGTATTCTCACCGGGATTATTATTGGCTTGTCACGGGCGATCGGTGAAACGGCTCCCTTGATTACGATTGGAGCATTGACTTTTATCGCGTTTTTACCGCCCTCTCCGGTCAAATCTGAATTTCCATTTATTTCATTTGACTGGTTGATGGCTCCCTTTACGGTGATGCCCATTCAAATGTTTAATTGGGTGTCTCGCCCTCAGCCAGAGTTCCAAGTCAATGCCGCCGCTGCGGGTGTCGTTCTGATTTTAATGACTCTATCGCTGAATGCTTTTGCAATTTACTTACGTTATCGTCTTCGGAAGGGAGTCAAATGGTAGATACGCATGTACTCAAAGGGTCTGCGATGGAGCGGAAGGCGGAGGTGAAAAACCTCGATTTTTACTATGGGTCATCCAAAGCGCTGAAAGATGTCAGCATGGTCGTTTGGGATCGGAAAGTGACGGCGTTGATTGGTCCTTCGGGTTGCGGCAAGACGACTCTGTTGCGGTGCTTTAACCGAATGCACGATTTGTATCCCGGCAATCGCTACGACGGGGAAATTTTGCTAGATGGGGTGAATATTCTAGAGAAGCAGATTGATCCAATCGAAGTCCGAATGCGCGTCAGCATGGTATTCCAGCGCCCCAACCCGTTTCCGAAGTCGATCTATGAAAATGTTGCCTATGGATTGAGAGTGCAGGGGATTACTGAAAAACGATTGATCGACGAGAAGGTGGAAAAAGCGTTGCAGGGGGCGGCGTTGTGGAATGAGGCAAAGGATCGGTTGAAAGAGCCTGCCTATAATTTGTCGGGAGGGCAGCAGCAGCGGTTGTGCATTGCCCGGGCGATCGCCACTGAACCTAACATGGTGCTATTCGATGAGCCAACTTCTGCCCTCGACCCGATCGCCACTGCCAGCATTGAAGAACTGATCAACGACCTGAAGCAGCAGGTGACAATTTTGATTGTGACCCACAGTATGCAGCAGGCAGCCAGGGTTTCAGATTACACGGCATTCATGTATCTCGGCGAAATGGTGGAGTTTAACGAAACCAACTTGCTGTTCAACAAACCTGCCGACCAAAAAACCCAAGACTATGTCAGCGGACGATTTGGCTGATTGATTGTTCGACATCCCCCTAGGCACTAGCAAGCTGCACTAAAACCCTCTATCCTCAAGGGTGACTATTGACGCACGAGTACCCCACATGACTTCCCCGCAAATCGCCCCCTATGGCTCCTGGAAATCGCCCATCACCTCAGATTTGATTGTGGCGGGGACGATCGGGCTAGGTGAAATTCGCCTCGATCGCGGCGAGGTGTACTGGACGGAACAGCGACCCACGGAAGCGGGGCGAAATGTGGTGGTGCGCCGGACTGCGGCAGGGCAGGTTTCGGATGTCACGCCAGCGCCTTTCAATGTGCGATCGCGGGTGCATGAATATGGCGGCGGAGCTTTTTTGGTGCATCAGGGCGCAGTGTATTTTTCCAACTTTGCCGACCAGCGGCTCTATCGCAAGCTTCCCGGTGGCGAACCCGTTGCCATTACCCCAGAACAACCCTGGCGTTATGCCGACGGCGTAGTCGATGTTCAGCGCAACCGAATGATTTGTGTGCGTGAAGATCATACGGGTGCCGGAAATGGCGACGAAAACGGCGAAGGTGAAGCCGTGAACGCGATCGCCAGTTTTCGACTAGACGGCAAAGGGGATCAGCAGATTCTTGCCTCGGATAAAGACTTCTATGCTTCGCCCTGTCTCAGTCCTGACGGATCGCAACTGGCATGGATTAGCTGGAACCACCCGAATATGCCCTGGGATGGCACAGAGCTTTGGCTGGGAACTCTCGACGTGGATGGCAGCATGACTGACTGCCAAAAAATCGCTGGTGGACTAACCGAGTCGATTTTTCAGCCCCAATGGTCGCCGGATGGGGTGCTGTATTTTGTCAGCGATAGCACAGGCTGGTGGAACCTGTATCGCTGGCAAGGCGCGACCGAGCCGCTGTATCCCATGAAAGCAGAATTTGGCTTGCCTCAATGGGTGTTCGGCATGTCTACCTATGGATTCGAGTCAGCAGATCACATTATTTGCACTTACACCCAGAATGGTGTTTCTTATCTCGCCAGTTTGAACCTGCATACTAAAGCGCTGGAACTGATCGACACACCCTATTCTGAAATTGGCAGTATTCACGCCGCACCGGGAAAGGTGGTGTTTAAAGCGGGATCGGCAACTCAATCGGGTGTCATTGTGCAGCTAGATTTGGCAAGTCGCCAGATTGAAGTGCTGCAAAAATCCAGCGAATTGCAGGTTGATCCCGGTTATTTATCCGTGCCGACCGCGATCGCTTTTCCCACGGAAAACGGACTGGAGGCTTACGGCTTTTACTATCCGCCCAACAATCAAGATTTTGCTGCGCCGGACAATGAACTTCCACCGCTGCTGGTCAAAAGTCACGGGGGACCCACTTCCGCCACATCCACCATGCTCAGCCTGCGAATTCAATATTGGACGAGTCGCGGGTTTGCAGTGCTGGATGTAAACTACGGCGGCAGTACAGGCTATGGACGTGCCTATCGAGAACGGCTAAACGGTCAATGGGGCATTGTAGATGTGGATGACTGCGCCAACGGAGCGAAATATCTGGCGGCACAGGGCAAGGTAGACGGCGATCGCTTGGTGATCGATGGCGGCAGTGCGGGCGGCTACACGACCCTCTGCGCTCTCACCTTCCGGGATGTGTTCAAAGCGGGTGCCAGTTACTACGGGGTCAGCGATTTGGAGGCATTGGCAACCGACACCCATAAATTTGAGTCCCGCTACTTGGATAGTCTGATTGGAGCCTATCCAGAGCAAAAAAATCTATATGTGGAGCGATCGCCGATCCACTCGGCTCAATTGCTCAACTGCCCAGTGATTTTCTTCCAAGGCGATGAAGATAAAATTGTGCCGCCCAACCAGGCAGAAATGATGGTCGAGATCCTCAAAGCAAAGGGCTTACCCGTTGCCTATGTCTTATATAAAGGGGAGCAGCACGGTTTCCGTAAGGCTGAAAATATCAAACGCACAATGGATGGGGAATTCTACTTCTATGCCAAGGTGTTTGGATTTGAGCCTGCGGAGGTGATTGCACCCGTGGCGATCGCAAACCTGATTTCTCCATAGCCTAAGCACCCAGCAAAATGAATCTTCTACCGCCTTACCTGCTACCAGGCGATTTCAGCGTATCCATCAAGTGATCGCACTCCGCATTTTTGCCAATACTTGCTTCAAAGGTTCTAAGTCACTGGAACATATTTGATATATTTCTTCAGCATCTATGTTGAAGTAATCGTGAGCCAAGATATTTCTGATTCCTTTAATGCTTAACCAGGGAATATCAGGATATTGATTGAAAAAATCGGTTCCAACAATTTTTTCAATCCTTTTGATGTTTTCACTAATCGAAATTAGCATCATGCTGATTCCATCTAAGCGATCAAGACCGTCATCGTTACGAGTGAAATCATCAGGTGAATTGATTTCTGCAAATCTTCGCTCGATTCTCCTAATTGCTTCGTCACTTTCAAGAAGCAATTCTAAAAGAAGGGAACGATTATACATATACTGCTTCCTGATCTATTCTCGCCTTTAAGTAATGGTTCATCCCATGCCAATATCGAACTACATCAACTTTTCTGTTAAACAATAATTCCAGTTCTACTTTAAGACTGACACGCTTCAAAAGATCGGGTGCCATATCTACGACGATATCAATATCACTGCCATTGTGGGCTTCATTGCGTGCCACAGAGCCAAATATCCCAATGCGAGTTACGCCATAGCGTTTTTTGAGTTCGGGTTTCAAATGGCGCAATTTTTTGATGACATCGCTGCTTTCTATGGTTTCACTCATTTAATTTATCTCCTCCAAAGCCGCATCTTTTGTGCTTTTCCCCTCTACAATTGCAATCTCCTCCTCAGTCACCCATACAACCGATACACAATCGCGTCAATCAAGCGATCGCTATTTCATGTCTAGCATCAGGGCATGAAAGCCTGCTTGAATAAAATGGCGGTCGCCTGTGACCACATTGGTTAAGTTTTGCTGCTGCATTACCACGAAAGAGATACAGTCGGTTAAGCCCCAGGTTTTATCGGAGCGGGATTGATAGAGTGCGAGTGCCTGCATTAGTAGATTTGTGTCAATGCTAACCACTCTAATGTTTTCGGTACGATAGCACTGTTGGATAAACTGAACTGCACCAGCCCGATTGAATGCGCTTAAGGCATTGCCAACTTCAGTAAAGATGGCTTCTGTAATCCAGACTTCAGTTGCTGCACGAATGCGCGGGAACAGTTGTTTTGCCTGGTTATGATAGTCGTCGCGGGGGTTAAGCAATGCTTGAATGAATGCGGTGTCTAGAAACAAGCGATCGCCCATCATGACCCATTTTCCTGGTGTTTGGGTGTGCCGTAGAGATAATGGTCATGTTCGGTTGACCAGTCGGCAGGAGCTTCGACAGTTCCGGTGAGAGATTCAAGCACATCCCAGGCATTACCGGATTCTTGTAAATGCTCTTGCCGCAAGGTTAAAACAAAGGTAAGAACCTGTTGCTGAAGATTGTCGGGCAAATCGTTCACCTGTTCAAAAATCTGTATGGTGATTGGATTACTCATTTATCCTCCTGAACAAAGTTTCTAGCTGGTTCATTTTCCCTTCGCGATCGCACCATTTTTTCCCTCCACGATCGCCACTTCCTCTTCACTCAACCCATACAATCGATACACAATCGCGTCAATCAAGCGATCGCACCGCATCAGTTGCATTTTTAGAATTCCTTTGAATCGGCATTCGGGGCGGGGCAGTGCGCCATAGTAGATCGATGTCTTCGGGGGTGAGTCCATAAGCTTGGTTGACTAGATCAGAAATCTGATGCTCTAGCTGCAAAATCTCACGGTTGCGAGTTTGCATAGGTAGAGCATAATCGCCATAGATTTGCTTCATTTCTTTTTGCCCTGCTACGCCCAAAGGATCGCCTGTTTTGCCTTTCTGGGGAATGCGCTTTCGCAGTTCGGTTAAGAATTCGGCTTCGCTGAGGATGGCAAAACGCTCTAGTTTTTGCCCTAGCTTATCGATTTCAAAACGGGACTGCATCCAGTCCAACACGTCACGATAGGATTGCTGATTGGTTTTGGTAAGGTCAATCAGTCGCTGAACTTTGGGTTCGGTTTGTTCGCGGATTTCGTCGGTGGGTGGGGCGATCGGGAAAGTTTCCATGAGTTCACCTTTTGGTGTCAAAGCCTCATCTTTCATGTGAGGTAAAAATCGCCAATTATGCCACCAAATTAATGGAGAATTTAATACGCCTAGCACATACAAATCTTTTCTAGGTAATATGAATGCCTTGTTATTTGTCAGGTATCCAGAATCATCAAAACTGTAAGATGGATGAAATTGAATTTCTTGATAAATAATCTTAGGTAATTCAAAAAGGTGTAAAAATGCTGGTGAGGCTTGTAGCTGCCACCACTCTTGACTTCCTGCTCTTTTTTTTAGTTTAGATTCATACTTTTTCAAATGGTTTTTGACTGCGGGATAAGCATCAATATCAAGATCCTTATGTGCAACAATCATCCACAAGTCATGCCATTCAGAGTTCCATCTTTTTATATCTTGTCCTCGTAAAAATGGCTTGATAATTCCGATACAGTTAGGATCAATTTCAGTTAAATGTTTGCGTAAATCATTACTAACTACAAAAGCTTCATTGAAACCAGTCTTAATCCCGTAGTAAGGATTACAACCAACAAATTCTTTCAACGGAACACCAATCCGCCGAATCTTCTCCATCAACGCCCCGACATCTGGACGTTCCAAACTCCAGGGAGCATCACTAAATCTTGACCAAGGCACATCGTAGCCTTCCGTTTCTACATAGCCATTCAGGTCAATTCCTGCCAATGCTTCACGGGGCACGGGGCAGATTCGCACCGTTTTGTCTGTAGGTGGAGGTAGATTTGGTAGGGGCGAAGCAGTGGGTATCAAAGGTTTTCGTACCACCACAATGCAGGGAAAGGTGTCCGCATCGGGAAAAATTGGCGCGTGACCAAAATCGACGATTTCTTCAAACTGGCTATTCGTAGCAAAGAATCGCCGTAGTGCTTCCCCATAGCCTGCCCGTAGCCATTTATTCGTCACAATGTAGGACGAATAACCACCTCGCCGCAGTACTTTCAGCCCTTTTTCATAAAAATAGGTGTAGAGGTCGGCAACGCCGCTATAGCTTTCATAAACGGCTTGGAAAAAAGGCTTAAATTCGCTCAATCCTTCTTGTCGCACATAAGGCGGGTTGCCCACTACCGCATCAAAGCCCGGACGCTCCTTCCAACTGGCATTTTCTAGATCAATAAACACCTCTGGAAACTCTAGATCCCAATGAAAAAAGTGTTTCTCGTCACTGAGTTTTAGGGCATCGTCATAGACAGCGGCATCTGCGGCATTCATGGTTTTAGAGTCAGCCGTAATAGCACTCGTGCCAAATACTCGCAAAAAATGGTCGGCGCGTTTCAAGCCAAAAAACTTAGAAACGTAGATATCGAGCAAGCGTTTGTAGGGTTTGGCGGCGGCATCAAACGATCGAAAGAGAGTTTCGCTTTGTTCCACTTCGGCAAACGTGGCATCGCTCAACACACTCACGCCGCGCATAATTTCCGCCGCCAGCAGCAATCCCACAAACGGTCCTGTCAGCAAGGTAAACTGTCCGCTCGATTCCTGGCTCATTGCCGCTTCCGCTTCTTTAGCCGTCGTGCCAATTAGCGAATTTCCACAGCGCAAATGGTGATCCAAAAAGCTCAAGGGTGCCCCAATGGTGAAGGAGTGTAGCCACAAACTCACCTTTGCCAATTCCACCGCCATCGGGTTCAAATCCACGCCATAAATGCAGCGCTTCATTACCACCCGTTGCAGCAGTTGCGTCGGTTCTAGGCGATCGGGGTTAATCGTGATCCCTTGCTGTTTCAAGTTTTGCAAAATGCTCTGGCGCGTCTGCTCCAGCATTGCCAGCACGGGGTTTTGTTCAGGATATAGATTCAAAATCCGAATCAGTTCATCGGTCAAATAGTCCACCGCTTCCACTAAAAAGTGACCGCTGCCCATCGCCGGATCACACACTTTGATATCGAGTAAGGTGCTTTGGGCTTGCCGCTCTAGCTGTAGCAAATCCTTTTGTAGCCCGTTCAGGCTTTGCGTTCCCAGTCGTTTATCGTGCAGTTGGCTGTGCAGTTGGGTAATTTGCGCCATCAGTTCGCCAAACCGCGCCTGTCGCTGCTCCAAAATCGGCTTCAGCGTGTGGCTAACGATGTATTTGACAATATAGTCAGGCGTGTAATAGGAGCCTGTGGTTTTGCGATCGCCCTTGTCATTCTCCAGATGCACATTGGCGATCGCCCCATGCGCTATCGCCACTCGATATTCCAACAATCCCTCATAAATCGAACCCAGTTGCCGCACGCCCAAAAAGCTATAGTCGATCGGCTGTCCTTCAAACCGCGCCAGTTGATCCAACACAGGAGCCAGCACCGCATCGGTTAGCTTCAAGCGAGACAAAAAATGATTGGCGCGATACTCTGTCTGATCGCTGGGCTGACTGAAATCAAAGTGAAACAACCCGCCGTTATAGCGCGGCACCTCCAACCCCGGATCACCGCGATCGACAATTTGAAATAGACTCAGCAGGCGATCGTAGAGCGCCGTGGAAGTCTGGCTCAACTTCTTTTGCCACTTGATGCCCTGAGCGACTTCCTGCGTCATTTTGCTGAGGCTGTGATCTCGATAATCGCGATCGATGGGCAACAAATTTCGGGCTTCGGCATAGAGCAAAAACAACAGCTTGTAGAGAAACGATAGCGTTGCTTTATAGACCTGCTCTGGGGTGATCGGTTGACCGCGCCGGGTTGCATCTGCCACAAAGCCCCCCGCCAAACTGGGAAAGACGCGATCGAACACTAACGCTTTTAGCTCATTTCCGACACGAGTGGCATAAGTGGTGCTGCCTTCCCGCACCCGCTCTAAAAAATTGCGCCCTTGGGAATCTTTAACCAGCGCTTCCTGCCGAAAGAACAGCCAAAAATACTTAAACTGCGCCAGATCGCCTGCTTCCAGCAGTTCCACCAGATCAACCGGATAAAATTCTGTAGCCGTTGAGGAAGCCTGCCGATAATACAATCGCCACTCGCGCCCGTTGGTCAAAATGCCCCAATCCACCCCGGTTCCCGTCAAATAGCTAGAAATCTGAAACGAGGGATTGGCATTTTTATAAATATCACGCTGGTCGTTGGCAGAAACCTTACTCAGCGGACGTTCCCAATATTTTGCTTCCGCGATCGCCTGCACCCGCGCATAAAAAGCAGGTTCGTCGTTCTGAAGCGGATAGGCAGCATCGCGATCGGTTTCACGAGTAAACAGGGCATAATCCGGGCGTTCCGCTCTGCCCTTGCCGCGAGTCGTCACCTGGGGAATATGACTAAACCCCAAAATCTCCAGCGCTGGCTTGATAAACACATCCTCGGTTTGCGCTTCACTCAGGGTGGGCAACAGATCTTTTTTAGACCTATAAAGCTGGCTTAACGCCTCAAAACCCGCTGCCCCATCCTCTTGCCATTCTGGGCACTCCTGAAGCCGATGCTCTAGATAGTGCTGTGAAAATAACGGCTTGTTTGGTTTTTGCCCATCCATGATTTCAGCCCTAGTGCGATCGCTGAAGCGCTAATGAACAACTGGCTGTTTAGCCCTGTGCCTACTTGCCCCTCCAACCTACAAGATCGCAGCCCAGACTGTCGAGATTTGCCAGCAATCTCATCTGCACCTAATCCCAAAAGGCTTTTACTCCAGCGATCGTCTTGATCTTAAACCATGCCTCGAATTTCTTCGACCATGCCATCGCGTAGCAAAAGCTCAACCTGCATTTTTTCGATCAGGTTATCCCCCAATTCAACCCGAAACACGCTGTCGATTTGTCCTTGGTTGACTTCTTGATCCATCTCTAAAACTTGGACTTGCTGAAGCTGTTGCAAAACCTGATTTTTCTGCTCTAGCAACTCACTTTTCTTCTGATTAACCTGACCCTGGATGCTTTCAATCTGTTGATTGCCTTCAGAACCCGGCAGTTGCAAACTTTGTTTTTGAATCTCAGAAATCATCCGCTGCGCTTGCATTTCAAGCTGTTGCAGTTGACTGTCTAGCTGATTGATTTGGTCTTGCAGTTGTTGCTGCGCCTCTTCTTTCCAGCGAGGTGTGACGATCGCTTTCACATTAACAGAACGCTTTAGAATCAATTGAGAGGGTGAGACATCCATAAAACGCTTCATTAAGGGTCAAGAGCAAAAAAGATGTTTGGGTGAAAATTACTTTTCACGAGTGGGCAAGAATAGCCCAGCAGTCAACGTTTAATCAGCCGTACAATGCCTGTCTAGCAGGACATCATGCGGGATCAAACAAACATCTCGTTAATCATACCCTGGTAGCGATCCATCACAACATTTCGACGAATTTTTAGGGTTTGGGTCAGCAGTCCATTGTCCATAGAAAATGGCTCGGAAATCAGGCGAAACGGTCCAATACGATCGTCGGGGCGATATCCTGGGCGGTTTTTCACCTCGCGGTTGAGTTCCTGCCGGATCAAATCTTGCACTGGTTTACTGTCTAAAGTTAATTGTTTGTCAGATGCTTGACTGCTTGCTGAATCCGTCGCCTGCAACGTATAACCTTGCGCCAGCGCCCACTTTTCCAAAGCATCCACATTGGGAACAATCAGCGCGCCCAAAAACTTTTGGTCTTGCCCGACTAGCATCATTTGATCCACATAAGCGCTTCGCAGACAAGCATCTTCAATCGGCTGAGGCTCAATGTTTTCACCACTGGTGAGGACGATCGTATCTTTCGCGCGCCCCGAAATAATCAAATCACCCTGATCGGATAACCAGCCCAGATCGCCCGTGTCGAACCACCCGTCTGCATCGATCGCCTTTTGGGTTGCTTTGGGGTTTTGATAATAGCCCTGCATTACTTGGGGTCCGCGCAGCAGCACTAATCCTTGCTTGCCCATGGCGACGGGTTGGCGAGTTTCTAGATCCACAATCCGTGTTTCCGTTTGAATGAGTGCCTGCCCATCAGCACCGCGCAGGTTGCGATTCGGACGGCGAACATGGGTAATCGGTGAGGTTTCGGTCAGTCCATAACCGCCCAAGATTTCTAGACCGACGATTTCAAAGAAGTCTTCCAGGTGTTCGGCAATGGAGCCGCCACCGCTGACGAAATAGTTGACGTTGCCGCCCACGCCATCCCGAATCTTTTTATAAACCAGGCGATCGCCCACCGCGTGCAAAATTCCGAAGGGTACGATTTGGATTAGTGCAGTGAGTCGGTCTAGGAGGGATGGATTCAGGTTTTCTAGATCTAACCCCTGCAATGTGCGACGTGCCCGAATGAAGCGATCGCTGCTCTGCAAAAAGAACTGAGCTAGCTTCTGTTTTTTTGCAGGTTGGTCCCGAAATTGCTTTTGCACCCCTTCATAAATCGATTCCCAGAGGCGAGGCACTGCCACCATATAGTGGGGCTGGAAGTCCTTCAAGTCTTTTTTGACATGGCGAATGTTGGTATATGCCTGAGTAGCACCATGCCCAAAAATGAAGTATTCAAACGTTCGTTCGTAGCAGTGCCACACGGGCAGAATGCTGAGAACCCGCTCTCCTGGCTGTACTCGAACGACCCGCCCTGCCCCATCCACTTGAGAGAGCAGGTTGCCATGGCTTAACATTACGCCTTTGGGCTT
The DNA here is from genome assembly GCF_056784215.1 of Leptolyngbya sp. CALU 1928. Lineage (NCBI taxonomy): Bacteria > Bacillati > Cyanobacteriota > Cyanophyceae > Leptolyngbyales > Leptolyngbyaceae > Leptolyngbya > Leptolyngbya sp. CALU 1928. The sequence continues at coordinate 2,215,292 of NZ_JBXBCE010000001.1, read as the reverse complement.
GCCAGAAGTGCCAGAGGTATACATCAATGTCGCCAAGTCATCCCGCTGGGCTGACCCAGGCTGAAGCGGTTGCCCTACGCCCAGTTCTAAGAGTTGGGAGAAATTCAAGATTTTCAGTTGGTTATCTTCATCGGGCGTTTCATCCGACAGCAGCACGATCGCTTGAATCGGCAGATCCTCTAAGCGATCGCGCAGTTTATTAACGGTGGCATAGTCTTCTGCGACGAGAAACGTGGCACCGCTGTTTTCCAAGATAAACAACAACTCGTCTTTTTCTGCCTGAGAACCCCGGACTACATCGATTCCACCAACCGTCATGATTCCTTGATCGGCGATTAGCCAGCGGGGGCTGTTATCAGAAAATAAACCGACGCGATCGCCTGCTTTTACCCCTAACGCCTGCAACCCAGCGGCAAACTTCTGCATTTGCCGATAAAGTTCCGCATAGGTGAGCTTCACGGGCGGGACACTGTGGAAATCTTGCACCGCCACAATAGTGCTGAAACGCTGAGCCGCGATCGTCCACAGTGCCGGAATCGATGGCACTGCGTTGTAATCAAAGGGTTGAGAAGATTGAGTCATGGAAGGCGTACCAGAAAGGCTCCTACTTGGCTTCTGCATCCGCAGAAAAAACCGCTGAAAACATTACCTTAGCTATCTTAATTTAACTCTAGTTTGCGATCGCTTTTTAAGGATTGAGTTCTGTGGATTGCACTCAAGCATTTGGCGTTTGATTGCTGCCTATCGAGAACCCATGTATTGATAAAAATAATAGGTTGCCATGGGAATAATAGTTGCAGCAACGAGGAAGCCAATCACCCAAACGGTGGCATTACTTTCTTTGGTTTTTTCAGGGGTGGCAAACGTGCCTTCCACCATCACGGTATCTTTCACCTCCGGTGGACCCGGATCAGCTTGCCCCGAAAGGACGGCAACCAGGCGATCGCCCGCACCCAGAAATGCTTGATTGTATTTGTTGCCTTCCTTCAGCGGAATCAGCACAGTTTCCTGTGCCACACTAGCTGCGATCGCGTCTGTCATTAACTGCTTTACCTTTTCTCCCGTGCGAATCCCCGTATTATTCGTGACGTTATCGAGTACCAGCAACGTTTGGTTTACCTGATCTGCGTCTGTGGGAAACCACCGCTTAAACAGCTTTTCTGTAAACCCCTCAATCGTCTCTTCGTAATCCAATCGGTGAATAGTGACAACGCGGGTTTCCAAGCCAGATTGAGCCGCCAGGTCTGAGAAAGCGGTGCTAAGTTTACCCTCAGTGGTTCGACTAAGGATTTCGGCTGTGTCAAGCACCCAGGTATTTTCTGGCAAGTCAGGAATTTCATATAAGCTGGTTGCACTCGCTGGCAATGCAATCAGTTGGGTAACGAACAAAACTAGCAAGACGGATAGACAGAATCGCTGAAATGCTTGCAACAAGGAATTTTTTGCAGGTATCAGCAACGAAAAGGGTGTGAGGAGCCGACGCATATCAATATCTGTCGCAACATTATATTTTTCAAATACTACGCTTAATCCATCCCGATAGGCAATTGAATCTACAGCAGGGACAGGGATGAAATCAACAAATCAATCGAGTCTGTTTTTTAGGGGGAACAGCACCATTTCCCTAATGAAAACCTTAGGGGAGAACACGGGCGCGATGCGGCTAATGTGGGCAATTCTAATAGTTTGACGGACTTTGCAGAAAAATAGGCGATCGCCAGGGATGGGGCGAGATCGCGAAAGTCGCGAAAGGTGTAAACTTTTATTAACCGTTTTAATAATTCTAAGGAACCACTTATGAGTAATGGGTTTGGTCAGCCAAAACAACCGAAGAAACCTTCAAAAAGTGCAGAGGTGCGAGGACAGGCTTCTCAGCAGTATGACAAGATGAAGGCAGAGGGTTTGCCAGAATTTAACATTTATATTCGGATTAAAGATAAAAAAACTTGGTATCCTGTGGGGTCGCTTGCCGTGAGTCGGCTGAATAAGATCAATCATGCGATCGCCCAGCAGGAAGCTGAATTGCTGCAAGGAGCGTTCCGGCTATTTCCCGTCCTCAAAAAGCATCAGCAATTTTTGGAATATGGCTATCAGTTAAAACAGTTTCCTGATGAGCCGATTCAACCAGCAGAACTTCCCCAACCGGGCAAAGACAACTTTTTAGAGCAGCTTAAAGACCGCTTTTCGGGCTTGTTGAAGAAGAAGTAGCCTAATGTGCCAATAAAGTCAGCCTACCCTGGGGGCCGCAAGTTATATCCCCCACCTACTACGCAAGCCCTAAGCCTAGGGCAGGTAAGCCAATGGTCTAACTCCCAAGATAGGAGAAGGGGAGCAACGCCCACAAAAGCAGCCATTTGCTTGTGGTTCAACTTGCCTAATTCCAGCAAGGCAGAGACCAGCGTGGAAGCCATTTTCCTACACCGGGCACCCTCAAAACTGATTCTTGAGTGTACCGCCATGCCTGACGGGATGCTTGGCTAGTGGGTGGAGTGAATGTAGAGTCGTTTAGCCAGCAGAGACGGAACTCTTCTAGTTCTCCCTATAGAATGGTCAGTAGCAGTATTTGAGAAACTTCATGCTGATTCAAGAACGGCAAACAACGCGGAATTGGCAACCGATCATCCAGCAATTTGAGGCGATCGCGGGTAAAAATAACGTCGTTCGCCGCAGGGAAGAACTGCTGGTGTATGAATGTGATGGCTTAACCAGCTATCGCCATCGTCCTGATGTGGTGGTGTTGCCCCGAACCACGGCAGAAGTTGCGGAGATCGTCACCGTCTGCGCTCAAAACCAGATTCCCTTTGTGACTCGTGGATCGGGCACAGGCTTATCCGGTGGAGCGCTGCCCGTGGATGGCTGCGTTCTGATTGTCACCACTTTGATGAAGCAAATTTTGGAGATTGATCTGGAAAATCAGCGGGTAGTGGTGCAACCCGGTGTGATTAATAGCTGGGTGACGCAGGCGGTCAGCGGAGCAGGGTTTTTCTATGCGCCCGATCCTTCCAGCCAAATTATTTGCTCGATCGGCGGTAATGTGGCAGAAAATTCTGGCGGGGTTCACTGTCTAAAATATGGCGTGACGACCAATCATGTGTTGGGTTTGAAGGTCGTTACGCCCACAGGTGAGATTGTGGACATCGGCAGCACAGTGCCGGAAATGCCGGGATATGACCTAACTGGCGTGTTTGTCGGCTCGGAGGGCACCTTGGGGATTGCCACGGAAATCACGCTGCGATTGGTGAAAACGCCAGAATCGATTCGGGTGTTGCTGGCAGACTTTACCAGTGTGGAAGCAGCGGCGGCAACGGTTTCAGATATTATCGGCGCGGGAATTATTCCGGGCGGCATGGAAATGATGGATAACCTCAGCATTAATGCGGTGGAAGATGTGGTGGCGACAAACTGCTATCCCCGTGATGCGGAGGCGATTTTGCTGGTGGAGGTGGATGGGCTGGAAGTGGAGGCAGCAGAGAATACGCAGCAAGTAGAAGCGATTTGTTTGCAAAATGGGGCGCGCAACGTGCGGATTGCCACGGATGTCGATGAACGCTTGACCTTGTGGAAGGGGCGTAAAGCTGCCTTTGCAGCCATGGGTAAACTGTCGCCCGATTACTATGTGCAGGATGGCGTGATTCCTCGGACTAAGCTGGAATATGTGCTGAAGACTATTGCAGAGTTGGGCGATCGCTATGGCTACTATGTGGCGAATGTGTTTCATGCAGGCGATGGCAATCTACATCCGCTGATTTTGTATGACAATGCGGTTCCCGGTGCGTTGGAAAAGGTGGAAGCGTTGGGCGGCGAAATCCTCAAGCTCTGTGTGAAAGTCGGCGGTAGTATTTCGGGTGAGCATGGGATTGGTGCGGATAAGCGCTGCTATATGCCAGACATGTTTTCGCCAACCGATCTGGAAACGATGCAGTGGGTGCGTCAGGCGATCGACCCGCAAACGATCGCCAATCCAACGAAGCTATTTCCCACACCCCGCACCTGTGGCGAAGCGGCTAAACCATCCTCTAGCCAAAATTTTGAAGGAGTCGATCGCTTCTAAACTGCGCGGCTGGGTGGATGTGTGAAACCGGGATTGCGATCGCACCCTTTAATCCCCCATCCCGCAAGGGACTGCATCCATGTCAAACACTTGCAGGTCAACCACTCGCAGGGATTCTCGAAATCGCAATCAACCCGAAACACTTGCAGGAATTGAAACTTAACAACAGCAATACCAACGCGATCGCTGTCTACATCAGACGACGAGTGCGTTAAACCTTCTACAAAGCAGTTTGAGCCAGTTCCTTAAGCAAGGTTTCTACTTGTTGTGGGTTTGAAATAGCAAGAAATCCAACTTCCTCTTTTCGTTCATTGCCATCGCTACCCTTCCACGATCGCACAACTACCACCACATCGCCTGTGCCATCGTTGTTTTCGCGGCGGTAAATCTTTTCAAGCTGTTGAGGCTCAAAGCTGCGAATGGTAGTTATGTTAGCCCCATAAAACGTGATCAACCGTTGATGGGTGATGATATACACACTTCTACTGATATGCCATCGCCAGAAGGGAAGTGACAGCAGTGCCAACCCCATGAGAATGAGAAGCACCCCAACCAGAACAATTCCGTAGTTAGTTTTTAAGTCAGGAATTGGATCTACCAGCGCTACATGAGTAAAAAACACCCCCGCGCCTATCAATGGGATGGCAAACAGAGATATAAGAAAGCCATCGATTAAGCTAGAAACTTTTGGCTGGTGTTGACTAATCCAGCGAATCGATTCTTGAGGTTGAAGCTCCTTGTCTATTTTTTGACGAAGCTGAGGTGGAATTTTCAGTTTGTCTAGCATGGTCGGCGCGTTCCAATGGCAGGACTTTAAAAACAATCATTCATCCCCTAGCTTACTGAAACCAAAAGCCTCAATAAAATCGTAGCTGCACCGACTCTTTACCCTGCCATAGGTGGCTGAGTTACAGCTTACAGCAGGGGAGCCAGTTCATGTTTTAATCGCCCAGTTTGAACAAATTCGGCGTAGGTATCGGCTTCGATCGCCCGCAGTTCTTCCTGTAGCTGCTCTTGAACAAAGATTTGCATATTTGGATGTTCATCTAACAATTCATCGATCTCTGTTTGCAAACTGGCAAGCTCTCCTTGCACGAGGCTGGTTTGATAGGAGCAAAATTCGAGATCAGCATTAGGACGAGCTTGTACTATTTGTAAATGGTCTAAAACGCGATTGAGTGCAGATTGGTGAGCGATCGCCTCTAGGTATCGCTGTCGAATGGGTTGATCGCCCAATAGCTTTAACTGCGCTAACAGTGGCTTAATCAACAAACCTTGCACGAGCAGCGTAAACAGCACTGCCCCAAATACCGTTGAAATCACTTCCGAGCGGACAGGCAACACAGCCGGAACGCTTAAGGCAAGGGCAATAGACACCGATCCACGCAAGCCGCCCCACCACAGCACTGTTTGTTCTGGAATAGTCAGTTGAGAGTTGGCAAGACGATTGCTGAGAAAGCCCAAGCCATAGATGAACAGTGCCCGCGAGATTAGCATGGCAATGACGGTAATGGCGATTGCCTGCCAATCTCTGCCTAACTCCGAGAAGCGCACTTGGTCGCCAATCAGCAAAAACACAATCGAATTAACGAAGAAGGATAGAAACTCCCAAAACTCGGTCACAATTATGCGCGTCCGGGGACTCATGCCAATCCGAGAGCCAAAGTTGCCCAAAACTAACCCCGTCGTCACCGTTGCAATTACTCCCGACCCGCCTAGCTTCTCTGCCAGCAAATAGGTTCCATAGGCAGCAACCAACGTTAACGACTGCTCCACCAGCGGCAAATCGAACCGTTGAGTTAGGTAAGAGATAGCGAGTCCGATCAACAATCCCATCCCCACGCCTACACCCAAAACCGTCACAAGCTGAAGCAGCACAGGCTGAACTGACACCTCCGCTCCGCCCATTGCTAGACCCACCAACACGCTAAACGCCACAACCGCCATACCGTCATTGAATAGGCTTTCTCCCTCCATCACCGCCGAAAGTTGCTTATCTACGCCTAACTCGCGAAACAGCGCCACCACCGAAACCGGATCGGTTGCCGACAAGCACGCCCCAATCAGCAGCGCTGCCTCGATCGAAAAGTGGGTAAATTGCCCCAGTCCCCAAGTGATTCCGGCGATCGATACTGCCACGCCCAGCAATGCATACAGCACGATGGGGGTAAGCTCTTGCTTGAGCTTTGACCACTCCAAATTCCAGGCGGCTTCAAACAAAAGCGGGGGCAAAAAGATAGAGAGAATCAGTTCGGGCGATAGGTCAACTAACCGGACATCTAATAGTGCCAATCCTAAACCCACAATCACCAGCATTAACGTATAAGGAATGCGCGGAAACCAGCCGAAAATGCGGGGCAGCGTAGCGACTGTTAGCGACACACACACCACAAGCAGAAAGCTTTCTAGCCCTTCGTCGATCGCCACTTTCCCCATTTCCATCATTATCATGACTTCGCGCCTCTTCTCCATCAACAGCAACCTACTCAGTGGCGATAGTATCAGCTACCTCCGCGATCGCAAAATGCTAGTAGGGGTTAGCGAAGGGTTTAGCTAAAGGACGCTTCCGCCAACGGCATAAATCTTTGGGTATCCTATGAATTGAAATGATTATTGAAATAAACGCTAGGTTGCAATTGAGCTATGGCAGGACACAGTAAATGGGCAAACATCAAACGTCAGAAAGCGCGTGTGGATGCAGTGAAAGGTAAAGTATTTACCAAAGTCTCACGAGAGATTATCGTGGCGGCTCGGAGTGGCGTGCCTGATCCAGCGGGTAATTTTCAACTGAGAACGGCGATCGACAAAGCGAAAGCCGCAGGGATGCCTAACGATAATATTGACCGAGCGATCGCCAAAGGATCAGGCAAACTGGGAGACAACGCCGACTTAGAAGCGATTCGCTATGAAGGGTATGGCGCGGGTGGCGTTGCCATTTTGATTGAAGCCTTGACTGATAACCGCAATCGCACGGCGGCGGATCTGCGAGTCGCGTTTAGCAAAAATGGCGGCAACTTGGGCGAAATCGGCTGTGTCGGCTGGATGTTTGATCAAAAAGGCTTTGTGGAAGTATCGTTGATTCCGGTGAAAACGGGAAAAGGGCGACGATCAGAGGCGATCGCGGAAATCAACGAAGAATCCTTGCTAGAAGTCTTCTTGGAAGGCGGCGCAGACACTTATGAACTGCTGGAAACCGAGGATGGCACCGTTGCTGAATCTTTTACCAACCCGACCAATCTGGAAACCCTTAGCCAAACGTTGAAAGAGGGCGGCTACCAGGTCACGCAGGTAGACCTGCGCTGGATTCCTAACAATACTTTGGAGGTCACCGATCCAGATCAAGCAAGCAGCGTCCTCAAGCTCATGGATGCCTTAGAAGATTTAGACGATGTACAGAGCGTTACCGCCAACTTTGAAATGGCAGAAGACCTGATATCTTTGATCCTTGCCTGAAACTTCACGGGGTGTTCATTCTCTTCGCCACCAAGTTGAAGTAATCTATGTACGACCCGATTTTTTGTAGATAATTTGACGACTAAAACACGTTCTCAAGCTTTTTTGTTGATCGCGGCTCTGGTTTTCGGCACCCTCAATCCATTGAGCGCTGAAATTGCTTTCGGCAAAGATTTCAAGCGATCGCAGCCCAATTTAAACCAAACTGAAGCCCCAAAAGCCGGACAGTCTGACAGCGATCGCGGTGCCAACAGAAGCGTTGATGAATGGCTTTCTAGTGAAAGAATCGTATTTATTACCGGAGCAGTCGATGCTGAAATGGCACAGAGAGTAGTTGCTCAATTGCTTTATTTAGACTCGCAAGCACCCGGAAAAGACATTTACCTATACATCAATTCTTTTGGAGGTAGCATAACCGCAGGATTGGCAATGTATGACACCATGCGCGCTTTGCGCTCTAACGTGGTCACAGTCTCGTTGGGAGAAGCCAGTTCCATGGCGAGCTTCTTGTTAGCGGGCGGAACCAAGGGAAAACGTCTAGCGTTGCCCAATTCGCGCATTATGATTCATCAACCCTTGGGAGGAACTTGGGGGCAAGCCAGTGAGGTGGCAATTGAAGCAAAAGAGGTTTTGTACTTTAAAAGCCTGCTGAATCGGCTGTTGGCTGAATTTACAGGTCAGCCGCTGAAACGAATTGAAGTGGACACCGATCGCAATTTCTACCTGTCGGCGGAACAAGCGAAAGCCTACGGAATTATTGATAAAGTCGTCAATAAGCTGCCCTCCGCCTCTCAGCCTTAAAGTTATGCTCACAGAGACAAAAAGACGAAGCGATCGCCCTCCCAAAAACTAGCGTCTAATTTCACGGACAGCAGGTTGACCGTCAATTACTTCGCCCACTAGCACCAGGTCTACCATGTTGACGAACAAGCCATTTTCCAGCACACCGGGAATGTTGTTGAGAGTTTTTTCTAGCTCAACTGCATTATCGATTCCATTGGTAAACTTCACATCTAGAATCAAATTGCCTTGATCGGTGACCACGGGACCCGATTTTTTTACGCCCATCCGCAGCGTCACTTTGCCGTTCAAACGCTCGATCGCTTTCGTCACCGGGTTCAGCGCTTTAGGAATCACTTCCACAGGCAGCAAAAAATTGAGATTCAGCTTATTCACCAGCTTGCCGCTGTCTACAATCACAATAAATTTCTTAGAAAAAGCTTCCACTAGCTTTTCTTGGGTGTGGGCAGCCCCGCCGCCTTTGATTAAATTAAGATCAGGATCAACTTCATCTGCGCCATCGATCGCAATATCGATGCCATCAATCATATCCAGCGTTGTTAAAGGAATGCCGCATTCTCGCGCCAACACTTCCCCTTGAAATGAAGTAGTCACACCTTGAATGTCCGTCAGGTCGCCCGATTTGAGGCGATCGCCCAATGCCTGAATCATAAATGCGGCAGTTGACCCAGTTCCCAGTCCTACAATAGAACCAGATTTCACCATGGCAGCGGCGGCGGCTCCAACTTGCTTTTTCATCAATGTTGCGGGGTCAAGTTCTGCACTCATGGGTTTTCCTGGGGTGGTTTAGAGATCTAGCTTCCATTCGTCAGTCTACTATTTTGGTGGCACCTTCTATGAATCAACCGAACGATTCCCGAATGAATGATCCAGTAATCCTGGGCTTGACGCAAGCAGAACGCCGCCAGAAACTTGAGGATGCCTCGACCCCAACTGAAATAAAAACGGGCTTGCTTTATCAAGAAGGGCAATACTTGGCGGGTCAGCAGCAGTTTGAAGCCGCGATCGCGTACTATACCCAAGCGCTTCAGGCAAATCCCGACTATTTGCCAGCACTCAAAGGTCAGGCAAGCGTGTTGAGCCAGCTAGAACGCTATCAAGACGCATTCAAATACTACACCGCCGCGCTTGAGCGAGATCCCAATGATTATGCACTGTGGCGCGATCGCGGGGTCGTGTTGTTGCAGTTGGAACAGCGAGAAGAAGGACTAGCAAGCCTGGAAAAAGCGTTAGAACTCAACCCTCGCGCATCAGACGTGTGGAGCCTCAAAGCCTTGGAGCTAGCGCGATCGCACCAGCCCAATGAAGCCCTAAAAAGTTGTGATTTCGCCATAGCCGCTAATCCCCAAGAGCATTCTGCGTGGAGACTGCGGGGCTTGCTCTTCAAGGAACGCAACCAGCTAGAGGACGCTTTGAAAAACTATGACAAAGCCCTGGAACTGAACCCTGATGATGCAGACCTGTGGGTCTATAAAGCTAAGGCACTCAGCAAGTTGCGCCGTGAATCGGACGCAGTAAGCAGCTACGATCGCGCTTTAGATCTAGAGCCTCATGAGTTCTACTTTTGGTATGAGCGAGGGCTATCATTACGACGCTTGGGGCGATATGAGGATGCGATCGCCAGTTTCGATCAAGCCCTCTCGCTGAATCCATACGGCTATCCCATCAGCCGCAGCCGTCTCTATACTTTGCTGACAAGCGGTAAATTGGTCGATCATTTAATGGGCAACGGTAGCCTTGCCGAGCAAAACCGTCTGTGGCATGATTTGAACCAAACCCTCACGATGTTTTCTAAACGAAAACTACCAGCGCTGGTGATGATTGGGCTGGTTGCTCTGTTCAACACTCACAGCCAAGCGATCGCCCTGCTGGTTGCCAGTCTGTTTGCGGGTGTCGCCCTGTGGAGCGACCTGATTCAAGAAGCCAAAAAGTAGACTGCCCTATGGTTCATCTTGCCAAGATTCTTCTCCATCCCATTAAATCGCTTGACGGCGTGGCGGTGACTGAGGCGACGATGCTATCCAGTGGTGCGCTGAAGGGCGATCGCGAATTTGCCATCATCGACTACCAAGGCAATTTTGTGAATGGGAAACGTATCCCGGCAATTCATCAACTCCGCGCCAATTTTGATCTGAAAAGTCGGATCGTTTCTCTGCAAGGGCAAGATACCGCAGACGTGAGTGATTTTCATTTAGACGGCGATCGCACTCCTCTAGAACGTTGGCTAGGTGACTACTTCGGCTTTCCCGTCAAGCTGATTCAAAACTTAGACATGGGCTTTCCCGATGACACCCAATCCCCCGCCCCAACGATCATCAGCACCGAAACGATTGCAACGGCGGCGGCATGGTTTCCGTTGAGCGTGGAAGAACTGCGATCGCGCCTCCGCACCACTCTCGAAATCGCCGCAGAACCCTTTTGGGAAGAGCGCCTATTCAGCACCGCAGGCAATCTCGTGCCCTTCCACATCGGCGCTATCCAATTCTTCGGCGTAAACCCCTGTCAGCGCTGCATTGTTCCTACCCGCGACTCAATCACAGGACAACCCTACCCCAACTTTCAAAAGACGTTTGTACAACACCGTAAAGCGACGTTCCCCACTTGGGCAGAAGCCTCCCGATTCAACCACTACTACCGCATGGCAGTGAACACCCGCGCCCCCTCCTCCGAAACTGGAAAAATACTCCACATCGGCGATTTGGTCACCCTGTAATTGTTCCTATCTTGTAGCGTCCTGAAAACTAACCTCTTTTTAGTTAGCTGCAACAGAGCAAAACAATCATATTGCTTAAGGCACAATCACGAACGGACTATACTCAAGGCAATCGATAGCCTCTAGAAAATTATGCTCCAGACCTTAGAAGCCCTATTCGACGGTACAACTCTGCAACCTGAAGTACCCTTAAACTTGAAAGCAGGTACGCGAGTTCGGATTATTGTTGAAAGTGTTTTGCCCGATCTAAAAGAACACCCCAAAACGTTTCTTCAAACCGCTAAATCGCTACATTTGCAGGGTGAACCAGACTGGTCAGAGAACATTGATCACTATTTGAACGGAGAAAAATAAATCGCTCTGGTGATGCCTAACGCTTTTTTGGATACTTCTTTTGCCATCGCTTTGTCTGCCGTTACCGATCAGAATCATGTCCGAGCAGTTCAACTCGCTGACCAACTGGAGATCAGCAAAGCCCGCTTAGTGACTACCCAAGCAGTACTGCTAGAAATTGGAAATGCACTTTCTAAGCAGCGATATAGAGCTGCAGCGATTCAGCTTCTTGAATCACTCCGATCTGATCCAAATGTTGATGTAGTTCTGTTAACAAACGATTTATACACCGATGCATTTACTCTATTCAAGAATCGAGAAGATAAAGAACGGGGATTAGTTGATTGCATATCATTTGTTGTGATGCAAAATCAGGGGATAACTGATGCGCTGACAATAGATGAGCATTTTAACCAAGCAGGGTTTCGAGCATTATTGAAAATTTAAAGTCTATGTGCCAATTAGCCGAACACAATTAAATGTACTCCTTATTGATAAATACTCCTTAAGAGCCGAAAGCTTAAAAGTTGCTTTTGCGGTGTGCCGTTTCTAATGAAATGTTTGGTTTTGGGAATCTGATTAGGCAGGTTTCTAGAATGAAAGCAGCGGTGATTGCGATGCAAGGGAGGATCTATGGGAATTGCGACAGTAAATCCGGCGACAGGCGAAGTGGTGAAAACATTTGAGGCGCTTTCAGATGCAGAAATTGAAAGGAAAGTAGCGATCGCCCAATCAACATTTTTGCAGTATCGCCAGACGAGTTTTGAGCAGCGATCGCAGTGGCTTGAGGCGGCGGCGGCAATTTTAGACTCTGATAAAGATCGCTTGGGTGCGTTGATCACGCTGGAGATGGGCAAGACGTTAAAATCGGCGATCGCAGAGGTGGAAAAATGCGCGGCGGTCTGTCGGTTTTACGCGGAAAATGGGGCGCGTTTTTTGGCAGATGGAGCGATCGCCACTGATGCCAGCCATAGCTTTATTCGCTATCAGCCCTTGGGAATTATTCTTGCTGTCATGCCGTGGAATTTTCCCTTGTGGCAAGTGTTTCGGTTTGCGGCTCCGGCTTTGATGGCGGGGAATGTGGGCTTGCTAAAACATGCGTCTAATGTGCCCCAATGTGCGCTGGCGATCGCAGCAATCATTCAGCAGGCAGGCTTTCCCGAAGGGGTGTTTCAAGCGCTGTTGATGGATTCTAGTAAGGTCGCTGGGCTGATGGCAGACGATCGCATCAAAGCCGCCACGTTAACAGGCAGTGAACCTGCGGGGGCAAGTTTGGCGGTTGCCGCTGGAAAAAATATCAAAAAAGTGGTGTTGGAACTGGGCGGCAGTGATCCGTTTATTGTGCTACCAAGTGCAGATTTGAAGGCTACGGCGGCTACGGCGGTCACTTCGCGCATGCTGAACTGTGGGCAAACCTGCATTTCTGCAAAACGGTTTATTGTGGCAAATTCCATTGCCGATGAGTTTGAGGAATTATTGATCACCCAATACAAGCAGCTGAAAGTGGGTGATCCGATGCTGCCAGAGACGGACTTGGGTCCACTGTCTACGCCCAAAATTTTGGAGGACAACGATCGCCAAGTGCAGGCGATCGTTCAGCAAGGTGCGCGAATTCTCATCGGCGGCGCTCGGCTCAATCGCCCCGGCAACTACTATCAGCCCACGTTAATCACCGATATTGCGGATGAGAATCCTCTAGGACGAGAAGAATTTTTTGGTCCCGTGGGGCTGCTGTTTCGTGTGGAAAATATTGATCAAGCGATCGCGCTGGCAAACAATACCCCGTTTGGCTTAGGCTCCAGCGCTTGGACAACCGACCCTACGGAACAGGAACAGTTAATCAACGGCATTGAGGCGGGATGCGTGTTTATCAACGGCATGGTGAAATCCGACCCCCGCTTACCCTTTGGCGGCACCAAGCGATCGGGCTTTGGTCGTGAGTTGGGCGTTCACGGGATTCATGAATTTGTCAACATTAAAACGATTTGGGTGAAATGATCCTTTTAGCCGGGTTGCTTTGGGTAATTCCAGCGTAGACAAATCGTCCACAAGCTGGATGTGTCCCCGCCTAACCCCATGCAAAATGCGATCAATCGCCCGTTTCTCTTCTTCTTCAATCAAATCATTACACAGTGCCGCTGCCAGCCCATACCGATCTGCAAAAGTTAGCGTATGGTTGGTTGTGGCTTGCATAAAGATTTCAGAAAACGCATTGGGTATAAGTTGGTGAGAAATCATCATCAGGTACGGATATTAAGTATCCTATTATACCTTTTTGATTTTTCGTCAGGGTGAGATTCATAACCTATCTTTAAACTTTTCAGAATCCTCTCTTAATTTCTCTCGTTTTGGCTGAAGAAGATACTCGTTGAAAACCTCATGATGCCAGCCTCACAGTCTTAATCAATTGAAATAGATTGAGGTCCGCTTTTGCCGTTGTGAGTCACTGTGGGATAGAAAGAGGCATTTCCTTGCTTGTCAAGCCAGCTTTTGATTGGCTCATCGGCAAGATTCAGCCGCAACAGCCCAGAAAATAATCCGCCCATGAACGCAACAGGCTGTTGAGTCAGTTCTGTGAAGATGGGGGTGAGTTCGTCGAAAAACATTGCAAGGCTCCTTTGCCGAAATTAGGGTGAAAGCTAAAGTTTGAGTAGGCGTTCCTTTGGAGATTGTAACGCTGGTTAAAGAGGAACTGATATAGTTTCGAGTCTTGGATTGCTGCTTTTCGCCTTAATCGTCATTCGTCCTCCGTTATTTGCCCTTTGTCATGCGATAAGTGGCGATTCCACTTGCGGTCAAGATGATTGCAAAAATGGGTGGAATCATTGGAATCCAGCCTTGAGCACTAAATGTGCCAATGCCAGTGATGATCACGATCGCAATCAGTCCAGCTTCCCCCAGTAAAACCAAAACTGGACGACGCACTATAAACCAGGCGATCGCGCCTGCCAAAACTGCCCAGCCGCCAATCCACACGATTTCAAGCTCATTAGACCAGTACCAAATTGCTGGTTTTTTATCCAGTCCGGCACTCAAAAATTGGCTGACCATTTGAGCATGGATCAAGACTCCTGGCAGCCGAGAATTTTCTGTTTCAGTCACGCTGAACGGTGTAAGAAATAAATCTTTGGCATTGGCGGCGGTTGTGCCAATTAGAACAATTCGGTCTTTAATTTGCTCTGGCGGCACTTGCCCATTTAATACCTGGCTGAGACTCACCTGCTGGGCAACGGTTCGCCCCCGATAGTTCAGCATTACCTGATAGCCTTGATCGTCTAGATCTTGATAGCCCCCTGCGGTTTTACTCAGCGGCGGAAATGCAACAGTTCCTAACTGGGCAATGGTGCGATCGCCCGGACTGGGCTGCAACTGAATATTCTTTTTAGCTAGATACATTACCGCTAACCGTAACGCAAAGGAATAATAGGTGGTGGTGTTCAAATCGGCAAACATGAGATTACGCCGCACGACACTATCGGCATCCAGCACCACATCATTAAACCCAACGCGATCGCTGGGAACACCGGGTGGCGCGGGGGTGATGGGGGTTCCAAGATTGGTGATCGTGACAATGTTGGGCGCTTTCAAGGCAGTCAAGAGTTGCGATCGCCCTGGTGGTTGAGGAATATCCCGAAAAATATCCAGCCCGATCGCTCGCGGTTGATGGCGCTGAAGTTGGGCAATGGTCGCCGCGATCGTTTCATCAGAGAGCGGAAACCGCTTTTGCACTTGAATGTCGGCTTCAGTAATGCCCACTACCAGCAAATGCGGATCGGGTTCAGGCTCCGGTCTACCTCGCATCTTCCAGTCATAGGCAGCGATTTCCATGGGTTGCAACCAGCCCAAGTTTCTAGCTCCACTCACAATCGCGATCGCCACTAGGCTAACCGCGCCAATCACCAGAGGGGCAACCCTACGACGATGGCGGGGTTTTGCCGGAACCTCAGTGATTTCAGCAGGTCGCGCTCCCTCGTTTGCCAAGGTATCCATCTGAGTGAGTGGCAGCAGTGTTTCATCAGTGCCCAGCGTTGGCGCATCTAATAATGCAGTCTGATCAAGCGCCTGTAACACCTCTGCCGCTGACTGAAAGCGTTGATTGAAGTGATAGCGCACCATTTGATTAAGAATCCGCGCTAGCCACGGAGTGACTACTGCGCGATCGCGCCAGATGACTTCCCCGGTAGTAGGATGAGTCGGCAATTGAGACGGGTGCAGCCCGGTGAGGGCTTGAATGGCAGTGATGCCCAAGGCATAAATATCGCTGTTGTATCGGGGTTTGCCAGCCAGTTGCTCACTGGGACCATAGCCCTGCGTGGCAATGCCCACGGTTAAATTTGTCTGTCCCGTTCCTTGAAGCAGTTGAGTTTGCATTTCTTTAACTGCACCAAAGTCGATCAACACGATGCGGCGATCGCGTTGCCGTCGCATGAGATTACTGGGTTTGATGTCGCGATGGACAATGTTGTGCTGGTGGACAAACTCCAAAATCTCCAGCACATCTCGCAGCAGCGTAACCACTTCAACTTCTGTTAACTGCTTTAAGGCGACGAGTTCTTCACTCAGGGGTAGCCCTTCAATATATTCCTGCACCAGATAAAACTGATGGTCTTCTTCAAAATCTTGCAGCAGGGCAGGAATGCGATCGTGTCCGCCTAGTCTTCGCAGAATTTCCACTTCATTCAAAAACAAGCGACGGGCAACCTCTAGAAAAACCGGATCTTGGCTGACAGGCTTCAGTTGCTTAATGACGCATTTGGGGTTTCCCACTTGTTGAATATCTTCAGCCACATAGGTACGCCCAAAGCCACCGCTTCCCAATACGTGAAGCAGTCGATAACGATGATTCAGCAGCGTTTCCGACATTATTTTTGGGTCAATTGCAAATGAATCAAGCAGCACCCGTAGTTCTGATCATGCCAGGGTCAGCAAAATCAGCATGGTTTGTAGATTATGCCTAAATTCTCCTAAATTTCTTACTTCTCAGGAAAAGATAAGAGGCGCGATCGCCCCTAATTAACCCACTTTACTCGCTTTCGGAAACCGCTCAATCTGAGCATACCCACTAAAAATAAGCAGGTTACCCTTCGTTTCTAAGCGATTAATCCGCATCATCACCCCATCTAAATCGAATCGATCTAAATCCACCATGCCATTGAGGATTTCGGCAAATGCTTTCGTCAAAACCTCAGAAACACCCCGCATCGCTTCCGGCACTACTTCTGGCTCAAACTGAGGATTTTGGAACAGCAGTTTGCGACGACGTTCTACATCCAATGTGGCGCTGAGGCTAATCGGCACGGTTCCATTCGGCAAAGTCGCTTTGGCAAAAATCGCTAGCCGATTCTCTGGCAAAAGCTGCACATTCACATCGGTGAAAGAAACGGGTTCACCGCCAGAAAGCTGCATCAACTCAGGGTTGGTTAGATTTTCCTGGTGTTTTCTCACCAGTTCTGCGGTAAACGCATGGTTAATTCCGGCTTCAGTGAGCGTCACTTGAGCCACTGCCTGAGTAGGTTGACGCAGCCGAATATTGCCTGATAGGACAGACCCAAAATCGATGGAAACAGCATCGGTTTCAAACGACATTTCCTCAACTTGAAAGTCTCGCCGAATGACGACATTCCGTCCCTCCATGCGGAAATTATCGATACTTCCCTGAAGCAGCTTGCTAGAAGGGTTGCAACGAATGACCACCTCCACTGATTCACTTTCAGTAAATAGGTGTCGAATCGATTGGCTGGCAACTGTGTTGAGCATTCGCTCTCCAAAGTCGCCACCCGGTTTTGCAGTGAAGCCGCCAAACATACCTGTCACTTTTTCAGATACAGTTCACCTCATTGTGTAACAAACCATGAAGAACTGGCAACGTTGCTGGGATTAATTTCTCGATGTTAGAGATTGAGATTCTTCTATTCGCCTCTATTTTTAAATTTCGATTTCTCACTAAGACCGTGATTTGCTATCATAGGCAAGCAACACATGCGGATGTGGCGGAATTGGTAGACGCGCTAGATTTAGGTTCTAGTTTCTCACGAAGTGAAGGTTCAAGTCCTTTCATCCGCATTACACCCTTTGGGATATCTTTTTTCTCAGCAATCTCCTAAATTATGAGGCTGAGGCTTGAGATATAGGAGTCCTATTTATTCTCTGAAGTACAATACAGAGACATTTTGAGAGTGAGATGAGTCATGCCGGATCAGGAAGCACTCCAACGTCAGCTTGAAGACTTTCGTGAAGCGGGGCGAAATCTTCAGCTTGAGCCGTTGGTGAAGCGTAAAGATTTAGCACGGTTTGGGGTGGAGTATCAAACGGAACTGGTGGATGAGCTAGAGCAAGCCGTTGAAGACTGCACCGGGCAAGATAATAAGCTGATTTTTACGGGGCATCGGGGCTGTGGCAAATCGACCCTGCTGGCGGAGTTAGGCTTTCGGCTAACGGAAACAGGGAAATATTTTGTAGTGAATTTCTCCATCGCTGACACGATTGAAGAATCAGCGGTGGATCACGTCAATATTTTGTTTTCGATCGCGGTGCAACTGTTGGATGCATCCGAACGGCGGGATGTGAAGCTGAAGCCCGGTCTGAAGCAGGATCTCTATCACTGGCTGGGCAAGCACACCCAAACAGAATCGAAAACAGTGGAATCGGCGATCGAAGCGAGTGGCGAAGCTAGCCTCAAGGGAGGAATTCCTGTAATTTTGGAATTTTTGGCAAAGGTGAAATCTAGCCTCAAAGTGAATTCAGTGATTCGGAAAGAAATCAGTATCGAATTTGCCCGCAAGATTTCTGACTTAATTGCCCGAATTAATGAAATTCAAACCTATATCGAAAATGCCACGGGGCAAACGGTTCTGGTAATCATTGATGACTTAGATAAACTGGATTTGGGCGTAACAGAAACAGTCTTCAGCAAAAATATTAAGACGCTATTGGCTCCCAATTCTCGGATTATTTACACCATTCCGATTTCAACCCTGCGAGAAGCGGCGATTAAGAGCATTGTCACGGCAAATATTAAAAAGATTCATACGATGCCTGTGGCGAAGTTTTTTAGTAAAGCCACAGTACGCCAGCCCGATCGCATTCCTAATCAGCCAATAGTGGCGGTGTTTGGCGAGATTTTAGATCGGCGTTTACCGAAACATCTAATCGATCCAGCCATTCTGCCCCAGATCATCCTCAAAAGCGGCGGCGTGTTGCGCGAACTGATTCGGATTGTGGATCTCTGCTGCGATCGCGCCCTACAACAGATCCGCCGCCAGATTCGCCAACAGCAGTTTGATCAGCCGACCGTGGTGATCGATCAGCCAATTTTAGAGTCTGTGCTAACCGATTTGCAGATTAGCTACTCAGAATCGCTCGGACAAAATGACTTCGATTTGCTGGTTGGGATTTATCGCGAGTTTAAGCCCAAAGATTTAGAAAATCAGCGATTTTTAGATTTGCTGCATGGCTTGTATGTGCTGGAGTATCGCAATCGCGTGCATTGGTATGACCTCAACCCGATCGTCCAGGATTTGCTAGTGGAAGAGGGGGTGCTGGATGGTGCCGCAACGGGATGACCCCCAAACCCAAAACGAAGAAACTTATGACCAACTGATTTCCCTGATCGAGAACTCCCAGGGACGACTCGCGCCGATCATTGTCTCCTGTGATGACAGTGCCTTGCGGCAACGAATCATTATGCGCTACGAAACTGAAGCACGGCAGGCACAAATTCGCCCCTACCGAATTGGGTTGGGGCAAGAACCCAGTATGAGAGCCGGGTTGGAGACGCTCAAGCAACAGGAAAGCCATTTGCAGCAGGATGGAGCGGCAGTGTTTACGGTGACGGGAGCCGAGTTATTGCTGCGGGTGACGATTGATCGTCAGGACGAACAGAGCGATTTAGACAAATTTTTTGGCTATTTGCAATGGACACGGGAAGGCTTGCGCGAGTTTCGCTATCCCATCGTTCTTTGGGTGACGCAGCGAATTTTGCGGGAAATGAGCCGTCGCGCCCCCGATTTTTGGAGTTGGCGTAAAGCAGTCTTGCGGTTTGTGGATGAATCGCCCCAGCTAACTCAGTTTCCCATCCCGATCAACTCACCCTCGCAACCCATTCAGGACAACCCCAAACCCGAAAATTTGCCACCCTTGGCAGAGTTACAGGCAGAAATCGCCACCCTCACCGCAAAAGACCCAAACGCACCCGGATTGGCAACTCTCTATGACCGCTTAGGACACGTTTATGCCCAACGCATCAGCCAAGGCATTGCCCAAAATCTGAAGCAAGAACGAGAACAAACCATCAACGCCTTTCAGCAAGCAATTCACCGCCACCAAACCCAGAACAACCGATCGGCTGAGATGAGTGCGCTTACACAATTGGGGCTTTTCCTTCAGTTTCAATCCCTTGATCCAGAGACGATCATCTGTCACGAAAAATCGCTGGAGATAGCGCGTGAGATCGGTGATCGCCAAGGTGAAGCCGCTGCTCTCGGCAATTTAGGAAGTACTTATCTCATGCTAGGAGAATACCTACAAGGAATCGATTACCTTCTGCAGGCTTTAGAAATCCAACGTGAAATCGGCAATCGCAATGATGAGGGAGGAAGCCTTTGTAATCTGGCTAATGCTTATAGCAAACTGGGGCAGTACCCACGGGCTATTGAATTTTATCAACAGGCTTTGGAAGTCCAACGGGAAGTGGGAAATCGCAATTTTGAGTCCAATTCTCTTGGAGGTTTGGGCAATGCTTATGATGCACTGGGGCAATACCAGCAAGCGATTGACTTCGCTCAGCAAGCCTTAGAAATTACACGTGAGCTTGGAGATCTGGAGGGTGAAGCCAACTGGCTTATGAATTTGGGCAATGCTTACCGCAACCTGGGGCAATACCGGAGGGCGATCGATTTCTCTCAGCAGTCCTTAGGAATTAGGCGCGAGATTGGCGATTGCTACGGCGAAGCTCTTTCTCTGTTCAATATGGCGAGGGCGCTTGCCAAACTGGGGCAATCTTGGGAATCACTTCAGCATTACCAGCAAGCCAAGCAGATTTACCAATCTTTGGGGCTGAAACATGAAGTGGAAAACTGTACCACTGAGATTTATCAACTCAACCAAACTATTCCGGTACAGCAGCCTAGGTCTGCTCCCAAAATTAATGATCAACCCTCTGCTCCACGCCCATCCTCCCGTAAACGCCGTCAAAAACCCTCTGGTTTTGGGTTTCGGTAGGTGTGGCGATCGCGCTTCTATTTTGGCTGCTAAAACGGTAGCTGAAGAAACTCTATTTGGATGATTTCTCGCGGCGATCGCTCTGAGTTTTGCTAGAGTGGCAGGGACATTGCCCGTTGAGCTTAGTGAAACACCCATGGTTGCCCAGAAAACAAAGTCCCCTCTCCTGTTAACGGCTGGAGCCGCTGCGTTGTTGATCGCTGGTGGCGGTGGGGCGTATTGGTACTTATCTCAGTCCAAAGCTGCACCGGAAGACTTGCCTGTCGGCGCGGAGGTGATTCCGCAAGATGCCTTGATCACAATTTCAGTCACTACTGAGCCGGGGCAGTGGCAAAAATTACGCGAGTTTGGCACGGTTCAAAGTCAGGCAGCTTTTGATAAAAATTTGGCAGAGGCACGCGATCGCGTCTTGACCAGCAATGGATTTGACTATCAAAAAGATATTCAGCCGTGGGTAGGTGGAGAAGTCACCGTGGCATTTTTGGGACCTAGGGCACCCGTGACCGCTCCGGCGATTCCGCCCAACCAACAGTCGATTGTGGTGGTACTGCCGATTCGCGATCCGCTCAAAGCAAAAGAGATTTTAGAACAACCGCGTTCCCAAGGTGGCAAGCTCAACGATCGCAGTTATAAAGGCTTTCAAATTAAGGAAACCCAGGGAACCGCACAAGCATTTTCGGCAACGGCGATTGATGGCAAATATCTTTTAGTCACGAACGATCCTAAAGCCACTGATCGCGCGATCGATGCCTATAAAGGGGATGCAAACCTGGCAAAAACTCCGGGCTACAATCAGGCATTGGGTCAAATCAAAGTGCCCCAAGCCTTTGGCAAGGTGTATGTAAATCTGCCAGCGGCGGCAGTGGTGACGGCGGCAAATACGGGGCGATCGCTCTCTCCTCAAAACGTGGAGCAACTCCAGCAGAATCAAGGCGTGGCAGCCACGGTAACCTTGGAACCAGAGGGCGTTCAGCTTAAAAGTGTATCTTGGCTAAAACCCGACAGCACCCGCAAGTTTGACGGTAAAAATACCGCTTCCGTTATGCCAAGTCAGCTACCTGCCGACACAATTGTGATGGCATCAGGCGGCAACCTGAAAAAGTTTTGGCAGGATTATAGTCAGGGCGCGGCGGCAAATCCAGTCACCCCGATTAATCCAGAGGTGATTCGATCCGGGATTAAATCCACAGTGGGCATGGATTGGGAGCAAGACTTTTTGCCTTGGATGGATGGCGAGTTCGCGATCGCCCTTGCCGCTGCGCCAGAGGGAACGTCTGCCAGTCTGCCGTTTAGTTTGTTAATTATGACGAAAGCCAGCGATCGTCGGGCTGCCGAGGCTACTTTGAAAAAGCTAGATGATGCCATGGTGGAGCGCTATAAATTCAAGGTCGAACAAACCGATGTTGCAGGCAAGCCGGTGACTGCTTGGACAGTGCCTCAAAGTGGAGCAGTGATCAATCGGGGTTGGATGGATGGAGATATCACGTTTCTGTCCTTGGGCGCACCGATCGCCAGCGCAATTGTGCCGCGTCCTGCTAAACCATTGGCAGATAGTGAAGCATTCAAAAAAGCGATCCCGGCTGGACTCAATCCAAACAACGGGCATTTTTATCTGAATGTGGATGAGGCAATTAACGCCAAAAAGTTTCCCATTTTGCAACTGCCACCAGGAAACCGAGAACTGGTTGCAGCTGTGCGATCGCTGGGTGTTACGGCGGCAGTGAGCGGCGATCGCACCACTCGCTACGATGTGTTTGTGGGTTTGCAAAAAGCGGGAAATCCGAAACCGTTACCGACCCCAACAGTTCCACCAATATCACCAAGCCCGACTCCGGTTGTGCCACCCCCGCAATAAATCTAACCCTGTCCGTATGGCAGCCAGCATCGTAGGATAGAGGGATAAGAATGATTCACTTAAAGATTTTTGTGGAGAACACGAGATGGATCTGGTTAAACTGCAAGGCATTTTAGACAATGCTTCCTTTGCAGTCCTGTTTATCACAATGCTGGTTTACTGGGTTGGGGCAGCATTTCCAAACCTGCCCTATTTAGCAATGGCGGGCACGACTGGAATGGCGATCGCCAATCTTTGCATGGCGGCACTCTTGGGCGCACGCTGGCTAGAAGCGGGGTACTTTCCCCTAAGCAACCTATATGAGTCTCTGTTTTTCTTAGCTTGGGGCATTACCACCATGCATTTTGTGGCAGAGCAGATGAGTCGCAATCGCCTCGTGGGGGTGGTAACTGCACCGATTTCAATGGGGATTGCTGCCTTTGCTACGTTGACATTGCCCACGGAAATGCAGGCTTCTGCGCCGCTCGTGCCCGCACTTAAATCTAACTGGCTAATGATGCACGTTAGCGTGATGATGTTGAGCTATGCAACCTTGATGGTGGGGGCACTGCTGTCGATCGCGTTTTTAGTCGTCACTCGTGGGCAGAACATTGAGCTAAAGGGAAGTTCTGTGGGCACGGGTAGCTATCGCGATCGCAAATATCAACTGCGGAAAGCGGGTGAACCCATCGGCGAGAGCTTAAGCACAGAAATGACGGCTGCATTTTCTAAGAATGGCTCTGTTGCGGTCATGGAACCTCCGGCAATCTCGGTCGCTTTGTCACCGCAGCGCCTCAGTCTGGCAGATACCCTAGATAACATTAGCTATCGCATGATTGGGTTAGGATTTCCCCTGATCACCATTGGCATCATTGCCGGAGCCGTCTGGGCAAATGAAGCGTGGGGTTCTTACTGGAGTTGGGATCCAAAGGAAACCTGGGCACTGATTACCTGGCTGGTGTTTGCGGCTTATTTGCACGCTCGAATTACTAAAGGATGGCAGGGTCGTCGTCCGGCATTGCTTGCGGCGGCGGGTTTTCTGGTCGTTTGGGTCTGCTATTTGGGCGTAAATTTGTTGGGTAAAGGGCTTCATAGTTACGGCTGGTTTTTCTAACATGGATGAGTTTCAACCTTTGGATAATGATGAAGTGCTGTTTGTCAGCCTGGGTCGGGTGCTAATGGCAAACCCGACCTTTAAGGTAGGTGAGTTTATCGATGCGTTGGCACAGGCAGTCAGCGATCGCGAAAATGACTGGGTCGAAGAAAACGAAGGCTGGTTTAATGACGGCTTGGAGTGTCAAGCCCTGCGGTTTAGCGGTCAAGGCTGGCAGCGTGGTCGGGTTCGGATTCGGCTAGAATTCTCGCCGGATAGCCCCAAAGCCCGACTGCCTGAGCGACGCATGACTGAACAACCACGCCGACTAGGGCGATTAGAGCCACGCTCCGATTCTCCCCCTCGGCTTGATCGGGATGATATCTATCAATCAGGGCGATCGGAGGCAGACTTGGAAGACTTTTACGGTAGCCCAGATGATGATTACTAGCCCCTAGTCTCTCAAATGAGTCACCTTGCCCCAGAAAACTCTCTTCCTTCTTGGACAGGTCTGCACGCTCATTTGCACCAAAGCCTGAAAAGAAAGCTCTTATTAAAGCAAGGATCGCGGGTTTTAATGGCAGTTTCCGGTGGGCAAGATTCTCTTTGTCTAGCAAAGCTGCTGTTAGATTTGCAACCCAAGTGGGGCTGGAAACTAGCGATCGCCCATTGTGATCATCGTTGGCGATCGGATTCAGCCGAGAATGCTACGTTTGTGCAAACCTTGGCGCATCAGTGGCAGGTTGACTATTTTGAACAAACGGCGGAAATGAGTCTATCCAGTGAAGCAGCGGCGCGTGAATGGCGCTACCAAAGCTTGATGCAGATTGCCCAACGGCAGAACTATGACATCATTGTTACAGGACATACTGCCAGCGATCGCGCCGAAACCTTGCTCTATAACCTGATGCGCGGGAGCGGCGCAGATGGATTGCAAGCGTTGACCTGGACGCGATCGCTCGTTGAAAATCTTCAGCTAGTTCGTCCACTGTTGAGTATCACTCGTGCCCAAACTGCCCAGTTTTGCCAGGAAGTGGGACTAACCATTTGGGAAGACAGCACCAATCAAAGCCTAGAGTTTGCCCGAAATCGCATTCGCTTAGAACTCATTCCCTATCTGCAAGCGCACTTCAATCCTCAAGTGGAGCAAGCATTCAACCAGACCGCAGAATTGCTGCAAGCCGAGGTGGAATACCTGGAAGCAGCAGCTAATCACTTAGTTGAACGAGCAGAGTGGAGCGTTGAGGGTCAATCTTATCGATTCAATCGGCGAATTTTACAGACGGCAGCGATCGCCCTACAACGCCGTGCAGTTCGCCAACTCTTGCACCAGAGTTTGCCTGAAGCGCCTAATTTTGAACACATTGAAAAATTGGTTGCCCTGATTTCCGCCCCGAATCGATCGCAAACTGATCCGTTCCCAGGAGGTGCGATCGCTCAGGTAGAAGGAGATTGGATCTGGCTACGGAGTGCTATTCATATTACGGATTAGTCAAACTGCTAATCACCTGACGAATTTCAGTAATTGCCTGCTGTTGAGAGTCGGCGGCTTCTTGCCCTTGTGCCATGCTGGAGGCGATCGCCTCCAGCTTTTGGCGCATTCCGTCTGTAGTATCCTGTACGGGCTGAAGCACTTCTTGATAGGTTGAAACCTTACCAATGCCTTCAGAATCGGCTTTGCGTCGGTTTAGGAGTTCATCTTCAAGCCGCTTGATTTCATTGCGCTTAGCCTCCTGCTCCGTTGATTGATTATTGACAATATTTTCCGTCTGTTGAATTGCCGCTTGCATCTGCGTGATCTGGGCTTCGATTGCCTGTAGCTCATCGGCTTGTTGCTGGCGCTGGGCATCAATTTGAGTCAAGATCGGTTCAAGATCAATCACGTTCTCCCCGCCTTTTGGTTCAGCGAGACCCTGGCGACGGCGAAGAATGGACTGATGTTGATTGAGAAACGCTTTTCGTTCTTGGAGGCTGCGGCGCTGCCCAACCAAGGTTTCATACAGCATTTGATAGCCATCTTGCTCATCTGACATCTCATTTTCTAGATTGAGGCGATCGTACTCATTTGCCGCTTCAATTTTGGCTTTGATATCATCAATTTCTTGTTGCTTTGATCGCAACTCTTCCTCTTGACTTTCCACAAAGCTTTCCAGCTTCAACAGTTCGTTTTCTAGATCCTGAACCACCTTTTGCAGGTCATCCATGGGCATGGTTTCTAGTGCTGCCACATCCACCTGAAACCCAATCTTTACATGGTCAGAAGTGGCTGCCAAGCGATAGACTTGCTGATGCAGTTCATCATGGCTTTGAAGCTGGCTAGAAAGCAGTCTTACATAATCTTGCTTCCCGATCAGTGTGGTTTGCTGAGCTTTCAATTCGGCTTTGGCTTGTTCTAACGCAGTTTGAGCTTGGTGCCACTCTTGCCAGCGATCGCGAATGGTTTGCGCCTGCTGTTCAATGTCATGATTGTTTTGATCAATCTGCGATCGCTGCTGCTCTAAAGTTTGCCAATACTGGTTCAGCCGCTCTTGATGCTGAGATAAAATTTCAAAAGAAGCATTCAGCGATTCTCGAACAGGCTCCACTGGCAATATCCCGATTAACCGATTTAGCGCCTCATTCAAGGCGCGTGCCTTATCTTCGTCTAGCACCGTAGACTGCTGCATCGTCGCCTGTTGTTCCTCCATGCGGCGCGTCTCACCCCGCAGATGATCCCAAGCCCCTTCTAGCTCTTGGCGATTGCGCTCATAAGCTTCTTTTTGCTGGTTGATTTCTTCTTGCGAGGCAGTAATTTCTTGGCGCTGCTGCTCCATCTGCTCAAAGTCTTCCTCCATCTGCTGAAGCTGTTCCCGCCGCGCTTCCATTTCCATTTCTCGACGGTTTAGCTCTTGACTTTGATAGGTGAGCGATTGCTTCCACTGCTCAATTTCTTCTTCTTGAGTTTTGAATTTTTCCTGCAAGCGAGAAAAGTTTTGCAAAATGCTGACTAAAGGACGACCCGCTTCTTGCAGCCGCTGCACTTGCCGATTAGCGGACAGATCAACCAGCACTAAGGCACCCGATCCATAGCTGTTCGCCTCATCAGACGGAATCACCTCGTCTCCCGAAACTGACGACCAGTTTTGCTCGGATCGTTGACAGGCAAGTAGTCTCAGTTCGGCTTTACCACCACCACCCAGCAACCCACCGCTTTTCTTTTGTACTTCCGCTAGATACAGCACGCCACTAATCCCCTTCTTTGTCTTTGCCCAACCAAAATCAACAAATATGCTAGTTAAACTCGCTAAGTTCAGCCTATGTCATAGATTGCTTTAGCAACTTGACGCACTAGGCAAGATGTATCTAGAGCCTCATACAGCAAATTCACCCGGATGATCGTCTGGAGTCATAAACCATAAAACAATGTTGCCTGATTAAACTAGCGTATCCAATCTAGTCTTCCTAACGCAGTTTGCCGCTGGTTGAAGAGGATTAAATGTGCACTTGTGCCCAACACCTCTAATTTGAAAGTATTCATATCTAGTCAATCAAGAAAGATTTATTTGACTCATCCAGTTGAAACACAGAAACCACTATTGGTGGCAGAATTATGGCAACATGAGCATCTTTTGTGCTTGATTCGTACCTAGGAAAAAATAATATCCTAACAGGTACAAACTGAATGAACAGCTAAATCATGGACTATTCCAGAAAGATTTGCCAAGATTTTGCTGAATCTAGCGACTCACCCTAGGGTTTCATTCAAGGCATTGTTGATAGTTGATCCCTCAGCTTGTGCCCCTAAGCTTGTGCCCCTAACTTAACATTGCTTGTTAGATTTGCTAAAGAAATGTAACAGGTAGAGCCGCGATCGCTCTGTTTGTCTGTTTCTAGGTGAATCTTTTAAGAAAATAGCCAAGTATTTATGCAGGGCAAACTCACTGAAATTGATATTCGCAGTATTCTCCAACTGATTGAATTGGGGCAGCGAACCGGGGAACTTTTCGTAGAAGCTTATCCCTCCCAGTCTGCTGCGGTAGATTCGGAAGTTGCTCAGACAATGGGGACTCAAAATGCCGTTTCCAGTGAGCAATTTTGGTTTGTTTTCTTTTTAAATGGACAAATTATTTATGCGGCTGACCCCGATGTTCGATTGCGGCGGCTACGAGATTATCTTCAGCGCTACCGGGCAGAAGCAGCCCTTCATCCCCTAATAAAAGGAGCGATCGCCACTGCCAATGCGCCTGAATATAGCTATCTTTGGGCACTGATGGAAAATCATACGCTCACGCCCGCTCAAGGGCGCAGCATTATTCAAAGCATGGTACACGAAACCTTATTTGATTTATTAAGCCTGCACCACGGCACTTTTATATTTGAAATCGGACAGCCCTTATCTCCCCAACTCACCAGCTTTGAAGTAGCCCCCTTGCTGACCCACACCATGAAACAGGTGCAACGCTGGAAACAGTTTTACCCCTATATCTATTCCACTGAGCAGTGTCCTGTCATTACAAATGTTAGTGTTTTGCAAAATGCCCTATCCAACCGCACCTTTGATAAACTCGCTAAGTTTGCGGATGGAAGAACCACTCTGCGGCAGATCGGCAGATATCTGAACCGTGATATTTTGACAGTGGCTCAGGCAATTTATCCCTATATTCAGCAGGGGGTTATTCAACTCATTAGCCCTGAGGGAGCAACTCAACATGACCAAAAAACAAACGAGTTAACTCAGCAATCCAATGACTATGCACATTCTAAAATACGTCCCCCTAAAATTGTTTGCATTGATGACGGATTGACCGTTCGGGAGACGGTGAAACAAATTTTGACTCAGCAGGGCTATGAGACGATCGCGATCGGTAATCCCCTAGAAGCTTTGAGTAGCGTCTTCCAAATTATCCCCGACCTAATTTTGTGCGACATCACCATGCCTGAGCTAGATGGGTACGAAGTGTGTGCCATGTTACGCACCTCTACCCTATTTCGCCAAACACCCATTATTATGCTTACGGGCAAAGATGGATTCATTGATCGCGTCAGAGCGAAACTCATTGGAGCCACAGACTATTTAACGAAGCCATTTGGCGAAAGTGAGCTACTAATGCTAGTCGAGAGCTACATTGGTTCAGCGAAAGTTGAACGTCAACAATCATCAACTCAAGCACCAATCAACCCAAAAGATGAAGTACAACTTGAAAGAACAAACGTAATTTCAACACCATCAACGCCACTTAAATCGTAAATGGGGGTACTTTAGTTAGTAGCAGTTAAGGTAAGCGGCAATTCGGTTCCGTTCACCTTCAAAGGCAAGCAGGTAGAAAGCATGAGTATAGTTCTGGTTGTCGAAGATAGCGTCACTCAACGGGAAATGATCAAAGACCTCCTCAGAGGAAGCGGTTTGGATGTCGCTGTTGCTAGCGATGGCGTGGAAGCGCTAGAGCAAATTGAAGGGAGTTGTCCCGATTTGGTTGTTTTAGATATTGTCATGCCTCGGATGAACGGGTATGAAGTATGCCGTCGCCTCAAAGCTGATCCTAAAACCCAGAACGTTCCGGTCGTCATGTGTTCTTCCAAGGGTGAAGAATTCGATCGCTATTGGGGCATGAAGCAAGGAGCCGATGCATACATTGCTAAACCCTTTCAACCCACCGAGTTGGTTGGAACCGTTAAGCAATTATTACGAGGATAGGTAATGAGCAAATGGTAGGAATTCCAGACTTTCTAACGGGCAGAGGACACGACCAAGCACCCGAATTTCAGGAGCTTGAGAGTCCTGAAGGTGAACTGCATTTACGGTTTTATGTCTCTTCGGGAACTGAGTTCGCATTGCCCGCCATGGGGATCAAAGAAGTTCTTTCCCCTCCTCCCGATCGCATTACGCCCATTCCAAATGTTTCTCCCTTACTTTTGGGTACGCTAAATGTTCGGGGTCGAGTGGTCTGGGTTGCCGATTTGGGGCAATTCCTCGGAGACTCTGTGCCACTCAATACTGATAGACCCGAAGTCTCTGTGATTGCGGTAGAGGATCAAGATCTAATGCTCGGTCTAGCGGTGGATCGGATTGTGGGCATGGAATGGCTGGATCTAGACGAGGTGCAAATGCCTCAAAATGTCCCTGATAGCGTTGCCCCATTTTTGCGAGGAGAATGGGCTCTAGATAATCTAGCGAGTAAATATCTTTGGTTGCTCGACCAGATTGCAATTTTACGGTCAGCACGGTGGGCAGCATAAAGGAGGGCGATCACATGATGGCAGCACAGCATTATGAAATTGGATGTTCGGTCTTACCAATCGAGGATAGTATAGATGCTATTCATTTCATTTCGAGCCATCACTCTGGGAAGCCGAGGTTATCGTACTCAATAATCAACTGGGAGAGGGCACATGGGAACAGGTACTGAGTACGCGCAAGACTATCAGCGAGCTCAAATTGCCTACATGAACGGCAGCTATGACGACGCTGCTCAAATTATTGATCGCTTAATTCAAGACTTCCCAGATGATCCAAGCGCCAATTTGTTGCGAGGGCACATTTACTGCTACGGCTTGCAGCAATACGACGTTGCCAAAGAGCAATATGAGTCTGTACTGCACTTGACGGACGATCCCGATTTCACTAATTATGCAAACCAAGGCTTGGAGCATTTGGGTGATCAAGCGGGCGCTCCACAGCAGACATTTGATGAATTCAATGTCAGCCCCGATGCAACGTTTCATGATGCTTTAGATGATGAAGGATTTGCTGGCTCCTTCAATACTCCTACAAACCTACAGGATTCCCACAGCCCTGACTCATTTGATAGCCTCACAGATGAGATAGATTTTGCCGCTTTTGACAATGCTTTTGACGATAATAGTTTCAACGCTCCAGTAGATTCTCCCTACAATAGCGGCATCCAATTTGATGATCCTTTTAGAGAAGGCAGCTTTGCCAGTACGGGTGACTCTGCCCCTGCCTTTTCTGATCCATTTGCGGTTGAAGTGAACAACTCTGGGCAAAGCTCCAATGCTTTTGGCACAACAGATCTAGATGCGTTCACGGCTCCTACTGATATGCCGGGCGATGACTATGGCCTTGACGCTTTCAGTGATCAACGTGATTTCCCGTCAACCTTTGACGAATTCGATGATGCATTTGCTCCTTTGGATCTGCAAGAAGATGTTCCCTATTCCCCGCCTTTGTCGGGTGGAGGGTTGAGCGATCGCCCCCCTGAGGCTCCAAGTGGTATTCGCAGCGGTCTACCGCATCCGGTTGGGGAAGACGACACTCTATTTATGGGATCTGCCAACGCTTATGAGGATGGAGAATCTTCATTTGATCGACCAGATGAATCAATTCCGCTGAATGCTGACTACAGAATGGGCAGTTCTGGCGCTGCCTATAGCAATTCGTTCAATGATTCCATTGGCGGATCAAGTGGATCAACAGGTCAAAATAATGTCGATTTCTTGGAAGAATTCGACGAATTTGACGATTTGGGTAATCTGTCTGATTTTGATTTGTCAGAAAATTCAGCAGGGTTCACCCGCCCAGCAGTTGGGTCTGACTTTGGCATTCCTTCTGCTACAGATTCGCAAGATTCAGCCATGGATTTTACTGCGTCCGGCGATCGCTCCTTCGTCAACGACGATGAAGTTTTTAGCCTGACCAGCAGCACGGATCAGGTTCCTGCATTTACCCAGGCAGATCCACAAAACCTTGATCCAGCAGTCACCGTGGAGCAAGGAATTCTTGCCCCGATGGAAAATGCATCCATTGCGGCTAAACACCTGATTATTGCCTTGGCGGCTGGAATTTGTTCGGCGATCGGGGTTGCTGGCGTGAACTACGCTGTCTCTTCTAGCGTTTCTCAAGAAAATCCGGCTGTGGTTTCCCAGCTACGCAACACGGGTTGGCTGATGACAGGAACCGCAGGATTGGCGAGTTTTGTGGCAACATTTGCTTTGGGGCAAGTTGCCGCGAAACAAATGAAGCGCTCCACTGATGACTTGCAAGCTCAGTTCAATTCCGTTTGCCAAGGAAACTTAAACGCTCGTGCCACCGTTTATGCCGAAGATGAATTTGGGCAGTTGGCAACTGGCTTTAATCAGATGGCACGAGTCATTTTAACGACCACCAGTGAAGCTCAGCGGAAAGCAGAAGAGCAGGAGCAAGCAAAAGAAGATTTGCAACGCCAGGTGATTCGCTTGCTAGACGACGTAGAAGGCGCAGCAAGAGGCGATTTGACGGTGCAAGCAGAAGTGACTGCCGACGTATTGGGGGCGGTTGCCGACTCCTTCAACCTAACGATTCAAAATCTGCGGGAAATCGTGCAACAGGTCAAAGTAGCAGCGCGACAGGTCAGCAAAGGCTCCACCGATAACGAAATGTTTGCTCGTAGTTTGTCCTCTGATGCATTACGGCAGGCGGAGGAGTTAGCAGTCACCTTAAATTCGGTGCAGGTGATGACCGAATCGATTCAGCGGGTGGCGGAAAGCGCTCGTGAAGCAGAACAAGTGGCGCGTTCGGCATCTGAAACCGCATTAAGGGGCGGCGAAGCGGTAGAAAGAACGGTCGCGGGGATCTTGCAAATTCGGGAAACGGTGGCAGAAACTACTCGCAAGGTAAAACGTCTTGCCGAATCCTCTCAGGAAATTTCTAAGATCGTTGCTTTGATTTCACAAATTGCTTCTCGAACCAATTTACTAGCGCTCAACGCCAGTATTGAGGCGGCTCGTGCTGGAGAAGCAGGTCGAGGATTTGCAATTGTGGCAGATGAAGTGAGACAGCTAGCCGATCGCGCAGCCAAAGCGTCTAAGGAAATTGAACAAATTGTCCTCCAGATTCAAGGTGAAACTGGCTCGGTTATGACGGCAATGGAAGAAGGAACTCAACAGGTGATTGAGGGAACAAAGCTGGCGGAGCAGGCGAAGCGATCGCTAGAGGACATTATTACCGTATCCAATCGCATTGATGTGCTGGTGAGATCAATTACTGCCGATACCGTTGAACAAACTGAAACATCTAGGGCAGTGGCGCAAGTCATGCAATCGGTAGAACTCACGGCTCAAGAAACCTCTCAGGAAGCCCAGCGGGTATCCGGATCGTTGCAAAGCCTAGTAGGTGTTGCCCGCGATCTGCTTACCTCCGTGGAACGATTCCGGGTAGAAACGGTGGATCGTAAGTAAGATAGGTTCAGGGGCGATCGCTTATTCCTCATCAGACTTTAATTGATGTCAATTTTTAGTAGATCGAGTACATTAAAGCAATCTAGAGCATGGTTTTACAAAAATCATGAAATTAACGAGTACATTTCCAACTCGTTTTCTTGGATAGCGACCCTGTTCAGCCAAAATTCTACTCAGCAAAAGCTCGCATTTACCCAGTGCATCAATTGTTCCAATTGCCGACGGCAATGTGTTTTGCTAGAAATAACCCTCTCCGAAGGAATGGAGTACTGCCATGCAGCCTGATCAACAGCAGCGAATCATGGGCTATTTCATTGAGGAGGCAAAAGACCACCTCAATACAATCGAGCAGGGTTTGCTAAATCTACAAGCAACCATCGAAGATTCAGAAACAGTAAATGAGGTTTTTCGGGCGGCTCACTCCATCAAAGGCGGTGCTGCCATGTTGGGGTTGGAAAGTATTCAGCAAGTCGCCCATCGCTTAGAAGATTACTTTAAACTGCTGAAGGAAACATCCATCCGCATCGACCAAAAGCTGGAATCTCTTTTCTTAAAGGTCTTTGATGCTCTTCAGGAATTAGTCGGGCAACTCCAAGGTTCTTTTGGCTTAACTGAAGAAAATGCCAGGGTCGTGATCTCAGCCGTTGAGCCGATATTTGGTGAGCTAGAACAGCACCTATCTCAGCTTGCCAGTAATGCTCCATCTGTATCTCGTGAACCCGTCTCTACGACTGCTTTCGTCTTTTCACATCACTCAGAAAATGCAGTCGAAGAATTATTCAAAGGAAATGTTCCGTCTCGGTTGCGGGAAATGCTGCAACTATTCAAACAGCCTGATACAGAGACAGCCCCTCGGCAGCAGCTTCAAGAAATTTGCCACAGTTTAGGCAGTATGGGCGAACAATATGGCTTGTCTGCGTGGTGTCATTTAATTGAGACTGCTCGTCAGGCGATCGCTCATCCTGAAAATAGCTATCGCGTACTGGCTCCCATTGTCATCAAAGACATTAAGCAAGCACAAGAAATGGTGATAGCAGGTCGCGCTGGCGATATTACTCCTTGCGATCAACTGCAAGCACTGCTGCCTATTGATTTGATCGATACAGTGGTTCAAGTCGATTTTGCAGATTTACTGGCAGAAGCAGACCCAATAGATTTGGCAGAAT
This sequence comes from Leptolyngbya sp. CALU 1928, assembly GCF_056784215.1. Classification (NCBI taxonomy): domain Bacteria; kingdom Bacillati; phylum Cyanobacteriota; class Cyanophyceae; order Leptolyngbyales; family Leptolyngbyaceae; genus Leptolyngbya; species Leptolyngbya sp. CALU 1928. Next base: position 2,181,476 of record NZ_JBXBCE010000001.1, on the reverse strand, counting down.
CTTCTCCTCTAGATTTTAATAATTTTGACGAAACCGATCTTGACTTTGATCAAGACCTGTCTTCCTCCACTGATTTTTCCTTAAGCGGTCTAGAAGCGACAGAAATTGGGTTGGATTTAGGCGGCGATCTGACTACTCAACTGACGGATGATGTCTTTGACACTCATCAAGGTCCTGAGGTGGGCATGGCAGAACTCAATACGTTAGCCGATTTATTTGAAGGAGAAATGCCAGATTTAGGCTTGACCTGGCAAAAAGAAGAAATTCTCACTGATGATTCTGGGTTGTTTGCGCCCGCTGATACTACTCAAGTGTTTGATTCCAGCGACTTTTCCGATCTTCTATTTGATGAAGAATCCCCTCAAACTCTCTCATTTGCTGCTTCAGATGATGAATTAAATGATTTATTCGGCGATGATTTCTCAGACAGCTTGGCGTTAGATAACGCGATTCGTGAAACGCCCCCTACGGGAACTGCCCAAGAATCCGCTGCATTTCCTTCAGATGAAAATAGCTCGATTGACTTAGATGACTTTGATGATTTGCTAACCATCAGCCCGTCTAATTCATCCGACCCATCATCTGGCGATTTAGATGATGTCTTTGAAGATTTGATTTTAGAGGAAGACCTAACCGATAGCGACGGTTTCTCATCGGCTCTAGATTTAGATTTAGACACTCTACAGATTACAGATGATCGCAGGTTGAACGAATTTTATAGCGATGATTTAAATCTAGAGCTATCTGACTCTGATCCAACCAATCTGCCTGAGTCTACTGTTTTTCCTGATCCTTGGGGAGAACTAGAAGCCCCTGAAGCCGCAAGTATCTCCTTAGAAGAATTGTCTTTAGAAGAACTGATTCTAGAGGAAAATAGTCTAGACAATTTTCTAGAAAGCTTGCCTGACGAATCTATTCTGGATAGTGAACCAAACTTAGAGATCAATCAATCATTTGATGAACTACAGCCTGAAAGCCCTGAGCCATTGGTTTCATCGGAAGAGGCGATTCCCGACCCATGGGGTGAATTGCCAGAAGCACCTGAATTGGCGATCTCATCTGTGACAGATGAGATTTCTATGGGTTCTCTAGGCGATTTTGACCTAGATCTCGAAGAGTTCAATTTTGATCAGGTTGAATCAACTTCAGAGGCAACAGCGTCATCTTCTCAATTTGAAGAACTTGACGAAAATGGTTTTGGAGAAAGCAGCAATCAAGTCTTGAATGACTTTTTCGGTGATTTATCATTTGAACTTTCAGAGGATGTAGAAAGTCAAACCATTGAGTCTACCAATGCTCCAGATTTATCCACGCTAGACTTTAATGACTTCTCGTCCCTAAGCACTCCAGAAAATACATCTTTACCCGAAGAGTCAATTTCTGAGTCGCTAACAGAGGATGAAAACCCACTGAATTTTGATCTGTTTGAAAACACATCTTTGAGAGAGGCTGATCTTAATGAAGCGCCTCTAGCTATCAATCCTATTGCAGATGCTATAGAGAGCGATCTTTTTGAGCTTGAGATGGAATCTGATACGACAGAAAATGAAGATTCCTTTGAATTAACGCCTGATCAAACGGAAACTGCTTCTGTCGATGAGACGAGCAATTTAGACGATCTATTTGGAGAATCCTCCGAGGAAAATTTAGCAGATTTTCTAGAGCTATCAGACGATATTTTATCTGAGCAGCCTGATAGTTCTAACGACTCCACAGACGATTTAGATGATTTGTTTGGTGAAACTAATTCCTTCAGAGGTTCGACAGACTCGCTCAGTCTCACAGAGGACCTAATTCAGTTTGATCAACCTTCTACAAATTCGATAGAAGATGAAGATTTGTTTGAGTTAACACTTGACCAAACAGACCCGATTCTTACCGATGAATCCGGTGATTTAGATAAGCTGTTTGGTGAAATAGCGGCTGAAGAAAATTCGCAAGATTTCCTAGAGCTATCATCTGAACAACCTGATAGTTCTGACGATTCCACAGATGATTTAGATGATTTATTTGGTGATACTAATCCCTTTGATGACTCGACAGATTCACTCAGTTTCACAGAAAACCTGATTCAGTTTGATCAACCTTCTACAAATCCGATAGAAGATGAAGATTTATTTGAGTCACCCCTCGATCAAATGAACCCGATTCTTACCGATGAGAACAGTGATTTAGATGATCTGCTGGGTGAAATAGCGGCTGAAGAAAATTCGCAAGATTTACTAGGGCTATCAGACGATATTTTATCTGAGCAGGCTGATAATTCTAACGATTTCACAGATGATTTATTTGGAGAAACTAGTCCCTTTGAAGATTCAGCCAACTTGCTCAATTTCACTGGCGAAACTAGCCAGTTTGATGAGTCTGAACTTCTGTTTGATGGGCTTGATGAGCCTCTGACAGAATCGGCAAGTGATCAGCTTTTAGAGCTTGAGTTTGAGCCTGAGGAAGTGGTTCTTTTGGAGAATGAAGGACAATCTGAGGACGGTCTTGTTTTTGAGACTAGTCTAGTTATTGCAGAGCTCGAAATTGAAGATGAACTTGCAGCAGATACTCTTTTAGACTTTGAGGATCTTTCTCTATCAGATAGTCTAGACATTGAGAATAGTTCAAGTTTGGATAATCTATTGGAGAGCGGAAATCCTTTTACTGAAGAGTCATCTGAATTAGACGACCTATTTGGTGAAAATGTTTTTTCGGTGGAGCAAGATTCTGACAGTGAATTGAACAATTTGCTGGGAGATGAGCTTTTGTTTGAGCCTATTCAAGGCGAGGATGAGACTGTTAATCTTTTGGAGCCTGATCAGGAACTGGAAGAGTTGAGTTTGGATGAATTAAACTCTTCTGAAAACAATCTCTTGGATTTGGAAAGTGTGACCGCCGATGAACTGCTTCAAGATGATTTAGCTTTAGCACCTGACACCTTTTCCAATTTAGATAATCTTCTAAACACTGATGATCTTTCAAGTAATGAGCTTCGAGATGATGAGATCTCGTCTGTAACACCGGATGACTTTCCTAATGCTGATTTTGGAGAGACCGGTGCTTTCTCTGATTTAGATAATCTTCTAGATAGCGATGATTTTTTTGGCGACGAGTTGCTAAATGATGAGCCTCTACAGGATGCGATCGCTTTTACATCATCCGCTCCATCAGATGACTTTGCTGATTTGGATAGTCTGCTTGAGGATGAAGTTGCTTTTTCTGAGAATGACGAATCTGAGGATAACGAATTTGATGGATTAGAAGCTTTGCTAGGTGGCGGTGCTGTTCTTGGTGCGGCTGGCGCGATCGCTTTTACAAATGGAGATCTTGCCGACAGTGGAGAACTGGTTGATGGGGGCGATCGCCTACCCGCGCTTGATGATTTTTCTGATCTAGAGTCTTTGTTAGAAAATGACATTGACCTGAACTTTGCTGCTGACTCAGCTATTGGCGATGTCGCAGAAAGTAACTCTGAGTTTGATGACCTTGATGATTTACTGAAGGACACCGAGGAGAAGTTAGGCGGAGTCCCATCTGTTAAGGTTGCTCGGGGTAGTGCTTCTCAGCCCCGACGCACCAATCGCCCCACTCGTGGATTTAGTGAACAAACGATGCGGGTGCCGGTCAAGCATTTGGATAACCTCAGTAACTTAGTTGGGGAATTGGTAGTCAACCGCAACAGCTTAGAGCAAGACCAAGAGCGCTTACGGCAATCTTTGGATAACTTGCTCTATCAGGTGCAGCAGTTGAGCGATGTTGGACAGCGAATGCAGGATTTATATGAGCGATCGCTGCTTGAAAGCTCCCTGCTTGCAAGTCGTCAAGGCTATCGGTCTGAGCCGTTTCAATCCAGCTTTCGTCGAGCAGAAATGGTTGAAAATGCCGCTACTCGTTCCAACGAAGTAGAATATGACCCGCTTGAAATGGATCGATTCACTGGCTTTCATTCCCTTTCTCAGGAAATGATTGAGTTGATTGTGCGAGTCCGAGAATCATCTTCTGATATTGAGTTCATCGTTGACGAAACGGAACAGGTCACGCGCATGTTTCGTCAAGTAACGACTCAGCTTCAGGAAGGGCTAACCCGGTCTCGCATGGTGCCGTTCGCCCAAACCGCTGATCGCCTGCCCCGTGCAGTTCGCGATATTTCGATGAAAGTTGGCAAACAAGCTGAGTTGGTGATTGAAGGACGCGAGACTTTGATTGACAAGATGATCTTGGAGCAACTCTATGATCCAATGACTCACTTAGTTAATAACGCTATCACTCATGGTATTGAGTCTCCAGAGGTTCGTAAAGCGGCTGGAAAACCTGCCGCCGGACGGATTGTCATCCGGGCATTTCACCAAGGCAACCAAACCATTCTTTCCGTTTCAGACGACGGCGCTGGCATTGATGTAGAGCGGGTTAAGGCTAAGGCAATTGAAAAACGGTTGATCAGCCAAACTGAAGCCAGAAGCATTTCTCGGTTAGACGTTTACGATATTCTCTTCCATCCTGGGTTTAGCACCAAAGATCAGGCAGATGATTACTCTGGTCGGGGTGTGGGTATGGATGTCGTTCAGACTAGTTTAAGTGAAATTCGCGGAGTGATTAATACCGATTCCACCCCCGGAAAAGGCACTACTTTTACCATTCGGTTACCGCTAACACTCAGTATTTCTAAGGCGCTTTGCTGTATCAGCGATCGCGCTCGGATTGCCTTCCCCATGGATGGAGTGGAAGATATGCTCGATATGCCGAAAGAGCGCCTTCACACCGACGCAGAGGGTCAGTCTTCTATTGCTTGGCGGGATACTACTCTCCCCGTAAGACCCTTGGCTGAACTGCTGGGCTACAATCGCCATCTGGGACGTGGTAACGTTTACGGTGGCAACCAAGAAGACGATATTGTCTCTGTCGTGGTGCTCCGTAGTGCTGGCAACTTTTTAGCGCTGCAAGTGGATCAAGTTTTAGGCGAACAGGAAATTGTTATCAAGCAGCTTGAAGGTCCTGTTCCTAAGCCAATTGGGGTAGCAGGTGCAACAGTTCTGGGGGATGGGCGCATTATGCCGATCGCCGATGTCCTGGAATTGATTGATCTCTCGATGGGTCGGATTCGCCGCGATGCTGGTGGCTCACTCTGGGAGCAAAGCGACGACGGTATGGCTCCAGAAGCTCCGGTTACCAAAACTGAGCCAATGGTGCTGATTGTGGATGACTCCATTACCGTTCGGGAACTGCTCTCTATGACTTTTAACAAAGTGGGCTATCGAGTTGAACAAGCACGCGATGGACAAGAAGCCTGGGAGAAACTCCGCTCTGGTTTACCCTGCGATATTGTCTTCTGTGATATTGAGATGCCCCGCATGGATGGGCTAGAGTTGCTTTCCCGAATTCAGAAAGATCCGAACTTGAAACTCCTACCGATCGCGATGCTAACTTCACGGGGTGCTGATCGCCACCGTCAAATGGCAGCGACTTTAGGAGCCAGTGGCTATTTTACCAAGCCCTATCTAGAAGAAGCCTTGCTGGATGCAGCGCAGCGCATGCTAAAGGGCGAACGCCTGCTGAACAATAGCTAAACCCTTCCATCATCATTACCATGTCGCACGATTTACGCTGGATTGCACCCACTCCGCCCGAACCAGATTTTGCGATGTTGGCAGTTCATCAACTGACCCACGAATTTCATGAAGAAATTCAGCATCGCTATGAATTCGATCGCTACTGCCAGTGGTACTACGCCATGGTGCACAAACATCGCTGCGAAGTCCAAAAAATGCAGAATGACTTCAATCTGTTGGGTTGGTTTCGTCGAGGGCAGCGGCGATAATGACCATCACCGCTTAACTCTCAGACTTTTTCTAGCTCAAATGCTTGCAAATGAACTTTGAATTTGGCTCCAAACTTGACTAAATAAGGAAAATTTGCGCTAACGGGTCGCCCTTTATACTCTTTGACGATTTGCACGACCTCGCCTTCCTGCCCTTGCAGATTAAACTCTTGACTACGATGGTCTGGATGATGGTAAACCACAATAGGCTGAGCGACTCGAACGCGATCGCCCACTGAAAAAGACTCTGTATCAATTTGCATAATTCAAAAATTCCTGCACAACCGCGATTCCTGTGGGATTCCGGTGGAAAGCTTCGCTAATGTTTTACGAATCGCCGCTGCTCATAGCGGTTATTACTGCCACACAGAGACAGCTTTTTTATCTTTGCATAAGAGCGTACCATTCTACATAAAGGTCATTATGACTTTGGCGGTAACTGTTCTTGGCGAGGTTGGCTACCAAGATGTGTTTGCACCCAAATCGCCACACCGCTCCCAATCAACAGCATTGCCAAAATCAGCCCAATCCACAGTAGCTTGTTTGTTTTTTGCCCCTTTTCTCCTTGCCTGTCACCTGGTTGATCAGCGCTGCCCGTCTCTTGTAAAAGCCTACGTGAAGATTCTGACCAATCTGAATTCAATGAGGATCGAACGCCAGGGAATGACACATCCGGCTGCGGAGTAGAAACATGACAATCCAATAACACGACGGATACATTATCATGTCCATTATTTTGATTCGCTAAATCAACCCAACCCTGGGCGGCTTCACTCAACGTTTTTTTGCCCCGGAAAACCTCACCCATAATGTCTAGCCAGGCAGACTCTACCCAGCCGTTATCACTTAGCCCGTCGGAACAAAGCAGTAAAATACCGTCTTCTTCTAGCAAAAAACGTTGAATGCTAGGGCGCAAAAATTCTGAATTTCGGGTGCCCAACGCCTGAATCAGTGAGCCTGAATCAGGTCGCTTTAAGGCTTCTCGATAGAGCGATCGCCCCATCCGCACTTCTCTTGCTGCCACGTCATCATCCACCGTCAACTGATGGCAATAGCGGGGAGTCAGCCAATAGGCGCGACTATCCCCGACATTAACAAGGTACAATTCATGGCTGTTTTCTGCGGATTGCCCGGTAGACAGCAAAACTTTTTGAGGTAGTTGGAGTGCCATCACTAACGTTGTGCCCATTCGCCGCCTTGCTTCGCGCCCCTGTATATCGTTTTGGGCAGCAATCATGTCATTCATCACCCGAACGATCGCCTCAATTTGTTCAGCGACAATCTCAGGAAGAACCAGGCTTTCTGACGTTTTCACTTCTGCCAATAGTGCCTGAATTTGTAGGCTGAGGGATTGAACTGCAAGCTGGCTGGCAACCTCTCCACCTTCATGCCCACCGATGCCATCACACACGGCTACCAAGCGAGGAAACACTTCGTCGCTTGGTTTCATGCCGCCTGCCTTGGTTAGATCGGGATAACAAGTATCTTCATTGTGATCCTGCTGGGGTCCTGGATCGGTGGCGCTGGCAATTTGCAACCGCAAAGGAAGTTGAGCCGTCTGTTGGAGCAGTAATTGGTTAAGCTGTGCCGCGATCGCCCCTAACTCAGCCCCAACGTCATGCATTTCTTGACATATTTTTTGCAGAGGCGCGGCAATTTCTGGCTTTGCCTGATCGATCCACCCTAGCCATACATTGGCGAGGTCTGCTAACCCCAACATAGGGCTGTCTAACGGTGCCTCATTATCTGCGGCAAATTCTGGGGCAAATTCTGGGGCAAATAATGCCTCATCGATAAAAAGCTGGCACAAGCGCACCCGCCATCCTTCTACTCGAATATTATCCGCAGAAAGCAAACTAGCGCTAACTCCTTGCTCAGCTAAGGGACTCCACAGGTGCAGCAATTGCCATAACCAATAAACCTGACGGGCTGCGGTTGCCTGTGCCCACGCTTGAGCGATCGCTGGAAATAGGGTTCCTTGCTTATCTAAGGGCACATTTTCTAATAAGAAAATTTCATCCGTTGGGCGATCGCCCCCTTGAGAACATAGACCATGAACTTCAGGAATATGGAGCCGATAAGGATAAAGATATAAATACGGCAGCAAAGCATCGGGTAACTCTTCCGTCGGAAAATCGGGCTGTAGACCGGGTTGGGTATCTAGCCAAATTTGTGGCGCTTTGACTACATATCGTCCCTCCACCAGACTATCGACCGGAAACTGTAACACCGTTTCTCCCATTGCCCAAAGATAGCGATACACCAAAGGAGTTTGACAGCTTTTGCAAACGCTACTTCCAAAATCATTGAGAGGCGCTGCACACTGTAGATTGGGACAATAAATTTGAGGTTGGGGAGAACTCATATCACAACTGAAGGAGATGCTTAAAAGAAAGATAGCGACTTAAGGAATGGTCAATGCGTTTTCCTGTCTTAACCCGGTGGTCTTTGTTGCCTAGCTAGTGAGATTAGCTTCACAATATAGACTTATCTTCACAATGTGGACTAATCATAACAGCCATTCTGCAAATGCCTGGACAGAGAAACGGAACCAAGGAATATATTAGCCGACTCCGATTTAGACTCTTATTTTCTAACCTAGACTATCAAAGGACGCGCCTTCTCAAAACAGGGTGTGGGCATACTTCCCAATCCTTTGTCGAGATGGGCTACAGTAGAAAAAATACAGTCATCTTTAAATAGGAGACTAATGGCTTCTTCCTCGTCGATCGCGGTTCGAGAACTGCCCCTTTTCCCATTGCCCGAAGTTGTGTTATTTCCAGGAAGACCCCTTCCTCTACACGTTTTCGAGTTTCGCTATCGGATCATGATGAATACGGTCTTGGAAAGCGATCGCCGTTTTGGCGTATTAATGTGGGATCAAGCCCAAGGCAAACCCGCTGCGGTGGGGTGTTGTGCTGAAATCATTCAATTCCAACGATTGCCAGACGATCGCATGAAAATTCGTACTCTCGGACAACAGCGTTTTCGGGTTCTAGAATATGTGAGAGAAAAGCCCTATCGAGTTGGCTTAGTTGAATGGATTGAAGATATTCCCCCGGAGCAAAACCTAAACCCAATGGCAGAGAGCGTTTCGCAGCTTTTGCAAGATGTTGTCCGGCTGTCTGCTAAGCTAACGGGCGAACCGATTGAATTGCCAGAGACAATGCCTCAATCCCCCTTGGAGTTGTCTTATTGGATTGCGAGTAATTTGTATGGAGTTGCCGAGGAGCAACAAGCCCTCTTAGAAATTCAAGATACGGCTGTCCGCCTAGAACGAGAAGTAGAAATTTTAACTTCAACTCGTAACCATTTGGCGGCTCGTACTGTATTAAAAGATACCTTGAGCGATGCGCCTTAGTTGAATGTTGGAGCGTAGCCTCTAGCACTATGAATAGGATGAGCGTAATGGCGCTCTACTATAAGTGTTTCTACTGGGAAAATTAAGTACCCAAAAACACATTTGCGGAAAATACTGATTAAATCTTTAAAGAGCAGTAAACCGGGTAAAGATTCAACGAATACTCAGTGTTTTGATAGGCAACTTCAACTGAGTGCAATTAGGGTAATGGAACAAAGCTCATTAATCCCTCATCACAAGGTTCGTTTATGCAGACGCTATTGATTCGCCCTCAGAAAGCTCACTTTGAAACTGCTGTCCTGCAACCGCAAGGCTCATTAAGCGGTGATAGCGTTACTTGGTTTCTTCATCAGGTTAACGCGGTTGTGATGTCTGAAAAGCTTTCTAGCGTAGTAATTGATATGAGTCAGGTTGATTTGATAGACAGCAGCGGACTAATGGCGATCGCCCATGCGTTGAAGTTAGCTCAAGGCGCAAATAAGCGATTTTGCTTATGTTCCGTCTCTCGCGCCATTTATATGGTGCTTGAACTGACTCAGCTTGATCGCGTACTCGAAATTTTTGAAGATCCTTCTGCATTCAACTTGAATCTTGAAATAGCTGCCTAAAAAGCGTTTGGGGTAGGGTCTGGCTCCGCTCATATTTAGAACAGACTACTGAGAGTTAAACCCTGATCGAATCGATTATGGACTGGAGTGACGAATAGGTCTGCTTTAAGCTTCTGCTAAGCAAGGGTTCAGTATACTGAAGTCTATGGTTGGTTGTTAGCTCAAAGAAAAGGGTGTTGCTTGTGGCGATCGCAGTCGAAACGTTATTAACTCCAGAGATTCTTCGACCCGCGCGCTATCTGGGCAATGAGCTTGGTGCAGTGCATAAAGCATGGGATGAAGCTTCAGTGCGCTGGGCATTGACCTATCCCGAAGTTTACGAAGTAGGTGCTTCTAACCTAGGGCACATCATTTTATATAGCATTTTGAATGCTCAGCCTCGTCAGTTATGCGATCGCGCCTATTTGCCTGCCGCTGATTTTGTTGCCAAACTTCGCACCACGAATACTTCATTATTTGCCGTCGAATCGCGCCAAGCATTAACTCAGTTTGATATTTTAGGATTCAGCCTCAGCTATGAGTTAGGCGCAACCAACATTCTGGAAATGCTGGATTTGGCGACCATTCCTCTCACTGCAAAGGAACGCAATGCTCCGGGCGTGTGGAATGTTGAAACGGGTAGCTATCCGCTCATTTTTGCCGGGGGGCAGACCGCCACTTCAAATCCTGAACCCTATGCAGATTTCTTTGACTTTATTGCCCTCGGCGATGGCGAAGAACTTCTACCTGAAATTGGCTTAGTGATTGAAGAAGGCAAACTCGCCAAGCTCAGCCGCGAAGAGTTACTGCTGGATCTTGCCCAAGTGCCTGGAGTCTACGTTCCGCAGTTTTATGACTTGGCAGCGGATGGTTCGGTGCAGCCAAACCGGGCGGATGTGCCTACCCGAATTTTGCGACGAGTGGCAACCCCGCTGCCAGCTTACTCCATTGGGCTAGTGCCTTATGTGGAAACGGTGCACGATCGCCTCGTGATTGAAATTCGGCGCGGTTGCACACGGGGCTGCCGCTTTTGTCAGCCCGGAATGCTCACCCGTCCAGCGCGAGACGTGGAGCCGGAAGCCGTGATTGACGCGATCGAACAAGGAATGCGGGCAACGGGATATAACGAATTTTCTTTGCTGTCCCTGAGTTGTTCTGACTATCTGGCGCTGCCTGCTGTGGGCGTAGAAATTAAAAATCGGCTCAAAGATGAAAATATTTCCCTTGCGTTGCCCAGTCAGCGGGTCGATCGCTTTGACGAAAATATTGCCAACATCTTAGGTGGCACTCGCCAAGGAGGACTCACCTTTGCCCCCGAAGCAGGCACCCAACGCCTACGAGACATTGTGAATAAAGGGCTGACCAATGAAGAATTGCTGCGGGGCATCAAAACGGCTCACGAGCAAGGATGGGATCGGGTCAAACTTTACTTCATGATTGGGCTACCCGGCGAAACCGATGTAGATGTGGTGGGAATTGCGGAAACGGTGCGCTGGCTTCAACAAGAGTGCCGATCGCACGGAAGAAAGTCGCTTAATTTCAACATCACGATTTCTAACTTTACGCCTAAACCCCATACGCCTTTCCAGTGGCACTCGGTTTCTGCAGCGGAATTTGCGCGGAAGCAGGCACTCCTAAAATCAGAATTTCGCCATAATCGGGGATTGAAAGTCAATTTTACCGATGTTCGCATTTCGGCAATGGAAGACTTTGTAGGGCGGGGCGATCGCCGTTTAGCGCCTGTAATTCTTCGGGCATGGCAACTGGGCGCTGGCATGGATGCCTGGTGGGAAAGCTTGGAGCGTGCCTATGGAGCTTGGTCGCAGGCGATCGCAGAATCGGGATTAACGTGGAAATATCGCCAAGTTGAAAATGGAGAATGGAACATTTTTGATCAATCCGAACCTCAGCCTGTTCCTACAGCTCACCCTATATCCCACCCTTTAGATTCTCCTTCCTTTTACACCGCTCCTCTACCGTGGGATCACCTCGATACAGGCATCGACAAACAGTGGTTAATTGATGATTTGCAACGCGCATTAGCCGCCGCAACCGTGCCGGATTGTTCCTTTGAAGGCTGTTCTCACTGCGGCGTGTGCAGCGTCGATTTTGGACATAACGTGGTTGTGCCGCCGCCTGCCATTCCTGAATTTGTTGGGCAGTTTGTGCCCAATCAGCAGCGCGTTCAACGAGTACGGGTGTGGTTGGGCAAGCAGGGCGATATGGCATTAGTCAGCCATTTAGATTTAATGCGGCTTTATGATCGAGCCGCCCGCCGAGCCGCTTTACCCATCACATTTACCGGCGGTTTTCATCCCGGTCCTCGAATTATTCCTGCAAGTGCCCTGCCGTTGGGGGTAACCAGTTCCGGCGAAATTGTAGATTTTGAGTTAACTCAGTCCATGGATCTTGAGGTGTTTCAAGCAAAGTTAGCTGCCCAACTTCCAGCAAACATGCCGATTTATCGCGTGGAGCAAATTAGCTTGAGTGCGCCTGCTGCAACGCAGTTACTTGAACAAGCGGAATATGAAATCACGGTTGGTCTGGCTGATGAGGGAACTCCTGGCAATTTGGAAACCTATCAAACTTGGGTTAAAGCGGTGCTGGATAGCCAAGAGATTTGGATAGAGCAGACGACTAAATCTGGGAAAACTCGTGCCGTAAATTTGCGCGATCGCCTGTTCCATCTAGAACTCATTCCTCGGTCTGCTTCCTCCCTTCTCCCTGCTCACTTCTCCTTAAAATATGTCGGTAGCTGCCGCAATGATGGGACTCTTCTCCGTCCCGATGGGCTGCTGCAGATGCTGGAACAAGTCGCAGATCAACAATTCTATCTTCTCAAAATCCATCGCACACGCTTGATTTTAAAGGCTGCTTCAAATTGCTAGATTTGCAGTCTAATCGTCTAAACTACAGTCTTGAAAAATTCAAAAAGTGCTATGAACAAGGAACCTAAGCCCCTTGTTTCTGCAATTTTAAAAGCCTATTAGCTTGATACTATTAGGTCTTGTGCCTGCCATTGCTCCTACACTTTCTTCAAAATCAACAAACAGTTGCGCTCATCCGGCATCCGGGTATAACTAAAAATATCTGAAATGCGCTGCATTAATCCTAGCCCCCATCCGCCTTCTGCCTCCGTATCCCGTTCGTGGGGCATGCCTTGCAGTCGCTTTTCCAGATCAAAAGGTGCGCCCTGATCCCAAATCCGAATTTCAATCCTATCTTCAAACACTTGTACTTCTAAATCAATCAAAGTTCCCGATCAATCAAAGTTCCCGCAGATAAATTACGATGAGCATGGCGCACTGCATTCGTAAATCCTTCGGCTACTGCCAATTGGCACTCCATCCAAGCTTTGGGAGGAATCGGAGGATGATTAAATTGGTCAAACCACTCAAGCACTTGAGCAAGCGCGTCAAGATCTGTATTAACCTGAAGGAATGCTCGGTGGAGTGGTTGCAATGTTGAGGCTCTGAAAAATGTCACCAGTGTAGTCTTAATAAACTTAAAGGCTCTAGTGCCAACGTAGGGCTTAGGCAGACGCGCCCTGCCGCCTCAATCTTAAAATTCGAGTTGTAGGCATCAGCTTGGCAATTCAGCCCCACAGGTAGGGTTGCTGAAAACCACCTTAAAATACTGCAAGTATTTCTAGCGATCAAGTAAGCTCATTCTCTTGGTTTTAACTCCTTCATGTCTTCTTTAGAATCAACAAACAGTTGCGACCATCTGGCATTCGGGTATAGGTGAGAATATCTGAGATTCGCTGCATCAATCTTAGTCCCCGTCCGCCTTCTGCCTCTGTGTCCCATTCATGGGGCATCTCTTGGAGCCGCTTTTCCAGATCAAAGGGTGCGCCTTGATCCCAAATCCGAATTTCAATGCGGTCTTCAAACACTTGTACTTCTAAATCAATCAAAGTTTCCGCAGATAAATTACGATGAGCATGACGCACTGCATTCGTAAATCCTTCGGCTACTGCCAATTGGCACTGCATCCAAGCTTGGGAATGAATTGGAGGATGATTAAATTGGTCAAACCACTCAAGCACTTGAGCAAGCGCGTCAAGATCTGTATTAACTTGAAGGAATGCTCGGTGGGGTGGTTGCAATGTTGAGGCTCTGAAAAGTGTCACCAGTGTAGTCCTAATAAACTGGAAGAATGGTTTGATGAAATAGTCAGAAAATGGCAGATATCTGAACTATAGCCCCTGACTCTCTAGCCTTCCATCCTAGTGTATGGTTAATCTTTGATGATTTAATCGCTTCACTAAGTTAAAACTACTTAGTCATTCCTTTGAAGACAAGTATTCCCTGACTATCCTGCACGGTATTTGTGTTTCTATGTCTAATTTTGTAACAAGAATTCTCATTATTGAAGACGATTCCACCGCTCAGGTCTTTTTAAGAAGAATCCTTGAAGAGCAAGGATATGAAGTGATGACTGCCAACGACGGTGAAGAGGGGATAAGGTACGCGGAGTCATTTCGTCCGGCGCTGATTATTTGCGATTGGATGATGCCCCGCATGAATGGGCTGGAGGTGTGCCGCAAACTGAAAGCCGACCCAGAACTTTCGATGGTTTTTCTTATTTTGCTCACGGCTCGGGGAAGCGTCGAAGATCGGATTTTAGGGTTAGATAGCGGGGCTGATGATTTTTTGTCAAAACCCGTCGATCCAGATGAATTAAGGGCACGGGTGCGGGCAGGATTGCGGCTGAATCGAGTCTATCAAGCCCTGCAAGAGCAGAAACAAATGCTGGAGGCGGAGTTGGTGGAAGCGGCGGGGTATGTGCGATCGCTGCTTCCGGCTCCTCTAGTGGGCACTGTCAACATTGACTCGCGCTTTATTCCTTCTCGGCAGTTGGGCGGGGACTGTTTCGATTATTACTGGCTCGATCCAGATTATCTAGCGATTTACTTATTGGATGTATCGGGGCATGGATTGGGGGCGGCATTACCATCGATTTCGGTCTTAAATTTGCTGCGATCGCAATCGATGGATGGGGTTAATTTTTATCAGCCCAGTCATGTCTTGCGCGCCCTCAACGAAGCGTTTCAGATGGATGACCAGAACGATAAATATTTTACGATTTGGTATGGGGTCTATAACCAAGCAAAACGCCAACTGGTTTACTCCAGCGCGGGGCATCCTCCGGCATTGCTAGTTTGCAACACGAACCCGGATGATACTGAGGTGAAGCAGCTTAAAACAATTAGTTTGCCGATTGGCATGATGCCGGATACAAAATTTAGTAATCAACGGTGTGATATCGCTTTGGCTAGCACGCTCTACATTTTTAGCGATGGCATCTATGAAATTATCCAGCCCGATGGGAATATTTGGGGATTAGATGGATTTATTGCGCTGCTGAGTGATCATCGTCGGGCGATCGCCGACCAGGGACTCAACTATGTGTTAGACCACGTTAAAACCCTTAGTCCCAATGAATCACTGGATGATGATCTATCCCTGCTCCGAATTAACTTTGGCTGAAGCTTTAACAGTAAGCTTTTATCAAGTATCGGGCATTTGTTGAATGATTTTTGGCGTTGCTGAATAGCGCGATGAATTGCAAAATCTGCCCTCACCCTAGCCCTAGCCCTAGCCCAACGGGCAAGGCAGGGCTGATTCATTGGCAGAAAGAAAATAGGCAAGGGATATGATGAGCGACCTGTCGAATCGCTTTAGGCAAAGAGTCGAACCCATGGTGCCGGAAGAGGTTAAGGGCAAAGGTTCGCACAGTTGCCATATTCATCAAAGCATGACCCTCACACAGCGGGGGCGTATCTTTCTTCAAGCCCCCATCTTCACCAATGCAGACGATTTTCAATGTGCCCATGCTCCCGGATACGCCGCGCAAACTCAGCGACATCAGTCACCAGCGAACTAATGTAAAACACCGTCTGGTTGGCTTTGATGGCAATCAGGTAGTGGTTTTGACTGACAATGATTTGCCCGATTATTTTTTTGGCGTGCAGTACATCAAAACTAAAAACCACGCCTTGTAACTCGATATGCTCCAACAAGGTTTGTACCGTGGCGATTTCACTACTGGTTTTGTTGTGCATAGATTGAAGTCCGACGACCATTCTCAACCAACTACTCAGCACCGATACCATACTGAGAAAATCTTGATACGCCGGGTAAAATCTTGATACGCCGAGTCGTAATCTCTCAGACTGACTCGGATGTTCTTGCCATTCACCGCGCAAGAAGCCTGGTCTTCAAGTTCAATCGTCTCCTGTGCCCACTGGTTGAAGACCTCAGTTAACAACTCAAAGTCAACTCGCACTAAGGCGCGACGAATGGTCGAGTAGCAGGGTAACCGCTCATAGGGCACTTCGAGTACCGTTGGCAATTGGGTTTGATGGCGCACCACAAAGGACTCTATCGCTCGATACCACACACACACTCATCGGTGCCATCACTACCCGCAACAAAATAACCCACAAGGGATACTGCGGTTGAGTCTGATAGTCTCGCACTTGTTTGAGGGAATCAATCAGGCTCGTGGCTAACTGGGCAAGAAAGGATATCCCCGTTATCATTTTTCTACCGCCGATGAACCAGTCCTGCTCTCCAGAGCGAGAGAGGGAGTTTGAATCTAATTCCCCTTCTTTCACTTTAGAAGAAAAGGCTAGGGGATGAGGGCAAACTTGCAAAACTAGGATGCGCCCCTCCTATTTATGTCTTCAGCGCAATAAGACAGATCAGGAAAAATCCCTATGGGTTATAGCGCCCCCACCTTAAGACCGTAGTGAGTGCATAAATCACAACGGCACTTCCCAAAACGGACGGAATAATTGGCACATTGACCACATTCCAACTCAAAAACGGAGCCGCAACACCGTATTGAGTTTTCAATAAATGATAAACCCAGACACCCAACCAAACCCCAATAAACCCAACCACCACTAAACCAAAGAATTTTCCTGGAACTTGTCGAGGAATCAGGAAATTTCCAAGTAAACCACACACTGCCGCAATGACCAACTGTACTGCCAAACGGGAAAGATCCATAGAACCTCCTCAATTTTTGAGGAAATAGGGTTAATTGTGGCTGCACCCTGATGAAATATAGACGATATCTATTGATACTTTATCGTCCAGAACTAAGACTTATCCGGATAACTAAGCTTACCCATTCTGCTAATAATTCACTCAACTTGTGGAGCCTGAGATCGTTCAATTGAATCAATTATCTGTTTTCTCAATCAGCCAAAAATGTAATTAAAGCTAACGCTAATTCGCTCTTCATCACTCATGTTGGGTTCTACCCCATGTTTAAGCCAACTTGGAAAGATCAGCAGTAGTCCTGCTTCCGCAACATGGGCGATCGCGTCAGCCGTAAATGCGGTGTAACTTTGCACTGTCGGTTTATAAAATGTTCGCGCTGATCGAGGATCATAAAACATCAAATTGCCCGACTCTTTCGGTGCTTTCACATAATAAACACCACTAAACAAACAATTTGCGTGGTCGTGAATCTTATTACTAGCGTGCTTCGGATTCACATTTGCCCAGCAGTTTGCCGCTTTTATCCGCACATTTTCGTAGCCCATTGCCCTAGCAGATTCCGCGATCGCCAAATCGACCAATTCCCGAAATGGTTTTACCTCATCTAAGGCAAACAGGTTACCCTGGCTATGCCAACCTAATACATTGGAAACTGCTTGCCCATTGCCATCGTGCGATCGTTGCTGTGAAATAACCTGCAACAGCGCTTGGTCGAGTAGCTCGTGTTCGTGCAATTTAAAAACAAACAGCGGTGTAGGAAATAACTGATGACAGTTTGTTGTCCATATTTCTTTTGTCATCACTGAGACCTCCTATTTACTAAAAGGTAATGTATTCAAAAATCTTCTGCGTAGAAATACTAGCTGAGCCTAGATCCGGATAGCAAATGCAAAATTTATATAAAGTTCTGCCGAAAGTGCAGGGTTATTCTTCATAACTGGGAAGGATAGTCTCGCGATTATAAAGGGCTATTAAAAAGGGGACTACCTATGGCTGACACTATTTTTGATAATAATGCGGCGGCGATCGCAGGTATTGATGCTCGCTGGATCAAGGCTACCTCAGGAAAAATAACCCTTTCCAGCGCCCAAAATGCCAGCTATTCTCTTGATGCAAATGACACCGCTGACTACTTCAAACTAACCGTCAGCCGCAGTAGCAATGTCATCATTAAGCTTGAATCTCAAGGCGGCAATGCCAATGTCTCTTTGCTCGACGCTGACGGCATAAATCAAAGTGATAGGGTGGGATCAAGCAATAACAATTCCACTGGTCTGACAGATGTCATCATCAGCGATTCCTTAGCTCCCCTCGAAGCAGGTGAAACCTACTACATTCGGGTGGATGCCTCTAGCCCAACCACCACGATCAACTACACTCTCACCATTGACACCCTAACCACCTCTCGCAGTGATATCCTGTGGCGCGACTATACCTCTGGGGATAATTATCTCTGGAAAATGGACAACGCCAAGCGTATTTCAAGCGCCTCCCCTGAACGTGTCACTCCAAACTTTCGCATGGAAGCTGTTGCAGACTTCAATGGAGACGGAAACCTCGACTACGTTTGGAGGGATCGTGCTAGTGGATACAACAGCATTTGGTTTATGGATGCAGCGGGAGTCAACCGAATTGGCTCTGTTGTCTTACCTGCTGTTAACGACGCGAATTGGCGTATTGCAGGAGCTGCAGACTTTAATCAAGATGGCAATACGGACATTTTGTGGGAGTACATTCCTACCAATCGAACATTAGCTTGGTTGATGAATGATAAGGCGCAACGAACGGGATCTATAGAGATTGATAGTCTGAAAAAGCCGGGGATTTCTGTCCAGTCTGTGCAAGACTTTGACAAAGATGGTATGCCAGATATTTTTTATCGCGATTTTACGACTGGAAACAACTCAATTCGGCTGTTAAATAATCAAGGTGGTTTGCGTTCAGAAATAAGATTTCCTCCAGTAGCAGATAAAAATTGGTGGATGTATGGGATGGCAGATTTCAATGGCGATGACGAGTTAGATCTGCTTTGGCGTAATAGAGCGACTGGTCAAAATATAATTTGGTACATGGATCAAACACAGCGTGTGTCGACTGCTGCCCTCCCAACTATTGCCACCAATTTACAAATTGCTTCAGTCTTAACCAATCCTATTCCCGTAGATCTAGCGGGTAATACGACCACTACGGCATTTAGTATTGGGAAGTTGAATGGAACTGCCCAATACAACGATCAAATTGGCGGAAAGGATAAAACTGATTTTTACTCCTTTACGCTTGATGTTGCTTCTAAAGTAGACATTACTGCGATCGGCTCAGCGCTTGCTGCAACAACAAATTTCCAGATCATAAGAGCCAATGGTACGGCTGTTTCACTTGTTTCTACGGCAAACGGTGCTGACCAACAAGAGCTAACGGCTGTCACCCTCAACCCAGGCACCTACTTTGTTCGGCTACAGTCCACATCAACAAGCTCGATTGATTATTCCATCAGCATTGCAAGAGGAGCAGCCCAGCTACCCGTAAACCTATTTCCGGTTGCACCGCTGGCACTGAAAAATACAAATGGCACATCTATCCCCGCCACTCAGTCTGTTAGTGTGAGAACTCCATTCGCGTTTGATTTAGACTACATCGTTAAGTATACAGGTAGCCCAACTAACTCGTTTAAGGTTGGATTCTTCTTGTCCACTGACGCGACGATTACCACTGGCGATTATCGGTTGGATACCAACAATGATGGACAGAGAAATGCTAACGATGTTGCTACGATCGCAGGCTTAGCCCCTGATACTAATGGCAACCGTATCCAACGCTTGACACTACCCGGCAAAGATGATGCATTCTGGGATGCAAAGGGAGATTCAACTTACTACATTGGTGTCATTGTTGATCCAGGCAATGAGATTGTGGAACTGGATGCTCAAGGAAACCCTAAGGAAAACGACAATGCATTAGGAACCTCTATCCTTGTCAAAGATTCTCGTCTGCCGGATCTGATTGGTAGTGGATTCAATGTAGTCCAAAATTCGGTAGCGCTCCCCGGTAGTAATGCCTTAACCAGAACTATCACGGTATCGGGTAGTGTTCAGAACATTGGCAAAGGTGCCTCCGACGCGCAGAATCCGATTGGTAGCGAGTTTGAGGTAGGTTTCTACTTGTCGAGAAACACCATTTTTGACGACGATGCTGATAATAACGGTGTTTCTGATGATATTCGGTTGACCTCTGCAACGTTTGCCGCGATCGCAGCAAGTGGTCAAACCTTTTTCAATAGCACGACCAATATTGATCCAATACTGCGACCTTCCTTTGAGGGTTCTGTCGTATTACCTTCAACTTGGGCAGGCTACCAGGGTAGCGGAACTTATTATGTGCTGATGGTCGTTGATCCAAGCATAACGTTATTTGAAGTTGACGGCGGCACTTCAAATAACGTTACGGCTGATGCCATTACCATCACCGTATAGGCACTCAAAGAGATATGGGCACTCAACACCGTTCAGTGATTCGTTGATCTAAGAAAGGAGGGCAGTGATTGTCCTCCTTTCTTAGATCACAATCCTACTTCACAATCTTTACATCCGGCTAGGCGCTGCCAAGTTGCGGAACTGGGTAAACTGTGACTCAAACAGCAGTTTCACTGTCCCCGTCGGACCATTCCGATGCTTGGAGATGATTACCTCCGCAATGCCACGATCTGGGGTGTCAGGGTTATAGTACTCGTCACGATACAGCATCATAATTAAGTCTGCATCCTGCTCAATCGCCCCCGATTCCCTCAAATCACTCATCATGGGGCGTTTATTGGTGCGTGCTTCTACGCCGCGACTTAACTGGGATAGGGCAATCACAGGCACACTTAATTCTCGCGCTAACGACTTCAGCGATCGCGTAATTTTAGACAACTCTTGCACTCGATTCTCGCCACCGCCATCCATCAACTGCAAATAGTCCAGCACGATCAGCCCCAGTGCGCCTCCTTGCTCTGCCTGGAGCCTACGCGCCTTCGAGCGAATTTCTGTGACGCTAATGTTGGGCGTATCATCAATAAAAATTG
This sequence comes from Leptolyngbya sp. CALU 1928, assembly GCF_056784215.1. Classification (NCBI taxonomy): domain Bacteria; kingdom Bacillati; phylum Cyanobacteriota; class Cyanophyceae; order Leptolyngbyales; family Leptolyngbyaceae; genus Leptolyngbya; species Leptolyngbya sp. CALU 1928. Next base: position 2,160,652 of record NZ_JBXBCE010000001.1, on the reverse strand, counting down.
GCACTTGAGACAAAGAGCTAATCGCATGTCCCAACGGCTCCCATTCCTGCTGGCTGACTCGCCCTGATCTCAGACGACCGCTCTCAATCCTTACTTCGCTTGCTAATAGCCGCTGGACAAGCTGTTCTTTCGACATTTCCAAACTGTAGATCGCCACAGGTAGCTTATGAAACGCTGCAATATTTCGCGCAATGTTCATTACGAAGCTGGTTTTCCCCATGGAGGGTCTGCCTGCCACGATGACTAAGTCCGATCTCTGGAACCCTTGCGTCATGGCATCGAGATCATAATAGCCACAAGATAATCCTGGTAGCACCATCCCTAGCGATCGACTTTCGATATCTGTAAAGGTACTAGTTAAAATGTCTGCGGTTGCTGTTAAACCCGCTTGGGGGCGATCTTGAGTGATACTAAAAACTTTTTGCTCAGCTTGATCTAAAACTTTGGGCAAATCCTGAGAAGCGTCGTAGCCCAACTGGGAAATTTCGCCACCAATCTGAATCAGCTTGCGGCGCATGTGCTTATCCACTACCAAAGCTGCGTACTGGTCAATGTTGACTGCGCTTACGGTTCGATCAATTAACTGAATCAGCTTGTTTTGTCCGCCTACTTTTTCTAGCAGATTGCGATCGCGCAACCATGCCGAAACACTCATCAAATCGGTGGGCATCCCTTTACTTTGCAGCGCTAGTGTTGCCCGAAAAATCTCTTGATGGGCTGTCAGGTAAAACGCTTCTGGACGAATTAAATCAGCGACTCGACCCAATGCTTCAGGATCGAGAAAAATCCCTCCCAAAATAGCTTCTTCAGCATCAATATTTTGAGGTGGAATGCGATCGTTAAAAGTCTGAAAGCTTAATTCCTGAACCATCACGAGTAGCCTAAAGGAGGGTGATCACCATATTGACTGAGCCAAACATCACTAGCAGGATTCAGCCCCATTACTATACCGTTGGATGACAGAAAGCCCTAACTACATTTAGAGTTTATAGCCAATCTTTAGAATACTTAAACGCTACCTATAGAGACAAATTATATTCATTATTGAAGACTGCCAAAACCCTTATTCAACCCTCCTCATTCAATACTCATGTACTATTCTATATGACCGGAGAGTGAGCGTAAAGGATCGCAAGGATCACTTTGAAAAAGCTGAAGTGGCACAAGTAAGTATGAATAACAGTAATTAAAAAGGGCTGAGCCACTGCCCAACCCTAATTTGATTTATGCTGATAAACGCGATCGCCTAAGCAGGCACCACTTGAATGACTACCGTAGCAGATACTTCAGGGTGCAGCTTAATTTCTGCTGTGTATGCGCCTAATTGATGAACATCAGGCAATGTAATCGTGCGGCGATCAACTTCTTGTTTTGTCAACGCTAGAATTGCATCTGCCACTTCTTGAGTAGTAACGGTTCCAAAAATTGCATCGTTCTCACCCACTTGCTTGGCAATGCTAATTGTTTGCACCGATTCAATCGATTTTTTGATTAATTCAGACTGCTCTTTCAACTCTGCAAGACGGATGCGCTCATGCTCTTTACGGCGCTCAAATTGCTTCAGCACACCAGGGCTAGTGTGAACCGCCAACCCCAACGGCAACAAATAATTCCGAGCATAGCCAGGAGCAACTTCTACCAAGTCACCAGACCGACCTAGCTTACTAACATCTTTGTTGAGAACCAACTGAACACGTTTTGACATAATCACACGAACCATCAACGACTAAGAGACTAAATTAAAGACTGGCTGTCTAGATAAATTGAACAGGCAACAGACTAATGGGCAGTGAGGGACTCGAACCCGCGACATCCTGCTTGTAAGGCAGGCGCTCTACCAACTGAGCTAACCGCCCAATTATGCTAATTAGGCACGGATAAGCATCATAACAGAAGTCTCTTGTTACTGCTAGTACTCATTCAAAAGAACAATTCTAGAATCAAAAACTCTGCTCGCTTACGGACGGGGTATGAAAGTGGATTTGCCCCCGAATGCCGATTCAGATGGCAATCCCAAAGCCTCGCCGCAGAACGGAGAGGAATAGCTCCTTTGCCCGATTCAAAAATCTAGTTAATCCTAAGGTCAATCAGTCAATTAACTGAGATGGCACTGGCAAAAGTTTTCGTGATTTCTCTTCACATAGGCAAATAAGAATCTTCTGGATAGATAATCTCTATTATGCAAATTATGGAAATCAAGACTCAAGGTAACCTATGGCACAGCGCTATGTCCGCGTTCAAACCGAAGACGGGCAAATTCATTACGGATTGCTACAGGTTGATCGTCAAGTTCGCACTTTAGATGCGCCCCCTTGGTTGGAAGGACAACCTGCGGACTTAGAACTCGCTCCAGATAGCTATCAAATTCTCGCGCCCTGCTATCCATCTAAGATAGTAGCGGTTGGAAAAAACTATGCAAGCCATGCCGCAGAAATGGGAACACCTGTGCCGCAAGAGCCACTCTTGTTTCTTAAACCGCCTACCTCCGTAATTGCCGCAGAAGCGGCAATTCAGTATCCCTTTCAGACTGAGCGGGTGGACTATGAAGGAGAATTGGCGCTAATCATTGGCGATCGCTGTGCTCACTGTACGCCCGAAGAAGCGCATACCAAAATCTGGGGTTACACCATTGCCAATGACGTAACCGCCCGCGATCTGCAAAAAAAAGATCACCAGTGGACTCGTGCGAAAGGCTTTGATACCTTTTGTCCGTTAGGTCCCTGGATCGTCCGAGAAATCAACTCCAGTGCCCGACTGCAAACCTTTTTGAACAACGATCCTAATCCGGTTCAGTCTGCCCACATTGACGAGATGGTGTTTTCGCCTGACATGCTGGTGTCTTATATCAGTCAGGTGATGACCCTGCTACCAGGAGATGTAGTGCTAACCGGTACGCCAGAAGGCATTGGGGCGATGCAAGTTGGCGATCGCGTGAGGGTAGAGATCGAAGGCATTGGGCACCTAGATAATTTCATCATTGCCAGAGAATACTCAACCGCAAAGGAAACCGATCGTTCTTAGGAGATTTCTGGAAAAGAAACTACCCAAAGATAACCCTTTCTAGCTTGACCTTAAGCGGTTGTGAATTAGGCTGTAGACTCGCGATCAGTCATAGTGCATTTGAACTACCAGATGGGCTTAAATTGTACTAAAGTAGCATCAAATCCGTTACTACTGGTCTCATCATTAATATATGAGTCCTAGAAAATGCACGGCTCCTTAAAACTTTAAAACCACTGCAATATAATGGCTTCAGGGGTTTATCTTTCAAAGCGGGTGGGGGGAATCGAATCCCCATCATTAGCTTGGAAGGCTAAGGTTTTACCACTAAACTACACCCGCAGGTTTGCCAACAGAGCATTGCTTTTTGCCGAGAACTCACTAGGCATTAACTAAATTAGCATATTGTGGATGATTCCGGCTATTGAATTAAAGTAACTTGTATTTCTAAATCACTTGATACAGCCTGTTTGCGATCGCCTGTTTGCTTATAAGCAGGAATAAAGCGAGAAATTTTCGTGACGCAGGTTGCCAGTTCATCGTACTGAGTGTTGCCACTGGATTGTTGGACAGTAACCAGCTTTTGAGGATCAAAAACTCCTATTTCATTGAGAGGAAGCTGAAGCGTTACGGGCTGACCAAACCCATGGAAAGCTTTAGGCGTAAGGGAGCAGTTAGATGAATCTGAGGAGAAAAGTTTAGTGGGTTCATCGAGAATCTGGGCAGAAATTGTTGCATCAGGGTCGCTATTTGAAGGATCAAGCGTTGAGTTGATCACGCGGAATTGTGCCATAAATTGAGCAGGAGCGGGACTCGAAGGAACCGGAATAGACGCGATCGCTCTGTTTGAATCGTCCTTGGCATCGGTCGGATTCGGCACTATGGGCACATCTGGCAGACGAGTGTTAGAAACAGCAGGCAGAGGTTCTTTTAGGGTGGAATCGTCAGAAACAGGCACAGTCTGGATGCCAGTGCGCTTCGGTTGGGTTGTGAGGCGGGGAGTATTCGCAGGAGAAGATGGAACTGTCTTTTTGGGTGAGATCGGTTGAGTGGGGGCGTTCGGGGTGGGAATAGGTGTCGCTGGTTCTGTAATGGACTGAGTTGGGGCAATCTGTGAAATGCCGTCTGGGGAAATCGCTAGCGTGGAGCGCGTCGGCTGTATAGTGGTTTCTTCAACTGGTCGGCTTGGTTGAGAACTGTTTGACGGAGCAAGGGCAGTCGGGCTGGAAGATACGCCGTCATCTTCCCCCAGCGGTTCCAAAAATTCAACGGCGATCGCGGTAGAGTTTTGCGGCACAACTGAAGCTGCCAAAAAATTTTGAACGGTTACCCATGCAATTAGGTGAAACAAAAAAGAACCTGCTAACACCCATCGCCACAGTTTAGGCGGATCGGAATGTCGCCGGAAGGTTGGGGTTGGGGTTGGAGATGCAATCAAACGGGGCATTGTGAAGTGATCGAAGGCAAATTAGTCAGGGGATCGAAACAATGGTAGCGAAGGATGCTGCTTTTTGACATGAATTCATCTGTGCAGGAGAATATAATCCCTAAACTTGGCATGTGCTGATAGAGCAAATTATTTGTTTTTTTAAGTCTATTTTTAAGTCCATTGTTTTAAGTTGTTGCAATAATCTCCATTATGACTACACCGCTTCGTCCTTTAGGAGTTCAACCCAATGCTTGGTTGGTGGATGCAACGATCGCCGATATTACGCGATCGCCCCTAAAACCCCATCCCATCACTTTGCCGACCGAGACCAAAACCCTGCGACTCGATTTAGCAAAGACTGCTATTTTGATCATCGATATGCAAAATGACTTCTGTCATGCCGATGGTTGGCTGTCGCACATTGGCGTAGATGTGACTCCAACTCAAGCCGCGATCGCGCCCTTACAAAAATTATTGCCCGTACTGCGGCAAGCCCACGTTCCAATTATTTGGGTCAACTGGGGCAACCGTCCCGATTTGTTGAATATTAGTGCAGCAGCGTTGCATGTCTATAACCCTACTGGCGATGGCATTGGGCTAGGTGATCCTCTGCCGACCAACGGGGCACCCGTACTGATGAAAGATAGTTGGGCAGCCGCAGTCGTGGATGAACTAGAGCAAAAGCCCGCCGATATTTGTGTGGATAAGTACCGCATGAGCGGATTTTGGGATACTCCGCTCGATAGTATTCTGAAGAACTTGGGTCGAACTACAGTGTTATTTGCAGGAGTAAATGTTGATCAATGCGTGATGGCGACCCTGCAAGATGCAAACTTTTTAGGATATGACTGCATTTTGTTGAAAGATTGCTCTGCGACAACATCCCCCGACTATTGCTGGTTAGCGACTCTATACAATGTCAAACAATGCTTCGGCTTTGTGACAAACTCAACGGAAATTTTGCAGGCAGTGGATCAATAGTTTTGAGGGTTGAGTTCTAAGTTTTAAGTTAAAACGTTCAAAGCTCAAAATTAATAACTTCCAGTTTTTCTAGGAGTAACTCTATGAGTTCTACAAGCTGTGTAATTCCGGTGGTTAAATCTCCCAGTGATTATCAGGCGTTTCGGATTAGCCCAGAGGATACAAATCGATTGGCGATCGTGTTTGATCCCCAAATTGCCAATATGTCTCTGACTTTTTGCGTTGAGATTTTTGATGAGGGAGGAAAAACGCCGCCAAATCGTCATCAGCTTGCAGTAGAAATGTTTTTTGTGCTGAAGGGCGAAGGCACGGCAATCTGTGATGGGAAGCTAATTCCGCTGCGATCGGGGGATAGCATTTTGGTGCCACCTACCGGTATTCATGAAATTCACAATACGGGTGCGGGGCGACTATATGCCCTATGCATCATGATCCCCAATGAAGATTTTGCTGAACTGATTCGCAGCGGGATTCCGGCAGAACTGGACGAGGAAGATATGGCAGTGTTACAGCGATCGCAAATATCGCCAACTCCTGTGCTGCTAGAAAGTTAATGGCATATGAATATTCGCCCTTACGAGATCGCCGATACTGCTGCGATCTCGACCCTATTTTACGACACGGTGCATCACGTCAATATTCACGACTACACTCTAGAACAGATCAAGGCGTGGGCAGATACCACTCTCAACATTGACTTTTGGGTGAAGCGATTGAGTCAATCAATCACCTTCGTGGCTGAGGAAAAGCAGCAGATTGTCGGCTTTGGAAATTTGGAATCTAACGGTCATCTGGACTGTTTTTACTGTCACAAAGATTTTCAGCGAATGGGTATCGGTAGCCAGTTACTTGCAACCCTTGAAGCCACAGCGCGATCGCAAAACATTGAAATCCTAAAGACGGAAGCCAGCATTACAGCGCGATCGTTTTTTGAAGCAAAAGGATTTCATGTGATTAATCCACAAACCGTTGAGCGTCGAGGTCAATTCTTCCTGAATTTTGTTATGGAAAAAAGGTTACTCAATCCATAGATGCAAGCCGCTGGATTATCGACAAAATTCTTGGGAAAAGTTGTCGATGCCGAGCTGCAAGATGAGCCGTTGAAGGTTTAGTAGATTGTTAAGTGGAACGCGATCGCTATTAAACAGTTGTCTCCACCCACAGCCGCAAATCACGCAGGGCTTTGGGCAATCCTTCCACATCGCTTTGGTCGATAAACTGTAGGATTCTGCCTGCTGAGAGAAACGGAAAGGCAAGCCCATGATCTTCTTCCACATAGCGATCGCCCTGCAAATAGTGAATAAACAACTTTCCCTTCAAAAAGGTCTCGCCCGGTTTACTGATGTAGCGCCATACTTCTGGAATACCCAACTGGGCGTAGATTGCAAACTTGTTAAACGAACTGCGAGAAAGCTCTACTTCTAAGATTAAATCGGGCGGTGGGTCAACGGTTAGATCAACCGCAGATTTTCCATCCATGCGATCGCAATTTTGAATATAGTAGCCTGCGTCTGGTTCAGCGCCAATTTGCAAGTCTTCTCGCTTCAGCGTCGGTGTTTTATAGCTGGTAATTGGTTGATCGATTTCATCGGTCACGACTAGCAGCAAAGATTCGATCAGTTTGTAGCAGCGATCGTGTTCTTCGAGGGGGTTCATCATTTCTAAACGCCCGCGATCAAACGCGAATCGGGCAGTGCGAGTGCCTGCCATTTCTGCTAATAACTCTTCATATTTTTGCCAGTTTACCTTGGGCAATACGGTTCGATATTCGCTAGGAGCCGGGGTTTTCATTCGCACATTCCTTAGATCACAGTCCAGCAGCCTTGCAGTTTGCCCAATGATAAGTCTGGTTTTTTGCAAGCTTCCTCAAGCGTAGGTCTGGGCGATGTCACAAGTCAATTTATGGGGTTCAATTTAGGGGGGTATTCGTCTGCTCAATACCTGCTTTTTGTTGCTGATAAAGTGCTTTGAATCGTCGCTGTTGTTGACTGTGATCGACGATGGGGGAGGGATAGTTGGCGCGATCGCGATCTCTAGGGTTCAGGTTACCACTGATCAAATCTGCGGTATCCATGCTCCTCAGTTCTGGTAGCCAATAACGAATGTATTCTGCGTCAGGATCAAACTTTTTAGCTTGACTCGCCGGGTTAAAAATTCGCAGCGGTTTCGGGTCCATGCCGCTGGAAGCACTCCATTGCCAACCGCCGTTATTGGCAGACAAATCGCCATCAATCAGCCGCTGCATGAAGTACTTTTCGCCGAATTGCCAGTTGAGGATCAAATCTTTGGTTAAAAAACTAGCCACAATCATCCGGCAACGATTATGCATCCAACTCGTTTGATTCATCTGCCGCATTGCCGCATCCACAATTGGATACCCGGTTCTCCCGTCACACCACGCTTGAAAATGCTCCTGGTTATTCTCCCAAGGAAATTCTTTAAATGGAGTGCGGTAAGGACCCTCTGCCAGTTCAGGAAAGGCATAAAGCGCATGTTGATAAAACTCGCGCCATGCTAACTCTTGCTGCCAGACTCGAATGCCATTACGGGCTTCATCGCTGCTGGCGTATTTCTCTACTTCAAGCGTGGCTGCCCAAACGGTACGAATGCCGATCGCCCCAAATTTAAGCGCAGCACTTAATTGAGAGGTGCCAGGATGGGCGGGAAAATTCCGCTGTTCGTCGTAGCTTGAAATCGCGCGATCGCAAAATTTTTCCAGCCTTTCTTTCGCAGAGGCTTCACCCGGTTCGATCGCTAACGGATTCGACCAGACAAACCCCAAATCTTGAGCGGAGGGCAACGCGATCGCCCCGGCTTGTTTCGCCGTTTCTTGCTCTGCTTCCGATAACCCCACGGCATTTTGCAATGGCATTACAGGATCACTTTTTGGCTTGCCGCTCCAATTTCGCCAAAATGGTCCATATACCGTGTAGGGGTTGCCTGTCCCAGTGATGATATCCTTTGGCTGATGCAAAATCTGATCCCAAAAGGCGATGACTTCAATCCCCTGTTCTCGCAACGCTGAAGCAACCGTGCGATCGCGTTCCCTAGAATAGGGTTCTACATCCTTATTCCAAAAAACCGCTTTTGCATTCAGGGCGATCGCCAACTCAACAACTCCCTTCACTGGGTTCGCCTGCAAAATCAGCAGTTGGCTACCCGCCTTAGCATATTGCTCCTGCAACACCTCCAGGCAACCCACCATATAGGTGACCCGTGCAGGTGCCACATCATCCCTCTGCAAAATGCCCGGATCAAGGCAAAATATACCTACAACCTTTTGACTGCGTTCACGAGCCGCCGCCAAACCGACATTATCCCCATGGCGCAAATCGCGACGATGCCAAAATAAAATTAGATCATCCATATCATTATTAAAAATTGGGATAGCTAGAGTAGAAACTGTCAAAAGATAGGAGTCGCACTCACTCGTTTGCAACTGCCAAGATCAGTAGCACCACTAACCAAAGAAGGCACACTTAGGCTTTTCAATTGAGAAAAGGACGCGCTAGAAAAAAGCTAGAAATGGATTTAGCGTCAACAATATCTCCGCTGTAAATTGCTTTTTCAACTTCATCGGCACTCATTAAAACAGTAACCAAATCTTCGTCAACATCTTTCTCAGACGGAGTATCCAGCAACTCCAAGTCCTGAGCCAAAAAAGCATGAAGCACTTCATCCGAGTAGCCGGGAGCCACAAAAAAACTGCCAATTGGCTGCCATTGATGGGCGCGATAACCTGTTTCTTCCTCAATTTCACGCTGAATCGTTTCTGCTGGGGTTTCGTTCGGTTCAACGGTTCCGGCTGGAAACTCTAGCAATCGCCCTTTTGCAGTAAAGCGATATTGCCGTACCAGCACAAATTTCCCATCTGACGTAATGGGGACGGCTAAGGCTCCTCCAGGATGACGGATGCATTCTAGATCACTTTCCGCTGCATTGGGCAGTTTAAAGCGATTGACTTCAAACGAAAATTTGCGCCCTTTGTAGAGCATTCGCTGTTTCAGCAGTTGGGGAGGCTCGTGACCAAAGAGCATAGGAGATACAGATGAAAAGGATAAAAACACTAGTCAAGCTTTTTGACTTCTGACCAGTCTACTGCTTTGGCTAATTCTGCGATCGCTTTTCCTGAAATTGGTTCAATCCAATTCGGGGCAATTTCTGCCAGCGGCACCAAGACGAACGCCCGTTCCACCATTCGAGGGTGAGGAATTTCAAGCTTAGGTTCATTCAGGACAATATCATCAAACAACAACAAATCTAGATCTAATGTTCTAGGAGCATTACGTCCCTGCCGAACTCTGCCAAACTGCTGCTCAATTTCTAGCAGAGTATTCAATAGAGCAAGCGGCGGCTGCGTTGTTTGAAGAATTGCACAGCCGTTTAGATAATCGGGCTGCGGAGGACCGATCGCTTTAGTTTGATACCAATGCGATCGCGCTTTCACCAAAATCCCTGGTGTTTTTGCCAACACAGCAATAGCACTTTCTAGGGTTTCTAAGGAGTTGCCCAAGTTGCTACCCAGGGCGATCGCGCTCATCCTATCAACCATAATCTTGTTCGCTTTATTATTATCCCGGCAACCTCAACCGCTTTCTCAAAGCAATCCATTGATTTCTCACCTGCCAAAACTTACTACTTTCCATCGCCGCAATTTGATTTCCCAATACTGTCTGAACCTGCTCTTTCATCTCCTTGTTTTGTTGTAATTCAACTTTAGCTTCCTCAAACCTATCCTTCGTAAATTGCAACTCATTTTGAAGCTGAGACAGTTGAATTTGAAGTTGTAAAACTTCCTGTTGTGAGGCTTGTAATGTGTCTTTTGTCTGTTCTAACGTTGCCTGGGTTTTTTCAAATTCTATTTGCATGAGTCGAACTTGCTCTACGTCGTCAATTAAATTCCAAGATCTATCAGGATGAGCCGCAATTAAATTGCCATCAGGAAGACTGTCTCGCATCGTTTTGATCGGCAATCCTGTAAAGTTGCCCCAAGCAAAAATTTCGTAGCCCAAGCCTCGCAAATCACTCAGCAATTCATGGGTCGAACTGCCCTGTTTTTGTAGCGCTTGGTCAACTAACTCAAACAAAATTAGAGGGCGATCGCGTTCTAATGTTTTTCTAGCCCCTTCAAACACTAAATGCTCTGCCCCTTCCACATCAATTTTAATCACATCAACCGCCTCAACCGCCTGTTCTTCAAGCACATCATCTAATCGACGTACGGTAACGGTTTCAGTATTCAAGCAAGCAATGCCTTCATAGGCGAAATCACCCAACGTATTTTGACCAGAATGATCGTCTGCCGCTACTTTCAACAATTGGGTGCTTGAGGTATTAGACAATGCAATTTGAAAGGTTTGAACATTGGTAATTTCTTTGTTAAGAGCCAAGTTATCTTGTAAACGTTGAAACTCTCGCAAACTGGGTTCAAACGATAAGACCCTACCTGAACCACCCACTTGTTTTGCCGCAAACAACGTGTACAAACCCTCGTTTGCGCCCAAGTCAATCACTGTCATACCAGACGACAGTAGTTGATCTAAAAAGTAAAATTCATTGGGATCATACCGTCCCTCAACGAATAGTTGACTGCTAAGGTCGTTGCCTAGATGTAGAAAAATCTTTAAATCATCATACCAAGTTAACGAAATGCGTGCCTCTAGGCTGCGTTGCTTAATCTCATCCCATATCACTCTTCGCAATTGAACGGTCATTTTTTGGCTATCCCAGCCACTATCAAAACGCCATCCAGGAACTAACTCAAGTGGCTCATGATCTGCAACTTTTTCTGCTAAATCGATTAATAATTCAGACTCTAATGTATGAATATACTGATCTAGATCAGGCATTACGTGAAGCTGATCTTTGCGAACAAACGTAAGATTTTCTTCCTGTTCATGACTCTGCTGATCGATATGAATCAAAACAAAATCATGCTGGATAAAATAGCTAATTACTTCTGTTTTGGTTGCGGCTCCAGAGTAGAGTTGGATTGGAGTCGTTGCAACTTCTAACTTAACTTTGCGGCAATCTCGTAGGCGATCGCCCAAGGAGAGCACAACATCAAAATCAGAACCCTGAGCGTCAATCTTTAAGTAATCAACTTCATCAATCTGCATTTGATTTAAGAACGTATCTAGGCGAATCGTCGGCACAATAGTGGTCGTTTCAACGCATAGATTTTCCCCACCGATCCATTCCTGGACAGCCTGCGGATCGAACGGTCTTAAAGAACTAGCAGCATCTTCTTGATTGAGATAGAACTCGCTTACCCCATCTTGCTTCGCGATCGCCGTCGGAACTACCACATAGTTAGGTGCCACACCAGATAATTCTGCCGCCAGTTTCAGATTCGGCTCAAACGCATACACCGTCACCGCAGGATCAGAAATAGCCTGATTCAAGGTTGATTGTCCTTGATGTGCGCCTACGTCAAGAACAATCTGATAGCTATCAGGATCATAGGTTTGATGAGTTGCGATCGTTTCGGTCAATTTTTCATTACTTAACGGTTGTCTAGACCCAACAAACACTGCACGATGAAGTTTTTTTTCTAGCCCAGGTTCCCATTGCAAATCAAAATCAGGGTGGGCGGGTTGATGGGTGGACAGATAAACAAACTCAAAATATTTTTTCAAGGTTTCTACAACCCATGCACGGGTTGGGCGGCACCCCGTTCCCGACACCGCCTGATTCGGATTATCTTTGTCTTCGTAAACGGGATGAATTTCTAATTCCTGCCCAGGGGTGACGCAAGTCTCCAACAAAATCATTTCTCGACAAACAGCCCCAAGCACCCTAATTGCCTGTTCAGGATTTGAAAGATGATAAAGGGTGCCGTAGCAGAAAATAATGTCAAATTCACCAAGATGAGTAATATCGGTAGTCGTGTCTAGATCAAGCACTTCTGCTTGACGGTGCGGGTATTTCCTCCGAATCTCGGCAATATTGTCTGATCTTCCATCGGTCGTTAGAACAGAACAGCCCAATTCTTCAAAAAAGCCAGTGAGCAGTCCAATTCCTGCACCTACTTCTAAAACCCGTTTGCCAGCAATCTTTAACTTGAGAGATGCCAGATGTTCCATGCGCGCAGCATTAATTCTCAGAGGATTTGTGGTTAGAAAAACTTCATAACTAGCAATATCAATTGACATACTTTATCTCTAACTTCAGGTCAAAGAGGATTAACAATAGAACGGAATATACGGCGGATACTGGGACTCCTCTAATCTAAATTCCATTCGATAATAGGATGTACGATCTCTTGACCAAACCACTCGCCATGGTCATTTTCAGTCAACTCCACATCAAACCTCAGCAATTTTTTCGGCAAGGAGTAGTGATGCCCAAATCCTGGCTCATAAACGCCAATGCCAAAAACATGATATCGACCGGGCACAAGTAATGGAGCCGGAACTTTAGCATAAACACAGTGATCACCCAGTTCGCAAATTTTGCCTGTAAGTGGAAGCCAATTATGAGAGGCTGGCTCTAGAATTATTCGATCTTGCTCATCGGTTATGTAAAAACCAAATTGAACCTTTTCGATTGGAGCCGTAACGGTATATTCAATGCCGACATAAAACGGAGAGCGGAACGGCACTACATTAATAGGCTGTTTAGCATGGTTTGTTAAGCTTATGCGAGAAACGGATACTCCTCCAACAGTTTCTGATGGAGGTAAGATGATCTCCCCAGTACACGAGAAAATTTCAAAAGGCTCTTGAGTTATTGCGTCTTCACTATCGTTAAAATCACTACTGTCTTGGATTTGAGTGGGGCTAATTTCGGAAGTAAGTGGCTCAGCCAATTTGACACTCTCTAGATAGGCTTGGATGATCTCTTCTGCATCACCAATCTGTTTGACTTTTCCTTTTTCTAGCCAAATAACCCGCTCACAGGATTTTTGCAAGAAATTGAGGTCGTGTGAAACTAACAGAATTGTGGCGTGATCTTGCCAAAACTTTTCAATCCGCTGTTTAGATTTGTTCTTGAATCTTTCGTCCCCCACAGAGAGGACTTCATCTAAAATCAAAATATCCGGTTGAACATCGGTTGCGATCGCAAACCCCAATCGTGCAACCATGCCAGATGATAAGGCTTTAACCGGCACGGAGATGTAATCTTCTAGTTCTGCAAACTCCAATATTTCGGGAACTCTGCGCCGCATTTCCCGCTCCGGAAAGCCCAACATCACTCCATACAAAATGATATTGTCTACGACAGACATATCGCTATCAAACCCAGCACCTAGCTCAATCAAAGGTGCAATATTGCCTTTCACTCGTATCTTTCCACTGGTCGGCTCCAAGATCTTGCAAATGACTTTGAGCAGGGTAGACTTTCCAGATCCATTTGAGCCGATGATTCCGACCTTTTCGCCCGCTTCGATGACCAGTGAAATATTATCCAAGACGCATCTTTTAGAAGGTTTGCGATACTTTCCTTCCAAAAAAGACAACAGCGTTTTTTTCAGGTCATATGAAAATTCTTCCTGAGTTCGCCGGATGAGGGACACGTTGTCTAAGCGAATGGCTTCCATCTAAAGTAAATCCATGAACTGCGATCGCCACCACCGAAAACAACCTAGCCCAAGCCCTAACATAATCATTCCGCTTAAAAGCGACCCTAATAGCAAGTGAAAATCAGGCAGTTGACCCAACACAGCAATGTGGCGAATACTTGCAATAATTGGGAAAAGTGGATTGAGCGCCAAAAACGGCTTGAGTTGCACTGGAACAATGTCTTCAGGGTAAAAAATCGGACTACTTAACCATAAAACAAACACCACTAACTCATAAAAATAAGGTAAATCTCGGAAAAAAACATATAGCGCACTTGCGAGAAACCCAATGCCCGTACAGACCAGAATCAGCGAAAAAACAGGAATCAGCAGCAACAGCATAAACAGCGGATTGCCAGAAGTGATGAGTGCGACCAGCATTAATAACGGTAGGGAACTGATGGCAAACTGAACAACATTGGCGGTTAAAACCGAAACCGGGAAAATACTGGCTGGCAATTGTACTTTATTAAGCAGCGACCCATTGGCGACCACACTCGTTAGCGCTTGAGTGGTGGAAGCAGAAAAAAAGTTGATAATAATCAAACCAGTGAATGCTGCAAGAATATATCTCAGCAGGGAATTGTCGTAATAAGACGCAAATGCTTTGCCAAAAATTGCAGTGTACAGCCCAGTCATGAGTAAAGGATTGAGCAGTGACCAGTAAGCGCCCAGAAATGAGCCACGGTAGCGCACTTTGAGGTTACGCCTTACCAAAACGCGAAGCAGATCCCCATATCTTTGTGCCTGGGATAAGGACAGTTTTGGCTGTGGGAAAGCGGTCATTGGGTATGAGAGTTAGGTAGGGGATTTGCTTAGATTCGCTGATCTTGCTTAGATTCGCTGATCTAAGTTCTCTGGTAATGGTGCTAATGTCAACTACCAGAAACGAAAGGCTAAGTTGATAGAGATGGGTTTGAAGGACAGGTGAAATTCCTTAAGGTGTTTATTGTTGCTTCTTGTTTAGTGTTGCCCTTTTAGCCTTATCTGCTTAAACCTTATCTGCTTAAAGACGATCCTCTAATAAACGAGCTAAACGTAAGTAGGGGATTTATCGTTGCAATGATTGATTCTGTTATGATACTTGTTGTCCTAAATAGTTTGCAAAACAAGTGCAGCTTTTGGTTCGTGCAGATTGTGTAGTATAGGCAAATGTTTGAAGAATCTGATATTCGTAAGTTTCAAGAAGATGGTTTTTTAGTTGTTCACAATTTTTTTGATCTTCCCCAAGCTGCCCTCCTGCATCAACATTGGAAGGACGCTTCTTCAACAATTAAGTTTGGCGGTGGAGATCTTCAACGGTTAGACCGTTTTCTTGTAGGCATTTTGAGCGGCAACCTTGGTGGGTTATATAGTAACGAGCGCTTGGTTTCTGCTGCCCAATCCCTTCTTGCAGATAATGACATTGCGCTTTATGGGAACCGTATGCTGTTGAAAGATGAAAAATGGAATGGAGGTGTGGAGACTCACCAGGACATTACTTCATTTCATGGAGGGCTACGAAAGCTGTCTGCTTTTGTTCCACTCCAATCTCATACTGCCATGACCGGTGGTTTAAAGGTCATTAAAGGATCTCATCGATACGGAAACCTTGGCATCCAGGGCACAATTTTCCCAGAAGAATTTCCAGAAATGGAGGTAGTTGCGCCTTCTCTAGAAGTGGGAGATATGTTGTTTATGGACTTTTTAACGTGGCATTACTCGGAAGCAGCTTTAGTTGAAAGCGATCGCCCATTGATGCAGATCATTTACCAGTCCGCTAGTGATGGTTCTTACTATCAGTTAGCTAAACCAACCCTAGTTGCTGGTAACTGGAAAACCAAGTACTTTATTCCCCATGGGCATGGCATTGCCCGTAATAATTTGAATCCTGGTGAAGGCGCAGTCAAAGAAAAAGAGGCGGAAATCGCCCAATTGCAGGCACATCTGGAGAAAATAAACGCAGACTACCAGGAAAGTTTGCAGAGAATTCAGCAGGATAAGGCTCAGATTTCTCATATCCAAGCAGTTTTAGAGGTTTACCAGAATAAAGTAAGCGCAATGGAAAATAGTAAGTTTTGGAAACTGCGAGAAGCTTGGACTAGCCTGAAAAGGTCTGTGGGGTAAATCAGTTCATTTCTAAGGGATGACAGTTAGCAGTTGCCCTTAATGCAAGAATTAGGTTGAATATAGGTGCCGTATCAAGTTCTTTCTAAAATTCACTTGGTACCTAGAGCTTAGATTTTCTGTGGCATTGTGTGTATGTGCAAGCACGCTTATTTATTTAGTCGTCCCTGAGGAACTGGGATTAAGCGATCGCATTCCGCTCGAATTTGCCTTTCTCCCAGGCAAAGCCAATAATGTCCGAGGACTCTATGCCTTACCCTTATCTCTGCCCGTGAACAGTGAAATCTACGCGGGCACGCCTACACGGATTATCAACTCGCTTCCCCAAGTCGATTCATGCTGTGAATTGCAATCCGCGCAGGACGGGCGGCATCTGCTCTGGGTCGGTGGGCTGCACCAATAGGGGAATAATCCGCTTATTCAGCGACAGAGCATAGTCTATTTCCCGATGACAATAGGGCGATCGCAGAGACGCTGGCGAGAGCAAGTACACCAGATTATCTGCCTCTTCAACGCCTCGATTAATCGCCTCCTGAAAATCTACCCCGGTTTGAATATCTGTTTTATTCGTCCAAACCGTGAAGCCCTCCCGCCGCAAACTCCGGCGCACCTTTTCCATGACCGCAAGCTCTTCCCCTGCATAGGAGAGAAACACCTGAGTCATCAGGTTTTGACTATTTTTAATACTCTCCGTAATAAACTCGCAGTGCAAATCGGTGGGAATGCAGGGCAGCTGTTCGTCTTGGAACCGCAGTTTGAGCCACGACTCTGCCTGTTTGAGATCGTCCCCGACTAGCAGATAGCGCGATTGTTTTTGCTGCCGCTCCCACTCCAGCGCTCTAGATAAAAATAAAGTATGTTGCCGCACGTAAGATTGCTGTCGTTGTAGAAGCGCTTACAATCCCTGAAATGCCTGCTCAAAATCATCAAGGCCTTCGCGACAATAGACCCGGTTAATCTTGGCAATTTCGGGATGCATATTGGGAAAGCTGGAATGCTTGCCTTGAGCCGTATAGTCTTGCCACTCGGCATCCCCCTTAGCCGGAAAGCGCTGCTGCCAGACTTCTCGGCTAATTTGCTCAACGTGCAGTAAGGGAGTAATCCGTTTATTTCGCTTTAGCGCGAGGTCAACTTCTTTGCCGCAATAAGGCGAGTTGACCGAATGGGGCGCAATAATATACAAAAAATTATCGGCTTGCTCAATCCCCTCGTCTATTTGATTTTGGTAATCCACACCGAGGGGAATATCGTTAAAATCAAACCAAACTTTTAGGTCTTCTTGCGCTAAGCGATCGTGTAACTTTTTAGCAAGCTCCTTATTATCAGCCCGACCGTAGGAGATGAAAGCATCATTTAAAGGACTTATTGTAAATGCAAAAAGTGACGAATTAGCGTGAAGCAGCCTGAAATTACCAGCCTTGGGAAGGATGGTAATTGGAGAAAATTATATCCCCTTGATTTTGGCTTTATGTCTTTCTTGCCAGTTTGGTAGTCCAAACTTTAAACAAAACCCGATGTTAAAGGCAAAAATTCACTACATTAGGAAAGACTTGATCAACCAGACAAATCCTTAGCCCCTAGCACTCCTCCCCATGCTTTATCGACGTTTTGGACGAACTGAACTGCAAATGCCTGTGTTCTCTTGTGGGGGAATGCGATATCAATATAAATGGCAGGATGTGGCACTGAAGACTATTCCAGCGGACAATCAGGCAAATTTGGCGGCAACGATCGCGCGATCGCTGAATGTCGGCATTAATCACATTGAAACGGCGCGGGGCTACGGCAGTTCAGAACTACAGCTTGGGCAAGTGCTGCCTCAGTTTCCTCGCGAAAAACTGATTATTCAAACCAAAACGTCGCCCAAAGAGAACGTTAAAGAGTTTCGCAAAACGATTGAGCAATCCCTGTCAAACCTGAAGCTAGATCACATTGATCTATTTGGAATGCATGGGATTAATACCGATGAGATTTTACACTGGGCAGTGCGTCCCGGCGGCTGCATGGAGGTGGTTCACGACTTGCAGCGGCAGGGCAAAATTCGTCATGTGGGGTTTTCGACTCACGCCGCCGACCCGCAAGTGATTGTCCGTGCTTGCGAAACCGGGCAATTTGACTATGTGAACCTGCACTGGTACTACATCAATCAGCGCAACTGGGAGGCTGTCGCTGCCGCCACTCGTCAAGATATGGGCGTGTTCATCATTAGCCCATCTGACAAAGGCGGAATGCTGTACAGTCCGCCTCAGCGCTTGGTGGATCTCTGTGCGCCGCTTAGCCCAATTGTGTTTAATGATTTATTTTGTCTGAGTCATCCCCAAATTCATACGCTGAGTGTGGGTGCAGCGCGACCTCAAGATTTTGATGAACATTTGAAAACCTTGGAGTTGCTAGATCGCGCCGATGAAGTGCTGCCACCCATTTTGCAGCGGCTAGAAGATGCCGCGATCGCTCGACTGGGCGAAGATTGGTACAAAACCTGGCATGTAGGATTGCCCACGTTTGATCAAACGCCGGGACGGTTGAATATTCCGGTGGTGCTGTGGCTGTGGAACCTGGCGATCGCCTTCGACATGACTGAATACGCTGCCATGCGCTACAACCTGCTAGGTGAGGCAAGCCATTGGTTCCCCGGTGCCAAAGTGGATCAAGTCGATCTCAACTCGCTAAAGCCTTACCTAAAAAATAGCCCTCATGCGGATAAAATTCCTGCCATCCTGCAACAAACCCATGAATTGCTGGGTGGACAGGTTGTAAAGCGCTTGTCTCAGTCTTAAAGTGGTTTCTAGTCCAGTATTCCAACTGATTTCTCTATCAGCAACGTGGGGCAAACCGTGCGGCTGAATCCAGTGACGGACGCGCAAGAGGCAAACTCACCTGATGCATTACTTGCCTTGCCTTTACTTCTGTTAGTTAGTGATGTCAACATGGCAAACATGGATGGCTATATGCTGACCTAACAAATTCGTAGTCGTGAGGCGTTGCGAAGCAATTCGCGCCCACTCGATCAAGGCGTAACGATTCCGAGATCGCCAACTTGATCAGCAGTGTAGAAGAAGGTCAGATGAATGAGCGATAAGCCCGTACCGACATTTTTATCGAGCTTGCGGACTCGGCTGATCGGGCTTGTCCTGCTGGCGGTGATTCCGGCATTGGGGTTGATTTTGTACACCGCAGCCGAACAACGGCGCGAGGCTGCGATCGACACTCAGGAAAATCTCCTACGCTTAACCAAGCTGGCGGCTGCCAATCAAAAACAGTTGACTGAAAGCACTCGGCAACTGCTCACGACCCTGGCTCGACTGCCAGAATTGCGCGGCGGCAACCGGGAAGATTGCACTCGCTTGCTTGCAGATATCCAAAAACAATCCTCCAACTATGTGGGCTTTGGGGTGAGCGATCCAAACGGCAATTTATGGTGCAGTTCCCTGCCGTTTACTCAACCCGTTAATACCAGTGATCTGTTGTTTTTTCGATTGGTTCGAGAGACGAAACGCTTTGCCGTTGGCGGCTATCAGATTGACACGTTGAGCCGTCGGCCAACGCTTGGGTTTGGCTATCCCATCTTGGATGACACCGGACAGTTGCAAGCCGTCCTATCGGCTGGATTGGATCTTGAGCAGATCAATCGCTCAATTTTGACTCTACAGCTACCGGAAGGAGCAGCGCTCACGGTCGTCGATCGCAACAGTGCAGTTTTGCTCCGGTATCCTGATTCGCAACAATGGCTCGGAAAATCGATTCCCGAAGCGCAAATTAATCAAATTGTTTTGGCTCAAGCTGAGGGTACGGTCGAAGCGCGAGGGTTGGATGGGATTGAGCGGCTCTTTGCCTTTACTCGGCTGGGGGATGATCCAGTGAATGGGGCGATTTCCATCCGCATTGGGGTGCCTAAAAGCGTTGTTGTCGCTAATGCCAACCGACTGTTAGCCCAAAACCTGACGAATCTGGGGGTAGTGACGCTGTTGGCATTAGCCGCTGCCTGGGTTTTGGGAGACGTATTTCTAGTTCGCAAGGTAAAGTCATTGCTGAACACGACGCAAAAACTCCGCCAGGGAGAGTTGACCGCCCGCACCACCCTGGCAAACGATGCTGGAGAACTGGGGCAATTGGCACGATCGGTGAACGACATGGCAGACGCGCTCGAACAGCGAGACCAGCAGATCGCCATCCTCAACCGCAACTTAGAGTCCCAACTGACCGAACTGCAAACCACGCAAGTAGCGCTGTCCGAACGTGAAGCTCGATTGCAGCTTGCCCTCACCGCTGGGCGCATGGGCACCTGGGACTGGAATCTGCACACCAACACGTTGATTTGGTCAGAGGGACATTTTCTCTTGCTAGGACTTGACTCTAAGGAGTGTGAGCCGAGCTATGACCTTTGGGCAAGTCATCTTCATCCACACGATCGCGCCGCTACCGAAGCCGCGTTCGAGCAAGCCTGGAGGCAACAAAGCGACTATCGGGCGGAGTATCGCATTATTCAACGGGATGGCTCCATCCTTTGGATCGAGGGCAGAGGACGCTTTGATTTAGATGCAGACGGGCAACCCTATCGCATGATCGGAGTGGTTGTAGATATCAGCGATCGCAAACAAACAGAAGAAGACCTCCGTCTGAGCCGCGCTCGCCTCTCCTTTGTGTTGCAGTCAACGGGCATTGGGCTATGGCTCAATGCATTGCCGTTAAACACTCTAAATTGGGACAGCCGCACGAGAGAACTGTTTTTTGTGCCGCCTGAAGCTGAACCCACGGTTGAACTGTTCTGGAGCCGCCTCCACCTGGACGATCATGAACCAACCCGCCTTGCCGTTGAAGCTGCCCTACGCGATCGCACGTTATACGAAATTGACCACCGGGCTGTCAATCCAGAGACCGGGGAGATTCGCTGGATCAGATCATCTGGAAAAGCAACCTACGCACCGGACGGAACACCCATTCTCTTCGATGGCATCAACTACGATATTAGCGATCGCAAAACTGCCGAACTGAACGCGGTTCTACTGTCCGACCTGGGTGAGATTATTCGCCATGCCAATGATGTAGACGAACTCTTAATGACTGTTTGCGAAATGACTGCCAAACACTATAGTGTGTCTCATTGCGTGTTCGGTCAGATTGACCTGGAGCGTGATCTTTGCATCAATAGTCACGAATATCGCGCTGAAACGGTGGCTTCCCTTCTCGGCACCCTTCGGCTTTCCGATTACCCCTCAGAGATCATTGCCGCACATCGCGCCGGACAGCCCGTGACGATCGACGATACCGCCACACATCCTCAAGCCGCTGCCCTCTATGAAACGCACTATCAACCGTTTGGGTATCGCGCCTACGCCGCACAGCCCGTCTTACGCAACCAGGTTTGGGTTGGTACTCTCTTTATTAACGATACGAAGCCCCACCGTTGGACTGAAACCGAGATTGCGCTGCTCAGCACCATTGCCGAACGCACTTGGCTGGCAGTGGAAAAACTGCGCAGTGAGCAAGCCCTCCGCCAAAGTGAACAACAGTTTCGGCGGCTGGCGGATGCGATGCCCCAAGTGGTGTGGATTGCCGATGCTGAGGGCAAGCCGGAGTATGTTAACCAACGGTGGGTTGACTGTACCGGGCTAACGCTGGCACAAACGGCAAAGCAGCACCACCTGGCTCAGGTCATTCACCCCGACGACCTGGAAACAACCTATGAGATTTGGCAGGGCTGTCTGGAAACGGGGACTTTGTATCAAACAGAATTTCGCCTGAAACGGGCGGAAGTGGAGCCGTCGGATCAAGCTTATCGCTGGGTTTTGTGTCGAGCAGTGCCGATTCAGAATCAGCACGGGCAGATCACCCAGTGGTATGGCACCTTAACTGACCTTCACGATCGCAAACAAGCCGAAACTGATTTGCGCAACAGCGAAGCTCGTTATCGGCTATTAACTGAAGCGATTCCTCAATTCACTTGGATTACAAATGCGGCAGGACAAAACGAATACGTCAGTCAACGGTTTTATGATTACACCGGATTAACGTCTGAGGAAATGCTGGATTCAGGATGGCTCTCGATTATCCATCCAGACGATCTGGAGATGACGCACAACTGTTGGTTAGAAGCAGTCAATAGCGGTCAATTTTACGAAGTTGAGTATCGCCTCCGTCGAGCGGATGGCGCGTATCGCTGGTTCTTAGGACAAAGCATTCCCCTCAAAGATGAGCAAGGTCGCATCCATCAGTGGTTTGGCACCTGTACTGATATTGAACCGCAAAAGCAAATTGAGCAAGCCCGTCTGCGGCTGCTAGAACAGGAACAAGCGGCACGAGCAACCGCCGAACAAGCCAACCGGATTAAAGATGAGTTTTTGGCGGTGCTATCCCATGAACTCCGTACCCCGATGAACCCAATTTTGGGTTGGTCAAAGCTGCTGCGCAACGGCAAGCTCGATGCAGCCAAAGCAACTCAGGCACTAGAAGTGATCGATCGCAATGCCCAGCTACAAATGCAGTTAATCGATGACCTACTCGATATTTCGCGCATTCTGCAAGGCAAGCTCAGTTTAAACAATGCGCCCGTCGATCTCAGTCGCGTCATTTCGGCTGCGATCGAAACCGTTCGGCTGGCGGCAGACGCTAAAGCGATCGTCATTCAGCCCATTTTTTCGCCCTCAGCGCCCGTGGTTAACGGAGATGCGGGACGATTACAGCAAGTCGTCTGGAATCTCTTATCCAATGCCGTTAAATTCACTCCCTCTGGCGGACAGATTGAAGTTGAGGTATTTCAAGCAGGAACGAATGCCCAGATTCAAGTGAAAGACAGCGGTAAAGGCATTAAGCCTGAGTTTCTGCCCTACGTGTTTGAGCATTTCCGTCAGGAAGATGGAGCCACTACCCGCAAGTTTGGCGGATTAGGACTAGGACTGGCGATCGCGCGGCAAATTGTGGAACTGCACGGGGGACAAATCAGCGTCGAAAGTTTGGGTGAAGGACAGGGAGCTACGTTTATCGTGCAAATTCCCCTTGCCTCCGCATCCACTCAGATCTCTGCTCTAGAGCAATCCATCGCCTTCCCACCCAATCTAAGCGGTCTGCAAATCCTAGTGGTGGATGATGAACCCGATTCCCGCGATTTCGTGGCTTTTGTCCTAGAACAGGCAGGTGCGATCGTCACGAGTTTTCCATCGGGCATCGAGGCACTTCAGAAGCTAGATCAGTTTACTTTTGATTTGATGGTCAGCGACATCGGAATGCCAGAGATGGACGGCTATATGGTAATGCAGCAAATCCGCTTATCAAAGCAACATTGCCAAGTTCCCGCCATTGCCCTGACTGCCTATGCTGGGGAAGTCAATCAACAGCAGGCGATCGCGGCTGGTTTTCAGCAGCATATCAGCAAACCCGTGGAACCCGAAACGTTAGTCAGGGCGATCGTTGATCTGCTGTCTACTTAAGCTAATGCGATGTGCAACCAATTACACATCACCCGTTCTTTTATCAAATCTATCCCTGAAAACTTTTGAAACGCTTGACTAATTAGGTTTAAGGTAGTACTTATGTTCTTTGAAGAGTTTTGTTGGTGATGCCCCTAATTTGCTCGCGTTCTTATGTTGCAAACGCCTCTATTCCTTCCCTTCTTTACCCCTCCACCCTCACGGCAGTAGTGCCAATACCTGATCGACAAATGCCTGATGGTCAATCACAGGCTTGGAAATATAGCCATCTGCCCCGCTTTGCTTCAGAAAATTTTCGCGATCGCCCTCCATGGCGTGGGCAGTCACCAAAATTATCGGCAATGTAGCCGTGTTGGGGTCACTTTTCAACATTTGGGTAATCTTAATACCATCCACCGACTTTCCTTGATACACACTGCGCGACAACGACACATCCATCAAAATAATATCTACTTCGCCGCCTTGGGCAATCTGCATCACCTCATCCACATTCTCCGTATGCTTTACGTCTAAACCGCCACGCTTCTGCAAAATCTTTGAGAAAACCTTGGCATTCATCAAATCATCTTCCACAATCAAAACTGTCTTCATATATGTCCTTTACTAATAGGCTCCAGCATCAGAAAGTTGGCAAAACAGCAAATAAGACCTGATATCTAGGAATTAGGGCGATCAGTTCTCAAGTTGCCATTATGCTAAATGATGTCAGTTCTAGATTACACAACGAGCGTGAGAAGTGCAGATAGTAGGAAAAGCTCATGGCTAAACAATTAGATGTGTTTTCTGGTGGACAGGTGATTGCGACCGCTTTGCATACCGAAATGCAGCAGTCCTATCTCGAATATGCCATGAGTGTCATTGTCGGGCGCGCTTTGCCAGACGTGCGCGATGGACTCAAACCCGTGCATCGTCGCATTTTATATGCCATGCATGAATTAGGGTTAGTACCCGATCGCCCCTACCGAAAATGTGCGCGGGTGGTGGGAGACGTGTTGGGCAAATATCATCCCCATGGCGATCAATCGGTGTATGACGCATTGGTTCGCCTGGTACAGGATTTTTCTAGCCGCTATCCTTTATTGGGCGGTCATGGCAACTTTGGTTCTGTAGATGACGATCCACCCGCCGCCATGCGCTACACCGAGACGCGGCTAGCCCCGATTGGCAATGAGGCACTGCTGACGGAGATTGGCGATGCCACCGTTGATTTTATTGGCAATTTTGACAACTCCCAACAAGAACCGACAGTGTTGCCTGCCCAACTGCCGATCCTGCTGCTCAACGGCAGTTCGGGGATTGCCGTCGGCATGGCAACCAATATTCCACCCCACAACCTTGGTGAAGTGGTGGATGGACTGATTGCCCTAATTGACAATCCTGCTTTGCCCGATGAGAAACTGGTGCAACTGATTCCTGGACCTGACTTTCCTACGGGCGGTGAAATTATTGACACCCAGGGCATTTGGGAGGCTTACACCACCGGAAAAGGCAGCGTTCCGGTGCGGGGGGTGTCGCGGTTTGAAGAGGTTCCCTTTGGGCGAGGACGAAATCGCCGCACGGCGATCATCGTGACGGAACTGCCGTTTCAGGTGAACAAGGCAGGCTGGATTGAGAAAATGGCAGACTTGGTGAACCAGGGAAAGCTAGAGGGCATTGCTGACTTGCGCGATGAGAGCGATCGCGATGGCATTCGGGTCGTGATCGAACTGAAGCGAGACACCCATCCCCAAAGAATTCTCAACGCCCTCTATCGTCAAACGGCTCTGCAAAGCAACTTTGGCATCACCATGCTGGCATTAGATCACGGCTTGCCTCGCCAAATGCCGCTGCGAGAGATGCTCCAGTGTTTCATCGCCTTTCGGGAAGAAACCCTAACGCGGCGCTATCAGCATCAACTGAACGAAGCCGAAAACCGCCACCACATTTTGCAAGGCTTGCTGACGGCGCTCGACAATCTGGATGCAGTGATCGATATTCTTCGCAGTGCGCCCGATGGCACTACCGCAAAAGCTGAGTTTCAGCAGCGGTTTGACCTCAGCGATCGCCAATCCGATGCTATCCTCGCTATGCCGCTGCGCCGCCTCACTGGGATTGAGCGCGAAAAGTTGCAAACCGAAGCCAAGGAACTGACGGCTGAAATGTCAAGATTGCAAACGCTGTTGGGCGATCGCCACGAACTACTAAAAGCGCTGAAAAAGGACCTGCGATCGCTGAAGAAAAAATTTGGTGATCCGCGTCGCACAAAAATTTTGGCGATCGGCAATCAGCCCCCCGTTGAACCAGAGCCAGACACTAAAAGCCAAGCACCGAGAACTAAAAAATCTCAAGCGATCGAGTCCTCACTTCTGACTTCAATGCCTTCATTCGAGGACGTTGAAGTCACCGAAACCGTCCTGGAACTGACCCAACGCGGTTACGCCAGACGAATTACACCCAAAGCCTTTCAGCGGCAATCCCGCAATCGCAATGACGAAAAACCCTTTGCCACGTTGACAGAACTAGACGATTTCACTGTGCAAACTCAGTTCACGACTACTGCCAAAGAGTTGATCGCCCTGACTCGCAGCGGCAAAGCCTACACTACACGGGTAGAAAATATCCCGCCAGCAACAGCCCGCTCTAAAGGCGCACCCTTGATCACGCTGTTGCCTGCGGCTGCCCAAAGCGATCCGGCTGGAATTGTGGACAGTTTTATCTTGCCAGATGATTGCAACGGGAAGAACCTGCTGATCGTGACGCAGCAAGGGCGGGTCAAGCGCTTGCCCTTGGAAGATTTTATGGGCTTGACGGGCAGAGGGTTAACTGCCCTCAAACTCAAGGAAGCGGATCAGATTGCCAGCATTGCGATCGCTCAACCCGGTGAACAACTGGTGATTGCCGCATCCAGCGGTCGGATGGTGCGCGTGGAGGTGAATGACGACCATTTGCCGATGCAAAGCCGCACGGCTCAAGGGCAATTGGTGATGCGATTGGGTAAGCGAGAACGATTGGTCGGTGCGGCGATCGCGTCTCAGGGTGGCATCTTATTGCTGATGACCGAAAGAGGCTATGCCAAACGGATGCCAGTTGCAATGTTGCGACTGTCTACGCCGGGAGAACTAGGTGCCTATGGAATGAAATTTAAAGTAAAAACAGATGCCTTGGCTGGACTAGCGGCAGCGCCCTCTGAAACCGAGGTGATGTTACTGACCAACCAAGACCGCATGGTACGCCTTGATTTGGATGCGGTGCCCATGCAAGGACGAGATACAACGGGCGATCGCATTCTTGACTTGGATCAAAACGAAAAAATCGAAACGCTGATTGCCATCCCACTTCCCAATACTGAATCTGATAGTGCGTAATGATTCTGTAAGTAGGGGAGTCGCTGTGCGATCGCCCCTACAATCTAACTTTGGCTTGCAATCTGACAATCTAAAGCTCTGAATCGCGGCTGCAACTTTTTCGCGTCCACACTAACATCTTATGGAAGTCGGCTGCGACTAAGTTATTATGGCGCGCCTACTAATTGCAAAATCTCATTGCAAGTTTCCTCCGGTGTCATTGCTTTGGTATATACCGTAAATTTCGCCAGTTCATAATTTGAAGGATGCCTGACGAAATGTTCATTAATATTCAGGCTGCCATCAGGCACATATTCATTGCGTTCATTCAAAATTTGCACGGATTCATCTAAATCGGATGAAGGCAGTAAAAGAACAACATTAGGATAATCAGCTAAAACTTGCTGAACTCTTTGAAATAGGGAAATGTCTTCGTATACAGAGTGACCAGCCCCAAAATCAATGACACAGTTTTTACACTCAGATAGCAACCTTTCTACTGCATAGGCTTCAAAAGGTTTCCAGTATTGGTAAATTTCCCAGAAACCTTTTGTTTCCCGTTTATGTTTTGCTAATTCTTCGTCGTAGCCAATTTCTTGATAATAGCCCCATCGAAATTCATCCATCGAGCATTGTGGAAGACCAAGCCCAGCGGCTAAAACCGCTCCAATGGTGGATTTCCCAGTACCAATAGGACCAATGAGGATAATGTCTGATGACATAACTGTTGTCAAAGAGAAGAGCGATCGCTCTATTGAACTCAATGATCAAACGCTCACCTGTCCAAGTTTTTACAAAAACGGTGATACTGCAAAATAGGGCGCTACTGATTACCTGGTGCTATCGGAATCTTGCTTACCACGTTAGTCACTCCTCAAACTAGCGATCGCCGCCAACACCAATACCACTGCCATAGACAGAGGCTCCAGCAATATTGACATTTGTCAGAGTTGCGCCAAAGGTTTCTGCATTGATCATGCGGACATTGGTCAAGTTCACGCCAGTCATATCAGAGTTATTTAAAATCGCGTTTGTAGCGAAGGCTCCAGTCAGGTCAGCATTTGTTAAATTTGCTCCAGTCAGGTCAGCCCCTTCTAGGTTAGAGTTCACCAAAATTGCACCCTGCAAATTGGCGTTTCTCAAATCTGCTCCAATCAGATGAGCCTCTTTCAGATTTGCTCCTGCCAGATTGCAGCCTACACACGCTCCTGTTTCTAATAGTTGGTTCACATGAGCCAGATTTTCGGCATGGGCAGACAGTGGCAGCGCGATCGTAGTGAAGAGCGCGATCGCAGGAAGAAAAACGGTTTTCATAGATACCTCCTAAAAGGTGATGCAGTGGGCTGATGACTACACAACGCTTTACGTCTATTTCGGACGCTGAACGCAAGATGATTGATCATCAACCGCGAAGGAGTTTTTTATGCAAACTCCTAGGTTTAGGATGGCAGGGTTAAAGAAGAAAACCCTCTGCCTGTTGGATGAATTTACATGCAGGTGACGATTCTAGTAAGAGGCTAATACCATTTTGAGCTTTGAGTTGTAAGACAAAAAAGCATTGCCGTTTTCAGAAAATCATCGGTCGCGTTTCAATTTCAAACTGGCATAGGATGGTGATAAAGCCGAACCGTTGATTGGCTACTGTCGTTTTGGATAAATGTTGGGGGAACCAACTGGTAGGCTCCCGTTTCCGATAAATACAGCAATAGAACGCGATGTATTTGATTTAAGTCGCAGCGCGATGGTGATGAAATCCGCTTGTTGGCAGAAGCTACCCAAAGTCACCTTGGGCAATATTTGAGTTTTGCGGTAATCAACGCTAGAACGCCATAGCCTGAAATCTGCTCCCCGAAACCTATGAAGGTTGGTTGATAGCGTGTAAACCGCATTCTTTTTTGGTTGCATCTTCCCACCACCAGCGCCCTTCCCGCTCGTGCTGACCGGGCAAAATAGCTCGTGTGCAGGGTTCGCAGCCAATGCTGACAAAGCCGCGATCGTGTAAGGAGTTGTAAGGAACTTCGTAGGAGCGAATATACATCCAGACATCGGCAGAAGTCCAGTTGGAAAGCGGATTGAACTTTATTAGAGTGCGATCTCCTACCGAGAATGCAGTATCTGCTTGGACAACCGGCACTTTTCCACGGGTCGCAGGATTTTGATCTTGTCGTTGCCCCGTAATCCAAGCATCTAGGGTGGACAGTTTGCGGCGCAGGGGAGCAACTTTACGAATACCGCAGCATTCATTGTGTCCCTCTTCATAAAAGCTGAATAGTCCTTTGGCGGTGACCATCTCTTCGACTTGAGTGGAGTCGGGAAAAAGAATGTCGATCGCAATGCCATAGTGCTTTCTAACGCGGTCAATGAACTGATAGGTTTCGGGATGAAGCCGCCCGGTATCCAGGCTAAAAACTTTAACCGCTTTGTTCAGTCGGTGCGCCATGTCAATCAGCACCACATCTTCTGCACCGCTGAAAGAAATCGCAATGTTATCAAATAGGTTTAGCGATCGCTCTAGAATTTTTTGGGGGCTTTGGCTAGCCAGTTCTGCTGCCAAACTGGGAAGATCGAGTGTGGCAATTGTTTGCGCCATAATTCAGTGTTCTCTAAAAAGATCGGTTTCACGCAGAGTCTATTCTATCAAGCGTCTACCCCGATGCTGTAGCTCAATCCTCTAAACAACTCTTTTGCAAGCGTAGCCTTTGGGTCAATGCTTGGATACACTGGAATGATCTCATTAAACGCGACGGCATAATAATTACGAGAAAAGAACCATGCTTAACTTTATTCTGACTTGGCTTGCTGCGGCTCTAGCTCTGTTTCTCACGGCTCAACTGGTTCCTGGTTTTAAGGTCGATAGTTTTACCGCTGCGTTAATTGGAGCCGTAGTTTTGGGCTTTGTGAATGCGATAGTGCGTCCTTTGCTGATTCTGTTCACTTTACCGTTTACGATTCTGACATTGGGCTTGTTTTTGTTTGTTGTGAACGCGATCGCTTTTTGGCTAGTGGCTTCCCTCACACCAGGGCTTTCTGTGAGCGGCTTTTTCCCGGCATTTGTGGGCGCGATCGTGCTTTCTATAGTCTCTTGGCTGGTCAATTGGAGCTTGCAAGCGCTCAAACCTTCCTAACCTGATGATTACTTCATCACCAATGGCACCACGGTCATCTGATTGGGAATGCCAAGGTCAAATTGCTGTAGAGGGGAGAGATGATTAATCGAGATTGGCGTAAAGCCCAAGCGCATGTAGAACTGCACGAGGGAAGGTAAGCAGGTGAGGTAGAGCGGTTTTGTAGCTTTTTTTCCTAAAGTGTTGATCAGATAGGAGCCTAGCCCGCGATCGCGGAGTTCTGGCACCACAAATAGATCATTTAGCACGGAATAGCGACTGTAGCAGCGTAATTTGGCACAGGCAACCAAGCGCTCGTTTTGCTCGATCACCCAAAAGTTCTCCCAGCCTTCATTCCAGGTTAATATTTGAACAGCCACCACGCTGATGCCCACTGCTCCTGCAAACCCTACTAGGGGCAATAGTGTCTGTCCCGGCTTTAAAGAAATCACTAGGTAGCCACCAATCAAGATACCAGCCGCGATCGCCAATCTTCTTAGAATCCGTTCTGAATCAGAAAGAGAAGGCAAAACCTCTCGCCGAAACTGCTCCAATAAGCTTTGAACCATTGGCTTATCGGCAGGCGTGGCAGAGCGAAGAACACAGTCGAGCGGCAGAGGAAGGGGATCAAACATGAGTGAAGTGGGGGCGTAGACAGTGAATAGAAAGAGCAGCGCCATAGACACTGGAAGCTTTCCCCCTATGATGCTAATCCATTGCGGCAACGTGTGGAATTAAAGATGGATTGATATGCTTCTCCGTTTAAAAAACGGGGATTCCAAGATCAAACAGCGATCGCAGGCGAAGCCCGTCTAACACACCGACCTCAAAAGTCGGTGCCCAGAGAGCTAGTTAAAACCCTCAAGACCGAATGAATTCGGTACGTACTCATATCCCCCGATTGAGACACAGGGACTTCACGCATTGGACTGGTAATGACACTCAAAAAGTTATGTATTTGTGTCAACATTTAACTGACTAAAATAGTATGCGCCACACAAAAAACGGACTAACCTATAAGGCTAGCCCGCTAGTTTGGGAACGCGTGGAGAGACTAGTTTTGCAGCACTAGCTTGACGTTTGCATTTTGCAAGCCAGGGCGCTTAACCTCTGCCAGAGTCTTGTTGACGGCATACTTCTGGTTGATTGAATTGATCAACTCAGTTTGATTATGGCGCTTAGCAACACCCCAAAGATCGGCAATCAGATCAAAGGAACCATCGGTATTGCGAGTCCAACCTAGATCATATTCACCTTCCAAGATTGCAACAATGTCAGAGCGCACGCGCTGACCATTGTAGCCACGAACATCAGCTTCAGTTTTAACGCTAATGCCTAGATCGCGCAAAGAAGCCTTCAAAATTTCAGCATCAGTGATCTTAGTACGCAGAGTGCTAAAGTGAGACATTTGGGATTTTCTCCTGATAGTGAGTTAAGAACAACGTTTGGTTCGTGAATGCTATTAACCCTAGGATTAGTAGCAGGTGTGTTAACTAACTGTGCTAGCGAAATTATCGCCAGCCTTTCGACCTGTTGGGAGCAGGAAGAAAGCTTAGAACTCTAATCGCTGATACTCAGCGACA
The DNA here is from genome assembly GCF_056784215.1 of Leptolyngbya sp. CALU 1928. Taxonomy (NCBI): domain Bacteria; kingdom Bacillati; phylum Cyanobacteriota; class Cyanophyceae; order Leptolyngbyales; family Leptolyngbyaceae; genus Leptolyngbya; species Leptolyngbya sp. CALU 1928. The sequence goes on along the minus strand of NZ_JBXBCE010000001.1, from coordinate 2,129,139 downwards.
GAGGCTGCAGCAGGTCTAGCTCGTTGACGTGCCCAATCGCGCAGAGCCGTCACTTGTTCACTCATCGTCTTAGACAAAGGCTGAGTTGCCTTGACCGCTGCAATAATATCCAGTTGTGTAAACTCTCTCTCTTGAGCAAAGGCATCATACATTGCTGCTACAAGTGCCTGCTCAATTTCTGCACCAGAGAAACCATCGCTTACGTTTGCCAACTGGTCTAAATCAAACCGGGTAATATCCCGCTTCCGTTTAGAAAGATGAATTCTAAAAATATCTTTGCGTTCTTCCGCATTAGGTAAATCTACAAAGAACAGCTCATCGAAACGCCCTTTCCGCAAAAACTCTCCAGGCAAGCGCTCTACTCGGTTTGCGGTTGCCATCACAAAGACAGGAGAATCTTTTTCTTGCATCCAAGTTAAGAATGATCCGAAGATTCGGCTGGAAGTGCCGCCGTCAGAGTCAGCAGACCCAGACGTTCCAGCAAAAGCTTTGTCTAATTCATCTATGAACAGGATGGCAGGTGAAATGGACTCAGCAGTTTTTAAAGCATTTCTCAGGTTCGCTTCTGATCGCCCAACCATCGAGCCATCATACACTCGACCCATGTCCAACCGAATCAATGGCAATCCCCAAAGCCGAGAAGTTGTTTTGGCAATCAAGGATTTGCCACATCCCGGCACTCCAAGAATCAGCATTCCTTTTGGTTGAGGCAGCCCATACTCTCTTGCGCGCTCTGTGAAGGCGTTAGAACGCTGAGTCAACCAGCGCTTTAGCTCTTCTAAACCGCCAACTGATTCAATGGTTTCGTCTTCTTCAATGTACTCAAGAATACCGTTACGGCGAATGAGTTGCTTCTTTTCGGAAAGAACGATGTCAACTTCTTCCTCAGTCAAACGCCCGGCAGTAACTTGAGCTTTTCGATAGACTTTTTCTGCTTCGTCGCGAGTAAGACCCAAAGCTGCTTTCAGAAGCTTTTCCCGCGTTTCAGTGGTAATTCGTCGGTTGCGCGTTAGGTCTAGCTGTTGAGAGAGAACTTGGTTTAGCTCAGCCATATCTGGCATTGCAAAGTCTAAGACTGCTACCTCCTTCTCAAGTTCAATGGGTATCTGCTGAACTGGAGACATCAGAAGAATGGTTCTTTGAGATCCGCGAAAGCTAGCGATCGCATCTCTTAGCCAGCGAGTCACGGCTGGAGAGTCTACAAAAGGGTGAAGATCTTTGAACACAAAGATTGCAGAATCACGCTGTCGAGTTGCCCACTCTATCGCCGCTTCTGGAGAAACGGTGTTGTGCTGAGTGACGTTTCTAGGTTGACCGTATTCAACGATTCCATGTGTCACAGTCCAAAGAAACAGACGGCGCTGAGGCTTTCCTGCTTGGGCGATCGCTGCGATCGCTTGCTCTGCTCGTTCTTCCTCGGAAGTAACCAGGTAGATCAAAGGATACTGAGCTTGTATTAGGATGCTGAGTTCTTCCTGCATATCATCAACTCAATTAGAGACAACTCAGACTGAAAAACCATCCAAACCATTTAGCGTACAGTTGCGGAACTTTTCAAAAACAAGGACTTACTTAGCCAGTAATGGAACCAGTTCAGCGTCGCCTTGAGATGGGTTTGTGACCTGCGAACCATCTGAAGAAAGGCCAACCTGTACAACTTGCACAACCTGAGTGTTTAGAGAAACCATCTCGCCATTGCGTAAAACTAAGTGGCTAGAGCATTCTGGACAGCCGTAAACTCGGTGGGATTGACCATAGCTATCTTCATAACCTTCAACAACATCTGGGTTTAGTAAGTAGAATGCGATCGCTCTTTGAGCAAGATCAGTCATTGTTTCCACATCAACCGCTGCTTTCACCTTTAGCTGCCTGTGTAGCTCTGGGGGTAAGTACAACGTAACTTTTTGCTTATCCTCTTTTAGCTTGTCCTGCATATCACTCTCAGTCTTGGTAACCCGGGTATGAATGAAAGCATATCTATCCTGTCGGCTACTGTCAAGACAGAAAGACGGTATGACGGCAATTTTGTTACTTTTATTTACAAAGTTCATGCTTGATCGTAGCCAAATCGCAGCAGAGGGACTTACCCAATCGCCGCCTAAACCAATTTGCCGCCAGTGGTTTGCTGATTAAGCCTGATTGTTTAGGTTCGAGTTTTTATCTAAGCGATATCCGACGGTATAGTGTCTGAAGAAGGCATTTGCTGCCTTAGCTGAGTTTGAATCAAGGCTTGCAAATCCGTTCTTTTCACTTCGGTGCCTACCATCGTATTCCCAGGAACCTCAAAGAAGACAACGCTATCCACTGTTTCCATTGCCACAATTTGAAACAGGATATGGATAACGGGAATAGGTAAGGCAATCATCTGTGGATCTTTCATCGGATAGGGTCCAGAAGACACATCCTTTAGATTTGGAAATGCGTAAATAATCTGTTTCTGTAAGCCATTTTGAGTTTCATGATTGAGCATAGTCACTGCCCAATTTTGCTCCAAGGTTTGGGCAATGTAATATTCTAGGTGCCGCAGTTGAAACGCTAATTGCTTTAAGACAGGCGCGATCGCCTCGATCAAAGTAGGCGTAACCCCATCCTGGGGCGCATCATTAATCAGTTCTTGAAGTTGTGCATCCAAATCTAGATTCATTGAAGGTATCCATCATGCATGAGCTAAATTTCTCAAAAATCCTGAACATTCAGCGGGTCAGAAAAAATTGAGAGAGAATCTAGCCCAATTCTCTCAACAATTCACCACCATTGCTTATTTTTAATGGGTTTATCAAAAATCACCCTAGACGCTGACTGGTGATTGTTGCCAAAATTGAGCAAGATATTTCGATGTTTGTTATCGTTAGGCGTTGGAACATATTGTGATAGAAACCTGCCAAAGCGTGGAGTCAATCTTTCAACTGCTGCTAAGTGAACTTAAAGTATCAACAACCGCTTCTGAGCAGCATTGCCGAGATGTGGCTGATCGTCTTTCAGAAGAAGTGACCCGAATTTGTACTGAAAGTAAGCGGATACAAGCTTCTGGCGACCCCGAATCTTGGGCACTCACCCTAGCCAAGCACCGTCTTCAGCAATGTCTGCACTATTCCAAACTAGGGTCTCGGCGGGGACGAGTTGAGCTTCATAGCACCCTGAGTGCAGTGGTGTATCGCTACATTACTCCGCTTCAAACTCAGTTTAGCTATCAAGCCCGTCTGCCGTTAATCGAAGATTTTCTCCAAGGCTTTTATATGGAGGCGCTAAATGCCTTCCGGCGAGAAGCCCGACTGCTCCCAAGCTATACCCCTAAAGCACCGCTCCAACTAGCGGAGTATATGGCTTTTACAGAGCGTTATGGGAAACGCCGTATCCCACTCCCTGGCAATCGTAGTCAACAGCTCATCATTCTTCGGGCGCAAACTTTTTCGCAGCAGCAGCCCTCCGAAACACCAGTAGACATTGAACAAGCCGCTGAGGGGATGTCTGGCGAGGCAGATGGTGCTTGGAACGCTGCCTCAATGCAGCAGGTGCGGGAGCAGATGGTTGCCCAAGAGCCAGAACCAGTGGAAGATACCTTACGTCACACCGTTGTTGCTGAGTTGATTAGTTATTTGGATGAGCGTAAGCAAAATGACTGCGCTGATTATTTCGTATTACGGCTGCAAGATCTGCCGACCAGTGAAATCGAGAATATTTTAAGACTCACCCCTCGCCAGCGAGATTATTTACAGCAGCGATTCAAATATCATCTAATCCGATTTGCGCTGTCTCATCGGTGGGAATTGGTTCACCAATGGTTAGAAGCTGACCTCGATCGCAATTTAGGCTTAACTCCCCAGCAATGGCAAGTGTTTCAAGCTCAGCTAGATGAAACCCAGACAGCAGTATTAACATTCAAGCAGCAAAAGTTAACCGATGCCGCGATCGCTCAAGCACTCGGCTTGACAATTACTCAAGTTCAAAAACAATGGTTCAAACTATTGGAGCAAGCCTGGGAAATCCGGAATGATTTCTGGGACATGCAAAACCGATGACTATCCGGAGAGCGCCTTTCAACCCCTGTATAGGAATTTGTACTATGAATCGTGACCCAGAAGAAATTCAGAGGCGTATACTAATGCTGTTGCAGGGTCTCCTCCCCACAGCGACTTTGGTAGATGCTGAGGCAGCAAATCAGTCATTAGGGTGCGAGACAACAGGAACACCACCGCTAGATCAATCAAGTCTACCTATGCCCCAAGATAATCCCTCTTCTGTCTCTGGCTATACCGATTCAAAATGCTCTTCCCAAAGAGAGCCACTATTTGAACTTGGAGATGTACCTGCTGTGCAAGACCGTTTTCATGCCTTGTTAAAACATCGACTGCAAAGCGAAATTCAAAAAAATCCTCCCCTCTTTCCTTGGGAGTCTGTTGTTCAAGACTATGAAGCTGACACGGCTTATGATTCAGTCAAAACGAATTTTGGCTCAGAAACATCTGCATCGGTGGAGGGGAATGCGAGTCCTAGCATCTGGAATCGCCAGTTAAGCACGCTCAACTTGCCTGTACATATTCCCGGTCTAGTCTTAGGTCGCCTGCTTAAGCAATGCCAGCAAGTGGTGCAATCGTCTCTCCGTGAAGGGGTGCAATTGGTTCAGGCGGTAGAAGACCTATTTCCCGGTGAAGGGCAGGCACTTAATTATTTGGCAGGGTTAGTGGTTGCCTCGCCCGCCCGCTCCGGTGCAACGGCTCCAATTGCAACAGCAAACGCTAATTTTCCTCAAAGCTATGAGGCAGCGGCTCCAGCCCAGCAAATGGTGTTGTCGCTGTTGGCAGCCCAGCAAATGATTGTGACGCTAACCTTAACGGTGTCTGCCAGCCAAGCGATCGCTGAGCGCCAGTGGGAAACGGAGCAAGGAACATTACGGTTAAAAGCAACTTATAACCCTGATCCCACAGATTCAAGGATAAGTGTTCAGGCAGAACTACCCACCGGTGGACGTTTAACCATCAATGGGGCAGGGCTGCAATCGATCGCTGAGCGCCGCTCTCCTGGCTCCGTCAGCGTGGAACTCTGTGATCCTGAAGTGGGACAAGTTTACACGCTGGAAGCGTGTTTGGATGGTGATGATGAAACACCGCTTATTTTCGTGGTGCGAATCGTTGAAGGATAGGAGTTTGAGACGCAAAGATTGCCCCCTATCTAAAGCTGCTGGCTAACGATTGGGTAGGATAGGAAATACATCTTGAGATTACGAAACTGTTTTTCCTATGTCCACTAGCCGACTGCGATCGCTTCCTCTATTAGGCGGACTCCTGCACCGCCTTCAAATGCAGCCCTTACCCGCAACGGAAGAATCGATTTCGCTGCGGATTTTGAGTCAGGCAATGGTGGTTGCCGGGATCATTGCCACCGATGTCGCAGCAGAAACTCAAACCAGCCTGTGGGCAATTCCACTCAGTATTGCAGGCGCTTACTGGAGTTGGCTGCATCGACGCAAGGCGAATGTGGCGATCAAGTTTTGTATCGCGATCGGCATGTTGGGGGCACTGGCGTTATTTTTTGGGGCATTGCGCCAGCAGTTGAATGATACTCGTCTGATTTTGGCTGAGCTATTGATTCAGCTTCAGGTGCTGCACAGCTTTCATATGCCCCGCCGCCAAGACTTAGGCTATTCCATGGTGATTGGGCTGATTTTGATTGGGGTTGCAAGTACGCTCAGCCAAACGATGATGTTTGGGGCGATTTTGCTGGCGTTTTTGGCGATCGCCCTGCCTGTTTTAGTCCTCGATTATCGCTCGCGGCTTAATCTGACAGCAAGCAAGATACGGCGATCGCCCTTCAAGCAGCCAGGGCTTTCCGTCCGCCGTTTAGGGCTATTTTTGGGCGCGGTTTTGGCGTTAGGGCTAACCATTTTTATGTTTATGCCGCGCCTACCCGGATACCAGCTACGCACCTTTCCAGTGAGTGCGCCTTTAAATCAGCAGTTTGATGATAACCAGCAGGTGATTAATCCAGGGTATGTGCGGAATGGCAAGGCAGGGGGCAACAATCTTCAATCGGGTAAGGGATTGAGTCCTGGTGAAGTGGATGACACCTTTTACTATGGGTTTAACACGCGGATGAATCAAAATCTCCGGGGGGAGATGAAGCCGCAAATTGTCATGCGGGTGAGATCGCAAGCAGAAGGTTTTTGGCGAGTGTTGGCATTTGATCAATATTTAGGACAAGGCTGGGAAGTATCCCGAAATAGCGAGACAAAAACACTTGCACGACCCGCCTGGTCTTATCAGTTCTTTTTGCCCCGACCGATTACCATCAATAAAGTGCAAGAGGTCATTCAGACTTATACGGTTGTTTCAGAAGTCCCTAACCTGATCCCGACATTGACCCAACCCAAGGAGCTTTTCTTTCCAACAACTCAAGTTGCGATCGACGCTGAAGGAGGGATACGCTCGCCGTTAATCCTGCCAGAGGGCTTAACCTATACCGTAATTTCGGAGGTGCCCTATCGCGATCGCACTCGTCTAGGAAAAGCCCCCACAAAATATCGACAAGAAATTCAAGACTTCTATCTCACAGTGCCCAGTCGCATTCAAGATAAAGTACGAAAGCAAACAGAAGCGCTGTTAGCGACCTCTCCAAACCCGCTGGCGAACCCTTACGAAAAGGCTTTATTTTTGGCTCAGGCTCTAAAGATGCGCTATTCCGTGCAGCCAGAATTACCTTACCTCAATCCCAATGAAGATTTAGTCGAGGCTTTTCTATTCAAATATAAGGGCGGCTATCCTGACCATTTTTCCACTGCGCTCACGATCATGCTGCGCTCGGTCGGGATTCCATCCCGATTAGTGGCAGGCTATGGATCGGGTGAATTTAATTCATTCACGGGTCTATATGAAGTTCGCAACACAGATGCCTATGCCATGACTGAAGTATATTTTCCCAAACATGGCTGGTTTGCTTTTGACCCCATTCCGGGGCATGAACTGATTCCACCATCGATTGAGGAAGATCAAACTTTCACGGTGCTGCAACAATTTTGGAAATGGATCGCTGGATGGCTGCCGTCTCCAGTGACCAATTTTTTAGGTGGGATATTTAGCGCCATTGTCGGCAGTTTAGTTGGCGCGATCGCATGGCTAGTTGGGCAATTTAATCAAGGGTGGATAGGATTATTTACCCTATTGCTCCTGGGTGTTGGGGGTGGATTTGCTAGTTGGCTGCTATGGCAGAGTTGGAGACGTTGGCAATATCAGCGATTTTTAATTCAACTCACTCCCATAGAACGCCTCTATCAAGAAATGCTGGATTGGTTGAAGATGCAGCATTTAGTGAAGCGAACGGCTCAAACTCCATTTGAATTTATGCGAGCTACCGTGCCAATGCAATCGGCTGATCAGGTAGCAGCTATTGAAGCAATTTCTCAAGCCTATGTGCGCTGGCGCTATGGGGGACAAGTGCCTGATGACTTGCCAGAACTGCGCGATCGGCTAAAAAGCCTGAAAAAGCGGTCATCGAATTAACTTGTAGTTTATACAAAAACCCCTAAGATAGCTCCTAGGGGTTTATAAAGTGTTCGGTCAATTAGACCTACCAACCTTTTTGCGATTGAGTGATCACATAATTTGCAATATCCTCAATCTGCTCATCACTTAATCGACTTCTGAAAGAAGGCATTGCATTTCTACCCTTTGTTACTTGGGTTGTAATCGCATCCAAAGAAGTCATGCCATATTTATCTAGAGCTTCTTTTTTCAGGGTCTTGCTTGAGATAATGACGTTGTTTCCGCCCATATGACAGGCTGAACAATTGGCGTTAAACAACTTAGCACCATTTACAAGATTTGCCGCTGATGCAGAAGAAGGAATAGTAATGGCAAACCAGATGGTCAGATAAATACCAAGTAACAGGGCTTTCACAGGGGCTTTTTCCTCTGCCAGATAATGAGAACCGATATTAAAGCGATGAACGAACTACCTTAGAACGGATAAAACGCGATCGCGGCTAGGAGAAGAAAAACACCCCTGTTATAAAGAGGACAGCAAACAACGGTAGCAAAACAGCAGCCAAAGCTCAGAAATCCGAACTAACCGCCAACAACGACCTTACCCGCCATTCCAGCACCCCGATGAGGTTCACAGTAGTAGCTATACTCACCCGGTTGAGCATCAGCAGGAATAGTGATTTCAAAGCTGGTGCCAGGGGACATTTCCAACTTCTTATGGGATAAAGCAGTAGCGACCGCCTTATCGCCACCCGGAATGGTAGAGCCATCAAAGACAACGTTGTGAGGAGGCACTTTGTTAATGACCCATTTCACAGTGTCGCCGGGTTGCACATCAATTTTTGCAGGCACAAATGACAACATGCCATTATCAGCACCCATCTTGACGGTAAACGTTTCAGCCGCCGCGGGAGCCACAGATAGACACAGGCTTCCTAGGGTTAGTAGAAAAGCGGCACAGACCACACAAAGGCTTTTTGTAAATGAAGTGATAGATTTCATATTGTGTTCAACAATCTACAGCATACGTACAACCTAGATTCTAAAACAACTGGGAAGCTAAAACGCATTTAGAGCGTAAGAGAATCCCGACTAATTTTGGAAGGTTTCCGTACCCCAACCCGGCGCATTGTGAGCCGCCCTTAAAATAAATCCCGCAATATTTTCAACCATTGGCGTTGGCAACCAAGACTCGGAAACCTGCCGACAGACTAAGGTTTCTTCTGTGCCATCGTAAGTCATCGGCTGCCGGAGGTACGTAACCAGGGCGTTGATGTTATCGCGTTTAGGGGTTGCGCCTTGTAAAGCGACAAGAGAGAGCGGCACGGTTGGATCGGGTAGAGTGTTTCCGCCCACATGGCAATTCAAACAATTTTTGCCGAATAGAGCTTTTCCAGCAGATAAGTTTTCAGCAGAGAAGAGGCGGGTGTTTCCTGCGGAATCCACTTTGAGCGGAATCGGTTCGGTGACCTTTAAAAAGCGGGTAATGTAGGGGTCAACTGCTGCATAAGCAGGAAGGCTCATGGTAACCATTGGCAAGCACAATGAAAAGATACAAACCAACAGGTGAAGCCAAAACTTTTTATGCGGCATGAGAACCCCTAAGTACAAGTCGTAATTTAGTAATAGATTTTGCCGCCGCCCCATTTGTCTCCAACCACTTTAGGCTGAAGCAAAACGTGACCCGCGATCGCCACTAAATCATCCTGAGTGAGGTTCCGCATGGTGGGAAAATTATCCTTACTTTTCAAACTAGGATGAATTTCAGCGATCGATTCCACTCCGTCATAGCTAGTTGGATCTTTCATATACTCCACTAGAGCATCGATGCTATTGCGGGGAGGGGTCGCTAGGGATAAGGCTTCTGGATCTAGCCCAACGTTGGGGTCGGTCTTGGTGACTCCACCTGCATGACATTGAGCGCAGGCATATTGAAATAAACGCTTTCCTTCTTTGACTTGCTTCAGGCTGAGGGTAACACTATCACCGTCTCCATTTTGTGGAATGGTGCGAATGGCTGCATCTAGTTCAGCAGCGGTCGCATTACCAACAAAGACCTGAAAGGCAAAGAGTACAGTGGCTACGGTGAGCCAAATGTATCTTTTAAGCATGGTTCTCCTTAGGGTGGCTTGGGTGTACGAGTTCTATGACTATCTGTGAAATTTAATAAGAAGTGTTTGAAATTACAAAAACTGACTTTTGCAACAGTCTTCCGGGCAAATCCCAACGCTCGGTAGGTTTATCAAAAAAACCAAAAAGGCTAGGGAATTTTGAGTAGGAAGCTTCTTACTAAATGCCCCAGAAAAAGCGATCGCCCAAAGGCAAACTTTTTCTATTGGATAGGTCATTAAGTGGTCTGCAAAACTTGCCGTATATTTCTTATGCAAGCAGACTAAGTTGTTTTGATATAACTATCATCCCACTGAGTGATCCCTTTCCCAAAGACTGAAACAGATATTCAGAAATAGAGTTCCCTAGTCGGGGATTGTCATGGTGAGCGATCGCGTTTCTGTTAAGTGAATCGGCAGATGAGTAGAAGTGCTGGGTTGGTGTAACCGAATCAACCGAGCTAAGGTTAGTTTAAGCTGAGTCCGCAGCACGATCGCATCGACAAACCCATGCTGGAGTAGATATTCCGCCGTTTGGAAATCCTCAGGAAGTTTTTCGCGTAGAGTTTGTTCCACTACTCGCCGTCCCGCAAACCCAATCGTGGCTTTAGGTTCTGCCAAAATAATGTCACCTAACATGGCAAAACTAGCCGTAACCCCGCCGGTCGTCGGGTGAGTCAGTACGGGAATATATAGCAATCGTGCAGCCTGCAATCGATGGAGCGCGCCAGAAATTTTTGCCATCTGCATCAGGCTAAGCATTCCTTCTTGCATTCTGGCTCCGCCGGACGCGCACACAATGATAGTCGGCAGGCGCTCACGAGTCGCCCGTTCAATTAGACGAGTCAGCTTTTCGCCCACCACTGACCCCATGCTGCCGCCCATAAATCGAAAATCCATGACTCCCAAAGCAACGGGCAAGCCATCAAGCCGACCAATTCCAGTTTGAACGGCATCGTTTAGCTTGGTTTTTTCTTGCATATCGCGCAGGCGATCGCTGTAGGGTTTGCGATCGCGAAACTGGAGCGGATCGGTAGCGACCAACCCCGTATCGATCGGCATCCACGTATTAGCATCAATCAGTTGACGGATACGTTCATCGCTGAAAACGCGGTTATGGTGTCCACAATCTGGACACACCATCTGATTTGCTTGCAAATCTTTGGTATAAGTAAGAACACTGCAAGCTTCACATTTTGACCAAAGCCCATCTGCAATTTCTCGCTCTTGGCGATCTTTACTGATAGGACCGGATTTTTGTCGATTTGCGAACCAATCAAATAAAGACATGGATTTGGATATTCCTCACGAAGAGCGACTAGCCTGCTAATGATGGGGGGTGCTCTATTGTGGTCAGCCTCAGCCAACTCACCAATAATGTCTTAAGCCTAATGCTCAAGACGACACACTCAATAGTTTAGTTGCGGACTGATTATACCAATTCGATCCCCCCTCTCTGGGTCTTATTCAAAGAAGTCTCAGTTTTTAGGCAGAGCAAAAGGCGATCGCTGAAATCGGCAAGATCGTTAGTTTCCTCCAAGATTGGGAACGCTAACGGGTAATTGAGGCAAAGCAAGCATCTTCAGGCACATCTACCACTGGTTTTCGGACAATGAAACATACTACAGCCCTGTGCAGCCCTCTAACGGATTCAATTCGCCTGCAAGCGGAAATGATTGCTGATTTAGTTGGCTCATCTAATTACTATGGGATTTCAGATGATGCTTTAAAGGACGAGGACAGTGCTGCTTGGGTGATGGAACTAGATCAGCCAATTCGCGCTCAGTGGGTTGAGCGGATTCGCTGGATTCGATTGATTGATCGATTTGCAGAGAATGAACTTTTGTGCAAAAAAGCCTCTATCTTCCAAAGTTTTTTAGGGGGTTGGCGGCGTTTAGTTGCAACGGGAACGGTCGAGCCGGGATGCGCCTATTATGAGTTACTGACTAAGATGCAATCCTGCTGGTTTGATCAGAGTGACCAAACCTCACCGCAATTATCTTTAACTGCCTGGAAGCGATATGTGCGGGCGATCGCGCACTATCATGCCGCTGATTTAGTCATCAATACGATGGCAGACTATGAGCAAATGCTAACAGACCTCGGAGGGTCATTTTTCCAGGTTTTACCCTTTCTCTCGGAAACCCATCATCAAGCCGCCAGCTATTTTGGCATGTTAGATCAGTTCTATAACCACCTGCGTGATCTGCGCGAAGATGCAGAGCAGGGAATCTGCAATTTGCCGAGTGAACTTTTGGAGAGGTTTAGAGTGAGACGTGATGAAATTTTGCAACAGCAAGCGATGAAAAACCCTGGCTATCGCAAGATGATGCAATTTTGGCTAGAAGAGTATTTACCTGAACTGCGCCGCAAAGCGTGTCAATTAGTCACCGTTGAGGATTTGCATCCTTCATGGCAAATTCTTTGTCATTGGTCGCTCTATCGCTATCGACGGATTGATCGCGTCTTTCAGGGTTGCCAGTTTGATTACACTCAGTTTTCTCAGGTTTACTGGCGGCAAGTTCGGGCAGATTTACCCATGATGTTGAACCAAGTTCGCCACCATGCAGAACCCGTCTTGTCGCTTAAGATTTCCCCACGAGGGATTCCAACCTTATCTACTCCTAGCCAACTTATGCGGCTAGAGCAAGCGGTTTATGCAGCCTGACTTAAGGCATCGCTATTTCTGTCTAGGATGTGACCTTCGATGAAGCCTTTACCTTAGCCGACGCGCTTGAAGAACTTGTTGCTGCCAATCGGTGAAGGTTTGAGAACTGATTTCCTGATTTTCTGTCGCGATCGCCTTGAGTTGCTCCAACAGTTCAATCGTGAGCGGAACTCCAAGCTGTAAATGTTCTAAGGTTTCTCGTTGGGCAAAAACAGTATCCGGGGTTCCTTCCAAAACCAGATGCCCTTGATCCATCACAAATACCCAATCTGCCCACCGATAGACAAAATCGAGATCATGGCTGGCGAGAAGAATCGTGGTACCTGCAGCATGAATTTGCTGGAGTTGAGCAAGCAGGTCACGGGTATGGCGGGGGTCGAGGTAGGCGGTGGGTTCGTCCAGCAGCAGCAACTTAGGATTCAGCACCATGACATCGGCAATGGAGAGACGTTTTTTTTGTCCCAAACTCAGGTGATGAATCGGCTCATGAGCCAAATCGGTCAGATCGAAATCGGCGATCGCCTGCTGCACTCGTTGATTAATTTCGGCGGCGGGTCGCTCTAGATTGTGTAGCCCATAGGAAATATCCTCTTCCACAGTGGAAGCGACCACTTGATGATCTGGATTTTGAAACACTAGCCCCAGGTGTTGCCGGAGTTGGGCAAGAAAGGGGCGATCGTATCGTACTGGTTGCCCTTGCCAGTAAACCTTGCCGCTCTGGGGCTGATATAATCCTGCTGCCATTAAAAAGAAAGTGGTTTTGCCACAGCCGTTTTGTCCAATCAGCGCACAGCGTTTTTGTTGAGGCACTTTCAAGTTCAGTGTTTCCAATGCCGATCGCGGACTGCAAGGATACCGGAACGAAACATTTTCAAATTCAAGCATCCACTCAGACATCGACATACCCACGCAATTCAACTTCCCGACCGACCGAAATTTACCAGGCTGAGGGCGACTAAAACCGAACCGCCAAACAACGCTTCTAAGGTGTAACGTCGCGATGGTTGATAAGACCGAGAATGAGACACGCGCAGATCGACCGTAAAGCCACGCGCCGCCAGACTGAGGGAGACTTGGCGATAATTTTCGAGAGTGCGTTGCAGCAACTGCCCAATCAAAATGCCCAAGCTTTGCATTCCTCGCTTCCAAGTGCGGTAACCACTCCGGGCATTTTGGGCAATCCAGAGTTCATCGGCGATCGCCAGCACACTAAAGATAAAGCGATACATCAGCATCAGCAGTTCCGTCAGCAGTGGAGGACAGCGCAATTGTCGCAAAATTTGCAAGATTTCGGTAAATGGAATCGTCAGCAAAATGAAATATAGACAGCTTGTGGATGCCAAGGCTCGCGCCAGCAGCAAGCTGACCTGATGTAGCCCAGTTTGACTGATATACAGATAAAAGCTCCCCACAGGAATCCCCCACCCTCGCCAAACATCCCATTGCAGGGCTTGCTGATGATTTAGCCTGATTCCGTTAAGCACAAAGGCAGGCAAACTGGTCAGCCAAAACCCTAGGGGCAAAGATAGCAGGCGCAGATAGAGCATTCCTGGAATGCCTGCGTAGCCCACTATCCATAGGGCTATCCACACACTGATTAGCACCTGCACCAAGAGGGGAGCAATCAGGGAGCCAATCAATAGGGCGATCGCAAACCCAAACTTATGCATCGGCGGCAACCCGCGCAGACGATTCGTATAGGCAAGACTATCGATGATATGGCTCATAGATATAGCTCATAGATATAGCTCATAGGAGTCAACCATCTTTTGCCGATAACTGCCACAGTTGCATCTGATAGCACAAATGTCGATTAAAAATTTCGCCTGCTTGTAACCCTTCCTCCACGGGTTTTTCCAGCCAGCGTTTATATGCCCACTGCAACAATTTATAAACGGGCGGAACCGCAATTTGCACCACATCGGCAATATATTTCACCGTACTAATTCCAAATCGGCGAAAGGCATCGATGCCAATCTCAATCGTGGGGGCAGCTTGGGTAGAAATATCTTCCATTTTTACTAAAGTGAACCCATTCTGAAGCAGGGCTTGGTGCAAATCTTCTACCACATGGCAATTGGAGAAAATGCCTTCGGTGTAAGTCGCATCGGAGCGGAGCATGTCGGCAAGCAGCAAATAGCCACCCGGCTTCAGCCCCCGCGCTGCTCCTTGAGCAATGTCTTGAGCGCTCATATATTGGCTACTTTCGCTCATCAACACGAGATCAAACGGGTGGGTGGTTTTAAAGTCTTCAAATCGGGTCAGGTGAAACAGTGCCCTGCCGGATGTGGCAGCCAGAAATCGCTCTTGTTGAAAAGTATCGGGGGCGAGTCCTTCGACGGTGAAGCCGCGATCGAGCAGATAGGTGGCGTTTCCTCCAGTTCCACAGCCCACATCGAGGATTGAGTGAGTGCCTTCGGGAATCAACGCCATCAATTTTTGAGTGTAGGCGGCTTGGGCAAGGCAGAGTTTGGCAATGGTCAGGTCTTCAGGGGATTCTGGCGGAGTTTCCCAATAGCCATAGTGCAGATAGGGGGAATCGGTGAGGCTGAGATAGTAGTTCAGCGCGGCGTTTTGGTAGCGGGTTGGTTTAGAAATACGAATAGCAGGTTGTGGCATTACGACAATGAACTCATGGTTCCTGAGATGACATTAAACAGGGTTGAAATTCTTCCCAGCGATCGCACACTTGCTGGTGGCAGTCTTGGGGGGCGATCGCCAAATTATGTAAAAGGCTTGCCTCCATGCGACCGTTTGCAATTAACAGAATCATAACGTCTCGGTTTGGATCGTAATCATTTGCCTGTTTTTGCAAAGCAGGGATCTCGGTTAGCTCGCAGGCGGGAAGCGTTCCGGTCATGCTTGCCAACGATAAAACAGCGCATAGCTGAGCGGCAGGAATAAACTGAGCCGTAAATGGACTGAGAGTCAGCGGGGTGGTGTTGGTGGCGATTGCTGCTTCATCCACAGTACACACCACAAAGCCGCGCCCAAACTGGAGAAAGCCGCTCCAAGCAAGATAGCCAATCATCAGCAGGTTGGTGTGAATATAGCCCGTTTGCCAATAGCCAAAGTTGCCTTGCCATACGCTATCTTTTAGCCGCATAGGATTCCTCCGGTAACTCTTGGGAAGTGGTCAGCGGCAAAGGCGGAATCCGTGCCAGCACTCGCGTTTTCAAAAGCTCTGGGCGATCGCCATAGGCAAGGGCACCATCGGCTTTTGCCTGATATTGACTGGCGCAATCCAGGACGGCGGATGCAGTGGATTCAATCCGGGCGGCATCCGTGGGCAAGTTACCAAACAGGTAGGTACGTTTGCCGGGAGAGACGAGGGCGATCGCGCAGTCTTGCTCACACACGCCCATACATTTCACGGGCTGAATTGAGATTGAGTGTAGTGACGAAGTTTGGTGGAGGGTTTGCAGTTGGGCAAGCAGGCGATCGCCGTCACTGGGATCATTTTTGCGATCGCTGTGCTGATTTTTGCCACAGGTTGTGCAAACAAAAATTGCGTGGGGATGGTTCATGATGCAATCGGGGACAAAGGTTGAATAGCTGCAAGAATTTGCGCGGGATCGAGCGCCTGACCAATGACGATCAGTCGAGTCTCACGGATTTCATCGGGTTGCCAAGGACGGTCATAAAAAGTTTCAATGCGATCGCCCACCCCCTGCAACACCATCCGCATCGGCTTGTTAACCACATTGACAAAGCCTTTAATCCGATAGATTTCCTGGTCGGCAATTAACTGCTTCAGAGTTTGCAGTAAGGCTTGTGGCTCTACTGCTGCGGTAAAAATCACGGGCACTGAGGTAATCGTGTCGTCATGCTCATGCTCTTCTTCCGTATCGTGATGGCTAGGACGGGCATCCAGGTTGTCTTCCACGGCGGCGTTAAACCCCAGCAAGATGTCGGCGCTAATCTGCCCATCTTGACAAGCAATGATTTTCACGCCAGTTCGCAATTCTTGCTGAACGCGGTTTCTCACCTGGGTCTGGGTTTGCAGATCGACGCGATCGCTCTTAGTCAGCAGCACCAAATCGGCGCAGGCAAGCTGATCTTCAAACAGTTCTTCTAAGGGAGTTTCGTGATCTAGATTAGGGTCGGCTAGGCGCTGCTCGTTTAATGCCCCCAGATCGGCGGCGAGGGTGCCCGTTGCCACGGCTTCGCAATCCACGACCGTGATCACTGCATCCACCGTTGCGCCTGTGCGAATTTCTTGCCAGCGAAACGCTTGGATCAATGGCTTGGGCAAGGCTAACCCAGAGGTTTCAATCAAAATACAGTCGATGCGATCGCGCCGCTTCAACAGTTCTTGCATCGTCGGCAAAAACTCTTCTTGCACGGTGCAGCACAGGCAACCGTTGTTCAGTTCCACAATATTGGTCGCACTGGGTTCGCCATCTTCATCACACACTTGGCACGATCGCAGCAAGTCGCCATCAATGCCGATTTCGCCAAACTCATTCACCAATACGGCGATGCGGCGACCTTGATTGTTTTGCAATTGCTGACGGATTAGCGTCGTTTTGCCACTACCGAGAAATCCGGTAATGACGGTTACTGGAATTTTTGCAGCCATAAGACTCTCTATAAATTAAATGTGCAGTGCTGTAGCTAAGGATCAGTTTTTTTACGAGCTTGCGATCGCCCTTTGTATAAGCCCAAAACATAGCCCGCGATTCCGGCACCAATTCCTGCCTGGGCTGCAAATAAAAACGTTTGAATTTCAGGACCCGAATCTTTAATCAAAGGGTTAAACCAGGGTTTGTAGTCTGGATGAATCTCCTGAATTGCGGCGGTATTATTGCCATCGGTTGCGCCAAACTCTTTTCCTTGCAGCACAAAAAGAGGTCCTAGCGCCAAAATGACTACCCCCAACAGCAGCAGCCAGCTACTCGACAATTTATTCATGAGTGATGGCTCCTGTTTCAAAGATGTTGAGAGCTTGCAATTCCTGTTGCCCATATTTTTGCAGCCAGCCCCAAACCAGCACTGTCAGTAAGCCTTCACTGATGGCTAAGGGGAGTTGGGTGATGGCAAAGATGCCAACAAACTTAGCGAATGAGGCAAGAAAACCGCCCTGAACAGCCGGAAATGCCAAGGCTAATTGCACAGCGGTGGTTAAATAGGTGAGCAAATTTCCTAGCATTGCAGCGAGAAAAACGGCTAGTTTTTGCTTGCCAGTTCTAATCACCAGATTGTAAACAACGAAGGCAACTAGCGGTCCGACGATCGCCATCGAAAAAACGTTTGCGCCCAAGGTCGTCACGCCACCATGAGCCAGCAGAATAGCCTGAAAAATTAGCACTAGCGTCCCTAACACGGTCATGATCAGCGGACCGAATAGGATGGCACCTAAGCCCGTGCCTGTGGGATGGGAACAACTGCCCGTGACCGATGGAATTTTGAGCGCCGACAAGACAAAGGTGAATGCGCCTGCCAACGCCAGCAGCAGCTTCAGTTCAGGGTATTCCTTGGTAATACGGGTCAGCGATCGCAGCCCTACCACAAAAAACGGCAGCGACACCGCCCACCAAAACAGCGCCCACTGCACGGGCAGAAACCCCTCCGCAATATGCATGGCAGCGGCAGGAGTTGCCGAGCCGAGTAATAAATAACAAGTCAAGCCAGCCATGCTTCCCAGGCTGACCCATTTTCGATGATATGCCTTCACTCTGTACCTCGCAGATGAGACGGTGTGTAGTGTGACTATCGGCAGGCGTTCTGACTTAAGGAGTTTTGAGTTTTGAGTTCTTAGTTTTGAGTTGGATTGCCTGACTCAAAATTCAAGACTTAAAATTCATTCCTTCTTTTACAGTTGCGGGACAGTGGCAGATTTACACTGCGCTTTCCCTGTTTCCTCCAACGGCTGTTTCCCGTTGAAACCGATCAGTCAACGTTTAGCTTACTGGATTAGCAGCATTTCGGAGATCTTCGTCAAGAAAGTTTTTATCTAAAGTTGAGGCGGCTGGTTTGGGATGCCGTCTTGACTTATGATGGATAGCCTGTGAAATATTTCCATCCAAACGCCCTATGACTCAGCCCTACCGCATTACCCTACTTCCTGGTGACGGCATTGGTCCCGAAATTATGGCAGTTGCCGTGGAGGTGATGCAGGTGGTGGGAACCCAGCTAGACCTGAGCTTTGAGTTTGAGGAAGCGCTGTTGGGTGGGGCGGCTATAGAGGCGACGGGTGAACCCCTGCCGATTGCCACGGTAGAAACTTGTAAAACCAGTGATGCGGTGTTGCTGGCGGCGATCGGTGCCCCCAAATACGACACATTGCCGCGACATCTGCGTCCTGAAACTGGATTGCTCGGCATTCGATCAGCGCTGGGGTTGTTTGCCAACCTGCGCCCTGCCAAAATTTTGCCCCAGTTGATCGATGCTTCCAGCCTCAAGCGAGAAGTGGTGGAAGGCGTAGACATTATGGTGGTGCGGGAGTTGACGGGTGGCATTTACTTTGGACAACCCAAGGGCGTGTTTACTACGGAATCGGGTGAAAAGCGTGGCGTAAACACCATGGCATATGCGGAGTCGGAAATTGACCGGATTGGGCGCGTGGCGTTTGAGGCAGCCCGGAAGCGCAACAAGCGGCTTTGTTCTGTGGATAAGGCGAATGTGCTGGAAGTGTCGCAACTCTGGCGCGATCGCATCACTGCCCTATCTGCCGACTATCCCGATGTAGAACTGTCTCATATGTATGTAGACAACGCCGCCATGCAACTCGTCCGCAATCCACGTCAGTTCGACACCATCGTTACAGGCAACCTCTTTGGCGATATTCTGTCCGATGAAGCCGCCATGCTCACGGGCAGCATCGGCATGTTACCGTCTGCCAGTTTGGGGGCTGCAAATCCAGGTTTGTTTGAACCGGTGCATGGCTCTGCCCCTGATATTGCCGGACAAGATAAGGCAAATCCTTTGGCGCAAGTCTTGAGTGCGGCGATGATGTTGCGCTATGGGCTAGATCAACCTGCCGCAGCCGATCTCATTGAGCAAGCCGTAATGAAGGTGCTGGATCAGGGCTATCGTACGGGCGATATCATATCGGAAGGGATGACCCTGCTGGGCTGCAAGGCAATGGGGGCAGCCTTAGTTAGAGCATTAGCAGACTTGCCGTAAGGGTTGCATTCTGCCATTTGTAGGTCGGTTTTTCATGGCGGCGTTATCCAGAAACTTTCGGGCGATCGCCCCTATAAATAAGATATTCAGAAAATTTTGGGCTAACGTATAACGTAATTTGATGTACAACTAAAGTCAGCTATTTAAGAGCCAACCATGAGAATGGTATTTAATAGTGGTCTTCGATCGCCGCCACATCAAAACCGCCTTTAGAATTAGTAGGCAATAGAAATCAAATAAGGCTTGCTGAAAGGATTAGTTAAGAAAACTCACATATCCATTAGCGAAGTCTTCTTCGTGTAAACGTTTTGTACTAACTCTTAAATCTTTCAAATAGGTTTTAATTGTTCTTTTGAACCCCGCAGGACCACAAATATATATTTCTGGATTTATCTGGCTTTGGAGAGACTGAACAAGAATGTCTCTATCCAAGCGTTTTTGACCACTGATAAAGTCTAAAGCTGAAAAATTATCATATCTGTTGCTAAGATCCTCAATTTCCTGGAAGAAGATCGACCCCTCTGTGCTTTTATTAGCATAAAGTAGGACTACCCTACTATCTTTTTCCTTTGCCAGAATCGACCTAACCATTGAATAAATCGGTGTAATACCACTACCCCCAGCAATCATTAAATAATTTTTAGCTTTGTCAGGATTGAGGCATACATTAAATTGCCCCCAGGGATACAAAGCCTGAATTTCATCACCAACTTTGGCTTCATTCCTCAGGTAAGTAGTCACCACACTATGCTGCTTTACCGTAATCCGTAAAAAATTATCTACTACAGGAGAACTGCTGAGGGAAAAAATGCGCTCATATACCTTACCTCCAACTTTGATACGGAGGTTAATATGTTGCCCTGGCAAGTAGTTATAGAAGTTTTTGTCTTCAGGCTCGAAATAAATTGAAGTGGCTTCGTGAGTCTCAGGTACAACTTTGGAGATCTTGATTGTTCTATATATTGAATTGTCAACGATTCTTACCGGATTTCTACGGTTCTTTACTTGGCTTACAGTCCGGTCATAATCATCAAACTCTGTACCGAAAACAAGATCCCAGAATCTTAGAGACAGCCCATAATTGCCGTTGTACTTCGTATGGTGCTGATTGTGGTGTGTACTGTTAACCAAATATTTAAGGGGTGTTCTATCAAAAAACTTTGGATAAAATTCATACCCAAGATGGGATTTGATATTATTTAGCAACCCTACAACCTGATTGATTCCAATGGCTACAACGCTGACCGGAAACAGGAAAATCGCAATATAAATCCAGCCTGAAAGAATTAAAGGTTCCAGGAAGTGAAACGACAGCGTGGTGTAAGGAGTGACATCTAAGCTTTGATGATGAACCGCATGAATATACCTGTAAAGTGCTGGCTGGTGAAGCCCTCTATGGGCAAAATAAAACCAAGCATCGCCGATGAGCCACAGTATCACCACATTAAAAATTAGATATTCAAGCCCGTACTGGCTAGGATCAGTATAGATTTTGGTGTAACCCATTTGCTGCAATATAAGCACAATGGGAGTTGTGAACAAACCTGCCAATACTACAATTACGCTGTTTTTGATTTCTTGCCGAATTTGCACTGAGCCAGCGCGTTTAACGGGTTGAATGCGGAAACGCTTAAACTTAGGCGCAAAGATTTTCCAGACAAGGAAGTAAACAATCGTTATCACCAGCATTTGAGATACAAACGACTGGAAAAAGCTCTGAATAATAGATTCAAGAAATTGATGAATTTGCTGTGAGTTCATGTTAGTTATTTATGAGTGATTTCGGTTGATTTCTTGAAGCGTAGTAATCAGTTTTTCGGTATGATTTACACCGAAAAAAATCTCATTGGCTTTTCCGAGCACCATAGCCGTATCTTTTGCGATAGCTATGCCTGCCTCGGTTATCTCAACTTTTTTAGCCCGTGGGTCGGAAGCCGTTTGGCGCGTTATCCACTTCTTCTTCTCTAGGCTTTTCAATATCTTGGAGGAATTCATCATTGACCCTCCCGTCACCCGAGCAACATCAACTTGAGTGACCTCACTTAGTCTTGCGGATAATTGCAAGATCGAGATGAGATGAAAACACTCTCCCTGGCTGGTATTGAACTCCTTGAGCTGTTGATTGACGTACTTTTCCCATTTGTTTGACAACTGCCAAATCAGAAACCCAGCAAAATCCTCCGGGTTGGGCGCGTTTACGAATAGTTGATCGATATCCATGATCGTCTCCTCGTTTAATATAAACTAGTTTACTTTAATTGGTCAAGACTTGCTCTCGAACGTTGTTGTTTGCGCTGAGATAGGGTCTAAAACTGCGATGAAGCGGCGAGTAGGGCTTTTGTACTTCATCTCTAGCTTTCTTGTCGCCGCTTATCTTTGTCGTTAGGTGTCATTCATACATCATGGAAAAAATGCGAACCGTTGATTGGATGTGCATCGACATCGAAAAGATCTCCGAAACCAGTGCATCGGTAGAATATGCGTTTGTTTCTGGTATCTATGAGCTAGACCCAAGATTCCGAAGCCGTTCGACCCGTATTGGTCAAAATCGAGGCATCTTGCGCGTCGCTAAGTAATCAGGAGATGTCACCTTTGTTGAGGCGATGCATGGCGACGATGAAAATCAGCGGTTTGCTAGAGCGGCAACTAAAATCCGTAAGCATTGGGAAGCGAAAGAATTTCCGGAGCGTACAATTTTTGCTTGCGGCTGAAATGCACAATGATGCCTAACAAGGCTTGCACCCGACCGCCATAATGCATAAGCAAGTAGTTGCCATCAGATAGCGGCGGGTGAACTTTTTCCGTTAAAACAAATAGTCAATCCCAATCAGTCAAGGGCAAGTGTACTAAACCCGTTTAAAACTCAGAGGGGTATAAATCGGTGGCATATTCATAAAAGCAAGTGCCTATCCAAACTGACGGGTAGACTTTGACGATCTGCTTGATCTCGGCTTAATGGGAGTGGCGATCGCTACTTCTCCCGACAGAGGTGAAGTTTACTCGGTTCAACTAATATTCTGGAATCGGCTAATAAAGTGTCTTGGTGAAACTAAATTTGCTCTTGAATAAACGGTAGCTTTTCGAGAGATTGATTTACTAATCAATTTAACGCAAGGATAAATACCCGTTTGTCCAGTTACTACGGTTGCCATATGTAGTGTAGCAACCGCTGTCAGAAAGCCGATTTAGACTGTTGTAGGCTTGCTTCAGCAGGACTGTCCTAAGCT
The DNA here is from genome assembly GCF_056784215.1 of Leptolyngbya sp. CALU 1928. NCBI lineage: Bacteria > Bacillati > Cyanobacteriota > Cyanophyceae > Leptolyngbyales > Leptolyngbyaceae > Leptolyngbya > Leptolyngbya sp. CALU 1928. Next base: position 2,106,533 of record NZ_JBXBCE010000001.1, on the reverse strand, counting down.
GTTAGACCAACATTATATCCGTAACTCTAACCGTCTTACATTGAGGAGTTCATACCGTGAGATTTTGCTTAGCTCAACATATTCTTATACTTGCTGCCTCAACGGCATTTTGCTTGCAAACATCCGGACAGGTTGCATCCGCTAGCGACCCTGCTAATCCATCGCCTGCTGAAATCGGTGAAATATCTCAATTAGCGCTCGATGCCGCCCCGTCAAGTTCATCAGTTGCACCGCAGGCAGAAACTCCGCTTGAGTTCAATGATTTTAATACTAATGATCTATCAATTCCCATTCCAGGAACGACTTCAACTTCTGCTACAACCCTCGCCCCTCAATCACCTTTGGAGGTTACTCAGGCACCTATATTGACTCAGACACCCCCTGCAACAGAACAGGCGGCAGTGGCTCCCAGAAAGCTGAGTTTAAATGGACGCAGCTATGTGGGAGCAGGAGTCAATATCGGAGTGACAGGCGATACGGCGATCGGGAATACGAGCTTTGCTGCTTTTAGTAAAGTTGCCCTGACCGATTTTGCCTCTGTTCGCCCAGGGATATTTGTGACAGATGCAGTCACGTTTCTGGTGCCGATCACCTACGATTTTCCGCTTGTGTCCGCCGGGGCGATTCAATTTAATCCCTATGTTGGGGCTGGAATTTCCATTTCAACCCGGAATGAGGCAGTTGATTTTATCGTGACAGGTGGACTAGATTTTCCAATCACCGATCGCCTGACTGCAACCGCCGCTGCTAACTTCGCACCCGCCGGTGGTCTGGATGTCGGTATATTGTTTGGAATTGCCTACACTTTTGGTCGCTAGGCTAGTTCAACACATTACTGAGGCTTCACTTTGCCGACGGTTTTGAGTTTGCCGTCATCTGCCACCTGCCACACGTCATATACGCCAATGACATCGCCGTTTTCATCTACATCCACGTTGCCGCTTGCCCCTTGATAATTAATATCTTTGCCTTCTTTGAGTAACTTCAAGGCTTCGCAGACATCAGACACTTCTACACCGGGTGCATTGGCAACTTCCCGCAGCTTACTTTTAATACCTTCTCCTGTATTTGCTTGGGCAGCTTGGGCAGAAAGCGCCAGCAGTGCTGCTGCATCCCAGGCTTGGGCAGCATATTCCACAGGAGGTCTATTGAATTTTGCTTGCCACAGTTTGACAAACTGATCTAAGGCTTTGCCATCCGCACCGGGCACAGTACCCAAGGCTCCCGCCAAAATAAATTTGCCGTCGCTGGTTTTGCCGACTTGCTCCGGAAACTGGTCGGATTTGGAGCCGTCTGTCAGCAAAATCTGTACGCCTTTGCTTAAGCCTTGCTCGTAAGCGGTTTTGAGCAGCAGAGCACCAGTTTCAGCGTAGGCGATCGCGGCGACTGCTTGCGGTTTACCGCCAAAGGCTGCTTGCACTTCTGTTTCAAAGGTGGTGGCTTTGGGATCGTAGCGGGTGGGCTTGGCTTCGTTGGTGATCGTGCCGCCTAACTTTTTGAATGCCACCACAAATTCCTTCTCAAAGCCCACGCCATAATCATTGTTAATCACTACCGTGGCAACTTTTTTAACTCCCTTATCAAACGCCAATTTTGCTAATGCTTGGGCTTGGTAGGTGTCGGGTGGTGCCGTGCGCGCCCAAAACCCTTGAAAGTCACCCTTTTTAGCGCGATCTGTAAACACAGGGCTGGTGCTGCCCGGAGAGATCAGCATCACCTTGTTGCGAACTGCGATCGGTACGGCGGCAGAAGATACCCCACTGGCAAAGGAACCCACGACTCCAGCCACCTTATCGACTTCCGCTAGTTTAGTCATGCCATCTGCGCCAGCGGTAGGATCAGTTTGATCATCGGTGTTGGGCACAAGGGCGATCGCGGCTCCATTCACACCGCCACATTGATTAACGGTATCAACCAGCAAAGGGACTGCTGCCAACATCGGTTGCCCTACAGAGGATAAATCGCCCGTGGCAGGCAAGAGAGAGCCAATTTTCAAGGCTGCGGCTGCGGTTGAGGGAGTAGTGGTTGAGCCAGTTTGAGATCCGGACGGAGGGGTTTGCTCTTGGCAAGCAGCCGTGATCATGCCAGTCGCCAAGGTGACCGTTGCCAGAGTGATGGCTTTCCGAAGGTTGAAGCGATGTGTTGATGCCAATTTACTCATTGCAATACCAAACTCCTCAGGGTTCCGTGTCCATTCAGAATATCGAGAAATGAACGATTTTTTTCTAAAAGTTATTAAGGAAAACGAAAATAGATTGAGCGTTGTTGAATTTGGGAAAGTATTAGAAAGGGCAACCCCAAAAGATTGCCCCTCATCCATCTAGTGTGGCTTGTCAACGGAGAGAGAGGGATTCGAACCCTCGGTACGGTCTTACGATTCGTACAACAGATTAGCAATCTGCCGCTTTCGACCACTCAGCCATCTCTCCAACTACTTGAAAAACAATATTAGCAGATTTTGATCTCAATTTTGAGAGGTCATAGATGCTTTATGTCAAAAAGGAGCGGGGTTCGTGAAATGTTAGCGCAGTTTTCCACAGCCTCCATAGGGGAATCGTCCCTGCTCCTCGCCATCAATCAAGACTCCTGCCCCAAGGGGACGGGGTATAGAAGCATATTTGCTCCCGAATGCCAGGTTCGGATTGCAAGCCCCAAAGCCTAGCCACAGAGGGGCAAGGAGTATGTCCCTTGCTTGATTTGATTTTCTAGCAAACCGTCAAAAAATTGCCAATGTTAGACAAGCTAATAATCCACCCACTAGATAAAAGATGCCAACAATGTGGGTTTCAGCCCACCCTGAAAGCTCTAAGTGGTTGTGGTAAGGCGACATTTTAAATAAGCGTTTGCCAATCCCATCTGATCCTTTTGTTGCCTTAAAGTAGCTCACCTGAGCAATCACTGACAGGGTTTCTACGAGAAACAAGCCACCTAAAATGAATAGTGCCAACAGATTGCCGCTGAGAACTGCCACGGCTGCTAAAGCGCCACCCAATGCTAAGGAGCCTGTGTCGCCCATAAACACACGGGCAGGATTGCGGTTGTGGGCTAAAAATCCTAAACAAGCGCCACTGAGACAAGCGCAAAATATCATCAAGTCGGGAGTATCAGAAACCAGTGCGCCTAAAGCCAAGAGTGCGATCGCCACCGTTCCTGCTGCCAGACCATCCAGTCCATCGGTCAAGTTGGTCGCATTGCTTTCAGCAACCAGGGCAAACCAACCCAGCGGCACCATTAGCAAGCCTAAAGGCAAGAAATTACCAAATGGTAAGGTCAGATTGGCAATACTTGCGGGTTGCGTCAGGGATGCCCACACACAAAACGCCCCACCAAAGCCTATTTGCATAGCCAGCTTCAGACGGGGAGAAATGCCCTTGTTAGATTGATGTCGAATGATTTGCCAATCATCCAGCCAGCCGATAAATGCGTAAGAAAACGTCAGCGTCACCACTGCCACCACAGCAGGTGAAAACTCTGACCACACAAGCGCGGCCAAAAGCGCCACTGGAATAAAGAAAATGCCACCCATGGTTGGGGTGCCAGCTTTTTTCAGGTGAGATTGGGGTCCATCTTCGCGGATGCTTTGTCCAGCTTTGATTGCCTGAAGCATCGGCACGGCAGAAAATCCTAGGGCGGCGGTTGCTAGGGCACAGATCCACAAAGGCAGGGTCAAAGACTGAATTTGCCAGGGCGATCGCCCTGCCGCCCAATCCAAATACAATGCTGCTGCACTCAGGCTGACTGTTAACCCTCCCAATAGTAGCGTTCCAGATAATCGAAAAAGCGGTCTATAGACTACTTTGGCATCCACAAGCGTTCACTCCACACCACACACCATGCACCAATCGACAAAACTAAAAGCCGCAAAAGTTCGCTACCTTTAAGGGTAAAAACTCACCATCACTTTCAAAAAGTCTTGAATTCTCATTCAAGCGTTAATCTTCCAATTCCAGTTCTTCATCGTCATCATCATCAAAATCATTCGTATTGTCGTCGCCTGCCATTAGCGCGTTAATTTCCTCTTCATTGTCGCCATAATCAAAGTCGGTACTCTCACGAGCTAAGAGGCGACCGCTTGCTTCCAGCCAGCCCAGAATGGAAGAAGATTGTCGTTGAGGTAAAACCGGTGCCCGTTGGCTACGAGGTTCTTGATGTAAAGAAGGATTATAGATCATACACTCATTTAATCTAGAAAAGGACTATCAGTATACTGAAGATTGCAAGGACGCTGAATCTAGCAAGCCAATGCGCTATTTCACTTGAGGAAGACACCCAATGCGAAAAAGACACCAAGAGTGTATCACTCTTCAATGAAATTGCAAGATTTTGTCCCATCTATCAGTATTCCACAAGGTTATTGTTCTCATTACGGGAATTTTATAAAATGCTGGGTAAATCTGAACTTTTAAACGCGATCGCGGGCACTAATCGAGGCTTATCGGCAACGGAAACCAAAAAGCAAGCAATTTTGGCAAATATTGCTCAACTGGAAGACCGCAACCCCACCCCCCGCCCCGTGGAAGCCGCCGCCCTTTTAGACGGCGATTGGCTGTTACTTTACACCACCAGTCGCGGAATTTTGGGCATCAACCAATTTCCGCTGATTAATCTGGGGCGGGTCTATCAATCCATTCGAGTGAAAGAAGCAAAGCTCTATAACATTGCCGAAGTGGGGGGAGTGCCGTTAGCGGAGGGCATTGTCAGCGTATCGGCACGATTTGAACCCGTTTCTGAGCGGCGGGTGGATGTAAAATTTGAGCGATCGATAGTGGGATTGCAGCGCTTGATTGGGTATCAGTCGCCCAGCGCCTTTATTCAACAGATAGAAGCGGGTCAAAAGTTTACCGCGATCGATTTCACCATCAATCGCGACCAAAGCGGCTGGCTAGATATCACCTACTTAGATGAAAATTTGCGAATTGGACGGGGCAATGAAGGTAGTGTATTTGTGCTAACGAAATGATGCCTTTAGCGCTGCCTCCACCTGTGTCGTCGCCCATTCGGTTATCTCAGGGACATCTGAATCTGCTGGCTGCCTGTCCGCGCAAATTTCAGTACATGTTTCTCGACCAACTCAGTTCTCCCAACTCGACCGAGCAGCAAGAACGCCAAACCCAAGGCGCGCAGTTTCATTTGTTATTACAGCAGTGGCAACTTGGCTTGCCGATCGCGCCATTGACCCAAGCCGATCCTCAGCTTAATCAATGGTTTGCTGCTTTTGAAGCCGCCTCTCCTGAGATTTTGACACTTTCTGATAGCGATGCACCCATTCAGCAAGCAGAACACGAGCGCACTTTAGAATTTCAGGGATATCTGCTGACAATGCGCTATGACCTACTGTTATCGAGCGATCGCCATGCCAAAATTTTGGATTGGAAAACCTACCCTCGTCCACAAACTGCCCGTCATCTGGCAGCCAATTGGCAAACCCGCTTGTATCTCTACGGTCTAGCGGAAACCAGTGTCTATGAGCCTGAGCAGTTGTCCATGGTGTATTGGTTTTTTCAAGCAACTCAGGATGCGGCTACGCCCCAAAGTCTGAGTTTTTCCTACGATCGCGCTAAACACGATCGCACTCACCAAGACTTAACTGAGCTTTTGCAGCAGTTGACCGATTGGCTGAACCACTACAGTGCTGGCGAAAACCTGCCTCAGTTAGGAGTTGCCAACCGAGAGTGCGATCGCTGCAACTTTTTGTCACGCTGTTTTGGCAACGATTTCGCCCAGTCTAATCAATCACGCTCTGAGCCATCCGACCCACTGACCCTCCCTGAAATTGCAACGATTCAAGAAATTCCTCTTTAAGCCTGAACGACCATGACCCATAAAGTTACCAACTCCATGACTGATCAACTGAGAGACGATGAGCCTCTGCCCTGTATGGTGCGAGACATGGACATTGACGACATCGCCTCGGTCTATCACCTAGGCGAAACCCTCTTCACCAGCGATCTTTATCCCTACATCTACCGCACTTGGGATCAATGGGAAGTGATTGGGCTATACAACACCGATCCAGAATATTGCCTCGTTGCCGAAATCGAAGACCAGCTTGCAGGCTTCATTCTAGGCACCATTATCACCAAAGCATCACTTGCCTACGGCTATATTCTCTGGCTCGGCGTAAATTCTGCCTTTCAGCGGCGCGGAATTGCCGATACCTTGATGGATAGGCTCGTCGAGCGGATGATCGATGATGGTGCCCGGTTCATGATGATGGACACTGACCCGGAAAATATTCCCGCCGTCAACTTTTTTACCCGTAAAGGGTTCGGCAATATTCGCAAGCATGTCTTCCTATCCATGGATCTGAGTGAGCATGACTATTACGGTAAGCTGATTGCCTACGAACGCGAAAAAGCAGAACGCAAAGTCTGGAAACGCCCCCATCGTTCCACCAAATCTTAGTGATGCCAGAATCTATTCAATGGCAAGTTCAAACGTCTGCGCCGCCGGATGGGTTTGTGGCACAGGTCAAGCAGATTGTTCAAGGGCGTAGCGAATACTTAGCCCAAGTGCTTTGGCAGCGAGGGATTCAGGATGTTGATCAGCTTGCAGGATATTTGAATCCGGCTGAGTATGTGCCGACGAGTCCATTTGCGTTTGGTGAGGAGATGCGCTGGGCGATCGCCCGACTCCAGCAAGCGCGGCAGTTGCAAGAAACTGTGGCGATTTGGGGTGATTTTGATGCGGATGGTATGACTGCAACAGCGGTGTTATGGGATGGGTTGGGGCAATTTTTTACGCCCCAGAAAACATTGCTCTACTACATTCCCAATCGCCTGACGGAATCTCACGGGCTGTCTCGGCAAGGGCTGGAGTATTTGCACAGCAAAGGCTGTCGCCTGATCGTGACCTGCGATACGGGCAGCACAAATCTGGAAGAAATCGCGATCGCCCGTGAGTTTGGCATGGACGTGATTGTCACCGATCATCACACATTACCGAGCGATCGCCCCCCGGTTGTCGCCATTATCAATCCACGCTACCTAGAAGCTAGTCATCCGTTGGCGAGTTTGTCGGGCGTAGCGGTTGCGTACAAGCTCGTGGAAGCGCTATATGAAACATTACCGGAGGTGCCGCAAAAGCCCTTAGTTGAACTGTTGGATCTGGTGGCGCTCGGGCTGATTGCTGACTTAGTGGAACTGAAGGGCGACTGTCGGTATTTAGCGCAGGTGGGCATCGAACAATTGCAGAAGCAGAGTAATCCGATCACCATGACCCGTCCCGGTGTGGCGAAATTGCTGGAATTTTGTAAGCGCACGGGCGATCGCCCCACGGATATTTCCTTTGGGTTGGGTCCTCGGATCAATGCCGTCAGCCGCATTCAAGGCGATGCTCATTTTTGTGTAGAACTGCTGACCAGCCAAGATGTTCACCTCTGTACCCAACTTGCCGAAGCCACCGAACTCGCCAACGCCCGTCGCAAAGCCTTACAAAAAGAAGTGGTGCAGCAAGTCAGCGATCGGCTTGCCCAACTCGACCTTTCCACCATCCGCGTGATTGTGCTTGCTGATGAGCAATGGCACCTCGGCGTATTGGGACTCGTCGCCGGACAAATTGCCCAAGAGTACGGTAGACCCACGATCTTGCTCAGCACAGAACAAAGGGCGAGTGACGAGTGGCGAGTGGCGAGTGGAAAGCAGGAGGGAAGAGCGAGGGAGCAAAGAGGGCAAGAAGAGCAGCAACTAGAAGAACCGCAATTCGCAATTCGCAATTCGTCAATCCTTGCCCGTGGTTCGGCTCGGTCGGTGAATAACATTGATCTGTATCAACTGGTGCAGGGGCAGGCGCATTTGCTGCATCGGTTTGGTGGACATCCGTTTGCGGCGGGGCTGAGTTTGCCGGTGGAGAATGTGCCGCTGTTTATCGAGGCGATTAATCAGGAGTTGCGGCAGGTGGAGGCAGTGGCAGGTGCGCCTCCTCTCGCCATCGATCTAACCGTGACGGTGGCTGAGTTGGGTAAAGATCTATTTCAAGAGTTAAAACTGCTGGAACCGTGCGGCATGGGCAACCCTAGCCCAAAGCTGCTGATTCAAAACTGCTGGTTTGAAAAGGTGTGGAATAAAAACATCAAAGATCGGCGTGGCGGCAAGGTGAAATACATCAAAGCGGGGTTTGAACTGCGAGATGATTCCACAGATCAGCCGTTTCCGGGCGTGTGGTGGGGACACTACCGGGATGAAATTCCTCCAGGGCGCTGTGATCTGGTAGTTGAGCTAGACAGCAATACCTATGAGCGTCGCTATGAGGTGCGGATTGTGGCAATTCGCCCACGGGAATCTATTCAGACCCAAGATTCCATGCTGGAAGAGGATTGGCTGTTGGATTGGCGGGGATTGGATCAGGCGATCACTACCGCTAATGTGCAACAGCAGATCACCGAAAAAATCCCTTTAGTGCTGCGGCAAGCTCCCACTAGCTGGACGGAACTTCAGGGGTGGTTTCGACGTGCCCAACAGGAACAGCGATCGCTGGCGATCGCCTATACCCTACCCACACCCCAACCGCCCATGGATATCTGGCAAACCCTGGTCGGCATTGCCAAATACCTCAGCCGCACCGGAAAGACTGCAACCCGTCAGCAATTACTAGACAAATTGGAACTGAGCGATCGCGCCTTACACCTTGGCTTCAAAACCTTAACCTTGCTCAATTTTGAAGTTCAACATCACGATCAAGCCTTTGCCATCAGCGGTGATGCGATTCGTGAAACAGTCCATACAGGAATCGTGCCAACCGAAGCCACCCCAGCCCTAACCGAAGCGGTGCAAAACTTCTTCAATGCAGTCAAAGAAGATCAATTTCGCCGTCAATACTTCTCTCAAGTTCCGATCGCCGTGATTCGCGCCTTAGTTTTACAAGGATGAAATGAGGAGTGAAGGGGTGGAGAGGTTAAGGAGTGAAGGAGTGAAGGAGGGGACAAAAGCAACTCCGAACCCCAAACTCTACACTCTGAACACCGAACCCCAAACTTCTTCTACGAAGCCGAACGATTGTTGTAATCGGTTGTCATTAACCCTGAGCGGCTGGAACGACGAACAAAGTTCTTTAACATGTAGGCGAGGTCATCGGGAGCCAGGGATGCCGATAGCGCATCCACTGTATTGATTGTGCCTGCTTCATGCAGGTCATACAATGCCTGGTTAAGGGTTTGGCTACTATCCACCCCTTCTTCCATCAGCAAATTGATATCATCAAAATTGCCTTTGAGCAAATAGTCACGAATGGTTAATGTGTTGACCATAATTTCCAGGGCGGCAGTGCGTCCCCCTTGGGTAGTAGGCACTAGGGATTGGGCAATCACCGCTTTGAGCGCATCCACGATTTGAGTACGAACGGTTTCTTGTTCTTCGGGGCTATAAAAGTTCAGCAGGCGCTTGAAGGCGTTCACGGCTCCTTTGGTGTGCAGGGTGCCCAAAACTAGGTGCCCGGTTAAGGAAGCGCGGATGGCGGTGTCTACAGTTTCGCGATCGCGCATTTCACCAATCAAAATAATGTCTGGATCTTGGCGCAACGCTGCCCGCAGTGCATCTTTAAATTCTTGCGTATGCAGCCCTACTTCTCGCTGGGTAAACAACGCCTGATTTGACGTATGCACATACTCAATCGGATCTTCAATCGTGACAATCTTCCGAGGATGGGAGTCATTCACATGCCGCAGCATTGCAGCCAAGGAGGTCGATTTGCCAGAGTTAACGGCTCCCGTAATCAACACTAAACCCTGCCGTTCTTCGGCTAAATAGCCCAGCACGGCAGGCAAATTCAGCTTTTTCAGAGTCGGCACATTCAATGAAATTAGCCGCAGCACCATGGAGCCACCCATCATCGACTGAGCGCAGTTGACTCGACACCGCACTAACCCGTCATACAAAACGGCGGTATCTAACTCTTGAGAAACTTGAAACTTTTCGCGCTGGGCTGGAGTGAGCAGTTCCTCTAAAAAATCATCAAACTGGGCGATCGTCACCCGCCCATAGGATGCCTGAAGAACCATTTTCCCCTGAATCCGAAATCGGGGTGCCTCGCCGACTTGCAGGTGAATATCTGAAGCCTTTTGCTTGAAGGCATCTTCCACCATGCCGCGTACAGTGCCGTGTTTCAGAACGTCTGCATCGGGTTCATCTAAAGCAATGCTATAGAGCCGAATGGAATCAGTGCCTTGAGCCGTGGGCGCACAGACGATTCGCCCTTGCATAAATCCCTGAATTCGCACATCGCTATCGAGCTTGCGGGTACTAGCATAATGCTGAATTTGTTGGGACGAAAGCACTTCTTGGAGATAGTGCTGAAACAAATCAGCGGTGACTGTAGAAAAATGACCCTGGGGCTGCATTTCGCCGCCGATGCGATAAAACGGCGGGCGACCAATTTGCAGGTAAAGCACAGAAGCCGCGCGATCGCAGGCATCTTGGATAATCTGCCGGATAGAAGCGGGCGCATTAAGCTGAGGATCAGCAGAAACTTGAATGGCAGTCATGGTGTTCGGGGCGTGAGAAGCAGGAACGAGAGAAGGCGATTTTTTAGCAGGTGAAATGGTGTGATCGATCACGGTGCTGCATCAAGTCCTTGTCCATGCAGCTCGATTAAGGCTTCAGTTAATTGAGTCAGACGGATCTCTAACGTGCGTTTACGACTTAAAGTTTGTTGAAAACGTTGATATCGAGCGATCGCCAAACTCACATCGGGCATCTGTTCCACCGGACAATGACGACTCCAAGACTCTCCTGCTTCGCTCTGCCCACAGAGTCGATAGCCCCCGCTATTTTCCTCCGTTTCCAGCCAGCCATCGATCATGGGACCTTCGGCATAGATTGCCTGCATTTGTTGAGTCATGGTTTGTAGAACTGCTTGCCAGCCTCCTACGGTTGTTTGCATTTCTTGCAGCAAGCTGACTGCCAGAGAAACATTGACTGGCAAATTCCAGGCAGGCGCTACTAAGGAAGATGAGGTAAAGGGCAGGGAAACAGTCTCCCCGATCTCGCTATCGTAATGGGCTGAGCGAAATGGCAAAGAGGAATCGGCTTCCGTAGTCCAAGGTTCAACCCTCAGAGATTGTTCTATTGTGTGAATATCCATTTGATCAAGAGCAGCTTCTATTCGTTTCAGATCTGGTTTCATCACAACCTACTCTCCTACTTCCGAAACTAACGGCAACTTTTAAACCACCCGTCTATAGTAAACACTCGAATCAGAGATTTGCAGCTTGGTCATGTACAATTTTCAACACTTTTAAAGAGTTTTATGTCAAGACATCTCGTTTTGGTCACTGGACCGAGCCGTTCGGGCAAGAGTGAATGGGCAGAAAACTTAGCGGCGCAGGTCGGTGATCCGGTGATTTATGTGGCAACCTCTCAACTTGATCCTACCGATTTGGAGTGGCAATCGAGAGTTCAACGTCATCGTGATCGCCGTCCCAAAAACTGGATCATCCAAGCCGTGCCGCGCCACTTGGCTACTGCGATTGACACTGCCCCCCATGCCCATTGCCTATTGGTCGATTCTTTAGGGACTTGGTTAACCAACTGTTTAGAAGAATCTGAGAATGACTGGGAAAAAACAGTGCAAACTCTGCTCGTTAGCCTTCAATCAACTCATAACACAGTCATTTTAGTTGCCGAAGAAACGGGTTGGGGTGTGGTGCCTGCCTATCCCTTAGGGCGCGCCTTTCGCGATCGCTTAGGTCATCTCACCCGCCAAATCGGGGCGATAGCCGATACGGTCTACTTGGTCACTGCTGGCTATGCCTTGAACTTGAGTCAGCTAGGCACCCCGTTAAAAGACATCAGCCCATATTAATATCCAGATGTGATTGGCGTAAGTTCGCGATCGCCCGCCAAATCTTGCCAACCGCTAACACTCCCGACTCTTCAAACTTGCCCCATACTCTCCGCCGTTCCCAAGGCAAACTCATCTAGAACCTAACCTTGTTTTGGGGTCTGACGAGATAACGTTCACAGTCAGCGGCGACTCGTAGCCTGACACTCAACGCCAGGAGCTTTCAGTTGTCCGCTGCACTAGGGTTGTTGTTGTGCCTTACGGATAGTGGTTTGGATTCTCAACCAGTAGCCCCTCGTTAACAGCAGCTAGGTTTAATTCTTTGTCTGCTTCGCTCCAACCAAATTGTTGTGCCATGGCATACACGACTATGCAGATTTCTCGTCATCGCTAACATCGCGTAACTGGGGAATCGCCAGCGTCGTGAAAAATCCACTCAGGAGCAGCAATCCCATTCCTAGCCAATAAGGTGTAGAGGCGTTCATTCTAATGTAAAGGAAACTGACCCACAAGGGAGCCACAATTCCTCCTAATGCCTGTAGTGCTTGAAGCCCACCTTGCACAGAACCTTGAATGTCTCCACCCACAAATCGAGACGTTAAACCTGCGATCGCGGTAACGGCTAAAGGCTGACCCAGTGCAAATAGAAAGACTGCTATGTATAGTAAAGCAGCTATCCCACTGAGAGGAACAAGTGCAAACACCAAGAAGGCTAAACCTGCTAAAAATGATCCAATCATTGCAAGATGAGCTTCCCTAAAACGCCGTAACAACCACCGCAAGAAGATAAGTTGATCTAGGAGATTCACAACTCCAAAAATCGCAAACAAAGGTGCAACTTGAGCAGGTGTCCAACCAAAGAGATCACGACTCAAGATAGGCAAATTGGAAACCAGTGCAAAGGGCATCATCACTAGAACTAGGTAGCTCAATAATAGCCAGCGTAACTGAGAAAATTGAAAGACAGCGAATAGTTGAGCGAATGGATTGAGAGAAGTGACGCTGAACGATGCAGAACTCCGCTTTTCCGGCAGCGTCTCAGACATAGCAACATAGCCCCAAACTAGCGCCAAGCTCAATAGGATGAATACGACATAAAGAGGTGTAACTGAACTTTGCTGTACTAATCGTGCACCCGTAATTGGACCGAAAATAAAACCTAATGCGATCGCTGCATTAACGATGGCAAAAGAACGAGTTCGAGCGGTAGGCTGGGTGATATCCGCAACGGAAGCAAACACTGTACCGGGTACACCATCAAATAAACCGAAGATTGCCAATCCTACAAACATCATCCATAAAGCATGACTGATACTCAACACGAGAAACCCAATGCTCCCACCCATCAAGCAGAGCAGTAAAATGGGTCGTCGCCCGTAGCGATCGCTCAGTGCGCCCAAACCCGGAACCGTCAAAAATTGAGCAGACCATAAAACTGAATAGAGCAATCCTATTTCTAGCGCGCCGCCATCGTATCGCCCAACCAGGATAGGCATGATTGGATTGATCACTCCATAACTAAATTGAATTAGAAAGGCGGCAAATAGCACGAACGATTTGAGGTGTAACCTCTGAAATCTTCGATTCATTAACAATTTCCATTGGTGTTATTTTGTCAGAGTCCACGGCGCATGATACGTTCCGCCAATGATGGCATCAGACGCTGAAGCGCAAACAGGAGTTTGGTTTTACCAATTCTTATCTCAAATCGATCTCGGCTAAAGTTATGCCAGAATTCTTCCACTAATGCCTCTGGCGTAATCTTGCCGCGCCCACGTCCTTGCGTCATGGCAGTATCGACAATTGGCGGAATGATCTCAAAGACACGAACAGAGGTTGCTTCGAGCTGCCATCGGAGGGCTTTCGTAAAACTGTGAAGGGCTGCTTTACTCGCGCAATAAACTGGGGCACTTTGTTTTGGCACAATCCCCAATCCTGATGAGACATTGATAATGGCAGCTTTGGGATGCTTGAGAAGCTGTGGCAGTAATAGTTTTGTTAGATAAAGCGGACTGAGCAAATTGATATTGAGTTCAACTTCAATTTGTTCAACGGCGATCGCTGGGTCAGCAAAGTCATAGTTACATTGAATACCCGCGTTATTGACCAAAATGTTGACATCAGGATAGCGATAGACGAGCTTTTCGAGGGCTGGGCGATCGCGCATATCAGCAAGTTCGACCGTGATCGCGGGTAACTGATGCTTTACTGCTTCAGCTTTTTGGGCATTTGTGCCTGTCACAATTACATCATTTCCTTGATGCAGAAACCGTTGAGCGAGGGCGAAACCAATGCCAGAAGTGCCACCTGTAATCAAAACAGTATTGTGAGTTGTGTTCACCTGCTTCTCCAGTCTTTGAGGATAAAGCCATCCTAGATTGAAGCTTGCGGGCATTCATTAACATAAGTTAATGCAACTTCAACTGGGTGCGAATCCGACTGAGGGTAACAGGGGTGATGCCGAGGTAAGACGCGATATGATGCTGCTTGAGGCGAGTTTCTAAGCCGGGGTATTCGGCTTGAAAATTCAGATAACGAGTTTTTGCATCATCTAAAAGCAACGCACTTTCCCGCTTTTCCTTTTTAATGAATAAATTTTCAGCAATTTTGCAATTAAGAACTTGCCAGCAAGGGTGGCTTTCAGCCAGCGATCGATACGTTGCATAGTCAACCGTCAAAAGCTTTGCATCCTCTAGTGCTTGAATAAAAAGTCGCGAAGGCTGTTCCAATAACAACGCGCTATAAGCTGCAACAAAACCATTTTCAGCACAAAAGGATTTTGTATATTCATTACCCTCGCGATCAACATAGTATAAGCGCAGGATTCCAGATATTACGACCCCGATCGTTTTTGGCACATCCCCTGCTCGAACCAAGAACTCACTTCGCTGCAAACTGCAAGCTTGAAATAAGTTTGCCGCTTTCATTGCTTCATCTTCTGACAAGGTAATCAGCGATCGCAGAATCACACCAAGTTGAGTCCGTTCTTGGGGCAGAATGTTCAAAACGCTATGCCTCTGTTATTTCTGCCGATCATAATTGCAATGCTACACAGAGGTCATCTTGATCTGACAAACCAACCTCAAGCAACGAACGATGAGAGATGGAAGCGGCACAACGACCCCGTTCACCTGCCGCTAGTAAACTTTTGGATTCACCAACCAACCTGGTACGGTCGGTGTGCAACGGGATTGTTAGCCTGCCCTCGCTGCACAACAACACTTTCATTAATGTAAACCAGCCAGTTTTTTAGAAAGATAGCTCTTCATCTCTTTGAGTTCCTTAATCCTTTCCTCAATCTGTTCAAGCTTTTGACCCAAAATGATCTGTTTCTGGTCAACTGTAATTTGGTCACTTTCAAAGTCTTTAATCCATTCCTGAATTTCTGTTAGCGTGAACCCTAAACGCTTGGCTTGCTGAATCAGCATTAACCTTTCTACACTGATCTCTGCATACTCTCGATAGTTGTTGCTTCTTCGTTGGATTAGCTCAGAATCAATCAAGCCCTTCTTCTCATAGAAGCGGATGGTATCAATCGGTAAACCAGATTTCTTTGCCAGCTCGCTGATCAGCATAGTCATCGCTTGACCCTGGAGTATAGTCCATAGTTTACAGTGATTTAGACCTGATTTACAAGTTGAAAGAGGGCAAGATGGAAGCGATTTTAGTCACTGGGGTTTCCTCGGGTATTGGATATGCCACAGCAAAGGAATTTGCAAGTTGTGGCTATCAAGTTTTTGGAAGTGTTCGGAAGGAAGAGGATGCTAGACGACTAAAGGCTGAAATTGGTGCTAACTTTACTCCACTACAATTTGATGTGACCGACTCAAGTGCCTTAAGCAACGTGGCTGAACAGGTCACATCGACAGTTGGGCATAGGGGATTGGCTGGAATCGTCAACAATGCTGGAATCGCGACAAGCGGTCCACTTATTTATCAACCCATCGATGAGATTCGTTGGCAATTTGAGGTGAATGTGATTGCTCCCATTGCAGTGGTACAAGCATTCTTACCCCTGTTGAAAGTTAGACAGTCCTCAACCTCAAAACCTGGGAAAATTGTCAACATTAGCTCTGTTGGGGGAAAGATTGCAGCCCCTTTCATTGGGGCATATGCCGGGAGCAAACACGCGATCGAGGGAATGTCTCACAGTCTGAGGCGAGAACTGCAACTTCACGATATTGATGTCGTTATTATTGCACCTGGAGCAGTGAATACGCCCATTTGGGACAAGGAATCGGCTCAAGATATGAGTCAATATGCTGTAACAGAATATGCAAAGCCCTTACAGGCATTTCAGCGATACATTACTGGTCTTGGCAAGTCAGGATACTCTTCAGAGGAAGTTGGACGATTCATTAGAAAGGTATTTGAGCTTCAAAAGCCAAAAGCTCGTTACGCGATTGTTCCTGATCCAGTCCCCAATTGGATTCTACCTCTGGTACTGCCAGATCGATGGCTAGATAAACTTATTGGTAGAAACCTTGGTCTATTACCAAAACAATAATTTCTCAAACCGTTTTTAGAACCGCCAGAATGCTTCCAAAAAAACGTCCTTACGGATAACTCAGCAGGCTAACTATTATTAGAGAGAAACTTTCCGTATAACGCCCCAAAATGGGTAAATAGGCAGAAAATTTCTGTATAACACCCCTAATCAGGTAGATAGACGGAATCTTTTCGTATAGTATGCCGTTTGGGAGGATAGGCAGAATTTTTCCGCATATCTTCAGATGTGTATGGCTCAGCGATCGCCCCACTCCTATCCGCGTGTTACTTCTAGCTTTTTCCTGCCGACACCAACGTAGGTTCTCGCCGAGGAATGTTGACCGTCAAAAAATCTGCTGCCATTTCTGTGTTTGGAAAAATCGATCGCGCTTCCATCAACAGATCTTTGGGTTCAATCGAATTGCCTGGAGCATACCGGGGGCTGAGGTGAGTGATAATTAATTGCTGTACTTGGGCTGCTAACGCCACCTGTGCCGCCATTGTTGAAGTGGAATGCAATCGCTGATACGCAAGCTCAGCATCTTGATGAGCAAAGGTTGCCTCATGGATCAGCACATCCGCATCTTGCGCCAACGCGATCGCGGATTCACAAAAAACCGTGTCCGTGCAATACACCAGCTTGCGCCCGATCAGAGGCGGACCACAAAAATCTGATCCATCGACTCGCCTGCCATCTGGCAACACAATCTCTTCTCCCCGCTTCAGTTTGCCGTAAAGCGGACCCGATGGAATGCCTAGCGCCGCTGCTTTTTCCACATCAAACGCCCCCGTCCGATCTTTTTCAGTCACTCGATAGCCAAAAGCAGGCACCCGATGCTTGAGTAATTCGCAACTGACCGTATACTCTGCATCTTCATAAACCACGCCAGGACTGACGGTATGCACCTTCACTGGATAAGAAAAATGAGTTTGGGAATAGCGGCGGCAGGCTTTGAGATAGTCCTCTAAATCGGGAGGTCCATAGATATCAACGTGTTCCACATTTCCAGCCAAACCACAGCTTGCCAATAAACCCATCAACCCAAAAATATGATCGCCGTGCATGTGAGTCACAAAGATCCGAGTCAATTGGCTGACTTTTAGCTCACTGCGAAGCACCTGATGCTGGGTGCCTTCGCCACAGTCAAACAGCCATAATTCTGCCCGTTGTGGTAAGCGCAGCCCAACACTTGACACATTGCGGCTGCGTGTCGGCACTCCAGAACTGGTTCCAAGAAAAGTAATCTGCACTGAGCCTCGTTCCTAATTCAATGCCGACCTAAATATATAGTGACATTTTTGCAGGGGTTGGGAGCAAATCAACCTAATTTACGTCTCCGCTATCTAGATGAAACTACGCCATGCCCATTGAGACTATTCCTTAAAAGCTTCAAGAAATTTCACAAAGCATTTGGAGACGCTAAATAAGGTGACTTCAACCCCTATCTTTGAAGTGTCGCTGTACATCTAGCGAATTAGTCCAGCCCTAGTGAGTCCGAAAAGCCAAATCGTCCGGTGAACAAAGAGGCTCCTGTGTAAAGAAATTGAGCTACATTAAGCAACGTTGCCGTAAAGGGTGAGTGAAAAAGCTTGAAGAGAGTTTTGGGCTGAGTTTCATTTAGACCTTTTTACAAAGCAAACTTTGAGTAACAGTTGATTGAGTGTAGCGTGTGGTTTGGGTTTTATCGGTTTAAGCAACACAGGCAGCCAATTCATGGGATAGGAGATTCAGACAGATGCAGCTAACGGGTTTTTCCCAAACTTTTCTATTTTATAAAGACGCGCTGATTCAGTTTGGTAAGCAGTCTTGGTGGTTTTCTGCGGTCTGCTGTGTGGCGATCGCCACTCCTGCCCAAGCCATTGAGATGCGGGTTGGCGTTGAAGAATCAGTCTCTCAAGTGACGGTGGGCAGTTCTACGCGGGCACTGGTGCGAGACAGCGCTGGGCGTGACTTGGGCGAAATTGCGGCGATGAATGCATTTGTCGCTCAACCCAACAATGGCAAAGTTAAGGTAGATCGCTGGCAATCGACCCAAATTTGGATTGAGCCGACAGGAGGGGGGTATGTGTTTATTGGCGATCGCTGGTATCGCGGCAGAACCCGTGTTGTTCCCACGGCTAAGGGTTTAACCGCCATCAACTATGTGGATTTGGAACAATATCTTTACAGCGTTTTGGGCGGAGAAATATTTCCCTCTTGGCCAATGGAAGCGTTGAAAGCTCAAGCAGTGGTTGCTCGATCCTATGCCTTATATCAGCGGCAGAGTACTACAAATAGCCTATATGATGTCGGCACTACGACTAGATGGCAAGTGTATAAAGGCATTTTAGATGAAACGGGTTCTACGCAAGCAGCGGTGAATGCTACAGCCGGACAGGTGCTGATCCATCAAGGAAAAATTATTGAAGCGGTGTTTCACTCGGCATCCGGCGGGCATACCGAAAACGTCGAAAATGTTTGGACACGACCCTTGCCTTACCTCAAAGCAGTTCCAGATTTTGACCAAGGGTCCCCAGAATTTGAATGGGTAAAAACCTTTTCTCGCAGCGAACTGAGTGCCCGGATTACTGGAGTCGGCAATATTATTTCCATGGAGCCGGAGAAAAGCACACCCCATGGACGGGTAAGGACTATGCGGATTGTGGGCGATGGCGGAACTCGCACAATGACAGGAGACGCTTTACGAAATGCCCTAGATCTGAAAAGCACAAAGTTTAAAGTGCTACCAGAGTACAATGATGCATCTGGCAAAGGGAAACAGCAGGCGATCGCCACCTTCAAAGTGAAAGGCGGAGGCTATGGTCATGGGCTGGGAATGAGCCAGTGGGGCGCTCATAATTTGGCACAGCGCGGAGTTGGCTATCAACAAATCGTTCTGCACTATTACAAAAATACAATCCTTGCCAAAATTGACCCCAAGTAAAGGGCTTCAACTTTTAGGGATGCTGTAGCAAAGTTAGGTGAACTGTTTTAGCAGCGAGAGTGTGAGGTGGACGAGCAAGAAGTTCAGTTAGAGGCGATCGTTCAGCAAATTGGGGAAGCCATTTTGGCGACCGTAGAAACGGTTGATCGATTGTCGGAACGGGTGGATTCTTTGGCAAATCAAGTGCAGCAGCAGGGCTACCAGATTTTCGCCCTGAGTGACACGGTGCAAACGCTGGCTGAAGTGCAAGAGGAGTCGTTAAAACGATTGGATCGGTTAACCAATCACTTAGAGCGATTAGTCAATGCGTTTGAGCAACCGGACGAAGGCTCGCCTTAAAGCGATTACCACTGCTTAAACGATCGCCAATAGGGACGACCTTGCCAAAAGATGCCGACCAGTAATCCACCAATCTGAAGTTGCTCGACTCTAAACAAGGCATTGCCAATGGGTAACCAGCCTTTAATTAAAAAGGCGATCACGATGCAAAGCACCAATCCCCAGAGACTACCAGCACGAATACTGGAACGATCGATGCGTTCTAGGGCAATCACAGATAGCGCCCCTAACCCAAAGGCGATCGCGCATTCCGTCAGCAAGCCCAAGGGTGGATTAAACAATAGCTGTAAAGCGACGCTGACCTCTGGAAATTGCAGCCCAAAAGCAATGCCAAACTCCAGCAGTGTCACGAACAAAACCACCACAATGGCGGCTTGAGCGAGCGATCGCCAAGGTAAGCGCTTAAACTGCTCGATTGGATCTCCCATCTATTTCAACCTTTGCCAAAACGGATCAGTTTTATGCGTCACAGTGAGCATTAACCTAAACGCTCACTGTGAAAATTGAGCTAGCTCTGTGCGGAAATGGTTTCCGCAACCTTGACTGACTCTGCAAGAATTTCGCTTTTCTGCGCCGAAATCGGTTCTTCTTGTTGCAGAGCGGCGAACAAGCGATTGAGCGCGTTGACATAGGCTTGGGCTGAGGCAACCACAATATCGGTGTTGGCGGAGTGCCCAGAGAAAATGCGATCGCCATTGCGGAGGCGAATTGTCACCTCTCCGATCGCGTCAATCCCGGCAGTGACCGACTGCACCGAAAACTCAATCAATTCATTCGGCACCGTCACCACGCGATTAATTGCCTTATAAATGGCATCCACAGGTCCCGTTCCGATCGCGGCATCCGTTCGCTCTTGACCATCCGGCATTCTCAGCGTCACAGTCGCCGTGGGCGAGGCATGGTCGCCGCAGGATACTTGGACTCGCTCCAACCGAAATAAATCCGGTGCTTGCTGAGTTTCATCATGGACAATTGCCTCTAGATCCCAATCGGTGATGTCCTTTTTCTTGTCCGCCAATTCCTTAAAGCGCACAAAAGCTTTATTGAGATCTTGATCGGTCAGTTCAAACCCCAATTCTTTCAACCGAGTCCGAAAGGCATTGCGACCCGACAACTTACCCAAGACAATTTGGTTATCGGTTAAGCCAATCGACTGAGCATCCATAATCTCGTAGGTCAGCTTGTTTTTCAACACGCCATCCTGATGAATCCCCGACTCATGGGCAAACGCATTGGCACCGACGATCGCCTTATTCGGCTGCACCAACATTCCCGTTAGCGTAGAAACCAACCGGGATGTTTTATAGAGTTGGCGTGTGTCAATTTTCGTCAGGGGTGCTTCTGAAGCAGCGGGGCGACCCAAGAACGGGTTGAAGTACTGTCGCCTTACATGTAGCGCCATGACCAATTCTTCCAAGGCGGCATTTCCCGCCCGTTCGCCGATGCCGTTGATGGTGCATTCCAATTGGCGGGCACCGTTTTTCACCGCTTCTAGGAAGTTGGCAACGGCTAAGCCTAAATCGTTGTGCCCATGGACGGAAATAATCGCCTGGTCAATGTTAGGAACGTTTTCCTTAATGCCGCGAATCAGCGCACCGAATTCTGTGGGGGTGGTGTAGCCCACCGTGTCGGGAATGTTGATAGTGGTGGCACCGGCGGCGATCGCTTGTTCTAGGACTTCATAAAGAAAGTCGGGATCGCTGCGTCCGGCATCTTCAGGGGAAAATTCGACATCGTTGACGAAAGATTTTGCGTAGGCAACCATATCTGCGGCGATCGCTTTCACTTCAGCGCGGGTTTTCCGCAGCTTATATTCCAAGTGAATATCAGAGGTGGCAATAAAGGTATGAATCCGGTGATGTGCCGCAGGTTTTACTGCTTCTGCGGCGGCTTTGATATCCGGTTGATTGGCACGCGCCAACCCGCAAATAATTGGACCATCGGGCATGCCAACCGTTTGAGCAATTTTTTGAACCGCTTCAAAATCGCCAGGGCTAGAGTAGGGAAACCCGGCTTCGATCACATCCACGCCCAGCCTCGCCAGTTGCCGTGCGATCGCCAGCTTCTCGTCCACGTTGAGCGTTGCACCGGGAGACTGTTCGCCATCCCGAAGTGTGGTGTCAAAGATGATAATCCGGTCGGACTGAGGCTGAGTGTTCATAAGTTAGACAAGAATTCCATACAGAATAATAGTTCTGGTTACTAGCCTACCGCTTGTTTTAGACAGGTTGGAAATAATTCAACGATTTTTATCATAGTCTCAATCAATCAGAAATTTCCCTTGGATTTTTTGGCGGTCAAAAGCAAATAATTTGCTTGCAATACCGATGGCTCCAAGACCCATTTTTAAGTTAAATAAACACACTTTTTAGTAATCAGTTTTTTCAATTTCTTTGCGGATATCGTTTAAGTCAATGTAATGATCAGTGGCGTTACGAAGTTCACGAGCAATCATTCCTTCCGTGGAAACTACGATGATGTGGGTGCTTTTGCCGCGCAGTAATTCGATCGCCCGCTCAAAATCGCCATCGCCGCTAAACAAAATCACGCGATCGTATTGATCAACGGTATTGAACATATCCACCACGATTTCAATATCCAGGTTTGCTTTTTGCGAGTAGCGACCCGAACTATCATCGTAATACTCTTTCAAAATCTTGGTTCTAACGGTATAACCCAGGCTAATTAGGGCATCGCGGAACCCTCGCTGATCCTGCAAATCTTTAAGCCCTGTATACCAAAATGCATTAATTAGAACGGTGTCGGCTTCACGAGTAAAGTATTCTAAAACGCGTTTTGGATCAAAGAACCACCCATTCTTTTGCTGAGCATAAAACATATTGTTGCCGTCTACAAAAACAGAGAGACGGTTCATCGAATACTGCATAAAAAATCGAAACCTAGAGGTTAAATATTTTAATAACTAATTGTAACAAGTTAATTTAGAGTGACCATAATCGCACAATAGCAACTTGTAGAGTCAATTCATACCTGCAAGAACTAAAGAATGTGTACTTTGTAACTAAACTAACCGAGAATGCTTCGCTCCAGCCTCTAAGGAGTCAGCATTATTGAATCATCTTTAATTGCAAGTCATAACATTAAATAAGTCATCTCATTAAATAGTACTTGTTCCATAGAATCTAACGTATGATTATTTCCTCAGGAAATTCAAATTAGTTTGATTTGTAAAAACAAACTGATCGCTTTCGATCGAGTATAAGTATCAGCTAGAAAGTTTCAACGATTACTAAAGATTCTACCGATTAAATTTAGAGAAGTGTGTCGCGATCGCGAAAATAAATTCTTGCTGGTTAATTTCACTAATAAAAGCGAGGTAAATCAGCAATATCGAATTGTGATAGCCCTTTTACTACTTTAAACAATTTAAGAGAAGAGCTAGCGAGTCGTCTGTGTATAGGCTCTAATAGTATAGGCTCCAGGGTGAGGGTGAAGGATCTAAAGAGCGGCTAGAAATAAAGGGTGCTTTCAAACCGTTTCCATAGAGTAGGTGAAGGATGCAAGACAAGAGTAGTACTTAGGAGGATCGGTTAATTTGGAATTGCGATCGCAGTATTGCCACTTTACTCCTGCCCGATTGACGCTCTCCTAACAGTCTAAGCATGGCAGCCCCTCGCGTGAGTTTTAACTATGCCGCCCGAATCATCCCATCCTCAAACAGAAACGCTGATTGCTGATCCAACAGAGTTTAAGCATTATTGGCGAAATTTTGTTCGCAATCATTTTTCTACATGGCGGCAGATTAACCTTTGGGATGCTACCAACGTGGGGCATGGGCTGCTGATTGTCTGCGCCGTGGCTTCAGGCTTATTCGTTGAGTTCAACTCGAAAAAACTCGACCCACAGGTGCAATCTCAGTTTTTTAAGGTTCGTGGCGCTGTTGTTCCGCCTAGCGAAGTCGTCATTGTCGCAATGGATGAATCTTCTAATTCTCAGGCAAAGAGTTTTTATACAGCCGATCCCAAAAAGTATGTTTACCTAGAGCCATTGACGACCTCTCCTTGGAAGCGGTCAGCTTATGCCCAAGTGATTGATCGCATAATGAGCGCTGGCGCAAAATCTGTTGCGGTAGATCTGATTTTTGATGCTCCCAGTAGTTATCCCCAAGAGGATTTGCGGTTTCAAAAAACCTTGCAGCGCCATGCCGGACGCATCACCTTACCGATTAAATATGACGATATCGGCTCAAAAGCTGGACTGACGCATCAGATTACCTCACCTCAGGAAATGTTTCAGACCCAGCCTGGATCAATGGGATCGATTAACTACCCACTTGAAGTCAATGACGAAATTCATGCGTTTGCCAGTGAGTACCCTAGACGAGTTGAGCGCACCTTAATACGAGAAGGTGATTTCCAAGGTGCTAAGATTTTTTCGCAGATGGCAAGTCAGTATTCGACATTTGCCCAAGCAGCCCTCGATGCCGGTAAAATTCCTTATCAGACACCGAGGGGCGAAAATATCTTTTTTTATGGACCTGCGGAAACTTTTACTCAGATTCCCTTTTGGGAATTGCTAGACCCGGAAACTTGGAAGAATCACCGCCGTAACCAAACCTTTAAAGGGAAGATTGTATTAATTGGTCCCACAGCCGCACTTTACCAAGATATTCATCCGACTCCTTTTGGTCAAATGCCAGGAGTGGAGATTAACGCCAATGCGATCGCGACGCTGCTAGAAAACCGCTCCATTTCATCGGCGCTCCCCAATCTACCAGCCCAAGGTGTTTTTGTAGCCTTGCTGGTGTTATTTGCAGGGTATCTACAAAGCCATAATCGCAAGATTGATCCCCTACGCCGCTTTGCGATCGCGATCGCTCTGGCTTTAGGTTGGGTGACCATCAGCTACAGCACATTTGTGGCGGCACGATTGATTTTGCCAACCGCAATGCCAGCCATGGCGATCGTCCTCAGCGGAGTCTCCTACTTAATCGTAGGCATCAGAAATGAGAAACTGCAACAACAGCGTGCTGAGCAGCAACGGCAGATTATTGAGCAACAACGTCGCCAAGCTCTTCAGCAACACGGCGCATCTCTAGAGGTACAAAATTTTATTCGCGCTAGTGGAGACAGCGATTGGCAAAACGTTATTGATGAACATAACCAAGATATCATCGGCAGAAAGCTGGATGGGCGATACGAAGTGTTAGACGAGCTTGGCTCAGGCGGATTTGGTAAAACGTACAAAGCACGAGATACTCAACGACCGGGTAACCCGCTGTGTGTAGTCAAACAGTTACGCCCTGTCAATACAAGACCGAATGCTTTACAACTGGCAGAAACATTATTTGCACGGGAAGCTCGAACGCTGGAGTTACTAGGAAAACACGACCAGATTCCGCAGCTACTCGCGTATCGAGAAGATCAACTTTACCTAGTGCAGGAATTTATTGAGGGTAACTCCCTCCACAAGGAACTATATAAAAGCCTTTCATCAGGGCGACTGCCCGAATGGAAAGTTATTTATATCGTGCAAGATCTGCTGAACGTTCTAGAGTTTATTCACGGGCACGATGTGATTCATCGAGATATCAAACCTGCTAATATTATCCGCCGACAACATGACAAAAAACTTGTTTTAATTGACTTTGGCGCAGTCAAAGAAATTGCTCAGCAAATTGAGCAAGTAGGCGATACTCAATCTGGCGATAAAGTGACTGTTGCTATTGGCACTGATGGGTTTATGGCACCCGAACAAGCGCTGGGTCAGCCTCGCTTTAGCAGCGATATTTATTCAGTTGGCATTGTTGGCATCTTGGCGCTGACTGGAATGTCTGCTAGAGAATTGAATCAAACGCGAGATCGTGATACCAACGAATTTTATTGGAGAGAGAATGTTCAGGTGAGTTATGCTTTTGCCGCGATTCTAGATACGATGGTGCGCTACAATCACACCGATCGATATCAATCAGCAACTGAAGTATTAGCAGACGTAAAGCCACTTTTCAAGCAGACTAGGAAGGTATGGGAACAGACAAACTCTGCTGAGCTTTCTATCGCACCCCTAGAGGATGGAACGGAACCCCCTTCTCTAGAAGCAACAAAAGCGTGGCCAGAACTTTTTAGCGCTGATTCTCCATCTCCTGACCCTGACGTTGATATTGAATCAGTTGATATCGAATCCCTAAATAGCTAAAAGAATTGTTTAAGCTATCTAGGGATAGCAATGGCAGGTTGGTTTAATCCTGCAAGGTGTCTTGATCATCCATCCACAGGGCTTCTGCTTGCGAAAGTTCTCCTAGTTCTTCTGCGATCGCCCCATCGGGTTCAGGGCGAGTAATAAACGGTAGATAGGCTCCCTTCAAGCCTCGCTTAATTCGCTCCGGGGTGGCTTCACAAATTACAAACAGTGGGTAAGTGCTATCTGCTCCTTCGCTCAGAATGTGGCGATAGCGAAAGGGCATATTCCACTCATAGCCTTGGCTTAGGTAAACTTGGGTATGTCGCCAGCGTCCCAACAAATCGGAAAAGTCTTCCTCTGGGCGATGGATAAACACAAAAATCTCTACGCCTGTTTTGATCTTCCATTCTGGATCGCACATTAGAATGGCAATATCGCAAGGTAGGCAAAGCGTTTCCCCGGCTTGTCCTACCGTATTGACTCCGCTAGATGAGGCGATCGCGCCTCGGAGTCGAACAATTGGCAGAGGGATTGTGATCAAGCTTTCGTCGGGGCGGCGCATACTGGGGATCATTTCCAAGTAGGGGCGATATTGCTTCAATAGGGCGATCGCGGCTGTCGCATCGCTATATTCCGCCAGCGCGTCTTCATAGAAAACTTTTTGAGTCATCATCATCGCGATCGCTATTAACCCAACTTCTCAAACACGGCAAACATGGGTAAGTACATCGCCAACAAAATTGACCCCACCATACCGCCCAACAGCACAATCATGATGGGTTCCATAATGCTGGTTAAAGCTTTTACTGCCTGCTCCACTTCATCCTCATAAAAGTCGGCAACTTTAGACAGCATCTTATCTAGTTCTCCTGTTTCTTCCCCAATGCTAATCATTTGAATTGCCATTAGGGGGAAAACTTGTTCTTTCTGCAAGGCAATACTAATCATGCCCCCGGTTTGAATTTCACGACGAGCCTCATCAACTGCGTTGGCAATAATCTGGTTACCTGCCGTGTCACGCACAATTTCAAGACAAGTCAGAATGGGCACCCCAGAACGAGTCAGCGCTCCAAAAGTACGGCAAAAACGGGCGGTTGCACTTTTTTGGATTAAGTCTCCAAATAAAGGCATCTTCAACATCATGCGATCAACGGTTTCTTTGCCCACTCGCGTTTTGTAATACTGCTTGTAAGCAAACACTAGCCCTGCCACTACTGCGATCGTCATTGCAACGTTGAAAATATTCTGCACAAAATCGCTAATATTCATCATCGCCTGGGTAAAGGCTGGCAACTCAACCCCAATGTCCTTAAAAATCGTGGCAAAAATCGGCAGCAAGAAGCGCACCATGCCAAAAAAGATCAAAATTGCCAACGAGCCTACCGTGACTGGATAGGACAATGCCGCTTTAATTTGGTTCTGCAAACGAGCTACATCTTCTAGAAGTTTTGCTAAACGATTAAGCACTTCATCTAAAACCCCACCCACTTCTCCCGCCTGAATCATCGCGACGTACAAATTATCAAAACACTCAGGATATTTACGCATCGATTCCGATAGACTCACACCCTGCTGCACATCAGCACTCACCCCCAACAGCGCTCTTTTTAACTTTGGGTTTTCGCATTGCTCCGATAAAACGCCTAGCCCTCTGACCATTGCCACGCCCGCGTTGACTAACGCCGCGAACTGCCGAGAAAACACCGCCTTATCTTTAATGGTCACCTTAGCCATTGAGTCACTTAGACTCTTGAGGCTAAAGTTAAAGGACAGTCTTTCCTGCTGCTTGAGTTCTTTAACTAGCAACCCTCTTTCCCTAAAAGAAGCCCGTGCTTCTCGAAGAGACTCGGCGACAATTCTTTCTGTTCGGCTGCCGCTACCGTCTTGAACACGAGCAACAAAAGTCGGCATAGCTAAGTACCTGTGAGGTTTGACGAGATGGGTGGATTACAGTGCTATTATGCCGCTTTTGCATGAGATAGCTTGATTAAATCCTCATTTTAAGCGGCATAGTTTGCTTAGCGTCGTCCAGCACCCGCTTGAGCAGGAGCCGGGGAGTTTCCAATGAGTCGTTGCAGTTCGTCGGGGCGAGACGTTTTAGACATTGCGGCTTCAAAAGTAATAAGATTCTGTTTGTACTGATTTGCTAGTACTGTTTCTAGGGTTTGCATCCCCAATTTGCCGCCCGTTTGAATTGCAGAGTAAATTTGAGCCGTTTTTCCTTCTCGAATTAGGTTGGAAATGGCTGGGGTAATAATCATAATCTCCTGTGCCATGACTCGACCATATTCATTGGGTTTAGGATTCTTTTTAGGGACTAGGGTTTGGCTAAAAACAGCAACCAAAGAGTTAGAAAGCTGTACTCTTACCTGGGTTTGCTTGTCAGCAGGGAATACGTCAATGATCCGATCAACGGTCTGTGAGGCAGAACTGGTGTGTAAGGTGCCAAAAACAAGGTGACCTGTTTCTGCGGCACTGATCGCCAGAGAAATCGTTTCTAAGTCGCGCATTTCGCCCACAAGAACGATGTCTGGATCTTCCCGTAGGGCGGCTTTGAGGGCATTGGCAAAGCTTTTAGTATCTTCTCCAAGCTGACGTTGGTGAATCAAACTTTTAATCGGTTCGTAAACAAATTCGATTGGGTCTTCGATGGTGAGAATGTGTTCGGCGCGGGTGCGATTGATCAGATCAATCATGGCAGCGAGGGTCGTCGTTTTGCCCGACCCAGTGGGACCGGTCACCAAAATCAGTCCTCTCGGTTTTTCTGCCATTTCTCGCACTACGTCAGGCAGCCCTAGTTTGTCAAAGTTGGGAATTTTGGAACTGAGGGCACGAAGGCAAGCAGCATAGGTGCCTCGGTCTTTGTAAACGTTGACTCGAAAGCGGGCAAGCCCTCTAACGCCGTAGGAGCAATCGAGTTCCCAGTTTTGTTCAAGGTTTTTTCGCTGGGTGTTGTTGAGCATACTGAAAATGAGCCGTTGGCATTCTTCAGCAGTGAGGGCTTGATCGCCGATGGGCTGGAGGTGACCACTAATTCGGAAGTAGGGGGGCAGTCCAGCCGTGAGGTGCAGGTCAGAGCCGCCCATTTCGACTAGCTGTTCCATCAAGTCTTCAATCATTAATTCCATCAGGCTACTCCTTCTCGCGGATGATGTTTTACAGATTGTCTGTGAGGGTATTGGCGATCGCGCAGCTTAATCTGCTAGGCACGATGTTTGATGATGGATCAGGCATGACAGGTTTTTAGAATACCCACAATTTTGATCAAGCCTTCATCGTTACTCTTGGAAGCGCGGAGTGAGACAATAGGGACAATCTAGCCATTCTTGCTTCAGTTCTGCGCTACAGGTGCGGCAACTCAAAGAACTCTTCCGTTTGGTTTTCAGTTCTGATTCCAATCCAGAATCCGTGAAAGTCACCCGTTCGATTTCTTCTAGAGTTGTTTCCCCTTGCCGCACCAGATTTAAGCTGTAGGCTAGTAAGGTTGTCATGCCTTCCTCTACCGCTACTTCTTTGAGGGTACTTGTGGGCGCACCTTGGTTAATCAAGGCTTGAACTCGCTCGGTGACCCGCATGACTTCATAAACCCCGCATCGTCCTTTGTACCCGACCCCGTGACATTTCTGACACAACTGTCCTTTTGTGCTGGCTTCTTGAACTTCTTGAGGTTGCAGCGTGTTGGCTTTATATAAAGTCAGTTCACTATCCCCAGAACTGGTTAAGCCAAATCGAGCGAGTTCGTCTCGGCTAGGAGTGTAGGGAATTCGGCACTCACTACATACCCGCTGCACTAACCGCTGAGCAACAACTCCGAGCAGTGCGCCAGACACCATGAAGGGTTCAACGCCCATTTCATCGAGTCGAGCGATCGCGCCAGCCGCATCATTAGTGTGGAGCGTGGTTAAAACGAGGTGCCCGGTTAAAGCCGCTTCGATCGCCGCCTTTGCAGTTTCGCGATCGCGCGTCTCGCCCACCAGAATCACATCAGGATCTTGTCGCAAGAATGCCCGCAGGATCATCGCAAAATCCATGCCCTTCTCGCGAATCACCTGCACCTGAGTTAACCCCGCCATCGTATATTCAATCGGGTCTTCCGCTGTGCTGATATTGACCCCCGGATCATTGCGTTCAGACAGTGCTGAGTAAAGAGTCGTTGTTTTACCAGAGCCAGTGGGTCCCGTAACTAAAATCAACCCAAATGGCTTCGACACCATGCCCTGAACAGTTTTCAGTGTCTCTGGATCGCTAATCAGCTTAACCAGACCCAATTGCGTATCGGAATTATCCAAAATCCGTAACACAACTTTTTCACCGTGCTTACTCGGCAGAGTACTCACCCGAAAGTCAATATTGCGATTGTCATAGCGCCGCCGAATCCGACCATCTTGAGGTAATCTACGCTCAGCAATATCTAAATCAGCCATGATTTTGAAGCGAGCCGTTACTGCCGGAACAATTTTCTTAGGAAACGGCTTATCAAAGGCTTCACGCAGCACCCCATCCCGCCTAAAGCGCACCCTCAAAAACTCTTCCTGCGGCTCAATATGAATATCTGATACGCCTTCTTGCAGCGCTTTAATCATAATTTTGTTTGCCAAAGCAATCACCGGAGCGGCTTCCGCATCGGCAACATTTAGATCCGCTTCTGCTTCCGCCTGAGCGTCTTGCAGATCCATGTAGCCCAAGTCTTCTAGATCGCCTTCGATGTCAACCTTTTGCCCTTCTTCAATCTTTTTCTGCTTTTCAACCTGTTCATCCAAATAGCTAGAAATCAGACGTTGGTAATCTTCATTGGTAATCACCAAACGCTGAAGCGCTAAACCTTTAGGGCGCAGCACCCGATTCAAATCATCTTGGGCAGTCAAATCATCTGGATTCACCATTGCCACCAGGATGTAGGGCTTTTCTGCCTCTTCACCCTTAGACAAAGGAATCAATTTGCGGGCGCGGCACATGTCAACGGGAATTAAAGTGCCAATCAGATCCCCAATCTGCCCTGTTGGAATTTGATTAATTTCTGGATCAAGCGACTCGACTCCATATAGGATCTTTAGCTCGAAAAGCTGCTGCTTTTTATACTGCCGAATCAGATCGGGTGGAAGTTGTTGCCCAGTCAGGGATTCCAAAACATCCAGTAAAGACCTGCCAGACTTGCGGCTGTCTACCAAGGCTTTTTTCATCTGGTCATCATTGACATACCCAGACTGAACCAGCTTATTTCCAAACGGTGAAAAGTTATTTTGGACAACGAGCGCTCGACGTGAAGAAGAGGAGTGAGTCATAGCCTATGGAAGATGAACTCTTTATAAGGTATTCCCAAAACTATCGAATACAAACGATCAAAGAACACAGATAAACGAACTGAATAAACTTAACCTGTGATTCAGCAGCCTCTGTAAGTTGCTGGGCGCGGGATCAAGGCTTTTGACTAACCTTGATTCTCAGATAATAACTTTTGCGGCTGTGTTCGTCAGGTTTTCGTCTGATTTTGTGATGATCTGCATAAGAACAAATTTTTCGGCTCAAGAATATCTCACGTTCTTAGCTGTTTTGGTTAGAAGTGACTCATCTCTGAAATATTTGAAAATCGAAAGTTTCGTTACCTAAA
Organism: Leptolyngbya sp. CALU 1928; assembly: GCF_056784215.1. NCBI lineage: Bacteria > Bacillati > Cyanobacteriota > Cyanophyceae > Leptolyngbyales > Leptolyngbyaceae > Leptolyngbya > Leptolyngbya sp. CALU 1928. Next base: position 2,075,258 of record NZ_JBXBCE010000001.1, on the reverse strand, counting down.
TTGCAGTGAAACAGTATTTTTACAAAAAATTCGATTATCTTAGATGAGTCCAAACGGTACGTATTAGGGCAGGCTCGTCTAGAGTCTTTTTTGAGGTCTGCTAGATTTACGCACGGGCTAGGATTTAGAATCAGGGATAATCGCAAGACAACGTCTTCATCGCAATTGGAAAGCCCACAATGATGGAAGAAGAAAATCAGATCGAGGAGATGGAAAAGCCTGTAGCCAGTTCGGCTGAGGGTTTAGGTGTATCGCCGGAGGGGGCACCTGAGGACGCAGAGTTAGAAGGAGTACCGATTAATTTTGGGGATCAACCCGATTCTGAGAGTGCTGAGGCAGGAGCGAAGGTTAACGCGCTCGAAGATGGGGAGTCTTTAGCACGGCTTGCAGCGCTCCAAGGTGAGGTTCAAGCACTAAAGGCTCAGCTAGAAGACCGTACTGGGCAATATATGAGAATTGCCGCAGATTTTGATAACTACCGGAAGCGTACCCAACGCGAGAAGGAAGAGTTTGAGCAGCAGGTAAAATGCTCGACGATTATTGAAATGCTGCCAGTTGTGGATAATTTTGAACGGGCGCGATCGCAAATCAAACCCCAAACTGAGCCAGAAACAACGATTCATAAGAGCTATCAAAGCGTTTATAAGCAACTGGTAGATTGCTTGAAGCGTGTAGGGGTTGCGCCGATGCGGGCGCAGGGCGTGGAATTTGATCCGACCTTGCATGAAGCAGTGATGCGGCAAGCTACGGATGAATATCCAGAAGGAATCGTGATGGAAGAACTCCAGCGGGGTTACTTAATTGGCGATCGCGTGTTACGCCACGCGCTGGTGAAAGTTGCCGCTCCTTTGGAACCCGTGATACTCTCGGAGGAAACTAACTCCAATAATTCGGAGAGCTAGGCGCTTTTGACACGGACTCTAGCGGGGAGAATCCTTAAAAAGTTGAGTTTGGCGTTAAGAAGACTAAACAGTTAACGTTAGGCAATATTAGAACCCTACTGCTTAGCCAATTTTCATATTCACCGCATGTACCTTTACTGCCGCCAACCATGGGAAAAGTCATTGGGATCGACCTAGGTACGACAAATAGCTGTGTTGCTGTCTTAGAAGGCGGTCAGCCTGTTGTAATTTCTAACTCTGAGGGAGGGCGAACCACTCCAAGTATGGTGGGGTTTGGTAAGGCTGGTGAGCGATTAGTGGGGCAACTCGCCAAGCGTCAAGCCGTAACAAACGCTGAAAATACGGTTTTTAGCATTAAGCGGTTTATTGGGCGGCGGTGGGAGGAAACGGAACAAGAGCGATCGCGGGTTCCCTATAACTGCGTGCGAGGCAAAGATGACACGGTCGATGTCCAAATTCGAGGCAGATCGTATACTCCCCAAGAAATTTCTGCAATGATTTTGCAGAAGCTGAAACAAGATGCAGAAAATTACTTAGGTGAAGAAGTCACGCAGGCTGTAATTACGGTTCCCGCCTACTTCAGCGATGCCCAGCGACAAGCCACTAAAGATGCTGGAACTATCGCCGGGCTGGAAGTTCTGCGAATCATCAACGAGCCAACTGCGGCGGCGCTTGCCTATGGCATGGATAAGCAAGACCAAGATCAGTGCGTTTTGGTCTTTGACTTAGGCGGCGGCACCTTTGATGTCTCTATTTTGCAGATGGGCGATGGCGTGTTTGAAGTTAAGGCAACTTCGGGAAATAACCATTTGGGGGGGGATGATTTTGATGATGCGATCGTCCGCTGGATGATTGAAGATTTCAGATCACAGGAAAGCATCGATCTATCTGTGGATAAGATGGCGCTGCAACGGCTAAGGGAAGCAGCAGAGAAAGCCAAGATTGAGCTTTCTAGCACCAAAGCTACCTCTATTAATCTGCCTTTTATCACGGCTGATGAAACAGGTCCTAAACATTTAGAAACGGAGCTAACTCGCGCTAAATTTGAAGAGCTTGCCAGTCAGTTAGTCGAAGGCACCATCCAGCCCACTGAACAAGCGATTAAAGATTCAGACTTAAGCATTGATGCGATCGATCGCATCATCCTCGTCGGCGGCTCCACCCGTATTCCGGCAGTCCAAGATGCCATTCGTAAATACTTCAATGACAAAGCCCCTGATCGCTCGGTTAACCCCGACGAAGCCGTCGCCCTAGGTGCTGCAATTCAGGCAGGAGTTTTAGGCGGCGAAGTTAAAGATTTGTTGCTGCTCGATGTGACTCCTCTTTCTCTAGGAATTGAAACCTTAGGTGAAGTGTTCACAAAAATTATTGAGCGCAACACAACGGTTCCTACAAGCAAAACTCAAGTTTTTTCTACCGCAACCGATGGACAAACTTCCGTCGAAATTCATGCGCTTCAAGGGGAGCGGGCGATGGCGAAAGACAATAAAAGCTTGGGCAAGTTTCAACTCACTGGCATTCCACCCGCTCCTCGTGGGGTGCCTCAGATAGAGGTGGCTTTTGATATTGATGCGAATGGCATCCTTAAAATATCGGCTCGTGACAAAGGCACCGGTCGAGAACAAAGTATCTCCATCTCTAACACGGGGGGCTTGAGCGGCACCGAAATTGAACGGATGCGTCAAGAAGCTGAGGTCTATGCGGATGATGATTCGGCTAGGAAGCAGCTAGTGGATCTCAAAAATCAGGCAGATACCCTGTTCTATAGCTATGAAACGACCCTGCGAGATAATAGTGAGTGGATTAGTGAGGAGCTAAAGGGGCAAGGAGAGCAGCGAGTTGAGGAGCTAAAAGTGGCGATCGCGACTCCAAACATTACGGTTGATGATATGCAGCAGCGACTAGATGCACTTCAGCAAATCTTACTATCCGTGGGTGCTTCAGTTTATGCCCGCACAGCCCCTGCTTCTACCGACGACTTTACCTCTACCGGAACCCAAGATGCCACAGTTGAGTACGATTTAAACTCACATATTCCTAGCGATGATGAATTTAGCTTTGAAGACGATGCCACAATGACCGCAGATTATGAAGCGGTTGACTAGATTATAAGTGGAAAACAAAACTTCACTGCAATGAGCGATCGCCTAAACTAAATTTCTTACTTAAGCTGGAAGATTATTCGCTAAGGTAAAAGGAAGTAGGGTACAAGAAAGCAAGTTGCTCATATCACCTTGTTTTTGATTAACTTCCTATTCATACCGAACTTAAACTTAAAACGCCTAATTCCTCTACTCCTTAAATCAACGTGCTATGGCTGGTGATTACTATGAAACCCTTGGTATTTCTCGCGAAGCAGATAAAGAAGAGCTTAAGCGTGCCTATCGCCGTTTAGCCCGAAAATACCATCCTGATGTCAACAAAGAACCTGGAGCCGAAGAGCGCTTTAAGGAAATTAATCGGGCATACGAAGTCCTCTCTGAGCCAGAACTGCGATCGCGATACGATCGCTATGGCGAACAAGGCGTGAGTGCTGGAGCCGCCGGAGCGCAAGATTTTGGTGACTTCGGTGGATTTGCAGCCGATATTTTTGAAAGCTTTTTCAGTGGATTTGGGGGCGCAAGCGGCACTCAAACCAGTACTCGTCAAAGAGGTCCCGCTCGCGGTGATGATCTCCGGCTAGATTTAAAATTAGATTTCCGAGATGCCATTTTTGGTGGCGAAAAGGAAATTCGTATTAGCCATCTAGAAGGTTGCAATACCTGTGATGGGACGGGTGCAAAGCCGGGAACTCGTCCCAAAACCTGCTCAACCTGCAATGGGGCAGGGCAAGTCCGCCGGGCTGCCCGTACTCCCTTCGGTAGCTTTACTCAAGTCTCTGTTTGCCCTACCTGCAATGGGTCTGGGCAAATGATTGAGGAAAAGTGCGAAACCTGTGGTGGACGAGGACAGCGCCAAGAAACTAAAAAGTTAAAAATCACTATTCCAGCCGGAGTAGACAATGGCACGCGCCTTCGGGTGACAGGAGAGGGCGATTCGGGAATGCGGAATGGACCTCCCGGCGATTTATACGTTTATCTGTTTGTCGCTGAAGATGCTGAGTTCCGCCGAGAAGGGATTAATCTCTTATCTGAGCTAAAAATTAGTTACATTCAAGCGATTTTAGGCTCACGCGTTGAAGTGAATACGCTCGATGATAAGCAAGATAAGCTACAGGAATTAGTGATTCCAGCCGGAACTCAATCTGGAACGGTGCTAAAGCTTGATGGTAAAGGAGTTCCCCGTTTGGGTAATTCAGTCAGCCGGGGAGACCATTTGATCACCGTGTCGATTGACATCCCCACCAAAATTGCGCCTGAAGAGCGGGAATTGTTGGAAAAATTGGCAAAGATTCGGGGCGATCGCACCGAAAAAGGCGGGATTGAAGGCTTTATCGGCAAGGTGTTTGGTTCATGAACAACCTGAATCCGATGATTCAACCCGATGCCCAAATGGATTTACGAGGAACGCCTTGCCCAATTAACTTTGTGCGTACCAAACTACGGTTAGAGCAATTGGCTCCAGGTGCCGTGCTGGAAGTTTGGCTTGATCCCGGTGAACCCGTTGAGCAAGTGCCTGATAGCCTTGCGATGGAAGGCTATTTGATTGAACAAGTTGAAAATCGAACAGACTATTTTGCATTAAGGGTTCGTCGTCCTTTGGCAAACAGCCCTAGTTGAACTATGAGTTCTGATTTGCAGAATTCGTCAACCCTGCCAGATTGCCCGTCTGAGGGTCTTTGGGGAACGGTTGTAGCGGTGCAAGCAAACTACTATCAGGTCAAGCTAAATTCTAGGCAGAATGCAGCAAATCAGGAAATAGAGAAACAGCTTAACAACCTGCCGACTGATCCCCAGAACCTGGAACCTATTCCCGATACGCTTTTGTGTACTCGTCGATCGCGCTTAAAAAAATTGGGTCAGCGGGTGATGGTCGGCGATCGCGTAGAGATTGTAGAGCCCGATTGGCAAGGCGGACGGGGTGCCATCAGCGCCGTTTTACCCCGCAAATCTGAACTCGATCGCCCTCCGATTGCGAATGCTGATCAAATTCTGCTGGTGTTTGCCATGGCAGAACCGCCCCTTGATCCTCATCAGCTCACTCGGTTTTTGGTCAAAGCAGAATCTAGCCAGTTGCCCATTTGTTTGTGCTTTAGCAAAACTGATCTAGTCAGTGCAGAGGAGCAAACCCACTGGGATCAACGAATCCAAGAATGGGGCTATCAGCCAACATTTATTAGCTTGCGTCAACAGACAGGCTTAACAGCCTTGTTGAACCAGCTCAGCGATCGCATAACCGTTGTAGCGGGTCCTTCTGGAGTCGGCAAATCCAGCTTGATCAATTATCTGATTCCTCTAGTCCAACTGCGGGTCAGTGAGGTGTCCGGTAAGCTAGCACGAGGACGGCATACAACCCGCCACATCGAACTGTTTGACCTGCCAGCAGGTGGGCTATTGGCAGATACTCCCGGCTTTAACCAGCCTGACCTCGATTGCCACCCAAAAGATTTAGCTAATTACTTTCCAGAAGCACGACAGCGGCTAGCAGATGCCTCTTGCCAATTCAGCGATTGCCTGCACCAAGATGAGCCAGATTGCGCCGTGCGAGGAAACTGGGAGCGCTATGAGATTTATTTAGTGATGCTGCAAGAAGCGATCGCCCATCACCAAGCCTGCGATCGACAAGGACGCGCAGAAAATAATCTTAAGCTCAAAAACCATCACCGGGGCAATCTAACCTATGAACCCAAACTAGAACCCAAAAAATATCGCCAAATTTCTCGCCGAACCCAGCAACATCAGCTTCAAATCTTGCAAGACGATGAACTGGATTGAGTACAGACTGTTTCTTGATAATGTTCCATGTCAGCGATATCATCCGAAAATTTTTTTGGTAATGCCTGAATTTGGACACTATCAAGAAAAATTTTATGTATTCAGTGGTTAGCTGGCTTCATATTCAAATCAATCAAGGGTTGCAAGACCATGGGCTAATCTTTGATTTAATTCCTAGAGCGGTTGCCCCCCATTCAAACGCTCTTTCCAGAAGAACAGCGTTCGCTGCCAATCCTTTACGGGAAAGCTGCTTTCCGGGCAGAGATTCTCCTTAGCCACTTGCGCGATATGCATATAGGTCATACGCTCATCATCACGGGGAAACTGGGATTGAATTGTATCTGCAATTTGTTTGCTGCTACCGCCGCGACGTAGCGTTTCGCAGGTGCGATCGCCAAACTTATACACTACTTCATCGGGAATATTGGACAGAATCGTGAGGTAAATCTCTGCCTCAGAATATCCAAATTCAGAGTGTTCCTGAATGTGCTGAGCAACGACTTGATTAAAGGTCATTACAGCAGACTGGTCGGGAAGGGAGGGGCTACACCCTGCCAAACTTCCTGACAGCAAGATGACAGCAGTCATCAAAAAATCTTTGAGATGGAACAGCATAGGCTCAAAGGAGCGATCGCATTTCACCATCGTGTTCTGCTACAAATCCTAAACTGACATTTTCACTTTAACCAAGATATTAGATGTCGTTGGCTTGGTTACAGTTTCGGCAGCCAAAACTATTCAACAAAGGTTCAACAATTCATACCTGTAGCAATTGGGTTATGGGTTGCGATCGCCCCTCACCAAGCCTGCGATCGACAAGGACGCGCAGAAAATAACCTCAAGCTCAAAAATCATTACCGGGGCAATCTAACCTATGAACCCAAACTAGAACCCAAAAAATATCGCCAGATTTCTCGCCGAACCCAGCAACATCAACTTCAAATCCTGCAAGACGACGAACTGGATTGAGTGGTGAGGGAGCAACCTGAGTCCTATTTGCTCGTGTTTAAAGTGAAATAGTGTTCCGCCGATTATTGTTTGGGGTTCTTTTTCTTTTGCTTCTACCGCTTTAAATGGTCAGGGAAAAAATCATTCATATCGTAGAGTCTAAAAGGGTCAGGGTCATTCTTTAAAAGACTCCAGCCACGATTGCTGGCTTTCCCGTCAACATGACAAGTAAACCATGAATTCTCCCACTTCATCGGCAATACTTCGATCCGCTTACCCTTCTCAACATACACAGTCGCATTAGGTGAACTCTTGATCGTGCTACTAGCGATCTCGCTCAGAAATCTTGCAGGTGCAAAAATAGCTTTATATCCAAAGTGCTGACTGAATATGTACCCCAATTCGTAAAGGTCTAGATCTTGTTGTTCCTCTGTCCATCCATCACACAAACACCGATACCGATGATGGAGTAAATCGCGATCAACAGCTAGCACTCCAGAACGGACTAAGCCTTCTACACCATATTTTTCTGTTCCAAGGGAAGACGGTTTCAATCCCACGAGTGCATGAGAATAGTCAACATACCGTGTATCCTCCATATCAAATCCTTTATATGGAGTGGTATCAGCTTCCCAGTCTAAATCCCAGGTACATGAAGTTTCCCCGCCCCCGCCGCCAAATAAGTAGCTTTGATCCTGAAAAAACACTCTAGCCATTTCATCAAGGGATGGAACATAATCACCAACCGCTTTTTGTCCCCATCTCTCCTCAAACTTAGCGCGAATCACATTAAAGCGAATATCGTCGCGATGCTGTTTGAAATCTAATATAAGCAGCGTCAAGCACTCCTCAAAGAATGACCCACTCGTTGCGACATGGATAAATTCAAAATCAGTAAATCCTTTCCCCTTCAAAACAAAGGTATAGACAGGCTTCTGCCCCCGTGAAATGTACTCCATGAACTCATCATCTTCATTGTCAATGTGCGCGAAAATGGCGGCGATGTGGTTGAGGTTCTGAATTAGAAACTGGAAGATTCCGGTTTCTGAGGTTACACTACCTGTTTTCACGATCGTCATGCCATAGGGGGTTTGATAGGTGGCTTGTCGGGGTTTGTCTGACTCTAGAGCCAGTGCATGTTCCACCAAGGCGGATGTGACTACCATCGAATCATTGATGAGTCCGGGACGGTGTTTGCGAATTGTCTCAATTGCCTTGGCAATCTCGTCACTCTGGACAACCTGTAAGCGAGGGCGTGAAAGTGCCATCATAACAACCTCTTTTTTGTATACTCACTTTGAACTATTATACTCAAAATGAGTACAAATTCAAGGGCTGTAAAACTGATCTGCCACTTAGGTTTTATTGGGCGCATCCGTTGTCATTGTTTGTATCCTTGCGATCGCGCGGCGACGGCTGGCATCATAGCGATCGCACTTCTAGATACTTGTAAAATGAAGCAAGCGAGATCGCATAGCAGCACAAGACAATGACACGGATTCCATTAACAGAAGCTCAACTTCGGTTACCTGAACTAATTGCCAGTCTGCAACCTGGTGAAGAAGTGCAGATTTTTTCTGGCGACCGCACCGTCGCCAGACTGATTGCCGAACTTCAACCACTCCGACAGCCTCGACAGCCCGGTAGCGCGATTGGAACCCTCACCATCCTGTCTGAAGACGAAACCCACTTAGAAGACTTTCGCGATTACATTCCATGAAGGTTCTGCTCGATACTCAGGCATTTCTCTGGTTTGTACTCAACGATCGCACCCTTAGCCAAGTCGCCTGTGATTTGATTGTCGATCCCCTCAATGACATTTTGCTCAGCCCTGCTTCCTATTGGGAAATTGCTATCAAGGTTAGTATTGGTAAATATCAAATTCCTGGAAATTTTGAACCATGGATAGAGCGTCAAATCCAGGTTAATCAATTGGAAATATTACCGATTAAAGTTGCTCATGCAGCCGCGATCGTGACTCTGCCATTCCATCATAAAGACCCCTTTGATCGGCTTTTGGTTGCCCAAGCGCTCACAGAAAAGATTCCGATCATTAGCGTAGATGCAGTACTAGACAAGTATGCAGTCAGTCGTTATTGGTAAATACCGTCAGCAAGCTCTGTGCCAGTTAGTATGTGGAAGTTCCGTATGGGCTAGCAGTTTGCCCTGAGAAATGACGTATTGGGCGATCGCGCGGCGACGAATGGCATCATAGCGATCGCAAGCATCCAGCACAATTAGGTTAGCGGGTTTGCCGACTTCAATCCCATAGTGGTCTTGTAAGTTGAGTGTGGTTGCCCCATTCCAGGTGACCATGTTGTAGCAGGCATCGATTTCAGCCTTGCCCGTCATTTGGCAAATATGTAGCCCCACGGAGGCAACTTCCAGCATATTGCCTGTGCCCAAGGGATACCAGGGATCTTGAATACAATCATGCCCAAAGCTAACATTGGTTCCCTGTTGCCAGAGTTCCTTGACGCGGGTGACACCTCGACGCTTGGGATAGGTATCGGCGCGTCCTTGCAGGGTGATATTAATCAAAGGATTGGCGATGAAATTAATTGGGGTGCGGCGCAGACTGCCTAACAGCTTGAAGGCATAGGCGTTGTTGTAAGAGCCAAAGGCAGTGGTGTGGCTGGCGGTGACTCGTGATCCCAATCCGCTGCGAATGGCACAGGCGACGACGACTTCCAAAAATCGAGACTGCTCGTCATCAATTTCATCGCAGTGGATGTCAATTAAGCGATCGTACCGTTCCGCTAGTTCAAAAATGCGATGAACCGATTTGACTCCATCCTCACGGGTGATTTCGTAATGGGGAATTCCTCCCACCGCATCGGCACCCATTTCCATCGCCTGCTCCATCAAGCGTTCATTTTGAGGATTGCCGTAGATGCCATCTTGGGGAAATGCCACAACTTGCAGGGTAATCCAGTCTTTTACGTCCTCTCGTACTTCCAAGAGGGCTTGGAGGGCAGTCAAGCTGGTTTCACTGACATCAGCATGACTGCGAACGAATAGTACGCCTTGAGTTGCCTGTTGCTTCAGGGTCGCGATCGCCCGATTTTTCACATCGTCCAGGGAAAGGGTTTGTTTGCGCTCTCGCCAAATTTCGATGCCTTCAAACAAAGTGCCGCTTTGATTCCATTGAGGTTGCCCCACGGTGAGCGCTGAGTCTAGGTGGACATGGGATTCAACAAACGGCGGACTGACGAGTTGATGTTGAATTTCCAGGACGAGTTTAGCGGTAGTGGGAAGTTGAGGCGCGATCGCCACGATTATGCCGTTTTCAATGGCAATATCCACCTCTGTAATGACTCCATCCGCTTGCAATAAGCGACACTGGCGCAGCAGCAAATCGTACATGACTATCCTTTTACTTCATTCGCAAAACTTGCCCACCGGACGAACTCAAAGGGACCTGCGATCGATCCCCACACATGTTCATCCGTTTCGGGATCACGCCCGCGATCGTGGCTCATGAATTTTTCGCTGTCAATTTCAAACTCGTTATCTAGATAAGTCGTTTTTCCATCCCGCACGACAATGCAGGCTTTGCCGGGTTGAACTTGCCCTTTGAAGCTATGCCCCGTCCATTCCACCCGCATATTACATCCCGGCATCATCTCCAATCGTTCAGCGGGTAGGGTTTGCAGTCGATTTAGGTCACGGGATGCGCCAAAAAAATCCTGCCCATCTCGCAGCGTGTAGTGTTCGATTTCGATGTGATCCGCTTGGGCAATCAGCTTCAAAATGCGGAGTCGATAGGGCTGGTTTAGGGCGTAATCATAGGCTTGTTCTAGAAACAAACTGATTCCAGAGAGTAGCTCTAATGGTAGGGGGCGGATACAAACGCGAATGTGGGCAAAAAAGGGAGGATTTTCAAATGCCTGCGCTTGGTTGCTGAAGTCGGCTGCCATTAAGCTTGCCAGGGTTTTTACATCGGTAGAATGAGTCATGGGGATCAACAAAGAACTAAGAATGCTCTTATTCTAAAGGGAGCGATCGCCGACACAGTAATACTGGACAAGGTGCGTAATGAATCGCGTAATCTTCAGTAACACTCAGGCGAGTATTTCGTAGCGCCGGACGTGGAGGTTCAGATCCCTGGCGAGTATTCCGAAAAGCTTGCAACGGCGATCGCAGCGTTCTCCGCCGGAGATCACACCCCAAAACTAACAGATCCACATTAAGTTCTTGAGCTAAATGACAGATCGTGGGACCGGGATCACCGGATTGCAGTCGAGTCTGCACGTCAATATTTGGCAGAGAAAGGGCGGCTTTTGCCTGCTGGAGAACCTCTTTGCCTTCTTCCTGTTGGGCATCTTGAAGCGATTGGCTCAATTGCCAACTGGGATTAGGCGATACGAAAGGCCCAATCAAGTAATTGGAATTCACTGGGATTTGAACATGAATCAGCGTAATCTGCTGGATGCCGATGGGGATCAGTTGGCGAACTGCCGCGATCGCCTGTTGTGCCGCCACTGACCCATCCACCATCACCATCGCATGACGTAACCCTTCTCTATGATGCAACCCTTCTCTAGGCGATGCAGTCTGACGAGCAATCAGCACACTACAAGGAGCATAACGGGCGATCGCGGCTGCCACACTCCCCAACAGCAGTTCTCGCGTGCTTTCAGCCCCACGATGCCCCACTGCAATCAGACCCGCGTTAACCGTCCGCGCATAGTTCAAAATCTCTGTGGCAGGTTTGCCTTGACGAATCTCTAGCGCCAACGAAAAACTTGCTGAAAAATCAGGACGAATCAACGCAGTGAGGCTTTCTAAGGAAGGAATAAATTCATCTAATTTTGTCGTACTGGGTACGACCGCTGATAAATCCTCAGAACTCCTAGGATGCGTAACTTTTTTTCCTAGCAGACGCTTGGAACGGCTCGAAGATCGGGGTGAAATGGTTAGAGCAGTCAATAGCGATCGCCCATCTCCATCGTCATAGTCTAAAAACACAGGCGCAACCAACCGCATCACTTGCTGTGCCAACCTCGCGCTCGGTGAGCCATCCGTTGCCAATAGCAGCGGTGGAGATAAAACTGGAGAGGTCACTTGGATCATTACCTGTGTTCAAGCTCTGACTCTATAGTAAGGGATAGGGGCAGGTGTCAGGTTCCAGGAAACAGGTTCCAGGTTGCAATACCCAGCACCTGAAACCCGACATCCGACATCTGAAACCTGCTGAATGTGACAAACAATACAGAGAGTGAATCAGAAAGGGAAATTTGAGTAAGATAAGTCCAACGTCCAGATAGGTGGTGATGAAGGTTCTAATACTCGCCTGGGAATTTCCGCCTCGGCTTGTCGGGGGAATTGCTCGACACGTGGCAGAGCTTTACCCAGAGATAGTAAAGCGGGGTCACGAAGTTCATCTGATCACGATTGAGTTTGGTCAGGCTCCCCGATATGAAATTGTGGATGGCATTTATATCCATCGGGTTGCCGTGGCTCCTAGCCATGACTTTTTCCACTGGGTTGCCAACATGAATGAGAGCATGGGGCACCATGGCGGCAAATTGCTGTTGGAAGAAGGTGCATTTGACCTGATTCATGCCCATGATTGGCTAGTTGCAGATGCCGCGATCGCGCTCAAACACACCTTCAAACTGCCCCTCGTTGCAACCATCCATGCCACGGAATATGGACGCTGTAACGGGATTCATTCGGAGCAACAGCGGTATATCAACCGCAAGGAAGCTTATCTTGCCCACGAAGCTTGGCGAGTAATCGTCTGCACCAACTACATGCGGTTGGAGGTAGAACGAGCGCTAGGCGTTCCTTGGGACAAAGTGGATGTGGTTTATAACGGTATTCACTTGGAAAGCAAGCGATATACCCAGGGTTTTGATAGACAAGAATTTCGCCGCTCTTTTGCAGCAGATCACGAAAAGATAGTCTACTATGTGGGGCGGATGACCTATGAAAAGGGAGTTTCCGTCTTACTAAATGCCATTCCTATGGTCAACCGGGTATTGGGCGATCAAGTGAAATTTGTGCTGATTGGCAGTGGCAATGTGGATGACTTTAAACGTCAAGCAGCAGATAGTGGCATTTGGCATCAGTGCTACTTCACCGGATTTATGTCTGACGAAGACTTAAACAAGTTTCGGATGGTGGCAGATTGTGCGGTTTTTCCCAGCTTGTATGAACCCTTTGGCATTGTCGTACTAGAAAATTTTGCGGCTCGGGTCCCTGTGGTCGTGTCGGATACGGGCGGATTTCCAGAAATTGTCCGCCACGGAAAGACGGGGCAGGTCACCTATACCAACGACCCCCAATCCCTAGCGCTAGGGATTTTAGAAGTCTTGCGAAATCCAGAGTATGCGGACTGGCTTACCGACAATGCTTATGAGGATTTGGATCGGCGGTTTGCCTGGGCTAAGTTAGCGCAGCAAACAGATGCAGTATATGGGCGAATTCTTCACGAACGGGCGCAGGTAGATTGGTAAGGCTTTTTTAGCGTGATTTACGTGATTTATCAGATTTGTGGCAAGAGGGTCTAGCCCATAAGCGAAAAACAGTGTAGAAATAAGAGAGCGATTAAGCAAAAACTAGACAATGCGTCTATTTTTCGATTGTAATTAAGATTTTTGCGAGGAGTTGATCCACATGAATATGAGAAATTTGTTAGTACTGGGCACCGCTGGACTGATTGCAAGCGTTGCATTACCTGCGGTTGCAGTTCCTAAGGCAGTGACCCCCGTACTGCCTAGAGAAACGTTTGTTGGCACCCCTTCCCACACTTTGCCTACCCCTCCGGTTCATCCTGCTGCTTTCACCTTGCCCATCGACGTTCAGATTGTTAAGAACGACACCATCACGTCTGATACTCCTATCACTGACGCAAATGGCATTGGTAGCGATATTAAGGTTTGGGGCGCAGAAATTCAAAAAGCTCTGTTTGCTCGTCCTAAGCTTGTCCGTATGGTGGGTAGCGATGCAGTTCCTTTTGTGATCAATGGTGATGCAGGCGCTATCGTGCTTAATGCAAACGGTCGTGCTGTGTATGCTCCTTAAGCCATCGTTTGATTGCTAGCGATCGCTGAGTTGCTAGTTAAAAATTTGAAATCAACCTCTCGCTGTTCTGATTCTTGATGCTCTATTGTCAAGATTAGAAAATAGCGAGAGGTTTTTGTTTGTATCAGCGGTTCAATAGAATGAGCGATCGCAAAACACAGAATCTCTGATTAGGTGTGCTGCAACATTGCTGAATGAAAATATCCCACAGTGGCGAAAGGTCGGCTAATGGAAGGGGAACAAGTTCGTTGGCTACGGGACAATACCTTATTTGAATCTTTAGCAGACGATGTGCTAAACGCGATCGCGGCGGTGATTCAAGTAGAAACCGTGCAGGAAAATCGCCGCCTGATTTTGGAAGATACTCCCCCCACTGACTTTTATATTCTGCGATCGGGGCGATTAGAAAGCTATCGCACCAGTAAAACCGTCGTTGCCAACACCGTCAGTTTGTTACCGGGTTCTGCGTTTCCCTTGAAAGAGTTGCTGTTGGATCAACCTTCCGAGCAAACGGTAATCACCCTATCTGACTGTGTGCTTTGGAAAATTCCACGACAAGATTTTCTGCAACTGGTTCAGCAGTATCCTGAAATTTCTCAAACGTTTTCCCGCCAACTCGCGATCGCCCTTGACCAGGTTTCGACTCAGCTAATCTATGAACGAGAACGCCAAGCTGCGCTGCGCCCTTATTTAGTTCCAAAAGTGAAACGCGGCATTGTTGGCACTAGTCGTTATGCAGTGCGCCATCGCCAGGAAATTCGCAAAGCATCGGGAGATCGTGACTCAGTGCTAGTTTTTGGGGAACCGGGATTAGAAAAAGACAACACGGCGGCACTGATCCACTTTGGGTCGAGCGATCGCCATCAACCGCTGATTAAAGTTAATTGCGATATGCTGCAAGCCAGTGGCGCAGACCTGTTTGGGCGGGTTGGTGGTAAACCTGGACTGTTGGAATGGCTGGGCACGGGTTCCCTCATGCTCAACAACCTGCAAGATTTGAACCTGGAACTGCAAAAAAAACTGGTGACCCTCCTAGAAACGGGCGAATACACTCCCATTGCCCGCGAAGGAGAAGCCCCGCCTGCACCCTTACGTTGTGAAGCCAGAATCTTGATGACTTCAGAGCGAGTATTGCCGACGTTGAAGCGTAAAGGCTTGGTAGGACATGTGATTAAGCTGTCACCGCTGCGAGTGCGTAAAGCGGACATCATTGCTCAGGTGGAGTATTACCTCAGCTTATTGTGTCGAGCGCGGAGCGTTTCTAAGCCCACCCTCACTCCTGAAGCGATTCGCCGACTCCAAGGCTACGACTTTCCGGGCAATTTGGCAGAACTGGAAGCGATGGTGGAACGCGCGGTGATTCAACTGAACGGCAGCAATGAGCTAACGGAGGAGGTGTTTTGGGCAACCAGTCCTAAAAGCAAGCGGTTTCGTCTCAACCTGCTGAATGGTTCGCCGCAGTTACGGCAATTTTTGCGGAGTCCCTGGTTTCCTGATCGCCTCAATTATGGCTTTACCTTCGGCGCGTTTGCGATCGTCGTGGCACTGCTAATGTTCGGTCCTCAAAGCCGCGATCAAAACATTGCCCTGAATATCTTTTGGGCATGGTGGTGGCTGGGCATTTTGGTCGCTTTTCCCTTCGTCGGTCGCCTGTGGTGTTCGGTGTGCCCGTTCATGATTTATGGTGAAGTAGCGCAAAAGCTGTCTCTGTGGCTCTATCCCCGTAAACTCTTGCCTTGGTCACGCCAGGAAGCAGAGCGGTGGGGCGGCTGGTTTATGTTTGGCATGTTCACCCTAATTTTGCTGTGGGAAGAACTGTGGGATCTAGAAAACACTGCGTATCTGTCTGGATGCTTGCTGCTGTTGATTACGGCAGGCGCGGTCACCTTTTCTCTCCTATTTGAGCGGCGGTTTTGGTGTCGCTATTTGTGCCCGATTGGAGGGATGAATGGATTGTTTGCCAAGCTATCTATGACAGAATTACGGGCACAGCAGGGCATTTGTTCTGCCAGTTGCACTACCTATCAATGCTATAAAGGCGGACCAGAGAAAGGCGAAGGGCAAGAAACCAACGGGTGCCCGCTGTATTCTCACCCGGCTCAGCTTGAAGATAATCGGAATTGTGTGCTGTGTATGACCTGCCTCAAAGCCTGCCCCCATCGGTCAGTGGAGCTAAATCTGCGTCCACCCGGCATTGAGCTATGGACAACTCACACGCCCGCTTATGCCGAAGTTTGCCTGCTGTTTCTCCTATTTGGCGCAGTATTTTTACACCGTTTACCAGAAATCGAAACAATCTTGGGGCGATCGCTGCATCTCGATCAGTTCGGCTGGCACACTGGCGCATCGGTGCTGGCGTTGCTGATTCCTGGAGCGATCGCCCTAGCCGCCCATCAATTAATGCGTCTGGCAACTCGCACTGTTAAACCCCGCCCTTTTTTAGAACTTGCCTATGGCTACTTGCCTGTTGTTTTAGGAGCCAATATCGCTCACTACTTGCAGCTAGGGCTATCCGAGGCGGGAAGGGTCGTCCCTGTCGCCTTCGCTACCTTTGGATTGGGCACCGCAAGTCTTCCTATTTTCGTGGCTCATCCAGCCGTGATTGCATTTTTACAAGCGGTGACGTTACTGGCAGCATTTTTGTTGAGTGTGGTACTTACCCAAAAAATTGCCCGTCAATCTTTTTGGAAACTGCTCCCGCAACATTTGGCAACAGGGGCGATCGCGGCGAGTTTATGGCAGATCATCATTGGCTGGTAGCCCGTTTTATCACTCTGACCCGCCCCATTTTTAGACAACAATAAACCCTCAAAACCCAACCCTTGGCTAGACAAGCGGCTTGATGTCTAGCCAAGTTATTTTGTTCTAGATCCTAAGATGCGATCGCGCTCAAAATGTCGGTTGCATGAGTTTCGGTATTCACCGAGGTGTAAACCTGACTAATTTTGCCATCTGCACCAATCACATAAGTAACGCGGGTGGCATAGCGCATCCCGTTCTTTTCGCCCTGCACATCATAGGCTTGAGTCACGGTTCCATCAACATCAGACAGCAGCGGAAACGGCAAGCTGAACTTTTCGGTAAAGGCGTGGTGAGACGCTTCGCCATCCATACTTACACCTAGCACGGCGATGCCTTTACTGAGATATTGCTGGTAATTATCGCGAAAGCTGCAAGCCTCTTTGGTGCAGCCCGGAGTGTCATCTTTCGGATAAAAGTAAATCACAACAGGCTTGCCAGTATAGTCAGATAGAGAAATAGGCTTGCCATTGGTATCGTTGACCGTAAAACTTGGAGCAGTATCGCCAATTGAAAGTGGCATGGAGTGAAATCCTTTCCCGTGTGAGAACGTCGCAGATTGTAACATTGATGGAGGTCTAAAGCGCGATCGCTAAAACTTGAGAACGCGATCGCGAAATAGCGATGAAATTGCTCAAGCAATGCAATCTCCGGCATTTGATAGAGGAATAATTACAGAGTTTTTAGCATCATAGAAAGGCTGCTTCAATGCATTGGGGTTAAAAAAAGTCCAAACATTTTGGCAAGTAACAACAAATCCAGCACTGAGAGATCCCTCTGATGATTACTGTCCACCACTTAAATAATTCCCGCTCTCAACGTGTGCTTTGGCTGCTAGAAGAACTAGGGATGGAATATGACATCAAGCACTACGATCGCGACCCCAAAACAATGCTGGCACCCGCGTCGCTGCGGCAAGTGCATCCCCTCGGCAAATCCCCTGTGATTACCGACGGGGCGCTGACGGTGGCGGAATCTGGAGCCATTATTGAATATTTGGTCGATCGCTATGGGGACGGACGATTTTCACCTGCGCTCGATACCCCAGAGCGTTTGCGATATATCTATTGGCTGCATTATGCCGAAGGTTCCGCCATGCCGCCCCTGTTGTTAAAGCTAGTTTTCGATCGCATCGAGCAAGAACCTCTACCATTTTTTGTTAAACCCGTTGCACGGCTCATTAGCAATCGAACCAAGAGTTCCTTCATCGACCCTCAGATTACGCAGCACCTCAATTATCTAGAAGCAGAACTTGAGAAAAACCTGTGGTTTGTGGGGAATGAGTTCACAGCCGCCGATATCCAGATGAGTTTTCCGATTGAGGTGGCAATGGCGCGATCGGGTTTAGATGCCAGCCGACCCAAATTAATAGACTTCCTCAAACGTATCCATGCTCGTCCAGCATATCAACGGGCGATCGAAAGAGGTGGCGTATATCAGCTTGCGAGTTGAAACTGGATAATTTGTGTGTTAGGGCGATCGCTCACCCAAGCACTCTACATCTAGTAAAGTTGTGCGACAAAACGACACGCTCCAAAATTATCTCTGTAGCATAAAACACAAAACTAAATTCTTTCATCTAAATTTATTCACTTGCATCTTGGGATTTGCAAGTAATTAAGTCTTTTACTGGTTCTCAAGAAGATATCTACGGATTAATAGGTTTAGCAACTGACTCGATAGCACTGTTAGGGATTTCTTTTCTTGGCATATGTTGGTTTAAGCACACTCTAGGAAGAGTACTCAATGAGCATGAATAATGCTTTATGAACCTGAACGGGTAAGGTTTAAACTTCTTGAATTGCTTTTTTGCGGCTGGTTTTGGCTTTGGTTAATTTTTCAGGCGCGATCGCCTTTTTGTCTCCTCTTTCCACCTGAGCCTGTCGAATAACAGCAGCCTGGGTGAGCAAGGATTCTGCAAAAGCGATCACTTCTTGCGCTGATTGACCGCCTGCGAGTTGGGCAAGTTCTTGTTTGCGGTCTTCGTTGGAGAGGGGCATAATCCGCACAACAGTCCGAACGGCATCAGCAGAAGTAGGGGATATGGGCTGAGCAGGCGTGGCGTTGAGTGTCTCTGCTTTGCTTTTGCTGCCTCGTTTAGATTTGCCTGGTTTGGTTGCGCCATTATTAAAGGTCAAATCGTCCGTCGATTCACTGGATTCGATGATTTGTTTGCTGACTCGAAAATGATGATCTGCCATGGCGGCAACAATGGGCTGGTGAGTGACGCAAAGGACTTGGTGATGTTGGCTAAGCTGAAACAGTTTTTCGGCGATCGCTTGGCTGACCCGTCCAGACACGCCCACATCAATTTCATCAAACACCAGCGTTCCCACGGGATCAACTTGGGAGAAACTTGCTTGTAGTGCCAGCAGAAAACGGCTCATTTCGCCACCAGAGGCAGTCTCAGTCAAGCGTTGCAGCGGTTCCCCTGGATTGGGGCTGAATAAATAGGTGATTTGATCGGCTCCTAGGGCAGTTGGCGCGATCGCTACGATGCCGACCTGAAATTGCACCTTTTCCATTGCCAAAGGCTTTAGTTCCCCAATCAGGCGGCTTTCGAGATCTTTGGCGGCAGTTTGGCGGAGGTGGGTTAGCTCGGCACAGCGCGTTTCTAAGGTTTGCTGGGTATCTTGGACTGCTTGCTCTAGGTCTGCTGCCGATTGTCCGCCGCCCGTGAGTTCGAGGAGTTCAGTTTGCAGGCGATCGCGCAAATCAATTGCGTCTGCCAGCGTAGGTCCATACTTGCGGCAGACTTGCTTCAGTTCAGAGGTGCGATCTTGCACATCGCTCAGCCGTTGGGGATCGGCTTCAATGTTTTCACCATAGGCATTAATTTCCCGTGCCGCTTCTTCTACCATGGCAAATGCCCCCGTTACCAGTTCCAAAATCGGCTGCAACTCGGTATCGATTTCCACCATGTCCGTCAGGTTTTTTTCAGCACGACCTAGCAGATCAACGCACGCAGATGTATCAGTGTCACTTTGATAGAGGGTTTGGTAGACCAAATAGCTTTGCTGCTGGAGTTCTACACTATGGCTAAGGCGTTTGGCTTCTTGCTCTAGTTGCTCTAGTTCCTCTGGTTCGGTCAGGTTTGCCGCGTTTAGTTCCCGCAGTTGATAGTCAAATAAGTCTAATTGTTGCAAACGCTCCCGTTCGGCACGACGACGGTTTTCCAATGCCTGCACCGCTTGCTGGTAGAGACGAAAAGCAACGCCCACGCGATCGCGAGTTTTCAGTAAAGCATCCCCGCCGTAGCTGTCGAGCCAATCTCGCTGTAGTCCTGGTTGCCCAAGCTGCACGGTTTGTCCTTGGGCGGTCAGTTCCACTAAGCGATCGCGCAAGTGTTCCATCTGCTGTTTGTTGACCAGCACCCCATTCACCCGCGACTTGCTACGCTGACTGCTCCCACTCGCCACAATTTCTCGGCTACAAACCAGCGTTTCTGCTGCCGCGTCTCCTGATGCCCAATCACTATTTTGCTCCTTTAACCAGTCGCTTAACTCTGGTTCTAACCGAAAGGTAGCTTCCACCAGCGCCCGTTCTGCACCGGTTCGCACGGCGCGACTAGTCACCTTGCCGCCCAACACCGCGTCGATCGCATCCAAAATGATGGATTTGCCCGCGCCCGTTTCACCCGTCAGTACGGTTAACCCCGCGCCCAACTCCCACTCCAAGCGATCCACTAGGGCAAAATTTTCAATTCGCAGAAACAGCAGCATGGATACTTATCAACAAAGAAGGTGAAAGAAAAAACGGCGATCAGGCGTACTGTAAATAAGACTATGCCAAAATCCTATTCCATCCTATCGACCTTGCAACACAAACGGGGAAAAGAAGAAAAATAGAACCAAAGGATCTATGGTATTGAGTGAGGCTGAGTGACTGACCCTTGCTTCCTTTATTTGCCTCCCTGAATTAAGCTGGCAACAATGTTGATGCTCATCGCCAAAACCATTGTGTTGAAAAAGAAGGAGAGAATGCTGTGGAGTAGGGCGAGCTTGCGGAGCGATCGCGAAATAATTTCCACATCCGAAACCTGGCTGGTCATGCCAATCACAAATGAAAAGTAGAGAAAATCCCAATAGTCTGGATCAGCTTCACCCGGAAAGTCTAGTTCTTCTGCTTTTGCCGCTTGCAATGATTGGCTACCATCGCGGTAATAGCCATGGGCATAGTGCAGCGCAAAGATAGTATGTACCAGCATCCAAGCGCTGAGAATAGTGATCAACGAGAGTGCTAGATACAGTGCAAACAGGATGGATGAGGTTTGTTTGCCTTCTTGCAGTAGGAGAGCGATCGCGAGAACACTGACGCACGCGGCGGTCGTCAGGACAATGGAGATCACCCAACGGCTGACATCTTGCTGTTGAGCAACTTTTCGCATTCTGTCAGGAGTCGATCGTAGCATCACCCACCATGTGAGTGCCAGCAAGCAAATCATCCCAGCAGTCCACGCCGTAAGCAAGCGAATGGGTAGAGATAGCCACTCTGGAAGCAAAACCACCGCGATCGCGGTGGTCAGCACTGCCAAAAGCAATCGAAGTTTTGTATTGTGAAATGTCGTCAGTTTTGAGCGCACCATCAGCGTTTGATTTCAGATTAGTGATTTTAGAGGCTGTCGTTCAAGTTGCGAGAATCAATTTTTTTGACGCAGCGAGCGTTTATCTCCGCCCGCTTGCATTAGCCCGTTGAGCAATATGGCGATCAACTTGGCGATATAAGGCTTCTGGAGTCGAGGAGTTGTCCAGCACCACGGTTGCCTGAATCTTTTTCTTTGTAATTTCCATCTGGCTGTTAATTCGGGCTTGGGCTTGTTCTAGAGTGAGGCGATCGCGGTTGATCAACCGTTCAATTTGCTGCGCTTCTGAGCAAGTAACGACCCAGGTTTCAGTCACCAAATCGGTCATGCGTGCTTCAAACAATAGCGGCACCACCATCACCACAATTGGATATTGCTGCGGATCATTTAAGGGGGGATCGCTAATCGCTTTCACAAAGCGATCGCGCACATAGGGGTGAATGCATTGCTCGACCCAGAGCCGTTCCGCCGGACTGCTAAAAATAATCTCTCCGAGTCGCTGACGGTTTAAGCTGCGATCGGGCAAAAGCACACCAGAACCATATCGATCCACAATGCCTTGCAGCACCAAACTATCTGGCAAGACGGCTTCCCTCGCATAAATATCAGCATCTAAAATGGGCAGCTTATATTGAGTGGCTAAATACTCGGAAACCAGGGTTTTTCCCATTGCAATTCCTCCAGTCAATCCAATGATGCGTAGTGAGGAACTGGTTTGGTCAGCGAGATTGGTTGTCATAAGTCGAAAGCAGTGCAGATATCTAGCGAAATTGATACAGGTCTACTGAGACTATCCTGCATAACAATTGGGCATTCTTTATCGTTCCTAAAGAAATCTATCATGTTGCCATGGTGCTAAATATGACGGAATTACTTCTACAATAAAAGCGTAATCTTGAACTGTTCAGTCTGAGCCTGCCCATGCTGTTAAAGTCTACAACCCGCCATATTCATATCTTCACTGCCACCGTTGAGAATAATGAACTGGTTCCTAGCGAAAACGTATTGACGCTGGATGTTGATCCAGATAACGAGTTTAACTGGAGTGAAGATACGTTGCAGCAGGTGTACCGTAAGTTTGATGAAGGCGTAGAAGCTTATAGTGGCGCTGATCTCACAGACTATAATATCCGTCGCATTGGCTCAGATTTGGAACACTTTGTGCGATCGCTCCTGCAAAAGGGCGAAATTTCTTACAACTTGGAATCTCGCGTGATGAACTACAGCATGGGCTTGCCGCAGGTCGTCGCCAGTGAAGAATAGCTTTCTTTGAAAGATTTCCTACAAATCATAGAAGTGAGAAAACAAGCCGTACAAGATTGGGAACGGATTGAGAAGGCATCCCAACGACTCTTCAACCATCACCAAAAAAAGTCAGATAAGACTATACAAAATGGTCGGGGGCACAACTCTAGGATTCGGGGATATCAGCCAAGCGTTGACTGTTATCTCTGTTTGAGTCCTAAATCCCACGCGCTTTAGCCGTGGCAGTGGTTCAAGTAAGCTTCTCGTCTTTTTGGGCTGCTTCATGTCTCAAACTATTGTGGTTAAAATTGGCACTTCCAGCTTGACTCAGCCAGAAACGGGCAGTTTGGCATTGTCAACTATTGCAACCTTGGTTGAAACTCTGAGTCGGCTGCGCCATCAAGGACATCGCGTTGTTTTGGTATCTTCAGGAGCGGTTGGGGTCGGCTGTGCCCGGTTAGGGTTAACAGAACGTCCCCGGAGTATTACCCTAAAACAGGCAGTCGCAGCCGTTGGACAAGGTCGTTTAATCCGTGTATACGATGATTTATTCAGCGTATTGCAACAGCCGATCGCCCAAGTATTGCTGACTCGTGGTGATTTGGTGCAGCGCAGCAGCTATATCAATGTGGAGCAAACCTTTCAAGAACTATTGCAGCTAGGCGTAATTCCGATCGTGAATGAAAACGACACGGTAGCAGTCGATGAGCTTAAATTTGGGGATAATGATACGTTGTCGGCACTCGTAGCGAGTTTAGTGAAGGCAGATTGGCTATTTTTATTGACTGATGTGGATCGCTTGTATTCTGCTGATCCCCGCAGTAATCCTGATGCGATACCCATTTCGGTGGTGCATCGACTGGATGATCTTAAGGATTTACAGGTGCAGATTGGCGATCGCGGCTCCAATTGGGGCACCGGCGGCATGATGACCAAAATTTCAGCAGCCCACATTGCTACAGGGGCAGGCGTGCGAACGGTGATCACGGATGGGCGGGCAACTCAAAATATTGAAAAGATCTTGCAAGGTGAAGCGCTTGGCACCCAGTTTGAACCCCAACCCCGCCCTGCCAATGCTCGTAAACGCTGGATTGCCCATGGATTAGTGCCTATGGGCAAGCTTTTTTTAGATGAAGGCGCAGTGCAGGCAATTCGTTATGCGGGCAGGTCATTGCTTGCCGCCGGAATTATTTGCGTGGAAGGTGAGTTTGAAAGCCAAGATGCGATCGCTTTGTGCGATCGTTCCGGTGAAGAATTTGCCCGTGGAATCGTGAACTATAGAAGTACAGAACTGAAAAAAATTCAAGGGCACCAATCTGATGAAATTCAGCAGATTTTAGGATACTCCTGCCCAGAAACCATCGTTCATCGAGATAACCTGGCACTAATGCATGAAGCATAGAATAGGGTCGCAACAATGGGTTCTTTAAGGAGCGCAATGCTTCCAAAGAGTCCTGTTTTGAAAAGCTTCTCTAGCGTTTTATAAATCGCCCACCGCCATTCGTTGGGCAGAAGACTGCACCAATGACTTACGCCGAGTGCTGGAGTAATCATTGGCAGAAGTCGGCATACTGGGAGTTAAACTTTCCAAATTTAGGCGATAGCCAACATTCCGAACCGTCTGAATTAAGCTAGGCTGGCGTGGATCAGTTTCCACCTTTTTTCGCAGTGACAGTACATGGGTGTCAACTGTGCGCGGATTGTCAATGGCATCGGGCCAAGCTCGACGGAGTAATTCTGAGCGGCTCAGCGGCAGACCTTCCGCCTGGGCTAACACATATAAAAGGCTAAACTCTTGAGGAGTCAGATCGATTAACTCGTCTCTAAATCGAACGCGACGATGAACTAGATCAATTTTCAAGTCGCCACAGTCTAAGGAAATAGGCGGTGGCATTGCCACTCGACGACGGGTTAGAGCCTCCACTCGTGCCAAGAACTCTTGCATTCCAAAGGGTTTAGTCAAATAATCATCTGCACCTGCCCGTAGTCCTTCCACAATATCGGCTTCAGTATTGCGGGCAGATAACATCAAAATTAAGGACTGTTGCTGCCTTAACCACCGACAAAACTCAACCCCGTTTCCATCCGGCAACTCAGAATCTAAAATCACCAATCCCGGCTGACGATGCTGGAACACGTCCATTCCTTGGCGAATATCAGCAGATTGGTAAACTGTTGAACCAGTCTGCTGCAAATGCCACCCCAGCAGCGATCGCAAGTGGGGATTTCCTTCAACAATCTGGATACAAAAAGCTACCACTCAGGCTTGACTTCCTTCCGATTTGTGTTTTCAATGTAACAGAGACCACCGCTCATATTTGTAATCACCGTTACTCAAGAAGATCAGCCTTTCTATTGGCTGTGACATTTAAAATCTTTCTAACGGCTGACTAAAAAGCTACTAGAATCCGCTTCATTAAAGTTAAGATAGGTTCATTAGACTAGACTTGGCAATCACATTTCGTGCATCAGCCTAATCTTGTTTAGTGGAAAGACAGCAATCCACTGTTCTTAGCAAAGGCGCTTTTCACACCCTACTATGCTGCAAGATACTCTAACAATTCGTTACTACCAACGGTTAACCGACGATCTGGTTGACTTATGGAGTCGAGGCTATCGATTTGATGATCTGCGAATGTATATTGATGGTTACCTTGCTGCACTAAGGCAAGCTAATAGTCTTGAAGCCTATCTAATTCATCGTTTGGAAGAAGAAGTTACTCGCTATCTCTACGATGTCTCTAACTTTGAAAAACCAGAGCCGGAAGTTGAGCGTGGTTACTACTAAATAGAGCAAAAATCCCCTCTGTTGAACGAAACAAAGGGGATTTTTAGATCTGTATGGACTGTAAATGGCGATCGCCATCTTTCAAGCGCGATCGCTACGATGCCATAGCAACTTCTACTATCTGCTGCAATTCACCCTTCTGGTAAAGCTCAATCAATATATCTGAGCCACCCACAAACTCCCCATTTACATACACTTGAGGAATGGTAGGCCAGCTAGAAAATGCTTTAATCCCATCACGAATTTCAGGATCTGCTAAAACATCTACTGTTTCAAACGGAACGCCTAGAACGTTGAGAATTTGAACAACATTATTGGAAAAACCACACTGGGGCATCAATTTATTCCCCTTCATAAAAACCATCACCTTGTTGTCTTGGATCAAGCTTTCAATCCGTGCTTTAGTCTCTGGAGTCATAAGTTTACTTAAGTAATGGGCTATGAACTAATTGAACGCTGAATACTGAAGGCTCTACTAAGCTAAACAGCTTGCTTAGAAGATTCCCAGGCTTGAGGGGTGTAGGTTTTAACCGCCATTGCATGAATCGCTCCAGTTAACATTTCAGTTTGAATCGCATGGTAGACAAGCTGATGCTGTTGAACTAATCGCTTTCCCTCAAAAACTGGAGAGACTACAATCACTTCGTAGTGTTCGCCATCGTTTGTCAAAACCTGAACCTGAGCATCGGGTATCTCAATCTTAATCATGGCTTCAACCTGATCGGGGCTAACCATTGACCCTCCTTATCTTGTTGAGTAACTCAACTTAGTTTAACGATTTGAAACTGATCTATGGGTTTGCTTAGAGTTCCACTTGACATCTTTCACAACTGAACGCTACGAAGCAAAAAATACGAATTGAAAGCAACTTGGTGTTTGACCGAGTTATTTGGCAGAAGTGGGAGACGGGACAGCGCTATCGGCACTGGGTCGAGGGAAGGGAGAATCTACAAAGCCAAGCTCAAAAAGCTGCTGATAAGCTTTTTTACCTAAATCGCGCGTAGGTTGTTGGCTCCGAATGATTTGCACTAGCAGAGGAACCGCTAATTCAGACTGGTTTTGAGCGCGATGCACTAAGGCTAGTTGATAGGTTGAGTTATCCCGCATTTCAGCGGTTTCTAAGGCTTTGCGGCGATGCCCATCCGCAATCCGATTGTCAATTCCAGAAAAACTTCCGGCAAGTTCTTGATAGAAATTGGAGAGTTGGTTGAAAACTTGACGGGCTTCCTGAAATTTTTTCAATGCTAGAGGATAATTTTGGGAAGAAACGGCACTGTTTGCTTCTTGCATCAACTTTGTGCCGCCTTGCAAACTGAGAATCCCAGTTTCTTGGCTAGTAGGGCTAACAACGTTGGGAGCATTTGGATCAATAGGTTTTGCCTGGTTTGGACCCGTTGGCAATTCCTGCGCCGATAACGTTTCGGGCTTAAAGGCGCTGGAAGCGACCAGAATCGACAAGGATGCCAAACTAGTAACGTAAAGAAAACGACGCATTCCAGAGAATTTCATGAGGCAACGTTGCTAAAGGAAACGGGAGTTACTTGAACTTCTGTATAGTACCACTGCAACTTGTCATGCGTCGAAGTACCTATCTTGATACTTTATATCCCGGTGAATTTCAAGCGCGAGGTCTTTTGAGAAAAACTTGGAGTAGTCTGGAGATGCGATCGCGCTTTTTCTGCCAATCACGCTCACAAAATTCAGTCCATTTGCACTGTGTAGCCACTGTTTTGAGGTGCTTCTATGACCAACCAAACTCCCTTGCAACCTGACTCTTCTAGCCAATCAATGTCAGAGGCAAGTATGGGTCAGGTGCTTCAGCGGGGCGGCGAAGAATTACTGATTGAAAAGGTGAGCGATCGCTTTACGGTGAAAGCGGCGGATCAGGCAGCCATGGTGGATTTGGTCAAACCCATGCCTGCTGAATTAAGTACACAACAGGCTCCTCAGCAACTCACAGAAATTGTGGTGGAGCCAGGTCAGCGCGATCAGGTGATGCAGCAGGTGCGCGAGTCGAATCAGGTAGACTACGCCAGTCATGTCTATCAATTTAAAGATGACCCCACATCGCGGGTTTACATGACGGATCAAATAACGGTGCAGTTTGCGCCCGAAGTTAGTCCAGAGGCGATCGCCCAAATTGCGGCTGATAGTGGATTGCAGCAAGTAAAACCTGTTGTGGGGATTCCCAATACGTTTGTTTTTCAAGTCACCACTGCTGCCCAGGAAAACCCTGTGAAGGTTACCAATCGCCTCATGCAGCGATCGGAGGTTTTAGTTGCTGAACCCAATATTGTGGTCAAGTCCCAGTCTCTCTATCGTCCAAAAGATCCGATCTACTCTAAACAGTGGCACTTAAATCATAGTGGCGGCGCTGATTTGGCACCCAATTCTCATATCTTTGTAGAACAAGCTTGGGATGTGACGAGAGGAGTGCGATCGGTGGTGGTTGCCATCATGGATGATTCGGTTGATTTGAACCATCCCGATTTTCAAGGCGTGGGGAAAATCGTTGCCCCACGAGATTTTAAGGACAATGATTTTTTGCCCATGCCCGGTGAACCCGACGACAATCATGGTACGGCTTGTGCAGGTGTTTCGGTTGCTGAAGAAAACGGGAAAGGGGCGGTAGGTGTTGCTCCGGGCTGTGCCTTGATGCCCCTCCGCACCAGTGGCTTTTTGGATGATGAATCCGTCGAAGCGTTATTTGATTGGGCAATGATTAAAGGGGCTTCGGTCATTTCTTGCAGTTGGGGACCTTCGGCAGTGTATTTTCCGTTATCCCTGCGGCAGCGGAATGCCCTATCTCGTGCGGCGAGTGAAGGGCGAAATGGCAAGGGTTGTGTAATTGTGTTTGCCGCCGGCAATGCCAACCGCCCCGTCAATGGCGCGGTGAATGAGCAGGGATGGCCCAACAACGCCTTAAAGGGATCAACCAACTGGCTAACCGGATTTGCGATTCATCCCGATGTGATTGCAGTGGCGGCTTCCACCAGTTTGAACCGCAAGGCTGCCTATAGCAACTGGGGACGAGAGATTTCGGTCTGCGCCCCTAGCAACAATGCACCACCGGGGTTTGGGTTGCAGGGAGTCGGATATGTGTATACGCCGCCTGCTGTGCGGGAAGATCTATTGGGATTGGGTGTAGTCACCACCGATCGCGTAGGGCAACCGGGCTATGACCCCACTGATTTCACCTCCGACTTTGGCGGCACCTCTAGCGCTTGTCCGGTAGTGGCAGGGGTGGCGGCGCTTGTGCTATCTGCCAATCCAGATCTGACGGCGCTGGAAGTTAGGCAAGTGTTGCAGCAAACCGCCGATAAAATCGTTGACCCAAATCCAGATCCACAGTTTGGGTTGCGGAAAGGCACCTATGAAGTAGGGGGGCGCTGTGATTGGTTCGGTTACGGCAAGGTGAATGCATTTAAGGCGACGCAGGCAGCCCTCCAGCGAAGAGTTCCGGCGATCGCCCCTTCTCGTCAAATTCAGCTAGCCAATTCCGCCAGTTTGGCAATCCCCGATAACAATCCTCAAGGCATCACCAGTTCCATTCAAGTCACAGAAACTGGCTCCGTTCGCACCATTCAAATTAATTTAGAACTGGAACATAGCTTTTTAGGGGATCTAGAAATCAGCTTAATCGCCCCTTCTAAACAATCCGTGCTGTTGCAAGCTCGAACATTAGGGCGCAGAACCTCTTGGCAAGCAACCTATTCTCCCCAATCCACTCCAGCCCTAGCGAGATTTGTGGGTCAATCGGCACAAGGCAACTGGCAGCTTAAAGTGGTGGATGCGGCTTTAGGCGATATTGGCACTCTCAAAAACTGGCAATTAACGCTGGGATTATAATTTTGTAGAAAATATTTCGAGCTATCGAGACGTTTTTAGACAAAGACATATCGTAGTTTCTAGAAAATTATCTGTTGTGGTTCGATTTCAAGCTGAATTGCTGGTGCTGGGTTGACCACTGCAACAGTTTGTATTGGGTGGGCGAGTCAACAACTAAGGCAGGTAAGGGGTTCCCTAAATCCGCGATCGCTCGATACTGTTGTCCTTTTTCCGCAGAAATTTCACTATATAGCAGTTTGCCAGAGCTAGAGAAAATTAGGGTTTTGGGTTGAGTCTGTGCTGCTTTGAGCGATCGCGTTGGGGAGAGGAGTGCATTTAAGTCGTCGGGCTGGAGAGTGAGGATGACATCGGGTTGGCTACCGCCTGTCAGATTGGCAAGTTGGATTGTCCAAGGACTGGCGAGTGGCTCTAGATCTGCCCCGTTGGGGAGGGCGATCGCCTGCTGCAATTCTTGCGTCAGTGCTGGAATCGCTTTTGCCGTCCATTTTGGCTGCTGCTGCATCCAGTCGCCCAGAGAAACCACATCTGGGCTGAGCCATTGCAGGGCTGATTCTGTGATGGCGAGGGCATGAGAAGCCGGGTTTTCCGTGCCTATCAAGGCGTTGCCAGAGACGAGCAGTTCTAAGCGATCGCCTTTTAATCGAACAGCTTGGATAGTTGCTAATAGCGTTTGGGCTTCCCCGTTGGGTTGCCATGTCACTATTTGCACGGTAGGAGCGGTGTCCAATCCTAACCGATTCCAAAGTGAGATCGCCGCAGTGGGCAAGTTGGAGAATGTATCGGTCTGCCAGCGATCGCCATTATGAAAAGCCGTGACACTCACTTGATACCAGGTTTGCTGATCGGCTTGAAGCGGTTTCTTGCCGGAGGAAAACAACCAGTCTGCTGGATTGATCTGAGCAAGGGGCTGAACCGTGCCAATCATTCGGCTAGAGTTGCTGTTTAGCGTAGTGTCCGTAAACGCGGGATCAAGCCGTTTCGTCAATGCGGTAATTTTGGCAATTTCCGCAGCAGTCACCTTGGGTTGCTTTTTCAACCAGGCGATCGCGGCAGGCTGTCCTTTTTGCGCCGTGAGCAACAACGCACCCCATGCCCTCACCTCTAATTTGTCCGATCCCGTTTGCCCAAACGCTTTGATCCGATTTTCCAGCCTACCCCCGTCCGCTTTTAGCACATCTGCCGTTTCATGGCTGGCAACAACCGACGATTGAAACACCTGTAATGCCCGTTCCCACCGCCCATCGATCAGATTTGCCAAGACCTGCTGACTGGGGCTTGCCCAGGAACTCTCTGCCTGCCCTTGGGTCACCTGAGCGTGCCAACGAATTAAATTTAACTGAGCTTGCGCCGTGCTAGACCAGTCTTTAGCAGGCAATTTTCTTTTAAGCGACTCCAGCCATTTGAGACTGGTTGACCACAGCCCTCCCCGTGCCAACAGTAACGCCGATTGATAAGCAGATTGGGGCAGAACTGACTCACTCAGAGAAATCGGTTCTAACTGAACGGGGCTAGGCAAAAAGTTGAGCGGTTTAATTTGATAAATCTCAAACTGTGGCTCCATGCCAATGGTGTGATTAATAATCAGTTCGGGGCTGCCGCCGTCAGTCACTTCTTTCCAAATCGGGGGTTCCCCCGTGGGGCTTGTCCATTGCAACTTTTTACTAAGGTGAAAACGACTGGGATTGTAGTGAATAATTTGCCCATAGGCAAGGGTTTCATTGCCGCGATCGCGCTTTCCGCCAAGATTTAGCCAAACCCCTTGCGCCGATGGCAAGTCATATCGCGTCACGCTGGTTAGCGGCAATGCTCGACTAGAGCCTTGATTATCTGACTTGGCATCGACTAAGGGTGCGATCGCAAAGGATTCTTCGGGTCCCGCGATCGCAAGCTGATCGACTAAAGAATATAGCGATTCATTGGTCGCAGTTTTACGATCCGTCGCCGTTTGATACAGCCGCAATTCTACAATTTGATCACAATCGGTCTGGCAGTTGGAGCGCTGTTCTAGCACAGGCAACAGCAGATCGGATACGGTCGTTCTGTCATCCATAAAGCTGACATTTTGACCCAGTTCCAGCAATTCTCCGGTCGTTTTCCCCTGCCTGCGGAGTTCTGCCCGAATCGCCTGAAGGGTTTTAGGCGGTTGTTCTGCTCCTCGCAACGGCAACCACCCAGGAAACCACTGATTCACCCAGCCCGATGCTTGTGGGTTGACGATCAGTTGCAGCGCCAGCCAGCCACACCCCGCAAATCCACCAGAAAGTAGGATGATGAGCGCGATCGCACCCGCAACCCGTAACCCGTTTACTTTCGGTTTTGGATGAACACTCTTTTTTGGGACAAGCGATCGCGGTTTTGTTGATAGTTGGGTAGTTGGAGCGGGCGATCGCGCTAAAGGCACCACTGGCGTTGCAGCGTGACTGTGATTCACCCCAGCTTTTGGACGATTAGATGGACGATTTGGCACGGAACTCGATAACCGACGACTCATAGCATAGAGGTAAGCGAATGCGCCCCAATGTAGCGGCAATCAGCCCCAATGTCACGCCCCCTCACAAAACGTTGAGCAAGCCTTTGTAGAGCCTTGGCTCTTGCATCAGGATTTGAAGCTCAAAATTTGCTCAAAGTTTATCCAAAAGATTGCGGGCGTTGCATAATAGTGGGATGGATTGAGGTCAATTTGAATGCAATGTCCTGAGTGCAAGTCTACGCATATTTGCAAGAACGGTCATCGCAGAGGTAAACAAAATCACATCTGTGTGGATTGTGGTCGCCAATTCATCGACGACTACATTGCTTTGCGAGGGTACAGCGATGCTGTCAAGCGGGAGTGCTTAAAAATGTATGTCAACGGCATGGGATTTCGCGCCATTGAGCGGGTCAAAGGAGTGCATCACACCACTGTGATCACTTGGGTTAGACAGGTGGGAGAACTGCTACCAGATGCCTACGACCCGCAGACCACTCCAGAGGTGGGAGAATTGGACGAACTCGAAACCTTTGTCCACTCAAAAAAAACAAGATCTGGCTGTGGACGGCGGTTGACCACTTCAAACCAGGGATTTTAGGTTGGGTGTTAGGCGACCACAGTGCCAAGACTTTTGCCCCGTTATGGGCAATTGTGGAGACCTGGCAGTGTTATTTCTACATCACCGACGGTTGGTCGGTCTATCCCTGCTTTATTCCCGATGGCGACCAGATTGTCAGTAAGACTTATATGACACGAGTGGAAGGAGAAAACACCCGATTACGCAATTATTTAGCACGCCTGCATCGGAAGACCCTCTGTTATTCTAAATCCGTACCAATGCTGAAACATTCGATTCGTTTGTTACTGCATTACCTGATATTTGGAGATGTGCCCATCCCTACCTGATTCATCCCTATGTTCAGCAACGCCAGATTGCGCTATATTTTTTCTGGGAATTTATCACAATCTCAGATGCCATCTGTGTGATCAACTTAAGCAATATTAGAGTTAGTGATGCCAAGTAGAGAACTAAGATGCCTACTCCCCAAGAATCTATCCAAAACCTTATAGAAAGCATTGATAAAGAAATAACGCGGGTGTCACAAGGTGCGCTTAGTTTAGGGCAGGCAATTACTAGAATAGAAAAACTGCAACCAAGTTCTAGTCAGAATGCAGCTTCATCACAACAGTTAGCTAACTTAAGACAAACTTTTTCAAAAGCTAAAAAGCAAATTGCTGAGATGAAATCCCAAAAAGAGATTCTCCTCGAACGCTTAGCACGGACTCAGAGTGAATTAAATTCTGATTTCCTTGATTATGTATCGGGTCGAGACTTTGAGTGCAATCCTATCCGTTCAACTGAAATTTCTTCCACCCAAGTTAGTAATGGACACACTTCTGAGAAAAGTGCCTTAGAAAAAACGCTGAATACAGCACCAAAAGCGGGAACATGCACAGATAGGTTCATCAAGACTCGTTACTCAGTTGATGTATACGCAGTGTTGATAGAAATGGAAAACCATCAAGCGTTTATTAAACATGCTGTAGAAAAAGAATTAATAGCCCAAAATCTTCTGCCGGATGAATTCGACAAGCTATTTTCTTCAATCTCTAATCTTTAATTTCTTATCCAAAAACTGACCCCATTGGGCGGCAAGGGGCGGTTCTGTAAAGGGAATGCGGATAGAATCTGCATTGTTGGTATAAGAAAACTCCAATTCAGCGCGTCCCTTGGCAGGTGGATTCTCCCAATCGGCTGCTTTCCCATTTACCAACAGTTGAATCGACTGCACCTGCTTTAGGGAAAACGTTTTTGTATCCACGATGCCTTGAGACGTGGGAGTGCCCCAGGTTAACTCATCGCCCTGTTGCCCAATCACCGCATAAAGGTCATACTTCGCCCGTTCAAACTGCTCTGCCCACAGCCGATACGCCTCGACCTTCTGAAATTCTTTCCGACCAGCCCACGCCAGTCCAACAAACACTGCCAGCAACGATAACCAAAAAAGACCACGTTCCATAAGGGGAGAAGAAAAGTTTTGAGTTTTAAGTTTTGAATTCAAAATTCAAAACTGTTCAGTGTCTACTTGTCAGTAATTATTTAAAAGTGTCCCAACAGAATAGGACAGCCATAACAGACAAATTGCTGCTTTTCTAAGCCTACAGGTTCAGACAATGCTATGAACCCTTTTTCTACTCGCCCTTCGCCCCTCACCCCTCGCCTCTTGCCTTTGCTCTTCCCTTGTAACGATCGCAATATAGTTCTCTGCCACTTTTAATAGAGGTGAGCTAAGGTAGTAACCAGTCTTGACTAGGCGGATGGCATGAAGAAGTTGTTGCTGGTGGTTTTGTTTCTTGTGGGATTGGGCTGGGCGCTGACCACCTTTCCAGGGTTAGCCGTTGAGGGCAACTACAATTCCATCATTCTAGACTTTCGGGAGGATGTGGGAGCGGCGCAAATTGAGAGCCAAATTGATGCGATCGCCCAAACCTATAGTGCTTCTCCCCGCTACAACAGCGAATTTTCTTTAGCAGACCATGTCTTCATCATGCCCGGAGATAAAAAGCTGCTCGACACGCTCAGAAACTCTGACCTCCGCAAGTACACAGAATTTATTGAACCAGACTATCTTTACCGTACCTATGCCGTGCCCAACGACCCAGAGTATGGCAAACAGTGGAATATGCGGAGCATTAACGTAGAGCCAGCCTGGGATCAAACAAAAGGGAAAGGCATTACGGTTGCCGTGATTGATACGGGTATTAGTCAAGTGCCCGATTTGTTGGATACCAACTTTGTGAGCGGCTACGACTTTGTGAATGATCGCACCAGCGTTCGAGACGATAACGGGCACGGTACTCATGTGGCAGGGACGATCGCCCAAGCCACTAATAACAAGTTTGGCGTTGCTGGAATTGCCTATGAAGCGAATTTGATGCCACTCAAGGTTTTAAGTGCAGAAGGCGGCGGTACGGTTGCCGATATTGCGGAAGCGATTCGGTTTGCGGCGGATCAAAAAGCCGATGTGATTAACATGAGTTTGGGCGGTGGCGGTGAAAGCCAGTTGATGAAAGAGGCGATCGACTATGCCCACAGTAAAGGCGTGGTGATTGTCGCGGCGGCTGGCAATGCAGGACGCAATGCCGCTGAATATCCAGCTCGGTATCCTCATGTGATAGGCGTGTCTGCCCTAGACTCCGCAGGCAGCAAAGCCCCCTATTCCAACTATGGCGCTGGAATTGATATTTCGGCTCCAGGTGGCTTGATTAATGGGGAAGACAAAACGGGCGGCATTTTGCAAAATACGCTCAATCCCCAAACGGGAGAATCAGTGTTTGAAGCCTTTCAGGGAACCAGCATGGCCGCTCCTCACGTATCCGGGGTGGTGGCGTTAATTAAAGCCGCTGGGGTGACCAATCCCGATGAAATTGAAGAAGTCATCAAGCAGTCAGCGCTAGTTGTTCAAGACGACAACATGAATCACTTTGGGGCGGGTAAACTGGATGCCGCTGCCGCCGTCAAGCTGGCAGCCCAAGGCAAAATTTCCTTCCAAGATTTCTTCCGCTGGCTGCGAGATAATGGCTACCTCAATCCGCGCTTCTGGATCGATGGCGGCGTAATTTCCCTGGGACCTAAACTGGCGATGGTGCTAGGCTCCTATCTGCTGGCGTGGTTACTGAAAATCTACTTTCCCTTTGCCTGGACCTGGTCGCTGTCCTCTGGCTTAGTCATGGGCAGTACGGGGATCTTTTTCCTGCGCGGGATTTATTTATTTGATGCGCCCCAGTGGCCCTTTCGTCTCATGGGAAGTTCCCTGGCGGAGATGGGCAGTGCGGTTCAATTGAGCAGTGGACTCAATCCCTTTTTTGCTAGCATTTTGATCCCGCTGGGGTTGGTGCTGCTGCTGTTGGGACATCGCACCTGGAAAGGGTTTGCGATCGGTAGCGCGATCGGCATGGCAGTGTTTTTAGCGATCGCGGCGATCACGACCCCTGCGCTCATGTGGTTGGGCGATGGCATTACGGCACGATTATTCCTAGGCGTGAATGCGATGCTTTGTTTCGCGTTGGTACGGCTTGTTGTTAAACCAGAAGGACGGATCGCATGAGCATTCAAGTAGAAGGCACAATTGAGCGCAAAGGCTTTGGCATGGGCGCTTGGGCGTTAGTCAGCAGCAAAGAAACCTATGAATTGCACAAAGCTCCGGCGGATTTGCAAAAAGCTGGACTCAAAGTGAAAGTGTCGGGTCAAATCCGCGAGGATGTGATGACGATCGCCATGATCGGTCCCGTGTTGGAAGTCGCCAGTTTTGAAGTAGTCGATTAAGAGTTGTGTCTAGAAAATAAGGCGATCGCTCATAATTTGAGAGTGACCTGCATCAAAGCGTAATGGGAGCGGTGTGATTGTCTTGCTCGTGCGGCATTTGGTGTTGATGTTCCTTAAACTGAGATCATGAAACATTTCTTTACTTGTTTCGTTTATAAGTCTTAAGCTGTAAAGTTAAGTAGTATCGAGGCTATCTGCTTTCATTGCTGCGAGTTATGCGATTGAAACACTAATAGCTTCTGATAGCTTCCTAGATAAAAAAACGGATTACACACCGGGTTCTTGCATTCATGAAAGAGAGTA
This sequence comes from Leptolyngbya sp. CALU 1928, assembly GCF_056784215.1. Lineage (NCBI taxonomy): Bacteria > Bacillati > Cyanobacteriota > Cyanophyceae > Leptolyngbyales > Leptolyngbyaceae > Leptolyngbya > Leptolyngbya sp. CALU 1928. Next base: position 2,039,139 of record NZ_JBXBCE010000001.1, on the reverse strand, counting down.
GGCTCCCTGTCCTCCAACGCTTAAAACAGGATTTGAAGAACGACCTGATTGCCGGGTTGCTGGTGATTATTCCGCTGGCGACTACGATTTGGTTGACTTTCGCGATCGCAAGCTGGGTGATTGGGTTTCTGACACGCATTCCCAGTCAAATTAATCCGTTTGATGGACTGAATCCCTCACTCGTCAATGTCTTAAATCTGTTGCTAGGGTTGGCAGTTCCCCTGTCTTCCATTTTGTTGATTGGCTTGATGGCACGCAATATTGCCGGACGTTGGCTGCTCGACATGGGAGAGCAAATGGTGCAGGCAATTCCGCTAGCGGGAGCCGTCTACAAAACGCTTAAGCAATTACTAGAAACTCTTTTAAAGGATTCAGGCGATCGATTTCGCCGGGTGGTGTTAGTAGAATATCCTCGTCCCGGTATTTGGTCGTTGGGATTTGTCACGGGCGTAATCAGCGGGGAAGTGCAATCTCATTTTCCTCGATCAATGCTGAGCATTTTTATCCCCACGACTCCAAACCCTGCCACAGGATGGTATGCCATCGTACCCGAAAGTGAAGTCATCGACCTATCGATGCCCATTGAAGATGCCTTTAAAGTGATTATTTCTGGCGGCATTGTTAGCCCAGAGATGACGGCCTCTAACTCATTACCGCCTGCTAGTCGTCCTTCTTTGGATTCCTTGATGGAACTGAATCGACAGGCGATCGCCCTTGAGGATAACTAAGCCGATCAAACATCCGCTAAACCTTGTTAAGATGACTGGGCTGGGATTCAAACCTGAAGCCAGTCTTTTTTTTGGATGCCATCATGCAAGCTCGTAGAATTGCGCGGGAATTAGCCCTGCTGAGTATTAGTCAGTTGCCTGCCACTCAGGAAAATCTAGAGGCGCAGCCTTTGCACAATGTCGTAGTGGCAGCCGTCCGCACCTTAACATCCGAAGTGCAAGATGCCCTAGAAACTGCCTCGGCAGAATTGCAGCAAAGCAATACGCGACTGCTGAACAGCGAAACTCGTGCAACGGATGTGGCTAGTGCCCATGCCATGGTAACGGAGGCGCTCACGCTCACTCAAACTGCAATCAATCGCTTAGGCGCGGCGATCGAGCTTCCCGAAATGGTGCAGCTTGCTAATCAGCATGATGTCCGTGCTTATGCCCTAGAGATCATCCAAACAACTAAGGCAAATCGCTCAGAAATCGACCAACTGCTGACGGAGGCATTGGTCGATTGGCAGTTGGGCAGGCTGGCAACCATCGATCGCGACATCCTCAAGATTGCCGTTGCCGAAATTCTGTATTTAGCGGTTCCTCAGCGAATCGCCATCAATGAAGCAGTAGAACTGGCAAAACGTTACAGCAGCGAAGATGGGCATCGATTTATTAATGGAGTGCTGCGTCGCGTCGTTGATCGCGTCCGAGTCGAAAGCAAGTCTCCCCAAAACAGCTAGAGTTCGATCTGTGTTTCTTGTTGCAATCAGTTTAAGGAAAGGGCAATGACGTTTGATTGGTTTCGCCGCCGCCACGACAATCAGGAACCCAAACCCGCTGCTCCGGCGGAAGTTCAACCCGCTCAGCCTGAGTCTGAGCCTGAAACTGTTGCCCCTGCTGAAGACCAATTGAAGTGGGCAAAAATTGCCTACGAAAATATTCGCAAACGTCAGCAAGAAGCCGCCCAAGCAGAGGTAGCTCCGGCGATCGCGGAACCCGATACCGCTGAAAAAGTTGATTCGCCTGAAATAGACCAACCAGAGAGCGATCGCCCTCAGCCCCCCGCTAATGAACCCGTTGAATCTGTAGCGATCGCTGAATCTGAACTCGTTGCTGAGTCTGAATCTGTTGAATCTGTAGGGCCATCCGAACCCGTTGCGGAATCCGAACCCGCTGGCGAAGTAGACACTCCAGAACTGGATGTCTCCATTCCGGCTGAATCTACACCAGAACCCACGACTCCTCTACCGTTTTGGGCAGCCGCCGAAGCCGAGCGCCAAGCCCGACTCGAAAAACTCCGGGAAACTGCAATTCCCGCCTCTGAGCTTACTCCCTCCACTTCCTCTACCTCTACTCCCTCTGCTCCCTCTGCCTCTCCATCCTCCATTCCCTCTACTTCCCCACCCGACCTCACCCTCGACGAAGGCTTCATTTGGTCTGCCGAAATTCTCGCGTCTCAGGGTCGCAGCGCTGATGATATTTCTATTGAAGAAATTACCTGGCTGAACAAACTGCGGCAAGGACTGGATAAAACTCGGCGCGGACTGGTGAATCAACTCCGGGCGATCGTTGGGCAAGGTCCCTTGACTCAAGATGCCGTCATCGAAATCGAGTCAGCACTACTGCAAGCCGATGTGGGTGTAGCCGCCACTGATGCCATTATCGCCGCCCTGCAACAGCGCTTAAAAGCCGAAGTGTTACCTCCTGATGCTGCTATTACCTATCTCAAAGAAATTCTGCGCGACATGCTCGATCGCCCCCTAGGGAACACTGTTAGCGCCACTTTTGCGCCCAAACCCGACACGCTCAATATTTGGCTAATGACGGGCGTGAACGGGGCTGGAAAAACTACCACCATTGGTAAACTGGCGCACATTGCCCAAAAATCGGGCTACAAATGCCTGATTGGTGCCGCCGATACCTTCCGGGCTGCTGCCGTCGAGCAAGTCAAAGTCTGGGGATCTCGCAGTGGTGTAGAGGTAATCGCCAATCCCGGCAAAAACACCGATCCGGCAGCGGTAGTTTTCGATGCCATCACCGCCGCCCAATCGCGAGGCAGCGATTTACTCCTGATTGATACGGCTGGACGGCTGCAAAACAAAAAGAACCTGATGGATGAACTCAGTAAGGTGCGTCGGATTATCGACAAAAAAGCGCCCGATGCTACCGTAGAATCCCTGCTCGTGCTAGATGCTACCCTTGGACAAAACGGTTTACGACAAGCAGAGGTATTTTCAGAAGCAGCAAAACTCAGCGGCGTAGTATTGACCAAACTAGATGGCACCGCAAAAGGTGGGATTGCTCTGGCGATCGTCCAGCAACTCGGCTTACCCATTCGCTTTATTGGTGCTGGTGAAGGCATTGAAGACCTGCGCCCCTTCTCCAGCTACGAATTCGTGGAAGCCTTATTAAACGGGTAGGGGCGTTTCGACTCCGCTCAACGCACTCTGACTAAATATTATTTACTGGTTTGACCGACTGTCTTTTGACAACTCTCCTCACACCATTTATGTTGGGATGTTCTTGAAGCTTTTTCTGATTGTTGAAGCAGTCAACGAAGGTAGGAAACCGAGTGGATCTGCTGTTGATTATGGTTTTGGGGTTTCTCGGCAGTTTTGGTCACTGTGTGGGTATGTGCGGTCCCTTAACGATCGCATTTTCACTCTCGCAAAAAAGTTCTGCCGCTCCAACTTGGCAACAATCGCTCTACTTTCACGGACTCCTGAACGTGGGTCGAATTGTCAGCTATGCGGCGATCGGCGCAGGAATTGGAGCGCTGGGGTCAGTCCTAATCGCAGGCGGACAACTGGCTGGAATTGAAAGTGGCTTGCGGCGAGGACTGGCAATTTTCACAGGGATTTTGCTGATTTGGATGGGTCTAGTTCAAGTTCAACCCAACCTGCTGCCTAAAATTCCGTTGCTGCACCCCTTGACCCAAGGAAAACTCCATCAAACTCTGAACAGCGGGATGATGAAGCTCTCTTTCCACTCCCGTTGGTGGACTCCACTGTTATTAGGACTAACCTGGGGCTTGATTCCCTGCGGCTTTTTATACACTGCCCAAATTAAAGCCGCCGAAACGGGCAGCCTCTGGCATGGCATGGTGACGATGCTGGCATTTGGACTGGGAACCCTGCCCTCCATGGTCGGAATCGGCGTATCTGCCTCATTGCTGAGTGCTGATCGCCGCAGTCAACTGTTTCGCTTGGGTGGTTGGGTGACGATCGCGATCGGGTCGCTGATCTTGCTCCGAACGGGCGAAATGGAAGACTACACCGGGCATGGAGCCTTGCTTCTTTTAATGCTGGCGCTAGTTGCCCGTCCGATTAGTCGGCTCTGGGCTGCTCCGCTCAAATATCGTCGCGCGTTGGGTGTGGGTGCCTTTGCCCTTGCCGTTGCCCATACCCTACACATGGTTCAGCACAATCTCAACTGGAACATGGACGCGATCGCGTTTATGCTGCCAGAGCAACAAGCTGCGTTGTGGGCAGGAGCGATCGCCTTGGCGTTGATGACTCCTGCCGCTATCACAAGCTGCGATCGCGCAGTCCGCACACTAGGACATTACTGGCGATGGATTCATCTGCTTAACATTCCAGCCTTAGTTTTAGGAGTCGGGCATACTTTATGGCTCGGCTCTCACTACTTCGGTGCCCTGGAAGTGTCTGGTAGTCAAGTCACATCAACACTTTTGTTGACAAGCTTAACTTTGTTCGTTTTGTTGGTTCGCCAACGTTGGATTTGGTCACTGTTATCATTGGAGCGATTTTATGCGCCTGTTCTCAAATCGAAGTAAAGTTCTGGGGACATTGCTGCCCCCCCTGCTGCTGGTTGTGCCTGTGGTAGCCCATGAAATAGAAACCTCAAAAGCAGGGGATGTCGCAGCAACATTCCATATTGAACCTAACCACAATCCCGCCGCTGGAAAACCCTCCACGGCTTGGTTCGCGCTGACCCGTCGCGGTGGAAAAGTGATTCCCCTCGCTCAGTGCAACTGTCAACTTGCCGTTTATCCGGTTCCTTACAAAGCAGGAAAAACTCCTCCAGTAATGAAGCCAACGTTGAATAAGCTGAACGTAGAACGGTATAAAGGCGTTCCCGCAGCGACTATCACGTTTCCAAAAGCGGGACTGTATGAACTGAAACTAACCGGAACGGCAAAATCAGGGGCTAACTTTCAGCCATTCAGTTTATCTTATCAAGTCACTGTTAAAGGCTAAGCATCCACAAATAAGGCAAATGATTTGGCATCTGCTTAGTCCTTAGCGCTTATGATTTTGAGAGTTGTGATGGAAGTGGAAACCATGCAAACGATTGTGGAAGTGTTGCCAGACAAAAGTGCCTTGATCGAGCGATCGCTAGAAATTGTACTCGCCAAAATTGAAGCCGCGATCGCCCAGCGGGGACTTGCCACCATCGCTCTCGCAGGCGGCAGCACCCCCAAGCCCCTCTATGAAAAACTGGCAGAGCAGGATCTCCCCTGGGACAAAATTCATGTGTTTTGGGGCGACGAGCGCTACGTTCCTGCCGACCACCCCGACAGTAATCAGGGGATGGCGCGTCATGCATGGCTCGATAAAGTGCCATTGCCAGCCGCCAACATTCACCCCATGCCCACCAGCGCAACCGACCCAGCCGATGCCGCCGCCCAACACGAAGCCGAACTGCAAGCCTTTTTCCAGATCTCCGACGGCACCTTCCCAGCCTTTGACATTATTCTCTTAGGCATTGGCGATGATGGACACACTGCCTCTCTGTTTCCCCATACCGATGCCTTGCAGGTCAGCGATCGCCTAATCACCGTCGGCAACAAAGATGGACAACCCCGCATTACCTTCACCGCACCCCTAATCAACCAGGCTCACGCCATTCTCTTCCTCGTTGCTGGAGCCAGCAAACGCCCCGCCCTAGACCATATTTTTGCTTCCGAAGACGACGACACCCTCTATCCCGCCCGATTGATTCAACCCCAAGGCGAACTTTGGTGGCTGCTCGATCAAGCCGCCGGGGAAGAATGACGAATGGCGAATAGCGCATGGCGAGTCTCCACCCTGAAACCCGACCCCTGGAACCTCTTCATGTACCCAATTGCCGCGATCGCGAATATGATAGTCCTGAGAACTATGAAATTCCTATGATTGTTTGTCCAAATTGCAATCATCCCAATCCTGATGGTGCAGTGCAGTGCGAAGCTTGCTATACACCCCTACCTGCTACTGCTGCTTGCCCAAATTGTGGCGCGATCGTCCAATCTGATGCGAGCTTTTGCGGTCAGTGTGGGTTTAATCTGCGTGCCGCTGGAGTCACCTCTGCATCTGTTGAACCCGATAACGTATCTTTACCAGAGGCTCTGGCGCTCTCAGAAACTCCGGCAAGTGTTCCTGAGCTAAGTGTTCCTGACTCGCCTGCCCAACACCCTTTAACCTTTGTGCCTAGCGTTTTAGTTGAGCCAATTGAACCGCTGCCTGCCTTGGTTGTGCCACCTGTGGCAGTTGCATCTGTTGAGCCAGTTGAACTAGTTGAGCAAGCTGCCACGGCGGGTGATAATCCTGCTGCGGTGTCCAGTGAAACCAGTACCCAACTGCAAAAACAGACTGCAAAGCTTCTGCATGTCCAAACCAATACGGCTGCTGAGCTACCCCAAGGTCTGATGGTGATTCATCTTGGCAAGCCCAACGATCGCATCCCACCTGATATTGACGTGTCTGGCTTTCCCAATTCTGAAGTCGTTTCGCGGATTCATGCAGACATTCGTCTAGAAGGAGATAGTTATTACATTGAGGATGTGGGTAGCTCCAACGGGACTTACATCAACAATTTGCCCTTAGCCCTAGGGAATCGACATCGATTAAGACCCGGCGATCGCATTGGGTTAGGTAAAGGCGACAAAGTGACATTTCTCTTCCAACTTTCGTAGATTCCTCTCAAAATTGAGTTACGTTAGATGACGAAGACTCTTTTAAATTTCCTGAAAGACTGCTAAAAATCGTCAACACTCACTCTAAAGTCTCCATACACTGTGTGCAATTCATTCTGGTTCGTCCTATCGCCTTTGAGCAAAGTTCTTTATTCAACGACTGCCAAAGCACCGTAGGATAGAAACAACTTTCTGGCATCAGAATCGCAGTTCACAGCACAAATTTTCGGCTCTACCTGCCAGCGTGATTACCCTGACCTTGTTGCATCCCATGCAGTCCGTGCCCGTTCAAAGCTGGATCTTTGAACACGAGTCTGTTGTTCGGATTGGACGCTCTACCGATAACCATGTCATTTTATATAGCGCCGTTGTCTCTCGGCATCACGTTGAAATTTGCCAAGGAGAAACCGGCTGGGAAATTGTCAACCTAGGGGCAAACGGCACATACCTTGAAGGACGGCGGATTACGAAAGTTCCGGTTGAAGACGGTGTAATTATTCGTCTAGCGCGATCGGGACCCAATGTTCAAATTCATCTTGGCGTAAAAGGTGCGGATACGGCTCACCCAGAACCAGGTGAGAAAACCGTGGGTCAACGCACCCGACACCCCACATCTGCGGCATCCAATGTACAAATTTCTGCACCCAGCCCTGCGTTAGCCTCAATTCCTAACCAAGAACTTAAAACCAATAGTGGCAACTCCACTGCTCAGACTTCTAATCAGCAGGGTACTCATGTTCAAACAATCGTAGACGTGGATGAGGCAAGTTATGCCGTACCTGATTCTGGCGATAAGCTAATTCTTTCAAACTGCTGCCAGCGCTATATCGGCACCGAACGCTTGTTTTGTCTCGATTGTGGCAAACCGCTTAACACCTTAGGCGTGATTGGGGATTATCATGTCGTGAAAGTATTGGAACACGATCGCTTAGGCATTACCCAATTAGTTTGGCAGGATGGGCAAACCTTGATGCTGCGGACTCTAAATCCTGAATGGGCTAGCCATGCCGAAGCCATAGAGTTGTTTGAGCAAGAAGCTGAGCAACTTCTTAAGATTAACCACCCCATGCTGCCTCGTTTTATTGATGTTTTTGTTGCAGGTGGGCAACCTTACTTAGTCATGCAGCCATTGTATGGGCAGTCGTTACAGCAAGTGATTGCGACCACTGGCACAAGTTCTTTGCAACAGGCGATCGCCTGGATTCTTCAAGCTTGCCACGCCTTAGAGTATTTACATCAGCAAACACCGCTCCTAATTCATCAAGATATTCGCCCTGAAAATTTTCTACGCCGCGCTTCCGCCAATTCAGACATCGCCCTAGTCGGTCTCTACCCCTGTAGAAGCCTAAAAATGGCAATTCAGCCAGACTTTGCGGGATATTCCGCCCCCGAACAACAGCAAGGGCAAGCGTTTATTGCATCCGATTTATATGCGCTTGCTCCAACCTTAGTGTATTTACTCACCGGAAAACCTCCCAGCACTTTCTATACTCAGCGCGAACAGGGGTATCGATTTTATCCAGAGTATGTACCAGGAATTGATACTGAACTGGTGCCAATTTTGCGGAAGCTCACCAATCCTGCGCCAGATGAGCGCTATCTTTCCACTATAGAGTTGGTTAAAGCCTTGCAAGAACTGGTACCCATTGGGGTTTAGGATGCGAGCCAATTTTTCCGGAAAAATTTCTCTGATTAGAGATTTGCTATAAAAGTGGATAATTTGGGCAGTCTGATAAGATCAGCTTCTTTAAGCGATCTTATATCCAGGTCATCTTGCTTGTGTCACGTCAATCCTGCCAATCGCTGACTCCAACATTATCCGAAGGGAGTGGTCAGGCTCTGCACTTGGAGTCTACGCTACAAGACTTGCCTTTGCATCGATTTGAAATTGAGAACGGGTGTTCAGGATGGCAACTCGCCCAGGTTTTTGAGCATCATCCGTTCCTGCCGGGTGCAATTCTAGTGAACCAAAGCGTCTATGCGGGCATGTTGTCGCGGCAGCGATTATTAGAGTATTTGATTCGTCCCCATGGGTTGGATATTTTTTTGGCAGAGTCGCTTCAGGTACTCTACAGCTATGCTCGATGTGATTTGTTAGTGCTATCGGGAACTACGCCGATTTTGGTTGCGGCTCAGCAGGCTTTGCGGCGATCGCCCGACTTATTAGGTGAACCCGTGATTGTTCAAGACGATCAGATCTACTATCTGTTAGATATCCACGAACTGAACATCGCCCACTGGCAAATTCGCGGCATTGAAACCCAAGTGCGCTATGAACGCATTCAGGCGCAAATGATCCAAAACAACAAAATGGCAAGTTTAGGGCGACTGGTCGATGGGGTTGCCCATGAAATTCTCGATCCAGTGAGCTTTATTTGGGGCAATCTCAGCCATATTGCCAGCTATAGCAACGATTTACTCACCTTGCTGGACGTTTATGAACAGCATTTATCTGTCCCTTCCGCAGAAATTGAGCAGCTAAAAACCGATCTGGATGTTGAGTATTCGCGCCAAGATCTGCCCAGAGCGATCGCCAGCGTTAAAACAGGAGCAGAACGTTTGTCTAAACTAGCATCCAGCCTGCAAAACTTCTGCCATATTGATGAGATTTACCCGAAACCTATCGATTTGCATGAAGCAATCGATGGGATTTTGTTGCTGCTCAAAAGCCGATTAACCAGCGAGATTCAAGTGATTCGTCAGTATGGTCAATTGCCGCCCGTATTGTGTTTTCCTGGGCAGTTACAGCAAGTTTTTATGAATATTTTAAGCCGCTGTTTAGATACCTTGATGAACCAAGCAGTTAGCCAAGAGCTTGATCAAGAATTTCGATCGCGCCATGCTCCGCCAAATGCTGCTGCTGCTGCTAAACCCATCATTCAAATCACCACTCAAGTTTGCTCCTTAGCAATGGGCGATCGCCCTTCGGCACGATGGGTGTTAATTTGTATCGCCGATAATGGACCAGGCTTATCGGAAGAAGCACAGCAGGAGATTTTAGAATCATTCTCCGTCAAAAAACGGGCAGAAAAAGAAACTAGCCTTGCCGTCAGCTATCAAATTGTCACCGCCAAGCACGGCGGCAAATTGTGGGTGCGATCGCGGGGGGCAACCTTGGGCGACTCTTGCACCAAACACTTAGGCAACTCACCCATTCATCAGGCTACCCCAGATACCCCAATCCACGGCAGCGGCACCGAATTCGAGATTTTACTACCGCTTTCCTAGGCTTTAGCTTTTTCTCGCCTCTCTTCCCTCCCTTTTCTCTCTTCTTTCTTCGCTCTTATCTTTTAGAATACCAAGGTCATTAATTTCCAGGTATTTAGCAATGTCAGACCCGATCCCAGTGTTAGTGAATGGTGCGGCGGGTAAAATGGGGCGTGAAGTCGTGAAAGCGATCGCCCAAGCAGACGATATGACCCTCATGGGAGCCGTCGATCGCAGCCTTGAGTATTTGGGGCAGGATGCCGGAGAGCTTGCAGGCTGTGGCACGTTGGAAGTTCCTATCACCACCGACTTCCAGCCTATGCTGGCATTTGTTTCTCAAGAGAAGCAGCCTGCGGTGATGGTGGATTTTACCCATCCCGACTCAGTGTATGAAAATATTCAGATCGCGATCGCCTATGGAGTGCGTCCGGTGGTGGGCACCACTGGGCTTAGCCCTGCTCAAATTGCCAACTTAACGGAGTTTGCGGATAAAGCGAGCATGGGCTGTCTGCTGATTCCTAATTTCTCTATTGGTATGGTTTTGTTGCAACAGGCGGCGATTCAAGCCTCTCAGCATTTTGACCACGTGGAAATCATTGAGCTACACCATAATCAAAAAGCAGATGCTCCCAGTGGAACCGCGCTGCAAACGGCTGAACTGTTAGGAGAAATCGGCAAGCCCTTTAATCCATCTAGCGTGGAAGAAACAGAAAAACTTGCAGGTGCGCGCGGTAGCCTCACCGAAGATGGCATTCGGATTCATAGCATTCGCCTACCTGGATTGATTGCCCATCAGGAAGTTATTTTTGGCGCACCGGGTCAGATCTATACACTGCGGCACGATACGAGCGATCGCGCTTGCTACATGCCGGGGGTTCTGCTGGCTATCCGTAAAGTGATGCAGTTGAAATCGTTGGTTTATGGTCTAGAAAAAATTCTGTAAAGCGAGTGTCCAGGGTTCCACGCAAAACATAACTTTTCGGCTGTGATTTTGATCAACCAGTTGGCTGAAGTCGATCACCGCGATCTCAACTAAAGCAATGAATAATTTGGTAGACCAGCAAATTACTTTTGTGAAGTCGTAGTGCCGACTTAGGGCATTAGAAGAAAATTGCCTGACCCTTAAAAGCCCCCAGGGTCAGGCTGTCTACCTGTAAAACGCTTTTCTAACTGAAAGAACTAAGCCAACATAGTTGCCCCCTAGTTACTTAGCTCTTCCGAATCACGTTCCTCAGATGTCCCTTTAATTTTGCAGCATATCTGTCCTAAATCCATCCGCATAGTTTCTAATGTTTTATCCGATTTGACCTAGACCTAGGTAAGGATCTTGCGTAGATTTACCTTAAAGCCATCTTCGGCAAATTCATTACCCTAGAGATTACAGCGGCACTTTGTAGCTGCTTCAACAAACCTCGTAAGCACCAGCGTAAGTTCAGCACTCCGTATGTCATCCTCCTCCAGACGAACCGACAAGTGTTAGTCTCGTAGCAATGACTTAAGCAGTTGATCCGTCCTATGTTAGTTCCTCTTACCCGAAAAACGTTTGAAAGCCTGATTCCACTGGTTGCGACAGGAGGGCAATATGCTTATTTTTGGGGCAAGCCACGCGACTTCTTGAAACGGGTGCTGATTTCAGTCGTAGGCATGTTTGCGCTCGTTTTCATTCGGGTGCTATTTTTTGGGGTGATCCCCGATGGCATCTTATTATTTGTTGGGTTAACCGTTGGACTGTATTGGATTTGGGCACCCGTTCTATGGGCAAGCGTTCGCAATATGGAGTATCGCCGATTTGGATATGCTGGCTTTTGGCAGGGTCGGGTGACAGACATATTTTTGACAGAAGAACTGATTGGCACTGAAGAAAACGTCAACAATCGGGGTGAGTTAGTGGTTGTGGAAAATCGGGAGCGCTGTTTGAATTTAGAAGTAGGGGATGAAACAGGCTTTACGGCTCAATTGCAGGTTCCACTCAAGCGCTATCACCGAGCGATAGATTTGGGTGATGTGGCAGAAATGCTGGTGCTGTCAAATCGGGGAGATCTGGGACGGATTGCCCAAACAACTGATATTTACATTCCAGATCATAATCTTTGGGTTAGTGACTATCCCTACTTACAGCAGGATGCCTTTATTGATGTCAGTCGTCGGCTCAGTACTCAATTTCCTGAGGCGGCATATCCTGAGATGGCAGATCCGGCGGAAACTGAGCCTATTCGCTCTAAGCGAACTCCAAAGAGTGCAAATTCTAGGGGTGGCGCACTTACACGCAGCCGAGGCGAGGATGCACCAGATCGCCGCAGACGCAGCACACAAGCGGTCTCGGATTATCAGTCAGCCCCGTCTCAAAAACGGCGATCGCGTCGCTCCACGAATAATGATTGGTAGTTCTCAATCAACTCACGCCTAGCTGTTCCTGTCCATAAGCTTGCCATGCTAAATCGACTAAACCATTGACAATTGCCGCTGCCACAACGGGGCTGCCTTTTCGTCCGACGATAGTAATATAGGGCACGAGTGAATCGGCTAACCGATCTTTTGCCACATCTGCCCCAACGAAACCCGCCGGGGTGCCAATCACCAGCGCGGGTCGAATGTCTTCGGTTTCAATCAGTTCTGCGATCGCTGTGAGTGCGGTCTGAGATTGCCCAATCACAAATATTCCTTCAGGATAGCGGCGTGCCAAGGTTTCAATCCCCCAAGCGGCGCGGGTTTTCTCCTTTTGCGGACGGGTTAAGGCATCCATGCTGCAATAGACCGGATTGGCGAAAGTATGCTGAATGGTAGACGCGATCGCTACTTGAACCATGGGCACATCGACCACAATTGTAGTTCGAGCCGCTAATGCTGCTGCGCCCGACTGTAAGGCGACCTCTGAAAATCGAATCAGCGATTGGTAATCGAAATCTGCCGTGGCGTAAATTACCCGACGAACAATCTCATACTCCGCTGGCGAAAATGTATGCTCTCCAACTTCGCGGTCAATCAACGCTAAGCTTTGTGCGTCCGTCACATGCCATTCCATGGTTTTGCCTTTAGACTCATTCACCAATCGACAAAACGCCGAAGAGACTAGAAACAGGATAGGCGATTATGTTTCAGATGGGGAAGAACGATTTAACAATGGGGCTAAAAATGCCACCAGTGCGCCAATCAAAAAGCCTGCCACATTGCGAAACAGGGGCAACCAATCGGATGTGCGGGTGACGACGGGAGCGATACCAAACGCAATAAACAAAATACCCCAGAGTGGCGAAAAGATTAGCGCCCACTGCCAGGAAAACCCCTGCCCTTCCTTGCGAGGATGGGCAGCAAAACCGCAGATGACTCCACCCAGAATTGAGGTGATTAGAGTCAAAATCCACTGTTCCTTAGGTAAACCTGGAACGACTTGACAGCCCCCTTGCAAAATGCAGGTTTTGATCGATGCGATCGCCCCCAATATTGCCTGATCTTCCCCATTCTCACGCACATAGAATTGATTGCCAAAGCGAGTTTGCAGTTCAATCCAAAACACACGCGGCATCAGTGGATAAAAATCATCCCCAACGCTGAAGTTCAGAATATTGCCGCCTCTGGGATCAGCCACCAGCAAAACGCTGTGATCATCCAGCCCCCAATATTCTTTCACGGCGGTTCCAGGAGTGCGATCGAACTGGGTCAAGACTTTCAGTTTCCAGCCAGTCGTTTCTTGAAACTGCTCTAGATCTTTCGCCAAAGTCGCTTCTTGGTCACTGTTCAAAAACTTTGCCAGATCGATTACGGCGGTATCATTCTTTGGCAACAAGTCTGGATTGTTGAAAGCGTATGCAGCAGAATTTGCAAACAAACCCACAGGGTTTAGCCAGATCGAGAATGCCGCTAAGCCAGCAAATAGGTAAGCCAGCCATTTCTGAGAGAAGCGGCAAAAGAATCGCATCCCTGTAATCAGTTCAAATTGAGCCATGGGTAACGCTGGGATAAGCAGTGGGAAAAGCATCTAAAAAAGTTCAATGAAAAAGTTTCTTAACACTTGTTCATCATATTCTAATACTAAGAATATCCCGCGATCGCCGTCAATGTTGGTTATCCTGAGAATAGGGTGCTTCGCAAAACTTTGCATCTTGTTTACAGTTTCCTAAGCTGCTCTGGCACGGAATTTATGAAATGTACGATTAATCGGCGCGCCCAATTTTCTGCCAGCCATCGCTATTGGTTGCCAGAATTCAGCGAAGCAGAAAATCTGACTCGATTTGGTGCCTGCACCCGTTTTCCAGGACATGGACACAATTATGTTTTGTTTGTCTCCATGCTGGGCGACTTGGACGAGTACGGCATGGTGCTAAATCTTTCAGACGTAAAACACATTATCAAGCGCGAGATTACCAGCCAGCTTGATTTTTCCTATCTAAACGATGCCTGGGAAGAATTTGGGCAAACGCTGCCCACAACCGAAAATATCGCGCGCGTAATTTGGCAACGGCTTGCCCCCCATCTTCCACTCGTCCGCATTCAGCTATTTGAACATCCCGAACTTTGGGCAGATTATTACGGAGACGATATGGAAGCTTACCTAACTATTAGTACTCATTTCAGCGCGGCTCACCGCTTGGCTCGTCCTGATCTGAGTTTTGAAGAAAACTCCGAAATTTACGGCAAGTGCGCCCGACCCAATGGACATGGGCACAACTACCACTTGGAAGTAACGATCAAAGGAACCCTCGATCCGCGCACTGGCATGATTGCTGATTTGGTTGATTTTCAAGCCGCGATCGATACTTTTGTAGTAGAGCCGTTTGATCACACTTTCCTAAACAAAGACGTTGCCTACTTTGAAAATGTAGTGCCTACGGCAGAAAATATTGCTATTCATATCCGCGATTTACTACAAGCACCCATCCAGCAAATCGGCGCACAGCTATATAAAGTCAAGTTAATTGAAAGCCCCAACAATTCTTGCGAAGTTTACGGTGCGGAACCTCAAGAATCTCGGCACCTAAATCGCCAACAAGAACCTGCGTTGGCTCAGGTTTAACTTAACTCAGTAAATATTTTTTGAAAGGGCGCTGGATTCAGCGTCCTTTGGCTTAATGGGGCTTACAACACGCTAAATTTAGCTACAAGTCTTGCCTGATTGCCAAGACTGCCCTAGACTGGTCACCTGATAAGCGGCTGAAAGATTAAACTCAGCCCAAGAGCCTGCTCGTTATCCTCCAATAATTTTCATTGAGAAGCTTGTGAACTTACGTCACCTGATTCCATTTTTTGATACGGCTGCCAAAGATTGGGCTTTAGAAGCACGATTGCTTCGCTGGTTAACGTTCGTATGGCTGTTCATTGGCTTAGCAATGGTGTTTTCGGCTTCTTATGCCGTTGGAGATGCGGAACAGGGAGACGGGCTATATTACTTTAAACTCCAAATAATTTGGGTTTTGATTGGCTTGGTCGGCTTTAATCTTTTAGTCCACACTCCAATTCGCTTCATTATTGGGGTTGCTGATTGGGTCTTGCTGCTCGTTTTGGGGCTAATCTTAGTGACCCTGATTCCAGGAGTAGGGATTCTTGTGAATGGCTCATCTCGCTGGCTATTCATTGGGCCCTTTCCCCTACAGCCCTCAGAACTGATTAAGCCTTTTCTGGTACTACAAAGTGCGCGAGTTTTTTCTCAGTGGGATCGGCTACGGTGGTCTATGCGGATCACTTGGCTAGGAATTTTCCTATTAGTTGTGGCGGGTGTATTGCTCCAGCCAAATTTAAGTACGGCGGCTCTCTGCGGCATGATGCTGTGGTTGGTTGCTTTGGGGGCGGGTTTGCCCTATGTGCAATTGGGTGGAACTGCACTTGCCGGCTTGTTAATTGTGGCGTTGAGTGTGAGTTTGCGTTCCTATCAGTTGCGGCGGATTCTTTCATTTTTGAATCCTTGGGCTGACCCCCATGGGGACGGCTATCAGCTAATTCAAAGTATTTTGGCAGTGGCTTCGGGCAATGCCTGGGGAACTGGATTTGGGTTATCTCAGCAGAAGTTATTTTATCTGCCCATTCAATATACTGATTTTATCTTTGCGGTTTTTGCAGAAGAATTTGGCTTTGTAGGGTGCTTAATGCTGTTGGTGATGCTGGCGGTGTATGCCACGTTGGCGTTGAGAGTGGCGCTGAAGGCGAGTACGACGGTTCATCGGTTGGTGGCGATCGGAATTATGGTGTTGTTAATTGGGCAATCGTTGTTAAATATCGGTGTGGCGACGGGTGTGCTACCGACGACGGGATTGCCGTTTCCATTGCTCAGTTATGGTGGCAGTTCGATGATATCCAGTTTGATTGCAGCCGGGTTGCTGATTCGGGTGGCGCGAGAAAGTGGGGAGGCAAAAGTGGTGCGCTTGGATGATCACCGTAATAATCGTCAGCCTGTTCCTCTAAGATCCCGAGTTGGGCAACGATCGCTCCAAACATCGCTCCGCACTCCTAAGATTCCTCGTCGGGCAACTTGATGTCCCTCGGTACAACGCATTAAGCAGATTAAGATAGAGAAGTATTTGAACGAACGCTTGTAGTTTGAATAGGCGTAGTTGAAAAGCGCGATCGCCCTAGAAAGAATGTTTGAAGCCTTCCAGACCCAACTATATCAATTGGCTCAGTTTGCCAATACGCTGGTATCCAATCAACTTGCCCATCTGACTCCCGTCAGCGTAGGGATCATTTTTTTAGCGGGTTTATTGACCAGTCTGACACCCTGTATGCTGTCAATGCTGCCGATTACGATTGGCTATATTGGCGGCTACGAAGCCAAAACCCGACTGCAAGCGGCGGCACAATCGACTTGGTTTGCCCTAGGGTTAGCAACCACTTTGGCTGGGTTGGGAATTCTGGCAGCCGTAGTAGGGAAAATCTATGGGCAAATTGGCTTAGGTTTGCCGATTATAGTGAGCGCGATCGCAATTTTGATGGGTTTAAATCTGCTGGAAGCGTTGCCTTTCAGATTGCCATCTTGGGGCGGAATGGATTGGTTTTCGCAAGAATTACCCACTAGTGCAAAATCTTACCTAATTGGGGTCACCTTTGGGTTAGTTGCCTCTCCTTGCAGCACGCCTGTTCTAGCCACGCTGCTCGCCTGGATTTCTACCACAAAAGATCCTGTGTTAGGCAGCCTCTTGCTGCTGGCATATACGGCGGGCTATGTGACTCCGCTAATTTTGGCAGGCACGTTTACCGCTTCGATTAAAAAATTGTTGGAACTGCGTCGCTGGTCGGGCTGGATTACGCCAGCGAGTGGTCTTTTGCTTGTTATTTTTGGGGTGTTCTCGCTGTTATTTAGAGTCACCAGTTTTTAGATTTTGAATTGAGGCTTCATTCAAAAATGAGGCAATTGTTTAAAGGCAATAGGGCAATGACTGCAAAAGATACTTTTTTATCAAAATTTTCTACGATTACTGCCGCTCCCCAAACTTTTTTTAAGCGCGAACTGGTGCCATTTTTGGCAGATCTGAGGTTGGCGATCGCCCTACTATTGCTAATTGCCCTATTCAGTATCTCCGGCACAGTCATAGAACAGGGTCAGTCGATCGCGTTTTATCAGGCAAACTATCCCGAACAGCCTGCCCTTTTTGGGTTTCTCACCTGGAAAGTGTTGCTCACCTTGGGACTCGATCATGTCTATCGCACTTGGTGGTTTCTGGGATTACTGGTGCTATTTGGCTCTAGCCTGACGGCTTGCACTTTCAAACGACAAATTCCGTCCCTCCGCTGGTTTTCTCGCACCTGGAATTTTTATACGCAACCCCGCCAGTTTCAAAAATTCGCCTTGAGTGCTACTTTACCTCAGCGATCGCTGGATGATCTCGCGCCGCTGTTGGCAAGTCGTCGCTATCGCATTTTTCGCCAAGGAGATTCTCTGTATGCTCACAAAGGGCTAGTGGGGCGAGTCGGTCCCATCATTGTCCACATTGGCATTCTGATTATTTTGTTAGGCGGCATCATGGGTGCGCTAACCGGATTCATTGCTCAGGAAATGATCCCCAGCGGCAACACATTTCAAATTCAAAATATTACGGACGCTGGACCGTGGGCAACGCCTCAAATCCCCAAGGATTGGTCAGTTAAAGTGAATCGTTTCTGGATCGACTACACCCCTGATGGCAATATCGATCAGTTTTACTCTGATATGTCTATCTTAAATAGCCAAGGTGAAGAGGTGAAACGGAAGACGATCCATGTGAATGAACCGCTGACCTATAAAGGAGTCACGTTGTATCAGGCATCTTGGTCGATCGCGTCGGTGCGGGTGCGCCTGAACAACAGCCCGATTTTTCAACTGCCCATGGCACAACTCGATACAGGCGGCAAGGGACAACTCTGGGGCACCTGGATTCCTACAAAGCCAGATCTCAGTGAAGGAGTCTCGCTAATCGCTAAAGACCTCCAAGGCACTCTGATTATCTATGGCAACGACGGCAAGCTCATTTCCACGGCAAGAGCAGGAATGGGCACTGAAGTGAATGGAGTCACCCTAAAAATTCTGGAATTAGTCGGCAGCACCGGGCTACAAATTAAAGCTGATCCAGGAATTCCCTTAGTTTATGCTGGGTTTGCGTTGTTAATGGCAGGCGTGATCATGAGCTATGTCTCCCATTCTCAAATCTGGGCATTGCAAATCAGCGGAGAATGCTATGTAGGCGGCACCACAAACCGCGCCCAAGTCACCTTTGAACGAGAAGTGATTGCCATTTTGGATCAGCTAGAGCAGACTGATGAACCGGCTCTAAGCCTAGTATCTTGATTGTTGTAACAGATAAATAATGATTCAAAGTATTTATACAGATGGCGCGTGTAGTGGCAATCCGGGACCAGGCGGTTGGGGCGTAGTCGTTTATTTCAAGGATGGCTCTCGCCACGAACTGGGTGGCGCAGATCGGCAAACTACCAATAACCGGATGGAAATGCAAGCCGCGATCGCAGCACTCAAGTTTCTCACTGATCACCCCACAGATGCGATCGAACTGTATACCGATAGCGAATATGTCAGAAAAGGAATTACTGAGTGGATTAAAGGCTGGAAAAAAAAGGGCTGGAAAACCTCCACGGGCAAAGATGTGGTCAACAAAGACCTGTGGCAAGAATTAGATCTGCTAAATTCTACCCAAGTGCAATGGCGCTATGTGCGTGCTCATGCGGGCAATGAAGGGAATGAACGCTGTGACGCGATCGCCCGTGCCTTCAGTCTTGGAAAAAACCCTAAGCTGACTCAAGTTCAAACCAGTCAGATAATCACTCCTAACAAAACCGAACCTCTGCCTACAAAAACTCCTCTCAAATCAGTTCCACTTGAGTCAGCCGCCTTGAAGTTAAACACTATACAATCCGATTCTACGCTCACCGTTGCAACTCTTGAACCGATGACAGACCTACAGCCCTCTTTCACGCCAGATACGGTTGATGGCGCTCCCCGTGAGGTTAAAGTCGCTCAACTGCGTGACACTGTTGAAGCCCTACGGATTGCCGATGAAATTGCCGAAAAGGGGTATCTAATCACCAGTTCTGAACTGGCAGATTTAATGGATGTCAACGCCAGCGCTGTCACCAGCCGTGGAGATAACTGGGTCTGGCGTAACTGGGCAGTCTCCCGCGTTCGCCGCGAAGGGAACCAAATCCTGTGGCAGCTAGAACGGCGCATTGACTAACGATCTGAATGGACTAGAGAAACTAGACTCCATTCTTAAAGTTGCGCGGTCCTTGATAGCCTGACTTGGTTGCCAAATCAGTCAACTGCTGAGTGCCTGTCAAATACTGACCCTTAACTTCCCAAGTCGGAAAGCCAAAACTTTGCCCTGTTTGCTTCTCAATTTTGGGTGCCATCTCTTGACAGACTTCTGTTTTGGAATTTACTCCATCTGGCGCACACTCTACGTAGGGATAGATCGCAGCGGCTTCTTTGCCAAACAGTTCTTTTTGATCATGGCAATGAGGGCACCAATAGGCTCCATACATTTTTGCCCCAATCTGCTTCAAGTGCTTTGCCAATTCAATCTCTGCCGGGGAGGATGTGTTGACAACCGCGGGTCCTGTATTGCCGCCCGTTGCTGAAGGCGAAGCAGCAGATGGAAGATTGGCGTAAATCAGCAGAGTCGTAACTAAGGTGACCATCAACGTGATGATCCCCGTTATCACTAGTTGACCGACATCATCCCAATCGCGCCCAATCAAAGTCAAGACAAACATGCTAAGGGCAAACAGCGCAGAGGCGATGCAATAGTAGCAAATCCCGCCTGCGCCAAATTTTGAAACGAACTGTGACCCCATGATGTACATCAGGTAACCACTAAAAACCGTCATGGCAGTTGCGCCAATGAACAGTAGCCGCCAAGTGATGTCGTTTAGAGTGGTTCGCAGTTTCCGGTTTTTCTCAGGATTTACGGCTAAAGGAGCTAGCGCAAAAACTGCCATTGCCGCATAGGCAGCTAAGCCGAATAGAGCCAGAGGCAATCCAAATACCGTAGCATAGGGGCTGTCTAAGACTCGTTCGCAGCCACTAGTAGGGCAAGCGGCAACGGTCTTTGAGAGTTTGGTGATGGTGATGTATGCCGTATTGATTGCGCCAAGAATCGCGATCGCCCCAATTATTTGGCGTGACCAGCGATGAATCCACGGAGCATTACGACGACGACCCACAAGACTAGACATAGCTCAACCCCATACAATTAACCAGAATCCATCTATAGCAATCTCGTCTTTATTTTGCCCCATTCTGTTCCCGTTTGTGTTCAAGGAACAATTTCCCTTACGCTGTACTTCTTATCCTCACCCCTAAAACCTGCCCCCTGAGACGTGCCTAAAACTTGGTGGAACCTTTATAGCCAGACGATTTTGCTAATTCTTCTAAAGATTGCACCCCCACGTATTGCTTCCCATTGATTTCCCAAGTCGGGTATCCGGTTACCTTGGCGGCTTTACAGAGGCTGGGCTTGGCATTTGCACCACGGGGATCGCATTCAATATAGTTGATGAATTGAATGGCAGACTTGCCAAACATTTCTTTTTGATGCGTACAGTGTGGGCACCAATAGGCTCCGTACATCTTGGCATTAATCTTCTTCAAGTGCAGGGCTAACTCTGTTAACGCTTTGCTATCGGCAACGCTGACGGTAACGTCGGCGGGTCTGGGTTTGGCACTGATCGCCGCTGGGCGAACAATTATCAGTGCTGTGCTGATGGAAAGCCCCAATAGAGCGATCGCGTAAATTTGACGATTCATCCAAGCTTCCTTAAAAATACAAGTATTCAGGAGTGCAACCGCACAGACGGAAGAGATTGAGGTATCGCCTCAACTGGCATTCCCCGCCGCACTGCCTCTACAAATCGATTCACCCGAATTGGATCAATCGGTTGATCGCGACGACCATGGCGCTTCAGCGAACTACAGGTAATCACGCCATCAGCCGCTTGCATTAAACTAGCTACATTCTCACAATCTGCGCCACTTCCAATGAATACAGGAGTATGATTCGCGGCGGCTTTAGCAAGTTCCAAGTCTTCCAAACTAGGAGGACTGCCCGTTGCCCAACCCGATAAAATAATCGCATCGGCAAGCCCCCGTTCAATCGTATCTTGCACCGCAACGGTCAGGTTTGGAGAACTCAGGGGACGGGCATGTTTCACTAATACATCCGCAAAGATTTTGACATCACTGCCCAGTTCTCGACGATAGCGCAATAGCTCGTAAGCACAGCCTTCAATCAAGCCTTGGTCAGTTGCCATGACTCCTGTAAGGACGTTGACCCGAATAAATTGAGCATTGGTGCAGGTGGCGATCGCCAAAGCACTCCGAGCATCATTCCGCAGCACATTAATACCAATTGGCAGCGTCACCATATGCATCAACCGCTGCACAATCAGGCTCATGGCACTGATGACCGCTGGATCAACCTGTCCACTAGTAAATGGCGCATCGAAAAAATTTTCTACAATAATGCCATCCACTCCGCCCGATGCCAGAGCCACTGCTTCTTGTTCTGCGCGGTCTATCACCGTTTTGAGGCTGCCGCCCCATTTAGGTGAGGTTGGCAAAGGCAGGAGATGGACAACGCCAATCACTGGATTTGGGGTTTTGAACGTTTGGATTAAGTCCACGTGTTTATAAATCGGACTCACCTGAATCTGAAAAAGGTCAATTGCAACAGAGTACTAAAAAGAGTTAATTGAGTGACCGGAGAGAAATACTTGTGTAATACAAGGTCTACTCTGTCATTCATTTTTCTCTTTGCTAGCGACTGCGCTATCCAAATAATAACGTTTCACTGGAACGATCCTTACAGTAAATCATCGCTCTCGCCTAAATGAATTGAATTCCCCCTTGCTAATTCCAGATCAAAACCCTATCCTGTAAAATATCGTAATATTTCCGATTTCGAGTTACCATATAAACTGAACATAATCTGAGCGATTGCACTCAGAAACTGAATAGCTGATGCTAATAAGTTTGATGCGAGGGGATAAGTCCGTCGCGACGCGATCGCTAAAGTACGACGACTGACACCTCTTTCATAGGACTACTACTAGCTTCATGGGCACTAAGCCAACTATTGCTGTCTCACATCTAGGCTGTGAGAAAAACCGGATTGACACTGAGCATATGCTGGGTTTACTCGTTCAAGCGGGCTACTCAGTAGACGCAAACGAAGAGCTGGCAGACTACGTGATTGTCAACACCTGTAGCTTCATTCAATCGGCTCGCGAAGAATCAGTTCGCACCCTAGTTGAACTTGCTGAAGCAGATAAAAAAATTGTGATCACTGGCTGCATGGCGCAGCACTTTAAAGAAGAGTTGCTGGGCGAACTGCCCGAAGCCGTTGCCTTAGTGGGGACAGGCGACTACCACAAAATTGTTGACGTAATCCAGCGGACTGAAACCGGAGAACGGGTCACGGAGATCTCTTCGCAGCCCACCTACATCGCCGACGAAAATACTCCCCGCTATCGCACAACGACAGAGGGAGTTGCCTATCTACGGGTAGCGGAGGGCTGCGACTATCGCTGCGCTTTCTGCATTATTCCTCACTTGCGTGGAAACCAGCGATCGCGCACCATCGAGTCCATCGTGGCTGAAGCTGAGCGGTTAGCCTCAGAAGGGGTGCAAGAGCTAATCTTAATCTCCCAAATCACGACAAACTATGGCATCGACATCTATGGCAAACCCAAGCTAGCCGAGCTTTTACGGGCGCTGGGCAAAGTCGAGGTTCCCTGGATTCGGATTCACTATGCTTATCCAACTGGATTAACACCCGACGTGATTGCCGCGATCCAAGAAACGCCCAATGTTTTGCCATACATGGATTTGCCGCTGCAACACTCTCACCCTGAGATGCTGCGATCGATGAATCGTCCCTGGCAAGGGCAAGTCAATGATGAAATCATTAATCGGATTAAAGAATCCGTTTCTAACTCTGTTTTGCGAACCACTTTTATTGTGGGGTTTCCGGGCGAAACAGATGAACATTTTGAACATTTACTACAGTTTGTTCAAAGACATGAATTTGATCATGTGGGCGTATTTACGTTTTCCCCGGAGGAGGGAACTCCAGCCTACAATCTTCCAAACCAAGTTCCTCAAGCTGTGATGAACCAGCGCCGTCAGACCTTAATGCAGGTTCAGCAGCCGATTTCTCTTAAAAAGAATCGCCAGGAAATTGGCAAGGTTGTCAATGTGTTGATTGAGCAGGAAAACCCTGAAACTGGGGAATTGCTCGGTCGCTCATCTCGTTTCTCGCCAGAGGTTGATGGCTTAGTATACGTTTCTGGTGAAGCGAGTTTAGGGTCTTTGGTGCCAGTCGCCATCGACCATGCCAGTGAATATGACCTATATGGTCGTATCGCAACCGCAGCAGATTTATTTAACCATCAACCTTTAGCCATCCCATAAATCGCTGCATTTCAAGAGCAACTCTTTTTAGAGTTGCGGCTTTGTTGGGTTCTTTTCCCAATACTTAAGCCTTTTGATCCCATCTTATTTCTGATATTTACAGGAGATTCAATGACCCTTTCGTTTAACAGCCTTGGTCTGTCTGATGCCCGCGTCCGTTTTCTGGAGTCCTTAGGATTCACTGCCCCTACTCCGATCCAAGCGGAAGCGATCCCCCATTTGCTTGCGGGTCGTGATGTGGTGGGTCAAGCGCAAACAGGCACCGGAAAGACGGCGGCTTTTTCCTTACCGATCCTAGAGCGGATCGATGTGACGGCCCCTGTCGTACAGGCACTGGTTCTAACTCCGACTCGTGAGCTAGCAATGCAGGTTTGTCAGGCAATCCGCGATTTTAATGACGATCGCCGCTTAAAAATCGTTTCTATCTATGGGGGGCAAGCGATTGAGCCCCAAATTTCCCGGTTAAGACGAGGTGCCCAAATGGTAGTGGGAACTCCAGGTCGGGTGCTTGATTTGTTGAGCCGGGGTGACCTGAAGCTCAATAATGTTCAGTGGTTAGTGTTGGATGAAGCCGATGAAATGTTGAACATGGGCTTTATTCAAGATGTGGAAAAAATTCTGAATCAAGCGCCGACTGAGCGTCAAACCGCGTTTTTCTCTGCCACGATGGAACCCTCTGTTCGCAAATTGGTTGCTAAATTTTTGCGATCGCCCGTCACGATCACGATCGAGCAACCTAAAGCCGCTCCCAGCCGAATCAATCAAGTTGCCTACATGGTTCCTCGCGGTTGGACAAAGCCCCGCGCGCTTTTGCCCATCCTTGAGTTAGAAGATCCTGATTCTGCTTTGATCTTTGTTCGTACCCGCAAAGCAGCGGCTGACTTGACTAGTCAGTTGCAAGCCGCAGGGCACAGTGTCGATGAATATCATGGTGACTTGAGCCAATCTCAACGTGAGCGCCTATTGCTCCGGTTCCGCCAGCGCCAAGTGCGTTGGGTGGTGGCAACTGATATTGCCGCTCGTGGAATTCATGTGGATGACTTGACTCATGTGATTAACTACGATCTGCCCGATAGCGTCGAAAACTACGTTCATCGAATTGGACGGACTGGACGAGCCGGAAAGGAAGGCATGGCGCTAACCTTGGTTCACTCCATGGATCGCCGCAAGCTGAGAGACATTGAAAATCATGTCCGCCAGCGCTTGGAGATCGTTTCTATTCCGACTCGTGCCCAAATTGAAGCACGCCAGATCGAAAAGCTACAGGATAGCCTCAAAGAAGCGCTGGCTGGCGAACGGATGGCATCGTTCTTGCCAATTGTGGCGCAGCTTTCGGAAGAATACGAACCTCACGCGATCGCGGCGGCAGCGTTGCAAATGGCGTATGACCAAATCAGACCTGCTTGGATGCGTTCTTCCCAAGAAGCGGGTGGAGATTACAACGATGACGACAGAACTTCGTCACCCAAGCCCAAGCTGGTCAAACGGTCAAAACCCAGTGGCGGCAATCCGCGCCAAACCGCTTCCAGTTCTAACCGCTCCTCGTCTAACGGAGTCTCTAACAACAACTAAGCGATAACGCAGAATCGAGTCATTAGCTTTAAGAGGCGCGAAATTTCGCGCCTTTTTTCGATTAGATATTGTCAGCCATATTTAGCCCCCATAAACTGTGTTATCAACCGAGTTACTCCTTTTTTACCGTCGGATGAGTCAACAAGTTTTAACAGTCGTAGACGTAGAAACCACCGGACATCATCCCAACTCTAGCCGCGTGATTGAAATTTCGGTTTTACAAGCTAGCTTAAAGTCGGGTATTCATCACCAACAGACTCACTTAATTAATCCACAAGTGCCTGTGCCAGCCAGCATCACTCGATTCACAGGCATTTCTCAAGACATGGTGGATCAAGCAGCCTTCGCAAAAGATATTTGGCAGGACTATTTGCCGTTATTGAATACAGGTACATTGACGGCTCATAATCTCACGTTTGACTATGGCTTCCTCCAGTCAGAGTTTCATCATTTAGGTGTAAGCTTTGCTCGCCCCACTGCCGAACAATTCTGCACCGTGATTTTGGCGCGTCTGATGCTGCCTGACTTGCCATCTCGCAGTCTGCCCAATTTGGTGCAGCACTTTAACTTTCCGATCGCAACTTCTCATCGAGCCGAGGCAGATACTTTGGCGTGTTGGCTACTGGCAAAATTATTATTGACAGAAATTCAAACCGAATCAGACGACATATTGCTCGATCGCTTTGCCAAACAATGGATATCCCTGCGAAATGCCGCTGCAATTTTAGGGGAATCTACTCAACAAGCGCGTGATTCGCTCAAACAAGCAAACATTAAGCCGCGTTTAGTGGGACAGTATCAAACTCCTCAGTATCAGCGGGGAGAGGTAGAACACCTGTTTCGAGACAGCCAAAGTTCCAATCAACTTTCATTACTGCAAGATCTTTAAGCATAAAAAAGGCTGGGCGATCGCCCAGCCTCAAGAACCAACTCTCTTAGTTCTGTTTAGTTGCTGTTACCAGAATCAATGATCCTTTGCACTTCGCGACTGGGCGTGTAGCCATAGCCAAAAGCACTAGCGTTGGTGTCATCCAAAATCCGTGGGGTGACTAGCACAATCACCTCTCGCCGCTGGTTCTGCTTTTCAGTTCTGCGGAAGAGCGCTCCCAAAATAGGAATATCACCCAAAATAGGAATCTTGGTTACAGTGGCGCGGTCTTCATCTTGAATAATGCCCGACAGCAGCAGCGTTTGCCCATCTCGTACCCGCACCAGCCCTGAGTTAACACTTCGCCTAGCTAACAAGGTGATAGGGTTGGTCACAGTTTGCCCCTGATTGGTAAAGGAGATATTAACCGTTTGATCCGGTCGAGTAATCTCTGGATTGATCGTGAACGAAATAAATCCGTTGTCATCAATTTTTTCAATTCTAACGGGCAAGGTCAACCCGGCAGGCGCTTTTTCAACTTCAACCGTGATTTGGGTGGAGTTTTGAGTAGCGGTAACCTGTTGCCGAATGTTGGTGATGACTTCCTGCGCTAGCTGGACTTGCGCCTGCTGCCCTTCTTGCACCACTAGGGTGGGATCGGTCAGAATTTTAGCATTGCCCGCAGTGACAGCCGCCTGCAATTGCAGCAAGAAATTTCGTGTAAATCCGCCTGCATTATTTGCGATTGCGCCCCCAAAAATTGATGGTGCGGCTCCAATGGTGCTGCCCGTGTTCAGGGTGGAACTGAGTCCATTAAAGCTGGGAGTTTGTCGTCCAAAGTTCAGTAAGCCAATCCCACCCGTATTTACAAACTGCGAGTCGTTGACTCCAAAGGAGAAGCTGGCACCCACTCGATTAAAGGCGATCAAGTCGATATCAATCACTCGAACATTAATGGCAACCTGACGGCGACGCGCATCTAATTGGGTCAACAACGAAGTTGCCATTTCTATCTTCCTAGGAGATCCAACTAATGTAACGGAGTTTAAGCGTTCATCTGTTGCAACCGTGATACCCCGCAAGAGAAGTGGAGCAGTGCCCTCTTTAGCTTCAAGCGGACGGATCT
Source organism: Leptolyngbya sp. CALU 1928 (assembly GCF_056784215.1). Taxonomy (NCBI): domain Bacteria; kingdom Bacillati; phylum Cyanobacteriota; class Cyanophyceae; order Leptolyngbyales; family Leptolyngbyaceae; genus Leptolyngbya; species Leptolyngbya sp. CALU 1928. The sequence continues at coordinate 2,011,854 of NZ_JBXBCE010000001.1, read as the reverse complement.
CTGTATCTGTTTCTGACACTGATTCAGCATTTGCACCTTCACCAGTAACTCGCCTCCTTGTTATCGATACTGTCCGTAATGTAGATGCACCTAAACTACTGAGATAAGCTGCGGCAGCCGCCGCATTAGCTTGATTTAAACGAAGTGTTCTACTAATTAAACTACGAGCGGTATCTGGCAAACGAGGACTAATAAAAATGGTGCGTCCAACCCGATTTGCTTCTAATCCAGTGACTTGCAAAATATAGTTGAAAACATTCTGAACAGGCTCGTTTTCAATATCCAGGGTGATTTTGGGGCCGACACTATCCTGTACTACGGGTAAAGTTGTTTGAGCCGTTCCTCCAAGAGGCTGTGGGGGGACATAAGCAATGTTTAAGCCGACGGAACGAGCAAGGAGAGAGAGGGCTTCACGGGCAGAAGCATCCCTTAAAACTAGCCGGGGTACACGCTCACTGGTGCCTAAGTCAATTGACGATGCGGAAGAGTCCACTTGCCCAACGGCGATGTCGCCCACGGGGGGGGCGATCGCTCTGGGGAACGAGTTAGGCGCAAACGGCGGCACTGCTGGCGGTTGTTGATAGGCGGCACCATCTACTTTGATTTGGGGATTGGGCACTAAGGGAGCACCCCCTTGAAACGCAGGCAGTGGGCTTTGGTTTGGTTGCGATTGACCGGGAGGAGTAACGGATGCAGGCGGTAGTTGGGCGAGAGGCTGCTGGGTTGGCGTGAACGTTTGAGGCGCAGGAACGGTTAACGGTTGAACCGTGGGCAGGGGCGCTTGGAATGAGGGCGCAGGCAAAGGAGGCAGCGCGTTTCCGGGTTGAGCGCTACGAAGGGACGCATTGGCGGGCTTCGCGGCGATGGTGACAGGTTTCTTGCTTGGTGCGACCTTGGTTGCTTTGGCGGGGGTGGCGGTCATGCTAAACAGAAGGGCACCTTGATTGCGGGTGACTTGTCCGGCTACGGCAGATCCGCTACTGGTGACGGTGACCCGAACGCTAGTGCGATCGAGGGGGGCAACGGTTACCATCGAAATTCCAGGCGCAGGGTTTGCCTGCTTAAAACGTCCTCCTGGCATGGCAAGCTGCGTGTTAATTAAATCTGCTGTCCAAGTGCGACCGCGATTGACTGAAAATACCTGGGGGCGATCGCTGCCATTGGTGCGTAATACGAGTGTCGCGCCCTTGGCGGTAGGCGATATCTGCACCGCAGTCACCTGAGCCGCCGCAAAAACAGGCTGAGCCATTGCCACCATTGCAGCACTGCTCAACACACTGGTCATCAAAACTTGAGTTAATCCCTGATCCGGTTTCACGGTTCCTCCTCACATCATAAATAAGCGTCGGACATCACTTTGTCGGGGCAGGCGGCACTGCTGGAGCAGCCTTCACCACTTCATTGGGTTTTAATGGCAGCAATGCCTCTAGCTGAAATTTCGTCGTAATTTTAGGATCTGGCTGACAGGGTGATAATCGAGTAAAGTCTCCGGTGCCGGTATAAACCGTCGTGTTTTTTGATTTGTCGCTGAGGCTTGAGGTCAGTTCTCGAATCACCAGCAAAGGCTGAAGTCGTTCGATACTTTGCAAAATGGCAGCCGTCTGTTCATAGTTGCCGGATAACTCTACTGAAGCAACTTGGCGTTTCAACTTGCCATTCACCTCAGTACCGTAAGAACTATCTGTAATCACGCCCGTGCGATCCTTGTTGGGCGTAAAGCCTCTCAATTCAGCTTTGGCAGCGAGATCCCCGTACTTATCCTCAAACTCACGAATGTTTTGCTGGATAGTCGGCGAACAAAGCGCTAGTTTTTGCGATCGCCGCTTCCCTAAATCCACATTGCGAGCATCAATTTGACGATTGAGATCCAACAAAAGCGTATCTAACGAGGCTTCGCTAGCAAATAGAGTCAGGACATCATCTCTCTGCCGCTGAGCCGTTTCTAACTCTTTCCTAGCAGTGTCTATCTCTTGTTTAATAGCCGCCTGCTGCTGAATATCGTTTTCGGTTTGTTTCACTTTGGCATCCAATTGCTGATACCGCTCCCATTCAGGTAAACCCAAATAGAACAACAACGCTCCAGCACCGATTAAGCCCAACACTGCAAGGGCAATGCCACTAACCATCGGTGTAAACCGGATGCCAAACACCGTCGGATAATCGGGTTCGGCATCAAACTGCTGATCGCCAGGAATAAAGTCTCCACCTGCACTCATGGCTTAACGACCCCCTTCTGACGTAACGCTTCAATTCGAGTCACTAGCCCAGTCGCTTTTTTACTTTCTAGCTCTTGGAGTAGCTCCGAGGCAGGCACATCCGTTAGCTCAGTTTGGATGACAAACCCAACTTCACCCGGCAACTTTACCTTGTCTCTGTCTGCCGCCGCATTTGATCCGCCCACTTGAACCGCTTGGGGTAATTTGGGTTCACCCAACGCTGCACTCAGAATTTTAGTGGTGTCGGGTTTAACAAATTTAGACCGCTGCAAGATCAACAAAAAATCATTGACATCATTAAAACTGGTGGCTGAACCCGTAATTTGAATCACGCCGCTAGGAGGCGGGGGCGGGGGCGGGGCGGTGCCTGCGGCAGGGCTAGGGGCAGGGGCAGCGGCAGCGGGTGTAGCAGGACTGGGCTGAGGTAACGCCGCAATTTCTGCCGCAGTCAACTCTTTAATGTCGAGAATGCGGACTTTGGGTGGGGTGCGGGCGCTAATATCTCCAAATGTCGCCGACCATGGCTTAATGGTGTTGAATACCGTTGCAAATGCAGCAGTATCTGTCTTTGCTTGGGCTGTTTGAGCTTTAACTGAAGCTAGTTTTGCTTGCTCTGCCTGAATGGCGCTGATTTGAGCATCTAACTCTGCTTGACGCTGCTCAAGCTGCTGATTTTGGGATTGCAGAAAAAGCCATCCTCCGGCAGCCAGTCCTAACAACGCTAACCCTGTCCCTGCCCCTATCCAAAGAGGTCGTTTACTTTCAGGAGTGCCTAAATTTCGCCGTCGAGAACTTGGAGAAGGTTCTGATCGATATTCTGGACGATCCTTTAAAAAATTGATGTCTAAGCCGTACATACTACGAAACCTCCCGCAATCCTAAGCCCAGCACAACGCTGAGTCCTGCCCTTTGAGTGGGAGGAATGTCCTCGCCTACTTCGAGATCTAATGCGGCAATGGGATCAACCTGAGTACAAGGCAGGCTGAGCCGACTGGCAAAAAATTCATCCAACTGTCCGATCGCGGCACCTGGACCTGCCAGCAAAAGCTGCGCTACTTCCAAGTTTTCCCCCTGATTTAAGTAAAAATCGATTGAGCGCCGTAGCTCATCAGCTAGCTCTCCAATAATTCGCAGCATGGCAGCCGAGCCTGGATTGGTGCCAGCCATTTTTCCAGTACTGCCAATGGTGTCGGATGGCACGATGGGAATGGTCATCCCTTGCAATAAATCGGTTGTGCGAGAAGGGGGCAGATTCATAGCACGAGACAGAGCGCTTTGAATTTGGTAGGTGCCAATAGGAACCGTGCGAGAGAATTTAGGAACCCCGTCTTGGGCGATCGAAATTTCTGTACTCTCAAACTCAATATCTACGATCGCCACGGCTTCTTGGGAAGAAAATTGCCGTAGTTGCTCACGAATGGTGCGAATTAAGGCAAAACTTGCGACTTCTAAAACATTGAGTTTTAATCCGGCTGCTTCAAACGTGCGAATGTAAGCGTCCGTAATTTCTTTACGAGTTGCTACCAGCAAAACCTGAAATTTCTCAATGCCATCATCATCAACAAACAGCCCCAGTTTTTGATAGTCAACATCCGCTTCTTCGCGCGGAAACGGGAGGTATAAACCTGCTTCTTGGTTTAGCACCATCTCTCGCAGTTCGTTATCATCTAACTCCGCAGGCACCGGAATAATTCGGGTAACGGTATCGCGTCCACCCATAACCGCTGTGGTGACTTGCTTTGTCTTAATCTTATGTTCTGCAAATATGGATTGCAGTAGCTCTGCCATCCCTGGAGGGTCCATAATCTGCCCCTCTTGAAACATACCTTCAGGAACCGGAGCCGAAGCCAAAGTCGCAAGCTTAAGCACCTGTCCCTGCTTCCGTAGCTGAGCGACATTAATGCGATCGGGGGCAAGTTCGATACCAATCCCCTTAGTTTTTCTAGACAGTAAATTAGTTAAGGCTTTAACCACAATGTTGCCTGCTCAACTAAAGGTTTTGGACGAAAATAATTCACGGCTCGTAAATATAACCTAAGGGATTCAAGAACTAATGTATGGTACTCAACTTTGATTGAAATGAGCACTTTAATTAAAAAGATGACTTATTTCTATATCCCTTTTATCAGTAGCTAATTTCTGATTGAATCTCGCAGAAAGAAATTATAGAGGCGTTTCTTAAATTTGAAGCATTTGAGCGAGAAATTTGATTACTCCCTGTATCAGCGATGGTACACACAATTTTGAGAATTGCACACATTTTTTCGACCCTGCGTTAAACCCTGCGCTAGATTAATCACCCACCTGTCACACTAGCAAGGACAGGCTGTGAGTTTCACTGCGAGTTTTAAGGATGTTTCAAGCTACTCGTCGTCGCTTAGCACTATGGTATACGGCGGTTACAGCGGTGCTGTTGCTTCTATTTGCCAGTGGTGTGTTTTTCTATGTTCGCAGTACGCTAATTGAGCGGGTTGATGACACGCTAAACCATGTGGTGGAAGTGGTGCGGCGATCGCTGGTGATTGAACCGATCACCCTGCACGAGGAAGGTGGGCAATTGCGGGTCAACATCGAAGCCAGTTTTCGCGATAATGCTGCCTCTGTAGAAGACGATCGCATTGATATTGAATGGTTTAGCCCCACGGGAAAGCTGCTTTGGTCAACGCTTTCTGCGCCGCTACGGGTGCCGCTAAGGTCTACTTCCAAGGGTGAGACTGTCAGAATTCTTTCAGAAAAGTCATCCGCCGCGATTCATGAAACGCCAGCGGAGTCTCCCCTACAACTCCTTGGGAAAATCGCCCCGCCCACTTCACCCGTGCTGCCATCCGAGCCGCTCGTTTTGCGACAGGTGACTCAACGAGTCGAGTTAAGGCAGCAATTGCTAGGCTATCTGCGGGTTAGCCATCCCTGGTTTGAAGTGACCAAGCCTAGCCGTGAGTTCTTTTTCGATCTGGCAGTGGGCATTGGGCTAATGGTGGGCGCAGTGGGCGCGATCGGCTGGTTTTTATCAGAGCTAGCTATGCAGCCCATCCGCGAGTCTTATCAACGGCTCAAACAATTTACAGCCGACGCTTCTCACGAATTACGTAGCCCGATCGCCGTGATTCAAACCAATGTTCAAGTTGCACTAGCCGATCCCGAACCTGACTTGTCCACACAGCAAGATCATTTACGAGTCGTAGAACGATTGACCCGACGTTTGGGGCGATTAGTCGATGACTTACTATTTTTGGCACGCCAAGATAGCGGCAGTGTTCAGGCCCGATGGCAAATGGTCGATCTCGAAGTAGTTTTGAAAGAAGTGATTGAAGAACAGCAGATTTTGGCGGCGGAGAAGCAGATCGCGATCGCTGTGCAGCGAGTTGAACCGGGTAAAGAGTCTGGAATAGCAACCTCTTTAATCGCACCTTTTTCGGCAATGACCGAACAAGCAACCGCAATCTCGACCCAACTGCCTCACAAAAGCTGGACAGTAGTGCAAGGCGATCGCGATCGGCTGTTTCGGTTATTTACCAACCTGATTGGCAACGCCGTAAAATATACACCCGCCAACGGCAAAGTCAATTTAGAACTCCAGCGAATTGGGCGATTGAATCACTTTTTCCTACAAGTAGCGATTACGGATACGGGCATTGGTATTCCGCCTGAAGCCTTGCCACAGTTGTTTGACCGTTTCTATCGCGTTGATCCGGCTCGCAGCCAAGCTTCTGCGAAAGGTTCAGGCTTAGGATTGGCGATCGCTCAAGCGATCGTCCAAAACCATCAAGGTCAGATTCATATCACCAGCATCCCTAACCAGGGAACCACGGTTGAAGTCACCTTGCCACTGCGCCAAGAAGCAATTAAAGACTGACGAATGTCGAATGTCGAATTTTAAGTTTGCTCCTCGCCCTCTTGATTGCCATTAGTCATATTTTTCAATCCCTAGCAGGTTCACTTCTTCGTAGGCTGCAAGCTGTAATTTTAAGGATTGATTTTGGTCTTCAATGTCTTTCAATTCGCCTAAGCGCTCTAAAATACGGCGGGTGAAGTTTTCGGCATCGGGTAGCTGGTCGGCAATCCAAGATGTGTCGATTTCTATTTCAATCATTTTCAACATGTGTTGATATTCCCGCATCAATCGTTGATTATTGGAAATCTGCTTGTTCAGGATATCAACAGCCGTCGTGGCGCGATAAATTCGGGCTGAGTAAATTGCTTGATCAACCTGTGCCATTTTTTGCTTCAATGTGCTGATCTGATCAATGAGTAGTTGATTGGATTGACATTCATGGGTGAGTTCAGTGACACGCTGCTCTAATTTACGCTGCTGCGCTAACAACCGTTGATCGGCAATGAGGCGTAGCCCTTCGGCTTGGGTCGCATTTAATGGGGGGCTACTCAACTGGGCGTTGTGAGTGAGCTTGAGGTATGCCAACACGCCGATCGCGCTGACAATAGCAGCAAAAAATACGTTGCCACCGGTGAGAAAAGACAGCAGCACTAATCCAGTCACCAGAGTAATTAGGATAATGACATGCTGATTAGTGCCGGGAACTGGATTGGGTAAAACATAGCTCTTGCCCGTAGTGTGATTGGCGATCGCCACCAATCGGTTCATCAAATATCCCTGCATGGTATACAGCACCGACACCACATCCCCTCGATGAACCGGAATCACATCATTTTTACCGGGAACCGAAAACTGGAGACATTTTAGGGTGCGATCGGCAGTGGTAATTTGGAACGTATAATGCCGTTTGTAAAAGCTAGGAAGTTTGGAAGTCAAATATAGGAGCGCCTCGGTGACTGAAGAGCGCTTAGACAGCTTGCCATACACCACTCCATACCGCTGACTACACGATAAACAAGTTACCTGCATAGGAGTGACGTTGCGATGCGAATCGGCGATCGGTTGTTTGCAGGAAGGACAGTACAGTGAAAGTCTCATTGCCAGATTTAATCAGGGGTAAACAAAGGCAGTTCCGCACCACGATCTTCTTCCTATGGGAAGAACTAAACATTTGTTCCTGGATCTTAGCGAGTCTTTTCCAATTCCTGGGAAATCGATCTCTGAGGTTTGTAAAGATTTAGGCGATCAAGGTGTGAGAATCTTTCGTCCAGAAGCTGGCACCTTCTATTTTACTAACCGTTATTTCCTAATCAGTCGCAATGATTTGAGGGACTTTAAAGAATTCGCCATCGCGGTCGGGGGCGCTCTCCAAAATAGCCTCGCGATCGCTGTGAGTTTCTAACACATCGGGTCGGGTGATGTTACTCGCGTCGATCGCCCGAAAGGTTGGCTCAATGTTGGTTACATCCAGTTCGCTCAACTGCTCAAAATAATCCAAAATACCGTTCAACTGCGTGGTGAACATTTCTTCTTCAGCCGTCGATAATTCTAATCGAGCTAGGTGGGCAACTTTATGAACTTGTTCGCGATCAATCATGAGTAGAAAGAATTAGAGGAGACAGAAAAAAGAAGAGAGAAGAGCCTTGTTTTCAACCCTTCGCCCTAAGGGAGAAAGGAGTGATTTCAAAGAACTCTCCCGAAGAGAGGAATTTAGGGTGAGGGCAATTTGAGTTAGAAGAACACGTCAATTTGTGATCTTCCGGTCGTCTTCATCCAGTTTTGGGCTTCAATATAGTTGTTCGGAGCATTACGGATGGCGCGTTTCCAGTAGTCAGCCGCTTGGTCAAACCATTCTTCTGCTTCTTCTTCTTTCCCTTCTTCTTCTGCCCGTTCCCCTTTGTAGTGAAAGATAACGGCAACATTGTTCAATGTTTGGGGCATTCGAGGATTAATCTCGATCGATTGAAAGTAATAATCGAGCGCTCGATCATGTTCGCCATTGCTGGCATGGATCAGCCCAATATTGTAAAGAATATAGCTGCGATCGTTGTCGTCTTCCTCCAGCTTGAGAGCTTCGTGGTAGTTTTCAAGCGCCTCAGCATACTCTCCATCGGCTTGGGCAGACATACCATCCCGATAATAGGCAAACGCTATCTTTTCTTTTCTGGTCGCAGGCAGTAGCTTCAAAATCAGGTCTGCCATGACCGTAAAACTTTTGTCGATGAAGTTGTCGTTACGTTGGGTTCTGGGCATAAAGCAAAAGAGAGTAAGGTCGGCTAATCTGCTGATCTAGTGGGGTGCGATCGCAAGACGCTCTCTAGTTTAACGTCCTCTTGAAGCAAAAATATAGGCAAAAAGCGTTAAGAAGGATGTCAGGTATCCGGTTTCGGGTGTCGGGGATTGAAGGCAAGGAGCCGATTATTTTCTAATTCCAGCCCCCTAATTTCCTAACTCTTGGATCGCCACGACGGTTTTCTCTCCCTCCCCAGCCTTATACAGAATTTCTATACTGTAGATAGATTACAAGATCACCATCTCAAGCAAAGCAGTGGAACGATGTCCATGACTCCAAACCCAGATATTATGCAAGCTGTAGAACGATTGGACTACCGCGTCACTGTGGGTGATGTGGCGGCTCAAGCTGGGTTAGAGGTGGCGATCGCAGAGCAAGGCTTGTTGGCGTTGGCATCACAAGTTAGCGGACATCTTCAGGTGGCTGAGTCTGGCGATGTAGTCTATCTTTTTCCGCCAGAGTTCCGCTCCATCTTGCGAAACAAATATTTTCGGCTTCAGCTTGAAGAGTGGTGGGAAAAGATTTGGCGGGTTCTGTTTTACCTGATTCGGATCTCTTTCGGCATTTTGCTGGTTGCGTCCATCCTCCTGATTTTCTTATCAATTTTGCTGATTACCATTTCGCTGAGTGCGGCAACGAATGACGATAACGATTCTGACAGCGGAATTAGGATGCCGTCTATTGGGTTTGGTCCTGATATCTGGTGGATTTTTTATCCTGATTACTCAAGCCGCCGTGTCGCTCATCGCCCTGATTCCGGTGGGGAAAAGTCTTCTCTCAACTTTTTAGAAGCAATATTTTCGTTTTTGTTTGGCGATGGCAACCCGAATGCAGATTTGGAAGATCGGCGTTGGAGGGCTATCGCAATTGCCATTCGCAACCAAAAAGGTGCCGTCGTTGCTGAGCAGTTGGCACCTTACTTAGATGAGGTGGGTCAAGGCTATGCCCGTGAGTATGAAGAATATATGCTACCTGTGTTGACTCGCTTTAATGGACGACCGGAAGTTAGCCCAGAGGGGGGCTTAGTCTACCATTTTCCTGAACTACAAACGAGCGCGATTGAACAGCGTTTACAGCCGATCGCGGCTTATTTGAGAGAGTTGCCCTGGCGATTTAGTCAGGCAAGTGGTGGGCAAATTACGCTGGCGATCGGGTTAGGGGCGGTCAATTTAATAGGTGCCCTAGCGTTAGGAAACCTTTTAGCAGGCGGCGTTGTTGCGGCACAAATGGGCGGTTTAGTTGCCTTTGTGCAGGCGATTTTTTGGGTTCTATTAGGCTATGGATCGGCATTTTTGGCAATTCCGCTTTTACGCTATTTTTGGATTCAGTGGCGCAACCGTAAAGTGGAAAGTCGGAATCAAGCCCGACAAGAGCGAGCCGTTTTTCTGAATGAAGCAGATCAAGATTTGCAGAAAAAGATACTTTATGCTCAGCAATTTGCGGCGGAAACGGTTGTTACTACGGATAACTTGGCATACACCACGGAACAAGATTTGATTGAGCAGGAAATTGAGCAGACTGACAAGATTGATGCAGAATGGCAACGCCGTTTGGAACAGGGGTGATCGGTGTGCTATTGGCTCACTGATCACGGTAGGATACAGATGCATTAACAGAATTTAACAATGGTAGAACGTCCGATCAAAAAATCTGAGCGCATAGAAAAAGTTGCCTCGGAAGGAGAGACTTTACCTGTCCAGCCGTCTGGACAGCGGGAAGATCGTCCACGTCCAGTTCGGAGTCAAGATCGTCCGGTTGGCGATCGTCCGACTGGAGACCTCCCGACTGAAGATCGTCCTAGCGTAGATCGTCCCAGTGTAGGTCGTCCAAATCGCGATAAAGACCGTCCGAGCCGAAGTGAGGATCGTCCCAGTGGTGACAGAGACCGCGATCGCAAAGGCAAGGGTGGCAGAGGCGGCGATCGCAAGGAAGAGTTCAAACCTCCTGCCAATGTGGCTTTGATGAGAGGACCCAAACCCCCTAGAGTCAAATCTAAAGCGGAGATTGAAGCAGAAGAAGCCGCAGCCATAGAAGCGGCTGCCAAAGCTGAGGCAGAAGCGGCGGCAAAGGCAGAAGCAGAAGCGGCGGCGAAACTTGCTGCTGAGGAAGCGGCGGCAAAAGCTGAGGCAGAAGCCCTAGAAGCAGCGGAAGCTGGGGCTGAAGCAGAAGTGACTGAGCCTGCAATTGCAGTTGAAGAATCGGCTGAAGTCGCTGAAGTCGTATCTGAACCTGTGGAATCCGTTCCAGAAGCTGTGGCTCCTGTGGCAGAAGCTGCTCCCATTCCGGCTGAAACTGCTGCTGATGGGGCGATCGCTCCGCTTGAAGCATCTTTGCCTGAAACAGTTGCTGAAGTCATATCTGAACCAATGTCTGAACCCATTGAGGAGGTTCCAGAACTGGGAGGCGCTCCGGTGGTGAAAGGTCCTGCTGCCCCTATTAAGAAGATAAAGACACCTGAGTCTGGGAAGCCTGAAAGCTAAAGCTAGTTAGATAGCCGCGATCGCGTCAATGGCAGCTTCCAATGCGATCGCCACATGAGTCCAATGGGTTCCTCCTTGGCAAAAAACCGTGTAGGGCGATCGCAAGGGTCCATCTGCTGAAAGCTCAGAGGTGCTGCCATCAATAAACGTGCCGCCTGCCATGACTAACTCGCTTGCATACCCCGGCATTGGGGCTGGCATCGGGTCAAGATAGGAACCAATGGGTGACTGTTGCTGAACCGCACGGCAAAAAGCAATGAGTTTATCCGGTGAACCCAACTGGACTGCTTGGATCACATCCCGGCGGGGAGCCATGGGCAATGGGTTGACTGGATATCCCAATTGGTCAAACACATAAGCGGTTAAATGGTTGCCCTTCATCGCTTCTCCCACCATTTGCGGGGCGAGAAACAGCCCTTGAAACAACAGCCGATTTTGGTCAAAGGTGGCACCGCCTGAACTGCCAATCCCCGGAGCCGTCAGCCGACAGGTTGCCATTTCTACTAGATCTGCTCGTCCGGCGACATAGCCGCCTGCGGTCACAATCGTACCGCCTGGATTTTTGATCAGTGACCCTGCCATCAAATCTGCACCCACACTCGTCGGTTCACGCGACTCAACAAACTCGCCATAGCAGTTATCCACAAAACAAATCGTGTTTGGGTTCTGCTGTTTGACAATTTGAACAATTTTTTCAATATCCGCGATCGCCAAACTCGATCGCCAAGAATATCCACAGGATCGCTGAATCAACACCAGGCGCGTCTCTGATTTGATAGCATGAGCTAGTGTTTTCCAGTCAATCTCGCCTGTTACGGTGAGATCTAGCTGGCGATAGTCAATCCCAAACTCTGCTAAGGAACCCTGCTGATGCCCCCGTAGACCAATCACTTCTTCTAACGTGTCGTAAGGGGCACCCGCCACGGCAAGCATTTCGTCTCCTGGACGAAGCACGCCATACAACGCACAGGCGATCGCGTGAGTCCCAGACACAAATTGAACCCGTACCGCAGCCGCCTCTGCCCCCATCACTTGAGCAAATACCCGATCCAGCACTTCCCTCCCTAAATCGCTATGTCCATACCCTGTCACTCCAGAAAAGTGGTGCGCCCCAACTCGGTGCTGGCGAAAGGCTGCTAGTAGACGTTTCAGGTTTTCCTTGACCTGTGTGTCAATACCAGAAAAAATCAGGGATAGTGCGTGTTCTGCTTCCTTTAAAAGAATTGGGCTGTTCATTTTCCGCTTGTTTCTCCAAAATAATTCTCAACGCCTTGTGCTGAGGTAGCGAATCTACCCATCTCCGCGATGAGATCTCTAGAACGAGCGTCTAGTTTCGCGCCAATTTGGCATTGTACTTCTCATTTAGGACGAATGCATGACTGTTGCAACTTCAAACAAACCACTTAAGTTAGATTTGCCGGTAGTTTTATTTATGGTGATTGTGCATGGTGGTGCACTGTTTGCCTTGTTGCCAAGCAACTTTAGCTGGGCAGCCGTAGGAGTCGCGATTTTCCTACATTGGGTGACTGGCGGCTTAGGAATTACCCTGGGGTTCCATCGCCTCGTCACTCACCGCAGTTTCCAAACGCCTAAACTGGTTGAATATTTCCTGGTTCTATGTGGCACTTTATCCTGCCAGGGCGGTGTGACTGAATGGGTCGGAATGCATCGTTTTCACCATCTCCATTCCGATCATGACCAAGATCCCCATGACTCGAAACGCGGCTTTTGGTGGAGCCACATGGGCTGGATGCTATTTGATATTCCCATGCGTGATCAGGTGCCCCGGTTCACAAAAGATATCAACGATGATCCGGTCTATCAGTTTTTTAACAAGTACTTTATTCCGCTTCAGATTGCGCTGGGAGTATTGCTATATGCGATCGGGGGATGGCCGTTTGTAGTATGGGGCGTGTTTGTTCGCCTGATCGCGGTTTTCCACTGCACTTGGCTAGTGAACAGCGCCACTCACATGTTTGGCTACCAAAGTCATGAATCCAATGACAATTCTCGCAATTGCTGGTGGGTTGCGCTGCTAACTTATGGAGAAGGCTGGCACAACAACCATCACGCCTATCAACATTCGGCTCGTCATGGGTTGCAGTGGTGGGAAATTGATATGACCTGGATGACTATTCAATTTTTGCAGTCGGTAGGGTTAGCAAGCAAGGTTAAATTGGTGGGCAAAGATTAACTTCTTAGGTTTCAGGTTTCAGGTTTCAGGGGCTAGGTTTCGGTAGTGTTCTAGATTGGCTGGTAGAGACGCAGAATTTTGCGTCTCTATTGCGTTTTAGGGTGTTTTGGGATTAATGCAGCAGCTATTTGGAACATTGCTCTGAGAAAACCAGAGTGGAGTTTTGGCAAGCGAAAACTGCTTTAACTCGATCTGCAACTATGGGGTTCAGAATTGCCCTGTCCCTTGAATAATGTGCTTCACCGTCGTGAGTGTCTCTAGGCTAATGGGACCACGGCGGTGTCCTTTTTGGTTAGACATGCCTAGAAAAATGGAATCTCCTCGCTTAGGATTGCGGGAAAATCGGGGGGATGCATTGATGTAAGTAGAGGCGCTGTTAATTCCTAGAGCAAATTGGCGACTTTCTGGATAGGATTCGGTGACTAAACAATCGGCATGTCCGCTGCTGTTTAAGTTGATCCAGGCGATCGCCTCATCTAGGCTAGAAACAAGCTTAAAAGCAATTACCTTTGCTAGATAGGCTTGTCGCCATTCTCCCTCTTCTGCTAGCCGCAAATCGGGAAACTCGGCTGATAAGATGGCATCTCCGCGCAACTCAAACCCTTTTTCCCGCAGCCTATCCCACAACATTAAAAGCGAGGAAGGATTTTGGCTGGGATGAATCAAGACTTTTTCGATCGCATTCACGGGGTCAGGTTCGCTTTGGTGGCTGTCTAAAATCATCCAGCGAACCGCTTCTAACCCGCCGGAAGGCGACCAATACAAATAACAGTTGCCCATGGCAGATTTTAAGACAGGAGCCGTTGCCTGTCGGACAATCTGCTGTACCAGGCTAGGACGACCGTAAGGAATAATTAAGTTTAAATATTGATCCTGAACAATCAGATCCCGGACTAAAGTGCTGTGGTCGGATGTTATGGCTTGAAGACATCCTTCCGGTAAGCCTACTTTCTCAATCGCTGACCAAAGCGCTTGGGCGATCGCGGCATTAGAGTGGCTTGCTTCGCTGCCTCCCTTCAGAACCAAACTATTGCCCGTTTTGATGCACAACCCCGCTGCTACTGCCGCCAACTCTGGAAACGCCTCATAAATCATGGCGATTACGCCTAAGGGCATCAGTTGCGAATAGATCTGGCAATGATCAATTTGGTATGCCGCATCCATCACGCGCCCAATCGGGTCGGGTAGCTCACTAAGCCGTTTAAGAAGTTGAACCGCCGTTTGCAGACGCTCAGGGGTAAGTTTCAGCCATTCTAAAATCAGGTCAGGCACCGCCATTTCTCGGCTGGCTTCTAGGTCTAAAGTATTCGCTTCAAGAATGTCATTTTGAGCTTGTTTTAGGGCTTCTGCCATGGCATAAACCGCCTGACTCCGCAGCACTCCTCTCGTAGTAGATAAATGAATCGAAGCTCGATGGGCAGCTTGGACAGCCGCAATTGGATCAGAAGTGAGACCAAGAAAATCCGTCGTCATCGGGTTACCGTCTATATGCCAGTAAGACCATTAAGGCTGGAAGCAGTGCTAGCAGCATAATACCAATCACCAAAACCGCACTATGGGAGGCTGGCTTAGCGTTAAGTGCCAGGGGTAGCCAGATCACCAGCATGATAAAGACGATGCCCAGGGCGATCGGCAAGTAATTGTCTCTAAAATTGGGATTGGCAATATGCCACTGATGCCCGTTCCATCGCCAAGCTTTCTTATAGGGATAACTACTGGCTAGATGTTCCAATACTTGTCCAGTTTCATCCACCACAAAGATTTGCTGGCAACGATTACACCCAAAAGCTTCGGTTAGAGCGATCGGAGCCAATTGACCTTTACGACGACAAGGACAGGGATATTCTTGGTTTAAATCAATCTTCTGGGATTTTTGCGGTTGCACAGGCAGAACCAGGACTGAAGTTGCTAGTTTTTTGGCTAAGAATGGCTACCTACCCGCTGAGGCAAGCTTTCGTAATCAAGCTTTTCTATTTCCTCAGGAATAATAGGATTTGCTACGGATTACTGGTAAGCGCAACGATTGTTAATTATTGGAATCTTATCACTCTAGCCCTAAAGTCGGCAGGGCTTTGATAAACTCACGATCGCAGATGCCCAGTGGGTTAAGCCACTAGAGCTTATGATAAATCTTTAGTAAAAGATTTTGTGGTAAAAGCGGGTGACGAGATTCGAACTCGTGACATCAACCTTGGCAAGGTTGCGCTCTACCACTGAGCCACACCCGCATAATTCAGCCGATCAATAGATTCGCATTTAACTACGCTTTCTGTCAACCCCAATCTAATAGTTTCTAAATTTTTTCATGGATATTATTCGTCTCACAGGCATTCGTGGCTATGGTTATGTTGGCGCACTGCCAGAAGAACAGATTCTAGGGCAGTGGTTTGAGGTAAACATAACGCTGATGCTCGATCTGGCAACCGCCGGACAGAGCGATCGCTTAGAGGACACCCTTAACTACTGCTCAGTGGTTGAAACAGTGCAGCATTTGATTCAAACGTCCAAGTTTGCCTTGCTAGAAAAACTGGCAAGTGCGATCGCAGAGGCTATCTTACAGACTAGCCCCGCTAAAATTGCCATTCACCAAGTCACCATCGCACTGACCAAACTAACTCCGCCTATTCCACACTTCAGCGGTCAGGTGACGGTTGAAATCACACGCAAGTCATTAGATTCTTAGCTAGAAGTTTGGATGGTTTGGGCGATCGCGGCTGCCACTTCTTTACTTTTCCAATAGCTGCCGTGGGCATCGCCGCCATTAATCAGCGGCAGCATCGTTTGACTAAAAGGCTTCATTAAAAAATTAGCAGGAATCACAATATCTTCAATTCGCACCGTATCTTTCGCGCCTTCTAGCAAGATTGGCAAAAGCCCTGCTAGCGGATAGGCGATCGGATCGCCGGGGTGGGCATAGTTACGCCAAGGTAAGGGGTTGCTCTGTCTTTGCGTATAAAGCGACTCCAGCAATTCTTTCAACTTGGGTGTGAGGTTAAAACTGCGACCGCCAGAGGCATTAATCAGGCTGAATAAGGAGATTGGCGAACCCATTGTATGAATGCTAGCGACTGGAATGCCGAACTGTTGATTTTCTTGAAAGCCCAACCCAAAAAAGCCCGTGCGAATATTTTCAATATTTTGTCGGGTTTCAGGTTCCACTTCAGCCGCTTCCCAACGGGGCGCAAACAAAATATCAAATAAGATCACAGTGCCCCAGCTATGGGTGACTAGATGAATACGATCGCCCTGCAATTTGCGACCCTCAGGAGGCGATTTTAGCTCGTCTAAAGTCAGCCCAATTTGTTCCAGCGCTTGATCACTAATTTTTCGAACCAGCTTCGCGCTCACATGACGACTGAGGTATAAAGCCGCATCGCCAACAAAGGGCAAAATCTGTTGAGTTCGCAGTTTTTGAAACCAAAAATCAGACCATTTGGGTGAAGCTTGCAGCCCTTCTAGTAATAAACCCGTCGCCTCTTCGCTCACATTTCCCCAGAACAGGTAGATCGGCTCTAATGTCCTAGATGAATTGCTAACCGATGATTGAATGCGCTTGAATAGAAGCTCGGCATCTTGACGAAAGCTTTTTTCGCTGCGAGTATTCACTCCATGAATAAATAGCACGTAGTCTGTTGGCATTTTAGAAGCCTCTACTTAATTTTTTTGGAGAGATGATTCTAAAAGTTAGGATACGAGCGATCGCGCCTTGATTACGGTAAACCTTTGCAACGCATCGTTTTTTAATGACGGACTTTTAATGATAAACCGCGCGATCGCACGGCTGGAAAAATTGATAAGCTTTGGTCGATGGCAGTCCTTGAGGCGATATGACAACCCCGGTTGAGTGGGTGGCTTGGATCACGACACAATTTGAACTGCGCCAAAATCCAGAAAAGGCGATCGCGATGGCGGCGTATATGAAAAACCAATTTCCGTTTTGGGGCATTCAATCCCCAGAACAAAATCAGGTTAGTAAGGCAATTTTCTTGAAAGTGGCCCCATTAATGACGGAAGGATCGGTGTGCCAAGTCGCAGAATTGCTATGGCAGCAAGAGCAACGGGAATATCAATACTGCGCCATTCAGTTTTTGGTGCAATACGGCGATCTCTTGTCTGCATCGGCGTTGACGACCATTGAGCAATTCGTGACTACGAAATCGTGGTGGGATACGATCGATCCGCTGGCGATTAAAGTGGTAGGCAACCTAGTTCAACGGTTTTCCTTGAGCGCTGAACTTGACGCATACATTACCCATGAAAACCGATGGCTACGCCGAGTAGCCATTTTGCACCAGTTGAGTTTTAAGCAACACACTGATCGAGAGCGATTGTTTAATTACTGCACCTTGAATGGATCATCCAAAGAGTTTTTTATTCAAAAAGCGATCGGGTGGGCACTGCGGGAATATGCCAAAACGGATGAGAAGGCGGTGCTAACCTACGTTCGCGCCCATCATCAAACCCTATCTAATTTAAGCAAGCGAGAAGCGCTCAAGCACCTACCTGTTGACTGGCGGCATCTTTAGAAGATTTCTGCTGACGTGTGAAACCTCGTCCAGCTTAGGCGGGTTGTCCTGCCCAGATTTTTTCTAAGACCGTTGTAGGATCAATATCTGACATTTTGCCGTTGAGGGATTTAATTCCAATAAAGCGATCGCTGGGAGGCAGCAACAACTTTGGTTCCGTAGGTCCAAACATTGCCATCATATAGGTTTTCACCGCAACGGCTAAGTGCATGGGGGCGCTGTCGGTACACAGCATCAGGCTAGCCCCCGCAATCATTGCGGTTAGTTTGCCGATGTCGCCCGGTGTCGTGACTTTGAGGCTGAGATTTGCCCGCACCAAGGTGGTGACAAACTCCTCGTCATCTGGACCTTGCACCACGACGAGCGGGAGATCGGGCTGGCGCTGAACAAACTCCTGGATAATGCCCTGCCAGTTTTCTACCGGATAAATCTTATCAATCCCTTTTTCTTTGGCAAGTTGGCTAGAGCCGCCGTGAATCAAAATATAGCCCCCGTTGCCAATACCCAGACGGTAACGTTCGGCATCTGCCCAATCTAAATCACTCGCGGGCACACTCACCGCCAAATCAGGGCAGGGAGTGGTGATGTTCAACCCCTTTAAGAGGTCGTGATACATGGCAGCGGCATATTGGTTTTTATTCAACGGGACTGGATGGGTCAAAAACCGATTTCCATCCCCAGAATATCCCACGCGAACGGGAACACCCGTCAGCCACAGTAGGAAACCAACTGTCCATTTTTGCCCTAATGCCAGCGCGACTTTATATTCGCGATCGCGCAAAGTGCCCAATAAATTACCATAGTCTGCCAGACTATTTCGTCCTTTAAAGTCAAATGGGATTACAGAATGGATAGACTTGCTAACCCGGTACGCCGCAGCGGCTCGTGGTTCAACTACGACATCAATTTCCGCTTCAGGATAGGTCTGCTTTAGGTCATCCAGGGTTGGAAAAAATAGGATTTGATCGCCAATTCCACCAGGAACCAGGGCTAGGATTCGCATAATGTTTCTTTACGCTAAATTCGCTCTTATTCTAGAAGGTAACCGCTAAAGAATAAACCATTTGTCCCCTAGATTCACCTTTTGCTTTTTCTCGACTTTACCGACCCTCTGCCCCAAAGTGGACTGATTAGCGATAATAGAAAGAATTTGTCTCGCGGAGGTGCAACATGTACCTACTTATTCCAGCCGCAGGATCGGGTCGCCGCATGGGGAGCGATCGCAATAAGCTCCTGTTACCCGTTTTTGGAAAGCCGTTAATTGCCTGGACGCTGCTTGCCGCCAAATCGTCTCGCTCGATTCGGTGGATTGGCGTAGTGGGTCAACCCGATGACTTTCCAGACTTTAAGGACATCATCACTGGGGTTGGCATGAGTAAAATGGTTCATCTGATTCCGGGCGGCGACACTCGGCAAGAATCCGTTTTTTGTGGGTTGAAAGGATTACCTGCGGTGGCTGAACGGGTGCTAATTCACGATGGCGCACGTTGTTTGGTTACGCCTGCTTTGTTTGATCGCTGTGCTGAAGCCTTGCTCACCTGCCCCGGCTTAATTGCGGCAGTTCCGGTGAAAGACACCATCAAAATTGTGGAGCCGACTAGCCAAGTGATTACTGCAACCCCCGATCGCCGTAACCTATGGGCAGCCCAAACTCCCCAAGGCTTCCAGGTTGAAGCACTCATTCGCTGCCACCAAGAGGGCGAGGAAAAAGGCTGGCAGGTGACCGATGATGCCATGCTGTTTGAGCAGTGCGGCTTTCCGGTCAAAATTGTGCCCGGTGAGGAAACCAACTTGAAAGTGACGACGATAATGGATTTGGCGATCGCCGAATTCATCTTACGGCAGCGAGCTAAGGACAGCGCTTAACGGCTCCAAGTGCCCTGTTCTTGAAGCCGCACAATGCCCAGACACTCGATGCAGATTCAACCCTTTCTTCAAAGAATTCATCATAGTGATTCGAGCTTTATTGCCACTTTTACTTTTATTCTCTAGTATCACTGGGCTATTTTTAAGCATTTGGATTATCACTACTGCTCCCACCTTTCCCTTTTATCCCTTATCGGTAGGTGCGCCGGAACTGAGTCCAGGGTTGTTGTTGGGTAATGGCGCGATCGCCTTCTTGGCACTATTCTTTTGGCGATTCCAGCAAAAATCACTGGCGTTCGTAATTTTGAGTATGAGTGTAGCGGCATTGGTATTAAGCGCTCTCCCACTGCTGCAACTGCCTGCCACTCATCAGCAGTTTGCCGCAGAGATGAAGCGATCGCTGGGTGTGCCGCCGGAAACAATTAAACTTGCCAATGGTCGATCTCAGCCCTTTTCATGGCAAACCTTTTTTACCGGAATTCCGCTTGCCCCAGTGCGCTACGATGCTGACATCCAATTTGCTGCCGCCGATCGCATCCCCTTAAAGCTAGATCTCTATCGTCCTATGCAAGTGGGGCAACATCCCACGGTCGTAATGATCCATGGGGGAGCATGGCAACGAGGCAGCCCCCGCGACAATGCCTCGGTCAGTCGCTATTTAGCAGGGAAAGGCTACACTGTCGTTGCGATCTCCTATCGATTTGCACCCCAGTATCCATTTCCTGCCCAGATTGAAGATGTGCGATCGGCGCTGGAGTTTATTCGTCAAAATGCCGCCAACTATGAAATTGATCTAAACCGGATGGCAATCATGGGGCGATCGGCGGGGGCCCATCTGGCGATGCTGGCGGCATATCCTGCCAAAGCTTTATCTGATGTATCCCCTAATGTGACAACTTTTCGGGCTGTCGTGAATTACTACGGTCCTGTAGATTTAGCCAAAGGCTATTTCGATCCGCCCAATCCCGATCCAATCGATTCCAAAAAAACGTTAAATGCATTTTTGGGCGGCACCCCTGACCAATTTCCTGCCTTATACCAAGCCGCTTCCCCAATCAACTTCGTGCGTTCCAGTCTTCCACCCACTCTGCTGGTTTACGGTGGACGCGATCACATTGTCCAATCAAAATTTGGGCGTTACCTATCCGAACAACTGCAACTATCGGGCAACACCGCAACCTTTCTCGAAATTCCTTGGGCGGAACATGCCTTTGATGCCTTGCCTAGCGGTATCAGCAATCAACTAGCACTGTATTACACCGAACGCTTTTTAGCATGGACGATGAGAAAGTAGCGATCGCGGGGGAGTTTTGTTCGTGTAGCGCCTCTGTAGGAGATAGTGTGAGTTGAGCGAAGTCGAAACACACCTTGTCACACTTGAGCTTCTGCCAAAATTTCATCATGTAGAGAAGTGCGGAAGAAGAACATGCAGCCGCCGTGGGTTTCAGGGGCATGGATACTGCTGGGAACTGAGCGAATGTAGTCTCCACTGCCATAGACTTTGTTTCCTATGATCAAATCGCCTTGCAGCATAAAGATTTCTTCTACATCGGCGTGATGGTGCAAGGGATAGCGGACTCCAGGTTCTGCCCGAAACAGCCCAACCGCCTCGCGTTTAACCAGATCGATATGTAGCCGCGCAATGGTGACACCGGGAACTTTGTAGCGTTCCCATTTAATGGCTTGGTGGCGAACTTCACTGCGATTAATCAGCGAGGTGGCACTGCGTTCGAGCAAGCGGGCAACCAGAGCCGGAAATGCGGATGTCGGTTCTGGAGTAGGTTGGGTGATGGGAACAGCCCGTCCAATTCGCTGAAATAGGCGTTCTTTCAAATTGGCAGACATTGGCACTTGTGAATTGCCATAGGGTATCGCTGCTACGATCGCTTCGATTTCTGTCAGTTCTGTTGCCAGATCTGGCTCTACAACGATTTGCGCTTCAACCCAAGCGCGATCGTCCTGATTCAGTAAGCCTAATGCATACAGCGGAGCCAATTCACAAAAACAGCGGTGTTCATCCATCACACATGACTACTAAACAATAAATATATACATTGTGGGGTTCATCCACTACGGGTTAAAGTTCCCAACTGCCAAGAGCGATTCGCAGTTTGTTTAATCCTAAACGGACACGAGTTTTGACGGTTCCCAAGGAAAATCCAGTTTGAGCCGCAATCTCACTTTGAGTCATGCCTTTGTAATATGCCAACTCTAGAACCAAACGCTGCTCTGGAGGTAAAGTTTTGAGAGCGGCTAACACTTGAGTTTGGCGTTCAGAGATCAGAGCATCTTCAATTGGATCTACGCTCGATCCAGCAATTTGGATCTCTACGGCATCTACAGAAGTCGTGGGGAGTTTTGTGGATCGCTGAATCACCCGGAGGCGATCTAAAATGCGGCTGCGAGCCAACATAAATAGCCACGTATCCACACGCCCTTTCTGAGTATCATAACGCTTGGCAATTCGCCAAACTTGGGAAAACACATCTAAAACTACTTCTTCGGATTCTTCAACGGAGCCTAGGCTTTTGAAGGCAACGGAATAAATCACACGAGCGTAGCGATCGTACAACTGAGAAAGCGCTGTTTCATCCTGTTGAGCAATTCGGGCAAGGATGAAGGATTCATCAAAAACTGGCTGGGTTGCCATTGAGGAAAAGTCTTTCTCTAAGTTCGCGGAGTTAATTAATTTATGGTGAATCAAACAAGTAGGCACTGGTTATCGCCGTACTTTTTTGAAATCAACATAAGTGTCATTTAACCATACGCGACCCTCCGATTAAACAGTTTAAAGGGTTGATTTAGGTGAGAAAAAGGGTTAATTGTCAAAGACAGCAGCCTCTTTCGCTCTAAAGGTTCTATGGAGATTCCGTGCAGTTACCCAGATAGTTAAATAGTGTCAATTGACTGCGGGAATGCATCTTTCCAGTCAATTTAAGTAGATACACGTCATCATGCCCCAGATGGATTTAGGATAGGAAAGTTTTTCCTGATCTATTTCTCCGTAAACCCTTGTTTGATCAGTAGTCTGTGACTCACCTTCTATCGCAGGAATGATGTTTGATACAAAAATCTTGTTTACTTTTGTGTACATGCATCGCTACACGCTGGATATCGTAGATAGCTGTTGTACCTAATATATTTTTTGAGGAAAAAAGATGACGATTAGTGATGCGGTTACTCGCTCGAACACCAATCCTGGCGATCCCAGAAATCGAACTGTGATTCATCCAGTGGATGATATCTATAGTGCAAATCTAGAAACGCCGATCAATTCGTCAGCGTTAAGTAAGGCATTACTGAATAACTTTCCTGCTTATCGTAAAGGAATCAGTGTTTTTCGGCGGGGAGTAGAGGCTGGTATTGCCCATGGATTATGGATCATCGTTCCTTTCGCAAAGCTGGGTCCTTTACGAAATACGCCCAGTGCTAATCTCGCTGGATTAGCTTCTGGAATTGGACTATTGATTATTTCAACGATTCTTATTCTTTTATATGGAGCCAGCAAACCACCTGCCCCAACATTGACATTGACGACTCCACAACCGCCCGAAGAGTTCAAAACATCCGCAGGATGGACTAAATATGGGACTGGGTTTCTGATAGGCGGAGTTGGGAGTGCGGTAGCCGCTTATTTTTTACTCACAGCTTTTTGGTAATAAAACAGACTGGATGAGGAAATTGGTTCTGAGTGCATCCCACTTTTGTTGCCCACCCTGCGGGAAGCAAGCTACGCCCTAAATCCCTCTCCCAGAGCAAGAGAGGGACTTTGAGAAACTTTTATGGGGTCAGGATGAAGCGCAATGCTGCACTATACAGAGTGTGGATTGTTGACAATTGTTCTAAAACGCGAGAATGGTATCGTCAAGCACTGCTAGCACAAGCAGTCGATTCATACGAATTTTTAGATGAAGATTTGACGATGGTTTAGGAGATTGGACTTATTGCGAAGGAAGCAAGATCTGTGATGACGATCGCACTGTTGCATCTTTGCGCTAAGTAGCATGGAACCACGTTGTTTTCATCAAAATGATTATGAAAGGATCAACTCAAATCTCAGTATTTATAGGGCTGGCGATCGCAGCACAAGCTGCCATCATCGGGGCAGTGGTTTATGCCAAATCCCAGAGCCGCACAATAACGGCTATCCAACCGAAAAATCAAACGGGTTTTGTCACAACAGCTATGCCCGATGGCGCGATCGCTCGTGAAGTGTTGATTGTGGGTCCTGAGTGCGATCGTCCTGAAGGAATTCGAGCGCGAACCTTAGCCAGCAGTTTAGCAAAGCTCAATATTCCCTATCGACGAACCGAGTCTATTTCAATGAATTCTGATTCCACAGAAGATATCTTTGGAGCCATGGAGCAAATGGATCGCTTAATGAAAGGCGATGCTCCGGTTGTATTCATCAACGCCAAAGGTAAAGCAAACCCGACCGTAGAGGAAGTCGTTGCAGAATACCGTTTAGGAATGGCAACTAAATAAAACCGACGTTTGGTAAGAGGGTTATCCGCAAATCTTCAACCTTTTGGAACCTTGCCCATTCGTATAAATATGAGTGATATGCTTTATCCATCAACGCTAGGGGTGCCTGAGTGTTCAGGCTGAGAATACACCCTGAGAACCTGAGACCGGGTTATACCGGCGGAGGGAAGCTGTTATTTAAAGGAACTGAAATATGCGGACAGATTGGATCGCTAAACGGCATGGGCATAGCAACGTATCTCAGATGCACTATGCGCGGCAGGGCGTGATTACAGAAGAAATGAACTACGTTGCCCAGCGGGAAAAACTTCCGGCGGAACTGATTCGGGCGGAAGTGGCGCGGGGACGGATGATTATTCCCGCCAACATCAACCACCCTAACTTGGAACCGATGGCGATCGGGATTGCGTCCAAATGTAAGGTAAATGCTAACTTAGGTGCATCTCCTAATTCGTCCAATATGGATGAAGAAGTGGCAAAACTGCATCTTGCCATCAAGTATGGTGCTGACACGGTGATGGATTTATCTACGGGCGGCGGCAACCTGGATGAAATTCGCACCACAATTATCAATGCGTCTTCCGTTCCGATTGGCACAGTGCCGATTTATCAGGCGTTGGAAAGCGTTCACGGCAACATTGAAACCCTAACCGCAGATGATTTTCTCCACATAATCGAAAAACATGCTCAGCAAGGCGTGGATTATCAAACCATTCACGCGGGCATTTTGATTGAGCATTTGCCCTTAGTCCGCAATCGCATCACCGGGATTGTCTCTCGTGGTGGCGGAATTTTAGCCCGTTGGATGCTGCACCACCATAAGCAAAACCCTCTGTATACGCACTTTAATGACATCATTGAGATTTTCAAAAAGTACGATGTGTCATTCAGCTTGGGGGATTCCCTGCGTCCGGGGTGTCAGCATGATGCATCGGATGAAGCGCAGTTAGCCGAACTGAAAACCTTAGGGCAATTAACTCGCAAAGCCTGGGAACACGATGTGCAGGTGATGGTGGAAGGTCCAGGTCATGTGCCAATGGATCAAATTGAGTTTAATGTGCGGAAGCAGATGGAGGAATGCTCGGAAGCACCGTTCTATGTGCTGGGTCCGTTGGTGACGGATATTGCGCCCGGTTATGACCACATCACCAGCGCGATCGGGGCGGCAATGGCGGGTTGGTATGGGACAGCGATGCTGTGCTATGTCACTCCGAAAGAGCATTTGGGTCTGCCCAATGCAGAGGATGTGCGGAACGGGCTGATTGCTTACAAGATTGCGGCTCATGCGGCGGATATTGCCCGTCATCGACCGGGGGCACGCGATCGCGATGATGAGCTGTCTGCGGCTCGCTATAACTTCGACTGGAATCGTCAGTTTGAGCTATCGCTTGACCCAGAGCGTGCGAAGGAGTATCACGATGAGACATTGCCAGCCGATATCTATAAAACGGCGGAGTTTTGCTCGATGTGTGGTCCGAAATTCTGCCCGATGCAAACGAAGGTGGATGCGGATGCCTTGACGGAGTTGGAAAAGTTCCTAGCAAAAGAGCCTGTAGCCCAGATTTAGCAGGTTTAATTTAAATGGCAGCTAAGGGCGATCGCTGTTTCATGGGAGTGATCGCCCTAGGTTGAAACACCTTACCAAGCCTCTCCTATCTTGTTATTCAGCAGAGGTATCTAAAGCCAACAACTTTAAAGCCAGCAATGGTTAATCAGGATGTCGAGTATGTGAGTACAATGCAACTTGAGATCATCTTTTATTGGCTAACCTGCCGAACCCAAAAGTAATCTATCCCAAATAAGCAACAGTTTGCTGTTCACGGTTCTGCTCTACCGTTCATCAATTTTACCCGTGCGGGTGAGTGTGTTGAATCGGGTTGTAGGGCAAACTCTATAGACGAGGGTAATTTAGAGCCGAAGGACAGCAACGTTATGATGTTAGCTGACGAAATGACACTCGCTGAAGAATTTTTAGAAACCTGGCGATCGCGATTGGAGACAGAGTTACCCGGACAAAGCTCTACCAATCGGGACAGCATTGCCTATTGGCTGATTGGAGAAAATCCTGCCCGCTTAAATGACTTCACTCCAACCCAACGGCACATTGCAGAACAAGCAATGGACTATCGCTACCGCATTTTACGACAGCGCTATCTTGATGTTTCACCAGTGCGCGCGTATAAAGGGCTGATTCAACGTCTCAGCAACCTATTCCTAGTTCGCAATAAGATTCGCACTTGGATTGCCCTTTCTCGTGATCGCCAGCGCAGCGTGGTAGACGTGCTAGAAGAGGTCATCCAAGAACTATTGCAAGGCGATCGCTATATGCAACAGCAAGCCACTTGGATTGCTCAATGCACCCAAGACACGCGCCTGAGAAATGCCTTACTGTTGGCAAGCGTCGAAGAATATTGTCTGCGTCCAATTCGCAACCAACCGCTGCTCTGCTATCGCTTTGTTAACTATCTGCGGCGCACCCAAAAAGGCGGCATGACCCAAGTTCCAGCGAATGATTTTATTCGGCTTGTGTCTCATGAGATTGCACCCGATGAAACAGAAGGCTCAGTGAGTCTGCTCGATTCTCGTGCCGTTGCAGAATATCAAGAAGCCCAAGCCCTGCAAGAGCAACAAGAAACCCGCAATGCAGTTCAGTGCCGATTTGAGGCATATTTGCAAGAAAAGCAGATAGACCCCAACGCGATCGCGTGGCTCCGGCTTTATTTACAGGGACAATCTCAAGAAGCGATCGCCAAAGCATTAGACCTGAATGTGAAGCAAATCTACCGCCTCCGAGAAAAAATTAGCTATCACGCCACCAAAGTCTTTGCTGTAAAAAACCAAGCGGATCTAGTGTCCTCTTGGCTAGGCAACAAAGAGGTGCCCTAAGCCTCTCTTTGTCCCTAGCCCAACAAAAACCGAGGCGGCGTAAGCCAAAATAGAGTACTCCGCCCAATGGGAGATCCAGTTTCAGGCAAGGAAAGACCAATCACTCCCGCTTTTTTCAGTTCAACTGCGCCTTTCACTTCACCCCATGCTAGCAACTCTGCCCAAGTGCTAAGGCTTGGTTCATGTCCAACTAGTGCCAATCGCTCTTGATTGTTGGATTCTTTAGGTTGCCAATCTGCTAGCCAATCTAGCCAGGGTGTAATGGTTCCAGAAGCCAAATAACTGACTTGCTGTAAGTGAGCGCTTAAGCCAACATCTACCAAAATATCTGCGGTTTGTTTGGCACGGACTAACGGACTCGTAAGGACTAGATCGAACTGTAACCCTAAGTCCATTAGCCGCTTAGCAACTAAACGAGTCTTTTTTTTGCCATCTTCCGTTAGAGGTCGCTCATCATCGTTGGTATAGGTGCCAGATTCGCCAGCTAACCCATGGCGAATTAAATAGAGTTCAATCATGATTAGGAGGGTTGTTCAAATCTAGGGAGTTTATTGGAATTGAATTTTGAGGTTGAGTCGAATTTGAAGATCTTCGATCCCCTCAAAACTTTTTAAAGAAACCCTAGCTCATGCCGTTGCGATAGTGTTGATCGGGATTAATCAAGCGCAGCAGTTTTTGTTTCACTTGAGTATCGTATACAGTCCACTTCATTTTTGCGTAGTCGGCACTTTCGGCAAAACCAGAGAGAAAGCCAAGAGGAATTTCAAAACCACCTGCCTGCGATCGCCCACCGCCAAAAAAGCGCCCTTGAGAATCATGCCCAAAAGCCTCCTTCAAAAACTCATCGGGATCAAGCGTAATTTTATTCGTCCGTAGAGAGCCGATCACCAGTTCCCGGTCTTCATCTTCATCATGCACAATGCCATACACAACTGCGGTATGCACGTTTTCTTCAGTGACTAAAAAGTCTGCGGCTTGGGGAATGGCATCCCGATCGTCGTACCGCAAATAGCCCACTCCGGCAATGGAAAAGTTGTTTTGAACGACGCGATTTTTCAGCGATCGCTCAATTACATCCATCACTTGCTTCGAGCGGGAAGATTGCAACACCGCATTCAGCAATTGAGCGTCATAAAATCGGCTCAGATAAGCCGCTGCTAAAAAATCTTCTTCTTGAGCTTGCCTGAGCGCATTGGTATCCGATCGCAACCCATGCATCAACGCCGTGGCACATTTCACATGCTCACTAGAGTTGTTATCTAGCTTCAGCAGCCCCGCCTGCAAATATTGAGTCACAATTGTGGCAGTGGCGCGGGTATACGGGCGAATATCAACAAACTCTGCCTTAATCTCACCCTGAGCGCTGTGATGATCAATCACAACCACGGCGGGAATCCCTGCGGCTTCTAAAGACGGGGTTAATTGGCTGGTGGTGCCCTGATTGTCGATTAAAACATAGCCTTGATAGGCTGCCAAGTTGCGATTTTTGAGCGTATTTAACGCCCAGCGCTGCACGGGTAAGCTGGTGAGTTTGACGAGGGCAATATTTTCTTGATGGCTCAAAGTTCCGGCATAGACCATATCGCACTGAATGTCATATTTCTGGGCAATCAGTTTATAGGTCCAGGCAGAAGACAACGCATCGGGATCGGGGAAATCTTGCAGCACAATTAACTGGCGTTCTCCCTGATGGCGTTCCAAGGATTGTTGCAGCAGTTCTACTTTTTGGAGTTGCTCCCGCGATCGCGGTGTTTCATAGGCAGGCGACTGAGTTCGATAGGTAGGGGAATCTTGCAGCGATTTAAGCAGTGGCTCTACCGGATCTAAAACAGCAGGAAGCCGTTCAGCCATCGTTGGTTGGGCATCTTCCGAGGGGGTCAACACACTATTAGATATAATTTTGCGAATTGTCACAGAATTAGGGGTTTTTAAGGTAAAGGGTAGTTAGACAATGGCAATAGAAATGTCTATGCGATCGTTGTAATCGCTAATTAACTAAAAATGCAGGGCTTCATTGAATACTTCGATCTTCGCAAAAAAAGCGTGAAAACTACATGAATCTTTAGTGCAATCTTTTAAATAAAGGCTATGTAATCATGACTTCTCAGTAAACCTGTGAAACGAATGAATCGCTAGGAGCGCTTAAACTGCGATCGCTCGAAAAACTGAAGACCTTAAAATCTTTTCCCACAGACTACAGACCAATCACATACTTACGCCACTCCTGGTTTAAGCCATTTTTTACATGCTTAGTGACTTCAAAATAAAGACCACTGTAGGGCTTTTGAGGTACGCTATTGAGCGGCATACTTGCTTCTTTCGGGGTGCGATTTCCTTTTTTGACATTACACCGCACACAAGCCGCTACAATGTTTTCCCAAGTATCCCCACCGCCTCGCGATCGCGGGATCACATGATCCAGCGTCAGGTTATCCCCGGTGTAGTTGCAATACTGACAAGAATAGGTATCTCGATGCAGTAGGTTTTTGCGCGTCAGCGGAATCTCTTTATAGGGCACACGAACATAGTGACGTAGCCGGATAACCGTAGGGAGTGGGAAGCCGGAGTAAATATACTTACCATTATGTTCAACTTGCTCCGCCTTGCCCTTAAGCAATAGCACGACCGCCCTGCGCCAAGTAGTAATGTTTAGCGGTTCGTAGGAAGCATTAAGCACCAGAACCTTACTCATCAGGATTCAGTAGCTAGAAAGATTTTCATGGATCTTAACACAGCTAAGATTTATGAGGGGCAAAACAAGATAGCTCTTAACCTCAAACTCAAGGGCTGAGCTTCAGTAAACTTGACTACTGCTAATATCTGCTCAGTAGACCTATCAACTACACTGTGACAAACTTGGCTGACTATCTTAATGGGGATTAGTAATGGGGATTAGCCATGACTAAATCAACCACCCAACTTGATATAACCTGATGGAACAAGAGTTCAGTTAACGATAGGGTCTAGTCGATGAGGAGGAGTGTGAAGTGAAGGAATGCGATCGCATGAAGATAAAAACGGTTTGCTCAACAGTTTTAGTAAGTGTGTGGCTATCACCACTGCTCTCGATTTCAGCGATCGCACAACCCACTCAAGCAAACATCGTAGTTCCTACTCAACGGCTTGCGGCTTCCTCGGTGTGTGCGTCTCAGTTGCCCATTGACATCAATCGAGTTATCAGTCGCTTACCTGCTGTGCGCTGGGGCGTTCAAGTGCAAACCCTCAGTCCACCATCCACTCGAAAAACGCTCTATGCCCGAAACGCTACGACGCTGCTGGCTCCTGCTTCCAACAATAAACTGTTCACCACTGCCGCCGCCTTACAAAAACTAGGGGCACCCTACCAGATTCGCACCTCGGTTACGGGCAACAGCACCAATTCAACGCTGGCAACGTTGCGGATCATTGGTCGAGGTGACCCTAGCTTGAAGACATCGCAACTGAACCTGTTGGCGCAGCGATTGAGTCAAAGAGGCATTCGACAGGTTGCTCTGCTGGTGGGCGATGATACCTACTTTCGGGGTGCTGCCACGAATCCTAATTGGGATATAGACGACACGCTGCAAGGTTTCGGTGCGCCAGTGAATAGTTTGATGTTGAACCAAAATGGGATTGGGCTGACGTTATTTCCTCAAACCGTGGGGCGATCGCTACGGGTGCAGTGGGATGACCCCACGGATACTCCCGATTGGCGGTTGAATAATCAATCGGTCACGGTATCTTCAGGGCAAGCAGAATTCGTGGATGTCGCACGCGATCGCACTCAGCCGATCATCAACATTGAGGGACAACTTCGGGCTGGCTCTGCCTCAGAACCCGTCGCCACATCGATCGCTAATCCAGGAAATTACTTAATCCAAAAATTCCGTACTGCATTGACTCAAGCAAAAATTACGGTCGTGCAATCCACCTTGGTGAGAGCCACCCCTGCCCCTGTTGGAGAAGTCGAACTCGTTTCGTTAGACTCGCCCCCGTTGGCAGAGTTACTGAAAGAAACAAATCAAGAGAGCAACAATATTTACGCGGAAGTGCTGCTGAAAACAGTAGGCAGAGTCCAAAGCCCAGACAACCTGGATGCGAGAATTAGCGGTATTACGGCGATTAAACCGATTTTGTTCGCGGTGGGAGTGCCGCCCATGCAATACACGATGGTGGATGGATCGGGGTTGGCGAGTAACAACCGTGCCAGCGCTGAAGCATTGACCAAGACTCTGCAAGGCATGGCGCAATCGCCCAATGCCCAAGTGTTTCAGGCTTCTCTACCCGTTGCAGGAGTAAGCGGTACGCTAAAAAATCGTTTTCGCGGCACGGCTGCCCAAGGGCGACTGCAAGCAAAAACGGGAACCATTTCTGGAGTCACCAGTTTATCGGGCTACTTGACTCCGTTGAATTATCCAGCGATCGCGTTTAGCATTCTCACCAACTATGACAACACGTCAACCGATACCGTGCGCTCCGCCATTGATGAGATTGTCTTGTTAATGACTCGGCTGCGATCGTGCTAATTTTCGCAGTTCTAAATAGTGATGCAGATATTCTGTAATGATGCCGTGCATCAGCAAACGTCGTGCTGACCCAAAAGAGCTATCAGGCGCTAAAGGATTTCGATTTGCAATCACATGATTCCAGTTGTAGTCGCCTACAAGTTGACTAATGTAGCAACCAAAGTTTTCATCAAACTCTAATGACAACACTGCTCGTTCAAATTCATCACTCGTTAAGCAAAGTGAATAGAACACCTTGAAAAGCTCGATCGCGGATTCTAAATCTAATACTTGCAGCCAGCTTCGTCGAGTCAAGTCAATATTCAAAGTAATCGGCTGAATGCTTTCATAACTCAATCCATTGTGATGCACTTGTTGTAGCCAATTAGGATTTTCTCGCTGAGCTTTGCTGTAGTCCAGCACGAAGTTATACAGAATTATATCGTGCTCTAGAAAGGCATTCTCAGCTAAGTCCTCTACTGTGCGTGGATAAAGCTGTGATGATTCGATCGCTGGATCAGGTCCATTTTCAATTAAGAAATTAACGATGTTAGATCCTAAGCAAATATGCCGCACGATCAGATAGCAAGCTTCTGGCGAAACAAAGTGCTTGAGGAACCAAGCAGCGGAACGATGCATGACTACATAATTGCTGAACTGGAAGGGTAGCAGCCGTTTTAGCGTCATGATCAGCGCCAACAATATATTGGCAATTAGCTTAATCGGCAGCAGCAAATAGGCTCGTGTCCAGCTTCTCAAATCCCGAATCATGTAGGCTTTGGCGATCGGGTCAACTGGAATGGCAGTATCAAAATACAGCGCATCCCAGGCATTAGGATTTCGGCGATCGCGGGGTTCTGGTGTATAAACCTGAGCATCAGTGAGTAGTTCGGATGCTGCCACAGACGCGATTTGTTCGAGGTCAGTCGTTGTCATAAAGTTAGTGAATTAAGTGAAAGGATTCATAGTCAAAAAATGGTAATGTTGCTTTTACCTACGACCCTAGATGCGCCCGTCCTATCATCGAATTTCTTCCAGTTGCATCAGATAAAGTCGTGCCGTCACCTGTGCCGTTTTCACAATTCGCTGAGCAATTTCCATCGTCATCCACTCCGCATTCAAAATGGCATTTAGCTTGCCGATATGGGCTTCATCGTTGGCACCGTGGTATGCCAAAAACGACACCTGCTCATCTTTCAAGTTCAATGTTTGCTTAATTTGGGCTGCCCATTGTGCCGCCAAATTATTGCCCAATCCTTCAATAATAAACATGCTGCCAATCAAATCCACAGGGTTTTCTCGCGAGGCTTGATGGAAGATAAACGCAGACAGTGCTTCACTGCCCAAATTCTTTTCAGCTTCGACAATTTCTTGCAAGTCGCCACCCACAGAAACATAGTTTCGCTCCAACATTTGAAAATCGCGGTGCTCATCTTGAGCATGCCCAATAAAGGTAGATCTCAATCGAAAATCACTCATATTAGAAGCAGCACGGGCTATCCAGCGGGCACCTTCCACCACTTGAGGACGCAAGTTTCGCAGCAGCGCTTTGTAATCCTCCAGGGTAAATTCCCCCCGGTGCAGTCGGCGCAACATGGGTAGCGATCGCAACTTGCGCTCAAACTCTAACCACACTAAGGCAAGTTGCCTTAGCAAATAAGCAGAAGCGGTTTCGAGGGTAGGCGCGGGGTGAGGAGCGAGCGCAGTTTCTCTCATTTCTTCCCGATTCCCGATTCCCGGTTCCCGATTCCCTGCTTCAACCACCGTCAGCAACATATACGCCGTGGTAAACCTGCCACTTTCGGGGATAAAACAAAAGATTTTTTGTCCCGGCTTGAGGTTGCCAGAGTGAAAAATTTCTTCCAGCATCAGATAAATGGACGCGCAACCCGTATTGCCACGAGTGTAGAGATTCGTAAACCATTTTTCTTCAGGAATCATGCAGCCTGCTTTATCCAGAAGCTCCACAATTTGTCCTTTAAAGAAGTGAGACGAATAGTGACACAAAAGCCAATCAATATCGTCTGGTTTGACTCGTCCCAATTCAATCAGTTTTAGCCAACCTTCTACGCCCAGTTTGACGACATTATCCAGCAGGCGAATATTTTGCCGCAGATTAATTGCTCCCACTTGGGTCGCTTCTGTGTAAGAAGAATAATCCGTCCAACTTTTTTGTGCGGTTTCATTGTCGGTTCCGGCATACATACAAACCGGGTATGCATTGGCATGGGATACCATTTCAATCCACTCAATTTTAAGACTAATTCCAGTTGGATTAGGATGATTTTGAATCAGGAAAGCTCCGGCTCCATCGGATAGCATCCAGCGTAAAAATTCACTGTCAAATCCCAATGATTTTCCGGCTTTAATATTGGTTTCTGCTTCAAAGTTTGTATTTTTGAAGAGACGAGAAGGAAGTTCGGAAGCAACCGCGATCGCGTTTCTTTTTTCCCCTAGTTTGATTTGAGATGCAGCATACTTCAGCGATCCAATTCCAGCGCAACAAACGCCCATGCTGGTATTCAATTCAATTGGAGAAAACTCAGGCAGCTCGCCATGTACCATACTGGCAAAACCGGGAACTAAAAGATCTGCCCAAGTGGTTCCAGCACACAGCAAATCAATTTCGCCAGGAGAAAAATCTAACTTTCCTAACGCATCTTGCACCGCATAAGCAGCCATTTGGCTATTCAAGTAAGTCGTCTTTTGATTTTTATCCAATGCATAATATCGCTGTTGAATTCCGTTGCTTTTAAGAATCCGACTTTTCACTTTAGAGGGGCGATCGTTCACCAAGCCCAGATAGTCTTCCATCTCATGATTGCTGATGGGATTTCCAGGTAAGAATTTGCCAATGCTATTAATGAAAGCACCGTACATTGTGGCTCCTTGGGTGAGGATGAGTTTTGAGTGACAGGCTTGAATTGGAAGAGAACGTTTCTTGTTCCTATCCAAAGCATGGCAAAGACTCCCTAAATAATTGGCTGACTTTTTGGCTTACTTTTTAGGGTATGACTCTGGCAGATGCGAACGAAAGATTGCAACGTTGTACGGATGCCGTTCGACATACTGCTGCTAGACCCACTCAAGGCGATTCGGCGATCGCTCAAAACAAGAACCACAAAACCAAGCCTAGAACGACTAACCCGAAATCGCTGCTACGGAGCCAATGCTGCACTGTTTGGTTGACTCAAGTAGGTATAGACAATCCGCGAAACATCTTGAATAAAATCTCTCGCACCCGGATCGTTGTAGGCACTTTCTACCAGAGCAGCAGCCAGATAGCGCTTGCCAGAGGGCATTTGGATGATGCCTGCATCCCCTAAAACAAAGCCGATGTCGCCTGTTTTGTGGGCGATCGTCGCGCCACGCCCCAACCCAACGGGTAACAAACTCCGATTACGCACTCGTTGCAAAATATCGATCACTTGCCCTTGGCTGCGGGATGATAGCAACTGTTGCTTATCTAGCATGGCAAGCAACTGAACAAGCTCTCTAGCGGTGGTCGTGTTCGTCCCTTTGAGATCGGGCAACATTTTTCGCATGACTGTTTTTTGCAGACCCCAACTCCGAAATCGGGTGTTGAGTACTTGAATACCGCCCATGCGCTTGATGATCATGTTGGTTGCGGTATTGTCACTGGTAACAATCATCTTGGTTGCGGTGTCCAGCAAGCTAAACTTAGTTCCGGGCGGCAGGTCTTGAATTTCTCCAGAGCCACCCACAATTACATCCCTAGTCATGGTCAAGGTTTCGCTCAGGCTGATCTTGCCAGCGTCTACTTCTTGAAATAGGGCGATCAAAATGGGCAGTTTGATGATGCTGGCAGTGGGATAAACTTTATCTCCATTCACTTCTGCATAGTTGCCAGTCTCCAAATCCATAAAAAACATGCCCGGTTTGAGCGAGGCATATTCCCCCGATCGCAAGCTTGCCAATCTTTGCTGGAGCCAATTGAGCGATCGCCCTGCCGGAATCAACCCATCCATATTAATGGTGGGCGCAGTTCCCCTCCCAAGCGTTGCCGGAAAAGTAGGTTGAGGAATAGTTGCGACAGGCGACTGAGCAATACCTGTGGGTTGAGCCGGAACAACAACAGTAGCGCTGGCATCTAGGCGCGGAGTTGGCAACTGCACCGACCAGCGAGTTGACGACTGCCCCCGCACTTTCACCTGGGCTGGATCTAGCGCATAGCCTGGAGCTAGTTCAATCACTAAACGAGTCGTTTGAGCATCAAACTGACCTATTCGCAACGTTTGAACCGTTCCAGCAAAAGACTCACTCACCTTGGGGCGCTTCAACTTTGTTCCCGGCAGATCAATCACCAAACGGGTCGGGTTAGCTACTAGCTGGGCGATCGGCTGTACGCCTTCCTCTGTAGAAAACTCCAGCCGATTTTGGCGAACATCGAAGCGCCAAGATTGCAGACCGTTCGCTTGAACTGAACTGGGAAGCACCAGCAAAAAACCAGCAAGACTAGAGAGAAACCAGGGTAGCTTAGAGTTAGGGCGCATAAGCAGAATTAGAAGTGGTTGCAAAAGATTATGCCGGATTCAACACGAACAGACCTAAAAAACAAGGCAGTGTATTCAACGCGATCGCAATTGCGATCGCAGCAGATTACAGATATAAACCTGCCTACCAGTCGCTTTTCGCCCTTGATTTGTTCCAATCCCGGTAAAGTATCGCAGTATAACCGGAGCTATTCCCGCAAACGCACGGTTTTAATTAGGGCAGCACCCCTTTACGGTAAATGGTGGTGCTCTAGTTCAATGAATCTAGTAACTTTTAACTATTGCTGAGAGATAAATAAAGGCATATCTTATCTAGCATCTCATCCTACTGAGTTGCCAATAAAACATAAAGCCTTGCGAGGTCATTTTAGCTGTTCAGCACTTAACACATTAAAAGTAAATTCATTTAGCGGATTAATATGGCATATGTTTGTTTGGCAAACTTCTAAAACACCAGCCCATGAACTCTTTAAGGTCGATTAAAACAATTACGTTTGCCCAAAAATAGGATCTGAATGACATAATGCATGTCTTACCCTAGGTTCACTGCCTTTGACTCCTACTCTCTGCTATATTCAATTTTTCTCAGTACTGTTCAGAAAAAGAAAGAATAGGTCGTGTAGATACTGAAAGTATCAGTATATTTAGTCACCAACTTTTTCTATTGCTGATAGCACTTGCGCCCATTTTTCCATCGCTAAGTGCATTTACCGACTATGAGATTCGATACTTTATTGAAATCATGACCTGCATTGTCAGATTGGGCTACTAACATTGATGGACGCTTCAATTCTGTTGGTTGGAGGTGATGACTTTCTGGCAACACTTCTCGATCGAATTCATAATTTGCTGAACTGTACGGTGGAAGTTGCGTCGCGTCCTAGTGAAGCCGTGCCACTGATTCAAGCGCAACAACCTGACTTGATTATTTTGCAGGCAAATCAACCCGGCAGCCTTGAACTTTGTTATGAGATTAAAGGGCAGGCAAAACTTGCATGGATTTATTGCTTATTACTAGAAATTCCGACTCAAATGTTGGAGCCTGACCTGAAGCAAACCTGGGAGATGGAAGCTCGAACTGAGGCTTTGGAAGGGCAGGGCTAGTTCATCAGTGGTAGAAAAATGATAATGGGTGATGCTCTTTCACCCCTAGCTAGCCATGAGCCTGATTGATGCTCTCAAACAAGTACGAGACTATCGAACCCAACCCCAGTATCCATTGTGGGTGATTTTGTTGCTGGTACTGATGGCAACGATGAGCGGGTGTGTGGGGTATCGAGCGATCGCGTGCTTTGTGGAGCGCCATCAAACCCAATTGTTAGGGGTACTCGAAGTGCCCTATGAGCGGTTACCCTGCTACTCGACGATTCGCCGCGCTTTGGTGCGAGTGGACTTTGAGGCGTTAACCGA
This sequence comes from Leptolyngbya sp. CALU 1928, assembly GCF_056784215.1. NCBI lineage: Bacteria > Bacillati > Cyanobacteriota > Cyanophyceae > Leptolyngbyales > Leptolyngbyaceae > Leptolyngbya > Leptolyngbya sp. CALU 1928. The sequence continues at coordinate 1,974,668 of NZ_JBXBCE010000001.1, read as the reverse complement.
GGTTTTCAATCAATGGGCACAGGAAACGGTTGAGCTGGAAGAGCAAGCCGCTTGTGCCGTTGACGGCAAGAGCATCCGAGTCAGTCTGAGAGATTACGACCAGGCGTATCAAGATTTTGTCAGTGTGGTGTCGGTGGTCAGCACTCGACTGGGACTGGTCGTTGGGGTGCAATCCATGCACAACAAAACGAGTAGTGAAATTGTAACGGTACAAACCTTGTTGGAGCACCTTCAGTTGCAAGGGGTGTGTTTTAGTTTTGATGCCCTGCACGCCAAAAAAAAAACAGTTCAGCAAATTATAGCCAGTCAGAACCACTACTTAATTGCCATCAAAGGGAATCAACCCAAATTATTAGCCCAAATCCAGCAGCAGTTTGAACACTCGTCTCCCCTCAGTTGTCACGTGGACTCAGAGCGGACGCGCAATCGCTCAACCCAACGCCGTGTGTGTGTATTGGAGCCAAGTGCCACCATTGACCCAAGTTGGGTCGCTCTTAAACGAGTGATTCGGGTCGAACGCACCGGACTAAGAGCAGGCATACCCGTTTCACAGACGGTGTTTTATATCAGTTCGCTGGCAACCGATGCCGCCGAGTTTGCCCGTCGTATCCGGCAGCATTGGCACATTGAGAATCGCCTCCACTGGTGTAAAGATGTGGTCTTTCAAGAAGATACGACTCCACTGTGTGAGGGTCACGCTTTGATTAATATGGCAATTGTGCGAACCTTTGCCCTTAATCTCTTCCGGCAGCATGGGTTTGACTCTTTGACTCAGGCGATTCGACAGGTTGCTCATGATATCCCTCGCCTATTTTCCTTCTGCCAATGAATCAGCCCTGCTTTGGAAGGGGGAGGCGATGGCTATCTATGGCTTCCTCAAAAGGATGCTCAAGGTGAAGTATTAAAACCAGATGAAACCGCAAAGCAAGATCGCTTATTACGATCGCAAATTTTAGCTGGGGTACGAGCAGTCAAAACCCATCGTGAGCTAATGCGAACCAACGACATTTTGTCAGCGATCGCGCTATCTGATCCCCTTACCGAACTGAATAATCGCCGCGCCCTAGATTGGGAACTGCCAAGGCAAATTCAGAATGCTCAAACGCGATCGGAATCCCTTAGCTTAGTCATGTTAGACATAGACTACTTCAAGCGGATTAACGATACCTACGGTCATCCCATTGGCGATCGCGCCTTGCAACTGGTTTCTAGCCGTTTACGCCACAATCTCAGATTTCGCGATACTCTATTTCGCTATGGCGGCGAAGAATTTGTGATTATCCTTAGCAACACTGATGAAAGTGAAGCCGATTTGGTGGCTCGTCGCCTGTGCCGCTTAATTGGCGAACAATCTTTCACAATCGATGAAGGACTTGACCTAACAATTACCATCAGCGCCGGAACTGCCACCCTGAAAAGCACGGATGATGGGCGAGGGGTGAGTTTGCTCAAACGGGCAGACCAAAACCTGTTGAGAGCCAAATCTACGGGACGAAATCGGGTGGTCAGCAGCCTAGAAATCACGACGGAGGAGGATTAGGAGTTTTGAGTTTTGAGTGCGAAGGTAAAAAATATTTTGAGTTTTGTTCTTTACCTTTTACCTTTTACCTTTATATCCCTCGCCTTTTCTCCAATAGACTGCTGAGTTTGGATGCCGCGTTTTTGTAGAGTTTGTTGAAATAAATCAGTTGGTAGGGCTTGTTCCACGACCCATACACCTGGTTTGTTGAGTTGCTTGGATAGCAGCAATTCGGCAAGACTACCGGTGCCACATCCTGCCGCGATCGCGGTGTTGGGGTGCGTCAGCGTAGAGCAAACTTGAGTGGCTTTGCCGTCTTTTGTTCCAGTGACCTCAGAGCGAATGGCGACCCCAATGCCGCTAAAGTTATCGGTGACATCGGTCATAAAGTGGCTTACCTGGGACAAAAATTCAATCACAGGCGTTTGTTTTAGCAGCCAGGGATGCCACCATCGGGCAACGCTCCAAGTGAGATGATTGTAGAAATCGGGGAGGGTGCCAAACTTGGTGATTACGGTTTTGACGGGGAAGGTGCTGGACAGCGTAAAGGTTTCGGGCATGTCAAACCAGTAAACGCCTGTGCGTCCATAGGGCGCAGGAAATTCAATGGTTTCGCGATCACTGTAGGGTTTCACCGTCTTCCACGCGCCATCTATCCAGGCTTGAAACGGCTTTTGCAGTCCCAGAAAGGTAGTTCGCATCACCGTTACACCAGCCCCCCCCGACCCAGCAACGGCATAGCTCAGGTGAATCATCTCCGCTTCGTCCAACTGCTCCACGTCTTGCCGCACCATGCTGTTGGAAATACCTGGAAAAATGCCTGTGTTGACAATCGCGGTCATGCCTGCGGTTTCTGCGGCGGCGCTCCAACTCATCGCTTTGCGGGTAAACGAGGGATGATCGCTGACATCGAGATAGTTCACCCCATGCTGGATGCAGATTTCTAGCACTTGGGTATCGCGGTAGTGAAACGGGCCAGCACAGTGAATCACTAAATCGGCTTGGGAAATTGCTTGGGTCAATCCTTCGCTGTCGCTGAGATCTAGCGACAAAAACTGCCCGCGTGATCCCAAGCGATCGCAGACTTTTTTCCCTAGAGTCGAATTGCGTCCTGCGATCACGATTTCTGCCGACGTAAACGCGAGTAGATCCGCCGCGACGCTGCTGCCAATCCGCCCACTGCCTCCCAAAATCAAAACCTGTGCGTTCATATCACCCCATCATATGTTTAGCGACTGACGCTAAAGAGTTTTTGGCATCTTTGAACGCTTGGGCGATCGGTTGCTGCGTATGCAAAAACACCCGCGCACAATTGCGTCCCGGCATTCCCGATATGGAACCGCCCGGATGAGTGCCTGCCCCCGTGAGATACAGCCCGTTGATCGGAGTTTTGTAGTTGGCAATTTCTGGCAAGGGACGGAAAAAGACCATTTGTTCCAGGGTCATATCAATGTGATAGTAGTTTCCTTTACGCGATCCTAGGCGATCGCCCAGTTCGGCGGGGCTTTCCACTCGACGGGCAATCGTCGCGGTTTTGACGTTGGGGGCATACTCCGCCAGCTTATCAACCACGCGATCAGCAACCTGATGTTTCAGGTCATCCGTCCAGCCGGTGCCGCGATCGCCCGTTCCTTCCAATCCAGCAATATTGTAAGGCGCAAAGAATTCAATCCAAACCGTGTGCATTCCAGCGGGAGCCATGGTCGGGTCCAACATCGTGGGCTGCACCACATACAGCGACGGGTCAGCATCAGGAATTCGCCCCATCGCCGGATCGCTGTGGGCAATTTCCACATGGCGCACGGAGTCAGCAATCAGCACAGAACCGATCAGATACTCATCTTGATGGTTGTAGCGTTCAAATTTGAGCGGCTCCGACATTGCCAAATCCACTTTCAGAATGGTTTCGTTGTTGTTGACAATGCGCCGTTCCAGCCGTTCCCCCAAGTTCGGATCAGCCGCATCCACATTACTGCGATCAATCAGTGAGAATAACCGCTGGGCATCAATATTGGAAATGACACCCTTTTCAGCCCGATATTCCTGCCCGGTAGTTGTCCGCACCCCGATCGCCCGTCCATCGTCCACCAACACCTGTTTCACAATCTGCTCGGTCAAAATCTCGCCGCCTAATGCCTGCACCAGTTTGACCAAGGCTTGGGTTAACGCACCCGTGCCGCCTTTGGGTCGTGCCATTCCCGGATTGTGCCGCAGCGCCATCATAATGGTGCCGATGCCCAGGTTTTTTTGGGAGGGAGGCACGCCCATCTCGGCAGCCAGACGGGCAAGCGGAGCCTTCAAAAATTCTGAGTCGAACCATTCACTTAGCAAATCTTCAGCGCTAGACAGCATGGTTCGCACAAAATCCAAGGCTTTATTGGTTGAACCAATGACCGACATTAGATCTTTAATCTTATCTGGATCGTAGTTGCCAGCAATGTCGATTAGCGATCGCGGCGGCGCATTAAACATCGGAGTCATGGCGTGAATCACCCGCTGCCAATATTCGGTAAACTCAGCATACTTCTGAGCATCACGCGGACTGTAACGGGCAATCTCGGCACAGGTTTTTTCCAGCGATCGATGCCCTAAAAAATATTTACCATCCGGATGAGGGCAGAACACCACCGGATCACAAAACAAATACTCCAGCCCGTATTTTGTCAGTTCCAACTCTTCTATCACCGGAGCCAAATGAATAAATTCGTGGTCGATCGCACACAAATTGAACTTAAACCCAGGAGCTTCTTCCGGCATAGCCTCCTCCGTTGTGGCGGCTCCTCCAGGGACGGAACGCCGTTCCAACAGCAGCACCTTATAGCCTGCTTTCAACAAATAGGCAGCACAAACCAATCCATTGTGACCCGCCCCAATCACCAACACATCATAGGTTTGTTTCGTTGATTGCATTAGAACTCGCTCCAAACAAGATTCAACGGTTAAATTGCTGCTGAAATTAGCTGCTGAAATTAGCAACTCAAATAGCGGTGTGACAGGCGATGGAGTCGCTAGGGCAAATCACAGTAAACCAGCCATCTATAGAACACTTTACAAATAATTTATCCAGAGTATTCACCCCAACGGCATAAAAAGCAAATTGTGAACGTTAGCTGTAATAGCAATCCATACCGTTTTTATCAATCAGGCAGCATGTTCTTGGTTTAAAGGTTGATTTTTGTAGAGTCGTGCGAAACTGAGGCAACTAGGGCACTCTAATAAGAGAAGAATTAAGATTATCTATTGAGTGGGAGTATAAAGCATTTGAACTCTTGTCCAATCTAAGTTAGTCTAAACCTGCTTTCTATCGTCATCTCGGCGATCGCTCCTACCCAGTTGCCAAGGTCAAAATAGGCACCTAAGAAAGTCAGTAAAGTCGTTGGTTTTCGCTTTGATCTGTCGCTTTGACCATTTCCAAGTTTTGCCCACTGTGTTTCCTGCATTAATTGTTTCCTGTATTAATTTTTTGTAGCTTGAAAATTCTTTGCCGGTGATAACCCTCATGGAAGACGAGATCCTGACAGCAGACCTCAAGGGGCACCGCACGTTAGCAACCGTGGTGTTTACGGATTGCGTCGGCTTTAGTGCCAGGATGTCGGTGGATGAAGAGCATACTCTAGACCTGATTCGGCGTGATTTGGCACTCATGACGCGACTCTGTGGGCAGTTTGAAGGACGCGTCTTAAAGACTACAGGCGATGGGCTGCTGATGTGTTTTTCGAGTGCCGTCAAAGCAGTAGAATGTGCGATCGCGACCCAAGAGGCGATCAGGGGAACCGCTACTCTTCTGCCGCCCAAAGACTATTTGATGCACCGAATCGGCATTCATCTCGCCGATATGTACATCACTGAAACGGATGTTATGGGGAATGGGGTGAATATCGCAGCCCGATTGCAAACGGAAGCTGACCCCGGTGGAATTTGCATTTCCCAAACTGTTTATGAGGTCGCCAAGCACGGACTCCAGTTTGATACTCAGTATTTGGGACCCCGTGAACTCAAAAACATTCGCGAGGTGGTGCCCGCCTACAAAATTCTGGTAACCCCAGAAGACGAGATCGAAGACCCATACGACGACGCGGCGAAAAAGCTTGCCCAAAGCCCCAGTTTGGTGCGGATCAAAAAACTGCTGTATTACGTTTGCAAAAATCGTTGGGAAACTGACACCATCAAGCTCGATGCCATTCACCTGAAAGGGTTATTTCAAGAATTTTTAGGGCTTGCTTCTAACATTGAGCAATTAAGCCAACGGCTCGAAACCGCGATTAGAACCCTGAGCAAACAAACGGAGTATGCGCTCGTTGCCAAAGAACTGCTAGGTGAGGCAAATCGATTCTATTGCCCCACTCAACCAAATTCGGGAGCATCGTCTCAGGCTGAAGTTGTCTCGGATCAAACCAGACTGCTGTTTACGCCCATTGCGGCATTGCCTCAGCGTAGCGAAGTGGAGCCAATTTATCAGCAAGTTGCTCGCAGCATCGATCGCAGTAATGATCCAATTCGGCTGAAAAAGCTACTTTTTTATATTTGCCGCCGCCAATGGGAAAGTGACTTAACTCGGCTAACCCAAGTGGATACTGCCCTTCTGGTGCAAGAAATACACAGCGTGACAGTAGACGGAAACCAACTTCAGGAAACCCTAGCCCAGTTTGTGCAAACGCTGAACAAATCGGTGGAGTATGAAGTAGTTAGCAAAAGTTTAGTCACTTACTTTCTACCGCTTTATCCTGAGCTTCAGTCATCTGTTGTTGAAAGCACCCAGACATCGGCACCTCAATCTACTGCTACGCCTAAAAATTCTGCTACGCCTAAAAATTTTTCGTACCGCGACGTGGCTCATCAGATTGAGCAAAGCTCTTATCTCTTTCGCTTTAAGAAGCTGATTATCTATGTTTGTAAAAATCAATGGATTAGCGATCCTGGGCAGCTAGCAGCCTTTGATACAGTAGCGCTACTGAAGGAATTGCATACACTAGCTCCCACCATTCAGCGTTTACAAACAGAGTTAGAGGCAGTTGCGAAAACGCTCAGTAAGCAGGCGGAGTATAGGCTAGTTGCCAAGGAACTCATTAACAATTTGGGTTTGATGTATGCCGAATCAGCCGTCCGAGAGCGATCGCCTGCTAATCCTCAGCCCATCTCTTCCGCAGTTATCCCAGAAGTTCCTTCTGCCGATTCAGCCCCACCTGTGAAATCGGTCGCTAGCCTGTTCGATGTGCGATTAGGCATTTTGAAGTACACCAATCCGCTTCGAGCAAAAATCCTGGTCTTTTCCACGCTTCATTCTGACTTTACCTTTAGTCAAGAAGACTGGCGGGATCTAAAAGTGTATGAGTTGGATGGGTTGCTGCGAGAGTTAGTGCAAAATTTTCAAACCTATACTGATTTAGAAGCAGTGTTGTATCGTACAGCCCGACGACTGCCGGAACCCGAAGAAGGAGTGCAAGCTGCCGATACGATTATTAAATGTGTACGAACTTTGTATTTACACGGTAGTCCTGCATCTATTTTTGGGAATGCTGAACAAGCGACCCGGATTACTCTGGATGATTTTGAGGAATCGACCCAAGGCTCAACCATGCCAGACGCTGAGTTTGAACAAACTCAACAGTTATCTCCATCGAGGCGATCGCCCGACGCTTCCGAAGCGTGGAATAACTCAACTCGGTTGCTGCCCACTGCCGATGATCAGTCAGAAAAAACAGGCATCTTTAATGCTCAGGAGTAGGAGTTCTTGCCCATCTGCTGCCACACTGGATTACGAAAGGATAAACCCGGTTGATTTCCATGGATGCCAGTGAATTACTACAGCGCTATGATTCCGGTACTACAGACTTTCAAGGAGAAAATCTATGCGGCGTAGATTTAGATAGTGCCGATCTGATTGGAGTGAACTTCACAAACTGCGACCTAAGGGGCGCTAGCTTTGTGTTGGCATATCTGAATCGGGCAAATCTTAGCCGCGCTAATCTATCGGGCGCGCGCTTGTGTGGTGCCAATTTGAGTCAGGCAAACTTGCTCTCAACGAACTTGCGAGACACCGATTTGCACGGCGCAATTCTTTATGCTGCCGATTTGCGCGGGGCAGATATCGCATTAGCAAATTTATTAGATGCCAACCTGATTAGCGCCGATCTCCGCAACGTTAATTTAAGCGGTGCCTGCTTACGGGGTGCGTGCCTGCGGGGAGCCAATCTTCGCTATGAGAAGCGCTGCTATGACGGCGCAAATCTTCGGGGTGCCGATCTCCGCAATGCTGATCTGCGCGGTGCAAATTTAACGGGTGCCGACTTGAGCAAGGCAAATTTGAGCGAGGCAAACTTGAGTGAGGCAAGTTTACGAGAGGTCAATTTAACCGGGGCTGTGTTAGATGGCGCGGAGCTAAAAGGCACATTTTTGACGGATGCCATCCTAGTAGAAACGAGCTTTCGACAAGCGGTGCTAGTCAACGCCAAGTTAGAACGAGCAAACCTAACGGAATCAGATCTGACAAGATGCAACTTAAATGATGCCAATTTAACGGCGGCAATCTTGGCAAAGGTAAAATGCACTCAAGCCACCATGCAGCGATCGCGCTTTAACCGAGCCGATCTCAGCCGTGCCGACCTGCGCGGGGTCAATCTTAGGGACACAACGTTTATCGAAGCCTATTTGGGTAGAGCCGATTTGCGGGGGGCAAACCTAACGGATGCGAACTTGGCAAAAGCGGAACTGAGTAGCGCCAACCTCACGGGCGCTATTTTACGCGGGGCAACGATGCCCGATGGCTCAAATCACGAGTGATCTCAAGAACGAGAACTCTAACGCATATAAGATTGTCTAGGGTTTTCAACGGTTGTAGCTGTTTGTGCTTAGCAAGAACAATTTTTTCAGGCGATCGCACAACACAGGTCTAGCGATCTTGTTGTAAACTGCACAAGCGCGAACTTTATGTTTCCTTGATGTTCACATCGCAACAGCACCATTTACTATCTACCCCTACCGGGGCGCTGCAAGTATCTAGAAAGCCGCTTTGCTTTGGCGATCGCGAACTAGCGCCTTCGTATCCAGTGCTGTTCTCGCTAGTGGTGCCAACCTACAACGAAGGCAGTAATATCCAGGCGATCGTGCAGCGGCTAAGCGATCTTTTAGATGAAGCGTTGCCGAATGCCTACGAGCTAATCATCGTGGATGATGATAGTCCTGACCACACTTGGGAACAAGCGGAATCGCTGATTGCAGAGTATCCCAATCTGCGGGTCATGCGTCGTCAGCACGAGCGCGGCTTGTCTACGGCGGTAATTCGGGGATGGCAAGCAGCCCAAGGCGAAATTTTGGGTGTGATTGACGGGGATTTACAACATCCGCCAGAAGCGCTGCTGCAACTGCTGGCGGCAATAGAACAGGGAGCCGATCTTGCGGTTGCTAGCCGACATGTGGATGGGGGCGGGGTGAGTAGCTGGAGCGCGAGTCGCCGATTTTTATCTCGTGGGGCGCAACTGCTGGGGTTGGTGCTGTTGCCACGGGTGATTAGTCGGGTTTCTGATCCGATGAGCGGCTATTTTCTGGTGCGACGGGGCGCGATCGCTGGAGAAACGCTTGATCCAGTGGGTTACAAAATTTTGATTGAGGTGTTGGGACGGGGCGCGATCGAAGACATTGCGGAAGTGGGTTACGTGTTTCAAGAGCGCGAAGCGGGGGAAAGCAAAGTCACCTGGAAACAGTATTTTGATTATTTACAGCATTTGCTGAGGTTGCGAATTTCTTCCGGTCGGCTGGGTCGGCTGGGTCGCAAGCTCAATTTTCCGGTGGAGCGTTTCCTCAAGTTTGGCGTGGTGGGGCTGAGTGGATTAGCCGTAGATATGACGACGTTTTACTTGCTGTTTGGGGTACTGGGCTTTGGGCTAACTCGCAGCGCGATTTTCGCGGCAGAACTTGCCATTCTAAATAACTTTATTTGGAACGATCGCTGGACGTTTGGCGATCTCGCTCAACAGCAGCCGCAGAAACGCTTAGTGATTAAGCGATTTTTGAAATTCAATATCGTTTGCACCATGGGGCTGATTTTGAATGTGCTGCTGCTAAATCTGTTCGTGAATTGGCTGCACGTTAATCCCTATGTCGGGAAACTCATGGCGATCGCCTTGGTTACCCTGTGGAACTTTTGGATCAACCTGAAGTTAAGCTGGCGCGTGACTCAAGTGAAGTAACTCTAGCGAGATTTCATATCTGAAATGGCGTTTCTTGCCATAGACGCGATCGCTTGATCGGTTGCCTTGGGCAGGTGATAGTACTTGCCTCCGGCACTCTTTGCAAGTTCTTTGGCGAATCCCGTAGAAATGAACTTATTTTCTGTGTCGATCACGAGTAGCTGAAACCCGATCGCTCGAATTTTTCCCGCAATATTCAGCAGTTCTGCTTTGATGTCGGGCTTTTCGCCTTCCTCCATCGGTTCTCCTAGCGATCGTGCCAAGGGAATATTGCCGCGCCCATCCGTAATCGCCACAATTACCACCTGCCCAATATCGCCCGATTGCTGCGCGTTCATGCCGACTCGAACCGCTTGGGTCAGTCCATGCGCCAACGGTGATCCGCCGCCACACGCCATGCGATCCAACCTCCGTTTTGCCGCTTCAATCGATCGCGTGGGAGGTAGCAACACCTCTGCTTGTTCGCCCCGAAACGGAATCAGAGACACCTGATCACGATTTTGGTAAGCTTCCGTCAGCAATCGCAACACGGCTCCCTTTGCCGAGTTCATCCGGTTCAACGCCATCGAACCAGAGGCATCCACCACAAACACCACCAATGCCCCGGCTTTGCGGGCAAGTCGTTTGGCGCGAATGTCGGCTTGTTCGACAAACACTCGTTTTTGGGGTGCAGAATACGCGGTGCGGGGTACGAGGTTCAGATCTTCATTCCTGACTTGTGCGTCCCGACTGCGTTGGCGACGCGATTTTTGGTAAGGTGCAGCGGCTCGGAGGGTGGCATCTACGGCAATGCGGCGTACCTGACCTTTGGGCAACACGGGTTTGATATAGCGACCGCGATCGTCCGAAAAAATGATGGTGCGGCTCCCTGACTTACCGCGCTTGGTTGCCATCTGGGCAAAATAAAGCACTTCTGGATCTAGAATTACCCCTTCTGGATCAAATACAAATTCTTGCGGGACGCTATTGGGTTCCTCTGGCTCTTGATCGTCTTCGTTGTCTTTGTCTTCTTCATTTTCCTCGTCTTCTTGGCTCTCTTCCTCTTCTTGCTCTTGCTCCGACTGATCCTGTGGTGATGGTGGTGGTGGCGGTGGTGGCGGTGCGTCTTCGGGTGGGGTTTGCACGATCGTTGATCGCGGAACGATCACCAGTTCTACAGCACGACGCAAATCTTCAGCGCTGACATCGGTGCGCCCTTCCAGTGCCGCATGGGCTTTGGCAACACGCACGGCAAACAGTTCGGCTCGATGTCCTTGGACTCCACCCCGCAGAGCTTCCATGACTAAATATTCAATTTGCTCCGGCTGAATCCGCACGTCTTTGAGCCATTCCCGCGCCAAAATAATCTGGGTTCGCAGGGAATCGAGATCGTCGGTATATTGGCTCAAAAACGCTTGGGTATTGTTGGCATACTCGGTTGCCTGATCCACTGCCAAGACGCGATCGCTGAGATCCAATACTCCATCTGCAGACAGGGCGATCGCGATTCTATCCAGCAAATGCTCGCGCAAATCCCCTTCTTCTGGGTTATAGGTGGCAATCAGCAGCGGCTTACAGGGATGCCGAAAGCTAATGCCCTCCCGCTCAATCTGATTCCAGCCATCCGTTAGCACCGATAGTAGCAGATTAGAAATCTGGTCATCCAGCAAATTGATCTCATCCACATACAGCACGCCCCGGTGCGACTCTGCCAGTAATCCCGGCTGAAACACCGTCTCGCCGCGCTTAATCGACTGCGCCACATCCACCGACCCCAGCAGCCGATCCTCGGTGATGCCTAAAGGAATTTGGATAAACGGCGTGGGAATAATTTGAGTGGGGAGTGCGGAGTTTGGCAAATTATCTTCTCCTCGTTGCTCGCCCCTCGCCATTTCTCCCTCGATCGCGCCATCATCCCATTCATCGGGCAGATCGGGGTTGCAGTTGAGCGAGTTTTGCACAATCTCGATCGGGGGCAACAAGGCATGGAGGGCGCGTGCCATAACGGATTTTGCAGTGCCGCGCCGTCCAGCAATGACTACACCACCCAAACCGGGATCGATCGCTGCCAAAAGCAACGCTGTCTTGATAGCGTCTTGCCCAACGACAGCAGCAAGGGGAAAAGCGGTGATTGCAGGGCTAAGAACAGACATGAATACCTTTTAGAATAGGCTGCCAATCTCCAGCATACCAATAGATTGTGATGCCATAAGCCCTTGGTGGGGAAGAATCAGAAGCTAATTGATAGAGAATATTAAGAATGAGAATTTGATAAATTCAAGAAATTGACTAGTGAGTGAGGAGAATCACTGTTTTATGGGCATAACTAGAATGAAACTAGAGAGGGCTGTAATTAAAGTGAGCTTTGGGTTTGCTGCTGATTAGAATAAAAGATAGTTGCATGAGCGCTAAGAGAATTCAATGGGTAGGGGTGCTGAACCGGAAACTGCGAGTTGCGAAGCGATCGCGATGGGAATCGCGGTTGGGGGCAATACTGGCGATCGCCATACTGCTGGCAGGATCGGGCTGCACTCCTCGGCGTACCTCCATAACGAGTGACTCGGCAACGGCTGCACCGACTTCCCCTGCTACGATTGCCCTTGCCGATCATCTTAATCAGCAAGGCGCGAAGCTTTATACAACCTATTGGTGTCCTTATTGTCAGCGACAACAGGCATTGTTTGGCTCAGCCGTAGCTAAATTGCAAGTGGTAGAGTGTGATCCGAAGGGAGACAACGCCCACCCAGAGCAGTGTATTCAGGCGCAGGTCAGCAGTTATCCCACCTGGCAACTGAATGGACAGCTTTATCGGGGAATGCGATCGCTGGAAGAATTAGCAGCGCTTTCTGGCTATCAAAGCCCTCAACAGTTTGAAAAGTAATGTGTTGTTGCGGTTTGCAGACTAAATTGTTATGGCGCGTGTCAAGCTGTCCAAGTTACCCAATCACTCAATTTCCCACTCCAAGCATCTACTCTTACTGATCATCCTGTTTGGGGGCGCGATCGCTTTCGCATTACTCCTAGATGGAGTCATCCAAAGCTCAGTCTATCAATCGCTTCAGCAGTTTGCGTTTTGGATTGGCGATCGCTATGACCAGTGGTTTACTCAACATCAATATCAGATTAATAACCCATTAGCGCTGATGGGGTTCGCGTTTTTGGGTGGGCTAGTTGCCAGCATTTCCCCCTGCATTTTGTCCCTGTTGCCGGTCAACCTGAGCTACATTGGTACCCGCGAAATCACCTCCCGCCGCGATGCTTTTTTTAAGGCAGGCTCCTTCGTATTAGGGGTCGTCACTGTTCTCAGTTTGCTGGGGCTATTTTCCTCAGCAGCAGGGCTAATTCTGATTCAATTTCGAGGCTATATTCAGGTCGCTGTCGGCGCAATTATTGTGCTGATGGGGTTAAGCCTAGTTGGCGTTGTGCAAATTCCCCGATTGAAGCTAAACCGCTTCCCTGCATCGACTAGCATGGGAACCAATGCCGTTCCTTCTAGAGAGAAAATGTCTCGGCGATTCATAAAACGCTCCCTCCCAGAATCACGGCTGCAATCGGTCATCATCTCCTTTCTCACAGGTCCTTATGGGGTTGGAGTTACCTTCGCTCTCGTCAGTTCTCCCTGCACCAGCCCAATTATGATTTCAGTCCTCACCGCCGCCGCCGCCACTGGTTCACAATGGCAAAGCACCCTCGCCATGATTAGCTATGCGTTTGGCTACACCGCCATTATTTTTCTGGCTAGCTTATTCACCGGACTCGCCAAGCAAACCCGTACCTTATTGCTCCACTCCAACACCATCATTCGGCTTGCCAGTGTTGCCTTGCTGATGGTCGGTATGTTTTACCTGATTAATGGCAGCCAGTGGATCATCGCCACTTGGGCTTAGTCCCTACCGGAGATTTATCGCGCCGCAATTTGTTAAGGCGCATATATCGGAACATCTATTTGTCAAGCTTTGCAAAGTTCTTCAACCGATGATACAGTTTTGTTAACTTAAACGCTTGATCTACTGAGTTCCAAACACTGAAACACTCAATGCAGATTTTCAAATCTCTGGCTCTCCAAACTCAATCAACGCGCCCTCTAAAGATTATTGCAGTTGGAGACAGCATCATTTATGGGTTTGGCGATCCGGCAGGGGGGGGATGGATTGAACGGCTGCGACGTAGTTGGATGATTCATGGCAGTTCAGGACACGCCTTATACAATCTAGGTGTACGTGGGGATGGGGTACAACAGGTTGCTATCCGTTTAGAAAGTGAATTTCGGCTGCGGGGCGAATTGCGTAATCGAGTGCCTGATCTGCTGATTTTATCTGTGGGCACCAATGATTCGGCACGACTCTCCCGTCCCGATGGACGGAACTTTACAGACTTCAATCTTTTTTGTAGTGAAATGGAGCAACTGTTAAATCAAGCCGTGCAGCTATGCCCTGTATTATTTGTCGGGATGGTGCCTGTGGATGAATCGAAAATGCCGTTTTTGGACTGTCTCTATTACAATCACGCGGATCAGTTTCGGTATAAAGAGGCGACACGGTTAGCTTGTGAAGCGAGGCAGATTCCTTACCTGGATGTGTTTTCGGAGTGGCAATCCCAGGGAAGCCGGTGGGGTAGCGATCGCAGGATGAAAGATGGACTTCATCCTAATAGTATGGGATACGAGACTTTACTCGACCAGGTTTTAGACTGGCAAGCTTTTCACGAAAAAATGTCTGCGATCGCTCCCGTTCTAGCTTAATTTTGACAAGGAACCATTCACTAATCTCCGTGAGAAAAAGGAATTTTGGATGACCGCTTTGGTAGTTGCAACCGGAAATCCAGGCAAAGTCAAGGAAATGCAAGCCCATCTTGCCGATTTAGGCTGGGATCTACGCTTAAAACCAGCCGATCTGGAAGTCGAGGAAACAGGGACAACTTTCGCCGAAAATGCTTGCCTAAAAGCATCTCAAGTGGCACTGGCAACCAGGGAATGGGCGATCGCCGATGATTCGGGGCTAGAAGTGGAAGCTTTGGGAGGCGCACCGGGTATTTTCTCGGCTCGCTATGCTGACAATGATGATGCTTGCATTGCCCGATTGCTCAAAGAATTAGACGGTGAAGGGAATCGAGCCGCGCGGTTTGTGTGCGAGATCGCAATCTCACGACCCGATGGCACGATTGCCCTGCAAGCCGAGGGGTTTTGTCCGGGTGAAATTCTTCAGGCTCCACAAGGAAGCGGCGGCTTTGGTTATGATCCCGTTTTCTACAGTCCCGAACATCAGCTAACCTTTGCCGAGATGCCCCTTGAACTGAAGCGATCGATCAGTCATCGTGGTAAAGCTTTCCAGCAACTGATCCCGCAGCTTTCAACCCTGACAAGCCGAAAAAGTTGAGCTAATGCAGCTAAGTTTTGAACGAGCGTTAAAAACCTACTTTTCCACAAATGTTGTGTAAAGTACAGTTCTACGTATTAACCGATATAAGTATCTCTTTAGGTACATGACTTATTTCGTCAGGCGAAAAACCTTAAGAAATATAAATTCACTTTTATTGATTTTTTGATAATTAGAGATTATTTGGCTGTGTAATTCTACGAGAAACCCTGAAATGCTCTCTAGTTAGGCTTTCAAAGGACTTGTCTGCTTAGGCGACTGCGATCATTTCATCATTTCTTCACAAACCGTAAGAAATATAAAGTTTTCAAGAAGATTGGAATAGTGTTCCAACTGAGCATATTGCTAGTTTGGAAATTCCCTTATATTGTTGTGAAGCACACTCCGTATTTATACGGTACTCGCGTGATTCACTTAAAAGCGAAACTAGAAGCCATGCAGTCTGCACTACCAAAGAATGATTTAACGCCTTGTAGCTTTACCTCCCTTGAACCAAGAATTCCCCATCGCTCAGTGTCTTGTTTGTTTAAACGATTCATTGATATTGTTGGAAGTCTGATTGGGCTAGCCATTTTTGGGCTTATCTTTTTTCCGATCGCCTTGGCTATTAGACTTGATAGTCCCGGTGCCATTCTTTATTCTCAAGAACGCTATGGCTTAATGGGGCAGTCGTTCCGCATTTACAAGTTTCGCTCGATGGTGGAAAACGCAGAGGAGTTGAAAGCCCAAATAACAAATGAGGCGAAAGGATTAATTTTTAAGAACACAAATGATCCGCGCATTACACGAGTAGGGCGCTTTTTGCGAAAAACTAGCCTGGATGAATTTCCTCAATTTTGGAATGTGCTGAAAGGTGATATGAGCTTGGTTGGAACCCGCCCCCCCACGTCTGATGAAGTTGCCAGGTATAGTACCCACCATTGGCAGCGTTTGAATGTTAAGCCTGGTCTGACAGGAGAATGGCAGGTGAGTGGTCGGTCTTTGGTCAAGGATTTTGAAGATATTGTTCAGCTTGATCTGCGCTATCAAGCTCAATGGCATCGTTTCTATGATTTGGTTCTAATCTATAAAACTATTCTCATGATTCTAACTAAGCGGAGTGGTGCTTGCTAGAAATCAGATGATTATGGATTGCTATGCATGATTCAGTTTCTAAATTTTGAATACTCAAGTGAATGCAAATCCTCTTAGACAGTTGATCGCTAGACTGTTTAAGGGGATTTTTGTTGGGCGATCGCAGATGCTGATGGGTCAGTATCGTGTTTTTTACTATCAAAGGCGGTAAATACCCGTATTGAGTGGTGTGAAGACCGATCCGGGCGATCGCGATCCTATCCTTACAATAGAGAAGACGATTTTATTTATATTTTTATCTAAGGGGAGCCTATGCAACCAACCGACCCCAATCAATTTACAGAGAAAGCGTGGGAAGCGATCGCCCACACGCCTGATGTTGCCAAACAAGCGCAGCAGCAGCAAATTGAATCGGAGCATTTGATGAAAGCGCTATTAGAGCAAGATGGGCTTGCCAGTAGTGTGTTCAACAAGTTGAATGTGCCTGTGTCGCAGGTGCGCGATCGCACGGAAGATTTTATCCGCAAACAGCCCAAAATTTCGGGCGCAGGCGGCAGTGTTTATTTAGGGCGAAGTCTAGATACCCTCTTCGATCGCGCTGACAATCACCGGAAGCAGTATGGCGACGAAGTGATTTCAATCGAGCATATTTTGCTGGGTTTTGCTAAAGACGATCGCTATGGTAAAGCACTATTTACAGAATTCAAGCTCGATGAAACCAAGCTCAAGCAAGCGATTGACCAAATCCGAGGCAGCCAAAAAGTGACCGACCGCAACCCCGAAGGCAAGTATGAAGCCCTAGAAAAATATGGGCGCGACCTAACAGAAATGGCAAGGCAGGGCAAACTTGATCCGGTGATTGGGCGAGATGACGAAATTCGTCGCACGATTCAGATTCTCTCACGCCGCACAAAGAACAATCCGGTGTTGATTGGGGAACCCGGTGTGGGCAAAACTGCGATCGCCGAAGGACTTGCCCAACGAATTATCAAAGCTGAAGTGCCAGAATCTCTCAAAGATCGCAAGCTGATCTCTCTTGATATGGGTTCTCTTATAGCAGGTGCGAAGTATCGCGGCGAGTTTGAAGAACGGTTAAAAGCTGTCCTCAAGGAAGTCACCGAAGCGCAAGGACACATCATCTTATTCATTGATGAAATTCATACCGTTGTGGGTGCCGGCGCAACTCAGGGCGCGATGGATGCGGGAAATCTGCTGAAACCCATGCTGGCAAGGGGCGAACTGCGCTGTATTGGTGCGACGACCCTGGATGAGTATCGCAAATATATTGAAAAAGATGCCGCATTAGAGCGCCGCTTTCAGCAGGTGTTCATCGATCAGCCCACGGTAGAAGATACCATTTCCATTCTGCGGGGCTTGAAGGAGCGCTATGAAACACATCACAGCGTCACTATTGCAGATAATGCCCTAGTTGCTGCTGCGGTGCTTTCTACTCGCTACATCAGCGATCGCTTTCTGCCTGATAAGGCGATCGATTTGGTAGACGAGGCGGCAGCTAAGCTGAAAATGGAGAAAACCTCGAAGCCAGAAGAGATGGAGACGATTGATCGTCGTATCACGCAACTGGAGATGGAAATCCTGTCGCTTAAAGGCGCAATCGACTACGGATCACTCGATCGGCGACAACGCTTAGAGAAAGAACTCGCTAATTTGAAGGAAGAGCAACATATGCTCAATGCCCAGTGGCAGGCAGAAAAAGAAGTGAGCGATCAAATTCAAAAGCTGCGTGAAGAAATTGACCAGCTCAAGACCGAGCTTGAGCAAGTTAAAAATCCTCAAAGTCAAAACTATAGCCTGAACCGCGCGTCTGAAATTGAATACGGTCGATTGCCCTATTTTCAAGAGCAGTTTCAGAAAGCACAAGACCAATTTAATGAAGCGCAAACCAGCAGTAAGTCTCTGTTGCGAGAAGAAGTCACCGAAGCGGATATTGCTGAAATCATTTCTAAATGGACGGGGATTCCGATCAGCAAGCTGGTGGAATCAGAAATGCAGAAGTTGCTGCACTTAGAAGACGAACTGCATCAGCGGGTGATTGGTCAGGATGAAGCTGTGACTGCGGTTGCCGATTCAATTCAGCGATCGCGTGCCGGACTCGCCGACCCAAACCGTCCTATTGCTAGCTTTATTTTCTTAGGTCCTACGGGTGTAGGCAAAACCGAACTGGCAAAAGCTTTGGCTGCCTACCTGTTCGATACAGAAGAGGCAATGGTTCGGATTGACATGTCCGAATACATGGAAAAGCACGCCGTCTCTCGCTTGATTGGTGCGCCTCCTGGCTATGTGGGCTATGACGAAGGCGGGCAACTGACGGAAGCGATCCGTCGTCGCCCTTATGCGGTCGTTCTATTTGATGAAATCGAAAAAGCTCACCCGGATGTGTTCAACATTCTGCTGCAAGTGCTAGACGACGGGCGCATTACTGATGCCCAAGGTCACACGGTGGATTTCAAAAACACGATCATTATCATGACCAGCAACATCGGGTCGCAGTACATTCTGGATGTGGCAGGCGATGAAGATCAGTATGAGGAAATGCGGAGCCGCGTAGTTGAAGCGATGCGATCGCAGTTTCGCCCTGAATTCCTCAACCGGGTGGATGAGTTTATCATCTTCCATGGGCTGCAAAAATCTGAACTGCGGAATATCGTCAAGCTGCAAACGTTACGTTTAGAAAAACGCTTAGCAGATCGCAAAATGTCTCTGAAGCTGACCGATGCGGCGATCGATTTCATTGCCGAAGTGGGCTACGACCCCGTGTATGGCGCTCGTCCACTCAAACGTGCCATTCAGAAGGAACTGGAAACCGCGATCGCCAAATCCATCCTGCGGGGCGATTTCCATAACGGCGACACTATCTTTGTAGATGTGGGCGAAAACGAACGCCTTTCCTTCCAGCGTCTCCCATCTGAAGTATTGACGACTCAGTAAAATCGATTAACTTGATGAAGGAGCGATCGTTTCAGAAATGGGGCGATCGCTCGATTTATATTTTAGGAAGATGACGACTGATCCAATCGGCGTTTTCACGGAGGATATGCAAAATACCAGCGCGAATGATCATTTCCATGCGGAGCCGCTCTTGTAAAGGAGAAGAATCGTGAGCTTTAGGGCTATTAAATGATTCCTGTCTCTCTTCGACAGCGTAGCGGTTAGGGACATTACTGAGAATGTGGGCGATCAGCTTTTGGCGCAGTTCAGGCAGTAAAAAAGCGGTTTGATATGGATGTTCAGGGTATTCCTCTAAGACATATTCAATCTCTTGAAGAACTGTTGGCAACGTTAGATTGACTAATCCTTGGGACATGTTGACCTCTAATTTAAGACCATTGATGTAAGACGGTGGATAACCAAAGGGCGATCGCTGCAAACGTCGCCTTTGACTTATAAAATGGGCATCTCCTCATGACAATGATCACAGCGCCAGTAAATCCCACCCAAGCGCATGTGACGCAGTAAAGTCCTAGAACAGCATGGGCAAGTGTGTCGGGTGTTCATGGAGTGAGCGATCGTCGTTGTAGCGCTTAACTGGTGGCTGCGATCGAGTTTGAGATGCCTTGACATCGGTATTGGATAATTCAGTAAAGTAGTCATATTAAAATCCGAACTACTCCCGCCACGATTAACTTTTTCTGAAAGGCTTTCACCGAGCGGTCTAGCGAGGATGTTCTAATACCCTAACGCTCCCATGTTTGAATTCGTGGTTGATTTGTATAGGCTGAGGTCGCAAAGTTGGGTCTTTTGATAGAAATCTCTCTAAAGATAGATTTATGGATTTATTGCCATTCCCTGGCTTCAATTTCCCCTTGAGACAGCAATAAACTCGCTTCAATTTCCTGCCGAACCGCCGCCGTCACTTCACTGTTGCTATGCAAACAATCGAGCAGCAGTTGATTGGCAGCATAGTAGCGTTGCAGCACTTGCTCTTGCTCTGGGCTAAACTGCCAGTGCTGGTGAATCTGCCGATAGCTATTGATCTCACTCTTGAGGCGGTCTACCCAAGCGGCATGATGCTCCTGCCACCATGCCTGAAACCGTTCCTGATTCTGATCAATATTTGGGAATTCATTTTGGAGTTGTTGCAGCGATTTGTGCAAGCCCGCATCCAGCACAATGCCTAAAATATTGCTGAGGGCATTGCTACATAGATGAGCGTAGGCAAAGTCTGGGCTTTGGGCGATCGCGCAGGCTTGCAACACATCATCCAAGGCAATATCCAAAAACATCCCCTGGTCGAGGGTGCAGGCAAGCGCAAAATCGGATGCCATGTAGGGCGTTCGAGCCAGTGCTAGGTAAAAGGCGCGAGCCGTGGCATCTTTTGTCTCGGTAGGAAGCATCTGCGATTTTTGACTTGCCCATTGCAAAAACTCCTGTAAATAAGGATCTTGAACAACCAAGGCATCAATCTGCTGCTTCATCAACTGCATTAATGAATCGGCACTCCGCAGCATCGTCGCCGTTAACAAAAACACTTCTCGCCAGTGGGGGTCGGTGATATGGCTAACCAACCCGCCCAGTGCCTGCTCTAGCGCTTGGAGGTTGTGACTGGCAACAATGTTGCGTGCCGTGAAATATTCTTGAAATGCCAGATAGGAGAATGAGAAAATTCCCCGCGCC
The DNA here is from genome assembly GCF_056784215.1 of Leptolyngbya sp. CALU 1928. Taxonomy (NCBI): domain Bacteria; kingdom Bacillati; phylum Cyanobacteriota; class Cyanophyceae; order Leptolyngbyales; family Leptolyngbyaceae; genus Leptolyngbya; species Leptolyngbya sp. CALU 1928. Next base: position 1,953,900 of record NZ_JBXBCE010000001.1, on the reverse strand, counting down.
CGTTCGACAATTAATCCATGTTGCGACTCGATCGCCTGTAGCACCGCTTCACTTTCGACTTGCAGTTCCTCGGCATCGGTCGAAGCATTGGGCAGATGCCGAATATAGTCCTCAATGTATTGCTCAAGCGTCCGTTGCTCAAAAAAGTATTGTCCCTGCTCAAAGGTGGCTGCCGCAATCTGACTCAGCATTTTCAGCTTTTGGGGCAAGCGAAACCCTTGGTAGATCTCATCTCGTTCCACTCCTCTCGCTTCATCCCATTTGCCCAGCAGCAAATCTAACCCTTCTTTATAAAAATCGGTTCGCTTTGTCGGAAATCTGCTCTCACCCTGAAACACCCAACACGCCATATGCAAAAACAGAGGAGTCACCACTAGTTGGCGAAACTGCCAGTTTTCCGGCAAGTCCAGCCTTTCAATAAACTGATCAGACTGCTCCCCTCCTGCCGAAGCAGTCGTTTTAGTAAACGCCACAAACCATTTTTGGGCAAATGCCACAATTTGCGCCTGGGTAAATGGAGCCACCTCCACATCGGTAAACCCGCGTAAACTGAGCTTTCGAGCGGCGGTACGGCAGGTCGCTACAAACCGATTCTTATGATATTTATCTGAAAATCGGCGAATTTCTTTGAGGACTACAATGCTTTCGTCATGCAGTACTTCATCAATGCCATCTAGCAATAGCAATACCCGCCCCGCTTGCAACAGCGTCTCGATCGCAGAGGGGTCAGCAATGCCATCCGTGAGAAACTCTTGACGCAAGTAGTTTAACAAGCTAAATTCGCCGCTAACTCTGGAGTCTTCAACAAAATGCCGCAGTGTGACAAAGATGGCGACTCGCTCTGCTTCCCACTCTGCTTGATTGCACTGAACGGCAAGATATTGCAAGAAAGTGGTTTTGCCAGAACCTGGTTTGCCTAGCACCCTGACCTTGGAGTAGTTTTCTACGGCGGTTACCCCTAGCACTTGGGCTTGGTCAATGTCACCCAAGCCTACGCGATCGAAATCCTCTGGTTCAAGATTTTGTAGATTCGCAAGCTCTAACTGCTGTTGACTGGCAATGGTTTCCAGAATATTGACATCAATGTAGATATCATCCAAGCTGACGGGATGGCTGATGTCTAACAGTTGCAAAGTGCCGCACTGGTCTTGAATTTTGTCCCAGCGCTGCGATCGCACCTCTTGCACTAGGGCATCCAGATCAGGCAAGGGTGCGCGAACTGCTCCCCCCAATTCAGGAAATTCTGCGGGAGGATCAATGACGATCTCACGCCAATCCAAATCTAGTACCGAACAAATGTCTAAAAAAACCTGGCGCTCAACAGGTTGCCCAGTAAAAAACCGCCAAATCGGTTGGCGTGTTTTCAAGTTCACCTCTGCCGCTAAGTTTTCCTGAGTCCATCCCTTCAAGACAAAAGCTCGTTTTGCTTGTTGAATCTCAGTAGGTGATATCTGAAGCGATCGCTTAGCGATGAGGTCAACCTCTTAGGGTAAAGCTGAATAAATCAAACATTCTTATATATCTGAGACTTTAAAGCTTTTTTTTGGATTAATGGCTCCCTCTTTAGAGTAAGTTATACAAAATCTGGAAAACACACTTGATATTAACTTAAATATTTGCCCAAATTTAGCGAAATCAAACGCTGCCTGATTCTGTGCTGGAGACGGTGAGTGTGATAAGGACAACATAAAATCCTGGGAAAACAAACTTTCCAAGGATTTTGAACTTTTTTTACGGGACTGGCGCGATTCGAACGCGCGACCTGTCGCTTAGGAGGCGACCGCTCTATCCTGCTGAGCTACAACCCCAATTGACTTCGATCAATCATAGCAGGAGCCTTGAAAGCCTTGGGGCACTGTGACCATTATTGATAAAGTTTGGATGGATCACTTTATCCGGATCCATCAATAGTTAACACTATGACCGTAATATTATCGCGGCCTCCATGCTCTTTTGCCGCGTTGATTAGGGCGGCGGCAGCTTTCTCGCAAACCCGAATGGATTTTAGCTGGGAGGCAATCACTTGATCAGACAGTTCTTCCGTAAGTCCATCGCTGCACAGCAACAGGCGATCGCTGGGTTGTATTTGCACTGGCTGAATATCAATTTGGCGTAAATCTTCCCGTCCTAAGCATTGAGCTAACACATGTCGCCATGGGTGAACTCTCCCTTGATCGGGCGAAATTTCACCCATTCGAATGGCAAGAGCAACCCAGGTATGGTCTTCAGTAATCTGATCGAGTTTGGCACCACGTAATCGATAAAGCCGCGAATCACCAATGTGGGCGCATAAAGGCTGCTCGTCACGAAAGAGCAATACAACAACAGTGGTGCCCATGTCGCCCCGATCGGGGTGCTGTTGCTGATCATTGATAATTGCCTGGTTTGCCTCTAGCAGCGCCTGTTCTAGAATGGTCTTTGAGGATTCAGCCGTGTGCCAGTAGTTTTCTAAATATGCCTGAATGGTTTGGGTCGCAAGACGGCTAGCTTCTTCACCGCCTGCGTGTCCTCCCATGCCGTCTGCCACAATAAAAAAGCGACCTTCAGGATCGATATAATAATCGTCCTGGTTGACTCTGCGGACAACGCCGACATCTGTTAAGCCGGTAGACAGAGGCTTCATAGGGTGGTTGTTAGATGGTCAACATGGATAAAGGAACATATCTTAAAACGATCATGGCATACGATCGCTGCGATCAATGCGAATCATTAAGCGGATGAGAGTAAACCCTGCGAAAGAAGCGGCAGCAGCAGCAGCGAGTGCTAGCCACCCATAACCACTGACTAATAGCATCGTAGCCGACAATGTAAACGCGCACACCAATAGTGTGTAGTTTGTACCCATATTTACACCGCTCAGGCGGCGTAAAATACGCTCGGTTTCTAGTGATCGCGTCCGAACTCGAATATCTCCGCGCTCTAACTTATCTAAGGTATCTTCAATTCGTCGGGGCAATCCTAGGGCAGTATTGCTAATTTGGGAGGCTTGGCGGCTCAATTCTCCTAAAATGTTGTTCGCATCAGTTGTGGGATTTCCATCTGCCATAATCTTTAGTGCAAAAGGCTTTGCAACCTCCATAAAGTTAAATTCAGGATCTAGTCCCTTGCCAACTCCTTCCAACGTTGAGAAGGCGCGCATGACAAAGGTGAACGTTGCTGGAAAGCGAAAGGGCTGACCATAGGCGATTTCGTATAAATCATCGCTAATGGCTCCTACGGATTGGTTTTCAAAGGGCTTATCCATGAAATTATCCAGCATAAACTGGATCGAGCGGCGCACAGGCCCCATGTCACTTGTGGGAGTTAGAGCGCCCAGATCAATAAGAGAAGCCATGACGCGATCGCCGTCTTTTTGCGCCACACCAAAGAAAGTATCCACCAACTTTTCACGGGTGACAAGCTTCACCTGCCCCATCATGCCAAAGTCATAAAAAATGAGCGATCCATCTGGGCTGACTGCAAGGTTACCGGGATGGGGATCGGCATGGAAAAAGCCATCGTTCAGAAGCTGCATTAAGTAGGCTCTTGCACCCAGTTCAGCCAGCCGACTGCGATCAAGTCCGGCGGCTTCTAGGGCTTCGTAGTGACTAATCTTAATCCCCGGCAAATATTCCAGCGTCAACACACGCGGAGAGGCGTAACGCCAATAGACACGCGGCACCATTACCCAATCTTCACCGCGAAAGTTGCGGCGGAAGGTGTCAGCATTTCGCCCTTCGTTCAGATAGTCGATTTCTTCATACAAAATCTTGCAGCATTCGTCGTAAATACCCAGCCAGTCGCGTCCAGGTCCCCACTTGGGATGCTTTTGAAAATAGCGGGCAATCCCTTTGAGAATAGCCAGATCGATTTGAAAAAGTTTAATTAATCCAGGACGCTGCACCTTGACGACCACATCTTCACCAGAGTGCAAGGTGGCTCGATGAACTTGCCCCAAACTGGCAGCCGCAAGCGGGATTGGATCAAAGCTGAGATAAAGCTCTTGTAAAGATTTGCCCAAGTCTTGCTCGATCAAGTTTTTTGCTTGCTCAAAACTAAAAGCAGGCACTCGGTCTTGCAGTTTGGATAGTTCTTCAACGTATTCTGTCGGGAACAAGTCGGCACGAGTGGAAAAAAGCTGACCCACTTTAATGAAAGTAGGACCTAAATCTAGCAGGGTGTCTCGCATCCAAACCGCTTGCGATCGCCGTCTCTGCGATCGCTTAGCATCGGTCATGCCGCCGGGATAGCTCCACGGCTTGCCATACAGCCATTGAGAATACAATAGCGTTAGCACAAAACCCCAAATATCTACAAAGCGCCGCTGCCGTGAGTAGTTAGTACGATTCCAGCGATAGGCTTTGTCCCCGTAGGATTTTTCTTTGATGCGATTCTTTAACGGGGGCGATTGCTCAAAAGCGGTCACTATTCTCTGCGATAAGCGTTCCTGATTTAGATATTCATCTTGATCAGTCAGTGGAAGCTCAACATGATCGCGAATGTTCCCATGAGCATCAGCACCATTAGCAGGCACAGAGTCGGTGTCCGCTAAATCCGCAGCCGATTTAGGAAATTTCCCATTTTTAGGATCTTGCCTGGTCTGATCGTTAGCAGGGAATAGATCGTCCGAATGAGCGAGAGTCCTACCGCTTTCAGGCTTTGGCTCAAGCGGCTGCTTAGACAGGTTGGAGTCGTGAGGAAAAACAGACACTCGATTCTTATCCCTAGGCTAATATCTTGGATGCGATCAAAGGATACACAAACATGGTTATGAAGTTCGGCTGCGATATTGCTTCAGTTCAGAGCGCAACCGCGCTACTTCTGCCCGCAGTTCATCAATCACGGTTTGCAAATCATCAGATTGGAAAGGCGATGCAGCAGGAGATTGGCTTGTCCGCCCTTGGGTCGCTGCCGCTTCTTCTTGGGCGGCTCGTTCAACTACGCGATCGCTCAAAGTGCGTAAGTTTTCTCGAAGTTCTGCATCCAGCTTACCTAACTCACTTAAGGCATCCGTAAAGGCAAGTTCTGCGTGATCATACAAGGTATCTGCTAGCGCTCTGCCCACAAAAAAGGCATGAACAATGGGGTTACTCATCGGAAAATTCCTATACGCTCCGCTTGAATTATAGCGTGGTTACTCTATTGCCGCTGCACCTCGCCAGAGGTCGGTGCAACCGTTGAAGGCGGTGGAGCAGGTTCGGGTTCGGGTTGAGCTTCAACAGGAGCCGGAGGCGGAATCGCTGCGGGAAGCGGTTCTGGCTCTGGAGGAGCGGGTGAATTAGGGGTCGGCGCGATCGTGCTGGGCGCAGGATTTGTTACAGCTTCTGGAGGACTCACCTCTACAGGTGCCGGAGCTTCAACGGGTGGCTTGGGGCTAGCTTCGGCTTCAACAGCAGGCTGTCTGATAGCCGGAGGAGATTGATTGCGGTAATTTGACTCTTTCTGTTGGCTAGGGGCTTCAACCGTTGGAGTTGAATAGGAACTAGAAGGAGCGACTGGAGAGACTGCACCGGGCCAATTTTCAAATGGTGGAAAGGCTTGCTCAGTATGAAAAATCGAGGTGCCTGGACCTGTGGAAGTTGCCATCGTTCGTAAGGTTAATCCGGCTCCTAACCCGACCGCCGCCGCGATCGCCGCAGTTGCCAGTAACGTTTTAGGAAATGTATTTTTCAATGGCAGCGACGAAGGGATCATGCTTTGATTGGGTTCAGAAGTAAATCGTTTGGTTGGCAAGGAGGCAGATTTTGCGGATAAGAGGGGCTGTTCCAAGGACGCTACGACAGCGGCTGGAGGCACCGTAGACTTGCTAGCAGTATCCAAGGCAGTGGGAGAACTCTGATCGCCAGTGCTACCGATCGCAGGTAATAACGCTAGCCACTCCGCGATCGCCTGAGGGCGAGAATTGGCATTTAGCTCCAATCCGTGCAAGATAGCAGATTCTACTGTAGCAGTGAGTTGGGGACATAGCTGACGAGGGGCTGGCAGAGGCGATCGATGGCGCAGGGGCGCTGCCAACGGTGCATATCCAGTCAGCAAAAAGTAGAGTGTACCTGCCAACGCATAAACATCAGTTGCAGGTGTTTGGGCTGACTGAGCTTGATATTGTTCGATCGCCGCATACTCGCTCACTGGCAACTGAATCTTGTCAGCCGCAATTCCCAACACTGTTGCATCCAGCAGCCCAATATTCACTAATACAACAATGTTGGACTCCATCGGATGAATCACATTTTTGGGCGAAACACTACGATGAATTAGCCCTTTATTATGCAGTTCCGTTAAGGCTGAACCCACCTGCTGAATATAGTGAACTGCCTGAGATTCTGCTAATTTGCCTTGGGTATGCACTACTTCCAGCAACGTTTGCCCTGGGGTATAGTCTAAGACCGCGATCGCCCCCTCCTCTTCTTCAAACGAATCAATCAGCCGCACTAACCCAGGATGCTTACATTGAGCGAGTTTCTGAACCTGATCGAAAAAACGCTGCTTTAACTGAGTAACGTCTACGCCTAAATTAGGGTTGGGCTGCAAAATCTTAAGAATGACGGGTCGGTTTTGCTGAACCTGCATTCCTTGAAAGGTGGCACCCAGGTCAGTTTGCCCCAAACCGTGACTGATCAGATATTTTCCATGATGGAGCGTATTTCCAATAGTCAGAGACATGGACACGGATAATTAATAAGTTTTTCCATGCTAACCTTTGATTGCGCTGGACTCAATCTTTCCGGTAAAGTCTTCGATGAATCGCGATCGCCCCAAGAAACAGCGATCCCCACAACCGTTGTTAGATTCTGGAACTGCTGCCGAATTGTTTTTTCTGAACCCTTATCTCCTAGAAGTCGGTTCAACCACAACCACGCGAGAGCGGCTATCAATTTGGGTCAGTGAACTGGTACCGTCATCCCCCAATTTTTTGATCTGGAGAGTTTCCAGCAAAAAATGAGCGCTGCTTAAATCCTTCAATTGCTGGGATGAGGAAGCGCCGATGTTTGAGCAGAAGGAGTTTGTGAGTTAATCGTGGGAGTAGGAACCCAAGAGAAGCAAGAAATCAACAATAAAAAACCGAAGAGTGCGGCAGTCGTTTGCATAAAAAGACGAAACTGAGAATTATCTTTCCCAGAAATTGGCAAGAGATACGAGGGGGCTGTTGAGACTGGATTCTGTTTGGGCAGCCCTACATGATTGATCATTCTAAAAGCCTTGATGCTTGAAATCACAAATTACAGTTTTTACAGTTTTTAAAAGCAACGCTCAACAATAGTATTAATTTTGCAAAACCCACCCTAATAACTTGGGTGTGTATTTATTCCAGTCCCTACAGTTACTTTAAAAGATTATTAAATTGGTATCGAAAGCTACCGAATTGATGGCTGCTACAACTATAAACATCGTTCTCATGTAGTTTCCGCATCATAAATGTCTCCTATCACGCTTTCACATAGGACAGGAGTGACTTTGTAGTCAATGTAGCGACGTTTCATAACCTGGGAAGTGTGTTGCAGTTGTTTTAGCTATCTTTCAAAAGTTAACTCCTTGTTGCAGCTTTTGAACTAGAACGCTTACGCTTGATTGGGTCTTTTATCCAATCCTTATTTTGTTCACAACAGCATTTTTTCTAAAATCACCTTAAATTGAGCTTAAATCGGGCAAAGATCCCCCGCCAGGGGATTGAATCATTTGTAGATGTCGGTTATGTAACTCCTACAAGGCATAGATTGAATTCGACAGCTTAAGGTGATTAAGGATTGGGTATGGCTGAATTGTTGCTGACGGGTATAAGTTCTGTTCAGTCGGGAAGTAGGATGTTGCCTTTAGCGTTGCATGTTCCCGATGGTTTTTTGAGTCTGCCGATCACACTTCTGGGGTGGGTAGTGGCGATCGCCCTGATTGCGATTTGCTTAAAGCGTGCCCAATCTGAATATCAAGAGCGCACGGTGCCATTAATGGGGGTTTGTGCGGCATTTATTTTTGCGGCGCAGATGATTAACTTTCCAATTCCCGGCGGCACTTCTGGGCATCTGCTGGGTGGCACTTTAGCAGGAGTATTGCTGGGTCCCTGGGCTGGTTCTTTAGTCATGGCAGTCGTGTTTATTGTGCAGTCGTTTTTGTTTCAAGATGGCGGTATCACGGCACTGGGGTTCAATATCTTTCTAATGGGATTAATTGGCACCTTCGGGGGGTACTACTTGTATGCCGCCATCCGTAAAGCGCTGGGCTGGAACAGTTGGCGGGGAATCGGAACGGGTGCTGCTGTTGCTTCCTGGGCAAGTGTTGTAACTGCGGCTGTGGTTTGTGCCTTTGCACTGGCGTTGTCCGAAACGGTGCCGCTGGGTGTAGCGCTGCCCGCTATGACGTTTTGGCACGTGCTGATTGGGATTGGTGAAGCACTGATCACGGTCGTTGCTCTTGGATTTATTTACCGAACTCGCCCCGATTTAATTTATAAAGCGCCCAAGAAGGCGATCGCCAATCGTCCAATGGCATCGCGATTTTAGAGAGTGATCAGGAATCAAAAATTCAAGCCAACCGTTGAAAGAGGATTGATAGAGTGTCTAATTCATCTCGCAATAGAAATGCGACGTTTGCATTGATTGGTCTAGGAATTGCACTGGCGATCGCGACGTTTTTATCGCCGTTTGCCAGTCAAAATCCAGATGGGCTAGATCGGGTTGCTCAAGACCATAAGTTTGATACGAAAGCAGCGTCAGAAACTCCAGCGCAACAATTACCGTTTTATCAAGTATTTGAAGAATATGCGGTGCGGGGTGTGCCTGAAGGGATAGCAACGCCTCTCGCCGGGATTATTGGCACGTTAGCCACATTCGGCATCGCTTGGGGTGTCGGCAAGCTAGTGGTGCGGAACTCAGGCGTTCCCCCGGAAGATGACCACATTTCTCCCGAATAGGCGGCAAGAGAATAACCTATGCTGCTGCATATTGGTGCATTACGGTTGGATGTGGACAGTAACCGGCGATCGCCTTGGCATAATTTAATTCCGTCTACACGAGTATTATGTACAGTTTTAATGGTGTTTGCGATCGCCCTTACCCCCAATGGTCAGTGGAAAACTTGGAGTCTTTATGGTCTTGGAATCGTGACGTTGGTGATCCTCAGCCAAGTCACGTTTAGCGCCTTGGCAAAGCGAGTCGGGGTAGAGTTTATCTTTATTGGAGTGGTGCTGCTGGGAACGCTGTTTCAACGCAGTGGCGAGGTGGTATGGCAATGGGGTTGGTTCCAAGTCACCACGGTTGGGCTGACTACGCTTGGCAGTGTGGCATTCAAAATGTTACTTTCCTTAACAATGGTAAACATTTTGATTTTGACTACGCCCATTCCGGCATTACTACACGCGATCTCAACCTTACGAGTGCCACCGCTACTTGTAGCGATCATGGCATCCATGTATCGCTACATTGCCGTGTTAACCGACGAGTTTCAATCGATGCGGCGGGCGGCGTTATCGCGGAATTTAATGAACAGCCGCAAATCTCAGCGCCAGGTCATTGGCAATATGGTGGGGTCGTTGTTTATTCGCACCTACGATCGCGGCGAGCGGGTGCATCAGGCAATGTTGGCGCGAGGCTATACGGGGCTGGTTCCTCAAGCCGAGATCCCCAAAGGCTGTTGGCGAGATGGAGCGGCAATCACGGTGGTTGCGTCACTGGCGATCATGGGTCAACTGTTTTATATCCAAGGTCGTTAGCGATCGCGATTCTCCTAAACCATGCATCACAACCCAATTACGATTGAAAACCTCAGCTATGCCTACCCCGATGGCACCAAAGCGCTGCATCAGATCGATTTATCGATTCATGCCACGGAGCGCGTTGCCCTTGTGGGAGCCAACGGGTCGGGTAAATCCACTCTGCTGCAACATTTCAACGGGCTGATTATTCCGCAGCAGGGAACGGTTGTCGTGGGAGAGCTGGAGATAGCACCTCAAACTCTCACCAAGATTCGTAATTTTGTCGGCTTAGTCTTCCAAAACCCAGATGATCAACTGTTTATGCCCACGGTTTGGGAAGACATCACCTTTGGACCGATGAATCAGGGTTTGCGCGGTGGATGTTTGGTAGACCGAGCCGTCCTTGCTATGCAGTCGGTCGGGCTAGATCCTGAAAAATACAGTGGGCGCAGTGCGAACAATCTATCCGGCGGGGAAAAAAAGCGAGTAGCGATCGCGGGTGTGCTAGCAATGCAGCCGCAAATTTTGATCCTGGATGAACCCTCGGCTCAGTTAGATCCTCGTGCTCGGCGGCAACTGATCCACTTGCTCGATAGTTTGCCCTTGACTCAACTGATTGCCACCCATGATTTAGATTTGGCATTGGAACTCTGCGATCGGACAATTGTGCTAAACCACGGTCAAATTGTTTACGATGGTCAGACGGAACAAATTATGAGCAATGCGGATCTTCTAGACAAATACGCTCTAGAAATGCCGCTCAGCTACAGCCGTCCCTATTGTTTACTGGATCATGCTCCAGCCGCTTAGGAAAGTTTTGAGTATTTAGCTTTCTTTCTTCTTTTTTCCTTCTTCTTTCTTCTTATACCCCCCCCTATGCGCCGTTACCGCTTCCTCAGCCTGTTGTTTGTCGGGTGTTTGGCGATCGCTCTCTTCGCTGGATCGCCTGCCTCTTCGGAAATCGCTCAATCGGTTGTCTCCGATCGACCATCTCAAGTCGCTCAGTCGCCTGCTATCTCCCAACCTCGCTCAACGCAACCTGATACCAAAGCGACCAATACTGACCTATCCTTAACGGCTGGCGTTCGCAAAACGGTTTTAGAGAATGGCTTAACGGTGCTGATGAAGGAAGTTCGCACGGCACCGGTTGTGTCTGTGCAGGTGTGGTATCGGGTGGGATCACGCAACGAATCTCCTGGAGTAAACGGCATTGCTCACCAGCTAGAACACCTGATGTTTAAGGGCACCCAGTCGCGCCCGATTCAGTTTGGGCGGTTCTTCAGCGCTTTAGGCAGCGACTCCAATGCCTTCACCAGCTATGACATGACCGCTTACTTTGGCACCGTTGAACGGGATAAATTGGAGGCGCTGCTGGTTTTGGAAGCCGATCGCATGAAAAACTCCATCATTAGCGAAAAAGAGCTTGCTAGTGAAAAGCGGGTGGTGATTTCGGAACTGCAAGGCTATGAAAACAATCCCAGCTATCGCTTGGGTCGCGCAGTGATGCGATCGGCGTTTCCCACCAGCCCCTATGGCTTACCCGTGGGCGGCACTAAAGCGGATGTGGAAAAATTCACCGTCGATCAGGTGCGGTACTACTACAACAATTTTTATCGTCCTGATAACGCCACATTGGTAGTAGTGGGCGACTTTCAAACCGATGCCTTGCTAAAAAAAGTGGAAGAGAGTTTTGGCAAGATTTCTAAAGCGATCGCGCCTCTGCCAAAAGAGCCGCTGTCTGCCAAAGCCACGATGCAACCTGCACCTGCATCAGCACCAATTATTTTGAAGGAGCCTGGAAGCGCGGCTTTACTCAACGTCGTCTATCCTTTGCCTGACACCAAGCATCCCGATGTGCCTGCGATTCAGGTGATGGATTACATTCTCACTGGGGGACGGAGTTCTCGGATCTATCAGGCATTGGTAGAAACCGGATTAGCAAGCGATGCAGGCGGCGGCGCGGCTAATTTAATTTCTGGCGGTTGGTATGAACTGTCGGCTACGGCAGCGCCAGGGAAAGAGTTGCAGGTGATCGATCTCGTGTTGCAGCAGGTGCTGATCGATTTGCGGGACAAAGGCGTAACTCAAGAAGAACTGACGCGGGCAAAGGCTCAGTTGAAAGCTTCGCTGGTGTTGCGAAATCGGGACATTTCCAGTCAGGCAATTTTGCTAGGCGACAATCAAGTTTCCACGGGCGACTATCGCTTTACGGATCAGCTACTTGCCGCGATCGCCCTAGTTACCCCTGCCGATGTGCAGCGCGTTGCCCAGACCTATCTAGCACCTGCAAGCCGCACTGTAGGATTTTTTCAGCCGACCACTGCCGATGGCAAACCGGGCAGCAGCCCTGATAATTTCTCCCAAACCTCCGAGAAATTTAGCCCCGGTGCGCCCGTCGATCCTGCTGAAGTCGCGAAATATTTGCCGCCCAGCAGAACTACCACTCAACCGCAAGATCAAGCGCTGCCCGAAAAGCTGACCTTAAAAAATGGATTGCAAGTGCTGTTGGTGCGAGATCGCAGCACCCCAACTGTAACCCTGAGTGGACATGTTGCCGCTGGCACTGTTCGGGATCAGACTGCCACGGCTGGTTTGGCAACCTTGACCGCCAACAACTTGATGAATGGCACCCAAACCCAAGATGCCCTAGCGATCGCCAAAACCCTAGAAAATCGCGGGGCTAGTTTGGGCTTCAGTGCCAGTCGAGAAGGGGTTTCCATTGGCGGAGAAGCTCTCTCTGCCGATTTGCCGACGTTGATCCAGGTGACAGCGGATGTGCTGAAAAATGCCAGTTTCCCCAAAAACGAACTGGAACTCAGTCGCCAACGCGCCCTCAGCGGACTGAAGCTAGAACTGGATACTCCCGCTCGTTTAGCACGACGCACGTTTCAGCAAGCGATCTATCCCGTCAATCACCCGTTTCATACTTTTCCGACCGCCGCCAGTTTGCAGGCAATTACCCGCGAGGATGTGGTGCGTTTTCATCAGCAGTATTACCGTCCCGATGCCACCGTGCTGACGGTTGTAGGAGATTTTGATCCCGTAGCGGTACGCGCTTTACTGGGACGTGAATTGGGTAATTGGGACAGTGCGGGCAATATTGCTCAACTGACGTTTCCAGTGGTGCCTCTGCCGAGTAAAACAGTGCGCTTAACGCCCACCTTGCCGGGAAAAACTCAGTCCATGACCTACATGGGCTACAACGCGATCGATCGCAAAGATCCTCGCTACTATACGGCTTTAGTGTTCAACCAAATTTTGGGTGGCGATACGCTTTCCAGTCGGTTGGGCACCGAAATTCGCGATCGCCAAGGCTTGACCTATGGCATTTACAGCGGCTTTCAAGCAGGGCAAACTCCTGGACCGTTCCTGATTTCCATGCAGACTGCCCCCGAAGATGCGGATCGGGCGATCGCCAGCACCATTAGCCTGCTTCAGCAAATCCGCAAAGAGGGAGTCACCGATGCGGAGATCGCCAACGCCAAGCGATCGCTCACCAGTGCCTATCCTGTGGAGTTATCTTCGCCCGATAGTTTGGCATCCACTATTCTCTCCAATGCCGTTTATGGATTGCCGCTCAGCGCCATTCGCACCTATACCGATACTATCAACGCGATTACACCCGCTCAAGTGAATGCTTTGATTCAGGAGGTTTTACAGCCCGATCGCTTGGTGATTGTGACAGCTGGACCGAATGTTTCAACATCCCAAAAGTAAGGTAGAAGGTGTCAGGGGTCGGGTTTCAGGTCTCAGATACGAATAAGAAGGTGTCAGATTTGAGAGTAGGCTGATGTTTAGTCTCTACCCCCTGCTCCCTGGCACCCAACACCCGATACCCGACACCTATTCCTAGCCCTTCTTGCCTAATAGCCAATAGGTCATCATGTCGCCTTTTCCTTTAATGGCGACCGATCCCCGTGGCTCAAAGTCGTAGCCATTCTTTAAACGGTTGTAAACGGCTTCTGTAACTTGAATCCGTTCGGGTTCGCCTTGCGACTCCATGCGACTAGCCACGTTGACAGTATCTCCCCAGAGATCATAGGTAAACCGCCGAATCCCAATCACTCCAGCCACGACAGGTCCTGTATGAATCCCAATCCGCAGGCTCAGGGGACGATCATCATGAACCTTGATTTTGCTAATTTCATGCTGCATGTCGATCGCAATATCTGCGATCGCCCTCACATGATCGGCTCTGGGGAGCGGCAACCCAGCAACCACCATATAAGCATCGCCAATGGTTTTAATTTTTTCCAACCCGTGATGATCTGCCAGTTGATCAAACTTAGAGAAAACACTGTTCAGTAACTTCACCAGTTCAGTGGGTGAAATGCGGGTCGAGAGTTCAGTAAAGCCCACTAAATCGGCAAACAATACGGTGGCTTCCGTAAAACTATCCGCGATCACTTTTTGTCCGCGTTTGAGGCGCTCGGCAATGGCTTGAGGCAACACATTGAGCAACAGTCGCTCGGACTTTATCCGCTGTTTATGCAGTTCATCTTCAGTGGACTTACGCTCGGTAATGTCGCGCACACTGCCCTCATAGTGAAGCAACCTACCGTCATGATCTCGAACGGCGTGCATATTCTCGGAAATCCAAATAATACTGCCATCTTTTCGGTATATCTCTGACTCAAACACCGTCACAAATTCAAGCTGGCGCACAAAGGCAAGCAACTCCTCCCGTCGGCGTGGCTGCACATACAACTGTGCGCCAATATCGGTAATGCTAGCGATCAGATCGGCTGGTGAGTCGTAGCCATACATTTCGGCAAGGGCGGGATTAACGTTGAGATATTGCCCAGCCACAGTCGTTTGAAAAATGCCTTCTGCCGCATCTTCAAAAATTTTACGATATTTTTCTTCGGCAGCGGCTAGTTCAGCGGTGCGTTGCTCCACACGCTGTTCCAGTTCTTGTGCTTGCTGCCGCAGTTGAGCTTGAGATTGGTGCAGAGCCTCCTCGGCTTGTTTGCGATCGCTAATGTCATAAAGCGTAGTCAGCAGGGTTTGTTGCCCTGCCAACATCATGGAATGCACCGAAGTAGAAACCCAAATTCGCTCCTCTGCGATCGTCCGAATTTCCATCTCATAATTGCGAACGCTGCCCTGCTGCTCAAACAGCGCCCAAAGCATTTCAGAATCATTGGGATTGGCGAAAAATTCCTTTAAGTGGTGCCCTGTTAAAGCCTGGGGATCAATGCCAAACCGTTGGCTAGAGATAGAATTGGCATAAACGATCGCCCCATCCAGCGTTTGGGTCAAGATCATCAAAATCGGAGTGGATTCCGAAATCGCCCGAAATAGCTCCTCGCTTTGACGCATGGTTTCCACCGCTTGGGTGTAAAGCTGATACTCCACTGTATCGCCATGTTCAGCCGTCGCCTTCAGCATCAGTTCTAGGTCGGCTTTGTCTCTAGCAACGGTTTCTAAAATGCTTTGGAGAGTAGATTGCGCTAGCCTGCGCTCAGCGATTTCTGTTTGAAGTTGCTGATTTGTCTGATGAAGCTCCGCTTCTATAGCATCCCCGTGTTCGGTAATCGTTTGTATAGCAATTTCTAGGTCACCGTTCGCACGTTGGAGCCGCGCCACTTCAAGCCGAAGGTGTTCGACCTCTGCCAAGGTTAAGTTATGCTGGCTCTCAACTGGAACTGCTTCTGCCATCACATTCTATTCAAATTCAAGTTTTAGACTGGGCATCAGTCGCTGCAAGTTTTTCAGCGATTTGGTTTGCCAAAGAATTTTTTCTGATCCTTGAAAAACCAAATTCACGGTGCCCTTGTCGCGCGCTTTTACTACAAACATGGACAACATACTTATTCCGGAACTATTTAGAAATTCCAGTTCACGCAAGTTGATCGTGAAGATAGGGGATGATTCAATGGCATTCAGCAAAATATCCATCACAGGTTGGTAGGCTTCCATCCCGTCTAACCGCAGCAAGCCCTGAAAGAACGCGGTAGCAACTTCTGGCTCATACCGAATGGTGTAATCGTCTGTCTTTATGTGCACAGGAGCCACTCCCCATTTCGTCTAAAATATCTCGCAAAGCTTGACAATTGTTTAAACATCCAAGTACACCATCACGTCAACTTTAACCACATTTGGCATTGATTCAAGCGTTTGAAATTGCCACCCAAATTGAGCAGAGTAATCATTCATCATGGTTAAAATCCCCATGCTAGAACCACCGCCGCCCATGGCTGTCTTTTCTAGTTGAGTCATATAAAACTCGTCTAAATCGGAGGCTAACAAAACTTCAACAAAGGCTTGATACTTCTGCGCGATCGCTAAATTGGCAAAGTTGACCACATGAAAAATAATTCGCCGCTCATACAAATGTAGTGAAATGCTGACTGATAAACCAGTCGAGTCATCATTGTACTTTACGGCATTCTCTAGCAGTTCATTTGCGGTGTAGCTAACAGCCGCTTTTACCGTATCTCGCTGATTAATCTTGCTGTCTGGCAACTCGTCTCCTGGGAAAAATGCAGCAAAGTAATCTCCCAAAAAATCGGCAGATAAACCATAGTTGCCCCAACGTCGTTTTCGGGCGGCAGCACTAGGGGAGAAGTTGAGCGTGAGATATTCCTGAGAGGAAGGAGCCTGAATGAAATCCCCAAAGGTTTGAATAACACTGGTTTGAGTCATGGCTAACCTTAATCGAGTGTGACAGAGTAGGGAGTCTAGAAAGAGCAAAATCTGGAAACTTTAACAGGAAATTGCTGACCTAATAGAGTGTCCCAATTGCCAAGAAGAAATGATTTATTTTCTTAGCGTTGCAGTTGAACTGAAAACGATGCGATCGCGCCCTTGTTGTTTCGCTAGGTAAAGGTATTGGTCAGCTTCGTCTAAAAGGTTACTAAAAGATTGTTCTGAAGTGGGAATACTGCTAGCAATGCCAATGCTCAGGGTCAGGTAATCGCCAACGGAGGACTTTTCATGAAGAATTTTCAGGTTTGCAATCTCAGTTTGTACTCGTTGGGCAACTTCCATTGCTCCTACAAGGGTCGTTTGCGGCAAGATGGCGGCAAATTCTTCGCCACCATAGCGGGCAATTAGATCACTAGGGCGATGAACGCAGCCGTCTAGCACTTGGGCAACTTGTTTCAAGCAATCGTCTCCGGCTAAATGACCATAGGTATCGTTAAATTGCTTAAACAAGTCTATATCAAACAGGACAAGACAAATGGGCGATCGCTCCCGCGTCATTTGCTTCCATTGAATCTCTAGGTGTTCATCAAAGCGGCGACGATTAGGAATTTGAGTTAGCCCGTCAATACTCGCAATTTTATTCATCTCCAACAGTTTCAGCGACCATTGAGTATCCATAATGTCGCCATGTTCCATAATGGTTTGCACCACAATTTCTAAATCAGCTTTTCGTTTAGAAATTGCTTCCATCAATGTTTTCAGTGTCATTTCTGTACGGCGACGCACTTCAACTTCAACCTTAAGCTGCTGATTTGCCTCTTGCAGTTGGGCTTCAATACAATCTCCATGCTCAGCGGTTGTAGAGAGCGCAATATGAAGATCTTCGCGTTCACGCTTCAATCGCTCAACCTCTTCACGAAGATGTTGAATTTGCTCCATAAGATGTGAAACTTCACTTGCTGAAGATTGAAACGATTGACAGGATTCAGACATGCAGCGGAACTCAGTTGAAGATGTAGGCTTAGGGTGACTACCACTAACTTATATGAAAAAAATCGACAATGCCTAACTTGGAGTCGGGAAGACTTCCCTTCAGTTTCCTAAAAACCGGTAGTCATTTCAGGCAAAGGTTCATCTTTGATCTACACCGCTGAGAGCTATATCTTACGGCAAATTACTTTTGCTTCATCACGAGTAACGTGATATCGTCGAACACTTTCTGGTTGCCGATGTGCTTCATCAGATCGGCGATCACAGCTTGCCGAATTTCTTGAGCAGAGCGATCGCGATGTTGCTTGAGTACCTCATACATTTTTTCTAAACCATACTGACTGTTTTGAGTATTCATGGCTTCAGAGATACCATCGGTATAAAGCACTGCAATATCACCTGAATGAAGATGGACTTTAACCTCAGCAATAAACGGGCTAATGTCTGCCTCTAGCGCTAAAGGAAACCCTAGATCGAGCGTATCAATATGTTCTAGCTGCCCATCTTGGCGCACCACAATTAACTCTTCATGTTGCCCAGTCAGATATAGATCTCCGGCTTTATATTCCAACAAAGCAAGCGACATATTTTTGCACGATCGCATTCGTTTCGTATTTTCATAGAGCGCTCGATTGACAGAATTGAGAAACTTCGCCGAATTGGTTTCTCCATTCACTAACAGAGTTCGTACCGCCATCTGCGCCATGATCATCACCATGCCGCTTTCTAACCCGTGCCCAGTCACATCGCCAATGCTGATGCTAACTTTGCCATTGTGTTGAATCACATCATAATAGTCGCCGCCCACTTCTGCCGCAGGCTCCATAAAACCAGCAATTTCTAGACCAATGATCGCGTCCAATTCGGCTTCGGCTGGCATCAACATTTTTTGTAGGCGGCGCGTCACATTCAGTTCCGCACCCATTCGCAAGTTTTCGTCCTGAAGCTGTTGGGTCAACTGCATCACTTCTATCTCTGCCTGTTTGCGGCGAGAAATATCTTCTACGGTGCCTTCGTAGCCTGTAATATTTTTATGAGCGTCATAAATCGCTCTAGCAGATTCAGAAATCCAAATAATGCTGCCGTCTTTGCGATAGATTTGCGATTCAAAGCCCGATACTTTACCGTCCTGTTCAATGAGTTGAGCAAACTCGCTGCGGCGATCGCGATCGACATAAAGTTGATTACTAATATCCGTCAAGCCATCAGTTAACTCTTCAACGGTAGTGTATCCATAAATTTTTGCCAACATGGGATTCGCAATTAAATAGGTGCCATCGGACGTAGTTTGAAAAATCCCTTCCACTGAATTTTCAAAGATGCTGCGATATTTGGCTTCGGCTTCTCGCACCACATCTGCTACGGTGTTGAACGATCGCACCACTTCTACTAATTCATCTTTACTTTCCAGAGTAACTGCCTCTGTCAGGTTGCCATCTACCATTCGTTGAGATGCAGTTTTAAGGCTAGAAACGACCTGCATCATGCCGTGATAAAAGCAGATAAATAAATAAGCCGCGATCGCTAAAACAATCAGAATAAATACCGTAGTCCATCGCTGCTTATGAACAAAGCCATCAATTCGCTTTTGCAAAAGAAAATCTAGTTCCTGAACTGTTTCATCCCATAAAATAAAGCTTTGCTGCAAGCTTTTTGCCGAGAGATCAGAGTAAGTTATGGTTTGAAGCGATCGTGAATCTACGCTTAGAGTATTCATTTGCTTGGTCAGTTGCTCAATCGTTCGGTTAATTTGCTGCAAGCGATTTAGCAGTATAGGGCGCAGGTTTCCCGATGGGTTATTGTTAAGAGCGATCGTCATTTTTCCACTCAAATGGGTATTGAGTTGTTTTAGTTTGTCTTTTAAAGTAATCAGTTGTGCCTGAGCTAAAGGGCTAATCGGTTTTTTTGTAGATTCTTTTCCGCTAATCGTTTGGATTTTTGCTAAATTTTTTTGAATTTCTGGCAGATTTAAAAGTGCCGCATCCATCAAATAGTAGGTGTCTAAGTCAGGATCAAGAATCAGGTTAGATCGATCACCAACTTGAAGCCATAAATCTTCAAGTTGATAAAGCAGTTGTTGATAATTTGTGCTGGCAGATTGTGAATTCAAATTGACCTGGTTATCAAGTTGCTCACTAGAATTTTGAATATTTTCAAGTAGACTAGTCGTTCCTAAATCATTTCCAAATTTTTGATCAAGTTGCTTTAATTCATTAATATCTAAAGCTATTTGTGATTTAAATTTAGTGATTTGATTAGATATTTCGTTTGTATCTTTGGTGCGATCGTTGGCAATGTCGGCTTTTAATGTATTTTCTAGTAAGCGGCGAAGGGGTCGTAGATACTGAGTTCCATGTAATTCCTTTTGAGTAAAATCAACTTTGCTTTGAAACTCAGAAAACAATAAATAGGTTAATAAAATAATGGGCAACGCAAAGAAGCTACTGATCAGCGCAAATTTCTGAGGATAGTTCAGATGATTCATCAGATTGCGACCCGGCTTGACAAGTTTCATAATAAAATTACCGCTCCTTGGGAAAAGGCTTCAGCACTTTTAAAGAAGGACTTTGCAAACCATTTTTTGATAGCTTTGGTCTATGGTTACGATAGAGTCCTTAAGTTAAAGAGCCAACGTGACATCTCCATGTTTTAAGATACGCCTGAAATAATCGCAATCTGGATAACACGGGAATATTTGATATAAAGAGAAATACTAAAAATATTGCTCAAGACACGCTCAAATACTCCTGTCCCTAGGCTTTGTGTAGGTGTGTGGCAGTTGAGCGGGAAGACACCGCGATTGACTCAAATTGAATGGTGCTGCAATTTAACCCATTATCCTGCCGCAAAATGACCTATCTATGGCAATCTGGGAAGCAGAGACCTACTTATATTGACCCTAGCCCCCTTCTCTAGCCGCAGAGAGCAAATAGCAGTTTACATATGCAAACGTTACCCAACCCTCTTACCTCTACCGTTACTTCTCGCTACCCAACGGATGGCACCATTCATCGCCGCAAAACTCGCCCTGTCCAGGTTGGTGACATCACCATTGGCGGTAGCAATCCGGTGGTGGTTCAATCCATGATTAATGAAGACACCCTGGATATTGCCGGGTCGGTGGCTGGCATACGCCGTTTACATGAAATTGGCTGTGAAATTGTGCGGGTGACGGTTCCCAGCATGGCACACGCGATCGCCCTTGCAGAAATTAAACAAAAGCTGATTGCAACCTACCAATCTGTGCCCTTGGTTGCCGATGTCCACCACAACGGCATGAAAATCGCCCTAGAAGTGGCGAAACACGTTGATAAAGTCCGGATTAATCCGGGGTTATACGTCTTTGAAAAGCCAAAGAGCGATCGCACCGAATATACAGACTCCGAGTTTGGCGACATTGGCGACAAAATTCGTGAAACCCTAGAACCGTTGGTCGTTTCCCTGCGGGATCAAGGCAAAGCCATGCGGATTGGAGTCAACCACGGCTCCTTGGCAGAGCGGATGCTGTTCACCTATGGCGACACTCCAGAAGGCATGGTGGAATCTGCTCTAGAGTTTATTCGGATTTGTGAATCACTCAATTTCCACAATATTGTCATTTCTATGAAAGCCTCGCGGGTGCCTGTCATGCTGGCAGCGTACCGCCTCATGGCTGAGCGCATGGATGCCCTAGGGATGGAATATCCCCTGCATTTGGGGGTCACTGAGGCGGGAGACGGCGAATATGGACGGATTAAATCGACGGCAGGTATTGCCACTCTGTTAGCCGAAGGACTAGGCGACACCATTCGGGTATCTTTGACTGAAGCGCCGGAGAAAGAAATCCCCGTGTGCTACAGCATTTTGCAGTCCCTAGGGCTGCGGAAAACCATGGTGGAATATGTTGCCTGCCCCTCTTGCGGACGCACGCTCTTTAACCTTGAAGAAGTGCTACACAAGGTGCGAGATGCCACAAATCATTTGACCGGGTTGGACATTGCCGTGATGGGCTGCATTGTCAACGGTCCTGGAGAAATGGCAGACGCAGATTATGGCTATGTAGGCAAGCAAGCCGGTTACATTTCGCTTTATCGAGGGCGAGAAGAGATTAAGCGGGTTCCAGAAGCCGATGGCGTTGAAGAGTTGATAAATCTTATTAAAACGGATGGGCGTTGGGTTGAGCCATGATCCTTTGGGCGCTGATGAAGACTGTTTGCCTGTGCTAGATTGGGCGTAATTTTCATAGTCAACTCCTAGGCTTATCAACATGGCAATTACAAAACGTGGGCTTGTCCTTGGTGCTGCCGCACTAACCGTTTCCACTGCCGCGATCGCAGGCACCGGATTGCACTTTTTCAAAGGACAGGCGTTGTTGCAGAGTGATGATTCTAGGCAGCAAGTTGCTGATGCAGACAAAGACGCTGCGCTTCAGCCCATGTCAATGCTGTCGTTGCAATCGTTTTTCAACCAAAGTCCTAAAGAATTGGTAGATGAAGTCTGGCAAATTATTGATCGCACCTATGTAGACGGCACGTTTAACCAAGTCGATTGGAAAAAGGTGCGAAATGACTATCTGAAGCGTCCCTACAAGACCAATGAAGAAGCCTATAAAGCCATCCGCGAGATGGTGAAGAAAATAGGAGATCCTTACACACGCTTCATGGATCCGCAAGAATTTAGGAACATGAAAATTGATACCTCTGGTGAACTCACCGGGGTGGGCATTCAACTCGCAGCAGACGAAAAAACGAAGAAATTAACGGTGATTGCGCCGATTGAAGATTCTCCTGCATTCACGGCTGGCATTTTGTCGAAGGATATCATCCTCAAAATTGATGGCAAAAGCACCGAAGGGATGGATGTCAATAAAGCGGTGACGCTAATTCGAGGACCTGTAGGCACCCCAGTGAAGCTCACCATTCTGCGCGGCACTGAGCAAAAAGATTATGCAATCAAACGCGCCCGGATCGAAATTCATGCCGTGAAGTCGAGTGAAGTGCCCTCTCCTCAAGGCAAGGTGGGCTACATTCGACTAGCGCAATTCAGCGCAAACGCTCCAGCAGATATGGAAAAGGCGATCGCTAAGCTAGAAAAGCAGCAAGTTGCAGGATATGTTTTAGATCTGCGGGGCAATCCAGGAGGACTGCTCTATACCAGCGTTGACATTGCCCAGATGTGGCTAGAAAAGGGCGCGATCGTCTCAACAAAAAGTCGCACGGGTGAGCAGGATAGAGAACAAGCCAATAGAGCAAAATTTAAGACCAACAAGCCTTTAGTGGTTTTGGTCGATGGTGGCTCAGCCAGTGCCAGTGAAATTCTGTCTGGTGCGCTGCAAGATAACCGTCGGGCGGTGTTGATTGGCACGAAAACCTTTGGTAAAGGGTTGGTGCAGTCTGTCCGGCAAGTGGGTAAAGACAGTGGTCTAGCGGTGACGATCGCCAAGTACTATACGCCCAACGGACGGGATATCAATAAACATGGTATCGATCCAGATGTGGAGATTAAACTCACTGAGGCTCAAGGAAAAGAGCTATCTGCAAACCGTGACAAAGTTGGGACGATGGCAGATCCTCAGTTCGCCAAAGCGCTGGAAGTTTTGGGAGAGAAGATTCAGGCATTTCGGCTCCAATCTCCACGGGCAGAAACAAAGCCTTAGTTAAACCCCAGTTAAATATCCTCACTCAAGCCGGTTGACATTTACCTGCTCTAATCAATCCGACTCGTCGTGCGATCGCTTCTGATTGCGAGGCAAATGGTCCCCATTGCTCGATTGCCTCTGATGGCTCTGGTGATTCAGATTTGGCTGAACTATCATCAGGCTTATCAGTGCTAATGACAGGAGCGATCGCACATTGCCCATTTGCTTGCTTCACAATAAACCACTGGTCAACCTCACTCATTGTCTACACTCCTCAATTGGGTTGATAAAAGTATCCTTGTGTTTATCATTCCTGGCTATTGTTGTAGGCTTTCCTGGGTATACAACCAATTTTTACAAAATTTGTCTTTAAAGTGGACATCACGATTGGTAGCGATCGCTAAGAAATGGGCAATCTTATAGTCGATAGTCATTTTAGGCAATGTATTTTAACAAGCGGTGAACTACAAGACTGACTCAAATTGTTTTAGCGCTTGTACAAATAAACAAACTTAAATTCTCTATGTTCTGCGTAAAACATCTAAAAAGTTCTGAATAAAATAGTGAAGGCTGTTACATTGCAGACAGCAATGGTCACAAGCCAAGATTTAGTAAAAACGTTGCACTGATTTTACGCGCCAATCTCACAACGAGCCGCTTAGGCTTGTACCACTAAAGCCCTTGAGAGAGTAACTTTATGACAGAACCCCAGCGTCAACCTGCACCACCACCACCACCGCGGGTTCCTCCTGCTCCACCACCGCCAAGAGCGATGAATAATGGAGCTACGGTTGCGGCTACACAGCAAATGAATTCCCCAACGATGGTTTCTCCTGCTGCGGGGGCTGCAACTATTGTTTCAACGCAGGTTCCTGCTCCTGCTCTCGGCGGAGCAGCCACAGTCATTTCATCTTCTCCGCCTCAAGCGCCTCCTGTCGCAGGACACCGTTCTACTGCCGCACCTGCGCCTGCTCGTCGCCCCCCCACGGGTGGTTCGCCAACCCTTGCCGAATTAGTGCGTACTGCTTTCGACAAAGGATATTCCGACGTTCATGTGGGTGTGGGTGAGGTGCCACGCTACCGCAACCGGGGTGAAATGGATCATACAGAGTGGCCCGAAACCGATCGCGATACCTTTTATAGCTGGCTGCAAGAAATTCTCAGCGATGCAGAAATTCATCGGTTTGAGGAAAAGCTAGAGTTTGATGGTGCGACTCAATATGACTTTGCGCGGGTGCGGATTAACATTTTCGGCTCCCTCCATGGACCTGCCATGGTAATGCGGCTGATCCCCATGAAAATTCTGACGATTGAGCAATTGAATTTGCCACCGATTTTCAAAGATATTTGTCACTATCACAAAGGCTTGATCTTAATTACTGGACCCACAGGATCGGGGAAGTCCACCACCATGGCAGCAATGGTGGACTATATGAACAAGGAGATGCCCAAACACATTATTACGATTGAAGATCCGATTGAGTTTGTCCATCGCAGCAAAAAAGCCTTAATCAAACATCGCGAAGTGGGCATTCACACCCACCAATTTGATAATGCGTTGAAAGCCGCGCTGCGGGAAGATCCAGATGTAATTCTCGTGGGAGAAATGCGCGATCGCGAAACCGTCAACACTGCCCTCAAAGCCGCGCAAACGGGGCACTTGGTTATGGGCACACTGCACACCAACAGCGCCGTTAAAACTATCGAACGGATTCTTCAGCTTTATGAACCTGATCAACAAGAACCCATTCGAGTGTCGATCGCAGAATCCATGGTGGCAGTCATTGCTCAAGGGTTATGCCGCACAACCGATGGCAAACGCGCCGCCTTCCACGATATTTTGATTAACACGGATGCGATCAAAGATTACATCCGTCGAGGTGACTTGGATGAAGTTGAACAATTGATCCCACGCTGCACCTTTGATGGCATGTGTAATATGAATCAATCGCTCTACAAGCTTTATGAGGCAGGAATGATTACCGAAGAAACAGCCTTAGAAATGTCGCAGAAACCGAATGAAATGGCTCAAATGCTGCGGGGGCGCGTATAGCTTGAGATTTGAATAAACTTTTAAGCACATCCTTGAACCAACCGCCGGAAGTATTCAAGGGCATTGCCTTGTTTACTCCCGGTGGGGATCTGATTTACTGTATCGATCCGCAAAAGCAGATGCGTTGGCATGTGCATCTTTGTGGAATGCTGCAAAATCTTTTGGGATTGTCTGAACCGCCTCATTTTTTGGTGCCTTGCTATGGGGCAACCGTGGATCAGTTTTTTGATCCACACACGCAAGAGTTGAAACAAATTGCAGAAGTTTCACCCTTCGTTTTCCGCTATCAATCACTGCTCAATGCGGTATTTGGCTTTCAAAATCTGACCTGGCAGGTTTCACCCCTACGCTCAGAGGTTTCCGATCCGATGGTGCTAATGACCTATCGAGATCGCTTTCCGCAACTCTGGGAATCTCACGATCTCGTCGTGCAATATGAGCGCACAGTCGCTAATACTCCAACGGTTCCGTTATTCAAGCTAGAAGCGACCAAGCAGCAGACATCGCCCAAACCCCAAGGTTGTGTGCTGAGGCTGTTTGTATCGGGGCACAGTATGGCAACAGAGCGGACATTGCAGAAAATTCATGCCTTGCTAGAGCGATCGCTGAATCAACCCTACACCCTAAAAATCATTGATGTGACTCAACATCCAGAACAGGCAGAAATCGACCATGTGACCGCCACTCCAACCTTGTTGAGAGCGTGGCCTTTGCCGGCTCGCCGTATTGTGGGCAATCTAGATCATGCCGATCAGCTTTTAGGAATGCTTCACCTCCCAGAAGAATAAGCTGCGTTAGGCTAGATGGATATTGCTGGCTGAACCCATTGTGATGACTGAAACGATCAAGTCGATTTTGGAACGCGCCCTGCTAGGACAGGATTTGTCGGTGAGCGATGGGGTTGCGTTATTGAATGCGCGATCGCCTGCCGAATTGCTACAAATTCGAGATGCTGCTGATCAACTCCGCCAAACGCTCGTCGGGGAAACAGTCACCTATGTGGTGAATCGCAACCTCAACTTCACCAACATCTGCGAACAACACTGTAGCTTTTGCGCGTTTCGGCGAGATGAAGCAGAAGCGGGCGCTTTTTGGCTAGATTTAGAGCAACTTTTGGCAAAAGCAGCAGACGGGGTTGAGCGCGGAGCCACAGAGATTTGTATGCAGGGCGGCTTGAACCTAAAAGCGAAGGTAAACGGAACCTCCCTGGGTTACTACACTCAGATGATTTCTGCTATTAAAACCCAGTTTCCGAGCCTGCATCTTCACGCTTTTTCACCCCAAGAAGTTCAATTTATTGCGCGGGAAGATGGACTCAGTTATGCCCAAGTGATTGGCGCGTTGCAGGATGCGGGAGTCGGTTCCATGCCGGGAACAGCGGCGGAAGTGCTAGATGATGACGTGCGGAGAGTTCTTTGTCCTGAAAAAACCAATAGCGCGACTTGGTTAGAAATCGTGGGCACCGCGCACCGTGTGGGAATGACCACCACCAGCACGATGCTGTCGGGTCACATTGAAACCCCAGCCCAGCAGATTCGCCATTTCGAGCAAGTGCGATCGCTGCAACAAACTGCCATCCAAAACCACTATCCCGCTCAGATTACAGAATTCATCCTGCTGCCTTTCGTAGGTCAATCTGCCCCTAAACCACTCCGTCGCCGGGTTGGGCGCGATCAGCCAGTCTTATCTGACACGCTTCATCTAACTGCCGTGGCTCGGCTGTTTTTCGGCAAATGGATCGTCAACCATCAGCCAAGCTGGGTCAAACTGGGTTTGGCTGGAGCAGTGGAAGCCTTACAGTGGGGTTGCAATGACTTGGGCGGCACTTTGATGGAAGAACACATCACCACCATGGCAGGCGCTCAAGGTGGCACTTGCTTAGAGGTTGCAGAGTTGCAGGACGCGATCGCCTCTCTTGGCAGACCCCATCAGCAACGAGACACCCTTTATCAACCGATTCATTTAGCAAGCAAGGGGAACCATGACAATTGCTACTCAGCGGCTCACCTTTGAGGACTATTTAACCTATGCCGATGGCACAGATATTCGCTACGAGTTGGTGGATGGGGCGCTGGTGCAAATGAGTATGGGAACTGGGAAACATGGCAGCATCATTCATTTTTTAGTGAAATCCTTTGATGCTGAAATGGCAGCGATAGAGGCGGCTTGGATTGTGCTACCCGGACTGGTGGGTATCCGCTCTCCTCGCGGGTCGCGCTGGGATACCGTTCGGATTCCAGATATTACTGTGATCCCCATAGCGCAATGGGAAGCACTGGAAAATCGAGAAGCCGTAATTAATTTGAACGAATCGCCGCCTTTACTCGTCGTTGAAGTGGTGAGTCAATCGACCAAAGATCAAGACTATCGAGCCAAGCTTGCTGAGTATGCAGTGCTAGACATTCCAGAATACTGGATTGCTGATCCGTTGCAGCATAAGGTAATCATCTCTGAACTCGATCAAGGGTTATATAACTCAATAGAGTTTAGAGAAAATGACTTGCTTCAGTCAAAAATATTCCCCAACTTGCAACTCACAGCGGCTCAAGTTTTGGCAGGGAAATAGAAACAGCGATCACCACCATTCACAGCCCCCATTACCCACGAGGCAACCTTTATCGCTTGTTGCGGGTTGGGGGTGAAGTTCATGGTGAGCAGGTTGCAAGATGGGGAGTGATTTGATTTTAGCCGAGCGATCGCTGGTTGACTAAGGTGTCCAACACCCGACAACCGGTTCGCCGCACTGTTCTTTGGCGGCAAGCTCTGGGTTTAAGGCGAGTAGTTTTTCGAGGAGGTCGGCAGTGTCGCTGAAGCCGTAAGCCTGCATGCTGCCCTTTTTCACTCGTTTTTCATAGGTGGCACCCGCTTCGATCGCCCATTCATGTCCAAACGCCCGAAAGAAGCAATCAAGAAACACCTGAGCTTCTCCTTTCTCGTCACCTTTGATGTGCTGATGGCAAAACTGAACAAACGTCGAGATCGTTTCGGGAGTGGAGGTCATAAAAATAGTTGCTCAAAGCCCAGTATACGCTCAAGCAAAATCCTAAACGTTTGAGGACAAGTTGAATGTTAACCTTAGGGTTACGCCGCGATCGCTGATTACTGACGATCCGCATCTTGCCGCTCCTCCACTGTTCATTTCTCCGCCTGCTTTATGGAAAAGTTTCTCCCCATTGCCTACCTGCAAAATCGATTTTTGCCCTTTCAAGATGCGACGATTTCGATCGCCACTCATGCTTTGCACTACGGCACTGGAGCCTTTGGCGGGATGCGCGGCATTCCTGATCCTCAAAACCCCAATCAAATTTTGCTGTTTCGGTTCGATCGCCATTGCCAACGATTGAGTTCTAGCGCTAAGCTGCTGCACTTTGATCTGCCTGCCGACAAGATTCAGCAAACCATCACCGATTTTGTCCAAAAAAATAAGCCCACTGTTTCGTTTTATATTCGTCCTTTTGTCTACACTTCTGGCTTAGGGATTGCGCCTCGGCTGCATAATATTGAAAAAGATTTTTTGGTGTATGGGCTAGAACTCGCAGATTACCTTTCTCCCGAAGGCGTGACCTGTCGAATTAGCTCCTGGTGTCGGCAAGAAGACCGTAGCCTTCCCCTACGCGGCAAAATTAGCGCGGCATACATTACCTCTTCCCTTGCCAAAACAGAAGCGATCGAATCGGGGTTTGATGAAGCGATTTTGATGAATACTCAAGGGAAAGTTTGTGAGGCTTCCGGTATGAATATTTTCCTACTGCGAAACGGCACCTTGATCACACCGGGGTTTGAGCAAGATATTTTGGAAGGCATCACCCGCGATAGTGTGTTGACCATTGCCAGAGATTTGGGGATTCCGATTCAAGAGCGCCCCGTCGATCGCTCTGAGTTGCTGATTGCCGATGAGGTGTTTCTCTGCGGAACGGCAGCGAAAATTGCCCCCGTCAAGCGGATCGAGAATTATCAGTTGCCCAGCGATCGCCCGATCACGCTCCAACTCCGGGAAATTCTCACCGCTGTCACCGAAAACCGCCATGAAAAATATCGCGATTGGGTCTTCCCCATTCCGGTTTAAAACTTTGTTTGAAACTTTAAAGGTGCGCTTGATTTAAAATTCACCAGCGAAAGATCCAATAGGTCAATGGGTGCGTACCTAATCCCAGAGGATCTTGGAGATACTACTTATGCAACCCAATCGCTTGTTTCGACGTTTCATTTTAGGATTTATATCCTGTCTGTTTGTGGTGGGCACCTCGTTACCTGCCCTTAGCCAAGCTTTTTTCAATTCTATCCACTCATCAAATACCGTAGAGCAGAGCATTTCAACTCATTTGCTGGAAGCAGAAATCGCACTTGCGGCAGAATCGGGAGCCATGCCAAAAGCTCCCGCCATGAAATATTCAGTCATGCTATCGGGGATGAAGGTTGCGCCCAAAATGGTCGTCACGGGTGCCTCTGGAACGGCGGGGGCGATGTTGATGGGCGATCGCTTGGTCGTTCGGGGGAGCTTTCAACGGCTAACCAGTCCCCTGCGAGACTATGCCACCGATCCACTCAACCCGCCCAATCCCAAAATCACCTCTGGTATCCACATTCACCAAGGCGATTCTGCCAAAAATGGTCCGTTTCAATATGCGCTAATGGTTGAACCCATGGCAGACGGTTTATCGGGTAAGTTTGGCGGGGAATACACTTTAACCCCGGAACAGGTGCAAGCTTTATCATCTGGAATGCTATATGTTGACCTGCATACCCAAAAAAATCGCGCTGGGGAACTGCGCGGTATCTTCAAGCCAGCCTAGCGATCGCACTCTCAAAAGTTCTTTTCTGCTCTGAGAGAGGGATTGAGGGAGGAGACTGTCACACAAAACGCGATATTTTATCCTGACATAGAGTTTTGGAATGCAGCCACCGAATGCGCCCTCTCGCTGGCAGATTGGCTTGATTTTAACGATTGGGGTCGTGGCAGTTTCCACCTCAGCCGTATTGGTGCGCTTGACGATCGCGGCTGCCAATTTGAGCGGGGTGGGCTTTAGTTTAGTCATGGCGGCATCCCGGATGGCGATCGCGTCTTTGATGGTGCTTCCCACTTGGCGCAGCATCAGGGCAACTAAACCGAATAAAACTGCTTGGTACTGTGCGATCGCCGCTGGACTGATCCTTGCCCTTCACTTTGCCGCCTGGATCACCTCGTTGTCCTATACTTCCATCGCCGCATCCACAGCGATCGTCACCACCAATCCGATTTGGGTAGCTCTCCTGTCGTGGCTTTGGTTCAACGAAAAACCTAACCGTCAAATTCTTTTAGGCATTGGCATTGCCCTGATTGGAGGGTTGCTGATCTGCTTTGGTGATACAACGAGCGGTTTCGCGCCCCAGCCCTTACTGGGAAATGGCTTGGCGTTGGTAGGTGCCTGGGCGGTGAGTGGCTATATTTTGCTAGGGCGAGAAGCACAGAGCCATGGTTTTGGGTTGGGTGGCTATGTGGCAGTTGCCTACACGACTGCCGCGATCGCTCTGTTGCCCTTGCCGCTCATCCTTGGGTATCAATATACAAACTATCCGCCAGCCGTTTATGGGTATCTGACTTTGATGGCGCTTTTGCCGCAGGTCATTGGGCATACGAGCTTTAACTGGTCTGTTCGCTGGATTTCACCGACTTCACTCGCCCTGATCATTCTGCTAGAGCCTATTTTCGCCAGCATTTTAGGCTATTGGCTGTTTGCAGAAATCCCTAGTACTGTCATGTTATCTGGGGCACTCGTATTATTAGCAGGAGTTGCGATCGCGGTGGCTGATAATGGCTAAAGTGCCAGATTGATTAGTGGAGTAGCCGCAATTTTTGATAGTTGTCTGCCATCCGTTTAATCTAGGCTGTGACAATGATCACACAGGTCGATGATCACGATCGCTTTCCCTTCCTACTTCCAAAGACATACTGATGAAGACTCAACTTTTAAAGCCGAGTCATCAACAGGGAACACACGACCAGCCGGCAAGTTTTTTACGAAACTGTCGGTTTTTTGTTGGCATTCAGTCGGCAAAGTCAAGTTTATGCGATTGACGACTTCGCTTATTTAACAAACTCCTTATCTTTTGAAGACTACGATCGCCCGTTATCGCAACATTCATCAATCCTGGCAGTTTAGTTCTGATCTATATCTGAATCTACAGTAAATATCTGATCTACAGTAAATGTTGCATCGCTACTACGATATCAATCAACTTCTGATAAATTGCTTGAATGGTAACTGCGAAGTATGGCAGCAATTCGGTGAGCTATTGAAGCCACGTTGCTGCTCCCTCAATCAGAACTAGAGGATCAGGCATGGCAAGGGGTTTAAATTGATAGTGGCTCACTCATTTGGATTTTATGGCATCGCTTTTTTTGGAATTATTCTAGTGCGATATTTTCTAGTGGCAGGGGGATTGTATTGGTGCTTTTATGCATCCTCCAGTCAGTCGCTTGTGAATCCTACTGTGAAACTTACGGGACGACATCAAGCTCCCTCTTGGCGATCGATTCAATCAGATATTCAACTTTCGGTCTTCTCGGCGGGAGTGTTTGCCTTGGCAGCAGCATTCATCATGTCTGCCTATGGTGAGGGTATGACCCGGTTGTATAGCCACGCTCAAGAGTTTGGGCTGTGGTATTTAGGAGTTAGCTATGTGACTGTGCTAGTTCTCCAAGATGCCTATTTTTACTTCACTCACCGCTTGTTTCATCAC
Organism: Leptolyngbya sp. CALU 1928; assembly: GCF_056784215.1. Lineage (NCBI taxonomy): Bacteria > Bacillati > Cyanobacteriota > Cyanophyceae > Leptolyngbyales > Leptolyngbyaceae > Leptolyngbya > Leptolyngbya sp. CALU 1928. The sequence continues at coordinate 1,922,205 of NZ_JBXBCE010000001.1, read as the reverse complement.
GTATCACTCTTTCCGTGGTTGCATCAGGGACATCACCGATCGCGCTATCCCACACCTTGGACATCGTTTGCCTTTGACCCACTGGAGGCGATCGTTCAATCGCTCTTTTTGGTCGGCATCGTATTTATCATGCCGCTGCATTTCATCACTTTGATCGCAGTGCTAACGACAATGACCGTTTGGGCAGTGTTGAATCACTTAGGCATCGATCGTCTACCCCCGTGGTTTCCGCATCATTGGCTAGGCAAATGGTTCATTGGTCCTGCCCATCATTCCATTCATCATCTCAAGTACAGCGTGCATTATGGGCTGTATTTTACGTTTTGGGACACGCTCCTCGGAACTCAAGACCCCAACTATGAAACAAAATTTGATGACCGTTAAGTCTTGCCCCCTCAGCAGCTAGACTACTTCTGTATCAATCTTGTGATCAAAGCGACTAGGTAGCCCGGTTTTACGGACTTGGAGATGTGCAATTGAAAGCCCGCAGCCAGTGCTTGCTCTCGATCTTCATCTAGCGAACTGGCGAGGAATCGCCTCTGCTAGATATCGATAATGCTCTTCACTTTGGCGCAATGCTAGTTCTGTTTGCTTTGGTTGGGTAATGTCTAACATAAATGCGATCGCTGATATCAGTGTGCTGTCACCAGCTTTAATGGGCTGACCTATCTCATCTTTACCAACAATCCCTTAATCATGCACCCAGCAGTAGTGACCTTGTGGATGCCGCACCCAATATTCGGCACTATGGCGATCAACGCTTGTCAGATCGAGTGGCTGCCCATCCAGCCGAGTCATATCCTCTGGATGGGCTAAAGCACCCCTAGCATTGATGGCTTAAAGCACAGCATTTCATAGTTAGAGGGGCAGAAAAGCTTCTAAAAGGTTGAAGGTTTGTCAAATGGGTATAGCCTCAAAGGAGCAAAGTGAGTGTATGGGAGGCGATCGCAAATGGAATGGATCGTAGCGCAACAGCCCCCGTTGGGCAGCAATCCTGCGGCAACCAGCCCAACGGCAGGAAACATTTCTGAACTGGTGATTATCCTAATCATTCTGCTGCTGATTGCCACAGCGGTCGCACTGATCACGCAACGACTGCAAATTCCCTATGTCACAGGATTGGTTCTGGCAGGACTGCCCATCACGGATGTTTTGTCCCGTCAAATTGGGTTAGACCCCTCCTTAGTCTTAAATCTTTTTTTACCCATTCTGATTTTTGAAGCTGCGATCAATACAGATATCAGCCGTCTCCGCAGCACTGTTAAGCCGATCGCGCTTTTGGCAGGTCCCGGCTCTATTTTTTCCTCAGTAATCATCGCCGTTCTGGTTAAATTTGGACTAGGGCTACCCTGGATTCCGGCTTTGCTGATCGGAGTCATTTTGGCAAACACCGACACTGTTTCAATGATTGCGGTTTTTAAGGAGATCCGAGTGCCTTCCCGGTTGTCCACCATTGTGGAAGGAGAAACGCTGTTTAACGATGCGGCTGCCCTTGTTTTATTCAATTTAGTTTTAGTCGTGTATACCACCGGGTCTCTCACGGTTGCACAAGGCGTAAAGGAACTGCTCGTGGTCACCTTGGGTGGAGGACTCGTGGGGGTCATCCTAGGCTACTTAAGCCTGCCGATATTTATTCGATTGAATGATCCGTTGAGCAGTCTCTTGCTAACCGTTGCCTTGGCATTAGGAACGTTTCAGATCGGTCAATTTTTGGGGGTATCAGGTGCGGTAGCGGTCGTGATTACTGGGCTAATTTTTGGCACTCTTGGGCTATCTCGCAGTTCGTCTGCCTCAGATCAAATTACTTTGTTGAGTTTTTGGGAATACGCTGGTTTTGGGGTGAATACCTTCATTTTCCTGCTGATTGGCATTGAAATTGACCCAGCGACCCTCTGGAGTATTCTGCCATCTATTCTGTTGGTGATTCTGGCGTATCAACTGGGACGGATTCTCTCGGTCTATTTGTTGTTGGCGGGACTGCGCTGGTTCGATCGCCCAATTCCCCTGCGCTGGCAGCATGTTCTGTTTCTGGGAAACATCAAAGGTTCACTTTCAATGGCATTGGCGCTCAGTATTCCGCTGACAATGCCGGGACGGGACACCATCATTGCCCTGGTTTTCGGTGCCGTTTTATTTTCCCTAGTCGGACAAGGATTAAGCCTACCTTGGCTGGTCAAGCGGCTCAAAATCAGCCGGGTTTCTGATGCCATGCAGGAAATTGGGCAGTTACAGATTCAGTTAATTGGGTCTAAAGCGGCTCAAGATGAACTGGATAGTTTGCTGAAATCAGGGGTGTTGCCGAAGGCGGTTTATGAGGAGTTGTGGGCATCCTATCAAGCGCGAGTTGCCCAGTCTGAGCGGGTACTGCGAGATCGCTACAATCAACATCGGGCAGGTCAGTTGGAGGGCGATCGCAGGGGGCTGGATGCGATTCAACGGCGCTTACTCTTAGCCGAAAAGGGCGCTGTTAGCGATGCACTCCGCAAGCGAATCGTCCCAGAAGACTTGGTTCAGCCTTACATCAAGGAGTTGGATGAGAAACTTCTAACGTTGGAAGATGACTAGCCTGAATGCCGAGGTAATCAATCATGGGATGCACTAGCTCTGGACGGGTGACGACTAGGATGGTAGAGCCTGCTTCAAGCACCGTATTGCCGTTGGGAATCTCCAAATTTGCACAGGCATGGCATTGATACCCAATAATCAGCGAACCCGTGGGAAAGCGCGGGTCTTGAGCAATGTGGGCAACCGTGCGACCTGCCACATAACAATCGCCTGTAACAGGCAGCTTTAAGACCTCCACTTGTCCTTGCTCAAAATGCATCATCGACTCGACTTGAGGATATTCGATCGCATTCGCCATGGTGGTGACTGCCAAATCGATCGTACTGATGATATGGCTGGCTCCGGCAAGACGATAGGCTTCTAGGAATTCGCGATCGCGCATCCTCACCACAATATGGGAAATGCCATAGCTTCTAGACAGGGTGATCAATGCCAAATTCAAGGCATCATCCCTCAGTGCCGCAATCACTGCATTTGACTGTCTAATGCCCGCTTCCAGCAGAACCGTTGTGCTGACTGCACTACCCTCAAATGCCATCACGCCAATTTTTTCACGGGCAAAGCGACAGGCTAGCGGATCTGCGTCAACAATGGCGATCGTATGACCCAGGTCTAATAACTGCTGCGCTAACCCCAGCCCCATCATTCCGGCACCCCCAATTAATACATACATGACTGTCTGTCACTCCAAAAACGAACATTACAGACTTATCACGATAGACCCATTGAATAGCTTGGGATTGGAAAAGGAGCGACGAATATGCAAAACGACTGGTTCCGATTCTATACCTACTGGGAACACTGAGTGTAAGTAGCTTCTGCAAAACTATGACTGTTTCATACAGCAACTAGGGGTGACCAGATGGCAAATGAGGGGCACCTTGCAATGGTGAAGCAAGGCGTGGCAACCTGGAACGAGTGGTCGCAAGACAATCCAAAAATCACTCCCAATCTTGAAGGAGCGAATCTTAAACATACAAATTTAAGAGAGATCAATCTTTACAAGGCTGATTTGCGCGAGGTCAGCTTTAGTCAGGGCGATCTCAGCATGGCAAACCTAGAGGGAGCCAATCTAGGAATTGCAGTATTGGAAAGGGCAACTCTATACACAGCAGTTTTATATAAGGCAAACCTGCGAGAAGCCAATCTCTACAAAGCCGATCTAAGGGAAGCTGACCTTAGCCAAGTGGATCTCAGCATGGCAAATCTGCGGGAGGCAAATCTATGTACCGCTTTACTAGAAGGAGCAATTCTATACACCGCAATTTTGCACAAAGCGAATTTATGGGAAGCCAGTCTCTATAAAGCTGATTTGCGTGAAGCAGACTTCAGTATGGCAAATTTACGAGAGGCAAATCTTAGTCTGGCAAACCTTGGCATGGCGAATCTTTGTATGGCAAATCTAGTAGGAGCAACTCTTTATGCGGCGAATTTGCGCGGAGCCAGTTTGAATTCAGCAAACCTATGTATGGCAAACCTGATGGGGGCAAGCCTGCATCGAACAACGTTAGTCAATGCGACCTTGATTGGAGCCAATTTTTATAAAGCTAGTTTAGTAGAGGCGAATCTGCGGGAAGCGGATCTGCGGGAAGCGACATTGAGCTTGGCAGATTTAACCGATGCAAATCTCCACTCGGCAAATCTCAGTCGGGCAAACTTGCGAGATGTTAATTTGCAGGGCGCTAATTTAAACTTAGCCAATTTGACCGAGGCAAACTTGCACCGCGCGAATTTAAAAGGGGCGAAGGTTAATGGCGTTAATTTGACGGGAGCCTGTTTGAGAGAGGCAATTTTGCCCGATGGCACGGTGCATGATTAGGAAAAGGAGGTTGAAGAGTAATGATCTTGTGGAGTAGATTTTAGAACAGCGATCGCTGCTCCTAGACACTTCATGAACGACCTACGCACGTCAGCTATGGCTTCCGATCCAAACGTAATTATCTAAACATTTACAGACGGAGGAGTGCCAACGAGGAAGGGCGTTGAGCTATGGCTAAAAGGCTTTTAGCAATCCTGCCTGCTTGAGAACTGCGTTTGCGGTATGACGTGATTTAATTGAACCATCTACAACAAATCGCCGATCCGTTATGGGGCTATACCAGATTTCATGATCTCCTTTGCCTTGCCTTTCAAGAACACAATTTGCCTCCAAAAGCAGTTTCTTGAGCGCAGGAGTTAAGGATGTAGCCATTTAAGATGCAACCTCGATCAACTCTTGGCGGTGGCTAGTCAAATGAACCGCGATCGCCCCTGTGTAATCAGCAGAGATGATATGATTGCTCAACAGCAGGTCAGGCACCAGATTCCGCAATTTCTGGCTCAGAGCTTCAATGGTGTCAGCTTCGGTTGCCAAGCCTGGAACATCCTCACTGGTTGCTACCCAGACTGCTGCTGCTTCATCCCACAAGGCACTGACTTGATAAACTGCCGATTCCATACCTGTCTCCACTTGAGAGTTGGCATTAGCCTGTGCGATCGCACGTATTGCTCCTCCACTTTAAAGCATGGCTCACCTCAGTGCTGCCTGTAATTTGCGGATTGTGTGATTGAAGCGCGATCGCCTCGTCGAGTGGATTCTAGAACAGCAGTTGCCGTTTGATTCACTGTACTACTATGGAAGCGATGCTAAGATTCCAGCATTTGCAGGTAATAGAGGCTGGCGTAAAGTCCGTTTTGGGCGAGGAGTTCTTCGTGGCTGCCAGATTCAACCAGTTGTCCCCGTTTGAGTACGAGAATGCGATCGCACTTGCGAATGGTGCTGAGGCGGTGAGCGATGATGATTGCCGTGCGCCCGGTGAGTAATCGATCTAGCGCATCTTGCACCAATGCCTCTGTGCCCACATCCAGGCTGGCGGTGGCTTCATCTAGCACCAAAATTTTAGGATCGCGGATGGCAGCACGAGCAAACGCCAGCAGTTGTTTTTGCCCAGCGGATAGATTAGTACCTCGTTCCCGCAGTGGCGTATCGTATCCTTGGGGGAGTTGTTCAATCAGGCGATCGACATTGGTATTTTGCGCGGCTGCCTGAATTTCTTCAAACGAATAGGTTTCACCCAGAGTAATGTTGCTTTTGACATCGCCAGCAAAGACAAACCCATCCTGCAAAATCACGCCCATGTGTCGCCGCAGTTCGGTTTGAGGCAACTCGCGCACATCAATGCCATCCACCAAGATCTGACCTTTATCTGCTTCATATAAGCGGGTTAGCAATCGAATAATGGAGCTTTTCCCGGCACCCGTTGGACCCACTAGGGCAACTTTTTCACCGGGATGAATCGTGAAATTTAGGTCTTTGAGAACGGGATCTTCTGGTTTATAGCCAAACCAGACTTGATCAAACTGAATCTTGCCCGTTTCAGCATCAGGATGGGCATATAAGGTTTTGGGGTTGGCAATATCCCGAATCTCGATGGGTTCGCTCATGATGTCGTTGACCCGTTCGATCGCTGTCAATCCTGCTTGAATCGCCGTGAATTTCTCAGCAAACTGACGCAATGGATCAAATAAGCGCTGGGCATACAAAATGAATGCCGTGAGAGCGCCCAAGCTCAATTGGTTGCCCATGATTAGCAAACTACCGACCCACAGCACCCCAGCGATCGCCACCAGGGAAATCCACTCCAACGTTGCCGAAATCGCCGAATCATGAAAGATAGTCTTATCGACTTCTTTGATGTATTTCAGATTGATTTGGCGAAAAAGTTGGGAGTTAAATTCTTCGCGGCGAAATAGCTGCACCACTCCAATGCCCACAATATTTTCTTGCAGCATGGAGTTGAGCGCAGAGATTTCTTCACGGGCGCGGTAGTTGGCTTTGCGAAACTGCTGCTGAAAATAGATAATCAGCGCCGTCACCGGAATCAGCATGATCACTAACAGCAACGCTAACTGCCACTGCAACAAAAACATGAGGACGGCAATCACTAGGATGGAGAATAAATCGCCAACAATCCCGATCGCCCCAGTCGAAAACACATCCCCCAACGACTCCACATCACTGGTCAAGCGGGTAATCAGTCGCCCGACCGGAGTGCGATCAAAAAAGCGCATTGCCAGAGACGTGACATGAAAAAACAAATCCGTCCGAATATTTGCTGTAATGCTTTGCCCAACCTGCTGCACCAAAAAGCCCTGCCACGCATCCAAAAACACGCGCGCCACCAAGGTCACCAACAGCAACCCTGACAAAATATTGATGCCCGTTGTCAGCGGCACCGTTTGCAAAAACTTTAGCCAAGTCGGTTCCTGTCTCACCAGTGAAATGGCATCTCCTACCAAAATCGGCTGAATCGCTCCGGCAATAGAGGCAGGCACCAGCAACACCAGCGAAAATAGAAGCGTCCGACGATTTTGTAAGGCGTAGGGAATCAGGCTTTTTAAGAGTCGCCAATCCGTTTCCCGTTTTACGCGGTAGGTAGAACCCTTGGTTTGAAGTGGAGCAGTCATTGGGCAAATCAGCAGGATGCTATAGAAAAATTCCTTCCTCACTGTAACCTTTTGAGAGAAGTGGCAGGGGTGAATGCACTTTTTCTAATCTTCCCAACATTGACAGGCAACTCTTTCAGGGTCAGACATGACTGATTGCAAATGCTGCCGCACAAGACTCAACAAGGCTTGGGGTTCAGGGGGCTTGGTCAAAAAATCTGATGCTCCTGCTAATTTTGCACGGGTGCGATCGATAAAACCACTTTGGCTGGTCAAGATAATAATCGGCGTATTTTGAAAAACAGGCGTTTTGCGGAGGAAAGCACATAGGTCATAGCCGTTGGCATTGGGCATGACCAAATCTAGAAAAATTAAATCAGGTTTAGTTTTACTCAAGATGCCAATACCGGATAAAGGCTCCTGGATTTTTACCACTCGATAGCCAGCGGGTTCCAAAATATTAGCGAGAAATTGCCCCACAGTGGGGCTGTCATCTACACAGGCAATTAACGGGCGGACAGCCTGACTCGTTGCTACTTTTTTTTGCAGTTGAGTAAATGGGTGGGGTAAATCAGCGACTTCTTCTAGGGCGATCGCCCCTCGTTGAACCCACGGCAGCAAAAACCGAGTAATGGTGGTCACAGGGCGGCGGGCATGGCAGGCAATATCCCACAGCGTGTATCGTCCGGTCAAAAATGGGCGTAGATTAGTCGGCAATGTCGCCGCATTCGATAACTCTGAAGAAACGGTCTTTAATATGGGCGATCGATAGGGACTGAGCGACTCTAACTCGAATGATTTCCAACTTTTCCAAAGCTGCCGCGATCGCTGAAGCACCCTTTCCACATCTGTTGAAGAGAGCAACAGCCCCAACGCCGAATTATCCTTCAGCACAAATCGCTGCACTGCCGACCACTCAGCCGCTAATGCTGGATTGCTTACCCAGGCAAACAGCACTTCCTCTAAGCTGATCTTGATCACCCCTTGTGCCTGCTGCATACTCAACTGATTTTGGGCAACACTTTGGCTCAGCAATTGATATTCCCAAGGTTCACCCGTTGGCATCTGACTGGTCACGTAGTCGGGGCATTGCTGTTTCATCGATCGCCGCCAGCGCCGCACTTGATGGAGGCTGCCAGTTGCATAAACCAATCGACCATGGAAAAAATAGAGTCTCCAAAACTGTTGATCATTTCCAAGCTGCAACTCTCCAGTGGCGCGTTGCTGGCTGATGGAGGCAAGAGTGCGGGCAGTATTCACGTAGGCACTTGAAAGAGATGACATTCCTAGAGACACCTAATGATTGGATAACTAAATTTGCTGCGATCGCAATTCAATAGGACTGATCCATTGATTGGTTAATCGGTTTGTCTAACCCTATCTAATTTCGTTGTTTAGCATGGTTAGAGCTTACTTAAATCGATGAATAATTTGAAGTTCTCGGCTTGAGCAAGAGGCTTAAACTCTACATCAAAGGGGTTATGCATAACCCCTGCTTAGTTTGCCAGGTCTCATTCTTCTCGTACTCTTGTCTTAAGAGTTCCCAGTTTTCTAAAGAACATTCTATTCATCCTTAGCTTGTACAGCAGCCCTTTCTTCGAGTGCATCCCAATTTTGTAGCCCTTACCCTAAATTCCTCTCCCAGAGAAGGACAAGGGCTTTGAATCTAATTTCCCTTCTCCATGGCGAGAAGAGGGGATGAGGGCAATTTTGTATCACTGGGATGCAGCCATTTCTTCTAACCTTTTAATGGATCAATTAGTGCTTATAAATTCAGTTATTTCGCCGCAACGAAGGGCACACTATAAAAGAGATTTACTTTTCTGTAACGAGCGGAGATGGCATGAGAGATCGGATTGAGCGATTAACCGAAAACCTGGGTCAAGCGATTGTTGGCAAGTCCGATGCCATTCGGTTAGTGCTGGTGGCGCTGCTTTCTGGCGGTCATACGCTCCTAGAAGACGTTCCTGGCGTGGGTAAAACGTTATTGGCAAAATCCCTGGCGCGATCGATTGATGGCAAGTTTCAGCGGATTCAATGTACGCCTGACTTGCTACCTACCGACATTACCGGAACCAACATTTGGAATCCCAGAACGGGCGAGTTTGAATTTTTACCAGGTCCAGTCTTTGCCAATGTGGTACTTGCCGATGAAATCAACCGAGCCACGCCCCGCACTCAGTCGGCGCTGTTGGAAGTGATGGAAGAGCAACAGGTGACAGTAGATGGCAACTCACGGCTGGTTCCTGCCCCATTCTTTGTGATTGCCACCCAAAACCCAGTGGAATATCAGGGCACCTTTCCCTTACCTGAAGCACAAATGGATCGCTTCGCCCTGTCGTTGTCGTTAGGCTATCCTTCTGAAACAGAAGAACTGCAAATGCTGGAGCGACTTCAAATAGGAGCTATCTCAAAAGAGTTACAGCCCTGCATTTCGCTAGATGAGGTGAAGGAGCTACAGCGATTGAGTGCCCAAGTGAAGGTAGAAGCCTCTTTGCAGCAGTACATTTTGAACCTGGTACGGGCAACCCGTGAAGATGAGGAGATTACTCTAGGAGTAAGCCCTAGAGGCACGATTACTCTACAGCGTACAGCACAGGCATTGGCATTTTTGGACGATCGCGACTACGCCATTCCCGACGACGTGAAATATCTCGCACCCCATGTGCTGGCGCATCGGATGATTCCAGCGGGAGGACGCAGGGCAAGGGCGATCGTCGATCGCTTGTTGAACTCGGTGGCAATTCCTTAGCAGGTTTCGGGTTTCAGGCTTCGGATTTCAGGTTTCAGGTTTCACAATTCAAAACTCCTCCACCCTATGTTATTGCAATCACAACGGCGGCGCTCTCTACGGCAAGTCTGTTGACGGCGCTGAGGGCATAGGTTCCGGGTGGGGCGATCGCTTCTCTGACATTGGCTGGCAAGATTTGTTTGAGTATCCACTGGTTGCCCGTTTTTTGATAGAGCGTCCACGATCGCAGGTCTGGGGTTGCCGGATTCCAGGTGAGCTTGCCAGCAGCGGCTTTGAGTCCGGTGGGTAAGGTTGGGGCGGATGTGGTCAGCCAAGGGATGGTGGGGGCAAGGGCGGGGGTGCGATAGGTGGTAGTGCGGAAGCGATCGCCCACGCCTTGACGATTTTGGGTGATGGCATCCATGCTGAAAAAGAGATTGCCGAGTACGAATTTTGGCGCTAGCTGTCGAGTGATTTCGATTTGGCGATCGATTTCTGCCAGTTCCCAAGCTTTGCCGTCCAATTGCGCCAAGTTATTGCCGGGATAGAGGTGGCGCCGTTTGGGATTATTGTCTGCCCACCAGTTCAACAGCACCGGATAGCTTTGATTGGGGGCATCAATTCGCCAATAAAGCTGAGGCGACAAATAATCCATCCAGCCCTGCTGCAACCACTTGAGCGAGTCGGCATACAACTGTTCGTAGGCATCTAGTCCTTTAATAGAGGGCGGCTGACCTGGACGATAGATGCCAAAGGGACTAATGCCAAATTTGACGCTCGGTTTGGCAGCGCGAATGCCACTCGCCAATCGCTGAACCAAGCGATTCACGTTGTCTCTGCGCCAATCTGCCAGTGTCAAGGTGCCCCCCGCCTGACGATAGGCTTGATAGGTTTTGTCATCGGGAAAGGTTTGCCCTGCGATCGGGTAGGGATAAAAATAATCATCCAGGTGAATGCCATCTACGTCGTAGCGCTTCACCACATCCAAAATGACGTTGTAGGTGCGGTCTTGCACCACTTTCGCGCCTGGGTTCATCCAAAGCTGATTTCCCCAGGTATACACGACCTCTGGGTTGGTTATGGCAAGATGGGGAGACGCATTGACGGTCTGGCGAGAGCTACGGGCGCGGTAGGGATTGAACCAGGCATGAAGTTCGATGTTGCGTTGGTGGCACTGGGCGATCGCAAATTCCAACGGGTCATACATCGGATTAGGCGCTTTGCCTTGGGTGACCGTCAGCCAATGACTCCAAGGTTCCAAGGACGATCGATAGAGGGCATCGCCTTCGGGACGCACCTGAAGAATCACCGCGTTAAAGTTCATTGCCTGGAGGCGATCGACCAGGGCAATGAATTCAGCCTGCTGTTGCTGTGGGGTCAGCCCCGGCTCAGATGGAAAATCCTTGTTCCAAACGGAGGTGACCCAGGCGGCACGAAACTCGCGGGGATGACTCACCTGCACCGTTTGACTCGGCTGCCAGCGCACGATCGCACTAGAGGCGATCGCAGGAGCCTGCTGCAATGCCACCAAACATTGATAAACAAACGCCGCCATTTCAGCGCGGGTGGTGGGTTGAGTCGGGCGCAATCGGCGCAGAGAGGGATAGTTGACCACAATGCTATTCACTGTTGCTGCGGCGATCGGATTCATGGCATAGGCTGGAATTTGGGATGCATCTTCATAAAGCGATGCCAGCGGCACGGCAATAGTCGTCGATAGCTTTAAGCCACCCATCAATGCTGCTAAGGTTTGCGATCGCGCGATCGCTTCGGTGGGGCGAAACAATCGTCCGGGATAGCCACTCATAAACCCCGTTTCATACGCCCAACGAATGGCACCCACTGCCCAATAGCTGGCTGGCACATCCAAAAATGGACTGTAGGAGCGAATCTTTGGAGACTGCGGAAAAGCCGTTTGCAACACGATCGCGAACTCTGCCCGACTGACCGCTTGCTCTGGTCGAAAACTGCCATCTGGAAACCCCCGCACAATTCCCCGTTGCGCCAACCCTTCAATAAACGATCGCGCCCAATGCGTTTGAATATCTGGGAATTTTACTGAAAACGAAGTCATACCGCCAACACCCACGCTAATTTAGTAGACCAAATATGAAGCTTTCATTTATATCTTTAGATTGAGCGATTTCTCTCTTGGGAAGATGTATTTTAGTAAGAGGATTAATGAAAATGTAAAAGAAAACACAAATAATAAAAGAAATCTATGCAAGGTAGCTTAGTGACTCTGTTGGAAAAGGAGCGAGTTATTCCTCAACCTTTGGAAACTCACCTAAAAAATGATTCCTACTATGAAGCAGAACAAGCCTTTAGTAAACTGATTCAAGCTGAAGACCTAGACAAAAATCTACATAATTATTCCTCGGCAGTGAATATTTTTGAAACTGCTCTGTCCGATGCATTAGCCGCCGCCTATGAAACTGGCGAAGAGTCTGAGGTAGAGCATCGTTTTATTCAGCGAGTTTTGTATCGCATCAATCGGCTCAATCTTTTTTGGTATGACGATTTGCGAAACTATGCCAATGAGCGATCGCCCTACCTACACAAAATTCGCGATCAAATTGAGACCGTTTGGCAGCAGTGGGAACTCGACAATTTTGATCTAGAAGCTTACAAACAACTAGATGTAAAGCAGGCACTTCTCGATCGCTTTGCGGCTGATCTGGAACCGCCTCTATCAACGGATGCTCGCTATATGCGTCAGGAAATGTCATTGGAGGGCTACCGATATTTACTCGCGATCGCCTCCTTCGACGGATTGATTGAAGCCAGCCGTTTATCTCGCATCTTGGGCGGTGCTGCCAACGAAGTGCAAGCGACGCTGACTAAGGTTCTCCTGGAAGAATATGGCAACGGTCGGCTTTCTCGCAAGCACTCCACCTTTTTTGCCCAAATGCTGACCGAACTAGGACTCAGCACCCAACCAGAAGCCTACTTCGACTTGGTGCCTTGGGAAGTGTTGGCAAGCATCAACCACAACTTTTTACTGACGGAATGTAAGCGTTATTTTCTGCGATACAACGGAGGACTCGCTTACTTTGAGGTGGCGGGACCCGCAGCTTATCGCACCTATCTTGCAGCCGCCCAACGGCTCCAACTCTCAGATGCGGCAATGGGCTACTGGGATTTGCACGTAAAAGAAGACGAGCGCCATGGGCGCTGGATGGTGCAAAACGTGACGCTACCTTTAACGGAAATGTATGCGGCTGAAGCGTGGCAGATGATCTTGGGGTATGACCAGGAAAAACTAATGGGCGATCGCGCCAGTGAAGCGGTTGTGCAAGTGATTCGCCAAGGTGAATACACCCAACCCTTACCCGTGATTTCAATCAAATAGCTGAATTGGTTAATTGGATAGACAGTGTATCTGCTCTTGATTTTTCTTATTAACACACTACACGCAAAGTGAGGGTATCACCTTGACTGGAATTTTACTGCGATCGCACTCCACAAAGAAATCGGTTTCTGAAAAAGAAGTCTTCTTCTGTCCTGAAGAATCTCATTTCTATTCCCATTGTCTAGAACGACTCGTTTTTAATCACTGCAACGATACCGACACGATCGTTGAGTTTGGCTGTGGCGATGGCACCCCGGTCATTAATTCTCTAGTGAGAACGAGCTTTGTAGGTAAAGTTCATGGGTATGATCTGAATCCCTCAGCTTGTCAAGTGGCTCAGTCCAGAATTGAAGATTATGAACTCGATCATCAATATTTCATTCACAATGGGTCATTTTTTGAGGCTCCCAGACCCACAGCCCAGTATCTAATTGCCAATCCTCCCTATCTACCCGCACCCGATAAAGATATTTATATGCCTTTGTTATATGGGGGCTTCGATGGTGCCAGCATTACCAATTTGTTGTTAACGCTCGACTATCCCAATGTCATGGTGTTGGTGTCTGGCTATTCTAATCCGGTGGGAACGATCGAGCAGGGCTTAAAGCATGGCTATAGCGTTGAAGATTTTATGGTGACCCCGCTGCAATTTGGCTACTACAGTTCTGAGCCGAAAGTGAAAAACCATATTGCCGAACTACGCAAAAACCATCAAGCGTTTTATTCGGACAACACTTACTTTTTGGCAGGCGTGCTATTTAGAAAACGGGAGCTAACCACTGTAGATTTGTCGAGCGAACTGGTTCGAGTGGTGACTGCTTTATAGAGGTGACTGAACAGCATCTAGCGGAATAAAGGAGGGCGATCGCCCCAGATTACCCCTTGCACTGCCGCTGGATGAAAGTAGCAATTGTCTACGTTTGCCCAATGCAAGTTGGCATGGGTAAGGACGGCATGAGTAAAAATTGCTTGCTGCAAGTTGGCGGCTTCCAAGTTGGCATGAAGCAAGCAAGCACCACTCAAATTCGCTCCTTTCAAGTTCGCTCCTTGTAGGTTTGCGTCTGCCAAATTCACCTTCCGTAAATTCGCCCAGCGCAAATCTGCGCCTGCCAAATTCGCGCCGCTAAGATCTGCCCCAAATAGATAGGCACCACACAAATGAGCCTGAGTGAGAGTAGCCCGGTGCAGAATTGCTTGATAAAAGTGAATGTAACCCAGTTCTACTTGGTGTAAATTTGCGTCGCTAAGATTGGCATTTCCGAGATCGGCACCCAGCAGCAGCGCTCGGCTCAGATTAGTGCGTCGCAGGTGTGCCCCAGTCAGATCGACATCGCGCAGATCGGCTTGGTGTAGCTCGGTGCCAATTAAGTTGGCGTGGCTGAGGTCGGCTCCGCGCAGATTTGCTTGGGTCAGGTTCGTTCCAATTAGGTTGGCATGGCTGAGATTGGCATAGCTAAAGTTGGCGTGGCTGAGATTGGCATCGATTAATTCAGCATGACTGAGATCCACTCTGGAAAAATCAAGCCAGGGCGATCGCCCCCAGTCGGTGCCACTACCGCATTTCCCATCACTCGCAACAGGGTCATGCCCGGTGCGCCGCAGCGATACCAACTGCTGCTTTAGCTGGTTTAAATATCTAACGTCCGCCATCCGCGTTTTGCCCTTTATCCATCGGAAAGCGCCCTTTTACTCTATTTTTGCACTGAATGCCGCCCAATTATTCCAATCGTCCAGCATCGGGCGATCGCCCAGCCACACTTTCGATCGCCGACAGCACGGCGTGGGAAGCCGCCAAAATATCCCGTTCTTCTCCACCCAAATACAATCGCCCAAAGCTGCCGATCGCTGACACTTGCAAAATGTTGATAAACGCCGCTTTTTCCGCTTCATTGGCTGCCAATGCTGCCCAGGCTGCGGGTTCCACTTCAAAAACATACAGCGTTTGCCCAGACATGATCATCTGTCCACGGCGGGTACGGTTAATCAGTTGAGCGTGGTGGGGGTCAATATTGCGAATGATTTGGCTAGAAAGCACACGCGGCTTGAGGCAATCTTGGCGGCGCACTTCTAAGGTATCCAAAATGGCTTTACCGGCTGCCTGGAGTTCTCCTTGATTAGTAGAATGAAGCTCCAGTAAACCATAGAGACGTTCTACCATCAGGACACCGGGACGCACCACCGCCGATTTCAGCGCCACATCGGTAATCCGGTTAATTTCGATGCCGGGAGAAATTTCGATCCAGAGGGAAGCATCCCCTGGGAGGGGAAGAAACCCAATCGAGACGGTTCCTAGATAAGCGGCGTGCTGAGCTTGCAGCCGATCAATATAAACGTAGCTACGCAGGTCAACGCCCAAGGGTTTTAATCAGTCCGGGTAAACTCATCTAGTATACGGTGTTGAGTTTGCCGATCGCTACGAAAGATCACGTTAGGTTTTACTATGGGAGAAGTTTAGCTGGATTGCTGAATCTCCACGAACCCGCTGAACGTTTGCCACTTGGGAACTGGGCGATCGCCACACCTGCCATGCCATCTGATCCGTATCAAAGTCAGGTTTTTCGGAAGCTGTTGCGCCAAACACGCCACTGGCTCGATCGCCGTCAGCAAACGATACGCCAGTTGCAGGTCGCTGCCAGTTGGAGTACCCAAATTTTGGTTTATCCAGTGTATGCCCTGTTTCAATCGGCGCGATTCGTGAAACAATCCCTACGGGAATCGCTGGGTCAGGCAATCCAACCTGATCTATCCTTGCTGTCCGATGATCGTCTTGATAAGATTGAAATTCCGCTGCAATCATCCTCACCGCCGATCACAGGGGAAACTGCTTTACAACAAGTTTTTCAGACAGTAGAGAGTTTTTCTTTGCCAGAACGATTACCCATTGGACTGGAGCCACAAACGCGGGTACGGGCGATCGCGTGTCTAGTGGAAACCCAAACCTTAGTATTAGTGACTCAATTTAATCAAATATTGGACGTATTAAACCCACAGCAGCAACATGAATTAGCACAGCGGATTAGTTGGGAAATGGCAGCTTCCGGGCGATTGCGTCGTCCTAAAAGATTGTTCGATCGAGTGATTGGAGCATTGCAAGGAGCGCGGCGATTGCTCGATATGCGCCCAGCAGCCACCTATGCCTTGCCTGCGTCTGACTCAGTTTCCTTGGCTGTGGATGCCCCGGTGCGGCAGTCAATGCTAGCAGTGCGCGATTACTTGACAGAAATTGATTTATCTAGCCACTTACCGTCGTTAAAAGTAGATCCAAACCCATCTGCCCTGTCCTCCATTTTTATTCGTGGAGTCGCCACCCAACTGGAGGCGCGATCGCTGGTATTGGTGACCAATCGCAATGAGATTCTGGATATTTTGAATGCTGACCAACAACTGATTTTGCAGCAGCGGATTATCTGGGAAGTTGCCCACTATTGCCGCTATTTACGATTGCGCTATGCTGCGGCTCAGCTTGATGTCGTGCGATCGCCCAGTGCTAAGAGTCCAGTCTTCCCCGGTGTGCGCCCGTTTTATCAATTAATGGCATGGATGCAGCAGGGTTCTGTGGCGATCGCCACCAACCTATTTAAGGAAGCAGATCTAGCGGATACTTCACCTCAGCTATTGCCGTCTGCACCTCAGATTAATTTCACTCAACTTTATGATTCCCGTAAAGATGCTCCTACCCTGCGGGAAGCAGAAGCCACGGAGACGCTTCGCGAACGTTTCACGAATCGCATTACGGTTGCTTTAATCTCGGTCATTCGCCGTCCTCAGCGATCGCTCAATCCTGAACTAACCACCACACTGCCTAACGCAACTCAGGTGATTTCTGAGAAACCAGATCAACGAATCCTCAAAAGAGAGCGATCGCCAGACATAGCGGCTAGTTTAGACAATCCCCTTCCAGAAATCATCGATACTGAAGTCACGCTAGTGGGCTATGAGCCAAGCCTTCTAGAGCAAATTATGCGCCTACTGGATCTCTGTTTCTTATGGATCGAGGAATTTGTTCGCCTGCTATGGAATGGCTTACTGAAACTGGTTCCCAAGCGATAGAAATATAGTTTTGGGTTTATGAGAAGTTTATGAGAAAATGTGGGCGCAAGACCGATCTCATTTGACCAGTTGCCTCAACCGTAAGCGATTGGCTCCTACACTCTATTTTTGGCGACAAGCGCGTTTTAAGAATGCAACCTTGCGATGAATTCGCTGCTCACGCCGCATGATTCGCAGTGTATCCATATCCTGAGCAGCGTAGCCGGACGGCTCGATCGTTATTAGAGCGATCGCTCATCCGCAAAAACTCCAAGTTCTTTAAAGACTAGAAATTCTGCCTCAAAGCCTCCACTTTGCTACACTCAGTTCAACCTGAAAACAGGTATTCTCATTCCGCCCTCACCCCTCCGTCCCTATGACTCGCCGTATTGCCGACATCCTCCGCCACGGACAGCCCACCGAAACCGTCACTATTAAAGGCTGGGTTCGTACCAAGCGCGAACAGAAAGAATTCAGTTTTGTGGAAGTGAATGACGGCTCTTCTATGGCAGGGCTGCAAACGGTGATTAGCCAAGGTCTACTGGATTATGCAGCCACGATCAAACGGCTTAGCACCGGGGCATCCGTGGAAATCTCCGGCACGTTGGTAGAGTCTCCCGCAAAAGGACAACGGATTGAATTGAAAGCCGAGACGGTTACGGTTTATGGCGAAGCCGACGCAGAAACCTATCCCCTGCAAAAAAAGCGGCACTCGTTTGAATTTTTGCGAGACATTGGACACTTGCGCGGTCGCACAAACACCATAGGCGCAGTGTTTCGAGTGCGAAATGCAGCGGCAACGGCGATTCATCAGTTCTTTCAAGAACGTGGGTTTCTCTGGGTACATACGCCAATCATCAGCGCCAGTGATTGCGAAGGAGCGGGGGAAATGTTCACCGTTACGGGCTTTGATCTCAACAAAGTGCCATTGACGGATGATAAACAGGTGGATTTTGGCAAAGATTTTTTCGGTAAACACGCCTACCTCACCGTCAGCGGACAGCTTGAAGCTGAAATTATGGCAATGGCGTTCAGCAATGTCTACACGTTTGGTCCTACGTTTCGGGCTGAAAATTCCAACACGTCTCGCCATTTGGCAGAGTTTTGGATGGTGGAACCAGAGATGGCATTTTGCGATTTGGATGGCGATATGGAACTGGCAGAAGCTTTTCTCAAGTATGTATTTAAATATGTAATGGAGAACTGCGCGGAAGACATGGAGTTTTTCAATCAGCGGATTGATGATTCGATTTTGGCGACAGCAGACAACATTATCAATAATGAGTTTGCACAGATTACTTATACGGACGCGATCGCCCTCCTCGAAAAATCCAAGAAAACCTTTGAATATCCAGTGGAATGGGGCTTGGATCTCCAGTCGGAACACGAGCGCTACTTAGCAGAAGACCACTTCAAAAAGCCCACGATCATCACCGACTATCCCGCTAAGATCAAAGCCTTTTACATGCGGATGAACGACGATGGCAATACTGTCCGGGCAATGGATATTGTGTTTCCCAAAATTGGCGAAATTATCGGCGGCTCTCAACGGGAAGAACGGCTAGATGTTTTAGAGCAACGGATTACCGCCCAAGGACTCGACCTTGCCGATTACTGGTGGTATCTCGATCTGCGACGCTATGGCACTGTGCCTCACGCAGGCTTTGGGCTAGGCTTTGAGCGATTGGTGCAATTCATGACCGGCATGGGCAACATCCGCGACGTGATCCCCTTCCCCCGCGCCCCCCAAGAAGTCGAATTTTAGAAAATCTGCGGGTTGATTAAACGTTGCCGATAGCGGTTCCCGCGTCACAACAACTGAAATGCGTCTGCCTGACTGCCTAGGCGAGTAAATCAGTAAACATAATCAAATGCCCTGATATAAATAAGCAGCAGCCGTTATGTCAGGGCATTTATTCGTGCTAAGACAGACTGCTGAGAGCGTTTGAATTCAACATTTTGAAGAACTCAGCCCTTTGTCATCCCTAAATTGTTTAGTTGATAGCATCCTTGATGCTATCAACTGTGCGCTCAACCGCATTCTTGGTGTTGTCTACCGCTTTCTGAGTCCGATCAGCATCTTCCTCGGCTCTTTTCTCAATTCGACCCGCGTCTTTCTTGGCTTTGCGCTCTAAAAAGTTGCCGCCATCAGTTGCATTGTCAACTTTTGCAGCATTGTTCTTGGCAGTTTGCTCAACCTTATTTTTGGTGTCTTCAATAAAGCCTTTAGCGTTGCTAGCGTCTTTGCTAGCCTTATGCTGAATCTGATCGCCAGCATCGCGTGACGCAATCAAATTGGTAGCGGGGTTCGCCATGGCAGCCATACTGGAGGAGAATGCACCCTGCCAGATAAAGGCGATCGCGGACACACATAAAAGCGTGGTAGTCAGCCAACGACCTACACGAGATAATTGTTTTGAAAATAAGTTCAATGTCATGAGATGTAATCTCCGTAAGCTTTAGCAATCTCATTTTTACTGCATTTAGCTATGTAGTTAAATCGCCCTATAGATAGAAAAGGTAGAAATTGATTCATCACAAACTGTCAGAAGAATTCATCAGTTTGATAGATTGAATTTTGAGCCGCGATCGCTTGCATCCATTGAGGAGTAAAGGTGACAATAGGGGTAAACAGATCTTCAAATAACGATACGTTTATTTAAATATGACGTTTGATTTGTATTCGACTCCTGCTTTAGAGCAAAATTATTCTCGGCAACCACTTCAGCAAGCCGCTACTGAAGAATCTAAGACGCAATCTAAAAAACTGGACTATGATGTGGCGATCGTCGGGGGTGGCATTGTTGGGCTAACCTTTGCCTGTGCGCTCAAAGAGTCTGGTTTGCGAGTGGCAGTCATTGAAGCCAAAACCGATTCAGCCGCCGTAGGTCGGGGACAGGCGTATCACATTAACCTAATGTCTAGCCGCATCTTTGAGGGCATTGGGGTATGGGAGCAGATGCAATCTCAGGTCAATCCTATCCAGCAGATCCGTCTTTCGGATGCCAATCATCCTGGGGTCGTGCAGTTTTTACCAGAAGATTTAGACGCGCTTGTATTGGGATATGTGGCAAATCATCGGGTGGTGCTTGAAGCACTACAGGCGTTTTTGCGCCAATGTTCGACTGTGACTTACCTGTGTCCGGTTGAGGTGGTGCAGATCGAATACCAGGCTGATTGCGTGGAACTGGAGGTGATCCAACAGGGCGAAACCAAACGTATTTCGGCTCAGCTATTGGTGGCAGCAGATGGGGCGCGATCGCCGATTCGTCAGCAGGCAGGGATTCGCGCCGATGGTTGGCAATACTGGCAATCCTGCGTCGTCGCGTTTATTCAACCTGAAAAACCCCATCACAACATTGCCTATGAGCGGTTTTGGGAAAGTGGACCTTTTGCAATCTTGCCGTTGCCCAATAATCTCTGTCGCATTGTTTGGACGGCTCCTAAAGCAGAAGCCGCTGCAATTTTAGCGCTGGATGATGATCAGTTTTTGGCTCAGCTACAGCAGCGCTTTGGGGATCAGATGGGCGCACTTGCTCTCGTGGGACAGCGCCACTTGTTTCCGGTTCATTTCATGCACAGCCGGGACTACACGGTGCCTCGTCTAGCGCTGATTGGCGATGCGGCTCACTGCTGTCATCCGGTTGGTGGGCAGGGCGTAAATTTGGGGATTCGCGATGCGGCGGCTTTGGCGCAAGTGCTACAGGTAGCCGCTCAACAAGGGGACGATTTAGGGCTGTTATCGGTGCTACGTCAGTACGATCGCTGGCGGTTTTTAGAAAACCTGATGATTTTGGGTTTCACCGATGTCCTCGATCGCCTATTTTCCAATAGCCTATTTCCACTAGTAACCCTTCGTCGGGCAGGATTATGGGCTTTACAATCTGTGCAACCGCTTAAGGTGCTGGCGTTGAAGCTGATGACAGGACTGCTGGGGCGATCGCCTGAGATTGCAAAGTCTAACCATCGATGAAGTCATTGATCCATCTGTTCAAATGATTACGTAAGTCCTGAGATATGCTAAATTGCTCAGATTAGTTAAGGTTGCATTAGTGCAAGTGATCTTCTTTAATGCATAGAGCTACCTTTCATTTGGAAAACACCTTGCTCAATCTTGTTGATCCGTTGAAGCAAACATCGGATTTTAGCTTGCTACATCTCAACCAACTAAAGGACTGCGATCGCGCGGCTCATGACTGGTATCGGTTTGTGTTGTCGTTTCCGCCGCACTTGGTGCAAGATTACCTGGAGCGATTTGGCATCACGGCTGGTCAGTGTGTCCTAGACCCGTTTTGCGGCACGGGCACAACCGTAGTGGATGCGAAAAAGATAGGCATTGCCAGTGTGGGCGTGGAAGCAAACCCAATGGCGCATTTTGCCGGATCGGTGAAGCTGGATTGGAGTCCGAATCCTGATCAGTTGGTGCAGCAGGCTGAACGAATTGCGGAACGATCGCTGAGAGAGATTGAGCGTGAAGGAGAATGGAGATCGCTGCCAGAAGACAGCGCCAAAATTATCCTAAAAAATTCGATTAGCCCTTTACCGCTGCATAAAGCGCTGATTTTGAAAGAACAGATTTTAGCGGAACAGTCATTTTATGAGCGCCATTTGCTGTTAGCATTCGCACGGGCGATCGTCGCCGATATCAGCAATCTGCGGTTTGGTCCAGAAGTGGGCGTGACGAGTAAACTTAAACCCGATGCGCCCGTAGTGGAGGTGTGGCTGGGACGGGTGGCGGCAATGGCAGGGGATTTGCGCTATTTGCAAACCTTGCCCAAGGCACCTGCCACGATTCATCATGCCGATTCGCGCCAGTTGTTGCAGGTGCTAGAACCCAACTCGATTGATGCAGTCATCACTTCGCCGCCTTACCCCAACGAAAAAGATTACACCCGCACGACTCGGCTAGAGTCCGTCCTGCTAGGTTTTTTGAATAATAAAGCAGAACTACGGGCGTTGAAACAAGGATCGATGCTGCGATCGAACACCCGCAATGTCTATAAAGCAGATCTCGATGATCAGTGGGTTGCTAAACACGCTGGAATTCAGCAGATCGCTCAGGCAATTGAAGATCGTCGGATTGAACTCGGTAAAACCAGCGGCTTTGAAAAGCTCTATCATCGTGCAGCAAAACACTACTTTGGCGGCATGGCAAAGCATCTGGCAGATTTGCGGCAGGCTCTTCGCCCCAATGCCCAACTTGCCTATGTCGTCGGCGATCAAAAATCCTATCTTCAGGTGATGATTTACACCGGAAATCTGCTAGCAGAAATTGCTGAAGGCTTAGGCTATGAAGTCGTTCGGATCGATTTGTTTCGTACACGCCTAGCAACGACCCTGAAAGAACAAATTCGTGAAGAAGTGGTAGTGTTGCGCTGGTCGGGAAAGATGCCTGCGATCGCCTATCCATTCAGCGATCGCCCTTTGTAGAATAATTTCATCTGCCAGTCATAACCACCTGTTCAGCCGTTAGCTTTAAATCTGGGAAAGTTACAGAGACAAGGATCTGCTTTGCCAGCATTACTAGGGCAACGAGTTTTTCCATTGAATCTATTGACGATCGCCCCATCTTCGTCTAGCGTATACCACGACTCTTTTGGAGTCGATCGCTGACCTCAAGCTAACGTGTGACAATGCTGCAAATTTTCACAAAAACCGACTATCTTCTGCGTGAGACCTTTCTAGGGCTGCGGCGCGGCGGCTGGATGAACTGGGCAGCAATCAGCACGATCGCCGTACTGCTATTTTTGTTTGGCATTAGTTTGCAAGCCTCCTGGCAGCTTGAAGGCTTGCTCAATCAATTTGGCAATCAGCTAGAAGTGTCTGCCTATCTCGATACGGGCGTTCAAGCGGCTGATTTGCGACCCAGTATCGCCGCAATGCCAGAAGTGGCAGCAGTGGAAGCCGTTTCTAAGGAAGCAGCCTGGACAGCATTAATTAAGGAATTGGGCATTTCAGAAATCAATGGCGCAACCCAACAGCTAGAAGGCAATCCGCTGGTGGATGAACTCAAGGTAAAAGCAAAATCTCCCGCTGGCGTGCCCATTTTGGCAGCAAAGCTTTCGCAATTGGCAGGAGTGGATGAAGTCATCTTTGTGGATGAAGCTGTGAAACGAGTGGCTCAGCTTAATCAAGGGCTGAATTGGATGAGTGGAGTGGTGATTACTTTGTTAACCTTGACCGCGATCGCTGTAATTACTACTACTATTCGCCTGATTGTCATGGCACGTCGCCGCGAAATTGAGGTGATGCAATTGGTGGGTGCCACCACAAGCTGGATCTATCTGCCGTTTATTTTGCAGGGTGTCACCTTTGGCGTGGTCGGAGCCGCGATCGCTTGGAGCCTACTCAGTGCTTTCCAACAATTTCTCAATCGCCTTTTGGCTCAACAGCCAGAATTCATTCAGTTTCTAACGAATGGCTTCCAGATTAGCCCGTTCCAAAGCCTATTCCTCGCCATTATCTTATTGAGTTTAGGAAGCACGATTGGGGTCATGGGCAGCCTGTTTGCCGTCCGCAAAATCGCCATGAGGTAGCTATGAAATCTCAATGGGACTGTTTACTGCAAAATCTAGGCGAATGGCAGGGTTCCTTCACCCGCTTTTCGGCGGAGGGCAACGAACTGGAAGATACGCCAACCATGGTTTCCTTGGAAGGGCTGAATGGCAATAAAACCATTCGTCAAGTTGTACGCCGCTTCACGCCGGAACCGAATGAAATCATGTTGGAGTACAGCACTTTGGGGCGTGGAATCCTGTTTTTTGAAGAGGGCGCATTTTCTCAAGGAGCGCTTCAGTTTTCACCTTTTTCAGAATTTGGCGCTGAGTTAGGCTTCATCCACGGCGATCGCCGCTTGCGGTTTGTGCAGTTGTTTAACAAAGAAAGTCAGTGCGATCGCGTTACCCTGATCCGAGAACATCGCGCAGGAACACTGGCTGTAGAGCGTCCGCCCTTGACTGTGGAAGACCTAATCGGCACTTGGCAAGGAGAAGCCACAACGTTCTATCCCGATTGGCGAGAACCTAGCAGGTTTTCTAGCACCCTGAACATTCAGCGAGAGGGCGATCGCCTATTGCAAGAGTTATCTTTTGGGTCGGGCGCATCCAGCCAAGCGATCGCCTCAGTCGCGGAGATTGATGGCAATCGGCTAATGTTTACCCAAAGTGTTCAGCCTATTCAGATTGTATTGCTACCAGATGGGGCATCTTCAAACTGTCCCGTGCAGATTAAACCGAGAGAAGCTTTTTTCTTAGAAGCAGGCTGGCTAATTGAGCCTAATTTGCGCCAACGAATGATCCGTTGCTATGGCGATAAGGGCGAATGGTTAAGTTTAACCCTAGTGACTGAACAAAAAGTTCCGGCTGAGTGGGGAACTTAAAACACTTGGGCATACTCAAAGGAACGAGACGTTTGTGGTAGGCAAAAAGATGATTCCACTACGATATGGTTCACTCACGACCGCGATCGCCGTCGGTCTATTAGCGGCTTACATCAATCCGACGCTGCCAGCCAATGGAATTCTAGCGGGGATGCAGCCTATGCCGAATGCAATTGCGCCAAGCCCATCCCTCCCGATAATCGCTCAAAAACCAGCCTTGCCGTTTCCGCTGGATGGCAAACCAGTTTATGTGCGTCGGGGCAATCAATGGCAAGAAGCTTTATTAATGGGCTATGCCTGGAATAGTCAATCGGGTGTGCGCTATGACGTGAAATATATCCAAAGCGGCACCACCGAAAAAGGCGTTGGAATTAATCGGATTAAGTCCTTAAACAGCGCTCAACAAGACGGAATTGCTACCACGGTGTATGACGTATCCAGTCAGGCAGGAATTCAGCAGATGCTGAATGCTCACAACAAATGGCGGGAACAAGCGGGCGTGGCTGCGGTCACCTGGTCGCCACAGTTAGCAACGGTTGCTCAGCAATGGGCAACCAAACTGCTGAAAGAAAACCGCTTTGAACATCGGACAGATTCACCCTATGGAGAGAATCTAGCCGCTGCATCGGGGCAACAGTTCAGCCCAGAGCGTGTGGTAAAGATGTGGGGCGAGGAAGTCAGCGATTACAACTACGCGGCGAACAGTTGTAAACCGGGCAAAATGTGTGGACACTATACGCAAATTGTCTGGCGCAACACGAAACAAGTGGGGTGTGGCATGGCACGCGGCAACGGTCGAGAAGTGTGGGTTTGCAATTACGATCCACCGGGAAATTTCGTCGGACAAAAGCCATATTAGCGAGATGTTCTGGCAGACTTTGCCCTACCGAGATCGCCCCTCAATGCTTCAACCTTTGAAACAAAAGCACTCGATATTCCGAAACTCTAGTGTGGATTTCTAGCCCATTTTCGACGGCTACCCGACCCGATTGATTGCCGAAGCGATCGCCGAAAGCTGTGAATCTTTACTCTGTAGTCACACAGAAGTTAGCCATGTCTCCCCTCAAATTTGTTTACTCTTGGTATCGCACCACGCTCCGCCAACCCAAGCTCCGCTGGTGGATTGTGGGCGGCACGTTGCTATATGTGCTGAACCCATTTGATGTATTGCCCGACGTGTTTCCCGTGGTAGGGCAAGTTGATGATGCCGTCGTGGTGACAATTCTGGCAGCGGAAATGTCTCAGGTTTTGCTAGATGGCAAAAAAGCCCGCAAAGAGCAGAAACAGATTAAGCGAGAAAATTTGCTTGCGTAGTTTAGGCACAAAAAGGAATGCAATCTGTCTGGTCTAGTTGTATTCTTCCCGTAAACGCTTACACGCAGGGGGCTTGGCTGTCTAAAAAATGGTGCCAGTCAAGCCGATAATATTGGCTCAGTTTCAGTCTAATGATTGGATGCAACGCCGGGGTTGCCAAGCTGGAACTGAGCGCAAAAATCACCCCTTCCTTAAACTGCTGAAAGTCGCGATCGCTTTCTCCTGGCAATCTCGGTTTGCTGTTGGATTCAAATCCATTGGATGCAAATAGATTAGATGCAGAGGCGATCGCTTTCTTGTCGTTGGCTGGCTGGCGGACTATTGCAACGGCGGGTAGGCTGACTGAGTGGCTCGAAGTGCTGGCTGCTCGGTGATCCGAGTCTTGTGTTTGACTTTGCCTAACTAGTTCTGTGTCGCCACTTAAGGGAAAGGTGAGCGAAGGAATTTCTGTCAGGCGCTTTAGCTTAGAAGCCGCTTTGACGCTGGGAAGCTGGAGCAGCATGGTGCGATAGGAAAGGGTTGCCTGGGGCAAGGGTTCCGGCTGCGCTTCCGGGCAGGGTGGAGGCGCGAGCGCCGCAGGAATTTCACTTCGCACCAATCGCTCAAACTCATGAGTGAAGTGGCAAAGCGGTTGACCGCGCCGCTGCCAAATGTGCAAAATTTGCTCCACCGAAACTGCTTTATATCGTCCTTGATACAGCGCTTCTACTACGGACAACAAAATCCATGGCGCTGGATATGTTTCTAACCAGGCAGCCATCTGTTGCTCAATGGTAATGTCTAACTCAAAACTATAGTGACGCAGCAAATTGGCTGCATGACTAACCGCCGATTGAGTGGCAGAATCAATAGAATTATGTGGCAGGTCTATCATAAAATCTCTGCGATTGCAGAAAAGCCCCCGATCTTGATCCCTATCATCACAAATGATTGAGATCGCGTGATTCAAGTTTAGTCGAATATTTGCGAAGGGCACAGCCTTAGGACGCGTAAAGCAGTTGCCATACCCAGTTCTTTTTTGAGAGCAGCGATCGCTTAGACTCAAAGTTGAATGTCGTTCATGGTTTGGGAGAGTCTGTCGTAGCTTTCCCGCTGAATATAGTCAACTGGATTCACGACCTCACAGACTAATGAAAGTTTTCTGGCTTGCCTTAGTAGCACGTCATCACAAGTGAGGAAAAAGTTTGCTTGCTTATCAGGGTCGTTGGTGGCTCTGTCGCGCAACAGTTCAAGGGTATTGGAATGGGAGGGGGTAGTAATTAGGCAACCTCCTCTAACTCAGGAATATGTTCTGCTTCGTAGTTTTCAATTAAAACCCCAATCACGTCCATCATTGAAGCAAGAGGATGAGTTTCATTCTCGCCCACTTGATCGATCAGGGTATCCAGTAGCTCAACTAAATGCTCATATTCCTCTTCTGTGTGAGGAACAAAGACTGTTTCGGTAATGGATGACCAGGCAGCGATCGTTTGATCCAGATTAAGGCTTTGCATTATTCTTTCCACCTCTCTTCATCGTACTCAGCGTGAGTTCATACAGCCCGAATGTGGACTTTCTTCCGATTGTAATGAATAGCTGCAATCAGTCGAACTTTGTTACCTCCAACGTTAAAGACAGTCAATTTTCCAACTTGATCGGCGGATGGAAATAGTTCACGGAGTTCAACGAAGGTTGCAAATTCATTTTGTTTGATGAGTTTGTACCACTGAGCTAAAGCGTTTTTTGTATCTGGATGAAGTTTGGCAAACTCATTGAGCCGTTTACGAGTAACCACGTGCATATCAGTGTGCTCATGCCTCCTCTTCAATTTTCAAGCCTACGTTTTGCATTTTTAATTGCTCCCGTGCCCATTGCCGCAGTTGCTCATCGGGGTCATTTTCCGCTCTATCGCGCAGCAGTTCAAGGGTTTTGGGATGGATGAGAACATCATCATCAGTTTTTCGAGTGTTCATACCGCATCAATAACTTGCTATCAAAATCGCTGTTAGTGTGCGTAAGGTAAGAAGGATGGGAACGTTAATAACGGAAGAAAACCAGACATTCGCTTAAGCATCAATACATTTTATTCCTACTCAAAAGTTTTTAGCTCCTTGCTCTAAAGGTTTATGTCCATGGCAACTACTCAGAGAATTCACTCTCTAATCGATGACATTCAGAAAAACCGATATTTCCTACCTGAATTTCAGCGTGGTTTTCGGTGGAACTCTGAGCAAGTTAAAAAATACTTCCAGTCCCTCTATCGTGGTTACCCAACAGGAGCCTTTTTAGTTTGGAAAGCTGAAATTCCATCTAAAATCAAAGGGTCTTCTCCTTCAGAAGAAAATACTTTTACACGGTTAATTCTAGACGGGCAACAACGATTGACTACTCTCTACACGCTAATTAAAGGCGTTCCGCCCAACTGGATTGAGGGTAATCCGCCTAGAACAGACTTGTTTTTCAACCTAGAAACTGAGGAGTTTCAGTACTTTACTCAAACTTTGATGACTGGCAAGCAAGAATGGATTCCCGTTGCTGACTTACTACAAAAGGGAGCAGGAGCTTACATTGCAAATGCCGCCGCTAGTAGCCCAGAACTTGCCGTGTATTTAGTAACTCGACTGGAACCATTGAACCGACTGGACGGCATCAAAAACTACGAGTATTACATTCAGGAAGTTGAACAGCAAAACCCAATGCAGGTGGTTGAAATCTTCAACCTCGTTAATAGTGCTGGAACTCCGCTTTCGGATGCCGACCTTGCTTTAGCAGTGATTACAGGTCGATGGGAAGACTGTAAAGACAAAATGCGTGCTGCTTCTGAGAAATATAAGAAGAGTAACTTCCACTTCGATTTATATTTCTTTACCCGTTGCATTGCTGTCATTGCCACCGCTCGTGGTGTGTTTGATAATGTATCGGCTCTTACTAAAGATGATTTAATCAATGCTTGGAGCAAAACTGAAAAATCATTAGATTACTTGGTTAATGTTTTGCCCCAACACGCTTATATAGATGACACATCATTTTTAAGCACACCCTATATATTTTTCCCACTTGTTTACTACCTCTCAAACAATAAGTTCAAGTTTCCTGACGCTAAAACTCGTGATAAATCGCTTTACTGGCTTTACAACGCGTTAATGTGGGGGCGTTATAGTAACAGTTCGGAGTCAGCCCTCGATCGCGATGTTCGTACCCTCAAGGAAACTAATTCAATTGATGAACTTGTCAAAACGGTGGCTCTAACACGAGGAGGAAACCTTGAAGTTACAGAAGAAGACTTAGAGCTACAAGGTGTTAGAAGCCGCTTTTATCAAATTTTCTACATTCTTGTTCGACGAAATAATGCCGTCGATTGGGCAGATTCTTCCTTTCCTCTTTACAACCATGTGGTTGGACGCTCCTACTCCATTGAACGTCATCACATTTTTCCAAAAAGCAAGCTCTACAAAATTTTCAGTTCCAATTCTACCTATGACAAAAGTCTGGTAAACGAGCTAGCCAACATTGCGCTGCTAACTTCAGAGACCAATCACAGTATTTTCAACAACGATCCTGCTGTTTATCTACCCAAGGTTGGTGCTAATCAGCTACGCTGCCAATTTGTTCCCTGTGAACCTGAACTTTGGCAGATGAGTCTTGAAGGTTATCAAGCTTTTATCAAGGAGCGGAGACGACTTTTAGCGGCAGGAATCAACAAATTTATGCATGAACTTCATCAAGGTGATTCAACCATTCACGTATCGCGAGATGTTGAGCAATGGCGACAAAAGGTTGAAGAATTGGAGCTTGCAATTCGCCAACTGATTGAAGATGTTGCAGCAGAGCATGAAGAGGACATTGTTTCTAACTCTTATATTCCGCATCATATTGTCCCCAAATTAGATGGAAAAATTCAAAAATATTTGAAGGAGAATCCTTCTGATAGTGCGGAGAGTTTTAAGTCTCTTAAGAAGCAGTTAAAATTTTTTGATGTGTCTGAATACTGTGACTTAATTATTAGCAGTACTAATTGGCAGTACTTTGAACCCTACTTCAATGATAAAACGTCATTACAAAGCCGTTTTAAACAGCTTCAAAATCTGCGAAATACGCTAGCGCACAATCGTGAGCTTACCGATGTAATTATAAAAGATGGCGAGGCGGCAATTCTTTGGTTTTCAAGCGTCCTCAGGCGCTACTCCTTAGCAGCCTAATTTCATCTCATCTGTTCACTAGCCAAAGTCTTATCTACTGATCGGTGCAATCAATTTCGTGCAGTTTCAGAGACCCATAGCTAATTTGCAGACTGGCGCGATATTTGGCAACATCAAAGCCGGGTGAAATCTGAGTGGTGTTACGGGCGATCGTTTCCAGAAGTTCAGTCTCCAGCAGCGATCTCAACTCTGGGGATTCCCGTACAATTCGTCGCACTTTTTTGAGGTATTCGCTGCCAATTCGTTGCCAGTCAAAACCCGGGGGCAGAATGGGAAATGGTTTACCTTTCAGTGTGGACTGTTGCCAGGTGGTAGTTAATCCTGCCACATCGATAGCGCTGCAATCTTTTTCAAACGCTTTACCCAGAATTGGCTTCACCGACTCATTCTGGACAAATTGCATCAAGGCTGGATCGTAGCGATCGCGAATTTCAGCTTTTGACAAATCCTGATCTTCCAGTTCATCCGTCACCAGTAGCAAAAACGCTTTCAAGGCTCCAGCAACCGCTTTCTTTGCCACCTCTGGTTTGGCCGCCGCCACTCCTTCCTTCAGGCACCCTTTGAAAAAATCCTTGACATAATCTTCTACGGCGTTTTGCCCCAGCTTCAGCAGTTGCTCAAGTCCAACTTTTGCCAGTTCTGTCGCACCAACAGTAAGTATCCATTCCAACATGCCGAATATCTCAGGAACGTACAAGATTCTCTATAAATCTCGCTTCATCCTAGCCCTTTAGCTTTGATGTCCCAAAGTATTGCTTTGTTGAGTGGATGCCCAAGAAACCCATCAAGTTAAGGGGAACCAGAAAAAATGTTTCTATTTATCTATAAATGAAATGTAAGAACTCTAACGCTGTGGCATTTGTCCAGCCAAAGCCTATTTCATTGGAACTATAACCAAACAAAATTTCATTAGAAACATTGGCGGAACAGCGACAAACATCATACTTTTCAACAATGGTTCCATTTTTTCAAACTCCTCATACCAGCAATTCTCATTATAGGAAATAGCTGTTCAAGCTCCCCAAATGTGGGTATGGTGAGAACATCTAAACAACCTAAGAGAGCCAGAACCGTTGAGAGGATGTCTTACACGCCAATGTAGAGAATCCTTCTATGCAAACGATGAGTCCGGCGGGTTCAGCATCAACGAATGCGAGAATGACGGGTGCTGTTTCTCTTTTGGCAAGTTCTGTCGGAAGATTGGCTTTGACAGACTCAGTTAGACCTTTACCAACGCCCATGGGATGAAGCACATACTCATTCAGCAATTGAACAACTACCTTTACATGATAAATAGAGTCTGATTATTTTTTAGTACTGAATCTTCTTTCTACTCTTCTATTTTATGCCCCAAGTTTTTTTAGATGAACTGACAACCAAGGTTTTTGCCGGGACACACTTAGCTAGTTTTCCAACAGATACGGTTCCCGCTTTGGCGGCTCATCCTGAGCAAGCCGCGCTAATTTATACGGCAAAACAACGTAGTTTTGATAAGCCACTCATTTTAATGGCGGCAACTGTGATGGATCTTTGGGAGTATGTGAAAGGCACGGAGGCAGAGCGCTATCAATGGGAATTAGTTGCCAATCAGTATCTTCCGGGCGCGTTAACATTGGTGCTGCCTGCGAGCGATCGCGTACCCTCCATGATGAATCCTCATGACTCTACGACGATTGGGGTGCGCGTCCCTAATCATGCGATCGCTCAGGCGATTTTGGCTCAAACGGGTGCGCTGGCAACTACCAGCGCCAATCTTTCTGGGCAACCGCCGTTAGAAAAAATCAGCGAGATTGAAGCCCAATTTCCAGCCGTCCTGACCCTTTCACCTGAAGAGAATCGGCGGATCGCCGGACAGTGTTCCCTAGCTGCTTCAGGGACCCCATCGACCGTAGTTCGCTGGAATGGCGGTGACTGGGAGATTTTGCGGCAAGGAGCCGTTGTCTTAGAACTTTAGCGATCGCGACTACATTAATTTTTATCAATGAAATGGGCTGAAAACCCCGTTGTTTTAAGACAGCTTTTCTTGTTCCTGAATATATCGCTTTAGCACGTCTACCAGCGCGCCACCCACGGATGAAACAAAGTCGCGAGTCCATAGGGCTTCTCCGCCATAAGGCTTCTTGAATCCAGCCTGTCCGTATCTGCGACTTGACACATCTTTTAAGGCGTTCATTAGCTGAGAAATCGAAAGCCTAAGCGGATACTCAAGCAACCTCTTACACAGACCTCTTGAGTAAATAGGAGAAAGTGGCTAGAACTAGGTCAAGGAGAAGTTATAAGCGATAAACAACTTAGCGAACTCAAACCCGGAGCGTTCAAACGTCGATGTGGGGATCACTCAAGAGTCCTATTCCATAGGGCTGTAGCTTAATATCGGGGATAGGCGGGTGGTTGATAGCTAGAATAGTTTGGCTCTAGAGCAAGGCGTGAATTGAGAGTCAGTGTTAGATCGGTGTTGGGATTCAGTGCAATGGAATCACTGGTCGGTTTTTGCCCTAACAGTAAACCACCGGCTGCACCTAGCCCAGCACCTAGCAAAATTTTGGGAATGGTGACGCGCCTTCTGCCCGCGATCGCTGAAACCGCTGTAGCCCCAACGCCCCCGATGCCAGCCCCCTTCAAAATCGCGTTGCCGTTAATCCCGTTTCCTTGTGTATCTGTAGTAGTGACGATCTCAGAATTGGCATTGATCGCAACCCGGCTACCATTTTGCAAAACTAGGGTATCTGCAATGAACTGCGCCCCGCCATTGACAGGCACAAGCTGTCCCCTGACTTCACTTCCTGCGGGAATTAATAACTCGCCGTTGGCAGCCCGAATATTTTTAGCCACCGACACAATTAACGGCTTAGATTCGGTGGGAGTCACAACAAATTTATCGGTGCCCAGATATCGCACGGGAATTCTTGCCCCAGCCGGAATAACAACGACGGGAGGCTGAGCAGAAGGAAAAAGCTGAGCAACGGTGTAGGGGGTTGGATTGGCAACCGCCCCAGAGGACAAGGTGAATGGCGCGATCGCCCCGGCTGTGATTCCTGCGATCACGACCCACGCTGAACCGACCTGCCATCGATTGAGTACTTGCATTGGATGCCCTCCTACAAAAGTGCTGTTAGACAATGGGTAGACGGTGCAGGTAGGGCAATAGTTCCGACTTTGGGAACGATTGCGCTCCATTCGCGATCGCAGTTTGGAAATCATGCGATCGCTGTCTACTAACGAGGCGATCGCCCCGTTAGTAGGAATAAGTGCTTTCAGCGTAGATTTCTTCTTCGGATTCATGTTCGAGATCAACAAATGCTTGAACTCGGATGCGGTAGTCTCGCAGGGTTTCGTCTACCCAGTTGCGATCGGGGCTGTTGGCAAAAATATGGACTAACGGTTCTCCCGCATCGGGCAAAATCAGCACCCAACCATCGGATCGATGATCAAAAATTTTCACGCCGTCCACTAGTTCCAACGATTCCACCGGATGAGTTTCGACCAAGTGCCGCATGAGCGAACCTTTGGTTGCCCAAGGGCAGCGGACGACATGAGTTTTATGGCTAATCCGGGGCAGCGCTGCCCGAATTTGTCCGAGCGATCGCTCTTGAATAGTAAGCAGTTCAATGATCTTGGCAATACAAAACATGGCATCAAAGCCGGGATGGAGGTGAGGAAAAATGAACCCCATCTCGCCACTGCCGCCCAGAACCACATTGGCGCTGGTTTGGCAAGTTTCCATCAGGGCGGTCGGGTTTGCCTTAGTACGAATCACCCGACCATCGTGACGGCGGGCAATATGTTCCACGGCGCTGGAAGCATTAACAGGCACCACGATCGTGCCCCTAGGAGTTTGAGTTAGCATCATTTCTGCCATCAGCGCCGTTAGCATTTCGCCGCGAATGGTGCTGCCAGCCTCATCCACCAAAATCAGTTGTTCGCCATTGGCATACACCTGCACCCCAAAATTCGCCTTCAGCGCTTCGACGACGTGCCCCAGTTGGCTGAGTAACATTTCACGATTAGAGTTGGTGGGCGCGGTTTGGCTGAGGCTGGCATTCAGCACTACAGCATCGCAGCCAAATTTGGCGAGAATTTGGGGTAGCACCGCTCCCGATACCGCGTAGACATAATCAATGACTACTTTGGAACTACTGTGGCGAATCGCTTCCACATTCAGGTGACGCTCGAAACTGATGCCGTAAATATCCAGCATTTGGTTAGCGTAGGCGACGTTGCCAATTTCGTGCATTTGAGCGCGACGGAAATCTTCCTTAAAGTATGCGCCTTCAATTTTCTTTTCCCGCGCCTTAGAAATATTGATGCCTTTGTGATCAAAGAATTCGATCAGGATATGGTCGGGGCGCTCTGGATGGACGCGGACATGAATGCCACCCGCGATCGCGATCGTCGGCACAATCGATCGCGCCACTGGAATGGCTGTAGCTTCCAGATTTTGAATGTTTACCCCAACGGACATTAACCCCGCAATCAGCGATCGCGACACCATTCGCGAAATCGTCCGTTGATCGCGAGAAACCGTGACATGGGAACCAGACTTAAGCGTGGAACCGTAGGCAGCCCCTAGTTTCACTGCAAACTCCGGAGTAATGTCAATATTCGCCAGACCAGACACCCCCCGCTGACCAAACAAATTGCGATAGGCAGCCTGCCCCCAAATCAAGTTGATATTGAGAATGGCACCCGGCTCCACCCGTTTGCTGGGCCAGACTCGCACACCGGGGCTAACTTGGGCTTCTTCGCCAATGGAGGAAAGCGGACCCACGACGGCACCTTCTAACACATGGGCGCGGCGATCGACTCGCGTGCCGCGTGCAATCACACAGGCTCTTAAATGGGCTTCTTCCCCCACGATCGCCCCATTCCACACAATCGGACGTTTCAGATTCGCCTCTGTCCCCACCGTCACGTTATCGCCAATCACCGTACCGCCTTCAATCAACACTCGTGCCCCAATCCGGCAATTGCTGCCAATCATGGCGGGTGCTTCGATCTGCGCGGTCGGGTCAAGGTAGGTGTTTTGCCCAATCCAAATACCGGGCATCCGCTCGTCGTAAGCAAAATCGAGCTTGACTTTACGAAATAAGCCGTCGTACTGGGCTTCGCGATAGGCATCCAAATTACCGACATCGCACCAGTAACCATCCGCAATGTAGCCAAACATCGGTTCCTCTGCCGCCAACATTAGCGGAAACAAATCTTTAGAAAAATCACTTTCCTGGTTTTCTGGCAGATACTCTAATACCTCTGGTTCCAAGATATAAATGCCCGTATTGACCGTATCGGAAAAGATTTCGCTGCTGGATGGTTTTTCTAGAAAGCGACAAATGCGATAGTTTTCGTCGGTGATCACCACGCCGAATTCTAGAGGATTGGGAACGCGGGTCAGAATCAACGTTGCTTTAGACCGATGAGCTTTGTGGAAGGCGATCGCGTCTTTCAGGTCAAAGTCTGTAACGCTATCACCACTGATCACCAAAAATGTGTCATCCAATAGCTCAGCAATATTTTTAACGCAGCCTGCCGTCCCTAAGGGTTGATCTTCCTCGACGGCATAGGTCATTTGCACGCCAAAATCGCTGCCGTCTTGGAAATAGTCCCGCATGGCATCGGGCAAGTAGTGCAGCGTGGTGATAATTTCATAAATGCCGTGGCGCTTTAGCAAATTAATGATGTGTTCTGCGATCGGACGGTTGAGAATCGGAACCATCGGCTTAGGAAGGTCGCAAGTCAACGGTCTTAATCGAGTTCCCGATCCTCCTGCCATCAAAACTGCTCGCATACGCCCTCGATTTTGTGTTTTAAATGAAAAAGAATGAAAAAGTTTTAACTCTTGAAGGGTGGAGTTTTCTATAGTTTTGTAGCGTTATGCCTTCAAGGTATCCTCCGGACGGCAGGAATGCTACCTAAACTGAAACATCGTAAAACCTTGTTACATCGACCCTACTAGACATCCTGATTTCTGGAGATAGGATAAAACAGAGTAGTAAGCTTCACTAGCAATTTAGAAGGGTCGTTCAGTTATGGGAATTATTGGCATTCTTGCGTCCATTGTCTACGTCGGTGGCATTTGGAAGTTTTGGACAGGATTTGATCGCACAAACTTTAGTCAAGGTCGCTGGTATTTAGCCCCCTTATGGCCCGTTTTGATTTTTAACAAACCCTACCGCCAAAACTTTAATAAAGCGTTGAAAGGCTGAGGGATTGGATGTCTAACAAAAACAAGCGTCTTGCATCTCAAGCAGATTTCAGGGATGGGTTTGAAGTGTTACGCGATCGCCCGCTCGATTGGGAAAGCCATATTGCCGCGATCGCGTTCCGCTTTAACCAGGAATATCAAGGCACAGCGGTTGATTTGCCCGATGAAGTGAAGGCAATGCCAATCTACCAAGAGCGGCTCTCTGGCTTGCTGCAAAGCAAACTCACCTCTCCTTTTTGGCAACTGGCTAAACCCAAAAAAAATCAGCGCTGCCTGGATATTGGCTGTGGTGTTAGCTTTTTGATTTATCCTTGGCGCGAGTGGGATGCCGTTTTCTATGGCCTGGAAGTGAGTACCGCAGCGCGCGAGGTGTTGAATGCACGAGGACCGCAACTGAACTCTAAACTGTTTAAAGGAGTAGAACTGGCTCCCGCCCACCAAATGCCCTATGAAGCGAATCAGTTTGACTTGGCGATCGCCACGGGAGTCAGCGCCTACTATCCGCCAGAATACTGGACTGGAGTGCTTTCTGAAGCCAAGCGGGTTCTAAAACCGGGCAGTTCCTTTGTGTTTGATGTGGTCGATCCTGAGATGCCTTTGGCAGAAAACTGGGCAATCCTGGAAATGTACTTGGGCAGCGAGGTGTTTCTTGAGCCACTGGAAAACTGGAAAAAGATCGTTCAAGATGCGGGGGGCAAACTCGTCAAAACCTTACCTGGAGAAATCTTTCAGCTTTGGAAGATTAGCTTTTGAAGAGGCGAGAGGCAAGAGGTAAGAGGGAAAAGGGGTGTTTGTTTATCAGCGGACGGTGCGATTTCAGGATACGGATGGGGCGGGGGTCGTGTATTTCGCCAATGGGCTAGCGATCGCGCACGAAGCCTATGAAGCATCGTTGCAAGCGGCAGGAATCAATCTGAAGGGATTTTTTCAGGGAATTCCTGTGGCGGTGCCAATCGTCCATGCCAGCGTGGATTTTTTGCGCCCCATAACAGTGGGCGATCGCCTAGAAATTCACCTCACGCCTCATCAGACTAGCTCCAGCGAGTTTGAAATTTACTATCAGATTTATTGGGAGAGCCTATCCGATAAGCCTGTGATTAAGGCAGTTACGCGCCATGTTTGTATCGATACTTCAACTCGAACTCGACAAGACTTGCCAGCGATATTGCTTACTTGGCTGCGTCAGTGGGCACCAGTCTCCGAAGCTCTTGCCGATTAAGTTTGCCTTGAGCATTGCGGGGCAATTGTTCTACGGCAATCCAGTGTTTTGGTCGTTTAAATTTGCTCAGGCTATTTTCTAAGGCAAACTTTAGGGTTATTACTGTTAGATTATCGGCAGTTGGCACATAAATGGCAGCGATCGCTTCTCCCCACTGGCAATCGCTCACCCCAATCACGCTCACATCTTGCACCAACCCCGTGGCTAAAATCGCCGCTTCTACCTCTGCCGGAAACACATTTTCGCCGCCTGTAATAATTTTGTCGCTCTGCCGCCCGACGATGTGCAGGTAGCCGCGCTCATCCAACCAGCCGAGGTCGTCTGTAGAAAAGGCGCTATCGCTAAAGAGATCTGGATAGTAGCCCAGCGCCAAGGATTCTGAGGCGATCGTCACTACGCCTGTTTGATTAAGCCCCAGCACTTCCCCGGTCGTAGCGCTGCGGATCGTGATTTGAGCATGGGGCAGTGCTTGACCGCAGCCTGTTATCCCCTGCAAAAAATCTGCTGGTTTTAGCGTTGCCACTTGGGATGCGGTTTCTGTCATGCCGTAGGTGGGCGCAAGCGGAATCCTCAGCCGCCGTGCCTGCTCTAACAACTCTGAGCTAGCAGGCGCACCCCCAAGCAGAACCGTTTTGAAGTGAGACAGTTTATGGGAAGCAATCAAGCGCTGAAGCTGCGTTGGGACAAGGGAAAGAAAGAAATCGGCAGGATCAAAGGGCAATGGGGATGACTCAAGAATTTTGTAAGATATGAGCGCAAACTTGCCGCCAGAGATGAGCGATCGCACAAATTGCATCAAACCGCTAACGTGATAAAGCGGCAACACACAGCAAGAATGAATTTGCTCTACGCCAAAGTATTGCTGGAAGCCTGTAACGGAAGCTGCGAACGTCTCCCAGGTGTGCATGGCAAAGCGAATGGTGCCGGAGGAGCCGCCCGTGGGGATGCAGATGAGGGGCGGGGTGGGGGGTCGGGTGTCAGGTATCAGCGGTCGGGGGTCAGAGTTTGATGGGGCAGCAAAAGAAGGGGAAAGGGTGCGGCTTTCCCAAATGAGAGTGGGCTGGGCAAGGGCGAAAACTTGTGCCCATTCGGGGTCTGTCCAAGTGGGGTTGCAGAGAAAAAGGTGACAGTCTGTGGCGCAGGCGGCGATGAATTTTGCTAGGAAGTGGATTGGGTCAGATTCGGCGAGAAAAATAATGGG
Organism: Leptolyngbya sp. CALU 1928; assembly: GCF_056784215.1. Lineage (NCBI taxonomy): Bacteria > Bacillati > Cyanobacteriota > Cyanophyceae > Leptolyngbyales > Leptolyngbyaceae > Leptolyngbya > Leptolyngbya sp. CALU 1928. The sequence goes on along the minus strand of NZ_JBXBCE010000001.1, from coordinate 1,883,611 downwards.
AGGATGGGGCGATCGCGCTTTCTCTTGGCGTAAATCTGCGATCGCCTGATTTGCTAGGTCTTGAAGATCATGGCTTTTCTGTCCAATCAGCCAGTCTTCCCCTGAGCGTTGCTGCCAATACTCCCACGCGCTTTTCATTTTTCAATGATAATTGCATGCCTTATTCTCTGGGCAGTGCAGGATCTTTTCGGCAAGTGCTTAAGGGTAATTGCTTTATCTTATAAATCGTTGTAATTCTTTTAGATCTTCGATTAGCCAAGACATCTAGGCAAGCGCAAGCGTATCCATAAACACCATTTGTTGCAACATATTCCCTTTTAGATACATCTGGGATAGCATCCATTCCCTTAGCGCGATAGCCTCCCTGTGATGAAATAGTCCACGTACCATCTCTATCAACCAACCACCAATTTGCAGGAGTTGGATTTTGGAGCCACCCACATCTTTTCTCGGCTGCATAACTGTGCGGTGCGAAACCAACCAGTATAGATACTAAGGAAATGCAAAAGAGGAAGCTTTTTCTCATGACGTGTTTCTTTACAAATTGAGTTTATTCTAAAACCAGAATGCCCAAAAATAAGCCCATCAAACCGTCCTTCTTATTCTGAGCTAAGCTGAATGCTGGTTACTGATGGTGTTAGACCATGCTGTTTCGTTTGATCTTGCTATTGGCGATCGCGGGAGCAATGACGCTGTTCACGCTGCAAAATCTGACTCCGGTGCTGCCACTGGTGTTTTTGGGCAGTCCAACTTTGGCATTACCGCTGTCTTGGTGGGTGTTGGGGGCGATCGCCGCAGGAGCGTTGACGACTCTTGCCGTCACGTTCTTGGTGGGGCTATCCAATTTTTTAACGGGGCAGGGAGTTCGCGCTCAGGTTCGATCATCGGCGCGGCGCAATTCCGTTTCAGAGCCTTTTGCAAAAACACCTGCGGAGAAAAATAGGACGGCGGCAGCAGCAGCAGCCCGTGAAGCTAGACCCTCCGAGGCAGAGGGCGATGCCGTTTGGCAGGATTGGCGCGGTTATGAGTCGTCGTCTGCGGCAGAGAGCAAGCGAACGAATCCACAATCGGCTCAGGATGCCGATCTCGATGATTGGGAGCAGGGAATGAGTGATGATTGGGAAGAAGCACCCCGCGATCGCCCGGTCTCTTCGTCCCCGCCTCCAGCGCGCGATCGGTTTGAGCCATCGCAGCAGCCAAAACAAGGATCTCGCTCCGGTTCATCCTATTCCTACAGCTATCGCGAACCAGACCCATCCAGTGGCAGCAGCGGCAAATCAGAGGGTAGCAAATCAGATAGCGGCAAACCTGAGCGGGTGGTCGATGCAGATTTCCGGGTATTGGTGCCACCCTACCGATCGCTAGAGGATGAACCTGCCCAAACTCCCAGCAATGCCAGCAACCCCGATAGTTGGTTTGAGGATGAGGAAGGGGATGCGCCGCGATCGCCGCGTTAAATTGCAATATTGTTTTTCGGTCGATCTGGCAAATCGATATTCTGGCAAAGAGGTGATCTTGAAACCATGGGCGATTTTTTAAAGGGCACGAATCTCTACCTAATTGGCATGATGGGGGCAGGGAAAACCACCGTAAGCAAGTGCTTAGCGCAAGAATTGGGCTACCGATTTTTTGATACGGACAGCGTGATTGAGCAAGTCGCGCAGCAGTCGATTCCCGATCTATTTGCCGCAGAGGGCGAGTCGGGCTTTCGAGTGCTAGAAACTCAAGTGCTAGCAGAATTATCGGCATATACGCGGTTGGCGATCGCTACAGGCGGCGGGATTGTGCTAAAACAGCAAAACTGGAGCTATCTTCGGCATGGCATTATCGTGTGGCTAGATGTGCCATTGGCAGTGTTGCATCACCGACTGCAAGGAGATCAACAGCGCCCCTTATTGCAACCCTCAGAGCAATCCCCCGATCTCAGCGTCCACCTGCAAACGCTGATGGATCAGCGGCGATCGCTGTATGCCCAAGCAGATGTTCAGGTTCCCTACATCCCCAATGAATCCCTGAATCAACTGACTGCTAGGGTAATCGAACAGATTCGACAGAGGCTGAAGCCACCAGACGTACCGGATTATGGTAACTAAAAATAAATTTCGATCGCGGGAGCAGGCGCTTTAGAATAGACAGACTCTACGGATTCACATTTAATCGCTACCGTGTATTCTGTCTGTAGAATATCTACGTTACTTGGAGGGTAAATGCCCCAAAGCCACCTGCTACCCTCACTATCATCTCAACTGCCCGTCTCAGAACTGCCCGTCGTTAGCGGCACTGCCTGCGATGAATCAACAGGGAAAATTGGGCTTTGGGTCGAGGTGCTGGTCGATTGTCCGGGGGTGCAGGGAGTTTTCACCTATGGACTGCCACTGGGGCTATTGGTGCAGCCCGGAGACATCCTTAGTGTGCCGTTTGGGGTGCAGCAGGTCGGCGGGGTCGTGGTGCAATGCTTAGATAAGTTGCCGGATGGAGTGAATCTCGCTCAGATTCGTGAAATTGATGGGGTGGTTGCACGAGGCTTTTTCCCGCCTGTTTATTGGGAAATTTTGCTGCGTGTGGCGGAGTATTACTGCACGCCGTTGATGCTGGTGATCCGGATGGCGTTGCCGACTGGATTGCTAGGGCGATCGCAGCGTCGAATCAAGCTTAATCAGAAGTCAGGGGGCAGGGGGCAGGAACAAGATCCGCTTTTGGAACCGTTGACCGATCCGATCTCGATCGTGGCTCAGCAAATTTTAACGCTGCTTCAATCGAGTAAAACAGGTGACTATAGTTGGCAATATTTACAGCGGCAGGTGCCCAATGCTTACCGGGGGCTGCAAGAATTGCTCAAATTGGGCTGGGTCGAAAGCTATTTGCAACCTCCAACTCCCATTCGCCCCAAGCAGCGGCAGGCGGTGATACTGGTTGATCACGCCGATGTGGCGCTATTAAGTCCTCGTCAGCAAGAAGTGTTGCGCGTGTTGCAGCGTCAGGGAGGAGAGCTTTGGCTGACCGATCTGCTGGCGCTATGTCAAACCAGTTCCACGACGCTGAAGGCGATCGCCCAAAAAGGATACCTGGTGATTCAGCCGCGAGAAGTGTTGAGATCGGAGTCGGGGATCAGTACTGTGCCGGATGTGCCTAAAGCTTTAACCCCCGATCAGGAGATTGCGCTGACTAGGATTCAGACTCTAACGGGCTATACCTCGGTATTGCTGCATGGGGTGACTGGATCGGGTAAAACGGAGGTCTATCTTCAAGCGATCGCGCCGCTGCTGCATCAAGGAAAATCGGCGATCGTCTTGGTGCCTGAGATTGGCTTAACGCCCCAGTTGACTGATCGCTTTCGCGCTCGATTTGGCGATCGGGTGTGCGTTTATCACAGTGCTTTATCAGAAGGGGAGCGTTACGACACATGGCGGCAACTGCTTACAGGCACGGCACAGGTGGTGATTGGCACCCGCTCTGCCATTTTCGCGCCCCTGTCCAACTTGGGCTTGATTATTTTAGATGAAGAACACGACAGCAGCTTTAAGCAAGATCAGCCTTCCCCTTGCTATCACGCTCGCACCGTTGCCCAGTGGCGGGCTGAGTTAGAAGACTGTCCTCTGATTCTTGGATCAGCCACCCCTTCCTTAGAGACTTGGCTCGCAGTCAAGCAGAACGAAGGGCTGAATAGTCAGAAGAGCAATCCTGTTTACCTTTCGCTGCCAACTCGCGTTCAGGCTCGTCCGATGCCTGCGATCGAAGTAGTAGATATGCGTCAGGAATTGGGACGGGGCAATCGCTCGATCTTTAGTCAAGCCTTGCAAACGGCGCTCAATCACTTGCACGAGTCCGGCGAACAGGGAATTTTGTTTATTCAGCGACGAGGACACAGCACCTTTGTATCCTGTCGAAGCTGTGGCTATGTGGTCATGTGCCCCCATTGTGATGTGTCTCTTGCCTATCACCAGACCCATGCTGAGGCACGTCCTGTGCTTCGCTGCCACTACTGTAACTATACTCAGGCTCATCCAGAGGTCTGCCCAGACTGTCAGTCACCCTATTTCAAACATTTTGGCAGCGGCACTCAGCGAGTCACGCAAGCATTAGAGCAAGAATTCCCGGTGCTACGAGTCCTCAGGTTTGACAGCGACACCACCCGAACCAAAGGTGCCCATCGATCGCTGCTGACCCGGTTTGCCCAAGGGGAAGCCGATTTGCTGGTGGGTACTCAGATGCTCACCAAGGGAATTGATCTGCCCCAAGTGACTCTGGTGGGCATTGTGGCAGCCGACGGGTTGCTGCATTTATCGGACTATCGGGCTAGCGAACGGACTTTTCAGGTGTTGACTCAGGTGGCGGGGCGCTGTGGGCGGGGCGATCTCCCTGGTCGAGTCATCCTGCAAACCTACTCCCCCGATCATCCCGTCATCGCCGCTGTACAGCAGCACCAGTACGAATCCTTTATCCAAACCGAACTTGAGCAGCGGGCAATGCTGAACTATCCACCCTATGGTCGCCTGATTTTGCTCAAGTTCAGTGGACTAAGCCCCGGTATTGTTCAAACAACAGCGGCACAGATTGCGGCGGCGCTACAGGCGTTGGAAGAGCAAGGAGTAGAAAGATTGGGTCCGGCGGCGGCTCCAATTGAGCGCGTTGCCCGTCGGTATCGCTGGCAAATTTTGCTCAAAGTTCCGGCAACCGTGGCGATCGCTGCTTCATTTCTCTCTAGCCTACGAGATCTCTGCCCTAGTTCGGTCAGCTTCACCATCGATGTTGATCCGCTGAATATTGGTTAAAAAGAGGGGCAGGTTTCAGGGATCGGGACGGAATAAGTCAATCGTCATTTAAGTTGCAGTTCTAGAAATCCGAAACGTCTGGCAAGCAAAAGGCTTAAGCGGCTTGTCTCTAAAATTTGAATGCAGTCTGGGGTCGTGTTCTAGAGTTGTTGTTTCAGGTTAGATAGGTAAGCCAAACTCATAACGGTTAAGGAACAGTCCAATCACAATGTCATGCATCACAACGGACTTGGAAAAGCAAATGGTTTTGCGAGCCAATCTTTTAATTCGAGTCCGTCAGGTTAAAGGCTTGCGCTCAATCTTCTGAGTATTACGTTTACCAACGGTGTGAAGACTTGGATCGAGGTGTCTTTCATAAGCTCCCCAACCATCGGTGTAAAACTGCATAATCCCGAATGGTTCTAACAAGATTTTCAGTTGGATAAACGCCTCATCTTGATGCGATGCTAAGACATAAGCCAATACTGTGCCACTAGCATGGTCAATGGCGTGCCACAGCCATCGTTGTTGTGCTTTAGACTCAACAAAACTCCACATTTCATCGGCTTCTGCTTCTGTATCCTCCCACTAGCAGAGCTTGACGATGCTTTGAGTAGGTTCTAGTTGGGCGAGTTTAGCTTCATTCACCGCTTTGAGTTGACACTCTTTTTTTTAACTCCTTAATCACGGTAGTCGGACTAATATGAAGCACACGGGCAGTATCTCGGATGCCGCTACCATTGATCGCCATATCGCTAATTTGTTGCTTGACTTCCGGCACATATCCTTGATACTCATACCGCAAAATAAAGGGGCGCCGATGGCACTGGGTGTTTTGACAAAAATAGCGCTGTTTGCCGTCTGGAGTGGTGCCGTGTTTGATCACTTCGACTCCATCACATTGAGGGCAGTCAATCGGCTCTAAAACCATGCTTGAGTCTCCGCAATCTTTGAGTCTTTTATCAAGGTAATCTTTATTATCGAAAACAACAAGTTTGAAACATTACCCCCGAAACCTAGCCCCTAATTCTCGCTTCTGGCAAAATCAGCATGGCATCGCCGAAGGAGTAAAAGCGATAGTCTGCCGCGATCGCCTGTTCGTACAGATCCAGCAACCGCGATCGCCCAATCAATCCACTCACCAACATTAGCAAGCTAGATTTGGGTAGATGAAAATTGGTAATCAATCCTTCCACTACTCGCCATTCATAGCCCGGATAAATAAACAGGTTGGTTTTCCCCTTAAACGGCTGGATAGTTCCCGTTTGGGCAGCGGCTTCGAGAGATCGCACCGCAGTCGTGCCCACGGCAATCACTCGCCCGCCCGCTGCTTTCGTTTTGCGAATTAGTTCCACAGTTTCTAAGGGCACTTCTGCCCATTCTGAATGCATCTGGTGAACGGTGATGTCTTCCGCTTCTACAGGGCGAAAGGTGCCCACCCCCACATGAAGCGTTACAAATGCTTGTTGAATTCCCTGCTCCTGAAGGGTTTGCAGCAGTTCGGGGGTGAAATGCAACCCGGCTGTGGGGGCAGCAACGGCTCCCAGGCGATCGGCATAAACGGTTTGATATTGGGCTGGATCGCTGTCAGGGTTGGTAATGTAGGGCGGTAAGGGCATTTGCCCATAGGTTTCTAGCCACTCGCGCAACGATTGCCCCGGTAGCAGGTTAAACTGCAAAATTCGTCCGCTAGTGTCACTATCCGTTGCCAGAACGTTCGCAGAAACCCTAAGATCCAAACTAGAATCAGGCTCGGCTGAGGAATGCCCAAACCAAATCTGCGCGCCCGGTTTTAAGCGCCGTCCTGGTTTCACCAGCGCTAGCCAACGATGAGAAAAATCATCGCTAGGTTCCTCATTCTCTGGTTGAGGTTCTAGTAGTAACACTTCAACGGGTACGCCGCTCGCTTTATAACCATGGAGACGGGCAGGCAAGACGCGAGTATTGTTCAAAACCAAAAGATCCCCCGATCGCAACCAGTTGGGCAAATCCCGAAAGATGCTATGAGCTTGCTGCGAATCTCCTTTGACCACCAGCAATCGAGCCTGATCTCTCGGCACAGCCGGAGTTTGGGCAATGCGTTCAGTGGGAAGGATATAGTCGTAAGCGCTAAGCAGGCGATCGCAGTTCACAGGGGTCTTTCCAATCTTTGCCTTCCTATTATCTGTTACAGGAGCGCTCTGCTCCAAGCATTAAAACCACTTCCAACTCCCTTATATCGGCTATACAGGTACTTTTGAAACCGGAGTCAAACGCGCAAAAAAAAAGCCGACTCTGTAATTTTAAGAATCGGCTCCGATTAAAGGTAAGAATTTAGTCAAACGACTCAAACTTGATGCTCAGCGGGCTTGACCAAGGGCTGACTGGTTCTTGCCCATTGAAAAGAATTTTTCTTACCTGAAAATCCATAAGACAGCATGAACGCCGCCGTTTGAGGATTGACATATTGAGCTTGAGTATTTGTGTTTTGATTCAAGAATTTCATGATACCTGCCTCTAGGTCGTTGAAGTGAATAGGAGGCGCGTTCCTTCAGGATTTTCCTTACTTCCGTCTCTCAAAGCTAATGTGGTTATGTACTTTTAAGGATGAACGATTTATTTCTGTATCTAATATAACAAAATCTTGCTCATAGTGCAAATATATATCAACATTTTCTTGTGAAAAAGCCTCTCACTGATTAATAACAGGTAAGAGGCTGAAGTCCGATGAATTAGCAGGAAGCCTAAAACGAGAACGTAGTACGGATTACGCCTAGCACAATGTCTTTGTTGTCATTGTTGTGGTTGGGAGCCGTTAGCCAGACGATACCAGGGGTGATTGAAAGATTGTCGTTGATGGCATATCGGTAAAAGGCTTCGATGTGCAGTCCGGTATCGGCATCTTGGCGGCGAGTCAGACCACTCAGCAGGCGATCGCTGCCTGTGAGCTTGGGTTCCATACCCACAATAATTCCGCCCAAATTACCTTTTTTCAGCAAATCAGGAAATGCCAGGGTAACGGCATAGTTCCATACATCCGCATTGCCGCGCACGGCACTCGTTCTGGCTTCTGCATCCATATAGCCGACCCAACCGCCTAACTGAAACTTTGGACTGAGCTTGAAGTTTGCCTGAATCCCGAAGGAGTTGGAATAAATTGCCCGTCCACCCAAATTGGATAAGGCACTGCCTGTCCCATGATTGAGTCCGCTGTCACTGTAGGCATTGACGTAGGTGAAGGCAACGGTGCCAAAGGGAGGCGTGTAAACCAGTTGGGCAAGCGCCGCATAGTTGCCATTAAACAAGCCAGCGCCTCGTCCGGGATTACTGGCTTCACTGGCTAGATACCCAACCTCTAGCTTGAAGTGTTTGCTGAGTCGGATATTGGCGGCACCGCCCGTATCAAACCCCAGTCGATAGATCGGATTGTATCGACCAAAGCGCGAAATGGCTGCCTGCGAGTCACTTGCCAAGGGATTGACGATATCATCCAACACATCAATAAACCCGATGTTGCTGCTGGTAGCAATCACGATCTTGACGGCATCACCCACCAAAAACTGATAGCGGAGCAGACTCAAAAACGCTGCATTGCTGGTGTCACTGCCCGATTGAAAACTGAGACGAGCTTCATTGCCAGGAGCCGTATCGGTTACAGAACGAGGGTCGATGACGTTGGTTGCCTGAATCCGCGTGGTGAGCAAATCTTTTCCAGTAAAACTGGTGTTGAAGTTGAGCCGGACGCGATCGCTGAAGGTCGTGTTGTAGTTGTCATCCTGACCATTGCGGCTGGCACCGCCAAACGCATCCGTCACCGCAAAGATCACCTGACCGTTGAGTTTGGTAGTGGTTGAAAACTGCTGCTTTTCTAAAGTCGCCGTGCGGACTTCCAGCGATTCCACTCGTCCGCGTAAGGCTGACAACTCGGCGGCAAATTCTTCTTGCAGCTTTTTGACGATTTCCAGATCTTCCTTTTTGACAAAATCGGCAGTGGCGGCGGCAATCAATTCTTGGATCTTATCTAAACAAGCATTGAGACCCGCTGCAAATTCATAGCGAGTCAGGGCACGGTTGCCGCGATAGGTTTTATCGGGATAGCCCACAATGCAACCATATCGTTCTACTAGGGATTGCAAGGCTTGAAATGCCCAGTCGGTCGGCTTCACATCCGTTAGCTGAGATACAGAGGTGACTTGGCTCATGGCATCCACCGTTTCTCCTTCAGCTTCATAACGATCAACCTGTTGCAAAGTCTGCTGCAACGTAGAACTGCTGGGATTTTCAGCCTTGGAAGTTTCAGCTTGGACTGTGGTTGCAACGGTGATGCTGTTGAGGCTTAAGAGCGTTGAAGTGAGCAGAAGAACACGATTGAAATGAGTAAACATGGCTAGTCAAATCCTCACACTGAAATCAAAAAAACAAAAAACAGGTCAAGCATCCAGCAAGACTTTCGTTTTGCAGATTGGTTTTGCAGATTGATTTTTAGGGTGCAATCCAACCTGCGGCAGGTATTTAATGTCCTATCTTTAATGCAGAATCTGCGAGAGAAACTTTTTAGTGCGATCGCTCTTAGGGTTATTAAAAAACTCGTTAGGAGTCGTATCTTCCACCAGCAAGCCATCCGCTAAAAATACGATTCGGTCGGCGACTTCCCGCGCAAAGCCCACTTCGTGAGTCACACACACCATCGTCATCCCAGAAGTTGCCAGGGTTCGCATCGCCTGCAAGACTTCCTGAACCATTTCTGGATCAAGCGCAGAAGTCGGTTCATCAAATAACATGACTTTCGGTTGCATTGCCAGGGCACGGGCGATCGCCACCCGCTGCTGCTGACCGCCCGATAGTTGAGCCGGATACTTATCTGCTTGATGCAAGATTCCCACCCGGTCTAACAACTGAGTTGCCGTCTCCTGTGCCTTGGCTTTCGTCCATTTCCGCACCTGAATCGGTGCCAGCATTACATTTTGCAGCACCGTCAGATGGGGAAACAAATTGAACTGTTGGAACACCATCCCCACTTCACGGCGAATCACATCCACATTTTTCATGTTGGGAGTTAGGGGAATGCCATCAATTTCAATGCTGCCTTTTTGAAACGGTTCCAGGGCATTGAAGGTGCGGATGAAGGTAGATTTGCCGGAGCCAGATGGACCCATCACCACCACGACTTCCCCGGTATTGACGGTGAGGCTCACGCCCTTCAACACATGAAAGCCATTGTCGTACCACTTTTCCACATCACGAGCCACGATCGCGGGTCCCGTTTCTGCCGTAGCTCTGTTTCCATTGACCTCAAATTGAGTCATGCCTGCTCCTTAATGGGTGAATGAGCCTTAATGCTTGAATGAAACTGACTTAAGACGTTGGCAGATCGCCCAGTGGCTCACCAAACCATTTTTTTGACAGGTTGTCGAGTTCGCCCGACTGACGCGCGCTGGTGAGAATGCTGTTTACTTTCTCCAGCAACTGCACATCGCCCTGCCGCAACCCCACATGGCAGGGGGAATTCTTCATCACAAACTTTTGCTGAATTCGGTTGTCGGGATTGTTGCGTATCAGTTTATTGGCAACGACATTTCCAGTGGCAATCAATTCTACTTGTCGAGAAACCAGCGCCGAAGCCGTCAAGCTGTTGTTGGCAAATCGCTTCACCGTGACTCCCTGAATCTTCCCTTCCGTCAAGTTTTTCGTCAGTTCGAGATCCTCCAATGCGCCTTGCGTTACCCCCACGGTATGTCCTGACAGAGCGGCGTAATCTGCTGCTTTTAGATCGGCTCCACCATAGATGCCAGAGTAGAACGGGGCATAGGGAATTGAAAAACTAATGATTTTCTCTCGATCTTTGTTTCTTCCTAGGCTGGAAATCACCATATCCACCCGGTTCGTTTGCAGAAAGGGAATCCGGTAGTTGCCGATGACGGGCACCAATTGCAATTTGACTCCGATGCCGTCAGCGACGAGTCTTGCCACATCAATGTCGTATCCGCGCACATTCATCTCGGCATCAATGGAGCCAAAGGGCGGAAAGTCATCGGGAACCGCGATCTTCACTTCCCCCCGCTGAATCACCTCTTTCAGCGCGATCGCGGGATCAACGGCATTGGGACGCTGCACCGCCGCTGCGGAGGCATCCAATTTGGTCGATTTCACCGAGGGACCAGAACAGGCACTCACCCCGACTGTAAAAAACAGACTGGCAAAAAATAGCGCGATCGCGGTTCTAAACTCTTTCTTTTGCAATGTCTTTTGCAACCAATTTGGCAACATCTTTGGCACCATAGTTTTCACCGATCTCGCGTTCTAAGTTAGACGTTGCTCAATTCGCTGGCTCCACAGAGACAGGGGATAGCACAGCAAGAAATAAATCACCCCGGCAATGGAGAACACTAACAGCGGTTGCAGGGTCACATTATTGATCTGTGCCGCCGCACGGGAAAGTTCCGTAAACCCAATCACCGATGCCAAGGAGGTGCCTTTAATCACTTGCACCAGAAAGCCAACAGTTGGCGCGATCGCCAGCTTGATCGCCTGCGGCAAAATCACAAATCGAAGCTGCTGAAAATAGTTAAGCCCCAGTACCGAAGCCGCTTCCCACTGACCCTTGGGTAACACCTCGATCGCACCGCGCCAGATATCTGCCAAGAAAGAACTGGTAAACACCGTTAGAGCCAGAGTAGCGGCGGCTAGGGGGGATAGATTAACCCCGAATACCACCGAAATGCCAAAAAAGGCGAGAAATAGTTGCAGCAGCAGCGGTGTACCCTGAAAAAATTCCACATAGAGCCAACTGAGGAATTGCACCGGTTTGATCGGTGATATTCGCATCAACATCACCAGAAAGCCCACAATGCCACCTACCAAAAACGCAATCAGGGAGAGAATAATTGTCCACTTGGTGGCAATCAGGAGATTAAGGACGATGCGTCCTAAGGTAAAGTCGTCACCCATAATTTTTATCCCTATGATTAAAACCTACCGTCGAGAGTATTTTGCAAATCCAAAAAAGCGCCGTTCTACCCAGTAGCCCATGCCTTTAATCACCCAAACAATGGCAAGGTAAAACAGAGAAACCATGAAATAGATTTCAAAGCTGCGGAAGGTGCGGGAGTTGAGAAAATCACCCGCGAAGGTCAGATCTTCTGCCGCAATTTGAGAAATGACGCTGGTAAACAGCACAGCCAGGATTACCTGTCCAATCAAAGCCGTATAAATATTTGCTAGGGCTGGTGTCAGAATAATGTGCCGAAAAATTTGTAGGGGTTTAAAGCCAAGCGCCATGCCTGCTTCAATCTGCCCTTTATGAATACTCTCCACCCCCGATCGAATAATTTCAGTGGCGTAAGCTCCAAAATTGAACGCTAGGGAGAGAATGGCGGCTTGCTCAGCATTCAAGCGAATGCCTAATTTGGGTAAACCAAAGAAAATGAAAAAGAGTTGAATCAGAAAGGGCGTGTTGCGAATGACCTCGACGTATGCCAGGGTCAGTCGGTTGAGAATTTTGTTGCCTGACGTTCTGAATAATGCGCCAGCAATACCGAAAATTAAGCCGAATGCGATCGCAATAATTGAAACTCTAAACGTTAGTAAGGCACCGGCAACAAACAGTCCAATGTTGTCCCAAATCACCGAAAAATCAAAGGAGTAGCCCATATTGCCCCGTCAAATGTTGACACCAACACACACCTATGAGAAACGAGCCTCAATGTTCTAGGATTCAACTAAAATCGACTGGATAGCCATCAGTAATACTGACCCTAAAAACCAAAAAAGCGAGCAGCGATGAGTAAAATCCATTGATTGGATACGGTATACCATGGCAAAGAAGTTCATTAGTAGATGTTTCTTGGTATACAAACGTCTATTGAAATAAAAACAACTGTGAATGAGTTTTGTGGGGCTGAATCCTGTGGTGGAATTGTAGATATTCTTATGCGAAGCAATAAATGTCAGCGGTGAATGAGTCAGGCGATCGCGCTTTTTATTCGCGATTCTTTCGTTTGGCAGCGGTCAATGTCTTATCAAACTTGATGGTGCCCTTAGCAAGTCTGCTAGATATGGCATTTTTGGGGCACTTGCCAGATATCCATCCCTTGGCAGGAGTTGCCCTGGCAACCGTGCTATTTAACTACCTGTACTGGACATTCGGCTTTCTTCGCATGGGGACTACGGGGCTAACAGCTCAGGCGATCGGGCGAGATGATCTCGACGAGGTGATGCTGATTGGGCTACGCAATGGGTCGATTGCCCTGATTGCTGGAGTGGGTATGGTCTTGCTACAAGAGCCGCTGCGAATCATCGGATTTGCCTTACTCAATGCCTCCGCCGAAGTGAAAGCATCGGGACAAGCCTATTACAGCGCCTTAATTTGGGGAGCGCCTGCCACACTGATCAATATGACCCTAGTGGGTTGGTTTTTAGGGCGAGAACAAAGCTCAAAAGTGCTGCTGCTATCCGCTGTGAGCAATGGCAGCAAGATTATATTGGAATACCTATTCGTGGTGCAGTGGGGTTGGCAAAGTGTTGGAGCCGGAAGCGCCACCACCGTGAGTCAATATTTGATGGTGTTCGTCGGCATCTTGCTGATTGGGCGAGATCGCACCCTCACCTGGAACCTGCCTCACCTCCGCCAACGATTGCTGGATACGACCGCGCTGCAAGCCTCGTTTACCCTGAATGGGGCGATCGTCATCCGCACCTTTGCTTTTGTTTCAACGTTTGCTGTCTTCACCAATCTAAGTTCCACTATGGGCACCGCGATCCTGATCGCCAATGCCCTGATGCTGCAAGTAGTGTCTTTAGCCGCCTATTTTATTGATGGCTTGGCGTTTGCCACCGAAACCATGGCAGGGGTGTTTTATGGAAAAAATAATCTCGATAACCTGGCGTTGCTGGTGCGCGTATCGGGGCTCACCAGTTTAGGGTTGGGACTCACCTTTGCGATCGCTTTCATGGCAGCGCCCAGCTTTTTATTTGGACTGTTAACCAATCATCCTGAAATCGTGGAACTGATTCGCGGACAGGTGCCTTGGCTCTTAGGGATTCTTGGATTTGGCTCCATTGCCTACATGCTGGATGGGTACTTCCTCGGACTCACCCAGGCTCAAATCATTCAAAAATCGGCGTTGATTGCAACCTTGGTCGGCTTTGCGCCCATTGCCGCGATCGCTGGATTCTTGCAAAACGTCCAGCTTCTCTGGTTTGCCCTGACCCTTTTTATGGCAGCCCGCGCCCTCACTTTGGCGCTACAAGTCCCCAAAACGTTTCATTTCAAAAGCAGTGGTTAAAATAGAGATAGCTGATAAAAAAGGCTGAACCAGGAGGGTTGGTTAGTTTCCCCGAATGGGTGAGGTGATCGCGACCTGCTTCAAGTAACTTAAAGAGATAAATCTTTAATTAAGGAAAGTCTGAATTAAAGGCTGATTTTTAAAGATTCGATTTTCTTAGAGACATAGCCACAAAGGGAATGTTACGTTCGTGCTGTAGTCATTTTGCCGAAACACAGAGTTCTGTTAAGTCAGCAATTCAAGACTTTGAAGTCTCTCGTTAGGTTTTAGGTCTTTAGGCATTGACCATTCACAACTAGCAGTTGATATACTGCACAAAGTTCGCTACTAGCTCCAGATATTGCTCAATTAGTCTTTAAAAATTGAGTATTTATTTTTACCAGTTAAACTAGCTTTAGGATATAGCAATGTTTCAGCCACATCTTCAACTGCACTCGCTCCCTTCCCATCACAACTCCTTCAACCCCAGTTTCTCCCGGAGGAAAGAGCGCAGCGCCACAGTTGATAGATCGGAAGCAGCCATAGCTCAATTAAAAGAAACTCTTTGTGCAGAGATGAGTCCTAACAAACGAGCAATGGTTGAGCAGTTGATCCAGTTATGGTCTCAAGGCAATTTAGATTAAATTTTTATTGGGAAGCGAGTTTTTACACTCCCACACCTATCTTTATTAAAAAACTTATTAATGGGTTCACAGAAGTGAACCCATTCTTGTTTAGAAAAAATTAGAATCTAGGTAATTACGCTAGTTTGGGCACAATTTTTCCAAAATACGTTCGATTTGTCGCAGCTTTACAAACAATCTGGGGTTTAGAGGGCAAAAGATTTGGATGTGCGATCGCCTAACGGATTGCATATTTTCAGCTAAATTTCAGGATATGTACTGACTACTGTTGATTCTGCTAACGTCACCACTTGGAGTGTTATGGATCATAGCTCCACCCTCTCTGGTCAGTTCAACCAAAATATGTCAACCGATCAGTCTTTTCAGAAACTTTACGATTTAACTCAACTGGTTGCGAAGGCAGACACTGAAGACTTTTTTGAGCTAGCAAAATTGGTGGGACTACGTCCTACTGAAGATTTTTCTGGAGCCGACCTCAAGTGGGTTGACTTGCACTCTGCCCAGCTTGTGGGAGCTAACTTTATCAGCACCGATCTGTCTGGAGCCAACTTAATCAATGCCAATTTGGAAGATGCTCGATTATTGGGTGCCTTTTTGGTGTCAGCCAGCTTGATTGGTGCCAATCTGAATAACGCTAATTTGGTGGGAGCCAATTTGACTAGAGTCAATGCCTTGGGGATTGCCCTGACGAATGCAGATTTGACCCGTGCCAATCTAACGCAAGCGAATTTAAGTCGGGCAGAGATGGGTCGGGCAAACTTGACCGCTGCTGTTTTAGAACGCGCTAATTTAAGCGAAGCGTCCTTAAATCATGCTAACTTGCGCCGTGCCGACTTAAATGGGGCTGATTTAAGCGGTGCCAACCTTTACGGAGTCGATTTAAGCAACTGCGATTTGCGTCGTGCAAATTTGCAAGCAACAAACTTGATTGGCGCTACCGTTACCCGAACACTATTTGGTCAAAATTTGGGGCTAACAAGAAGCATCATATTAGATTTGAGCCAGCGCGGTGCCATTTTTTATCCTTGAGCAACTGCCACCAACCTGACTGGCTTCGGAAGCCCTAGCCAAATCAGATTGACCTCGTTATGAGTATGGCAGTGTAAACCAAAGTGTTGAGCCTTTACCGGGTTTACTATGAACGCCAATTTTGCCTGCATGAGCAGAAATAATTTGATGACAGCGATAAAGCCCGACCCCAATGCCCGTGAGATGGGGTTGATCTAAGCCACGGGCATAGAGTTGAAACAGGCGATCGCACTGGACTTGAGTCATGCCTGTGCCATCATCGGTCACGGTGCAATAGAGGGAGTTTGGAAAGTCTTCAGGATCAAAAGTGGCAGTGAGGGTGATAGTGCGATCAGGTGGATTATGTTTTACCGCGTTGGCAAGCAGATTTTCTAAAACTTGCTGGAGCTTAATCGGATCAGCATTAATGGGCGACAAGTCTAGCGGAATCTGATTGACAATTGTCGCCTCATTTTTGCTCAACAGCGCAGATTGAGCGGCGATCGCCTGCTCAAAAACTTGGGATAGATCAATGAGTTCACGGTTCAGGGTTAGCGTTGCCTGAGTATCGGCGTGAGCTTCCATCAAGGAGTTGAGCAGACTCAGTTGGCGATCGCTGCTAGAAATCATGCAATCCAGCATGGAGCGAGTCACCGACACCGATTCACAATCTTTGCTGCGGAGATGGTTCAGCACCATCAGCGTTCCCTGGATCGGCGTTCGTAAGTCATGGGAAACCGCGTGCAGCAGCAAATCTTTCACTTCATTCAGGTTTTGTAACTCTTGCATGCGCCGCTGTAATTCCACGGTGCGATCTTCCACTTGAGATTCCAAATTGCTTGCTAATGCGATCAACTGTTGATACAACTGCCCTTGCTGAATGGCAATTTCAACTTGAGTGCCCAATTTTTTGAGCAAATCCACTTCAAAGGGATGCCAATGGCGCGGCGCGGAACACTGGTTTACCGCTAACACGCCAAACATTTCGCCATTGAGCACAATGGGAATCCCCATATCCGCTTTGACTTGGCAGCGCGTGTAATATTCCCAGACAAAAGCAGTTTTTTCAACATCCTCTGTGTTGTGGATGACACGAACGGTGTCTGGCTCAAATAGCTGTTTGATTTCCGCAATCTTGCAGGCTTCAACTTCCCAACCCAAAGCAGGCTTCCAACCATCGCCAACGGATTCTGCAACTGTACGACAGCATTCCCCCGACTCAAAACCGCCAATCACCACCCGATCTGCCTGCAAAAACTGGCGCACCTCGGCCACTGTTGTTTGCAAAATTTCCTCTAGGTTCAGCGAACTCCGAATTCGCAAGGAAATTTCCCAGAGCAACCGCTCCCGATCCGCCGCGAGTTGCAGTTGCTCCTCAGCCTGTTTGCGTTCGGTAATGTCATAGCCTGTCGCTAACACGGCGGGGTTACCCTCCAAAGTAATTAATCCAGCGGTGGCATCTAGCCAGCGTTCATTTCCCGATTTGGTCAGAATTTTAAATTCATATCGATTGGGTAGGGCTGCGCCGCTTTGTCTGGCTAAACCGCGATCGCGCACCATGTCTCGAAAATCAGGATGAACGGTATCCCAAAAAGGCATCGCCATCAACTCTTCACGAGAATATTCACTAATGGTTTCTGCTGCTGGATTGGCATAGCGAAGTGCCTTCCCTTGAAAAATCAAAAACATGCAAGCGGCGGTTTCTGCTACGACCCGAAAGCGGGCTTCGCTGTGTTGTAAGGCATCCTCTGCCTGCTTGCGCTGAGTGATATCTTCAACGACTAACCCAATGCAGTGGTTGGGCAAAGGAAACGCTTTCATTGCAAAAACCTGCTGACTGGTCGTATCGCCATAGCATCCTTCACACAAATCTCGACCTTGACCTGATCGGATCACCTCCGCGTAGATCGCGGGAATATCGGTTTCTAATAACTCTGGAAAAAGCGCCGCCAAAGGCTGACCGATCAACTCTTCATGGGTTGCTGCAATTTGCAAGATTTGTCGAGCAGCAGGATTGCACTCAACTAACCGCAGCGATCGCACATCATTTGGGTCACACATTTGCCAAACCAACAGCCCAAGCTGCATCCGTTTTACAATGTCGCTATAAAGCTGAATGCTTTCTTGAGCTTGCTTTAAGGCGGTAATGTCTTCAACAACCGCAACGGTGTAACGCGGCTTGTTCACCTCATCCCGAATGAGAGAATTGGTTAGCCTGATCCAGCGCAACTGCTGATCTTTATTAATATGGCGTTTTTCAATTTGGTAAGAGTTGCGATCGCCCGCAATCATTTCGCCAAAAAACTCTTCATCGATCGCCACATCATCGGGATGGGTGAAATGCGAAAAGGTCATACTGGCAAGCTCTTCATGACTGTAGCCCAGCATCGTTTGTAGAGCGCTATTGCTTTCCACAATTTTGCCCTCCAGGTCATCTAACCCGATACCGATCGCAGTTCCTTCAAAAATAGCCCGAAACCGATTTTCACAACCCTGAACTGACATCCGAAAACTAGCCAAAAAAAATGCCGATAAACCAACGGCAACCA
The DNA here is from genome assembly GCF_056784215.1 of Leptolyngbya sp. CALU 1928. Taxonomy (NCBI): domain Bacteria; kingdom Bacillati; phylum Cyanobacteriota; class Cyanophyceae; order Leptolyngbyales; family Leptolyngbyaceae; genus Leptolyngbya; species Leptolyngbya sp. CALU 1928. Next base: position 1,865,417 of record NZ_JBXBCE010000001.1, on the reverse strand, counting down.
CACTACAAATCACTGGAATGCCAATCATTGCAGCCTGCACCCAAAAGCCCGCTTGAGCAATAGTAGGAATTTGGGACTCCATCACTTTCCAAATAGCCATTTCAACCGTGGCGACGATCAATCCTGCGATTGCCGCGATCGCAGTCACCGTCCGCCAGTATTGAGTCGGTTGATTTAGCCCCATACGCCCCCAAACAAATATAGATACTGAAAAATTTCAATTTTCTAAACTGCACCGTCGCCGTGTCGCTGCTTTAGCCCAGTTTAATGCTGCTTTAAACACCCCCTAAAACTAGGGTGCCCGTTCCTTCTAACCTTAGCCTTCCTCCAGTTGGATGAGCGATTTTTGCATTTTTCAGGAATGCACGGAGATCGCACTGATTCCTCTAAAGGTAGACAAATAGATGCTACATCTTGTAGTATATTAATAACAAAATTGAAACTCCACGTCCTATGTTGACTCTCTCAGCCCTATCTAGCCCATTGTATTGCCAGTCCATCATCGGGAGTCCGGCGATCGCGGGGCTGTGGAATGGTGGCGATGCTAAAAAGCCAGAGAATCACCCCATGGGCACTGATGTCGTCAATCCAAATCCGGGCGATCGCAGTTTTAGACTTATTCAAAATCAGTCGCGTTTAGAAATCTATATCGATAGCGGGAGGAGCAGGCACGAACCTGAACCCACCTAGGCAAGCTGCATCCGACGCTTACGCCCCCGCTGCTGGAAAACCCAGAGGCGGGGGTTGTTTTTTGCCTATTTTTACTTTTTTACCAGTCAAACCCCATTCAACTCTAAGACTCCTTTTTCTTCCCTGGAGAAACCATCATGTTGAAGCTGACTTATACCGAAACTGGACTGCATATGGAGCGCGTCATGGCTCCCCTAGAAGTGTTGATCGCTCAACGAGTGGTGCTAGCAATGCGTCTGGGGCAACATCTGCACATTGAGCCAGGTCGCGCCTCATTCTTGTTGCCTGCGACTGCACCCGGCTTAAAGCAACTAGAGCAGATTCTGCGGGTAGACCAAACCCAAGTGATCATGGTAACCCCTGTGGATCAAGAGTTTGTGGAAGCGACCGTGTATGGAAGCTGGATTGCCGAAACTGTTCAAGCAGAGTCAGGTGTGTTTGTAACCGTCGTTTCAGACATGGCTGAATTCTTATTACTGCGGTTGTGGGCAGCGCAAACTCAGGTTTCATTTCTAGCATGAAGAGAGATGAGGGTTTCGGGTTTCGGGTTTCAGGTTTCAGGAAGTGCTTGGGTATAGAATCCTTTGACCCCTGACCCCTCACCCCTGACCCCTGAAACCTCTCTACCCCCTTGTCGTTCACACCTTTTCACGTCAGCATGGAGAAATATAGCGACTTTGCGCTATCCGCAGAAGAGAAAAGGATTTGAATGCGCGACTTTCTTAAATACACCTTTGCCAGTTTGCTAGCGTTGCTAATTTTCTTGGGCTTGAGCATTGGCGGATTAGTCCTCCTGGTAATTTCCATTTCATCTAAAGATCCTGCACCATCCGTTAAAGATAAGTCTGTGCTGGCGTTCGACTTATCTGTAGACATTACCGACGGGCAGAAAGGCTCTGGCGGCGATCTAGGCAGTGCGTTACTCAGTGGCTCTCCCGATACGATCCCGCTGCGAATGGCGCTAACTGCGATCGATCGCGCCGCCAAAGATAAGCGAATTGTGGCGCTGTATTTATATGGAGACATGGAGAGTTCGACTAGCGCAGGCTATGCGGCACTGAAAGAAGTGCGCGAAGCATTGCAGCGGTTTCGGGCGACGGGCAAACAGATCATTGCCTATGGAGTTGCCTGGAGTGAACCGGAATATTATTTGGCATCTGTGGCAGATACGATCGCCATCAATCCCTATGGCTCCTTTGAACTCAATGGTCTGGCTTCCAACACGGCGTTTTATGCGGGTGCCTTAAAGAAGTTTGGCGTGGGTGTACAGGTGACGCGCGTGGGCAAGTATAAAGCTGCTGTGGAGCCATTGCTGTCAGACAAACGCAGCCCTGAAAGCCGCCAGCAAACCCAAGCACTGCTAGGGGATGTGTGGGGTGAGTTATTAACTGCTGTGGGCAAGGATCGAAAGCTGACCCCCACTCAGTTGCAGACTATTACGGATAACCAACCCATCTTGGAAGCGGAAGAGGCTGCTAAGCAAAAGTTAGTCACAAAACTGGCGTATGAAGATGAAATGATTAGTCAGCTTCAGCAGCTTGGGGAAAAAGATGATGACTCATTTCGCCAGATCAGCTTGAAGAGTTATGCCAAAGTTGCCCAAGCCTTAGAGCGACAATCAAAAAATCAAATTGCGGTGGTGTATGCCGAGGGCGCAATTGTCGATGGTGAGGGCGATGCTGATCAGGTGGGTGGCGATCGCTTTGCCCAACAGCTACGAGAAATTCAGCAGGACGATGACATCAAAGCGGTGGTCATTCGGGTGAATAGTCCCGGTGGCAGTGTGGTTGGCTCCGAGGTGATTCAGCGAGAAGTAATTCAAACACGCAAGAAAAAGCCTGTGGTTGTTTCCATGGGAGGGGTGGCAGCCTCTGGCGGCTACTGGATTTCTACCTTTAGCGATCGCATTTTTGCCCAACCCAACACCATTACTGGCTCCATTGGCGTGTTTGGCTTACGTCCTAACGTACAAAAAATTGCTAACGACAACGGCGTGACCTGGGATGTGGTGAAAACTGGGCGCTACGCCGATATTTCTAGCATCACCCGTCCTCGCACAGCGCCAGAACTCGCCGTTTTTCAGAAATCCGTTGATCGCATTTATGACCGCTTTGTCAGCAAGGTGGCAGAGTCGCGCAAATTGCCCAAAGCAAAAGTGGCAGAAGTTGCCCAAGGTCGCGTGTGGTCGGGTAAGCAAGCATTGGCGATCGGGTTGGTGGATAAAATGGGTGGGCTGCAAGATGCGATTCAAGATGCCGCTCAACGAGCAAAGCTGGGAGACGATTGGAAGCTCACTGAGTTTCCAGAACCTCGCGGACTCAGGGAAACACTGCTGAAAAATCTATCTAGCGCCAGTTTGCCAAAAAACAAGTCGAAAAATTCAGTTTTTAACCAGCTAGGCACACTCCAGGAAGACTTCACAGTGTTAAGAGAGTTGAACGATCCTTCAGAAATTTATGCTCGAATGCCGTTTAATTTCCACTTAGACTGAATAACTTTTAGCGACTGCTTGCCTAATCCAGATTTCTTTCATGTTATTCACTCAGATAATTAGAGGAGCAGGTCAGTTTGGAAGACTCCAGAACTGCCTAACCTGCGGGCAGCAAGCTATATCCCCCAGCCCCTCCTCTCAGATTGTAGGATGAGGGTGCAAAGGTGATATGCACCCAATGATTAGTCTCCTTTATGAAGCAGCTTTAAAAGTTTGATGAGCAGATGATAAAGACTGGAAACTATTGAACTGACAAGGATTGACAAGCACTCAGCAACACAGTAAAGCAGGCAACAGTAAGTAACAGAAGGTTAAGATAGAGTTGGAGGTGTTAAAGTCTTGCCAAAGATAAGACATCCCACATACCCCTTCTGAGGCAACTATGGCTGTCGTAAATTTGGTTGAGGATTCTGTTTCCTCGAAGCCCACTGCCCAGGATGCCCTGGCGCTAAGGGGCGTATTTGAAACTATTCATGCTGAAAGCTGCCCAACATCGTTTAACTTTCATATGCACACAGTCTGCTCGGATGGACAATTGCAGCCAGAGAGATTGATGGAACAGGCGATCGCAATCGGGCTACAAGGATTTGCCATTACCGATCATCACACGCTGGATGGATACAAACGGGCACAAGTCTGGCTAGCTAGCTACATCCAAGCCAATCCTGATCGGGGCAGCACTGTGCCCCACCTATGGACGGGGATTGAAGTTACTTCTAGATTGCTGGAAACAGAAGTACACATCTTGGGCTATGCCTTCGATTTAAATCATTCAGTAATGGAGCCTTATTTGCAGAAACACGCGCCTCAAGGGGCGATCGCCTCTGCGGCTCAGGTGATTGCTAGCATTCAAACAGCCGGTGGGTTAGCAGTATTGGCGCATCCCTGTCGCTATCGGCGATCGCCCGACGACCTAATCGCTGCGGCTGCCACTTTGGGGATTAACGGCGTAGAAGCCTATTATGCTTATGACAATCCGTCTCCTTGGCGCACCAGTCCTCGCCAAACTGAGCAAGTACAGCGCTTAAGCTCCACCTATGGGTTGCTGAACACCTGTGGCAGCGATACTCACGGACTTAGCCTACTTCAGCGCCTCTAAGCACTGCGGTTTAGATGTTTTTCAGATATCTACCCAAACGGTCACTGAGGCAACGGCGATTAACATTTCATCGTTTTTGTCTTCAAACTCAGCGATCGCCCGCCCTTGCACCACCATGCCCCCCAGATCCACGGTCAACGATTTTTGACCAAAGGGCAACACTGCCAACACCTCTTCCTGCCTCACCTGATCGGGATAGGGCACCCCGACCTGAACTTCCACAATCATTTCATTCGGATGGCTTAGCCCTGCTACTTCCCACACTCCCGGCAACGCATTATGGGCGATCGCATCTCGCACCGCACGCGCTGCTGCAACCGTTGGCTCTTGCCCATGCTGATCCACTCCCATACCCATTTCAATAATCAATCGTTTACGCACCAATTGTTTTCTCCTACTCCGTGAATCAACATCGCCCAGCATACTTCGTCATTGCAGAACCCGTTGAATCTGAGACGTTGAGTCTGAGACGTTGAATCTGAGACACTGATCAACAGCTTACTGTGTTAATACAGTCTAGTGTCACAGTTTGCTTTCCTACTCACCTCGCTGTTTATCCTGCATGTCTTCTGCGATCGCCCAACTTTTGGATGGCAAAGCGCTCTCCCAACGCATCCAAACCAGCCTTATTCATCAAATTCAACAATTAGAACCCCAAAAAGGTCGCCCGCCTGGATTAGCGGTACTCATGGTGGGTGATAATCCCGCTAGTGCCGCCTATGTCCGCAATAAAGAACGCGCCTGCGCCACTGTAGGTATCGCCTCCTTTGGCAAACATTTTCCTGCTGAAACCACTCAGACAGAGTTAGAACAAACCATTCAAGCACTTAACCAGGACGATCTCGTCGATGGCATTTTGGTGCAGTTACCTCTGCCGCCTCATCTCGATGCCGTTGCCCTACTCAACCAAATTCACCCCGATAAAGATGCAGATGGACTGCACCCCGTGAATCTGGGGCGACTGCTGCGAGGAGAGCCAGGATTGCGAAGTTGCACCCCTGCCGGAGTCATGTGGATGCTGCAAGACTATGGTATTGATCTTAAAGGCAAACACGCGGTGGTGGTGGGGCGCAGCATTTTGGTGGGCAAGCCCCAATTTTTGATGCTATTGGAAGCCAACGCCACAGTCACTATTGCCCACTCGCAAACGCCTGATCTAGCAGCCATTACTCGCACTGCTGATATTTTGATTCCGGCGGTCGGTCGCCCTGGGTTAATTACGGCGGATATGGTCAAACCTGGAGCAGCGGTGATTGATGTGGGCATGAACCGCGTCACTGACCTCGATGGTAAATCTCGCCTAGTGGGAGATGTGGACTTTAATGGGGTACAGGCGATCGCTGCCTATCTCACCCCGGTTCCCGGCGGCGTTGGACCCATGACCGTTGCCATGCTGCTCAAAAACACTGTAGAAAGCTATGAGAAACGACTCTAATCTCTATTGCTTGAATGTTCCGTGAGTGCAGAAAGCTCCGTAGAATGATTAGAAATGGCTTGGTTCGGGGAACTCCATCAGTTAATGCTCATTTCTTTGCAAATATTGATTCCATAGATTCCCCATCGTGCCCATGCACACGTATTCTTGTGTAATTAAGAGAAACTGGGAGGGATATGAAATGATAATAACGGACGATGTACGAGCATCCCAGCGGAGATCTCACTTCGATCTATCCACTTATCTTGCAGAGCGACAAGCCCAAGTTGAGATAGCGTTAGATCGTTCACTTCCAGTGATCTACCCTGAAAAGATTTATGAAGCCATGCGATATTCCCTCATGGCGGGGGGAAAACGTCTGCGTCCAATTCTGTGCCTTGCGACCTGTGAATTAAGCGGCGGCACAATAGACACCGCGATGCCCACTGCCTGTGCGCTGGAGATGATTCACACAATGTCGCTGATTCACGATGATTTGCCTGCCATGGATAATGACGATTATCGGCGTGGCAAACTCACAAACCACAAGGTTTTTGGCGAAGATGTGGCGATTTTGGCAGGAGACGGTTTATTAGCCTATGCTTTTGAGCATGTCGCGATGGAAACAAAGGATGTCGCCGCTGGAAATCTGCTGAAAGTGGTTGCCATGCTAGGTCGGGCAGTCGGCGCGGCGGGATTAGTTGGGGGGCAAGTGGTAGATTTAGACTGTGAAGGCAAATCAGACGTTTCCCTAGAAACCTTGAATTTTATCCACAACCATAAAACTTCAGCCCTGCTTGAAGCATCCGTGCTTTCGGGTGCAGTTTTGGCAGGTGCGCCTGAAGACGATTTACAGCGCCTTTCTCGCTATGCAAAAAACATTGGGTTAGCCTTCCAAATTGTGGATGACATTTTGGATATCACGGCAACTCAAGAAGAGCTTGGTAAGACGGCGGGTAAGGATTTAAAGGCGAAGAAGGCAACCTATCCAAGCATCTGGGGGCTGGAAGAATCTCGCTGTCAAGCGAAAAAGCTAGTGGAAGGAGCAAAAGCAGAACTCGCAGTTTTTGAAGAAAAAGCTGCGCCTTTGATTGCATTGGCAGAATTCATTGTTGCTCGTACCCATTAGGCATTTACTGTTTAAGATTATTGTCTTTTTGAAGTTTATTTTGTCCTGTCGAACTCTAATTGACTGAACACTCGAACGCCCTTTTCAACCCACGGAAACTCATGCAGGATTTTAGCGACATTCTTCACAACCAGGTACTAGTGGTTGCGATCGCGGCGTGCTTGATAGCCCAGGTGCTTAAAATCCCCGTTGAATTGGGCACCCATGGCAAGCTAAATTTACGTGCTTTTGTGGAAACCGGAGGAATGCCTAGTGCCCACTCTGCCTTTGTCACCGCTTTAGCCACTGGCGTAGGGCAAACCCTGGGCTGGGCAAGCCCTGAATTTGCGATCGCCGTTGTCTTTGCAGTCATTGTCATGTATGACGCTGCTGGAGTAAGGCAAGCGGCGGGTAAACAGGCGCGGGTACTTAACCAAATTATTGATGAATTCTTTCAAGGCGAACATCAATTCACAGAGACCCGATTGAAAGAGCTATTAGGTCATACCCCCTTTCAGGTGATTGTCGGGTCTATCCTTGGAGTTGCCATTTCCTGGATAGCAGAAATTGCTTATTAGCTTCTACTGTTTTTTTGGGGTAGGTGGGTAAGCATTCTATTGAGAATCGAGCGCTTGCCCTGCTGTTTGCGCTAATAATTGTACTTGCGCGATTGCTAAGCCTGTCACACGAGCGACTACAGCAATTTCTATCCCCTCCCTCAGCAAATTCAGCGCAACCTGTTGAAGTGCCTCTTGGCTACCTTCTGCCTGCTTTGATGACTTGATAGGTAACTGATTCTTGCATAACATCCCTCCGCAATATTTGCTGAATCGCTTCCGCCTCTAATCTTAGCCCAGCCAGAATGAACGTAGACGCTGCCACATTGCTTTGGGTGCGAGGGGCAGGGATTTGACTAATCGCCTGAGCCACCTGTTGGAGAGTCCCGACGCGGTCGTTAGTCTCACTCAACACGGCAAAGGGCAACAATCCTGGAGCTGGGAGAAAGTCAGGGGTCGGTTGTTCCCATAATCGGATCACCTCAAAATTATGACAAGTATTTTCGAGTATGAAGGTAGTCTGTTGCACGAGATCGGAGGTTGTAGGTTGCAAGTAGACCACAACTTGACGCATCTGCTTGTGAGGAAAGCGCCGATAGACTCGCAGCCGATAGTCAATCATGCGAAAGGGGTAGTCTTTTTTGGTAAAGGATGAGGGAAAAGGGGTGCCTTCTCAACAGTTTGATAGTTGCAGGCGAATCCGTTCGTTGTAGTGATGGATGAAGTTCCAAATCGCAGCGATATGATTATCCAATTTCTTAGAAAATGACAGTGTCTTTCGCACTAATCGAGACACCCGTTGCCTTAAGGTGTTGTTGAATCGTTCGATGTAGCTCGTCAACCCTGTTTCTTTTCCAACGGCACAATGCCGTTGGCTCGGTAGGACTGCCCGATAAGCATCCCAGTAATCGGTGTAAATCACGGCGCATTGCCGATACACCCCTGGCATCGATTGCCATAAGGCTAAAGCCGAGTCTTTGGAACGATCACCGATGTGGCAACCCACAATCTCACGTGTCTCGACATCCAGTGCTAGCCACACCCACTGCTTGTTGCCTTTGTCATCCACAAACGACCACAATTCATCCATTTGCACCTTTAGTGCTCCCTTGGTCTTGGGGGTGACCTGCACCTGACGCGGCACCTCCTTGGAGCATTGGTTGACATAGCCTTGTAGCCAAGACTCTGACAACTTCAGCACACGGGCGATACCCGCCAGGGGGATCTTCTCTAACAGCAGATGGTCAATCATCGCAGTGCTGTCTTTTTTCCGAGGTTTCCACTGGGGATTTTCCACAAATTGACGACCACAATCACGGCATTTGTAGTTTTGTTTGCCCCGTCGAGTGGTGCCATTTTTCATGATGTCTTCAGACAAACAGTTGGGACAACGCAGAAAGGGAGGAAGGCTTGACATAGGCGTTGAAGATAACAGTCATTCCCTATTTTATCTATCCTTTACGAAAAGGCACTACCGCAAAAGGGAATGTCACGATTGGGTTGGGTTTGAAATTCTAAGTGCAGAATCACGTCCTCGGATTGCAGAAGAATCAATGCATTGGCTCTAATCGGCTCCAAAGAAAGTTCTGAGGGGCTAAGTTCGGTGAGAACAATGGTTTCTCCCAGTAACCATAGGGCAAAGTCGGTGGGGAAAGTTTCTGCCAGGAATTTGCAGATATTGTCGAACATGGAGAAATTTTACTAGGCGGCTTAGGCAGGGGGTGCTTTTTAGAGGGGGTCGTTACTGGCATTGCTTCTTCTATTGTTAGAAAGCTGGTTGAGTAAATATTGCGTTGCTTCGGTTGGTTGATCAGCTTGCATGATGGCGCGGACAACGGCAACGCGATCGCTTCCAGCCGCCAATACTTCACTAAGGTTACTCATATCAATCCCCCCGATCGCAAACCAGGGAATAGTGGCATGGTCTACGGCATAGCGCACATAGTCTAGCCCTACGGCGGCTCTACCTGCTTTGGTGGGTGTTTCATAGACTGGACCGACACCAATATAGTCGGCTCCTTCTTGAATTGCCTGTTGCATCTCGCCAGGGCTTTTGGTGGAACGTCCAATTAGCCGTTGAGCGCCAAGCAACTGACGGGCGATCGCAAAGGGGATATCCTGCTGTCCTAAATGCACGCCATCGGCATTGATAGCCACTGCTACATCAACTCGATCATTGACGATGAACAGCGCTCCGTAGTGATGACACAATCGGCACAGCTTGTCAGCCGTTTCTAACCGAATGTGATCATCCGCTTCTTTATCGCGGTGTTGCACTAAAGTTAACCCACCTTGTAACGCTGCTTCTACTTGCTCATATAGCTTGTCTGACGGAGAGGTAACTAAGTAAAGGCGCGATCGCTGTAGTTTTTGGTGCAGTTTAGAACTCGTCAGCTTACTTTCCAAAGTGTAAACTCGATACCGCATTTGTTTGCACGCAGTTGCCATCGCAGGTTGATACACTTTACCGTATTCTTCTAATGCCCTTAGCGCCTCTTCAACTCGGCAGATATTCGCCTGTAGCACTTGTTGAACATCCGCACGGGTTTCTTCTCCAAGATGGGTCAGGGCAGTTCCCGGATCGCCTGGAGTATCCCGTGCCGCCCGAAGTTCCGCTGTGTGCCAAGTGGCGAGTTCTTGGCGGAGAGCTTTGCAGTCTTGGGACAACTCAGCATTCTCTAATCCAAAACGGCACCACTCTTCAACAACTCGCAAGCCTTCTCGTGCGCGATCAAGATTGGCATCTAAAATGCGTAACACTGCAATCTCAACAAATCGATTCTGAATATGTAGGTCGCCCATCAATTTTCCTCTCGGATCGGTGATTACTTCACTATTAATTAGTTTGATCCATTTACTTCATCTATCCAGTGTTTGGAGCCTGATCTTTTTGTGAATTTGACGAATTTCTATGCAGCAAAATTGAGTAGATGGAGTACATTGAACTCGACCTAATCGGTTGCTTAATGCGGCTTCAATCCGTTTAAGTGGATCGCTAAATCAATTAGAATCTGAGTCTTAGGAGAATACTTTGAGATTAAGCACTGTACCAATTTTTTCTCTAAGCTGTTTTTCCCAAGTGCGAATAGTGAACTTTACAGTCCTGCTTTTAAGCATTAGTTTAGGCGCGATCGCGCTGCCAGGAAGCGCGAATGATATCAACTCTTTGAAGGGAAATAATACAAATATCCAAGTATCAACTAAACACTCGATTCTGCTTGCTCAGTCTGGGGTAGATCAGTCCACAACCAGCATATTGTACGTTAACCCTAGCGAGGGTAGTGATAGCGAAAATGGCAGCGATCGCACTCCATTCAAAACGATTGCTCGTGCATTAAAAGTTGCCCAGTCAGGCACAACAGTCTTCCTCGCCCCAGGAACCTACAGCACTGCAACGGGAGAGACTTTTCCACTTGAGCTTAAGGCAGGAGTGACGCTTCAAGGTGATCCGGCAACGAGAGGACAAGACATTCTAATCCAGGGCGGTGGCGCTTCTACTCGTAAAACCTTGGCGCAATCCCTCACGATAGAAATCACCGCTCCGGCGACGTTAAACGGGGTAACAGTGACCAATCCAGATTCACAGGGCTATGGTGTGGGGGTTGACTCCAGCAATTCGTTGATCGCCAATAGCACCTTTATCGAGAATGGTTATGGACTCGTGATTGTCGGCAACAGCAGTGTCCGCATCAAAAATAACTATTTTTCTCAGAACCGTACAGCAGGGATTGGGGTAGCAGGAATTGCCCAGCCAACTATTCAAGATAATATTTTTGAACAAAATGGTTCGGCAGTGACAGGGGGCGATCGCGCTGCCCCCCTGATTGCGAATAATCGCATGACACAAAACCAGAACGGCATGGTTTTTCAAGGCTCTGCCCAGCCGATGGTTCGGAACAATTCTGTGGAAGGAAATCGGCAATATGGGTTGATTGCCAAAGATACAGCACGTCCTGATTTGGGAACTACCACAAGCCTAGGAGGGAATTTCTTTCGGAATAATGGATTATCCGATGTCGATGTTTCAGCGACTGATCAGGCGATTTCCGCAGTCGGCAACGAGTGGCTAAATGCAGTTGGCACGTTAAATACAACCAAAACAGCACTGCTCATGTCGGCAACTTCTACCTCTGCTGCCGCATTCCCAGTCCCTTCGACACTCTCATCTAACCCAGCCGCAGAGCCGCATCGACCGATGAGGATTGTGCAAATTGCTATGCTTTCTGCACCATATAATCAGACTCCACCTTTACAATCTACTCGTTCTAGCCAAGTGACTACACCAGTGCAGCCTGTCCTTCGACCTTTGAGTGTTGCCCCGGTGAGTGATAATTTTTCGCCATTACTATCGCCGCCAACCGCAAAACCATTGGCGATTAATATACCCAGTCAACCCTCGGCTAAAGTGCAGAACTTACCCGCGATCGCACCTTCATCAGTTGCATCTCAAACAATCACAGCGCCTTCCTTAGAAACCTTTCCCCTACCCCCTTCATTTTCTACTCAATCTATCCGTCCTAATACCTTCGTAAAACCATCTACACGGAAGCTAGTTCAAAGCTATCCGTTGTTGCTCCCATCTTCAACCGCAGCGATGCCAATCGCGATCGCCGTGCCACCTCCCGAAACTCCAATTGCAGCGATGCCAATCGCGATCGCCGTGCCACCCCCCGAAACTGTAACGTTACGTCCTGATATGGGAATAAAATCAAATCGTTTAATGATTGAACCCCCAAAAGCCGCTAAAAAGACTTCTACAATTCTGCTTCCAGTGCCAAGCCCCAACATTCCACTGGGCAGAGTTGGTGGAATGCCTAGTGTCTATAGTATGCGCGGAGCAGTTGAACCATCTCTTGGACAAAATACAACATTCTTTATTAACGCCCCAAAGATTAGTAATGTTCGTTTTCGGGTGGTTGTAAATGCTAGGCAAGCAACAGAACAGGCACAAGTATTATCACTCGTGCCTGATGCGTTTTTAATTCCTTCTACTAACAGTGTGTTGATGCAAGTTGGTGCTTTTAGCGATCGCACAAAAGCAGAACAGCTAACAAGAATTCTTGCCGATCAAGGCATTTCATCGACCATAGAATCTGTTAACCCTTAGAAATCAGGTTAGTTAAAACGCTAAGGTATTGCTATCTTTGAAGAAAAACTTGTCTGACACCTTACAGCTTAACTTCAATATCTACTCCGGCTGGCAAATCTAGCTTCATCAGCGCATCGATCGTTTTAGAAGAAGGCTGGTGAATATCAATAATGCGATGGTGTGTGCGTGTTTCAAAATGCTCGCGAGAATCTTTGTCTACGTGGGGCGATCGCAACACACAATAAATCCTACGCCGCGTAGGGAGAGGAATTGGACCAATTGCTGTAGCATTGGTTCGATTTGCTGTATCCACAATTTTTTCACAGGATGTGTCTAAAAGCCGACGGTCAAATGCTTTAAGACGAATACGAATCTTTTGCTGCTGAATAGTTGCCATCGAAGTCCACCAATTTTAATTTTCTAGGTACTGAATCAAAACTCGCAAGCCGCAAAATGGGCTTGAGCTTTATTTAATCAAAAAAGAGCCAGTTGAAAAACGATAGGAAATAATGAAAGCTATTGGCGATACTCAACTAGCTTGCCAATAGCTTTCATCAAATAAAGATCGCTATTTTAGGATCTTCGCAACGACACCAGCCCCAACAGTACGACCGCCTTCACGAATAGCAAAGCGCATATTTTGCTCAATTGCGATCGGGTTGATTAAGTCCACTGTCATTTTGATGCGATCGCCGGGCATCACCATTTCTGCCTCGGTTCCTTCATCAGTTGTAAAGGCGCTGATTGTACCTGTTACATCAGTTGTACGAACATAAAACTGAGGCTTATATCCAGGGAAGAAAGGAGTATGACGACCACCCTCTTCTTTCTTCAAGATATAGACTTCAGACTCAAACTGAGTGTGAGGTTTGATGGACTTTGGCTTAGCAATCACCATACCCCGCTCAATGTCCTTCTTTTCCACGCCTCGAAGGAGAATTCCAGCGTTATCTCCCGCCATGCCCTCCTCAAGGCTCTTCTTAAACATCTCAATACCCGTCACAACAAATTCACGAGTATCTCTAATACCGACTAGCTCAACCTTATCGTTAACTTTGACCGAACCGCGCTCAATTCGACCAGTTGCAACCGTTCCGCGACCTGTAATTGAGAAAACATCCTCAACTGCCATCAAGAAAGGCTTGTCAATATCACGCTCAGGAGTAGGAATGTATGCATCCACCGACTCCATCAACTCATAGATCTTATCAACCCACTCGTCTTCTCCCCGTTTGGTTGTAGGGGCTGCGGTCATCTTTTCCAAAGCTCGCAGTGCCGAGCCTGCCGTAATTGGAATCTCGTCGCCAGGAAACTCGTAAGAATCTAGCAATTCACGAACTTCAAGCTCAACAAGTTCCAAAAGTTCATCATCGTCCACCATGTCCTTCTTGTTCAGAAAAACTACTAGACGAGGAACACCCACTTGACGAGCTAGCAGGATATGTTCACGAGTTTGGGGCATGGGGCCATCAGCGGCAGAAACCACTAGAATGCCGCCATCCATCTGGGCTGCTCCTGTGATCATATTTTTCACATAGTCAGCGTGCCCTGGACAATCAACGTGAGCGTAGTGACGATTTTCAGTCTCATACTCAACGTGGGCTGTGTTGATGGTGATGCCGCGCGCTTTTTCTTCAGGAGCCGCATCAATTTCGTCATACTTCCTTGCTTGCGCCTGCCCTAAAGCAGACAAGGTCATTGTGATTGCCGCCGTTAGTGTCGTCTTGCCATGGTCAACGTGACCAATCGTACCGATATTTACGTGGGGTTTATTCCGTTCAAACTTTGCGCGTGCCATTTATTATGCGTCCTTTTCCTGATTATGCGTTCCCTTTGCTTTTCGCAATGATTGCTTCAGCTTCATTGCGGGGCACTTCCTCATAGTTGCTAAATTCCATTGAGAAAATTCCTCGCCCCTGAGTTTTTGTTCGGATATCTGTAGCATATCCAAACATGTTAGCCAATGGAACTTTTGCAGTTACTTTTGCAATTCCTTGCACATTATCCTGACCTTCAATTTGCCCTCGACGTGAGTTCAAATCTCCGATAACGTTCCCAACAAAATCGTCAGGAACTTCTACCTCAACTTTCATCATGGGTTCCAGGATAACAGGTGTCGCCTTCATTACGGCTTCCTTAATTGCCATGGAGCCGGCAATTTTGAAAGCCATTTCTGAAGAGTCAACATCATGATAAGACCCATCGACTAAAGTAGCTTTGAGATCGATGACTGGGTAACCTGCCAAAATGCCAGATTCACAAGCTTCTCGCATACCCTGTTCAGCCGGAGAAACATATTCTTTTGGAACAGTTCCCCCAACTATCTTAGAGACAAACTCGAAGCCAGTTCCTTCTTCCCCAGGTTCTAGCTGAATGACTACATGTCCATACTGACCTTTGCCTCCACTTTGACGGATGAATTTTCCCTCAGCGCGAACCGCTTTACGAATCGTTTCTCGATAGGCAACTTGAGGCGCACCTACATTTGCCTCTACCTTAAACTCTCGCTTCATCCGGTCTACTAGAATGTCAAGATGTAGTTCACCCATTCCCGCAATCACAGTTTGATTCGTCTCTCGATCAATTCTGACGCGAAAGGTGGGATCTTCCTCCGAAAGAGACTGAAGCGCTTTGGATAGCTTCTCCATGTCTTGCTTTGTTTTCGGCTCAACTGCAACTGAGATCACAGGCTCCGGAATGAATAGAGACTCAAGAATAACGGGCGAGTTCTCGTCGCAAAGAGTATCGCCTGTAAAGGTATCTTTAAGCCCAAGAGCAGCACCCAAATCGCCGGCTCGAAGCTCATCCACCTCAATGCGATCGTCTGCTTTCAAAACGATCAGGCGAGAAATTCTTTCTTTCTTATCCTTCGCTGCATTTAGTACATAGCTACCTTTCTGTAAAACACCTGAATAAACACGAACAAATGTAAGACGACCGTAAGGGTCTGCCATGATTTTGAAGGCTAATGCTGCTAATGGCTGGTCATCATCCGCAGTCCGTGTAACTGTTTCGCCCTTCAAAGTAAGTCCTTGAACGGGTGGAACATCGATAGGGGAGGGTAAGTAATCTACAACTGCATCTAATAGAAGCTGAACACCTTTGTTTTTAAAGGCGGAACCACAAATTACAGGAATGATGGCACCACTGAGCGTACTTTTGCGAAGAGCTAACTTGATTTCTTCTTCGGTTAAGTCCTGCCCATCTAAATACTTTTCAGTCAAAGTATCGTCTGTCTCAGCAACGGATTCCACTAATTTGAGACGGTATGCTTGGGCGGTTTCCACAATATCCGATGGAATCTCAGCGTTTTCAATGTCGGTTCCCAAATCATTGTTGAAGAGGTACGCTCTCATCCGAACTAAGTCAACGATTCCCCGCAGCTTGTCCTCGCTCCCAATGGGAATTTGAATAGGTACAGCGTTGGCACGTAGGCGATCGCGAACCTGCTCCTGCACCTTGAAGAAGTTTGCCCCCGTCCGATCCATCTTATTGATGAAAACAATTCGGGGAACATTGTAGCGATCAGCTTGCCTCCACACAGTCTCGGTTTGGGGTTGAACCCCTCCCACTGAACAAAGTACAGTGATTACTCCATCAAGCACCCGCATGGAACGCTCAACTTCAATTGTGAAGTCCACATGACCCGGTGTGTCGATGATATTAATCTTATACTCAGGCTCACCCGGCATAGATTGAGTGGGATTTTGGGGATTACGCCGAGTCCAAGCAGAAGTAATTGCAGCAGCCGTAATCGTGATACCCCGCTCACGCTCTTGATCCATCCAATCGGTGACAGCCGTTCCCTCGTGAACTTCACCCATTCGATGAACCACACCGGAATAGAATAGAATCCGCTCTGTTGTGGTTGTCTTGCCGGCATCAATGTGTGCAGCAATACCGATATTTCTAACTTGCTCAAGCGGTACATTACGGGGCACAGCTACCTCCTTGGTCTCTGTAGCATCAGTGCAAACACTGATGCTCTCAGATGATTTTCTACTTTTGGGGATGAAGCTCAACTAATATCGGTAGTGAGCGAAAGCTTTGTTCGCTTCTGCCATCCGGTGAGTCTCTTCACGCTTACGAATTGCACTTCCAGTCTGATTCGCTGCATCCATCAACTCATTTGCTAATTTACTTGCCATCGTTTTTCCAGCCCGCTGACGAGCAAATTGAATCAACCAGCGAAGGGCAAGTGCAGTCCCTCGATCTGAGCGAACCTCAATTGGCACTTGATAAGTTGCTCCGCCTACACGACGAGCTTTAACTTCTACCAAAGGCGTAGCATTTTTAACTGCTTGCTCAAAAACTCCCATCGGATCAGAGCCTGTACGCTGCTCAATAGCTTTGAAAGCATCGTAAATGATGCGTGAAGCTAGAGATTTCTTACCACTTTCCATAATGCGTCTTGACATCATCGTGACAAGCCGGGAGTTATAAACTGAGTCGGGTGGAACAGGGCGTTTCTGAATAACCGTACGACGGGACATAAAGCAAATAACCTTCAGTTAACAAAGAAATAAACCAGAGAAACTTTCAAACAATCAGGAATGAACCAGCAGACTGAATCCAAAACTCAAAATCCTAAAAGCACTTCTTGATGAAAAAGGAAGTACTTAATAGTTGAGGATATTAAAAATTAGTTGATGAAGTTAAACATCACTAAATCACTTAGCTTTGGGGCGTTTCGCTCCGTATTTGGAGCGCGATTGCTTGCGGTCTTTGACGCCAGCAGTGTCTAAGGTGCCGCGGATGATGTGATACCGGACACCTGGCAAGTCCTTAACACGTCCGCCCCGAATCATAACGACAGAGTGTTCTTGCAGGTTATGCCCAATGCCTGGAATGTAAGCTGTTACCTCAAAACCAGAAGTCAAGCGAACACGAGCAACTTTGCGTAGCGCCGAGTTGGGCTTTTTGGGTGTCGTAGTATAGACTCTAGTGCAAACTCCACGGCGCTGAGGGCAGCTTTTTAGTGCCGGAGATTTCGTTTTCTTAATTAATTTTTGACGTTCACTACGAATGAGTTGCTGAATTGTAGGCATGTCTAGAATTAGTACGGCAGTCTTACAGTTTTGCTGTTCCGATTTCTTAGATTGTGTCGGTCTTTTTACTTCAGCACTAATCTGACAAAGCACTAAGACAGGAAATCTGAGAAGTCGGCAGAAATTCTAGTCTACCATATTTATTTGGATCAACGTACCGCTGATTTGACAATCCGACCGTTTATTTTTAAGGCAACCAATAGTATTAGCTATTTATTAGTTTGAACAGAAAAAGAGTTGCCGCAGCTACAAGATTGAGTAGCGTTAGGATTATGGAAGCGGAAGCCGCCGCCCATCAGGTCTTCTGAGTAGTCAAGAGTTAATCCGTCTAGGCAGGGTAAGGCTTCAGAACTCACCAATACTGAAATGCTAGCGTTCTGATAAATGTGATCTCCAGGTTGAGTATCAATATCAAAAGTGAGCGAGTAGGAAAAATCGAGACAACTGCCGGATGATACTGAGATCCGAAGCTTTGAGTCAGCATTATGCGTTTTTGCTTTGAGCCGCAACATTTCGCTAGTTGCAGAAGCACTGAGTTGAATCATGACGCTGGGTGAGTTGCGATCGCCGAATAAACCTGACGATTAGGTTATCACATTACTATTCAACCAGATTACTTTGAAGCGGTACGAGCGTAATCATCTTGAAAGCGAATAATGTCATCTTCTCCAAGATATTCACCGTTTTGGACTTCTATAAGAACGAGCGGGATCACTCCAGGATTTTCTAAGCGATGAGCTGTACATTGCGGTACATAAGTTGATTGATTGCTGTGTAGGATGATTTCTTGATCCCCACAAACGACCCTAGCCGTACCCGAAACTACGATCCAATGCTCGCTCCGATGATGATGCATTTGAAGGCTGAGGCGATGACCAGACTTTACTTCAATTCGCTTAATTTTGTATCCTCGTCCTTCTTCAAGAATGGTGAACGATCCCCAAGGGCGTGATTCACCAGATGCAACAGATAGAGGGGTGGCGCTAGACAAGGTCAGGGCTGAAATCTCTTGAATTTCTTGGGTGGAAGGCACGAGCAATTCTCCTTAAGCTTAACCATTATGGGGCGTGTGGGAAGAACATCTCCCGTGCGTTACCATAACAAACTTTTCTGATGGCTTGACACCTTGCCCCCCTTAGATTGATTAAATCTATATATTTAACTGCCTTCTAAGAAGGTGGCTTTATGTTGGGGCAGGTTGACGTAGAGAAGGAATTTAGCGGAGAAAAACTCCGATGCCATTGTGGACACGGGCGGCTGAATTAGGGGGGCGATCAATGACTTGTCCGCCTAGGTAAAGCGTGGTGGAGCTACCCCCATCTAAATTGAGTGCGTTAGTTGCACCAAGCTGTTGAAGAACTTGTGCCATTTCAGTTAGGGTAAGAGCATTACCGCTAAGTTTTTCATAGGCAGTAACTAGAAGGATTTGACCGGTGTTTGTTTGAGCGATCGCGCTGCGGGGTGCGGCTTCCGTCGCAAAAGCATTGCTAAACCCTTCTATTTTTGGATCAACCACAATTTGCGAGTTTTGAATTAACAAAGGTCCCGCGCCCAGCACATAAGAATAGCGGTTGATCTCTGGGGGATCGGTACTGCTTAGCAGTTGTAGTTGTGTTTCTGGCGAAAAGACAGAGGCGATGGATTGATTCGATCGCAGCACCAATAAATAACCATTGCTGGGAATCGGCACTCCAGCACTACCTGCTTTTGCTAAGGGCTGTTGGCTGACAACCCGATTATTTTGTACTGAAACGATGATTTCATTGTCTGATAAAGGTGTGTAAGTGGCTCCCCAATCAGGCGTGTATCGAGCTATGCCTGCTTGAATGTAGCCACTGTTGAGATGAGTAATCGGCAGCCGTTGTCCTGTGGCAGTAATCAGGGTTTCTTGGAGGGTAAGGCGTTTGAAAGCAAAATTGCCTAATCCATCCCAGGCGATCGCGCCTCGATTCAAAATCGGACCCGACAGCCACCGTCCATCTAAACGAATGGCACCGAGAGGTAACTGCCGAATCCGGTTAAAGAATCCACCGTTAATCGCAGCGGTTGCCTGGGCTTGCTGAGCGGTTTGGGCAAGGGGCGCAATTCCCATCATGGAGGAAGGGTTGGGCACAATTGGCTTCAGGCTCAGACCGGGCTGACGGGGATCGAGTTCTAGCCAAGTGACGGGCACTCGATTGCTGCCAATCGCCACAGTCTGCTGCCGCCAGCGCAACCCAGGTGCCCACAGAACATTGCGTTCAATCAGACTGTCAGGACGCACATCGACGATGATGCGATCGGGCTTGGTGAGGCTCCAGATGCGGGGTTGGATACCGTTCGCAATCTTCAAGCGAACGCGGGTTTGATTGCCGAATGGTTCAACACTAATCGACTGAACATATTTGCCAGAGACAGCCTTTATTTGTCGCAGAATATCGGGCGTAACCTGGGCGTTGAGCGTCAGAATCACGTCCTGATTGGCAACAGCAGTTTTCCAGGGGGTTGAACGGTCTAATTCAATCACGATGCGATCGCCCCAAGCGGGTCTACCTTGACGAATTGCCAGCATGGTGGCAACCGGAGCGTTAATTTCCAGGGCAGAACCCGCCACTTGCATCTGCCAGCCATTTTGACTAGCCAGATCTGTGACATCTAAATAGCGCGAAGACGAGATCAGGCGAGTGGATAGAACACTGGGCGGCAAATTGGGTTGAGTGAACCACTGAATCGGTTGCTGAGTGGCGGTATTAGTCGTCAGAAGTTGGATGCCGACGGTGGGAAGGAGGGCGCGATCATTAATCCCAATCCGCAGCCCAGCAGCATCTTGCCACTGACTCCAAGGCGCAAAGACAATCTGTCCGTTGAGCAAAATTTGCGTCCCTTGCCGAGCGATCGGAAGTGCCTGAGCAGAAACTGACATTCCCAAGAGCACGAACGTTCCCGCGATACTAAATCCAAACCGTCTTTTTAGTCCTGTTGAGCATCGTTTGGCACTCATTTTTTGTTCCTCACTACCCATAGCTGATTAAAATTCAGAATAAAAAAAGATGTTCCTCTCATAATTGATAAAGCACCCTTTAACTTAAAAGGGATATCACTTTACTTCAGGAATGAAACTTGTAGAGGAAATCCTTTGTAGCAGCCTTCAAACTCTGTCAGGGTCGGCAGAATTTATTATTCTTGCAGCCGAAAATCCTGCTTACTTCGACAACGTCTCTAAAAAAATGCTGATTGAGGTGGGTTTGTTTGACCTGATCTAGATGCGTTTGGTTCCTGCTGTACTCTTCTTCACCGTCTTTTCCCTGTAATGTTTATAAATCTCAAAGTGTTTTTAAGTAATGATCTCTTTGTATAGTGATATTTTACGGATTTTGTTTTTCTGGTTTTCTGACAAAGCATCTACATTTCCAGCCCTGAGATAGGTCGTAATGATGCCGAGGGGAAGCCCTTAAGAATCCCACAACCGAAATCTATAATAATCAACTCCGCAAGAAACACCCTACCAACCGAGCGAAATACGTCATTGTCATGGCTAATGAAACTGTAAAGCGGGATAGCAATCAATTGAATAGTGGATATGAAGGGCAACGCTGGCTAGTGGAAGAGCGCGATGCTTGTGGAGTCGGGTTTATTGCCGACCAACAAGGGCGAGCTAGCCATGAGTTGGTTGAAAAAGCATTGATTGCTGCAACCTGTTTGGAGCATCGAGGCGGATGCAGCGCTGACCAAGATTCTGGAGATGGCGCGGGTGTGATGACCTCCATTCCCTGGGATCTTTTCAATGCCTGGTTTACAGCGGAGGGGATTGAAATTACTGCACGGGAACACATTGGGGTAGGCATGGTGTTTTTGCCCCAAGATACATCTGTGGCGGCGATCGCCCGCAAAGCCCTTGAGCAAGTGTCCATTGAAGAAGGGGTTGCTGTTTTAGGATGGCGTGTGGTGCCCGTGTATCCAGAGTGTTTGGGCATTCAAGCGCGGGAAAATCAGCCGCAGATCGAGCAATTTTTTGTGCAATCTACCCTCCAAGGGGATGAATTAGAGCGGCAACTGTACCTGATTCGCAAGCGAGTTTTGCAAGCAGCAGAAAAGGCAGTCGGAAAAGCAGTTGAGGACTTTTACCTCTGTTCATTTTCTAACCGCACGATTGTTTACAAGGGGATGGTGCGATCTGCGGTACTAGGCGAGTTTTACGCCGACCTAAAACACCCAGACTACAAAAGTGCAGTTGCACTCTATCACCGCCGTTTTAGTACCAATACTTTGCCAAAGTGGCCTCTAGCGCAACCCATGCGGTTGTTGGGGCACAACGGTGAAATTAATACCTTGCTGGGAAATATCAACTGGATGAGCGCGAAGCAGCCAGATTTGATGCATGAATGCTGGCAAGTGAGTGAAGATGCCAGTGGAAATGTGCCCAAAAATCGCTTGCCCGACCTGATGCCAACCGTGCGGATGGAAAATAGCGACTCCGCCAACTTGGATAATGTGTGTGAACTGCTGGTGCGATCGGGTCGCAGTCCGCAAGCAGCACTGATGATTATGGTGCCGGAAGCTTATGACAATCAGCCGGATCTAGCCGATCATCCAGAAATTGTTGATTTTTATGAGTACTACAGCGGCGTTCAAGAACCGTGGGATGGTCCAGCGCTCTTGGCTTTTTGTGATGGCAAAGTGGTCGGCGCATCGCTCGATCGCAATGGACTGCGTCCGGCGAGGTATGTGATCACCCGCGATGGCTACATTGTGGTTGCCTCAGAAGCAGGCGTAGTAGATATTCCGGAAGCCGAAATTTTGGAAAAAGGACGGCTCGGTCCAGGACAGATGATTGCGGTGGATCTGCAAACTCACGAAATCCTGAAGAATTGGGAGATTAAGCAGCGAGTTGCTCAATCCCATCCCTACGGTGAATGGCTGAAGCAGAATCGCCAAGAGTTGGCAGTTCTGCCGTTTGAGAACGAAACGCCGAAGTTAGAACCGCAAGAGTTTCTGCGCTATCAAACTGCCTTTGGCTTTACCGCAGAAGACGTGGAATTGACGA
The DNA here is from genome assembly GCF_056784215.1 of Leptolyngbya sp. CALU 1928. Taxonomy (NCBI): domain Bacteria; kingdom Bacillati; phylum Cyanobacteriota; class Cyanophyceae; order Leptolyngbyales; family Leptolyngbyaceae; genus Leptolyngbya; species Leptolyngbya sp. CALU 1928. Next base: position 1,842,898 of record NZ_JBXBCE010000001.1, on the reverse strand, counting down.
TTCAGGAGATGGCGGCTCAAGGCAAAGAACCCACTTTTTGTATGGGGGATGACATTCCCTTAGCGGTGCTATCTGCCAGACCCCATGTGCTGTATGACTACTTCAAGCAGCGGTTTGCTCAGGTGACCAATCCGGCGATCGATCCCTACCGCGAACGTCTGGTCATGTCTCTAAAGACGCAGCTAGGGGAACGGATTAACCTGCTGGAAGCCAAGCCAGAATCTGCGCGGTTAATCAAACTGGATAGCCCCGTGCTGAACGATGCTGAACTGGATCACATCCGGGAATCTGGGTTTGAGACGGCAACGCTTTCGACGCTGTTCAAAATTGCTTTAGGTCCTGATGGCTTGCTGCAAGCGGTGTTAGACCTTTGTCAGCAGGCAACCGCAGCGGTAAAAGCAGGCAAAAAGATTCTGATTTTGAGCGATCGCGCCGCTCAAAACGGCACTCCTGCCACCATCAGCGCCGACTTTAGCTACATTCCCCCCTTGCTGGCAATCGGTGCGGTTCACCATCACCTAATTCGCCAAGGCTTACGGATGAAAGCCTCCCTCATCGTGGATACCGCCCAATGCTGGAGTACTCATCATTTTGCCTGCCTGATTGGGTTTGGGGCTAGTGCAGTGTGTCCTTATCTGGCGTTGGAAACCGTGCGGCAGTGGTGGCATGATCCCAAAACTCAGGGCTTTATGGAGCGGGGCAAACTGAAGCAGATTAGCTTGGTGGCAGCCGAAACTAACTTCCGCAGGGCGATCGAAGATGGCTTGCTGAAAATCATGTCAAAAATGGGGATTTCGCTGCTATCGAGCTATCATGGCGCGCAGATTTTTGAGGCGATCGGCATTGGCGGCGATTTGCTCAATCTCGGTTTTTTGGGTACTGCGTCTCGATTGGGTGGGTTAAACATTGCTGAACTGGCACACGAAGTATTGGCAATTCATCAGCGGGCTTTTCCAGAGCTAACCATCAAAAAGCTAGAAAACCTCGGTTTTGTCAACTCGCGTCCGGGAGGCGAGTTTCACATCAACAGCCCAGAGATGACCAAGCATCTGCATAAGGCGGTCAGACAAAATCAGTACGACCACTATCAGCTTTACCAAGAATACATGGTGGGTCGTCCACTCACCGCACTGCGGGATTTGCTGGATCTAAAAAGCGATCGCCCCTCCATTCCTTTGGAAGAGGTTGAATCAGCAGGCGATATCGTCAAGCGATTCTGCACGGGCGGTATGTCTTTGGGGGCACTGTCCCGTGAGGCGCATGAAACTCTGGCGATCGCCATGAACCGGATTGGTGGCAAATCCAACTCTGGCGAAGGCGGCGAAGATCCAATTCGGTTTCAAACCTTAAATGATGTAGATGAAGCAGGGCAGTCTGCGACATTGCCTCATTTGAAAGGATTACGAAATGGCGATCGCGTCAGTTCTGCCATTAAGCAAATCGCGTCGGGTCGCTTTGGCGTGACTCCAGAATATTTGATCAGCGCCCAGCAGTTAGAAATCAAGGTTGCCCAAGGTGCCAAGCCAGGAGAAGGCGGTCAACTTCCGGGCAATAAAGTCAGTCCCTATATTGCGATGCTGCGCCGCTCTAAACCTGGCGTGACGCTGATTTCGCCACCGCCTCATCATGATATTTACTCGATCGAAGATTTGTCCCAACTGATTTTTGATTTGCACCAGATCAGCCCAACCGCAAAAGTATCGGTGAAGCTGGTCGCCGAAGTAGGCATTGGCACGATCGCGGCGGGTGTGGCAAAGGCAAACGCAGATGTGATTCAAATTTCTGGACACGAAGGTGGCACCGGAGCCTCGCCATTGAGTTCGATCAAACATGCGGGCAGCCCTTGGGAGTTGGGTTTAACGGAAGTACATCGGGTACTAATGCAGAACAAACTGCGCGATCGCGTCTTGCTGCGAGTAGATGGCGGCATCCGCACCGGGTGGGATGTCATCATGGCGGCGTTGATGGGCGGCGAAGAGTTTGGCTTTGGCACGATCGCCATGATTGCGGAAGGCTGCATCATGGCACGAATTTGCCACACGAATAACTGTCCTGTGGGCGTGACCAGCCAAAAAGAAGAACTCCGCAAGCGGTTTACAGGCATTCCTGAGCATGTAGTCAACTTCTTCTTTTTTGTGGCGGAAGAAGTGCGATCGCTGCTGGCTCGTTTGGGCTATCAATCCCTCACAGACATCATCGGACGGGCGGATTTGCTGAAAATGCGGGAAGAGGTCACCCTGACCAAAACCCACAGCCTCAATTTAGACTGCCTGACTAAACTCCCAGATACGCGCACCGATCGCGCTTGGTTAATCCACGAAGCAGTTCACAGCAATGGCTTTGTATTAGATGACGAGATTTTGGCAGATGCTGACATTCAGGCAGCGATCGCGAATCAAACCAGCATCACAAAAACCTGGAAAGTGGTCAACACCGATCGCACGGTGGGTGCCAGAATTGCAGGCGCGATCGCCAAACAATATGGCAACAGCGGCTTCAGCGGACAAATCACGCTCAACTTTAACGGGGCAGCGGGTCAAAGCTTTGGAGCCTTTAACCTACCCGGCATGACCCTTTCCCTGGAAGGAGAAGCCAACGATTACGTAGGTAAAGGAATGCATGGTGGCGAAATCGTCATTTTCCCTCCCGCTTCCGCGACCTACGATCCCTCCGAAAACGTGATCCTTGGCAACACCTGCCTCTATGGGGCAACGGGCGGCACCCTATACGCATTGGGATTAGCGGGTGAACGGTTTGCCGTCCGCAACTCCCAAGCCAAAGCTGTAATTGAAGGCGCTGGCGATCACTGCTGCGAATATATGACGGGCGGCGTGATCGTAGTGCTGGGCAAAACCGGACGCAACGTCGGCGCTGGCATGACAGGCGGACTCGCTTACTTCCTGGATGAAGATGATAGTTTCTCTGCCAAAGTTAACCCAGAAATCATCAAGCCCCAACGAATTACCTCCCCCGTGGGGGAACAGCAACTCAAAGAGTTGATTCAGGCTCATGCTGAGCATACAGGCAGTCCCAAAGCCAAAAAAATCTTGGACAACTGGTCAGAATACCTGCCAAAGTTCTGGCAGGCGGTTCCCCCATCCGAAAAAGATTCTCCAGAAGTAAACCCAGAAACCACGACGGATAAGCTACTTAGCCCAGTGTCGTAAATCGTCGGTTAGTTGCCAAAGTCTAAGCGATGTTTCCCAACGCAGCAATCTTAGTAGGTTGCTGCTTTTTTGTGACTTTTGATGGATGAGCAATTGAGCATAACAAGATAGTCAGATGGGGTAGGCAAAAGAGATAATGACTGTATTGACGATCGCCTATCCGCAGGAAAAACTCAAGTGACACCCGATAACACAACTCCAATCGAACATCAGAACGTGCCCCAAGAGCATCAAGGGTTGCATGGTTTTCTCTACAGTTCTGAGGATGAACATGGTGCTGTGGATGCTGCGATCGCTAAGCCATCTGTAACGACTGAAGCGGTGACACCATTGAATTCTTGGTGTGAAGCAGTCGGGAATGCCAAAGTTGCCGGAGTCTATGCGGTGTTGAATGGCGATCGCCAGACGCAATACATTGGCTATTCTCGCAATGTTGCTTTGGCACTGCGGGGGCATGTCACCCAAATGGGCACTGATATCTGTGCATTTGTGCGGGTGCAGGCGTTTAAGTTTCCCAAGCGTGACGAGATGGAAGCCTTGCAAAATGCCTGGATTGCCGAACTAGGAGCTATTCCACCGGGCAATGTGGATGATAGTGGACTGTGGGCAAATACGATTGGAACCGCTGCGATCGCGGCAATGTCTGCGACAGAACGCCAAGCCTACGATGAGAAAAAGCTGAAGCTGCGGAAAGCAATGGCAGAACCCGAAAGCCGAGAACCTGATGATGGGGAAGGCGATCGCGCAAGCGCTGACTTGTCAGTTCGCCGCCAAAACTTAGAGGAGGCTGTTACTGAGGATGACTGGAGTAGCGTGGTGCAACAGCAGACTCAAGAAACCTTATGAAGGTTGGAGAGGTCAGCGCACTCTGAAGGTATCGCCATTGCTCAACTCACTTTTAATTGAGTACTCCCTTGATGCGATTGGGCGATCGGGCAATGTTTCAGATTTGTTGTTTTCTGCTCAAAATGATGCTGTGAGGGAGGTGCCGCAATGAAGGGAACTAACCACGATTGTAGAGCCGATTCATTGTCCAAAGCGTGATGGGATTGAAGTCATCAAACAGGGTGCGATCGCAGATGGCAAACAACGCTACTTATCTCACAGTTCAGAGTGCTCTCGACGCACCTTGATTGTGCAGAACCCCGATGCTGGTTATTCACCCGAAGTCAAACAACAAATCAATGATATGGAAATCAATGGCAGTGGCATCCGACATACTGCCCATGTTCTGCATATCAGTCCAACGACAGTGATTGCAGCGTTAAGCAAGATCAACAGATCCAAGCGATCAATGAAACTAAACTTGCCGAACTGGAGCCTACCCAAACTATCGTCAACCTTTGCCAATGGCAGGCTGTAGAGACAGAAGCAGATGTGGAGTTTCGTTCAGTCAAAAACACAGCAGCGTTGCCTATTCATCAATCGGTTTGAATTTGGGTTAACCATTTAGGGTGAAGCAACAAGTCTAGAACACTAGCAGCATTGGCGAAGTCTCTCCGTGGGAGAATCGCGCACCATTTGGGCAACAGCCAGAAGTGGGGAATTGGGCGTTTAAATGTTTCAGCCTCTAAGTCATTACTTCAAATACTCGACCCATTGTTCTAGCAATCCCGACGAGCCGTACCAGGGTTGTCCAGATTTGGGCGAATGAGTTGCGCCTTGGATGGTTAGGTTAGTAGCCCCGTCTAGGTGAGCAGCGGAGATCGGGGTAATGCCATCGCCCCAACAGTTGCCCTGACCGCAGGTAAGTTGATAGCTGCTGTAGGCTAACCAACTTCCGGGTCGGCGTTGTCCATAAATCGCTTTGCCTGCCACACAGACATAGCGCAAATCGGAATAAAAGGCTCCTGGATAAGTTTGGTTGACGAAATCTAAATTTTTTCGCGTCCAGCGTTCCAAACTGGTGTGGGGTGTGCCCAAGGTGAGTAAGGTTTCAACGTGCGATCGCCGATTCCAAACGCAGTCTTCCGTATCACTCGGATGAATGCAATAGGGTTTTTCGCCTAAATAAATGCGGGCTAACCAACCGCCTGCCGAATGCCCAATTAAATTGATTTTGGCAGCACCACTTTCTTGGAGAAGCTGTGTGACGGCTTGGTCGATTTGCCGCAGAACTGGAGTCACTGATCGCCCACCAATGGTTGTCACCCAGTCTTGCCAGCGCAATGGCACCGTAACTGTTGGAATACCTTGGTCAATCAGGGCTTTTTGGAGGTATCGATAGTCCGTTGCTCCGGCTAAATAACCCGGCAAAATTAGGGTTGGATGTGCCATTGTTGAGAGCATTATCAAAGTTTGCGGAAAAATGGTCAAGCGATCGCGTTTCTAGGCAAACAACTAAGCGAAAAAATGCATTAATAAAGGCGAAGAGTAAGTTACTCCTCGCCTTTATCATTTGAGTTTACATACCCCCAGGGGAATTCGAATCCCCGTCGCCTCCGTGAAAGGGAGGTGTCCTAGGCCTCTAGACGATGGGGGCACATCAGCTAGACCTTATACAAGGTAACGAACATTGGAACCCCTGTCAATAGAATTAATTGATAACTTTAGCGCGACGCATCATTTTCTGAATTTAGCGTGGGTTCGTTAAAGCGAAATGACCTACTAGCCCCCATCACTAGAGTTGCGTAGGCGAATCAGTTGGCGACGCATTTGAGGGGAAGCTAATAGCTCACAGACCTCTTGCGCCACGACTTCGACTTGAGTAGGTTCCATGTACTCGTCAGATCCATAGGAAAAAGCATCTAGTAGAAGCTCTAGAAGCTGATCACGATTTACAAATGCATCTTTCTCTTCAACCAGCCTGAACTTGAGGTGAATCTCGCATTCATATACGCCTAATTCAGAAGATGAAGTTGATGAACGGTTTAAAGAATCAGATCTCATGGGAAGAGCAACCTATTAAGTAATGTGGAAAACCTGATAGAACTCAAAAACTGAGCATTTTTAGAAATTTAATTCGAGAAACAGAATACAAGCCTGAGATGATATTCAAAGATGCCTAATTTAATGCCACTTAACAATCTCTCTATCACAGCACAAACCTAGCATTCCCATCTATTTAATCAGAATCGGCTAAATAGCTGAACTTTTAACTGAACAAAATGCATCTTTAACTAATCTTTTAATAACTAAAGAAAGCCTTATAATCTACTGATATCGATTGATACATAGACTTTTTGCCACTCACTAGCTAGGTCATTATTATGGTGCTAACAAGACTGGCGGCATAAAGTTTTTACAAAAAAGATAAAGTTTGGATGAAGCGTTTGTTTCGATTGAATCCGCCTTATTTTAAATAAAGAATACTAAACGCCTTTAGGAAGACAAAGTGCTTCCCAGAGAGCTTTTGAGCGTATTGTTATATTTTTTGAAACTTATACAGAAAGACAAAAAACCATAAAATTTAAGACTAGAAAATCACTGGCGATTAGTAAATTTTTTCAGTCTTTTATGAAGTAACTATTAATCTGGTCGCCAACCTGTCCGTGAAATCACTGCGATCGCTGTCGTTAACTAGAGCTAAAGAAATCAGTTTTAGGAACGCGATCGCCTTTTTGAATTCTGATTTTTGTGATCAATAACACTAGGCTTCTACGGATACAAAAAGACGGATCTTTATTATCTCAATACATAACGAATGGAGAGCATTTTTGAGATAGGTTTCTCCTAGATCGCGATCGCCCTATTCCCGCTTCGCTTCCTGATCAGCAAACTATTTCTTAGCAATGGTTCTAGTAGGGCTTGAACCATGACATACCTTGATCATGGCACCAGCCCCTTTCAATACTCAGGCGTTAGCTTAGAGACTCCGCTTTCACGGCAAATTCGGCTTCCAGAGTGGCTCCGGGGGCAAGGTGAATCAAGCGATCGCCGGTATTCAACGCATTCCGTCCTGCCGTCCAGGGTTCTAGGCAGTAGAAGTCTTTGCCCTTGACTGTCCAAAATACGAGCGTAGAAAAGTCTGGGCTGAAGCTGAAGGTGAGTTTGAGCGCTTTAGTTGGATCAGTGACCACTGCCACATGGCTCGACAGTTCGGTAAACGCCACATCAATTTCATCCAGATCAAAGTCAAAGTTTCCGGTGTAAGCCTGAGATACTTTGGCACGCTGATCATAAAACTCGCTGGAGGGAATTTGAAATTGCAGTGCAGTCTTATCTGCCGTCGCAAAGTAAGGATGGAAGCCCACGGAAAAGGGCATTGGCTCGGTGGAATGATTGGTAAACCGCTGGCTCAAAGTAAGGGTATTACCTTTCAAGGTGTAGGTAAAGGCAAGCTCAAATTCAAAGGGATAAACGGCGCGAGTGTGGTCATTGCTGTTTAAACCCAGGGTAAGGCTGGCTCCGTCAGTAGTGGTCTGGTTGATCACGCTCCAAGGCAGTTCCCGCGCAAATCCATGCTGCTTAATGCTGTAAGCCTTGCCGTTGTGGATGTAAGTGTTATCCACCACATTGCCGCACAGCGGAAACAAAATGGGATTGCCGCCCCGAACGGTCAGCGTTGGATCGGTGAAGCGTTCTTGATCTAAGTAGAAAATCTCTTGACCTTCCATTTGCCAGCTTGTGGCAATGCCGCCACGTTCTGGCACAATTTCCAACTTTGCCCCGGTTGCCTCATCGGTGAGGATGTAGGTGAGATATTGGCGTTGTTCTGTTGCGATCGCGCTCATGCTTAGCTCCTTGCTCTAAAATCACCTCACTTTAACCTGTTCAGATGAATGAGCCGTTAACGATTACCACATCATCGGTGCTTTTAAGGCGACATCCTGAGTCGCAAGATCTTTTTCAGGTTCGGCCATCTTTGCGGCTGCATTTTTCTTCTCTGTTTCAATCCCCTTTACTGTTTCATTCACTTGCGCGACTTTCACAGCAGATTTGGGGTGAATCTGAAAACTAACCGTGTTGGGCTGCGCCGCAGGTAATGCCGTAGAATCCATAGCATCGCCTGAGGTCGGCTGGCTGACCTGGGGATCTCCCGGATTGCTTTGCGGATTGCCTTTAAGTGGAGTTTGGCTGGGAGAATTTGTGAAGGAGTTGCTGGGATTTGCGAAAGAGGGTAGTTGGGGCGCGTTGGGCGCGACTACTGGAGCCTCAGTTTGGACGGCTGGGGGCTGAGTAGCATCGTCTGGGCTGCTTCTGGTGGTCGGTGCAGGAGGAGCGACTTCTCCATAACCCGGCAGGATGTCGGTATTGGCTGGATCGATGGGTGTCGGAGTGCTGACTGCATCCGGACTGGGCTGAACGGCTGGATTATTGAGCGCTTCTGGCGTAGATGTTTGAGGCGTAGATGTTTGGGGAATGCTTGTGCCTGCATCAACGGCTGGAGCATCCGCAGGCGGCGGCATGAGATTATCGGGGGGGATCGGTGCGGGTGCGGATAGTGGCGCGGGTGCGGGATTGATGGTGGGCAGAGATGGAGATGCTGGCAGTGTGGCAGGAGCCAAGGCTTCTGGGGTTCCGGTAGTCGCTGAGGGTTGAGGCGAACGGGCATCAAGGACTACAGGCGATTGCATGGGTTGCTGAAATTTCGCTGATCGCTGAGTTAGGTTTCCGAGAATTGCAGTGGCGCGATCGCCCTGGGCAACTTTTGGCTGATAGCCCGTCACTTCCACGGGCAAAAACTCTACCTTCATCTGCTTGTCTTTGAGGGAAACTTGCATCACCGCCGTATCGTAATCGGTGCGGGAGTTACCGCCAAAAATAAAGTTGCCTAGGGAATAGGCGATCGGACGACCCTTATAAATCTCTGCGCCTTGCAGTACATGGGGATGATGTCCCACAATCACATCAGCACCCTGATCAATCGTGAAATGTCCTAGTTTCACTTGCCAATCGGCAGGAACTTCTGCCAGTTCTTGTCCCCAGTGAAAATTCACCACCACCCAATCCACCTGATCTCGGATGGCTTTGATATCTTCGGCAATCCGATCTTCTTTAATTGAATTAATCCCGGCTTTATTCGCTTCTGCGCCATATTCTTCCCCCCAATAGGAAAGATAGGCAATCCGTTGTCCCTTCACGTCAATGATTTTGGGGCGACGGGCTTCCGTCAAATCTTTCCCGGCTCCCATATATTGGATTCCGGCTGCATCCAAAGTTTCCAAGGTTTCTTTTAATCCATCAGCTTCAAAATCCATGGTGTGGTTGTTTGCCAGACTCACCAGGTCTACTCCACCTGTAGTCAGAACCTTGACTGCATCGGGATTGGCTTTGAAGTTAAATTGCTTACCCGGCATGGCAAGGGTTGCTCTGGTCAAGGGATTTTCCAAGTTCACCATGGATAAATCTGCCTGCTGATACTCTTTCATAGCGGCGAAGGGGCGCTGATAATCCTGACCAATAACTTCTTCAAAGTGATCGGCTAGGGTGACATCTCCCGCAAACATCAAAGTCACTGTGGGATCTTGGGGATTGACAACTTGATTGTGCTTTAACACAGGCACCGTTTCTAGGGCAGTCCGCACGGTGTCGGAGCGAGTAGGAAGATTTGGGTTGCCTGATTGAGAAGAGGCAGAAGCATCAGTTTGGGTGACGGGGGCGCGGCTGTAGCCCAGAAAACCACCTACCATAATGGCGGCAACGGCAGGGCCACCGACGAGTAAGGTGCGTGCCAGTCGGAGCCGATTTTTGCGTCGAGCGGTTTTGTGAATCCGCGATCGCATCTGTTGATTCTGCGAATGGGGCTGCGATCGATGCCGATTGGCAGGCGTGACAATCCGTACCGACTGCTTCCAAAGAATTTGTTTCGGCTGATCGGCGAGACGAACCGCAATATTGGCACCCCGAATCACGGGAGAATTCAACTGCCACAAGTGATGGCAGACAAATCGCATCAGTTGCTCTTGCCAAGTGCCTGAAGGGGCTTCCTGTTTGGGGATAAAGGGCAGTTCAATTAGCAACCGTAGATTAGTGGGATGACTAGAACCCACCCGCGCCTTTAGCCCATAGGGACGCAGCGATTGATTAAGCCACTGCGCGATCGCCTGTAAATTTCCGCGCTGAGCGAGTTCCAACACATTCGGCGAATATCCCAACGTTGCAGACTGAACCATATCGCTTCATCCTCAAACAATGCCACACACGATAAAAACATCTCTTTTCTCAAGTAAGAGATATTGACAACCTATTGATACTCCATATTGACCAATTTCAACCAACTATATTTGGCAAACCACGCAAAAATTGTAGAAATCTTCCAGAGATACCTGATGTGCACCTAAGATGCCCTCATCCCAACTCTTCTTCTTGAGGAGAAGAGAGCTAGAACCTTGTCCTTTCGCTCGTTGGGCTAGGGTGAGGGCAAATTTAGCGATTCAGCAACACCTATTTTTGTTTAGCCGAGCGTTTCCATGCCTTTTTCAAACAGGGCACGGGCATGATCAGTCCAGCTACCTTGCCCCCAATAGCGAAAGCAACTGGTTTGCAGCAAGAGGTTATATAGCAAGGCTTGACGGTAGGCAGTAGTCCGAGTGAGAGGCGCTTGATTAGGTTGACTCGTCAGTGAATCGAACTTTTCATGGAAACGAGCGCTCAGTTGATTCATGGGCGTGAGGACATTTTCATAGCCCTGCACCCAACTCATATGGCTAGTCCAAGAGGAGCCTTCCATATGAAAGTTGGAGTTCGCTTGTTTAGCATCGGCGATCGCGGCTTCTACGGCTTCGGGAGTCACACTCTCCAGGGAAACGCGCTGCCAGATTTGGTGCTGACCCACTGGTTGACAGGTGGCGTAATCGTCAGGATTAACCCCAGCCGCTTCAATCAGTTCTAGATATTCAGTGCCCGTCATCCCCACAACATCGGGATTTTGCCCCATTTCATGCCATACCTTTTTGAAGGCAGAGGGAAACTCATTCATCATCACGCCGCCATTTTCGCCATCGCTGATCTGGGTGACTAACGGCGGAATGGAGATACCGCTGATGCTGCGATCGCTAGATTGAGATTTGGCTTCGTAATAGGGCTGCATTTGAGCAACCAGTTTAGTATCTGAGCCTTGGGTTTTGATCAATACGGTCAGGCTGGTCGTTTCGCCCTTGGAGTTTCGGGCAATCAAGCGATGGGGCAGATGTTTATCGCCCAACGATTCACCTGTGAGTGTTTCAACGGAATGTTCTTGAACAATCATCCAGCGATAGCCGCACTCTTTCAGGGCTGTGATGAATTCGTAGAGCGTATCGGGATGGTTGGGTAAATGCATTTCCGGGGGCGAAAATCCTTTAACACGGGCGATCGCCTCCCAGCCAAAAATTGAGGCAAAGTGATGCTGCCATGCCTGGATATGTAGCTTGATATCGGGAATTGGCGTGGATGGCACCACAGCGTGTCCCCACATGGTGCCCAGCCACTCTACGTAGGGCTGATAGGTGGGGTCGCAGGTAATCCGTTTCAGGTTATCCAGCACATCGCCGCGCCCCATTTGCCGTAAACCCCAGAGCAAATTGCCAGAATAATCGAGCATAACGCGGGGATTGCAGCCCTGAGCCACCAGTTCGGGGATAAACTCAGCCATGCGGGAATAGCACCAGGCAAACACACCCGCGTTGTGGTTGTCGCCATCGTTGGGATGCTCGAACATCTGCTGCAAGTTGTTGATCAATGCGCCGTTCCAGCCAGCGGGAATGGTGGGCTGGTGCATATGCAGGGCGATCGCAAAAGCAGCTTTTATCGATCCAAGCTGTAGATTAGTGGCTGGCAAAAACACTGATTTTTGCGGATTGGTCACACTTTCAAGCTCGTCTTCCCAGCCAGAAATGTTGGGTAAGCCATCCATTAACTCATCTAGAACAGGGCGATCGGTCAGATTGGCAGTGATGGTCATAAAATTCATTTACTGGGGTTCAACGTCAGAGTAGGCGATATGAACTAACTTCTCTAATGACTCTCGAACCCATCAGACAAGGTAATGCGAAGATTTTGTCATCCTTACTGAATCCGCGATCGCCTTGAAGATGAGTTCAAACTGCTCACCGCCAAACGGATTGCATTTTTGATCCCTGTAACTTTTATCTGGAAGCCTTATTTGGATGTAGCACTATGGAAATTAGTACTACATCAGCAGAAGCTATGCTTCGATTTTCACCGAAATGATTTTGTCGTTTTGACGAATCGCATTGACGACATCCATATCTGCGGTTTTACCAAATACCGTATGTACGCCGTCCAAGTGGGACTGAGGCGAATGGCAAATGAAAAACTGACTGCCACCCGTATTTTTTCCGGCATGTGCCATGGAAAGGGAGCCTGCCTCATGCAAATTAGGATTAATTTCACACTTGATTTTGTAGCCGGGTCCGCCCGTTCCCGGCATCCCTGTTGCACCAGCGCGAGTATTTGGGCAGCCTCCTTGCACCATAAAGTCGGAGAGGACGCGATGAAACGCTAGCCCGTCATAAAAGCCGCTATTGGCTAGCTCGACAAAGTTTTTAACGGTGTTGGGTGCATCTTGGTCAAAGAGTTCTAGATGAATGGTGCCCTTATCGGTTTCCATAATGGCGCGGGTCATAGCTGTCTCCTGAGGACACGAATCTAAACATCCTGATCCTATCAGTGTTAGGGCGATCGCTTCGCCTATCCAATTGCCTATCCGTCACTTTCAAATCGTATCTATTCAGAATGACACTCACTGCGATCGCTCACTGGCAAAAAACCTGGCAACAACTAGGGACTAATGGCAGCGAAACCCTCTATGCACAGGTTTGTGCCTGTTATGCGGAACCTCATCGCAGCTATCATACGCTCCAACATTTACAGGAGTGCTTCACTCACTTTGAGCAGATTCGAGAGTATGCAAAACATCCCGCAGAAGTGGAACTTGCTATCTGGTTTCATGATGCGATCTATGAACCCGCCAGCAAAAATAACGAAGTGAAAAGTGCTGAATGGGCACGAGCCAGCGCGATCGCCCATGGTTTACCTGAAGAAGTTAGGGAGCGTGTTTACTCGCTGATTAGGGTGACAACGCATGATGCAGTGCCCACTAGCCAAGATGCTAAAGTTTTAGTCGATGTAGATTTGGGGATTTTGGCTGCTGCACCAGAGCGATTTGCTCAATATGAGCGGCAAGTGCGGGCAGAGTATGAATGGGTGCCAGAGCCGATATATCGACGGGAGCGGGGTAAGATTTTGCAATCATTCCTAGGGCGATCGCAGATCTATGCAACTCCCTTATTTCGCGATCAGTATGAAGCTAAGGCACGTCACAATCTAGCCTACTCTTTGGCGAAACTGACCTAAAGCCTGAACGACTTAGATGCGATGACTTCACGTGCATTTTTAGGCATCATTCAACTGATGCATTGCCCAAGTGGTATAGGTGCCGATTGGACTCCAGAGTAAATAGGGTACTAGCAACCAGAATGCCGTATTAGAAATGGGCTGCACCAAAAATGCCAAGATCAAACCGATTATAAAGCCAATGCCACCGACGATCGTGCCTGCTTTGAGGTTACGAAGGCGAATGGTAGTCGGAGAGTAGGCAATGATGACAATTTCCAACAATAGATACAATGCCATCAGCCACCAGGTTTGCTCGGTGCCGGGGTTTGCTTCCCACACGAGATAAGCTGACCAGGTGCCGCAAATTAAGATCACCGTCCAAATCACGGGAATCAAGCCTTCAAACGTCAGCCATTGAGGACGCTGTAGTTGGCGAAACCACCGGATGTCATTGGGTCCAAGAATATTGCCTGAAAATGCAACCGCGATCGCCACTGCCCCAATCACCATCCATGATCTAATCATGCTCAATCCTTACCTGCTCACGCTGGCAAGAATACCAGCAATTTATAAATATTGTGGCAAGCGATCGCCCTTTTGCAATCAATCGTTAGTTATGTCCTCCCCACTGAAATCTCTTTTAAGGTAAACTACCCGGTGTTCACGCTTCCCATAGATCGTGGACTTCCCAACTCAATGGGAATTGCCTCTAGGAATCCGATGTCCCGTTGGGCTGACATTCTCTCCAAAAGCAGGAGTCCTAGGTTCTAAGACCCATCTCTTAAATTGCAACCTGTTATCTTTTAGCTTGGTTTTTGCTTACTCTGTAATTCCTACCCAAATTTAAATTTTCCTCATGAATTAGTTCATCTTTTGCTGAATGAAGAGTACTTTAGTAGCGGGCTAGTGGGATCTTAAAAGTACATTTTGCCCCAAATAGGGAATACTGAGTCCTGAGTCACTAGTTACAATGACAAAACCAGGGGTGGCGAACGTAGGAGCCTTTGAGGAACCAATGGAGAATCGACCAGAGATTAACGGTGAAGACGGAAAAACGGTTGAAAGCATCCTGCAAACGGTAACTCAGGATCTGAAGCATTTGCATCAAGGGTTAGTGACTCAACTGTCTCAAGAAGTGACTCAACTTCAGGCAGAGAAAGCCCGGTTGACTGCCGAAGTTGACAAACTGCAAGCGACTGAGCAGGCGTTGCAAACCCGCCAGCAAGAATCGTTATCTCAACAGCAAATTGCTCAACAGCAACTTTGGGCAAAGCAACTGGCGCTTGTGCTAGCGAATCATTTGCAAAATGTGATGGTGCAGCAGGTGAACCAACTTGCCAATACCCATCAACTAGGGAGTGACCAGATGGCACTATCTGGCGATCGCAGTGATGCGAGCGACCATGCCCATCGGCTATTGACATCTTTAGATGCCACGTTTAGCACCACATTCAATACCTTGCAGCAAGAACTGGCAAGCTATGAAAGCGCCCTCTCGCAGCGGCTTAGCCGGATGCATAATTTGGAGCAGCAGGGAGAAGCTGTTCTAGAAACTTTAGTCAGCCGGATTCGAGATCAGTTGCTATTGGATGCGGGATCGCGATCGCTAGAGCAATCCTTGCCACCAGCAACCAGTACATCCCGCCTCAATCCCGCGATCGCCTCCACCCAACAATCGGGCTATCCGCCTGAACTGCCTATTTCGCAAGCAAGACCAACAGGTCAACCGTCCCAGGCTTATTCCCCTCAAACTCATCAGCCTCAGCCCACCCCACCGATCTCGCCTACTCCCATTACGTTTCCGGGCGCACCCATTTCGTCCCAAGCCGCTGCAAAAAAAGAGCTATCTAGCTTTTGGACAGGGTTGTGTTTGGTGCTGCTCTCAACCGTGGCTCTATCAATTCACAATGTAGTCGTGCGGATTATTGGGAATGGCGCTGTTGATCCAACGACAAATGCTTTTCAGCTTAAGCCTGCCAGAGTGCTAGACAGCTTTGATGTGGGCGGTTTCCTCCAGCTTAATTTAGGCAACTCGCTATTAATTTTATGGCTGCGAATGCTGGTGGTGATTCCGCTGATGATCGGTGTCGCGATGGTACTCTATCCGCCAGTATGGAGAGATTTACTCCGGTTTTTTAAGTCAAAAGATCGCAAACCAATCTGGATTGTAGTGGGCAGTGGTTTTTTTCTCTTTCTATCCCAAGTGATGATTTATATCGCGATCGGGCAGATTGGTGCAGGACCTGCCGTCACGATTTTGTTTATGTATCCCATTTTTACGGTGCCGCTGGCGTGGTTTTTGTTTGGCGATCGCCCCACTCCTTTACGCTGGGCAGTGATGGCGACGATTTTAACCGGGATTATTCTAACGGCACTCCCGAAAATTTTTGATTCTGGTAAAGGATTTTCACCGGAAGGCATCCTGATCGCGATCGGCTCTGGAGTTGCCTTTGCTCTATACCTAATCCTGATGCAGCTTGGCTTCAAGAAACTGCACCCCGTCCCTGTTAGCCTGATTCAATTTTTCACTATTTTTGTACTGTCCGCCGTTATTCTCATTGTGCTGGGTCCAAATTTGGGTGTGATGGTTGAGCCAGACAAGCGCACGGGCTTTATTTTGAGCGGGATCGTGTTGGGCTTTTTAACCCTAGTTGGCTATCTATCTAATAATTTTGGGGTGCGCTATATGGGGGCAGGTTTAGCTTCCATTGTTGCCTCCATTGGTCCTGTGATGACGGCATTACTTGCCTGGGTCTTAATTCAAAACAAGCTAGAAGGGGTGCAGTGGTTTGGTATCTTTTTAGTCACAGTAGGAGTAGGGGCGCTGAGTTTTGAGCGCATGAAGCTGCAAACGAAAAAGAAATAGAGGAGTGGAGCAAAGGAACGGAATTAGGATGCGAAATCCAGCGGTAGCAATCAGCCCCACTCCGATCGCGCATGCAAAAAACCGTCAACCATTCAAATAGATCCTCTAGATCCTCAAAAAATCATTAGTTTAGAAAATGCCAGATAATAGTGCCGATGCCCAAAAGTCCAACCAGTATGGCAAAGGTTATCTGCATTTGCTTGAGAATTGGCTGGATTTGATAGCTCACCACTAAGCGATCGCGGGCTAAAACTTCTGTGGGCTTAATCCAGGTTTGTCCATCATACCAACCCGATTCTTCATAGAACACTTTGGCATCCATCAAACGAGACGAAACATAAGACCAGCCGAGATAGAGGCGAATTAGGACTAGCCCTAGCAGCAAAATTCCCCCACCCGTGCTAGTCAGTAAAAATTCAGCCGGATATTTTTCAAACGGAAAACTTGCGGCGGCGATTGGAGCAGCGATCGCCCAACTCCATAGCCAAACCCAGAGTATTGTGCTGACATAGCGCGATCGCTCTAACGTTGCCCAACGAAAAAACCAAGATTCTTTCAAATCTTCATATTCATTCAAAGGAAGCTGCTCGGTTGGAACTGGGCAAGCTGCGATCGATCGATTTTGGGTCAGGTCATCTGGCAACACGTTGATCTCCCGTGAGTGTAACGATTGGATATGAAAAATTAATATGACCCAATGTATTTTTCAGTATAAGCGACTTCCTAAAGGCAAGGGTAAGGAAAAAATAAGACGTTGTGAGCGAAAACTGTTAGAAGAAAATTAAAAAACCCTTCTAACACTGAAGTCAGCATTTAAGAGGGTTTGTTAAGTTACGCAAGCACTCAAAACTTAATTTTTTGTTTAATTAGGCTGGAGCTTACCGCCAGATCTCTTCGTTTTCTAGCCGAGCCGCCACTACTGCACAAAAAGCAAATGCGCCAACCAGCGGCATTGGAGAAGATGAGAAGTAGCTAAATAATCCTGCTGAGATCATGCTGCTCACTGCTGCCATACACCAAACTTTTTCCTCAAAGCACAACCCCTGTTTTGCTTTAATTGCTCTCATTGCCTTCGATGGAATCGGCATTGGCATGACCCCATGAGGCGGAAAACCCCAATAAATGGAGCGATCGATAAACCAGTCAGTCCAGCCATTATCTTGGCACCAATCATCAATCCAATGGCTTGCGTAATGATTCATATCCGTAAGTCAGCCAAAAAGGTGTCAAATAAGGCATCGATGTAGTATGCAAAGCTAGCGTCTATTGACCATATCAAAAGAATCCTAAAGCGTGTTTTTGAAGAAATCAAAATTTACTCTTTCATCCGCGATCGAAAAATTTCGCAACAATCAGAAATCTTTTGCAATCTGGTCTTTTAAGTTATTTACAAATATTTTTTCTTAACGTAATGAAAACAAGCTTTTTGGATGCTGTCCAACAGGGGAAAAATCGTTGGATTTATTACTTACTAGGTTTTTTATGCATTGTTGTAAGTGCCTGGTTTGGAGTTTTCATTTCAACTCTTGTTAGTGATTTCATAGCGCAAATTAGCGTTTTTATAGAGAAAGAAAGAAGTGCCTATCATTTAATAAATTCTTGGCTAGGTGATTGGCTCTTCCCATCGATCGCCAATTATTTAATTAACACTATCCCGTTTTTCTTTCTCTTTGGGGGCATTTTTGCTGCTATCAAATGGATTCATCACCGCAAATTAATCACCTTAATCAATCCATCTGGTTTTATTCAATGGAGGCGTTTAACGGTAGGATTTGGTGTCTGGTTTTTTATATTAAGCATTCAATTAATAATTGAATTTTTATGGTTCCCACAGCACTTTGAATGGAGCTTTCATCCCCGGCAATGGCTAGCATTTTTGGCGATCGCGCTCATTTTAACGCCGCTTCAAACCTCAACCGAAGAACTGCTGTTTCGAGGCTATTTTTTGCAGGCTATGGGGCAACTGATTAAACAGCCTATAGTCCTAGCGATCGCGACCAGTCTTCCATTTGCCATGGCACATTTTAGCAACTCGGAAATGAATCGCGGCAGTGTGTGGACTGGATTAACTTATGGAGTGCTATCTATTTTTTTGGTAGCAGTAACCCTAAAAGATAATCGGTTAGAACTTGCTTTGGGCATTCATGCTGCTAACAATCTATTCATTTTATTGATCGCTAATTCAGCCGATTCTAGTCTGCGATCGCCCTCTCTCTTAACCCAAGTTGCTTTTTTAGATCCTAAAATTAGTTTTCTAACAACCTTAATTGGAGCGATCGCGGCTTACACGTTTTTATTTAAGGATAATCAGAATTTTTGTTGATGTTGACTAATCAGTGGCTCATCTATTCGGCAACCATTCCTCTACCGACTCATCTTTCTGATTAGTGTTGCGAACAGGAGTTGCTCGATCAAAGGTGAGATGAATAGTGCGAGTTTGAACCCCATCTGAAGCAATCGCCAGAATGGGAAAGTCAAGCGAACCGTCTTGAAATGACATTTGGAAGCGAAAAGTACCATCTGGATTGAGTTGCACTGGGCGACCTGCGATCGTCAGTGTGGCATCGGGTTCAGTTGCACCATAAATAATCAACTCTGCATCTGCCACTAGCCAAAACTTGCGCGAACGAATTGGCGGCATGGAAGCAAAGAACCCCATTCCCGACATGCCCATTCCAGAGGTCGTCAAACCACTCATCCCAACCCCGGACATCATCCCAATTCCAGACATCATCCCAATTCCAGAGGTCGTTAAACCAGACATTCCAACCCCACTCATCCCAACCCCACTCATCCCAACCCCAGACATCATGCCCATTCCAGAGGTCGTTAAACCACTCATCCCAACCCCGGACATGCCAACCCCGGACATCATGCCCATTCCAGAGGTCGTTAAACCACTCATCCCAACCCCGGACATCATGCCAATTCCAGAGGTCGTTAAACCACTCATCCCAACCCCGGACATGCCAACCCCGGACATCATGCCCATTCCTGAGGTCGTTAAACTACTCATCCCAACCCCGGACATCCCGACCCCAGACATCCCGACCCCGGACATCATGCCTATTCCTGAAGGAGAAATCAGAGAGCTATCCGTTTGCATTGAGCCGTATAGAGAACCCGCAGCGCGATTGCTTTCGACTCCATGGGCTAGCTCATACATCACTTCATGCATCGTGCGTACTTTCTTTTTGTAGGGAAGAGGTACAGAGAAGACTTTTTCACTCAACTCTTCATCCCAAGAAATGGTAACGTCTTGTGATTCTGTCCAGTCCGATGGATAGATTGGCGGAATCCGAACGGGGGCAGAGCGTGCCAGCATTAACCAGCGCTCATCTTGGGTCAGGTAGCCAATTTCCACAATATAATCGCGATCGCTGAGGGGCACTGGAATATACCAATTGGTGGCAATTTCCTCGCAGTCATATTGCTGCAAACTGTGTGGGTTTTGTTGACTCCTATCTGTATCTGTTACGTCGTAAAAGCGCAGCGCCAAACGATCGCCCCCTTCATGACGTAATGACGCTTTATGACTATCAGAAACATCCCAATAGGCATATGCCCACTGTGGATCGCGCGGCATTAATACAATTCGGCTTTCTCCATAGCTAGCAGGCAACCCCACCAACCCGTCATCTACATCTGCAAGTGCAAAATTGCCTGAGATAGGAAGCCCTGCGGCAGAAGCAGGAATTGCCACACCTTTTGGGTCAGTATCTTGCGATCGCGTTGCCCACAGTGCCGCGCCTGTGCCTGCCGCCAATGCCGCACCCGCAGCCAACCCTAGATTTAGGTCTGGTGGGGCTGTTGGGGTGGCTACTTCGGCCAACGGCTCAGCAAAAGTAGGGGCTTTGGGGCTGACGGTTTCAGATGCAATTCGATCCAGCGGTGGTTCTATGGCAGCAGATGGTTCTATGGCAGATGTCTCATTCTGCTCCTTGCTTGCCAATCCCGCTAATCCGGCTAGCCCAGCAGCTCCAACGATCGCGGCTCCTCCCAGAATTGCTGGATTACTCCCTGATACATTACTACCCCCCCCGGCAATGGGTTCAGTCAGAAGTCCATCAATCGGTGGCACAGATGAAACAGGTGGGATGGAAGCAGATTGAACAATAGGCGGGGCGGCTGCAATCGGTGGACTGGAGGGTTGGGCGGTAGGAGGCACTTCAGCCCCAGGTGCAGCCATCGGTTCAGCTAAAGGGGGTTGGGGCGATCGCTCTACACCAGATGTTGATCCAGATAAAGGTGCAGCCGGGGCGCGTCGTCCTCTAGCAGACCACCAAATCCATCCCAAAAGTGCGGCAGGCACCAGTAACAGCCACGGGAATCCGGCTAAGCCTTGATTGGTGGAGTTGGGCACCGGGGCGATCGCACCCGATTCAGGGCTAGGGGAGGTGACCATGCTAGGGGAAGTGGTTGCATCGGGAGAGGCGGCAGCTTCTGGCGCAACCGTTGATGAAGAGGCAACCGTTGGCGAAACGGACGCACTGGGAGAACCCGCTGGAGCGATCGCGGCAACTTCGGCTTGATTCGCAGCGGCGATCGCTGCCAAACCCGATGCCCCCGTTGCATAGGCAAGAAAGTCCTTAGCTGGAGCGGCAGGGGTCGCTTTGGCAACCAAATAACGCGGCTGGGAAAATGGATAAGCCGGATTATCGGGCAAGGTTTGATGCATGGAGATAATCTTGACTCCATCTACATCTTTTACTTGACTGTAAATCGCGTAGGCAATGCCATCATTACCCAATTTTTGGATAACATCAGCGGTGCTATCTTGGCTCACAGCCTCAGCAGTTGCCCCCGCTTGAAATGGAGCCGCCTTGAATACGGGATAAGTTTTGAATGCTTGGCGGGTATCACTCGTTTCTGGGCGATCGATCAATCGAATCTTCCCTGGAGCGCCGCCGAGTTGTGACCAGTTCGTAATTTCTCCACGAAAAATTTTAGCAAACTGATCGAAGGTAACGTCACCGCTATAGGGATTTTTAGAACTGGTAATAATTGCAATCTTTTCACGCCCAATCGAAACGGGCACCAACCCTGTTTGCTTTTCTGCCGCCGTCAAAGGTCGCCCGATCGCCGCTATATCAACCTTGTCATCTAACACCGCTTGCAAAGCCGCCTCTGACCCATTACTCCCAATATCGACCTTGGTTCCTGAAGATCCATTTTCAAAACTCTGCTTCAACGATTGATTGACCACTAACAGGCTGTTGGAGCCATCAATCCGCACGATAGAACCCGCAGGAACGGCTGTAGGCGGTGAAATTGGAGACACGCTAGGAGACTGGGCAATCACAGACTCTAGTGACCAATACAGCGCTGCCATGGGGCTTGTAGCTAAAGCAACGAGTAACGCCAGGTTCAATATGGAAGGGGACTTCTTGTGCGGCATAAGAATAAAAATGACCTAAAAATTGGGGCTGACCTTATTTTTTCTTAACAAGTTACGCTCAAAATATCTCAGCAATTTCCCTCATAGTCAATGGCGATCGCAAAGCTCTTGATACGACTCGTGAAATTTTCCGTTCAGTAGCATTTAGTCTTGTGTGGGATTTTGAGCAGATTCCATCGCCTGATATAGTCCCAGTAAGTTCTTGTTTAAACCATAAAAATTATCTGTGCTGTAGATAAAGCATCTTTTTTATGAATCCATTGCCCCATTCAAGCGATTCCAACACGATCGCCCCTGACTCTAATACTGCTTTTCAAATCATTCCGGTCACCACTGCCGACGAACAAGCCTTATTTTTGGATGTGCCCGCGATCGTCTATGCCAACGATCCTCACTGGGTGCCCCCGCTCCGCAGTAGTGTTGCCAACCAGCTAGCACCCACCAATCCCTTTTTTGAATACGGCAGATTGCAGGCATTCATTGCCATCGAAACGTCATCGACATCAGCACCACCCAAACCTGTGGGGCGCATTGTTGCGGCGGTGAACCAGCGCCTCATCGATCGCGAAGGAGAAGCCATTGGACTATTTGGCTACTTTGAATGCATTGATGATTATGCAATCGCCCAAGCCTTACTAGACACTGCCAGTCAGTGGTTGCGATCGCAGGGCATGGTCAAAATTCGCGGACCCATCGACCTTTCCACCCATAATAATTGTCTTTTTTTAGTGGATGGATTCGACTCGCCGCCGATGATCATGATGCCCTATAACCTGCCCTACTATCCCCAATTCATGGAGCAACACGGCTGGCACAAAGCAAAAGATGCCTACGCCTATAATTTTCCTTTAGATGAGCCATTGCCCAAACAGTTTGAAAAAGCCTATCAGTTTGCCTGTAACGCAGGGGTGACTTTTCGCCCAATTCATACCAAAGGCAAGGATTTTGAAACCGATGCGATTAGCCTATATCACCTGTTTAACAAAGCCTTTTCCGCGAACTGGAGTTCCACTCCGCGCACCCAGGAAGAGTTTTTGGAAGAAGCGAAGTCGTTACAGGATTTGGTTGATCCCGATGTGTTCCCGGTTGCTGAATATAACGGCGAGATGATTGGCTTTTGGATGGCGCTGCCGGACTACAATATCGCCCTGAAGCATGTGAATGGGAAGCTGAACTGGCTGGGGATTCTTAAATTTCTGTGGTATCGCCGCCAAATTGACCAAGGGCGGGTGATTGCGATCTGTGCGCTGCCAGAGTATCGCCGGAAAAGAGTGGCTCTAGCCCTAATTTATTTGGGCATGATGGGCGGCATCAAAAAGGGGAAACCCTACCAACGGGCTGAACTATCTTGGGTTTATGAGGACAATTTCCCTTCCCGCAAACTAATCGAAACGTCAGGCGGCACGATTTACAAAACCTATCGAATTTACGAAAAAAAACTGTAGAGTCGGCTTCTTTATCGGATCTCCTTTTGTACGACCTCAACGCGATCGCATAAGATGTTGTTCTAATGTCCACCTGATTTGTTAAATAAGCATGGTCGCGATCGCAATTTTAGCCGCCGGACGAGGTACCCGCATGAAGTCTGACCTGCCCAAGGTGTTGCATGGCATGGGGGGGCGATCGCTGGTGGAATGGGTACTCAACAGCGTAGAAGAGCTTCAGCCGGTTCGCAGGTTAGTGATTGTCGGCTATCGCCATGAGTTAGTCATGGAAAAGCTATCAGATTCGCAGCGTGAAAAAAACAACTTACCCGCCCTAGAATTTGTTGAACAACGAGAGCAACTCGGCACCGGACACGCAGTGCAACAATTGTTGCCCCACTTATCAGGGTTTGAGGGCGATTTGCTGATTCTCAATGGCGATGTTCCCTTACTCCGTCCTCAAACTCTCAAATTATTGCTGCAAACCCATCAAGAGAATCGCAACGCTGCGACGATTTTAACGGCTCAACTGCCCAACCCCAAAGGCTATGGACGGGTGTTTCGCACGGATCAAAACCTATTGCAGCAGATTGTGGAAGACCGCGATTGCACTCCAATCCAACGGGAAAATCACCGAATTAACGCGGGTGTGTATTGCTTCCGTTGGGCTGATTTGGCGAAAGTATTGCCCCAGCTAACCACGAACAATGATCAAAAAGAGTATTACCTGACGGACGCAGTCAACTACATGAAACCCGTGATGGCGGTAGATGTAGAGGACTATCAGGAAATTTTAGGGATTAACGATCGCAAGCAGCTTGCCGATGCCTATACCATTTTGCAAAATCGCATCAAAGACAACTGGATGAAGCAAGGGGTTACGCTGATTGATCCCAACAGCATCACGATCGACGACACCGTGGAGCTTGAACCCGATGTGGTGATTGAACCCCAAACTCACCTGCGCGGCACAACGGCGATCGCAGCAGGGAGCCGAATCGGTCCGGGTAGCCTGATTGAAAATAGCCAGATTGGTCAAAATGTGACGGTGCTGTATTCCGTTGTCACCGATAGTTCGGTTGCCGATGCCACACGGATTGGTCCCTATGCCCATTTGCGCGGACATGTGGAAACCGGAACGCAGTGTCGGATCGGAAATTTTGTGGAGCTAAAGAATACCAAACTGGGCGATCGCACCAATGTCGCGCATTTGTCTTATTTGGGTGACACCACCGCTGGCAATCAAGTCAACATTGGTGCAGGCACCATTACTGCCAACTATGACGGCGTGAAAAAACATCCGACTCAGATTGGCGATCGCAGCAAAACCGGGTCAAACAGTGTCTTAGTTGCGCCCGTCACGATTGGTGAAGACGTGAACATTGCAGCGGGTTCCACCATTACCGATGATGTGCCAAACGATTGTTTGGCGATCGCTCGTGCCCGTCAAGTGATCAAACCTGGTTGGCGGTTGAAATCAAACTCTGATCAAAAAAATACTTAATTCACCCAGTTTCCTAGCTTAAGCTGCTTTTTAGCTGATCTCTGGCTGCTTCAAGGGCTTCCGCGAGTTTGCCGTCGTCGCGTCCGCCTGCTTGAGCAAGGTTGGGTCTACCGCCGCCGCCGCCGCCACAGATTTTGGCGATCGCGCCGACAAATTTGCCAGCCTGCAAGCCTGTTTTCACCACTTCAGGGCTAAAGGCAGCGACCAAGCTCACCTTGCCGGGTTCAGGCGCGGAACCCAAAAATACTGCACCGGCTTGCAGCTTTTGCTGGAGTTGTTCGGCAGCAGTTTTAAGCGATTCGGGATCAACTCCGGGCAGTTCGGCTACAAGAATTTTGAACGTACCCACCGATTCGGCTTTTGCCAGCAGACTATCGGCTTTTGCCAGAGCAACCTGCGATTTTGCGCTATCTAACTGCTTTTGGGTGGTTTTCAATTCGGTTTGCAATGCAGTGATGCGATCGCGAATGTCTTCGGGCTTCACCTTAAAGCGATCGCTTAAATCTTTAACAATTTCGTCCCGCAGGTTGAGATACTCCAGCACGGCAGGTCCGGCGACAGCTTCAATGCGGCGAATTCCGGCGGAGGTGCCTGACTCTGAGGTGATCTTGAATAATCCAATTTCTGCCGTGTTGCTAACATGGGTGCCACCGCAAAGCTCCATGGATACGCCATGGACATCGAGTACACGGACTTCGTTGCCATACTTTTCACCAAACATCGCGATCGCGCCTCGTGCTTTAGCTTCGGCGATCGGAAGTACTTCCGTGTGGGCAACATGGGCTTCGGCAATCCAGGTATTTACCTGTTCCTCCACTTGCTGCACGTCTGCCGCAGTCAAAGCGCGGGGGCTGCGAAAATCAAACCGGAGCGAGTCAAATCCGACGAGGGAACCCGCCTGAGAAATCGACTCATCCACAATTTTCCTTAAAGCAGACTGCAACAGGTGAGTGGCGGTGTGATGTGCCTGCACTCGACGGCGACAGGCAAGATCAATTTGTGCGGTGACCGCATCGGCAACATGCAGGGTTCCTCGCTCAACTCGCCCATAGTGAACAGAGAATCCGGCATCTTTTTTAACATCCATAATCCGAACTAGTGCGGTTTCACTCGACAGATAACCGCGATCGCCCAGTTGCCCACCCGATTCGGCATAAAATGGCGTTTGATTCAAAATCACCTGCACCTCGGTGCCCGCTTCCGCCACAGAAACCACCCGTCCCGCCACCAACAGCGCTTCGACCTCCGCTTCCACTGCCGGCAGCTTGTAGCCCAAAAACTCAGTTTCCTGAATATGCCCCACCAGTTGGTTTAATGCTCCTTGAGCCGTCAAATCAATGGTTTCTACGGCATTGCGCGATCGCGATCGCTGTTTTTCCATTTCAACCGTAAAGCCGTCTGAGTCAACCGTCAGCCCTTTTTCAGCCGCAATTTCTTCGGTTAATTCCAACGGGAAGCCGTAGGTATCATACAAAGTAAAGGCGTTAATTCCAGGAATTTGTCCGCCCACACCGACCTGTTCCATCACGGCTGTGAGTTCGCGTTCGCCCAATTCCAAGGTTTTAAGAAACTGGATTTCTTCCCGTTGCAATGCCAGCTTAATCGTCCGATCCATATCGCGCACCATGGAATAGGCATCTTCGGCAAGGGCGATCGCGGCTTCTGCCACCAGCGGCGTGAACTCTCGATCAATCCCAATCAAGCGCCCATAGCGAATCACGCGCCGAATCAAGCGACGCAGCACATAGCCCCGCCCCTCATTAGAAACTGTAATTCCGTCTGCCAGCATGTGAACCACTGCCCGAATGTGATCTCCGATCACTTTCAGCGCTACTTTCGTTGCATCATCGGCAGTGTAATAGTCAATTCCAGCAATATCTGCCGCCGTTTTCACAATCGGAAAAATCAGATCGGTTTCATAGTTATTGGGCACTTTCTGCAAAATTTGCGCCATTCGCTCCAGCCCCAAGCCCGTGTCAATATTTTTGCTCGTGAGCGGAGTCAGCTTGCCTTCAAGATCCCGGTTGTATTGCATAAACACCAGGTTGTAAAACTCGATGAAGCGGCTGTCATCTTCCAGATCGATCGCGTCATCTCCTAGTTCCGGCTTGAAGTCGTAATATAGCTCCGAGCAAGGTCCACAAGGACCCGTGGCACCCGATACCCAAAAGTTGTCATCTGCACCCATACGCTGAATTCGGTGAGCCGGAATGCCAATTTCGTCGCGCCAAATAGCAAAGGCTTCGTCATCTTCTTCAAACACGCTGACGACCACTCGTTCCGGTGGCAACTCGAACACCTGGGTGGAAAGCTCCCAAGCCCAGGCGATCGCCTGAGATTTAAAGTAATCCCCAAAGCTAAAATTGCCCAACATCTCAAAAAAGGTGTGGTGCCGTGCCGTGCGTCCTACATTTTCAATGTCGTTGGTGCGAATACATTTTTGAGACGTAGTAGCGCGGGGAAATTCAGCGGCTTGCTGCCCTAGAAAAATGGGCTTGAATGGCAACATCCCCGCGATCGTCAGCAATACCGTCGGGTCTTCTGGCACGAGGGAGGCGCTGGGAAGCACTCGATGATTGCGATCTGCAAAAAAGTTCAGGAATGTTTGCCGAATTTGAGTGCCGCTTAGGGGAGTAGCCATGGACGTTTTTTGAAAAAAGAACTAGATTTAATCAATCTTTCTTCATCATGCCTTAGGATTCAACTAATCACAGAGATCGCGGCAGACTTTAGCTTCAAATTTTAACCTTGATCCACGCCATGGTTAATTGAGTTCGGAGGTCTCTTTAAAACCGAACAAATTCGGTACGCTCTTACTATTCCCCGGTTGAAACACAGGGGCGTTACGCATTCACCCGGCAAGGAGTAATGTATGGTCATTGAGTGGTTAAAGGTTCAGGTGGCAGAAGAACTCCGGGAACTCTTTATTCAAAAAGATGAGGAAGTTTGGACGGCTGCGTTAGCTAAGTATCCCGGCTTTTTAGGGAAAGAAGTCTGGATCAGTCCTCAAGAGCCTCAAGAAGTCATTTTAGTGATTCATTGGGAAACGCGCGAGGCGTGGAAGGCAATTCCGCAAGACTATTTAAATGCGACAGAAAAACAGTTTAATCAAGCATTTGATGGGAACACTTACAAAATTATTGAAGCGGAAGACTATGATGTGCGTAAGTTTATCCAGCCTCATCGCCAGTAAGATAGTTCGCTTTGAGATGGATTGCAGAGAAGCATATCGGCTCTATGAAATAGGTTGATACTCGATAACCTGTTGGTTTAGCGTTGAAGGCGATCGCAGTTGCACCCATAAGACATAGCGCTGCTGAACCGCTGTGATAACTATGGGAATGCCTTTTTGCAATAACTCATTTGCGATCGGATAAATATCTAACCGCTGTTCCCATTTGAACTCTTGAAATAATCCATACAAATCGTTTTGATATCGCATCCCTGGGCGAACCTCACCATCCACATAAAAGTTAAATGGATGAATCATTCGTTCAGTTAGCAATTTTGGGAACATCATACGCTTTACTTAAAGTCTCACTCGCTTCTTTGCATTGTATGTAAATATTAAATAAGTTTTCTGTGCCAATTGTCTAAATAAACTAATGAAATTACTGAATTTTGTTCTTAAAACTGCTTAAGCATTCAGTAAGGATACTGAACCATGAATAAATATTTGTTAATCTTTCGGTAATTTACAGAGTCTTGAATTGCGAAATTTGTCGCCATTCTTACCGTAGGTGAGTAGAATTCCAAGGTGCTTTTCGCGATTTAGACGATGAACCCGGTGGTTAGACAGGAAGAAGTTGGTGTTAGGCTTCCCAGAGCATCAGCCGAAGGATGGCAGGTATTGTTTATCAGGCGCGTGTTTAGGCGGTTAGCGATCGCAGCCTGCATCCTGATCGTCAGCCTCGCGATCGCGCCACCAGCCCAAGCACTGCCGAATTCAGGTCACTATCTAGCGCAGGCATCAGTGGAAGATTTGCAGCGCCATCAACAAGAATTAGATCAGCAGCGATCGCAGATTAAGCAAGAGCAGAGCCAAAACAAAATTCAGGAAAGCTTGGAACACACCAAACTGAAGGGGCTGCAAAAGAATATTAAAGTCACCCAAAGCCAACTACAAGCAACCGAGAGCCAGTTAAAAACCGCCATTCAAAAGCAGCAAAGTTTAGAGGTGAAACTGGCGGCTGCGGAGCAAAGCTATCGCCAAAAACGGTTTTCCACGATTGCCCGTCTGCAATTTTTGCAGCGCCAAACCCTCGATCGCGGCTGGGCAGTGTTGCTCCAAAGCAAAAACTTAAATGATTTTTTAGATCGGCGTTCTCAGCTTAAGCGCTTATATCAAAGCGATCGCAAACGGTTAGCGGCTTTTAAAACCGATGCTGATCGCTTGGATCGTCAGCGGGATGCAGTGGAGCGTAAGAAGAATGAAGTAGGGCTGCTGACTCAAGAACTTCTGGCACAAAAAGCAGATGCAGAAGGACAAATTGCCTACCAAAAAACTTCGATTGATCGGCTCAAAAGCGATCGCCGCGCTATGGAAATAGCCCAATCGCAACTAGAGCAAGATTCCGGCACGATTAGCCTGCTGATTCAGCGTCACACGGCTCAAAATCGTTACAACATCGCCTTTCGCGGCACGGGGCAATTCATCCTGCCTTGCTTAGGAGAAATCACCAGCGGTTTTGGTTGGCGGATGCATCCGGTCTTAGGCTATGAACGGTTTCATTCTGGATTAGACCTTGGCGCAGACTATGGCACCACCATTCACGCCGCCGATCGCGGCACGGTGATTTTTGCAGGCTGGTATGGCGGCTACGGGAACGCGGTGATCATCGACCATGGCGGCAATATCACGACGCTGTATGCTCACGCTAGTGAACTGTATGTAGAAGAAGGTCAAAATATTCAACGGGGGCAGGCGATCGCGGCAGTTGGTTCCACGGGTCTTTCTACCGGACCTCATCTGCATTTTGAAGTCCGTCGAGATGGAGAACCCACTGACCCCGCAGCGTT
The DNA here is from genome assembly GCF_056784215.1 of Leptolyngbya sp. CALU 1928. Taxonomy (NCBI): domain Bacteria; kingdom Bacillati; phylum Cyanobacteriota; class Cyanophyceae; order Leptolyngbyales; family Leptolyngbyaceae; genus Leptolyngbya; species Leptolyngbya sp. CALU 1928. The sequence goes on along the minus strand of NZ_JBXBCE010000001.1, from coordinate 1,813,299 downwards.
TTTATAAGAGAGTCAGGTTTCGGGTTTCAGGTTTCAGATTTCAGTAGGAAAGAAAGTCAGCATTAATTAGGTTCCCAGATTCTCTACAATTTGAGGCTTCTCAATCGACATGCCTGTTGCAAATGAGCCATTGAGATCGTTATGGAGCCAGTTGTCGCCGCACAAATCGCCGCTTCACGAGCGATCGCTCGGATTTCTCCGGCACTCAAGGGCAGCCGCGCCAAAGCCTTCCAGTCGATGTCATCTGCCAAAGTCACTTGGGTTGGAAAAGCCTGCTGCCACAGGGTGAAACGATGGCTTTGATTGGGCTTGGGAAAGGTCAAAATCTGGCTCATTTGCTGTTGCCAGCTTGGTTTAATCAGTTCCTTTCGGTCTGTACTAAAAATCGTCAGGGCGATCGCCCGGTGGCGAGTTACTAAAAACGGCTGTAGCTCCGTAGCCAGTACCGCATTTCGCCCCAGCCAACAGTCAGCCGATTTTAACAGCAATACAGTCGGTGCCTCAGTCGTCAAGTCCACAAGCATTTGACGCCGTTCAGCTAGGTTCAGGCAAGCTAAATCAACTGACATTAAGGGAACTTGTAACTGTTGGGCGATCGCCTGTGCTGCGGTAGTTTTTCCCGTTCCTCGTTCTCCCACAAACAGCACGACGCTACCCAAAAAATCTGGGTCATGAACAGCCTGAAAGCCCCATTGCTGATCCACCTGTTGAGCATATTGAATGCGATCGCCCAAATGTTTCAGGGTCGCCATCAGTGAATTAGGTAAAAGTAGCTTCGACCACAGCGATTTTTCAGGGTGCGCGTTGACCTGCAAAATTGCTGGCGTATCTACACCAGAGGTCAGGTTTTTAGGCTCCCAAGTATCTAAACTCAAGGCAGGTAGGGGAGGCTCAGCGCTGAGAGTATCGGTTTTTTGAAGCCAGCGATCGAGCAGGGTAATATCCGGTTGATCGGATAGCAGATATTCCACAATCAGGTCAACCAGCTTAACTGGATGCTCCAAAAATGGCTCCGTGCTAGAAGTGGGTAATCTTAAAATGTCGCGTTGAACGAGCGTTGCATCTGCTGCAAATGCCAGCCGCGCCGATCGCCATTCCCCATCGTTGCGACACAGCAGCCGCAGCAGCAAATCCACCGTCGGCAAGCCCGATCCACTGCCTTGATTTGCCTCTTGCAAAAAGTTATAAAGTTTGCCGTAACGTCGACTTACTTCGGGTGCTAATGCCATCAGCACCACATTTTTTTCAAAGGGAGTTAGGCTCAACCGTTGGCATAAAGTCGGCAACCCTAAGGCAACTCCGTGCTGTTGACTGACTCGAATTTTTGATTCCATCTGTTGCTGATAGCTCAGCCCACTGCCACCCTTGCGGGGCATATCCGCAGGTGAATCGGATGAAATCGCTCCTTCCAAATTCACGATGCCTTTCCACCAGTGGCTTGTTACGCGATCTGCCTGCGATCGCGCTACCTGACTAATCTCCTTCGTCTCCTTGCGCTGCCGAGCCACCGCCGTCGCTAACACGCGGTCGAGCCAGCCTAGCTCAGTTCGCAAATAACACCAGTTATCAAAAAAAGGCTCAATATCCATAAAAAACGACGAATGGCGAATGACGCATGGTAGCAAGATCAGGATCTCTGAAATCTGAAACCTGAAACCCGAAACCTAATTTAACAATCGAATAAACTCTAGCGGTAGCCCATCCGTATCGGCGATGAAGGCAACTTCGTAAACGCGATCGCCAATCATCTGCTGCTCTGGTTTCAGCAATACTTTAAGCGGTTGTAGGAGAGATGAATCGGCGGCAATGGCTTGCTTAAATTGGTCTTGAAGCGTGTTGACCCAATCGGAAAGATCGGAGGTGTGGTTGGTCAGGTCAAAGGAAAGATGGTAATACCCCACATAATGTTCATCGTGAAAAGCATCGGGGGCAGGTTTTGGCTGGGGAATTTGAATCAGTTCAATGCGTCCCCCCAGCCCTTCCATCCAGCAAGCCAGAGTGTAACCCGTGGTAAAGCGCTCGTTTACGGCAAAACCGAGCATTTCGTAAAATGCGATCGCCTGATGAATATCTGCCGTCCGAATTGAGATGTGATGCATTCAAATCACTCATTTATTGCCAGAGCTAATCTACTGCCGAACATAATCATCTTGGAAGCGGATAATATCATCCTCTCCGAGATAATCTCCATTCTGTACCTCTATCACAATCAAAGGAATCACTCCAGGATTTTCCAACCGATGCACCTTGGTTTGAGGAACATAGGTGGATTGGTTGCTACACAGCACGATTTCTTGATTATCACAGGTGACTTTTGCCGTGCCAGATACCACAATCCAATGTTCACTTCGATGGTAGTGCATTTGTAAGCTAAGCCGATGCCCCGGATTCACTTCAATTCGTTTAATTTTGTAGCCAACTCCTTCATCCAAAACGGTGAAGGAACCCCAAGGGCGCGTATCGGTGACCCCGGTCATTTGAGCCAATGCCATCGCAGTCGCAACGGCTGCGGTTTCAGAAACGTTTTGTAGGAGTGCCATAAGTGGTATAGGTGTTAATACGTTGCAATCTTTCTTAATTAAACCCAAAATAAACGGCGATCGCACAAAGGCGAAGTGTCCGTAACACAATTTGCGATTAATACTAGGGGTTCGCTTACATGAGCGTTCTCCTGAAACCTGAAACCTGAAACCTAGGATCTGTTTGTGTTAAAGCTGCTGTTTATTCGTCATGCTCAATCGGTGGGTAACCAAGAAAAACGAATGCAAGGGCATGGAGAGTTTGAGCTATCTGAGGTAGGCAGGCAGCAGGCAGAAAAACTGGCTCGCCGATTGTTGACTGAGGGATGGCATCCTTCCCAGGTTTACACCAGTCCGTTGAAGCGGGCAGCGCAGACGACCCAGATTTTGGTAGATTATTTTTTGACTGCGCCACTTCCGGCAGCGGTGAGTGATTTGATTGATGCAACGGCGATGTCGGGTGAGAGTGCGGAGGGGGTTAGCCGCAAGATTCCAGTGCAGTTTGCAGATGAATTGAAGGAGTTTCAAAACGGCATTTTTGAAGGGTTAACTTGGGCGGAAGCAGTCAGCCGCTATCCCGATCTCTGTCAGGCGCTGGAAAGCTCACCGGATTGGATTTTGATTCCGGGGGCAGAGACGCTGGAAGATGCCAGATCGCGATCGCGGCGATTTATCCAAATGTTGCTACAACAGCATCGCAATGGTGATCACATCTGGATCGTCACCCATAGCTGGATTTTGCAACACTTGATTGCTGAATTGATGGGCAGCGATCGCTCGTGGCGACTGCGTGCCCATAACACCGCCCTGTTTGAATTTTGGATTGATCGCGATCGCTGGGAACGTACCGATCAAAATCGATTTAATACGGATCTGTGGCAAATCTATCGATTTAACGACTGCCAGCATTTACAAAGTTAAGCATTGCATTGCAGCCAACTTGAGTTATTGTATTCACACAAATCATATCTATTGCAAAATATGTAACTTACGATACAGTTGCGACTGCAATTTTTGCGGGATCTGCATTTGCAATTATTTTTAGTCCGTCCGATTGGGAAACGAGCGGCGGTTTAAGCAAAGAGTTTATTCAGTAGTTATCTGCCACGGATGAGCCATGACAAACGAGGCGAACGACATTTTTAAACAGGCAAGACAGGGAAGCGTTGCAGCCATCATTCAAGTGCTGAACGAAAAACTGGCGGATTCTGGCGTGCGAACCCGCGCTATTTTTGCCGATGGCATCCTGCAACTGTTATGTGAAGGGGTGACACTGGAACAGTTGGATCAAATTCCGCTGGTGGAGCGAATCCGGCAAATCTTAGAGGAGATCGCGCCGCGTAACATTCGTCGAGTCAACATCAACAGCCGGATTGTCCGAGAACAGCAGTTGCTTTGGCTAGATGAGATTAGCCGAGATCCCGTAAAACAGGTTTTGTGGTCGGAAGAAATTCTTTTAAAGAAACCAAACCTATTGCAGCAATGGTCGGATGATTGGAGCGATCGCAGCGCTGCACAGGCAAAATCTGATGTGACGAAAGCGTCTGTAGTGAAACCAAGGCTGAGCAAACATCGTGAGCAAAGTCAGTTTCGTCGGGGCGTAATTGGCGGCGCGATCGTCAGTTGTCTGTTGCTTGCTGGGGGATGGTTTTTTTATAACCGTTTCGGCACGTCTACTGCAACCGATTTGCAGGCTGAGACGGCTAAACCAACCTCTGCCCAATCTAATACTCCATCTCAAACTAAGTCCTCAACTGCCACGGTCAATAACTCTAGTACCCCCGATGCCTTTGTTGAAGCCGTCCGCTTAGCAGAAAGTACCTCTCAGGCGAGTCAATCCGCAAAATCTCCGGCGGAATGGCTAGGCTTAGCCGCCCAATGGCAAAAAGCCTCTGACTTAATGGCAACCGTGCCTAGCACTGATAGGCGCTACAAAACGGCTCAAGATAGAGTGGGCACTTATCGCAAAAACAGTGAGGTTTCCCTAGAAGTTGCAAAGCGTAACCAGGATACCGACATCCCAGAAACTCCTCAAACTTCTACTGAGCCTCTATAGCAGGTGTCGGGTGTCGGGTTCTAGCGGTGCAGAGGTTTGTGTACCTAGGTTTACGCCTATTGTTTGTTCTAAAAACTCTCAGGACTGATACATAACCGAGGAAAGTGCAAATAGGTAACTCAGAAAATTGACACAAGCGATCGCCCGTCAATTCAGTACAGGTGAATTATGCTATCAGTAGACGGGTAGCGTTGAGGCGTGATGAATGCTGGATTTGACTAAGTTAGCGCAACAAATGCAGGGCATTAGCCAGCACTTAACTCAAGAAGCGGTGGCAACTCGACTGCGATTAGAGAAATCGCAAACCTTGCTCGATAAAGCCTATCGACAGCAGGATGAACTAGTGATGTTGCAGGAACAGTGGCGCGATCGCATTACTTTCACTGCGGCTACTCCGATCGAACCGCTCAACCTACGAGTCAGCATCCCCACTGCTCCCGCTGCCCACACCGTCATTGCCACGGACGGCTCCCAAATTGCCCCCAGCCACCACGAAATTGCCTATTGTTATTTAATCAACATTGGGCGAATTGTGCTGCACTACGGGCAAAGCCGCCACCCCTTATTGGACAGCCTGCCAGAAGTTTTTTATCGCCCTGAAGATCTCTATCTCTCGCGGCAGTGGGGCATTCGCACCGAAGAATGGATGGGCTACCGCAGAACTGTGTCAGAGGCAGTCGCGATCGCAGAACTAGGGCAGCACGTCAAAGAAAGTTCCGAATTGCGATCGCGTGGCGTTGACCCAGGAGATATGCCGAATGCCGAATATCGAATGCCGAACTCCCAACTTCAAACTCCAAACTCCATGCGCGTAGCGTCTCCGAAGGCGTTACTCCAAACTCACCAAATAGAGCTATCGGACTTTCAAAACTTGAAACTCGAAACTCCCCCCACTCTCGCAATGGTAGACGGCTCGCTGATCTACTGGTTTTTGGAGCAGTTGCCCAGTGAGGCGCGAAATACTATTTTGCAGCCAATTCTAGAAGCATGGGAACAGTTAAGGCAGTCAAAAGTTCCCTTGGTTGGCTATCTCAGCGCCTCTCGCAGCGGGGAATCTATTAATTTTTTACGGTTGCCTGCCTGTCCCTATGATGTGCCCGATTGCATGACCCATTGTTCAGGCAAAAACGAGGTAGGGCAAAAAGATCATGCGCCTTGTCAGGTGTTGGAACCGCTGAAAGATCCAGCAATGTGGGCAATGCAGCTACAGCCCGGTCAGCGTAGCCCCATTTGGCGCAGTTCTGCCAGCATTTTAGATCTGTATGGTGACCAACACCGCGTTTATTTTTGCTATGTGCATGTGGGCACAGAAGTCGCTAGGGTGGAGTTTCCAGGCTGGGTTTTGGACGATCGCACCTTACTGGATGACGCGCTCAGTCTGGTGTTGGCGCAAGTGCAAAAGGGTTATGGTTACCCCGTCGCCTTGGCAGAGGCGCATAATCAGGCAGTGGTTCGGGGTGGCGATCGCACTCGCTTTTTTGCCTTGCTAGAGCAGCAAATGATCCGCGCCGGACTACAAAATGTTGGCGTTTCCTACAAAGAAGCCCGCAAGCGCGGCAGCATCGCCTGAAAAAGCGCTTCTGTCGCTGCTAATTTAATCGAAATAAAACAGCGTTACGATTTTGCGCTGATCTTCCGCGTCTTGGCAGGTTTTGAGCAGGGTTGCACTGTCATGAAAGGCAAAACAAATTAGCTGCTGACAGCGTGAAATAATCTCTTGATTACACACAGCGCTAGCCTCTCCCAAAGCCATATTGTCATTGTCAGGGTTCTCTACTAAATGCATGACCTGTTCAAGCTGGTCACGAGATTCTCGCGGCTGGCGATCAAGTCCTTGAGGCAAGATCACAGTCAGCAGCGACGGATCTGCCCGCATCGCCCCGCGAATTGCGGCAAGATTCGTTCCGGTTGCCCCAGATGTGATTAAGCGATTTCCCTCTAGAACAAGGGCATAGCTCATGATCTCAATTAGTTTCTGATGAGTAATCGGCACATGACGGGAACCCAGGAGGGCGATTCGCTTAGATCCCGTCTGCTGAATTGTGGCCAATTCTTGCAGAAAATCATCGACTTTAGGAATGTTGATAGACTGGCTCAATGATGCTGTCCCGACTGTACAACGGAGCATATTGTAACAGAGCTAGCCCTGCCGCACAGATTTTTTTCGTAGAATCCAGGCAATACTTAGCAATTGGCAGGGGATAGAGGACGGATCACATAGAGTGTGTTGAGCCTTGCGAAGCGGACAATGACTAATTTTGAGTTTTAAGTTTGGACTGACCCACACCACACCCCAATCAATTGCCCATAAAAGGTGCAAACTACAAAAGGCGAAATTGTGAGGGCTTCATAGGCTTTAGCTCTGGGCGATCGCAGCCGACTAGTCTAGAATTAGGATTGGCTTTGAGCAATCATTTGAGCATTTAGAGGAACCCATGGCAGACACCCTACTCTTCAACGCCCTGCGCGAGGCGATCGACGAAGAAATGTCCAAAGACCCAACCGTGATGGTCATGGGCGAAGATGTCGGGCACTACGGTGGTTCCTATAAAGTCACCAAAGACTTGTATAAAAAATATGGCGATCTACGGTTACTGGATACCCCGATCGCCGAAAACAGTTTTACCGGGATGGCGATCGGTGCGGCGATGACTGGGTTACGCCCGATCATTGAAGGGATGAACATGGGCTTTTTGCTACTAGCCTTCAACCAAATCGCTAACAATGCCGGCATGCTGCGCTATACCTCCGGCGGCAACTTCAAGATTCCCCTAGTAATTCGAGGTCCGGGCGGCGTAGGGCGACAGTTGGGAGCCGAACATTCCCAGCGCCTAGAAGCCTACTTTCAAGCAGTCCCAGGACTCAAAATCGTCGCCTGCTCTACGCCTTATAACGCCAAAGGGCTGTTGAAATCTGCCATTCGCGATAACAATCCTGTGCTGTTTTTCGAGCATGTGCTGCTCTACAACCTGAAGGAAGATTTGCCTGAGGAAGAATATTATTTGCCTCTAGACAAAGCGGAAATTGTACGCTCAGGATCAGATGTGACGGTGCTGACCTATTCGCGGATGCGCCATCATGCTATGCAAGCCGTGAAAACCCTGGAGAAAGAGGGCTATGATCCTGAAATTATTGACCTCTTGTCGCTGAAACCGCTGGATTTTGAAACGATTGGTGCGTCCATTCGCAAGACTCATCGCGTTATCGTAGTGGAAGAATGTATGCGGACGGGCGGGATTGGGGCGGAAATAGTGGCATCCATCAGCGATCGCTTCTTTGATGAACTCGACGCTCCCGTAATTCGGCTTTCCTCTCAAGACATCCCTACGCCTTACAATGGCGCATTGGAAAGCCTGACGATTGTGCAACCTCAACAAATTGTAGAAGCGGTGAAGAAGATTGTGAATAAACAGCTATAGAAAATCAGCGGTTGGTGCAACCCTATGATTTATTAGAAGACACAACATGTGGAAAGAATCCCAGACAAAGCCTTAGTGATTCGAGGATATTGCAGCTTTCCTGATGACTTCGGCGTAGAACAGGTACGCACCCAATCGGCGTAACAGCAACCTCAGTAGAATGTGCGCTAGAATCTTCAGCCGAGGATATGGCGGCGGTCATTCCTCATAGCCAGCTTGGTTGCACTGCCGTGGAAAAATTGTCAAGCTGGTGGAGATGTGATCAGCAATTCTCAGTATGGAAAATTAACTAGTGTTGGGTGGGATTTCTAGCTCTAAACCCTCAAGCATGAAGGTAAGCAGATGATCCCAACTGTCGAAATACAGGTAACGAGTTAAGGTTCGCAAATCATCGAAAAAGGTCTTGCGAGTGGGCAAGTGAGATCGTAGAAGTTTGTACTTCTGGTCGAGCCACTCCAGTAAGGTGTGAAACAACAGCGATAGTTCTGTGATTGATGCAGGATTGTGAGGCGATCGCGCCGCACGATCGAAATTAAGCGATCGTTTCTCACTGACTAAGATATGAACCGCGATCGCGTTTTGAAGGGATGGAGCGATCGCAGTCTCATTAGTTCTGTGATTGATGCAGGATCGTGCGGCGATCGCGCCGCACGATCGAAATTAAGCGATCGCTGCTCACTGACTAAAATACCACCGCGATCGCAGTTTGAAGTGATGGGGCGATCGATCATGAGGTCGTCACTTGCGGCTGGCAAACTGTGTGAGAATGCGCTGACTGTTACAACTAGCTACATAAAGCCGTCATAGAGATTCGACAAAAATGATGACTTTATGTAGCATGCTTAAGATGATGACTTTATGTAGCACTTTAGATGCAGCACCTCAAAACCGACGTAATCTATCACGCCAAGTCAGAGTACAAAATGCTCGAAATTGAGCCAAATAGTGTGGCTTTGAGTTTCTGGTCGCCGCCATATTTTGTGGGAAAGGAATATGAGAAGGAGGAGACCTTTGAATCTTGGCAAGCTATGCTGAGAAAAGTTATTGAGAATCATGCGTTAGCCCTAAAGTCAGGCGGTTTTCTAGCTATCAACATTGCAGATATTTTATGTTTTAAAGATGATGATATGCCTCGGATACAGGCTCTTAACATCTCTAATCAAAAATGCAAGGTAACAAGAGAAATGGTTTTGGAAGCTCGTGAGAAGTATCCCAATCTTAATCGTTATCAGCTAGCAGAATTACTTGGTTGTAGTGAACAAACTATTGATAGAAGACTGAACGGGAATAATATTCGCGGCGGAAAATATAATACTCAGACAAGAGTTAAGCTAGTAGGGCATTATCTTGAAGAATACGCTCATAATGTAGGAATTTATTTATATGACAAAAGGGTTTGGGTTAAAGATCCTTCTTGGGCAAATAGTCAATGGACAAGTAACACGCTGAAGGCAGTTAGTGAATATGAAGACTTGTACATCTTCTGGAAGCCAGGAGAGTATGTAATTGATAGGAGCAAGCTTTCAACTCAGGAATGGAAAGATTGGGGTTCGAGAGGTATCTGGTACATAAACAGTGTGCGAGCAAACGATGACCACGAGGCAAAGTTCCCAGAGGAGTTAGCAACACGAATAATACGACTATTTAGCGCGGAAGGTGACTTAGTGTTAGATCCATTTATGGGTAGTGGTACAACTGCTGTTGCTGCGGTTAAAACAAATCGACGATACATAGGCATAGAAAAAGAAGGTGGCTATGTAAATTTGGCTAAAGCCCGTCTGAAAGAACTATTATCTGTTCAGACAGAACTGCATTTTGCTTAGCGCACAAAAATCTCTTGAAATCTCCAGTTAGCTATACTTCTTAAAATTGCAAAGCTGACCCTACAGCGAACCTTTAAAGGATTTTTTGTTTTGTCATCTTTTCCAGGAAAGAATAGTTCAGGATATTGCTCTAGATAATTTGGTCGTTCGTGGAGAAGTAATCCGTTAGGAACCGTTGCAAAGCTGATTCTTCTGAGTGGTTGTCCTATATCAGTTGAGTTTTCTTCAAGGGATAGCATTTTGTACACAGGCTTCAGAATAACTACAACAACTGGTACGACAGTCCCATCACTAAGTACATAAATTGGAGAAATACTACAGTGGAATAAGTGGCTTGCTTTCCGACCCCTTGCGACCATTATTTCATTAACGACACCACCATCAGCAGAATTCCATCTGCCGCTCCCAGAAATTTGATTGTGAGACATTACCGTATGGTCTTGATCGTCCCTGGGTCCAACAGATTTAATATCGAGGAATAGCCAACACTTTTCTGTAAAACCACTAGTAATATTGCTAATTTCTGGATGCGTTAGCACTAATCTCACATCAGAACCTGTAGGTAGACCTACATCACGAATACTGAAATAACTCTCCAAGAGCCTCGGCAACTTATCTCCAATTGCGTGTTCACCAACCTCTATCCAATGGTACTGATCACCTATCGGCAATCTTCCTCTTTCTTCAGGCGGATAGTTTTGCCAAAATGGGTAGAGGTAGCTTGCTTCATTGAAGTCATCAACTATCTGCTTGATATTGATATTAATAATTTCATGTATTTTGGAAGATATAAATTTTTCCAGTTCGATCAGCTGAATATAGTTTTGGATGAAGTAATCTCTAGCTTGATTATAAATAATATTTATAAATAATATATTGAGAATCTCTAAAAGCATTAAACATCTTGACGCTCTTTCAGTAAGTCATGTGGCGAAACACCCAAACTTTCTGCAAGTCTTTCTAGAGTCTGTAACGTGATGTTGCGCTCACTTCTTTCAATAGCGCCGACATAAGTTCTATGCAGACCACATCTTTCAGCTAAATCCTCTTGGGATATTCCAATCCCTTTTCTTAGCTTCCTTAGATTTGTGGCTACAACTTGATTAAGTCCTAGAAATTGCTTGATCATCTAACATTAAGTAGAATCACAGATTAGATTTTATTCTTCGATCAGCCTATCCAGATGCTACTTATATATCTACAGACTATATATAGCAACCTTTTCTATAGTACGCCGTTTGGGAGGATAGGCGGAAAGATTCTGCCTATCTTCAGGTTGGTAGGACTGTCAACGATCGCCCCACCACTCCTCACCAACTACCAATCCCAATCTTGCAGTATTTTGCTTTTTCACCGATCGCTACCCGGAGAAAGCTAAACTCAACATCAGCCTTACTACCAATGATGTTGTCATGATGCAAACCTTATCTATTCGCGATCGCCAACGCTTGAATCTTGCGCCGTTGCAGGTGCCTGATCGCCTGTTGCTGGGACCCGGTCCTTCCAATGCTCATCCCGCCGTGCTTCACGCCATGAGCCTATCCCCCGTGGGTCATCTCGATCCAGCCTTCTTAGCACTCATGGGCGAAATTCAATCTCTGTTGCGCTATGTTTGGCAAACTGAAAATTCCTGCACCTTTGCCATCAGCGGCACGGGCACAGCGGCAATGGAAGCCACGATCGCCAATGCTGTGGAACCGGGAGATGTGGTGCTGGTCGGCGTGGCGGGTTATTTTGGCAATCGTCTGGTGGATATGGCAGGGCGCTATGGGGGCGATGTGCAAACGATCGCCAAACCCTGGGGACAGGTATTTAGCCTGGAAGAATTGCGATCGGCAATGGAAACCCATCGTCCAGCGATTCTTGCCCTTGTCCATGCTGAAACCTCCACGGGAGCACGTCAGCCCATGGAAGGCGTGGGCGATTTGTGCCGTGAGTATGGTTGCCTGCTGCTGATTGATACGGTTACTAGTTTGGGCGGAGTGCCGATTTTTCTGGATGAGTGGGGCGTGGATCTTGCCTATAGTTGTAGCCAGAAAGGGCTGGGCTGTTCGCCCGGAGCATCGCCGTTTACCATGAGCGATCGCGCCCTAGAAAAGCTGGCGCAACGCAAAACTAAGGTTGCCAACTGGTATCTGGATGCCAATTTGCTGGGTAAATATTGGGGGGCGGAGCATGTCTACCATCACACTGCGCCGATCAACCTGTATTACGGACTGCGGGAAGCACTGCGACTGGTTGCCGAAGAAGGGCTGGCGGCGTGTTGGCAGCGACACCAAACGAATGTGGAATACCTCTGGCAGCAATTAGCAGCGATCGGGCTATCTCTGCATGTTGAGAAAGAATTTCGTTTACCCACCTTGACCACCGTTTGCATTCCCGCTGGTATGGATGGCAAAGCGATCGCCCGTCAACTGCTAACCGACCACAACATCGAAATCGGCGGCGGCTTAGGCGAACTGGCAGGCAAAGTGTGGCGCGTCGGCTTAATGGGCTATAACAGCAAACCCGAAAGCTGCGATCGCCTAGTTGCTGCCCTCAAACAACTTTTGTAAGGCATATTCGGAGATTGCGTTACCCTGCGGGAAGCAAGCTATGGCTTCGTTTAACCGCCTACTTGGAGAGCATTCAGCGAAGTCAAAACGCGACCTGCGACAGTAAAACTTATGGCTCTAGTTCTGACTCGTCCAATTTTGCAAGGGCTACTTTGACGCACGCCCGAACATTTTGCCAATCATGCTCTGATAGCTGCCCAACATAAACCAAGTTAGCAGCAGGCGGCAACGTCACAATAAAACTCCGAAAAACAGACGCAGCCCGTAAACCTGCTGCTTGCCAATCTTGAAGGATGTAATCGGTTACCCCTAAAGCAGTCGTCTGAGTTGTAATCAGCCCAACTATTACATCAGGGCGATTTGCATGATAGGTTGCCGAAGACAAAATGACAGCAGGACGACGTTTAATCCCTGTGACACCGGGAAAATCAACAGTAACGACATCACCTGGATTAAAGGTCACTCGGCTAACTCCTAGCTCTCAGGGTAACCCGTTGCCGCATATTGCAAGGAGAAGGTCACTAAATCAAGTTGATCTTGCTCTGTCCATGCATCACTTTGATCAATAACATCAGCATTATGCTGTACTAAATCATTGAGAATCAGCGTTGCCAAGCGTAGCCGCTCTGCGGGTGGCAACGCACGAATCACTTGGGTATAAATCTCTTGGATTGTGTTTGGCATAGAGAATTCTCCTCCCTTCGTCTTACTTTAAACGCCAAGCCAGAAATTCACGTCAGTTCATATCACTGATCAATCAAAAGCTCGGCTCCTACTTGTGGCGAATGAATTCATAGATTTCTAGGTAATCTTTGGTGGGATGATTCCAGGAATAATCGTAGTTCATCCCTTGCACAATTAGCTTTTGGAACTCGTCGGGGTATTTTTCCCATAGCCCGATCGCCCGATCCATCGCGGATTCTAACGCTGAGTCGTCAGTTTGATAAAATACATAGCCATTGCGCTCTTCGGGCAAATGGGTTTCGTCATAATCGCGATCGAACACCGTATTCACCAAGCCGCCCACCCCCCGGACAATCGGCACAGTGCCATATTTAAAGCCGATCATTTGGGTTAGCCCACAGGGTTCAAAGTTGCTCGGCACCACAATTAAGTCGGCTCCAGCATAGATTAGATGGGAGAGTTCTTCGTTAAAGCCCAGTTCCAAATGCACATTGGGATTGTCGTTGAGAAAGCGTTTTTCGTGCCAAAACCATTGATTGATGCCGGGTTCCGTCGCAGAGCCGAGCAGAATAAACTGAGCATTGCGCTGAAGAGCATAGTACATGGCGTGGTGAACCAGATGCATTCCTTTCTGGTCATCTAAGCGCCCAATATAGGCAATTAAGGGCTTGTTTTCCACTTCAAGCCAGAGGCGCTCTTGCAAGGCTTTTTTATTCGCAGCTTTGCCCGTTAGGTCGTCTTTGCTGTAGTGAGCAGAAAGGTAGCGATCGCTCTCCGGATTCCAAAACTCATCATCAATCCCGTTGAGAATGCCGGTAAATTTATGCTGGTGAAGATGCAGCGTATGCCCCAAGCCATAGCCCAATTCGCCATGATGCGCTTCCCAGGCATGATGGGGTGAAACCGTAGTCACAAAGTTGGAGTAAACGATGCCGCCCTTCATAAAATTCAGGACAAACGGATTGAAGTTATCGCGTAGGCGATCGTATTCAAAATAATAGGCTTCATTATTCAACCCCGTCGCTGCAAGCATCTCCGCACCCACAATGCCCTGATGCTTAAAATTGTGGATAGTATAGCAAACCCGCTGGTTCGTCATCCCGTGCCACTTATAAATTTCGTATAGCAAGACTGGAACCAGCCCAGTTTGCCAATCGTGGCAATGGAGGATATCGGGTCGCTTGTTAGTTCTCAACAAAAACTCCAGTGCTGCCTTGCTAAAAAAGGCAAATCGCATGTTGTCATCTTTGCAGCCGTAATAGGTGCCCCGATTGAAAAAATTATCTTCTGATTGAGGCTCAATAAAAAAGCACAGTTGCCCATGCACCCAGCCGCAGTGAACCGTGCAGCGAATCACGCCCTCATACCAAGGCACTAATAAATCTTGATAGGCTTCGTGCAATCCCCAAATATGGTCGTACCGCATACAGTCATACTTGGGCAAAATAATTTCTACGGTATGACCTTGTAGGGTTAGCTCTCGGCTCAACCCATAAACCACATCGCCCAAGCCTCCGGCTTTTACTACAGGGGCACACTCAGCGGCAATCTGGACGATGTACATGCTTATTCCTCAATCAATCGAATCGCTGTTTCTAACTGCACAAAAGTATATAGTTCTAGGCGAAACTCGTACAGTGATAATTAAAGGCAACTTACCATTCTAGCCGCAATCGCAAAATAGCCTTGGGATGGACTCCATTATCAGCTAAAGATGGCTTGCGCGGCATCACAGTCTGCTTTAATTTGGGCTTTCAACGCATCCAGTGACTCAAACTTTTGTTCAGGGCGAAGAAATTGCTCGAGACTAACGGAAAGAATCTGCCCGTATAAATTGCCTGACCAGTTGAGTAGATGCACTTCGGCGACTAGGTGAGTGCCGTTTACTGTCGGTCGGTAGCCCAAGTTCATCACCCCTATCTCATAGGCTGTAACGGGTTGGGGACGAATTGACAAGTCAGCGCCTACGCGATCGCTCTTTTCGCACCACTGCACTCGCACAGCGTAGACTCCTAGGCGAGGCAGGCACTTTTCGGGTGGAAGCTCCAGGTTAGCCGTGGGAAAGCCTAGGGTATTGCCAAGCTGTTGACCTTTGATAACGGTTCCGACCAGCGTATAAGGGCGACCCAGAAGGTAATTGGCAAGGGCAATATCTCCGGCTTGCAAGGCTGCACGAATGGCAGAACTGCTGATCCGTTTTTCGTCAAGCAGTTTTAGGGAGGTAATTATCACCTCAATGCCTTCGGCAGCCGCTATCGCCTGGAGTTCCTGCGCGGTTCCTGCCCGGTTTCGCCCAAATCGAAAATCTGAACCGATGCTGATTTGGCGCACCTGCAATTGTTCTACCAAAATCTCGTGGACAAACTGCGCTGGAGTGAGTATCGCTAGCTGCTGATCAAACGGCAGTAACACGAGTTGCTTGACTCCCATTGCGTCTAGCTGAACTGCTTTTTCGGCTAGAGGAGTCAGCAATTTGCGCGGCTGACCCGAAAAAAATTCTTGAGGATGAGGATGAAAGGTAACAACCGTTGGATAAACCGGAGAGGCGATCTGGCTGTCAATCCCACTTTCAATCTCACTGCAATTTACCAAAACAGGCTGAATGACCTGCCGATGCCCCTGATGGACACCATCAAAATTTCCAAGGGCAACCGCAGTAGGAGTAAGAACCGTAGCGATCGATGAAGTAATCCACACGCTTGACATTCTGACACACAACGCATCCTCTGGTTAGACGGAAACCTGGATTTCTTTCAATGGCTTCATCCCATTTGAGGAAGCAGGGGGTGGTACAATTTGCAGCGGAACGCCTTCCCTTGCGAGAATGCTATTGGGAAATGCCTTGGCAACATCCTTCCCTATCTGGTCTAAAAAGTCATCATCGTGCAAGGGATCATGATGAAAGATAACCAGTTTCTTCACATTCGCGGCTTTGGCAACTTTGACTGCTTCTTGCCAAGTGGAGTGCCCCCAGCCAACTTTACTAGACTGCTTTGAATAATATTCGTCATCGGTATAAGTGGCATCGTAGATCAGTACATCTACATTTTTTGCCAGCTTCAGCACATTTTCATCCAGGTGATCTGCGTAGTGTTCCGTGTCGGTGACATAAGCCGCCGCGTGCCCCTGCCAGTTGACTCGATAGCCCAGTGCTTGCCCCGGATGGTTTAAGAGTGCCGTTTCTACCAGCACTTCATTGCCCACAGGCACCGATTGCCCAATCTCCAAATCTCTAAACTGTAGATCAGCACCCATCACTTGCAGTGGAACTGGGAAGTTAGGATGCCGCATTTGATCATTCAGGCGCTTTTCGATAGTGGAGCCATCAGGCGCGATCGCAGCGTGAATATGAAAACGGTTACCCGGCACAAATGCAGGTAGGAAAAAAGGAAATCCTTGAATGTGATCCCAATGAGAATGGGTAAAAAATAGATGTGCCTCTAATGGCATTTCAGGTAAGAGCGCTCTTCCCAAAACTCGAATCCCTGTACCACCATCGAAAATTAATCGTTTACCGCCCACTTGCATCTCCACGCAGGGAGTGTTTCCTCCATATCGCACCGTGCTTGCTCCCGGACAGGAAATACTCCCTCGGACTCCCCAAAAGTTGATGACAAAACGATCTAACGCGCTGGACATGGATATCTCTCGGTGAACTTCGATAGGGGTTCTCAAGTGAACACTGCTTGGCAAACGGTGAACCTTATTTAATCCGTTCACGGATAGGCAGCAATATCCGAAAATACTCTATATACGCAGCTTTACGGAAATTCGTCATTTTGACAGTGATCTGGATCGGTCATTGAAGTGATTAGAAACACATTCAGTTTTCCTGAGGTAACTCCAAAAAGCTTTAAGTCCTATAGTTCTATCAATCCTTGTACTTAAAGTACCCAGATGAACAACAATGCAAACGTTTCAGGTGTCGTTATTTGTTCCTCTTAATCTTATTTCTCTTTGTTGAAAAGTGCGCTTTCACAGATCTTTAAGATTAATGAATGATTCAGCTAAGTTATCCAGCAGCGACCTTTTCAGATTCCTCCGTTCAGCGTGGTGAGCCTGAGCGTTAACATCGCTCAACTGATTAAGGGCGCATAGGAAGAAAGTTCTTTTGCCCAATCTTTTAGATTTTCTAGACCTTGCGAGGCAGTTAGATTGTATTGCAGTGGCGTGATTGTGATGTAGTTTTGCCGATTCGCCTGAACATCGGTAGGAAACACTGCTGCAAGATCCGATGAGTCTTCTACCTCTTCCAGCACTTCTCCTGCCAGCCAATAGTAGGTTCTGCCGCGCGGATCGATCCGCTTTTCAAATACATCAATATAGCGGCGCAAGCCTTGGCGAGTGATAGCCACTCCGACGAGCGCCTCTGCTTTGACCGCAGGCACATTCACATTCAGCAACATTAAGGGTGGAATGGGCTGTTTTTCGAGCTTAGCAACTAGCGATCGCGCAAAATTTGCGGCGGGCACAAAATCTTGAGCGGCGAAACTGGTTAAGCTAAACGCCACGCTCGGAATCCCCTCAATCACGCCTTCCATTGCCGCAGATACGGTGCCCGAATACAACACATCAGTGCCCAAGTTAGCCCCATGATTAATCCCGGATAGCACTAAGTCGGGTTTCTCGTCCAGCAGTGCCCAAAGCGCCAGCTTAACGCAATCTGAGGGGGTTCCAGAACATGCCCAGGCTTTGATGGCAGGATGAAACCCTGATTCCACTCGATCCGCGCGAATGGGCTGGTGTAGCGTGAGTCCGTGCCCCGTTGCCGATCGCTCGCGATCAGGGCAGACCACAAAAACCTCGTGTCCAGCTTCTGCCAGCGTGTTCGCCAGCGATCGAATGCCCAAAGAAAAAATGCCGTCATCATTACTGATCAATAGTTTCATTGCCTGCCGCCTTTGGATGGTTGCCTATGCCCATTGTCCATTAGAGTCCTGCACAAATCAGCTATCGTCGTCGGGCTTTGCTAACCATTTTGCGGGAAAGGCGCAGGGTTAAGTCCTCCGCTTTTGCCCAGTCTTGCAGCAGGCGAAAAAACAGTTGGCTATCTTCAGCTTTAAGGACAGCCGTTTGATCAGCCGTTTCGATCACATAAGGATAGCCGCCGCCAATAATCACTTCGCCCCGCACCCAGTCTAAAATTTGCTCTAGCCGCCCCGCATCATAAATCCATTGGGGTAGCTCTAGGCGAACGGGTAAGCCGTCGTGGGCTTTGAGGTAGGTAAAGCTGATCTGATTGGCGATCGCGGTCGGGTAATCCTGCAAAACACCAGAGCGCCGACAGGAAAACAACGGCGTGCGATCGCCCCACTGCATCAAGGTGCCCAGCAGAGGCGCATCGTGAATCGAAGGGGCATCGGGCAGGTTAAACACCCGTTGCAGCATGACTGTCAAATCCCGTGCATAGCTGGTGTCAATATAGCCAACCAGGGGCACTTGATAGTGTTTGCTTGCCTGTAGTAGCTTCACAACGGATTTCACATAAAAATCTCGCGTAGCCGGATCAAACGTGTCTGCAAAACTCACCACCAAGGAGCCATCAAAGAACGCAAGACAGGTGCGATCGCCGGCTCGGTCTTCCATATATTGAATTAGGCGCTCCACTTCCATTTGAAATCGGCGCATATTCACCTGCTGATTCAGCATATCGCCGCTGCTATTTGCTTTCAGATCTGCGGGAGTCATCACATCCACGGCAACATCTTTTTCATAGCGGCTATCGGCAGAATGGAAGTTTTCAAACCAGCCAATTTGAATCAGCGCGATCGGAATTGAAATATCTTTGCCCGGATAAATTTGGGAACCATCCACGGCAAAAGTGGCAATGTCTGTCAGGCGATCACGCACCCAAGCATGGCTATCTTCGCGGCTTTGCCAGAGCAGCCCAAAAGATTTTACCCAATTTTCATCATTTTCTAGGGGTTCTAAGGGTTCCGCTCCGCGATCGCTGGGGGCACAGTCGCTCAGATCCGTTCGGATCACTTCTGCTGGCATTTG
This sequence comes from Leptolyngbya sp. CALU 1928, assembly GCF_056784215.1. Lineage (NCBI taxonomy): Bacteria > Bacillati > Cyanobacteriota > Cyanophyceae > Leptolyngbyales > Leptolyngbyaceae > Leptolyngbya > Leptolyngbya sp. CALU 1928. The sequence goes on along the minus strand of NZ_JBXBCE010000001.1, from coordinate 1,794,243 downwards.
GGACGCTTTTGCCAGCGCCCTGCGATATTTCTGAAAAGCTTGCTGCGCGGTGTAATCAAACCGTTCAAAATCGGCTCGTTTTTCTTGAAGCAGTGATAATATTTTGGAGGACTTGAGAGGCATAGGGGAGGAATAGAAGGGTCTGTTCTATCAAAGAAATAGGTTGAAAACCCCGTCGCTTGACGAAGACTTTTCTTGTTCCTGAATATATCGCTTTACCCCTTCTAACGGCGCACCGCAGACCGATGAAACAAAGTAGCTAGGAGTCCATAAAGCGTCCTTGCAACAAGGTTCTTTGCATCCAGCCGCCCCTATCGGCGGCTGGATAGCTCTTTTAAGGCGTTCACCATCTGAGAAATCGAAAGCTTAGGTGGATACTCAATCGAAACCTGAACCAAAATATCGGCATTAATTTGGGCATCAAGATCTTTGCCTTTATGAGCAATTATGAGCAATGGCGAGAAGGCTGAGAGTCCTGATTACTCAAAGCTAGACCGCAAAATTCGTAAGCTTCAAAGGGGGCACGACAAATTAAAGGCTCTAACAGACGGCACTAAACCCGGCAGAAGATTGCCAAAACTCATCGTCGAGTTAGCCGATACTCTTCTCTAGGAGAGGGACTTAGGGTGAAGGCAATTAGGAACGTCGCACATCGCGTTCCAGACCTGCCGAACTTTAAGCCCATTATAAATTTTCAAGTCGTTCGTGAATCCTTAGTAAAGCCCATTCCCATCAGTAGTCACCTCACAAACCCGCTGACTATGATCGCATTTAATCCTGCCTTAACTAAGTAATTCTAATGATGATTTATTCTGATCCCGTTTTGAAGCCATGGCAGGTGCGCTTAGGGATTAATTCACACTTTTTTAGGTTGGACACCCCACCCCACAAACACAATGAATGATCGAAGGTTAGCTAAAAGCTCGTTTTCTCAAGAGATCAATGAACCATGGACGAGTGACATAGCAACTCGATGGGCACCCAAAATCATCCTATTGGGCATGATCTTGATTGTTGTTGCAACGCTTTATCCATTCAAGTTCATGTTTACGGGTAGTTCACCGATTCAAGAAATTATCCGACGTTTTAGAACCCCCTCAGGACTATTAGATGTTCTTGCCAACATTGTGCTGTTTGCGCCGCTTGGTTTTGGATTGGGTAGTGCGATCGCAAAACGCCCCTTCAAACCGATAACTAAGCTGTTAGCAGTCTTGCTGGTGTGCGGTGTAATGTCGCTTGGGATTGAGTTGCTACAAGCTTTTTTGCCCGGTCGTAAGCCAACTCCGCTAGATGTGGTTTCTAATGCAGTGGGCGGTGGGGTTGGCTATCTTTGTTTTGAATATTTTGGATTCTGGGTCTATCGCGGTGCAACGCTGCTGCTGGATATTAGCCGCCAAATTTTCGCCAAATTTTCGCTGAAGCAGTTGGTGATTGGGCTAGTTGCCTATGCAGTTTTGGCTGGTGCAGTAGTGTTTGCTTGGCAGGGTAATAGTTTGCAGGGATGGAGCCTAACCTATCCGCTGTCGCTGGGCACCAACTATTCGTCTTACCATCCAGTGTTTCAGAAAACGCTGGATACGTCTTGGGATGGCACTATTTCTGATGTCGTGTTGGGCGATCGCGCGTTATCGCAACCTCAAGTAAAACAGTTTTTTGCAGACTCGCAGGCGTTTATCACCCGCAATAACTCCGTGCTAGCCGCCTATTCTTTAAGAGGCGAACAAGGAACCCAAGATAGCACTGGGAATGCCCCGTCCCTTTCCTGGCAAGGAAAAGCCCCCGATGCCCTTTCAGAAAATGGGGCAACTCTATCCGCACAAAGCTGGCTAAAAACTACTGAGCCAGTGCCATCTATCAGTCAGCGGATTCAGCAAAGTTCGCAGTTCACCCTGAGCGCAACAATCGCCGCGACAGATCTGTCCGCAGCGTTACCAGGCTTTAAACAGATCATTGCGATCGCCCCGCCATCGGGTCAAGGAAATTTGATGATAGGGCAAGCGCAATCTGGACTCACCATCCTGCTGGATGCGGCTAGAAGCAGCGCAGCCAAACGCATACCGCAGCAGACCCTTCTAAATGTTTTTACCGATACTCAGCCCCATCGCCTTTTGGTGACCTATTCTGGCTTTGTTATCCGGATTTATCTAGACAGTGTTGAACGCCGCTATCTAATTGACCTGACTCCGAACCGCTATCAGATTGTGCTGTATCTGCTGCTTTTGGTTCCCTTAGGGTTTTTGATTGGGTTAATTGCCAATCGATTGAAACATCGGCGATCGCTCTATCTGATGGTGATTGGTGGCGGCACTGTGCTGCCCTCGTTGATCTTAGAAGGCTTTTTGGCAAATGAGGGCGATCGCCCCATTCGTGCCGCCAACGTACTGCTTGGAATCCTGATGTTAGGCGGAACCATCCTCGCCTCTAAAAGAAGCCTCTTTAAACCTATGAAGCCTACGACTCTGGCTAAGCTTCTCTAACCTGACAAAGCGCTAAATTGACGTTGATGAGTGATCAGCGCGACTGTCGAGTGGATCGGGTTGAGTGTGAACCGCTAACCGATCCAGCAATGTAGCGCTTGCCTCATTTAGCCCAATCAGTTCGACCTCTGACCCATAACGACGAAATTTAATCACCACTTTATCGATCGCCGCCACTGCCGACTGATCCCAAATGTGCGCCTGAGTCAGGTCAATCACCACGAACTCCAAATTTTCATGAAAATTAAACGCATCCAGGAAATCATTCACGGAAACGAAAAATAACTGTCCTGCAATGCTATAGGTTCGTTGGGTTCCATCAGGACTCAACCGCGTATCGACAAACAGAACTTTGGCAATCTTGCGTGAGAATAAGACGGTGCTGAGCGCAACCCCAATTCCCACCCCGATCGCTAGGTTATGAGTCACAATTGTGATGACTACTGTGGTGACCATGACCACCGTTTCACTGCGAGGAATGCGTTTGATATCCCGCAGGGATGACCAGTTCATCGTGCTAATGGAAACCATGATCATGACGGCAACCAGCGAAGCCATAGGAATCTGCTTAACCCAATCCCCCAACACCAAAATAAAGAACAGCAGGAAAACACCCGCCGATAGCGTGGAAAGGCGTTTTCGTCCGCCTGACTGGAAGTTAATCATCGATTGCCCAATTAGGGCGCAGCCTGCCATTCCGCCAAAGAAGCCCGTGACGATATTGGCAATGCCTTGCCCCCTCGCTTCTCGATTTTTGTCGCTGGGCGTATCGGTGAGTTCATCCAACAGCGCAGCAGTTAACAACGACTCCAGCAAGCCGACGATCGCCAATGTCATCGCGTAGGGAAAAATAATTTGCAGCGTCTCCAGATTAAACGGCACATTGGGCAGCACAAAAAAGGGAAGAACCGTGGGCAACTTTCCCATATCACCCACCGTTGGCACATCAATCTTGCCTAAAATGGATGCCGCCGTCAGCAGCACGATCGCCACTAAGGGCGAGGGAATAGCGGTTGTAAACCTCGGCAAAATATAAATAATCGCCAGCCCGATCGCCACCATTGGGTACACGGCTAGGGGCACATTGATCAGTTGGGGCAGTTGTGCCATAAAAATTAGGACGGCGAGGGCATTCACAAAGCCACTCATCACTGCATTCGGAATGTATTTCATCTGGCGACTCAGTTTGCCAACCCCAAAGAGAATCTGCAAAATCCCGGTCAAAATTGTGGCGGCAAACAAATATTGCAGCCCGTGATTTTTTACCAAAGTAATCATCAGCAGGGACATTGAACCCGTTGCGGCTGAAATCAATCCAGGTCGCCCACCGACAAAGGCGGTCACCACCGCAATACAAAACGAGGCATACAGCCCAACGGTGGGGTCTACACCTGCAATGATGGAAAAGGCGATCGACTCTGGAATCAGCGCTAGCGCCACCACGGTGCCCGCCACAATGTCTTTTTGAGTGTTAGAAAACCACTCTCGCTTGAAAGTCGTTCCGTTCAATTTTTTTCCTACCATCGTCATCAAATATAGAATTACCAGGGGTTTAGCAGACGTACTTTTCTCACTGGTATAACAGTTGGAAAACGCAACAGCCATCCGTACCCGCGATCGATAAATTCGTTCCAACCGCGAGGAAGGGGATTCCCTTATAAATACTTAAGTGAATTCACTAAACGGTTAAAACCCCAGCAATAAAGGGATTGAGAGTCAATTTGGCACGTAATTTCACAACGGATTGGCAGATGATATTGCTTTAAATAAGATGCAGCATTGTACCTAACGATACCAATTGATTCAGGGTACGTTGAGTGGAGCGTTTCAATCAGAAACATCCGTCTGTTGGGCACACCTCATCTCATCCAATCTTCAATCCTATGAAAACTGTTAATCCTCTTTTCTTCGCCGTACCGCTTGCTCTAGTCGCCACTGTTATATCTAATGCTCCTTCCCAAGCTCAATCCCTCACGTTTGCCAACAAAGTAGAGTCTTATAACGCTGGCTATGCGACGACTTCCGGTGGCAAGGTGACCAAAATTGAAGATGGTCGCGATAATCCTGAAGAAGCGCTGGGAGCATTCACAGCGCCCACTGGAAATGTGTATAGCTCTGGCAATCAAAAGTTTCTTAGTTTAGGGTTAGGCGGTTCTGCGGTGTTTAGCTTTGGCACCTTGTTTCAAAACCAGATTCGTCTATGGGAAACAACCTGGGGCTTTAAATCTAGTCAGGAAGCTTACGACGAGCAGGTCGATGTTTATGTTGGAAATAGCTTAGACAGTTGGAACTTGGTTCAAACAGTCAAGAATATTGCTGATGGAGCCTACAACACCAAAACGGGGACTGTTGTGAACCTGAAGCAGGGAGAGACTTATCAGTTTGTGAAGCTGGTTGATAAATCTGCTAGGGGCAACGATCGCGATGGCTGGGATATTTCAGCGATCGCGGTTGAATCTGCACCCACTTCCGCCGCCGCTGCCCCCGAACCTACCACCATGGCTGGACTTGCGCTTGCGGGCATGGGTATGAGCATTGCGCGTCGCAAAGCAAAAAAGCTGGCTCAATAGTGAATAAAAACAGCTAGATAACACCTACATCAATGGGATCAGCCCTCTGGAGTCCAGAGGGCTTTTCTGTTTTTTCTAGTGGGGTGGGTATTCAAGCAACAAGGTACGATAGCGACTGATCGCGGTCAGGGGAAAATGTTGCAAATACAGGTGATATTTTAGGTAAAAGTGTCCGGGAAATCCGGTTCCGGTGAAGTAGTCTTCGTCCCAGGTACCATCGGGGCGTTGGGTATCTAGCAAATACTGCACGCCTCGTTCGATCTCCGCCATCGCGTAAGTACCAGTCGCGTCGCCTGCGGCTAGCAATCCCGTCAGTGCCCAAGCAGTTTGAGAAGCAGTGCTGTCGCCCCGTCCCATCAACGAGCGATCGCGATAGCTGAAGCAGGTTTCGCCCCAGCCGCCATCGTTGTTTTGACAGGTGACCAGCCAGTTAGCACCGCGCTCAATTTCCCGCCGAGAGCGAGTTGGAGTCATTAAGGACAGGGCAGACAAAACGCCGCTTGTCCCGTAAATATAATTGACTCCCCAACGCCCAAACCAGCCGCCTTCGGGTTCTTGTTCGCGGTGCAGGTAGGCGATCGCGCGATCGATTGCAGATTGGGGCAGCGCCGCCAGACTGTTACCATCCAATCGTCCCGCCATTTCCAACACCCGCGCCGTTACATCCGCCGTATTGGGGTCAATCATGGCTTTTAGATCGCCGTAGGGCACCTGATTCAGCCAGTCGGCATCATTGTTCAAGTCAAAGGCTGCCCAACCGCCACCATTACACTGCATCGTGGAAATCCAGTCAATGCACCGGGCGATTGCTTGCTGCTTGATTTTTTCATTCGGCATTTGCACCGCACTCAGCGCCATCACCACCACCGCCGAGTCATCCACATCAGGATAAAACCGATTGATAAACTCAAATGCCCACCCTCCCGGCTTTCCAGCTTTATTTTTGACGGTCCAGTCGCCATCATCCAAAATCTGGTTATCCAGCAGCCATTGGGCACCTTTCACGAGAGCTGGATGATCGGGCGCGATCCCAGAATCCACCAAAGCACGAATGACCAGCGCCGTATCCCACACGGGCGAAACGCAGGGTTGCATCCAATAACAGTCGTCTGTTTCTATGGCAAAGCGATCGACGGATTGCATCCCCCGCACCACCGCCGGATCATTGGCATCGTAGCCCAGCGCTCTCAATGCCAGTAACGAGTTCAACATGGCGGGAATGATGCCGCCCCAATCGCCCGTCGGTTCTTGCCGTTCCAGCACCCATTTTTCCGCTGCGGCAATGCCTTCCTGACGAAACGGCACGAGATTCAGCGTTTCCCCTAGCTTAAAAGCTTGATCGAGCCACAGAAAGATATCGCTCCAGTCGCCTTTGCTGGGTAGTTCAAACTTGGCATTGATGCGCCCTTCGGCATACAGTTCATCTAAATTGATTGCAGGATCGACGACATACACGGGCTTTCGATCGAACACAATCAGCAAAGGAACAGTGCTGCCCCGCGCCCAACTCGACATTTCGTAAATCGGAAAGCTGTCGGGTAACAGCATCAGCGAGGGGGGAAGAGAGGGTAAGCCGCTCCAGTCGTAGCAGCCGATCAGTGCCAAATGAAACTTGGTGAAAATGCGGGTTTTGCTGATGCCCCCGCGATCGCAGATAAATTTGCGCGCTTTTTGCAATGCCGGATCAGAGGCAGGCACCCCCAATAATCGCATTGCCATATACGCTTCAACACTTGTGCTAAGTTCGCCGCGATCGCCATAAAAAAGCTCCCAACCGCCATGATCGCGCTGTTGTCGTCGCAAATACTGTTCAACCTTGTGTAACGGGCGAGTCCCATCGGTGCCCCAAATTTTATGCAGCAGCACAGTCTCAGATGCCATCGTCACGTTCGACTCTAGCTCCGCCCACCAGTAGCCCTCTGATGCTTGTAGCGATAGCAAATAGTTTTGGCTGCGATCGATCGCCTGATTCAATCTTTCTAGCGATATGCTGGACTGCGAAACTTGATCCTGTGTTTGCATTAACTCACACTCCTCCCCAACGTTGATGTATTGTGCCTTTGTCCGTTGAGTTTGGCAATCGTGCTGATGGGTGAACTAGATTTGGCGATTGCACGGCTGTCTGATGGAGCAGGTGCGGGTTATCAAAACTGCATGGGGCGATCGCGTTGGCTCTAGACTGACTCCAAACTGAGATCGCGCTTCCATCAATCTAACAACCATTCGTCAATACTATTTCTCCGCTAAAAACTCATCGACGGTCAATTCTGATTGACGAATTAAAGCGCGAAGTAACCTAGGCGCTAACTCACGGCGATCGCTAGCCACAGTTTATTTTCAATCTCCTGCTGTACATTTGGGGTTAAAGTTGCGATCGTGCTTCAGGCAATCCACTCACCGTTCATCGGCATTGTAATCCTAACGTTGGTGCGAATTACGCAACTTTGGGGAGAACTTCGACACGGACAGACATACCGACCTGGTTGAGCAGTGTGATCAATGTATCTACTGAAAACTGCCCAATTTTGCCTTGAGTCAGGGCGGTAATTTGGTCGGTGGATTGGTTGAGATGATCAGCAGCTTGAGCGATCGTCCAGTTCTGTTGACGAATATGAGTTTGCAGCACCAACATGAGTTTGGCGCGAATCAGTAAATTCTCGGCTTCTTGATCTGAGAAACCCAGATCAAGAAAGATATTCTCGGCAGCTTGAGTAATCATCGTTTCGGTCATGGTTCAGCATTCTCTTCTAAACGAAGTTGTTGAAGCTGTTGGTAGCGCTTCTGCCCCAGTTCAAGGTTCTTTTTAGCGGTCTTCTGGGTTTTCTTTTGAAAGGCGTGGAGAACGTAAATCGCTTCCTCAAATTTAGCAACATAGAAGACTCGATAGGCATTTTCGGTACGAATCCGAATCTCTTCTACTCCTTTGCCCACAATCGCCATTGGTTTGAAGTCGGGCGGCGACTCACCTTGCTGAATTGCCCACAGCGCAAAACCCACTTCTTTTCGCGCTTCTTCCGGCAAATCTTGGATTTCTTCACGGGCAGCGCCAACCCACCGAATAGGTTTGACCATCATTGCTGTCTATTTTCTAAAGCAGCGATCGGCAACAACAACGTCTCTTCAATCTCCTGCCGCACTTCTCGGCTAACGTAGCAATCGCTACTGAGGCACTGTAGTAGAAGAAGATTCGCATAATAATAATCTGTAATTATCTGATTTTCTTCTTCTGAAAACTTCCATTGAGATATCACACAATACTCGTCTATTATCATTTTCAACTCTGAAAGCTTCTCTTCGGAATTATGATTCCACCATTCCTCAAACTCTTCTTGAACTGCCCAGTATCTAGATAACTCAGAGGAGAAAATGTTGAGTTTTTCTACTAGTTTTTTTTCTGGAAATCTCCTAGAAAATCCCTTAAAATATCGAATATTAAATAAATCGTGAAATGATAAGCCAATTTCAAAGAATATCTCTCTAGGTCTGGAAATCTCCCTACTTGTACAGCACTCAACTATCCAATCAAAATAAGGTGTCAAAGTTATACTGTCTGAAAAAAGCTCGTTCAAGCTACGTTCATAACTGCGATATTGAATATCAGGATTAGTCTTTTTAAGTACGATCCGAAAACAGAGCCTATCAATTAATCTAGCTAAGTTACTCAATTTGATATATATGCTTGAAATAGGATCATCGGATTCATTTACCTTGCTCTGAATCCATTCAAGAAGACTTCTAATGTTGTCACTATTAGAGATTAAAGATTCATTTTTTCCCCTTAATAGCTTGAAGAAAACATCTGCTTCTGGCAACATTCCTACTATTAACAAAAACACCTCGCGCCAGCGTTTATCTGTTAAATGGCTTACTAACTCAGTTAAATTTGAATCTTCCATTGAGGATGGATTGCAGTTAGCAACAATGTATCGGGCAGCAAAATACTCATGAAAGGTTAGGTGTGAGAAGGAATAGATGCTACAGGCACGTTCCACGAATAAACCGTGCTGTGCCTCGATCGATTTCAACACCGCTTCACTGTCTAAATTTAGAGTCTCTTCATCGGTGCTAGCTCCAGGCAAATTTTCAATAAACTCACGGATTTGTTGCTCAAGCTCTTTCTGCTTGAAGAAGTAATTACCTGTTTCAAAAGTGCGCCACGCGATTTGACTCAGCAAATCTTCTTTGCGTTTCAGGGAAAGCTTTTTGTAAATTTGATCGCGCTCAATGTTACGCTTAGTGTCCCATTTCTTCAGCAACACATCTACGCCAGTTTGGTAGAGTTCGGCGCGGTTTGCCGGAAAATCGCCAGAATCCTCAAACACAAGGCAGAGTAAGGTCAGCAAAAGTGGGCTACTTGCTAGGTCACGAATTGGCGGGTTTGCTTTTAACTGTTGTAAAAATCGTTTCGCTTTCACCTCAGCCTGTTTGCAGCGAAACCATTTGCTGGAGACATCGGCAATTTGCTCATCATCGAAATCCGCAACTTCGACTTCGGTAAATTGTTGGAAGGTGTATTCGCGGGCAGCGATACGGCAAGTGATTACGAAGGTATTGCGAGAATAGCGTTCTGAAAACTGCTGGATTTGTCGTAGAACACGGCTGGCATCGGTTTCGCGTACCTCGTCCAAGCCATCCAACAAAACCAGGGCGTGTCCACTGTCCAAAATTTGTTGAGTATTGTGGGATGGTGGCGTTGTTGAGATCGCCGAGATCGCCTGATCAATAAACGTCATTAAATCTGGTTGACCATCGGTTTCAGCGAAGTCTTTGAGGGTGATGAAAAGCGGAACGCGATCGCTTTGAAACGCACCACCGATACATTGAATTGCCAAATGCTTCAGAAAGGTAGTCTTTCCCGCTCCCGGTTTACCGAGAATCATCAATTTGCTGTGTTTCTCAACCGCTTCCAATCCGGGAACCCGCTTCTCTAGGACAGCACCTAGACTAAAGCGCTCAAAATTTTCTGGTGCAATGTCTGGCAACATTTCAGCCAGTTCTCGCCGAGTGCGTCCAGTAATTTTTTCCAGAATGTTGACATGGGTATAAATCTCGCCCAACCCGATCGGCTGGCTCATATCCAGCACCCGCATCGTGCCGCACTTTTCCTGGATGAGTGGACGAATGCGATCGCGAATATTTTGCACAAGGGAATCGAGGTTCGAGAGATTGGATAAACTCTCTGGCTCTAAAACTTGTCCGATTTGCAAATCAAACAAATGACAGAGTTCCTCAAGGTTTTCTACTTTGACTGCTTGACCACTCAAAATTTGATTGAGCGTCGAACGGGAAAATCCAACGTCTTTGGCTACTTCTACTTGTGTCCAGCCGTTACGCTTCATAACTTGTCGGATGGCATCAATACCAGCTTGCGATGCGCGGCGGGACATAGACGACCTAAATTATCGAAAAATCTATTTCTCAGTTTTATCTCATTCAACTCAAACAAGTCAGACAAAACAACGACAACACGCTCAAAAGATTCTGAAGGAGTTGATTTCAAGTAACTCCTGATGAAAAACTCCAACAAGACGAAATGGTTGAAAGTGATCAAGTTTGCTGTAGTGGGTGTTGCCACTTGGCTCAATCCTCATGCAGTTTTGCTGTTGCTGTTGCTCGAACTCTGTTTTCTGATCTTGATTGCATTGCAAGAAGTCGGCAGTCAGCCAAAACCGTTGAGTGAGGCGCAGCAAACGTTTCTGTGGCGGCTATTGCTTCATAGTTTGGGAGCATTGCAAACCGATGAGGCGTGAAGGGCGATCGCGTTAGCTCTAGACTGACTCCAAACTGCGATCGCCCTTCAGCAATTTTCTTGTTTTCTTGCGGATCTGGTTCGCCCACGGGTGAATAGCAAAGTAGCTTAGCCGATCGCGATTAGGAGCTTTTCGGCAACTAGGGCATAATCTGGACAAATGTGGGTTTCATTTTGGTTTAGTCTGTCTAAGTGTGAGTGGTGTTGTGTAGTGAACGGCAAATTGAATGCTGACGTTGTTTGCGATTCCAAAAGGGTTTCGGGGAGAGTTTGATCAAATTCAGCGGAATGCGATTACTAGCTGGACGTTGCTAGAGCCAAAACCTGAAATTATTCTGCTGGGGGATGATGAAGGAACTGCCGAAGTTGCCCAAGAATTTGGGGTCAAATATGTGGCAGAGGTGGAGCGCAATGAATATGGAACCCCCTTGATGAGTTCCCTGTTTGAAATTGCTCAACGAGTGGGCACCGGATCGCTGTTTGCTTATGTCAATGCAGATATTATCTTGCTGAATGACTTTATGGAAACTATTCAGCAGGTTCCATTCGAGCGATTTATGCTAACTGGGCAACGCTGGAATCTAGATTTTGATGAAGCGATCGCGCCCCATCCTGGCTGGGCAGAGCAGCTACGGCATCGCGCCATGACCCTGGGTCGATTAGAAGGCTCCCAGGCGATGGATTACTTTGTGTTTACACCCAATACTTACATGGATATTCCCCCTTTTGCCATTGGGCGCTTGTGTTGGGATAATTGGATGCTTTACAAAGCCTTGAATCTCAACATCCCTTTAATAGACGCAACTCAATCCATTGTGGCGGTGCATCAAAATCACGATTACAATCATCATCCCGATGGAAAAAAAGGGGTATTTTTAGGAGAGGAAGCCCAGCATAATTTGCAGCTATTAGGCGGCAACCACTATACCTACTTCATGTTAGATTTGGCAGACTGGCAAATCACCCCCCAAGGATTGCAGAAACCTTTGTTGAGTTGGAAGCGTCTCGATCGCAGGCTGGATATGCTGTCTTTGGCGCGTCCAAAATTTAGATTAGTGTATACAACGCTGCTGAGTCTTCTACGTTCTGGGGATCAATTGAGTGCGGTTCCTCCAAAACTGTTGGGAATTCCTGCTAGAATCGTCTCCAGATTGAAAGGATTAAGGCGAAGTAAACCTTCATCTCTTGAGTAAGTTGCAGTGAGGAGTGTGGGATAAGTGGCGGAGAAGCGTATCGTTTCCGTAGTGGGTCTGGGTAAACTGGGTGTGCCAATGGTTGCTTGCCTTGCTGAAAAAGGCTTTACCGTTATTGGTGTAGATGTAAATCAAGTCGCAATTGACCAGGTTAATGCAGGAAAAGCTCCGGTGCAGGAGCCGGGTTTAGACGAAATGCTTTATCGAAATCGCGAGCATATTCGAGCAACTGCTGATTATGCTGAGGCGATCGCCCAGTCAGACGTAACTTTTATCATTGTGCCAACTCCAAGCGATGCCGAGGGTGGTTTCTCGCTGAAATATATTCATGCAGTGCTTGACCCAATTGGCAAAAGTATTCGGGATAAAAACACTTTTCACCTGGTTGTCATTACCAGCACCGTCATGCCGGGGGCGACGGAGAGCGAAATCAAGGCGGCGTTAGAAGCGGCTTCTGGTAAAACCTGTGGTGAAGGGTTTGGGCTTTGCTATAGCCCTGAGTTTATCGCGTTAGGAAATGTCATCTATGACATGCTCAATCCAGATTTCATTTTGATTGGTGAATCTGATCCGAAATCTGGCGCAATGCTAGAAGAAATTTATTTGCAGATGAGTAATGGCAACCCACCCGTTTCTCACATGAACTTGGTGAATGCAGAACTGGCGAAAATCTCGGTTAATACCTTTGTCACCACCAAGATTTCCTATGCCAACATGCTCAGTGAGATTTGCGAACGGATTCCTGGCGCAGATGTAGATGTGGTCACCAATGCGATCGGTCAAGATTCTCGCATTGGCAGAAAATATCTCAAGGGTGCAACGGGATACGGCGGTCCTTGCTTCCCGCGTGACAACGTGGCTTTTGCATTCATGGCACATTCTGTGGGGGCAAACCCTGCGATCGCCACGGCAACCGATGAGATCAACCGCAACCAAGCGGCGCGCCTAGCAAGCCATTTATTGCCCAAACTTACTCCAAACTCCAAAGTGGGTATTCTGGGGCTTTCCTATAAACCCGACACTAATGTGATTGAGCGATCGCAAGGTTTAGCGCTGGCAAAAGAGCTACTGTCCCAAGGATTTGCAGTGATTTTGTATGATCCATTAGCATTAGAAAACGTCCAGCAACTCTTAGGAACTCAGCCAGAGTATGCTGATTCTGCGAAGGATTGCGTTCAACGAGCAGATGCGGTTGTCATCACCACGTCTTCCAAAGAGTTTAAAACGCTTGTGCCAGAGGATTTTATATCGACTAATAGTTCAACTAAGCGTAAGCTACTGTTGGACTGTTGGCGGGTTTTAGATCGCAGCCAGTTTTCTCAAGTGTGCGAATACCTGGCGCTTGGAGTCGGCTCAACAACTGTTTAATCAAAATTGTGAGTGTAGTGAGGAGTGCCCAACATGATCGTAGTCTGTGGTGCGGGTGGTTTTATTGGTGGACATTTAGTTCAAGCTTTACTGAAGCAGGGCGATCGCCCGGTTCGAGCCGTTGATATTAAACCCTTAGAGGAGTGGTATCAAGTTTCTGCTGAAGCCGATAACTTGCAGCTTGATTTATCCGAAAAAGTTGCCTGTGAACGGGCGCTTTACGGAGCTAGTGAAGTTTATAACTTGGCAGCTGACATGGGTGGCATGGGGTTTATCGAGAACAACAAAGCCCTCTGTATGTTGACCGTTTTGATCAACACCCATCTGCTGATGGCAGCCCAAAAATTTGGGGTTAAGCGGTTTTTCTTCTCATCTTCCGCTTGCATTTATCCTGCCTATCGTCAAACCACGCCCGACGTGGTGGCATTAAAAGAGTCCGATGCCTATCCCGCTATGCCCGAAGATGGCTATGGCTGGGAAAAGCTGTTTAGTGAGCGCATGTGTCGGCACTATACTGAAGACTTTGGACTGATCACCCGCATCGCCCGCTATCATAATGTCTACGGACCCGACGGCACCTATGATGGCGGTCGTGAAAAGGCTCCTGCTGCGATTTGCCGCAAGGTGATTCAAGCAAAACTGTCTGGAACCCATGAAATTGAGATTTGGGGTGATGGCAACCAAACGCGCAGTTTCATGTACATTGACGACTGTGTAAAAGGAACGCTCGATATTATGGCAAGCGCGATCGCTGAGCCACTTAATTTAGGCAGTAGCCAATTAGTCACCATCAATCAATTGGTTGACATTGTAGAAGATATCGCTCAAATCAAGCTTAAACGCCGCTATAACCTCGCCGCACCGAAAGGCGTGAATGGTCGTAATAGCGACAACAGCTTGATTCAAGAACTGCTCGGTTGGCAGCCCGATATCCAGTTGGAAGCCGGTATGGAGCAAACCTTCCGCTGGATTTATGACCAAATGACGAAAAAGCAAGTTCTTGTCAGCACCGTATGAGCAATTCGCCCCCTCTTGTTTCGGTCATCATGCCCTGTTTTAACCAGGGACAATTTATTGACGAAGCAGTAGAAAGCGTAATTGCCCAAACCTATACCCCGGTTGAGATTATCATCATCAACGACGGCTCAACCGATGTTGAAACAGTTCGGCTTCTCAAGCACTATCAGAAGCCGAACGTTTCTGTGATTCACACCGAAAACCAAGGTCCTTCGGCAGCGCGAAACGTAGGAATTCAACAGGCAACAGGACAGTATATTTTGCCGATTGATGCGGACGATCGCATTGCACCCACCTATCTCGAAAAAGCCGTTTCCATTTTAGAGTCGCAGCCGGATGTAGGAATTGTGTATGCTCAAGCGGAACTGTTTGGTGCAGAAACGGGCAGTTTTGATGTACCGCCCTATCAGTTTCCCGACATTTTATTAGGCAATATGATTTTCAATTCCAGCCTTTATCGCAAAGCCGACTGGGAAAAAGTGGGTGGCTACAACGAGAACATGGTGTGGGGCTGGGAAGATTACGACTTTTGGCTTTCTATTCTTGAGCTAGGTAGGGACGTATTTCGGATTCCCGAAGTGCTGTTTATGATCCGAAAAGTGGAGAACTCTAGAAGTAAGCAGATGACCCAAGAGCATTGGATTAAAAGCTATACTCAGATTTTTAAAAACCATCCTCAACTTTACGCTGATCACATTGATATTTTATTTAGAGAGCTTGTTGAACTCAGAGAGAACGTGCATCAAACTCACAGCCGATTGCATATAACCCAAAGTCGTTTAAACACAATTGTTTCAACGGTGCAAAGTAGTAAAACTTGGAAAGTCAGAAAGCGTTGGCTGCAGCTCAAGCAACGGCTCGGAATGAAAGTAGATGTGGGTGATTCACTCCTGTCTTAACTGAATCAGGTTTGTTGACAACTTTTTTATTCATGGGATTTAGAACGGTGCCTTCCGTCATTGCAAGAAAGTTGCGTAAGCTGTATCAGGCTTGGCAAGAGCGAGGAACTCGTGGTTTTTTTCGATTTCTATTTGATCGCACTGTTACTCGCTTTCGTAAGCGACTGACTTATCAACAGTGGATAGCGCGTCAAAAACTGACCCCAACGGATCTGGCAAATGCCGATCTCGAAATGGCGCAGTGGCAACATCGCCCCACTTTTTCGGTGATTATGCCCGTGTATAACGTTGAGGAGGTTTGGCTAACGAAGGCGATCGAGTCAGTGCGAAATCAGATTTATCCGAATTGGGAATTGTGCATTGCCGATGATGCCTCCAGTGCGGCACACATTCAGCCATTGCTGATCCGTTACAGCAAACTTGATCCTCGCATCAAAGTTGTTTTTCGAGCAGAAAACGGCAATATTGTCGCGACTAGCAACGCTGCCCTAGAACTGGCAACAGGTGAGTACTTGGCGCTGTTGGATCATGATGACGAGTTGGCGATCGATGCTTTATTTGAAAATGCCAAGCTGATTAACCAACATCCCGAAGCCGACTTTATTTATAGCGATGAGGACAAGCTGAGTCCTGAAGGCGATCGCCATGACCCGTTTTTCAAGCCAGACTGGTCGCCTGACTATTTTCACTCCTGTATGTATACTTGCCACTTGGGAGTATATCGCAGAAGTTTGGTGTGGGCGATCGGGGGATTTCGCGCAGGATACGACGGCTCTCAGGATTATGACCTGGTGCTGCGTTTGGTAGAACATACCCAGCAGATTTATCACATTCCCAAAATTTTGTATCATTGGCGGGTGATTCCAGAATCCGTGACTTCCAGTTCAGAGGCAAAACCTTGGGCATATGAGGCAGCTAAACGCGCTCTGGAAGATATGCTGATTCGGAGTGACTATCCAGGGCGAGTAGAGCCAGGTTCGCGTGAGGGATTTTATCGGATGCGGCGCGAGATTCAGGGAAATCCGTTGGTCAGCATTGTGATTCCCACTGCGGGAAAGAGGTTGAAAACAGGAGCAAATTACTGTCTGTTAGAGGCTTGTGTTCGCAGCATTCGCGATCGCAGTTCTTATCGCAATATTGAAATGATTGTAGTTGATGGCTATGATGTATCGGACGAAATCATAGGAGCGATCGCAGGGAACGATTTACGCTTTATCCATTGTGCTGATTCTTTCAACTTTGCCCAACGGATCAACTTAGGAGTTGCCCAAGCTAAGGGCGAATTTGTGTTGCTATTAAACGACGACGTGGAAGTTCTTACGCCCGACTGGATCGAATCCATGCTGGAATTTGCCCAACAGCCAGACATTGGAGCCGTTGGAGCGAAGCTATTTTACCCAAACGGCAGCCTACAGCATATCGGCGTGATGGTGTTGGGCGGTAACCCAGGACACGCATTCCATCAAGTTGCAGGCGACCATCCTGGTTACTTTCTGTCCAATCTGGTCAACCGGAATTATTTGGCTGTCACCGCAGCTTGCTTAATGATGCGACGCAGTTTATACAACGAGTTAGGTGGAATGGATGAAGCGTTTCCACTCAACTACAACGATGTGGACTTATGCCTTAAAGCCCATCAAGCAGGCTATCGGCAAGTGGTGACTCCCTACGCGCAACTCATTCATTATGAATCTGCGAGTCGGCAGCCCGGACTCCAACCCAAAGAGTGGCAAACTCTAAACGATAAGTGGCAACCCTACTTTGAGCAGCTAAATTACAACGACCCGTATTACAATCCCAACTTATCTAGAGATGAAGTGATGTTTGAACTTTGATGAAAAAAGCTGCTTCATCCGCAAAAAACAATTTTCTGAAGCGGACATCCATTCAAATTGCAGAAACAAGGGGCTTAAGCCCCTTGTTCACAGAGCTTTTTGATCTTCAAGATTACAGCTTAAATGACGAGCAGCTTAGCTAATCAAGTTCGATAATGCCGACAGGATACCCTTTGCCGGGTTACTTTAAACGCCTAGAGTTGCTTTGAGTTTAGTCAGTGCGGCGGCTTCATTGGCGCTGACTTTGGTTGAGCCTGTGCCAAACAGTCCTTCGCCTGCGGCATTGGCTACGTGTTCAGCAGCAGCATAAATAAATTGTTTATACTCTTCTACTTCGGCTGGGGTTGCCTTTGCAGTGACGATCGCCACCGCTTCATGAATTGCGGTCATGGCGGTATCAATCAAATTATCAGGAGTCATGCCTTCGGGCGCTTTGGGCGAGTTGTTTTTGACGGCTTCTGCTGAAAACACCGATTGCACGATGCTGTTGGTGGGATATTTTTTCGCGGCACCCACGATCTCTTGAGCCAAAGCTCCGGCTTCAATGGCGGTCGAAACGATGCCCATATCTGCGATCGAGACTGCCATGCCTGCTAATGTCACCGCTTTAATTACGGCTGCGGTTTCTTCTGGAGTGTACGAATTCATTGGTTTTCCCTCATTTCAAATTCTACGCAACGCAGCATATCATCTCGGTGAAGAGTATTACAGCATCCGATAGGCACATATCCGTTGTTTTTATCTAGCGGTTCTGTAGACAGACTCTTCGTGCGAAAGTTGGCTAGAGTGAAGACTGCTCGATGATGTCAGTGCTTTTAAGAGGTTTTCCTTTGGCTCGTTTATCATCTCACCGCGCATCTACCCAGCGATTACGCCCTGCTGCTCCCAAGCCAACGCCCACTGGTGATGCGTTGCCAGACAGCATTCAAACCATGCATCCACTGATGCGATTGATTCGCTATGGGCGCAACTATCACGGACAAATTGGTTGGGCGATCGCCTGCTCCATTCTCAACAAAATTTTCGATCTAGCTCCTTCTCTGCTGATTGGTGCCGCCGTGGATGTGGTGGTGCAAAAGCAAAACTCGGTGCTGTCTCGGTTTGGCGTAACGGATCTGTTTAGCCAACTGGTGATTTTATCAGGATTGACCTTGGTAATTTGGGGTCTGGAATCGGCGTTTCAATATGCTTACGATCGCCTCTGGCGCAACCTGGCACAAAGTATTCAGCATGACCTGCGATTGGATGCCTACTCGCATTTGCAAGAATTGGACCTGGCATATTTTGAAGAGCGCAGCACCGGGGCATTGCTATCTATTTTGAATGACGACATCAACCAGCTAGAGCGTTTTTTGGATGGCGGCGCGAATAATCTGCTGCAAGTCACCACCACGGTCATCATCATCAGCACGGTGTTTTTCATTTTGGCTCCCACAGTGGCATGGATGGCGGTGCTGCCGATGCCGTTCATCATTTGGGGTTCGGTGATATTTCAGCGAAAGTTAGCTCCCCGCTATGCCGAAGTGCGCGAGAAAGTCAGCCTATTGAATGGTCGCTTATCCAACAATTTGAGCGGCATCACCACGATTAAAAGTTTTGCCACCGAAGACTATGAAAAAGAACGAGTGCGCTTAGAAAGCCAAGCCTATCGCCGTAGCAACCAACGGGCGATCGCCCTCAGCGCCGCCTTTATTCCCCTAATTCGCCTGGTGGTATTGGTGGGCTTCATTTCCACAATGCTATTTGGCGGCAAAGCCGCGATCGCGGGTCAACTTTCCGTCGGCAGCTACAGCGTCATGGTATACCTGACCCAATCCCTGCTGTGGCCATTGACGCGCCTGGGGGAAACCTTCGACCTCTATCAACGGGCAATGGCATCCACGAATCGGGTCATGAACTTACTGGAAACCCCGATCGCGATTCCTTCGGGACATTTAGAAGTTGGAGAGAAAAGGGAAAAGCAAAAAGGGAAAAGCAGTCAGGATAGAGTCGAACAATCAATCGCGCTGCGAACTCCGAACTCCGAACTCTTCATCTGGGGAGAACTTCAGCTTCACAATGTCACCTTTGCTTACAACCACCGTCCGCCCGTGATTGAACAGTTATCGCTACAAATTCCGGCGGGTAAAACGACGGCGATCGTCGGCTCAACTGGATCGGGAAAAAGTACGCTGGTGAAACTACTGTTGCGCCTGTATGAAATTCAGTCGGGCGTGATTACGTTAGACGGGGTGAATATTCAAGATTTGAAGCTGCGGGAGTTGCGACGGGCGATCGGCTGGGTGAATCAGGATGTTTTTCTATTTCATGGCACGGTCGCCGAAAACATTGCTTATGGCAGCTTTGATGCATCAATGGAGGAGATTGTGGCAGCGGCAGAAATCGCTGAAGCGGAGGAGTTTATTGCTCAACTGCCGGATGGCTACGACACGATTGTGGGAGAACGGGGACAAAAGCTATCGGGTGGACAGCGGCAGCGGTTGGCGATCGCCCGTGCCGTGCTGAAAAATCCGCCGATTCTGATTTTG
This sequence comes from Leptolyngbya sp. CALU 1928, assembly GCF_056784215.1. Classification (NCBI taxonomy): domain Bacteria; kingdom Bacillati; phylum Cyanobacteriota; class Cyanophyceae; order Leptolyngbyales; family Leptolyngbyaceae; genus Leptolyngbya; species Leptolyngbya sp. CALU 1928. The sequence continues at coordinate 1,774,607 of NZ_JBXBCE010000001.1, read as the reverse complement.
GATGAAGCCACTTCTGCGGTGGATAACGAAACCGAAGCTGCCATTCAGCGATCTCTGGAACGAATCACCGTCGGACGCACCACCATCGCGATCGCTCATCGCCTCTCCACCGTTCGCAATGCCGACTGCATCTACGTCATGGAACACGGCAAAATCGTTGAGCGCGGACGACACGAGGATTTACTCAATCAACAAGGTGTCTATGCAGGCTTGTGGCAAGTGCAAACAGGCGTGAGAGAAGCAGGCATTACTGAATACAAGTACGCCTCTGAGGGTAAGGAAGTGTCTTGATTGTGAGCCGCTAGGAAACTGAAGCCCGTGATTGAAAGTTGGCATAGCAAGAGTGCATTGAATGAGGGGCGTAGTACAATCTGAACACTTCGACCCTGTTCTTGTTTGCAACGTCTATGGTCAGCCATCATGCGTCCTCCGTTACCTCAGCCATCAGCGTCCCTGTGGCAAACCCTGAATAACTTCACCCTTCTGCGCTACGTTTTGCTGTTTGCCAGCGGGTGGATCACTGTATTACTGATTAATTACTTTCATAGTACGATCGCTCTATTTACCGGTGCCGCTATCTTTGCTGTCCTCTTCAATTATCCGGTGATGTGGCTAACGCGCTACATCCCAAGGGGTTGGGCGATCGCAATTGTTTTCCTCGGCGCGCTTATCCTGCTGGTGGGCTTGATTACAGGCATTGGACTCCAAGTTTTAAGTCAGGGACAAGGTTTAGTGGGCGAGCTTAGAAACGGTCTTAGGCAGCAAGATTTTTTGCCATTCCAAGAGTTTCTGAATCAATTGAATATTAGCAATCTGGTGAATACGTTCCAAGCCGGGTTAGCTAATGGATTAAGCATTGTGCAGAGTGTCTTTTCCAGCGTTTTTATTGGCATTTTTGGGGTGGTGATCAGCCTCTATATGCTGATCGACGGCGGAAAACTGTGGCAGTCTTTTCTCACCCTAATTCCGCACACTTCCCGCGATCGCTTTGATGCCACGTTTCAGCAGAGCTTCCTGGGATTTATTCGCGGACAACTGCTGTTGATGTTGTTTCTATCCACAACAACGCTGCTGATTTATCCATTTTTGGGAGTCAACTATTCTCTAATTCTGGCGATCATCATTGGCATCATTGATGCGATTCCGGGTATCGGCGCGACTCTTGGGGTGATCGTGGTCACGTTTTTAGTGTTTGCCTCTCAGGGGAGCGCGATCGCCCTCAGGGTTCTGGCGGTTTCGATTGTGCTGATTCAAATTCAGGATAACTATATTCGCCCTAAAGTCATGGGAGATGCTCTGGAATTGAATCCGGTCATCCTGTTTCTGGCTCTGTTTATTGGGGAGCGAGTGGCTGGCTTGCTAGGAGTCTTTCTCTCAATTCCAATCGCAGGCATGATTACCCTGTGGATGCAGTCAGCCCCAGAGAAAACCACACCGCTTCTAGAAGAAACTGCGGTTGATCTGACTGAGCCAGATAGGATTGAGCCATCTGAAAAGGTTTGATCTTATAGTTTCTCAGTTGACCAACAACAATTCCTTTTTTTGAGTAGCATAATGACTTCAGGTTTGCTGCTTAACGTGGCTCTCAAGCGGAAATTAGGTCTATGACTCGCCTTACTCGATCCATTCCAGCCTATATTCGGTCTACTATTTTGCCGTCCAAGCCAGCCCAACTGCTGATGAAAACGGGCTTAAAGTGGGACCAAGATAATTGCCCTGGCATGGCAGCGTCCCTCTCGTACTTTGCGTTGTTTTCCCTATTCCCAATGCTGCTAGTTGTTTTGAGCGTGGTGGGTTCCCTGCTGGGTCCGAATACTGAAGCGGTGAAATCGATTCAAGACGGAATCATACAATATTTACCCCCAGAAGTTCACGATCTGATCAAAGGAACGATTGTTTCCCTGAATGAAAATAGTGTGGGAGCGGGTGTTATTGGCTTTGGCTTGCTTTTGTGGGCAGCCAGCGCAGTCTTTGGCATTCTCAGAAGTTCAGTCAACAAAATTTGGCGATCGCCCAGCCGAGTCTCCGAAGCAGGGTCGCCGCTTAAAATGGCGCTTTTCTTTATTGCCAACAAACTTTTTTCATTTGTATTAGTGCTGGGGACTGCCTTATTGCTGCTGGCTTCATTGCTTTCCGACATTGCCATCAAAACCGTCCTTGAACTGACCGCTAACTTTCAGGATCGCTTCAGCTTTATTAAGGTTGACGAACTGCAACTCACTAAATGGCTTCAGTTTGGCTCGTCGTTTTTGATTTTGGCGATCGTCGGCTGCATTTTGTTTAAAATTTTGCCATCTGTCTATGTGGCGTGGGGTGATGTCTGGTTAAGCGCTTTATTCACCACCTCATTGCTAGTGACATTACAGCAATTAGTCAGCAATAGTGTAATCACAATCGGCAGTCATTTTCTCTCCTATGGTGTAATTGGGAGCGTGATGATTCTAATGTTATGGATTTTTCTAACCTTTCAAATCTTTCTCTTTGGCTGTGTCTTATCCTATGTTTATGCCAATCTTTTTGGCAGTCGTCGCAATAGGGAAATAAACAGCTTAGATAGCCTATCTGAATAATTTTAGAAGATACTTTTTGAAGTCACTGACTGTTGAATTGAATGATTACTTGTTGTTTTGCTTAAAGTTTTATCTCAATACCTGAAACGATTTTTTATCTTAGCTATTGACACCTCAAGCCTGATTTAACTCGAGTCAATGCCGATTCGGTCGCAGCCAAATTTTCAGAAATTGCGATGCGTGCTTGAGCCATGGTTGATTTATCAGGAATTTTTTTTACCTTTTCATCCAAGTCTCCGTAGGCTTTTTCTAAATCTTTGTAGGCTTTTTCTAACTCATCCGCTTTTTCCTCTTGCACGTTGTCTTTCGCAGAATTTCTGAATTCCCTGTAAGCGGCACTTACTCGCTCCTCTGCCTGCCTCAAAGCATCTATCGGAGACGTGGGATCATTGGCGACTTGATTGAGAGCGGCGATCGTCCGGTTTAACAATACTAAGTTGCTACACAGTTCGGCTTGTTTTCCCCTAACCGTTCCAATGATGCAGCCTGTCATTAAAACCAGTGGTAGTAAAGCAAGACCAAAATGAAACCGTTTCATGCGTCACTCCTATGCACTAAGCCAATCGCCATGATATCCTGGTTCTCTCTTTAAATTTATTAGTTAAATCCGTTTAGGCTTATTGTTTAGTGCAACCTGAAACGCCCACGCGATAGGTAGCTCCTTGCCGACCACTGATATTCGTATTGATTTGAATTGGTTGCCGAGCAGCGGTTGGAGGCTCTCCGATAATCTGAAATGGAACTCCACCCACTAACCGTAATCCATCTCGTCTAAAGACTTGTTGGGCAGTATTATCACCGAACCTAAAGTTAATGATGACGTTGTAATTTTCGGGCGTTTGTGAGGTGATGGTGGCAATGTAACGAGTAAAGCGGGTGCCAGTGGGAACGACAAAATCGGTATCCCAATTGTTTCTTACTCCTGGAGTAACCCCGGTAGAAGACACAGATTTTCTCACTTCATATCCTGAACCATTCAGAGGACGGAATGCTTGGCAGGTTTCAGCCGCCTTAACCACTGCCTGGGTACTCAATGGAATGCTGGCACCCAGAAATATCATCAAAACTTTAGAAAATAGGTGGTTAGAAATCATAAAAAACCTCGGTTTGTGGAATGGAAATGAGCAGTGAGCCGGAGGGAAAGTGAGACAAACAGAGTACAGCAAATAGCAGATAAAAACACACTAATCTTTCGTTAAGAATTTAGAATCTATTCAGTGGGTTCTCTTCAGGAGGAACGGCAGTAAGGATATTTAGGCAAGCCGATCGCGCACATAAAACACACTACTGTAAGCGCGAGTGCAATCAACAGTGAATTTCTGATTCCTGTGGTTGCGGCATTGAGGTTAATAGATTGCAGGGATGGATAAATTGACGGTGGCAGCTTATTTGCAAATACTGCTCTGATTTCTTCTCTAGAAAACGTTTGCAGCATCTCTTGTAATTGGGCAATGACTTCAATCCGTTGGACTATGGTCAAGGTTTTATCTAGCTTTTCCAAAACGCTATCGACAATACCTTGAGAGGCAAAAAAGACCAGCGTCGTACCCAAGATTCCTCGCCCTAGAGAACTGCCTAAATTCTGGATTGGATTATAAATTCCAGGGCATTGGGGTTTGTCTTCTATGGAAGCAGATGAGAACGTGAGGACGCTCACATAGGACAAAAATAACCCTGAACCCGCGCCCATCATGATTAACCCTGGCATTAATTCAAGCGCGTTGATATTGGGATGCAAGCTACTATAAAGCACACCAATCCCAGCAGCCAGCAAGAAAATACCGCTACAGACAATATATTTCGGTGCGATGCGGCTGCCTAGAATCAGATACTTGACTACTGCAACTAGCACAATGGGCACCGTCAAGTTGTAGGGCATAATTGCGATCGCGGTTCTGAAGGGATTCAGCGACAATGCCAGGGGCACAAACTGAAAGAGGTTGAATTGCACGCCCGTGACGATCAGCGTGTGGAGCATAGCGGCAAGCATTCCAAATATAAATTCTCGCCGACGCAATAGTCCAACTTGGAATAAAGAGGCTCCTGATCGGTTTGCTTGCCATCGTTGCCAGAAGCCGAAGAATCCCAAAAGAATCATGCCTACGGCTACCAATGTGGGTACGATCGAGATTGCAAAGGGTGGGATGATCAAGCCCGCAATTGAAAACTGACGCTTTGGCACCCACCAACCGAATTCTCCCGCTAAACCGATCCCTGCAAAAATAGAACTCAGTCCTAAAAATGAGAGCAGCCCGCCGATCCAATCAATCGGTTGCGGAACAGGAATGGTCAAATTTGGCAGCGATCGCTGGAATCGAAACACCAGAAATAGCACACTCAGGGACGGCAAAAATGCCCAACGCCAGCCAAAATTGAAGGCAATGAAACCGCCCAAGATCCCCCCAGTTAGCCCTCCTAGGATTGAAGCCAAAATCAGTACTAAATTGGTCTGCTCTTCATCTTCGCCGCCGTAAACCATCTCTGCGATCGCCCAAGGGCTGCTAATTAAGGGCGTGGCAGCCAACCCCGTTAACAATGAAAAACTAAGGGCGAGAATGCCAATGGTGGGGCTGAGGGAGGTCAGCGCAATCCCAATGCCATACAGAATCAAGCCAATGCCAAAGATGCGAGTTCGCCCGTAAAAGCGACAAAGGTTTTCGGTGGTGGGCGCAAAGGAGGCAGTGACCAGGGAAAACACAACCAAAATACCTTGGATGGCACCCACGCTTGAATTGAGTTCGCGCACCAGCGGAGACATAATGGCAGGCATGACGCTGACATTGTAAGCAACCATAAACAAGGTAAGGGCAATTGCCCAAAAGCTTTGATGCCTAATTTTGGATGAGATCGTCTCCTTTAAGGTTGCCATTTATATCTGTAAATCCTCTACACCATTTTGATTATGGCTGCTTACATGATCGGTTGATGGGTCTTTAGGTTAAACCGATAGCCATGGGGCAAAATATGTAGCTTGACATCACAGAGCGCGATCGCTTCATCTTTGAGCAATCCATTCAGGTTGTTGTAAGTTGCGCCTGACTCATCCACAACGGTAATAGCACCTTGTCCCACCACCTGAAATTCATCCCCCTTGACAATAATGGCGGTATCTTCATCAATGCCTAGACCTAACACCGCAGGGTTCAGCACCAATGCCGCCAAAAGACGACCGAGGCGACCCCGTTGAGCAAAATGCTGATCTACAACAATGCCGGGTAAAAAGCCCATTCCAGGACCCATTTCGACCGCATCAACACTGGGATTAGAGACTGAAGCCCCGCCGACAATCATTTCATCCGGCATCATCGCCGCACCCGCGCTAGTGCCGCCAATCACGGTTCCTTCCGCATGTCGCTTGTGAATGGCTTTATCCAGCGGCGTTCCTTTAATGGAGTCTACAATCTTTGATTGATCGCCTCCCGTGAAAAAGATGCCAGTTGAATACTCAATCAGGCGAACCGCAGAGTCCTCTTCCGCATCCTCCCGGCTTCTCGTGTCGATCACTTCAACTAAATCTGCGCCCAATCGCTTAAAAATGTTGATGTAATCCTCTCCCACTTCTCTCGGCATACTGGTAGCGGCAGTCATCACCGCAATCCGGGCTTTCCTTCCCCCCGCTAATCGCACAAACTCCCGCAATACAACACACTCACCTTCCCGATCTTCTGCTCCGCCAATAATGACTAAAGCGCCCCGATTACTCTCAGTACTCATCGTGATTATTCCTAAATATACTTGCTGTGACAAACTGCGATCGCGGCTTAGATTGAGCCAGTCGCAGTTTGGGTTGAGTCACTCTCTTGCACGAATACCCCGCATTAAAAAAGGCATTCAGTTGAGCGACTCGCAGGATTCGGCACAAAATCCAATGAGCCGATCATACAATGCCTACCGTCCCTAATAGTCCTTGGTAAACTCGCGGTAACGTTAGCTCAGTAGTTTGGCTTTGGCAAGCTGGAACTCTTCGTCCGTCAGTGCGCCTGCATCTTTAAGCTGCGACAGTTGCGTCAGTTGTGCCAATAGATCCGGTTGGGCGATGGGTGCCGCTGCCACGGGTGCCGCTGCTTGGGCTTGGGTAGCTTGAACATTGGCAAGTTGAGCTTTTAGTTGTTCCATTTCGGCTTGAGCCTGGATTGCGGCTGCCTGTTCGCGCTGCGCCTGCATCGCTTTCTGATTCATTGCGCCGCTGGTTGCATTGCTTGCTGCCGTTGCCGTACTGCTGATTACGGCTGTTCTTGCCACAGTATTTAATAAACCTGGACCGCGCCGACCCCCTCGACCTCTTCTTCCTACCATTTGAGCCTCCTTAAAGTGGGAAAATAATCCCAAAAATGGGTTATGTTGTTGAACCCGCAGACTTACACGATTACCTGAGCCGCGATCGCCGATTCGATCGCACTGCTAGGAATCCGTTCGCTGAGCAGAAGTTGACCCTCTGCCTTCAGCACTGCGTCTCGAAATGTCGTTGCCCAGATATTTTCAAACAGCATCAGGGCAGCGAATGAGTTGTTATCTAAAGATTGAGCGATTTCTTGAACATCAACTTCGGCAATTAGCCCAGAAATATCGGCAATCACTGGATCAAGCAGGCTGTGATCCACATCCTCCATCTCATCAATTTCGGTCATTGTCACGTCACCGCTGGCATTCTTACGAATAAAGAGAATATCGATAATGCGAATTGTTTTATTCTCAACCAGCGCTTTCAATGCCGCCGCAATTTCATCTTTGATGGAGGTGCTCGGAAACTTGATGCACAGCATCTCAACGGGACCTAAGGACATATTGGCTCTCCTGGTTTTGAACTATCGATGAGTCCGAGCGAGTCACTAAAAATCAACGGCATCTCGAATAATGGGGCAAGTCATACAGTGTCCGCCACCGCGTCCGCGACCCAGTTCAGCCCCGACTATGGTGATCACTTCTACACCTTCTTTCCGAAGAGCCGTATTGGTCAGAGTGTTGCGATCGTAGGCAAAAACGACACCGGGCGAGAGGGCAACCATATTGTTCCCGCTATCCCACTGTTGCCGCTCCATGGCATAAGGATTACCCGCCGTTTCCACTATCCGCAGCTTTTTAAAGTTCAGCGCGGAGGCGACGACATCGGTGAAGGGTTCAGTCTCTTTGGTCAACTCGTATCCAGCGGGTTTGTCGCTGGGTCGTAAAGAGAAGGTCACCACTTGATCCATGATTTGGGGAAACAGGCTGACTAGATCGCGATCGCAGAAGGTAAAAACCGTATCTAGGTGCATTGCCGATCGCAGTTTAGGCATAGCAGCAACAATGACTCGTTCTGCGGCTCCTTTGGCAAACAGGGCTACCGCCAGTTGAGTAATGCCCTGGCGAGAGGTGCGCTCACTCATTCCAATCAATACACTGCCGTTGCCGATCGGCATTACGTCCCCACCTTCGATGGTGGCAGACCCGTGGTGCTGGGTTGGATCACCCCACCAGACAGTGACGGCATCTCCAAAGTCTGGATGAAACTTGTAGATCGCCGTGGTGAGCAGAGTTTCTTCGTGACGAGCAGGCCAAAACAGCGGATTTAGGGTCACACCGCCGTAAATCCAGCAGGTGGTGTCACGAGTGTAGAGTGTGTTTGGCAACGGGGGCAGTAGATAGCCCGTCATGCCAAACTCCTCGCGGGAAAGCTTGAGTAGGGCGCTGCCTTGCTCTTCGGGAATATCCATGATCGAAAGTCCCCCAATCATGAATTCTGCCAGCTTCCGAGACGGCAAGCTTTCTAAGAAACCTCGGACATCTTCGAGCAGCCCGACCCCGACTTCATTAGCGGTAATTTGCTGATCGAGCAGCCATTTTTTGGCTTCCGGGTTATCCAGAGTTTCTGCCAGCAGATTGTGCATTTCGACAACATCAACACCGCGATCGCGCATCTTCGTGATGAAATCGAAATGATCGCGCTTGGCATTATCCACCCACATGACATCGTCGAACAGCAGATCGTCGCAGTTGGTGGGAGTTAAGCGAGTATGGGCTAGACCAGGGGCACAGACCATCACTTTTCGCAGGGTGCCAACTTCCGAATGGACACCATAAGGGATGGAATTGGGATCGGTCGCGTGTGCCATAGTTACTCCGTTGGTTAGGGATAAAGTAGTTTTGAGTTCTGGGTTGTGGGTTCTGAGTTCTGAATTAGATTACTTACTCAAAATTAAAAACTCAAAATTGATTAAATAACAATTTGACCCGTCGAAAGTGCATAAAGGGCTGAAAGCGCAGCAATCACAGCCACAGAGAAAATAAATAACTCCCAGGGCTTGAACACTTTTCGGTTTTGCTCCTGACGAGCCATGAAAAACAAAATTGTTCCTGGCGTTAAGATTAGCGCCGACAACAGCAGTTTCTCTAGACCGCCTGCATAAAGCATCAGAATAGAATAAGCGGTGGCGATCGCGCCAATCACCAAATCTCTGGTGCGCGTCCGAGAATCTTGCTCGTAGGTTTCTCTGGTCAACGCGAGTTTCAGCGCAAAAGCAGCAACCAGCAAATAGGGAATCAGAGACAAGGAACTCGCCAATTCCAAGGCAAGGATAAACGCCTGTTGGCTGAATAGAGTCGCAATCAAAAATGCCTGAACCGTAAGATTGGTCATCCACAGCGAGGTCGATGGCACCCCATTGCTGTTTTCCCGGTTTAGGAAGTTCGGCATGAGATTGCTTTTGGCAGCCATGAACGGCACCTCAGCGGCAAACAGAGTCCATGCTAGAAAGGCACCCAGCACCGAAATCAGCAGACCCAGACTAATAAAGATATTGCCCCAGCGCCCCACAACCGACTCAAATAAACCCGCCATCGACGGATTGCGTATGGCTCCTAGCTCCGCCCGTGGCACAATACCGTAGGGCAAGACAGTCACTAAGATCAGCAGACAAAGCACCCCCACGAATCCTAAAACCGTGGCTAAACCAACATCAGAGCGCTTCTCAGCAAAACGAGAGTAAACACTTGCGCCTTCAATGCCGATAAACACAAACACGGTCACCAGCATCGTGTTGCGAACCTGGGTGAATAAAGATTCAACATTATCGCCTTGACCACCCCAAAAATTTGCGGCAAAGACATCGGCTTTGAATGCAAATAGAAGAACGAGAATAAAAATTAGGATCGGGACAATCTTGGTGATCGTGACAATGGTGTTCAGCCCAGCCGCCTGCTTCACACCCCGCAGAATCATAAAGTGAAAAATCCACAGGATGATGGAAGCGACAAAGACCGCCGGAACCGTATTGCCATCTCCAAATATGGGAAAAAACTCACCCAACGTCGATTTGATTAAGACGAAGTAAGAGGTGTTCCCCACGCAGCTACTCGCCCAGAAAGCCAGTGCTGCCAGGAAGCCAATATAGTTACCAAAGCCCTTTTTGGCATAGGCAAAAATGCCCGAATCTAAATCAGGTTTACGTTGCGCCAAGGTTTGGAAGACAAATGCCAGCATCAACATGCCAACCCCGGCAATTACCCAGGCAATCAGCCCACCCACGACCCCGGTTGCTCGACCAAAGGCGGAAGGAATGGTAAAGATCCCTGCGCCCACCATCGAACCAACAACAAGCGCCGTCAGTGCCCCAACGGAAAGGATCTCCTTGTCTGATGCTGCACCATACTCTTGTTCCGGTGCCGTACTATAGTCCTGATCTGATGCCATGCTGTGCTCCTATTGACTGTTGCCATCGGGTCAATCTCATCAGTGCAAATCAGTGCAAATCAGCGCAAACTGCACCGATGAGATTGAAGTGAAATGAGGGACGCTATTGGCAAGCTAAAACGGCAACGCGATAGGCAGTGTTGCGATCGCCGGTAATTCGGCTATTGATCTGGAAGGGTTGCTGACTGGTGGGTGTGCGGAAGGGCTGTTTGTAGAGGTAAAAACGCCGTGCCTGAATGGTACGATTCACTGCTTTAGAAGCGGTGTTGTCGTTATATTTGAGATTTACCTCTATGGTGTAACGCTGATTGTTTTCAGGAATCATTTTGCCAATATAGCTGCTGAAGCTTGTGCCTGTTGGCACCAAAAAATCAACATTGGCGTTTGAGTTATTGGTCTCAATCACCTTCCGAATCACGGTGTTTCTAGTCGTGACTTCTCTTAAGTAGACACAGCTTGGAGGTGCAGCAGGAAAGGGTTGTGCTTGTGCGGGTTGAGACAACATCGTTACTGCTGTCGCAAGACAAAGCGTGGTTGTAGTGGTCAAAAGTTTTTTCATTAATTAAACCTCTGAACCAAAGTCTTCCCGTAGTTTTGCTTCTTGTTCAGCGGATAAGTTGGATTGAATCAATTCACCTTTTTCTGCGTCTTCAAATGCCGCTTCCACTTTGTCTACGGTGACTTGACCCGTTAGCAAAAATAGGGCGGATGTTCCCTCGGTTACTTTGCTTTGAACATCTTTGATGAATCCGTCGTTAATGCCATAGTCTGTAAACTTGCCGGTAAGGGCACCCGTTGCAGCACCGATGAGCAAACCAAACAGCGGCACGAAAAAGATTAGACCAAACAACATACCCCAGAATGCGCCGCCGAGGGCACCGGCTCCAACCGTGTTAAAGGCTTGGTTGGTTTTAGGACTTTTCCGTCCCACAGGCCAGGATACGATCGCAGCATCCAAAACTTGAACAATCTGTTGTTTCTGTAAGTCTCCTAACTTCTTCAAAGCGTTCTCTGCGCCATCAACGGTACTAAATTTCCAAACGGTTAAAGTAGACATGGTTTTTCCTAGGTTAATTGGTGGTTAATTGGTGATTAAGGTGCTTTTCTTTTTACCTATTCAGTTCCTTAACACTGCAATAGGGTGACGATTAATCTTCATGATTCCATCCCAGCAAGTTAGAAACTTGAGCAGATAGAGTAGAAGGATTAAACGGCTTGGCGATCGCTCCAGCAAATCCCATTTGGTGAAGCTGACTTAGTGTAAACCAACTTGCTCTCGCAGTAATCAACAAAATTGGGATGGATTTGGCAATTGAATATTGCTTCAACTGTTCAAGAAATATCAAAGCATCTGTTTCTGAAGTTGAAGCATCTAACAAAATCACATCAGGACAGAGAGTTGTACATAAATCAACTCCCTCTTGAATAGAGTTCGATAGAGCAACTCTCCAGCCGCCAAACTCGATTAAACAAGTATGTAAAACCTCGCGAATACTGGCTTCATGTTCAATCAACAAAATTGATTTATTAGGCATGAGCAACACCCTTTTGCCAAAAAAGGGGCAACCCTTATTTAAGTGATTGATTGAGAAGTTGCTTAAGCCTTTCTTCAACCTGAGAATGTTGATCGAAGTTTAATTGCAAATCTTCCAACACTTGTCTGGCAACCGCCACCATTACCTGTGCGGAAGTATAATCGTGCTCGTAAAGCTTTTGCAAAGCTTCACTTAAAACATTGATTGAAATTTCAACATAACTAATTTTGGATGAGTCATTGTTAAACATGACAGAAACAAATGGGACTTTGTTGAACTCACTCGTCCCTTAGAGTAGACCAAGAAAATATGAAACTAATAGGAAAACCTAGATTTTCGTGGTGTGCAACTAAAGTCAGCCCACTCTGGGGGATCTAAAAATCCCTCTCCCGCTGTGGGAGAGATTTGGGGTGAGAGGAATCAGGAATAGCTGCACATCGCGTTTAGTATAAGTATAAATAAGGTATCTTCTCACCGCTAAGCATTCTTCATGGCGATCGCCCTGCCCAAAAAACTTCGCAACTTGATTACCAATATTCCTTTGCGTGGGGTGCTGGTTGTTCCCTTCGTATTGCAAACCGTGGGAGCCGTGGCATTAGTCGGCTACTTGTCTTACCAGAGTGGGCAAGAGGCGGTTACAGATCTAGGACAGCGATTAGTCACAGAAACTAATGAGCGCGTGACGCAAGAACTCAAGACCTATCTGCAAACACCGATATTAATTAATCGGTTGAATGTAGATGCCGTTAATCAGGGGCAGATTGATCTTCAGAATACTCCAGCCCTGGAAGCAGCTTTGTTCAATCGATCTCAGCAGTTTGATCAGGTGTCGGCGATCTTATTTGTCAATCCTCAAGGCACGTTTAGATTAGTTGAACGGTTTCCGACTTTGTATTTAGGCATTGCTGATCCGCCTCGTCCAGACCAAATTCAGATTTATCGCCTAGACAAGCAGGGCAAGCGGGGAGAACTCGTTCATGTTGACAATGGCTTGGATGTTCGACGCGATCGCCCGTTCTATCGACGAGCCGTGACAACGGGAAAACCGGGCTGGAATCCGATTGCCCAGTATGGCACTGCGAAGGAACTGACTTTAGATGCCTCACAGCCGGTTTATCAGCGTGATACGAATCGTCTCCTAGGAGTTTTTGCAGTTCATCTGCGGCTAGATTATTTAAGTGAGATTCTGCATCGTTTAGAGATAAGCCGCTTTGGTCGAGTTGTGATCACTGATCAAAACGGTGCCCTAATCGCCACATCCCTTAAAGAAAAACCCTACACAATTAGTGCTGTTCCTGGAAAGCCAGATCAGTTCAAGCAACTGAAGATTGAGCAAAGTCAAGATGGTTTGACCCGATCGCTGGGGGAATATTTGCGCGATTTCCGTAGGGATTCTCCTTCGGAGACGCTTCGCGAACGTTTCACGAATCGCCCCAACGCATTAGCGCTGAATCAACCCCAATACCTAGAATTTCACCACAATGGTGAACTGCAAAATGTAAAAATCACACCCTTTCAAGATCAACTTGGGCTGAATTGGCGAATTCTGACGGTGATTCCTAGATCTCATTTCACGGCACCGATTCAGAATCATACTCGCACCACGGTTTTGCTCTGTCTATTAACGCTGGCTGCCGCGATCGCCCTAGGATTGCTGACCGCAAACCGACTCAGCGCCCGCTTTACCCAACTCAACCGGGTCAGCCGCGAACTGGCAGACGGCAATCTCGACCAAAAACTACCCACCGATACCCTAATTCACGAGTTGAACAGTCTGGCAGAGACGTTTAACCAAATGTCAGACCAACTACAACAGTCCTTTGATCGCACCACAACCGCCCTAGCAGAATCTGAAGAAAGATTCACCATCATCTTTCGCTCTAGCCCCGATCTGATCAGCCTCACCACCTGGGCAGAGGGACGCTGTGTGAAGGCAAATAACAGCTTTTTTGAGGTGCTGGAGTATTCCCGTGAGGAACTAATCGGGCAGCGGTTGGTGGATCTGGGAATTTGGGGCGATCTGGGCGATCGCATCCGTTTCCGCGAAACGTTGCAGCAGGATGGATCGGTTCATAATCTGGAAGTGCAAAGTCATACCCGAACGGGACAAATTAAAACGCTTCTGGTGTCTGCCGAACTGATTGAAATCAGCGGTGAAACCTATGTGCTGGGCATTGGCAGAGATATCAGCGATCGGGCACGGCTAGAAAGCGAACGCAAGCGCGTCGAAGACGAACGCAAACAAACAGAAGCAGCGCTGAGACAAAGCGAAACCCTCAATCGCACAATCTTAAATGCCTTGCCAGATTTAATTATTCGGATGCATCGAGATGGCACCTACTTAGATTTCAAAACCACCACTGCTTTTCCCATCGAGTTCCCCAATTTAAGAAAAGGGGAAAACATTCGCAATATTCTGCCGCCAGAAGCGGCACAGCAGCGACTAGATGCCGCAAACACCGCATTGCAAACCGGAGAAATTCAGGTCTATGACTTTCCACTCTTCGTGCAAGGACAGCACCTCTGGCAAGAAGCGAGGATGATGCCACTCGACACCGATGAAGTACTGGTTGTGATTCGCGACTTGACCCAACGCCACCAAGTAGAAGCAGCGTTGCAACTGAGTGAAGTTCGCTATCGCGGCATTGTAGACGATCAAATGGAACTCATTTGCCGATACCAACTAGATGGTACGCTCACCTTTGTAAATCAAGCTTACTGCCGTTACTTCGGGCTAGACCCAGAGACGGCAATTGGCAGCAGTTATCAGCCCATTGTGTTTGAAGCAGACTGGAATAGAGTCGCTCAACTGCTCAATTCCATGAGCCTGGAAAACCCGACAGTGACCATTGAAAATCGAGTTTTCTCCCATGGAGCCGTGCGCTGGACTCAGTGGAACAACCGGGCAATCTTCGACGAGCAGGGACACCTGATTGAATTCCAGTCGGTTGGACGCGATATTAGCGATCGCAAAAATGCAGAGGCAGCACTGCAAGAAAGTGAAGCTCGATTTCAAGAGATTGCTCAAACCATCAATCATGTGGTCTATGTGATATGTGTGATCACTGGGCAGTATCTCTACATCAGCCCATCTTACGAAAGACTATGGGGTTACTCCTGCGAAAGCCTCTATCAAAATCCAAGATCTTGGCTCGATCGAATTTATCCTGAAGATCTAGAGTACGTTGGGGGGGCGTTCAATCAACTCCTCTCTGGCAACCAGACGCGCATACAGTATCGCATCATTGACTCGAATGGCAACGTTCGCTGGATTCGGTCAGAATCTTTGATTATCTACGATGACGACAGTAATCCTTTGCGAATTGTGGGGGTGGCAGATGATATTACCGATCACAAACAGCTAGAAGACTCACTGAAACTGAGTGAAGCTCGCTATCGTGCCATTGTGGAGGATCAGATAGAACTGATCTGCCGCTTCCAACCGGATGGTACGCTCACGTTTGTCAATGAAACCTTCTGTCGTTATTTTGGGTTAGACCTCCAGCAAGCGGTCGGCAGCCGTTATATGCCGCTTATTTTTGAAGCAGATCGGGAAACGGTCGCTCAGTTAATCAGTTCCATGAGCCAGGATACCCCCACCGTGACGATCGAAAATCGGGTTTTTTCCCACGGAGAGTTACGTTGGACTCAATGGAATAGTCGGGCGATTTTTGAGCAGGGACACTTTATTGAATTCCAATCGGTCGGACGCGATATTACCGATCGCAAACAAGCCGAAGCTGAAATTCAGCAGCTTAATCAACAGCTAACTGAGCGGGTTAACGACCTACAAACCCTGTTTGAGGTGCTGCCTATTGGGGTGGCGATCGGGGAAGATCCAGAGTGCCGATTTGCTCGGATCAACCCTTGTTTATCTGATATCCTGCGAGTGCCACTCGATGCCAATGCTTCCCCAAGTGCCCCGGTCGCCGAGCGTCCGGCTTATCGAGTGTATCGAGAGGGTCAAGAACTCTCGGTCGAAGACTTGCCCATGCAGTATGCATCCGCCCACAACATTGAGGTTAGGGATGAAGTAGTCGAGATTGTCCATCCTGATGGCACAGTGATCCAATTGCTTTCCTATGCTTCTCCGTTGCGGGATGAGCAAGGCAAGGTGAGAGGATCGATTGGCGGATTTGTAGATATTAGCGATCGCATACGAACTGAAGCAGCCCTGCGGGATAGTGAAGAGCGGTTTCGCAAGGCGTTTGATGATGCGCCCATTGGCATGTCTCTTATTTCATTAGCGGGGCGGTTTCTCAGGGTGAATGATTACTATTGCAACCTCGTTGGCTACACTGAAGAGGAGCTACTCAAGCTGACTTTCCAGGACATTACCCACCCGGAGGATCTCAAGGAAGATGCCCATGGGATTCACCAGATGCTAGTGGGTGAGATTCGATCATTTCAAATGGAAAAACGCTATATTTCCAAGCTGGGAACAATAGTTCCAGTATTAATGAGTACCGCTCCTATCCGCGATCTCGGTGGTCAACCACTCTACTTTGTGGGGCATATTCAAGACATTCGCGATCGCCTAAAAGTGGAACAAATGAAAGATGAGTTTGTTTCCGTAGTCAGCCACGAACTCCGCACGCCCTTAACCTCAATCCGAGGAGCGCTCGGCATTTTAGAATCAGGTATTTTCAGCGATCGCCCTGAAAAAGCTCAACACATGCTAAAAATCGCGCTCAACAACAGCGATCGCTTAGTGCGGCTAGTCAACGATATTCTTGATTTAGAACGATTAGAATCGGGCAAAGTTCAACTGGTGATGGAGCCTTGCCAAGTTGCCAATCTGATGCAACAGGCAGTAGACAGCGTTCAGGCGATCGCCGATCAATCAGCCCTCATCCTTACTGTCACGTCCCTTTCTACAACCCTGTGGGCAGCCCCCGACGCTATCATACAGACCCTCACCAACCTCCTCAGCAACGCCATCAAGTTTTCCGCTCCCGGCAACACAATTTGGCTCAAAGCAGAGTTGCAAGGAATAGAGGAGTGGAGGCGTGAAGGCATGAAGGAGGAGAAAGGTGAAGGACGAGAAGTATCACCCCTCTACCCCTCTACCCCATCTCCCTCCCTCCTCTTCTCCGTCACCGATCAAGGGCGCGGCATTCCGGCAGACAAACTCGAACTCATTTTTGAACAGTTTCAGCAGGTTGATGTATCCGATTCTCGCGAGAAAGGAGGAACTGGATTGGGGCTGGCAATATGCAAAAATATTGTCCACCAACATGGCGGTCAAATTTGGGCAGAAAGCACCCTCGGCAAAGGCAGCACCTTTTATTTCACAGTACCTGCTATATGTCTAAGCAAATCCTGATTGTGGATGATGATGATGATATTCGTGATGTGGTGCGCGTATCGTTGGAAGAATTTGCAGGTTGGCGGACGATCGCTGCATCATCTGGCGTTAAAGGGTTAGAAATCGCCAAGACGAATGCTTTGGATGCCATTCTATTAGATATATCAATGCCGGATATGGATGGGTTTCAAATGTGTGAGAAGCTTCAGGCAGATCCTCGCACTCGGTCAATTCCAGTCATTGTGTTAACAGCTAAACTATTGGCGAGCGATCGCCAGCAATTTTCAGGGCTAGCCGTTGCAGGCATCATCACCAAGCCTTTTAACCCGCTAACCATTTGGAGCCAAGTCGCCGAAATATTGGGTTGGAACACTTGACACTCCCACGCCTAAAGGCGGCGACTTTCCCGATTTCCCTCACCCTAAGTCCCTCTCCCAGAGCGAAAGAGGGACTTTAACTTTTGATCCCTGACCTCCAACTCCTGACCCTTCTTCTCCTAGGAGATCGGGGCGTTGATTAGCGGTTTAGCTAGGGCTTGCTTTAATTCTCCTAGTAAATGAGCGAACTGGTTGATTAATCGCGGTTCTTGGCTCAAATCTTTTTCTAACAAGTTTTCCATGGTTTGGGCGATCGCTGAAGCTTTAATATAGCCAAAGGTGCCTAACCCGCCTGCCAATTTGTGGAGATCTGTTTTTGCAGTGTGCTGTTGATGCCCGTTGATCGTGCCAGATTGCAGCGATCGCGTGATGGATTCTAATAGGGCAATTCGTTGGTCTAACGACACCTGAAATTGCTCTGTAATGCGCTCAACTGCTGCAATTCCCCGCTGCGATCGCGCGTCGTTCCAATCATCATCCCAATTCCTTGCTGGAATGGATGCTGGAGCAATGTCTTGATTCTTTCGCTCTTCATCCTCCTTTGCCAGGGTTCTCTCTGGGATTGGGGCTGCTTTTAACCGATAACCCAGCCCATACACCGTTTCAATCATGTCACTATCAATCCCGACAACCTTCAACCGATGGCGCAAGTCTTTGATCAAATTAGTGACTGATCCTTCCACCGGTGTTTCCTCCATTGACCACAGGTGATCAATGATGGTGCTGCGGCTAAAGATGCGCTGAGGATAGCGGAGGAAGAGTTCTAAGAGGGTGTATTCTTTGGGACGAAGGGCGATCGGCTGGTGATTATAGGTGACATGCGCCGAAGCTGGATCAAAATGCAGGGTTCCCCAAGTCAAGATGGGAGACGCAGAAAGACTGCCACTACGCCGCATCAGGGCGCGCACTCGCGCTAACAACTGAGAGGCATCACTAGACTTGGCAACGTAATCATCTGCGCCCGCATCCAGCCCCGCAATGATATCCTCGTTCGAGTTTTTTACGGTTAGCATTAAGACTGGAGTTTGGCAGCCCTGAGCGCGGAGACGACGACACACCTCAACACCGTTTAAGGTCGGCAGTAGCACATCTAAGAGAATCAGATCATACTCCCACTGAGTGGCTAGCTCCAGTCCCGCTGCGCCATCTGCGATTAGATCGACGGCATAATGATGGGCAGAAAGCGTTGCGACCAGAAAAGCAGTGGTGTGTGGGTCATCTTCTATCAACAGAATTTTCATGATGTCTGATCTCATCCCTGTAAACCATGCCGTGGGCGATCGCAGAGCCAATATGGGATCGCTTTTGCTAGCTCTTTAGCCGTTTAATTGAGTCGGAATACTCGCTGTCTATATTTTGCTAACTTTGTAAAGTTTCAGCCAAATAATATCACTTTTCTTAACACCACAGCAGGTATTTTTCATTAAAAAATATAGGTCTCGTGCCTAATCTCGACCTTGCGTTAGCCCTGATCTCTGATTTCGCTGAAAGCTCGTTTACTTAAAGTTAAACTTTAGTGTACTAATCTGACTGTTTGGCAAAAGATGCCTTAATAATGAGTTTTAGTAGACTTGATTACAATTTTCCATATCTGCTGCCAAGGGATATCCGCAGTGGATTGTGGGCAAGCTTCAGCATTATTTTTCAAGACCCATTCGCCCGTACATTTTGTTGTGCCAAGCGGCAAGCAGTTGAGATTCAAGGCTGCTTCTGAAATGGCAACAACTTGCAGCATAGCGACGTGTTCAACTCTTTTCGTAAAGGGTCTTATCCCTAATGAGAATCCTACTCGTTGAAGATGATGAAGCAATATCGAGAGCGATCGAAATCATCTTGACTGAAAATCATTACGTTCTGGATATTGCCACAGATGGACAAATTGGCTGGGAATGTGTAGAAGCATTTACCTACGATTTAATTGTGCTAGATGTTCTATTACCCCGATTAGATGGGATTCAGTTTTGTCAGCAGCTTCGCGCTCAAGGCTGTCAAATTCCTGTTTTATTATTGACGGCTCAAAACTCTAGCCGCGATCGCGTCATTGGGTTAGATGCCGGAGCCGATGACTATATGGTGAAACCCTTTGAGCCGCAAGAACTCCTCGCTCGGCTGCGGGTTTTGTTGCGCCGCAAAGGATCTGTGCGACCGACGGTTTTAGAATGGATGACCCTGCGCCTTGATCCGGGTTTGTGCGAAGTGACCTACGATGAACAACCCGTGTTGCTGACTCCCAAAGAGTATCGCTTGCTAGAGTTCTTTTTGCGCCATCCCCAGCGAATTTTTAACCGCAGTATGATACTAGATCATCTCTGGTCTTGCGAGGAGGCTCCTGGCGAAGATACGGTCACAGTTCATATTAAAGGGCTGCGGCAAAAGCTCAAACAGCGAGGGGCACCTGCCGATTTGATTCAAACAATCTATGGGCAAGGGTATCGTTTGAAGCAGGCAACGGAACCGATCGCGCCTGCTTCTGCGCTGCCAGAATGGGTGAGAGAAGGATTGGTTCAGCAGAAAACTCGCGTCGGATTAGCCGCTGTCTGGGAAAAGTATAAGCGCTTGAATTGCGATCGCTGCTTAGTTTTGGAGCAGACTGGAGCGGAAATGTTAGTGGGCACCGTTAGCGAAGCGCAGTATCAACAAGCCTGTCGAATTGCCCATCAACTGGCGGGCGCATTAGGGATTTTTGGATTCACGGAAGGGTCTAGCTTAGCTCGCAGCATCGAACACATTCTGCAATCCTCATCGTTACCCACGGACAACAAAGCCGTGCATCTGCTGAATTTATTAGCTCAATTGAAAGCAACTCTACAGTCCCCACCATCCTTATACAATCAAGTGCCTCTATTTTTGGTAATCGATAACGATGCCGAATTAGTAGAGCAAATTTTTAACATGGCAGCGACTTACGGCATTGGTATGGAGTGGGTGGCAAGTTCAACGGCATCTAAGTCACACAATCGCGCACTGTCTATAGATGAGTCTATCAATGAATTTACAGACCAGCCGCAATCCTATTGTAGAAGCGAACCCGTACTGCTGCTGAATGTCACCTCTGAGGAGGAACGGCTGGCAATTTCGACAAGATGCAGCCCGCCGCCACTCGTCCTGTTTATCGCCCATCAAGACAATTTAGCCACACGAGTTAAGGCGGCGCGATTGGGTGCCCATGTGTTTTTAGGTCAATCGGATCTTCAGTCCTTGGCAATTCAGCCGACTACAGCCCCGCAATTGCATAGTGAATGCTCAACCAAAGCCCTGTCTGCTCAGGTGCTAGAGATGGTGAGGTGGGCACAAGCGCATATTTGTGTCACTACTGCCAAGGTGATGGTGGTGGATGACGACCCCCAAATTTTGGCAGGCATTCGAGCCTTGCTAGAACCCTGGGGGGTGCAACTGGCAACGTTAGACGAACCCCGTCAGTTTTGGCACATGCTCGAAGACTTTTCACCCGATTTGTTGCTGCTCGATATTCAGATGCCGCATTTTAATGGGATTGAACTGTGTCAGGTGTTGCGAAATGCGCCGCAGTGGGAAGATTTACCCGTGATGTTTCTGACCATGCATCTGGATACGCCTACCGTACAGCAGGCAATCGCGGCGGGTGGAAATGACTATGTGAGCAAAGCGACTAACGCGAAGGAATTAGTGACGTGTATCCTCAATCGCTTAGAACGTGCCCGTCTGCTTCGTCTATTTACTCCTCTGCCTCGCCTTATCTATGAATAGTCACTCGTCAACCCACCGAAAACTCGATCAGCCATCGCCCGTTGATTCATTGGAAATGCTGCTGCACCGGATGATGAACCGGATTCGGCATTCTCTAGAACTGCCCGAAATATTGGCGGGAACCGTGGCGGAAGTGCGCGCTTTTCTCGACACCGATCGCGTCAAGGTTTATCGATTTCATCCTGATGGCAGCGGTGAAGTGGTGGCTGAGTCGATTTATGAGCGGCAGTTGCCCTCCTTACTAGGGCAGCGCTTTCCAGCAGATGATATTCCCCTTGAGGCACGGGAATTATTTCTCAAAGCTCGACAGCGATCGATTGTGGATGTGGCAGCCCAGAAAATTGGGCTGAGTCCGTTGGATTGTCCCAAAACCGGCAAAGCGCTGGCAGCAGATGATATTCGCTTTCGCCCGGTTGATCCGTGTCATGTAGACTATCTGACGGCAATGGGGGTGCAATCCTCGTTGGTTGTACCGATTTTGCATCAGAATGAATGCCGAGATCAGCTTTGGGGCTTGTTAGTCTCTCACCATGCCACACCGCGCCAAATGACTCAGCGAGAATTGCAGGTGGTGCAGTTGGTTGCCGATCAAGTCTCGATCGCGATCGCCCAATCGATCCTGCTTGACCAAACTCGAATTCGTGCCGAGCAAGAATCCACGATCAATCGCGTGTCTTGGTTGCTGCACTCGATGACCGAGATGCAATTGCAACAGGCGCTAGAGCAAACGGTGAATGCTTTGAAGGGGAGCGGCGGCAGGCTGTATATTGCCGCCCAAAAATCGGGACAAGTAGCTCAGTTATTGACGGTGGGAGAGCAACCTGGCGATCGCTGGGCGGATGATTCAACCGTTCAAATTAGCGATGCCACTCTTAAGATTGAAGCTCATCCCCAGTGGCAACCCTGGCTCGAAACCCAGGTGGCTGTGACGGATGTCGAGAATGTTTGGGCGATCTCGGAGGTATTCAGTGCCGCCATGCCGTCCGATCTTGTGACTAGCTTTCAAACCGCAAAAATTTGCAGCCTCTTGATCGTGCGACTGCAATATCGCAAACAGCCGTTGGGCTACCTCAGTGTGTTTCGCCCACCCATAGATATTGAGACGCTCTGGGCACGGAAGATTGACCGCAATGATCCGCGTCAACTGCGCCCCCGGCAGTCGTTTGATGCCTGGTTGGAGTTAAAACCAGGACAGAGCCAAGAGTGGGCGATCGCTGATCTGGAACTGGCGCAAGCCTTGGGCAAACATTTTGCCATGGCAATTCATCACTACGCACTGTATCAACAAGTTCACGCCCTCAATGCCGATTTGGAACAAGATATTCAAGAGCGCAAACAGGTGGAAATTAAAGTTTTCGCCCTGAATGCTGAACTGGAACAGCGCGTGCTAGAGCGAACCACAGAACTGCAAGACATCAACACCGAACTGTTGCATGAAATTAGTGAACGCGAACGCGCTCTACGAGAACGTCAACAGGCAAGGGATTCTTTAAATCGGCTGAGTCGCCAAAATGAACTAATTCTCAACTCTGCCGGCGAAGGCATCTATGGCTTAAATCTCCAGGGTGAAACAACGTTTGTGAACCCAGCGGCAGCACGAATGCTGGGGCGTGAGGTTGAAGATCTGGCAGAACAATGGATGCACCCCATTTTGAATCACTCCAAGCCCGACGGCACTCCCTACCCTTGGGAAGATAGCCCGATTTTTGCTACCTTGCAAACTGGTCTGGTGCAGCACGTCACGGAAGACTTGTTTCGGCGGCAGGATGGATCAAGTTTTCCAGTGGAATATGTCAGTACGCCCATTCGAGAACAGGGCAAGATTGTGGGCGCGGTAGTCGTGTTCAAGGATATGACTGAACGGCAATTGATGGAACGGATGAAAGATGAATTTGTGTCTGTGGTCAGTCACGAACTGCGAACGCCATTAACCTCAATTCGCACGGCTTTGGGAATGCTGGCACAGGGGCATCTCGATACTCAGCCGGAGAAAAGTCAGCGCATGGTGGAGATTGCATTTTCTAACACCAATCGCTTGGTGCGATTAATTAATGACATTCTGGATTTAGAGCGGATCAAATTTGGCAAGACCGTCATGCAAAAACGAGCTTGCAACGTCGCTGATTTGATTCAGCAATCCGTTGATGCAATGCGGGCAATGGCAGAAAAAGCGGAGATTACTTTGTTAGTAAATGCGATCGCCGTTCAAGTTTGGGTTGATCCGGATCGCATCATTCAAACCCTGACCAATTTGCTCAGCAACGCCATCAAGTTTTCCCCCGCTGGCACAACGGTTTCGGTCACATCGGAGAAACCGACTGACCCGTTTTCTAAACCGAATATCGTGATCATCGCGGTTGAAGATCAAGGGCAAGGTATTCCTGAAGATAAGCTGGAAGCGATTTTTGACCGATTTGAACAACTGGATGCCTCCAACGCTGGACATCAAGGCGGCACTGGGCTGGGGCTTGCCATTTGTCTGAGCATTGTGCAGCAAAATGGCGGACAGATCTGGGTAGAAAGCACAATCGGAAAAGGGAGTACCTTTTATTTCACGTTGCCGCTGTACCGAAAATAGGACGACCCTAATGATTAGGCGAATTTTGATTATTGATGATGAAGATGACATTCGTGAGGCAACTCAAGTTTGCTTAGAGGTGACAGGCGATTGGGAAGTGTTGACGGCAAGTTCCGGAAATGAAGGGTTACTCAAAGCGGCGATCGAACATCCCGATGCTATTTTGTTGGATGTGATGATGCCGGGAATGGACGGAATTATGACGTTTCAGGAGTTGCAAACTAATCCAGAAACTCAAAATATTCCCGTGATTTTGTTGACTGCCAAGGCTCAAACGGCAGAACAACGCCAACTCACTCAACTCAACGTGGTTGCGGTGATTACGAAGCCTTACGATCCGTTTAGCTTGTCGGCTCAAGTGATTCGAGCGATCGCCTAAACTCTTCTCCTCTTCATCAGTTCTTTAGATTTTTTGCCTATTCTGTGAGTGCAATTATTCACGGGTTAAACTTCTATGACTACATTGCTCCAACAACGCCAAAGAGCGACTGATCAGTGGGAAAGCTTCTGTAATTGGATTACCAGCACCGAAAATCGACTGTATATCGGTTGGTTTGGAGTGCTAATGATTCCCCTGCTGGGTGTTTCTGCCTGTGTATTTATCATTGCCTTTATCGCCGCTCCACCGGTCGATATTGATGGAATTCGGGAGCCAGTATCAGGTTCCCTACTCTATGGCAACAACCTGATTAGCGCGGCGGTTGTGCCTTCATCGAACGCGATCGGCTTGCACTTCTACCCAGTTTGGGAAGCAGCAAGCATTGATGAGTGGCTCTATAACGGGGGTCCCTATCAAATGATTGGGGCACACTATATTCCCGCCCTTGCCTGCTATATGGGAAGACAGTGGGAACTCAGCTACCGTTTGGGAATGCGCCCCTGGATTTGTGTTGCCTACAGTGCGCCATTGATTTCAACCGCGTCTGTATTTTGGATTTATCCCATTGGACAAGGCAGTTTTTCCGATGGTTTACCAATGGGTATTAGCGGCACCTTTAACTTTATGTTTGTCTTCCAAGCAGAACATAATATCTTGATGCATCCCTTTCATATGTTGGGGGTAATTGGAGTTTTTGGTGGGTCATTATTCTGTGCAATGCATGGTAGTTTAGTCACTTCTAGTTTGGTGCGAGAGACTACGGAAGATGAGTCTGCGAATAATGGCTATAAGTTTGGGCAGGAAGATGAAACCTACAATATTGTGGCGGCTCATGGCTATTTTGGTCGGCTGATCTTTCAATACGCCAGCTTTAATAACAGCCGATCGCTGCACTTTTTCCTGGGTGCGTTTCCGGTTGTTTGCATTTGGTGTACGGCGCTTGGCATTTGCACCATGGGCTTCAACCTGAATGGCTTTAACTTCAACCAGTCTGTGTTAGACAGTCAGGGTAAGGTGGTCAATACCTGGGCAGATGTGCTGAATCGGGCGAATCTGGGGTTTGAAGTGATGCATGAACGCAATGCCCATAATTTCCCCCTGGATCTCGCCGGAGCAGACGCAGTTCCAGTGGCGTTACGCGCTCCTGAGATCGCGGGTTAAACGCCGCCAATCAAGTGTCGAAGGGTAGACTCTAACCGATTGTGTTAATCAGCGTTCTCCATCCCGGAGGACGCTTTTTGTTGTAGTGCAGAGTGCGGAGTGCGGAGGAGAGCAGTTTTTTTAGAACCCCGAACCCCAAAACCCAAAACCCGAACCTCAAACCCCAAACTATCTACCCAGCGGAAGATGTCATTTTGTAAAACTACTCATCGTCTTTATCAGTTCTTTATTTTTTCTGCTTATTCTACATTGCATCCCCTAAACCTCTGATATCCCTTGCAGAGCCTGTTTAGAGGTTCTCTGAAATCCTTAACCTCAATTTTTAACCTCCGCCGTTCCTTGCAGCTCGCATCATAAGGAGAGTCTAAATGTCCATCAGTCCTCCGGAGAGAGGACAACGGGTAAAAGTGACCGTTGATCGCGATCCAGTTCCCACCTCATTTGAGCCGTGGGCTAAACCTGGACACTTCGATCGCACCCTTGCCCGTGGTCCTAAAACCACCACCTGGATTTGGAATCTACATGCCAATGCCCATGATTTTGACACGCACACTAGTGATTTAGAAGATGTTTCCCGCAAAATCTTCTCGGCTCACTTTGGGCATCTTGCCATCGTGTTTATCTGGCTCAGCGGCATGTATTTTCATGGGGCTAAGTTTTCTAATTACGAAGCCTGGATGAACAATCCGACAGGCATTAAACCCAGCGCCCAAGTTGTTTGGGATATCTTTGGGCAAGATATTCTAAATGCTG
The DNA here is from genome assembly GCF_056784215.1 of Leptolyngbya sp. CALU 1928. NCBI lineage: Bacteria > Bacillati > Cyanobacteriota > Cyanophyceae > Leptolyngbyales > Leptolyngbyaceae > Leptolyngbya > Leptolyngbya sp. CALU 1928. The sequence continues at coordinate 1,748,551 of NZ_JBXBCE010000001.1, read as the reverse complement.
ATGTGGGCGGCGGCTTCCACGGAATCCAGATTACGTCTGGATTATTTTACATGTGGCGCGCTGCTGGTTTTACCAACTCATTTCAACTCTATTGCACCGCGATCGGTGGCTTAGTGATGGCAGCCCTCATGCTATTTGCAGGCTGGTTTCACTACCACAAAAGCGCACCCAAACTGGAGTGGTTCCGGAATTGGGAATCGATGATGAATCACCACCTGGCAGGGTTGCTGGGCTGTGGTTCGTTGGGCTGGGCGGGTCACCAGATCCATGTTGCCTTGCCGACCAATGAGCTGTTGGATCGGGGTGTTGCTATTCAGGACATTCCCTTGCCCCACGAGTTCATTCTCAATAAGCAACTAATGGCGGATATTTATCCCAGTTTTGCCAAAGGGCTGGCTCCTTTCTTCACGCTCAACTGGGGGGCTTACTCAGATTTCCTCACTTTTAAGGGAGGGCTGAACCCCGTTACGGGCGGTCTTTGGTTAACCGATACTGCCCATCACCATTTGGCGATCGCGGTTTTGTTCATCATTGCTGGTCACTTTTATCGCACCAACTGGGGCATCGGTCATAGTTTCAGAGAGTTACTGGATGATGCCAGAACCCCCAAAATGTTTCCGTTGTTCAATTTCATTGGACCAAGGGGGCATCAGGGTCTCGACAAAATCTTTGAAACCTCCTGGCACGCGAATCTATCGATTCACTTGGTGCAGTTCGGCACAGCCAGCCTGCTGGTGGCGCATCATATGTATGCCATGCCGCCCTATCCCTACTTGGCAACAGACTATGCCACCGTGACTTCTCTGTTCACCCATCATGTCTGGATTGCGGGCTTCTGTATTGTAGGAGGAGCGGCTCACGCAGCCATTTTCATGGTGCGGGATTACAACCCGGTTGACCATGTGAACAACGTACTAGACCGGACGCTACGGCACCGGGATGCAATCATTTCTCACCTTGCCTGGGTGTGTCAGTTTTTGGGATTCCACAGCTTTGCGATGTACTGTCACAACGACACGATGCGGGCATTTGGACGACCCCAAGATATGTTCTCAGATACAGGCATTCAGTTGCAGCCCGTGTTTGCCCAATGGATACAGCATATTCACACTGGGGCGATCGGGGCATTGCAAGCAGCAGCCCCCTTGGGTGACAGCTTTGGCGGAGCGCACAATATTGCTCTTTCGGGTTTGGGAGTCACGGCTCCCGGCATTGGCGCACCCGTAAGCTATGCCTGGGGCGGTGGTGTCGTAGCGGTGGCTGGCAAGGTAGCAATGATGCCGATTCCGCTAGGAACTGCCGATTTCATGATTCACCACATCCATGCTTTCACAATTCATGTCACGGTTTTAGTGCTGTTGAAAGGGGTGCTGTTTGCCCGCAGTTCGCGCCTAGTTCCTGATAAAGCAAATTTGGGATTCCGCTTTCCTTGCGATGGACCCGGACGCGGCGGCACCTGTCAGGTTTCTGCGTGGGATCATGTATTTCTCGGCTTGTTCTGGATGTATAACTCCCTGTCGATGGTGATTTTCCACTTCTTCTGGAAGATGCAATCCGATGTATGGGGGACGGTGAATGCGGATGGCACGATATCCCATATTACGGGGGGTAACTTTGCCACCTCTTCCATCACAAATAACGGCTGGCTGCGAGACTTTCTCTGGGCACAGTCGAGCCAAGTGATTACCTCCTATAACTCGGCGCTGTCAGCCTATGGGTTGATGTTCTTAGCTGGACACTTTGTCTTTGGATTTAGCTTGATGTTCTTGTTTAGTGGTCGGGGCTACTGGCAGGAATTGATTGAGTCCATTGTTTGGGCGCACAACAAGCTCAAGATTACGACCACAATTCAACCCCGTGCCCTCAGTATCACTCATGGACGAGCGGTGGGTGTGGCGCATTACTTGTTAGGCGGAATTGTGACGACTTGGGCATTTTTCCTGGCTCGAACGGTGGCTCTGGGATGACCTCGATCGCTCCATGCAACACTCAATATCCAATACTCAACCCGATATGAATTATGGCGACTAAATTTCCTAAATTCAGCCAAGATCTGGCAAGCGATCCAACGACGAGGCGAATCTTCTACGCGATCGCCACGGCACACGACTTTGAAACCCACGATGGGATGACCGAAGAGAATCTTTACCAAAAGATTTTCGCCTCCCATTTTGGACATCTAGCGATTATTTTTCTGTGGGCATCGGGCACGCAATTTCATGTCGCATGGCAGGGCAACTTTGAACAATGGGTCAAAGATCCACTGACCGTTAAACCCATTGCCCACGCGATTTGGGATGCTCAGTTTGGTCCACCCGCGATCGAAGCCTATACCCAAGCGGGTGCCCGAAATCCAGTGGATCTCTGTTATTCCGGGGTGTATCACTGGTGGTACACGATCGGAATGCGAACCACCAATGATTTGTTTGTCGGTGCGCTCTTTTTGATGTTGCTGGCATCGGTGTTTCTGTTTGCAGGTGTGCTGCATCTCCAACCCCGCTTTCGTCCCAGTCTCGGCTGGTTCAAAAATGCTGAATCCCGTCTGAATCATCATTTGGCAGGCTTGTTTGGGGTTAGCTCCCTCGCCTGGACAGGGCACCTCGTCCATGTCGCCATTCCCGAATCACGGGGACAGCATGTTGGCTGGGATAATTTCCTCTCTATGCCACCCCACCCCGCTGGACTAGCGCCTTTTTTCACGGGGAATTGGATGGCTTATGCGGAAAATCCTGATACAGCGAATCATGTTTTTGGCACGGCGCAAGGGGCGGGAACTGCCATCCTCACTTTCTTGGGTGGCTTTCATCCTCAAACCGAGTCGCTTTGGCTGACGGATATGGCGCATCATCACTTGGCGATCGCGGTTATCTTCATCATTGCCGGACACATGTACCGCACCCATTGGGGCATCGGGCATAACATCAAAGAAATGCTGGAGGCGCTCCAAGGACCCGGTTGGAAAGGCTTTTTTATTGCTCCCAAAACAGGACGTGGACATCAAGGCATTTACGACACCTATAACAACTCCTTGCATTTCCAACTCGGTTGGCACCTAGCATGTTTAGGCGTAATCACATCGCTGGTCGCGCAGCACATGTATTCCATGCCGCCCTACGCCTTCATCTCGAAAGATTTCACGACCACGGCAGCGCTCTACACCCATCATCAATACATCGCCGGATTTCTGATGGTGGGCGCGTTTTCTCACGGAGCAATCTTCTTGGTGCGGGATTATGACCCCCAACTCAACCGGGACAATGTGTTGGCACGAATGCTTGCCCACAAAGAGGCGCTGATCTCTCACCTGAGTTGGGTGTCGATGTTCCTCGGCTTCCATACCCTCGGTCTCTATGTTCACAACGATGTTGAGGTTGCTTTTGGTGCCGCAGATAAGCAAATCTTGATTGAACCAGTGTTTGCTCAGTTCATTCAAGCCTCCCATGGCAAGTTGCTGTATGGCTTCAATACGCTCCTATCGAATCCAGATAGTGTGGCGACTACGGCTTGGCCCAATTATGCCAATGTTTGGCTACCGGGCTGGTTGGATGCGATCAACAATGGCACGAACTCATTGTTCCTAACGATTGGACCCGGTGACTTATTAGTCCATCACGCGATCGCCCTAGGTCTCCATGTCACTACCTTGATTCTAGTCAAAGGGGCACTGGATGCCCGTGGTTCCAAGCTAATGCCCGACAAAAAGGATTTTGGCTATGCCTTCCCCTGTGATGGACCAGGGCGCGGCGGCACCTGCGATATTTCTGCCTGGGATTCCTCTTACCTAGCAATCTTTTGGATGCTCAACACCATGGGCTGGATCACCTTTTACTGGCACTGGAAGCATCTAGCAATTTGGTCAGGCAATGTCGCCCAATTTAATGAAGGCTCCACCTATCTGATGGGCTGGTTCCGAGATTATCTTTGGCTCTATTCAGGTCCCTTAGTCAATGGCTATAACCCTTATGGCACCAGTAGTTTAGCCGTTTGGGCATGGATGTTCTTGTTTGGTCATCTTGCGTGGGCAGTCAGCTTTATGTTCCTGATTACCTGGCGTGGCTATTGGCAAGAATTGATCGAAACCCTGCTCTGGGCACATGAAAGCACCCCATTATCGTTTGGCTATCCCAAAGATAAACCCGTAGCATTGTCGATTGTGCAAGCTCGACTTGTGGGGCTGACTCACTTCACAGTGGGTTATGTCGCCACCTACGGCGCATTTTTAATCGGCGCAACTGCAAGCAAATTTGGGTAGCGTCGCCTCAAGTTTGGCTAGCGAATGTTGAGACTCTCCTCTCTCTCAGAAACTAGCTAATAGTCCTAGTGCCATCGCTAGGACTTTTCTTATCTTCTATTGCAGGACACTTCTATGAGCTATACCACTAACGAAACAGACTGGGTTAAACCTTATAAAGGAGATCCCTTTCTGGGTAACTTATCGACTCCAATCAATGACTCGCCCTTAGTAAAAGCCTTTATCAGAAACTTACCCGCCTACCGCCCAGGATTGACTCCCTTTATCCGGGGATTGGAAATTGGCATGGCACACGGATATTTTCTGATTGGTCCTGAGATTGTGGTGGGACCCTTGCGAGAAACGGCTCATGGTGCGAACTTGAGTGGTTTAATTACGACGGTTTATATCACTGCTTTAGCCTGTTTAGGCATTTCTTTGTTCGCCCTAACCACATTTCAAGGCAATCCCAAAGGTGCCTACAGTCGCTATTCGCAAGATGATTTGAGACCATTGAGAACGAAGGAAGAATGGTTCCAATTGAATAGTGGAGTTTTTCTAGGATCGATGGGCGGAGCGGTGTTTGCCTATTTCTTGCTAGAAAACTTTGGGTTTTTAGATGCCAGTTTGCGCGGAGCCGTTAACATCCAGTAACGCCAGTTTGGGCGATCGCGCGATCGCCCCATTCCGATATCGCATCATGATTCGCGCGATCTCGATATCAATATCGACATTTCACAATTCAAACTGAAATTTATTTAGGAGAGTGATCATGGTAGACCTGACTCAACTCACGGGTGCCTATTCAGCCTCGTGGCTACCCTGGATTATGATTCCACTGGTTTTTTATATTTTGCCGTTTCCAGTGATTGCAATGGTGTTTTTGTGGATCGAAAAAGAGGCTCCCGAAGAAGAATCTAGTACAGAAGCTTGACTATCAAAACTTTAACTATTAAGGAAGATCAAACATGCAAGATATGCTGAATCGGGTGATTAATCACTACGATGTGACCGATCGCTTTTTAGATACCGCCGCGATCGCCACTCTCGCCAACTACCTAGACACCGGTAGCACACGAGTTGAAGTGGTCGCCGTGATTAATGCCAACGCCGTAGAAATTGTTCGAGAAGCCGCCAGACAACTATTTGAAGAATTGCCCTATCTTATCCAGCCCGGTGGCAACGCCTATACTACTCGTCGTCACAGTATGTATCTGCGGGACATGAATTACTTCCTGCGCTATGCTTCCTATGCTCTGCTGACCGGAGATACTAGCATCCTGGATGAGCGCTTGCTGGCTGGGCTACGAGACACCTTTAACTCCCTTGGCATTCCCCTAGGGGTAACGGCTCGGAGTGTGCAACTGATGAAGGAGCGAGTGCATCAAAAACTGGTAGCGGCACAGCTAAGCAATTCTACCTTTGTCGATGAACCGTTTGATTACATTATTCGCGAATTGAGCGAACGCAACGTTTAACTCAGCACAATTCAATATTCGATTTAGCACTTGATATATCTTGCATCTCAACAAGATTGTTTTTGAGTGCTAAATTTATTTTTAAATCAGTTTTTAGATAAATTATTTTGATCTCTTTAATGAGTTTCATCTCTTTATCAGTTCTTCATTTTTTTGATTTAATCTTAATTTTCATCAGCCTGATTGCTATCACTTTATTAGAGATGGCAGTCAAAGCCTAAATAAACCTGATTACAACCTTATAAATCAGTTTTAATCACAAAATTTCGATTATTCAGTTAGGTGAATACTGTAAGGAGATTTGAATTGCATGTCACAGTCCAGCAGTGAGATTGTGTCTGGTCGTGATTCCGCTCGTCCGGCAACAATTACAAGCCCTTTAGTCAACCGAAAAACGCCTTCCCAACTCTGGCAGCAATTTTGCGCCTGGGTGACCAGCACCGATAACCGTATCTATATTGGCTGGTTTGGAATGTTGATGATTCCAACGATGGCAACTGCTGCCACTACCTTTATCATTGCGTTTATTGCGGCTCCACCCGTTGATATGGCTGGAATGGGAACTCCCATTACGGGTTCATTATTGGATGGAAATAACCTGATGACAGCGGCAGTTGTGCCTACTTCTGCTGCGATCGGGCTACATTTTTATCCAATCTGGGAGGCGGCTTCCGTGGATGAGTGGTTATATAACGGCGGTCCCTATCAATTGATAGTGTTGCATTTCGTGATTGGGCTTATTGCTTACCAGGATCGAGAGTGGGAGTTAAGTTATCGCTTAGGAATGCGCCCCTGGATTTCTCTAGCGTTTACGGCTCCCGTGGCAGCGGCACTATCAGTCCTCCTAATCTATCCGATTGGGCAAGGTGGTTTTTCGGCGGGAATGCCCTTGGGAGTTTCTGGAACCTTCACATTTATGATGCGGTTTCAGGCAGACCACAACATTTTGATGAATCCGCTCCATCAATTTGGTGTAGTCGGAGTTTTTGGGGGCGCTTTTTGTAGTGCAGTGCATGGGTCGCTAGTGACCTCAACTTTCGTTCGTAAGACAGGCGACGATGAATCGATCAACGTTGGCTATCGGTTCGGACAAAAGGAGGAAACCTATCGCTTTGATGCTGCCCAAAGTTATCAACATCGAACCTGGGGGCGATATTTAACCTTTCCTGACTCGCGATCGCTGCACTTTGTCTTAGCTGCCTTACCGGTAGCAGGCATTTGGTCAGCCGCTTTGGGAGTCGATATTTCTGGGTTAGATTTTCACCCGCGTAATCTAGATCAACCAGCGCTGCATAGCAATGGTCGAGGGGTTCCAACGTGGGCAGATCGAATCACTCAGATTAATTTAGGGCTGCAAGCGGTCACTGAATCGCGATCGCCAGAGTTTTTCTTGGAAAGCCAGCAACTTCCCCCAGACTGGGTTGCTGGGGAATCGGTGCCCGTGACCTTTCGCTAGTGACCTGTCGCTAGATTTGATTAACAAGTAGTCCATTTCAGTAGTAAATTCCCAGGAGAAGCCCGATGAGTATTGTGACTGAATTGATTCTCAATGCCGATAGTGAAGCTCGATACCCGGCTCCTAAAGAAATTCGGATTTTTCAGGACTTTTTGAAGACTGGAGAGCAGCGAATTCGTATTGCTAAACTGCTGGCAGAAAACGAACAGCGAATTGTGCAAAACGGCAGTGCTAAGTTCTGGGAGCGAGTTCCTGTGACCCCCAGCAATAGTGGGAATCCCCGCAAAACCGCGTCCTGTCAGCGCGATCAAGGATGGTATGTTCGCTTAATCGCCTACTCGATTTTGGCGGGCAGCGAAAAACCGTTGGAAGAGATCGGCACGGTGGGCATTAAGGAGATGTACAACTCACTAGAAATTCCGCTGCGAAACATTGTTGAATGTATGCGCTGTTTAAAAGAGGAAGCGGTGTCTTTGATGAGTGCCGAAGATGCGGTTGAAGTGGCTCCCTATTTTGATTACATCATTCGATCGCTGTCCTAAATCATTTTAGATGTGTGATTTTGGATTGCTGAGCGGTATGCGATCGCTACCCTCTTCAATCAACTTGAAATCAACTTGAAATTGACTCGAAATTGAACCTTAAGGAGATTCACAATGCAAGATGCGATTACCACATTGATTAACTCTTCTGATACTCAAGGTAAGTATTTGGATGATGCTGGGTTAGAGAAGCTACAAAACTACTTTCGGAGTGGCGAATTACGGGCAAAAGCAGCCACTAATATCAGCGGGAATGCGAGTACTTTAGTAACCCAAGCAGTAGCGCGATCGCTGATGTATACCGACATCACCGCTCCTGGTGGCAACATGTATACTTGCCGCCGCTATGCCGCTTGCATTCGCGATTTAGACTACTTCTTGCGCTATGCAACCTACGCCATGTTAGCAGGTGATCCATCGATTTTAGATGAGCGCGTTTTGAATGGATTACGGGAAACTTACAACTCGTTAGGCGTTCCTGTTAGCGCCACCATTCGGGCAGTGCAGTCCATGAAAGATGTGGTGACGGATTTGTTAGGCGCGGATGCTGGCAAAGAAATGGGCGTTTACCTGGATTACATTGCTGCTGGCTTAAGCTAACTATCAAAGGCACCTATTTGCTATGAGCATTATCACCCGAACGATCGCGATCGCCGATCTTGAAGCACGGTATCTCACCATTGGAGAACTGCATACCATCCGCGACTTCTTTGCAGAGGGGCAGCAACGTCTCCGAATTGCCAAAATTCTGGCGGCAAATAGTCAAACGATCATTAATACTGGCACCCAGCGATTTTGGGAACGCCGCCCCATAACGCCTAGCAACAGCGGTAACCCAACCTATCGCGCTTCTTGTATCCGCGACCAAGGTTGGTATATTCGCTTGGTAACCTATGCGCTAGTTGAGGGAGATACCAAAATCATTGAATCTGTGGGTATTCGAGGAGCAAAGGAGATGTATATCTCTCTAGGAATTCCATTGGAAAACCTAGTGGAATGTATGCAGTGTCTCAAAGAATCGGCTTTGATTCTCTTATCTCTAGATGATGCTAAGGTGGTGGCTCCTTATTTTGACTATGTCATTACTGGACTCACGCCCTAGCACAGAACCAACCCATTTTTGTAGGTTAGATTGAATAGTCTATAAATTCAATGAGCCTTAAAACTTTTGTTTTTAAGACTTTATCTAACCTACAAAATCAAGTTTTAGTAGGAAACTTAGCCATGGCTGAGCAGCTTGTTAATTTAACTGCGCTCATTGTGATTGAAGAGATTGAACTAGTTTTGGATGAGTCAGAAAACCCGCTATATCGACAACTATTTTTGATTCCAGATCTCCATCAAGAACTAGTTGCTTATGTATTAAGTCGGGTTCGCAATCGGTATGGAGTGGTTGACACGACTGATGAATCACGCAGGGTCAAGCCTTTAACCGTTTGCTTAGAAGAACGTCTAAAAATCCACGATTTGGCGTTTCAGGGAATTCACTCTATTTTGCAACTTCATCGAGATTTGCTCGATCGCCCCAGAAGCCTATCGCCATCGGCAGTGGACTGGTCAAAAGCTACGCCTGTGAGCTAGATAGGCTGATCGAATCGTTCCACACTATTCCCAACGGGAGTGATTTAGAGTCATGAGTATTTTTATCAGCAGCGGTAGCCCAGTGGCAAATCCGCAACGATATCACACCTTACCAACAATCGCACTTTCGCAAGCGGAGCAGCAAGACCGCTGGCTGAAACAGAGTGAATTAAATAAGTTGCTGGACTTCTTTCGTTCCGGCGAAAAGCTGTTGGAAATTGCTGAAACCTTAAGTCAAAATGCCGAGGCGATCGTCTCGGCGGCAGGAAACCGAATTTTTGTTTGGGGCGCACCGCTGATCTATTTAGAGCCATTGCCCAATCGCGTGAATTTGCCAGGGCATAACAGTTGGGCATGGCAACGGAGGCGACCTACGCCCATAGGGAGCGCGTTGCCACAGAAGTTTAGACATACCGAATCCGGTACTAAACGGGAGGCTACTGCCAAAAATAGCTGGCTGGAAGGACTACAACTTGCGATCGCAAAAGACTTTGACCCCGTTCCCGATAAGTTTCATCGGATCAATGTGTTGCGCTATGGCGTTCGCAACATGAAAAAGTCGATGCGCGATATTTCCTGGTTTTTGCGCTATGTAATTTATGCGATCGTCGCAGGCGATTCCAGCATTCTGGCAGTGAATGTGCGGGGATTGCGGGGGGTAATTCCAGAGAACGTGACAGCGGCTACGGTCGTGGCAATTCAAACGCTGAAGTGGAAAAGTTTGAGCTACTTTAAGCACGATCCAGCAGCCCAAGAGATTATTCGTCAGCACTTTGATGTGTTGATTGCCGAATATCAAACGGAAAGTCCTACCGGCCTTGTGCGTCAAGGCGTTTCTCTCGATCAGCAAGGGTTACAGTTGCCAGAAACCTATAAGCTGACCAACCTACGTCCTAAATTCGTCATCAGACCTGGAATGGCGGTGACAGAACAGCAAGACGCGATCAAAGCCGCCTATCGACAAGTGTTTGAACGCGATATGACCCGCGCCTATGGCGTGAGCTTGGGCGATCTCGAATCCCAGGTAAAAAGCGGGCAAGTCTCCACCAAAGAGTTTATCCGTCGATTAGGCAAATCTCGCCTCTATCGCCAGGAGTTTTACGAGCCGTTCACCATCAGTCGCGTGATTGAATTAGCAGTCCGCCACTTTTTGGGACGCGGGTTGTATTCGATTGAAGAATTTCAAACCTACTTTGATGTCATCACTCACGGGGGCTTGGCAGCCCTGATTGATGCGCTAGTGGATTCTCAAGAGTACAGCGATTACTTTGGCGAAGAGACGATTCCCTATCTGCGAGGCTTGGGTCAGGAAGCGCAGGAATGCCGCAATTGGGGAACACAGCTTGCATTGTTTAACTTTAGTGCAGCGGCGCAAAAAGTCCCTCAATTTATTACGCTATTTGGCAGCTATCGTCAGCCTATGCCCGACCAGCATCCCTATGGGGTGGGCAATGATCCGTTGGAAATTCAGTTTGGCGCGATCTTTCCTCAGTCTAATCATGCACCCACTGAACATCCGGCATTTTTCAACAATGATCATCGTCGCATCTTGATTGGTTGCGGGACTGGCAATGGGGATGCTCACGCCTTGGGCAGGGTGCCGGGTTCGATCGCCACTCGATTGCTCAAATTCAGCGTCAATCATTCCGGGAATTCAACCCAAACTCCCAACCTCAACGTCTCTCTGCACTCCTCTGAAGCCGTCATTTTGGGCGCTTATCGGCAGGTGTTTGGCGGCGATGTTTACGCGGGTCAACGGCTAATCGCAGCGGAAACGAAGCTGAAAAGTGGAGAGATTACACTGCGGGAATTTATCCGACAGTTGGGTAAATCGCGGCTGTTTCGGAAACAGGCTTGGGAATCGCTCTATGTCACCAAGGCGATCGAGTATATCCATCGCCGCTTGCTCGGACGACCCACCTACGGGCGTGAGGAACTGAGTCGATATTATGACCTCTGCGCTCGTCAAGGCTTCTATGCCCTGATCGATGCCCTGATCGATAGTGCGGAATACAGCGAGGTGTTTGGCGAAGATACGGTGCCCTATGAACGCTATGTCACCCCTAGAGGCTTGGCACTGCGATCGCCCACAGGCTCCAGTGACTCTTGGCAAAACGGCTTTGCGGGTTCCACTCGCCGTCCGGCAGAATCGATTCCATCGGTAGCTCCGGCGATCGAGGTCTCTGAAGGCGGTAGAGCTTGGGCTTGGATGATGCAAGTGGCAAGTCAGCGATCGCGTTCACAAAACGGGCACAACGGGCATAACGGGCACAATAACTTCCAGTTGCCGCCTTCACCCGCTGCCGTGGTTGCCGAACTGATGAGCCAGGTGCCAGAAGAACCAGTTTCGGATACGCCACAGCCATCGGATACGCCACAGCCAACCGAGGTGTTAACATGACCCCCCTAAATCCCCGATCCACTGAAACTGGATCAGGTGAGCGATCGCAGGCAGAAACCCCGCTGATGTTGCACTCTCAACGGCGCAAATTGCAGGGATTAGGAGCCGCCTTGAGAAAATGGCTGAGGCAACCGTTAGCGTTACCCAATCGCAATCCGCGCGATCCCCGTAAGCGCGATCGCCAGAGCAATCGCCGCATGATTGGACGGCTGTATTTTGGCTGGTTTGGGGGGGTGCAATTGTTTTACAGTCGGGAGAATGAGCCATGAGCCTGGTCAAACAGCTAATTGAAACTGCCGATAACGAGGTGCGCTATCCCACGGCAGGGGAAATTTGGATGATGCAAAACTTTTGCAAATCAGGAGAACAGCGCATCCAAATTGCCAATAAGTTGGCAAGCAATGAACGCTATCTGGTGGAGCGAGGTAGCCAGAGATTTTGGCAGCGTTGCCCGATTACTCCCAGTAACAGTGGCAACATCCGCAAAACTAATTCCTGTCAGCGGGATCAGGGCTGGTATATCCGCCTGGTTGCTTACTGTGTGTTGGCTGGCAACCAACAACCCCTCGAAGAGATTGGGACGATCGGCATGAAGGAGATGTATCGATCGCTGAATATTCCCATTGCAAACTGGGCGGAGGCAATGCGCTGTATTAAAGCAGAAGTGATTGTCCTGTTAGGGGAAGCCGATGCCGCCACTGTTACGCCCTACTTTGACCATATTATTGATACCTTTTCTCAGGGAATTTAATCATGACTATTGCACTGAATCGTCCCCGCGAATGGGGCGACCTATTGTTTACGCTGGATGATTGGCTGAAGCGCGATCGCTTCGTGTTTATCGGCTGGTCGGGGCTATTGCTGTTTCCCTGCTCTTATTTAGCACTGGGGGGATGGTTCACAGGCACCACGTTTGTCAGTTCCTGGTATACCCATGGGCTAGCCACCTCTTACCTAGAAGGCTGCAACTTTCTAACGGCGGCAGTTTCCACACCCGCCAACAGTTTTGGGCATTCCCTCTTACTCCTCTGGGGACCGGAAGCTCAAGGAGATATAACTCGCTGGTTTCAGTTGGGCGGCTTATGGAACTTTGTGGCGCTCCATGGAGCCTTCGCGCTAATTGGCTTTTGTTTGCGCCAGATTGAAATCGCTCGACTGGTGGGCATTCGTCCTTATAATGCGATCGCCTTTTCCGCCCCAATCGCCGTCTTTGTCTCAGTATTTTTGATGTATCCCCTAGGTCAATCTAGCTGGTTTTTTGCTCCCAGTTTTGGCGTAGCTGCCGTCTTCCGCTTCCTGCTATTTTTCCAAGGCTTTCATAATTACACCCTCAATCCCTTTCACATGATGGGCGTGGCTGGGGTGCTGGGCGGAGCGCTGCTGTGTGCGATTCATGGTGCCACGGTTGAAAACACCTTATTTGAGGAAACCCGTGGATTCAACACCTTTCGCGGATTCACCCCAACCCAGGCAGAAGAAACCTATTCCATGGTGACTGCCAACCGCTTCTGGTCACAGATCTTTGGCGTAGCATTTTCTAATAAACGCTGGCTCCACTTCTTTATGCTGTTTGTTCCGGTTACAGGGCTGTGGATGAGCGCGATCGGCATGATTGGAACAGCATTCAACCTGCGGGCTTACGACTTTGTATCCCAGGAAATCCGCGCGGCTGAAGATCCCGAATTTGAGACCTTTTACACCAAAAATATCTTGCTGAATGAAGGGCTACGCGCCTGGATGGCTCCGACAGATCAACCCCACGAACACTTTGTATTCCCTGAGGAGGTTCTGCCCCGTGGAAACGCCCTTTGATCGGTCTGTGACGATTGTTTCAACCCCTGGTCGCGGCATTACGACGCGACGCGACGGACGGGATGAAGCCTCTACTGGCTACGCTTGGTGGGCAGGGAATGCCCGGTTTATGAATCTTTCGGGTCGGCTATTGGGGGCACACGTTGCCCATGCCGGACTGATTGCCTTTTGGTCAGGTGCCATGCTGTTGTTTGAAGTGGCGCACTATGTCCCCGAAAAGCCGATGTATGAGCAGGGCTTAATCCTCATGCCTCACATTGCCACCTTGGGGATTGGCGTGGGGGTCGGCGGTGCAGTGGTAGATATTTTCCCCTTCTTTGCGATCGCGGTCTTCCATCTAATTGCCTCTGCCGTGCTGGGATTTGGCGGCATCTTCCATTCTTTGCAGGGACCCGATCGCCTCGCAGGCTTCTTCGACTTCGACTGGTCTGATAAAGATAAAATCACCACTATCTTGGGATTCAATCTAGTTTCCCTCGGTATAGCGGCGCTGCTGTTTGTTGGCAAAGCGATGTTTTGGGGCGGACTGTACGACACGTGGGCACCGGGCGGCGGCGCGGTTCGATTGGTTTCTCATCCCACCTTGAATCCCCTGACGATCTTTGGCTACCTGGTGCGATCGCCCTACGGACAGCAAGGCTGGATTATTGGAGTCAACAACCTAGAAGATATTGTGGGTGGTCATATCTATATGGGCATCATTATCTTTTTGGGTGGTATCTGGCATATTTTCACGACTCCCTTCAAGTGGACTCATAAAGTCTTTACTTGGTCTGGCGAAGCTTATTTAGCGCAAAGTTTGGGCAATATTTGTGGTCAAGCAATCATTGCAACTGCCTTTATTTGGTTTAACAATACTGCCTATCCCAGTGAGTTTTATGGACCCACTGCCGCCGAAGCGTCCCAAGCCCAAGCATTCACGTTTGTAGTGCGTGACCAGAAGTTGGGAGCAGATGTGGCATCGGCTCAAGGTCCTACAGGGTTAGGGAAATATTTGATGCGATCGCCGACTGGAGAAATCATTTTTGGCGGTGAAACCATGCGATTCTGGGACTTTAAGGGTCCCTGGCTCGAACCCCTGCGGGGACCAAATGGACTGGATTTAGACAAACTCCGCAACGATATTCAACCCTGGCAAACGCGCCGTGCGGCTGAATATATGACCCATGCGCCGCTAGGTTCCCTCAACTCAGTGGGCGGACTTGCCACCGAACCCAATTCCTTTAACTTTCTTTCGCCCCGCAGTTGGTTGGCAACGGTGCATTTCATCTTTGCCTTCTTGTTTTTAGTCGGGCATCTCTGGCACGCTGGACGCGCTAGAGCCTCAGCAGCCGGTTTTATTCGCGGCATCGATCGCAACAACGAACCCGTCCTTAATATGCCTGATCTAGATTGATAGTGTGTCAAACAATCAGTGATTGGTAAAGGAGTTGAGCAGTAGAAGGAGTGAAGAAGTCGAAGCACCTACTTCTATATCCCTACCCCTTTACCTTGCTACTCCTTTACCTCTCATATTATTGGTAGACCACTAATATGCTGCATCCACCCTATCTGGCTATTGTTTATCCGCTTCACGCCTATTTAATTCTCCTTTGCTTTTTTGTCGCCTGGATTGTGCTGCTCTTGCTCCTTACAAAGGGGTGGGCACTCAGCAGTGACACCCTCATCTATGCCAAACGGATGCACCAAATTCCCTGTTCTACCTGTCGGTTTTTTACAAAAAACTATCAGCTTAAATGCACAATTCATCCCATTGAAGCATTAACGGAAGAAGCGATTAATTGTTCAGACTACGAATCAAAACTTACTCTCTCTAGCCTCGATAAACCAACACTAGAAAACTCAAAAATAGAACAGGTCATCAGTAAAATTTAAACTCAATTTAAATTTATTGATCACTCAAACTACATTTAGGAAAAGGAGCATTACTCAATGGGACTCCCTTGGTATCGCGTTCATACCGTTGTCATTAATGATCCCGGACGATTGCTGGCAGTGCATTTGATGCACAATGCCCTCTGCTCTGGTTTTGCTGGCTCCATGCTGTTATTTGAACTGGCATTATTTGATCCGAGTGATCCGATGCTGAATCCGATGTGGCGGCAGGGCTGTTTTCTCATGCCCTTCGTCGCTCGGCTCGGCGTGACGACCTCTTGGCAAGGTTGGAGTATTACGGGCGAAACCGTTTCTGATCCGGGCTTTTGGACGTTTGAAACCGTTGCGATCGCTCACATCATTTTCTCTGGGTTAGAATTCCTAGCTGCCGTTTGGCACTGGAACTACTGGAATCTTGCTACCTTTTACGATGCCAAGAACGATCAGCCGGTTCTCGATTTACCCAAGATCTTTGGCATTCACCTGGTCTTGGCAGGGCTAGTCTGCTTTGGGTTTGGAGCCTTTCACCTAACAGGAGTATTTGGTCCGGGGATGTGGGTATCTGACCCGTTTGGTCTAACCGGGCACATGCAACCCGTTGCCCCAGAATGGGGAGCCGCCGGATTCAACCCCCACAATCCGGGCGGAGTCGTTGCTCACCATATCGCCGCTGGACTGGTTGGCATTATCGGCGGACTATTTCACCTCAATGTGCGCCCCTCTGAGTATCTCTACAAAGGGCTGCGGATGGGGAACCTGGAAACCGTCCTAGCGAGTGCCCTAGCAGCATTTTTCTTTGCGGGTTTTGTGGCAACCGGAACCATGTGGTATGGCACGGCTACCACGCCGATTGAACTCTGGGGACCCACCCGCTTCCAATGGGATAATAACTACTTTCACAACGAAATCGATCGCCGCGTTCAAACCAGTCTTGCTTCCGGGGCAACTCCTTCAGAAGCCTGGTCAAGCATTCCCGATAAACTCGCCTTTTATGACTATGTGGGCAACAGTCCGGCAAAGGGTGGATTGTTCAGAGTGGGACGAATGATCGATGGTGATGGTGTTGCCCAAGGCTGGTTAGGACATCCCATATTTAAAGATCAAGAAGGGCGAGAACTCACCGTGCAGCGAATGCCCAACTTCTTTGAAAATTTCCCGGTGGTCTTAACCGACAAGGATGGAGTTGTCCGAGCCGATATTCCCTTCCGCCGATCAGAAGCCAAATATAGCGTCGAACAAACCGGTGTCACCGTCAGCTTCTACGGCGGCAAACTGGATGGACAAACCTTCACGGAACCCTCACAAGTCAAAAAGCTTGCTCGCCAAGCCCAACTGGGTCAGCCCTTTGAATTTGACCAAGCCATTGTCAATTCAGACGGAGTCTTCCGTACCAGCAATCGAGGATTCTTCTCCTTTTTCCATGCTTGTTTTGCGCTGGTGTGGTTTTTTGGACACCTCTGGCACGGCACTCGTACTCTTTTCCGCGATGTGTTTGCAGGGATTGACCCAGATCTGGATGAAGATCAAGTGGAGTGGGGCGTTTTCCAAAAGGTGGGAGACAGAACCTCCCGCAAACGCCCTGTATTTCAGCCCGTTGAAGTCATGAAACCCGCTACACCAGTTAGTCAGCCGGATAGTCCCATCCCTGCTTTACAGCAAAGCCTCGAAGCGTAATTTCATTGAATTTGGTGAGGCAGGTTTTGTGTTTGCCTCACTAACGCGATCAATTTGGAGAACTGTATGCAACAACCTAGTAAATATCCATCTAAAAGGGTTGCCCCAACTCAATATCTACTGAGGCAACTCAACTCTGAAGCAGGCAAAGTCACACGAGGATGGGGAACTACTCTTTTAATGGCGGTGATCATTCTGCTATTTTTCGTATTCTTGCTGATCATTCTGCAAGTTTACAATGCTTCCATTTTGCTGGAAGGCATCGATATCGACTGGTCAGTGTTGAGTAACTATTCGCCGCCTATGGAACCTCATGCTTATGGCGAGGGAGAGTTTGCGGCAACGGGCTTCCGCGTGTTTTTGGGGCTATTGGCGTTTGGCGTAGTCTGTGTTGGGTTTATCTTATATGGCGCAACGACCTATCCCAAAGATCAAGAATAGTTGGAATGACATCAGATTTGGAAAAAGCTTTGACCTAACAGGATCACTACAATGAAAAAAGTTTGTGTACTGATATTAGCGATCGCGCTGTTCTTGAGTCCAATGTCGCCTGCCTTGGCTGATAGTACGGCATTGGTTCCTTGTAAAGAATCGAAAGCATTTTTGGAACGAAAAAATAATGCGCCGGATGGCTACTACTTTGATCAGCCCTATAAAGCTTATTCAGAATATCTTTTGTGTGGTGAAGATGGGTTGCCTCATCTAGCTCTACGGGGCGATCGCGCCGTGGATGCCGCCATTCCCTTTGCCTTATTTTTCTATGTTGCGGGGTTCATTGGCTGGAGTGGTCGCGCTTACCTGATAGCTTCCAAGAACTCTAACGACCCTGAGCAGAAGGAAATTTTTATTGATATTCCGCTGGCAATTCAGTCTTTGTTCAAAGGCTTACTCTGGCCATTGATGTTTATTCAAGAGCTTGCCACAGGGCGATTGACGACGAAAGAAAGCGAACTTTATGTGTCCCCTCGTTAAGTAATAGGGCACCCCCAATAGGTGCCCCTACCTAACAAGGAGGTTAGACCTGCGATTGTCGATTGAGTCGATTGAATAGTTAGAAAACTTTGGAGATGACCCATGACTTACTTTTTCAAGTATTTGACCAGTGCCCCTATTGTTGCCCTTTTAACCCTGGTTTTGATTTCAGTTGTGCTCATTGAGCTAAATTACTTTTTTCCAGGATTGCAGTATGGCACCTACTTCAAAGCAGCCCTTTAGAGCGGTGTTGATTGGCTAAATCGCCTGACTTGTCCTCGATTGCACCAATCGTTGAAGGTGGCGACTTTCAAGCTCTAAAACCCGTCGGGCAAAATCAGAGTCTTTGTTGAGTAGATCATCAAAGGCATCGACTGAAATGGCTAGAATCCGAGTCTGGTCGTCTGCAACAATCCGGTTTTCCGAATTGCTGTGCGCCAAGACCTCTAGCTCATCTAATATTTGCCCAGGATGAAGCCGTTCAACTTGCAGCTCATCCACACGCTGATAGTAAACGTTGGCAGACCCTTCAATCAACAGCAACAATTCCCGACAGGTATCGCCTGCTTCGGTAATAGCCTCATTCGCGGCATACGTTTTCACCTCTGCGCGATCCGCTAAAGCAATCAAGGTTTCAGACTTGACTCGATGAAAGAAATCGCTGTTGAACAGATAGGCAACTTTTTCTAGCATTGGAAATGCTGCTAAGGACGGATAGGGCGCGGGTAAGGATAAAAGTAGGGCGGCGGTTTCTTGCAGGAGTGGGGAGTTTGCCTTACTCCCGCGATCGCGTGCAAACATCTTGCCGCGCTCTGGATCAAGTTGGGCAATGATGTAGAGGCTAGCGGTTTGAATCAGCGGATTTTGATCCTCTAGCAGCATTTCTAAATAAGGCAGAATTTCTTCCGACGATAACTCCAGCGAACATTCAGTCGGCTGTTCTCCGGGTTGAGTCAGATAGGATAAAACAGTTGGATGGAGGCGATCTCTGAGCGAATTGGGATCGCCAACCTGCCCAACTTCCAATAATTCCACTAGAATCAACGACGAAAGATTCCCTAAAGACTGGGCTGTTTTGATCGCGATCGCGTCGTCTTGCAGCGTGATTAATTTCTCTAGCAGCGATCGCACAATCAGTTCTTTTTTGTGATAAATGCTTGCTTGCAACAAGCTTAACACTGGCTGATAGGGTCGCAATATGGGTTGACTAAAAGCACGATGAGCCGTAATCAGACTGGGTAACTGCGCTAATAAAAACTCAATTCGTCGTGCCGTTCCCACTTCGGGAGACAATCCACTTAAAATCCATTCTTCCTCCGCCGAGGTAATGGAATATTGCTGGCGCAGCGATCGTATTTGACTTGGATTTTGCTCAACGAGATGGTTGAATGCGCCGTTGCTAGAGTGTTGATCTTGCAACACCATTAACCGCTCTAAAGACTTTTGATATCCACTCAGCCGTACCTGATTTTCTAAACTTCGTTGGCGACTTGGATCGAGTAATTCTGGATCTTCAACGCCCAATTCTTCCAATACTTCTCGGTGTTCATCGTCGGGAATGCCTAACTCCTGACGCATTTGCTGCAACACTTCCAAGCTGCTGGAATAATTGACATAGCCTTCTTCTAACGCTTCTCGCACTACTCCTTTGTAGACTTCGTGTCGTTTCTCACGAGTAAAACCGGGAAGCACTTTTGCCAACACATAGACTTCGTTGGCATGGAGATCATTTAAAGAACGACCGTCTAAAAACTGAGGAATATCTAGCTGTAATGCCTCTAACTGTTTGCGGAATCGACTTGCTAAATTCTCACGGGAATACAGATCGGGATTGCGTCGCCAGGTTTGTTGCAGCCAGAGGGTACTTAGAAACACAATGCCAACATCAAAGCCAAACTGCACCCACAGAGGCGTTAATCGCAGGAGCGGACGACCAGCAAAGAAGAAGAAAAAGTTGAAAATTCCAAAGGTGCAAATGGCAAAAATTCGATGCCGGATGATGTCGGAAGTCAGCCTAGAATGTTGCCGACGAGCATGGGCTTTTGCCCGTTTTTCAATGAATTGCCCAGCGACATAGGCGATCGCGGTACATCCGCCCAACACCAACGGGACGGCAAATAGTTTAGGAATGTTGATGACTTGCCCAAACAGATACAGTCCTGGATTCATTAAGGCTGCCAGTTGATTCGGGTCGCGATTCCAAACCCCGGAAAAGTAATAATTCCAGTTGCCCGCATATAAATAGTAATAAACAAAATAGCCAATCACTAAGCCCACATACCCATAGCGAATCAGTGACTCTTCGGGTCGGTTTAATTCATTCCAGTAGGTTCTCTCCGAGTCAATATCAAAACAAGGGCTTTGACAGGCGACACAGGCGCTTTTTTCGGTGCCATCCGACTCGACGGTGCGGCACATGGATTGCGTAATCCGTTGATCGCTCATGTGTGCTTTGCTGCCCAATAATCCTCGCGGCTCACTAAAAATGGTTTGAACGGGTGCCATGGGACAGAAATATTGACACCAAGACTTACCGCCATAAAAATAGCCCACGGCGATCGCAGCGGTGATCGTGAACACCAACCAACTTCCTAGCACCCAGCGATCGGCATTGAAAAATAAAATTCGTCCACATAAGCCGACAAACAGATAGCCAAACTGCACATAGGAATAATTTCTACCCAGCCACGAATCAGATTTGACTTTTGCCAACTCGTAGCGAACTTTTCCAGTTTTTTGATTTTCTCGTTTGAATTGTCGTTGCCAACCCAGAGCGCGAGGAATTTGGGAGAGAAACGATAACGGGCAAATTCGTCGCCAAAGTTCATGCCCAAACACCAGCAAAATCAAGATACCTGAAGGAACGATCGCACCCCAAAACAGGGTAGCGCCCAATGGCTGCGGTGTTTCCGCTACACAGTTTCCCTGAACCTGCACACACTCGCCCGTGAGCCGAAAGGGACTCCAGGGATGATCAGGCTCAGTCAGGGCTGCTGTCCAAGGATCGTAGAACAGAGAGGTGATCACCAGCAGCCAGCCGATCGTTAATATCCAGCGAACCCAGTGCATCCGTCGCTCAGGCAGTTGTGCAAACATAAATCAAATTTTCTTCTGGATACCGATTTTCATTATCTTAAGGGGTTTAACCCAAAATTTCGTATTTCAATCCTGTTTTCTGATGCAATGATTATGATTTCTAATGAAATACCACGCTGAGCTTAGTAGCCTGCTGAAGAGAGTCTAAAGTAATTTTTGGAATAAGGTAATGTCGTTGTTAGATCCGAATGTTTATGATTGCATTGTGATTGGTGCTGGGCTTTCTGGGCTAATTGCTGCCCGTGATTTACATCGCTCAGGTCGAAGTGTTTTGCTGGTTGAGGCACGCGATCGCCTTGGGGGGCGGATGTACGGTGAACGACTCGCATCCGGGCAGTGGATTGATTGGGGCGGGCAGTGGATCGGATTAACCCATCATCGCTTTCGGGCACTGCTTGACGAATATGCGGTACGGCGGTTTGCCTCCCCGGCTCAGGGGCGAACGGTGTTGATGTTTAATGGCGATCGCTACGAGTTCAACGGTTTTTTCCAAGGCTTCTATGAAGGGGAGAAACCCGGTGTGTCTGAAGCAGAATGGCGGGATGTCACTGAAGCGTGGGATCGGTTTCAAGCCCTTTCTAGCACCATGCCTGTGGGGCATCCAGCAACCAGTGAGCAAAACCAACGATTAGATAGTGATACCTTTGCTCGGTGGATTGAGGACAATACCCAGACTGAATTCGGGCGTTGGTACTTTGCTTATATGGCACGTGTCGTTGGCTTCCTGGGACCAGCGGAGCCAAATCAAGTCTCGCTGCTCCATGTCCTTTGGGGTCAGAACTGCGCGCCTCAATCTGAACATCCAGAGGCAGAATTGATCCACGGTGGAGCGGGTCAAATTCCAGAAAAGATTGCGGCTGAGTTGGGCGATCGCGTTCGGCTAAACGAACCCGTCCTATGTATCCACCAGCATGAGACAGGGGTTGAAGTAGAAACCGCCCAAAACCGCTTTGCTGCCCAATTTGCGATCGTCGCAATGCCGCCCCATCTTTCCGGTAAAATTCGCTATGATCCGCCCCTGCCACCGTTGCGGCAACAACTGACTCAGCGAATGCCCATGGGCTGCTGCGCGAAGCTGATGATTTCCTACGACACCCCATTCTGGAGAAAGCAGGGGTTAGCTGGCGTTGGAATTGGCAATACTCCCTGGATTGAACTGTGCGCCGATAGTTCTGATCCAGAGAGTGGCAAAGGGGTAATCGCCACCTTTGTTGTAGGCGATCGCTACAAGCGGTGGAGCCTTCTCAGTAAGTGCGATCGCCGTTCAGCAATCCTTTCTGACCTAGCCACCTATTTTGGCGAAGCGGCGCTATCTCCGCTTACCTATGACGAGATCGACTGGACAGCCGAACCCTGGACGGGCGGTGCCTACTCTGCCTTTATGCCCCCCGGTGTGTGGACAGGGTACGGCGACGCGATCGCTGCTCCCGTTGGGCGAATTCACTGGGCAGGCACAGAAATCGCCCAACGCTGGCCCGGTTTTTTTGAGGGGGCAGTGTTGACCGGTGAAGCAGCGGCTCAGGCAATTTTGGGGAACCTCCAATCGTCTAAGCACTTTGCTGATTAGTTTAGAGGGATTAGCTAGATGTATTGGCGATCGCCTTGCCGAGTATCGTCGCTTAACACTGTTCTGCATAGGAAATCAGTTTTTTATGATTCAATATATTCGGTCTACGATTCTGCCCTCAAAGCCAGCGCAACTGTTGATTCAAAGCGGATCAAAGTGGAGTGGAGATCATTGCTCTGAAATTGCCGCTGCGCTTGCGTACTACGCTCTATTCTCACTGTTTCCGCTGTTATTAGTCCTCTTAAGCATTATCGGATTCTTGGTTGAACCGAGTACAGAATTTTATCAATCTATCTTGGTGGCGATCGAGCGGTATTTGCCTCCAGAGGTGCATGATCTCGTTGAAGGAACTCTGACTACTCTCAGCGACAGCAGCACAGGAGCCGGAATCATTGGATTTGGCTTACTCTTAGCGACTGCTAGTGTTTTCTTTACCAATCTCAGAAATGCCGTCAATCTCATTTGGCGATCGCCCAGGCGAACCAGCGAAACTGGCTCAATTGGGCAGCGATTACTGTTTGCGATCGCCAACCAAATCTTTTCGTTTCTATTGGTGTTAGGCAATGCCCTATTACTGTTGGCTTCACTGTTCTCCAACATTTTCATCCACTCCATCCTGCAATTGATTGCCGCCCTTCGAGGCATCCCCTTCATTCGGGCTGACGAACTCTACCTGACCCAACAGCTTCAGTTCGGCTCATCTTTTTTGATCTTGGCGGTGGCTGGCTGTATTCTGTTTAAGGTTTTGCCATTGGCTTATGTGGGTTGGGGGGATGTCTGGTTAAGCGCACTGCTAATAGCGCTAGTGCTGACAGTATTACAATACTTGGTTAGTAATAGCGTGATTGCGATCGGCAGCCGTTTCCTCTCCTATGGCGTGATTGGGAGCGTCATGATTTTGATGACGTGGATTTATTTAGCGTGCCAAATCTTTCTCTTCGGCTGCGTCTTATCCTACGTGTATGCCCATCTTTTTGGCACTCGTCGGGGTAAAGCAATCGAAAAGCTCGACTAAACCCAGGCATACAACCCTCTTATCCCTAGAACCGTTCGGCGGAGCGCTCCCGTCGAAGCCTGATACCCGACCCCTGACACCTACTATAAATATCTCATCATGCGTTGGTCGATGCTTCTGTTTGCTCTTCTATTTGCTCCATAGGCGGCATCCGCGCGATTTTGAAACCAGTGATGCCGTAAATCAGCGACAGAATTGGGCTGGCAATATTGAAGATGGCATAGGGCAGATACAAGAAGGTCGAGATGCCCAGTGTTGCAGACATAAACGCACCGCAGGAGTTCCATGGCACTAGGGCTGATGTTACGGTTCCAGCATCGGCAGCGACCCGTGACAGGTTTTGGGGCTGCAATCCACGCTTCTGAAACTCAAGGCGAAACATCCGGGCAGGTAACACCAGCGCAATATATTGATCTCCGGCAACGATGTTCAACCCGATCGCGGTTCCCACGATCGTTGCAAACAAAAGCCCCGTCGTTTTCGCCCGTAACAGCAACGGATTGATCAGCTTGCCAAGCATCCCAAACTCTTCCATTAGGGTGCCAAAAGTGACCGCACCGAGGATAATCCACATCGTCAGCAACATGCTATCCATGCCGCCTCGTGAAAGCAGACGATCGATATCGCCAATGCCAGAGTTTTCTTGATAACCCGTTGCCATTGCCGCCCAAACGCCTTTGATAAAAACCAGCGGAGTCGCAAGCGTCGGATCGTTGACAAAGCGGACAACCGCTTGGGGCTGCAAAATCACAGCCATCACGCCCCCCACCAGTGCCGCACTCATAATGGCTAAGGATGCCGGCACTTTGCGGATGGATAGGAAGACGAGAAACGCCATGGGGATTAATGCTAGGGGCGTAATCCAAAAAAGCTGATCCAGCTTGTCGAGATCGGTCGCTGTTTCGACATTATCAATGATCTCCACTTGCAAGCCCAGAATCGTAAAGACAACCAGAGCAATGATAAACGCTGGAGTCGATGTCCAAAGCTGGGCGCGGATGTGGGTGTAAATATCTGCCCCTGCCAATTGGGCGCTCAAGAGCGTTGTTTCAGAAAGGGGAGAGGTCTTATCGCCGAAATAAGCGCCTGAAATCACCGCACCCGCAGTGATGATGGGGGAAACACCCGCCAATGACGCAATGCCAACCAGCCCGACTCCAATGGTTCCAACCGTTGTCCAAGAACTACCAATGCCTACGGAAACCACGGCACAGATCAGAGCGGATGCGGGATAAAACCAGTTTGGTTGCAGCAGTTGGATACCGTAATGCACCAAGGTTGGAATCGTGCCAGCCATGTTCCAGGTACCAATCAGCGCTCCCACGGCAAGTAAAATAAAAATTGCGCTGACAATCGATGCAATCCCCCTGCCACCCGATGCCGCGATCGCACTCCAGGGGTGCCCATTCTTGAGAATGATCAAAGCAGCAACCATCGTACTGAGGATCAACCCAACTTGCGTTGGACCAGCGATCGCATTCAGACCAAACAAATAAACAGAGCCAGCGATGAGAAAAATGAGCACGATAAGCGGAATGATCGCATCTAAATAAGACGGTTCTCTAATAGGGCGCGAAAGCAGTGGCTGACTGGACATGGAGGCATCCTCATTTCATAGTTTGATTGAATGGAGGCTCGCGGATTATCCTAATACTACGCCGGAATGATAATCTTGCTTTAACCTACACCATAAAAATAGGAAACTTATATTAACGCGATGTTAAATGTGATTTCATATCTATGATTGAGTGGATACTAAGGCGATCTACAAACGATTCTTACCGGAGCAGCTCCATTGTTCATCGCAAATGTTTGTAGCCAATGTGTCAAATCGCAAATAGTTTTTAAAGTGCCATGGTGTCTACTATATTAATCACCGGGGCAACTGGAACCGTGGGAGAAGGGGTAGTACAGCAATTACAGCGCCAGCAAATTAGCTGTCGAGTTGCAGTACGCCAACCCGATCGCGCTCCAGCCTTGTTTGGCAATCGCGTTGAAGCGGTCAAGTTTGATTTCCTCGATCCTGCGACCTTTTCATCCGCATTTGCTAACATTACTCACCTGTTTTTGGTGCGCCCTCCTGCCTTGAGCAAAATAGAACAAATTGCCCCAGCATTGACCGCCGCAAAAGCAGCAGGGGTTCAGCAGGTTGTATTTTTGTCGCTGATGGGAGTGGAGCGTAATCGAGTAGTGCCCCATGCGGCGATCGAGCGCTGTATTCAGGAACTAGAGTTCCCGTTTACTTTTCTGCGGGCGGGCTTTTTCATGCAAAATCTCAGCACCACTCATCGCGATGATATCCGACTACACGACGACCTATTTATTCCGGCTGGAAACGGCAAAACGAGCTTCATCGATGCGCGAGATATTGCGGCGGTTGCGGTTCTGGCACTAACGCAACCCGGTCATACCTCCAAAGCCTATTCGCTAACGGGCAGTGAAGCGCCGGACTATTTTGAAGTGGCTAAGATTTTCACCGAAGTCCTTGATCGCCCGATTCACTACAGTCGTCCTGGCTTACTCAAATTCATTTGGACGATGCGAAACCGGGGATTGCCTTTGGATTTTGTGCTGGTAATGGCAGGAATATACACCACCACTCGCCTCGGTTGGGCAGAAACTATCACACCCGATGTCGAGCAATTATTGGGGCGATCGCCGATTTCTCTACGACAGTTTGTTGAGGATTATCAATCCGTTTGGCAATCGGGTTAACTGATCGGCTTCACTAAAACTCTGGAGGTTTTCGGATATTTTTTTAATTTCATCCCAGTGGAGGATGGCAGGTCGCATGGATGGATGAGGTAAGTGGATGATGGCGATCGCAAATTTGCTTTGTATAATCAGAAATAAGCATGGCGTAGAGGTCAAACTGTTGAAAGCAAGGAATGACAATTGTTCTAGTCATTTCGACTTAAAGGGTTGATCTTAAAGAACTGCGAAAGTATTCACCTGGAAATGGCTGGTAGTTGCCCTGGTATCGTGTGAGTTTTTGGACTCCATGACACCTGTTTTGGCATGTCGTATTTCCCCTTTAAGGAGTTTCAATGGCTTACAAAGCTGAAAGTTTTATTCATGACCTCGATAAAGTTGCCAAAGCGCGTCAGGAGTTTTCGGGATATTTGAGCGCGATCGCAGACACCTTAACCCAAGCTGAACAGGCTGGGGAAATCGCCTCCGGCAAGTTAGGTCTAGAAAGTACCGTAGATGATTTGGAGTTGGTTAGCCGTAATTTGGGCGAGGGCGTGTTTCGCCTACTGGTGTTGGGCGACATGAAACGAGGCAAAAGCACCTTTCTGAATGCGCTGATCGGAGAAAACGTCTTGCCTACGGATGTTAACCCCTGTACTGCGGTGCTGACGGTGCTTGGCTATGGGCAGGACAAGCGCGTCACAGTTCATTTTAAAGAGGGTCAAGAGCCAGAACCGCTAGATTTTGACACCTTTAAACAGCGCTATACGATTCCACCCGAAGAAGCAAAGAAACTGCAAGAGGAAGGAACTTCTGCCTTTCCCAATGTGGCGTATGCCGAGGTTCAATATCCACTGACCTTGCTAGAAAAGGGTGTGCAGATTATCGACAGCCCAGGATTGAACGACACCGAGCAACGCAACCAGTTGACCTTGGGCTACATCAACAACTGTCATGCAATTCTGTTTGTCCTCAGCGCCACGCAGCCGTTTACCTTGGGCGAACAGCGCTATCTGGAAAACTACATCAAAGACCGAGGCTTGTCTGTGTTCTTCCTGATCAATCATTGGGATGAAATTCAAAATCGACTGATTGATCCGGAAGATACAACAGCTTTGCATGAGGCAGAAGATCGGGTGCGGCAGGTGTTTAGAACCAACCTAACCCCCTATTGCCAAGTGGAAGGCGAAGATCGCTATGACGATCGCGTTTTTGAAATCTCTTCTCTAAATGCCCTACGTCAACGATTGAGGAACGGTTCCCTAGAAGGGACAGGTTTCTCAGAATTCATCAAAGCATTGAATCATTTTTTGACGAAAGAGCGGGCAGTGTCTGAACTACGTCAGGCTAAATTGATCGCTCGTCAAGCTTACCGGACGGTGCATGAAGCGTGCGATCGCCGGATTCCTCTATTGAGTGAAAACATTCAAGAACTGCGCCAAAAGATTCGCTCGGTTCAACCCGAATTTGATCAACTCGTGACGATTCGCGATCAGTTCAAGGATGAAATTCGGATTGTGGGAGAACGGCAGGCAAGCGCCAGTTCCAACTCATTTCGTTCCTATTTGCCAGGGTTGGCATCGACCTTTGAAGCTGATTTTGTTCGCTATCAGCCAGAGCTAAAGTTCTTTGATTTTCTGCAAAAGGGCAAGCGTCAGGAGTTTGAAGCATCCCTGCGAGTCGCATTTGAGAAATATCTACTCGACAAAATCGCGGCTTGGAGCCTGACTGCCCAAAAAGATATGGATGTCGCCTTTCTCGGTTTAGCCAAGAGCGCCACCCAGTATGGGGAAACCTATACTCAAGTCACCGATCGCATGACCGAAAAACTGACGGGGCAGAAGGTGATGCCCAATGCTAACCTGAGTGCGGAAGATAAATCTCCTCGCTGGGCAAAATGGGCGGTGGGTCTGTATGCGCTGACTACGGGCGATGTGGGCACGATCGCTATGGCGGGGACGGGCGTATTTAACTGGAAGCAGATTCTGCTGAACTTTGGTGGCGCAGTGCTGGCTACCTCCCTGGTTTACACCGTCACAGGGATTTTCTTAGGTCCTATTGGTATGGCATTGGCGGGTCTGGGGTTGGGCAGCTATTCGGCTGAAATGGCGCGTCGGAAAGTGGTGCTAACCATGCGGGAAGAACTGATCAAGTTACTGCCTCAAATTGCTCAGGAGCAGTCTTTCCAGGTCTATCAAGCGGTTAAGGAGTGCTTCGACACTTATCAACAAGAAGTGGTCAAGCGGATGAATGAAGATATTCAATCTCGCAAGACGGAACTGGATGAGCTGCTTCAGCAAAAGGAAGACTATGAAATCAACCAACAGTCTGAGGAGCGTCGCCTTAACTTGTTGGACAACGATGTTCTGACCCAACTACATGATGTCGAGGATGCTTATGATCAACTGATCGGGCAATCTGTTGCACAACCTGTACTCATGGTCAGCGCGGCGTAATCAATTTGTCTCTTGCGTAAGTAAGGGCGTGGCATTCGGCATTCAGTCTTTGATGAAGATATCAACCTGTTGCCTGAATGCCGCGCCCCTACGGATGTCTGCAAATCAACAAGAAATTTGCAGGTTGCTCTTTTTTGCAAGATGTCTAAGTGTTATGCCCACCGTTGACCGAGAGAACCGTGCCAGTGACAAAACTACTGGCGATCGGGGATAGCAAAAACGCCACTGCCCAAGCCACTTCTTCCGGCTTACCGAAGCGGCGGAAGGGAATTTCGGCAATGATTTTTTCCTTGACTTTATCGGGAATTGCCCCCGTCATCTCAGTTTCAATAAACCCCGGTGCCACTGCATTGGCGCGGACTCCATACCGTGCTCCTTCTAGTGCGAGAGATTTAGTCAAGCCGATCGCCCCGGCTTTCGATGCAGCATAGTTGGTTTGTCCGATGTTGCCCCGCTCACCCGAAATCGAACTGACACAGACGATCGCACCTGATTTCCGTTCATACATCCCAGGAATCACGGGTTTCAGCGTGTTGTAGATGCCTTTCAAATTTGTGTCGATCACTGCATCCCAATCCTCGATCGCGAGTTTTGGAAAAAAGTTATCGCGGGTAATTCCAGCATTTGCGACCACGCCATAAATCGCTCCTAGCTTCTGTTCCACCATGTCTACGGCTGTTGCCATTGCCATTGGATCAGTGACATCGGCTTGAATCGCCAGCGTCTCATCATGAACCGTGAGATCGCTGCGATAGGTATAGGCGACTTGAGTGCCCAATTCTTTTAATAGATTGACGATCGCGGCTCCAATTCCTCGATTGCCGCCCGTCACGAACACGACCTTGTTTTCCAATCCCAAAAGGTTCATAGAGTAATAGATGTATGTAACAAAATCAATGCCTGTTTGACTACAGCCGCTCGATCGCGATCGCCGTCCCGCCTCCCGTGCCGTGACACACTGATGCCAATCCCATGTGCCCATCCCGTTCCTGCAACGCATTCAGCAGAGTGACTATAATTCGCGCTCCAGATGCCCCAATTGGATGCCCCAAGGCGATCGCCCCACCATAGACATTGAGCTTTTCGTAAGGAATACCGAGAAGGCGGTTAAACAAAACACTGCTGAGCGCAAACGCCTCATTGTTCTCGACCAAGTCAAAATCAGTGATTTGCATGTTCAACTTATCTAGCAGCTTTTTCACAGCATAGATCGGCACTTCTGGATAACGCCAAGTTTCTCCACCTGCCCAAGTTCCTTTGATAATCCGAGCCAGTGGCTTCAAGCCATGTTCCGCCACGGCTTTAGGACTTGCCAACACTAGAGCAGCGGCTCCATCAGATATCTGACTGCTATTGCCAGCGGTGAATATTCCATCGGGTTTGAATGCAGGCTTGAGTGCAGCCAACCTCTCGATTGTTGTATCAAACCGAATGCCTTCATCCTTCTCGATCAGTTGTATGCCCTTCTTGCCCTTGATCTCAATCGGCACAATTTCCTTATTCAAGAAGCCTTGCTGCGTGGCATCGCTTGCCCGCTCTTGAGAATAGAGGGCGACCTCATCTAAGTCACTGCGGGTTACGCCATAGGCTTCTGCCAAGCGCTCTGCTTGATCCCCCATCTTTTCAGCAGTCGTAGGATCGGAAAGCCCGTCTGTCACCAACAGATCCAGGATTTGCTCAGATGAATTCATCAGTAATTTGCAACCCCACCTCATCCGATGAGATAACAGCATTCCGGCTTGAGACATCGACTCCATGCCGCCAGCCATTACGATATCGACTTCCCCCGCCGCGATCGCCGTTGCCCCATTGATCACGCTCATCATCCCAGATGAACACACCATATCCACAGCATAGCCATTGGCGGTTTCTGGAATCCCTGCCTTGAGTGCCGCTTGACGGGGTAGCAGTTGTCCATGACCTGCCCGTAAGACATTGCCAAAAATGTACTGATCGATCAATTCTCCAGAAATTCCGGCTCGTTCTAAGGCGGCACCCATGGCGATCGCGCCTAGATCTACAGGAGAAATATCGGCAAGGACTCCTCCAAAACGACCGAGGGGTGTGCGGACTGTTGAGACGATGTAGACTTCCTGCATACACTCACTCCTCGTGATACGTGATGTTTGTACAAGTTAATGATGCAAATTGGATAGAACGACTGGCTACGAGTTCAACCTTGCTTCTAAAAACGCCTTTGCCTGTTTTTGCCCATCCTCAATCAACTCATTCACCGTATCCGGGCTGCGATCGAGTTTGCTCTCATAGCTGAGGTTATTCTGTAAGTGAGGAGACATTTCGATGAAGGGGATATAATAAGGTTTATCGGGTTTATCAACAAAGGATCTCGGAATTTTGATCGGCTCGTGAACCCCTATTTCCTGAAGAAACTCCTCTTTATAAGCGCCTCTCAAAAGCAGATCGTTGAGCCTCTCAATACTTTGGAGACTTTGGAATAAAGAGACATTTCCTTCCAATTCATTGCGGCGATCCAAGATATCATCCGGTGCCACTGGAATACCATCTCTGCCAGTCGGATTCAGCTTAATCACCCAGATTTCTTGGGGGATATTTGCAGCAGTCACGTACTCAGCATCGATCAATTCAGTGATGGGTGGATTATCTGAAAATATCCCATCCCAATAGGCATCGTCTCCAATTTCAACTGCTGGAAAAACATTGGGGATCGCACAGGATGCCAGGATATGCTCAACCTTAATCGGTTCACGAGCGGAGTCAAACATCCACAGTTTGCCGGTGAGAATGTTAACCGCACCCATAATCAGCACAGGAGACTCTGGTTGCGCTCCCCAAGAAGCGGTTTCTTGGAAATCAATATGAGTTTCTAGCAACTCCTGAAAATCAGTAAATCGACTCCGCAAACCCTTGGTTGCAAAAGACATCCATTGCTTCAGCTTTGGGGATGCAGGGCTGGTATTGAACTGAGGCAAGATGCCTTTGCTGGTATATTCCAGGGTTTTAATGGTGAAATCATTAAACAAACGCTCTTGGGTGGTCTGGGCGGTATTGTCCTGCCAAAATTCAAGCAATCGTCGCACTGGATTCTCGCCTTTTTTCATGGCATACCAGACTAGAGCCGCACCAAGGGCACCTCCCGAAGTTCCGCTTAGGCTAACAATCTCATACTGATCTTGAATGTTGTTTTCAAACAGAGCTTGAAGTGCCCCAGCGGTGAAAGCAGCATGACTACCGCCTCCCTGACAGGCGATCGCAATCTTAGTTTTCATGAAAATTCCTTGGCAGAATCAGTGCTGAATATACGTGAATCCGAGTTAATTCAAAAGCATTAAAAATTGCATTTTATTTTCATTGCTGAATCCGATCTGACAGAATATGCAGCAATGATGATTGGGAGAAAATTATAAAGTTGTCCCAACAACCTACACGTCAATCTAAATCATAAAGATAGGAAACTTATATGAA
The DNA here is from genome assembly GCF_056784215.1 of Leptolyngbya sp. CALU 1928. Lineage (NCBI taxonomy): Bacteria > Bacillati > Cyanobacteriota > Cyanophyceae > Leptolyngbyales > Leptolyngbyaceae > Leptolyngbya > Leptolyngbya sp. CALU 1928. Next base: position 1,716,260 of record NZ_JBXBCE010000001.1, on the reverse strand, counting down.
GTCTAAACAAGTTTTAAACAAATTGTCTATTTTTACTGCGGATAAAGTTCAGTGTGCCTGTTAGTTGGGTCTTAATGGTATTCTGCGTTACCAAAAAGTAGATCGAATAATATAAAAATTGTTAGTCCAAGTGGTAAAAAAGAATTTCTAATGTGATTCGCGATACATTAAAGGTCTATCATGACAGACTTTCAATTCTTTTAATTCATAAGTCTAAGCGTCAATTCTCCATACTTTAATTCAACTTCTAAAAAGCCTCTTGCTTATTTCTTTCCATCTTTGAATCAATTGCCTTATTGTTAACCTTGATGCATTTTCTCCTTGACTGCTCCAGTATGATTTACGACTTTTCTATAAACATTTAGTGTGACTATAGTAATACTGAATACTGATTGGCTTAGGAACTAAAGACCTGCCATCAAGACTCTAGCCAAATATCTTTGACTAAAGTACGCTCAAAAATTTTCAGCAGAGGATCAAAAAATGGCAAGTGATTGGCAGAATTTTTTTCCGAAATTTGCACCTAGCGAGGATTGGCAAAAATCCTTGAATCAAACGGTCAATCAGATATGGGGTAAAACGTTAGAGGCAGCGATCGAGCCGCTGAGTAAGGTAGCAATTAGCACGAGCAAACCCTGGATTGCGCTCAACAATCACTACTGGGACTTGATGTATGAAAAAACTTTGGGTCATTTGACGCAGATTCCCCTGTTAGGTCCCAGTCGTGAGTTTAATTACACGTTGATCCAGGCATTTGATGCCTGGGCAAAACTCTACCCAACTAACACTGACTATCAGTTGGTGATGGTTGAGATCCAAATGAAATCTTTTGCAGAACTGATCCGCGAGTTGAATGTGCTGGCGGTAAAGGGCGAGAAAGTTGAAGACTGGCAGCAGTTTCAACAATTGTGGAGTCAGATTGCCGATAAAGTGTTTGAGCAGGCATTTTGCTCGGAAGACAACCTCAAGGTGAGAGGCAGGCTTTTGAATGCTACCAATCACTACAAACTTCGTCAGCAAGAACTGATGGAACTATGGATGAAAAGCCTCAATCTGCCGACTCGCAGCGAAGTCGATGAGGTTCACAAAAGTATCTATGATCTGCGAAAAGAGATGAAGGGCTTGAAAAAAACCTTAGCCAACGGTGCCCAAGCGCAAGCAGTCCTGCCAGCGACCGAAGACGCTTCAACGCATGAAGAGCGTCGGACAACTGCATTCAACACTGATCAAAAGGAAATAGAAAGCTATGCTGCCGTTTCTAAGGATGCCGATGCGGTTTGAGGATGCCATTGAAAAGTATACTGCGATCGCTCAAAAAGCGGTTAAAGGGATGAAAAATTTGAGCAGGCTGCGGGAGAAAGACATTGAAATTGGGGTGACCCCGAAAGAAGTGGTCTATCGCGAGGATAAAATCGTTCTATACCGCTTTCAGCCCATGGTGGAGCAGCCACTAAATATTCCTGTCCTGATTGTCTATGCTTTGATCAATCGTCCCTTCATGGTTGATCTTCAGGCAGAGCGATCGCTGGTGGCGAATTTACTCAAGTTAGGGTTAGATGTTTATCTGATTGATTGGGGCTATCCAACCCGTGCAGACCGTTGGCTGACCCTTGATGATTATATCAATGGCTATATCAATAACTGTGTGGATTTCATCTGCACTAAGCACGGTTTAGATAAAATCAACCTGCTAGGAATTTGTCAGGGTGGAACATCGAGCCTTTGCTACAGCGCCATTTATCCAGGCAAGGTGAAGAACCTGATTGTGATGGTTACCCCGGTCGATTTTCAACTGCCAAACGCGCTTTTGAATATGCAGGGAGGCTGCACGTTAGGAGCAGAAGCTGTAGATATTGATCAGATGGTGGATGCTTCGGGCAATATCCCTGGCGATTATCTCAACATTGAGTTTTTGATGCTGAAACCCTGGCAGTTAGGGATTCAAAAATATCTAGATTTTCCAGAAATCATGGATAGCGAAGACAAGCTACTGAACTTTCTACGGATGGAAAAGTGGATCTTTGATAGCCCCGATCAAGCAGGGGAGACCTATCGACAGTTTCTTAAAGATTTCTATCAGGGAAATAAGCTGATCAAAGGGGAAGTGATGATTGGAGACAAGCCAGTCATCTTAGGGAATATCTCTATGCCTGTCCTGAATCTGTATGCCGAAAAGGATCACTTAGTTACGCCTGCCTCTACTTTAGCGTTGGAGAAATATGTCGGGACGGAGGACTATACGGTGCGATCATTTCCAGTCGGGCATGTCGGTATGTATGTGAGCAGCAAGATCCAAAAAAGTTTGCCACCCGCGATCGCTGACTGGCTAAAGGCAAGGGTGGCATAGGTTATGAAAAATCACAAAGCAGTGAAACAGATAGTTATTTCTTCAACTAGCTGCCTTTATGATTTTGGCTTCATCTTCTCTGTCGTTTTGAAATAGTCATCCCAAAATTGTTTCTGGGTGTCTATTAGTAAGCGGGCTGTTACCTGTTGGGCTTTCAGGGTAGAGTCGATCAGTTTTCGTTGAAAATTGAGAGTTTTCTCAAACGTTTCTGTAGGGCTGGGCTGCTCTATCTTTTTGGGGAGGCTGTCAGTCCAAGTGTCAGTCAACTCTTTCTGCGACTCTTTTAACTCTTTTTGAGCCTCCTTCCAGAGGTCTGTAAACTTCTTCTGCGATTCATTCAGTTGTGCTTGAGACTCTGTAAAAAACTCGGTAGTAGTAGTCATTGAACTCTGACCTCTAGTATTCTGTATGTTCTTGAAGTGAATCTACTTGAGCCAATCGCCGTAATCTCCCACATCTTACAAAACGTTTCATCTAAAAACAAGGCTCCAAATAGCGAATCTCAAACTGATATCGATAAGCTATTAATAAACTGATATCCAGAAAGAGATATCAATAGTCGTCTCCAAGCTCATGGTGACTGCCAGCGACCTGCTTTGAGTCTGTGCTGTCGTACAAGATCTGCATTACCCGTGAACCCGGTTCGCTGAGGGCATCTCGCGCGATTGTCGCCACTTCACCCGCTACGGTTGTCCTATACTCAGCCACGATATCGCCAAACGAGTTTCGTTGGAGCGCCACCTTTTGACCCGATGTTACTTTGTCTTTCAGGTCAACCAACAACTCGATATACCCACCCGCTGATGAACGAATGGTTTCAAAGGTATCACCAAAAAAGGTTCCCGCTTCTTTAGATGTGCGAGCGATCGCCCCATCAATCACTTGATAGTGCTTAAACACATTCATGCTACCTTCAACAGTCATCGCAATCTTTCGGGCATCGAAACTGCGTGGTCCTCCGATCTCGATCGTCATCACTGGAATATCTGCTTTGACAAACGCCATTTCCAGCGTACCGTCCTCACCAGGATCATCTTTGATTTGCTCGATCGGAAACAACTCGGCAATCTGCCGAATCTCTGGTTTGCGGAGGTCGGCAAAGATAAACATAGTGAAATCGCCACCTGTTGCGCCTGTGTGATAGTCGAGTGCCACATCGATATTGTGCTTAAACAATCGATTCCAAAGGATACCCGCATGACGAGTTGGGGCATTGATGCCCATTTCGTCACCAGGCCAGACGCGATTTAAGTCAACCAAGCTGCCGCCACTTTGAGCCGTGGGCCACATGCGCTGGGTGTACTCCTTTGCGGGGCGGGAGAGATCGTAAACCGCGATCGCAGTCCCCGACATCTGCGTTGGATCGAGATTTGCCATGATTCGCTGCACGGCGTTCACTGGACTCAATTCATCACCATGCACACCAGCGGTTAATGAAATGCGCTTACCCTCGCGATCGCCCTTTGCGACCACAATCGGCACATACCAATGCTGCCCACTGCCCATCTGCACACCCTGGAAGAAAAAGCGGTGCTTTTTGCCCGGTTCAAGATCATCAATATTGAGATAGCTAATGACCGACGTACCCTGAATCGTGTCGCCCGTATAGACCGTAGCGGATTCAGCCGAAATTGATTGGTTCACGAGATGTCTCCTCAAAACAAAAGTACATTCGGATTGAAGCCCTCTCCCGCTCTGAGAGAAGACTTTAGGGCTTCGACGTGAGACGTTCGACGAGCGCTCAGTCGAGTCGCGCTCAGTCGAACGGTGAAGGGCTATGCGTTAGAGACAACCCGCCACTGCCACCGTATATCTAGCACCCACTGATTGAAGTCCGCCAATATTGGTGTTCACCTGAAAGGGTTGTAGATCGGTTCGAGGAGAAGTATTAACTACCACAACTTTGTTCGCAGCAAATCGCCGACCCCGCTCTCTGTAAAACTGATCAATCGATTCATCCGGATATTTCAATGTCATATTGACACTGTACTCTGCATCACTATGAGGCATGAAAACGACCCGATAGGTTTTGAAAGCTTGACCGCTCGGAACAAACCAATCCGTGTTCCAATTATTTCGTACCCCAATACTAGCAGGGCTAGTTCATCAGTGGTAGAAAAATGATAATGGGTGATGCTCTTTCACCCCTAGCTAGCCATGAGCCTGATTGATGCTCTCAAACAAGTACGAGACTATCGAACCCAACCCCAGTATCCATTGTGGGTGATTTTGTTGCTGGTACTGATGGCAACGATGAGCGGGTGTGTGGGGTATCGAGCGATCGCGTGCTTTGTGGAGCGCCATCAAACCCAATTGTTAGGGGTACTCGAAGTGCCCTATGAGCGGTTACCCTGCTACTCGACGATTCGCCGCGCTTTGGTGCGAGTGGACTTTGAGGCGTTAACCGAGGTTTTCAATCAATGGGCACAGGAAACGGTTGAGCTGGAAGAGCAAGCCGCTTGTGCCGTTGACGGCAAGAGCATCCGAGTCAGTCTGAGAGATTACGACCAGGCGTATCAAGATTTTGTCAGTGTGGTGTCGGTGGTCAGCACTCGACTGGGACTGGTCGTTGGGGTGCAATCCATGCACAACAAAACGAGTAGTGAAATTGTAACGGTACAAACCTTGTTGGAGCACCTTCAGTTGCAAGGGGTGTGTTTTAGTTTTGATGCCCTGCACGCCAAAAAAAAAACAGTTCAGCAAATTATAGCCAGTCAGAACCACTACTTAATTGCCATCAAAGGGAATCAACCCAAATTATTAGCCCAAATCCAGCAGCAGTTTGAACACTCGTCTCCCCTCAGTTGTCACGTGGACTCAGAGCGGACGCGCAATCGCTCAACCCAACGCCGTGTGTGTGTATTGGAGCCAAGTGCCACCATTGACCCAAGTTGGGTCGCTCTTAAACGAGTGATTCGGGTCGAACGCACCGGACTAAGAGCAGGCATACCCGTTTCACAGACGGTGTTTTATATCAGTTCGCTGGCAACCGATGCCGCCGAGTTTGCCCGTCGTATCCGGCAGCATTGGCACATTGAGAATCGCCTCCACTGGTGTAAAGATGTGGTCTTTCAAGAAGATACGACTCCACTGTGTGAGGGTCACGCTTTGATTAATATGGCAATTGTGCGAACCTTTGCCCTTAATCTCTTCCGGCAGCATGGGTTTGACTCTTTGACTCAGGCGATTCGACAGGTTGCTCATGATATCCCTCGCCTATTTTCCTTCTGCCAATGAATCAGCCCTGCCCAATACTAGGGAGTGGACCGGGTATCGGCACTCTCATTCCCGGTACAGAGGCAGTTTTTGTGACGGCACTTCCATCACCACCCACGAGCGGTAGGGGTCTACAGTTGGCTGGCAAGGATGGTAAGGGTGCATCTTTCTCTTCAGCTTGAATCGGCGTTTTGGTCTGTGTTGCGGCGGGTTGAGCTTGAACTAAGACATTCAAACTTATGAGTGAGGTGAGAAGTCCCACGATGGAGAAACGAGTAGACATATAGTTCAACCTTTATATATTTCAACAGTGCTTTCTGCCATCATCCTCTAACATTTTGAGAGACAAAGCGCAAAACACCGGAACTGGTTCATTTGATATAACGAGATTCCTATTGTCTAGGTCAAACTGATTGATGGTTCTGTTGATTGGGTGTGTAGAATCACTTTTTGTATGGATTCTACACACCCAAATCAAATGTCTAAAAAGCGACGCGATCGCGCATCCACGACAACCGCTGCATTAAACCTAATTTACGCCCTGAAATCTAGTCGTATTTGCCTTAGGAGCCATATCGCAGTAGCTTGAGACGACCCGCGAGTTGAGGACTTCAACCCGGCAACTGCCAATCGCGGGCAATGCATTATTGAGAGTAGCGGAAGAGACAAGGCTCCGTACCCTACCCGTAAAGATAAAACCATTCCGGAGATTTTGCGTTCGAGTGGTAGTGCCCCTATATTCCATTGCTAATGCAAGAGCGTTGGGCGTTTCCAGTCTAAACGTAAAGTTATTTCCCGTCCTGGTCAAGGTTGCATTCGTCTGCCGCCCTTGGGTAAAGATGGAGCCTGATGCAATGCCTCTGTTTTGATACGTTCTTGCGCCGGGGTTGGGTCGGGTTGGGGGAGTCGGGGTTGGCGTGGGAGCCGCCTGGGAAACAAAGCGAAGGACGGCAGTGCCTTGAGGCGTTCTATAGGTAATTTGCAATCCGTCGCGATTGACTTCATACCGTTGTGCCCCTTGTAAGGCGGTTAGAAATCTAGTTTCCTGAGTCGTAATCGCCTCTTCACAAGCCATAAAGGTGGTGGCCAGAGTGCCGATGCTCAATTGATTCGCCTGAGTCGGAGGGGTTCTGTAAGTTCCATTAAAGCGATTACATCCGCCTGAACCCGAAATACGACCTGCTGAAAATTCGACGGTTTGTTCGGTTATGGGCAACATCGGCATAGGAGAGCCAGGTTGGGTCATATTTGCCAAGCGCCAATTGCCTTGGATTGCAGCACTCGATTGGGCGATGAGGATTGAGTTTTTTACAGAGAAGTTCTGGGCGGTCACTGGATTGGCGATCGCGACTCCCACTGAGCCAACCATGAGAGTGACTAGGCAGCCAGTGAGTGGATTGAACGAAATTTTAGGGTTCATTTTATGTGCCGAAATTACTACTTTTTGGGTCAAACTGATTGATGTTTCTAACGTTTCTTACCACAAACTCCTGACGGTTTGAGAAGTGAAATGTTTCTAATGCCTCTTACCACAAGCCTCTGACGGTTTGAGAGGTGAAGCGTAAAACTCCCGATTCTTGAGCGGTTTTATAAAAGATCTGCAACTCCTGATTATTCACCTCATACCGCTGTGCCCCTTGTAGCGCCTTTAGGTATTTAAACTCTTGGGTCATGACAGCCTGTTCGCAAGCTTTTCGGGTAGAGGCAAGGGGATCGACGCTCAATTGATTTGCCTTAGTTTTATAGCTTCCCATGAAGCGGTTGCATCCGCCTAATCCAGTGATGCGTCCTCCAGCAAAGTCGGCGGTCAGTTCGGGGGTTTGTGGGGGAACCATTGGGGTTGGGGCACTGGACTCTGAGACACTTGCCAGTCGCCAACTGCCCGCGATCGCGGCAGACGATTGAGCCACTTGAAAAGACAGCGGTTGTTCGGTGTACTGTGCCATAACAGGCGTTGCAGCAGCCCCAACGAATCCAATGATCAAAGTTGCTACATAATGAATTGATTGTTGACGAAACAAAGGTTTCTCGTTCATACCCCACACCGAATTGACAGATCCTCAATCAAGCTACTTCATAAAAGTAAGAAACTTATAGGACTGATGCCGTTCGATTAACCTACGGTCTAACGCCAAACCACTTCCGATAAATCTTCCCATAGATACCGTTCTCTTTGAGAGTCAAGATTGCCTGATTGATGGGTTTACGGTAGGAGCTATTTTTCGGCATGACGATTGAATAAAACTGCTCTCGAAAGGGTGTTCCCACAATCTGAGCTTTGCCTTGCCCTTGGTGGGACGTGTAGTAAAACAAGAGTGGACCTGGCGCAATGACGGCATCCACTTTTTTAGTCAGCAGTGCTTCATAAGCGGATTCCGGCTGGGAGAACTCAATCACCTGTTGAAGGTTTTGGCGCTGTAAATAATCAATGGCTTCGGAGTCTGCAATCACGGCAACGGGACGGTCTTGTAAATCGTTTAATCCTTGAATATTGCTTTTAAATTCTTGAACTGTTAGTTCGGCAGTAACGATCGCCGTGAAATAGGCGATAAAGATAATGCCAACAAAGACCCAAAATAATGCTACAACCCGTGCCAGCGGTTTTTTGGGCATGTCTTCTGCTTGTCCGACAAGGGCTAAGAGAGTCCACCAAAGCGCTTGGAAGATGCCGGGGATGTAGGCTGGATTATCGATCAATTCCGGATTGTTGCGTTCAAAATACCAGAGGATATGCACCGGAATCAGCATCAACAGGGCAATAATGCCAAATAACCGGACGAGACTGGGATCAAGTAGTCTCTGCAAAACTTCTCGTTCAGCGTTTCTAGATTGTTCATCATTAGGCAGCACCATAATTTGCAACTCGCTGGAGAGAACTGGATAGGAGAAATCAAACTCCTGTTCTCGCCGTTTGGTGATGGCGATCGCGGCGATGCCTACATCTGCCTGCCCTAGTCGAATCGCATTTAGAATTCCAGGCACATCTGGGTAGATTTTTAGGTCTGCTTCTCGCTGTAATTGCTCCAAAACATTGCGTCCCATATCCACGCTAAACCCAACGAGTTGTCCATTTTCTTTAAAAACATCGGGTCTAATTAATCGGGTTGCAATTCGTAGTGCTGGAGCGGTGCTGACGGTGGGGGAAGGCGGCGGAGACTGGGTTTGACCGGGGGGTACAATTAGTAACAACAGCAGGATGAGTGCTGCGACTGCGATGCCTTGCCATCTTTTTAAACGCGATTGAGGGCGATCGCTTTGTTTGATCAACCCAGAAATTAGATAACGCTTTATGTTCACAATCTATCGAAGCGAAACGGGCGAATGGTCTGTGTGTAGAAACATATTCTCAGGTGCCGGTGTCGGTGTCGGGTGTCGGGTGTCAGGGAAGAGGAAAGAGAGAAGAGGTTTTAGAAACTACCGATGCTAAGCTCCTAGAACTCAAAATTCAAAACTCCGCACCATCTGAGCAAGGGTTACAGCCTAGTCACTAACTAAAAACGGGTGGGTTGGCAACCCGATCGCTTGGGTGGGTAAGCAAAATAAATCTCCGGCAAAGAAGCCCTGTTGAATTTCTTTTTGGCTCAGCCCCACGGATGCCGAGGTGATGTATAAATCTGTCAGATGAGCGCCTCCAAAGGTGACACAGGTTGGGCGTTGAACCGATAGTTTGATTCGCGAAATTTCTTGTCCGGCGGCGTTGAAGCACGTAATCCCCCAGCCATTCCACAGTGCAGACCAGATATTGCCCTGCTGGTCGATCGCCAGTCCATCGGGTTCGACACTTTCAGCGCTCAGGTCAATCAAAATTCGGCGATCGCGAATGCTTCCTGTGGCTGCTTCAAAGTCATAGGCGTAGATTTTGCGTTGGGCAGAATCGGTTAAGTAAAACGTTGCGCCATCGGGACTCCAGCCTAAACCATTGGAGATAGTTAGCCCGGTTTCCATGGTATGCAGGGAACCATCTGGGTCATAGCGATAGAGTTCTGCTTGTCCTGATGCTTCACTGATGGAGCCGATCCAAAAGCGTCCTTGAGCATCGCATTTGCCGTCATTCAAGCGAGTGTTTGGGTAGGGAAACTCTATCTGGTGTAGCGTGGTTACTTCGCCGGATTGAGTACTGAGAAACGCCAGCCGATCGCGCAGTGCCAACAGCAAGCGATCGTTGCCAGCGAGGGCGATCGCACCCACTAAATCACCGACATCGAAGTAGCGATCGTGCCCGGTGGTAGGGTCAAATTGATGAACGCGATGGTTGTGGATATCGACCCAGAAAAGCTGCTGAATATCCGCATTCCAAACAGGTCCTTCACCTAAACGGGCACGGGCTGCGAGTACATTTTGAACCGATGGATTCATAACACGATTACCCCATTTTCCAAAGATTGCTAAACACATGGCTGGATATCAAATACGTGATAGCCCCATGCCGCCATATCGAAATACAGACCTGAAATTAGACTGTCGCCGGGGCGATCGTACACAGTGAAACTCATTAAATCCTTGAGAAAGTAAGTTTTGTCTGCCAAATCGCTGTAGGGCAAGGTGATGTAACACTGGCTCAGATGCGGTGCATAGTTGACGATGATCAACAACCGTTGTTTTTCAGCACCTTCCCAGGTGAAGCCAATGAAGTTATTCGATGTGTCGTTGTTATCCGAAACGGGGGTGCAGTTGAGCAATTGCCAAGCGCCTGTCCGCAAAGCTGGTAGCCGCAAGCAGGCAAGTAGTTGGCGATAGAAGGTGTGAAGGTGTTGATCAATGGATTCGATAGCTCCTCGCTGGAGATGCACCGAAATTTTATGTTTGAAGCCGTCGAGTTGTCCTTGGTAGAAAAAGCGCAGACCGGGGCTGAGAAAGGTGAGGATGGCAGCGGCGCAATGCACATCGAATGGGAAGGCGGCGGCGGCGCGAGATTCGTCGTGGTTTTCCAGGAAGCGAACGGATTTAGCTTGATAGTCTAAGTCTGCATAAAAGTGTTCGCGCACAGGTGTGGCGTGTTGTTGGAGTAGGCGATCGCAGAGGGTCTTGTCATAGGTATAGTCAAATCCGCAGTGTTGCAGAGCCTCTTCCATATCCCAGTAGACTTCTGCCATGAATACAAAATCGGGATGTTGATGTCGTACTGCTTGAACAGCAGGTTGCCAGAAGGGTTCAGTGGCAATGCCCCAAACAGCCTGAAAGATCTCTGGCAGTAAAAGCATTGCCATATCGCAGCGCACGCCGTCGCATAATTCAGCAATGGTGAGCAACTCGCCCAGCATCGCCGCTTGCAGCGCGGGATTTCCATAGTTAAGTTGTAGGGTATCAGACCAACCCGGAAAGTAAGGATCGCGTCCGTAGGCAAAGATGGCTTCGCCTGTGGAAAGAGAGACTCGGCAATAGTTATGGGGTTCTTTTGCCAGCAATGCTTCCGTTCCCTGAATAAAGAAATCAGGGTGAGTGTGAACCCAGCCATGGTCAGGAGCCATGTGATTGGGCACAAAATCTAGCATCAGTTTGAGTCCGCGCTGATGCAAGCGATCGCCCAAGCGTTCCATCGCCCCATTGCCACCCATGCGATCGCTGACCCTGTAATCCTGGATGGCAAAACAAGAGCCGCAGATATCCTCATCGGTTAAGTCAGGCAGCGATCGCCGATAGTCCTCTCGGTTCGATAGAGAAACGGTGCGCCCCGCTGCCCCCGTTTGCCACACGCCCAAACAATAGACCCAATCAAACCCTAGACTGGCGATTTCGTCTAGGGCTGAGTCGGGAATATCATCTAGGGTTGCCGGACGGTTCAATTGAGTGGAGAGCCACTGTATCCAAACACGGGTGTTGACTTGATAGAGCGTGGGATGAGTTGGCATGATCTGACCCTTGCGATCGTGTTAGTAACTCACTCACTCACGCTTTCAACTGGATACCTTGCCAGTTCTCCGGGGGTGACCGTGCCTAAAACGGTTTCCGGCGTAAAGTAACCCAACGCTTGAATGATTCGGGCAATGCAGCCTGTCCATCCGGTTTGGTGACTCGCACCAATTCCCGACCCGCTATCTCCATTGAAATATTCGTAGAACAGAATCAAATCACGCCAGTGAGGATCGGTTTGGAACTTCTCCGAAGCGGTGCCATAGACAGGACGACGACCCGATTCATCCTTGAGGAAAATGCTAGCAAGCCGTTCACTGATGCACTGGGCGACGGTAAACAACGAGACGTGATTGCCCGACCCGGTTGGATATTCAATCGTGAACGCCTCACCGTAGTAGCTGTAGAGTTGCAGCAGCGATCGCACCAACAACAGATTCACCGGCATCCAAACGGGACCCCGCCAGTTGGAATTGCCGCCAAACATGCCAGAGGTGGAATCACCGGCAACATAGCCGACTTTAAACTCCTGCCCTTCGTGATAGAAGTAATAGGGATTATCCAGGTGATATCGAGATAGAGAGCGGATGCCGCAATCGCTGAGGAACTCGGATTCATCCAGCATTCTAGAGAGAACCCGCCGCAGTTTGTCTTCGTTGAGGATCGATAGCATCAGCCGATTTCGTTCTCCAGGCTTGGAGGGAAGATGCACATTTTGAGTTAGCTCAGGATGACGCATGATGAACTCTTGCGCCCGTGCTTTGAAGCGGGGCAGCTTTTCAAAGGCTTCACTGGGGAAGACGGCAACTGCCATCAGCGGTAATAAACCTACGAGCGATCGCACCTTTAAGCGAGTGGAATTGCCATCGGGTAAGCGCAGCACATCGTAGAAAAAGCCATCCTCTTCATCCCACAGTTCATCGCAATGTTCGCCGATCCGATCCATTGCCCCCGAAATCCACATCGTATGTTCAAAAAACTTGATGGCAAGGTCTTCATAGATTGAATCATGGAGTGCTAACTCGATCGCAATCTGAAACATGCGTTGACTAAAGAACACCATCCAGGATGTGCCGTCGGCTTGCTCCAGATGACCCCCTGTGGGCAAGGGCGAACTGCGATCGAAGACACTAATGTTGTCTAGCCCCAAAAAGCCACCTTGAAACAAATTGTTGCCGCCCTCATCTTTGCGGTTGACCCACCAAGTAAAGTTGATCAGCAATTTGGAAAAGGCGTATTTAAGGAATTCCAGGTCACCCACGCCATCGTTACGTTCGCGATCGCGGGTATAGATTTCCCAGGTGGCGAAGGCATGAACGGGCGGATTTACATCCCCAAAGTTCCATTCATAAGCGGGAATTTGACCATTGGGATGCAGATAATCTTCCCGCAACATCAACATCAATTGATCTTTGGCAAAGTCGGGATCAATCAAGCTAATGGGGATGACATGGAAGGCGAGATCCCAAGCTGCATACCAGGGATATTCCCATTTATCCGGCATAGAAACAATATCGTCGTTATACATGTGAAACCAATCATTGTTCCGCACATGCTTCTTTTGGGCGGCGGGAGTCCAAGGCGTGACATTCCGCTCCCGCAGCCATTGATCCACGTCGTAGTAGAAATATTGTTTCGTCCACATCATCCCCGCCAAGGCTTGCCGCATGACGTTGGCGCGATCGCCATCTGCCTGAACCGCTGGCGGGATCACCGTGGCATAGAACTCGTCCGCTTCCTTCAGCCGAGCCGCAAACTGTTGATCAAACGTGTCAAATGGCTTCCCAACCTGAGCCGGAGATTGGTTTGTCAGGCGGAAGCGCAGCACCTTGGTTTCGCCTGCGCCCACCGTGATTTCATAATGGGGTGCAACTTTAGTACCCACATGGCTGGGATTCACGGCATTCTCTTGCCCATGGACGATCGCGTTGTTGATGCCATCTTTCACATAGGGGCTGGCATTGGCAGTATTAAACAGTCGTTGATTGTTCGTTTCATTCTCCGTGAACAGCAGAGGCGCTACGCCATCACAGTAGAAGTAATAATCTTTAACGTATTTATCCAGCAAGGTATCCGTAATCTGGGCATGAACCACACTGTTCCCCGTGCCCTCGATCTTGGTGAACACAGGCTTTGCCCCCCCGACTGCCCAAGACCAAGTATTCCGAAACCACAAGGTCGGCAGCACATGAATGGGAGCCGCTTCGGGTCCTCGATTGGCAATGCTGATTTGAATCAAAATATCTTCGGCATCCCCTTTGGCGTACTCCACGAACACATCAAAGTAGCGATCGCCGTCGAAGATGCCTGTATCCAATAGCTCATATTCCAGTTGATAGCGATCGCGGTGGCGATTGGTGTCCACTAGATCGGTGTAAGGAAACGCTGCCTGAGGATATTTGTAGAGATACTTCATGTACGAATGCGTCGGCGTACTGTCGAGGTAGAAGTAGTACTCTTTCACATCTTCGCCGTGGTTGCCTTGACTGTTAGTCAACCCAAACAACCGCTCTTTCAGAATGGGATCGTTGCCGTTCCACAGCGCTAGCGCAAAACAGAGCAGGTTATGGTTGTCGGTGATGCCGCCCAGCCCATCTTCGCCCCACCGATAGGCACGCGATCGCGCATGGTCGTGGGGAAAATAATCCCAAGCATTGCCATCGTTACTATAGTCTTCGCGAACCGTGCCCCACTGACGCTCGCTCAGATAAGGTCCCCACTTATACCAATCGACTTCACCCATGCGAGTTTGTTTAAGTCGTTGCTCTTCTGCAGTCATGGGGCAAATCTCCTGAATACTGAACGGTTGACGCTAAAAAATTCCTCTGCATAATGTCATATCACATGGTTGCTTTATAATTGCGCCGAATCGTCCAAGGGATCACAATCATCCAAATGCCCGTAAACATCAAATTTATTCCCACAAATATTCCCAGTATCCAAGCGGCACTGAAAGGCCACTGATAAAAAATCAAAATTCCCAACACGATCGCTAACAAACCGCTGACCAACATCCAAGCCCAGTTTGGATCGGGACGCGCCTTAAATGCTGCAATCACCTCCAGGATTCCCTGACCTAAAATGGTCACCCCAAAGGCAAGAGTGAGCGTTAGTGCAGCCCCAAAAACGTTGCTTAACAACGAAATCCCGGCGATTACATAGAGAATGCCAATCAGTAGCTTTAACCAAAAGCCTGGGTCTTGTCGAGATTGAACGGCATAGATAATACGGATGATCCCGGCAATTAAGAAGATCCAGGAAAAGACACGGGCGACGGCAACGGTTGCCATGAGGGGTTCAACGATTGCGGCAATGCCCAAGATCACCATCACAATTCCTAGCGCTATGAACCAACCTGAGTTTTTTCTGATTTCGCGAATCACTTCAGTCTTCATCACCGCTTCTCCAATAGATTTTGTTGCTACTTTGACTTGTCTTAAGCCGACCAAGCTTCTCGAAAGTCGGCATAGAGGGTCAGTCCACCATCAATAAATAAGGTTTGTCCGGTAATATAAGCGGCTTCATCCGAAGCGAGGAATGCGGCGGCAGCCGCCACTTCTTCAACACTGCCGGCTCGCGCCATAGGAATATGGCTTTCAACGATCGCTTTCTTTTCTGGATTCTCAACCCAATCTTGATTAATCGGCGTAATGGTGGCACCAGGGGCGATCGCGTTCACCCGAATCCCCCGTGCCGCATATTCCAACGCTAAAGTCTTCGTCAGATTTTCCATGCCGCCTTTGCTAATGGTATAGCTGGCATACAACGGGCGCGGAATGACCTCGTGAACACTAGAAACATTGATAATAATGCCAGGGCGATTTTGACTGAGGCAATGCTTGATCAGTTCTCTAGCGCATAGAAAGGCTCCCCGCAGATTCACCGATAAGACCTGATCAAAATCTTGAGCAGTCACTTCATGGGATGGGCATTCTTTTTGAATCCCCGCATTATTCACCAAAATATCGAGGCTACCAAACATCTCAATGGTCTTATTCACCATATTGAGAATGTCTTCTTCCTTAGAAACATCCCCCTGAATTACCAGTGATTTTACGCCGCTGCCATCTTCCTGTTTAGGAGCTTGCTGCATTGCCAATCGCTCGGTTTCTTTGGCTTCTTCAGCCCCTTTGCGATAGTTAATCACAATGTTGCAGCCCTCTTGGGCAAGCCGAATGGCGATCGCCTGCCCGATGCCTGAACTGGCTCCTGTGATTAGGGCAGTTTTTCCAGCTAATCCTTTCATGATCGCCATCTTATAGGGAAGTGTCAGCCTAAGATTAAACCGGGAAGTTATATGAACGCAATATGAAACAGCAAAATGTTTCGCTTGCTCACTTTCTGGAAGCATGACTTCGCCGCGTTTTCAGTTTCAGTTCTGCGATCGTCTATTCTTAAGGCAGTTTCCAGAAAAGAATCTCACTGTAAGGGCAAGTTTTTACAATTGATCGGTCGGTGTAGAAAGCTTTCTGTTAAGCCTGCCCCAGCCCTTGGGGTATCTTTATTTATCAGAAATCTCCTAAAAAGTTTTTGTAACGCAACCGAACCGTTTAACGGGATGGAATCTCTCCTCAAAATGGCTATGGCAATCACGCGAACTTTACGGAACTCTCAAACGAGAGCCAATCGGTTACGCCCATTCGTTGCGTGCAGTCTCGCCGTGCTAATGGTGTTGATAGCGGTGGTGCTGAATGATGCGATCGCCCCCTCGATCGCCCTCGGACAATTGCCCTCTCTAACCGCTCCCAATGCCGTACAGCCACTACCCAGTCGGGTTGAGCGGCGAGGCAAGTTGGAATCGACCGGAGTGCGCCTTGATGGACAAGAACTGTTTAGAATTGCATCTCCAGCAGTGCTAAATCGGAATGAACCGGGCGATCAGATCCCAGTTGAAGTTCGTGCTACCCAAATAGAAGCCAATCTAGCGCTGATTACCGGGACTGGATTATCAGATACAACCTTACTTAATCCCAAAACGCTGGAGGTCATTGTTGAGAGTATCAATGGACAGCCTGTTTTGTTTGTCAAGGATACGAGCCTTGTAGAAACAAAAGTCTTGCTCACGGTGACGGATGCCGATGCCCAATATGCCTCAACCACCAAAGATCGATTAGCCATTCAATGGCAAGAGATTTTAAAAAGTGAACTGCGTGAAGCGATCGCACTGCGCCAGCCCGAAGCACTACAGCAACAGTTCTCTACAGTGGTTAAAGTTGTAAGTGCTATCGTGCTGTTGACGTTGATATTGGGGGCAATTTGGATATTTTTAGGACGGCGCAAACGGCAACTTGAACAACGACAGGCAGCAGAGACGGCGTTGATTCGCACCCAAGAAGTTTACGATCAAGAACTTCATAATCAAGAACTTCGCACTCAAAATCTTGACGCGGCGGAGCCACTGGAAACATCAGAATCACCGCTATTTCAGGGAGTGCGCCATCATTTCGGGTTAGAACGACGACTACAAATCGTTCGTTTTTTGCGATGGTTATTGTTTTGGGCGATCGCGTTTACCTGGATACTGGGGATTGCCTATAGCCTCAATACTTTTCCTCAAACGCGCCAGTTTGCCAAAAAAGTTGTCGCTATCCCGATTGTGTTGCTGTTGACTTGGTTTCTGACCGGGTTGACCAATCGACTCACAGATCTAATTGTTGATCGGTTCATTGAAAGTCGTGAACGAGAGCAATCTTTAACTGCGGCGAATCTCCAACGGATTGCCACGATCGCCAACGTGATCAAAGGGCTGAAAATGGTTCTGCTGTATGCGATCGCGATTCTTGGGGTGCTTCAATGGCTGAATCTGATTCCAGGATCGATCCTAACCCTGGGGGCGTTAGTTGCCTTAGCGATTTCATTTGCGGCACAAAACCTGGTCAAAGATTTGGTCAATGGCTTCCTGATTTTGCTGGAAGACCAGTTTCGGATTGACGATAATATCGTCGTGGGCGACGTTCTGGGCACCGTAGAAAATTTGAATTTGCGCGTTACCCAGATTCGTAGCGATAACGGTAATTTGATCACACTGCCCAACAGCTTAATTGCCAAGGTGGAGAACAGAACTCGCACTTGGGCACGGGCTGATTTTCGGATTGAGGTCGCCTACAGCACCAATGTGGATCATGCCCTGGCAGTGGTTCGAGAAACCGTCGATCGCATGGCACACGATCCCCAGTGGCAATCTGCCATCCTCGACACCCACGAACTGTTTGGAGTGGATCAAATTTCCCATGCTGGCATTGTAATTCGCGTCTGGATTAAAACCGCTCCATCAATGCAATGGGCGATCGCGAGAGAATTGCGGCGGCGGCTCAAAATTGCGTTTGATCTCCACCACATTCAAATTGGCATTCCCCAGCAAATTATGGTGGAAAGTGGTTCTGTTAACCTCGACGCTGCTGAGTATTTTTCTGAGCAGTCCTCAAATGGCGACTAAGCCAGTCTGGTTTAAAACGAAGAATAGGGTGTAGTTAACGAGTGTTAGGGCGATCGCCCCCAGAATTGCACTGCCAACTCCCCACTTCAACCGAAACCCTTCCACTAACCAAGCCGCGAACCCAAAAATAATAATGTTTCCGATCAGCGGAATCAGCCCCAAACTCAGCACTGCCGGAACCGCCCTAACCCAAGTAGGAATCAAATGATATAGCCAATCGAATGCGCCAATAATTGCGCCGGCAATCAGCGCTTTAATGGGGCTATCAATCTCAACGCCAAAGGGCAGCTTAGAGATAGTCAACAAGCTTATTGCGGTCACAACGACAACAATCAGAAAACCTAGCATTCGTTGCTCCCCTTCTTTAATTCAATAAAAAGTTAAGCGGTTGTTTTTCAAGGGTCTTTAATGCGTCAAACAGTTCTTAACAGCACTAAATCTTAAAGTGTAATGCCTTCTCAATGGATGAGAGTGCTCCAGATTCCGGGCGGCTGACTCGCTCACCCCCAATACCAAATATCCCACCCTCTTCTTTAACCGCTTGGGCAACCTGAGTGGCAAGTCCCAAAATCCATTGCTTAAATTCTTCCGCCTGCACGATCGGAACTTTAGACACCAGAAGGGAACTCACTTGGTTGAAGTGAGCGATCGCCTGTTTTTGCCCATCAGAGGCACTACTAAAAGCTTGAATGGTTCCTAGAAGCTCAAACTGTTGCTTCAATAACAACTGATCTCCTTGGAGTGGCTCTTGAGCAACGATCTCATTGATAGAAGCAATCACCGACTTGACAAGATCGCTAGAAATATCCGTCCGTTGTAGTTCAACTGCCAAAATTTGAGCGGCTGCCTGCACTTCTTTTAAAAGGGAAACTACATCGGTTTTATCTGCAAGGATAATCGTCAAAATGGCTTGCTTCGGAGTTTGCAACAACATTGCCCACTCGCTGTCTGAAAAATACTGTTGCTTAATCATTACAATGCCTGATGCTGCTTCAACTACAATCCGAAAATATTAACCTATAGAAGAAATATATGAAAGTGATAGGAATAGCACTGCTTTCAGGAGAGATCACAGCAAACTAACCCGGCAACGGCGGCGATCGCTGCGGCTGCTTTTGGTTGCTAACCAGCCTACGTTTCATGACATCCATCAACTTCCTATTAGTTTCATATAACCATTGACTATGATTCACACCGTTATCTTCTATAAAAGATTTACTGTTTATTCATTTTGTTTTGAAGTGAGGTTTCCGATGATTTCTAACCCTGTGCCTAAAATTCTTCTGGCTGCACTACCCTTGTTTTTGGTCGTAAGCTGCGGCGGTCAATCCACTCCACCCGCCGCTACAACCCAAGACCAAAAAGCTCAACTCTGCACCGATTTGGCAAGATTTAATACCTCAGTTGCCACCCTCGCAAGCATGAGTCCTAGCTCTACAGTCGGTGATTTCAAAGCAGCGCGCGACCAAGTTAAAACCTCGTTTGCCACCGTTAAAACCACGGCTGCAAGTGTCAAAGACTCAAAAGTTGAGGATTTAGACAGAGCGCAACAGGACTTGGATAAAGCGATTACAGGCGTTCCGAATACGGCAACACTCAATCAAGCGGTTACGTCAGTAACGCCCCAAGTGAAAGCAGTTCAAGCGGCGGAAGCCACCATGAAAGCGGGCTTGAGTTGCCCTTAGTCAGCACCATAAAATGAGGTTCAGAAACCAAACTGAAAAGCGTTATCGCTAGCAGGTGAATGAACCTCATTGTGATGAGAACTATTGTGGTAAGAACAGTTACAGCCACTTAAAACTCGATAGGAAACCCTTATGATTACCCGTCAAGATCTGAAACAATTACAGTCTTTGACCTCAGTTCCCGCACTATCTATTCTGTTGCCAACTCATCGAACCTTTCCCGATAATAAGCAAGATCCAATTCAGGTTAAAAACTTGGTCGATGAGGCAAAGGTTCGGCTTGGCGAGGAATTTTCTGCCCGTGAATTGGAGCCGTTAATTGATCGGCTTGATGCGCTGGTGAGCGAAATTGACTATCCCCACACGCTGGATGGATTAGCGCTCTATGTGAGTCATGACTTTGCCCAACTCTACTACTTGCCCTTTTCGGTTCCTGCACGCGTGGTGATTGATCAAACTTTTGCCACCCGCGATTTGGTTTATGGAATGCATCGGGCGCAGCGCTACTGGGTCTTTCTGTTAAGTCAAGCATCCACTCGCCTCTTGGCTGGAACGGGAGAGACGCTGGAGGAAATTGAAGATAAGAATTTTCCGATGGAAATGACCGGACCTGGAGGCACAACGGCGCTGCCATTTGACTCGGATTCTAGCTATCTAGACGATCGCCATCGCCGATTTTTTCAGCAGGTCGATAGTGCGTTTACTGAAAACTACTACACCGAGGATGAGGGGCTGCCGCTCATTGTGGGCGGGGTCGTTCGCCAAGTGTCTTTCTTTCAAGAAGTTTCGCAACACGCCGCCGCGATCGCCGGTACCATCAGCAGCAATTTTGATAAAGCAACTCTTGCTGAAATAGCTCCTCAGACATGGGAAATTGTGCAGACTGTGAGACAGTCCCAACAGGCAGATGCACTCCAAGCATTGGATGAGGCAATTAGCGCCCAACTGGTCGTTTCGACGATCGAAGAAGCATGGCAAATGGCGCAGGAAGGACGCGGGAAGCTGCTGTTGGTTGAAAAAAATTATCATGTGCCAGCAGTCTTGAATGAAAGCGGCAAATTTGAGTTGGTGGAAGCAGTGGGTGGCTCAGACGTGATGGATGATGCCGTAGATGAAATTATCGAAGCTGTGTTGGCAATGGGAGGAAAGATTGCGATCGTGGATGATGGTTCATTAGCCGATCATCGACACATTGCCTTAACGCTGCGTTATTAAGCGGACTTGTAAGCCCATGCTCGATCAAACAGCCCCATCCTCGCCTATATCAACGGGACACTTACCGCCAGTTGATCGTGTGACAACATGGATCACTGAGGCACACGATCGCTTCAAGTCGGTGGATGACGGCAAGGTGGCAGACTACATTCCGGCGCTGGCTCAGATGCCCCCTGAGTTATTTGGTGTGTGTGTCGTTGGGGTGGATGGCTCGATTCATGGGGCGGGAGATATCGATTATGAGTTCTCGATCCAGAGTGTCTCTAAGCCCTTTGTATTTGCTTTGATTTGTCAGGTCATTGGCGAAGACGAGGCACGCGCCAAACTGGGGGTGAATAGCACTGGGCTACCGTTTAATTCGGTGATTGCCCTAGAGCGCGTTGATGAGGGAACCAGTAACCCGATGGTGAATGCGGGGGCGATCGCGGCTACCAGTTTGGCACCGGGCAAAACCGCAGCGGATAAATGGCAGTTCATTCAAACTGAACTGTCTCGATTTGCGGGTAGAACCCTCAGCTTAAATGAAGCCGTCTATCAATCTGAAGCCGCGACCAACCAACACAACAAAGGCATTGCCAAGTTACTTCAGGCTTACGATCGCATCTTTTTCGACTCGGTTGAAGCCACCGACATCTACACCAAACAATGTTCGCTCAACGTGACTGCACAGGATCTAGCAGTCATGGCGGCAACGTTGGCAAACGGCGGCGTAAACCCACTGACCCAAGAGCGGATTATTGATCCCATCCACTGCCAGCATGTTTTAGCGGTCATGGTTACCGCCGGACTCTACGAAAATTCTGGTGACTGGCTCTATGAAACGGGGCTTCCCGGCAAAAGTGGAGTCAGTGGCGGTATGGTCACGGTTTCTCCTGGAAAAGGAGGGCTGGGAACCTTTGCGCCCCCGCTAGACGATGCCGGAAACAGCGTTAAAGGTCAGCTTGTGACTCGGTTTTTGTCTGAACAACTGGGGCTAAACCTATTCGCCTCGCAGCCCCTTCATTGATCTCAACCAGTTTTTTGTTTTCAGGTAGTAGATTCATATCAACAATTTCATTCACCCAGCGAGGTACAAACGATGACTGCTGATTTTCAATCGGATATCGATATCAAGAAATCCACGAGTTGGGTCATTGCCCTCAGCATTGCTTTGATTGTTCTGGGCATGATATCCATCATCGTTCCGGCATTTGCCTCAGCATTTTTTACCTCTTTTATGGGCTGGATTGCTCTGGTTAGCGGCATTGTGATGATTGTCCAGTCTTTTATGTCAAAACCAGTTCGAGGATTTTGGCTGAATTTAATTGTGGGGATTTTTTACGCCATTGCCGGGGTTTATATTCTGTTTAACCTGGGAGCCGCAATACTAGCATTGACCTTTGCATTTGGCATTTTGTTTGTCGTTGAAGGGATTTACACCATCATCATGGCGTTTACGAACAAGGCGGGTCACAGCATGTCGTGGTTGGTGGCGCTCAACGGAATCATTACCCTAATCTTGGGCATTATGGTGCTGAATCGGTTTCCCTTCAGTGCAATTTGGCTGATTGGTTTATACGTCGGCATCAGCCTATTGATGAGCGGCATCTCTTTGTTAGTCTCTGCTCTGGCGATTCGGAAGGTAATGGCTGCTTAGGCTCCACCTCTTTTTAAGGGCAGGCTCAGCGAGAAGATTATCAGCTTACTGCCCTAACTTAGCGTGTCTTCACTAGAAAGCTCCTAGGCAAAACCATGAACAAAAAAGAGCGCATCTTTAACGAAACTTACAAAATTGATGAGGCGACCAATCTTCATATGATTGAGGTTGCGATCGATCAGTACAGCGACATCTTCAATGAATGGGACCCGGCTCCCTTTAAACGTCGAGATCTCGATCCCGATCTACAACTTTATTTGGAAACGAGTTCTAACGAAATTCCTGTTAAGTATGATGTCGAGCTTAGTATCGCTCTGCCAGCAGGAACGCGGAATGAAGCCATGGAAGAGGAATCTCGGAATGGCATCAAAAACAGCTTTATCTCCAAACGCTATTTCCTCAGCAAGGACATAAGGAAAACGAACACTCGAATGGTTTGGTTCGTCCTAGTGGGTCTTTTATGTTTATGGGTTGCAAAAGTTCTTTCGGGTCGGGTTTCGGAAGCAGATTTGCCATCTATTTTGCTGGAAGGATTGGCGATCAGCGGATGGGTTTTTCTTTGGGAAGCGGTTTCGCTATTCTTCTTCACGAACCGTGAACTCTATGATCGTTACAAAAACTATAAGCGATTGCAGAATGCGCCCGTGATTTTTCGGGAGGCAGAAAAACTGAGTCACGTAGGAATAAAGTGATCCAAAAATGACAGTCATTTATGACCTTGAGCATGTCACCACTTATCGATATCGTAATCCGGTGAGATTTGGTGAACATCGTGCCATCTTCTTACCCAGTGCAGGCTTTGGTGGGCGGATTTTGGGCTATTCTTTGAAGACTAATATCCCGTCTAAAGTCCACTGGGTGATGGATACGCTCTCTAACAATGTGGCGGTGATTAAACTGAGCGATTCTGCGAAGGAACTGAGTGTTACCTGTCGAGTTCGGGGAGAGCATTTTGGCATTCAGACGATCGCGGACTTTTCTCTAGATGACCGGGCGATCGAAGTTCCCGTGCAATACACGCCGGATGAGTGGATCGATCTAGCGGTGTTTATGCGCCCCCATGCCGAAGATCCCGATGGTCGCCTTGCCGCGTGGACAAAAAGCTTTGTGGCGGGTGACCAAGACAACACGCTTGATGTGCTGCAACGGATGATGGATACCATTTGGAACACCTTATCCTATCAAGCACGAGAGGCTGAGGGCACCCAATCTCCTAGCGAAACCCTGCGGCTACAGTCGGGCACCTGTCGAGATTATGCCTGGTTAATGATTGAAGCGCTACGCCGGCTAGGGTTTGCCTGTCGTTTTGTCAGCGGCTACCTCTACGATGCGGCATTGGATGGCGGAGAGGTTGGCATGACGGGTTCTGGGGCAACCCATGCGTGGCTGCAAGTGTATCTGCCGGGTGCTGGCTGGCGCACCTACGATCCGACTAATCGGATTACCGCAGGTTTTGATCTAATTCGGGTAGCGATCGCCCGTCATCCAGGACAGATTATCCCGCTGTTAGGGTCTTGGTTTGGCGATGCTCAAGACTATCTGGGCATGGATGTCAGCGTCGCAATTCGTAAACTTGGAACCCTGCCAGAGTTTGAGGAATCACACTAACTGTCAGTTTTCTATTCCTATCGATTTCATATTTTCGTGCTTTACCCTAGCAAGAACAACTCGTGTTTCTATCGTCGGAAAGAAGAAATATGATTCTTGAGCGAGTTGACAGCAATCTAAGGCAGTGGCGATGAATAACAACCCAAACGATTACGACCGTAACGTTGAGCATCGGCAAGACCCGATGCCAGATCAAGAAGCCTTCCTTCTCCAGCAGGAAGAACGCCGCTTGAAAGCAGCCAAACGGCAAGCCAAGTTTGGCTGGGTTCGCAATACGATTTTGCTGTTGGTAGGAGCCTTACAAATCTTGTTGGGAATGCGATTTTTTCTGCGGCTGGCTGGCGCGAACACCGACAATCAATTTGCTCAATTTATCTACAACTTATCTGATCCATTTATTGCACCCTTTTCAACCCTGTTTATTAGTCCTGTAAAGGGCGGGGGCAATTTCATTTTTGATATCAATGTATTGATTGCTATGTTTGTTTATAGCTTGCTGGGTTGGTTAGGAATCGCAGTTGTCAATTACCTTCAGGGACAAGCGCCCTACCGTAGATGAGCGGGCGATCGCTCTACAGTAGTCCTACTACAGCAGTTAACCCTACATTGCCTGCGCTCATCAGAGACTAGAACAATTGCACAGTGCGAGAGAATCGGTCAAGCATTGCCAAGGTCATAGGTTTGGCTCTAGCATCTCAAAACAAGTGCGCGTTGTTCACCCGTTTGATTTGAAATCATGCAATCTACCTCCAGTCAGCTTCAAGGATTGAGCGATCGCGAAGTGGCAAGTCGGCGATCTGCTGGAAAAGGCAATGACATTCCAGTTCAAACCAGTCGCACCTACTGGGATATTTTTCGCGACAACTTGTTTACCTTCATTAATGGGGTGTACTTTTTCCTCAGCTTGGTTCTGATTGCTCTGGGTCTGGTCAGCGATGTGCTGGTGCTTGCCTTTGTCATCTTGCTCAATGTTGTGGTGAACGTGATTCAAGAGATCCGCGCTAAGCAAAAACTCGACAAAATTGCCCTGCTGACTCGCCCCAAAGCCAGTGTGATTCGTGAAGGACAAGAACGGGGGATTGATCCGGCTGAGATTGTGCTGGGCGATGTGTTGGTGGTGCGTCCGGGAGATCAAATTGTTGTCGATGGCTCTGTGGTTGGTGAAGGTGAAATCAAAGTGGATGAATCGCTGCTGACGGGCGAATCCGATTTGATTACCAAGCAGGCAGGTGATCCGGTTTTTTCTGGCAGCTTTTGCGTCAGTGGCACCGCTTGCTATGAAGCCGAAAAAGTGGGTGCCGATAGTTTGGCGAGCAAAATGACGGCAGAAGCCCGCAAGTTTCGCCGAGTGCTGACTCCCCTGCAACATCGCATCAATATGATTATTCGCCTGCTGTTGGGCGTGGCGATCGTCTTGGGCTTGATCACTGCCCTCCGAATTGCCTTGGGGGTGACTTCCATTACCGTCGGCATCCAAAATATTGCGGTGATTGTGGGTCTGGTGCCCAGCGGGTTGTATTTGATGATTACCCTTGCCTATACGTTTGGAGCCGTGCGAATTGCTCAACAGAGCGCCTTGGTGCAGCAGGCAAATGCGGTGGAATCCATCAGCAATGTGGATGTGATGTGTCTGGATAAAACGGGGACCCTGACTGCCAATCGGATTGAATTGCAAACGGTTTATCCGATTGATATTGATCGCCCTAAGCTGGAAACCCTTTTGGGTCATTTTGCTGCCAGTGCCTCCGCCAGTAACAAAACCAATGAGGCGATCGCCATTGCACTTCCCAGAGAAAAGCGATCGCTGAAAACTGAAGTGCCCTTTGGCTCAGCCCACAAATGGAGCGCGATCGCTTTTGCTGACGAACCGGGTCTGTATATCCTCGGTGCCCCAGAGATTCTCAGCACGGTCATTTCGCTCTCAACAGATCTGCAAGCCACTATTCGAGAAGGTGCGGATCAGGGATTGCGTGTGCTGTTATTTGCCCATAGTCCTACCGTGGCGACTCAGCAAGATGCGATCGGAAATCCCCTGTTGCCCCCCGATCTCCAAGCCTTGGGTATTCTTTATTTTGGGGATGAATTGCGCCCGGATGCCCGTCAAACCCTGGCAGACTTTCGGCAGGCAGGCATTCAGATCAAAGTAATTTCGGGTGACAATCCGGCGACCGTGGCGGCATTGGCAAAGCAGGCTGGATTGAGCGATGACATTATTGCCGTATCGGGTCAAGAGTTGGCTGCCATGGATGAGGCTCTATTCACTCAAACGGCGGACGAAGGCACGATTTTTGGACGGATTACGCCGGAACAAAAAGCTCATCTTGTCAAGAGCCTTCAGTCGCGCAATCACTACGTCGCTATGATGGGCGATGGCGTAAATGATGTGCTGTCGCTGAAGCAGGCGAATGTGGGCATTGCCATGGAAAGCGGCAGTCAGGCAACTCGCGGGGTTGCCGATATCGTGTTGCTTAAAGATAAGTTTAGTGCGCTGCCCAAAATCTTTTTAGAAGGACAACGAATTCGCAACGGGGTTGCCGATATCAGCAAGCTGTTTATGGTGCGGATTTTTTCGTTCATTCTGGCGATCGTTGCCATTGGCATGATTACCCTATCGTTTCCGTTTGGAATTAAAACAGGCACGATCGTCACGTTTCTCACGGTGGGAATTCCCCCATTCTTTGTCACCTTATGGGCAAAGCCAGATAAACCCAGAGGCATCCAGGGCAACTCGTTTCTGCATTTTTTCATACCTGCAACGCTCACTCTTTCTCTCGCGAGTATTCTGGTTTATCTCTACTTTCTGGCGCAAAATATTACCCCTGTTCTAGAGTGGCTTAGCGGTCAAATTCCATTTGAGGAACTCGGTCGCCGGATCACTTTTGAGGCGATCGCCAGAGCGCAACAAGTGGCAGAAACCGCCATGATCACTATGCAAGTGTTTGGCGGATTATTTCTGCTACCATTCCTGAAGCCGCCTAGCTCTGCTTGGGTTGGAGGTGAGCCATTGAGTCGCGATCGCCGTTATCTGATTCTTGCAGGTCTGGTTTTATTGGTTTACTTAGTGATTCTTTCAGTCCCATTTCTGCGTAACTTTTTTGAACTTTATCCGCTTGAACTAATACACTATTTGGGAATTGGATTAGTTGCTTTAATTTGGGCGCTGGTTGTGCGGTTTATTTGGCGAAATCAACTCCTCGATCGCTTTCTTGGCATCAAAATCAGCCCGTTTTAATGGAGTTCGGAGTTCAGAGTTTTGAGTTGTGTTTGCGTAGTGTTTATAGGAAATATCTTGAGGTCTGACTAAAGGCTGCGGGTTGAGCGTAGTCGAAACCCAACTCCAAAGCCATAGAAACAAGTAATTTCTGGATTGATAATTGCTGATTCAAGTAGTTGTTTTTAGTGTTTCAAATTGCTGCCAACACAAATACAACGCTCGTGGGACGTGAAAGCAACCCTTCCATTTACCACCTTTCAAATTCAGCAGCACTTCTCCCCGTCGATTGAGATAGCCAAACCACTCGCCGTACTCTAGGTCAGCAAAGTGTGACCAAGTGTAGTCATGCAGGGTTTGATACCACGTCCAGCAGGCTTCGTTTTGGGTAAGTCGATATCCCATCGCTAGCGCCACCAGTGCCTCTAAATGCACCCACCAAAGTTTTTGATCCCATTCCAACTGTTGGGGTGGATGCCCTTGAGAATCCATAAAGTAATAGAGTCCGCCGTACTCGTCATCCCAAGCAACGTTGAGAATATTTAAGATGACATCGACGGCTTGCTGAATGGTTGACCTATCATTACGGCGTTGGGCGATATCCATGATGAACCACATCGCCTCAATGCCATGCCCAGGGTTGAGTAACCGTCCCTCAAAGCAATCTACCAGGGAACCATCGGGGGCAACATTTTCCATCATCAAGCCACTCTCTTGATCCAAAAAATCGGTCATCACTTCTTGCACGGTGGCAGCCAAAATCGGTTCCAGTTGATCATTGGGTAGCAGCCACTCCATTTCCAGGGATAGATTGGCTAAAATCATCGGCACTGCCAGCGCTTTCATAGGGCGAGTACCGGGGTAAGCTTTGGTGTATTTGCCTTTGGGATTGTCCTTTCGGCGCAACACGTTGTTATACGCCTGAAGTGCGATTTCTTTTGCCCAGTCTTCGCCTGACGCTAGCGCATATTTGCTGAATGCCATCGCCGCGAAACAATCAGAGAATATGTTGTAGGGCTGGATCAGAGGATTGCCGATGCGATCGAGGGCAAAGTACCAGTTTCCTTCTGTATCTCTGCCGTGTTGAGCCAAAAATTGAGCGCCGTGAGTGGCAATGTTGAGCCAGTCTGCCCGGTTTTCTAGCTGATTATAAAGGGTGGAAAAAATCCACAGTTGGCGATTTTGCAGCCAGATGAATTTGTCGGTGTCGTAAACGTTGCCTGCGAGATCGAGACAGGTGAAGTAGCCACCGTATTCATGATCAATCGAATGATTTTGCCAAAAGGGGATGACATCGTTAAGCAGGGCGTTTTTGTATTGACTCGCGTATTGAGTCGCGATCGCGTGAACATCATGCGCCATATTTTTTGCTGAGTCCGTTTTTGGATAGGAAGCGCGTTCATTATCCCCTTGCCGGTTGATATGAATCACTATTCTGCTAAAGTTTTCGCCTGTTGCGATATATCGCGATATATCGCTATACTAAGTTTAGTTAATTTTGGATGAATAAATAATGAGAAGTTTTCGGAACTATATGGCAATGCCGATCTGGGCAGAAATTGGGTTTGAGCCAGTGGCAGTGAGTCATCGCTTTTGCCACGGCAAATTCCGCGATCGCCCCTTTGGTAGGCATCATGGGCGGCAGCGAGATGAAGATTTTTTGGGCGATCGCCCAGATGATAGCCGCGTTCGCCGGGGGGATATCAAGTTCATTTTGCTGGAGCTGCTATCTGATCATCCAAGCCACGGCTATGACTTGATCAAAGAGATGGAAACCCGCCATGGAGGGGTTCGTCGCCTCAGTCCAGGTTCGGTCTATCCCACGCTGCAAATGCTGGAAGAAGGCGGCTTTTTGACCAGTGAGCCAGACGGTGGCAAGCGCGTTTACACCATCACCGACAGCGGGCGGCAGCTTTTAGCTGAACGCGACCAACAAGATGTCGGTTCCAATCCTGCAAGAGAGGCTGCGGCAGGCAAGTCTCAGGCATTTATGGAATTGCGAAATACGGCGACGGAGTTGGCGGCGGTGGTGGCTCAAGTGGCGCGGAGTGGCGATGTAGAGCGCATGAATCGAGTCCGCGATTTACTAGACCAGGTGAAACGGGATATCTACACTCTCTTGGCTGAACGATAATTTTTACCTCAAAGCGAGTAGCGATTGACTATTCGCTTTGAGCTGTTTAACGACGCAACACTAAGTCGAGTAGGTTTTCGATCAGGCGATCGCGGGATAGAGGACTGGTTTCATTCCCGTAAAAAATTTCTTGCGCCACAACGTAGGAAACTAAGGAGCCGACAAAGATATGGGCGATCGCTTCGGGATCAGTAAACCCTAGCTCCGGATGGCGGCAAAAATAGTCGCTCATCAAGTGTCGCCCCTGTTGAATCACGGTGCGTCCATAGAGCTTTGCAAGTTCTGGAAACCGGGCAGATTCGCCGATGATCAGTTGCAACAGCGCCACATATTCATCATCGGCAATTTGGGTTAAATATGTTTCAGCAAACCGACGCAGCAACGCTTCCGGCTCCCCGCACAGGGTCTCTGCGTGAAATAGTGCCTGAAATCGGCGAATGGTCATCCGCTCCATTAAGGCGGTAAACAGACCTTCTTTATCCTGAAAGTGGCTATAGATCGTTTGCTTAGACACACCCGCCTCGGCTGCAACCCGATCCATGCTGGTTCCGGCATAGCCACACCGCAAAAACACCTGCACGGCTCCCTGCAAAATGGCTTCTTGCTTCGGCGTATAACTAGGAAGATCAGTTGTTGGGAGAACCATTGCAGTAGAAGAAACTAATTTAGACCTATTGCTCATTTATCCGAATTCAGAGGTAAATATCTTCTCTCCGCTTGTATCATACTAGACGGTCTAGTATGATATGGATAACTTCAATTTACTTTTGTTCCCAAGGTGGCGACTATGGCAACGTCAACGTCTTCTGTTCCTGAAGTGCCAGCGGTCGGCGTAAAACGAAAGCCAAATCCCAAGATATTACTGGCGATCGCTGGAGTTGCCGTAGCGAGCTTTTTAGGTTGGAAATTTCTAGTACCGCCTCCGCCATCCAACGTGCTGCAAGTCAGCGGACGGATTGAAGCCGACGAAACAGACATTGGGGCTAAAACGGGCGGAAGAGTCACCGCAATTCTGGTACGAGAGGGCGACCCCGTGAAAGCCGGACAGGTCGTTGCCGAAATTGTGGATGAAGAAGTCAACGCCCAACTTCAGGGCGCGATCGCTCAGGTTGCTTCAGCTAAGCAAGATGCCGCCCAGGCAAAGCTAGAAATAGAGGTTGCAGGGAGCCGCATTCAAGAATCTCAAGCGACAGTGACACAGGCACAAAATGATTCTCGCGGACGGGTCAATCAGTCTGCTTCCACCGTTGCCGCTGCGAAAGCGCAAGTTGCCCAAGCCCAAGCCCAAGTTGCAGAAGCTCAAGCAGGGATTAAGCAGGCAGAATCTCAATTGAAATTGGCGAAGGTGGATCGCGATCGCTACGCCGATTTGGTTTCCCAGGGTGCGATCGACCGCCAGCAGTTTGATCAAGCGCAAACGAACGCAGACACCGCCCAAGCAAATCTTGATACCGCCCGTGCCACTCTCACCGCCCGTGTTGCCGCCGTTCAAGCCGCGAAAGAACAGCTTGCCGCCTCCCAAGGAAGTCTTGCCCAGTCTCAATCTACCGCGCTCAATCCGACTATTCGCAGTAGTCAACTGAGTGCCTACCAGCAGCAGCAGCAGCAAGCCTCTGCCAAGCTAATTGCGGCTGAAGCAAAAGTGAAAAACGCCCAAGCAGCCCAAAGTCAGCTTCAAAAACGACTTGATTCTTTTAAGGTGAGAAGCCCCATTGATGGCGTAGTCCAAAGCCGCCCGTTGGAGCCAGGAGCCGTTGTTGCCACAGGTAAAACCCTGCTAACAGTTCTCAATCCCCAAGCAGTCTACTTGCGTGGGTATGTAACCGAGGGAGATGTGGGCAAAATTTATCCCGGCAAACCCGCACGGGTGTTTCTCGATTCCAACCTGAAGCAACCGCTAAAAGCCAAGGTAAGCGCGATCGATCCCAAAGCCTCCTTCACTCCCGAAAACATCTACTTTCAAAAGGATCGAGTCCGCCAAGTGTTTGGTATCAAGCTAGCCATCGAACAGTCTCAAGGCTACGCTAAACCCGGAATGCCAGCGGATGCTGAAATTGACATCAAGCCCTAGTGTTGTCTGTTGAGATCACTCAAATCTTGCATCTAAACCTATGGCTTATACCCAAAGTTCCACTCAACACTCAAGTCTCAACACTCAAAACTCTGCCGAAATCCCCCTAATTCGCGTTGAGAATTTGCAAAAAAACTATGGTCAACTTGCAGCCGTTCGGAACGTTAGTTTTGAGGTATTTGCTGGGGAAATCTTTGGTTTAATTGGTCCCGATGGAGCCGGGAAAACTACCACTTTTCACATTTTGGGTGGAGTGATGGAAGCCTCTAGCGGCGCGATCGATGTGTTAGGCAAAAAGCCGCGCAACGCTCGTTTAAATATTGGCTATTTGACGCAGCAGTTTTCGCTCTATCTCGACCTCAGCATTGATGAAAACCTGCGATATACCGCTGGGTTACGGCAAGTGGCTGAAGCTGATTTTCAGCAGCGGCGCGCCAAATATCTGGCGTTGATGGGCTTGGAAAATATTGGCGATCGCCTTGCAGGAAGGCTATCCGGTGGCATGAAGCAAAAACTAGCATTGTGCTGTGCCTTGATTCCTCAGCCACAAATTTTGCTGCTGGATGAACCGACCACGGGCGTTGATCCCGTTTCGCGACGCGAGTTTTGGGATGTGCTGGCAGCCTTGGCAAGTGAAGGAATGACAATTGTAGTCGCCACTCCTTACCTAGATGAAGCCGAACGCTGTAATCGGATCGCCTTGATGTATGAAGGCGAGATCCACGAAATTGGCACCCTGACTCAACTGCGAAATAATTTGGGACTCCAACGCTTGGAAGTTCGCACGAAAGATATTGCTGCGGCTGAAACCGCGCTTATGCCGCTGGTCAACTCTTCAACGGGCATTGTCGATGTTCAGACCTTTGGCGATCGCCTGGATGTTATGGTTACCAATCCTCAACAGGCAGAAACTCTAGTCAAGCACACCCTAGCCCAACAGCAAATCCGACTCGATAGCATTCAAACGACCGAGGCCACCCTGGAGAATGTCTTTGTCGCCCGTCTGCGGCAGCAAGGATCAGATCCGCCGTTTATCCCATTGCCGAAGTCAGGTGTCCGGGAACAGGGAGTAGAGAATAGACGTAATTCAACTCAAAACTCAAAAGCGCAAAGCGCCGCTGACGCTAACAAAACTCAAAACTCCTTTGCAGATATCGCGATCGGAGCGAATAATCTTCGCAAAAGCTTTGGCAATTTCCAGGCGGTTAAAGGAGTGAATTTAGATATTCACTATGGTGAAATTTATGGCTTGTTAGGTGCCAATGGAGCCGGAAAAACCACCACGATTAAAATTCTATGCGGCTTGTTGCCACCGACTAGCGGCGATATATCCCTGGCGGGGCAAACTCAAGATTTACGAAGCGGCGACCTGAGACGACGAATCGGCTACATGAGCCAAAAATTCACGCTCTATGACGATTTGACCGTGTTGGAAAACCTGGAATTTTACTGCGGCGTTTATGCGGTGCCCATCCGTTCCCGCAGGCAAAAGATTGATTGGGTGCTGGAAACTTGTGGCTTAGTCGGTCAGGAAAAAATGCTGACAGGACGGCTTCCGGGTGGCTGGAAGCAGCGCGTTGCCTTTGGCGCATCCGTCATGCATGAGCCAGAAATTTTGTTCCTAGATGAGCCGACTTCAGGCGTTGACCCTTTAGCGCGGCGGCAATTTTGGCGATTGATCAATGATTTTGCGCGGCAGGGAACGGCGATTTTGGTCACGACTCACTACTTGGAGGAAGCAGAGCAATGTAATCGCATGGGCTTTATGGTGGCGGGAGAAGTGGTGATGCAAGGATCGCCGAGTGAAATCAAAGCGGCGCAGCCGGGACAATTGATTGAACTGCGGGTTGATCGCAATCAAAAAGCTTCTGATCTGCTCAAAGAACATCTAGACGGATGGCGCGTGGCAATTTTTGGCGATCGCCTCCATGTCGTGCTCGATCATCCCGATATCGACATCCCCACGGTGCAAACTATCCTGGCAAACGCCAACATTCATCTGCGATCGTTTCGTCCCGTACCCTTTTCCCTGGAAGATGCCTTTATCAGTGTGGTACAGCGCACCGAGCAAGGAACCGCCCATGCAGCAAATTGAGTTTTGAGTTTTGAGTTAGCAATTTATGTACAAACTCTTGGTGTGACGCGATCACACCTTCAAGGTAAAAGATTAGATTTGCTTGTCGAGTATTTGTGCTTGTCGAAAATCTAATTTCTTGTGAGCGTTCCATACGCGATCGCTCTGCTATGCAAGCTGGTTGCAATCCTCTAATCTGGTAGCCTTGGCGGTAACAGTGGGTAGAGGAAACAGCGGGTTGAAAGATATTTTCCGGGAATTAGCAGAATACAGGCAAATGCTTGAGCTTCCTTCGGCTGGTAGCGAGAGTGATCGTGCTACGGTTGCCAAGTTAGAAATTGGGGACGAGTCGTTTTTTGGAGTCAACTCTAGTAACAATCCCACCCATAGAAAGATTACACTTACAGTGAACCCAATTAGCCGTACTCATGCTGAGGCAGATGCTTTTCAACAAGCTTTTGATTTAGGATGCAAGGGAGGTCGAGCGCGTTTAATTGTTGATCGAGATCTGTGTCGAGCTTGTGGTCAAAATGGAGGTGTGAAAGGAATGGCTAGACAGCTTGACCTAGAAGAAATAGAGATTATCAGTCCCAGCGGTCGTCAAATTATTTCTCTGAAGTAAGGTTTTTATGTTTATATCAAAATTTTCGATTGAAAATTGGGAAAGCAATCACAACAATGGATTGTTGAAAGAAGCAAAGAATTGGGAAGAAATAGAAGCAGCTATTAGAGGACTGGATGGTCATCGTAAAACATTGGTCACTTTAGAAGCTGAGAATGAAACGCACATGGCTGTTGGAGGCGGCAACAATAGATATTTTGTTTACGTCACATTTGACAATGAAAATTTTCATTATCTAGTTGATCCATCAAAGTCAGATAACGGCGAACCCCTTATAGTTGGGGGGCAAGAAGGGATGTATCCTGCACGATCGTGTGTTGACTTAAGCACTACTCTCAAAGCAGCTAGAGGATTTGCAGAGTTTGGGAAGATTGAGAAATCAGTTGTTTGGGCACAAGATTTAGTTGCTGAACCCAGCATAGCGAAGTAAGCGGCATAAGCGAACAACCCTATTGCAGCGGACGGTATCAAGATCCGGGCGTTGATGTAAAAGTTGCCTGCCGCCGTTGAACTTAACGATAAGCGTTACCAATCATCTTAAACTTCAAAGCTCCGAACTTTCCTACTTCAATGAAGCGAATTGTTTCTCAATGTATTAAAGAACTGGCGCAGTTTCGGCGCGATCGCTTAACTTTAGCGCTGGCATTTGTGTTGCCGTTGATGACCCTGCTGATTTTTGGGTTTGCCATTCGGCTGGAAGCAAAAGATATTCCATTGGTGGTGCAAGACTTTGATCGCAGCAACTTGAGTCAGCGCTATACAGAAAGTCTATTTGCAACCAATCAGTTCATTCCGGTCAATTGGCAGGGCGATGCTGAAAAAGCACTCGATCGCAGCCTCGCTAGGGCAGTGGTGATCATTCCACCTGACTTTAGCCGCCGCATTCAAGCTAACAAAATTAGTGACGTGCAAGTGCTGGTAGACGGCACCGACGCAAACAATGCGCGTGTCGTTAAAAACAGCATCAAAGCCACCACACAATCGTTTTTGCAATCAGAAAATTTAGTGCCTAGCACTGCTTCAGTCACACCTGTAACACGACTTTGGTTTAACCCAGGGCGCAAAGAATCACTCTACATTGTGCCTGGAGTCTATGCAGTGGTGCTATGGATTTTTCCATCCTTACTCGCCGCGATCGCCATGGTGCGCGAAAAGGAAAAAGGCACCATTTTACAAGTCTACGCCTCGGATTTGAGTGCTGAGGAATTAGTCTTGGGGAAATCCCTGGCATATCTAACAGTCGGGTTAGCCATGGCGACTTTAATCATGGGATTAGGAGCAATTATTTTTCAACTCCACTTTGCTGGAGATCCCACCCCATTGTTAGTGGGCACCCCGCTCTACGTCGGCACCAGCGTCATGTTTGGCACCATGTTAGGCGCGCGCACCGACAATCAAAATTCTGCCGTTCAAGGTGTTGCTTTAGTCGGTTTTTTAACGGCTCTCTTGCTGTCGGGTTTCATCTATCCACTCAGCAATATTCCCTTTCCCCTATCGCTGGTTTCTAATGTCATTCCCGCTCGATATTTTATTGAAATTACCCGCGATGCTTATGTGCGTGGAGTGGGGTGGTCAGGCGTATGGTTCAGTTTAGTCATGATTGGGGCGATTGGACTACTGCTGTTTAATGTGGCACGAAAAGCGCTGAGTCGAATGTAGCTTGGAGGATAATAGCAATGCTTCATCAATTTTTTGGCAGTCGATTTTGGGCATTAGTGCGAAAAGAAATTAGCCAAATTCTTCGCAATAAACAGTTGATTATTTTACTGATTATTCCGCCAACGCTTCAGCTTTTAATTTATGGGTTTGCGCTGAATCCAGATGTGCA
The DNA here is from genome assembly GCF_056784215.1 of Leptolyngbya sp. CALU 1928. Lineage (NCBI taxonomy): Bacteria > Bacillati > Cyanobacteriota > Cyanophyceae > Leptolyngbyales > Leptolyngbyaceae > Leptolyngbya > Leptolyngbya sp. CALU 1928. Next base: position 1,680,327 of record NZ_JBXBCE010000001.1, on the reverse strand, counting down.
TCATCTCAAGTTGGGCGTAGTGGATTATGCTCAAACGGCGGACAGTCGAGAGTTAGTTTCAGCCCTTACAGAAAATCAAATATTTGATGTTAAAACGATTTCCTTTAATGAAACCGATTTGGCAAAGCAAGTAGAAGCCGGAAAACTGAATGCTGGCATCGTGATTCCGCCTGAATTTAGTCGCTATTTGGCAAGCGAGAAACCAGCGCAGGTGCAAGTGTTTATTGATGGGGTGGATGCCAATACAGCGGGAATTGCCAGCGGCTATATCAGTCAAATTGTGCGGCAGTATGGCTTACAGCAGTTGCAGACTGCAATAAATCCGCCCATCAATACCCAGGTGATTTTTCTCTACAATCAAGGATTGACGAGCAGTTGGTTCTTTGTGCCGGGAGTCATGGGATTGGTGATCACGCTGATTGGCACGATTGTTTCTTCGATTACGGTGGTGCGCGAAAAAGATACCGGGACGCTGGAACAACTGCTGATGACTCCGGCGAAATCGTGGGAGATTTTGCTAGCAAAAGTGGTGCCGCTGTTTGTGCTGTTGATGGGGGATGTGCTGTTGGCGCTATCCATTGGACGCGTGATTTTTGGGGTGCCGTTTCGAGGCGATTTTTTTCTGTTTATGGCGCTGTCAGGGCTGTATGTGTTTGTTGGCATTGGCATCGGAATTATGCTGGCAACAGTTTGTCAGTCGCAGCAGCAGGTGGTGCTGACGACATTTTTCATCAATCTGCCGATGGTGCAACTGTCCGGCGCGATCGCCCCGATTGAAACGATGCCTAAGTTCTTTCAATACCTTTCCGTGGTTAACCCTTTAAGCCACTACATCGCGATCGTTCGCGGCATCTTGCTCAAAGGGGTAGGTCTGGGGGATCTGTGGCTCCATGCTTTAGCGCTGGCTATTTTTGCGATCGCCCTGCTTGCCATTAGCACTAATCGCTTCCGCAGCCAATTGAGCTAGGGACACTTATTCCCAGGTTGCCACCAGTTTCAAAACGGCTGGAATCTCCTGATCGATCGCAAACTCTAGCTGGGTTTCGCGCAGCCCCAAGTAGCCCGATTCGGCAAAGGACAACAACAACCGTTGCAGTGCCAGCCATACCTCTGGATCATACTCCCAATCGCCGTTTCGTTTCGTGTGAGCCGCGATCGCCTTCAGCGCCCAAAAATAGCTGTTTCTCACCACGGAACCACCCTTCTTAAACTGCGGCAAGTCCTCGTGGTGAATAAACAAAATTTGCTGTTGAATCCTGGCTCTCATGAACTGAATAAACGGGTCGCTATGAACCAATTTATCGTAGCTTGTTAATAGTAAGCTTGCGATCGCCCCCCACGAATAGTTCCCCACAGTCTGCTAGCCCGCCGCCGCCATCAGCTTTGCCTCCTCTTCCTTTCCGAGTACGCGCCCCTCATCCTCAAAGCCAGAGATTTCATTAAAGTTGAGATAGCGATACAGATCCGCCGCGAATGGATCGATCTTCTTCGTCACAATCTCCAGGTACTCTTCCACCGTGGGAATCTTGCCTAGCAGCGCACACACCGCCGCCAGTTCTGCGGAACCGAGATACACCTGAGCGCCCTTACCCATGCGGTTGTTAAAGTTGCGCGTTGACGTGGAAAACACCGTCGTATTGTCAGCAACTCGTGCCTGATTGCCCATACAAAGCGAACATCCCGGCATTTCAGTCCGCGCCCCGGAAGCCGCGAAAATACCGTAATAGCCTTCCTCTCGCAATTGCTGCTCATCCATGCGAGTCGGGGGGCAAATCCACAGGCGCACCTTCACGGTTCCTGCTCCTTCCAGCACCTTGGCAGCGGCGCGATAGTGTCCAATATTGGTCATGCAAGACCCAATGAATACTTCATGGATCGGATCACCCGCGCACTCGGTCATCAGTTTGATGTTGTCCGGGTCATTGGGAGCCGCGACGATCGGCTCCTTGATTTGATCCAGATCCACCTCAATGATTTCGGCATATTCTGTATCGGGATCAGCCTCCATCAAGCTGGGATTCGCCAGCCATTGTTCCATCTGAGCAACCCGCCGCAGAATGGTTCTAGCATCGCCGTATCCTCGCGCCACCATGTTTTTGAGTAGCGCCACGTTCGATCGCAAATACTCTGCCACCGTTTCCACACTCAGCTTGATGGTAGACCCTGCACACGATCGCTCTGCCGTCGCATCCGTCAGTTCAAACGCCTGCTCCAACTTCAGATCGGGCAGCCCTTCCATTTCCATAATTCGCCCAGAGAACACATTCTGCTTGTTCTCCTTCGAGTTCGTTAGCAATCCTCGTTGCATCGCCGCATAGGGAATCGCGTTCACCACATCCCGCAATGTCACACCTGGTTGCAGAGTGCCCTTAAACCTGACCAGCACCGATTCCGGCATATCCAGCGGCATTACCCCCAACGCCGCCGCAAACGCTACCAATCCAGAACCCGCTGGGAAGGAAATTCCCAAGGGAAAGCGGGTATGAGAGTCGCCGCCTGTGCCCACCGTATCCGGCAGCAACATCCGGTTCAACCAAGAGTGAATGATGCCATCGCCCGGTCGCAGGGCAACGCCGCCGCGCTCATGCATAAAGTCGGGCAAATCATGATGAGTTTTGATGTCTACAGGCTTGGGATAGGCAGCCGTGTGACAGAAGCTTTGCATCACCAAATCCGCGCCAAAACCCAGACACGCCAGTTCTTTTAGCTCGTCACGGGTCATCGGCCCAGTCGTGTCTTGAGAACCCACAGTGGTCATTAGCGGTTCACAATAGGTGCCGGGACGCACACCCAAAAGACCACAGGCTTTACCGACCATTTTTTGCGCCAAGGTAAAGCCTTTACCCGTATCGGTAGGCACGGTGGGACGGGCAAACACCGGACTGGGCGACAAGCCTAATACAGCACGGGTTTTATCCGTCAGGGTGCGCCCAATCAACAAGGGAATCCGTCCGCCAGCGCGCACTTCATCCAAAATCGTGTCGGGCTTGAGGGTGAACGTGGAGAGAACCTCGCCGGACTCGCTAGTGATTTTGCCTTCGTAGGGATAGATCGTGATCACGTCGCCTGTTTCTAATTGGGTGACATCGCACTCGATCGGCAGGGCACCGGAATCTTCGGCTGTGTTGAAGAAAATGGGCGCGATCTTGCTGCCAAGAATATAGCCGCCGGTACGCTTGTTGGGGACGCAGGGAATGTCGTTGCCGATGTACCACAGCACAGAGTTGATCGCAGATTTGCGAGAAGAACCCGTACCGACCACATCGCCCACATAGGCAACGGGATGTCCTTTTTTCTTCAGTTCTGCAATGGTTTCCAGGGAACCGGGCTGCCGTGTTTCCAGCATCACCAAAGCGTGGAGGGGAATATCGGGGCGGCTGGTGGCGTGGGGCGCGGGGGAAAGATCGTCGGTGTTGGTTTCTCCGGGAACCTTAAAGACGGTGACAGTGATTGCTTCAGGCAGTTTGGGGCGACTGGTGAACCAGTCAGCATTTGCCCAAGAGTTCATCACTTGCTTAGCATTAGCGTTGCTGCTAGCCAGTTCTTGGATGTCATAGAAGGCATCGTAGACGAGCATGGTTTTGCTGAGGGCGGCAACGGCGGTCGCTGCAAGCTCTGTATCCGGTGACTTGAGTAAATCAATCAGGGCGTGGACGTTGTAGCCCCCCATCATGGTGCCCAAGAGCTCCACGGCGGCTTTGGGGGAAACCAACGGACTGGTGATCTCACCTTTGGCGATCGCGGTCAAAAAACCAGCTTTCACATAAGCCGCTTGATCCACACCGGGCGGCACGCGATCGCGCAGCAGTTCCACTAAAAAGGCTTCTTCACCCACGGGCGGATTTTTCAATAATTCACCCAGTTCAGACATTTGTTGAGCGCTCAATGGCAAGGGTGGAATACCCAGAGCAGCGCGATCAGCGACATGATTACGATAGGATTCAAGCATAAAAATTCTCTGAGAGAGTGACCGCGAATAGGGATGTATGAAAACGACATTCGCACAAGACTGCATCAATTGTTAAGCGTACCGCTGGGCGATCGCCCGTGCAGTGGGCATTGATACGAATAGAGCATATCCCCATTCTAAGAAAAGTTTGTGCTGTTCCAATTGAAAAACCTATGCGATTGTGATAACCGTTCTTATCTATCGATTCCTATTGCGGAAGGAATACCTTAAATGTCGCAGATTGACGGTTTCAGTAGTAAGTGAGCCAACTGGCGATCGCCCTTGTAGCGATCTCGCTTTCGATAATCAAACCGATCAGAGATCGTTAAAACGATCGCTTTATCTTTCCAACAATTTCACTTATGGCCCAACACCAACAGAACCAAATTGACGAAAATGGCGATCAAACGAGAATGCTTGGGCGAGTTTAAGTTTTTCGATCACAACTTTAACTGACGCAGTCTGTGAAACTCCAGTTTTTATCGGCAAACTGGTGAAACGTTTGCCATGTTTGCCAGACATCTTCGGTGTTGCTGAATCTGGGGATGATTTGAAAATGTTGCCCCTTACTGTAGGGGCGCTTCGCAAAACGTCCCTACGAAATTCATCTCTTAAATCAGCAACGCCACATCTTCTTCAGTCAAATAGTAAATGGTTGCAAGCCCGTTAGAAAAGAACGCTTCTCCTAAAGAAATTGCCCTTTGCGCTTCCCGGCGAGTTCTCACAAGGGTCAGTGTTTCATCAATCACATAGTCTGTTGTCAAAAGAATTTGTGTATTTCGAGAAACCCACAACGATGCTGCATGATGGTCAGCGTCTGAAGGAACGACAGCAGCAAACCACGCACTGGTATCTACAAAAATCATTCTGCGTTCTGCTGAGGATAAAGAATGCTATCGTGATCAGCTCCAGAAAACTCATTACCGTTTCCTTCTAGCGGTAAAGCCGCGATCGCACTGAGAATTTTTGCAGGTGTCGCGTTTTCAGGCTTAGATTCGTGAGTCATCACAACGACTTCAACCTGTGTTCCTTCTGCTAGCGAAATAGGCTGTGCTAATCGAAGGATGCCATGCTCATAAACCGCCTGAACAGTGATTGTCATTACCGCCCCTAGTCGTCATGCTCTTAGGATACAAGAATAGCTAGTAGTTAGCATTTTCCACAGTCATCAATTGCTTAACGCCAGTGGAAGTATCGAGGCACGATCTCATTTTCATCGTTGAAATTGGGCGATCGCACTTCTCGCGATACAAATTGAACGAACCCTCCAACTGCGATGGCATTAGTTATTCACTTGCGCCCGCTTGTAGCACCTGTGCTGGATTCAAATCCAAGGTTGGAAATATAGAAGAAAAGAGGCGATCTCGCGGCTCAGTGAAGTTCCGAAGTTTGAGGTGATGTTGAACCAACCATGGATTTGTCGAGAACCAGTGTTAGTTAGGGCGATCGTGTTTGCTTAATATAGTCTCAGCATTCCTGCTCAAGTTTCATCGTGTTCAAGTGTATTAGCTGGACTATGAAGCGAGAAGTCTAGACCTCTCGCTTCACATATAGTGAAGGAGTATGCCGCGTAAAACTAAATCGGTTAAAGTGTTGCAAAGGCTTTTTTAACTTTTACTTAATCTTTGCTAAAACCTGTGTCTGGGTCTTCTTCACCTCCAACAATTTCTATGCCCTGGTCTCGTATTGTGAGTGGAGCGATCGCAATTGTGATTGCGCTTGGAATGGTTTTGCTGGGAGGTTGGTACTTCACCCTGGGGTTTGGCATCATCATCTACTTGGGGCAGCTTGAATATTTTCAGCTTGCTCGCGCGAAAGGGTTTGCTCCGGCGGCGAAAACAACGCTGGTAGTCAGTCAAGCGCTGCTGGTTATTTCTAATCTTTCGTCAGCCTACGCCGATGCTGTATTTCCAGTAGCAGGCACCTTTATTTGTTTCTATCTGCTATTTCAGCCCAAGTTTGCCACGATCGCCGATATTTCCGCTTCGATCATGGGCTTGTTTTATGGCGGCTATTTGCCCAGCTATTGGGTACGATTGCGATCGCTTGGACAAATTGAGGCAAGCAATCTGCCCCTCGATGGCTTTTGGATCAACGATTGGACAAACCTACATGCCCTGCCTCAAGGGTTAACCTGCACCTTACTTGCCTTCATCTGCATCTGGGCAGCCGACATTGGCGCTTACATTTTTGGCAAAGCCTTTGGACGCACTCGTTTATCCGACATTAGCCCCAAAAAAACGGTGGAGGGCGCAGTCTTTGGCGTGGCTGGCAGTGTGGCAGTTGCGATCGTGGGTTCCTGGTATCTGGGCTGGTCAGGCTGGCCCATCACCGGAGCCGCCCTTGGCTTGTTAATCGGCATCGCTAGCTTATTGGGCGACCTAACCGAATCCATGATGAAACGAGATGCTGGAGTTAAAGACTCAGGACAACTGATTCCAGGACACGGCGGCATTCTCGATCGCGCCGATAGTTATGTTTTCACCGCGCCCCTCGTCTTCTACTTCGTCACCCTCCTCCTGCCCCTGCTCCCCTGATTCCCGACCGTTTCTCCTATGTCCCTGATTACTGTTTTACCCGAAGGACTCTACTGCGAACAGGGCGATTTTTTCATTGATCCCTGGAAACCGGTAGACACGGCGCTGATTACCCATGCCCATTCTGATCATGCTCGTTCGGGTTCCGGTCAATATTTTGCTACCAAAATTTCCGAGGGCATTTTGAAGAAGCGGTTAGGGGGGCAAACCCATCTGCAAGGGGTGGAGTATGGCGATCGCGTCAAGCTCGGCAACGTCTGGGTTTCGTTCCATGCTGCCGGACATGTTCTCGGCTCGGCTCAAATTCGGGTAGAGTGTGGCGATGAAGTCTGGGTCATATCGGGCGACTACAAACGCTGCGCTGATCCGACCTGTGCGGGGTTTGTAGTGGTTCCCTGCGATACCTTCATCACCGAAGCCACCTTTGGATTACCGATTTATCGCTGGAATACGGGGGAAGAAACCTGTCGTCAAGTCTATGAGTGGTGGAAGGGCGATCGAGATCGCCCGACCCTCTTGTTTTGCTACTCCTTTGGCAAAGCTCAGCGAGTTTTGGCAGAACTGCGAAAATTCACCGATCAGCCCGTCTATGTGCATGGAGCCGTTCATGTGCTAACTGAAATCTATCGACAGGTGGGCGTGGAAATGGTGCCCACGATTCCGGTATCAGAAATGCCGCGTGACTACAAATTTAAGGGCGATCTTGTTCTAGCGCCGCCCTCTGGTTATCGCTCTACCTGGATGAAGCGTTTTCAGCAGCCTCAAACCGCATTTGCCTCTGGCTGGATGGCGGTGCGGGGTGCCCGTCGTCGTCGGGGCTATGAACGCGGCTTTGTCTTGTCTGATCACGCAGACTGGAATGGGTTGGTGAATACGGTGCTGCAAACGGGCGCAAAAACCGTCTACGTCACCCACGGTCAAAGTGATGTCTTGTCTCGCTACCTGTCAGAAGTCCATCACTTGAATGCCCTCCCGTTAAAAACCCTGTTTGAAGGCGAGGCAGATATTTAAGCAAACGCCTTAAGATGGAGATTGCCGCTATGCGATCGCCATCTTCCATGTCTTCACCTTCCACGCTTTCTCCATCCACTCAAGTGTCTGCGCCTCTACTCGGTCAATCGTTAGCCGACCTGACTGCTTGGGTGCAAGCACAGGGGCAGCCGAGCTACCGAGGCAAGCAACTCCACCAATGGATTTATGAAAAAGGGGCGCGATCGCTAGCCGATATCACCGTTTTCCCGAAACAATGGCGGGCGGATATGCAAGCGGTGGAAATTGGGCGATCGCAGATTCACTTCCGTTCCGTTGCGCCCGATGGCACCGTCAAATTTTTGCTACGCCTCAGCGATGGACAGATTATTGAAGCCGTTGGCATTCCTACCTTCGACTGGAAAGGCAAGCAGACAGACGGGGACAGTCCAGATCTCGATCGCCTCACCGTTTGCGTCTCCTCTCAAGTGGGCTGCCCCATGGGATGCGACTTTTGCGCCACGGGAAAAGGGGGCTTTATTCGCAACCTGGCAACCCACGAAATTGTCGATCAAGTGTTGACCGTTCAAGAAGATTTTGGGCAGCGGGTTAGCAATATTGTGTTTATGGGCATGGGCGAACCGATGCTCAACACAGATAATGTGGTCGCCGCGATTCATAGCCTCAATCAAGATGTCGGCATTGGGCAACGGCTGATGACCGTTTCCACCGTGGGCATTCCCGGTCACGTCCGGCGATTTGCTGAACATCAACTGCAAGTCACCTTAGCCGTCAGCCTGCACGCCTCTAACCAAAGACAACGGGAAACCCTAATTCCTAGCGCCCATCACTATGCCCTCAAAGACTTGCTGGCAGAATGTCGGGACTATGTGCGGCTGACGGGTCGGCGGATTAGTTTTGAATATATCTTGCTGGCAGACCTGAACGATCGCCCAGAACATGCCCAAGAATTAGCCTCGCATTTACGCGGATTCCAAAGTCATGTGAATTTGATTCCCTACAATCCCATTCAAGAAGTGGATTACAAACGGCCCACCCCGCAGCGAGTGCAGGCGTTTGTCGAGGAACTGAAAAAACGTCACATAGCCGTCAGCGTCCGCTATTCCCGTGGACTCGAAGCCGATGCCGCCTGTGGACAACTCCGCGCCTCAGCCTCTTAAAAATTATCCCTTCGCTGGCATACGCTGTCGTTGATTTTGCTCCAAATGTGTGGGTGATATTTTATAGGAACTTGATATGTAGACTTTCTACGGCATGAGAACAATATGTCTAGAACATCACCCTGGCATTATCGGGCTGCGATTGCCAGCCTCAATTAAGCTAGAAACTGATCAACTTTATTACTGGTATCTCCGGCTGAATTCCAATCGAAAGTCGGGTGCAGCCGCCCATGAAACGGTAGAGGGTAATACTTTAAAACTCAGCCCAACTCAAGCATTGGCAGCCAAGGTGCAGCTTGCGTCTCCTGAAGTTTGGTATGACGCTTTGAGTATGACGGCGACTCGTCGGTTAAGCAAGAACTCAACCGCAGAACAAGACTGGCAGCGATTTTAAATCTAGTGGGAATGAGTGATTTAGCAACCGAGCCAATAGTGCAGATCATCACTCTGCCCGAATAAAAATAAAGCCTGACCGAAAACAGGCGTTGAGTGGTGTTTATTCCGGCACGATCGCGACTTTAATCACCTTGCGATCGCGCATATCTTCAAACACTTGCCCCAAGTGACTGAGGGGCTGTTCACCGCTGAGCAATAGTTCAAAGGGGACAGCACGGCTGGCTAAGAGATTGAGGGCAGCGCGAACATATTCAGGTGTGTTGTGAAAAACACCTTTGAGAGTGAGTTCGCTGTAGTGAAGTTGGTCTGTATTCACCGTGATCGTCGTATCGCGGGGGCAACCGCCAAATAGGTTAACGGTGGCACCCGGACGGGCACAGGCAATCGCCCTTTCCCACACCGCAGGCACCCCCGTTGCCTCAATCACCACATCGGCTCCCCAGCCATCGGTCAGGTCTTTGACCAATGCCGGCACATCTTCGACCTGTTTGTAGTTGAAGGTTTTGGCTGCACCCAGCTTTTCCCCAACTTGCAAGCGGGAGTCGCTGCCGCCAAATAGGAAAACTTCGGTGAAGGGCGAGGGGAAAGAGGCAAGGGGCGAGGGGAAAATCCAGTCGCCTTTACCGGATGCCAGCGCCGCGACGAACATCAGACCGATCGCGCCATCCCCCAAAATTACGACGCGATCGCCGGGTTTCACCCGCGATCGGGCGGCTCCATGCAACACACAGGCGAGTGGCTCAGTCATGGATGCCAAGTCATAGGGCAAATCATCTGGAATGGGCAGCAGGTTGTGCTGCACGATCGGCGCGGGAATTTTGAGATATTCCGCAAAGGTGCCGTTATTAAAGAGTAGATTTTGGCAAAGGGAATATTCGCGCTTTTGACAGAAAAAGCAGGTCATACAAGGAGCGGAGTTATTGGCAGCCACGCGAGTTCCGATTTTCCAGCCTTCTACGCCTGCACCCAACGCTACAATTTCTCCCGCTGCCTCATGCCCAAACGGGGTCGGCGGTTTCAGCATCTTGGCATGACCACCCCTACGCCAGACTTTCAAATCAGTGCCACAGGTAGTCGCTGTTTTGACCCGAATCACAACTTCTCCAGCAGCAGGGGTGGGGTCTACAACCTGCTCCAGTCTCAAATCTTCTTTACCATACAGTAATGCAGCCAGCACAGGGCGATCGCTCCAATCAACCACCCGATAATCTTACAGGTCTACAGTCCTGCAAACCACTCATAGCCAAAATCTTCCCAGTAGCCCAGTTTCGGTGGTAACTGGCTCATGTGGGTCACCCGGGTGACCCACTTAGATTGCTTATAACCCAGCTTAATCGGGGCTGCCAGTCGCAGCGGTGCGCCGTTTTCAATGGGTAGCGGCTGACCATTTTTTTGATATGCCAAGATCGTCTGAGGATGCAGCGTAGACGCAAGATCCCAACTTTCGTAGTAGCCATCTGCCGATTCAAAGTAGGCATAGCGCGCCGTGGATTTGGGCTGAGCGCGGTGAATCAATTCGCGTAAGCTCACCCTGCCCCATTGGAGAAGTTTCCTGGTTTCACCGATTGAGGAAGTGCGTAACGCTGAGCGCCGGAAACCGTTTGCAGTTTTGCCACCCGAACATAATCTTTTTCCTTGATGCCAGTGATAAACGGTTGCATCTCCTCACTGCACACCCATCAACTAGACCTTATTATCGACTAAGTTGAGCCGTCACAGATAACCCCTGATTCTCATAGATAAGCACTCGATGATCAATTACAATGACCTGCTCGCTGGCTTTTCCTTTCCGATTAAGTTTAACGTCGAGTCTTGTTGTTCGAGGACTGTAGTTTACTTGCTGATTTATTTGGGCTGTGTTGACGATCGCGATCGCAGTTGCAGATTATTAATTAACTAGACAAACGAAGTCAACTGATAAACTGAATAAACATTCTGAATAGATTGTAGGAGTTGCCTTTTAAAATCTGCGGTGTCGAGCAACTTATCAAAGAAATCTAATTCATCAGAACCCAAAGTTTCTGTAAGCAGGCGCTCGTAGGTTTATCTGTGTCTTCAAATTGACTTGATTGCCAGCATCGCTCCAGATACTCAACTCGTTGTTCTGCGACTAACTCATCAATCAGGAGGGAAATTAGGGTTCTCCAGGCTGAATTCAGCCCAAACACAAACTTAGGATTGGTGGTAGAGGGATTCACGATAGAGTCGGGAATTAGCTCTAACTGCTGATAAGCCTGCCATTGTAGATCGTTGGTTAAACCGTGGCTTAAAGAATTCATAAAAACCTCCTAGATTTGCTAGCGTAGGAGGCACGTCTAAACCTGTCACCACACGATTGCATCCTCAAAGACGCAGGGCGTGTCCGAATCTTTTTCTGTGCCGTACAATACTAAATTAAACGATTTTTAGTGAATTGTCCTCTCCCATTTGAAAGAAGAAGCAATCTTCTTGCGATCATCCCAAGCCACAAGCATTGATATCATGAGGAGGTTCTGCTGCTATTAATTCAAATGTCAACAGAACCTAGTAGAGCGATCATGAAGCCCTATTAGTGGACTTCGTCCGTAGCTATTGGAGGCGATCTCGCTCCAAATCAGCCTCATCGTAATGCTGCCATAATTAGGTAGCTGAAGTAATTAAACTCTGGAGCGGCGGATGGTAGAACCTATAGCAACCCTGACGGCAGCAGCGATCGCCACAATGATCGCAACAAAAGCCTTTGAAAAGACGGGCGAGAAAATTGGTGAAGCGGTTGTAGGCTTGATCCCCAAGTTCCTCGGTGCTTTACGGCGTAAAGATCCCAAGACGGCTGATGCCATTGCTACTGTAGCCCAGCAGCCAGAACTAGCAGAACAACAACCAGAAATCTACAGCACATCGGCTCTTGTTGCCAAAGTTGAGGCAGTTGCTCAAGAAGATGCGGAGATTCGGATGGTGGCGCAGGAGATTCAGACCGCCGTGCAAGTGCAGCCCGGTGCGATCGTTAATTTAACAAAACTGGCAGAAAAGATCGGGGTGGTAAATCAGGGAACGATTGTGAATCAAACCAACAACCTTTCGTTTTAACATCCAGATAACACCGCGCTCCTCACAGAACAATATGGTACAAATCACGATCGACATCCCTGATGACCTTGCCCAACGCCTTCAGCAGTTTCAAACCCAACTGCCCCAAGTGCTAGAACTGGGTTTGCAGGAGTTTCAATCTCAGCAACGGCACTCCAATTTTCTGGATGAGCAAGACATTATCAGCCTACTCGCTAGTCAGCCCACCCCAGAGCAAATTCTAGCAATTCGTCCTACCCCGGAGTTTCAGGTACGAGTCAGTGATCTATTAGCCCAAAGTAAAAGCGGAATACTTTCCGTCAAGGAAGAAGCTGAGCTAGAGCGATATCTCACCCTGGAACATTTGGTTCGTCTAGCCAAAACCCACGCTCTAGCGCAACTTCAGTAGCAGCCATGAGTACCTATGTGCCAGCTTCTCTGCGCCGACAGGTGATTGAACGAGCGGGCGATCGCTGTGAATATTGTCGCTTTCCGCAACGGGTGACTCTACTCGCGTTTGAAATGGAGCATATTATTTCTGAAAAGCACGGAGGGATGACCGCTCTAGAAAATCTTGCCTTAGCCTGTCCCTACTGCAACCGCGCCAAAGGAACGGATCTTGGCTCTATTGATCCAGAAACCAATAAATTGACACCTTTCTTCAACCCCAGAATCCAAAATTGGCAAGAACACTTTGCTCTGAACGGTGCCACGATCGCGCCGCTAACCGCAGAAGGCAGGGTCACAGCGTTTATTTTTCAGTTCAATCATCCCGATCGCCTGCAAGAGCGTGAACGACTCATCGCGATCGAACAATATCCGTAGAACAGAAATAGAACCATGACAGAACCGTTGGCGAATAAAATTGCGGTGGCGAATCTGGGAACGGTCTACGGTCAGACCAATAACGTCACCATCAATGAAGCTCAAAAGGTAGCGCTGATTTACAGCGACCCGGTGCCTGATCTACGGGTGTTTCAAGGACGGGACGATGAACGCTCAAAACTCAATACTTGGTTAGGTGATCCAGATGTCTCGATGATTGGCATTCGGGGCGAAGGTGGCATCGGCAAATCGACGTTGATGGCAAAGGTGTTTGCTGAGAGCCTGGGATTTGCAGGTAAGTTTTGGGCTGATGTGCGAACGGGCACGTCGATCTCTGCGTTGGCAGAACGATCGCTGCAAGAGTTTGGGGCATTGCCGGAACAGATGCGATCGCTGGAAGAAAAGGATCTGATTCCCCGACTATTACGGCAGTTGCAACAGGGGCGCTATTTGTTGGCGATCGATAACCTGGAATCGGTGCTGACGGCAGAGGGAGTGTTGCAAGGGGGCTATGAAGCCTTTCTGGATGGTTTTCAGAGCTTGGGTAGCGAGAGTGTGCTGCTGCTGGCAGGACGAGAATATCCTCAGAAGTATCATGGTTGGCGATACTCTCGCTGGCTGACGGTAGATAAGGGCTTAACGCCCAGTGAAGGAGCCGCACTGCTGGAAAGCTTAGAGGTGGCAGACACGATCGCAAACCGAGCCACGGTATCCGAGCAAGTCCAGGGGAACCCACTCGCCCTATCGCTGATTGCCGGTTGGCTGCGGGATGAATATCGCCAACCCGAAGAACGATTGGTTTGCCACCTGAGCCAGCACACCGATCTGTTTCAACTGGAAGGAAAACATCGGGGGGAGGCAAACATCAGTGTGGACAGGGTTTTGCAGTGGAGCTTTGACCGCCTGACATCCGCACAACAGGATCTCCTAACCCAGGTAAGCGTTTTGCGAGGGGCGTTTGATGCAGAACTGGCAACGGCTTTGGTGCTAGAGCCACCCATCAGTGATGCGGATTTGCATGATTTAGAGCGGCGATCGCTCCTGCAAGAACTCCCCAAGCTCAGTCAAGATGCCCCCAGATTGTTTCAACTTCAGCCCCGCATCCGCGAGTTTGTCCAAAAACAGCCGCATGATCTGACCACAGCCCATGAACGAGCGATCGATTATTTCTGGCACCATCGTCAGACTGAATTTGCCAGAGATGATACACAGGATGCCGTCAGCCACTACGAAGAAACTTTTTATCATCAGTGCAAATTGGGGCAATATCCACAAGCATCTGTAACTGGATGGGCTTGCAGCGCATTTTTATGGCGGCGCGGCTATTACCAACTCCTGGTTAACCTTTACAGCCAATTGCATACCGATTGGCAACCTATCCCAGACCAGAGACAAACCTATGCGGCTGTTTGTAACGATTTAGGGAATGCGCACCAATCGTTAGGGCAATACCAGCGGGCGATCAACTTTTACCAGCAGTCCTTGGAGATCAAGCATGAGATCAGCGATCAGAGTGGTGAAGCAAAGTCATTAGGCAATTTGGGGAGTGCACACCAGTCGTTAGGGCAATATCAGTAGGCGATCGACTTTCTCCAGCAGTCTTTAGAGATCGAGCGCGAGATCGGAAATCGGGTTGGCGAAGCAGCCTCGTTAGGCAATTTAGGGAATGTCTACTATTCTTTAGGGCAATATCAGCAAGCGATCAACTTCTACCAGCAGTCCTTGGAGATTAATCGTGAGATCGGCGATCTGAGTAGCGAAGCAACGTGGTTAGGTAACCTAGGGGCTACCTATGACTCTATGGGGCAATACCAGCAGGCGATTGACTTCCAACAGCAGTCCTTGGAGATTGCCCACGAGATAGGTGATCGTAGCGGTGAAGCAAAGTCATTAGGCAATTTAGGGAATGCGTACCAATCGTTAGGGCAATACCAGCGGGCGATCAACTTTTACCAGCAATCCTTAGAGATCAAGCGAGAGATCGGCGATCGGGATGGCGAGGCAAAATCATTAGCTGGTCTGGGGAATACCTACGATGCTCTGGGTCAGTACCAGCGGGCGATCAACTTCCAACAGCAATCCTTGAAAATTTCCCACGAGATCGGCGATCGAAGTAGCGAGGCAAACTCTTTAATTGGTCTGGGGAATGCGTACCAATCGTCAGGGCAACATCAACAAGCAGTCGATTTTTACCAGCAATCCTTGGAGATTGCTCGTGAAATTGGCGATCGGAGTGGCGAAGCAAAGTCACTAAGCGGTCTGGGGAATGCGTATCAATCGTTAAGGCAACACCAGCGGGCAATCGACTTTCAGCAGCAATCCTTGAAGATTGCCCGTGAAATCGGCGATCAACTTAGCGAAGCCAATTCGTTAAACGGTCTGGGAAATACTCACGCTTCTTTAGAGGAATACCAGCAGGCAATCAACTTTTACCAGAAATACTATGAAATCGCCTGTGAGATTGGCAACCGCTGGGGTGAAGGGTCCTCACTATTTAACATGGGCAGTGCGCTAGCTCGACTCAATCGGGGCTATGAGGCGTTGCAGAGCTATCAGCAATCGTTAGCCATTTATGAGGAGTTAAAGCTCGATCACGTGGTTGAAGAATGCAAGAAAGCTATTGCCCAAATTAACCAGGTTCCTACGACTCAGCTACGCATGGCACCTAACATTGGCATAGAGAAACACAACGATGATGATTGGTATG
This sequence comes from Leptolyngbya sp. CALU 1928, assembly GCF_056784215.1. NCBI lineage: Bacteria > Bacillati > Cyanobacteriota > Cyanophyceae > Leptolyngbyales > Leptolyngbyaceae > Leptolyngbya > Leptolyngbya sp. CALU 1928. The sequence goes on along the minus strand of NZ_JBXBCE010000001.1, from coordinate 1,664,718 downwards.
CCAAGAGCTTGCCTACCCAAAGAAAACCCTCTGCTTCAAGTTCTTCTCGCCAAACGCAGAACGGGTGGCTGTGGTTTGGGGTGGGGTTGGCGATCGCGCTCCTCATCTGGTGGCTAAAACGGTAAGCACTGTCAGAACTTGACTGATGGACTATGGGGGCGATCGCCCTCAATCATTGCCTTTTGCGAAATCTGGTTAAAGCTCAGCAAAAAGGGTGAGCAGTGCCCACCCCTGTTTAATCGCTCAATCTATTTTCTTATGCTTTAGTGCCGCATTCGGGGCAGAAGCGGTTCGTGGAAAGGATCTTTGTACCGCAACTGCCGCAATGAACCAATTGTGGAGTTTTTTCGAGATGTTTGTGATCTGGCAAACCGACCATCTGGGCATTGTTTTTCCCCGATGGCACCATGGGATAGCAGTTTTCATCTCGCTTCACCCGCACATCCATCAGCACGGGACCTTTGTGTGCCAACAGTTCCGCGATCGCGCCTTTCAACTCATCTCGCGATCGCACAATCATGCCCTTGATGCCAAAAGCTTCTGCCAGTTTGACAAAATCAGGCATACTCGGCTGCATATTGGATTGAGAATAGCGCTCATCGTAGAATGCCTCTTGCCACTGGCGCACCATGCCCTGCCAGCCGTTGTTAATGATGATCGTTTTGGCGGCAATGCCATACTGCGCCAGAGTTCCCAGTTCTTGTAGGTTCATCTGAAAGCTGGCATCGCCGCTGATACAGATGACTTCTTCATCAGGCAATGCCACCTTAGCGCCCATCGCCGCAGGCATTCCAAAGCCCATGGTGCCCAATCCGGCGCTAGAAATCCAGCGACGTGGACCGTTTTTAAGAAACTGGGCCGCCCACATTTGATGCTGCCCCACATCGGTGGTGTAGTAGGCGTGGGGTGCCTGGGTTGCCACTTCCACAATCACTTCTTGAGGCGAGAGGCTGTCGGCATAGTGGGGCACCACCAGGGGATAATCTTCACGCCAGCGATCAATGCGGTTCAACCAGGCTCGATTGCGATCGCTCTCGCACTGATCGCCGTCTTCTTTGCTCCGACGCAGCATATCCATCACGACATTGCGGACATCTCCCACAATCGGCACATCCGGCGCGCGATTTTTGCCCACTTCTGCCGGGTCAATGTCAATGTGAATCACCTTGGCGCGCGCGGCAAATTCATCCAGCTTGCCCGTTACTCGGTCATCAAACCGGGCACCCACCGCAATCAGCAAATCACATTCCATCACAGCAAAGTTGGCATAAGCGGTGCCATGCATCCCCAACATGCCCACCGACAGAGGGTGATGTTCATCAAAGGCACCCAAGCCCATCAACGTGGTTGTTACAGGCAAGTTAAACAATTCGGCTAACTGCTGTATTTCCGCATAGGCATTGGCAGCGATCGCGCCTCCACCCACATACAGCAAAGGCTGCTTGGACTGACGAATCAGGCGTAGCGCATTGGCAATCTGATTGGGGTGCCCCTTCACCGTTGGGCGATACCCCGGCATTTTAACGGAACCCGCCTCCACTGGCACATAGTCAAATTCTTCGGCACCCACATCCTTGGGAATGTCTACCAACACGGGACCTGGGCGACCGGTGCTAGCCACATAAAACGCTTCAGCGATCGTCTGCGCCATTTCTCGTGGATCGCGCACCACGTAAGAGTGTTTCACAATCGGCAGCGTGATGCCGTAGATGTCGGTTTCTTGAAAGGCATCCGTGCCGATCGCGTGGCGAGGAACCTGCCCCGTAATGAACACCATGGGAATCGAATCCATGTGAGCCGTGGCAATGCCAGTGACCAAATTCGTGGCACCCGGACCGGACGTCGCGAAACATACGCCCACTCTGCCTGTGGCACGGGCATATCCATCCGCAGCATGAGCAGCACCCTGCTCGTGTCGCGCTAGAATGTGCCGGAGTTCTCCACGGGCTTCAAAGCGATAGAGTTCATCATAAATTGGCAGAATAGCACCACCAGGATAGCCAAAAAGGTCAGTTACACCATGGCGCTTTAAGCTATCCATTAAGGCGTAAGCGCCTGTTACCCGTTGAACCGCGACACGTTGAAGTTGCACAGGAGAGTCCTCGTCAGTCTTCAGATGATTTTTGTATCGAATGCTGCATTAATGCTTAAAACTCAGTCTAGAGCGGATTTTGATTCCCTGTCGAGAAAATCTCAGTCGAAATCAAATGGATAAGCCTCCGCAACGTCTATTTGACAAGCATCTTAATCACATAGACCTTGATTTTACATCAGCTTTCGCTGACATTTGAAAAGGATTGTAACGAAAATTGGTTCTTTTATAAGTCTGTACCTTGTTTAGAAACGTTTCATGGTTCCAAATTTTGACCCGATCGCGCCTAACCCATCTTTTGAGCAACGGCTGAATACCTCCGATCTGACCCGTCCGATGAAGTGGCTGTGGGCATTATCCGCCGGTTTAATTCTCCTAGATGGCTTCGATTTTTTTATCATTGGCGTTGCCTTGCCCTTTTTGCAGCAAGATTTTGGCTTGGGAACCGCCGAAATTGGCGCGATCGCTGTGGCAGCTTTGGCGGGATCATTGGTGGGATCACTCATTTTAGGATCGATCACCGATCGCGTCGGACGGCAGCGGATGCTGATTGTGGATGTGATCCTGTTTTTGGTGGCAACTCTGGGAACCGTGATCGCCTGGAATGTCACATCTCTGGTGATCTTCCGTTTTTTGGTGGGCATGGCGATCGGTGCCGATTATCCCATTAGCGTCGCCTACATTACTGAAAATGTGCCGACTCGATTGCGCGGTCGCATGGTGATTGGTGCATTTACCTTTCAGGCGGTGGGGGCGCTATTGGGCGCATTAACAGGACTAGTCGTGATCTACGGGTTTCAAGCGGTGTATCCCGCTCCAGTTCAGCCTGCCGTTCAATATGCATGGCGCTGGATGTTGGGAGTCGGTTTGGTGTTGGCGATCGCGGTTGGCATTCTGCGGTTTAGTTTTTTGCTCGAAAGTCCTAGTTATCATTTGGCGCGAGGTGAGTATGATGCCGCATCCAAAGCCGCATCGATTTTGCTAGAAGAGGCGATCGCCCTCACACCAGAAACCGATCCCCCCGATCAAAACCCCAATCTTGCTTTTAGTGATTTGTTTTCATCTATTTATCGCCGTAATACCCTACTGGCATCCGTTCCATGGTTTTTGCAAGACATCGCCACCTATGGCATTGGCATCTTCACCCCCGTCATTTTGGCAGCCTTGGCATATTCAACCGAAGACACCCTTTTAGCGAAAGAATTCGCCGCTGCTCAAGGGTCTGCGATCGTGGATTTATTTTTAGTTGCAGGGTTCTTGCTAGCCGTGCTGCTGATAGATCGCCTGGGTCGCATTCAGCTACAAATTCTCGGCTTTTTGGGAATGGCGATCGGGTTAACCATTTTAGCGATCGCACCTCTACTCTCTTTGCCGCCCGAATGGAATGTAGCCATGATCTTCCTAGGATTTTTCATCTACAACCTAATGATGAACATGGGTCCCAATTCCACAACCTTTCTATTATCGGGTGAAGTCTTCCCTCCCTCTATTCGCGCTAGTGGAGCGGGGTTTGCAGGCGCGATCGCCAAATCTGGAGCCATTCTAGGCACCTTTACACTGCCGTTCATTAGAGACAGTGGAAGCGAGACAACCTTGCTATTCATCCTCATGCTAGTCTGCTTGCTGGCAGCCGGAGCAACCTATCTATTGAGAATAGAAGGCTTGAGCGGGGTAGGGCTTCCTCAAACAGAACAAAAGTGAGGGATGGGTCGAATAACTGCTACTTAAGATAGAAAAATAAATCGCTCAAATCGTCTATGCTCAGTGGTGAATTGCTCAGTGATGATTTATTCACCACTGAATTAATTATTAAATTTACTACTATTGGCTAAAAAAATGTTCTTAAAGAATAAAAAAGATGGCACCCTGATCAAAGTTTTGGATGATGAAGCTGTAATTAATCCGATGCAGCCAACTATTTCGGGGAGAATCCAAAATGGAGAAGAAGAGCAAGATCCAGAAGAATTTGACAAAAATAGCTTGATGTTTCCATCGAATGAAAGTCTGCCCCAATGCTGGACAGACCCAGATTATCAAAGCTCTTTATGAAACGGTCAATATTGGGGCTTGGTTAGTAAGTTTATGGGTGGCTATAGATTGTTACCCTCATGGGGCTTACAATATTTTACTAATAAGATTAACGATTTAAGCTGACTAAGCTAGCTTTTGCCTAGGAAAATTTTTAGCAAAATAAGGTTTATAGGGTTTATAAGGTTTTTAACGAGCTTTTCGAGAAAATATGTTTGTAAATCAGGTTTGTACAGGGACTATCTTAGTAGTTGACGATTCTGCTGATAACCGATTTTTAGTGCAAACAACATTGGAATATGGCGGGTATGGAGTTGAATTAGCAGAAAACGGCAAAGTAGCTTTGGAGAAGATCGATCAGCTTTTGCCAGATTTAATTTTGCTAGACGTAATGATGCCGGGAATGGATGGGTATGAAGTGACCCAACGGATTCGCCAAAATGAGGCTCTTCCTTACATTCCAATTTTGCTAATTACGGCGGATGAACGCTCTAGCGTGGTGCAAGGGTTGGATATAGGAGCAGATGACTTTATCCGTAAACCTGTGGATGTCGATGAACTTTTAGCACGAGTGCGATCGCTGTTGCGATTGAAACGCAGCCTTGATGAGCAAGAACAGATGGTGCGTCAGCAAGAAGATTTTGTCATGCGATTGACCCATGACTTGCGAACTCCTCTCGTTGCCGCAGATAGAATGCTGGGGTTATTCAAACAAGAGGCACTCGGCAAGTTGTCAGAAGATATGGGTGAAGCGGTTGGCAGCATGATAAAAAGCAACAACAACTTGTTGCAAATGGTTAACACCTTGCTAGAAGTATATCGGCATGATGCGGGTTCTAAAACGCTTATTTTTGTGCCGTGTAATTTGCAGGAAATTGTGGATGAGGTGATTCATGAGTTGTCGCCCCTAGCAACAGAACGCGGCTTAGCGCTGATTACTGAAATGGAAAAAGGGTCTGAGCTTGAAAAGAGTCATCAGCAACAGAACGCGGCAACCGTGATGGGCGATCGCATGGAGTTGCGTCGAGTGTTAACTAATCTGGTTGGCAATGCCATTAAGTTTACTGATGCAGGCTGGGTCAAGATTCGTTTAGTTGAGCCATTGGCAATGGATACCGCCTCAGTCGTGATTGAGGTGAGTGATAGCGGCACTGGAATTGCGGTGGAAGAGCAGAAGACATTATTTGAGCGTTTTCGTCAGGGAAAACATAAACGGTCAGGCAGTGGTTTAGGGCTGTATTTATCGCATCGGATTATCGAGTCCCATCACGGCACCATCAAGCTTGACTCTGAACTAGGAAAAGGCAGTGCATTTACTATTTCTTTACCCGCGATCGCCCAAGTAGGATAACATCCCTGTGAAATCCATTTTAATTGTTGATGATATTGTTGATAACTCTGATCTGCTGAAGGCATTTTTAGAGATAGAGAATTATCAAATTGATGTAGCGAACTCTGGTGCGATCGCCCTAGAAAAAATTTCAGCAAATCCTCCAGACCTCGTGTTATTGGATGTGATGATGCCTGGGATGAACGGCTATGAAGTAGTTCAGCAAATTCGCCATCATCTAAAATTATCTATGCCAATCGTGCTGGTTACAGGGAATGATCAGCCTGCTCTTGTAGGGGGAATCAGTATAGAACCTGAGAATTTTATTCAGAAACCAATTGATTTTGATCGCCTATTAAATCGGATTCAGATATTACTCAATTGATGATTTTGCGATTAGATCGCGATCGAATTAGTGAGAAACTCCTATTACTTTCCTATTACTTTAAAGACGCAGTTTGAGAATCTACAGTGTCCATCAAAACCATTTTTTGTGGCAAAACTACTGCAAAAGTAGACCCAATGCCAACTTGGGACGTGAGATGAATTTTTCCCTGCAATAGCTCCACAAGCTGAGCCACAATTGCTAGTCCCAACCCCGTGCTATCCGGTGAAGGGGATTGATCAAGTGACGTTACTCGATAGAAAGGCTCAAAGATTTGAGCGTGTTCTTCTAGAGGAATCCCGATGCCTGTATCAGTAACGGCAACTTCCCAAGTGTCACTATCGATCAATCGAGCAGCTAAGGTAATGCTACCCGCTTCGGTGTAACGAATCGCGTTGCTGAGCAGGTTAATTAGAACCTGCTTTAGCCGAAATGCATCGGTTAGAATCTGCTGAGGAGCGCGATCGCAGTCCTGGATAAACTTCAAGCCACGAGCCTCAATCAAAGGATGAACCACTTCCACCACAGCTTGAATGATTTCTTCCACAAAGACCATGACCGGGTGAGCTTGAATTTTGTTAGCATCCGCTCTTGCTAGTTCAAGTGTATCATTAATCAGCCGCAGCAGTTGACGACCGTTTCGCAACACTCGCTCAATATGGTTAATGTTTGGCGCTGTATCCCTTACCTCGGTTTCTCGCTGCTGCCGTATAAATAATTCAGCGTATCCAATAATAGAGTTTAGCGGCGTTTTCAACTCATGAGCCAGGACAGACAGATGTTCTTGATTGGCTCGAACTAACCGATTCAGTTCTTGCACCGTTAATGTTAGTTGACTTTGAAGCTGCTCCAATTCATGTAATCGCTCTTGCACATAGCTTTTGAAGCACTGGGCGATCGCGGCATCAATCACGGCAGACACCATCGACATTGCCAGAAATACTTCTGGGGTGGTTGCCTGGATCAACTCATCTTGTAAATTCGCCAAGATAGTGGTTCGCAGTAAGTGATATTCACGCACAATCTCTGTCGGGTCAAACCCTTGCTCTGCTCTCAAGGCTCCATGGATAAAACTCGCCTTGGAGATCGTTGCAACATCGTTGATTTGGTCTTGCGCTAGCACCGTTACTAAGGCTTCCAGCACATGGGGAATGTGATCGCGAATGGCATTGTGAGAAAGATTGTCGGTGCTGACAATTTGGCGATCGCGCATAACCGCCCCGATCCATTGCGCTTCAATCGTTTTTGATTTCTCAGTCAGCAGCTTACTAAAATCTTTCATGAACACAACTGTAGTTCATAGCCCAGCTTAATTAGTCTAATAGGTCTAGCTCAAAATGAGTGTAAAAGTGGGAATGGAGAATGCGATCGCGCTTCACTGAAAAGAAGGTGGCGTAATCACAATTCAGAAGCACTGATTTTGACGCAACGGCTAAAACCACCCAGAACCCTTTCAGCGGATACTCCACCAACTCCCGCAAAAACTCTGCGAAGAGATTGCAAACACCTGAGTAGAGACAGCATTTAATGCTATGGACTTCTAACCCAGAATTACCGCAGTCAATAAACTTCGTCGTGTGTTCCAACATCGAGCAACATAATGACCTCGCTGGCTGTTTCTTTATCCTGCTCAATAGAGAAGACAATACGGCAGTCATAGCCACAAGAACAAGACTGAAAACCGTCAAGCTTACCGCTCAATTTATGGGTTCCCAAACTTGAGGCGAAGACATCTGCTTCCATTTGCAGTAGGGTGTCTTCAATCCGTTGTTGAAGGTCAGGATTTCTTTTACAAGCTTGCGGAACGCCCGTTTGAATTTTGGTGTTAGAACCAGCAGTCTCATACTTCTGGCGCATCCAAGCACCGACGCAATTCTATAATCACATTCTCCGCTGATTGAGGTCGAAATTTGCCATCACGAAAATCAGCTAAGCTCTGTTGGGCATCTGATGCCATTTCTGCACGACGACTTTCAGAGTGACGATTTTGCAAAATCTTGATCAGCATTTCTTGCTGTTCGTAAGATAGTTGCAAAGCCTTTTCTATCACTTGATCGAGGGTATTCATAATGGAACTAAGCTCTTATCCATACCACTACATTTACCGATGAACTTTTGACCGTAGTCAAAGATGAAACTCATCACATTTATGATATCTTAACTCTCCACTTTCGCTTCTACCTGTTTCGGCATATAGTAGCTAGCGATCATGCCAAACATCAGCCACCACAGGGTATTGACTTCAGGGCGATACAGCACCGTATCGACTAAGCCGTGGGCGATCATGCCAAAGAGGGACGCGATCGCGGCAATCAGCCACAACCCATCGCGATTCCCCACCTGACGCAGCCGTTGGATGGCATTCCAACCTTGAGTCACCGTGACCAACAGCAGCCAAGCAAAGCAAATAAATCCAATAATTCCAGATTCTAAAACCACTTCTAGCAGAATCGAGTATGCGCTCAGGGCGGAATAACGAGCCTTCATGTAGAGTGGATAGACTTTGTTGAAAGCGACATTGCCGGGACCAATACCCCAAATGGGATGGTCTTTAATCATCTCAATCACTGCCATCCACACATTGATCCGAAAGTTATTACTACTATCCCCGCGTCCGGCAAACATGCTGCCCACGCGATCGCGCAACGGTTCCACCACAATCATCGCCAAAACTACGACTCCAGCGGCAGTGCCCAGCACAATGGGCAGCGCCCATTTCTGCCAAAAACGAGGGAGATAAATACTCCACCAGTGCGCCAGCAGCAGCAGCAATACGCTAATAGCCGCCACAATCCCAATCCAGCCGCCGCGACTAAAAGTCAGGGCTAAACACAGGCTATTAACCACTACCATGACTACCGCGAGTGCCTTTTGCATCCAGCTTTGCCAAACAAACATCGCTGCAATGCTAAACACAATCGCTGGAATTAAATAGCCTGCCAGCAAATTAGGGTTGCCCAGATAGCTATACACTCGCGTCGTTTTGGAAAGCGGCGAAGTAGGATCAACCCAGGTGGCTAAGGCTTCCGTGCCCGAAAACCACTGCTGCAACCCGTAAACACTGACGGCTAAGGCGGCTAACAAATAAACGGTGATTACCCAAGAACGGATTTTGGGCGATCGCAACACTCGTGCCGCCAGCGCAAAAAACAGGAGGTAAAGCGTGAGTTTTTGCCAACCCACAAACGCCGCTTTTTTCACGGGAGACATTGCCGTTGCGATCGATACGGCTGACCAGTAAAGCAATACGAGGAAGTGAATCGGGGTGGCAAGGGGAGGGCGACGAGGGACGAGAGATGAATCATCCCCCAATTGCCTACTTTCTTGTCCATCTTCTGAGAGCGTCAACAGAATCCAGTAGGCTCCACAGGCAGCTAAAAGCACAGCCACTAGCTCATTGTTGACAAATGGGGCGAGTGCAAACACTAGCATCACCAGCCCGCCACCGATCGCGTCTGCCCACTGCATCAGCCGGCTTCCCCGTCGCCACTGCCTCAGCGGACCAACCAGATAGTGGACATAACTAGCATTGAGCCATTGCTGGAGTGGCAATGTGGAAAGCGTTAGGGTTTGCCAAGCGGAGTTCATAGGGCACTCGCGATCGCGTAAAAGGATTCCTGGTTATTGTACACGGGGATTGCAGGGTAACCATGCCGCCCCAATCCACCGTCTTTCTATTCTCAGTCTTTCCATAGATAATCCAAGCTAGATAGAATCTTTGCGAACATAAACGATTGATCCTACAGTGACTAAAAAATTGCAGAAATAGTTTAACAACGAGGGGCGATCGCTGAGGCATTGTATTGAAGTTAGCTGGGAAGTGCTCACAACTGCCACGTTAAAATTTAGTTCAAAACAAAATTCTGTATGATGACTGAACAAAACAAAGCGATCGTTCTCCAGTTCTACCAAGCCTTTGACGATCGCAAAATGGAACAAGCCTTGGATCTTCTGGCTCCCAACTTTGTCGCTCATCAGGCAGGGATGCCACAGCCCTTGAATGAGGAAGAGTTTAAGCAGTTTGGGATGTCCTTTTATTCAGCCTTCAGCCAAGGACAACACATTTTTGATGAGATCATCGTTGCAGGCGATCGCGTAGTGACCTGCGGAACTTTCACAGCAACCCATCTGGGAGAATTTCAGGGTCTTCCGCCTACAGGCAAGCCAATCAGTTTATCGATCATGCACATTGATCGAGTCGAGGACGGAAAAATCATAGAGCATTGGGGGCAGGGCGACGCACTTGGGCTAATGCAGCAATTGGGAGTTGTATTCCTACCAGGTCCAAGGTTATTGCCACACCTTTTAAGAGGCGCAGTATCTAAGTTGTTTAAGCAATCTGCATAGAAGTAGAATTCGCATAAAATCCAATCACGCTAGCCGTAGGAACATTTGAGCGGTTTTTCTATCTATGATTGAAGTCTGTAATGAATGGGAAAAGCTTTGGTATCCGATTCAACGTCTCAAGAACCGCTGCCAAAATTGCGATCGCTGATGATTGCTTGGAGCCTGGTGGTTTTGACGGCCACTGCCGATATCGCGATCGGGGCTTGGAGCCATAGCCTAGCCCTGATTGCTGACTCTGGTCATCTGTTTGCCGATGCTGCTACCTTTGGGCTGTCGGTAATTGCGGCATGGTGGATGAGTCGCAAACAGCCCTCTACAGGCACCTCTCGCCTAGAAGCGATCGCGGCTTTAATTAATGGCTTGGGATTGCTGAGCATTTCAGCAGAGCTACTCTGGTCTGGTCTGCATCGGTTAGGTGGATCGGCTCCAGAGATTTTGAGTGTGCCAATGGTGTTGATGGCAGGAATTAGCCTGATTGCCAATCTGATCAACGTGCGCTTACTCCATGGACACAGCCACCAAGATTTGAACGTGCAGGGCGTATTTTTACATCTGCTAGGGGATTTGTTCAGCGCGATTGGGGTGCTGCTAGCCGCGATCGCCGTTTGGCTTTGGCACTGGACTTGGGCAGACTCCGCCGCTAGCCTAGTCGTTGCCATCATCGTTGGTGGCAGTGCCTTTCCTTTAATTCGTCGCAGTCTGCACTTGCTAAGGGCAGGAGAGGCAATCTCCGATTTACATCCAACAGCTACCCCTGCGTGCATCTGCTGCACCCCTACTGAAATTAAGAAACTCTTGCAGCCCAACTTAGAAGAACTGATTTAGATGACGCGATCCGCAACGAATCAGCCCCATCCTAAATGTCTAGATCAGCCAGATTCAGCTTAGAGCCGTAGGTTTCAATAAACTCGCGGCGGGGGGCAACGCGATCGCCCATCAGTACGGTAAACACGCGATCGGCTTCAACGGCATCTTCAATCTCAATTCGTTTGAGGGTGCGCGTCTCTGGGTTCATCGTTGTATCCCACAGTTGAGTCGGCATCATTTCACCTAACCCTTTAAAGCGCTGAATGTCATACTTTGCGTTGGCGGGAAAGGTGGCAATCACTTGGTCGCGATCGCGTTCGCTATAGCAATAGTTATGGCTGCGTCCTCGTTCCACCTTGTAAAGCGGTGGACAGGCAATATAAATGTACCCCTGCTCGACCATCGCTCTTTGATAGCGGTAGAAAAAGGTGAGAATCAAGGTACGAATATGGGCACCATCCACATCGGCATCGGTCATGATCACGATGCGGTGATAGCGCAACTGCGACACATCAAAGTCTTCACCCTTAATACCCAAGCCAAGAGCCGTGATCAGCGCTTGAATTTCGGTATTTTTGTAGATCTTTGCGTCGTCCGTCTTCTCAATATTGAGGATTTTGCCCCTGAGCGGCAAGATTGCCTGAAAGCGGCGATTGCGTCCTTGCTTCGCGCTACCGCCCGCAGAATCCCCTTCTACAATAAAAATTTCTGATTCCGCAGGATCACGGCTGCTGCAATCCGCGAGTTTACCGGGTAAGGTTGAGGATTCTAAAACTGACTTACGCCGCACCAGTTCACGGGCTTTCCGAGCCGCTTCCGCCGCTTTAAAGGCTTCCACTGCCTTTTCAATAATGGCATCTGCCACCCCAGGACGAAACTCTAGATATTCGATCAGCACTTCGCCGACCAAAGAATCCACAATGCCGCGCACTTCGGTATTCCCCAGTTTCGTTTTGGTTTGACCCTCAAACTCTGGATCGGGCACCTTCACCGAAATCACGCCCGTTAAGCCCTCACGGATGTTTTCCCCCGCTAGATTCGGCTCGTTTTCTTTAATCTTGTTGCGTTTACGGGCAAGCGAATTCAACGTGCGGGTTAAAACCGTTTTCAGTCCTTCTAAGTGGGTGCCGCCATCCACGGTACGGATGTTATTGGCAAAGCCCAGGAGGTTGTCGTTGTAAGCGTCCGCACACCACTGGAGCGCCACTTCCACCTGCACATTGTTGCGCTCACCCTGCACATACACCACCTCATCATGAAGCGGCTGCTTCTCACGATTCATGTAGGTGACATATTCTCGAATGCCGCCCTCATAGAAATAGACTTCGATGTGCGGCTCGTCGGCTTTCAGTAGGTCTAAGCGATTATCGGTGAAGGTGATCCGAACTCCGCCATTCAGAAACGCTAATTCCCGCAGGCGACCCGCCACGGTTGTATAGTCAAACGCTGTCTCCGTGGTGAAAATAGTGTTGTCGGGCAGAAAGGTGATGGAGGTGCCTGTGCGATCGCCGGCTCCCGGTTCAAATTCCAAGATACCAATGGGAATGCCTTTCTCAAACCGCTGGGTATAGATGCCTTGATCCCGCCAAACAGTGACCTCTAACCACTCGGATAGAGCGTTGACCACTGAAACACCCACTCCATGCAGCCCGCCACTCACCTTATAGCTGCCGCCTCCAAACTTGCCACCTGCCCCCAGAACAGTCAACACGGTTTCTACAGCAGATTTTCCCGTCCGGGGATGAATACCCGTGGGAATACCACGCCCATCATCGGTTACAGTGGCAGAGCCATCTGCGTTGAGCGTTACTTCAATATTCTTGCAATGTCCAGCCAGCGCTTCATCTACAGAGTTATCAACAACCTCATACACTATATGGTGCAGCCCACGAGGACCCGTACTACCGATATACATCCCCGGACGTTTACGAACGTGTTCAATCCCTTCAAGGACTTGAATTTGCTCCGCACCGTAGTTATCTGACATGCAATTAGCGCTCCAGCCGAAATAACGTGGTCTAAAACTGCATTTAAGCTTTAGAAGACCAAAACTATCTAAAATTATAACACAAAAGGCTTATAAGCGCTTTTAGATAGGTATCCTGAACCGTTTACGGTGGGGTTTAACTATCATTTAAACTGCTTTCGAGGATGCACCAGTCGTTTTCATGGAAAATCTAACAGAAAATAATACCTTAGTACCAGCGCTGATTGTGATTTGTGGGGCGACGGCGACTGGTAAATCGCGCTTGGCGATCGCGCTGGCAAAGCGTTTGAATTGTGTCATTCTTAGTGCGGATTCGCGCCAAGTGTATCGAGAATTTAACATTGGTACAGCAAAACCCGCGATCGCTGAGCAGCAAGCTATCCCTCACTATCTGATTGATATTTGCGAACCCACGGAAACGTTGACTTTAGCAGAGTATCAAATGCAGGCGCAGCAGTTAATTGAAACTATTCATCAGGGGAACGGGAACAGGGAACAGGGAACAGAGAACAGGGGACAGGCTCAGACACCGATCGCGCCGTTGCTGGTGGGTGGAACAGGGCTTTACATCCGCTCCATTACCAGAGGACTCAAAATTCCCAGGGTAGCGCCCCAGTTAGACCTACGATCTCAACTCCAAACTTTGGGACAACACCAGTGTTACGCCATGCTGCAACAGGTTGATCCAGAAGCGGCTACCAAAATTCATGGGAATGATCAAATACGAACGCTGCGATCGCTGGAAGTATTTTATGTGACCGGGCAACCGATGTCAGCCCAGCAGGGAGAGCAACCGCCTGCTTACCCGATTTTGCAGATTGGGCTAGAGTGCGGCGATCGGGTTCAATTAGAAAATCGGATTACTCAGCGCACCCACCAGATGATTGATCAGGGCTTTGTGGCAGAAGTAGAGTTTCTATGTCAAAAATACGGGGCTGATCTGCCATTACTGAATACCTTGGGCTATGCCGAGTTCAAGCAATTTCTGACAGGCGAAATGTCTCAAACAGCGGCGATCGCCGCCACTATTCTCCACACACGCCAATTTGCTAAACGTCAGCGTACTTGGTTTCACGCCTATCCTGAAATCGAATGGTTCGATGCCGATGCCCCTGATTTAGAAGCGCAAGTCTGGCAACGGATTGGAGCCTTTTGTGCAGAACAACACGGCGAATACCAGTAAGGTTATTGTTAGAGAATTTGAGGGCGACCGAGGGTGGTGATATATAAAACCGCTTCGTCAATTGGAATGCCCAAGACTTCGTTAACCTGATCATCAAAAAAGCCAGCAATGCCGCTTACGCCTAAACCCAGATGAATGGCTGCCAAGTTGAGGCGCTGTCCTAGCCGTCCAGCATCCAAGTGTAAATAGCGATAGACGCGATCGCCGTAGGTGGCAACGGCAGCTTTGAGATCCGCAGTGTGAAATAGAACCACTGCCGCATCTCGCCCTAGATCTTGCCCTAAACACAGAAAATGAAGCTCTTGGCGAAAGTTTTTGAAGCGGATTTGGCGAAGCTCCTGAGAGTTGGGTGCGTAATAGTAGCAGCCTTCTTCTAAGCCATCAACGGAAGAGACGACCATGAAGGTTTCAACCAAACTGAGATCAAAACAGTCGGGAGTTCCATCTAGTCCTTGCTCCATGTAGTGCTGGGGATGGTAGGTGAAGTCTAGTAGCTGCTTCAGTTCATTGAAGGTGAGCGGCTCTCCAGTATAGGCACGAGTGGAACGCCGTCTGAGTAGCGTGTTTTCTAGACCTTCCAGATGATCTCCCCAGGCGATCGCGTCGGTTGCAGTAGACACCTTAGTACAAAATGGAAAATTATATTTATCCGTGCGCTGCCCTTCTGTGGGTGACAGTTTCCAGTTCACCTTCGTGGTTTCATTCAGGTCAATTTGGGTTGCTTGATGAAGGTACGCTAGTAATTCACCGTCGGCAAGGGCGGGATACTCAGTGTGCGTCCGAGTTGGAGTGATGGTTTTGGCAAGGGGAAGATTTTGGCGAACTTCCAGTAAATCAGCAAGGGGAAGCACTGCGATCGCCCCTTCTTGAGCAGAATCTAAATACAACAACTGATTGACGGCTTCATCCATAAAACTACCAATGAGATGAGGGCGATAGTCGTTCATGGCACAGGTCAAATCGAGGTTGCCTAACAAATGCCCACTATCCAAGCACACACGGCGATAAGCCCGATCTTGATACCGCCATTGCGATCGCAAAAATACCGTAGTGACAATGAATGCCAACTGAGTATTTTCTAAAACAGGATGCCAAAAGCACGCAGCTTGAAGTTTTGTCCACAGGTCATTCTCCCAGAAATGCATGAGGGAGTGGGTACGCGCTTGATAGTTAAACAATCCGGCAGGTAATAACGGAGTGCCGCGCGAAATCAGATAGAGTTCCGCAGGATAAAGCCCACCCGCAGAGGGAGCCGCCCTTAAATAGTGGGGGTCGCCAACCGTGGGAACCATGCCCGTTAAGCCATAGCTGCAAAACAAAAGCTGAGAAATCCGCTGCCACCACTTGCCGATAGGATCGTTGGCAAACTTTTCAGGATTCTCTGTAAGGAAAGACTTCAGGTCAAACGAACTGCCAATTTTGTATTCTTTGAATGGGAGCGGTTGCTGGTTCCAATCCGGTGGTTTACTTTTGGCATTGATCGTTCTGGGATCGTATTTGGTGCGTTCGTGATAATGCTGGGCGATCGAGATAGTCGGTTCAGGCATAGAGGAATTTAGCGTTGGCTCATCTCCTAACCCAATATTGACACTCTCTTCTGAAAAAGTGCCACTCCTTTAGGGAGAAGTCGCGGAACGGGAAATAGGAGGCTTTGAAGCGGATTTGCCCACTTGATCTAGCTTCGATCGCCACAGGGCATACCCAGCCACGCTTAAATGTAAGCCATCGGTGGTCAATTCTTCTTTGATATAACCGTCTGCATCCGCAAAAGCGCTATGTAAATCCAGATACTCTACGCCTTCATCTTGGGCGATCCGCTCTAATTTCTCGTTAATCGTGCGAATCCAGCGGCTTGAAATGGTGGGCAATCGATCAACCCAGAGAGGACGCTCCTTTGCATCCGGATCTCCTTTAACTGAGGCAAGATATCGCTGACTCGCGCGATCGCCACCATGAGGCAAAATCGATTGAAGTACAATCGTCGCTTGCGGATGGGCGACTTTAAGATGCCGCACAATCTCTCGCTGATTGGCAACCAAGGTTTCGCCTCTCACCCCTCTAATTAAGTCATTGATGCCAATCATGACAAAAATAGTCTCAGGCTTGGTTTGATCCAAAAATTTAACCCGTTTCAACAGCCCATAGGATGTTTCGCCAGAAATGCCTTGATTCAGCCAAGTGGCTCCTGTGGGCAGCAAATTGCTCGGAAACCAAAGACTTAATGAATCTCCCGCTAAGACTTTGAGTTGGCTAGGCGATCGCTCTGCGATCGCTGCTGCTTCTTGTTTTAGCAACTGCACCCATTGGTCATAACTCAACTGCCATCGCACTCCAACCTGGGCATTTGGAGCATTGGAACTAGCGGGTGTATTGTAAGGCGATGGATAGGGGGAGGGCTGGTCAACCGTAGACGCACGCACCTGAGAAGCACTCCGTAAACTATCACGATGAACGCCAAGCAGCGCGATCGAGAGTAGCAACCCACTCCCTACGCTTAAAGAAATAAACCAGGTTGGCACAGCGATAAAACGTCTAAACACTTGCTCAGATCAAAACACGTTGAATCAGATTGTAAAGGCTATCTTGGCAACGGTTACAAATCAGTTCAAAAACTGTTTGCAGCCACCAAGATAGCCTTTATTCGTGACTAGATTTTAGTGCAGTAAGAAATTAGTCAAGCCAAAGTTATAATTCAGCAGCCTTAGTAGCAAAACTCATTTCGGTTGCAATGCTCTCACCGTAAGCTTCTTCCCCATGCTCATGTACATCCAAGCCTTCGTCTTCCACATTGTCCTTAACCCGCAGAGGCATAAATTGCCCAATCACCTTAAGAATGATAAAGGTGCCAACCCCGGCAATCACATAGGCGATTAGGACTGCCCAAATCTGAATCAACAATTGATTAAAGTTGCCAAACAACAACCCATCTGCCCCCAAGCCATTGACTGATTTGGTTGCAAAAATCCCGGTCAAGAGTGCGCCAACGGTTCCACCCACGCCATGAACGGGATAGGTGTCGAGGGCATCATCAAACTGAATTTTTGCTTTAAAGTTGACTGCAAAAAAGCAGACAATAGAAGTGATGGCACCAATGAGAATTGCCGAAACCGGAGTGACAAAGCCGGCTGCCGGCGTGATACCCACTAACCCAGCCACAAAGCCAGTGCCAATTCCCACAGCGGTTGGCTTACCTTTGCCAAACCATTCTGCCAGTGCCCAAGTTAACCCAGCAGCTGATGCTGCAACGGTGGTTGCTACAAATGAAACTGTGGCAGAAGGCCCGACCCCGATGTCTCTACCAATGCCGATCGCACTCCCGCCATTAAAGCCAAACCAGCCAAACCAGAGGATTCCCACACCTAACAGCACATAGGGCACATTGTGAGGAATGATCGGTTTAATCGTGTAATCCTTGCGTTTACCAATCATGTGAACCGCAACGACTGCCGAAATTCCAGAGCTAATATGAACCACCGTTCCTCCGGCAAAGTCCAAAGCGCCTAGATGCCCCAGATACCCTCGTCCCCAAACCATGTGGGCAAGAGGGCAGTAGATAAACGTAGACCACAGAACCAAAAACCATACATAGGCTTTAAAGCTCATCCGCTCGGCAACTGCACCAGATACCAGCGCTACCGTGATAATGGCAAACATCATTTGGTATGCCATGAACAGTTGATGGGGAATGGTTGCCCCATAAATTGGTTCTGGAGTCAACGCAACTCCATTCAAGCCAAACCACTGCAAGCTCCCAATAAATTGACCAATCCCGGTTTCCCAATTGTCTTTATCAAGGGCAACATGGGCAAAGCTGAGGCTGTATCCCCAAAACACCCAAGTGACTGCCACAATTCCCATCGAAACAAGGCTCATCATCATGGTGTTGAGGACGTTGCGCGATCGCACCAAACCACCATAGAAAAATGCCAATCCGGGGGTCATAAACAGGACGAGCGCTGTGCAAGTCAACATCCAAGCGGTATCGCCTGTGTCAATCGCTTCATAGGGATTCGTTCCAGCCGCTGCTGCGGGAGCTTGGGCGATCGCCATATCAGCCAGTGGACCGCCCAGTAAGCTTAAACCAGCTAAAAACGCTAATGGAACACAAAATGCGACTGCCCATTTCAACCATAACTTTTGACCAGCCCTTCTACTGCTCCTGCCAGCGAAGTGTAGATAGAACTGATTGAATGAAGAAACCAAATTAGAAAATCTAGAAGATGATGGGCGATCGCCCATCATCTTTCTGTGGTGCTTGAGTTTAGCCATTATTACCCGAAAATCCTCGCAACTAACACAGAAGCAATGTAAAAAGCAGTACATCAACAGAGGCAGAAAACACCCAATCGCTTGATGTTTATCACCACTGCTTGCCTGCTAGCCATAGGATCAATCCAAAGTAGATATATAAAAGGAAAACTGCACCTAGATAGCACAGTATACGAAGACTGAAATCTTCCTATAGGCAGAATCTGATGAAGTTGATTGTGAGCCTATCGGTTAATGCAAGTTGTATTACAAGTGACAAAATACGTGAGGTGGTATTCTGCAAAGTCTATCGAACCACCTACCTATGACGGTACTCAGAAAATATTTCCTGTCTTTATCCTGTTCAACAAAAAAGTGGAACCTTAAATTTTTAATAAATTAAGATTCCACTATTTTAGGTAGTCTTCATTCAAAGTTTGGTCTATGTTTCTGCTTTTTCAAGCGTGTAACCGTTCTTTATCGCTAGCTCAATAATTTTTGCTTGCCACTCCAGAGCTATCAATACTACCGGATAAATCGGTTGGTAAACCTGTGCTGTCTTTAACGAACCCTGCATAGGCTTCCATGCCATGCTCGCTAATATCTAGCCCAATAAGCTCTTCCTCTTCAGTCACGCGGATGCCTAAAGTCGCCTTCAGGACATACCAGAAGATAGTGGAAACCAAGACAGTGAAACCACCCACTGCCATCACCCCGACAAATTGATTCCAAAGTTGCCCAATTCCACCACCCAAAAGCAGTCCAGCGGCTGGACCGGCTGTATACAGAGCACCAGGCGCATCGCTTGGACCCACTGCAAATAGACCGATAGCTAAAGTTCCCCAGACTCCACACACTAGGTGAACTGAAGTTGCCCCAACCGGGTCATCAATCTTAAGCTTGTCAAAGAACCCTACTGCAAACACGACTAAAATCCCACCGATCGTACCAATCACAGCGGCGGCTGGAATCGTAACAAAGGCGCACCCTGCGGTAACGGCAACTAATCCTGCCAGAATGCCGTTGATGATCATGGACAGATCCGGCTTGCCTAGATAGAGCCATGCCGTAATAGTTGCAGCAAGTCCGCCAAATGCACCTGCGGTGTTGGTCGTGATCGCAATATGAGAAATTAGCGAACCATCCCCCACTGCCATCGTTGAGCCGGGGTTGAACCCGAACCATCCTAACCATAGGATCAGAGCACCTAGAGTTGCAATGCTCATGTTATGGGCAGGTAGGGCGTTGGAATGCCCATTGGCACTATATTTACCTAGCCGAGGACCCAGAATTGCGGCAGCCATCAAGGCAGCCCAACCTCCCACTGAGTGAACCACGGTTGAACCTGCAAAATCCCAGAAGCCCAATGTGGCTAGCCAGCCTCCACCCCAGATCCAGTGTCCAGTAATGGGATAAGCGATACCAACCAGTAAGACACTGAAGATTAAAAAGCTAACAAACTTGATGCGTTCTGCTACGGCTCCAGATACAATCGTGGCGGCTGTTCCAGCAAAGACAAGCTGAAAGAAAAATTTTGCAAGCAGGGGGACGCCTGTCCAACTGAGCGCACTAAAGATGCCTTTATAAGCGTCTCCTGTGGCGGGGCTGTTGTCTGCACCAGCTAAAAAGAAGCCACCGCCGGTGCCGATGAAGCCACCTGTGCTGCTGAACATTAACCCAAATCCGATCGCCCAGAATGCGATCGTGGCAAGGGCAAACACAATCAGGTTTTTAGCGAGAACATTCACAGCATTCTTCTGGCGGCAGAAACCAGTTTCCAACATGCAAAAACCAGCATTCATGAAAAACACCAACATGCCAGCCACCAATACCCACATGGTATCGAGACCCACTTTGAGGGTTTCAGTGGTTTTTGCTACATCTGCGAGGGTCGGTGCGCCTTGAGCAAATGCTTCATACCCCCAAATTAATACAATGATCAGAGCAAGGGGAATGCAGGCTTGAGCGCTGGGGGATAGCTTTCTAGAGTACCAATCGAGCGATCGCCACTGGTTCTTTTGGGCTGGCATTAAACGCTGCTTCCTTCGGGCTGAAGGCGGCTTAACCGGAAGTCTCATGGTCATTAGTAGGAATTCCTCACTGAGTTTAAGTTAATGAGTTTGAGTTAATGAGCGGCACTTTGACGAGTAGCATCCTACATGACTAGTAGGAAGATGAGAAAACTGAAATTAGCGGAACCCTGAGCGATCTCACTGCTTCAAAAATCTTGAAGCGAAACAATCAAACGCTTAACGCATGAATTTTCTGGGTGCTATCTCATCTTTTTGAGGATGTCTAAGAAAATAACAAAAATAACCCTTAATGAATTGCATCTTTTTCGACTCGGTTATTCTGTAATCTTTTATACAAAAAATACTCTCTGTGGAGAATGATAAAAAGTTGTTAAGTCGATGACCATCGAGCATACTATGAACCAAAGTTTTTCTCTACCATAGGAAAAATTTCCATAGTGACAATCCGTAAAATCCGCCCCGGTGATTTCTATGCTGATTTGATTCAACACAGGGGTTGCTAAGCATAGGTTTAGGCAGAGAAGGCATAATATATCCGCGAGAAAACGTCAAAAAAACTGACAAAGCCACCGTTATGGGGTAGATATGTCTAGGGAACTTATGAAGCTTGGTGAACTATGGGCAGCGTGGGTAGGTTTTTTATCAAATTCAATCCGATGAGTCCTTTGAATCAGAGATCGCGACTGGCGATCGCCGTGCTTACTCCACTTCTATTTTGTGCAATTGAGCGATCGCACCCTGTTTCAGCAACCCTAACGATTGAGCGATCGTTAGATTCCAACAGCACCTTAGAGCAACCAAGCTCTGAACAACCCGCCATCGCGCAACCGCTGCCCCCTGCCAAAAGTCTCGCTTGTCAGCCAAACCAAGCGACTCAAACCACCAATGGACTGCTCCAACTGGTTAAAAACATTTCTCAAACCGCCAATTGGGTCGAACAACCTGCCTTTGGGATGGACGCGATCGTCGGTCAGATAGCGCCTCAGGTCATGGCGTATCTCAGTCCTAGCCCTTTTCCCGAAATCAACTCTCTCGCACGGAAAGCCAAAGTACCCGTCATGATGTATCACGACATCTTGCCGGAAAAACTCGTATTTTTTGATGTCACACCCCAAGAATTTGAGCAGCACCTCCAGCTAATCAAACAAAAAGGGTTAACTCCCATCAGCATGGATCAACTGGTCGTCCATCTCCGCACAGGCAGCCCATTACCAGCCAAACCAATCTTGCTCACCTTTGATGATGGCTACAAAGGGCATTACGACTATGTATATCCCCTGTTAAAAAAATATAATTACCCCGCACTCTTCTCGATTTATACCGCGAAAGTTGGCAAACAAATGGGACGCTCCAGCCTGAACTGGGAGCAACTGCGGGAAATGGCGAAAGATCCGCTTGTGACCATCGCCTCCCATAGCGTCAACCACAAGGTAATGGAAGGCTTGACTCCGGCACAACTGCTGCTGGAAACTCAAGATTCCAAACGCATTCTAGAAGCAGAGTTAAGTAGACCCATTCGCTACTTCACCTATCCAGAGGGCAAATTTGACAAAGCCGCCATGGAGTCTGTGCAAGCAGCAGGTTATGCAGCAGCCCTAACCATGAACGATGCTGAGGAGCAGCTAGCAGGTCAGTCACAAAGTTTATTGGCGATCGGGCGCATCGGGCAATCCCGTATTCAAGAAATGGTTGATATTGCTTGGGGCGGTTCCCCAGCGCCATCCGTCAGTATGGGGTTCAACTTCACAGCCCCTGTCCGTCGGCTTGATATGACAATCAATCAAAATCCGTTTATTTTTATTGCTGGCGGCAAGCCAGTCACCATTCACTACAACACCCGTGGGCAAATCCCTCAGATCATTGCAAACACCCCCGTCATCGCCGCTGTAGATGGCACATTCTTCTCCTTAGAAATGCTCGAATCAAACGAGATGCTAGGTCCAATCTATAGCCAAAGCCATGGTCAATTTATCCCCGGCAAACGAGGCGAAATTCCATTTTTAGAAAATCGACCCCTCGTTTTAATCGGAACAGAAGCAGTCCAATTTATTCCTTTCAACCACAAAAAACACAACACTCTAAAGTCCATGCAGGCAGAGATGCCCACCCTGACCGATGCATTTGTTGCCGCTGGCTGGCTAGTTGAAAGGGGAAAACCTCAGCCCATAGAACGATTTGGTCGGTTATACAGCGTCAATGAATTAAGGCATCGCGCCTTTTGGGGCATCAATCAACAAGGGCAACCCCAAATCGGCGTTTCCACCGAACCCATCGGCTCTGTAGATTTAGGTATTGCCCTTGCCAAAGCAGGTTTTCGAGATGCGGTCATGTTAGATTCCGGTGCCAGCACCTCTTTAGCATTCAAAGGCAAGTCCCTAGTAGCCTATGAACCCCGTGCCGTACCTCACGTCGTCGGTTTAATTCCGCCTTCAGGCGACGTAGGCACAGCCTGCCCTGTGATTACATCTTCCATTTTTCCCTAAAAATCTTACAGCGTCTTAGTAAGTCAGAAAAACAACAGTTTTATGGGTGCTGCTTTTTGACTCTTGAATGATCATTAAACCCCCATGCTATTATTGAAGACTGCTGACTTGTGTAAACTCAAAACTCGGATGACCCATGGCTCTGCTGCAACAGCAAAAACAAGAAATCATTTCCTCCTATCAAGTTCACGAAACTGATACAGGCTCTGCTGATGTACAGGTGGCAATGCTAACTGTACGGATTAACCGCCTTAGTGGGCACCTAAAAACCAACAAAAAAGACCACTCTTCTCGTAGAGGTCTGTTAAAAATGATTGGTCAACGAAAGAGCTTGCTTGCTTACATCCAAGCCGAAGATAATGCTCGATACCGCGCACTAATCACTAAATTAGGCATTCGTGGCTAAGCTAGGAAAGCGAGTATGTCGAAAAATAAAGACAAAAGCGAAGACCTTGCAGAATCGCTCCAGAAAAGCGATTTTGTGAGTACTTCGCGACTACCGTTTGAGCCTGTTCCGAACCGTAAGAAAGCTCGTCAAAACGGTTCACAAGATTCAAAGTCTAAGTCTGGCGCAAACTCCGAAAGAGATTCTCTAGAGGAGACGAAGTCAACGACAAAACAGGCGAAGCAAAGTCTAGCTTCTTCCCGCAGCAATTCGTCTACTATTCCTGAAGTCGTGAGCATGCGGATGGTTAGACGAATTGCGCTTTTTTCAGGCATTCCATCTAGCCTTGGAATGCTGACGTTTGTAATTAGCTACGTTGTGGTGAGCCAGCACTACTTTAAACTTCCATCTGTGGTGGTTTTGCTGGTGAGTCTAGGCTTCTTTGGATTGGGCGTTTTAGGTCTTAGCTATGGTGCCCTTTCTGCTTCTTGGGATGAAGATCGAGTTGGAACTTGGTTTGGCTGGAGCGAATTTAGAACCAATTTTGGACGTACGATCGCATCTTGGCGGGAAGCACGGCAGAAGACATCCTAATCCTCCACACGCCCCACTTTAAAGATTTTGCTTTGCACACCATTCACACCGTACCTAAGGATAAAAAACCATGATTGTGGTCATGAAAACTGGTTCTCCAGAAATCGAAGTTAACCGCTTGACTGAAGAATTTTCAAGTTGGGGACTTAGCCCAGAAAAAATTGTTGGCAGTCACAAGGTTGTCATTGGGCTAGTGGGTGAAACGGTGGATTTAGACCCTCGGCAAATTCAGGAAGCAAGCCCTTGGATCGAGGAAGTCTTGCGCGTTGAGAAACCCTACAAACGCGCTAGCCGGGAGTATCGCCAAGGAGATCCTAGCGAGGTTGTTGTTTCTACGCCCAATGGAGCCGTGACGTTTGGGGAACAGCATCCACTGGTTGTGGTAGCGGGTCCTTGTTCGGTTGAGAATGAAGAAATGATTGTGGAAACGGCTCGACGTGTAAAAGCGGCGGGTGCTCAGTTTCTCCGAGGTGGAGCCTACAAACCAAGAACCTCTCCTTATGCGTTTCAAGGACATGGAGAAAGCGCTCTGGGGCTGTTGGCACAGGCAAGAGAAGCGACTGGACTAGGTATTATCACTGAACTGATGGATGCGGCAGACTTAGAGCCTTTGGCAGAAGTAGCGGACATTATCCAGATTGGTGCCCGCAATATGCAAAACTTTTCTTTATTGAAAAAGGTGGGCGCGCAGGAAAAACCCATTTTACTGAAGCGCGGCATGGCGGCGACGATTGAAGATTGGTTGATGGCGGCAGAATATATTTTGGCAGCAGGCAATCCTAATGTGATTCTTTGTGAGCGGGGGATTCGCACTTTTGATAGTCAGTACACCCGCAATACTTTAGATTTGTCTTGTATTCCAGTCTTGCGATCGCTGACCCATTTACCGATCATGATTGATCCCAGTCATGGCACAGGCAAATGGGAATATGTGCCTTCTATGGCAGCGGCTTCCATTGCTGCTGGCACAGATTCTTTGATGATTGAAGTTCACCCCAATCCTCAAAAAGCCATGTCTGACGGCCCTCAATCTTTGACCCCAGAACGGTTTGACCAATTGATGCAAGATCTCTCGGTTGTTGGTAAAGCGATGGGACGCTGGATTGCACAGCCTGCATTAGCGACAGTCTAGACGCTGACCAAAATTTGATGATATTTGGGATGGGGGCGTTTGCGAAATGCCCCTATTTTTGTAGATATCTCTAACTGACACTCAACGCGAGATTTAGCATGACTAATCTGCCAGGGTTCACAATTCGTGCCGCAGAAGAGCGCGATCGCACCCAATTTATCAACCTAGGGCGGCTGGCGTTTGATCCAGCGCGATCGCAGGCTGATGTAGAAACAGAAATGCAAGACGAGCCGCTCAACCCACCCAGCGGACAAGGATGGGTATTAGCAGATCAGGCTGGTAATCTAGCAGGACGCTATCGCCATTTAGAGCTAGCCTTATTTTTTCAAGGGGTAGAGTTTCCCATGGCAGGAGTCGCGGGAGTTGCGGTTGCTCCAGAGCGGCGAGGGCAAAAAATTGCTCAGGGGCTGATCGAACATGCCTTGCAGCTTTTTCACCAGCAGCAAGTCCCTTTATCGATGCTCTACCCGTTTCAGCACGGCTTTTATCGCAAGTTGGGTTGGGCTTGGGTCGGAGAAACGCGCCAGTATCGAGTTGCTGCTCGTCACCTGCCGCTTTATGCTGAGCGGGTGAATGTAGTGCCCTATCGAGATGACTTGGAAGCATCCATTAAATCGGTTTATAAAAAAGCCGCACAGCAACATAATGGCTGGTTGCAGCGAGTGCCAAATCGTTGGAAAGGCTACTTTAAGCCTGAAGGTGGACGAGAAATCTATGGTTACGTTGAAGCGGGCGTGCTGTTTGGCTATGTGGTGATTGAGTTTATCCATTTAGAGCCAACGAAAACTCAATGGACAATCGCGGTGCAAGAATGGGTGGCGCTGACTTCTGCTGCCTATCGGGGGCTAATTGGATTTTTGGCATCTTTACGAGATCAAGTCACTACAATTATTTGGAATACTGATCCCCAAGACCCGTTCCCCCATCTCCTGAGCGAACAACGGTGCGATCCAGCATTACCTCCACAACCGTTTGAATTTGGTTTTACCCATCGATTTGGAGCCATCGGGGGCGGGTTTATGTGGCGCTTGGTAGATGTGGTGAAAGCCTTGGAACTGCGCCCGATTCATCCTGGAGATCCCTTTGCGATCGCCTTTCAGATTACCGATCCAGTGTTGGGCAATCAGCAGATTTCTGTAGAATTTGTTGAGCAGAGAATGTATTGCATCCAACAGCCTGCTACTACTAGCATCACGCTTTCCATAGAACATTTAACTCAGCTATTTTGTGGAATGCGATCGGTCACAGAATTGAACTGGTTAGGTTCAATAGAAATCGAAGGCGACGCTACGTTGCTATCAAAACTTGATGCTGCTTGGCAGGCAAAGCCCCCCTTCTGCTGGGACTTTTTCTAACGTTTGCCTTATTCTTCTGCCGACTCATCAAACTTGAGCGATTGCAACTCGTGCAGTTGATATTCCATGCGCTTCAGCGATCGCATCAAGTCTGGTAGCGTATTTAAGTTTTCAGGTAGTAAGATTGCCTGCGTATGGCTATGAACATATAGTTCATTAATTTTGCACTGCAATTGATGAGAAAGACTCATGGCTTCCTGCTCCATGCTGACCAACTGTTGCTGTTTATAAAACTTGAGTGCGGCTCCTCGTAAAACTTGTAGCGTTGCCTCTTCACCATATTTGCCAGGAATCAGTCGCAGGCGTAACAACAGCCGCTGGTTTTGATAGAGTCGTTCAACTTCGACCTGTCTAGTTTTGTGAACCACATCCATTGAGGACTCAGTTAACCCCTTTAACTCGCGAATTACCCCATCAAATTTACTCACCTCTAAACCATCCAGAACTGCTTGCACAGCCCCATTCTGGCTCCACAAAATTCTGCCCTGCTGAGATTGCCGCTCTAAATATAGCCGTCCAATTCCCCAATCTAAGATTCGAGCCAGCAATTCTTGGAGCAAGTCCTTTGGAGCAAGCGCCGCCAACACGTCCGGTGGATCAGACAAATGAGCCGGATGTATTTCCAATCGAGGCAGGGTTTGGGTGGATAAGGGCGTAAAATTCTTTTGAACTGACGTTTCCGTAGGTTGAACCCCTATTTGTGTAATGGCGACTGTTTGAGTTGCTAAATCAGGTGCGATCGCAAAGGGCGGTAAGGTGGTCGGGCTATCTACCACCAAAGTAGGGTATTCATAAGCAGCTTTAGAAGCGGGTTCCTGAGAGCTAGAAGGCTCTTCAGTCTCCGTTTTTCCTTCTACAAAGCGCTTAACCGATTGTTCTGCTAGTTTTTTGGCAATTCGTCTAGCCACAGGCGGAGGTGCTGCACTTGCCTTTTTCTGAGTATCTGCATAGTGAAGATAGGCAGATAGCGCCGCGTAGTGAATGTCGGACGCGATCGATTGAGGCACTAAGGAGCAGTTCATGTACGCCAAGATCCGCCGCACATAATCAAGCGCAGTCGTATCGTCTGTATCCACCATGCCTAGCGTTAGCCGACTGCCTTCGAGAGAAAGCGGCAAAATTTGATGGTATAGGCAAGCTTCAAAGGGCAAAATGCTATCAACCAATCGAAAGGCTTGCTCAGTATCCACTTGAGACATCCAATCTGCTTTGAGCCTAGCAGTATCGCTTTGCTTATCAGTTGGGGAATTGTGAGGGTCTAATGAATCGCCATTTGAAGACACCATAGGAAATCAATCAGCGGATGAATCTTAATGACACTATGCTAATCTGCCGATGAATTTTAGCCAATTATAAAATCAAAAATTTGGCATTATTTTTGATGTCAATTCTTTATCAAAACCTGATGTGCCACTCATATCAACCCTCTCTCCCAAGCCAGGAGAAGGGGAACAAGAGTTTCTCACAGTCCCTCTCCCGCTCTGGGAGAGGGATTTAGGGTGAGGAGAATCTGGAAAGTTGCACATCACGTTGATCAAAAGTTATGGGTTCATCATACATGGTTAGCCAGATAGATTAGTAGAGAGATGCCTGCACCCAAAACAGGGTTGTAAGCCTAGGACACAACCCTTATTCATCCCTAAAACCGTTCGGCTGAGCGCTCCTATCGAAGCCTGATACCCACCACCGAATCCCTACCATAGCTCTTATATTTCTAGGCAGCGAGTTCTTTTTCGATCGCGCCCATTAGTTCTGCGGAACCAGGAGCCACTGCGCTTTTATAGCGACCCACTACTTCACCTTTTTTATTCACCAAAAACTTTTCAAAGTTCCAAGCGACCTCTCCAGCCGGAGCGGTTTGGGTTAGACGCGCATACAGCGGATGCTGTTCAGCACCTTTGGCATGAACCTTATCAAACAGGGGAAAAGTCACGCCATAGCGGGTTTCACAAAATTGGGCGATTTTATCGGTGCTGTCTGGTTCTTGTGCGCCATAGTCGTTACATGGAAACCCCAAAACCTCAAATCCTTGAGCGCGATACTTTTGGTATAGCGCTTCCAACCCTGTGTATTGAGGTGTGTAGCCGCAATATGACGCTAAGTTGACAATCAACAGTACCTTACCGGCATAGTCTCCCAACGATTGCTCGGTGCCGGTGATGGTCTTAACCGAAATATCTGCGATCGCGTTGCTCATGTCAATTCCTAAAAATGCTTTCCCATCAATTATCCTAGCGGTTTCTAGAGAAATACAGGTTTCAGGTACTAGTTTTCGGGTTTCGGATTTTAGGGGCTAAGCAAAGAAGATAAACTCAAGACCTAATCGAGAAATGTTCTACTACTTGACCGAAAAATAGGTCACAGAGCTACGTTCCTTTAGAACAGCTTTTCTGCTCTTTTGCCGCGCTGTAACCGTAAGCGACAGATCCTCTCAAACGGCGGCATCTCGAAGCACGGCTAACGTTAATTTCGGGTTGTTTGTCGATGTAGCTGGCGGGTTTCATCCAAAATCAAGGTCACATCTTCCTCAGATAAATTTTGAACGTAGTTAATTTTGATTTCTTCAAGCAAATCAGTGAGTAGAGATTGCATCTCTTGTAGGTTACTTTCTTGAGCTTGTTGGATGAATGTACTGCTGAAATTTCGCACGAAGCGAACGACTAATTCGGTGGTTTTGGGATCGTCTAAGGCAGTTTTTAAGCTGTTGTGGATTAGTTGGGTGACCTCATGAACTAGGCTTTCGGTGATTTGAGCAGGCACAGCGCCAATGCCGGGGAGTGCTTGCAATCCTCGATAAGCCGGAGATTGGTTCATCACTGTTTCAATGCTGTGACGCACTAACGCTTCGAGATCGGGCTGAATTTTTGGAAAAATTTCGTTTACCATCATGTGCGTCATGTGGGTTGCGATCGCCTCAATCTCGTTAATGTTGTTCACATCCACATAGCGGCGAGACGTGGTGCGCTGTAGTAGGTTGCTCACTTCTCCGCGTTGTATAGCACCCTGGATCTGGTTGATTACTTGGACGATGATCACCTCCACCATTTCACCCGCGATCGCGGCTACAAATCCTTGCCGTGCCCGCGACTGAACGGTTTCCAGGTTAATCATCTCTGCTTGATGGAGTCGTAGAGTAGTTGGCAATGCTCGTAACAGTGCCCAGGTAGGCGCAAATAGGCTAAACGGGATAAAGAGCGGAATGTCATACCAGCGCCAAATCATCGCATCTAGCCAAGTCAAGCTGGAATAGCGGCGGCTGATATGGTAAGTTCGCGCTAGAAACTCTAACAAAAACAATCCGATAAATGGGGCATCCAGTAGCCAAAAATTGTTTGTCGGATTGCCGTTTTCATCCACGCTGCGATAGTAATTTGTCTGAATTAAGGGTCGAATAGTTTGATTAAACCAATCGATCTCGGCGTTCCACGTGGTCGGTGAGAGGTAGTTGGGATAGCTGGAATTATTGGTACTCCAAAAAATATCGAAGGATTCCCTTGCGGATACCCTAGTGGTCGTTCGAGTCGTCACACGGCTGCGGGTTCTATTTTTGATTCTTTCGAGGGCACCACTTTTACCCGATGCCCCAAAAGGGTTGGTCTCAATCATCTCGGTGCTGAGTTTTCGCAGTTTCGCCAAATTGGCTTGAACGGCGGCATCTTGCAAGCCGGCTGTTACTCCTTTTTGGGCAATCTGGCTTTCAAGCTGGGCAACCGTGTCTAGATACGCTTGGGTGTCTCGGTGCGGTTCAATTCCTTTGAGGGGGTCATATAGGCAGGTAATCACCGGCTGCTGGATGGTGCGCGCGGGTTGCCCCGTTTCGACGGAGCGATCGCGGCACTCCATGGTAGGCACAGGAAAATAGAGCTTGAAATCCGTTAAGGGTATGCCGATCGCCCCTTGCAGCCAAAAGTTTCGCCAGGGCACATAGGTAATATCAAAGGTGATAAGTGCCAAATTAGTGACTGTTGCGATCGCCATGAATCGCTCAAACCAAAGATTTTTGCGACGTTTTAACGATTTAGGCGAGGAATATTTTTGGAGAGACATGGGGAAGAGGGACTGGCGAGGGGCGAGGGGGCGAAGGGAACGAAGGGCGAGTAGAAAGGAAATTGATTGCTAGTTTTCGGGATTCCTAATCATCATAATCTGCTGAGACACCGCACTCTGCACACCGCACTCTGCACACCGAACTCCACACTCTTGATTTGTCCGGGTTTGTTGCAATTCTCGTGAGGATTTGAAAAGGAGAGTAAAATTCTCTCGGAGTAAACTGGCGCGGCATGGCTGTTTCTAATGAACTATCTTCAATGTGGGTGGGAACGACTTCTTGGAGCAACTGATTTTTGTTGCGCTGGTGCGATCGCGGTTAGCTGTCTAGCTCAAGCGGGTTTTGCAGTTGGAATGCTGCCAAAAATTGCCTTGGCAGAGCAAAAGGCTGACTTTAACAGTGCTGTACCGTTCGTGGTCACTCAGTTGCCTGACCCCAGCCGCACAACTCCCGATCCGAACCGCGATCGCCTGATCCAGCCGCTTCCCGCCCCCACTCCGCTTCCCCCACCTCAAACTCAGCCCACTCTTCCAACACCTTCTGTGCCAACTGCACCGCCTGACCCGGCTCAGCCAACGGTGCAAATTCCAGTGAAAACGATTGAGGTGGTCGGCAGCACTGTCTTAAAGCCTAAGGATTGGAATCCCATCATTCAGCCCTTGGAAGGGCGATCGGTGAGCTTAAGTGAGTTGCAACAGGCAGCGGATGCCATCACGCAGCTTTACCTCGATCGCGGCTACATCACCTCTAGAGCAATATTAGTTGAGCAGGCGGTGACCGATGGCAGGGTGCAAATTCGCGTGATTGAAGGGTCGGTGGCAACCATCACCGTGGAGGGCAATCAGCGGGTCAAGTCCGCCTATATTCGGAGTCGCATTGGCTTAGGCGCACAAACGCCTTTGAATCGCGAGCGCCTGGAAGATCAACTGCGCCTGCTCAAAGCCGATCCTTTGTTTACCAATGTGGAAGCCAGTTTGCGACCCGACACCAACTTGGGACAAAGTGTGTTGCTGGTGCGTGTGACGGAGGCAAAATCCCTCAGCGGTTTGATTGGCGTAGATAACTACTCACCGCCCAGCGTGGGTTCGGTGCGGTTGGGCGGCTCTCTTAACTACCGCAACATTACGGGCTACGGCGATGATATTGGGCTGACGTACTATCGCACAACGGCGGGGGGTGCCGACACGCTCGATTTGACCTATCGCGTTCCTGTTAGCCCTCAAAACAGCACCGTGCAGTTTCGATTTGCGCCCAACTGGAACCGCGTGATTGATCCGGCGTTCAAAGCTTTGGATATTCAAGGCAGTTCTCAGTTGTATGAAGTCAGTTTTCGGCATCCAATTATTCGCAACCCGCGCCAAGAGTTAGGCTTGTCGATCGGGTTTACGTCGCAAAATGGGCAAACCTTTCTGTTTAGTGACATTCCGTTTCCCTTTGGGATTGGTCCTGATCAGGAGGGCAACAGCCGCACGAGAGTTCTGAAACTGGGGCAAGATTATGTGAAGCGTGATCCGTTGGGGGCGTGGGCATTGCGATCGCAGTTCAGCATCGGCTTAGATATCTTCAATGCCACCCTCAATGAGTCGCCAATTCCCGATGGGCGATTTTTTAGCTGGCTAGGACAGGTGCAGCGGGTACAGCGCTTCGGCAGCAACCACTTGGTGATTTTTCAAGGTGATTTGCAGCTTACGCCCGATTCTTTATTGCCGTCTCAGCAGTTTGTAATTGGCGGCGGGCAATCGGTGCGCGGCTTTCGGCAAAATGCCCGGTCGGGAGACAACGGCTTCCGGCTCTCGGTTGAAGATCGGATCACCTTTTTGCGCGATGAAGCGGGTAGCCCGATCGCCCAGTTTGCACCTTTTCTCGACCTAGGCAAAGTCTGGAACAACAGCGCTAATCCTAACCCCGAAGCCGATCAACGATTTTTGGCAGGGGCTGGGCTGGGCTTTCTGTGGCAACCCTATCCTGGTTTGAATCTCCGCTTAGATTATGCAGCATCGTTTCTGCGGCTCCGCGATCGCGGCAATGATGCCCAAGATTCTGGCTTTTACTTCAGCGTCAACTACCAGTTTTGAACTAGGGCAAGCAAGGGGCACAGGATAGAAGCTTGCTTCTCGAAGGGTGGGCTGTTCTTACTTACATTCAGCAATGCCAAAAATTATATCTCTAGAGATAGATCACAATATCTGAATATTTGATAGAAAATCGGATGGGAAGAGTGCTGGTTGAACTCGCAAGATAGGGTGCAACCGAATATTACAGACCTGAATGAGCATTGATTCTAAGGAGATTCTACAGCAGGCTGCCTATTCCAAATTTCATGACTGAAGCTTTGCCAAAACCAACTGTGATGAATGATGCATCCAATTCGATAGGCGACACTGCAATAGACAACCTAGAGGTGGCATCGCTTCCAAGCAACGAAGCTGCCCGGTTAGAAGCGCTCAAACGATACAACATTCTAGATACGCCGCCTGAAGCTGCATTTGATCGCATTACTTCCTTGGCAGCGCGTTTATTTGATGTGCCGATCGCGTTGGTTTCCTTGATCGATTCATCGAGGGGATGGTTTAAATCTGGCTATGGCTTTGACCTACAAGAAGTACAGCGAGATGCGACCATTTGCAGCCTTGCGCTCCTATCTAATGAAGTGTTGGTGATTCCCGATACGCGTCAGGACGATCGCTTAACCTGCAATCCATTTGTGCAAAGCGAGCCGGGTCTGCATTTTTATGCGGGTGCGCCCTTGATTACCCACGACGGTTTCAACCTAGGCACTCTCTGTTTATTGGATACAAAACCGCACCCAGCCTTTACCCCTGAGCAGCAGTCAACCTTGGCTGATCTTGCTGCGATAGTGATGGATGAGCTAGAACTACGCTTAGCCACCCACAAAATGGCTCAGATTGATGCGGCATTAGTGGAGGTGACTAAAAGCGTTGCAGTGGTGACGGGCGAAGCGTTTTTCGATGCCTTGGTGCAGCGCTTCACCAAAGTGCTGGGAGTCGATTATGCCTATATTGGTTTAGTCAAAGACGACGACCCGGAAACCATTCGGACGATCGCGGTCTGTGCCCAAGGAGAAATCATTGACAACTTTGAATATTTGCTGCGGGATACCCCCTGTGAAACGGTCATCCAGTCCCAAAAATTATGTTGTTATCCCAGTTGCGTTCAAACGTTGTTTCCCAACGCGCTACTGCTGACTCCCCTCGGCGTAGAGAGCTATGCAGCCATGCCGATCTTTGACTCGGCTGGTCTACCCTTGGGAGTCTTAGGCATCATGCATGGCAAACCATTAGAAAATGTGCAGCTTGTAGAATCCCTGTTGCCGATTTTTGCGCTGCGGGTTGTCACTGAGCTAGAGCGCCAGCATACAGAGACAGCACGGCAGCAAGCCCAGCGAAATTTAGAACATCAGGTAATTCAGCGAACTGCTGCCCTATCCAAGGCGAATCAATTATTGTCGTTAGAAGTGATTGATCGACAGCAAGCAGAAGCCGACCTGCAACAAGAACAGGAAGTGCTGAAGGTGTTGCTAGATCGGGTACAGGCAGGGATTGTCGCGTGTAATGCTGAGGGTGTTTTAACCTTGTTTAACCAAGCAGCACGAGATTTTCATGGCTTGCCAGAGCAGCCATTACCGCCGGAACAGTGGGCAAAGTATTATGACTTATACCTACCAGATGGCAAAACTCGGATGGCTAAAGAGGACATTCCTCTGTTTCGGGCATTGCAGGGGGAGGTCGTTAACCAGGTTGAAATGGTGATTGCACCAAAACAGGGTCGGGCGCGATCGCTGCTGGCTAGTGGACAGATGATTGCTGATGCCCAAGGCACGAAACAAGGCGCGGTAGTGGTGATGCATGACATTACCGAGCGCAAACTGGCAGAAGCGATACGCTTGCGGCTGGCGGAAGAACGGACTCAACTGATTCAGCAGCAGATTCAAGAACAGGCTGCTCGTTTGGAAGCGGAAGCCGATCAGCAGCGATCGGCGTTTCTCGTTGCTATCAGTACGGTGCTGGCAGCTTCATTAGACTACGAATCGACCTTGGCAAGCGTGGCTGATGTGGTTGTGCCCTATTTTGCAGATTGGTGCGCGATCGATTTGTTGCAAAATCAATCAATTGAGCGAGTTGCAGTTGCCCACCGTGATCCAGAGAAGGTGAAGTTAGGCTGGGAACTCCATCGAAAATATCCCAAACAGTTGAATGATGCTCAAGGAATCTCCAAGGTGCTGCGAACAGGGCAGGCTAAAATCGCGGCTGAGATTCCAGATCGCGCGATCGCGGTCATTGCCCAAGATGTGGAGCATCTACACATTCTGCGTGAACTCGGCTTAAAGTCTTG
Source organism: Leptolyngbya sp. CALU 1928 (assembly GCF_056784215.1). NCBI lineage: Bacteria > Bacillati > Cyanobacteriota > Cyanophyceae > Leptolyngbyales > Leptolyngbyaceae > Leptolyngbya > Leptolyngbya sp. CALU 1928. Next base: position 1,629,928 of record NZ_JBXBCE010000001.1, on the reverse strand, counting down.
TATTGTCTCACCGTTAATTGTTCGCGGAAAGATTTTGGGCACCATTTCGTTTGTGACGGCTGAATCTGATCGTCGGTATAGTCAAGCGGATTTAGCGTTGGCAGACGATATTGCCCATCGCGCTGCCATTTCGATCGATAATGCCCGACTTTATCGAGACGCTCAGCAGGCTCAACAAGCCGCCGAGAGAACCACAGAGCGCATTGCTCGGCTTCAATCTGTCACGGCGGCATTTTCTGAGTCGGTGACTCCTGCCCAAGTGTCTGAGGTAATCGTCGATCAGGGAATTGCGGCTTTGAACGCTAATTTTGCCCTGGTTGCGTTGCTTGATGAAAGCACTAGCGAACTAGAAGTCGTGCGGGTAGTGGGTGGTGGTGCCCTAGATGAGAAGTGGCAGCGGTTTTCGCTCCAAGCTCCTGTGCCGCTCGCAAAAGCAGTACGAACGGGGCAGCCCATTTGGGCAGAACCCGCAGAGGTTCGAGCCGTCCATTATCCCCACCTAGCTGAAATGTATGCCCAACAAAATTTTGGTGCCTGGATTTCTATCCCGCTCATGGTCGAAGGTCGGGCGGTTGGCGGTATATCCTTAGGATTCAACAATCCGCAGTTGTTGGATGAAGAGCAGCAATCCTTTATTTTGTCGCTTGCCCAACAGTGTGCCCAAGCGATCGCCCGTGCCCATCTCTATGAATCTGAACGAATCGCCCGGAATGATGCCGTTCGTGAAGCCGCCCGTAGTGCCAAAGCCAACCGAGTCAAAGATGAGTTCTTGGCGGTGTTGTCCCATGAATTGCGAACGCCCCTAAATCCGATCTTGGGTTGGGCAGGTCTGCTTCGCACAGGTAAATTAGATGCGGCAAAAACAACCCATGCCTTAGAAACAATCGAGCGTAATGCCAAACTGCAAACTCAGCTGATTGAAGATTTGTTAGATGTTTCTCGGATTTTGCAAGGCAAGCTCAAGTTAAACATTGCGCCTGTGAATCTGGTGTTTAGTCTGCGATCGGCGCTTGAAACCGTGCAATTAGCCGCAGAAGAAAAGGGAATCGAACTCAGAACCGAGATCGAAGAAATCAGCAGAGATCCTATAGAACACTCTTTAGCTTTGACGGCTCACCCTTCACAACTGATAGTTTTAGGCGATTCAGTGCGGTTACAGCAAATAATTTGGAATCTGTTGACCAATGCCATTAAGTTTACCGAAGCTGGTGATCAGGTCACTATTCGGCTAAGCTCCAGCGATCTCCAGGCTCAGATCCAAGTGATCGATACGGGCAAAGGCATTCATCCAGATTTTTTGCCCCATGTGTTTGAATATTTTCGTCAAGCCGATTCAACGACGACTCGGAAATTTGGCGGGTTAGGATTGGGGTTGGCGATCGTCCGTCATCTTGTGGAGCAACAAGGCGGCACCGTGCAGGCAGACAGTTTAGGAGAAGGTAAGGGTGCAACATTTACCGTCAATCTGCCGCTCTCGGAAAGTGAAATCTTGATAAGGCAGGCAGACAAACGTCCTGCTCCAGCCTCGGCTCGGCTTCCACTAGAGGGAGTCCGAGTTTTGGTCGTGGACGACGACGCTGATGCCCGCGATCTAGTGGCTTTCATCCTAGAAGACGCAGGGGCGATCGCGATTATCGTAGATTCTGCGATCGCGGCTCTAGAGTGTTTCTCTCACGTAAACCCAGATCTGCTGATTAGCGATATTGGAATGCCTAGAAGAGATGGCAATGGCTTGATTCAAGAGATTCGCACCCTACCAGCGGCTCAAGGGGGGCAAATTCCGGCGATCGCTCTGACTGCCTATGCGGGAGAAATTGATCAGCAGCAAGCCCTCGCCGTTGGATTTGAGGCATATCTAACCAAACCTGTCGATGCTAATCAACTGGTGCAGGCGATCTCGCGGTTAGTCAAACGTCTACAGGGCAGTCGGCGCAATGAGACAGGCGATCGGGAATAGCAGATATTCTAAAAAAAATAGCTTCCAGATGAACTGGTAAAAGCGACTGACGGAAAGTTTGTCGCTTAAATCGACTTGAACACTACGGAACCACAAAACTCCTAGCAGTACCAAATGAGTCGCAATTAAAAAGAACCCGTTGACCCCTGGAAGACGAGCCAATCCTGCCAGAATCATGCCGACATAGCTGGCAGTAATCACCCAACGCGCCAGGTTAAAAACCTTTTTCTGCCCCAATTTAAGGGTGAAGGTGCTGATGTTGTATTGGCGATCGCCCTCCATGTCGGGTACATCTTTGAAAATGGCGATCGCGAAGGTAAACACGACAACAAAAGCAGTCAGCGCCCAAACCGAGGGGGGAATAGCGAATGGCGAATTTAGAACGGGGGAGAAAGAAGAGGAAAGTAAAGAGTTGAAGTGAAGAAATAACCCTAGGTTTACGATGATGCCGCGCACGGTAAAAATGCAGAGGGATGCCCAGAATGGAAAGCGCTTTAGCCGAATGGGGGGGAGGGAATAGGCGGTGCCAATTAGGAGGCTAATGCCGACCATCGCCAGGAGGTAGGGGCTTTGCAGGGCAGCGATCGCGATCGCCAAAATCCCCATTGTCAGCACGATCGCAACGCCCTGCTGCCGAGAAAATTCACCCGATGCTAACGGTAAACTCGGTTTATTGATCCGATCAATCTCTACATCTTCAAGCTGGTTTAGCCCAACAATGTAGACGTTGCCGCAGAGGCAGGCGAGGAGGGCAGGGAAGAGGAAAGCAGGAAAAGGGAAGAGGGCACGACTGCTTTCGGCGATCGCGATCAGATACAGTGCCAACACACTTAAGCTGGTGCCGATGATGGTGTGGGGGCGCGAAAATTTCCAAAACGCTTTTAACCAGGTGATCGGCTCTTTGGCGAACTGGAGCGGCACACCGGATTCTATCTCTAGTTTCATACTCTTCCTTACTCTTAACTCTTTGCATTAGAGGTTTCGGGTTTCGGGTGACAGGTTTCAGGACTATTCCCTATTCCCTCATTTCTCGCCACACAATAGCCCAAACCGAATTAGCCCGCGTTGATAGCCACGCTGCATTAGTCCGAGGGAGAGAGCCGCTTGAATGGTGCCCCAACCAGAAAACAGCAGCCCAAAAATAGAGGCGGGCGTGATGGCAGAATCGATCACCACATCCCAAAAGGGGGCGACGGCGGTAGACCAGTCTGCGGTGCGAATGTTTTGGAAGGAGAGCGATCGCGCCATTGCCTCATACTCTGGCAGCGAAACCACGTAGGGCAAGCAGTAAACCCGATAAATATCTTCTAAGTGCTTTTGCTCATCGGTAGTCAGCGGTTGCTGATCGATGGGACGGTGACACCAAGTGACGAATAAAAAAGTGCCTCCTGGCTTCAGCACTCGGTAGCATTCCTGCAAAAACTTTTCCTTGGTGGGCATATGTTCCCCACTTTCCAGCGACCAAATGAAGTCGAACGAGTTATCGGCAAAAGGCATATTTAATGCATCAGCCACTAGAAATTGAGCCGATGGGGAAGTTTCAGCAGTCGGGGCAAGTCCTGCGGCTTTTGCCCGTTGGGTTGCGCGGTTTGCCTGCACAGGACTCAGGGTAATGCCGGTGGCGGTTGCCTGAAATTTGTCAGCGAGGTAAAGCGTACTGCCACCAATACCGCAGCCCACATCTAGAATATTGTCTGCCTGTTCAATTCCTGCCCAATGCAGCAATTCTTCAATTAAATCAATTTGAGCTTGGCGACGCTCTTTCTTTTGAGTGCCGTCTGCCCCGTAGTATCCGTGGTGCATATGCTCTCCCCAGGTCTGTTCCCACAGCCCGGAGGAGGCATCGTAAAACTCTTGAATGCGTTGGTTGAGCGTCGAAGTCATAGAGTTGAAGTCATAGAAAAAGGGCGATCGCCCACCTAAGGCGATGGTGGATTTCAAACAATACCCTACACCCTACACCCTATCCCCTGCACACTCTACAACTTCCAGGTGACATTTCCTTTTTCATCATCCACCCGCACTGTAATCGGCTTAGTCGTGCCTTTTTGATCCGTCACTTGACATTTGAAGGTATCCCCCGGCTTCACGACTCGAAGTTTGCCGCCACAGTTGGTTTTCACCTCAATCTGAAACTGGGCTTTAATCCCTTTTTGAATCGTTTGCTCCAGTTTGGGCAGCACCAGTAAGCCTTTGGTGCTCCATTGCAGTTCGCTTTTTTGAGCAGGGCTAAGTTGGGGCGTTGGCGCGATCGCGATCTTTGGTTTTGCGCCACCCTGAGGAGGTAAAACAATCGCGGTTGCTTTGGGGCGCAGGGCAACCAAAAACGTTTGATTCGCTGCCGTTGCCTGACAGTCGAACGGTTTTCCATCTTCCGGGTTGGCAGTCGTAGGGCAGGCGACAGATTGCACCGGAATCCCCGATTTTTTGGTCACTTCTGCTTTCAGCCGATACTCCAGGGCTTTGGTGGCAGTCGATTTTTGGGCGATCGCCGCTGCCGTGGGCATAACCAAGGGACTCGCTGCCACGGGCGATGAAGCGGGTACGGGTGGCGCAGCACTGATGGGCGATCGCGGCTCAGTGCATCCCGCCAACCCCACCAGCACCAGTCCAACAGCGCTAAATTGAGCAATCCAAAAATTCATAGGCAACTCGGTCAACCTCAAACCTATCGTCTGAAACAAATTTTTATGACTAAAATCACAAAACCACCCTAACCTACGCCGTGCCCTATCAACATTTTTCTAAATGCTGGAAAAAATGGAAAATGGAAAATTAAAGGTGCGAAGATAAAATACCTTGAATAATTGCGTAATCAATTCATGACGGTTTCTCGCACCATTTGTTTAGGCTTTCTTGCGGTGATTGGCGCAGGAACGCTGCTTCTGAGTTTGCCCGTTTCTACGACTAGTGGCGTTTGGAATGGGAACAACGTCCTCGTAGGGTTGTTTACAGCAACCTCAGCAGTGTGCGTCACCGGGCACATCATTGTTGATACGGGCACCTATTTTTCCACCGTAGGGCACTTCTTTATCTTGGCTCTGATTCAGATCGGCGGCTTGGGCTATATGACCGCCACCACCTTTCTGCTGTTGCTCATAGGGCGACGCATTGGACTACGGAATAAAGTTGCCGTTCAGCAAGCCCTTGATCGCACCGAAATTCACGGAGCCAGTCAACTCATTCGTTCGATCATCGCCACCACACTGTTGTTTGAACTAACAGGTGCCTTTCTGATGCTGTTCGTGTTTGTGCCTAAATACGGCTTGGATAAGGGCTTGTGGCTGGCTATCTTTCATAGCATTAGCGCTTGGAATAATGCGGGGTTTAGTGTTTTTTCAGATAATCTTACGGGCTATCAAGCTTCTCCGTTGATTAATCTGGTAATTCCAGGGCTAATTATTTTTGGTGGGATTGGCTACGAAGCAATTTTTGAGATGTATCTTTGGTTGCGGGGGCGCTTGACCCACCAGCGGAAACGCACGATCTTTTCGCTCAATTTTAAAGTTGCGGTGAGTACTACGGTGATTTTGCTGACCCTAGGAGCGATCGCTTTCTTCTTAGTAGAAAGTCAAAATCCCAAAACCTTGGGAGTGGTGGATCTGCCCACCCGTTTAATGGCGGCATGGTTTCAATCAGCCACCTCCAGAACCGCAGGCTTCAACACAATCGATGTGGGTAAAATGACCACCGCAGGGCTATTTATTACCACTGCCCTGATGTTTATTGGCGGTAGTCCTGGCGGCACCGCAGGAGGCATCAAAACCACCACCCTACGAATCCTCACCAGTTGCACGAAAGCAGTACTGCAAGGCAAAGAAGAGGCGCAGTTGTATGATCGTCAAATTCCAATGACGCTGGTATTAAAAGCGGTTGGGGTGACCGTCGGCTCTATGGCAGCGGTAATTGTGATCACCATTTTGATTTCCCTCTCAGACCCAGAATATAACTTCATCCAGATTTTGTTTGAAGTGGTGTCTGCCTTTGGCACGGTGGGCTTATCCACTGGCATCACTGTAGATCCTGGCTTTTCGGTGTTTGCCAAGCTGATGCTGGTCGTGATGATGTACATCGGACGGGTTGGGGTGCTGCTGTTGATGGCGGCGCTGTTGGGAGATCCAAAACCGAGCTTTGTCCGCTATCCAGAAGAAACGCTATTGGTTGGATGAAAACGTTTATTTAGAGTGCGGGGTGTAGAGTGCGGGGCGCGGAGTTCTTAGCAGTTCCCTCTCTCTTGACTCTGCTTCTCACAAATTTTTTGCTCAGCATTCTGTTAAGTTAGATAGCGGTGATTTCGTTTCACAGTCAGCGACATTCGATCTTTAATCAACCATCAAACCCTCACATATTAAGGAGACGGTGCGACTTTCAACCTCTGAAAAGTCTCATACCGATATAAGCAGTGGTCAACCTATCATCCTTAAGTTTTTTTCATAGTCTGCGCCGTGATTCGGGTCGGAACAAGCAATTTGCCGTGATCGGATTGGGGCGATTCGGGCGAGCGGTTGCTTCTACCCTGAGCAGACAAGGCTACGATGTGCTGTGCGTCGATTTCGATGAAAACCGGGTTGCCCAAGTATTGTCTGACAATATTGCCACCCATGCCCGACAGCTTGATTCAACTCAACCCGCAGCCTTGAGAGAGGCGGGAGTGTTTGAGCAAGATACGGTGATTGTGGCGATCGGGAACTATGTGCAGGAAAGCATCATCACCACCCTCAATGTCAAAGAAGGCGGCGTGCCCCATGTGGTCGCCAAAGCCTCTTCAGAAGTGCATGTGAAGCTCTTGAAAAAAGTGGGTGCAGACCATGTGGTGTTTCCAGAGCATGAGTGTGGCTGCGCCTTGGCACAATCTCTGACCCGCCCTGGCATTTTAGATCGGTTTGAGCTTGACCCCGACAACAGCATCGTAGAAGTGCTAATCCCCGATCAGTTTAATGGCAAAAGCATTGCGGATTTACAACTGCGAAATTCCTACGGCTTAAATCTGTTGGCGGTTAGTCGTGATGGTAAGTTTGAAATCAATCCCGATCCGGGCGTGCGGCTGCAAAAAGGCAGCGCCATGGTAGTGATTGGCTCGAACCAAGATATCAATCGCTTGCCTGTTTAGGCATTTGATTCATCACTGCAAACAGCGCACAGTAATCTGCTTCGGCAAACCCTCGATTGATGGCTTCTAACAAAATTTGGTTGACTGCGGCTGGCAGGTGAGTATCTAAGCCCAGCGGCTCTGCTTCTGCCTGAAACAGCTTCATATCTTTTGCCAAATGCTTGGTAGGAAAGTTGGGATCGGCGTAGTTTTGATCTAGCATTCGCTGCAATTTTTTGTCGAAGGTGGGTGCATACAGGGCACTGCCCCGCAAAATTTCCATGAATTGCTCTACGTCTACGCCTTCCTGTTGAACAAAACTGAGGCTGGTGGCAAAGGCGGCAGTAAGGGAACCAATCAGTTGATTCAACGCGAGTTTGAGGGCAGAGGCAGTTTCCACAGCCCCGATTAACCGCACCGTTGATCCAAAGTGGCTGAGGATTGGCTGGTAGGTTTCAAATTGTTCTGGGGTGCCTCCGACCATGACCATTAGCTTACCTGCGATCGCTTCGGGGATGCTGCCTAAAACGGGGGCTTCCAGATACTCGCCGCCTGCTGCAATCACTTCGTCACAGATCGCCCGACTTTCACTAGGGGCGATCGTACTCATTTGGATCACCGTTTTGCCGATTAAATAGGCACGTTTCGTATCCGACAAAAGCACTTCCTTGACAGCAGCGGCATGGGTCAACATCAAAATAATGCAGTCGCAATCGTGGATCAAAGCGCTAGGAGTTGGGGCGATCGCGGCTCCCAATTCTTTCAACCCTTCCAGTTTGCCAGGTGTCCGGTTGTAAACTGTCAGTGATACTCCCGCATCTAAAAGGCGCTGTGCCATTGGCTGACCCATTAACCCAATACCAATAAAACCAACTTGCATTCAACGTTCCTCATGATCTTCATCGGTCAACCAAAAATCTTCCGTCAGAGTCGCCTCTAAATCTTGGCTAAACTCCCACTCATTGGGAAATTGCACTGTTGAATAATCTTGCCTAACTCGCTTGAGAGCGTGTCGCCATGAGTCCTCAAATACTTCTACAAAGTAGTTCTTTAAACTAGGAGATTGCTCTATCAAAAGCTCCATCTCTCGCCGCTGATCTGCGATCGTATTTTGCCAGCCTCGATAATCATTAGGGCTTTGAACGTATAGACGCTTCAGCAGGTGAGCTAGCAAAACTCCTAATCGACTCTTCAATTCTCTTTTGTCTCTCAGTCCCAAGCTTTCAATCTCCTCAATCAGCGCCTCAAAATCTAGCCCCTCAATGTCCCGATCTTTTAGCTTGGCAACCGTATCCTCGCACCAGGCAACAAAATCTTGGTGATATCCAGAAGGAGATTTGAGTTGGGTGGTTTCAGTCATTGGGGTTTTCCCAAGTTTGGTTCTTTCAACGCTAGCATAGGCGCGTTTTGGCGTAGGCGATCGCCTAGATTTCAATCCTAGATCTACTAGGGTGAAGGTTGGCTGAACCAGAGTTAGATCCAAAAATTATCGATCGCAGTGCAGTGAGGCGGCGGACGGGCGCGTTCTTACTCCCATATCCATTGTGCCTATTCACCCGTTTTAGAGCGTCATGCCAAAACTCTGCACACTACTATAGTGATGTATCTTACCCGGCAACTTTCTGTGTTGCTCCAATTAACAGGTAGAAAATGTCATCTTCTGAGCTAATTAGCATTCGTCAGCTTTCCGCCAACGAATTAGGGCTGATGGGCGGCTTATTGGATATTTTTGGTGAGGCTTTCGACGAAGTGGATACTTATTGCTCATCTCGCCCAAGCAACGCCTATCTCAAGCGGTTGTTAAGCAGCGAGTATTTCATCGCACTTGTAGCGTTAAAAAATGGGTCAGTAGTCGGAGGTCTCACCGCTTACGAACTCCAGAAGTTCGAGCAAGAGCGTAGTGAAATTTATATTTACGATTTGGCTGTCGCCGCCGCCCATCGACGCGAAGGGATTGCCACCGCATTAATCCAAGAATTAAAGAAGATCGCTATAGCACGAGCAGCCTATGTGATTTTCGTGCAGGCGGACATTGGAGATGACCCTGCGATCGCCCTTTACACAAAGCTTGGGGCACGCGAAGATGTACTTCATTTCGATATTGCTGTTGCGGACAGCGATAATGATACATAACAATTCAAAATGCAGCGGCTGGTCGGGAGATCTGGGTGCTACTGCAAAGGATATCTGTCGCCATTGTCGCCATTGATTGAGGGTTTTTGTACATAACCAATCCATACGATGGAGTGGCAGTAGCCAGTTTTTTTGGGATGGGAAATTAAATCCTGACCCGTGATTAGGTTGAATATTCTGCCAACCGCCTAAACTAGATCCAGCAGAGTATGGGCAATGTGGGTTATGGCTGAACAAGCAGGCAAAGTGTATTTAGTCGGATCGGGGCCAGGCGATGCCGACTACTTGACCACGCAAGCGCAAACCTTACTCGCCACGGCTGAGGTGCTGGTTTATGACGCATTGGTGGACAGCGAACTGCTGGATCTTGTGCCCGAAGCTTGCATAAAGCTGAATGTGGGTAAGCGCGGCGGACAGCCCAGCATGGCGCAGCCTGAAATTAATCGCCTGTTGGTGCAGCATTGCGATCGCGGCAGGCAAGTCGTGCGGCTTAAAAGTGGTGACCCGTTTGTGTTTGGTCGAGCGCAGGCAGAAATCGAAGCGTTGGTGGCGGCGCGATGTGAGTATGAAGTGATACCGGGCTTATCCTCGGCGCTGGTCGCTCCCCTACTGGCTGGCATTCCCCTCACTGATCCGCAACTGAGCAGTTCGTTTACGGTTTGCACTGCCCACAATCCCGATACGTTGAACTGGGTTTCCCTAACAAAACTAGAAACCCTGGTGATTTTGATGGGCGGACGCACCTTGCCCGAAATTGTCCGGCGACTGCGGGGACATGGAAAATCGCCAAAAACCCCGATCGCGGTGATTCGGTGGGCGGGTCGGGCGGAACAGCAGATTTGGGAAGGCACCCTGGGCAATATTTTGGTGGAAACCGCCAACCAGTCTTTGGCTCCCTGCGTGATTGTAATTGGTGAAGTCGTGAAACTGCGATCGCTGCTTCAGCCGAAAGTGGTTCGCAATATCGCTTCAGAGTCACCGCGAGATCAACCGCAAACTCGACGGACGCGGGAATCTCAGATGTCGGCTGATTTGAGCGTTCGGCAACCAGAGCGCGATCGCCGTCCCACCCCAAGATTAGAAATCCCCGATGAGCGACAGCCATTTTTCGATGCAGTGCCGCCTGTAGAAGACGATTTTTTAATCCTGCCGCCGCTTCCCACAGAACCGCTGCCCTTGACGAACAAAACCATTTTAGTGACGCGTGCTGTCAGCCAGTCTAGCCAGTTTACGCAACTGTTGGAGGATCAGGGAGCGGCGGTGATTGAGATGCCAACCCTGGAGATTGGCGCGCCCTCTAGCTGGCGAGATTTGGATACCGCGATCGCCCGTCTGGATGAATTTGACTGGCTGATCCTCACCTCAACCAATGGCGTAGATGCCTTTTTCAAACGCCTTAAAACTCAAACCGGCGACGACTCGCTCTCCTGCAACATCAAAATTGCGGTGGTCGGCGAAAAAACAGCACAACGGTTGCAGCAATTAGGAATTCCCGCCGATTTCGTTCCACCCAAGTTTGTTGCCGATTCCCTAGCTGCTAACTTTCCTGAGCCATTAAGCGGACTTCGGATTTTGTTTCCCCGTGTGGAAAGCGGCGGTCGAGAAGCGCTAGTCAAGGAATTTGCCAACCAGGGTGCCAAGGTGAGAGAAGTTGCCGCCTATGAATCACGCTGTCCAGCCGCGATCGCGCCTGAAGCCTTGCAAGCGTTGCGATCTCGCTCCGTCGATATCATCACTTTTGCCAGTTCCAAAACCGTGCAGCATTTTTGCCAACTGTTCCAACAAGCGGATGACAACTGGCAAAGCTATCTAGAAAACGTTTGCATTGCATCCATTGGTCCTCAAACTAGCGAAAGTTGCCAGAGCTTGCTGGGGCGGGTAGATGTGGAAGCTGCCGAGTTTACCTTGGATGGGCTAACAGCGGCGATTGTTCAATGGGCAACGCCGAAGGTGGAAGAACTTGCGATCGCAACCCCCACCTCGGAGTCTGAACTTCAACAACCTGAGGCGATGACAGAATCCGAGTCCGTTCCGATTTCTGAAGCAGTAGAGAGTATGGAACCAGAACCGCTTCAGTCTCAAAATCCCGAAGATACCCAGCCCGAAGAGATTCAACCCCAAGATATCCAGCCTGAAGAGATTCAACCCAAAGAGTTTGCATCAGAAGCAGCACAACCCGAACTGCCCACCCTCCCAATCGTTCAAACTTCGGATAGCCACCCAGAAACGGATTGGCAGGAGCCAATTTTTACAGAGGCGATCGCGTCTAATAGTGCAGAACTGCCACAATCAAGCAATATAGAGACATTTCCCGACTCACCACCACCCAAAGCCCCAGAGCCAGAAATTTTACAGCCAGAAATATTAGATATTAGAAAACCCAACCAACGGAAAATTAGCATCAACCGAACTGCCCCATCAGAAGTTACCAATCTTGAAATTAAAGATGCAGAGGTCATTGCAGTAGACAAGTCACCTATCAAAAAACTAAAAACACCTCCTGCGCCGTCCAACTCTCAGTTTCAGGATGGTGAATGACATAGCTTTTATCTAGGTTGCCGCTTTTCTGTAGCTTTATTGCCAGTTTTCTAAAAATGCTAGACAGAACCCCAAAAAGCATGGTACAAGTGTATCAAACTACTACAATTCTGTCTTAAACCATGGAAGCCCTTACCACAGCCCAGCAAGAGCTATACGATTGGCTAATAGAATACATTCGCGAAAACCAATACCCGCCCTCAATTCGTCAAATGATGAAGGCAATGGATTTGAAGTCTCCAGCCCCCGTTCAAAGTCGTTTAGAGCATTTGAGAACAAAAGGCTACATTGAATGGACAGAAGGCAAAGCGCGGACTATTCGAGCCACGCATGAAGTGTTACGAGGAGTGCCAATTCGCGGCATGATCGCGGCGGGTAGCCTCGTTGACGCATTTCCTGACGCTGAGGTTGAGTATCTAGATTTGACGGGTATTTCGCTGAAGCCGACCTACTTTGCGCTGAGAGTACGGGGAGACAGCATGGTAGATGCCATGATTGACAATGGAGATATTGTCATTCTTAAGCCTGTTACTGATCCAAAAGCGCTTAAAAATGGCACGATTGTAGCCGCTAGAGTTCAGGATCAAACCACTCTAAAGTATTTTCACCGTCGAGGTAGCAAGGTGACCTTGCTACCTGCCAATAAAAACTATGAGTCGATTGAGGTGCCTGCGTCTCAAGTGGATGTTCAGGGCGCTCTAGCACATGTCTGGCGTGATTATAACTAGAAACGGAAACTTGCAAGATTATCTTGAATCGGATGAGGTGATTGATTGGCATCATCCTAATGTTTTGGAACTGGCGAAGCAACTTGCATTTGAGCAGACGACTTCAACCGCGATCGCTCAGAGTTGCTTTGAATGGGTGCGCGATCGCATTTTCCACAGTTTCGACTATCAGATGAATCCTGTGACTTGCAAAGCCTCAGAGGTGCTGCGCTATGAAACAGGCTACTGTTTTTCAAAAAGCCATTTATTAGCAGCTTTGCTGCGTGCAAACGGCGTTCCAGCAGGATTTTGCTATCAGCGTTTGAGCATTGATAATAAAGGCGCACCCTATAGTTTGCATGGATTCAACGCCATTTATCTAGAAGAGATTGGTTGGTATCGTGTTGATCCGAGAGGCAACCGCCCAGGCGTTAATGCTCAGTTTATGCCTCCCATTGAACAGCTTGCTTTCACTATCCAGTTTTCTGAAGAGGCAGACTTTCCAACCATTTTTCCTAAACCCCTTTCAGAGGTTGTAGAGGCTTTACAAAGCCATACTACGTGGAATGAGATGCTTTGCAATTTGCCAGATATTTCACTGGACGTTGCCGAAAAGCAAGGTTTCTTTCAGTAGTACGAGTTGTGGTTATGCGCAAAAGCAGGGCGATCGCGCTAACTATGGCATGATGGCTGAATCAAATCCGTCATCGGATTGTTTAGCTTAGTGAGTAGCTTGTATTCATGAATGCCGTCCAACCGCTTCTGAAAGTTTTACGCAGCCGTAAAATGGCGGCACTCTTGCTGCTAGGATTTTCCTCTGGGTTGCCCTTGTTCTTAACCAGTCGAACCTTGCAAGCCTGGATGAAAGATTCCCAGGTTGATTTAGGGGTAATTGGCTGGTTTAGCTTGATCGGGCTACCTTATACCCTCAAGTTTCTCTGGGCACCTTTTTTAGATCGCTTCGTTCCGCCTTTTTTGGGGCGACGAAGAGGTTGGCTGTTAATTACTCAGGTTGGGCTACTAGGGGCGATCGCTGCCATGTCGCTCCAGCAACCCAAAGAAGCCCTGCAACTGCTGGCAATCAATGCTCTAGTTATTGCGTTTTTAAGTGCCACTCAAGATATCGCCAGCGATGCTTACCGAACGGATGTATTAAAACCTGCCGAGCTTGGACTTGGAGCCTCTACTTGGGTCTTAGGCTATCGAGTCGCCATTTTAATATCTGGCTCCCTAGCGCTGATTTTGGCAGATTATATTTCCTGGCAACTCATTTATTTGCTCCTTGCCGGGATGATGATGATCGGTATCCTAGCAACGTTATGGGCACCAGAACCCAGCGATCGCGTTTCTGCTCCCCAAACGCTTCAAGATGCGATTTATCTTCCCTTTAAGGAATTTTTTAGTCGATCCGGTGTAATCGCCGCCACCTTAGTCCTTTTATTCGTCTTGTTTTACAAGTTGGGCGATGCCTTGGTGGGCAACATGGCAATTCCGTTTCTCCTGGATATTGGCTACAGCAAAACCGAGATTGGCGCAATTCAAGGAACGTTCGGCTTTCTAGCGACCACCCTTGGAGTTGTTGGCGGAGGGATTCTGCTCACTCGCCTCGGCATCAACCGGGCACTATGGGTCTTTGGCGGCTTTCAAGCCCTTAGCAACCTGGGATATTTTTCCCTTACCCTTTTGCCTCAAGCGACCCAGTGGCTATTAGTTGCCATTGTTTTGGAAAACTTTTGTGCAGGACTCGTAACAGCGGCTTTTGTTGCCTATCTGATGAGCCAATGCAACCATGCCTTCACCGCCACTCAATATGCCCTGCTCTCTAGCCTGATGGCATCTAGCAGCATTATTCTAGCGGCTCCAGCAGGTGATTTAGCAAAAGCAACCGGCTGGTCGGTCTTCTTTGTACTCACCCTACTAGCCTCACTTCCAGGATTATTTCTACTCCCTTTTGTGGCTCCTTGGAAGGCGGTCGTGCCCACTCAAATTTCAATGGATGATGAAAATCCGTCTTGAGAATAATTTATCGTCTTTGACAGGAAAGCTTAAGAAAAGTGCTGGAAAAACTGCAAATTTGTTCGTAGGGAAGAAGTGTATTGCGATAGGATGAGATGAGTAAGCTTTACAAATCTTGAGTGAAGTCTCAGACAAGCTCTTGCTGTTTAACAAAATTTTATATTGTAATTCCCATGGCGATTTTCCGGCAGTATGTGGCTCCCTTGTTGATTGTCTTTGTCTTTCTGTTTGCATTAGTAGCGGTCAGTTCCCGCATTTTCATGCCGATGGATATGGCGGCTCCAGCCCCGATTGAAATCCCTGATCCTCAAGCTCAAAACTCAGCAGTCTATAAACCTAGCAGTTCTTATAAGCCTACGAATCTTCCTCCATCATTGTCTGCATTGATTACAGGACTGACGGACGAATCTACTTGATTGGTCTATTGCCTTGTAGGTTTACGGATTGAGCGCCCCCTCGCCGATCGCTCCTTTCCCCGCCGGCTACCAGCTTTTTCAAGGCTCCGGTTTAGATCGAGCATTGCTAGTAAAGTTCATGCAGTGTACCTACGCTGAGATTGAGCCTACTGGGACTTACTCTCATCTTGCGAGTACGGTAGACCAGTATTTTTCTCAGGAAACGCCGCTTTGGTGGGTGAAGTCAAACCGCGATCGCGCTCATAATCACAACGATGAGTTGCAAAGCCTTTTGAATCACCCCATTGCTTGCCTTTGGGTTGGTACCGCGATCGATCAAGTGAGTGGCGATCGCCATGCCCATATCTTTTTACTGTACGTCGCGCCTGCCCATCGTCGTCAAGGCATTGGTGCGGCGTTGATGCATCAGGCTGAACAGTGGGCAATTGCACGGGGCGATCGCAAAATTGGGCTTCAGGTGTTCCAAGCCAATCAGCCTGCCATCCTCCTCTATAACCGCTTAGGATACGAAGTTCAATCTTTGGGGATGATCAAGCCTTTACGCCACAGTTAAGCAGCAGAACAAAAAAGAACCCCGCCGAACCAATCGATTGAGCGACTCAAATGATCTGCTACCGAAAAGCATCCCTAACATCATCTAGGGTTTTGACGGTGAGAACTTGGGGGGGCGTTGAGTCGGGCGGGTAGAGAAGATCAACCTGAACCAAGCGGCGATCACCACTTGGTAAATTGAGCGTCAGCAAGGGTTCTCCTGCCTCTCCTCGCTGTTGAGTGATGTGAATAAAGCGAGTTTGGGTTACCCCCGCATCATCGTTGTAGCGTAACCGTACTGTACCCCGAAAAAAGACACGGTTTTCAGGGGGCTGATAAAACAACAGTCCTCCCTTACTTTTGTCATTCTTTAAAGGTGTTTGAATCGCCAACGTCACCGCTTGCTTTTGCCTCGTTGGATTATAGAGTGGCATCGTCAAACTATATTGAATTCCGTAGTTGCCATGCGCTTGATACGCCGTATCAGGATAGCGCGCTAATAGTTTGGCGCTCTGAATTTGCCCTGTGCCCAGCGTGCCTCGATAGAGCGTACTTAAGCCGTAGGAAAATGCCCGTCCTTTGTTGGGAATCGTTAAGCGATCGCTCTTTGGTGTATCCGTCACCATTGACTGCCATTGAGAGCCGATCGCGACCCCAGACACGCGCCCATAAAAAACCTTAGCAACATTCACATTGAGGGGTGTAGGCGGCACATCACGCGGTCCTGCCAGCCCCCCTTTGACGACCAACGTTTGCCATTCTTCTAAGGTTGGACTGCGTTCTCGTCCGTCCTCCGTTAAAGGGGCAAACATCGCTAAACTTGCCCCATACACAGAACCACTACTTTGCAATCGCATCAGGGTTGTTCGTCCATTCGACCCCGGAGAGCCACCCACTGGAATCGGTAAGTTCATTAATAAATGGTTTTCACCGGGTTGAATCACAAACCTGCGTGGAAAGGCTCCTTGACGGCGACCTCGCAATAGGTCATTCGTCACTCGGCTACCCGGTCCAGCATAAACCGTCCCTAAGGGATCTTCCACATAGGCAGGTAACTGAATGAAAGAAGCATCTGGACGCGTGAGATAGCTCGCTCCCTGCAAAATGTCGATCGCAACCGGCTTAGAAGTTGGATTGTTTAACAGGATTGCTTGAAATAACGTCCGTGGTGTACCGCTACGAGTTCTAGCAATATGGTGAGCAAAAATATCAAACCGCCCTTGAAAGGCATAGTTCAAATGAGCGTTAGGAAAATCTTTGCCCGCTGGGGGAAACGTTGAGGTGAGGATGCCACTGGTTTGCACGACCTCTGGACTGTTGCTATTAAGAACAGGTACAGTGTCTAACTGTCCGGGCAGAGGGCGAATTTCCTGGGGTTGAAAAACTTCCTGCGTCTGAAGAGTAGGCTGAGCAGGAAGAGATTCTCTGGGTAAAACTAATTCTTGTGGCGCAGCCCTAGACGGCTGAATTGGGATAAAAAATGGCGAGGGGGTGATTTGAGCGAGAGTGACGAAAGGGAAAAAAGGCATGAGCGAATTTAGCAATTTCTTTGGTTAAGAGCGACAGTAGATTGGTTAAATAGCCGTCATACCTAGTTACTCTAGGTGTTTGATAAATTTCCAATCATGAGAAAAACAAATTTTTAAAGAAAGATCAGTCCATCTGAAAAAACAGTGAGTAAAAATGCTCCGGTTGAAATCATAAATCGAGGATGTCCTTTCAGATCAATCATCATCTATGGTTTTGTTTTTTATGGCAATGAAAACCGTGCCGTTTAGTAAAATTCCCCTTGCTAGTTTTACTGTACTTTCTTTAAGTTGTCGAATCTATAAAGCTTTGACCTTACTATGGTGCAATTCTTGAAACTTTCTCCTCTTGGCTCGTTGGCTCGTTGGCTCGTTGGCTGCCAGCTTTTCGTTTTTAACCTTGCTGGTCGGTTTTGCTTCAAACTTTAGATAGTTGTCAATGCGGTTTGGCGAAAGCACTATTTAGACTAAGAGTCCTCCCCTCGTTACAGATTTATGCATCAATTTCTTCATTCATCTACTTCCGGCGTAACGTTCGGCATAAAAGCCCTTGTTAGGGTGCCCATTTTTGCAGCGATCGCATCAAACAAGCGTTTACCCTCCCATTGGGCAATGAAGCTGACAGGCGCGATCGCCTTTGTCAGTGTTTCACATTTGGGGACTACATCATCCGTTTTAGCCGATACGCCTCTCCTGCTGGCATTGAGTTACTGTGACGGAAAACTGCGGGATGAGTTGATACAAGGGAAAGCAACCTGCACGTTTCCAAGTGGCAATCGCTACCAAGGCGAACTGAAAAATAGTCAGCGCCATGGAAAGGGGGTTTTCACATTTGTGAATGGCACTCGCTGTGAGGGAGAATTTCGGAATAATTTGCTGCACGGCAAGGGCATATGCGTCTTTCCAGGAGGAAATCGCTATGAAGGCGAGTTTCAAAAGGGCATTCGAGCCGGAGCAGGCAAATTCTTTTTTGCAAACGGGACACGCTGCCAAGGAATCTTTCGAGAAGATCTGTTAAACGGGTTAGGAGTTTGTACGTATTCCAGTGGCAATCGGTATGAAGGTAATTTTCAAAGTAGCAAAAAACAAGGAAGAGGCGTGTTAGTGCTGGCAGATGGCACCCGCTGCGAAGGAGAGTTTCAAAATGATCTACTGAACAGTTTCGCAGTGTGTAGCTTTCCGAGTGGAACGCGCTATGAAGGGGAATTTCGCACTGGGCAGCAAAGTGGCAAAGGGGTTTATACGCTGGCAACGGGCACACGGCTTGAGGGCGTTTGGAAAAATGGCAAGTTTACTGAAACAAAAAATAAACGATAGTGCTTCACTCTTGTTTGTTTCCACACATCCTAGGAAATGCAATTTTGTTTGAGCTTTATTTCTTGCTTAAAAGTTAAAGTCTTCGATCGCGAGTTCTGGAAAGTCGGGGGGGATAACTTCGCAATCGAGGCTGATCTTTTGGCTTTCTCGTTGAGTTTGCACTTCCACCGCAATCGCTTCCAGGCGAATTGCCAGCGTGCCAAAAGGTACGGTGAGTTGAGTCACGGCTTCTAGTTCATCATGTCCGTTGGGGAAGAAATCTACCATCCAACGAGGACCATCGAGCAGCGATCGCGTTTGGCAATCATTTACCCACAGTTTGATATAGATTTTGGGCAACAAATTAGGCAGTTTCAGCCGTATATTCATGGGTCTGCCTGCCACAATTTCATCGGTCAAAATCTCAACCATTGGCACTGGAATCGCTTCATCTTCCGGCATGACTAACGGATTGACAACGGGCAATTCCAACGATTCGCCCCGCTTAGCACGAGAGAGCGATCGCCGCATCCACTCTTGCCACAGGGGGTCATCATCCACAACTACTTCATGGGTAACCCAATCTTCTATGGGGGATTGGGTCAGTGTTTCTTTAGTTTCTGCTTGCGTTTCAGCGACAGCTTCTTGTGGAACACTTTCCTTTAAAGCAACTAACAGTTCTTCATCGGCTGCCAAAACGGTGAGTCGGTCTAGAAAGCGATCTTGTAATCGCAAGGCTTGAAACGCAGTTTTAATAGGCGATGGTTGCTCTGCAACGATTGGGGCTGCTGAAGCAGCATCGGTAGACACTTGCTCTATTAATGCCAAAATTTCGGAATCAACATCTTCATCTTGCTGTTTTCCGCTCAGTTCGCCAGCCGCGATCGCGTCCGTGACTAGAACTTCAGCCTCTTCCGCGCTCTCCACTCCACACTCCGCACTGTTCTCTGAGTCGCTCAGCTTCTCGACGACTGCTTCTTGGGCTATCGCCTCCTGAACCGCTGTAGCACTAGCAGTTGTTCGATTTGTGACAATAAAGGCAGGCAAATCGAGTGGGCGCTTTGTGCCAGCAGGATCAGTTTGAGGATCACTTAACTGGGGAGGCATCTCTGAGCCTTTAGATTTTGCAGCGTTAGCAGATACAACTGGGATGCTGCCTTTGAGAGAATCAAGATCTTGATCGACAACCAAGCTGTTTGCAGTTAAGTCTAAAAAGGAGAGATCTAGAACAGGCTTGGTTTTGGAGCGATGTAGCCGTTCGTTAAACTCAACTGCCAAATCAGACAAATCACTGCCCTCTGGCTCTTGCTCCAGCGCTGTTCTGACTCGCTGAAATTCTGCCATGAGTTCTTCAGGGTTGACCGTAACCGTGACAGTAGCAGCTTGCAGTGAAACAGGCTCAGCTTGGTCGGATACGGCTCCCCATACTTCGACTTCCCCAATTAAGAGATGGGTTGTTGAATTGGAAGGTAACTCTACAGTGAAATTAAAGGAGTAGGGCAACGGCTCAGTAGAAAGAGACTGGCGATCGCAAATAACGACTTCTGATGTTTGCGGATTACGAAGAGAAATCCGCAATTCTTGAGCAATCCAGCCTGTTGATGCTGCGATCTGTACATCTACATTTCCATCCACATCAGCAGATTCATCAATCGGCTCATTAGATTGGTTTAGACTATCGTCTATTTGCACCGGAATCATGGGCGCTTTCCAGTTATCCTGTACTATCAAGCGCCCCGCCACAGTCACAGTCTGCACCGCGCTGGCTTGAAATACTTCCTGCTCCAAAATAATCTGTATGGCTCTCGCATCCACTTTAAGTAGAATCGTTGATGGCTCTAAATTTTCCATCAACTCCGGCACAGGTTCACTGGTCGCTACCGATGGTTCAAAATAGTCAGCACTTGAGACTGCGCCAAACTCGCAAAATACTTCTTCAATCAATTGATGGGAAAGTTGCTCGGTCATGCTCACTAACCGATCCATAGATAGCCCCAATGCCTGAGCAATTTCCACGTTTAGGGCTGCAATCTCTGGCGTGGTGGGAACTGCTGAAGCGAGTAACTTGCTGTCTGCAATCTCGCTATTCTCAGTGTGGCGCTGCTCAGTTTCGTCTTCAACTATGGGCGATCGCAGTTCGGGCACTGAAGCCAATTCAATCTGTTCATGGGTTAAATCGTCTGAATCATCGCTATCCCAATCTTCGTCTGCCTCAGCAACGGACGCAAACACCTGTAACCGAATCGAATGATGTATGGTGTCACCCATCAAATCGGATAAGGGGTCGGGAGAGAAGCAGGAAAGTTCCCAAATGCCAGGGTTGAAGTAGGTGTAGGGAACCACAACCGTTAGCCCATTGGCATTAGTACGACTAGAGCGCTTTTGAAACCGTCGCTTAGGCGGATTTTCTGCGATCGCCAAATGGCAGATGCGAATTTGCACGTCTGTGTTTGCCTGGGCAAATCGCGCAACGATGCGATAACGCCCTTCTAAAATTTCAACATCGGGAGAGTCCAACGGCAGCCACGAGCGATCGCCATCTTTTTGTACGAGAAACTTCCACTCTTCCATATCTACCTTTTACGGACTACTCCGCTGGATTGGCGACTCTAAAAACTACACCTAGTGTTCTACGAATAAAAAATACCGCTATTGAACGCTTAGCATACTAGATGCAGTCGAAAAGCAGATATTTTTTACAAAAGTTTACAAATGACGTATTTAGCTCAATCAGTGTAGTCTAGCGATCTCGATCTGGCTAACATCAAAATATTTCGTTACGCAGCCTTGAAAACTGTCCAGATCGATAACTAGAAAGGTTCCCTTGTTTATTTCCTCTGATGCCGCGATCGCTCGATTTGCTGACTGTCGCCAATTGGTTTGAAAATCGCCGTCAGGATTGCTAGAGTCAAGCGGTGAATCGACTGGCTATGGTTTGAACAACCTTAAACAAAAAACAAATGCACCAATATTTTTACCTCCACGGGTTTGCCTCCAGCCCCCAGTCGGTTAAAGCGAAAAACCTCAGCGATCGCTTCAGCCAACTCAACATTCCTTTGACTGTTCCCGATCTCAACCAAGGTGATTTCACCTACCTCACCCTAACTCGTCAACTGCAACAAGTGGAAGCCGAACTACCTGCCCCACCAGCCCCGGTGACGCTGATCGGCTCTAGCTTTGGCGGATTAACTGCCGCCTGGTTAGGGCAGCGCCAACTTCAAGTGGAACGATTAGTTCTACTCGCACCCGCTTTTGGGTTCCTGTCCCATTGGCTGCCCCGCTTGGGCTTTGAACAACTGCAACAGTGGAAAACTGAAGGCTTTTTGCCCGTCTATCACTATGGCGAAGAGAAAATGCTGCCGATTAGCTATCAGTTTGCCGAAGATGCTGCTCAATATCGCGAGACAGAATTGCTGCGATCGGTGCCAACCTTATTGTTTCATGGCAAAAACGACGAAGTGATTCCGCTGCAAACCAGCATAGAATTTGCCGAAACGCGCCCTTGGGTAACCCTAGTTGAACTCGACAGCGATCACGGCTTAACTGATTCCAATGACATTGTTTGGCAAGGCATTCAGGAGTTTTGCTCATTGTCCTAGTTCATTCAGGTTCCAGGTTTCAAATGCCAAATCTCGTTTCAAGTCAGAGACTTGGAATGCATCTCAGCGGTTCTGCCGATTGGAGCAGAGTGGCAGAGCCAGTTGACATCCGGTAACTCACCCTCTACTCTTTGAATTGAGTAAAGAGAGCCATTTATGAATCCTACTCATCCCTTCAACGCTTCTGAAACATTAGGCTCCATAGTGGGAGAATTTGGCTGGAATAAAGGCAGGGCTAAATTTCTACTGGGAGCCTGGATTATTATATTCTTGTTTTCTCTGCCCCTTTCATTCATCTTGATTGGGTTGCCTGGGCTGATCTTATCAAGCTACTTCATTTATAGATCGCTCAAGCGGCTAAGAGGAACTCAGCCAGCCATCTTGCTTTATCAACGAGGGCTGATTGACTATCACAAAGGGACACCAGATGTGATTCGTTATGAAGACATCAAGGCGTTGTTTCTATCTGTTGTCACAACGAGCAGAATAACGAATTATGTCATCACTCTAGAAACGAAGAATGGACGGAAGATCAAAATCGATGAGCATGTTGCCAACGTGGATCATCTGAGAACCGTGCTAGAAGAGCAACTTTTACAACTCCAGTTGCCAGCGGCGATCGCTAACTATCAGCAGGGCAATGCCATTGAATTTGGACGCCTCACGCTCACACAGGAAGGATTATCAGATGGTAAGCGAATGTTGCCTTGGTCAGAGTTTGAATTGGCTAATGTTCAGCGTGGATATAAATCCGTCTGTTTCTTTATTCGTCAAAAAGGAAATAATCGGCAAGATTGGTTTTCCTCTTCTCGCGATAGCTTCCCCAATTTAGCTTTATTTTTTGCACTCATAAATTATATTCAATCCTAATTTCTAAATGTAACCCTGCACTGTTTATTCGGGTGTCAGGTGTTGGGTTCAGGTTTCAGGCTGACTCTCATCCAAACGAGCAAAGCTGTAGTTTTGCGGTATCGATGGCGGGAGAGAGACTGCATGAGTGAATATGCTCGTTGGCAAAGAATGGCTATGCAATATCTTGATAGCTATGATGCTTTTTTTACATCGACTTAAAATATCTGTAGCAAAACTCACAAAAGAAACTGAATAACTCGAAGAAAGTCTTAGGCAGAGATCTTTATACGCGCACTTAAGAATCTGCCATGCCTGAGAAAAATTTGCCTGAGAAAAACTTGATTGTGATTGGCAACGGAATGGTGGGTCACAAGTTTTTAGAGCGAATGGTTGCGAAAGGAGCAACGGAAACTTGGAACCTGATTACCTTTTGCGAAGAGCCTCGCGTTGCCTACGATCGCGTCCATCTCAGCGAGTTTTTTACCGGAAAAACGGCAGACGATTTGTCTCTAGTTGCGCCCGATTTCTACCCAGAAAACACCATTCAGGTACACCTCGGTGATAAAGCTGTCTGCATTGATCGAACCCACAAAACCGTTACCTCAGCTAACGGCATGGTTCTCCCCTATGACCGTCTTGTGTTGGCAACAGGCTCCTATCCCTTTGTGCCACCCATCCAAGGCAAGGAGGCGCAGGGCACGTTTGTCTATCGCACGATCGAAGATTTAGAAGGAATGGCTGCCTATGCCAAACAGTGCAAGACAGGGGTGGTGATTGGCGGCGGCTTGTTGGGGCTGGAATGTGCCAATGCGTTAAAGAGTATGGGTTTAGCGACCCATGTGGTGGAGTTTGCGCCGCGATTGATGCCCGTGCAAATTGATGAACTGGGCGGGGCAGTGCTGCGGGATAAGATTGAGGCGCTGGGCGTGGGCGTTCATGTCAACAAATCCACCAGCGAAATTGTGATGGATGAGCAGGGCAGAGTCTGCAAAATGCTGTTTGCAGATGGCTCGGAACTGCAAACCGACATGATTGTGTTTTCGGCAGGGATTCGCCCCCGCGATGAATTGGCGCGAGAATCGGGGCTGGAAGTGGGCGATCGCGGCGGTATTGTAATTAATGACTATTGCCAAACCTCTGATCCGGCAGTCTACGCGATCGGCGAGTGCGCCCTTTATAACCAGCGGATTTATGGCTTAGTCGCTCCCGGCTACGCGATGGCAAGCGTGGCGGCAGATAACCTATGTGAGTTTGGCAGCAGCAGCTTCACCGGAGCGGATATGTCTACCAAGCTGAAGTTATTGGGAGTGGATGTTGCCAGCTTTGGCGATGGCTTTAGCAAAACTCCCGGCGCAAAAGACCTGACCTTGATCGACACGCACCAAGGCACTTACAAAAAACTGGTGTTGAATGAAGCGGGCGATCGCGTCTTAGGTGGCATTCTGATTGGCGATGCGTCTGCCTATGGCACCCTGCTGCAAATGATGCAAAACGATATGGCAGTGCCGCCCTACGCTGAAGATTTACTGGTTCCCCCCCGCGAAGGGGCGGCGATCGTCAGCATGGGCGTAGACAGCCTGCCCGACAGCGCTCAAATTTGTTCCTGCAATAACGTCACGAAGGGCGACATTTGCGCGGCAATTCAAGCGGGTAACCTGACAGAGATTGGCGCGGTTAAAAAATGCACCACGGCGGGAACGGGTTGTGGTGGCTGTGTTCCCTTGGTGACAGACCTGCTGAAAATGGAGATGAAAAAAGCCGGACTAGAAGTAAAAAACCACCTGTGTGAACACTTCGCCTACTCGCGTCAGGAGCTTTATCATCTGGTTCGCACTCAGGGCATTCAAACCTTTGAAGAATTGCTGATACTCTATGGCGAGGGCAAAGGCTGCGAGATTTGTAAACCCGCGATCGCGTCTATCCTTGCCTCCACTTGGAACGAGCATATTCTGAACGAGGCTCATGCAAGCTTGCAAGATACTAACGATGCGTTTTTGGCAAACATTCAGCGAGACGGCACCTACTCCGTCATTCCACGCATTCCCGGTGGCGAAATCACGCCAGAAAAGCTGATTGTGCTAGGCGAAGTGGCACGAGACTTTAATCTGTATACCAAAATTACAGGCGCACAGCGGATCGATTTATTGGGCGCACGGGTGGATCAACTGCCACTAATCTGGGAGCGTTTGATTGCAGCAGGCTTTGAGTCGGGTCATGCTTACGGTAAGGCACTGAGAACCGTGAAATCCTGTGTGGGCAGCACTTGGTGTCGGTTTGGAGTGCAGGATTCCACTAGCTTGGCGATCGCCCTAGAGCTGCGCTATCGCGGACTCCGGGCACCCCACAAAATCAAGGGTGCGGTGTCGGGTTGCACCCGCGAATGTGCTGAGGCTCAGGGCAAAGACTTTGGCGTGATTGCCACGGAAAAAGGCTGGAATCTGTATGTGTGCGGCAATGGCGGCATCAAACCCCAACACGCGGTATTACTCGCCGCTGACATTGATCAAGAAACGCTGATTAAATACTGCGATCGCTTTCTCATGTTCTACATCCGTACCGCCAATCGCTTAGAGCGCACTGCTACCTGGCTCAACAAGCTAGAGGGCGGCATCGAATACCTCAAGCAAGTCGTGATCGAGGATTCCCTCGGCATCTGTGCCCAACTAGAAGCCGAAATGTCTTATCAGATTGCCACCTACGCCTGTGAATGGAAGAAAACCATCGAAGATCCTGCTAAACGCCAGCGCTTCACCCACTTTGTCAATTCCGATCAGCCCGATCCATCCCTACTCTTCGTCGAAGAACGCGATCAAAAACGTCCAGCTTACGAACACGAACGCCAGTTGATGGAGTTAGGAGCTAAAGGCTAAATAGTACAATCGCCTCACCTTTGTTTCTGCTGGGCTGGCAAGGTGAGCGTCATTCACGCTGAAATTCTAAACAATTCAAAACTGTAAAAACTGATGACTCAATCTCTTTCTAACCAGCAGATTGCACAATGGGTTTCTGTATGTTCCCTCGATCGCATCCTACCCAACACTGGCATCTGCGCCCTGATTAACGGTGAGCAAATCGCCATATTTCGCATCGAGCAAAGCGAAACAGTCTACGCCCTCAGCAACTATGATCCCTTTAGCAAAGCACAAGTTTTGTCACGAGGAATCCTAGGCGATCGCAACGGCATTCCTAAAGTTGCTTCTCCCATTTACAAGCAAAACTTCAACCTGCTCACCGGGCAATGTTTGGATGACGGAACCGTCAGCGTTGTCACCTATCCCGTTCAAGTAGTGGACGGTCAGGTGCAAATTGGGATTGTCAATCAAGTACTCGCGTCCTAACTTGATCTACTTGCGAAATACGGGCAGCGTGAAGTGAAAGCAACTGCCCTGATTGGAGGTAGAGTCTACCCAAATTTGCCCATAGTGAGCGCGAATAATCCGCTGGCATAGAGATAGCCCAATTCCATACCCTGCTTTGTCTTCATCTCGCTTCAGACGAAAGCGCTCCTCAAAAATTCGCGCTTGATTTTCAGGAGGAATGCCTGGTCCATTATCTCCCACGCTAACCTGTACTGTTTGCGTCGTGCGATGCAGAGCGGCAAGCTGAATAATGCCGCCGGGTGGGGTATATTTCACAGCATTGTCGAGCAGATTGGTCAAAACCTGGCGAATCCGTTCTTCATCTGCCCAGATCATTGGCAAATCTGAAGGGATGTCTTTTTCAACCTGCTGAGATTTTTCTTGAAAGCGATCGCGCAAATCATCCAGCACATCCACGCACAAAGCGCCTAAATCAAGCTTATGGGGATGAATGCGTGCATCCGAACCGATGCCCCGTGCCGCCTGCAAAACATCAGTAATCATCCGATCAATGATCCGTGTTTGAGTTCGAGCATGATCGAGCAACCGGGCTTTAAATTGAAGCGTCAGGCTTGACCCTGCACCATCTTTAGGATTACAGTCCCTTTCTAACGTTTCTAACGCGATCGAAGTCGCCGTCAGCGGGTTACGTAAATCATGCGCCAACATTGCCAGAATTTGATCTTTAAACTGAAGCTGATGTTCTAGATCCTCTTTTTCGCGCTTCAGCCGAAAGACTTCATCTGATAGCCGAATGAACTCCGTTGATCGCGTCACCAAATTAAACGACGCTGAACTGTCAAAGGCATCCTTGAGACTGCGTAAAGTAGAAGCCTGCTCACCATCAGCCGATAGACTGTACGATTCTAAATTTTGGGATGCTGCTGCGATACCATCTCCGGTTTGCGGCGTAACAGCGGCAATTTCAAGCGCTAGAGTTTGTTTGAGCGATCGCACCTCCATTGCGCCAGAATCCGCAGTAGTTGCTAGATGCTCTGCCGCAGAGCGCTGCCAATGCCCCCAGCAATGCTGCAACTGCTGCACCAAAGTGCTGCCTGCCAAAGTTTGACGAGGTTCTGGATGGATTTTTATCAAGGCAGGGGTGGCAATCAAGCGAAAATACTCAGCCAAATAAGGCTGTTCACTCACATCAATAATTTGAAGCTCAAACTCGCACTCTCTCCGTAACTCTTTCAGAGCAGTACGCACCTGCTGAACTTGCTCTCTAGAACTCGGTCGTTTATCAATAAACAGCAAGAGTTGTAGCGGACAATCGGCAATATTGTGCTGATCAGGATTTGCCTGCATTCGATGCCTCGCCTCAACAGCTTTAAATCGTTCACCAGACTGGGTTATCCCTCAAAGTACAGCCTATCAAATATAAAGAAAACATTACGCTAGTACGGTGCATACTGCTCAATATAAGTTTCTAAACCTTAACAGCCCGTATTCTGTCTTTACATTTTATGATGAAGCTGTTTTATTTTTTCTTCAGCGAAGTCCCCTAATCCTAAATAAGAAAAATAAGGTTGCTTGCTGATCACTAAAGTTGTTGTCGCTCACGAGTAGTAGGCTTTGGCTGCCATCGGGCAGTTGAGGTCCAAACGCAATCCCTTCTAAATTGTCGAGGGGAACGCCCAATTGGTTGAGGTCAAGCAGCAGCTTTTTACGAATGGGCTGCACTCCCGGAATCGCTCCTTGAAAGCTTTCAATAGTCGTAGTATCACTGGCGCTGCCCATTGCCAGTTGAAACAGTTTCACGCCAAATCCATTGGTGCCAAACGATCGCTCCATGCTGATAAAATGCCCCCCTTGGTCGATCGCTAGCATCTCCGTCAACCCATGAAATGAGGCACCCTCTGGCGGCGGCTCCATTTCATAGAGGTGTTCCGATAGCAAGAGAGAGTAGGTAGGGTCAAGGGAATAATGCAAAATGCGGTTGCGGCTTGCCCCTTGTTGAGGATGCTCTGGACTGGCATCTTGCATCAGCGCCGACTCGGTGGCAGTAAATAGGCGAAAAGGTTCGATCGCAACGGTGCCGCCGCCGCTCATATTTAACGTCAAAGATTCAAACCCTAGGTTGTCGCCTATGCCTTGGATTTGCTTGCCGTCTTCAGTTTTAGGAAGGTAGCGATCGGGAATCAGCAAACTCCGTTTCCATTGCCCAGTTTTCAGGTCAAACTCCCGCACAAACGGAGCAATTCTCTTGTTAGCAACTCCTTCACTCGAAATAAACAGAGTCCCCAACGAAGACAACACAATCCCTTCAGGATCAACCTCTCCCTTGGCATAGGGCTGACCCGCTTCATTCGTAATAAAAGTGACACCCGTGACATCAACTTGTTTAATTTTGGGTGTTTTAGGGTCAGCAGTATCCAAGTTCAGTTTCAGCGTGTAGAACCGCGCCGGAGCAAATTCGCTGCGATCGTCCGAAATGGCATATATCAAGTTTCGCTGGCGATCGTAGGTGAGAGCCGATAAGCCGCCCACGGGGGTATCCTGAAATGTCTGCTTGGGCAACGGGTAGCTGCTCAAAAAATCGAGCGATAAATCGAGAAATATCCGTTGCTCTGCGCTTACTTGGGGCAGGTCGCATCCCGTGAGCAGAGTGGACAGTAAAATGACACAGGCAAATAGAAACGTAGTGAAGTTAAATCGACGATCGCTCACAAGATTTCTCCCAATGGGTCTGCTTCACCCTTCTGATTATCAGCGATCGCGCACTACAAGCGGCATCCAGATATTGGCTTGATAGGGCAAACTCGCTTAACCAATGGGGTTTTGCGGAGATCCAATTCTTTCAAATTGGGCAATGTCTTCAGAACGCTGACATCGGTGACTCGTGTGTTGTAAAGATCAAGCTGAGTTAAGGTTGCGATCGCCCTGAGTGATTGCATCTCCGCAACTCGCGTATTGAATAACGATAAAGACTTTAACTTTGTTAACTTACTCAAAGAACTAATATCCGAAATTGGATTATTTCCTAGTAATAAATCACGCAAATTAGTTAATGAACTAAGCGGACTAATATCAGATATTCGATTTTCAAATAACGTCAAAGATTCAAGATTCGTCAAGTTTTCTAATGGCTTTAAATTAGAAATTTTATTTTCAAATAAAACTAATGCTTTCAAATTAGTGAGTAGCTTGAGCGGACTTAAATCCTCAATTTGATTATCATGCAGCGATAAAATCCGTAAGTTTTGCAGCGAAGCGAGAGGACTCAAATCAGAGATTTGATTGTTGTATAGTGCAAGTGCCTCTAGTTTAGAGAGAGAGGTTAATGGGCTAATATCAGTAATCTGATTGCCATAGGCTAACAGGCTAGTTAACTCCTTTAAAGAGTCAAGCGGACGCAAATCTTCAATCTTGTTAGTATCTAAAAGCAGCGTTTTTAAATTAATCAGCGGTGCTAGGGGGCGTAAATCAGAAACTTGGTTTGCATCTAAAGAAAGCCAAGTGAGATTCGTTAACTGACTCAAAGGTTTGAGATCAGCAATTTTATTGTTACTGAGAATGAGCGTTTTGAGATTAACCAATGAGGCAAGTGGGCTGAGGTCAGTAAGCTCGCTGCCTCCCAAAAAAAGCGCTGTCTGATTAGACAACTGCTGATCGGCTATCTGACAATCGGCTGTGTTTGCAATGCTCATCAATACGCGAACGGTCTGCTGGCTGGCGGCTGGCAGAGATGATTGATTCGTACACCACTCTGCAAACCTTTTGTAGTTGAGCGTGGATGACGGTTGGGCAGGAGTCGCCGCTAACCCGAAATCTGCCGACCCAAAACCTGAAAGAGCGATCGCTCCAGCAGCGAGCCAAGACATGAGGGTGTTTATCCGCTTTGTTTGTTGCATATAGGTTTGGTATTACGCCGCCAAACTGCTCTACTATCATGCGCCCCTCGTTGCTAATTCGCAAAGCGTACATCATCCCGAATGAGATCAATCCAGCTAAACTAACGCTCCGATTTGGCAGCAGGAGCGCTTGGGCAAAACGCTAGAACCCGATAGCGGTATTGATCGGTATTGATCGGATGGATACCTCGATTATATTTTCCAAAAGCTGCTCAATTTCCTAAATCAGTTCATGCGGTGACGATGGATGGCTTTTTGCTGAAAATTTCTACTTTTATCGTTGCTTTCACCCTTAAAGCCGCTTTTATCGATTAGTGCTTCACTTATCGCACAATCGGGTACGAACTGCTTTTGCGAGTTCGACTCGTTGACCTGAGGGCGCTTCACAGTCATCTCCCATCTCTAGATAACCCGCAACTTGGGTTAAGTTAGTCGAATGAAAAAAGTCGAATGAAAAAACATGAACTATGAAGACATCCTTATCTGGTCGATTATTGGGGTGCTTGGCTTGCATTCAATCACCCCAGACCCCGCAGAGGCAAGGTTAAAATTTCTTGGAAATCACTCAAAGACTGAAAAATAGGTGAGACGATAGGTCTTGACTAAAGCTCTTATTCCAAATCTAGGGCTAATTTAGCCTTGTGTTCCTTGGAACCATTGCCTTGCCGGGGCTTTGCTTTGCTAGTCATTTAAGAATTTAGGGGCTAACCGTACAATGAACAGCAACTCCAATCTAGATATTGACCTAGCCGCATTTATTGATCATGCTTTGCTTACTCCAACCGCCACTTCAGAGCAGGTAGAGCAGTGGTGTGAGGAATGCGATCGCTTTGGGTTTGCTGCCGTGTGTTTGCATCCGGTTCATGTGCAGCAGGCAACTCGTTTACTACATGGTAAAAAACCCAAGGTTTGTACCGTAATTGGCTTTCCTTATGGCGCAAATACGTCTACGGTCAAGCTTTATGAAGCGGGTGAAGCGGCGGAAAATGGAGCTACAGAACTGGATGTGGTGATTAATATTGGCTGGCTTAAAGCAGGGAAAGTGGATGAAGTGCATCGTGAAATTGCAGATATTTGCGACCAAACGGGACAAACTATCAAAGCAATTTTGGAAATGGCACTATTAACTCCAGCCGAGAAAAAACTGGCGGCGGAGATTTGCATGGATGCTGGAGCCGCTTTTTTGAAAACCAGCACGGGGCTGAATGGGGGCGCAACGTTGGAGGACGTGAGGATATTAAAAGAACTGACTCAAGATCGACTAGAGATTAAAGCTTCCGGAGGAATCCGAACAGTGGAACAGGCGTTAGAGTTAATCAACGCGGGTGCGACGCGCTTGGGCACTTCGCGCGGTGTGGATCTAGTCCGTCAACGGAATATGCAAAAGGAGTAAAGAGTTTAGGAAGAGTGTCGAATTGCGAATGCCGAGTGTTGAGTGCGGGAGATGATAAAAAAATTTGTAAGCTCTTGAGAGGATGGAAGAAAACAGACAATGGTAATCAGTTTATTATTCGTCACTCGTCCTTCGTCATTCGCCATTTCTTATGTCTCGTACCTATAAAGCGATCGGAATTAATCTTAAGAGTATGCCGCTAGGGGAAGCGGATCGATTACTCACAATTTTGACGCGGGAGCATGGTTTGATTAAGGCGATCGCAATGAGTGCCCGAAAACACAACTCTAAAATGGGCGGTCGCAGCGGCATGTTTGTGGTAAACGATTTACTCATTGCCAAGGGCAAATCGCTAGATAAAATTACCCAAGCGGAAACAGTCGTCTCTTATCCTGGCTTAGGGAAAGATTTGCAGCGATTAACGGCTAGCCAATATTTAGCCGAGTTGTGTCTCTATCAGGCGTTGAGCGATCAGCCCCAAGACGAGCTATTTTGCATTTTGAACGAACAATTGCAGCGATTAGAGCGATCGCCCTCCTCACTCATTCTGCTAACGCTGATCGCTGGGATCTATCAACTCTTAACAGTGGCAGGAGTGGCTCCTGAAGTGCATCGCTGTTGCGTCACTCAAAGACCTCTGATTCCTGACCAACCCGTTGGCTTTAGTATTCCTGCGGGTGGCACCGTTACTTTAGAATCATTAGAGCAACTGCAACAGCCCCATAATCCGCAAGTTGCCCGTGTGGTTAAACCGATTCAAAGTTCGTTTAAGCGAAATGCTCAGCTTCATAGTCTAATTGGAATACAAGAGTTGACAATCCTTCAGGCGATCGCTCAGCCCAATCCTATACAAACGGAGACATTTTCCAGGCAGCCGCCTGCCGATTTTGTCCAGCTTGCAGCTTCAATGTCGGCTTGCATTGCGGTAGAGCAACTTTTACGTCAGTATGCTCAGTATCATTTCGATCGCTCTATTCGCTCTGCAACCTTGATGGATACCTGCTTTTCAAGCTCACCTCTGCCCCAACTGTCCTAATCATGATGCAATTGCCCAAACCCAATCTAGAAGCCATGATGATGCACTCTGTAGAATCCGTGAATGATGAGCAGGAGCAAGAGCGGCATCAAGATACTTCTTGGGTAGAGTCCAAGCATGATCAAACTTTGTTACAATTCGATACAGGTTCACAGACAGATTCTTCTTTAGCGAATGATGGAAGTCTGTCGGCGAATGCTCTACACGATGAAAGCAAAAAGCGGGCTTCGGCAATGTTTCGTTCTGAAGAAGATGAATTACTTGAATCAGAAGATCGGGTTTTAAGGCATCCTCTGTCCGTCGAGTCGGAGGGCGATCGCGCTGCTGAGTCTATCATTAAGTCAACACCACCAGACCCAGTGAGCCGCCCTCAATCCCTACAAAGAGGCGAGTCTGAGCGTGGGTTCCTGCCAGTCTTGAAAAATCGTAGTTTTTTGACACTGTGGGGCGGACAGGTTTTTTCGCAACTGGCAGATAAGGTTTATCTGGTGCTGATGATTGCCTTAATTGCCAGTCGCTTTCAAGCAGAAGATCAGACCATCAGCGGTTGGGTGTCGTCGATTATGATTGCCTCTACCATACCTGCGGTGTTGTTTGGGTCGATCGCCGGTGTTTATGTCGATCGCTGGTCTAAAAAAGCCGTCTTAGTGATCACTAACCTGCTTCGCGGCGGTTTAGTGATTTTCTTGCCGTTTTTACTGTGGCTTACCAAAAGCTGGGCACCTTGGAATAGCTTGCCCGTGGGTTTCTATGTGATGCTGGGCATCACCTTTCTCGTTTCGACCCTCACCCAATTTTTCGCCCCCGCTGAACAGTCTGCCATTCCGTTGATTGTAGAGCGGAAGCATCTCCTTTCTGCCAATTCGCTTTACACCACCACAATGATGGCATCGGTGATTGTTGGGTTTGCAGTGGGCGAACCGCTGCTGGCGATCGCAGATGGCATTGCAACTCATCTGGGCTGGACTGCGGTGGGGCTAGGCAAAGAGTTAGTCGTTGGCGGCAGCTATGTAATCGCCGGACTAATTTTGATGTTGCTCAAGATTAAAGAAAAAAATCGCTATCCCTTGTTTCAGTTTTCATCAAACGGCAAAGCGAGTGGAGCCGGTACGCAGCCAGCCGAGGAGCCGGAAGAACCCCCTCACGTATTTGCAGACATCCGAGATGGAATTCGCTATTTAGGTCAGCAGAAACAGGTGCGGGGCGCATTAATTCAACTGGTGATTTTGTTTTCCGTATTTGCAGCATTGGCAGTATTGGCAGTGCGTTTGGCTGAGGTGATTCCTGAAATCAAATCTTCCCAGTTTGGCTTTTTGTTGGCCGCAGGTGGAGTGGGGATGGCGATCGGAGCCGCTTTTATTGGCTATTTTGGGCAACGTTTTCCCCATGACCGCCTTAGTCTCTGGGGTTCTCTTGGCATGGCAGCCGCGCTAGTAGGTTTGGCGTTTTTCTCCCATCATTTGATTCCTGTGCTGTTGTTGTTAGGATTTTTGGGGCTGTGTTCGGCGATCGTTGGAGTGCCCATGCAAACCACCATTCAAGAGCAAACCCCCGAAGAGATGAGAGGCAAAGTGTTTGGTCTACAAAATAATGCCATCAATATTGCGTTAAGCTTACCGCTTGCCCTCGCCGGAATTGCTGAGACATTCTTTGGGCTGCGAGTTGTTTTCTTAGTTCTAGCGGCTTTAATGGTCACAGGTGGGGTCTTAACCTGGTATATTAGCTCCGACCAGCCTAGCCAACCGTTAGAATCGTAAATTGTTCTTGATGATTGGTTAGACTGCTTGGCAGTTTCATACTGCTGACGATCCCGCTAACCTTCCCATAGAGCAACAAAATCGAATGCATATTGCATGGCTTGGAAAAAAGGCTCCTTTCTGTGGCAATGTCACTTACAGCCGAGAGGTGACAAATGCCTTACAAGATTTAGGACATCAGGTCAGCTTCTTTCACTTCGCCCAAGAAGGACCGCCCCCCGATAATTGGCCAGATTTCTTAGAAGAAGTTTCAATCCCATTTCTTCACAAATCCCAGCTTTATACCATTCCCAATTTCCGCTCTAAAAAAGTGTTGACCGATTCTCTGGAAGATCTGAAGCCCGATGTCGTCCATGCTTCTTTAACCCTGTCGCCGCTGGATTTTTTGCTTCCAGAAATTTGTGAAGACCTGGATATTCCCTTAGTGGCAACGTTTCATCCTGCCTTTGATCGCAAACTGCGGAACTTCTCCTCTGGCACTCAGCATCTTGCCTATCAGCTTTATGCGCCCTGTTTGGCAAAATACGATCGCGTGATTGTCTTCTCCAACATTCAACGGGCAATTTTGATCAAGCTAGGAGTTGCACCCCATCGGATTGCAGTGATTCCCAACGGCGTAGATACCCAAAAATATTGCCCTGGTGCTTCCAACTTCAAAGCAGAAGTTGGGGCAAATCGCGTGTTTCTCTATCAAGGGCGCATTTCTCCCGAGAAGAATGTGGAATCGTTGTTAAAAGCCTGGAAACAGTCCAACATGGGCGTGGGAGCCAAACTGGTGATTGTGGGAAATCATGGCCCTCTTGCCGCCTCCCTGACTCCGTTTTATGGCGCGGAACACGGCATTGTTTGGATGGGATTTATTGCGAATGAGCAGCGCCGCATCGAAATTTTGCGGGGCACGGATGTCTTTGTCTTACCGTCTTTGGTGGAAGGGCTGTCGCTTTCCCTACTAGAAGCCATGGCGTGTGGACTTGCTTGTGTGGCGACTGATGCTGGTGCCGATGGTGAAGTATTAGAAAAAGAAGCGGGAGTTATCCTTAAAACCCAAGGCGTAGCGACCCAGCTTAAAATCTTACTGCCGCAATTGCGGGATCATACCGCTTGGACAAACACCCTCGGCATCAATGCCCGTCGTCGCGCCGAAGAACGCTATACCTTAAGCGACAATATCGCTCAAGTTGAGAAACTGTATAGCGAGTTATTGCTGTTGCGATCGCAATCCAAACGACACACTCGACAGTATCTCAGCCATACTTCAACTCACCTCAGCGACGACGTTTTTGTCCGCTCCAAGTACTAAAAAAGATTTGTTAGTTACCTTAGAATGAGTACACCGATAATCCCAACTCGTGAACAAGAGTCTGCCTGTTTGAGGCTATGCGCTAACTTGACTAATATGTACGCACCAATTTATGTGGTGCGAATCGATGAGCGGCTTGGCGAAGTGTTTATCCTTGCAGGCGAAGAGATCGAAATTTTGATTCCGCCCAATGGACAATGGAGGTATCCGTAATGGAAAAGCCTGATTACTTTGGAATGGATTTTAAGGAACTGAGAGCGTATGTTTTGAAGCACCATGAGGATCAAGAAGCATTTTACGCACTGGCGGATCGAATTCGGAGTAGACCTTCAAAAAGCTACACGATCGCAGATATAGACCGCTTACCTGAAATCTTGCGGGAAAGTGGCAAACTGCCGAAACGGGCTGAGGAATAGCACACAAAGAGCGTCTTTTATTGCAACGCTTCTTCAAACTTTTGTTGATCCCATAAAGATTGGTACAGTCCAGTTTGAGCGATCAGAGTTTCGTGAGTTCCCGACTGCACGATTTTACCCTGATTCATCACGAAGATCCGGTCTGCCATCGCCGCCGCAGACAGTTGATGAGAAATGAAGATGACAGTTTTGCGATCGCTGCCTTCAGAAAGATTCTTTAGAATTTGGGTTGCCGTCTGATTATCCACACTGGAAAGCGAGTCATCCAAAATCAAAATTGGCGCATCCACAACCAGGGCACGGGCTAAAGCCGTTCGCTGGCGTTGTCCACCGGATAGGGTGATTCCTCGCTCTCCCACGACTGTGTCATATTGCTGGGGAAAGTTAAGGACTTCATCATGAATTTGGGCTTGCTTCGCTGCCGCTAACACTGCTGATTCTTCCGCGTAGGGAACGCCATAGCGAATGTTGTTGCGGATGCTTGTACTAAACAAAAAGCTTTCTTGGGGAACGTAGGCGATCGCGCCGCGCAAATCGTGAATCCGCAACTTGGTAATGTCATAGCCATCCAGAAATAGCTGATTGGGGGCAATTTCCAACAGGCGAGGTAAGGTATTTGCCAGGGTAGATTTGCCAGACCCAATGGGACCCACGATCGCCACGGTTTCTTGGGGAGACACCCGAAAGCTGACGTTATCCAGTGTCGGTTGGGAGGAGCCACCCAAGGAAGGATAGGTAAACGTGAGATGGCGGGCAATCAGTTCTCCTTTCACCTGCGATCGCTCTAGAGACAAAGCACCCACAGCATCTTGAATTTTGGCCTCCACAGTCAAAATCGATTCAATCCGGTCGATGCTGACTTCGCCGCGTTGATACGCCGTAATCGTGAAGCCCAACAACGCCGTTGGAAACACCAGCCGCTCCACAAACAGCAGCAGCGCCACAAAATCGCCCACCGAAATGGAGCCGTTGCTAATAGCTCCCACGCCAAACCACAGCACCACCAGCAAACTCACACTCGCCAGACCTCGGAGCGCTGAAAATAAGACAGTGCGCGTTTTTGCCAGCGTCAGGTTTGCTTCCAGCAGGTCTTGATTGAGAACGTCAAACGCTTGGCGTTCGTTCTCTTCTTGGGCATAGATTTTGACCAACGCCATGCCGCTCATGTCTTCCTGAATCAGTTCGCTGATGTTGGAGAGTTCTTCTTGCACGATCTGCTGCTCTGTTCGCAGGCGATCGCCCGATATCATCACCACCACAAACATCACCGGATAGACCGCCAACGCCAGCAAACTCAGCTTCCAATCGATCGCTAGCATCACTGGCAGGGTTAACGCGTAGGCAAAAATCAGGTTTGCCAAACTCAGCACCGCAAACCCTAGCAATCGTCGGATGTTATCCACATCACTGGTTGCCCGATTGATTAGATCTCCCACCGTATTGGCGGCAAAATAGGCAGGTTCCAACGTCAGAAAATGAGTAAATAGCTTTTGCTTTAAATCAAACTCAACCTGTCGCCCCACCCCAAACAGCGCCACCCGCGACACCATTCGCGACACCCACATCACCGATGCCAGCACAAACGCCAGCACCACAAATTGAATCACCTGGTTAATATTAAAAGCAACCTGCACCTTGTCGATCGTATCGCGAATCAACAGGGGAATATACGTGCCCAACAAATTCACGACGAACAGCGAACCCACGCCTAGAGCCGCACCCCGCCAATGAGGGCGCATATATTGCCCTAGCTTTTGCAATCGGGATTGAGCCATGAGGATTCCAGCCACTATTCACTAAACAGGCTTTCCTATCCTAAACGAATCAGGCAATCGCTGGACAGCACCCGTAACTTCAGGCACTCAAGCGCTACCACATGCCCTCTTTACCATTGCCACCAGAAGTTCCATTGCCGCCGGGAGTTCCAGGTACGCTAGAAGTTCCATTGCCGCCGGGAGTCCCAGGTACGTCAGAAGTTCCATTGCCGCTAGAAGTCCCATTGCCGCCAGAAGTTCCAGGTGCACTAGGAGTTCTAAAGCTACTAATTGGAACTCTTTGAGGAATGGGGCAGTTCGGATTCACGCTGGTTAGAGGTTTGATCCAGCCGCGCAAAAAGTAATACAGGGCATTGAGATATTCCTGAAATGCTTTAGAACTCAGCCAAAAAGCATCCACAGTGGGCAGAACATCGGTGATTAGAACCTCTCGTTCAACTAAATCGCGTCCTGTGGCAACCTGCCGCAATGAATCGGGTGTGGGCACTGTAAAAAAGTCGGTGGGGCGTGCCGCAACACAGCTTTCATCAAACACTCGCTGAAAGGTGAGCACAGCACGGTTCATATTCAACGCACTGCCCACCAAAATAACTTGCTGCCCATAGTTAATTTGTCGGGTTTCCAGTAGTTTTTTCACCTCTTCAGCGCTGCTGTGAATGTTGCCGTTGTTATGATCCAGCAGAATGTCATTTTCTGGAATATTAAAGGTGCGCGTCAGCATGGTTTGAATATCTTGCGCTTCAGTAACCTCTTCTCGATTTTCACCTTCCTTCCTTGTGCGATCGGGTCTACTGCCAGCACTGACCACAATCAGCGGTGGTGTTCCTCGACCTGATTCTTCTCGATAAATCTGAGCAGCATAAACAATGCGATCGCCTGCTTCAGTCAGTTGAATCGGTAATTGACTGAGCAGGTCAAACTGAAACGGCGTAATCGGTCGTTCGACCTTCGGCGGCTCAACAGGCAGTGCTTCTCTGCGGGGCTTTAACTGGAGTCGGGTTGTATTTTGCCCCAATAGCACAATCACCGGACGCGCTCCTGGATCTAACGTTCGCAGGGGTGCAATGAACTCAATTGCCTCCATTTCCAATTCTTGGGCAAGCCAATAAGACACGAGTGGAACGCTGCCGATCGCCAGCAAAATCAGACCCGCCATAATCAGTCGTTTTGCCCAAACTGTTTTCACGCCTCCCAGCAGAATGACCGTTAACAGAATCATCCCCAAGCCAAAGGGAGTCAGCGGAAAAGAGAGCAACCGCCACACAATCGCCAAAATGCTAGTGGGTTCGCTAATTCCTCCCTGAAAGAAGGACAGGGCAATCACTGCTAAAAACAGCAGCAGCACCAACAGCCCCAAAAACTCTTTCTTGAGGATGTTTTGAAGGAAATACCAGATGATGAACCCTACAAAAATCCACAGGAAAACTTGGGTGAGCAGCAAAAAAACATCAGTGAGAAGTAAAACCATGATCAGTGCTGCTGAAGAGTGAAATGTTAGAGATGGGAAGCGGTTTCAGGTTTCAGGTTTCGGGTTTCAGATAGGTCGAAACGGTTGCCCTGACCCCAAACCCTAAATTCTTGCCCCCTAAACCCTGATCAGTTGCTAGCCATTCTAGAGCAGCAGATTGATTGCGATCGCCCAAACTGGTCTT
The DNA here is from genome assembly GCF_056784215.1 of Leptolyngbya sp. CALU 1928. Taxonomy (NCBI): domain Bacteria; kingdom Bacillati; phylum Cyanobacteriota; class Cyanophyceae; order Leptolyngbyales; family Leptolyngbyaceae; genus Leptolyngbya; species Leptolyngbya sp. CALU 1928. The sequence goes on along the minus strand of NZ_JBXBCE010000001.1, from coordinate 1,590,726 downwards.
ACTATGTAACAAAGTTTATGCAACCCAACCCACAGACGATATGCACGCAGAACTATTAGTCAACTCTCTTGCTTCAGGGGTCTCTATCCCTTCTAACCTGTTCTCTTTCCGTTTGACACAGCCGTTATTGGCTACCGTGGCGGCAACTGATACGCCCCTTGTGCTTGCAGGAGTGCTTTTAAGCCTAGTTGTGATTTACGTGAGTAGCAAAATAGGCGGCGAACTGTGTGCGCGCCTTGACCTGCCATCGGTTTTAGGAGAACTGGTGGCAGGAGTCGTGGTCGGCGTTTCTGCCTTTGATATTCTCGTCTTTCCAGGAGGCGGAGAAGATGGCAGTGGTTCAATGATTATGACCCTGCTCAAACTTACTTCCAGCATCAGTCCAGAGTCCATCACCTCAGTCTTTGAAGCCCAGAGCGAGGTGATCTCCGTTTTGGCAGAACTGGGCGTAGTTATCCTGCTGTTTGAAATTGGCTTAGAGTCAGATCTGAAGGAACTGCTGCGGGTGGGACCTCAAGCCACCGTTGTTGCTGTAGTGGGAGTCACGGTTCCCTTTGCGTTGGGCACCGCTGGCTTGATTTTGCTATTTCACACCCCTGTTGTGCCTGCCATTTTTGCCGGAGCCGCTCTCACAGCAACCAGTATTGGCATTACGGCAAAAGTGCTGGCAGAAATTCAGCAGCTAACGTCTAGAGAAGGGCAGATCATTATTGGGGCAGCCGTGCTGGATGATGTTTTGGGCATTATTGTGCTGGCAGTAGTGGCGAGTTTGGCGCGGGAGGGCACGGTTCAAGTGGGCAATGTCATTTATTTGATTGTGAGTGCCGCGACTTTTTTGATAGGTGCAATCTGGTTGGGACGCTTGCTGATTCCGGTATTTGAAACCGTAGTAGACGGGCTGAAAACACGCGGACAGTTGCTAATTTCGGCGTTAATCTTTGCGTTTACCCTGGCATATGTCGCCAATGTGATTCAGCTTGAAGCCATTTTAGGATCGTTTGCCGCAGGGCTAATTTTGGCGGAGAGCCAAAAACGACGAGAACTAGAGGAACAAATTATTCCGATCGCGGATATGTTTGTGCCAATCTTTTTTATTGTGGTGGGTGCCCGAACTGATGTGAGTGTCCTCAATCCATTTGTGCCAGAGAATCGGGAAGGGTTGATTGTGGCTAGCTTTCTGGTCGTGGTTGCCATTTTGGGCAAAGTCATTACTGGACTGACGGTATTTGGACAACCCGGCATCAATCGATTGGCGATCGGGATTGGCATGGTTCCTCGTGGCGAGGTGGGCTTGGTTTTTGCAGCAGTCGGGTCAGCCAGCGGTGTGCTTTCCAAATCGCTCAACGCTGCCATTATCGCTATGGTGATTCTCACAACCTTTGTCGCTCCTCCCCTTTTGAGACTTTCTTTTGCCAAACCGATTGAGATGGGTGAGGGAATAGAGGAGGGCGAATAGGTAGGAAGGTTTCGGGTTTCGGGTTGCAGGAGTCAGGTTTCAGACTTTCCCTGACTCCTGACTCCTGTTAGTTACCACTTATAAAAAACGGCGATCGCTCTGGCAAACATCGAGTATATTTGACCGCAGTTTGCCAACGTTCTTTCAATCCTGCACCCTGGCAACGTGACAGGTTTTTTAACCCATGGTTGTGAAATTTTTCGCTTCGCTGATTCATTGGTCTACCTCTCAGCCATCTACCCATCGGTTAAATCGGGTTGTTTATCCCTTATTGTTTACCTTTCTGGCTGGATTGATAGCGGCTCCAGCAAAAGCGGCGCGGCTAGAATCTTGGCGATTTAATGCCAGCCAAAACCAGCTTGAAATTACTACAGATGAGGGAGTGCAGCCCAAAGCTCAACTGGTTTCTGACCCGACTCGGCTAGTGATTGATCTTCCTGGCATTGTCTTAGGTCGCCCGGTGATCAATGAATCTATGAATGGAACAGTGCGATCAATGCGGATTGGACAATTTGATCGCGACACTACTCGCATCGTCATCGAATTGGCACCGGGCTATACGCTAGAACCGAGCCAAATCAAGTTTCGCGGCATCAGCGATCGCCGTTGGTTGATCAAACTGCCGACTCCCCAACTCGCGACCTCTTCCAGACCTGCGATCGCGGCTGTTCCCCGCTTGTCGGCACCCATGAGCGCTAATGAGTCTGGGCTTGCCGCGATCGAGTCGGTGAAGCTAAACGGCAGCAGCGATCAACTGATGATCCAGGCAAATAAACCTATCCGGTATACATCCCGATGGGATCGCTCATTAGCGGCATATCGGATTGAAATCAGTCCGGCGCAACTGGGAAACTCGGTGAAAGAACCGGAACTTGGAGCGGGCAGCCCCATTTCGCGGATTAAGCTGCGGCAAGAGAACGCCCAAACGGTGGCGATTCTGGTGCAACCAGCAAGCGGAGTTCAACTGGGACAAATGAATCAGCCCAGTCAACGATTGGTCACTTTGCAAGTCCAACGCCCTCGGTTAGTTCCATCTACCAGCGCGATCGCGCCGCGTGTGATGCCTGTTTTTAATCCAGCCGTGGCGAATATACCGATGCCGCGATCGCCCAATGGACGGGTGGTGGTAATGATTGATCCAGGGCATGGCGGACCTGATCCGGGCGCAGTCGGCATTAATGGGATTCAAGAGAAAAAAATTGTGTTAGATATTGGTAATCAGGTCGCCGCTTTGTTGCAACGGCAGGGGGTTCAAGCCTTGCTCACCCGTGCAGACGATCGCGATCTTGACTTAGAACCTCGTGTGCAGATGGCAGAACAAAGTAACGCAACCGTTTTTGTCAGCATTCATGCCAATGCGATTAGCCTCAGTCGCCCAGATATCAATGGACTCGAAACCTACTATTACGAATCCGGGTTAGGGCTGGCGCAAATCATTCACCAGAATGTTTTGCAATTCACAGGAGCCAAAGATCGCGGCGTTCGCAAAGCCCGCTTTTATGTGATACGAAAAACCTCCATGCCGTCCGTTCTCGTCGAAGTGGGGTTTGTCACCGGGCGGGATGATGCAGCAAGATTATCCAATGCGGCGTACCGAACTCAGATGGCAGACGCGATCGCCCGTGGTATTTTACAATACCTGCAACGAACGGCGCGGCTGTAATCTTGTAGAGAGGAATCGCGGCGTTTTGGGTGTGGTGTTTTATCCGTTACGAGGTGTGTGGAGTGTTAGGAAGTCAAGATTCGATTAGCAGGTTGCCAGGAAATAGATTACTCAATGCGGCTCCAATTGGATTGTTCGACAGCGGGTTAGGCGGCTTAACTGTTTTACGAGAACTCTATCGTCAGATTCCGCAAGAGTCGGTGCTATATTTTGGCGACACTGCCCGATTGCCCTATGGCACAAAATCTCAGGCTCAAATCCAGCAGTATTTCCGCGAGATTCTCACCTGGATGGAGCAGTGCGGGGTCAAAATGGTGGTGATGGCGTGTAACACCAGTTCCGCCTTGGCATTGGAAGCCGTGCGAGATGAGTTTACCGTGCCCATTTTGGGGCTAATTTTGCCGGGTGCCCGTGCTGCCGTTCAATGTGGTCGCCGGATTGGGGTGATTGCCACACCTGCCACGGCTGCCAGTGATGCCTATCGTCGTGCCATTTTGGAAGTGGATGCCACTGTAAACGTTTGGCAAGTGAGTTGCCCTGAGTTTGTGCCTTTGGTGGAGCAAAACCGGGTTGAAGACCCTTACACCTATAAAATTGCTCGAACTTATCTAGAGCCACTACTTGCCGAAAAAATTGATACGCTGATTTATGGCTGCACTCACTACCCTTACTTAGCTCCGGTGCTGCAACGGATTTTGCCGCCTTCGGTACAACTGGTTGATCCGGCAGTGCATGTGATCACCGCCGCTGCCCATGAGTTGGATCTGTTGGGGTTGCGAAATGTGCGATCGCCCCAACCCACGCGTTTCTGCGTCAGCGGTTGCCCCAACACCTTCAATCAGTTAGCCACTCACTGGCTCGGCTATACCCCCGTTGCCGAACAGATTCAACTGCCCCAAATTACCCACGCTAGAACAACAATGCAGGGGGCATAGATGCATTTGCCTACTTATCCCGTTTTCCTATTCGCCTACTGTTCGATTGTTGTACAGACTCATTGCTTTTTCCACGCCGTGCTTGAGGCTATATTCCACCATCTCGGCGGAGAGTTTAATCACTTCTGCAACGATCGCGGCTTCACTCGGAGCAAATTTACCTAACACATGAGAAATAGTATCTTTGTCAACGTCTGCATTTTTGGCGCTGCCGATGCCAAGACGCAATCGGGGAAAGGCTTGGGTGCCTAGGTGGGCGATCGCGGATTTCATGCCGTTATGTCCACCCGCCGACCCAGATAAGCGCATCCGCAGTTTCCCCACGGGCAAATCCATATCGTCGTAGATAATCAGCACGGATTCGGGTGGCAGTTTGTACCAATCCAGTACCGCGCGAACTGATTGCCCGGAGTTGTTCATGTAGGTTTGAGGCTTGAGCAGCCGCACTTTAGTATTGGCTGCCCCTAGCCCTTCCCCAAAGAAGCCTTGATATTTCTTTTGCTCAGACAGGCTGATTTGCCACCACTTCGCTAGCAAATCCACCACTTCAAACCCGATGTTATGGCGAGTGCGATCGTACTTGGCACCGGGGTTGCCCAATCCCACAATCACCTGGGGAACCACTAGGGGCGACGGAGGTATATCAGTCATTGCTAGTCAGCCCAACGACTCTTCTGGTTGGTGTTCTGGGCTAGCCGTGACAGGCTCAGATTCTATATGCTCAGATTCTATAGACTCAACGTTTGCGGTGGGCATCGCTGGCTCAGGGGGGTCGATCGCGGCAGACAGGGCTGGCGGATCAGGTTCTTCCAAAGTTGCCTGCATGGGTTCTTTAACAATCCGCTCAATTTGCTCAGCTTCACGCTTGAACTCGCTTTCAAACTCTTTTGAGGCATCTTGAAAGCCGCGAATGGCTTTACCCATACTGCGACCAATTTCGGGTAGCTTCTTAGGTCCAAAAACAAGCAGCGCTAAGGTGAAAATGAGTGCCATTTCTGGCAAGCCAATTCCAAAAACATTCATAGTGCTGACTCCTACAGGTCGGTGCGATCGGGAAACATTTACAGGGTCACTGCGTCAAAAAGGGCAACAGACACCAAACAAAAGAATATCTCAGAAAGGAAATGTTATCCGGATCTGGGGTTGCGCGTTGGGCAATAGTTTGGATACGTCGAATCAATTAACCACTCTTTAACTCTGACTTGAATACTATGCATACTTCATTGAACCTACGTTTAGCGACGTTGGTGACGCTTGCGATGGCTGCTTTTAGTCAGGCGACTCCCGCGATCGCCCAATCTATGTTTGGTCAACAAGAAATTGACCCAAGCCGTTTTGTTGCGGTTGCCTCTCCCTATGGCGGAAATGCCCATCAGCTTCTGATCATAAAGCAGCTTAGCAATGTTCGCTCATGTTGGAGCGAAAGCGGCACCAGTCCGACTGTAATCAACCCGCTGCTAGTGGAGTTTGATTTTACGGATATTTGTGGACGCAGCACCGATAGCAATGGCTACTCAATGCGGGTTGGTGGTGAGGATCAAAACTGGCGCTACAGTTTTCGAGTCGTGAAGCGGGAAGGCGATTTGCACCTGATCGCGGCACCCAACATTGATCGCACCGCGCCAGAACTGCTGATTGCCAGAACGCGAGGCTATACCGCTGGGTTTGCCAAATTTTACTTTGAACCAGGCTGGCGAGTGACCGAACGCTCCTATCAAGGGACATCTGTTGGGCATGTCTATCTGACGAATAATCAATCGATCGCCAGTTTGAATGCAACGGCGATCGCGGCTCGTCCGGTGGTTAATCGCCCAGTTGCCGCTAAGCCTACGCCTCCCAGCTATCCTAGTAGTCCAGTTTTCACCAATCCTCCTTCCAATAATGTAGTGATTGCGCCTATTTCTACTGCCCCCATCTCTGTCCCGTCTGTGCAAGCGCCTCGCCCTGTGACACAACCTCAACCTAAGAAAGTACAAAAGCGTCGTTCCAACTGGTTTCAGCAGATATTTGGACGTTAGATTGATGCGATCGCCCATCGCCTCAGACATTGAGATAGCGATCAAGGTGCAGGTAATACCGGGGGCGATCGTGTTGAAATTACCCTAAATTTTTTGGGATAGCACCCTGAAAGCAAATACTCAGAAACTTTCGGGGTAATAATTCCAAAAGGTGATTTATACGAAAACTTTCGGGGTATCTGCCCAAATAAGGGAGATATACAGAAACTTTCCGTATATTCAATAGTTAGCATTCCACGCGCTTCGCACCTTCAGGGTGAAAGAAACTAGATTTGCTTGATGAGTACTGATACTTGTTGAAAATCTAATTTCTTAGGAGGGTGCTTAAGTTATCGGTAGGACTGTAACCGTGAGATTATTTGTTGAGATAGCATCGAGCTAAGACGTACCTGAGATTGAGCTTTTTGCTAGATAGCGTTATGCGTTGTATTTTCTGCAAGTGTCAGTCCTCCTCATCTACTTCAAGAGAACATATCATTCCTGAATCATTTGGCAATAAGGAGCACACGTTACCACCTGGCGTTGTGTGTGATAGGTGTAATAATTACATCGCTCGTAAAGTAGAAAAGCCTTTGCTAGACTCACCTTACTTCAAAGAACAGCGTTTCAAGATGTCTGTTCCAAGCAAAAGAAATAAAATTCCAACAATTAGTGGCATCCATCTTCAATCTCGTACACTGATTGAATTAATGAAGCGACCGGATGAAGATGGAACTAGTGTAGGTGCTGCTTTAGGTCAAGACGAATCGCAATGGATTAAATCTGTAACAGAACAGGAACATGGAACGCTTATAATTCCTGCTGCTTCTCCACCCGATGATTATGCTACTTCACGGTTCCTAGCTAAAGTTGGACTGGAATCGTTAGCATCTCGTCTTATTGATATTGAGGGTGGTTTAGATGAAATTGTAGATAAACCAGAATTGGATGAACTACGTTCATATGTAAGAATCGGTACGCCTGGACGTGTTTGGCCATATTCTTGCCGTTCAATCTATCCACCTGATTTTCTCTTTGTAAAAAAAGATGAAACATTTGAAGTACTGCATGAGTACGATATTTTAGTTACTGATTCTTCTGAGTTTTATATTGTTATTGCCTTGTTTGGAGTGGAGTATGCGTTAAACCTGGGTGGACGGGAAATAGATGGCTATTACAAGTGGTTGCAACACAACGATAATCGCAGTCCCCTTTATTCTGGCAAGAACACTCAACTATAAGATGAGATGGAAGGGTAGTCATCCTAGCCAACACCCTAACAACCCGCTTGCACCCGACCATTGAAAGATTAGTTGTTAGCATTCGAGGCTATTTGTGGCTGGTGAAGCGGAACGTTATGCCGCTTTATACCATCGGTGGGGCGTTACTTTGAGATTAGTGTTTAGAGCCATTAGAATTTGGAATGCCTACTCTCATTCATCGTCGAGTTGAGCAAGCGCGTCAGGGCATCAATCCGACCGTAATTTGCCGGGTTGTATCAGGCTGGGTAGTGCTGGGTGATGTTCAGTTTTTGCAGGGTTACTCCCTTTTGCTGCCCGATCCAGTTGTGCCCGATCTCAATGCCTTGACAATCGAGCAGCGCATCACCTTTTTACAAGACATGACAGTTTTGGGTGATGCTTTGCTTGAGGTGACTGGTGCGGCTCGTATCAATTACGAAATCTTGGGCAACAGTGAAGCGGCACTCCATGCTCATGTGTTTCCGAGGTATGCAAACGAGCCAGAAGAGAAGAGACAGAAGCCAGTGTGGTTTTATGATTGGAAAAGTGCATCTCCGTTCGATCCAAAGTGGGATCAACCTTTGATGGATAAGATTGCAGCGGCGATTAAGCAGTATCAGGACATTGTGTAGATTGAAGCGATCGCCCTTCGAGTATCTTTTTTCAGACGGGTTGTGAGAGATAGCCGTCAAACTACCAGCCTTGTTACTACTTTCATTCTCCACAAAAAAGGCTTGGCATTGCCAAGCCTTTTTAAGGGTGTGTTCACATGGAAAAACTTATTTCATCTGACGTGCCATATCAAGATAGGAGTTCATGTTAGCGCCAGGACGACGGCGACCGCCGCTAATTTGAATGGGGTATTTTGATGCAAACCCAACTTCAGATGGAACCGTTACCACAGTTTCTACCGGAACTGATTTTGGTTCAGAAGCTGCTTTTGTAACCGTAGCAGGATTGCCATTAGAAGCTGCTTTTGCTGCTGCTAGCTGTTCCTTACGGGTCGATTTTTTGGCTTGGGTCGGTGCGGCTCCGTCTCCCGATGCGATCGCGTCAACCACTTGAGTGACGGGTGCCATCACTGCGCTTGCGACTGCGGACGCAGCCGAATTAGAGTCATCAAACTCTAAAAAGTATCCTGACTTACTCTTCTTAGAAGGTGGATTAGATGCCCCTTCCATAGCGGGTGTTTTCTTACTGAAAATACCGCTAAGAAAACCAAAAATGCCGCCAACTATGTTTTTAAGGAAATTGATAATGCCGCTCATGAAAATTGCTCCTGACGTTCTTAAATGCTCTAAGGCAACGTGTAAAGATATTACAAAGCTTGTGGGATTGGTTGCGATCGCCAGCTTAGCCAAAAGTTTCTGTTAAGTCTGCTTAGTAATTTCAGCTAAAAACTCATCCATACCCCTCAGAGTCTAGAAGTTGTTTGTCTAAGATGCCACTGGGGTAGGGTAAAAGCCGCACTGTCCCTGATTGTTTAAAGCCGTTGATTGCCTAAATGTAAATGTTGCGATCGCTGCCAAGATGACTATGCGATCGATTATGAGAGTTTATTAGAACCACAAGCAAGATTTATCTACATTTCTTCACCAAAATTCATTTGAACTATCAAATTTCAACGACTCAAAAGCGCACTGCGCCATCGTTCAACGATTTGCCAGAGTGTTTTAATAGGCTATTGCTATTACAGTAAGCAACTCTGCGGCGTATTCACCATCTCCCCAAGGGTATAGCTTCTAATCGTCGATTTAATAGCTCAGCTACTAAATCATCGCCACTGCGGTGAGCTTCCCACGTTCCCGATTCAAGTCCTTGAATAGTCCAACTACCCTGCATCGAATTTTCATCTTCAGCAATCATTCCCGAATAGGTGATGGGATAGAGGGATGTGGTCAAATATTGCTTTGTAAAGTGAATAGTTCGCCCAATCACCTCACCCACCGCCTTTGCTTCTCCTAAAAGTGGGCTGTCATCCAAAATACTGCCACTAATCGTATTTCCTGCCTGCACAAACGTGACCTCAAATCGAGTAGGATTAGCATTTTGCCAATAGGTTCCAAGCCAACTGCCGCTGATGTTTGCCATAGCATTTTATGACGCTCCATCTCCAATTTGCACCCATGCAGTCTCTCCAAAAATCGCCTCAAAATTCCGATAATGCTTAAACTCCAGCAAATTAGAAAATGGATCTTCTAGAAAAAAGGTGGAGTGTTCTAGAGAGGTTCCCGTAAAACGACATTTAGCGGATTGGTAGAACTGGAGGTTCTGTTGCTCGGCGCGTTCTAGGAGCGATCGCCAGTCTGCTTCATCGGTAAAAATTAGCCCAAAGTGCCGGGGGTAGATTCCCGTTTGTGGCATGAGCGGTTCCTTCGTCACATGAGCAACCAGTTGATGTCCACGAAGATTCAAAATAATTGATGCTGCATTTTCTCGCCCAACTTGACACCCCAACCCTTCGGCATAAAACCGCTTAGTATCAGGGATATTGCCAACTGGAAAGGCAAGATGGAAAAGGGATTGAGCCATAGGAGGAGGGGTGGAGTGGAAGGGCGGAGGAGGAAATACTGATGCCAAGGCTAGGATAGATGCAATAGTCGAAAGATTAGTATTGCTTGAATTTTAAACTCCGTACTCCACACCCTGCACTTTAAGATAGGGATGTTGTTATTCGCAAATGCAAAGCCATGGTTGATGCGAATCCTAATTTTCTCTACGCTACACCGTCCCTCAATGGCTGGATGATTGCAGTTGCATTAAATACGGTTTTGGCAGCGATCGCGTGGTTTGTGCCTAAAAAACTACTGACAACTTCAGGCTTAATTCATGCATGGGCATTGGGCATTGTGGTCTGGGGCTGTTTGGGTTGGCAAGGCTACACAGTCGTCATGTTCTATTTTTTGATGGGATCAGCCGTGACAAAAGTTGGCATTGCCCAAAAAGAGGCAGAAGGCATTGCCGAAAAACGATCGGGCGCACGCGGACCCGAAAACGTCTGGGGTTCAGCTTTTACAGCGGCTGTATGTACGTTAGGTATTTGGTTTTGCAGTGTTTTTGCACCCCCCTCTACCGATCTGCTCATAGGACTGCTAGCGTTGGGCTATGTAGCAAGTTTTAGCACCAAGCTTGCTGATACGTGCGCGAGTGAAATTGGGAAGGCATACGGTCAACGCACCTTTTTAATTACCACTTTGCAGCCGGTTCCTCGTGGGACTGAAGGCGCAATCAGTTTAGAAGGAACGGTGGCAGGCATCATCGCTTCTGTAGCGATCGCCCTAGTGGGTTGGTCTGTGGGTTTGATTACGCTGGGTGGAGTTGTGATTTGCATTATTGCTGCCTTCATTGCTACCAACGTGGAAAGTGTGATTGGTGCAACCTTGCAAACTCAGGTTAAGTGGCTCAGTAATGAGTTAGTAAATGTGGTGAATACTTTGATTGGAGCCATTGCCGCGATCGCGATTGCGATCGTCCTGCGAGTTGGTTTTTGAGTACTGCAAATCAGGAAATATTTTTTTAAAAGCTGCATTAACTTTGCTGGGCAAGGCTTTGAAGTAGGTATTCGAGTAGGCTACCGGGCAACCTAGGGACAGGACAAAAAAGTTAGGAGATGCAAAAACTCATCTACAGGCTGTTCCAGATTCAACAGAGTTCTACGAAGATGATCAACGCCATACCGAAAAATGCTCTTGGCTTTGCGTCCATGCTTTTTGATGGTAATTGGTTTGTGAGCGGCTAACCATTCACCCGTTCGCAACGCCCAGCATAAAGCAATCGTCAGCAGAGCGATCAGACGACTGAGGCGTTCTGGGTCTTTCAAATGGGTTGACTCCAAGCAGAAGCCGCGAGTTTTCAGGCATCCAAACAAGGTTTCAATAGACCATCTTTTGGCGTAATCGGCGATCGCCCTGGGGGGACATTGAGCAGTTACGACAATCAAAAAAGACTGGTCTTCCAGGCGCAATGCTGCGACACAGACCCAGTGCCCTCATAGTTTTCGGCGATGGCGCAAAACCTGATGCTGATGAGGCTGCAAACGAGCAAATAGAACCTTGGCTTTAAGACTTTGACGACCATCCTCTCGATCGCCAATCCTATGGTTGCCGCTGCCGAAACCGCCGCTCTGGGGGTGCTAACGCCCATGCCCTGCATTCCCGTAACTGTTGAGCCTTGGTCACCGCAGGGCTAGTTCATCAGTGGTAGAAAAATGATAATGGGTGATGCTCTTTCACCCCTAGCTAGCCATGAGCCTGATTGATGCTCTCAAACAAGTACGAGACTATCGAACCCAACCCCAGTATCCATTGTGGGTGATTTTGTTGCTGGTACTGATGGCAACGATGAGCGGGTGTGTGGGGTATCGAGCGATCGCGTGCTTTGTGGAGCGCCATCAAACCCAATTGTTAGGGGTACTCGAAGTGCCCTATGAGCGGTTACCCTGCTACTCGACGATTCGCCGCGCTTTGGTGCGAGTGGACTTTGAGGCGTTAACCGAGGTTTTCAATCAATGGGCACAGGAAACGGTTGAGCTGGAAGAGCAAGCCGCTTGTGCCGTTGACGGCAAGAGCATCCGAGTCAGTCTGAGAGATTACGACCAGGCGTATCAAGATTTTGTCAGTGTGGTGTCGGTGGTCAGCACTCGACTGGGACTGGTCGTTGGGGTGCAATCCATGCACAACAAAACGAGTAGTGAAATTGTAACGGTACAAACCTTGTTGGAGCACCTTCAGTTGCAAGGGGTGTGTTTTAGTTTTGATGCCCTGCACGCCAAAAAAAAAACAGTTCAGCAAATTATAGCCAGTCAGAACCACTACTTAATTGCCATCAAAGGGAATCAACCCAAATTATTAGCCCAAATCCAGCAGCAGTTTGAACACTCGTCTCCCCTCAGTTGTCACGTGGACTCAGAGCGGACGCGCAATCGCTCAACCCAACGCCGTGTGTGTGTATTGGAGCCAAGTGCCACCATTGACCCAAGTTGGGTCGCTCTTAAACGAGTGATTCGGGTCGAACGCACCGGACTAAGAGCAGGCATACCCGTTTCACAGACGGTGTTTTATATCAGTTCGCTGGCAACCGATGCCGCCGAGTTTGCCCGTCGTATCCGGCAGCATTGGCACATTGAGAATCGCCTCCACTGGTGTAAAGATGTGGTCTTTCAAGAAGATACGACTCCACTGTGTGAGGGTCACGCTTTGATTAATATGGCAATTGTGCGAACCTTTGCCCTTAATCTCTTCCGGCAGCATGGGTTTGACTCTTTGACTCAGGCGATTCGACAGGTTGCTCATGATATCCCTCGCCTATTTTCCTTCTGCCAATGAATCAGCCCTGCTTGGTCACCGGGAGCGATGAAGGTGAAAATTGGTATTTTTCCCACCCTACCCAACACTGCCATTTGTAACCGTATATGGGGTGGCGTGATTAAAATAGGCGCTCCAGCCCAATTTACGGGAAACATCGCTTGAATTCACCATTTGCAATAGAATCTTCTAGAAATTGCGTGAGCGGCTGTAATTCAACCAGCGATTAATTCTCAATCAAGCTTATGATTTGCTGCTGGTCACACCAGCCTCTTCTTCAAATAATTGCTCAACTTTACTTTTAGAAAAAGAAACTTGAATCTCTTTTAAGTTCAGATTGATATATGACATCAGAGCATAGATAAAGACAAGGATACCTAGCATTTCAAGGAATTCTTCTATAGCTAGAATCATTGTTAGGGAAAAGGCAGGTAGTTGAGAGGCAGATGAATCTGGATCTTTTAGAATATGCTCATCGAAATAATACCCGCCAATCATCTCGAAACCAACAGAACCAGAAATGTATATAACTCCAGCAGCAACAAATAAATACCGAGTTTTAGCGGGTAGTGCCATCAAAAACTTGAAGTAAATCAGCGCGATACTCAAAGCGAATATAATTCCAGGAATCACCCAGATAAAAAACAGAAAACCACTGGCTTTAACCGCAGAACCAAATGGAATCAACAATTCGTGAAAGCTAGCAGCTTCGTCTAGCGACAGTAACAGAAAAATGAGCGATAAACCTTTCCAATAACGGACATACTGATCTTTGCGATCGCTTTTAATACTAGAGATTATCCAAAGAAGCAGTGAGCATAGCAGTAAGGTAATGGATGCATACCATGTCGGGATGTTGTTCTCATTGTTGACATCAAATAATCTCGTTAACCCTAAAAGGTTATTACGCCCTAAGCTAAATCTAGCAATCTGAACCATAAGATTGGCGAGAGTAAGACCCACTAACAAAAAGGTCAGAAATCGGAGAATCTTTCGTGAGTAGATTGAGATCATAGAAATTTGTTTAGAGGGTAGAGTGCTTTGTAATTTTGAAGTAGAAAATCTATGGTTTCTTACGGCTAGCGTTTAGAGTCATAGGTTTGCGTACCTCATAACCATCTGTTAATTAATCTTTAACCTTTTTCTAGGCGTTTTGAATAATGGAAAAGGCTGGAAAAAACTTTGAGAGACTGTCTGAGAGGCAGTTCGTTCAGACACTTTGCCCTGTATTCTTTATGAAAGATGAGAAGCTTTTGGTACTCTCATATTTAATGCACTAACGTTACTGCCCGTACTCCCAAGCTTTCTGGATAATGGAGAAGAGCGAATCTTGATTTTGTCCTCTTTCCCACGGGAGAGGGCGTTGGGTCGGGTGAGTCAAGGATTTTAACGCCAACTTTTTACGTTTCTAGCAATCACTTCAATTAGAAAGTATGAGTGAATCTTGTTGGAATGCCTAAAGTTACTCTTCTGCCTTAATGAACTATTTAAGAATCTCTTAAACTTTTCTTAAGTGAACAGAGAATTTTACAACTTTATCGAATCTTTATAAAACTTGTGCAAAAGCGATTTTGAGATGGATGTTTAAGTTGCTGCGAAAAGGTAATCATGCAGCAACCTGTACTTGGGCGATTTCCAGAAGAAATTTTTTCCTTTGGCAAGCTTAGGGCGCGGCAGGTAGTTTGCTTGCTAGAAATCGCCTTGAGTTGAGCAACTGTTTAGGCTAGATGAGTGACTAAACCTTTGTCTCTAAACTCAGTAGACCTTCCAGCCTTTAATCCGCCCCTTCGATCGGGGCAAAGCCTTGACGCTGAATGTTTTCCGTAATCACTCTCGGCTCTAGGAATTGCAGCAGGTAATCGGGGCCGCCTGCCTTGGAGCCAACGCCAGAAAGTTTGAAGCCGCCGAAGGGTTGCCGCGCCACGATCGCCCCGGTAATCCCCCGATTAATATACAGATTGCCCACCTCAAACTCTTGCTCTGCTTGCTGAATGTGGGATGGCGTGCGGGAATATAAGCCACCCGTCAGGGCGTAGTTGGTGCCGTTGGCGATCGCGATCGCTTGATCAAAGGTGCTTGCTTGCATCACTGCCAGCACGGGACCAAAAATTTCTTCTTGGGCGATCGTGTGGTCAGGTAACACGTCTTGAAAGATGACTGGACCCACGAAGTAGCCGCCCTCTGGAGCAGCCATTTCTAGGGCAACTGGAGATTGTAACCGCCCTTTTTCGATGTATTCTTTGATGCGAGTTTGAGCATTGGCATCAATTACGGGACCGACTTTTGTACCCGGCAGTTCGGTATTACCCAAGTTGAGCGATCGCGTCGCTTCCACCAATCGCGCCAAAAACAACTCATAAATCGACTCCAGCACAATCACACGGGAGCAGGCAGAACACTTCTGACCACTGTAGCCAAACGCCGACTGCACCACGCCCTGCACCGCTTGATCTAGATCTGCACTTTCATCGACAATCACGGCGTTTTTGCCGCCCATCTCCGCGATCACCCGCTTCAGGTGCTTTTGTCCCGGTTGCAGTTCTGCCGCTTCTCGATAAATCCGACAGCCCACTTCTTGCGATCCCGTGAAGGTAATCATGTGAACGTCGGGGTGTTTGACCATGTGAGCGCCCACGGTGGAACCTTTGCCGGGAACGAACTGAAATACGCCTGAGGGAAAGCCTGCTTCCAGCAAAATCTCGGCAATCTTTGCACCAATGATCGAGGACACCTCAGCGGGTTTCAGCAGAGTGCAGTTGCCAGCCACCAGAGACGCGACGGTCATGCCCACGGGAATCGCTAAGGGGAAATTCCAGGGCGAGATGATTAAAGAAATACCCCGTGGCTGGTAATGATAGCGGTTGGTTTCACCGGGAAAATCATAGGCAACGCCGCTGTCTAAGCGCTCCATTTCATTGGCATAGTAGTGGCAAAAGTCGATCGCCTCCGACACTTCCGGATCAGCCTCTCGCACGGTTTTTCCGGTTTCCAGCACCATCCAGGCAATCAAGTCTTCGCGCCGTTCTGCCATCAAATCGCCAGCCCGACGCAGAATATTTGCCCGATCGCGTGCCGGAGTTTTTTTCCAGGCAGGAAACGCCGCTTTTGCCGCCGCGATCGCCTGATCTGCCTGCTCAATATTGATCAACCCAATTTCGCCCACCACTTCATTAAACTGTGATGGGTTCAATGACTTTACTGTTGTTTCAGTGTTGACAGACTCGCCGTTGATCACGGGCAAATAGGTTTTACCCAACTGTTGGCGTACTCGCTTCAATGCCTGCTGAATCTCTTGTCGATGGGTCATATCGGCATAATCCGTATCGGGAGCGTTAGGGAAAAGGGGTTGGGCTTCGACGGGAGCGCTCAGCCGAACGGTGTCGGATGTCGGGTGTTGGGTAGTATCAGTTTCTTCTTTTCTCACAGGGGCTTTCAGCAATTCTTCGACGGGGCGTTCTTCCAGATTTTGGCGCAGGAAGGAACTGTTGGCGGTGTTTTCGAGCAGGCGACGAATAAGATAGGACATGCCAGGAATCAGTTCGCCGTAGGGACAGTAAACCCGGACGCGATAGCCTTTGTCGGCGATCGCTTTTGCCAATTTATCTGCCATGCCGTAGAGCATTTGAAACTCGACGCGACGGGGCGGAATTTGCAAGGTTTCGGCGATCGCGATCGCGTGTGCCTGAGAGCGAACATTGTGACTGCCGATCGCGGCATACAGATACTCGTGATTTTCCAGCAGTAACCGCGTCATTGCCTCAAAGTTGGCATCCGTTGATTCTTTATCATTAAAAACCGGCTGCGCCCAGTCTTTTTGCACCGCTTTGATCGTTTCCTGATCCCAATAGGCACCTTTGACCAAGCGCACCGTCACGGGTGTTCCTCGTTCTTTTGCCCACTCAACCAGGTCTTTCAGGTCGCCCAAACTGTCGCGCAGATAGGCTTGTAACGTAATGCCAATATCAGCGCGATCGCGAAATTCAGGCTCCAACAGCAGTTGTTTCAGCGTGGCTAAGGTGCTGGATTTGTACTGATATTGCTCCATATCAAAGTGAACGGCAGCCCCCAATTCTTTTGCGTGGCGTAGTAAAGTCCGGGCGCGATCGCTCACCTTTTCCTGGCTACCTTTTTCATCCAAGGGATCGAACTGGGAATAAAGCGCCGTTAGCTTGATCGATACCTGAACTTTGGGTAACTCTGCCCCATCCGCGCGATCGATTTGATCCACCTTCGACCAGCGTGTCGCCGCATCCGTTAGCTGGTTCATCAATTCGAGGTAGCGATCGAGATAGGATTTCGCTTCTGGCTCAGTGATCACTGCCTCACCGAGTAAATCCACTGTGAAAGCTGTCCGCTCTTTTCGGAGTCTTTCAATGCTTTTCAGTACTTGCTGAATGGTTTCACCCGCAATATATTTTTGTGCCAGGGTTTCAACGGCTGTGGAAACCGTCGTCGCAGCAATTTGTCCCGGCATAGAGTCAGGATTGGCAAAATTGAGCATTCCTTTCAGCGTACCTGGAAGCTCAACCGATGCTTCGCCCAAATATTCTTGCAGGTGACGCGCAATCTCGGTTTTGCTCCGAAGCGATGGCAAGCAGTCGATAAACCGAAACAATTGCACTCGCAAGCCCGGATTGCTCATTGTCCAGCCCAGCAATTTATCATCCCACCGCATTTGGTCGCGCATTTGGGCAAACACAGAGCGATTTTCGCGGGTGGCGGAGATAAGCTGACGGGCAATATCTTGAGTTTTTGCTTCGTAAGCGTTAACAGGGGCTTGCATAACCACAGCAGAAAAGACTCCTAATCACAAATGAAAACAGCGATCGCGCCTGATGCAATCAATCAGGCTTGCTGATCAATTCTAGCCTGCTTCCCTATCACTCTCTCCACACTTCGCCACTCTTTGTGCGATCGCCAAATCAGGATTGGTAACGCGATATCATGAAGTCAATTTCTTTGATTGCGCGTCATAATGCCTGATTCTGAAGTATCTCAACCAACAGCATCCTCTTTACTGGCAGTGGCTTATTCAGATATTGAAGCAGCAGCCATTCGACTTCAGGGATATGCTCACCGGACTCCTGTTCTCACTTCAACGATCGTCGATCGCCGAGTGGGCAGTCAGGTCTTTTTTAAGTGTGAAAACTTTCAGCGAACAGGTTCCTTCAAATTTCGAGGTGCCTATAATACGTTGGCACAATTGTCGTCAGATCAACGGCAGCGGGGAGTCATTGCCTATTCATCGGGTAATCACGCGCAGGCGATCGCGTTGGCAGGTCGCTTACTCAATATTCCTGCCACCATTATCATGCCTGCCGATGCTCCAGCCGTGAAACAAGCTGCCACCCGCGAATATGGCGCAGAAGTCTTACTCTACGATCGCGAAACAACGAACCGGGAAGAACTAGGAAAAACCCTAGCAGAGGAGCGCGGCTTAACCTTAATTCCGCCTTATGATTATCCGTCTGTGATTGCTGGGCAAGGCACTGCTGCCAAAGAACTAATCGACGAAGTAGGCGAATTGGATATGCTGCTGGTGTGCTGTGGGGGCGGCGGTCTGCTCTCTGGCTGCGCGATCGCGGCTCACACCCTATCGCCCCGATGTCAAGTAGTGGGAGTGGAGCCAAAACGAGCCGATGATGCCACGCGATCGTTCTACAGTAAAACCCTGCAAACGGTGCATAATCCTGACACGATCGCCGATGGCGCACGAACTCCTTCCTTGGGCACTTACACTTTTCCCTTAGTGCTGCATTATGTTGCCGATATGGTCACGGTTTCCGAAGCCGCCATTCTTCGCAGCATGTTCTTTTTGTGGGAGCGCTTAAAAATTGTGGTGGAGCCAACTGGCGCGCTTGCCGCCGCTGCTTTACTAGAGGGAGTGCTTCAGTTTCCCAATGCGCGAGTTGGAGTGATTATTAGTGGCGGCAATGTGGATTTAAAACAGGCAGGAAAGTTGCTGTCCAAAGCATCGCAGTCCAAAGCATCGCAGTCCAAAGCATCGCAGCCCAAAAAAGCGATGCCTGAAAAACCGTTAGCTCAAGAGCTTAGTTAGGTCTGCGACGACTATTTTCTCTATTGGAAATTTTCCTTAAGATATCGGATGCTGTCATTGGTATAACGTCGTTTTTCTCTATCTTTTGGTAATGTGCTAAAGAGCTTGTTTAAGCTAAGCTGCATTGTGAATTGAATTATCGGGAGATTGTTGAACCTATGGGTTTCTTAGACAGAATTTTTGGCGGAAAGAAGGCTGAGGCGGCTCCTGCTGTTGAGGCAGCTCCTGCAAATGCGCCTACGGGTAGCGCTATTCCGGCTGAGCGTGTAGGTTTAAATGGAGAATACGATCAGAGTGGGTTGGCAAAGCGGGTTGCTAAAGCCTTTGATGACGATGGACAAATTGATGACGTTGAGACACTTTGGGTTGCTCAAACAGGTGGCACAGTGGTATTGAAAGGTAAAGTGCCTAGTCAAGACTTTTTAACGAAGGCAACATCTGTAGCCTCTAGCGTGAGTGGTGCAACGTCGGTTGACACGAGCGGCGTAGAAGTTGGCTAACAGCGAGACAAACTCGCTGCTCCGGTTTTCAAAAGATAAAAAAAAGAAGGCTCAGCGCAAAATGGCTGAGCCTTTTGCGTATGATGATGGCAGTTTATCAGTGTGAAACGATGGGACTTTTTGACCAAATTATGGGCGCGATCGCCAACCCTAATCAGCAGGCGAATCCTGACCAGATGAGCGATATTTTAGGGACAGTGCAGCAAATCGCTGGAAACAATAATATAGATGCTGGAACTGGCGAAACGATGGTGTCCATGGTAGGCGGATATGTGCGATCGGCGTTGCAGCAACAACAAACTGAAGGGGGAGATTCTCAAGTTGCGGCGATCGTCAATCAATTTGGTGGCATTGGCTCCAATCCTGCGGCGGTGTCTGCTCTGTTCTCCCCAGAACAACAAGCTCAGATTGCCGCAGAAATCTCTCAGCGCACAGGATTACCGGCTGGCACCATTCAAGGATTACTAGCTTCGCTAATTCCAGTCCTGCTCAATTTGCTCGGTTCTGGCAGAAACAATGACGGCAACTCGAATCCACTCCTCAATAATTTTTTGGATTCCAACAACGACGGCAACGTTGATTTAGGGGATGCCATGCGATTAGCCAGTCGTTTCATGCAGTAGGACAATAATTTTGAGTTCTGAGTTCTGGGTTCTTAATGCAGATCTTGGGCACAGCGAAACCCAGCAAAAATCTCGCGCACATGGGGATAGTACCAGTTGCGAAAGGGGTTGCGTAACGCCCACGATCGCGTTGCCCAACTGCCTCCCCGCAATACTCGATGCTGATCATCAAAATAGGTTTGGGAGTACCCCTTGTAAGGATAGCTAGCAAAGCCTGGATAGCCCTGAAACCAAGAGCTAGTCCATTCCCACACATTTCCTATCATGTCGTAGCAGCCATAGGGACTAACTCCTGACGGGTAAGCATTCACTGGCGTAGTCTGTCCAACAAGGTGCCCATAGTTGCAAAGCCGTGGGGATGGATCGTTGTCGCCCCACGGAAAAATTAATGGCAGTCGGGCATCACTTTTCCACCCGGCCGCTTTCTCCCATTCGGCTTCAGTGGGCAATCGTTTACCAACAAAGTTGGCGTAGGCTTCCGCTTCATACCAACTCACGCCGCAAACAGGATGGAGATCGCAAGCCGCGTCATCTGACCAATAAAACGGTTGAGTCACGGGATTCTGTTGCAGCCATTGCCAACCCTCAACCGACCAGTAGGCGGCAGTTTGATAGCCGTCTGCCTGCATAAACAAACGATATTGCTCGCAGGTAACCGGATACGGATCAATCCAGAATGTTTCCAGATCGACCTGATGACTAGGGCGTTCATTATCCAGTGCCGCGATCGCCCCATTGCCCATCTCAAACTCACCCGCAGGAATTTGAATCATTGGATCAGCGGTGAGGGATGAGGGGCAAGGGGCGAGAGGTAAGAATGGGAGTGTTTCTTGTCGTGCTTTGATTGCCAAGACGATCGCGATCGTTTCACAATGCTGACTTTCGTGTTGCAATAACCATTGCCATAGCCGTTCTTGCTGCTCAATTGGCGCGATCGCCAGATAGTCAAAAACCTGCTCTCGAATAGTGCTTAAATAGTCTTTGATTTCTGCCAGGGTAGGAAGTTTGACGCGATCGACTTTGGGCAAAACATCCGCCGCAAACAGGCGATGATATTCAGGAAACTGAGGGGAATATCCAGCAGAGCGTTCTAGCAACCAAAGAGATTCAGTATAGGCAATATGCCCCAAATGCCAGCCTACAGGACTAAAATCGGGATGAGCTTGATGGCAGAGAGTGTCATCATCCATCTCGTTAAACAACGACAGCGTAGATTCGCGGCATTCAATCATGCTTTGGCGTAGCAAACGAGCAGAGGGGCAACCGGAATCTAGGAAGGATCTGCTAGAGATTGTGGATTTTGAGGGTGAGATCATGGTTAATGGTGAGAATGCTGCGATCGCGAAAGGATATCCAGTTACCGTCAAAAAGTGGCTCAGAAGCAATCAGAACGGCATCGGGAAACAGTAGATCATCACTCAGCCAATAGAGACTAGGCAGCGGATCACGGCTAGCATACCGAGCGGCAACCATCTGTTGGCCATCACTAATGATCAGATTGGCAGAGAAATCAGCCCGGTATTTTTCGCCAAGGTTAGACAGTAGATCCAGCGATCGCGTCAGAGCATCGGTTAATGAAGCCTGCGGATCTTCAACCAATTCATTCACGATGAGCGCAAAGATATGTTCAGAATCAGTGGTGCCTTGGATTGATTGATAAACCTGATCGCTCAACCGCTCTCGAATCGGGCGATAAAGCGTTTGGCGAAAATTATCAATAAAGCCATTATGAATCCCTAAAATTTGCTGTGATTGAAAGGGCTGACAGTTGATCAAATCAATGGATAGACCTGCCGTGGCACTCCGAATATTTGCCAGCACACAGCCCGATTCCACATAGCGACTCAGGCTGGGCAGATTAATATCATTCCAAATGGGCAGCGTATTTTTGTAGAAAAACGGCTCAACGCTACGCTGCGGATGATACCAGCCCACTCCAAATCCATCGGCATTCATCAACCCCGCCGTCATCTCGCGGGGCTGATAACTTTGCACAATGAGGGAATGCTCAGGTTTATAAAGCAAGCGATCGAGCGGCACGGAAGCGCCAAAATAGCCGAGTAAGCGGCACATGAATTACAAATAAAAAGTATATTTCCCAAATCTTTACACAATTTTCCGAGGTCTAGCTTAAAACCAAATCTTAAAATGCATCCTAACCTTGCAGCCCTTACCTGTGAAACAAGGTTGATTTTGATGGGAATTTTAAGAAATGCAAGCACCACGAACGTATGCACTGGCTAACTTATGCATTATGGATGAAGACAAACAGGGCAAAAATTTTCAATGATGGATATCAGGTTTGAATTAGAGGTTAGTAACCCCAATACGCAAAACTTTTTACGGTAGATCTCTACCCGTGTTTCTTAAATGTTTGTCTTAAGATTTTTGAGTATTTTGCTACGGGTGAAGCCAAATGACGACAAAATTTTCAGTAGTCCCATTTTTTAAGGAGACCGTTATGAACTCTGTTCGCTGGCGCAAAATTCTTGCCCCATTGTTGATTAGCCTAGTGCTGTTTATTTCAGCCTGCTCTCCTACTCAAGAATCTCGCTATTCTCAGGTTCAAAAAGATACAACACAACGGGGCGCACCTACAGCCGTTGCCAAAAAAGCTGAACAAGGCGCGAAATTTAACAAGATTTTTCCTGATGGTATTCGGGGCTATGAAGTAGTCGCTGCCCAAGAAAAGAAAGGATTCGCTGAATATAAAGTGAATAAAGACGGCAAAAATGTAGCAATGCTGTCGATTAGTGATACGACCAGCGTTCCTTCTGCCGCCGCAAAGTATCAAGCTGCAACCGAGAAAGTGGCGGGCTATCCAGCAGTAGATCAAGGCGCAAACTCAACCGGAATTTTGGTGAACGATCGCTATCAGGTAAAAATCCTTTCCCGCGATCCCTCGTTTACGAAAGCAGATCGCGTTCAGTGGCTCCAAAAGTTTGATCTGAAAGCATTGGCAAAAATGAAACCCGCTATCGCGCCAGTCGCAACTCAAAAACCTGTCAATCAAGTAACCAAACTACCGCCTCTGCCTCAAAGAGCGCCCAATCCCTCCTTGGTGCCTCAACCCGCCGGTTAATTTCCCATTTTTCATCGTTATAAGATTCCCATGATTGCTACTCCCCGCACATTTCTCGTTCCTGCCTTATTCAGCCTGTCACTGGTTGTAGCGGCGTGTGGAGGTGAAAAGCCACCCTCCCGCTATGACCAAGTTCAAACAGAAACCCAAGGTCAATCAGCGGTTTCCAAAGAAGCGATCAACGGCAGTCAACTTAACCGATATTTTCCTAAATCCGCCAATGGCTTTTCGGTCGTTCCCGCTCAGGAAAAGAAAGGTTTTGCAGAACATAAGGTCAATAAAGGCGGCAAAAACGTAGCGATGTTGTCTATTAGCGACACCATTAGTACGCCAGCGTCTGCTAGTAAATACCAGCAAAGTACCACCAAAATTGCGGGTTTTCCTGCCGTTGACCAAGGGCAAAACGGAACGGGCGTTCTGGTGGGCGATCGCTTTCAAGTTAAAGCCCAATCTCGTGATCCATCCTTTACCAAACAAGACCGCGTCAATTGGATTCAAAAATTCAATCTAAACGGTCTATCTCAAAAGAAATAAGGAGTCCTACCTATGAGCAAATCGATTTTTGAACTCGTTGACGAACTCCCCACTGGCGGCATCACCGTCATGGCGATGAAGTCTCTAGATACGCTCATTCCCGGGCAATGGCAAAATTTGACTGGGTTTGATAACACCATTCGCGCCGTCACGGGCGAAACCGATGAAGCCCTCATTCAGCAAATTGGTGAGCGTGCAGTAACGCTTTATAACGATAAATCCCAAGGCTATCAACGCGCCTACTGGCTCTATGACACCGTGCAAAGCGGTTCTGGCTTGCTCGGAGCGGCTGCCCTGGCAAATCGGATTGGGCAAGATACGTTTTTAGGCTTTCTCAAACACGTTAGCCCCAAACCCGAAAAAGCTCAAAGCATTGATCTCTCTGTCAAACTGGTGACCGAGCTAGTTGCCTTTTGCCAAATTAACGGCATCCCTGGCGACAGCATTGGCGATTTTCTGGGAGCATTAGGCGATTACAGCGGTGAATCGTTGATGAGAATGGCGGCATTGGTTTGCTTTGATGGGCTGATTCCGTTAGGTCCTGAGTTTGCTGAAAAAGCGCTGGGCAATGTTCAAGGCAGTAATGCTTCAGACTTGGAAGGAAATCAAACTTATAAGAGCGTCAAAGATCTGATTCCTGGCGATAACTCCAACGATAAGCTGGGCTTCATTACCAAAAGCTTTGATTCGACAACAGGCTGGATGAAAAACTTCGTCTCTTCCACCGGGGCAACTCAAAGCGGATTAATGCATAATCTCAAGGGCTTTATCGACTTTACTGATGACAAAGCGGATTATGTCGGTGCGTTGCTGGATATGAATGTGAAGTACTACCGTCATACAGGGATTCAAACTTTAGTAAGACGCTTGATTGAGCGTGCTGTTGCTGAAATTTAGCTACTGAAATTTGACCGTAGATTGTTAGTTATGGGGCTGACTTAGATACTTTAAAACTAAGTCAGCCCCGTTTTTTGTTGAGTTCCTTTTTGATGACAGATCCAGTACAATCACCAGCATTTACATTTATTAACAAGGCTATCGTCTCAGTCTGAAAAGTTCTATAGTTGCGTTCTTACCTGAGGTGAAACTAAAGTCAGCCCACCTTGGAGTCAGCAGGCTGCATCCCCCAGCCCCTGCTAGCTCTGAGCGAGCAGCTTCGCCAGCACATGCCCCTACGGTCTACTCCCAGGGCAGGAGAAGGGAAGCAAGGATTTCTCTAAGTTCCTTTTCCGTCACGGGAAGAGAATTTAGGGTGAGGGCAATCGTGAAAGTCGCACATCGCGTATTCTTAGATTTGTGGCGATCGCTCTTCAGAACGTTCTTTCTGCTGCTAGTATATTTTTTAACAACGAAAATTCCTTAACACTAATTTTTAACACTAAACTCAATGTCAATTAACAGGATCATTGCACTACTGGGGAATTCGGCATGGCGCGTACCAGAATTTTGGTTGTGGAAGACGAACAACTCGTTGCGGATGATCTGAGAGAAACTCTCGAAATATTAGGATATGAAGTGGCTGGTTTGGCAATTTCTGGCGAAGAAGCGATCGCCAAAGTAGTCACTACTCAGCCTCATCTGGTGCTAATGGATATTCGGCTGGAAGGCGCAATGGATGGCATTGAAGCGTCTCACATTATCCAAACAGATTTTCAGCTACCGGTGGTTTATCTGACTGCCAACGCCGATCGCGCCACCCTAGAGCGAGTGAAGCAATCTCAACCCTTTGGCTATGTGATGAAGCCATTTAGTGAGCGATCGCTTGCCACGACGATTGAAATTGCGATCGCTCGCCATCAGGCAGAGCTAGAAGTGTATCGCACCTTGCAAACCGTTCAAGCTGGAAAAAATGCCGCCGAAGAACTAGCGCATGAAAAATCTGAGTATCTTTGTCTGCTTGCCCATGAACTTCGCAATCCATTGACCGCCATCAAATTTTCCGCTGAAGTGTTACAAAGCCACAGTGAGCAATTGCCCGATGAGAAAAAAATGCGCTACATTCAGCGGATTCAAACCGCAGCAAATAGCCTAAATAAGCTTTTAGAAGATGTGCTTACCCTAGAGCATTCAAACACAAATCCTTTGGAATGGTCTCCCTTAGAGGTAGATGTAGTCGGCTTTTGCGAAGAGCTAATAGAAGTGCTACAGGTGAACTGCGACGACCATCACACCCTGACTTTTTCTACCAACGTTGAGCAATATCATGCGTTTTTAGATGAAAAGCTTCTATGGCATCTGTTAAACAACTTACTGAATAATGCCATTAAGTACTCTCCTGAAGGCGGAACTATAGCCCTACAGTTGCTCGGCGAACCCGATCGCTTTAGCTTGTGTATCTCTGATCACGGCATTGGCATTCCTCCCCAAACACTGCCTCACTTATTTGAACCCTTCTATCGAGCGGGTAATGTGGGGCAAATTCCTGGAACAGGACTAGGGTTGGCGATCGCCAAGCAATGTGTAGAACTCCAAGGCGGCAGCATCAGCGTTAATAGCACGCTGGGACAAGGGACTACATTTATAATAGTCCTGCCCCAAAGAAAATCAGAAAGGAGTGAAGAAGTGAAGGAGCGGAACCCAAAACTCATCCCCTAATAAACCGCTTCACCCAACATCCCAAAGCCATCATCAAGCGTTTAAGCGGGCTGAACCAAGGACGTTTTGGTTTGGCAGCAGCCATCACGCCAAACTCATCGCTGATTGTAGTAGGAATAACGTCTCCTACTTCGTAAAGGCTATATTCTCCGCTTTTGCCCGGAAGTTCTACCTGAAACGATCGCCCCACTAAAACCTGATCTTTCGCTTCGGTATAGGCTTCTTTGGAAATCAGAAAGGTGGTTCCCAAAGGCTTGTTAGCCGCTTCGATCCGACTTGCCAAATTGACCGCATCCCCGATCGCCGTCATTTTAGGATTCTTCGGATCGCCAATGGTGCCAATCACTGCCCAGCCATAGTGAACTCCAATCCCAATGCGCAATCGCTGTTGATATAAGCCTTCTAGCGACGGGTTTAACTCTTCCAACGCTGCCAGCATTCCCACCCCTGCCCGAATGGCTCGTTCAGCAGCGCGATCGGGATGATCTACGCCAAACAGCGCCATAAACCCATCGCCCATGTAAACGTTGATCGTGCCACCATATCGATTGATCACCTCTGCCATCCGCTGAAAGTAACGGTTCAGAACATAAATCACATCGTAGGGCAGCACCGCTTCGGAAAAGGACGTAAATCCTCGAATATCTGCAAATAGAATAGCCACATGCTTTTCTTGCCCCAACATGGAAGGCGCAACTTTTTTGGATACCTGATCAAAAAATACCGTTACGTCTTCTGCATCCAAAGACAACCGCCGCAGAGTGATTTTGCCTTCACGAGCAATCATCGTTTGACATGCCAAGCGCACACAGGGTTCAAAGCCCAACTGATCCGCTAAAATCTGTTCTTCTGGGGTACGCGGCGCACAAAATTCCTGCCCGTCCAAAATCAACACGCGACAAGTAGAACACCGAGCATTGCCGCCACAGACATGAGTATGGGGAATTCCCGCTTCCAAAGCCGCTGTGAGCAACGTGTTAGCGTCTTCTGTTTCGATTAGCTGCTGGTCGGGCAAATAGAAAATCTGTGTCATTGTGGGGCTGGCATCACCGTATGGTTGACTCTACACTGAACCCACTCAAAAGCCCGGATTAAACCAAACCAAGTATTGGGATAGTTGGCTTCTTGGCAACTTGAAGCTTTGCAAAACAGAGCAGTTTACAGCTTCGCAGCACAGACCTAAAACAAATCAGTAGCACCCTATTGATCGCCATTGTAGCGGCTGAAAGCGATCGCCCAATTCACCCTTTCCGTTTGATTGGCTTCTCTTTTACTCCGTGGGTTCCCGGTCTATTTCCCTTCTTGCCCCGTTCCCAAGCCGCGCCGTTTCCAGAGTCCCTTTTGCCACCTACCCCAGCTTTTTGCATCGCCGCATTATAAATCGCTTCATTTGCCGCCGCCGATTGAAACAAATCCACCACTGGGTTGGGATAGTCTACGCCCAGTTTCACATTAAAGCGCTGTTGTTCCACGGGAAGCAACTGCCACGGTTCATGCACTTTGCCTGCGGGAACCTGTGCCAATTCGGGCAACCAGTGTTTTACATAGTTGCCATTGGGATCATAGTCTTTAGATTGCTTGAGAATGTTGAAAAAGCGGAAACCACGGGCATCATTCCCCACACCCGCCGTATAGTTCCAATTTCCCCAATTGCTGCACACGTCGTAATCGACCAGCAGCGACTCAAACCACTCTGCGCCCATCTGCCAGTTAATGCCTAAATTTTTGGTGAGAAAACTCGCAACATTTTGTCGCCCACGGTTGGACATGAAGCCAGTGGCGGCAATTTCGTGCATGTTGGCATCTATTAGAGGAAAGCCCGTTTGCCCGTCGCGCCATAGGTCAAATCGTTGCCAATCTTCTTTCCAGGGAATAGACATTCCTTGCAGCCCAGACAATCGGAAAATGCGATCGCCGTGTTTGGCGCAGATAAACCGGAAATAATCTCGCCACAGTAGTTCAAAAATCAGCCAGTAGGTCGAATCGTTCTGCACACGCTTCGTTTCATAGTCCTGAACCTGCTCAAAAATATAGCGGGGCGAAAGACAGCCCAACGCCAGCCACGCAGAGAATTTTGAGGAATAGTCGGCACCCACCATCCCGTTTCGAGTTTCTTTATAAGTCTTGAGGCAATCTTGTTGCCAAAAATAGTGATTCAGCCGAGCTTTACCTGCGGTTTCGCCACCCTCAAATTTCAGCACGGCGCGATCGTCAAACGTAGGCGCGTTTAGCCCAAAGGTCGATAATGAGGGCAACTCGCCCGGTTCTACCGTGGGTAACGGCGGCAGTTTTGTCGGGGTAGGAAAGGTCGGATTGATCGTGCTTTCTTTTTCAACCTGTTTGCGAAAGCTAGTGAACACTTCTGGCAGTGGGCTGACTTCAAACGGCAAATCATCGGGATGATACAACGTGTGCCCCCAAAAGCGCTGACACTTGACCCCGATCGCCTCTAATGCCTGCGTCATCGCCTCTTCAACTGCGATTTCTTCTGAGGTGACCTCTTGATGGTAGTAAACCGCTGTAATGCCTAACTGTTTTGCCAAATCGGGAATCACCGTTTCTGGAGCGCCCTGGCGAATGATCAAGTCACTGCCCAAAGCTTGAAGCGATCGCCGCAAATCTGCCACACTTTCTAGCAAAAACTGCGCCCGAAATGCACCCGTTTTAGGAAAGCCAAAGGAGGTCTGTCCAAACTGTCGCGGCTCGAAACAATAAAGCGGCAGGAGGGATTCAGGGTTTGCTTGAATGGCGCGATGCAGCGGTTCGTGGTCGTGCGATCGCAAATCGCTACGAAACCAAATTAAAATTCGTGGGTCAGTCATGGGGGCAGATTAAGCGACACGTTCCGCTACTCTACCAATGTCCAATCGATTTTGGATGAGTTCCAGATAGGATAGTCTCGACAAATCTCAGAGTTTTGCTTTTGTAGGGTTAGTGCTTGGCTGTAGCTAAACAGCGCCTCTTGATATTGCTTTAACTCTTTTAAGACTGCCCCCCGAAACAGCCACGCCTCACGATTCGTATCAGACAAATCGATAGCTCGATTAAAACTGGCAAGAGCCGCTTGGTAGTGATGCAAGTGAACTAATACGACTCCGTGAAACACCCAGGTTTTAGACCGATTGGGTTGAATGCGGAGGGCGGCTTCAAAACTGGCAAGAGCTGCTTCGTAATAACCCTGCTTGGTCAAAACGGCACCCCGGCTGCACCACAAACGATGAAGCGTTTTGGTTGTGAGGAAGGTGTTTGGTTTAAGCGATGATTGTTGAGTATAGCGCTTGGACAAAAGACAAGAAGTTGAGGATGAGACAGTAGATAGACCCATGGGATTTCTTGACAAGATCGAAGACTTAAAATTGGTCAATGTCGCTTTCACACTCTGATACGCATCGTTTGGCATATACATTCTGGCTTTGATTCACCATCTTTCTTATCCGCCATTACGCTCAACTTTTGACACAGGTCACCAATACGGGTGAGCAATGGTTTTTATGGCAGTAGCTTTATAGCGATCGCGTCTAAATATATCCATACTTGGCTAGATTGAACAGAGGGCTTTGACCCTTCGTTGGGATGGTTACTTTGCCCTAAATCAAACGATTGCTTGCGCTATTCGGTTCGCTCCTTAGAAGGACTCACTCCTCCAATCTATTGCCCCAGAATGTAAACTATTGCTGCAATTCCTATCAAAGTGGAAGGGGCAATTAGACAATATCGCCAACTTAGATTTTTTTGGAGATGACCTAATGTTAAATATGCCGTTGTTTGCTGTGGCTGAAAGAGCAGTTAATTGGAGTCCTAACGTGGCAGTGGTGATGATTGTCTGCAATATCCTCGCGATCGCGATCGGTCGAGCGACCATCAGTCGAAAAAACGTTGGTCCTGCACCAACTACCTTTGGTGGCATGAGTTTAGCTGCCTTAATCGGATCAGCTTCTCTGGGGCATATTTTGGGAGCAGGCGCGATCTTAGGACTGTCTAATGTAGGCGTTTTGTAACTATCTCTAAGTCGATAAATGCCGATAAACCAAGAAGCCAAGAATTTTTTCCTGGCTTCTTGGTGTTCAATCAATCTCACCTTAGGAGAGGGTGCTGATTAGACTATCGTCTTGAGTGATCAGATGCTAAACGGCGCTCCTTGACGCGCGATCGCGGTTGACTTCCTCGCAAGTGACTCACTCGAACCAGTGGCTCAGTGGCTTGCTTTAATTGATGAACAATTTCTAACGTTTGCAACCCATCTAAAACGGCTGCTCGAATAATCGGATCGTTCTCACGCTGTAGCATCACCCGAAAGTAGTCGGCAATTTGGCGGCGAGAAGGGGTTTTAGTGAGCGTTTGGTGACGATTTATCGAGGGCGATCGCCGCTCCAAACGATGCTCATCATCCAATACAGAAATCGAATCAGTTAGTTGCCGGACTGCCAATAAGCGTTTCAACGGATCTTCATGCGCCAAATCAAACAGCAGTTGATTAATTTGTAAGGGAATATGAGGCTCTTGACAGTTGCAGAGTTGCCACACCAGCAGCCCTAACCCAGTGAGCGTCCCCATTCCCTGTAAAATAGCCCCGGATGCGATCCAAGCGCTATCAGACTCCGCCCAAATTGCCGCCGCGAGATAAGTACTAAAGGTGGCAATCGCGCCAGCACCCACCGCGACTACAAAGGGTTGGTTCCAACCTTGCAGTAGTTTACGAACTGCCACAACATTGATGGATGGCTTCCAATCATGCATCAGATACACCAGCAGCATCACTACCACTCCAGTTCCAGTGGCAAACACTAGCCGACTGTTCCAATACAGCAGGGCGATCGCGCCAGTAGTCACCACTAGCCAACCTCCCGAACCAAATCCATGGCGCGAGGAATACCGTTTAAACGTTTGAGTCTTAAGTTTTTCCAACGGTAAATCTTGAATCGCGCTGACTAGAAACTGCCAGCGAAACACATCCTTTGCTGCATGAGATGAAGCCTTTGTCACTGTGCCAATCCGTTCAAAGAGTATTGCAAGACAAAATCCAGCATTTGTTTATAGATTCTACAACTGGAATACCTTGTCTGCGGTTGGATCTAGAAAATCGTTGATGAGAGTTTGTGATGATTCGGTACAATCGAGGTCATAGGCTTACAGCAAAGGAATTTTGGAGTGGTTACTCTCGGTGTCAATATTGACCACATCGCCACCATTCGGCAAGCGCGACGAACCGTAGAACCAGACCCGATCGCCGCCGCGATATTGGCAGAACTGGGCGGAGCAGATGGCATCACGGTACATTTACGGGAGGATCGGCGGCACATTCAGGATCGGGATGTGCAATTATTGCGTCAAACCGTGCGAACCCATTTGAACCTAGAAATGGCAGCAACCGATGAAATGGCAGCGATCGCCCTTGAAGTCAAACCCGATTATGTGACCTTGGTTCCCGAACGCCGGGAAGAGGTGACCACCGAAGGCGGGTTAGATATCGCCGGACAAGCCGAACGCATGGCTCAAGTGGTGAATGAACTACAAGCAGCCGGAATTCCGGTTAGCTTATTCATTGACGCAGATATCGCTCAAATTGAGGCTTCTAACGTAACGGGAGCCAAATTTATTGAACTGCATACCGGGCGCTATGCCGACGCGAAAGGAGAA
Organism: Leptolyngbya sp. CALU 1928; assembly: GCF_056784215.1. NCBI lineage: Bacteria > Bacillati > Cyanobacteriota > Cyanophyceae > Leptolyngbyales > Leptolyngbyaceae > Leptolyngbya > Leptolyngbya sp. CALU 1928. The sequence goes on along the minus strand of NZ_JBXBCE010000001.1, from coordinate 1,559,102 downwards.
GCCGCGCAGCAAAAAGAACTCAAAATACTAGAAGATGGTTGCAAACGGGCGATCGCTGCGGGGCTGAGAGTCAACGCTGGGCACGGATTGACCTATTGGAATGCCTACCCGATTGCCTGCCTGCCTGGGATGGAAGAATTGAATATTGGGCACACGATCATCAGTCGAGCAGCGCTGGTTGGCATGGAGCGCGCCGTGCGTGACATGAAGCATGTGATTCAGGGCAATTCATAAAAATTATGGATTTTTTACTGTAGGTTTGGCATTCAGCGATCAAATTCATCAGGCTCCTAGGTAAGATCAAATCCTACAGTTCAAAACTCAAAACTTATTAGGTCAAAACGGTTCACTATGCAAACTTATTACTTCATACTGGCGAGTCAAAACTTTCTTGAGGGAGAAGCCCTTGATGAAGTGTTAAAAGAACGTCATCGATATTATCAAGAGCAAGAAAAAGAAATAGATTTTTGGCTAGTTCATCAACCTGCCTTTTTGGAAGCTCCAGAGATGGCGGCTCTCAAAAGTCAGTGTCCTCAGCCTTCCACGGCAGTCATTTCAACGAATCCTCAATTTATTAACTGGCTAAAACTGCGACTAGAATTTGTCATTACTGGAGAGTTTCAAGCTCCTTCAGAAACGATCCCCCACGCGATCGCCTCTCTCACCCCTGCATCCTAGGGCAATCCGCTGATTTTCTATATCCGCAGCAGGTTTTTAGTAACGAGAGTATCGTTCCGTTTTAACCTCTCATCGTTCAATGGTTATGCACCCCATGATTTCGACGCTTCACCATCGATGCAGTTTTGCACTATTGACCGGCTCTATCCTGCTAACAGTCGGCACAAAAGCTGACGCTCAAGCGTTGCCTCCTGCCGAAATTCCTGCCCCTCAGACGGCTAGTTATGCAACCTGCCAACCGCCTGCACCGAGTGAATATCTATTGTTGGTGGTGACTCGTACCCCCGATAGCCAAACGCAAGTACAACAGCTTTTGCCCCCCAATACTTCTGTCAATACTTGCAACTACTTGGATGACACGGTAACTCGCGTGGGTGGGTTTAGAACTGTTGATAGAGCCAATGCTTGGGCGAAATATATGACGGAGACGACTGGTTTAGCGGCGTTTGTGGCTCGTCCTGCGGAAAGTCCTCAAAGCTCATCTGCGGCACCAGCGGCACCAGCCGCGATCGCTCCTAACAAGCCCGCTACGCCCCCTGCTACAACACCCAAGCCGAATGATTTAGCCAGCTACAGCCCTAAGCCACTAGGTGCGGGCTATGCAGTGCTAGTTGACTATCAAAACCAACCTGAAATGGCGATTAAAGTTCGGCAAACTCTTGGAAAAGAGGTAGGACTAGTTTCCTATGGACAACGCCCCTACCTATTAGCGGTTTACACGGCTGACTCAAACGCTGCAAATACAGCGCTGCAACAGTTGAGCGATCGCGGTTTTTGGGCAACTCTCGTCGATAGTCGTCGCGTGATTTTGCTGCGCCGCAGCGTTTCACTCCCGTCTACGGCTGCCACAAGTCGATAAGTTTTCAAGGTGCGATCGCCAGAGAAAATGTTCCATTAATCGCCGCTCCGCATGGGTTTGAGAAAATTCTTTGATAGTTTAACCGCGAATCTGTAGCGCTGGTTCTTCCTGCACGCAAAGTCGCTCGATCGCCTGATCTGCGGTAATCAGGCGCTTAAGAACCACCTGTCCAATATTTTTACCTGCGGATTCCAGTTGAATTCGTTCACCCGGCTTCACCTCTAACATCAACACTGCTTCTTCAACCCGATAAAGACACAGTTTCTCGTCATTCTCCCAAATAAAAAGCTCCAATTGCTCAATGTAGGGTTTTCGTCGCCACGCGCTTTCGCTCCATAACCCGCTTAGTTCCCAAACTCGACCGATTGTCCAACCATCTGATAAAAAAAAGTATTTCACAACCTTTAAAAGCCCTGAAACTCGTGGTTTTACCTCGCCATTAGTTTAGCCGATACTTTTTGCATCTGGTGCCTTTAAAGAGCAAGATTGGCAAAATGATCCCCGTTAAAGCCTTGGTTTTCTAAGACGGTCAAGTCCATGTGAGATGATGTAAATATGCTTTTCGTTCAGTAATAAATTACTCAAAAGATTAAAGATTATGGCTCGAATTCAATTCGCTAAGGGTATGGACGAAGATGTGATCCCTGACGTTCGTTTGACACGCTCTCGCGATGGCAGCAACGGGACTGCAACGTTTTATTTTGAGAATCCTAAGGCTCTTAGCCCTCAAAATACGGAAGCAGTGACAGGAATGTATCTGATTGATGAAGAAGGCGAACTCACAACCAGAGAAGTCAAAGCGAAGTTTATTAATGGTCAACCCGCCGCAATTGAAGCGCTTTATGTGATCAAATCGGAGCAAGAATGGGAGCGCTTTCTGCGATTTATGGATCGATTTGCTGAGAAAAATGGATTGGGCTTGACACAATCTGAATCTAAACCTGAATCTGAATAACTAGCAGAGGCGATCGCATCAGCTATGAACGCTTTTGCTATTGCCTCACCCCTCCCCTATCTGTGCGATCTTGGCTGTGCGATTTTATGGGTTTTACTCCTCATCCTGATAGTGCTCTGGTTCCGCTCAACTGCGCAGTCATTACTGTAAGCGATACACGCACCCCCGAAACCGATCGCAGTGGTCAGTTGATCCAGCAGTTATTAGTTGAGTCCGCTCATCAGGTGACGGCTTACTTGATTCTGCCAGACGAGCCTGATCAAATTGAGTCGCAACTACACCGATTAGAAAACCGATCTGATGTAGATGTGATCATTTTAAGTGGAGGCACGGGGATCGCCCCACGAGACACTACCTATGATGTGGTTGAGCGTTTGCTAGAAAAAAGCCTGCCTGGATTTGGAGAGATATTCCGCTGGCTCAGCTATGCAGAGATTGGGTCACGGGCGATCGCATCACGGGCGATCGCAGGTGTTTTTCACGATACATTAGTTTTCTCTTTACCAGGTTCAAGCAACGCTGTTGTGTTAGCCATGCAAAAGCTGATTCTGCCCGAAATCCGACATCTAATCAGTCAACTGAAAACGGGAACGCTCTAAATACTGAATCGCTTCAGCCAACTTAGAAAAGCCAAGCCCACTATATACAGGCTTGGCTTTTTAGGTATTGAGGTTAAATCACTTGATGAGTGCAACTATCGTGGTTGCTGGACACTCGCTTGCTTACCCGTCGTAGGTCGATTGGGTTGCGCCAAGAGAATCTTCTCTAGCACCGAAACAGCACCTGAATATTGAGGGTCTTGCAAGGTTGCTAACAGCTTTGGATTGGATGAAAGCGTTTGTTTATCGGCTTCTGTCAAGTCAATCTTGACATCGGGGGCAATTCCTTTATGGCTAATGTCGGTACCTTTGGGAGTGTAGTAATGGGCAATCGTTACCGCTAACCCTGACCCATCCGCTAAGTTATGCACCGATTGTACCAACGCCTTACCAAAAGTCTGGCTACCCACTACGGTTGCCCGACCGTTATCTTTCAACGCCCCGGTCAAAATTTCGCTAGAGCTTGCAGAATTACCGTCTACTAACACCACCAAGGGCAAACTAGTTAACGCGGTTTGATTGGCAGAAACTTCTTCATTTTTGCCCCGGCGATCAACCGTGCGAACAATCGCTCCGTCTCCCATCCACATCCGGCTAATTTCAATACTTGACTGCAATAGCCCGCCTGGATTACCGCGCAGATCTAGCACAAATCCATCTGCTTTTTGCCCCTGTAAGTTCTTAATCGCCCGCGCCATTTGCTCAGCAGCATGGGAACTAAATTCGTTCAAACGAATATACCCAATTTTACTTTTACCCTCTTGTTTCAGAGAATATCGTACCGTTGCCAACTCAATCCGGGCGCGAGTAATAGACACTACAAACGGCTGCCCTTGATCTCGGCGAATTTCTAGGCTAACTTTTGTACCAACATCACCCCGAATTAGGTTGGAAGCATTTTCTACCGTCATGCCCTGGGTTTGTTTGCCGTTGATCGACACGATGCGATCGCCCGACTGAATACCCGCTTTGAGGGCAGGCGAATTTTCAATCGGTTCTACAACGGTCAATGCTTTTGTTTTCTCACCCACCTCTAAGCGAATCCCAATCCCCGAAAGCTCTCCAGATGTTTGGTTCGTGAGTGCCTCATACTGCTTTGGATTCATAAAGCGAGTATAGGGATCATCCAGTTTTTCTAACTCCTTGCGAAGCGCTGTATAGGCTTGCTCACGAGAGCTATAGCTTTTATCCAAGAGGCGCTGTCGAGCTTGTTGCCAATCCACTCGGTTGAACGTATCGTCTACATATTCACGATTGACGATTTGCCATGCTTCGTCCAGAACGGCTTTAGGACTGTCCTGTAAAGCTGCTCGTACACGACCAGGACCAAACAAGGATACTGCGGCAGTAGCCACAACTGCTCCTCCGCAAAGCGCCAACTTTGAGAGTGAAACGTGCTTCAAGGTTCGGTTCATTAGAGATAACTCAGAGAGCTAATGGATTTATTGTCTAGGGTACGGGCGGGTTACATGCGTTTATGAAAAGCCAGCAGCCTTAAAACACATGAAACCTTCTACAGGTGCAAACTGACTTTAACCGGAAAATCTGCCGGAACTTATGCACCGACTGAATCCCAGTACAACAATAGCGAAGTCAAGGGCTGGCAGTTGATCCAAAAGATGACAGTTCTTCAATTGTCTTATCCGATTAAGTCCAGCTAGCAGATCAGGTGAAGCTTAAAAACTAATTATAGTCTTTGCGTCAATCTAACTGAAATCGTCTGATTCGACTAGGTTTAAACTATAAATTTTGCTAAAGCTTTTATATTCCTTTACTTCACTCACATCGCGATGTGAGTGACGGGGCGATCTCATTCTCATGAGTTTTGCAAGTGATACAGGGCTATAGGGCGGATCGTCAAGAATTCTGAAATTACTACTCAATAAAGTCGAGCCACACCTAAGCGATCGCGTTTAATACGGAATCGGTAATGTTCTAGACCTGTGGAAATGCGAGAATACAGGCAGATATTTACCCCTGAACTTACAGTATGGTTTTGGAACCTGTTCTTTGTCCTAATTGTGGAAGCAATAACGTGGTTAAGCACGGTCGCTCTGAGGAGAGCAAACAACGCTACAAGTATCGCAATAACGCTACAAGTGTCGCAATTCGGAATGCGCTCGCAGCACCTTCATTCGAGACTATGCTTACCCAGGCTATTTGCCCGAGGTCAAACAGCAGATTGTTGATATGGCAGTCAACAGGAGTAGCATCCGAGATACTGCACGGCTGTTGAAGATGAGTCCGACTACAGTGATTGAGGAGTTAAAAAAAAGAACGCCATCTCAAAGCAGTCAATGAAGCTCGTCTAGCCCAGCTTGAACCCACTCAAACCAGTGTCAAACTTTGCCAATGGCAGGATGTAGAGGCGAAAGCGGATGAGATGGGTCGTTTTATTCACTCTAAGCAACAGCAACGTTGGTTATGGCACGCAATTGATCATGCCACGGGCGAAGTATTGACATATGTCTTATCGAACCATCAAGACACAGCTTTCCTCGAACTCAAGTCATTGTTAGAGCCGTTTGGGATTATGCAGTTCTACACGGATGACCATCTTGCTCCTGCGTTTCATACTGTTCATACCGTTGAACACTTAAACCATTGAGCGCAGCATCTCACCTGACGCACCAGAATTAAGCGACTCGCTCGCAAGACGATTTGCTTTTCTAAGTCCATCTGGTTACACGATATAGTCATTGAACTGTTCATCAATCGCTATGAATTTGGCTGGCTGATTTAGAGGTATCCACAGGTCTAGATCATCACCTGCCGAGTTCATCTTGGACGGTAGCGATCGCATCATTAACGCTGACCATGGGCAATGGAAAGGGCACAACTTGAGCAGATTGGGGCGGAACGATCCAGCGGCTTGCTTGGTTGAGTGAATATAAGCTGCCGCATAGCAACAGGCGATCGCCCGCTTGCAAATCGCTGTTGCCGTCGGGAAAACCGATGAATCTTCCTTCCCGGCGAATTGCCTGCACCAACACACCAAACTGGCGGCGAATGTGAACGTCTGCAAGAGTTTTGCCGACCACAGGGCTGATATCAGGCAGTAGCAGCCATTGACAGGCAGCATTTTCGGTTGGCACCATCACCTTCCCGTGTGCCAATTCATTGAAAGCAGCCATTTCTTCTGGTTCGCCCACCACCAGCAGGCGATCGCCCGATTGCAGCATTGTTTTCGCATCGGGATAATCGACTTCTTCGCCACTTTCGCGCTGAATTGCCATCAGGCTGATTCCGATTAAGCGCCGCAGGTTTGTTTCCTCAAGGGTCATGCCAATCAAGGGCGAATCGGTTGGTAAAGGATACCACTGGTTGCCCATGTCTTGAGTCGCTTCTATCAACTCTCGTGACACTTGATAGGCAGGGCGATCAGTTCGCAACCCTTGGTAATGCGCCGTCCGAATCAGTTGCATTTCTCGCTGGATTACGGGCAGCGGCAAACCCAACTCGGTTAGCAAGTGGGCAGAAAGCTCTAGACTGGTTTCAAATTCAGGCTGCACCACTTCCTTTGCCCCAAGCTGATAAAGCAATTCAATATCCTTGGTTTGATTGGCGCGCACCACCACATCCAGATCGGGAGTGAGTTCTAAGGCGCGTTTGAGGCAAAGGCGAGTACTCATCGGATCAGGAAGGGCGATCGCCATGCCTGTCGCCGTCGTCACTCCAGCCTTTTCAAGCACATGCAAACTAGCAGCATTGCCGTAGATGTAGGGGATGTTTAACTCGCGTAGCTCCTGCACGCACCGTTCTGACTGATCAATCACCACCACCGGATAGCTGTGATCCCGCAGCAACCGCACAATGTTGCGACCAATTCGTCCGTAGCCGCAGACCACCACATGGGGCTGCATGGGAATATTTTCAGACACTTCTAGGGGCAAGTCGCTGCCGTCTAACCACGCCTTCAACCAGGGGACGGCTTCTGCCCAGACGAACAACTGCGGCACTAAGCGCAGCACAAATGGAGTCAGCACCAGTGTGACGGCAGTGGTTCCTAAGATCAGCAGGTAAACCTCCCGCGTAATCAATCCCAAGGTTTGCCCTTCGCTTGCCAGCACAAAGGAAAATTCGCCAATTTGCGCTAGCCCTAATCCGGCAATCAGCGCAGTTTTGAGCGGATAGCCAAAGAGCCGCACGATCGGCGCGATCATCAAAAACTTGCCGACAAAAACTAGCGCCACCAAGCCGAGAATGAGTTCCAGGTTGTTCCATAAAAACACGGGATCAATCAACATCCCGATCGCCGCAAAAAACAGAGATGCAAAAATATCTCGCAGCGGCTCCACATAGGTCAGGGTTTGATCGGAGTATTCCACCTCAGAGATCATCAGCCCTGCCACAAACGCGCCCATCTCAATCGACAGTCCCAAATATTCTGTCAGCAGGGCAATACCCAGGCACAGCACCACAATGCAAAGCAAAAACAGTTCCTTGCTTTCGGTGCGGGCGATGACTCGCAGCAATCGCGGAATTACCCAAATGCCAGCGGCGATCGCGCCTAAGCCAAATAAACCAGTCTGCAAGAGTGCCCAACCGATCGCCACTCCCAGTTCTTCCGGTGGCTTGTCTAAGGCAGGCAACACCGCCAGCATCAAGCCCAGTGCCAAGTCTTGTACCACTAAAATCCCCAGCATCACCTGTCCGTGCGGTGTGCCAGTCTCATTCCGCTCCATCAGGCATTTCAACACTACTGCCGTGGAGGAGAGCGACAAAATTGCCCCCAAAAACACCCCTTGGGGAGGAGAAGTGACCCAACCCGTTGCTAAAGATACGACTGCTGTGACCGCGATCGTCAAGACGAGTTGCAAACCACCGCCGCCCAAACTGATGCCTTTCACCTTATTCAGTTCGGAAAATGAAAACTCAACGCCCAAGGCAAACAGCAAAAAGGCAACCCCAAACTGCGCCAGCGTTTCCACCTGCACCAATTCTTTGATTAACCCTAATCCAGCGGGACCGATCGCAATTCCAGCGATGAGATAACCCAGCAAAATGGGCTGTCGCAACAACGCTGCTAAAAGTCCACCTGCCGCCGCTGCCGCCAGCACAGTGACTAAATCGATAATTAATCTAGGGTCTTCTTGCACGGATTCTGAGACTAATAGAAAGAAAAGTTAACGTTTCTAAACACAGCATACCGAGTTTTCTGTGCAGAGGGGAACAGAGGCTAAAAATTTGTGAGAAAGAGGAAGAAGTGTGGATAGAAAGCGTTCTTCAATACCAGCTTTATAGCTATGCTGTGGTCTGGTAATTCTCTGCGTACTACTGGAGCAGAATGCACTCTACAGCACAAGCGCTAAAATGCTTTCAGCTTTGTTGCGATCTCACCAGCAAATATTGCTCCATCGACTTGGTGACGCTGGAGCAACGAACTGGAGATGTGATTATTTTGGCGAAAGAAGAAATTAATATTGAAATTGAACCGAGTGGGAAATGGAGGTTCGTATGAGCGTAAAACCAAACTTTGCTGCAATGACGACACTTGAACTTCGAGCTTATGTCTTGACCCATCGAGACGATGAAGCTGCTTTACAAGGCTACCTTGACAAATTGCATTCTGAGAACCCAGCCTCACGAATATATCAGCCTGAAGAGGATGTGGCTGAAGCGATCGCGGAGTATTTGAAAGGCAAACAGCAACAAAAGACTTCCTAAATTTACCAAGCCGCTCAGATCACGTTATTACGACACCTAATTGATATTCAAGGTTAAGTGGAGTGTGGTGGTCAGTGAGGCTTTGCTTTGAGATTAATGTTTAAAGCAATTAGGATTTGGAATGCCTACTCTTATTCATCGTCGAGTTGAGGAGGCGCGCCAGGGCATCAATCCGGCAGTAATTTTCCGAGTTGCATCAGGCTGGGTAGTTCGGACTCATCTTCAACACTCGTGCGGTATCTCGGATGCCACTACCATTGACTGCCATGGCTACAATCTGCTGTTTGACCTCGGGCAAATAGCCTCGGTAAGCATAGTCTTGAATGAAGGTGCTGCGAGCGCATTCCGAATTGCGACACTTGTAGCGTTGTTTGCTCTCCTCAGAGCGACCGTGCTTAACCACGTTATTGCTTCCACAATCAGGACAAAGAATAGGTTCCAAAACCATACTGTAAGTTCAGGGGTAAATATCTGCCTGTATTCTCGCATTTCCACAGGTCTAGAACACTACCAGAGATCGTTGTTTTATGAAGCTGAATTTTTGAGAAATGCCAGCGTGCTGTAGAGGTGAAAAGCAGAATCTAAGTAGCAATCTTGGGCACGGGATAGAAAAAGCTGAGGCTTCAAACGGCTTAAGGGAACGGTGAAGTCATCGACGGTTTCAGAAAATGCTGTGAAGTCTGACCAAATGGGAACTTGGGGAATCTGTTGCGTTAAACAGGTGAGCAGGTGATTCCAGCGTTGGCGAATAGTATCTGCTTCAAAAGATGCAAGCGCGCCCTGGTTGAAGTTATAACGACTATCGTGTATCCGCAAAATGCAGCGGCGCGATCGCAAATGCAAGTCGCAAAAGTGAGCGTAGTCTTCCACCTTATCTTTCCATTCAGGGCGATCGCGATAGCCTAACTCAACCACTTGGGAAAAGAGTGGCAAAATCCCTTCTACCCGTTGCGTCACCTCCGACCATGGGAACGACAACGAACCCAATTGCCCACTATCGTTTTTACAAACCACGGTAGGATTTGGCTCTAGCGTGGAAAAGTGACTAACGTGAAAAACTTGGATTGCCTCTAACTCTAAAACTGCTGCCCAAAAAACCGGAATTCCGGCTGCTTTTAAAGCTTCTCCTACTGACTGCAATTCAGCAAACGCGCCCGCTCGATAAAGTTTCCAGCCGCGACTGGGCAGCAATGTCTTTGCAGTATAGACATCTAAATTCATCACCGTAGCGAAACGCTTCCCAAGCTGGTTCCGAACTTCATTAGGAACTGCCTCCAAAATCATAAATCCAGGATTGGCGCTGGCAGCTTGTCGAGTCGTGTGGGCGATCGCCTGTGGTTGTGGCTGTTCCCCCACTCCGCCTAATCGCTGCAACCCTTGACGCGCTTGAGCAATCAGCTTGGCATTCGTTTGGCTTTTCAACAATTGCCGATAAATCCCTTCTGCTGCTTTGGTTTTACCAGACACTTCTTGCAAGCGTGCCACATATAGCTGTACCCAAGGATCTTGGGGCGATCGCTTGAGCAATTCCTTTAATAACTGCGCCGCTGTCTGATAATCTTGGCGCTCAAAGGCGGCAGCAACTTGGTCGAGCATAAAAGGAGGGAAGAGGAAATAGGGAAGGCTAATCACCACATCATAGTGTAGGGAAAAATCGGCGATCGCTTCGCCAGTGCGTTTGATTTCTTCACCGAGATTGACAGGAGGCTTCAGCCCACTCCCCGCTGAACTGACTCACGAATCTTCTCTAGGGAAACATCCGCTTGATCCGACTTCGCATAAATGAGTAGCAACAAGATCGATTGCTCAGACAGGATTTGATAGATCACCCGATACCCACCACTTTTACCCGTAGGAATATCACTATTTCGCACTCGTTCCTTCAGCACAACAATATCCAGTCCCACAATGCGATCGCCCTGAAAATCACCCAATTCCAGTCGTACCAGGAAAGGCTGAAGATCGGTCTGAATCTGACGATATCGCTTGGCTAATCCCTTTAAGCGTCGGAGGAACGGTGCAGAAAATAAAATCTCAACCTTGTCCGACTCACTCATAGACCTGATCCCAAAGCTGCTCGATCGGAAACATCATGCCCGATCGGGCGGATCGCACGGCATCCTCTAAATCTGATAGGATAAGCCCCTTCGGTTCATCTTCATCGATCGCAGAAAGTCCCCTTTCCCCACTATCCAACGCCTCTAAAATCTCCGCCCAAAGCGCGATCGGTACCACTACACCGGTCTGTGTTCCTTGGCTATCGGTCACATACTGAACCAACTGCTGGATGTCTTGGACTGACATAGAAGTACCTGTCCTGAATACCACTAATCCTCACTATAAACAATTTCTGATCATGCGATGGATTGGGCGATTCCCCCGGTTCAGCGTCGCTACAGGCTTGGGAGCCGAAGAGGGTGAGGTGAGGTGAAGCAGGCGATCGCCACACAACTCAGTGAGTTCCTGTTTGAGACGGGCAAGGATAGGACTGAGAGTAACATTCATGGTGATGGGGCGTGATCGCAAATCTTGGTTTCATTTTAGCCGGGGCGATTCGTGCTTCTTTAGTACACTGAAGTCATCGTAACGACCCAGTTAAGCGATCGCAGGTGAACTCAAATGCAACAACAAATCTTCATCCACTACTCCAAAGACGAACAGGCGTTTTGCAGTTCCTAAACGTTTTGCAAGTACCAGTGGAGTCGGTCATCTGCTTCTGAATATCGAGCCACGATGCCCAAGGCTTCTAGGCTTTCGAGGCAGGTGAGAATAACATTTTTTTGGCGAGTTGCACCTTTGAACTGTGCAGCAATTTGGTCGATTGTCCATTCGCCGCTTTGGGTGCGGAGCAAGTCGCGAACGGCTGCTAGTTGGTCTTTGAAAGCTTTGGGAAATTTCTGTTGTTCGACAGGGGCGATCGCGCTTTCAACTTCGATTTCGGTAATGCCTTCAATTACTCGCTGAGTCTGAGTTTCGCCCGGTGCCTGATACTCTGGACGCAACCAGCGAATCAAACCATTGCGTTCTTCCTCGGCTCGTTCAGCATTCAACGCTACCAGCCTTTCTAGGATGGTTTCATCGACTTCACTCTTGGTTCTGCCTTCTGCTTTTAAATCCTCCCATCCATAAGCCTCAAACACGGCTGCATCTAGCTCGTCGTGGATTTGTTTGAGTGTGGAAACTAAGGCTTTGTTGTTGAATGCCCGATCGCTCTCGGTGAGTGGTTGCCCTGCGCGGATCTTTTCCAGCAGGTTATACATGGCGGTGATGGTGACTTCGGGATGCTGTGCCTGAACGCGCTTGCGGTGGGAATCGAGTCGTTCGCCCAGTTCACGGATTTTTTGTTTTTGTTCTGGTGTGGGTTCTGGGAAGGGGAAGGGATCGAAGCATCGGGTTTTTGTATAGACAGGTCTATCTTCTAAAGTTCCGCCTGCTGCAAGTGCCCAAGTGACATGAATTTTACTAGAGAGAATTCCTAAGAAGTAAGCATTTTCAAAGGCGATTGCAATTAGCCTATTATCAGGAACTACATCTTTATCCAGAAATACAAATACACGATGTTTTGCTGTTTCTACTGTAACAATGTATCTTTCAAGCTCCTTCAAAGCTGGTCTTAAAGTAGCCCTTGCTTCACCATATATCCACCAATTGTCTCGCAGTGCTTTACGGTTGTTAGTATCACGTTCAGGTTTAACTCGTTCATAGATCCACTGATACACAGTTGGGTATAACGTCTGTACCTGCGAAATTGATAATCCAAATAAATCAATCGTGTATAGTCCTCTTGGTCGATCTGTTATATCTCTTCCATGAAGATATGGTTTAACCACAAAGCGTATTTGGTCATCAGTCTCGTATCCTAAGAGAGTTGCTTCTTGTGGAGTAACTAGAAAACCTGCTCCTGTCATCTTCATTCCAGGACAAGATAGGCTTAGATTCGCTTTTAGCTTGACTGTGCTGCTAACATCAGCCCCAGCGTGAAGATCACTAAATATTTTCGTGACTTGCTGAAACTTAACTTCAACTTTTTCTGCTGAATCTTCCGGTGTTCCTGCATCAATTTCTTGAACAACGGTTCCAAGCTGGGCGACTCGAACGATATTTGATGAATCAGCTTGTCCGCTGGTCATGGCAATTCTGACGGCTGCGCCTTCCTCTTCTACCCAAGGATGATCCGCGATCGCAAAGATCAAGCGAATCGGGTCTTTTTGGTTTTGGTGAAACTCAATCACTTTTCTTTGTCGAACTTGATGAATGCTATTTGTTGTGATGAAGCCAAATCGAGTAATGATGTTTGCTCTGGTGAGTTCGGCGGCTTTGTGCCACCAATACATGACAAAATCAACGGTTTCCGGCACATCTGGATAGACTTGGCGCAGCGTTTCTGCATATCCATCACCCAAGCGATCGCGCATTCTGGCATTGCCAATAAACGGCGGATTGCTGATTACATAATCTGCTTCCTGCCACTCCGCCGATCGCGCATTAATATATCGATAAATCGGAATCTGATCACTCGGATCGGGCACGTTTTCGCCTGTCACCGGATGTTTCATCGTTCGTCCGCCCCATCGCGTTCTCACCTTGCCCGTCTTCGGGTCAACGTCTTCCACCTTGCCGTCATATGCCAGCACCGCATCTCGACATTCGATGTTGTTGTACTCACGCAGCACAGGTTCCACCGGGGGAAGGTTACCAAACCGTCGGAAGTGCCACTGCAAATAGCCAATCCAGATCACCAGATCCGCGATCGCTGCCGCACGCGGGTTTAGCTCAATCCCCAAAAACTGTTTGGGAGTAATTTGAATACGGTTTAGTGCAAGTCGCATTTGTGCTTGTCCGGTGATGTCTTCCAGCCGTTTCAACACTTCAGTTTCTAGCTGCTGCATCAAGTCCAGCGTCACATACAAGAAGTTGCCCGTGCCACACGCCGGATCAAGAATTTTCACCTCGCTCAGTTGGGTAATAAAAGCTTCCAGCCCTGCAACAGCCTTCTTCTTTTGGGCAGCAGTCGGCTCGATATCCACATCCCCCAAGATCTGCTTCACTTCGCCCTGCACCAGATCCCACTGTTCTCGCAACGGCTCCATCACCACCGGACGCACCAACCGCTCCACATAGGATCGAGGGGTATAGTGTGCCCCCAGCTTGCTGCGCTCCTTAGTATCCAGCGCCCGCTCCAGCAACGTGCCAAAAATCGCAGGCTCCACATCCTTCCATTCCCGCTTGGCTGCCCGTAGCAAAACCTCAAGCTGCTCAGTGGTCAAATCAAACGCGATCGATTCAGCAAACAAGCCCCCATTAAACTGCAACAACCTGCCATAAAAGCCAAACGGGGTGCCATCATTCATCGCTTGCCAAAGGCTTTCCACCTCCGGCTTAAAACTTTTGGGATTGAGCAACCAGCGCGTCTCCAACGCCTCTGTAAACAAATGCTCCTTCAGCAATCCCACATCCTCGGCAAACATCGTAAAAATGCAGCGCATCAAAAAGTGGGCAACTTCTTGCGGTTCATGCAGACCTTCCAACCGCTTCGATAACTCCGCTAAATCTGCCGCCACTTCTCGCGTCACCTTCGCGGCAATTTTTTCGGGGTTGCGCTTCTGCGGATCGGTAAATATATCCACAAATAGATCAAAAATCTCTGGCTGGCGCAGATCGGTGAGCGCAATATCCCGCCGTGCCCCATAGCCGCCATAATCCCCGTTAAAGCCTAGCCAAAGCTCAAAGTGATCGCCAATATCACAGGTCAACAGAAACGGCGGTTTGCTACTCAAGTTGCGGGTATAGGCGATCGCTTGCACAAATGCCGCCTCCATTGCCTTCAGGTAAGTATTCGTGCCCCGTTTTGCCGTACCCTTGCCTGAGCGATCGCCGCCCTGCTTTGCCTCAATTAAAAAGTGATCGGCTTTGTAGAAGTCAATATAGCCCGGTGTTTTCTTGCCACTGGGATGATAGATGGTGATGTTTTTGTCAAAGCAATAGGGATCATCCGTCACACTACCTTTCGCATCGGGGCGGGCAACTCCCAACGCATCACACAGTTCCGAAAAGAACATCTGATAGTTCGCGCGTTCATTTCCGCTAGAGTGCTGCCAGCGATCAATAAACGACTCAAGCGTGTCTGCGGTTGTGGTCATATGGCTTTTGAGCTTGGGGCAATCAGAGGAAGTGGGGTTAGCTGTCGTTGGGCGATGGCGATGCGGTCACCTTGCGGGAAATTGAAGCCTGGAAACTGCCGAATGTGTCGTTGTTTGTGTTGAGTGCCTGTAAAACCGGGGTAGGCGGCAAGTTGGGCAATGGGCTGGAGATTTTGGGGTTTGGCTACCAGATGCAGCGGACTGGATCACGGGCGGCGATCGCGTCTCTTTGGGCAGTCCAAGATGACGGCACCTCCGTATTGATGAGTAAATTTTATGCGGCGCTGCAAAAGGGAAATTCTAAGGCAGAAGCACTGCGGCAGGCGCAAATCGAATTGATCAATGATGGCAATTATCGCCATCCACTGTATTGGGCACCCTTTATCTTGATCGGCAATGGGCTGTAATGGCGCGAAGGCTGCTCATTCGTCATTCCCCCGATTGCTCCACATAGACCGATCCCTGCTCTTGCCCATTCAGGGGAATGCTTTTGAAGCGGAGACTGCCTGTAATCACGACTTCTTGACCTGATTCAGGGGGCTGTTTTTGGGTGAGCACCCAAAGCTTGCCCGTAGAGTCCTGAAGCTCATACACGGTGCCATTCAAAATGGGTACGCGATCGCCCACTACGCCTTTCACGGTCACCACCGAATTCCGATCCATCGTTTTTTGCACCTCTTGGATTGGGATTGTTTTTGGACTGACTATTTCACCCGTGCCAGTACCTCCACTGCTTTCAGAAGCGGCTTTTCCCCCACAACTAGCTAAGGCGATCAAGAGTCCCAGCACAATCCATCGCTGACCTAGCAATAGTTCTGGTTGCCATGCCCTAAAGGTTAGCCCATTAAAATTTGGAAGATTGATATCCTCCCCAGCCTGAAGGCGTGGGGATTCCCTATCTAGAAATTCAGACATTGCTGTTCTCCTAATAGATGAGTTGACGCTTCATAGGTTGCAACCAAACTAGGCTTGGATTTACGTCTTCCTCCACTCTCCAGAACCCGCATATTTAAACCCGTCCCGCCAATTAGATTAGCAAAACGCTAGCGCCGAATTCCAGACTACACGAGTGCAGCCAAATAACTTGGATAGCGATTCAACCTGTTTAGGGTTGCGTGTTTTTTTCGGCTAAGTGATGAGGAGTTTGCATGGCTTGAAGCATACTGCTCTGCTGCAAATAGAACAAAATCGGATGTATGTAAGAGAAGTAGTCCGCAAGCTAAAACCCTCGAAGAAAAAACCGTTCTCAAAGAGCGGGGCTTGAATCCCATTTTTCCGGTCAAATAAGCATTCGCCGGAAAATGTCTGCCAAAAAACGGTAGATTTTAATGAGACGTTCTGAGTATTCCCTTCGTACTTTTCCTTTGGTGTTTCGCCCTACTCTTTTCCTACTTTTGCTATGACTGATGCCTATTCTCAGCCTATTCGCGAATGGTGGGCACAGCGCTGGATCGATGTGTTGGAATCGTTCGGCTGGACGCGACGATTAGCCCGAGCGCGAATTTATGCACGCGAAGGAAATGTGTTGAGCATTGAGTTTAATGGCGAAAAAGTGGCTGCCCTGGTTCAGGGAACGGCTCCAGAACCCTATAAGGTGACATTATCGCTTGACCCATTCACTGAAGAGCAATGGAATTATGTGATTGAGTCCATGTCGCAGCGGGCGATTTTTTCTGCTAAGTTGCTCGCTGGAGAAATGCCGCAAACGATTGAGGAAGTCTTTACAGGGAATGGTTTGAGCCTGTTTCCATTTACTAAGTTTGATATTCACAGTCGGTGTTCTTGCCCTGATCCCGCTAATCCTTGTAAGCATATTGGCGCGGTCTATTATCTGTTGGGCGATCGCTTTGGTGAAGATCCCTTCGTTCTTTTTCAATTACGGGGGCGCAGCAAGGAGCAAATTATCGAAGCCTTGCGCCAAACTCGTAGCCAAGGTGGAGATGGACATTCAACCATTCAAGAAACTAGTTCATTTCTACCTTCCCCCATCTCCTCCCCTGCTTTCAATCTAGAGAAATTTTGGTATTATACCGATGAATTAGAACCCTCTTTAGTGGTGATTGCGCCGCCGCCCAGTAGTGAAACGGTTTTAGATGTGTTAGGCACAATTCCGTTGAAGATAAGCGATGGCGATGCGACGGTGGCTACAAAGGCGGCTCAAAGTGCAATGCAACACTTAAAGGAAATCTATCAAAGCGTCAGCCAGCAGGCAATTTTGACGGCGATGACTGTCTCTTCTCCCAAAGCGGAATCAGAGCGTTAAAACTTTTTTAGATGCCGTTGGTAGATCAATGTAAAGATTTCTAAAATAAAGAAGACCACCTAAGCAATCGGTAGAGTTCTTTTTTATGGCAAGTGACAGCGATCGCAAAAGGCGTATCTTGGAACATCTATCTCGCAGTACGGGAGACTTTAGCAAGAGATCCACGGGCAACACCTCTGAGCGTAAGCAAAAAATTATGGATCATGCTCGACGGACAAACGGATAGCAGATTTCCTTTAAATTCATGCTCTAGATTCTCATCTACTGCGCCCCCGATTCTCATCTCAATGAAAATTTGGGGCGTTTTAGTTGTTTGCGTCTATCCTAGTACGGCAATCCCCCGGCTGCATAATCAATGAATTGCGTAAAAGTAAAAAGAAGAATTGATGTAGTTTCTAAAGTTTGCAAATAATTTCATAAAATTCTGCTTTTCTTAAGGGGAACCTTCGAGTAATCTAGTTAAACTAAAAAGAAATCTGAGAGTCTGTTACATAACTTTATAAAGTCGGTGTTTTAATTAAAATGGAACTAAAGAAGGGAGGCGTTGTGAATACACGATTGATCCAATTTTTGAAAGAAGAATTGGCAATTTCTGATAGTGAGATTGCGATCGCGCAACGTCATCAAGAATTTACCCCAAGCCTGTTGCCCATGATTTTGTGGCAATACGGCTTGGTTACTCTGGAAGATTTAGACCGAATTTTTGATTGGATGGAAACGGCTTAACGTAGTTGAGCCTTAACGCAGTTGAGCAGGCTTATATAGTCGCGTTGGGGGCGGTGGGGCACCAATCGAACTTTGCATCGCATTCATTTTTTGATTGAGTTCGCGAATCCGCCGAGACAGTAAGCGAATAATATTCACCGCAATACCTGGAGTTTCTTCAATCGCCTCATATAACTGCTGCTGCGTGAGGACGAGGCATTCCGAGGGAGCTAACGTTGTAACCGATGCGGAGCGAGGTTCGGCATCAAATAAAGACATTTCTCCAAAACACGCTCCTTGCTCAAGCAGCACGAGTTCTTGGCTTTCAATGTGAACGCGCACTTTGCCCGACACCACAATGTAGAGCGATCGCCCTTCCTGCCCTTGGGTAAAAATAGTATGGTTACTCGGAAAGGCAAGCTCGTCCATCACCGAGGCTAAGCGTACTAAAAACTCTTCCCGCAGTTCTTTGAAGATTGGGACTTCTCGAATAAATAAAACTCTTTCAAAACTAGACAGCATAGCGGCAGTGCAAATGAGGCGAGCAATTGCTTGGTTTTAATAGAAATAACCGATGCAATAGAGCCATTATTAACAGAATTCCCAAAACACAGACTGTGCATTACTAAATTGTTTCAAATCCAGGCTGATTTGGAATATTTAATAAATTCATCGAAGCCGTTCCAGTAGCTTCAACGGAATTTCCTTTCTTTAGCTCAAGCTCTCTCAGCATCTTCTTAACTTGAGCGATCACTAGGCGATCAGGGTCTTTTTGTAAGAGCGGTAGCAACGTTTGCATTGCCCTTGGAGATGCCATCCATAGATAGGATATCACCGCTTCTCGCACAAACCCTTTAGGATGACGCAAACAGGCGACTGCTTGCTCGCTGGTTAGGCTCCAGTGAGCTTGTTTTGCCAGATGAAAACAACAGGCGATCGCCCAATCTGATAAAAAATGCCGCAGGTCTAGCAATTGGCGCAAGCGATCGCTGGGTAGCGATCGCTGATCCTCAAAAATTTCTGATAAATTCCTCAGCTTTTCTTCCTCAGAATTGCGATCCAAAAGACTCAACAACGCTCGTTTATTTGGAATATCTAAGGTGTTATCCAAAATTTCTAAGCCGCGCGCCATATTGCTGCGAGAAGCAGACTGGAGATTAAACGCCGCTGCCTTAATTGCCCCAATGGGATACAAAAATTGCATCAATAAAAATAGTCTTTCCTGAGCATCTGTCAGCAACCCTTCCAGTGCCCGTTTTAGTAAATCTGCCTCCCGCATCCACATTGCTTGAGGCGATAAATCTAGCAACGCTGCATATATCTGACCCATAAACATTAGTTCTTGGTCAATCAGTTGTTCCACGCCACTTCGCCCCATTTGCTTTAAGGTACTTTCAATGCCAGCTTCGCCCGGTATTTCTAACAAAATTCTGAGGATGTTACGGCGATTATTTCCCCATGCCACTACTAGGTGAGAAATCAGTGCATCGAGAGCCTCTGAGGTGCCAATTAACCCGATCGCTTGCCATGCATGAAGCCGCACAATATCAGGCTTTTGCACATCTTCTGCCAGATCAATTAACATCGGCAATGCTTCGTTATGCAATCGTACCAATGCCTTGAGCGCAGCCTCCCGCGTAGATTTATACTGCAAGCCCCGCAGTAATGATGGATAAAATTCTTCTAAGTGAGTTGCCGCGATCGCATCCAGAATTGCCCACCTGACCCGCAGAGATTCATCCTGCAATAAATTAGGAATATAAATTCGGAGTGCTTGCAAATAGACCGCCTCCCCCAATGCCCGACAGCCCATCACCCGCTCTTTCTCAGATTTGTGAGTGAGCATTCGCCGCAAAGTATTAGTCGCCTCCGCCTTTTGAGTGGAATCACCCTGACGCATCATAAGTGAAGAAGCGGTGCCTCGTACCACCGGATCGACTTCCGACTTCAAATAAACGCGTAGGCGGCGAATGTCTGGGTCTTCTTCTGTAATCCAAGCAAATCGTAGCGCCAAAGCCAGTACATCAGCAGAAGGAGTTTGATCGATCAGGTCTTTTACCTCGCTGAGAGCCGCCGCACTGGGGTAAAGCAGCATTGCCTCCAAACTTTTTCGCTGGAGAGTCGGTGAAAAATTTATCAAGCGCGGGGCTAGTAGTTCGCAGGCACTTTTAGGATATACCTTACTCAAAAAATCAATACAGGATTCCTTCCGTTTTTCGGGTCCTGGCTTTTCAAGGGTTTCCAGCAGTTTTCGCCGCAGTTCAAGTTCATCCACATCCCGCGTCAGTTGTCCACGGTCTGCACTAATCACCAGAAGGTTGACATACTTTGCCCGCAGCAACAAAATCACTAGAACCCAAACCAATGACAGAACCAGCATGACTGGAAACAAAATATCGAGCTGGCGATCGCCCCCGAACCAACCCAATGCCAGCAACGCGATCCCCGTCACACCTGTAGACCACGGCTCCGCCACCCCTCGCACCATTGCCTGAACATGGCTCCGAACCCCTTCAGGAACCGGTTGAAACAATACCGGACCCACACTGGCGAATAGCGTATAGTGCAGCAGTTCATCATAAAATTTCAGAGCAAGCAGAATCAGAAACAGCGGTACTGTCCATTCCCACTGGCTGACCAATGGAGTTTGCCATGCCAAACTAGAAATCGCCAAAGCACTTAAGATGCCGATTCCACCGGGCAATAACAGCGAAGCAAAAAACACGCCGACCCGTTCGATCAGGCGGCTGGAAGCCAACCACTGCATACTCACTTCAAAAATGCCCAAGATGCCGTTAAAAACACCTAGGAATGCAGCGATTTGCCCTTCTGAGGTCGAAAACTCCTGCAACGCTCCCAAGAAGCGGAAATCAATCAGCAAGAACAGCACTTGGGACAAGATGAAAAACAAAAACAA
The DNA here is from genome assembly GCF_056784215.1 of Leptolyngbya sp. CALU 1928. Taxonomy (NCBI): domain Bacteria; kingdom Bacillati; phylum Cyanobacteriota; class Cyanophyceae; order Leptolyngbyales; family Leptolyngbyaceae; genus Leptolyngbya; species Leptolyngbya sp. CALU 1928. The sequence goes on along the minus strand of NZ_JBXBCE010000001.1, from coordinate 1,538,319 downwards.
CAAAATTACGTAGCGACGCAAAGAACCCTGCATAGAGCGATTCGTTGAGAATTCCGAGGCTTGCTCCTCTGATCCCGATCGCCTGCGCAAAAAATCTGGAAATGCTTGTTGATAGGCATTACTCAGGTAAAAAAGGATGCCTGCCCCGATCGCCATCATGCCGCAAGACAGCAGCACCATATTTTCCAGGTTGCCCACCAGCTTGATCATGAAACCCAGGGAAAAGCCACTAATGACATCTGCCACTAAGATCCCACTGCTAATTAAGGGATAAGTGCGCTTAATTTCCCGAATATTAAATAACTGATTGGCTGTAATTGCTGTGTTTAAATCATTGAGAACATTCAGCGCCTCTACCCACAGCCGCATCAGAAAAATGGTGATTCCGACTGTACTCACCTTCCAAAACTCAAAGGGGTAAATTGCTTGGGCACTCAATCCCACCCAAAAAAGCAGCAGCGGAGCCGCCATCAGCAGCGCGATAATTACAATGACTCGGCGCAGCGGCAAAGTCTTTTGAAGCTGGGAATAGACAAAACTAAGCCCTGAGCCAATGCCTGCGCTGGCAATGTAAATCCAAGGCAGCCCCTCTGCTTTATATTCGCTCAGAAACAGATCGGCTGTGATTGCCTCTAACCAGACTAAGCCGATTGACGTTGTAGCATAAAAGGCAAACATTAAAAACGTTCGCTCTGCCTCTTCCGCCCGAAGGTTAAACCCCTGTAGCAGAGTTTGCCTCCAGCCGTCTTTAGAAAACCATTGATCAATTAGTCCCATTCACTCTGCCAGCCGTCGAGCATCACTTTAACTAGGGTGCCCTGAATGGGTTTCATTGTAGAGATGCAAACCTATTTCGTTGCAGAAATTTTAGTTGCTAAACTGCGATCGCCGGATTCATTGGCTACTTTTTAGGAGCCAATAGCATCATCATGTTGCGCCCTTCCTGCTTCGGAAATTGTTGAACTTCAGCAAATTCTTGCAGATCGTTGGCTAGTCGAGAAAGCAAATCTCTTGCCATGTCGCTGTGCTGAATTTCACGCCCCCGAAACATCACCGTTGCCTTAACCTTGTCGCCATCTTGCAAAAAGCGCTTTGCCTGATTGATTCGCACATCATAATCATGCTTCTCAATCTTGTAACGCATCTTCACTTCTTTGACTTCAACGTTGTGCTGCTTCTTCTTCGCTTCTTTCGCTTTCTTCTCTTGTTCAAACTTAAATTTGCCATAGTCAATGATTCGGCAAACGGGAGGCTCTGCCTTATCAGTCACCAAAACCAAATCCATTTCCTTTTCCTCGGCAAGCTCTAAGGCTTCACGAGGGGTCATAATCCCTAATTGAGAGTTGTCAGCACCAATGACTCGAATTTGAGGGAATCGAATTCGTTCATTGATAGTGGGTAAGTCGCGTGTCGGTCTATTTCCAGTCACAGGCAGTTTTAAAGAGGATAATGGATAGGCGATCGCAACAACAAACGAATTCGTATTATGGTTGCAACCTGGCTTTTAGCAGGGATCGAAGACAACAATGATTCATTAGAGAATCAAGGTGATTCCTTAGATCCTTGAACACATGATTGTATCTGACATTCTACCCACTCCGCTTTGTTTTCTGGGGATTGTTTATAAAATTTTCAATCAGATGATTATCTGAAACATCATTTGCGCGTTTTTCTGCACTCTAGAGACGGTTTTGTGGTGCAGACAAATTCACTGATTGTTATGATTTATGTACACAGTCAGTAAAAAGTAATGGCGATAACTCCGCTTTGGCAGCAGCAATTGGGGAATCAGCGAGATTGGATGTGGCGAGGGTGGCAAACGCGCTACACCTGTGTGCGCTCTGCTGGTTCTAGCTCAACGCCGATGCTCTTACTGCATGGGTTTGGTGGTTCCATTGGTCACTGGCGGCATAACTTACCGGAACTAGGACAGCAGCATACTGTTTATGCCGTAGATTTATTAGGGTTTGGTGCATCTGAAAAGGTGACTGCTTCCTTTGGCATTGAGCTATGGGTGGAGCAAGTGTATGATTTCTGGCGCATGTTTGTGAAGCAGCCTGTGATTTTAGTCGGAAATTCAATTGGCTCTTTAGTGGCGTTAGCCGCCGCCGCCGCCCATCCAGAAATGGTGAGTGGAATCGTGATGTTGAACTTGCCAGATGCATCGGTGTTGGAACTGCCTGCGCCAGTGAGTCGGGCGATCGCCTCACTCAAACCGCTTTCCCGTCCTGCCGTTGCCTTAACCAAGTGGATTGTGACTTTTCCACTCATCTTTGACGGAGTATTTTGGCTGGCACGTCATCCGCAGGCTATTCGCCTGTTTTGGGCACGCCAAGCTTATGCCGGAAAGTCTGCCGTGACGGATGAATTGGTGGATATGTTTTCGACTCCTGCCTACGATCGCAATGCGGTAAAAGCCTTAAGAGCAATGGTGCGATCGACCGCCAAACCCACGCGAGACTATACGGCAAAAGCAGTACTTCCGACTTTAACGATCCCCATGTTGTTGTTTTGGGGACTGAAAGACGTGATGGTGCCGCCTCAACTGGCAAAACTGTTTGTGAAATACAACCCAAATTTAAAGCTGGTAGAAATTGAAAACGCGGGACATTGCCCCCATGATGAATGCCCAGATCTCGTTAATCAAGAAATCTTGAACTGGATCAATGATTGGACAGGGGAAAAGGGAAATTAGTTCTGAGTTTTGAGTTTTGAGTTTTCGACACCCGCTATCTGAAACCCGAAACCTATCTATGAACCCGATTCACCCGTCGCATATTATTTCTCGGACTCAACCAAGCAACTTTAGAGAGTCGGTGTACAACGGCATTGTTATACCGTTGCGTTTCAGGAGTTAAAGACTGGCAGAAGAAATGCCATAACAATACCTCCAATTACAATGCCCTCAAGAACCTTCAAGACCAAACTAGAGTGCTTTATTTTGACCCCTTGAAACCAGGAACGTGGAGTATTCTCGCCTCGCGTTTTCCAATTAAACATTGATAGTAGTAAGGGCACTCCGCCGACCTTAGCGCCCATCAGTAGATGTAATGCAAGACTAATGAGCACACATACCCACGCCGCCAAATGGGCTAGATACCATTGACGATAAATTTCTCCAGCAGGAAGCCATTCTTCTTTCATCATTCGACCAGTTACCACAGCAAATGTTGCCGCAAGCAACATCAACGTATTTGCAAATCGGTGTACTGATATCCACCAAACCGGCTTGCCAAACTGTTTTAACTGACTGAAAGATTGCTCTTCGACTAGACGACGATAGCCAATATGAAAGCTGTACAGAGCAAAAACTGGTAGAAATAATAGGAACGTTAGGGCAATCGTGCCATGAATACCTTGAATATCTCCTATCGTGGGTAAGGTAAAACTACCCCAACGCTTGTCATAAGTGTTGTAGATCAAAAAGCCTGAAATCAAGGCTAAAACGAGCAATACGGCAGCACCACCATGCAATATTCGTAGTAAAATAGGCTGGTATGGACGAGTCCGCGACATATCCATGTTTCTTCTAATCAAAAGCTTCTGGAAGCATAGCAGAATCAGAACTTTTCCTGGAGGCTATGCAGCCTAACGCTCATTTCACAACTTTCACCTCAGTTCCCAAGCTGACCTTCTTGAAAAGCTGTTCGATGTCTGCGTTATACATGCGGATGCAGCCATGGGATACGGCTTTGCCGACAGACTTGGGATTGTCTGTGCCATGAAAGCCAATCCAGTTTTTCCCATCGCTCCAAAACCCTATCCAGTAACGTCCTAAGGGATTTTCTGGATCGCCACCCGGTATAACAATTCCTTTTTTGAGGGGATGAATCCACGTAGGATTGCGAAACATTTGTTTTACTTGAAAGGTGCCTCTAGGAGTCTCCCAGCCAGCACGCCCCACCGCGATCGCGTAGCTTTTGACTGCGATGCTACCTCGATATAAAGTTACCTGTCGGCGACTTAGTTTGATCTCTAGGCGCAAGGGTTGCTCTTGCTTGGGGGGTTGAAACGGCTCTGGACTGTATAGCGGCTTCAGTTCTAGGTTCGCAGGTGGCAACTCAAGCTCTAAATCTTGCAGTGGACTTTGTAAAGGTGCCGCCAGCGGATCAGGGGGAGCACTGGGAAGGGCGATCGCGGCTTCACCAGTTTGAACAGGGGCAAGGGCTGCAAAAGCGACTTGAGGCAGCGGCACTAGACCCACAATGCCGATTGTTACGATATCGCCAATAAGTTTAGACAGACGGTACATCGTCAGAAGCCATGAATCTTAAACAACCTATTTTCATCATATTCGAGTTATTTCAAACGGTCATAGCTTTACTCCTTTCGTCGTAGTTTTAGCCCTAATCCTAGAAACGCGATCGCTAAAGCACTCCCCGCCATTTCGGACGGTTCTGGTATGCTCTCGCAATTTCCAGGACAAAGTGGAGGGACAGAATCAGTTGGAGGAGCAGGAGCGGGGGCAGGACCGGGGACAGGTGGCAACTGCTTCAATTTGTAGGATATTGTGCCAACCAATCCTTGCTTCGTCACAGTATCTGGATAAGTCTCAAACCCTACATAAAAGCTCTTGCCAAGAACCGAGAAGCTGGTATCTGAAGTGGGGGGAATGACAACCAAACTTAAACCTACAAGAGCGTTGTTTTGAAAGTAAACCGACGGAAAACCAAACCCATAATCTACATCGTCCTTCTCTGAGTAGACCTTGCCCAGAAAATTGAATAGAACCGATAATTTATTTTGCTCCACAGTCGCACAAGTGAAGACGAAACTATTTTGACAAGGTTGTAGGGGTTGCGAGGCATCGTAGCTAAAGCTGCCTTGATAGGTTCCCTGATAATTTCCTTGAGTTACATCGACAGTCATCTCATAGGTTAATGTGGCTGCTTGAACGGGTTTAGAGGTCAAATACCCAAGGGAAATGGCTCCTGCCGTGATCGCGGGCACGGTTTTCAAAACTATAGCTACGGGTTCTAACATAAACGCCTTGGGGGAGATTAACGTTGAGAGAAAAGTTGAAAGCTTTGTAAGAACCTTAAGCAGCTTTCAAATCGCCCAAAGCTTTAAAGGCTGAACTTACCAAAGTTACAAAGGCTGAACTTACCAAAGTAGACGCAGTAGACGTACATCCCATCAAGTTTGTTTCTAGTGATGATTTGTTTTTCTACGCAATTCCTCATGCAGCCTAGCTAAGCTACAAGATGAGTGACCAGTAATCCTACTGGGACTTTATTAAGACTTCATAAGAATTTTCTCTTTGTTCATAGAAAATTTAGGAGTTTTTATCTTTTCTAAAATTTAAGGGATGCATTTCCGAAACTTTCCTTTTCTCGATCTATTTGTATTACAATACTACTTCTGTAGTGCGACTTGTTTGGCAACTTGACCATAAGGTTGCCCAGTATTTTGAAAAGTAGTTTTGCCTGTCAATCGGGCAACTCAACGAGCAATTTTACGATGCTGGTTGAGCCATTGCTGTGCTGATGCTTGGGGCAGAGGTGCGATCGCCCTTGAACAGTGTGAAGTGGCAATTCTATGGGGGAAAACTGACTAAATGGGGTCAGGGTTTGTTAGAGAGGCGTTATGGCGAAGTTTAAAGATGTCATTCTTTATTACCGCAACTACTGGCTGATTTCGCTTTTTAGTGTTGTGGCAATTAGTATTTTTGAGATTATTGATTTGTTTGTGCCCTATGCGATCGGGCAAATTTTGAATGTGTTGTCCAATCAGCCGGTCGATCGCCCGGTGCAAGGGATTGTGGAGATCGCGGCAAATGTGACGGGTCAACCTCAGAATCAGGCGTTGTCGTTAATTATTTTGGTGGGGCTGATTGGGGTTGTGTCGGTGGGTCGCGCACCCATTCAGCCGTGGCTAGGTGCTTGGTTTAACTGGGATACCGCGTTTCGGGCGCGGCGAGATTATGCCCGAAAATCTTTGGAAAAAGTCTTGACGCTACCCCTGGAATTTTATGACGAAAACAACCCAGGGCGCGTGGCTTCGCGGGTAGCAAAGGGATTAGCAAATCACACTTGGACTTATCCAGAGATCACGGGGCAATTAATCCCTAAGTTATTTCGCGTGGCGGGTATTTTTGTCGTGATTTGGCTGATCGACTGGAAAATTTCGTTGCTGCTACTGGTTTCTTTTGTAGGAATTATTAGTTTCAGTGCGTTTGGCTTAAAAAATCTGGCAGATCAAGAAGAGAAGCTAGATAAATACATGGAGGATACGGAAAGCCGCACGTCAGAAATTATTACCAACATCAAAACCGTGAAAGCGTTTGCCACTGAGTCGGAAGAGCTAAAACGACAGCAGCAAAGAATCGATCGCGAATTTAAGGTGTTGAATTATCGGATTCACAAAGGCTACGTGATTTTGGGCACCTATGAACGAACCATCGTTCAAACCTGTGTCTTTTTGGTGCTGGCGTGTACGCTGTGGGCAGCCGTGCAAAATCAGATTTCGATCGGGCATTTCATTACGGTTTTGACGGTTTCCAGCATGGCATATGCAGAAGTGGAACCCATTAGCCAACTGGCAGAAATATTTGCCCGTCGCTATGCTTCGATGATTCGGTTTCATGAATTTATGCAGCTTCCGGCAGGGAGGGATGCTGGCAATTTGGTGATTGATCCAGCATCGGCTCCAACGTATGACTTTACGGGCAAGGTGGAATTTTCCCATCTTACCTTCAGCTATAATCCGGGTCGTCCAGTGCTGCAAGATATCAATCTGCTGGTGGAGCCATATCAAACGGTGGCGCTGGTGGGGCGATCGGGGTCTGGCAAATCCACGCTAGTGAAGCTGCTATTTCGCTATTTTGAACCAGAGATCGGTGCTATTTTGATCGACGGCGAAGAGGTGCAGCGGTTGGATATTACGGCTTATCGCAAGCGGTTAGCGATCGTCCATCAGGAAGTTGATATTTTCAACGGGACGCTGCTGGAGAACCTCACCTATGGCAATCCCCAGGCGACGTTGGCGGAAGTTCAGGATGCGTGCCAAATTGCCCAGGCAGATGATTTTATTCGTCAAATGCCCAAAGGTTACGCGACCACCGTTGGGGAGCGAGGGGTGCGCCTATCGGGTGGGCAACGGCAGCGAGTGGGCATTGCCCGTGCCTTAATTATGAATCCAGATGTGCTGGTGTTTGATGAAGCGACTTCTAGTTTGGATTATGAGTCGGAGCGATCGATTCAATTGGCAATGCGATCGCTCCTTGGCACGCGAACCCTAATTATCATTGCTCATCGCCTCAGCACAGTGCGGGAAGCAGACAAAATTGTGGTGTTGGAACAGGGGCGGATTGTGGAAGTGGGTAGCCATGAGGAACTGCTCAATCACGGCGGCATGTATCAACGGCTGCACTCGCTACAAGAAACGGGGGACCTGTTGGCGTAATAGTCATTCCGTCATCCCTAATAGCTGGAGGGCTGCGGCGATCGCGTCGGCTTCTGGCGCGGGTTTGTCTTTTCGCCAACGCAAGATGCGGGGAAAGCGGACTGAAATGCTAGATTTATGGCGCTTAGATTGAGAAATTCCTTCAAAACCAATTTCAAACACATGGATGGGTTCCACTGATCGCACGGGTCCAAATTTCTCAATCGTATGGTTGCGAATCCACTTATCTAGCTCGTCAATTTCTTTGTTGTCTAAACCGGAGTAGGCTTTGGCGAAGGGCACCAGTTCATCTCCTTGCCACAGGGCAAACGTGTAGTCGGTAAACAGGTTTGCCCGTTTGCCGCTGCCTGCTTGGGCATAGATCAACACCGCATCCAATGACATCGGTTCAACTTTATATTTCCACCAGTAACCGCGTTTTCTGCCCACCAAATAGGGGCTATCCAGATCTTTGATCATCAAGCCTTCGGCTGCTTGATCACGGGCTTGCTCTCTCAGCGATCGCAGGTTTTTCAGCGATTCAATCGGCATTGTTTCGGATAGAGTCACTAGGGCTTGATTGGCAGTTTGCAGAGATTCTACGAGTCGGGAGCGGCGATCGCGCAAGGGCATTTCTCGAATATCCAGCCCTTCATATTCCAACAAATCGTAGGCAATCAAGTGCGCTGGATTCTCCTGCATCATTTTTTGGGTCACCCGCTTTCTGCCTAACCGCTTTTGCAGATGGTTGAAACTGAGGGGGCGATCGCCCTGCCAGCAGACAATCTCGCCATCAAACACCAATCCATCAGGTAAGGCTAAAAAGCCTTGGGCAAGTTCGGGAAATTGCTCGGTAATCAAATCTTCGCCCCGCGACCAAATGAAAACTTCTCCATTGCGGCGAATGATTTGCGCCCGAATACCATCCCATTTCCACTCAGCCTGCCACCGCTCAAAAGACTCTAATGCAAACTTATCTTCTTCTAGCGACGATGCTAGAAAAAATGGGTAGGGCTGACTGGGGGCACGCGCCGATTCTTCCTGTTGGATCAGTTGGGTGTAAGCGGCGATCGAGGGTACAAAATCGCCCATCAACCGATGCGCCAACACCGCTTCTGATACACCCGATGCTGCCGCCAATCCTTTAATCACCAGCTTGGTGGAAACTCCCACCCGAAAGGCTCCCGATAGCACCTTATTCAACACAAACACTTCCACAGAATTGAGCGAAAACCACCAGGAAATCACGAGTTCTTTGAGAGCTAGATCTGATTCCACTGTTTTGATCTGGGGAATAATTTCTTCCATCCACTGGTGCAAAGGAAAATGCGACGTGGAATGGGAAGGAAGCGTAGAAGGTAACAACAGGGCAATGACTTCGGCAGTGTCGCCCACTTGGGCGTAGCAGTCTTCAAACAACCATTCGGGAATGTCGGAGATTTGTAGAAAGATATCGCGCAGCATCCGAGAGGTGATCAGTCGCTTGCGAGTTTTCCCCAACAGTAAATACAGCGCCCACACTGCATTCTGAGCTTCTTCTGCTTGAAAGTAGGCTTGCAACGCCCGAACTTTTTCGTTCGTTGAGGTGGTGGCATCCACTTGCTGAAACAACTGCGTAAACCGCTGCATACCTTCCTGCTACTAGACGCTGCTATCCATGGAACCCTAAATGCTGGTGAAGTCGATCGCTTCGTACAGGTCTGCGACTTGAATCTAACACTCAAAAGCGCTAAAAGATAGCGTAATCATTGGATCATCGTATTCCGAGAACAGCCATTGATTGACGGCAGTTTTCACATGATGTTCAACGTGAATACGATGTTGATCGACCAACAGATATTCCTGAAAAGTTGGAATAGTACGATAGGCGGCAAATTTTTCGCTGCGGTCATAGTTTTGAGTCGATTTGGATAGCACTTCAGCCATGAAGCAAGGATTTAGGATCGTATCTTTGCGTCCCGTTTGCAGCTCCAGCGGCTTGGGCACCACCATCACATCCGGGTAAGTATAGAGATTGACTGCTGGAATCCGTAGCCGCTGGTCTGCGTAGAAAATCCGATAGTCTTTTCCCTTAAGAGCAGATTTAAGCAGGATATAGAGATTTCCAGAAATATCGTTGTGGTTAGGGGTGCCGCCAGTCATGGGAATGATGTCTCCATCGCGATATTCGCTGCGTGTTTCAGCCGCAAGTTCCAGTTCCAGATACTCTTCAGCGGTATAGATTCTTTTCTCAATTTGAGTAATCATGGCATTTTCATTCCCAAGGCTTTATGGGCAGTTCGGTAGTGTCATTATGTAAAGGATGGAGAAAAAGAAACCATCTGCTCCCGTCGCAATTGCTCTCGAATCTTTTGATTGTAGTGATGAATGAAATTCCAAATCGCTCCAATGTGATTCTCTAACTTCTTCGAGAACGATAAAGTTTGGCGCACTAAGCGTGAAATGCGTTGTCGTAACGTGTTATTCAACCGCTCAATATACAGCGGTTTGCAGACTCATGAGGGACAGTAGCAGCAGTGGGCAAACCAGTTTCGCAAATGCTTCGGATTCATTAAATCCATCGCCGTTGCAATCAGCGTATCGACCCGTTTCGAGGTCGTCGGCGAGAACTGCCTTAAGAAGGCTTTTAACTGCGACCACCAGTGTTCTATGGGGTTAAATTCCGGGGAGTAAGGAGACAGGTACAGCACCCTTGCGCCAACCGCTTCAATTAGAGGTGCTATCGCGTCTACTTTGTGGGTCGGCAGATTGTCCATGACCACAACAGCCCCTTGCCAGAGTTGGGGCACAAGACACTGGGAGACATAGACTTCAAAGGCAGCCGCGTCCATCGAAGCATCCATTGTCATTACAGCCAGGACTTTTGAGACCGAGATCGCACCAATGACACTCACCTTACTACCGCGATAAAAGGGTTTGAAGTCGTAAGCTCGTGCTCCAGACCTTGCACGGGCATGCGTTCGCATCAGTCCCAGCAAAACTCCCATCTCATCAAGAAACACTAAGTCCTTGAGGTCTACCCCCTTGACTTGGGTCCAATACTCCGCTCTTAAGCGTTGTACGCGTTCGCTCGTCGCTTGGTGGGCGCGGAGTGTTTTTTTTGGCGTGGTAAATCTAGTCGCTGGAATGTCCGACACATGGTGCTTTGGCTTACCCATAGTCCAGTCGCATCAAACAATAACTCACAGTATTCTGCCAAGGTCGCATCGGTCTGTTGCTCGAAGATCGCCATCAACTGATCTTGATGCTCCATCACCGCACTCACCGACCCACCCTGCTTGCGTGGCACCACATGACCTTCTGTCCGCTTCTGAGTGACCCACCGCTCGACACAGTTTTTGCTGACACAGAAGCGCTGCGCTACTTTTCTGAAAGAGCTATCTCCTTGTTCAATCGCACTGACAACTCGTTCTCGCAAGTCGATGGAATACGGCTTCATTCGTTACCTTCTTTTGCACCACTTTAGTGTCCCCTATCTGAACGCAAACCGCTGTAGCTGGTTAACCCAGAATCCTTGTCTACTGCAAAATGTCGTTTGCTCGGTAGCACACAGGCATAGGCTTCCCAGTGGTCGGTGTAGATCCGGGCATATTGTCGATAGCGGCGCGGCAGGCTATCCCATAGGGCTTGCGCTGACTCGGCAGAACGATCACCGACATGACACCCAATGATTTCGCGGGTCGCTACATCCATTGCTAACCAAACCCATTGTTTATTGCCTTTGTCATCCACCAAAGACCACAACTCATCCATCTGAACCGTCAACCTTGCGGTTGTTTTGGGCAGCACCTCAGCTTGTTGGCGCACCTGCTCATAGGTCTGATTGACGTACTGTTGCAACCAACTTTCCGACAGCTTCAGGACTCTAGCAATCCCCGCTAAAGGAATCCGCTCTAGCAATAACCGATCAATTAGAGCCTTGGTATCTTGATCCTTGGGCTTCCACTGGGGATCTTCGACAAACTGACGACCACAGTCTCGGCATTTATGGTTTTGCTTGCCCCGGCGAGTTGTCCCGTTTTTCATGATGTCATCCGATCCACAATTCGGACAGATTAAGTATGGTTTCATGGTTGATCTCGGTTTACTTAAGCCGTTGGCTCTATTTTCCCTCACCCTTTACGAAAAAGCACTACCGGCAGTTCTTTTTTCACCATTATCGTGCTTAGCATTCGTAAAGAGATTTAATTTAGGTTGCTACAAAACAAGGAACTGTGCCAATTTGGAACTAAATAATGTGTAGAGCAAGCAGATAATGGCAGGATACAAGGACTACAAAAGTGTCACTGAATTTCCATTGAATACTGACGATTTGCAGCGCGAAGAGTTAGAAACATCCTATAAAGAATTGCGTGATTCCTATAAGAGTTTAACGATTAGCCGTGGTCAGCTTGTTCGTCGCCAAACAGAAGCCAAGCAAAATCTGGTCAGCATGAATCAAAAACTGCAAATGTTAGGCAGTACTCTTGAAGTAGTTCAACAAGAAAAGCAAAGGCTCCAAAACGCCTTAGTTCACAGTTCAGAGATGCGAAGTCAGGTAGAAAATTGGGGTAACGATTTGGCAGGTCAAGTAGATGCCCTGACTGACCAGATGCAAGCAACTACAAAACTCCTAGAAACATTTGAGTCTGCTTATGAGGAAGTCAAGGCTGAAGGAGGCATTTTCACGATTTGGCAGCGATTCACACGTTTATTAACTGCCGCAAACCGCTTGCTCAACACCGATATCAGTACAATAGTCCCAAAAGCTCACCCGATAGGCTCTGCGAAACCTGAAGAGTGGACTGATGAAACACCCGCGAATATCAATCGATCTTTATTAGATAACCAGTAGGCATGGGTAAATTAACAGATTCTCTTAAGGACGCAACTCAGAAGATGAGTGACCTTAAGCACGGCATTCATGAAATGCAGCAGTTGGGACGTGATTTAGCCGATAATACGCTCGAAGTTGCCGATGCTGCTTTGCGTACTGGCTATGCTTACGCTAAGGCTGAAACTGGTAAGACAGGTGAAAAAACAGAGCGGTTGCTTGGTCTAAACCCAAAGATGTTGGATGCTGACCAACTTAATCAAACGACCTGTTGGACGCAAAAACTTCTCGAAGCTCGATTTGGCAGCTTTAACGCTACGTATCAATATCTACGCGACGTTCACAATATTCAAGTTAAGCATCGAAGTTGGAAAAAACTAGTTGATATATTTAATGGCAACTTAGATGCTCGATCGCCGGAGCAGCGGTTAGCCAGTCTTGAACAACTCTTCTCGCAACAAGAGCAGCGAATTAGTCAGCTAGAAATAAAATTACTAGAACTCACTCACTGCCTTGGTCAAGTGCTTTAACTGCTTGGACTGATCGTAGTGAAGAGCGATCGCCCAGAACTATTCCATCCCAATGCTGCCAACCAAATCAGCACCCGTCCATTCTAGGGTATCGCCGATCGCGTCCCCGGTGTGATATGCCGCCAGTAGGACTTCACTGGTTTTACCCCAGGCGATCGCGCCCGTTGCATCCAGACCGATTGCACCCAAATCGCACTGATTTTTGTGGGCTTCAGTGAAGGAGCGATCGAAGGCTTGGTGTAGGGTCATGCCATCTGCCACCCGCACCGCAATCCGGGCTGCCAAGCACTGGTTGATAATGTCTTCGCCAATGCCCGTGCAGCTAATTCCTGCTTGAGCCGTGGCATAGTTACCCGCAGGCATGGCAGAATCGCTGACCCGCCCAATCCGTTCAAACCCTTTGCCACCTGTGGAAGTACCTGCCACCACACGCCCTTCTCCATCCAATATGACTACGCCAATCGTGCCGCGTCCGGCTTCGCTATCCACCAATTCTTTTTCGGCAACGACCCCTGCCATCTCGCGCGAAAAGTTGCCTGCCCGTTCCTGTATCCATTCCTGGAGGCGGATTTCGGTCGTCGGATCATAGGATGGCAAGCCCAGTTCGCGCAGAAACTCCAGTGCGCCATAGTCGGACAGGACGCGATCGCTCGATTCTTGCAATTTCAACGCGAGATCAATCGGATGCTGCACCCGCGACACATTGATCACGCCACTAAATCGCTGTGCTGTGCCATCCATTAGCGCTGCACTCATGCGAATTTGCCCATCCGATTGCAGCACCGATCCCGTGCCCGCATTAAATCGAGCATCATCTTCCAATAGCTGGCAGCCCCGCACCACCGCATCCACCGCAGAAGCCCCTGCCACCAACATTGGATACACCTCTTCCAGCACGGCATGAAGCGATCGCCGGACTGACTCCACTCCACCTTTGCCTTTGAGGGAACTGCCCGCGCCGCCATGAATAATAATTTTCGGTTGCACCCGCTCAGCCAACATGCCTTAATCTCCTAGTCGTCACTCGTGCTTGCTTCCGATCGCCGCTTACGACAGCGATCGGAACAATACTTTACTTCATCCCAGCAATCTTCCCATTTTTTACGCCAAGTAAAAGGACGCTGGCATACCGGACAGATTTTTGTGGGCAAATTTGATTTAGAAACACCGCGTGGCATGGTTAAGGAAATATAGAGCTTTGAATGGTGAGTTTTGAGTTGAGGAAAATGCTTAAAATTGAGAATGAATAGGCTCACCGTCAGTTTAGTACAGTAAAACTGAAGTAATACTCTTGCCTCAACGACTTTGCCTCTCAACAACTTTGCTTCTTTAAGAGGTTTGTCAATTTCATTTGATTAAGTTGTTTCCCCATTCGTCATTTGCCATTCGCCACTCGCCATTTTTTCATGCTTCCTTCTCTAGCCTCTGTTCGGATTATTCTTGTTGAGCCTGCTGGGGCACGAAATATTGGCTCTGTGGCGCGAGTGATGAAGAATATGAGGTTGCACCATCTGACGTTGGTGAATCCGCAATGTGATCACTTGGAGGAAGAAGCGCAACATATGGCAGTTCACGCAAAAGTATTATTGGAATCGGCGCAGGTGGTGCAAACGATTCCAGAAGGATTAGTGGGCTGCCAACGAGCGATCGCCACCCTAGGTAGACCCTACGCCGCCACCATCCCCGAACATCCCCGCGAAGCTCTTCCTTGGCTTGTGGAGACTGACCTACAACCCAACAGCACCGCTCTCATTTTTGGCCCCGAAGACCGAGGACTCAGCAACGACGAATTGAGCCATGCTCACCGATTCATCACCATTCCCGCCAATCCTGTTTATCCCTCCCTCAACTTGGCGCAGGCAGTCGGAATTTGCTGCTATGAGCTACACGAAGCCGTCCGCAATCCGCAGTCAGCAGCGTTAAACCTCCCGAACTCGGAACTTAGAATATCTCCTGGGTCAACACTGGGCGAACAAAACTTTCCATCGCCTGCTCCGATTAACGAACTGGAAGGCTTTTACCAGCATCTCCAATCGCTTCTCCTCAACATTGGCTACCTGCAAACCCACACTGCCAGCAGTCGAATGAAAAAGTTTCGGCGGTTATTGAATCGGGCAATGCCATCCAGTGACGAGGTGACCATGCTGCGGGGGATTTTGAGCCAGATGCAGTGGGCAGCCAGAACGCGATCGCCCGATTCAGAAAAAGACAATTAAATGGCTACTCTGGCTTCAAATCGGGTTTTGTCGCACTTGAATCAACTACATCTCTCGGAAAGCCGCTAATCAAGCCACTTTCAATCATCAAACCAACGCCCGTATTGACAACGACCAAGCTAAGGGTGCCCAGCCAAAACCAGGGCTGACCGGAGCCTTTGTGAATCACCGCTTCTCCCAATAAGCAAAGCCCCATGGGAAATAGCAACACGCCTGCTTGAGCTTTAAGATACCAAACTAATTTTTTGTTCATGAGTCGAAATGAATAGGAAAAACGCTTGAGTTATTTTCTTATGAAAGAGAAGCGCGATCGCCTGTTTCCCGAATAAAAATCGCCGTCATAAAGCTTGGGTAAACTTCCGAAATGATTCAACGTCGGGCTGTATTTTCTGACACCTGTAAGCCAGTTTCTACAAATTATCTTGACTGACTAATTTTTGTGAAGGAGAGTCCAAATGAATTACTTCTCAACGGTTGTTACACTACTGCGCGATCGCCAAGTTTTTTTAGAAGAAGTTCATGAAGGAGTCAAACTTAAGAGCAAAATCTCCGCCTTAATGATTTCCAGTTTTTGTTTTTTTGCGATTTATGGTGCCATCATTGGCATGTTTCATAGCCCACTTCAGGCATTAGCTTCGGCGATTAAGCTTCCGGCTCTTTACTTAATTACACTGCTAGTCTGTTTGCCCACACTGTATATCTTTAACGCATTGTTTGGTTCTAAGAAAACGATTGCCCAACACTTCACTTATCTGTTGACGGCTGTCTGTGTGATTGCAGTGCTGCTGTGTGCCTTTGCACCCGTCACATTATTCTTCTTAATCACAGTGAATGACTACAGTTTCTTCCTGCTGATGAATGTAATCATCTTTTCCTTAACTGGAATTTTAGGAATTTCATTCTTATACCAAGTGATGAAACCGATCGCCGATGGAGATGGGGCAAAAGTGCGAACCAGTATCCTGCGATTTTGGCTATGTTTATATGGGTTTGTGGGCACTCAGCTTGGTTGGACTCTCCGCCCCTTCTTCGGCTCTCCTGGTGAGTTTGAGCTATTTCGTCCACGGGAAGGCAGCTTCTTCAGCGGCGTGTGGACTGCACTGATCAATCTATTGACTTAATGCTGTTGATTTAATGCAGTGAGAAGGAGCTAAATAGTAGGAACTAGGGAAAGGGTATGAGATCAGATTTAGCAGACTTGAAGATTAGCGATCGCGAATTAGAGCGGTTAACCGGGTGCGATGTCGGCGATATTTTTATCGGTGGCGTATTTGGCGGCACCTATCGCATTTCTGCGCTGCAAAAGCCCAAAAAACTGATTGCACTTTGCCTGACGGAAGCAGTTGTATTTTTGCTGATTGTTGTATTCACGTTGCCGCTGAGTTTGTTTTTAACCAGTGGCGCACATGGCATTGCTGATGCTTCCAGCATTTTACGATTTTTGTTCGTAGCATTTGGTATTGCGATCGCCCTTCTACTTGCCTGGAATCTGTATATGAAGTGGCGAGGAAAACATCTGCGAAGTCTGATGCGTTTGCTCGACGAAGTGGATCGATATGAGGACATGTTGAACGCGATCGCGGTATTAGATCGACTAGAAACAGTCAACATTGCCAGAAATTTGAACTCCGCTTTGCAAAATCGAGCCGAGATCTTGGAAGCGATTCACCTCACCCGCGATAACCTAATTGCCGGGTTGACAACCGAAAAAATTCTGCGAGAAAATCGAGGCTTGCTTGCCCGTCAGCAAGATTTACTTGCCAGCATTGAAACCAATCTATCCCTGGTGAAAAGCCTGGAAGTGAAGCATCAAGCGGATGAATATGGACAATTTTTGAACGAAGCCCTACAAATTGGCATCAGTGTCCATCAAGAAGTCCAGCGCCTAAATTGAGTTATTAACCCGTGGTAGATACAGTTGGTGAAATTACGGGTGGAATTTTCTCAAAACTATTCCTCTTGCTGCAAAATGCCTTGAATATCTTGAGCCGCATACAGAACTCTCACAATTTCAATACTATTTTCTTCCATTAGATAGAAGATAAGGAATTTCTCGAATCCTTTAACGCGCCATTTGCGAAGGGTCTGGAGACTTGGGTTATTTGTCTCATAAGCGCTTCCGATTCCTCGCATCCGAGCTAAATCCGCAAAACTTTGTCGAGCGGCATCAAAAAAGCGAAATCCTAGCGAAATCCTACGGATGTATCCTGCTGGGATAGATAGTCTGCATGGGTGTTGAGATCCGCGATCGCTTGAGGACGAATCGAAATAGTGCGGCTCATTGTGGCTGATTTCTCTGAGCGAAGGCAAGTCGCTGTTCTGCCCACCACTCATCGGTTACCTCAATCGCGTCTCCACTCTCCAACCCAGCAATCAGCATGGCATCCAATAGCTCTTTAGATGAAGGAACATGGCTCTGCTGCAACTGCTCAACAAACCACAGCACAGCTTCCTGCGCGGAGGTGGGTAGGGCTTGCATTCTTGACAAAACTGTTTCCTGAATTTTGTTCATCTTTTTGTGTTCCTACCTAAGAATTCTGAAATGGTGACTGAATGCTGAAGCCGCAATTAGAAAGTCCAATGTAAATTATTCTAGATTTTCAAATGCTAACTTCACTCGCTTCACTTGCCTTGGTGCTTCCATCTTGTTAAAAAGTTTATTACGCGATGTGCGATCATCCTAAATCCCGCACCCTAAACGTGATCGTCACTTGCCATTTAGATCCATTTAAGCGAGTGTCACAGTAAATTGATAATGGGTCGAGATCGCCGACACAATCAAACTTGTGATACTTCAACAAACCAATGTCTGCAACCGTATCTGCAACTGCTCCAGAATTTGTACTTTACGCCCAGCATGGTTGGGCAGATGGTGGTCGAGCAATGCGATCGCTGGCTCAAACCCTAGCCACCTCAGAAGCGCTGATCGTTGCACCTAGCCTAGGATATATGAAAACCTGGCTGCGAATTGAGCCATTGATTCAGGCAATAGAACAGTTGGTCATTACCACCACCTTGCAGTATCCCGAACTGCCGATACGGGTTATGGGTCACTCCATGGGGGGCTTGATCTGGCTGGAAGTCCTCGATCGCCATCCCGAATGGTGGTCAAAAGTAGAATCGATTGTGTTGATTGGCTCACCCGTGGGCGGCGCTGATTTGGCGAGGGCGCTTGACCCAATGAAGTGGGGGCTGGGCATTGCCCGTGATCTCGGCGCGAGTCGCAGACCGATGGCAGAAGCGATCGCTTCCCAAATTCCCATGCTGGTGATTGCCGGCGATATTGATGATGGCAGTGATGGCACCGTGCCGATCTCCGCAACCAGAGTGTTTGGTGCAGAATTTATCAGCATTCCCAACGTTGATCATGCCTCGCTGAAAGCCCATCCCGCTGTTGCCGAAGCGATTCGCCAATTTTGGGATGTGCCCAAAGATCGCGACTGTGAGCCGATGGAACCTGATCTTGCCATCCTGTTAATTCGCAGGCTGCAAGCGATCGACGGCATGACCGACGGACACCAGCGAGGCTTTAACCAATCGTCTCTCTTTTTGACTTTAGAAGACGGCACCACTCTCCGCACCTGGGTCAATCCCTGGGGCATTGACCACGTATTTGTCGCCTGCCCAGAAGGCTCCTGTCTCTATAGCGGCTTCGTCGGTTGGGGACACGCGAGAGAATTACAAGAAACCCTAGAATCTCTGAAAAGCGTCGCTAGTCAACCGTAGGAACTTAGCAATTAGACATCCTCTTAGTTATCATCTTGCTGACTAAGTTTATCTTGGAACGGGAACTTGACTGAGGAGAGAGGCGATCGCGCTATCGACTTGTATTCCATCTAACTGAGCTTCGGGGCGCAAAATTAAGCGGTGGCGCAGAATGGGAGCCGCGATCGCTTTCATGTCATCAGGAGTCACATAATCACGATGATTCAGCCATGCTTGCGCTTTGCTTGCCTGTAACCATGCCACTGCTGCACGAGGAGAAGCCCCTAATGACAAATCAGGGTGTTGGCGCGATCGCTGCACCAATGCCAGCAAATAATCCACCAGGGCATCTGTTAGTTTTACGTCTCGCAGAGATCTACGGGCTGCCAAAATGTGGTTGGCAGACAGGATGGGCTTTAGTGCTGCCAGATCTTGGCGCTTCGTTTGCAGTCCCGTCTGACTGTTGAGCAGCATTTGCCGTTCTGCCTTGGTTTCGGGATAGTCCACCACCAGCTTAAACAGGAAGCGATCGAGTTGGGCTTCGGGCAGAGGATAGGTGCCTTCAAATTCCAGGGAGTTTTGGGTGGCAATCACCCAGAACAGGTCTGGCAGCAACAGGCTTTGTCCATCTAAAGTAACCTGCTGTTCTTCCATTGCCTCCAGTAAAGCAGACTGAGTTTTTGGCGGTGTACGATTAATTTCGTCTGCCAACAGTACTTGAGTAAACACTGGACCTTTTTGCAGGGTGAAACTACGAGTATTCAAGTCAAAAATATTAGTGCCCAAAATATCCGAGGGCAAAACATCGGGAGTAAGCTGAATCCGGCGAAACTCTGCTTGAATTAATTGGGCAATCGCCTTCACTGTCAGCGTTTTTCCAGTTCCTGGCACCCCTTCCAAAATCACATGACCTCCTGCCAGCAACGCCACCATTAGCTGTTGAATCAACGAAGGCTGTCCCACCACAATTTGGCTGAGGGCTTCAGAGAGGCGATCGAAAGCGGCATTTAGGTCGAGCATAAAAAAGGCGAATGCGAAACGGCGAGTGACGAAACTAAGAAAACTGGCAGATGCTAATGATTATCCAACATTGCCCACGCCACACCTCACACTTTCTACTCGTACTTTTTAACTTGGACTTGCCCACTTTTTATTCGCAAACCTTAAATTTGTCGAAAGGTTCACAAAAAGTAGAGATCGTTATCAGAAATGCTTGTTATATGTAGGGTAAGAATTTTAGCCGAATAGCATTATTCGTCAGAAGTTTATCGGATTATTAACGCTTCGTTTTGTTTTACAAAGCTTTTGGTTGATGTTGTCAAACCAGAGGTAACGTTTGGCATTATTCAACTTCATCTTTTCCTGGTTAGCTATGTCCCAGCAATCCATACAAATTGATCCCTTGGATAGCCCACATCCAGTTCCTTGGGGATGGGTGCTAGCAACGCTGAACGCCAGTAGCTCAAGCAATTTATCGGGAACTTATTGCTATCGCAGCCAATCGCTGATTTCGCCCGGTCAAGATTTTGCGGCGTATAGCCGGATTCAAATGCAGGTCGAGCCAGAGTATTTTCGCAGTCATGTTACCAGTGTGTTATTTCTGGAAAACTTGCGGACGGGCGATTTGCAAGCAATCACCCCGGCATCGCCACTAGCAGACAACCCGTTTTTAAACACGGGGACGGCATTGGAAGGGCGGATCTCGATGGTGATTCCGGTGTCTTGGTCGGAGTCGGGCGATCGCCTATTGGCACGAGAATTTGAATCCTTTTTTGGGTCAGATATTGCATCCGACTATGCGGTAATTGTGAATCAGACTCGCAATCGGGTGAATACAGTGGCTCCCACTAAGATTGAGTACACCAACGCCATCTTGCTAGGCTGGAGCCATCATCAGCCTGAACTAGTTTTGTTTAGAGCCGGCATGATGGGCGATCAAAACTGGCCGCAGTGGACGGTAGATACCACGGGGCAAACCCTATTGGCAAAGGGCGATCGCCCAGTTACCTATGGGCAAGTCAGCACTAGCGTCTGGACGGGACCTCAAATGCAGCCCCAGTAGCAAAGGGGGGCAGTGTCTAAGGAAGAGGTAATAAAAGAAAAAGTGTGTGCAAATCCTTAGATTTAGCTTCAGGTTTGCTGCGCTTCGTGTTTTGCGATACAAACATTCTAATTTCCTGTTCGTACTATTGGTTGCAAACAAAAAATTCGGCAAAGCTCAAACAGGTATACGCCAAGCCTTGATCTGGCTTAATATTGCACTCATCATACACCTGTCAGACATCGTTCAATCTTGTGCCTCTGCTTTTTAATGCTCAGCCTCTGGCAATTGGCTAATATTTTTTCACTGGATAATCATGGAAACTGAAACTTCAAATGGCACTCCTTCAGACACAGTGATGGTAGAGCCGCCCGTTGTGGAATCAAAGGTTCCGAAGGGTAAAAAGAAGAAAAAAGATCAGAAAAAGAAACTCGACCTTAAGCACCCAAAGCTGAAAGCACTCTCCTATCCTTCGGAAGGAGAAGGAAGTTCTAAGCTGGATAGCAAGTTTTATGAGAAAGAACTTGCACGCCTGCAAATCGAACTGGTGAAAATGCAGTATTGGGCAAAATATACGGGCACTCGCATTGTCCTTTTGTTTGAGGGACGGGATGCGGCAGGTAAGGGCGGTACGATTAAGCGAATTACTGAACAGTTGAACCCTCGCGGCTGTCGGGTGGTGGCATTGGGTACGCCGAGCGATCGCGAAAAAACCGAGTGGTATTTTCAGCGCTATGTGCCCCATCTTCCGGCAGCAGGCGAAATTGTCTGTTTCGATCGCAGCTGGTATAACCGCGCTGGCGTAGAGCATGTAATGGGGTTTTGCACCGACGCGCAATATCAAGAATTCATGCAAACTTGTCCAGAGTTTGAGCAGATGTTAGTGCGATCTGGAATCATCCTGCTGAAATATTGGTTTTCGGTGAGCGATGAGGAACAGGAACGTCGGTTTCAATCTCGCACGACCGATCCAGCACGGCGTTGGAAACTGAGTCCCATGGATCTAGAATCTCGCGATCGCTGGGTGGAATATTCCCAAGCCAAAGACGCAATGCTTGCCCATACCAATATTCCCGAAGCACCTTGGTTTACCGTGGAAGCAGACGACAAAAAGCGGGCGCGGTTGAACTGCATCAGCCATTTCCTCAGCAAAATCCCCTATGTGGACATGACTCCTGACCCGATGGAATTACCCCCTCGCAAAGCTGCGCCGCAAGACTATGTGCGTCCACCGCGTAACGAACAATTTTTTGTTCCATCAATCTATTAGTGCGCCATCTCCCTGAAGGCATATTTTGTCACCATAACTGTTCTTACAACACAGTTTAGAAAGATTTAACCCAGTATGCTCTCTAAGCACAACACTCTCGGAGAAAACTAACGATGACCCATGAATTGCGCGTTCAAGCCGTTTCTCAAGTGACTGATCGCAAGCCCCTGCCTCCTAAAATGCCTCAACGGTTAGAAGCGCTGTGGGCAACCGATGTCTTCACCCTCAGTAAGATGCAGGCAAGCTTGCCGAAAGACGTATTTAAGTCAGTCAAACAAACCGTACAAACCGGTGGAAAACTAGATGTTTCGGTCGCGGGTGCCGTTGCCGCCGCCATGAAAGACTGGGCAACCTCCAAAGGAGCGCTCTACTATGCCCACGTCTTTTACCCCATGACCAATGCTACCGCTGAAAAGCACGACGGATTTATCTCCGTTCAGAGTGATGGCTCCGTCATTACCGAATTCACCGGAAAAGTTTTAGTCCAGGGTGAACCCGATGGCTCATCATTCCCCAACGGTGGCTTACGCTCCACCTTTGAGGCACGGGGCTACACAGCATGGGATGTGACCAGTCCTGCCTATGTGATGGAAACTGACAATGGCGTGACGCTTTGTATTCCTACCGTATTTATCTCCTGGACTGGAGAAGCCCTCGATAAAAAAACCCCACTTCTTCGCTCTATTGCCGCCATGAGCAAAGCCGCAGTCCGCGTGCTAAAGCTTTTGGGATACACAGATGTGGCTCCCGTGAATTCTAGCTGCGGTGCAGAGCAAGAATACTTTTTGGTAGATGCTCATTTTGCCCATAGCCGCCCCGATTTGCTGTTGACGGGCAGAACCTTGTTTGGTAAACCTGCTGCCAAAGGTCAACAATTTGATGATCACTACTTTGGTGCTATTCCAGAGCGCGTTCAAGTCTTCATGCAAGATGTGGAAGAGCGCATGTACAAACTGGGCATTCCAGCAAAAACCCGACACAACGAAGTGGCTCCTGGTCAGTTTGAACTCGCGCCCTTTTTTGAGGCGGCAAACGTTGCGAGTGACCATCAGCAGTTGATCATGACGATTCTCAAAATGACCGCAAAGAAACATGGGTTTGTTTGCTTGCTACATGAGAAACCCTTTGCTGGCATTAATGGTTCTGGGAAGCACGTTAATTGGTCAGTGGGCAATGCAACTCAAGGCAACTTGCTAGATCCGGGCGATACTCCTCACTCGAATATGCAATTTTTGCTGTTCTGTGGCGCGGTGATCCGAGGCGTTCACAAATATGGTCCCTTGCTCCGTGCAGTGGTCGCCACTGCCAGCAATGACCATCGTTTGGGCGCGAATGAGGCTCCTCCAGCCATCATCTCGGTCTACCTAGGATCGCAGCTTGAGAACGTATTTAAGCAAATTAGCGCGGGTCAGCCCGAAAGCTCTGATAATGCTGGCGTGATGGATTTGGGTGTGGCAACGTTGCCCATTTTTCCGAAAGATCCCGGCGATCGCAACCGCACTTCTCCCTTCGCATTCACCGGCAACCGCTTTGAGTTCCGCGCAGTCGGGTCTAACCAATCCGTGTCGGGACCCTTGGTGGCAATGAACACAGTATTGGCAGATTCCCTCACTTGGGTTGCCGATGAGCTAGATAGCAAAATGGCGGCAGGCGCAGACTTGAATACTGCGGCTCATGCGGTGCTAAAAGAGGTGATGGACAAGCACAGTAATGTAGTGTTTGGCGGCAATGGCTACTCGGAAGAATGGCACAAAATCGCCGAAGAACGGGGCTTGGCAAACTTGCGGACTACAGCAGATGCTTTGCCCGTGCTGAAAGCGGATTACATTGAAGAGTTGTTTGATCGGGTGGGTGTGCTGACTCCGGTTGAACTAGAAAGTCGCTTTGATGTCTATGCTGAGCAGTACATTTTGGCGATCGACGTGGAAGCTAAACTGGTGATAAGCATGGCAAAAACCATGATTTATCCTGCCGCAATGCGGTATTTATCTGAAATGTCTACCACGATTACCAACGCCAAGGCGATCGGCATTGCCTTGGAACAGGAAACCGCTGAAAAAGTCGCTGTCCTGATCAAATCCATGACCGATATGGTGAGCAAACTCGCCGACGCTCTGGACAAGCATGATTTCGCCACTCCAGAAGAGCATATGCAGTATTCCGCCCAAACCCTCCGTCCTTTAATGGATAAGGTGCGAGAGTATGCTGATGCCCTAGAAGCGGAAGTCGCAGATGATTTCTGGCCCCTACCCACCTATCAAGAAATGCTGTTTGTGAAATAACAAATCGCTTTTCTAGTACAAGGGGCGGGTTTTGAAGAGAAGTAAACGGCTAATTCCACTAATTCTTCTCAAGCAAACCCGCCCCTTTAAATATTGAGTCATGCCCTGATAGAGCAGGTCGCATCAATAGCGCAACGTTTGATAGTTTGATGAAGCGGAGGTACTCAGGATTTCTTTATTTTTTCTTTTCTTCTGATATTTTGATGCAGAGTGAGGCCAATTTGAAATTGAAATGTGATACGTGGCTTTCTGAAAATAGCCATGTCTCTATGTTTTAGAACTCAAAACTCAAAACGGTATGGTTTAAGCTGGTGTAAGTTTGCATTGAACTAGACTGATGGCAGACAGGAGTTTTAAGTTACCTTAAAGAAGATTTGACCTGATTTTCTCCTTTCTGTAGCACGCGATTTTTCATGAATATTTTCAGCCAGTTGTTAAATAAACCTGCTCTTCCCTCTCCTAAACGACAGCGTCGGGGGATTGAAATTAAGTCTTCTCGTGAAATTGAAACCATGCGGCAGGCTGCAAAAATTGTGGCAACCGTTCTGAAGGAAATTTCAGAGCGAGTTGAACCGGGGATGACGACCTTGGATCTGGATGTCTATGCAGAGAAGCGGATTCGTGAAATGGGTGCAACTCCTAGTTTTAAGGGCTATCACGGCTTTCCCGCATCAATTTGTTCGTCTATTAACAATGAAGTCGTGCATGGAATTCCGAATCGGCGTAAGGTGATTCGGATTGGCGATGTTCTAAAAGTGGATACAGGAGCCTATTTTGAAGGGTTTCATGGAGATTCTTGTATCACGATCGCAGTGGGCACAGTCACCCCCGAAGCTCAACGGTTAATTCGGGTTGCCGAAGAAGCACTTTATCAAGGCATTGAGCAGGTGAAAGCCGGAGCCTATTTGCTCGATTTGGCAGGGGCGATCGAAGATTGTGTGAAGGCAAATGGGTTTACGGTTGTAGAGGATTTTACTGGGCACGGGGTAGGTCGCAACCTGCATGAAGAGCCTTCAGTGTTTAACTTTCGGACTAAAGAAATGCCCAATGAAAAGCTGCGGGCAGGAATGACGCTAGCGATCGAGCCAATTGTTAATCAAGGCTCCAAGTATGTCCGCATTTTAGGCGATCGCTGGACTGCGGTGACCGTGGATAAAAAACTCTCTGCCCAATTTGAACACACCGTTTTAGTGACTGAAACTGGGTATGAAATCCTCACTGATCGCACAGCAGTTTAATAAAGCCAACGCCATGTTTTGTTCTAGATTCAGGCTAAGCTGAGGAAGCACCATTTCGCTGCTTAGCCTTCCCACACTTTTTCTGAGCGTATGCATCCTATCTCTCTGCGATCGCTGGCGATTGTCCTATTTACTAGCTTGAGCCTAGTTTTCAGCCCTTGGTTTACGGCTCCAGCCCATGCCTTAGTTCAAATCAAGCTCTCAGAGATTTCCTATCATCCCTGTTCGGCTGAAGTAGCAGAAGGTACTGTAACCAGCGGCAATGCAACGGCTGCTAGCTGCTACATTGTCACAGGCAAAGCAGAAAACACATCCGGCAAACCCGTGATTAACGCCGATATATTTGGACGAATTTACGATGCAAACGATAATTCCGTCATGGAAAACCGCACTCGACTCGGCTCCATCGAAACAGTACCCCCTGGCATCAGCGATTTCGAGCTAAGAATTACCGTTGCTGCCAATCAGCCGCCGCCTTTGAAACTAGAGCAGTTCAAAGCGGCTGGATTTACTGGCAAAGTCAGACGCTAATGAATTCTCGTCTGCCGTTCTGCATAACAAAGCCTCACTTCATAGTGGATGAGCGAGGCTTTTACGATCATCGTGGGGCTAAAAACACCAAACTCGATTCAAAACACTTTTAGCAAGCAGCTTGGCTACACCTACAATCAAGCTCTTCTTAAGAAAGGCGGAAAGAACTCAAAGCTTGCTGAATAAAGCTAAGCAGCAGAAAAGCCAGCATTGGAGAAAAGTCTAGCCCCCCCAGTGGCGGAATAATATTTCGGAAGATGTTGAGGTAAGGATCAGTCAACTGACTCAAAATAGAGAATGGCGGATCGAACCAATTTACGTTGGGAAACCAACTCAACAAGATTCGGATGAGCAGCAAAGCCAGATAAATGCTAACGAAGGTCGCTAGGGTAGACAATAACAGAGCAACAGGAGAGGCAGTAGTCATAAGCAGTAGTACTCGTAGTAGCGATTTGTAGGGTGCTAGAGCATTTTGGCTAGCGTGCAAAACAGCCTAAGCTCAATGGTCTTTATAGATAGTCTAACATTCTACTTTTTGTCTGAACTTTTTCATGGAACTAGCCTTGTCCATGAGTTTTTTGAGAACCTGCTTGTTCACTAGCATCACTGACTAACTCGCCATTCACACCCCCTAATTGTTGGCGCACATCGTCGATCGCGTCATTTAGCTGGGCAATTTTATCTTCCAAACTGCGACGGGCTGTTTCCATATCTGTTTGGGCACTCGCTGACTTAAACAAGCCTCTGCGCTGAGTTGTTTTTCCTTCTAAAGGAGTTGTGCCTAGTATGGGATCTTCCGTTTCTGATGCATTTTCCAACTGCTTTGTGGCAATAAGCGCACCCACAACCCCGCCCAAAACTCCACCAACTAAGGAACCTAGTAAAAAACCACCTGCAAATCCGTCTTGTTGACTCATTACAAACCAAACCACTTGCTCTAGAGGACTTCAACCAACCATTGTTCTCTCAGCTTAGCGGCTGTAGCGTCAGGCTGATATACAATATCCCGTGCTTAGCGTATCATTTCACGTACCAAAGGTGCGATCGCCTGCATCCCCAAGCCCCGGAACGATAAAACCCTGTTCATTCACCTTTTCATCGATAGCAGCAGTGTAAATCTGCAATGTTGGATAGGCAGCACTCAGTTTTTGCAGGGCAGGGGGAGCCGTCACGACCGAAATAATCCGCACCATTGCCGGATCAACTCCCCGTTGCGTAAGCTCTGCCATGACTGAAATCATCGTTCCCCCAGTTGCCAACATTGGCTCTGGAATCAGAATACGGGTTTGAGGATCGAAAGAATCGGGCAGCTTATTGAGATAGCAACTGGCTTCTAAGGTTGCTTCATTGCGAACAAAGCCTAAGTGATAAATCGCGGCGAGGGGCAGCAAGGTTTGAGCGCCATCTAGCAACGCCAACCCTGCCCGAAGAACAGGCACCATTGCCATTGGCACCTCTGGGTCTACAAAGGTGCCAGGACAATCGGCTAACGGGGTTTCTAGGGTGACATCTTTAGTGGGTAGCCAGTCGCGAATTGCCTCATAGGTGAGCCAACGCCCCAGTTCAGTCATGGAGGTGCGAAACAGGGAGGAGGGAGTCGCTGCATTTCGAGCGATCGCTAGCCAGTGCTTAATCAAGGGATGAGGAGGAACGTAAACCCGTAACTGAAGAGTCATAACCGCTGATTGGCATTTGGGCTGTGGATATTGCCCATAATACTTCCACTGGGGTGATTTTTGCAGCAGCAGATTGGAAGGGACGATCTCCTACCGCGAACTTAGTCTAATTTTATTGAGAAAGTATCTCAATATAGTTGACACTTAATATCAATAAGTTTATATTGGTTCTCAAGTGTTCTCCTCTCTGAAGGATCGGCAGGTGGGATTGGTCAGCGTTTGCGGCTAATCCCATTTTTTTTGCGAAATAGCCCAAGGTTGATTCAAAGTTAACCCGTCAAGAGGCACTTCCAGATACACTAAAAAATAGTCATTGCATCCCTTGCCTGACTCAATGTTTCATAGCGTATTATTGTGTCTCCTCATTTGCCTGTGTCTTCTAGCTCTGAGTTGTTTTCCAATTCCGCTCGTTTTGAAAATAAGACCCTGACAGAATTCGATGTGATTGTCGTTGGTTCTGGCATTGGAGGATTGGTCACTGCGACTCAGTTGGCTGCCAAGGGCGCTAAGGTGTTGGTTTTAGAACGGTATGTGATCCCTGGTGGCAGTGCTGGATATTTTGAGCGATCGGGCTATCGCTTTGATGTGGGCGCTTCTATGATGTTTGGATTTGGCGATCGCGGCACTACTAATCTTTTAACTCGCGCTTTGGCAGCCGTGGATATGCGGCTTGAAACAATTGCTGATCCCGTACAAATTCATTACCACTTGCCGAATGAATTAGAGATAAAAGTCCATCGGGACTATGAGAAATTTTTGCAAGAATTAATCGCCCGCTTTCCCCATGAAGAAAAGGGAATTCGACAGTTTTATGATGAGTGTTGGAAAGTCTTTAATTGCTTAAATGCGATCGAGCTATTGTCTTTAGAAGAACCCCGCTATTTAATGCGAGTGTTTTTTCAGCATCCGTTTGCTTGTTTAGGATTGGTCAAGTATCTGCCAAAAAATGCCGGAGACTATGCTCGACGGTTTATTCAAGATCCTGAACTGCTGAAATTTATTGATATGGAGTGCTTTTGCTGGTCAGTGGTGCCAGCCGATCTCACGCCGATGATTAATGCAGGCATGGTGTTTAGCGATCGCCACTATGGCGGCATCAACTATCCCAAAGGGGGCGTTGGCAAAATTGCCCAAGCGCTCGTACAAGGTTTAGAAAAATACGGTGGGCAGATTCAATATAAAGCTAGAGTGACCCAAATTATTGAAGAAAACGGTCGGGCGATCGGCGTAAAACTTGCGACTGGTGAAACAGTTCGAGCAAAGCGGATTGTTTCTAACGCCACTCGCTGGGATACCTTTGAAAAATTACTGCCATCCGAAAATATGCCTAGGGCTGAGAAAAAATGGCAGCAGCGCTATCGCAAATCTCCTAGCTTTCTCAGCCTGCATCTAGGCGTGAAAGCGGAAGCCCTACCTGTGGGTACAGAATGCCACCATATTTTGTTGGAAGACTGGAATCAAATAGAGTCAGAGGAAGGCACTATTTTTGTATCGCTGCCAAGCTTGCTCGATCCTAGCCTTGCTCCCAGTGGCTGCCATATTATTCATGCGTTTACCCCCAGTTGGCTAGAAACATGGCAGGGACTTTCACCCACTGAGTATGAAGCGCAGAAGGAAGCAGTGGCGGCTCGGATTATTGATCGGCTCGAAGCGATCTTCCCTAATCTTTCTGCCTATTTGGACTATCAAGAAGTGGGAACACCCCGGACTCACCGCCGCTTTTTAGGACGAGACGATGGCACTTATGGTCCAATTCCAGTTCGCAAGCTAGCAGGATTATTAGGGATGCCATTTAACCGCACGGCAATTCCAGGGCTGTACTGTGTGGGAGACAGCACCTTCCCAGGGCAAGGACTCAACGCGGTTGCTTTTTCTGGGTTTGCTTGTGCCCATCGAGTCGGGGTTGACCTGGGTTTATAGGCTCAGGGAAATAGTTGGATCGTGAAATGCTCAATCAACAATCCGAAGTCGCCCGGTGCGGAGCAGTTTCTGGATGACTAATGCTCAACAGAATCATTGAATCTAAAGTTAAATTACATTGATAAACTACTAACTTGATAAACTACTAACTGCAAGCTTGGCGATCGCCCACAAACTCATAAATTCCCCATAAACTTCAACGACTGCGCTGATAAATTAGGTCAATACTATGAATCCTGAAGAGTTGATAAAGCGGCGATCGCAAAACCAACTCCCCAGGATTCAGGAAACTAACTCATTAAAAGTAGGTTGAATTTACTCAGCCGTTGCGAGTTCAGTGCTAGCCCGATTTCGGCGGCGAGTTAAAGAGTTAAACAGCATAATGCCGATCGCCTTAATTAAGCTACCTTCCAACTCTTTAAACATCG
Organism: Leptolyngbya sp. CALU 1928; assembly: GCF_056784215.1. NCBI lineage: Bacteria > Bacillati > Cyanobacteriota > Cyanophyceae > Leptolyngbyales > Leptolyngbyaceae > Leptolyngbya > Leptolyngbya sp. CALU 1928. The sequence goes on along the minus strand of NZ_JBXBCE010000001.1, from coordinate 1,508,286 downwards.
TCATGTTCAGACCGAAAGCATGATTCGCTTCATCCACAATTTGATCTGCCGTCGCATCATCTACGGGCAAATCATTCATCGCCTGACGATACTGGGTCTTAAAAGCTTTTTCATCCGAAATCGTTGGAAATTCATAGAAGTGAGTGCCTTCCCCATCCACTAGATTCATCCCCCGTTGGGCAACTCCTTTCAGAATTTGCCCACCCGACAAATCACCCAAGTAGCGGGTGTAGGAATGAGCAACCAGTAACTCAGGTTGGGTATTAGAAATCTCCCGAATCCGAGCTACATAAGCTTGAGCCGCCGCAGAAGGGGCTACTTGTTCGCGCCAGTTCATTCCGTAGTAAAAGTTGAGGTCTTCTTCTAAGGGTGCTTTGCGGTTTAGCTCTGGAAAGTAAATCTGAGAAAGGACAGGGTGACGCTGATGGCGCTCAAGCTCTTCTTCCATGGCAGAGTAAACGAAGTAGAGATTAGCAGCGAGTTTACGGTAAGACGTTTTTTCGACGGTTCCTTTTAAAAAGCAGGCAACAAATCCGGTATTTTCTGCCATAGAATGCGACTTTTTAGTGCCTTCACGCAGCTTAGTTGCTAAATTACTACTCATGTTAAATCGTCAAGCCTATCGTTAGTTTTCAGGTGTAGATTTTTATAAAATACTAAAAAGCCACCTAACTTGTACGGTAGAACGATTTGATCCGTCTTTTTATTAAAAATTCTGAAGTCAAAATAGCTAATTCAAAAATGTTGCTCAGTGTAAAAGCTAATTTTAGAGTGACAGCCGCTAGCAAAAAACAGCGATCGCCTCTTTGCTTATCTTTGCTTAGCTTTACTTGACATCATTATGGCTTGCAATAAGATTTCATAATACAGAGCGCCAACTCCCTATCAAATGGGCGCTAGCGCTCTGTAAAGTATTCATAAGAATATATGTTTAAGGTCTTTATTTAGCTGACCTCATTTAATCTCTTATAAAGATGCCAGCAAAACCTGACATTGAAAGATTTTCTAATGTTTTCTTTATATTTTTCACAACCAATCCCTATTGCTTCTTCTCAAGGAGTGATTCAGTAGTTAATGAAGCACCTAACGCCTGAGAAATCCACACTTCAAAGGCGTGAAAAGACGATTTTCGAGGGTCAAAGTCGGGATGAATCATTGGCTCTACCAGAATGGTAAACATGCCTAGGCGGTTCCCGGCTAAAACATCGGTAAACAGGCGATCGCCCACCATGCCCACTTGCTCTGAGGGCAAACCCATCGACTCAACGGCTCTCCGCACTTTACGGCGAGAAGGTTTAGCGGCGCTCGAAATATAGGGCAAGCCCAAGGATTCACCAATTCGTCGAATCCTTGCTTCACTCACGTTATTACTAACTAGCCATAGTGTTGCCACCTGCTTCACCTCTTTCACCCAAGGTAAAAGTTCCTCAGACACTTGAGCCGCTCGAAATGGCACAAGGGTTTCATCCACATCTAGCACCAAACCCTTAAGTTTATGGGTATTCAGCAGTTCAGGCGTAATCTTAAGAATGGTGCCCGGAAGCACGAGATCGGGTTGTAAAAGGTTGCTGCGAAACATAGAGTTTATTTTAAAAAATTAGGGTCACTCAATAATTGACTCTTAGGTTGCCAAATTCATTCTAAGAGGTACTCCTAATATGCCCAGTATTACAGAACTTGCTCTAAAGCCTATGGGCTGGAAGATTTTGTAGCATCTCGCTGATCGTGAATGGCAGTTTGGGCAGCTTGATGATCGGCTAAGGTTCGACTGAAGACATGGGTGCCATCGTAACGTGCCACAAAGTAGAGATAATCGGTGGTTTCTGGGTTGAGGGTTGCCTCTAGGCTGGCTTTGCCGGGGCTAGCGATCGCAGCAGGGGGCAAGCCGGGATTGATGTAAGTGTTATACGGATGTGGGGTTTCCACCTCTCGATAGAGCAAGGGACGATCAGGGGTTTGTTTGATCCCAAAGGCATATTCCACCGTTGGATCAGAAGCAAGCGGCATTCCTTTCTGTAATCGATTGGTGAATACGCCTGCAATTCGATTGCGCTCTTCTGGCACCACGGCTTCTTTTTCGACAATGCTTGCCAAGTTGACCCATTGCGCCAAAGTGAGAGTTTTTTCGGGTTGCTGTTGATAAATAGGCAACGCTACTTGTTCAAAGCGATCGAGCATTTGTTTAATCACGGCATCCGGTTGAACGGGCGACGCAATTTGGTAAGTATCTGGAAAAAGGTAGCCTTCCAAGCGGGGAAACTCCGATGTGGGGCTAGTGGCTGGCAACCAAGGATACTGCGCTAAGGAAATCTGATCTGCTGCTGCCAAAAAATCTTTCGCGGGAAAAAAGCCTTGTTGCTCAAAGTATTGAGCCATCTCCCGAATAGACCACCCTTCTGGGATTGTGAAGCTACGTTGCGTTACCTTTCCTGCCCAAATGGTGCTGGCAATTTCTGGCAAAGATTGAGCTTTGGAAAGTTGATAAGTGCCTGCTTGAAACCCTCCCTGGGCATCTTGAAAAGTGGTCCACCGAGTCCATAGGCTCCAAGCTAGGTCTGACCGAATGAGTCCTAGAGCGGCTAAATCTTGTCCAATTTCTTGGGCAGATGTGCCAGGGGGAACGCGCAGATTTATTGGCTTAGCATCCGCTTGGGTCGAACTAGAGGCAATGGGGGCGGTTGTTGTTATCCACCAGTTCCAGGTTTGCCAAGTGGCTGTTCCTAACAAAACTAGGGCGATCGCGCAGAAAAATAAGCCTTTGGGAAATCGTTTAGCCATAAAAGGGGGGGCATCGGGGCTGCATTACAGCAGTTTGAGATAGAAAAAGCGATCGCGTCTGAGCTAAAAGTCGCCGCGATCGCAATTTTCCTAATTCGCGTCGAAATCATCAAAAAGTTGATCTTCGATATCAGCTAGTAGAGGTTGGAGCTTTTCCAGTTCTTCTGGCAAAAGCAGGCGAGGTTGATTGTTGGCATCCATCCGCGCCAAGATGAAAAATGGATCAAGCGGCGCATAAACCGCAAATTCTTTTTCATCTCGATAAAACCGAGCTAAGAGTTGCAATTCTTCAACATCTGCTTCATCGGCTTCGGAAGTAATTTCAATAAATTCGTCTTCGTCTTCTAGGTCAGGCAAGTCTCCTTCTACCGTTAATACAACCGCTGTTCTCTTTAGGGTTAAATTCTGCTCCTCTAAAACGGCTTTTGCGATTGGAAACAGAACATCAATCTCTTCATCACTCTCAACCGGAATCGCCTCTTCGTCATCATCCGTTTCACCCTGCCAAGCAAAAATTTCGACAGGTGCATCCACCGGAACTAGCAAGGCATAGTCCTGTTCTTCGACTTCAATAAATCGTTCAACTGTGCAGGCAATTTTTCGCCCAGCATCATCGGTCAAAATTACTGTCTCTGCATCCATTTCAGTCTCATTTTCATCCATTGAAAAACTCCTCCTCATGCATAGCGCCCAAAAAGCATTCTGCCAAAGTCTGTTTCACCTTGATCGATTTTGGTTGGATTTTTCAAAAGAATTCTCAATTCTCATGACAATCAGGGGCAGAATGCTTGGACGATCGCCGTTCATCTAGCCATTGTTGCAGAATAATTGCCGCTGCTTTGCGATCAATCAATCCTTTTTGTCTAGTGGCTGGAATTCCTTCCGCTTTCAGCATCTCTTTTGCCTCAAAAGAAGTCAGCCGTTCATCCACATATTCCACTGGCAAGTTTAGCTCAGATGCGATCGCGGTTGTAAATCTTTGCACCTGACGAGCCTGAGATCCTAAGCTGCCGTCCATGGAATAGGGCAACCCCACCACTAAAACATTCACCTGGCGATCGGCGACTAAATACTGCAACTGCTCTAGAGTAGCCTTAAAAGAACGATGCTCAATGGTTTCAATGCCAAAAGCAATTAACCCAGTGCCATCACAGCCCGCAACACCGATTCGTTTTCTGCCAACATCCAATCCTAAAGCTGAGATTGGCATCCACTAGCACCGCTTAACAACATAAATCTAACAACATGGATCTTGGGGAGGAGTATCTGAAAAATCGGGCTTAGGCGATAAATTTAGGACGGCGTTTCTAGGTTGAACCGATTTAGCAGCCCCTTTAGAACGAGCCTTTGGAGTCGCTTCAGACGATTGAAGAGATTGGCTCATCGATGGCAGGGTAATGCGGCTAGGAATTGGCATTTTACGGGAAGGTTGAAGCCCCTGTAACACTTCTGGAAACTGGAGATTTTCAAAGCCACTCAGCCTAGACTCTCGAACTTTGTGCCACACCGATCGCGACATCATTAGCGTATGAGCAATGCGATCAGCTCCCAGTTGTTTCAAATACTCTTCTCGTTCCGGTTGATAATCATAGGAAGCAAGCTGAAGCGATTGGTCGGGTAACTCTTGGGTAATCCGCGCTATTTGAGACATTAGCTCTGGATAAAGCCAAGTGTAAGACGGGTTGACGGTCAATTGTGCTTGATGAGGACGAGAACCATCTCGACAAAGCTGAATCTGAAAGTAGCCGATCGCGGCTTTCCGCTGTGGTTCAAAAATATAGCCGCTTACCACCTCTAACTGATTTATCCAGTTTTTGACCCCATTCAGCACCGAGTCGATCAAGCTAGTTTTGAAGTCAGACAGGTGGCGGTCAAACACTTGCCGCACCAACGGCGGCATAAACATCGTGTCCAGTTGATAAAGTAGCTGAGCATCTGCATTGCTCACAGGCAACAAATTGGGGAGGTCTGGCTCTCGTTCTGCAAGACTTTGGAGTAACGCTGAATCAATTTCCCAATAGGTAATGTGGGCGAGGGGTTGAAAGCCGTTTTGTCGATAGAGCGCCAGCAGCGGATTATCATTGATGTTCACTTCCAGCAGCCATGTCCGCGCTTCCCAAACCGTTTCAAAGCAGTGGCGCAATAAGTGAGAGCCGATGTCGCTGAGAGGTAACAGGGGCGCATCACCTGCGATCGCGCTATCGCCCACTGCCTTATCGTCTACTGCTTTATCTTCAACGGGGCGATCGTCCAAGCTCATCGCTTCATCTACGACCGCAACCCGATCGACTCGCCAAGTCGTGCGAGTCCGATTAAACGGAGAAATTTTTACAATTCCTCTCAGCTTATTGTCTTGCCCAAACACATAGGCACCAAACAAATGGGTGCGGTTGATCAAGAAACTAAGAAACCGCCAAGGAGCGTACCAGCGCAACGGCTTCAGCGGCTGATCGGGATTGATAGAAAACTGTAGTTCTTCTCCTTCGACTTCATCACACAGCCGATCAGCAGTTTCTATATCACCATACTGAACAGGGCGAATTAAGACTTCGGTAGGTTGAGGAAGTGATTGAGTCATTGATTAAAATGCTGAATCAGCCAAAAAGGAATTGAGGAACACACTAGCATTCTAACCAGTTTAACGGATTAGCCATTGTGACAGATGTTTATTAGCTGTTCATTACAGCTAGATCGTGGTGGATGCAGCCTCGATTAGAGAGGACGAATCAACACAACAGGCGTTTGTTCGTCAGCGTTTCCTGCCGGATTTTTCTTCAGCGCTTGCTGCAACATCGGAATTGCTACACCTGAAGTTGCAGCCAGCACTTTCACTGCGCCCAAATCGTTCACATCCACGATCGCCGCCGCCAACCCTGTTTCCTGTTGAATCAAATCCACAACCTGCTGCGGATTCTCTGGTCCCAACACAATGAACTGGTCATAGGGGGGCAGAGTGCCCGTTACATCATCAATGAGGCGCGCTTGTTCCCCCGCTAGTTGGTAAAATACTCCCGGCTTGCCAAAGACTTTGGCGATCGCGCCCACCAAAAATGCCGCCAGCACCCGTACCGCCCCCGATTGATCAATCAGGGCTTGCAATCCACAGGCGGTCGCCAAGCTGGAAGTGGGTAAAAACAAGTAGCACAGTCGTTTGGCAGCCCATCCCGGCTTAATCTCTTGGGGATCACGAAAGCGCCCTTGCATAATGGCGATCGGGCTTTCCCCGATCGTCACCACATCGCCGGATTTAGCATGAGGACTCACATAGCGCCCGACTACTTCCACCGGACTATCTAGTTCTGTTAATAAATGAGTCCGAATGGGCAACACGTCAGCCGTTGGGGTCGATCGCCAATTTGTAGACTCAGCCGGATCGGGAAACTGGAATGGCACAACCACATGGCGCGTTTTGGGAATTCGCCCTTGAGGACCATAGGTCAAGTAATGCACCTGCACCCACGCCGTTTTCAGTTGACTCAAATCAGTCCCGTGAATATCAATTTGCACCTCTATCGTTGTTCGTTTACCCACCTTAACAATGTAAGCAAAACAGTAATCATCAGGACGAGCCGTTTCGTCAGGGTGACGGAAAACCACATGGGTTTGAGTGGTGACATCCCGCAAACTACCTCCCGATAGGAGTTTCACCTCTGCCCATATTTGCGGCACCATAATTTCGAGCTTGGCAGTGCGATTAATTAGTTCCATCTCGCCCACAAGCTGATAATGGTTCGGTGCTTGCTCCTGAATGTGCCACTGTCCAACGGTCGCCACCAATTTATTGCCAGGGCGATCGCGATACTGAATTTCTAATGCCAGCAGATACAGCCCAATGAGTAGGATACTCGTGACTAGAATGAGTCCAAGAACTTGGAGAAGCACAAAAACCTCGGCGTGAAAGGGCTATCGGATATTTCCGGTTTCCTCTCCATTGGGAGAGGTTTAGGGCAGGCGTTTAACAGCCTGCAAAATTTCGTCATCGACTGAAAAGTTTACCGTAGCTTGGGCGCGTCCGGATAGAAGATAGTCCTGTTGAAAAGAATCTTGCAGCCCAGAAACGAGATCAAATTCAGGAATCCACTGCAACTCGCGAGTGGCTTTTTGAATCGATGCAAAGAAATGTTGAGTTCGCAGCGGAAACGCTTTTTGTTTGCCGAAATCAAACTTTTTAGGATCGTAATGAATAATCTGAAGATCAGCGGGTGATTTTCCGGCAGCGATCGCACATGACCGCGCCAGCCCATCAAAAGTAGTGAAGCGATCGCCCGATACATTATAAATTTGCCCAATAGCTTGGGGATTATCCAACACGTTTGCCATGGCTTGAGCCAGATCTTTTACATGCCCAAGCTGAGTCATATGCATTCCATGACCGGGGATCAAAATCGGGCGATCGCGAACAATGCGATCAAAAAACCAGGCTTCCAGATCATTGTAGTTCTGAGGACCATAGATATAAGTAGGGCGAATAGACGTGAAGGGTAAGCCCTGATCTGCCAAATAGGCTTCGGTGTCCTGTTTGCCCTTATGCCGACTGCGGGGATCAACCGCATCGCCTTCCACATGGGGCATTTGGTCAGATTTAAGATAGACCCCGGCTGAACTCAGATAGACAAAATGCTTAACCCGATCTCTGAAGATTTCTGCTAGCGGCTGAGTATCGGTTAGCTCTCGCCCATTGTTATCAAAAATGGCATCAAATTCTTGATCCTGAAGCAATCGTTTGAGTTGAGCAGCATCGGTGCGATCGCCATGAATCTGCTGTATACCCTTCACAGGGGCAGGTTGATTGCCTCGGTTGAATAAAACGACCTCATGCTGCTCACACAACAACCGCGCCAGATAAACCCCGACAAAGCGGGTTCCACCCATGATCAAAATCCGCATTGCTTCACCCTATCCACTGCAACGATCCTTTATCTTATAGCCGGAAGGTTGCAAGCAGAAAAACAGTCGGTTAAAACGATGGCTTTGTCACACAAATGCTCAATAGAATACTTCCAGTTCAGAATCTGCTTTAGGAAAGGATCTCAAGTATTCAGGCAAACCCGCTAGCCTACAGTCTCAGTCAGCATGGCTGAACGAGATTGGGAAGGTTTAATCTGATACTTGACCAAATTCGCCAGTTCTTGAAGTTGGCTAATGGCTTCTGCGCCTTCTAATTTCATTAATTCGCGATCGTCGCGCATCTCTGTCCAAGTAATTCCATAATCAGACACCAAAAAGCGAATCAGATGGCTGTCTGCCAAACTCACCATAAATGAAGCACTATTCATCTGTCCGCCGCAGGTATAGCAAGAAGCTAGATACCCCTTTCGCTCCAGCACGATCGCCAAAGCTTGAAGATTCATGACCAAATCTTGGACGAATTGACGATGTTGTTCTGCAAGTCTTATAAACACGGCTGCCCTCCAATCACCACATCCAGTTTCTGAATACTTTAGACTTTTTTAAGAATTGAACACTTACTGTAGACGATAATGCACACTATCGGATCTTTAACTAATTAATACTTTGCCGTCGGTTCAAATTACGACTCTAGATAAACCGATTAGAGATCAGGATAACTGAGCTTACTGCTAAACAAAGTATCTACAAAGACAGTCAGCCCTAATCATCGCCTTCTAAGCGATTGACCCCTTTGGCGTGCAACTTCAAACGTGTTCTGTTTTATAGACTGATTCTAACCATATTTGCAAACCTATGACGAGTCGATAAGCAGAATTACTTACTCAGTTTAAAGTATTCCTCAAGCGATCGCGATTTGTATAAATGCTGTAAAAGCTTCTACAGGCTGCTCTAGGTCTGCAAGATTTGGGAAAGAAACACTTCTAACTTGCACTGATCTGAATTTTGTATGAATAATCACAGAAATACTTATGGATACATCCTGTAACGATCGCGTTAGCTCACCTCCTATCGATAGAATAAGAGCTAGACGCATTTGGCTAGATAGTTTATCGATGTAATTCACGGCAATCTTCAAGGCATCAAAACCAGTCTGCTGAAACAGTTGCAGCAGCTTTATCAGCAGCGATTACCGAGCGATCGCATTACTACTGCTGAATTTGCTCAGCGGCTTGCTGCGGTCAGTACCGAGTTAGGTCAGCCTGTTTGTGCCTATATCAATCGTCGTGGGCAGGTGATTCGGGTTGGGGTTGGCAGTCCACGCCAGACTCGTATTCCACCCTTAGAACTCCCTCGCTATGGTGCAGAGCGGCTGTGTGGGATTCGCTGTATCGCCACTCAATTAAAAGAAGAGCCTCCTAGTGAAACAACTTTAACCATCATGGCAATGCAGCGTTTAGATGCGCTGGTGGTGTTAAATTTGACTGGCAGCGGTTTTGAGCGGCGTGGAGGCGGTGCCACAGGCTACATTTCGGCAGCCTATCTTGCCCATTTGGTGCCTCATCCAGAAGCCAATTGGACGGTAACTCCCGCCTTGAGCGTAGAGGTTATTGCAGACCAAGACTTTTCTGAGTTGGTGGAAGGACTGGAAGAAGAATTTCGCCGTGAATTTGTTTCCCAACAGGTTGATTCAGACCACGATCGCGTGTTGATTGTGGGGCTGCATACTGAAAAAACTCACGCTCAGCAATTTCAAGATGGCTTAAAAGAACTGGAGCGACTGATTGAAACAGCCGGGGGAGAAGTGTTACGTACCCTCACCCAAAAACGCCCTCGTCCCCATCCTCGCACGGTGGTAGGAGAAGGAAAAGTCCAGGAAATTGCGCGATCGGTGCAAAGCGTGGGCGCAAATCTGGTTGTTTTCGATCGCGATTTGTCACCCGCCCAAGTGCGAAATTTAGAAACTGAAATTGGGCTGCGAGTAGTTGATCGCACGGAAGTAATTTTAGATATTTTTGCCCAACGTGCCCAATCGGGAGCCGGGAAACTGCAAGTTGAACTGGCGCAATTAGAATATCGCCTGCCCCGCTTAACCGGACGTGGACAGGCAATGTCACGCTTAGGCGGCGGCATCGGCACACGCGGACCCGGTGAAACCAAGCTAGAGACAGAACGGCGATCGATTCAACAGCGGATCACTCGTCTACAGCGAGAAGTCACCCAACTGCAAGCCCACCGCTCCCGAATGCGGCAACGCCGGCAACATGAAGAGGTGCCCTCGATCGCCGTCGTGGGCTACACCAATGCCGGGAAATCCACCCTGCTAAACGTGCTGACCAATGCAGAGGTTTATACGGCTGACCAACTCTTTGCCACCCTTGATCCCACCACGCGCCGGATGGTTGTGCCGGATGCGATCACTCAAGAGCCATTGTCGGTTTTACTCACCGATACCGTAGGCTTTATTCACGAGTTGCCGCCTTCCCTAGTCGATGCCTTTCGCGCCACGCTCGAAGAAGTCACAGAAGCCACAGCACTGATCCATCTGGTGGATTTATCCCATCCTGCATGGCAGAGCCAAATTCGCTCAGTCATGACAATTCTGTCAGACATGGCGATCGCTCCTGGTCCCAGTTTGCTAGTCTTCAACAAAATCGACCAAATCGATGGCGATACCCTGATGCTGGCAAAAGAAGAACATCCCCAAGCACTCTTTATTTCGGCTGGCGAACGGCTCGGCTTAGAAACCCTCCGTCACCGCTTAGGGCAACTCGTTCACTATGCCGCATCTTGTTAGAGCAGGTGTCAGGGGGCAGGAATCGGGGGTCAGATCCGAAACCCGGAACCTGGAACCTGAAACCTGCCCTTCCGCCTCACATCTTTCGGCAAATCGGTAGAATGGGAGAAACTCACTATATGCAGGCGCTATGATTCCTACCGTTATTGAACAGTCTGGTCGCGGTGAACGCGCCTTTGATATTTACTCTCGCCTTCTAAGAGAGCGGATTGTGTTTTTGGGGCAACAGGTTGACTCCGACTTGGCAAACCTGATTGTTGCCCAACTGCTGTTTTTGGAAGCGGAGGATTCAGAAAAAGATATTTACTTATACATCAATTCTCCAGGTGGGTCGGTCACCGCTGGCATGGGCATTTATGACACGATTAAGCAAATTCGTCCGGCTGTTTCCACGGTATGTATGGGGCTAGCCGCCAGTATGGGCGCATTTTTGCTCAGTGCTGGGGAAAAAGGCAAACGCATGAGCTTACCCAACTCTCGGATTATGATTCACCAACCGTTGGGTGGCGCTCAGGGGCAAGCGACCGATATTGAGATTCAAGCGAAGGAAATTCTGTATCACAAACAGCGCTTGAATGAATTGCTGGCAGACCATACGGGGCAATCTTTAGAGCGAATTCAGGATGATACCGAGCGCGACTTTTTTATGTCTGCGGAGGAAGCAAAAGACTATGGCTTGATTGATCAAGTGATTGATCGCCGTCCTTCTGCGGTTCATCCGATCGCTAATAACTAAGCGATCGCTGTTAGGTGACTCAAATTCCATTGACTGAGGGCAAGGCTCTCAAATAATTCAAAAAATCCATCAACTCGTCCACGTCTAAGCGTTGGCGGGTTGATTTTTTATAGGTGCGCTTCAAATAATCGCGACCTTCTTGCTTTGTCCACCCAATCCGATCCATTTCGACATCGGTGTGGGCAATTAGGGTCGAGAGATCATCAGGTTCAATCACCTCAGCCGGACTAGGGGCGACTGAATTTTCTGGCGCGATCGCTGTTGTGGGTTTACTTGAATTCAGCGAAACTAGGGGATCATTTTCTTTGATTGGATTAGTAGGGGCGATCGCGGCAACTGTTTCAATCTGGATTAAGGGATCTTCAGAAAATATATCTTCGGGTTCTTCTTCATACCCAGTCCCATCGTCTTCCACGATAGGTAAGTACTCTTCCACAAAATCATCCGTAGTGTCTTCTTCTGTCGGCATTGCCTCTTCTGAAAATAGCGACGTTGAAAATGGCATCGATAAATCTGAATCCGCTGGTGTAGGCATAGGCACCGTAGGCAGTACTACAGATGGCATTGGCAGAGGCACCACAGATGCCATCTGAGATGGCATCTGTGGTAATGGGAGTGGAGCCGGGAGTCCAATTGCCTCTGAGTCAAGGCTAGGGTGCGCGTTAATCGGCAAGCCGTTCTCTATGGGCTGACTAATCGAGGTAGACGAAATTTCTGGTAATGGAATTTCTGGTAATGGAATTTTTGGTAATAGATCGCTATTGGTCGGTGCTGGCACAGGATCAGAGGCAATTGGCGAAAGATCAGACAGTTGAGCGATCGCTAAAATGCCCAATAAATTTAGAACCCTGAATCTTGCTTGATCTTCTGCCGTTTCTAAAGTGGCTGATTCTGCCATGCTAGTCGCGATCGCCACACCACCAATCTGCACAATCGCCTTTACAACAAACCGCTCTTGATGAATTTGCACTAGCTCAGTCAATAAGGCACCCATAGGATAGTGCTTTTGCAACTGAGTAAACCATCCATGAGAGCCACCAATCTGAGACATAACGAAAACCCAAACAATAACTGAAATTCTAAAACCGCTGCTAGATAGAGTAGCGTACTAGCTCACTTTCAATGCATCAATCATCCCGCGACTCTAACAAGCTTTTTGTCATAAAAACCTGACATTTAACCCTGACATTAGCAACGCAATCAGGTTTTGGTTTTCTTAATAAATTTTCTTGTAATGGTTTGAGCTGCGAGGTAAAACCCAAATGTGATCTACGATATGGCTATTGATACAGCAGGTCTATATAGTGACAGAGTAGCTATTAAAAAATCTTCGGTTAGTTACAAAAAAGGCTTAAAAGAGCTACAGTAAAGACCTTTGAAGTGCATGGGGTAAACAAACTATTGGATACTTCAAGCTCAACCCGCGTGCAGTTTGAGCGGCAACTTAAGCGCATTCAGCGGGATGTTTTACGGATGGGGGCGCTAGTTGAAAACTCATTTTGGCTAGCACGGCAAGCGCTGTTTGAGCGGTGCTTAGAGGCTCCTAATCAAATTTCGCTTCAAGATGAGCAAATTGACCAGTTCTATCGTCAGATTGAGCAAGACTGTGTGACGCTAATTGCATTGCAATCCCCCGTTGCCCAAGACCTGCGCTTGCTGAGTGCCATGATGCAGTTGGTTCGCGATTTGGAACGGATTGGCGACTATGCAGAAGATTTGGGCGAGATTTCAATTTTACTGTTCCCCTATCCCGTCCCCAAGGATATGGAGCAGGTGAAGCACATGTGCGATCGCTGTCGAGCAATGTTAGCGCTCAGCTTAGCCGCCCTATCTGACCTAGATGCAGAATCAGGATTAGCCGTAAAAGTGCGCGACGATGCAGTAGATCTAGACTACGAAACTCTTTATCACTCCTTAGCGCAGCAGAAAAATGTTCAAGGCGTTGTCGAACCGATTGTTCTGTTAGTGCTAACCATTCGGCATTTAGAACGAATGGCAGACCATGCCACAAATATAGGGAAGCGCGTGGCTTATATCGTCACCGGACACCGATAGGCGAGATCGCAGTCGTCGAGGGGTAAGTATTTTTATCTTTTGCGTTTTTACTTCTTTACATAACGCAGTAATTTTCAGGAGCCAATTTTTCTCCATACTCGGCGTATTCTGGCTTTTTCAGGCGTTTGAGTAACGGAAATTCTATTTTTCCTTCACAAGTTATCCGGAAATGGTTTTGGTTTTCAGATAAATGGAACGAGGGTTAGCCAGTCGGAGATAGGGCAACACACACCGCGCCATGGTGTGATTGCTTATTTTCCTACTTAGCGACCCCTCGAACCTGGTTTTGATCACACGTTTAACTTGCGGAGAATCACCATGAAGTCAACTTCGTATCTGAAATTGATGGGTATTGGGGCGATCGCGTTTAGCACGACGCTAACCCTCAGCCAACCCAGCTTTGCCAAACGCCCTAGGGTTACCGTCACCACTTCTCCTAGCTCATCGGGGACAACCGTTGTTCCCATTGCTCCCACCACCACTACTACTACTACGACTTTTCCGGGTGCTTCTAATGCACAGTGCGGTGCGGTTCCAACGCCCGGTGGCTTCCCTTGTGAAGGTTCTTCACAGCCAGCGATCCAGATTTCTAATAGAGACTACTTTTTCTGTGGACAAAGTTCCCAGGGAGCGCCCACAACTTTCGTGAATACTCCCACTGGGAATATTCCTCTGATCCGGTGGGTTTCCCATACCTTTAACCACTCTGGGTATAATCCTACGGTTCGCTGCCAAGAAGTTTCTCAACGGTTTAATCGCTTTTACAACCAGGGGATTTTGAACTTTGTCACCACTGGCGTTGTCAACAATCAGCCCGTTGTCTGTGTTGCCAGCCAAATGGGGGGACCGTGCCAAGGGGTTCTGTTCACACTGAAACCAGGTCAAAATGTGCCTCGTACTATTCAACAACTGTTTGATGTGCGAGTGGGGGCTTCGGGACCTCTGTTTGAGAGTGGATCTCGTGAATATATTGACATGAGACCCTACACTCAAGCGTTGCGCTAATGAAAAGGAAGCACGGGGCAACAGTTCCAGCCCCGTTAGACTGTTTTGAGTTGCCCGTGCCCTTCCGCACTAGGGGTGTGATACCAGTGCGGAAACCTGCTTCAAACCATGAGGGTGTAACACTCTGAATGATTTGCAAAATTCTCAATTGGCTTTTTGCTGTGGATATCTGATTCAGCAAATGGTGATGCTTCAACCCTGATTCACTCCTCTTTAGAGATCGCTCGGTAGGTTAGGAGACCCCCCGTGATCAAAACTGTTCTCGTGCTGGCGCTTGTTTTAGGACAGGAATTTTCTGTCTTATCTTTTGCCACTTCGCCCTTTGTCGCTTTGGCAATGTTCCGTCCTAACTTAAACATTGGACAATTTTTGCCTTGGTCTGTTGCTCCCAGCCCATTCGTGCCTAATCAGGATGCTAAGGCGCTGGAGGCGATCAGTCGCGCCATTACGGTGAAGGTAAAGGCAGGACGGAATGGGGGATCGGGAATCTTGATCCGACAGCAGGGACAGTTATATACAGTGCTGACAAATCGGCATGTGGTCACGCCGGGGACACCCTATGTGATTCAAACACCGGATCAGCGATCTCATCCGGCAAGTTTGCAAAAAAAAGTAAATTTTCAGGGAAATGATTTGGCGCTTCTGCAATTTCGCAGCGGCAATCACTATGCGATCGCGACCCTGGGGCGTTCAGATGCCCTTTCTCCCAACGACCTAGTTTTTTCAGCCGGATATCCGCTGGATGAGTCTTCTAGCCAAAATAGATTTTTTCAATCCATGGGCAAGGTTTCTCTGATTCCCAAGCAGCCCTTGGTGGGCGGCTACCAACTGGGCTATACCAACCTCGTTTTTCAAGGCATGAGCGGCGGTCCTGTGCTGAATGTAAAAGGCGAAGTGGTCGGCATTAATAGCTTGCACGCTTATCCGTTGTGGGGCGATCCCTATGTGTTTGTAGATGGCTCCAAGCCTGCCAACCCAGAGCGATCGCTGATTGTGCGTTCTAGCTGGGCGGTGCCGATTGATAGGTTTCTCTGTCTTGCTCCGGCGATCGTAAAAACCAATGTTTTGGCGTGTCGGCTTGATGGGAAAAGGTGACAGGTTTCAGGTTTCGGGTTTCAGGTGACAAAATATACTACTTCGTACTCTCTATGAACCGCTTTACTTCACTTTCAACGGTCTTTTTGACGGGCGCGATCGCCCTAGTTCAACTTCAGCCTGCTCAAGCACTTTCTGCCAATCAGGTACAGCAGATTGCAGAGGGCATTACGGTGCTGCTTGATGGGGTGAATCCGGGTTCGGGCGTGATCATCGATCGCGTGGGGGAGACGTATTATGTGCTGACGGCGCGGCATGTGGTGGCGACACCAGATGAATATACGATTGTGACTCCGGCGGGCGATCGCCATCCTGTTGATTACTCGCGGATTATTCGGTTGGCAGGGGCAGATCTGGCGATCGTACCGTTTGTCAGTCGGCGGACTTATCGCACAGCAACCCTAGCCACCTATGGGTCCGAGGATAGGTTTAATACGGTGTTTATCGCGGGGTTCACGGCGGCGAGATTGCGGCAGTTTACGGCAGGTTTTTTGAGCGATCGCACCTTTTCCCTTGCTCAAACCCAAGGCATTCGCCCAGATGGCTATGACTTGTTTTATAGCAACATTACGCAAATGGGCATGAGTGGCAGCGCTGTATTGGATACGGATGGGCGCGTGATTGGCATTCATGGGCTGGCGGAAGGGGAAACGGTAAATGATGGACAGCGCGGCATAGCACGAGTCAAGCGGGGCTTTAGTTCCGGCATTCCGATCGCCACTTTTTTGCGCCTATTGCCTCAATCGGGACTGAATTTAGGCTTGCGAATTGATCCATCGCCCCCCAGTCGCGTCACTGCAAACCAAGGGCAAACCATTCGTCCGTTTACAACACCGACCCCGTTTGAGAATAGTGGTAGCGCGATCGAGTGGACGAATCGCGGCAATCAGCTTTATCGCACGGGTCAGTTAGCAGCCGCACTGACAGCATTGGATCGGGCGGTGCAGCTTCAGCCTGATTTTTACGCTGCTTGGTATGAACGGGGCAATGTGCTGTTTGCGATGAATCGGGCAACAGCGGCACTGGAGTCCTATGATCGCACCATTCAGCTAAAGCCTGATTTGTATGGCGTATGGCGCGATCGCGCGGTGTTGTTAGGGGCGACGCAGCAGTATCTCGCAGCCCTTGGCTCGTTTGATAAGGCAACGGAACTCAAGCCCGATGATTATGTGCTGTGGTATATGCGCGGCAATTTGCTCAACAAAGATTTGCGAGATTACCCCCAGGCGATCGCGTCCTATGATCGCGCCTTGTTGATCAATCCCAGCTTTGCCGATGCCTGGATGGGTAAGGGTCGTGCCCTCGCTGAACTGGGTCAACACACGGAAGCTCTTACCGCCTTTGCCCAATCGTTGCAACTCAACCCCAACTTAACGGTTGCCCTGATCTTGCAAAGCAAAAGCTTGAATGCCTTGGGCAGACGGACAGAGGCGATCTCGTCTCTGCAACGCGCACTGCAACTGCAACCCACCAACCCCGAAGCCCAACGCCTGCTCGCGGGTTTGCGGTAAACAAGACGAATGGTAAGCGAATCGCACATAATGATGGACACAGTGATTTGTGCTTTTGCCACCGTCTAAACCTTCTTCAGCTTGCTTATGTCCGGTACTTTTGAAAAAAATAGCGTTGGTTGGCAAGTTCAACTTCTCCAGAAGCAGGTGGGTGAGTGGTTTGAACGGCTGTTGACTTCTGCTCAGCCTCCATCTGGAAAGTTGCCGGATTGGTCGGTGCCCGATTGGGTGTTTCGGCTGTTATTTTGGACGATCGCGATCGCGTTTACGGTGTGGGTGGGTTGGCGACTCTATCGGTTGCTCAGTCCTTATTTATTGACCAATCTATTTCCAGGTCGAGAGCGCTCAAAAAATGCTACTGGAAAAGATTCTACGGAATTAGTACCTGAAGCCCGATGGGTAGTGCGATCGCGTACCTATGCCCAACAGGAGAATTATCGTGCCGCCTGTCAAGCGTTGTATATGGCGGTGTTACAGCAGCTAGACGATCGCAAAATCTTACCCAGCGATCGCAGCCGCACGGATGGAGAATATCTACGTTTTTTGCAAACTCAGCCGAATCCACGCCCTTACCAGGTGCTGTTTCGCACCCATGAGCAGTTGTGCTTCGGTGAGGTAGACATTTCCGAAGCGCAGTTTATCAACTGTGAGCAAGCCTATCGGGAGACAGAAACGCCATGATGCGCCTCTCTCGCCGCCAAATTGCCATCTTGTCGATCGCCCTTGGAGCAATCATTGTATTGACGGTGCTGATTGCGCCTATGGGCACCGATCGCCAGAGTGCTTCTACTTATGGTCGATCCCCCGATGGCTACGGTGCTTGGTATGCCTATATGCAAGAGCAAGGTAGACCTGTGAAACGGTGGCAACAGCCCACAGACGATTTATTTCAACCTAACCGTGAAGTCGATAAAGCTGACCGCACACCGAACCGTAAAATTGCGCTCCCTAAAACGCCAATCACCTTACTGCGGATTGACAAAGATATAGAACTATCCGCCGCCAGTGAAACGTGGGTTGAACAGGGCAATGTGTTGGTGTTAGTGGGAGAGATCGCCAATGCCTCCGTGACCCAGGCACCCTTTACTTCCGACGTGGCTAGCCCATCGGGAATGGTGCGAATTGCCACCAGTCGCCGCTACCGCCCATCATCCGGCAGCACCCCCATTCTGAAAGATTCCTTTGGCACCGTCGTTTGGCAGAAAACCCTGGGCAAAGGTCGCCTCATTTCAGTCATCACCACTCACCTTGCCGCCAACGCCTATCAAGATTTTCCGGCGAACTACGAGCTTCTCGCCAAGCTGGTGACCGAACCGGGCTATCCCATTTGGGTCGATGAATATCTGCATGGCTACAAAGATACCGACGCTCAAAAGGATAATGCGACGGGTGAAGAAAATCTGTTGAGTTATTTAATGAAAACGCCGCTCTCCTTGCTGACCATTCAAGCGATCGCGTTTCTGCTCATGCTAATTTGGGGACAAAATCGCCGATTAGGGTTGCCAGAACGGGTGGAAGCTCCAACCCTAGACAACAGCGAGGCATATATTCAGGCACTTGCGAGCGTTTTACACAAAGCAGGCGGCAGCGAATTTGTCCTAGAAACCCTAGGTAAAGCGGAACAATTAGACATTCAAAAAGCCCTGGGTTTAGGAACCATTCCCTTATCCATTGAGGATCTGGTCGCTGCTTGGACACACCAAACTGGGCAACCCGCCGATCCATTGCAAGCTCTGCTCCGCACGGCTGCCCGTCATCGTCGCGTCAGTGAACCAGAACTGAGTCAGTGGCTAGAAAGCATGAACACCGTGCGATCGCGGCTTCCAAGATGAAGGAGCGGGAGCTAGGGCTGAGGGATTAAAGTTTGGTTTAACTGCTGGAGGAAGGTTTGAATCGCCTGATCATATTGAGTGCCTGCGACTTGGAGTAAATCATTGTGGTCGGCTCCTGGAATAGGGACTAGCTGCTTGGGCGATCGCACCTGGCTGAACAAGATTTCACTGTGGCGCAAGGGAATCAGACCATCTTGGGTGCCGTGCAGAAACAACACTGGACAGCGCACTTTGTCGATTTTGCGAAGATTGTCGAAGCGATCGAAGGGGACGATCGCAATTCGGGTGACGACGCGAAAGGTGCTAGTAAATGGGCTTTCCAGGATTAATCCCGCGATCGGTTTGCGGCTGGCAATTTCTACACTGGTGCCACTGCCCAGCGATCGCCCGTAGAGAATGATTTGATTCGGGGCAATGCCGAGCGTGTCGGTCAGGTAGCGATACGCCGCTTCAATATCTTCATAGGCATTCTGTTCCGAGGGTTTGCCTTGACTGGTGCCATAGCCGCGATAGTCGTAGGCAAATACGGAAACGCCTAGGTTTTTCAGATGTTCCAATCGTTGGCGAATCCGTCCCAAATCTTCGGCATTCCCATGGCTGTAAAGCACGGTGTAAGTGGCGATCGGATTGGACAAATACAGCGCCGAAATTTGTTCGCCGCTGGGAGTTGTGAGCTTCAAAATTTCTGGACTATCTTGATAGCTTCTAGGGCGCGGCAGGAAAATCAGTCGCTCGGCATAGAAAAAGGCAAGGATATTCAGCGCCAGATAGACCAGCAAGAAGAGTTGCAGCATACGCCTAATGGGTTTTCTTATCCGTAACGATCTGATTCTGCTCCAGCCCATTCAAACTCTTCCTTTAAGATTATGAATCGGCAAAAGTGCGCTCCTTATCCTGTCATCTTTTCATTCTGTGCTTTTTCGATGCCTAATGCATCCAAGGCGGCTTTGATCAGGGCAAAGTAGGGGGGCTGGCAGACATCAACTTCCAGGGGTTCGGTCGCGGGATGGGTCAGGTGCCCGATGCGTTGCCCTTGCTGCACAATTAGCACCTTGCCTTCGGGATTGCGAATACGGAGTTCTTTGCCTTGATCGATCGCCACCAAACGGCAGGCATAGCAGCGATCGCCCTGGACAAACTCTGCTCGTTCGCCAGCGGCAGTGGCAGCACGCCCTCCCACCAATTCGAGTTCTAGGGACACTTCGCCATTCCATTCATTGGTACGAAGGCGATAGGCGATATCCATCCGAGGTGGCAGCGGATAAAAATTGCCCCAACGCCATGCGATCGCGGTGATTTTTTTGGCGGATTGTCCCAAGCCTTCATCCTGGCTGAGGGTAACTTTGAGATGTCCTTTGCCAATCTTTTTTTGCTCGTGAATTCGCACATTCGCCGACCAAAACACCGGATCCGGATTCTCGATGCCGCAGGGATGGAGCGCCTCTAGCTGGGAGTGCAGACTAAAATCAACCTGTGCTAGGGTCGCTTCCACGTCTACAATCACCAGTGGCTTGAGATATTCTGGTGCAAGGGTTTGGTGGGCAAAGGTTCGCAGGCGCGATCGCAAGGCTTCCAGATTTTCCGCCTTAAAGGAAAAGCCGCCTGCTGCTCGATGTCCGCCGTGTTTATCCAGCAGGTCTTTACAAAATTCCAGCGCTTCAAACACGTTAAATTCTGGAATGCTGCGGGCTGAACCGCGAATGTGCTGCCGCGTCTCGTCTTCATAGGTGCCGATGAACACAGGCACGCCGTACCGTTCCACCAAACGCGAAGCCACAATGCCAATCACCCCATGATGCCAATCGGGATGCACCACCAAAAATACCCAGTTTTCCTGAATATTAAAGGGTTGATTCGCGCCCTTGCCGCTTTCACACAGGGCGATCGCCTCCTGCTCAATTTCCTCACAGAGCTTCTGCCGCTGTTGGTTGATCTGCTCACACTGCATCGCCCGCTCCAGCGCCACGCCCTCATCATCGGTAATCAGCAGTTCAATCACCATCTGCGGATCGGCAATCCGCCCCACGGCATTGATCCGGGGACCCAACCGAAAGCCGATCGCCTCTGGTTTCAGGTTCTTTTCGTTGCTTAGCCCGGATACCTGAATCAGCGCTTGCACTCCCGCTAACCGTGATTTTGCCAATCCCTGCAAGCCCTGCTTCACCCAGCGACGATTCACGCCCGTCAGCGGTGCCAGATCGGCGATCGTGCCCAGAGTAAACAACTCCAGCAATGAATCGATCAGATCGCTAGAACTGCCCATGCTTTGCGCCAAAGCCTTTGCCAAAATATAGGCAACCCCAACCCCCGCCACGCCGCGATAGGGCGAAGTTTCGGCGATCATTTTAGGGTTGAGAATGGCATGGGCAGGCGGCAACAGCGGCGGCAAATCGTGATGATCGGTGATGATCACGGTAATGCCTAGTTCCCGCGCGTGGGCGATCGGGTCATAGGCGGCAATGCCGTTATCCACCGTGATCAGCAATCTCACCCCTTCTTCATAGAACTCGTCAATAATCCGCTTATTAATGCCATACCCTTCTGCCATGCGGCTCGGAATGGCGTAGTCTACCTGGGCACCGAGCGATCGCAGTGCCCGCAGCAACAGCGCCGTACTCGTCATCCCATCGGCATCATAATCCCCACAAATCGCAATCCGCTGGCGAGTATTGATCGCGTTAATCAGCAGTTCCAGGCTGAGGGGCAAATCGGGAAAATCGGCAAGGGGCGAAGACAGATATTGCGATTCGGGACTCAGAAAAGCCTGCACCTGCTCCAACGTGGTCAGGTGACGGTTAATCAGCACTTGCGCCATCAAGGGCGACAGATCAGTTTCTTGGGCAATTTGCGTCGCCAAGTCAGCATCAGCCACCGCAATTTGCCAGCGCTGGTCAGGCACCTTAGTAGCAGACGAATTGATTAACCGAATAGCAGTAGATGAGTCAGTCATAAATTGGAAAATTAGCTCTGCTTAAACCTACCCGATGCAAGCCCAAGGATGCCGCTAAATTTGCAAAGAAAGATAAAGTAAATAGATGGACTACAGAGGAAGAGATAAAGACTTACTATCTAGGTGAATAAAAAGTCGGAGCGCAGTCGAGCAATCGCCTTACGAGGTAATCCCTGATGAGTAAAGCTGCACAAACTATTAATCGTCTTCCTTCGGATGATGGAGGAGTTCTACAACTTCCCTTTGTGGTTCTTCAAAATGTTACTTGGCAAACCTATCAGGCTCTCCTGTCCGATATGGGAGAACACCGCTCTGCTCGACTCTCCTACGATCGCGGCTCCCTAGAGATTAAGATGCCATCAAAATTACATGAACTGATTAATCGACTATTAGAACGCATTATCACAACATTGACAGAAGAACTAGGGATGAGTGTCCTGTCTCTCGGATCAACAACGTTTGACTATGAAGCCATGGAACAAGGAGTTGAGCCAGATTCTTGCTTCTATATCCAGAATGCTGATCGAGTGAATCCTGAAGATGACGCTCCTCCACAAGATTTTCCACCTGACTTAGTTGTTGAAGTAGATATCACCAGTTCATCGCGATCGCGCTTAAACATCTACAAAGTCATGGGTGCACCAGAAATCTGGCGCTATAACCGTCAGGGTTTGGCAATTTTGCAGTTGCGCCAGGGGACATATGTTGAGTGTGAATATAGCTCAACCTTCCCACTACTTTCAGTGGAGATCCTTGAAAAATTTCTGGAGCGCGGCAAACAATCCACGAATCACAACAGCCTAATCCATGAGCTACGTCTGTGGTTGCAAAATCAAAACAATACGCTGTAACCATAAGGATCGATGGCTTACTTTCCGAGTAGCGCGATCGCATAATCGATGAAGCGGACAGAGGAGAAATTTAGTGATGCCCCAGTTCATCTACCGCTGCTTATCTTGTTCGCCAATCATTCCAGTAGCTAGAGGGTCTTTTGATGAATCGTGTTCTTATTGTGATTACGCTAATTCTGTTTGGAGGACTGACTGCCGTTGCGGTTTGGACGGACGGAATTTTGGGAATCTTCTCATCGATTGTGAGTAGTTTTGGGTCTGCCCAGATTTTTGTGGACTTAGTTATTGCCCTTGTATTGGTCAGTGTTTGGATGTGGCAGGATGCCAAAGCCACCGGACGCAACGCTGTGCCGTGGATCGTGGCAACTATCCTGGTCGGTTCGTTCTCGCCGCTGTTGTATCTGCTCACCCGGAAATCTTCTGAGCAGGTGCCCAAAGATTCGTAACAAGAAGGGTGACGAGTAAATCGAGGGGAACGCCTTCTGGGTTAGAGGATTGGGACTCGGCGATCGCTAGCAGAATTTGCTGCGTGTCGGGCAGTAGGTTGAGGGGAATGGTGGATTGAGAACCGGAAGTAGAGCGATCGCGTTGGGGCAACATTCCTAATTTTTCGAGCTAGTTTTTCGAGTAGTTTGTCTTTGCCTAAAATCAAAAGTTGAGGTTTGAGTTTGAGTAGAACTATAGATACTTGATCAGCATCAATTCAAGCTGAACAATATCGAGCGGTTTACTGAGATAGTCGGTGGCACCCTGAGCCAAAAAGTTTTCGCGATCGCCCGCCATTGCCATAGCCGTCACAACAATCACGGGAAGATTGTGTAGATCTGATTCATTCCGAAGTTGTTTCAGTAAATCAAGTCCAGAAAGGGTTCGCGATAGCTGCACATCCATCAATATCAAGTCTGGGCTAAGGCATCGTACTTGCGCCAGAAAGTCTTCACCATTGCATATCGCGTCTACCTGATAGCCGATCGCTTTCAGGTAATCTTGCAGCAAGGTTGCACTCACTCCGTCATCTTCAACGAGCAAAATCCGTCCAGTTGGCTGTTGAAACTGAGCAGGAGGTGAATTGAGGATAAGAGGTTGCGATCGCACAGGAGACGCGATCGCCCCATCGGGCAACCATAACGTAAATTCACTCCCCTCTCCTACCACCGATGAAACAGTGATGTCGCCCCCGTGTAGCCGTGCTAATTTGCGCGTGAGTGCGAGTCCTAAACCAGTTCCAGCATATTGTCGGGTGAATTGGCTGTCGAGTTGGCTAAAAGGCTGGAATAAAAGATTGATTTTGTCGGCAGGAATGCCAATTCCGGTATCAGCAACAGTAAATGAAATTCCCTGCGGCTCTTTATGCACCCTTAGAGAAACCGTGCCAGCCGGAGTAAACTTAACCGCGTTAGACAGCAGATTGAGCAACATTTGCTTGAGTCGTCGCTCATCAGCAGTGCAAAATTGAGCGTCAGCATCTAACTGGCTGATTAATTGCAATCCTTGTAGGCTTGCTTGTTCTTGCACCATGGTTAGGCAATAGTGACAAAGATCATGCGCCGATAAAACCTTTAGTGTGAGACTTTCTCGCCCCGCTTCAACTTTTGCCAAATCCAAAATGTCGTTGATTAAGGTCAGTAAATGTTCGCCGCTACTGTGAATGTGATTGATATATTCAAGCTGCTTGGCGCTGAGGCTGCCAAAAATTTCTCGCTGCAACACTTGAGATAAACCTAAAATGGCATTAAGCGGAGTGCGGAGTTCGTGGCTCATGGTTGCCAAAAAATCAGTTTTAGCGCGATTTGCCGCTTCGGACACTCGTTTTTCTTGTTCTAATTCTTGAGTACGTTGCTGAACGAGTTGCTCCAGATACTCGTAGCTTTGGGCATTGTAGAGAGCGATCGCGGTTTGGTCGGCAATGCGTTGCAAAAACTGTACTTCCTCTAGGGTAAAGGTGCGATAGCAGGTTGTAGTGTTTAAACTAAGCGCCCCAAAAAGTTTATCGCGAATGAAAATTGGCGCGCATAATACCGATAGGGTGTGACCGTCGTCGATCTCAACTTGCCGCCCCGGCGTTGCCGGCAATTGAGCCATGTCGAAGACATAGAAAGCGCGACCTTGATTAAACTCTGAGTTGGGATCTGCTAAATCAGTCCAATCTGAAACAGCCGAGGTGTGCTG
The DNA here is from genome assembly GCF_056784215.1 of Leptolyngbya sp. CALU 1928. Taxonomy (NCBI): domain Bacteria; kingdom Bacillati; phylum Cyanobacteriota; class Cyanophyceae; order Leptolyngbyales; family Leptolyngbyaceae; genus Leptolyngbya; species Leptolyngbya sp. CALU 1928. The sequence continues at coordinate 1,483,659 of NZ_JBXBCE010000001.1, read as the reverse complement.
AAGCAGGGAAGAAATGGCTGGATTGGCAAGCCATTCATTGCGAACTCGAATTAGGTCGTTAATGGTGAACATCAACACCCGATCGACCTTGAAGCTTTCGCCTGTGCGATTAACAATTTCTTGCAAAATGTGATCGGGGTCTAGGCTAGAGTTGACCGCTTGCCCCAATTGGTTAAGCACTTGTTCTCGTTGGGCTTGGTGCTGCAACTGGCTAAAAAGTTGTGCCTGCTGAATGGCGATCGCCACTTGCACCGCTAGTTTTTGCACCAAATCGATTTCAAACGATTGCCACTGGCGGGTTGCCCGACAGTGATGCACTGCTAAAACCCCCCACAGTTTTTCACCCTGGCAAAGCGGAACAACCAGCTTGGCTTTTACCTGAATCTGCTGCATAAACGCTAGATACTCTGGGGGGCAATTGTGCTGAGTGATGTCGTTAACCACACAGGTTTGCCCCTGTTCATGCACAGCATTGGTATCTCGATACCAGATTTGGTGGGCGAGGTGCTGACTGCTCAGCATCCATTCGTCATCTACGGAAGCTGCAACTAAAACGCCATGATGGGCATCGAAGCGATAGACTAACACGCGATCGGTGTGCAAAAACTGTCGAATTTCATCCACAGTGCGATGCAAAATTTCTTCTAGATCTAAGGATTGGCGAATTCGCAGGGCGATCGCCCCTAACAAACGATCGCGATCGGCTTGCTGCCGCAATTGTTGCTCGGCGTGTTTGCGGTGGGTAATATCAGAAGCGGTTCCTTCGTAATAAAGAATTTCTCCGGTTGCCCCATAGACACAGTGGGCATTTTCTGAAATCCAAATAATGCTGCGACTCGTCAACTGATTCTGATGGAACTCACGGCGATAGACCTGGGACTCAAACCCAGAAACCGATCCGTGCTGCTGCATAATTTCTAGAAAGGTAGCCCGCCGATCCGGATCGACATAGAGTTGATGCTCAATTGTTTTTAGATCGGCAATCAATTCCTCTGGTGATGCATATCCATAAAGATTAGCAAGGGAATGATTCGCGCTGAGGTACTGCCCTTCCGGTGAAGTTTGGAAAATTCCTTCCGTGGCATTTTCAAAAATGCTGCGATACTTTGCTTGAGATTCCAAAATAGCCGCTTGATGGGCAAGGGCTGCTTGAATTTGCTTACGCTCAGTAATATCGACAGAAATGCCAACAAACCCAATCGGGCGATCGCGATCGTCTCGTAACACTGTATTTTTTCCCTCAGCCCAAAACTGAGAACCATCTTTGCGACACAGAATTAGCTCCCCCTCCCACAACTCTGACTTAAACACCTGACTGACCACTTGGCGGGCGATCGCTTGTCCCTTCGCCTGATTCTGCATGGGCTTGAGGACTTCCAGAATCTCTTTGCCTAAAACCTCCTCCGCCTGCCATTGGTAAAGCTTTTCAGCATAAAAATTCCAATGGGTAATGCACCCGTGTAAATCGGTCGCAATAATGGCATGGCAAACTTGATTGAGCAGAGAGGCTTGAAAGCGAAGCTGATCAAACTGTGCTTGCTGTTGCTGCTGAATTTTTTTTAAGTGGGCTTGAAGATGACAGTGTTCAGTCTCCGCAGACAAAAGTATCCGCTGCAATTCATCAAATGCAGCCTCATCGCGACAATATTGGCGCAGGTTAGGGATGTGGCTCAGCCCCAAATCATTGTCAGAGAAGTTTTCTATATTTTCACAGCTTTTCACAATGCAAAACTGATTCCATGCGGTATCAAACCCTAAAGCTTATTAAATAAATGCACTTAAAGCTACATTAATCCAATAGCCCGTAAAACGGTAGGAGATTGAATACAGTACTGACACCCGCTTGGCATTGGCGGAGTTCGTCTAGTTACCATAAACAGAACTTGCTAGTGAATACAGTGCTAGTGAATACAGGGTTAGGTAGCGCTGTGTCGAAACTTATCAAGACCATCGAGAATCAATTCGAGACCAAACTCAAAGTCATGCATACCGTCATAGCCACCCTCTATCACATGATGGGCAAGTTGATTGAAGTAGGGGTATTGGTCAGCGGGGATCTGTGAAAGGTAGTTCTCCGCTGCTACGGAATATTCCGTAGCCTCAATCGGAAAGTTGATCTCTTGAAGTGTAAATCCATAGATGTGGCTATCGATAGCATTCCACGCATGATCTGCCATCTCCACCGAAAAGCCTGCTTCGCGCAAACAGCCTAGGGTTGCATTGATATAGCGCAACATTGCTGAGCCGATGTTAAGCTGTGACATCAGCGCCATCGTCGCCCACGGATGACGCAATAACACTTCATGAGCCGCGATCGCCCGCCGCCGCATTGCGGTCTTCCAATCAGTTTCAAGGCTAGGCAACTCAATCTCGCTAATCACTAGATCGACAATGCCACATAGCACATCATCTTTATTGACTACGTGGTGATAAAGCGACATTGCTTTGACTCCCAGATCTTCAGCCAGCTTCCGCATGGACAATGACTCAATACCACCCTCGTCAGCTATGCGGAGAGCCGCGCGCAGCAATCGTTCCCGACTCAACGGGACAGGAGGAGGTATATCAGGGGTGCTCGTTTTAGCCATTTAACCGATCTCGCTATTGATCCTTAAAGTACAAAGAAAGTCATTCATGGGGATTAAGTTGCTTTTCATCTTGACAAACTTACGCCGTAAGTTAGACTTACAGTGTAAGTCCATAGGCTGAAAACTGTCTACTTTTGAGTCAATGTTCCAATTGGAGAGAAGGGTATGAAAACATCGAATATCCCCGCTGCTATTCAAGGAGATAGCAACAAGAGCGACAAAATGAGAGCGATTGTCCAGACCGAATACGGTTCGCCCGATGTGCTAAGGCTGGAGGAAATTGACAAGCCCGTTGTATCAGACAATGGCGTACTGGTTCGGGTTTATGCCACGTCGGTCAATGCGGGTGACTGGCATCTCATGCGAGGATCTCCATTCCTCAGCCGCCTCATGTTTGGGGGGCTACTTAAGCCAAAAATCAAGACCCTCGGCTTTGATGTCGCAGGACGGGTTGAAGCCATTGGTAAAAATGTCACGCAGTTTAAGCCCGGTGATGAGGTCTTTGGAGATTTGTCGGAGTGTGGTTTTGGGGCGTTTGCTGAATACGTTTGTGCAGCCGAAACGGCATTGGTGCTGAAACCGATCGCCACAACCTTTGAAGATGCCGCAACGGTTCCTGGAGCCGCCCTTACCGCTTTGCAGGCACTCCGGGATGTGGGTCAAATTCAGTCAGGGCAGCGGGTGTTGATCAACGGTGCGTCTGGCGGCGTGGGGTCGTTTGCCGTACAAATTGCCAAGGCATTTGGCGCTGAGGTAATCGCTGTATGCAGCACGAAAAAAATGGACAAGGTGCGATCGCTCGGTGCAGATCATGTGTTTGACTATACTCAAGCAGACATTACCCAAAATGGGCAGCGTTATGACCTGATGCTGGATGCGGCAGCCTACCGTTCCGTGTTCGACTATTTGCCATCCTTGACCACCCAGGGAACCTACGTCATGGTGGGCGGATCGATCCCCCGATTATTCCAAGTCATGATTTTCGGCTCGTGGATTTCGAGAATCAGTCGCCGCCGAGTGAAATGCCTAGTTGTAAAACCCAATCAAAAAGATCTCGTGACCTTGAGCAAGCTAATGGTAGCAGGTAAGATTGCCCCCTTGATTGACCAGCACTACACGTTGAGTGAAGTCCCTGAAGCAATCCGTCACCTTGAACAGAGGCAAGTGGTGGGGAAAGTCGCCATTCGGGTTTAATATGCCATATCCTCCTTATTCTTGAAGAAGTCTACTGCGAGCCGAAACGGAGACAATCGTACCCTGCTTATTCAGGTTCTACGTAAAATGAAATCAGTATCTAATCTGCAGATTGTGAGGTAAGCCCAAAATGGTACAAGCACCATTGAAAGCAGTGACATTGGTGGATTTTCTTCAGTTACCCGAAACAAAACCCGCCAGTGAATATATGGATGGTCAAATTATCCAGAAACCGATGCCTCAAGGGAAACATAGTGCTATTCAAGCAGAACTTGTACCCGCGATCAATGGTGTCGTTAAGCCTCAGCGTATTGCTCGTGCGTTTCCTGAGTTGCGCTGCACATACCCTGCGGGAAGCCGCAGTAGCGTCTATGGCGATCGCTCCATTGTTCCTGACATCGCAGTATTTGCGTGGAGCCGGATTCCTTGCGATGAAAATGGAGAAGTTGCCAATACCTTTTCTGTTGCGCCAGATTGGACGATTGAAATTTTGTCTCCGGCTCAAAGTCAAACAAAAGTCACGAAAAACATTCTTCATTGCCTGAAGCACGGCACTCAAATAGGTTGGCTGATCGATCCAGACGAGAAAACCGTGTTTGTCTATCGTCCAAAACAAGAAACGGAAGTGTTTGATCAGCCAGATGAGGTTCTGCCTACACCAACCTTTGCAGAGTTCCAGCTTACTTCAAAGGATTTATTTGCTTGGTTGTTGGGATGATTTCCAGTCCTTAAACCGCAGCAAAGCGAATTTTGAGGTAGTCTTCTTCCATTTTGGCACCAGAGGGCTGAAGCGCTGCCAAGGCTTGAGGCAGAACCAGGTTGCGGCGATGGTTGCCAATGCGAATATTCAGTTCATCGCCCGTTTTGCTTAGTTCAACTTGGCGCTTTTCAATGCCGGGTAGATAAACCTCCAGACTATATTCCTGCTGCTCTTGCACAATCCGCATGGTGGTTTCTTTGTAGTAGATCTGCGCCGGATCTTCGCCATCGGGATAGAGCGTTTCCTTGAGGCGATCGAGGGCTTCTAACCCACACATTTCCTCAGAATAAAGCGGCACTTCTTTAATCGGTAGGGGTGCAAAATTATCGTGGATTTCTTGGCGATACTGTTGTTGATTTTCCTTCCAATGAGCAAAGAACGGATCACTGACTTCCTCGGGAATGATTCGGTTTGCCACGACCATATCGGTTGCCACGTTATACAAACTTAAGTAGGCATGGGCGCGCAACGATTCCTTAATCACCATTTTTTCTGGATTCATGATTAGCCGCACTGATGTTTGCGTCGGATCGGTGAGGATTTTTTCGAGTGATTCGATTTGTTCATAAAATTCGTAGGGCGCATCCATCACTTCTTTGTTGGGTAGGGAAAAGCCAGCGATCGGGCGAAAAAACGGCTCTACCAAGGGTCGCAATGCCACAGAAATTCCCTGAAACGGTTTGTAGAAGCGGCGCATATACCAACCGCCCACTTCCGGCAAACTCAACAGACGTAATGCAGTTCCCGTAGGTGCCGAGTCAATAATCAGCACGTCATATTCGCCTTCGTCATAGTGGCGCTTCATTCGCACCAAGCCAAAAATTTCATCCATGCCGGGAAGAATCGCCAACTCTTCAGCCTGCACACCGTCTAAACCCTGTGCCTGCAAAACCTGGGTAATGTAGCGTTTCACCGCCCCCCAGTTGCCTTCTAGCTCTTTTAGGGCATCTAGTTCCGCGCCCCATAGATTGGGACGCACCAAGCGGGGATCGTGTCCCAGTTCCAAGTCGAAACTGTCCGCCAGGGAATGCGCCGGATCAGTACTGAGAACAAGGGTTCTATGACCCATTTCGGCACACCGTAACCCGGTCGCAGCCGCAACGGAGGTTTTGCCAACGCCACCTTTGCCTGTCATTAGAATTACGCGCATGACTGCCAGACCTTTCCTGAGAATTTGTTTACATTCTTTTACTTTAGCACCGCAGCTTGAGGGTAAACGGTTTGAGCAGGTCAATTCCAGCCAAATTGAGGATTTCTAGGGGGTTGCAAAACCAAGACTCCAGCGATTAAACTGATTAAATACAAAATCTCTATCGACAAACCGTTGTTTTGATAGAGGCTACTCGGTCATCAAAAGCAGGTTGTCTTATGTCAATGGGTATTGTGGAAGATCAACGCTTGACTCAGCAGTTAATTCGAGTCCGAATCCCGAAAGATCATCACCAAGATCCGGTGATCTCTCGCTTGGTGTCGCAGTTTCACTTAACGGTTAACATCACGGCGGCGGTATTGGGCGGTAATGCAAGGGGGGATGGCTGGTTTGCGTTGGAGTTACGGGGAACTCATGTCAATATTCAAGGTGCACTGACGTATCTGCGGGAACTGGATTTGGAGATTTGGGATGAAGCGGAAACGGATGGATGGTAGGGCGGAGTTCGGAGTTCGGGGTTCGGAGTTCGGGACTAGGGGAGGTGTTGTTTGATGACGTTGAGTTTTGAGCAGTGCCAATGGTCGATGTGGGAGATGATGAGTCCTTGCTGGTTCACAGTTAGGTCGCTCCAGCCGCTGATGGAAATGTCGGGGTTCCAGGGCAGGGGGGTGTTCCAAGTGAGGGTCCAGTCGGTGCGGATGCGATCGCCGTTTTGCTGAATATCATGGACACGCATGGCGCAGTTGCGAAACCAGGTTTCGATGAAGTGAATCATTGCCTGGTAGCGTTTGACTCCGCGAAATTCGGTCATGGGGTCTTTAAAAAAAACATCTTCGGCGTAGAGGCTATAGGTTTGGTTGTGGGGAAACTGTTGATAGTCTGCTTTTAGGGCTTCAAGAATGTTCATAGGGCGATCGCGCTAGGAGGTTATTGCAAAGTCTGCATACTGCCTCATTTTAGGCTCGTGAAATGCCAACACACTGTCTTCTTTGGGAATCCCTGCACGCACTAGATCCGTTGCAATGTTCTCTGCTGTCTCAACCGTCCTCGCTCCAGAACTTGGTAATGTTCTAGACGGGTGGAGGTAAGAGAGAATATGTTGGCGTAGCCTGCCGGAGGCATTACGCCATCTTGAACCCGTGTTTCATAGCGTTGGTAAAGCCAATACTCAAACCATTGAGCGCAAACATCTGACCTTACGCGCCAGAATGAAGCGACTGGCTCACAAAACCATTTGCTTTTCCAAATCAACCTGGTTGCATGATGTGGTCATCGGACTCTTTATCAACCGGTATGAGTTTGGATTACCTATCTAGCTTTCGATCCACAGGTCTACAACACTACCCCCTATTCACTGCTCGGTAAATAAAGCTGTAGTTTTACGCGAAAGTCAGCAAAAAAACCGACTAAGCATTTAAGAGGATGGCGTTACCTCAGCGATCGCGGTATGGCTCAAATCGGTCGGCTTGGCACTGGGGATCGTCTGGGCGATCGCGCCCTGCTGCTGTTGATAAGCCTCCAATGCTTGGTTGATCATGCCCATGCGCCGATTTTGATCATGTCGAATGCTGGCTTCTTTTCCTAGGTCGTCGTAAGCCCTAAGACCGGGCGCATCCCAATCTCCTTTACCCGCATCCCAAAATGCCCAAACTCGCGCATCCAAAATTGCCTCATCTCCAGACAAACCTTTCTTTTTGGCTTCGGCTAATCGCTCCACATAGCCCCCGTCTTCCGTCACCGCGAGGGGAGCTTGATTGATTAAATCAATGCCGTTGATTTCCTCAGCCAGGGTGAGGGGAGTGATGCCTTTTTCGGCGGCTTTGGGCAGCAGTACTGAGTCATGAATTCGCTGAATTTTTGCCAGTTGGCGGCGATCGGCTTCATCCGCCGTCAAGTTTTCTTCGTTGCCAAACTGATAGGAAAAAGTGCCCCGGTTCCAAACGCCATTCCCCGGATCGCGGTGCCCTTCATATAAGCTCGTTTCTCCCCCATCGGCAGTGCGGGTTCCCTCTGCGGCTCCCACCGTTCGGGCAACCAGCGATTCTGACCCACCCTGAAATAGTTTGTCTGCGCTGGGACTCGCAGCGGTTTTAGCAGCCCCTTGAGAATTGGGTGGAGTCGTTTCAGAGGGAGCCGTTTCGACAATTTCTGTGGGCGAAGAGTTTTCTATTTGAAGAGTTTCGGGCGACTTTTTCCCGGCGGCGACTGGGTTTGCAGCGGGGGGATTAAAATTGAGCGCCCCAGAGGATTCAGCCCCGGTGACTGCCACTTCTGTCACTGCCACAGTTTGCGATTCTGCTGGTAACTCTGCTACAGGCATTGTGCTGGAAACTTCTATGGGCGGGGTGCTTGCCTCGGCTGTAATGGCATCTCTCGGCACTTGCGCGACGATAACCGGATTTTGGTCAAGGGATAGCTCTTGAGATTGCGTTTCAGCGGCGATCGCGCCCTGCGACCCTGCGATCGCCGCCACCCACGACAGAGCAAGAGAGAATAGGTTCTTTTCCAGGGATTTGTTTTTCATCATTTCGTTAAGATTCGCTCGATCATCGGTTTGCTGGATTCAACGATCGCCCAAGTGCCATCGGGCTGTTTTCGCAGGGTCGCAAAATGCAGAACGTTTCCGGTTCCTAGCGCATCGCCCTGATTGCAGCTACCAAGTCTTGGGTTAGAAATGCCGCACAGTCGAAACAAATAAGCAGGCACACTGGAGCTAGAAAAAATCAGGCATTGGCGCTGATCCTGTTGAGTTTGCCCATCAAATGGCGCATAAACAGATTTACCGTTTAGCTCAATGGAAATATCGCCGAGTCCAGCCATAACCAGATATCCGGCGATTTTGTCGCCTGGTTGTAACTGCCACTGTTGATAGAGCTTCAAGTTAATCGTTTCGGTTGGATCAGATGGGCGATCGCAGGCACCTAACATCAAAAGCGCTAGCAGTAATCCTGCCTGGAGTACGAACCCAATGTGCGATCGCGCAATGACAAAATTAGTGACGAAAACTGAAGGAATATCCGGCATATTCATCTCCCTCATACAAGACAATCAACCATGTTTTAGGATCAAAAGCCAAGGGATACGCTTCTCGCTCTGCCGTGATGCCTGCGCGGGGTTGAATCGTTGAAAGACGGCAATAGGGCAACTGCATTACTTGACGAATCGCCTGTTTATTAGCGCGTTCTGGAACACTCAACACCTGAGTTAGCTGTTCGCGAGACAGCACCGCCGTTTCGCGAATCACTTGCTGACAAACATCTTTGGCAGCAGCCATTTTGGGTAAAAGTCCTTGTGGGTCTATCCACACCCCCAACGCCGCGAGAATAGAACCGCCAGCCAGCATATATTTCACCCCACTACGATCACGGCGATCCATCGTTTTTGTCTCCATCTATTGGGCACACTCGATTTAGTTAGACATCAATTAAGTATAAATGTACTATATTTTGATCAAATCACAATCCGTAGGAGCGTTGGTATCATTTGCAACCTGCTCAAGCTGTGGGTTTTGAGCAAGTTGCGTCTTAAACTGACGGAGATTCACATTGCAGAACCCGATCGCGATCGCTAAAAATCAGAAGTGTTATTTTCAGGAAAGGGCGATCGCTCTGTTCACTTCCTCACTCGAATCTGCTTTATGGCTCAACCCGAACGCCAATCTTGGGATGCGGGGCGATTCCTGCAAACCCTCTCTTTTTTCGAGTCCATTCCTGTCGTTAGTTGGTTTCAGCATATGGTTTTTGGCTCTACTCCACCGCCGCCACCCCAACCTCAAGCAGGGCTGATTTTTGATTTCAGCCAGCCGTCATCTACGCTAAACCAAGTTTGGGGAGCACTGGATGATGTGGTTATGGGCGGGGTTAGCGCCAGTTCGTTTCAGATGCAATCCGACGCAGCCCTATTTACAGGGAACGTTTCCACGGAAAATTCCGGCGGATTTGCCTCCGTTCGCACCCGCAATTTTGACCCGCCGCTGAACTTAACCGGACACTCTGGCATTGAGCTACGGCTGAAGGGCGACGGGCAACGCTATAAGTTTTTGGTGCGGGATGAAGATTCTTGGGACAGCCTCGCCTACACCTACTCCTTTGACACGGTGCCGAATCAATGGATCGAGGTGCGGATTCCATTTAACCTAATGACTCCCGTGTTTCGGGCGAAAACGGTTGCCAATGCGAAAGCGTTGAACACCGCACGCATTCGATCGCTCCAGTTAATGCTGAGCAAGTTTGAATATAACGGGGCGCTGAACCCAAATTTTCAGCCCGGTGAGTTTCAATTGTTGGTTAGGGCGATCGCGGTTTATTAAGGTTCTTCAAATCTGCAACCGTTATCCCCGCAAAAAGGCAACGCTGACATACCCCGCCAACACCACCAGTTGCAACGCCATTGTTGGCAGTCCGTAATACAAAAACCGCTGAAACGAAATCGGCTTGCCGTGCTGCTCGGAGATTCCGGCGGCGACAATGTTAGAAGAGGCACCAACTAGGGTACCGTTGCCGCCCAGGGTTGCCCCAAACATCATGGCGTAGAACAGGGGCAAGACTTCGGCTGGCAACTGACCCTCGAAACCAGGAGCCAAAATTTCCTTGCCCACAAATCCGGCGTTGACAATATACTCCTTGAGCAGAGGCACCATCGCCACCACTAGAGGAATATTGGGCACCACACTAGACAGCAAGCCGACGGTAAACAGGAGGACAATAGACCCCAGCGCCACGTTTTTGCCGAGCAGAAAGGCTAGGGTGCTTGAGGCGCTGCTAACCACGCCTGTTTTCTGTAAGCCGCCAATCAAAACAAAAATACTCATAAAAAACAGCAGCGTACTCCAATCCACATCCCGCAAAATATTATTGATGGAGTCAATTTTGCTCTGGTGGGCAAGCATGAGACACAGCACCGCACCCAACAGCGCTACCGTTGCTGGAGAGACGGGCACAGGCAGCGTTTCTCCCACTACAAAGAAAATCAGCACCAGCAGTACGATAAACGACCCGACTAGCAGCATTCGGGGGTGGTTGATTTCGGGACGAGGCAGGTTATCCAAGCTGTCAAGTTCGGTACGCCAGATTTTTTTGAACAAAAACGGCAGGGTTGCGATGACAACTAACACTGCGATCGCGCCCCCCAAACTCAGCTTTTGCAAATAATCCATAAAGCTCATATTGATAGACGTGCCAACAATGAAGGTTGCCGGATCGCCCACTAGGGTCAGCAGTCCTGCACTATTTGCCACAAACACCATCAAAATCAGCAGCGGCACAAAATCAACCCCAATTTCTGCGGCAAGGGGCGGGATTAAGGGTGCCAGCAACATGACCGTCGTGGCATTCGGCAGCACCGCGCAAATGGGCGTAGTAATTGCCACAATACCCAACAGCAATCGACTGCCTTTTCCTTTTGCCAGCAGCACCATTTGGGTGGCTAGATACTCAAACACTTTGGTGGGCTGAAAAGCGCGAACCATGACCATCACCCCAAAAAAGAGCACGATCGTGGAGTGGCTTTTGGCGATATACGCGATCGCCTCATCCAACGTCAAAATATTTAAAAATACCAGCAGCAATGCCCCCAACATCGCCGCGATAGTGAGATGCAGCCACTCGGTCATCACGAGTCCAATCACACAGCCAAAAATCATTAAGGCTGCGATCGCTTGCCAGCTTTCCATAACGCTTCCCCTGTTTACAGCAAATAGTTAAACGATGAATCAACCCCGCTCACTTCCCTGAGCGATCGCAACAAATCGCCGCCAAATAATTAGCAACATTTAGGCACCTCAGTATCACGAGCGGGTACAAAAACTGAGCAGTACGGGCAAGAGACACCGGCAAGCCAAACCATTTTGTAAAAATGCTGACTCTTCAGTCCTCTCTCAATGCTGACGGAGTTAGCTGACGGGCTAGGGCTGAGAGATGCCCCCTTAGAAAAGTTCTAAGCTTGAGTGATGAACTGGATAGACATTCCTATCCATCTCAATTCAAAACTCATCATTCAAAACTCAAAACCTTTTATCAGTTCGCCCCAAAAAGTGGTTCCTCCGCTTTGCTTTGGCAATCACACCAATCGACAAAAGCAAATTAAGCTGGCTTCAGTTGTTGGAGAAAATTTAACACACTCTCCTAATCATTTGCCGTTGCACACAGCATTAATCTCAATATTTTTTTGTAGACCTTAGAGAGCAATGATTTTGATTGGCACTTCAAAAGGACTCAAGGGCGTTCTATGTAATATGGCAATGCTCAAATAACTGAGGTACGGTTTGTCCTTGCGAACAAAGGGCTTAAACCCCTTGTCTGTAACTCACCAGAGCAAGAAACGCTATAGATGTTGTGTGGATCAATCAGAAGTGATCCCTGGAAACTGTTAATGCTGCGATCGGCAGAAAGCTTTTGTTTGGGATCGTTTCCTATCCCTGCAAAATTTAATTTTGTAGAATGAGTCAACCTAGCAAGACTAGCCTACACTGCTAACGGCGCAAGATCTGAGCAGGCGAAAGTTAAGGACGCGTAGGGGAAAGTTGTGGGAAAGATTGCGCTGCTAGTGGGGGTGAGTGTGTGTGACCTGGGGTTGCCTCCCTTACGAAAAGCCCGTACCAACGTGGAAGTGCTGAAACGAGCGTTGCAAAGCACAGCCTCTGGGTTTGTGGTGCAAACACTGAATGATCCCAGTTTGCTCGACATGATGGAAGCGATCGAGCAATTGTTTCGTCATTGCGAGGAAGCCGATCAAGTTTTATTCTTTTTCTCTGGCTATGGCATCAAAGATGTAGACGGGCAACTTTACTTTGCGGCTCCGCATACGGCGCTAGACGATCGCGGCAATCTGATTCGCGCCCGCACCATGCCCATCCGGTTTTTGCATAATGTTATGGATACCAGCCCCGCTCGGCGACAAGTGGTCATGTTTGACTGCTGCTTTAGACAAACGGGTGGCTCTCCCACAGAAGGCGAAACTCTGATGGAAGATACCTATAACCACTTGATTGGCGATCGCCGCGTGATTTTGTCTGCCACCACCGCCACTCAGCATTTACCCGAACCCGATAGCCTAGATGCTTGGAGCTACACGCGCTATTGGGCAGAAGGAGCCGTCACAGGAGCGGCAGACACCGACTGCGACGGTAGCCTCACGGTTAAAGAACTCCATTACTATGCTCAGCGCAAACTTCAGATTGCCGCCCCCGATCAGCATCCCCAGTTTTATGGCTCAGAAGACACCGCAAATCAACTGGTCTTACAGGTTCCCAGCCAAATTCCCACCGTAAAATACCGCCAGTTTTTAGAAAAAATGGCTCAAACGAGCGAAATCGACACCACCGAGTTTCGGATTTTATCGGGGCGTAATACCCTTAACACGTTCCGCCAACATTTGGGATTGTCGCCTCAGGATGGAGCCAAGATTGAAGAGGATGTGTTGCGTCCCTTTCAAGAGCGGCAACAGCGGGTACAGTTGTATCAAGAACTTCTTTCTAAGCTGACAGAGAGGGCAGAATGACTCCTAAAGAAAGAGAAGAGGTTTATCAAAAACTCAGGCAGTGGCAAAAAGCGCTGAGCTTAACCGATAGTAATACGGGGTTAATCAGCGCAGAGCCATCTGCAACTCGCCTGCAACCCAAGCCTCGCCAAAATGACCTAAAATTCTATGAACAGTTGCTAGAGCGCATGATGGCAGACGCGATCGCCCGTCAGTCTGGGTTGCGAGAGAGCGATCGCCATGAACTTCAAGCCCTCAAGCAAGTGCTGAATCTGCCCAACGAGGATGTGGCGGAAATTGAACACCGCTTGACGAATCAATCCGCTGCAACCGTTTTGCCCAGCGATTTGTCAAAGAGTAGTGCCGCTCCAACCAGTTCACCGTCAAGCTTCCATCCTTCTACTGCCATCCCATCTACAGAAATTCCATCTACAGAAATCCCTGCTGCCCAAATTCCCTCCGCACAAATCCCGTCTACAGAAATCCCTGCTGCCCAAATTTCCTCTGTCCAAATCCCCTCGGCAGAGATTCCTGCTGCGGAAACTACGGTTCCATCTCCGGGCGAGGTTAACCCTTCAGCCAATTTAACAGGGGTGAAAGGGCAAGTAGTCAAGCGCAAGGCAGATATAGAAGGCTTCAGCGGAGCAGCCAATTCTACTCCGGCTGACCCATCGGCATCGCCAAAAAGTGTTAGCCAGCCAGTAACTGAGATGTCTCCTAGGGCTGCGATCGCGGCTGATCAGACCACAGCTTCCCCTGCCAAATCTTCCGTCAACTCTGCCCAAGATGCGAATGCAGAAAAGATTGCTCCAAAGAGCGATCGCCGTCCGCTGTTTATTACATTAGGATTTCTTTTGTCTTTGTTGGGGCTTATCGGCGGCATTTGGCTAGCACTTCGTTCCAACTCAGGCGGCGGTACGACTTCGGCTAATCCACAACTAGCTCGGCAGTTTGTTGAGTCGGGCACCCAAAAAAATCAGCAGGGACAGTATGCCGCCGCGATTAAGGATTTTGATCAAGCAATTCAGTTTAACGCGCAAGATGCAACTGCCTTCCTCAATCGCGGTTTTGCTCAGCATCGAGTGGGTAATCTGAATGCGGCAGTGGATGACTATACTAAAGCGCTGGCTATCAATAACCAATTGGCGGAAGCGTTCAGTAACCGCAGTCATGCCCGATTTGACCAAAGACAACAGGACGCGGCGCTGAAGGATGCGGCTCAGGCGATCGCGCTTCAACCCAAACTAGCGGTTGCCCATTTGAATTTGGGCAATGCCTTATTTGCTCAGGGAAATTTGGATGGTGCCTTCCAAAAGTTTAGTCAGACGCTTCAACTCAATCCATCCAATCTGATCGCAGCCAGGGCACACAACAACCAGGGCAACGTTTTCGCGGGTCAGAAAAAATTGGATGAAGCGATCGCGGCTTATAGCCAAGCGATTCAACTAGATGCCACTTATGCGGATGCTTTGTTTAATCGGGCATTCGCTTTTGAGCAGAAGGGAAATCGGCAAGCGGCGATCGATGACCTGAGAGCGGCTGCCAACCTGTATAAAGCTGCGGGTAACACTGGGATGACTGATACCGTCAACCGCCGAATTGAACAATTGCAAAAAAGCCCTGCTCCTACGCCTGCTCCTGCTCCTACGCCCAATACTCAAGCTATTTAGCGATCGCTGTGTAGATGCGCTCCATCCTTCCGATTCCGCCACCCTATCCAAAAAAGTCCGAAACCCTCTCCGTTTGCACCGAGAAGGTTTCGAGCCGATGTTTTGGAGAGCAAGGGAGAGATCTACCCTTACTTCCCATCCTTAGTCGTTGAGCTTCATCAAGTTGTTCCGGAAAACAATCGAAATAGCAGAAAAACTTAGCAAGCCCGATGTGCAACTAAAGTCAGTCCATTCTGCGAGAAGCAAGCTATGTCCCCCAACCTCTCCTCTCAAATTTGGGAGAAAGGGAGCCGATTTCAAAGTCCCTCCCCCAGCTTGGGAGAAGGATTTAGGGTGAGGGCAAATGATTCGCGCAGGAGGTCTGATCCCTCTCTAAACCTGTGGATGTGTTCCTATGTCAAATGTGGTTTCCCCGGCAGCAAGTCCCTATCCTGAACTCAATCAGCCTCTCAATGGACGCTACCAAATCAATGAAATCTTAGCGGCTCGTCTTTGGGCACGCACCTACCTTGCCCAAGATTTACGCCGTCCAAGCTACTCAGAATGCATCATTCACCGCTTCAAACCAATCCCAGAAATCCCGAATTATGCTGAGTTAGTCCGCAGCCTATTTGCTCAAGAGGTGGCACTGTTGCAAGAGTTTGGCACCCATCCACAAATTCCTCAGTTGCTTGATTGTTTTGAAGATGATGAAGGGTTTTACATGGTGCAGGAGTTTGTAGAGGGGCGATCGCTGAGTCAAGAATTGATCCCCGCTGAGCCTTGGAGTGATGCCCAAGTCTTAACCTTACTGCGAGAGGTGCTAGAACCCTTGGCATTTATTCATGAGCGCGGTAGTTTGCACGGAAACATCAAACCAGACAACCTGCTGCGCGGTCAAGCAGGTCAGTTAGTTCTGATTGACTTTGGCAGTATGCCGCAGATTCAGCAAGAGTGCCTGATGGCATATGGTCTAGAGGAGAAGCCAACACAGGGTTCGGAGCAAGGGTATCGACCTTTAGAACAACTTCAAGGATTGCCTTGTGCAGCCAGCGATATGTATGCGATCGGAATGATTGCGGCTCAAGCGCTAACGGGCAAACATCCTACTCAGTTTCAAATCGATCCGGAGTCTGGGGAAGTGCTGTGGCTGCCTCACTATGAAGAGGCGATTGAGGGTCGCAATCGCGGACTGATTGGCGTTGTCAACCATATGGTGCGGTGGGATCTATCGCGACGGTTTGGCTCGGCTGGGGAAGCACTTCAGGCGTTGCAAAGGATATGTCCTGAAAATGAACCGCGATTCGCGAAGGAATCGTTTTACGAATCGCTTACAGAAAGCCATCTAGTTGGCACTCCAATTGTGGTGACCGTCTCAGCTATAGAAATCAACGACTCAACGGGAACTGGAACAAACAGTGAATCTGTCGCCAATACCCAGATGAATCAGCCCTTCGTTCTAACGCGATGGTTGATTCGCGCGATCGCCCATCCTTCGGTGCGAATTGGAGTGGGGGGAACTGCCCTAACCGCGATCGCGGCTGCCATTAGCTGGAGTTTATTAAACTCAGTGGATTGGTCGCAGCCCAACCCAATTTGGGGAAAGTTCAGCAAAAAACTGCAAAAATCTCCCCGTTCGGTGCAAGCGGGGCTAGCAACGCCTGAGCGCGTGCAAACTGGTGCCGGAGCTTGGCTGCAAGATTGGACGCAAGCAAACAAAACCCTTCAGCAAGCTGAACAAGCTTTGAATCGGGGAAATTGGTCGGAAGCACGGCAAATCACGCAATCGATGTCTACCCATATCCCGTACTGGAAAAATCGAGGGACTGCACTAGAAAAGCAAGCGATCGCCAAAGCAGAAGTTGAGTCTAAAAATCTGCTGCAAACTGCCTACGATCGCGCTCAAGACCACGACTTTACGATGGCATTAACCACGCTGAAGCAAATTGTGCCCGAAACCACTGCGGGGGCGTTCGCCCAAACCAAAGTTGATGAATATACGGCGAAACAAGCCATCAAAGCCCAAGCAGACCTGCAAAAAGCCTACGATCGCGCCATTCTGCGAGATTTCACCCAAGCATTGATTTATTTGGGGCAAATTCCTCAAGGCACTCCTGTTCATGCGATCGCCCAGAAAAAAGTCGTGGAATATTCTCGTAAAGCCCAAATTCGCGCTCGGTTAATGCTCAAAGCGGCGGCTGATTATGCTCAACAGCAAAACTTTATCGCCGCACTGACCACGCTCGACAAAATCCCCAGCAGTTCACTAGTAGACGAAGTGATTGAGCAAAAACTAACTGAATATACGGCAAAGCTCAATCAACAAGCCGCCAAATGGGTGCAACAAGCCAATGCTGAAGTGGCGAGTGGACGGAAAGCAAGCGCGATCGCGCTTCTGCAAAAAGTCCCGATTGGCACTCCTGCCTACGCTTCAGCCCGTGAACAACTCGCCGCGATCGCTTCAGCCCCAGCATCCGCACCGCCCAACTTCAAGCCTGTAGTGCCTACTAGAGCCATCCAAGATTTGAATCCCGGCACCTATTTACGAGAAATCGCACCCAAGATAGCGCTGCGGTAAAATGAGATCTGCTGATTTCAATTTAATTTCCTTGCACTTGGCGACCGTTATTTGTTAAGTTAATCAAGCGTTAAATTGTGCGCCCTCGCCGGGATAGCTCAGTTGGTAGAGCAGAGGACTGAAAATCCTCGTGTCACCGGTTCAAGTCCGGTTCCTGGCATTCAATAAAATCAAGCAAAAAGCCCTGAGTCCAAACGATTCGGGGCTTTTTAATTTTCTGAGCTTCAAAACATCCGTTCTGTTTTTGGGTATTGTTAGGTCAGTTTGGGGGACGAATTGGGGGAAAATTGGGGGAAAATTGCTTGCAGTACATTTATACTTAAGTTGATGCGTTTGTACTGCTGAGTGTTTTCCTGATGTATTCCAAAGATAAGCAAACCAAGAGTAGCAAAGGAGCTGTTCAGTTCAAAACCACAAAAGGTCGCCTACAAATCGTTTTTTCCTACCCAGTTGAGGAAAATGGCGAGATTAAGCGGAAACGTTTCTATATCTCCACAGGCTACGATGACTCGCCCCTGAATCGGCAACGGGTAGGCGACACCGTAAGAGTGATTCAGCGGGATATTGACTACGGAGAACTTGACCTGAGTCTGAGAAAGTACAAGCCCACTGCTTCCCTGACAACTGTTTCATCAATTCCCCCAATTTCCCCAAATTCAATCACTAAAGTGCAACCTTCTCTGGCTGAGTTGTGGGAGAAGTATTCACAGTTCAAAAAGCCTCAAGTCAGCCCAAGCACCTACGTCAAAGACTTTACAAAACACCGCAACCATATCAGCAGACTTCCGAGTAGGGAACTTGAAGATGCTGCCCTGATCCGGGATCACTTGCTAGCAAATCTGACTCCTGATGCTGCCAAACGGTGCTTAACTCAACTGAAAGCTTGCTGTAGCTGGGCATTGGAAGATGGACTGATTGAATCTAATCCTTTCCTGACCATGAAGGTTAGAGTTCCAAAAGGATTATCTGAGGATGAAGATGTCAATCCATTTACAAAGGAAGAGCGAGACCTGATTATTAGCACCTTCGCCAGCGATCGCTACTACAAGCACTACACAAATTACGTCAGGTTTCTCTTTTTTACGGGCGCTAGACCGTCGGAGGTAATTGCATTGCGATGGAAGCACGCTGGGGACGGTGTGATCAAATTTAGACAGTCAGTTGTTGTGTCTGAGCGAGGATTAGTCTTAAAGGAAGGCTTGAAAACCCAGAGAAAGCGAGATTTCCCCATCACGGCTGAAGTTCAAGCAATCCTGAAGGATCTGAACCCTGAGTCTTCTGACTTGGAAGGATTTTTATTTCGTAGCCCTAGAGGAAAATTTATTGATCAACACAATTTCTCCAGTCGGGCATGGCAATCGATTTTAGATAAATGTAACGTTCCTTATCGCAAGAGCTACCAGTGTAGACACACCTTCATCAGCCTCTGTGTTGAGGCGCACATTAATAGCACGGCGATCGGTCGGTGGACTGGCACCAGTGCCAAGATGATTGATAAACATTATGGAGCGACAAATTTCACGAATCTAAGACCGCCCGACCTTACGTAAGGCAGGAGAGCCATAAGTACTACCAGTTCTGTAGAGCTAATCTTAATTTGTGTATGCCTGACAGCTTTCAACTTGACCCTCTTTTTCTTCGTGACCTGTACCAAAACAAACCTGAGCGTTCAAGCTGGTCAACTACGTTTGGGGCAACCTGTGCTGAAGCTGCCGCTGTTTGTCTTGAAGAACAGGGACATCGCGATCGCGTTAGTCTTCAAGTTGACGGAATCCAGCAGGGGGAGATTGAAGTTTTGTGGGACGCGACAGATGAAACCATTCGTCGATTCAATGCTGACGAAGAAGTGGCAACCGAGTACGGAGCTTATGCCATCGCCGCACTACTCATGCCATACCTGACTGGACTTACTGTAATGGAGCGTTCCGTGAGAGGTAAAGGGTTCGGCTTTGATTTTTGGCTTGGTTCCGCGAATGACGCTAATGCTCTGTTTCAACGCAAAGCCCGACTTGAAGTTTCAGGCATTCGTAAAGGAACTGAAAGTACGATTCAATCAAGAGTTAAGATGAAGCTAAAGCAAATTGCTCCCTCGGATACTGTAGCCCCCGGCTATGTCGCCGTTGTCGAGTTTGGTACTCCCAGATCTCGCGTTGTTCAAACATGCAGAACGTAGAAACCCTTCATCAAGAAGCAATGGAATTAGTAGACCGGGCTGTTTTAGCTCGGCAACAGGGTAATGCTGCTCAAGTTGCCAAGTTTGCTAGAGCCGCTTTTCAGAAAGAACGTGAGGCAGCCGATGCGGTGGCTAACCACCTTGACCTGGAGCCAACTCGTTCTGTTTTGCATCGCAGTGCTGCTGTCCTGGCATTAGAGTGCACCGAACTACGAGAAGCAGAACGTCTGATTGGACGGGCACTTGCTGGCAATCCACCGGATGACATTGCTAACGAACTACGCGACCTTCTGATTGAGGAGATTTATTCCCATCGTCAGGCGATCGCTTGACAGCATCACCTTCTCTAGTTCTTCTCCACCTAATAAGCAACGGCTCAACTGTCACAGTTCCCGATCTTGGTCTTCATTCCGTTGATACTCCGTCACCTGCATTTGGCTGTAAGCGATCGCAAACCGCTCCATCAAATGCTCATACCGTTCTGATTCAAACGTAGACTCAACCACTCCTTCTCGGTTAATGGCAACCACTTCCCCAGAAGTATCTTTTGGTAGAACTAGGAGTTGATCGCCTTCAACCTGGAAATCATAATCGTGTTCACCCTCAAGTTCTTGTTCTCCAGTGCGATCGAAGTAATTCCATAGCTGTTCAATCACGACAGCAGCTTGAGAACTCAAGCCTGGGTTTTGCTCCCCCTGTATCGCTTCAGTTTCAACTGAATTATAAATTTCTGGCAAATCGCTCAATGCCTGATCAAGCTCTCCCTCATATTCATATAGAAAACCCTCTTGATCAGGCAAGCTGAAATAAATTGTTTCTCCCGAAGTTTCTGACATCTCTTGCTGAAGTAGCAGGGTGTACGAACCCTCTTCTACTCGAATGAATTTATTCATCTCTTCTTGCATATTTTTTATCCCTATGAAATTAGGACCATTATTTCTATTGATTTCGAGTAGCGAACAAGAAGTAGTCCAATTAGCTTTTCTTGCGTGTGGATTTCTTCTGATTACTGAGCAGGCTGTCCTGGTAAAACTCGATCGCTCTCATGTGAGCAGACGGGTCATGGCGATTGTGAAACCAGTCTTGAATCAACTCCAGATTGTAGCGAACACAACGACTGTTAATGCGTACCCAGTGAATTCCCTCAATCCACTCACCTTGCAGTCGATACCTTTTTAAGGTCTCGCCACTAAGACTGAGAGATTTTTTAGCTTGCTGTTTGTCAACAAATTGAACCATTTTTTATTCTCAAATATGAGGAAACCAAGTAAACAAATTCAATGGCTTAGCTAATCTCTTTGGACTCTGAACCCCACCAATACACATTTCTGTCTTCTATTTGATACCGATAGACCTCGGCACCATCAAACAAAATTGAGATATTTTGCGGAACTTCTAACCCCAGTTTTTGAATGATTTCCTCCAAGGCTTTTGTAAGCTCTTTAACGGAATCAGATTGTGCTTTGATTTTCTTAGTATTTTGTTGTGTAGTAGCGTTCATAGCCAATTCCTTATCTCAAATATTTGATGTATTTTTATTGGATAAATGGGAGGTTCTGAACCCTAATTCTTTGGGTAATACGTGTTGCCGTCGAAACAATACGTCGTAGATACTAATTGGGGGTCAAAACGGCTCTGACTCAATTGATTAAACTTGAGGCAAGGCAAGCCATTTTGTAGCTCCGTCATGACCTCAATTTTGATCGTTCCAAGTGGTAAAAATTGGCTCAAATAGCCACTTGTAACCTGCCGATAGTGGTTTTGCCTCTGCTTCTGTTGAATGTATCCAGCAAAAAAACAGCCTATTCTGCCACAAAGTGATAGATGTTCCCCAGAGCGAATAGTTAGACTGGTATCAATCAAGTAGAAGGGAGCCATTTGTCCTTTCTGCTGCACTTTGAGAAACTGGCTTTTAGTAATGTCTGGAACTTGTTCACCTTGTTGCACATCCTTTTGAAATTGCTGTATTAATGCTGCGGGAGCTTCACTAATCGGTCGCCAGTCATTGCCACTGGCATTTTCACCATTGCTTATGAACCAGAATCCACTGCACACCAGCAGAACGATCGCAAAAATGAAGAACTTAAGTAATTTGCTCATAACCTGGAATTTGCTCGAATAACTTTCACATTGAGAGGAAGTGGCAGCCCAACTTGCTGGTAAGCCCATACCTCCTCCTCTGCCATCTCGATGATCTGCCCATACTGTTTCTGAGTCCGCCTAAGCTCATAACGAAATGCTTGCAGTCCGCCAGCTTTTTGGATAGCTCTTTGTAATCGTCCCAACGTAAGCTGACGCGCGACAGATAGTGGCATTGCTAGATGGAAATAATCGTTAGGATCACCCATTGGGTTACTGTAAATACCCTCGCAAGTCTTGCCGTGCAATTTCACAACATACGGAAAGGGCATAATTCCCTGAGCGTGAGTAACTTCATACAGACGGTACTCGCTACCTTGATAGAGTGTTCTGGCGGCTAGCTTGAAAGCGAATTCCTGCCTGAGATTATTCACTTTAGGAAAGTCTATTGGAATGCACTCTATTGGAATTTGAGGCGGTGTTGCGATCGCCCTTGGACTCACAACTGGCAATAGATTAAGCAGGGTAGGTAACACGATCGCAGCTAAACTACTGCCCAGTACCCAAACCCAACGGCGCTTTCGTCCTCTGAACCCTTTCATGCTTTTACTTCCTTTAATACAAACCAAAGTTGCGAGGGTCAACGGTTGTCCCATTCACAGATGTTTCAAAATGTAGGTGTGCCCCGGTAGAGCGTCCTGTAGAGCCAACCCTGCCAATGGCTTGCCCCTTCGTTACCTTTTGCCCTTTCTTCCAAGGCACACTGTTAGTCTGCAAGTGGGCATAAAGGGTCGTGCGACCGTTCCCGTGATCAATTTCGATCAGGTTGCCGTAGCCCCCCCCACAGCTAAAGTTGCCTTCAGTACAGGTGTTGATGATGTCTTTGACAACTCCGCCATCGGCAGCAATAATCTGAGTGCCTCTTGCGGCACCGTAGTCAACGCCAGTGTGGAGGCTTGCCTGTCCGGTCACTGGATGAGTGCGCCATCCATAGGAGCTTGTCACCGTTCCTCCAACGGGTCTTGTGTAGGCTCCAGTCGGTTTCCCGTTACCCTGCGGAATAGCCGTTGAACAAGTAGATTTGCCGCGTCCCTTGAGTGAGCGCTGATAGCCTTCAACCGTGCGCTGTCCGTATTGAGCAACGGTGGGACCGCCAATGTAATCGCGCTCATTACTATGACTGCACCCACCGGAGTACCAATTCTCGCCAAGACAGACTAAGAGACCATCCCCACTCTTTCCAAGGCGCTGATAGTATTGGATGTCTTTGGTCATTGCTTGCTTGAATAGTACGTCTTGCTCAGCAGGTGGAAAATAACGGAGCAGTTCTGAGGAACTGGGTCTATAGCCTCCGTCCATTTTTTGAAGGAACTCCCTGCCTCCGGGTTTTCGGGCAATAACGGGACGCACGTCTTCTCGAAAGCTCATGAACTGATAGCGTCCAAGGGGAACCATGCAACCCTGGCGATCGCAGTTCACCTGCCCGACGGCGCTGTAAGTTCCAGAACTGGCACTCTCAATACTGGTAATCGCGTCTGATAGTGACCTCCAATCAACTCCACCCGGACCATTACCACAAAGGGTTCCACCGCCAATTTCGCCGTCTGTTTGATCTGGATTGTAGGTTCCGTTAATTTGGTCGATTTGGTCTTGAATCTCAGAGGGTAGTTCAGTGACCGGGGGCAGGTCATTCATCCCACCAGCACCATCTGCTAAACCAACAAACACCAGTCCTTTTTCTTTTGTGGAAAGCCAGGGAACCGGACCAATAAAGTAGGGAGTGCAACCCAGGTCAACGAAGGCTTTCTTGATACAGATACGGAAGTATAGTCCAAACCTGCCTGTCCCAGTAGATTCATCGGTATCAATCAGAACTACCTTAAAAGCTTTGCCAAAGGATAGTCGTCCGGTTGGTTCCATGCCGTTATTGAGTTGTCCCAGGATACCTTTGCCACCGGGCACCATTTGCTCACCATCATCTTTGCCACCCCGAATCCATCTAGCTCCATGCAACCCACCGGGGTCACTCATGCCGCCAAAGCCAGAATAGCCAGGGGCATTGAGTTCGATATAGTCACAGCCTTTGGCTTGAGTGCAGTTGTAATTGAAGCCTACTTTGTCACTGCCTGTGATGCTGAACTTAGTTGGTTTCTGGCGTGATTCTTTATGCGTTTGGTTGCCGCCATAGGTGACATCGTGAATGGCAACCATTCCAAAAAATTGAAATGGGTTGATCGGGAATTGAGCGAACGGGATTTTGTCTAGACCGGGAATGCCAGCGATCGCAGAACCTTGCCAGTCCTTGAGATTGACCAATGCTGTTTGATCGAGTCCAGGAATGCTGGTGAAGCTGAACTGGTCAAGGTTGAGATTGTTCAGCGACAGCGACCCTAGCAAGTCATCGGCAGCGATCGCCGATAAAGGTTGACTCGCTAAACCCAGATTCATACTTGTTGGAAGTTTTAGGTTCACTAGATCGAGCAGTGGTTTGACCTGACCTAGCGGCAACTCTCCTAAACCGGGAATAGCTTTGACCAAACTGGAGATCGTCTGCTGTTTCATCAGTTGTAGGTTGCTTAGGCTCAGTTTGCTCAAGTCCAGCCCAGCAGACTGAGCGATCGCGTTCAGGTTGAAAGCTTCCAGTCCAAATGTTTCAGAGACATCGCCCAGTTGCATCACGTTTGCCAGTGGGGTTCCTGCCTCCCATACACGAGATGGATTCCAACCCAATTCACTTGTGATATCTTCTGGAATTGAAATTGCTCCTGCTTCCTGAAGAACAGGCAAATTGGAAAACGACACACTACCAAAGTCTGGAACAGTCGCACGGTTATAAGTTACTGTTGGCAGCCATGCCTCATCCGCCTTAACCTGTGGTGGCGCAAGGCATAGCAGCAAAGCGATTAAAATCAATAGCGTCAGAATACAAAGCCAGCGCATGGGAGTTGAACACAATCTGATGCTGTAAGGCTACGAACTCCGTCTGACTGAGATATGACTGCCATCAAGCAGTGATCTGACTATGCTCCTGTTCTTGTGCTTTCATTTGTTGCATTACCCGGTTTGCCTGATATTCGAATCGTTCAGCGTCCAGATTGGTAACGCTTGTTGCCCGAATTGAAATGACTCCCTCTTGCACCTTCAGAATAATCCCCCGATCCTGTTCCAAGGTTGAGTCGGGCAGAATGTGACAGTCTGACTCGGTAGGCTTGCTCCCTCTTTCTGAAGCCAGCGCATAAAGCGAATCATTCTGAGCGAAGAGGGTATAGGTCTTTCCCACAAACAAGGTTCCTCCTGCCTGCGGCTCTCCTGCTGTGTCAAGAATCTGTTGAGCGCAATCGGCTATCGTTTGCGTTTGCCCTTGCCAGTTGGTTTTATCTTGAGCCATGACGCGCAGATCTTGCTCATTTGGAGGAGTGCCATCTTGGGTGAACGCTTTGCCGATCCCTTCAATCCTTTTGAGATGGGTTTCTGAACGTCCCACGTCTCGTGCCTGTTTGTACCAGTCGCGCAATTCTTGACGAAATCGCAGCAGTTGCTCATTCCAATCTTTGCCCTGAGTTGGAGTCATGTGAATCACGTTTGCAACGGATGTATTCAGTTTTTCAGATAGTCTCCGACCATCAGCATCGTTGTCGAATGCGGCAATAACGCTACCGCCTCGACCCACAACAGCCTGTAAAGCCTCGGTTGGCATGGAACCTTTGCCATCACTGGAGAGGTAAATTGTCCGTCCTTGATTGTGCTGCCCTTTCTCTAAAACTGCCAGAGAAACTGCGTCGATCGCTGATTCCGTCACAACCACTCGCTGCACTTCGCCTCTACCCACTCCCATCCAGAACCAGCCGTTGTCTTTACTAGAGCCAGGAGCCAGTCCTTTGAAGTCTCCGATTGTGCCTCGCAACGTTGCTCCGGTTGTCTCTAATCGCTCCCAGGTTCGAGGGTCAAAGGTTTGACGTAGGAATACGGCATTACAGCGATCTTCGGCGTACACCAGTCCTTGATGATGCAATTTGTCTACCCAATTCGTCGGTAGCCCACGGGTTTGGGTGAGATATTTTCTAACCTGATCCCAATTTGGCTCATTGGGAAACGGTAGCTTCAAGGATTTTGGCTCTTGAGACTCTTGGAATGCCTGGGCGGGGATGGATTGCTGTTCCTGCTGCTGAGTCAGCCACTCTATAGCCGTTTTGAAATCCCCTCCTCGCACTGCCATCGTCAGGCTGATGGCTCCGACTCCGCCCTGCTCGGTCTTCCAATCCATGAACTTGTTGTTGGTAATGCTAACAACGTGCTGTTTTTCCCGATGTCCATCGACCTCAGCCCAAGCATTCCATTTGGATCTGTCGGTGCGATCGCGCTCTAATCCTAAAGTCGCAGCAACGACTTGCAAGTCTAAATTTCTGACGGAATCCGCCAGCTTCGTCAGTTCTGCGTCAACACGATTTTGTGGGATAGGTTCAGTAGTTTGTTCTGGAGGAGAAACTTCTACAAGTTCAATCGGTGTCTCCAAAAGAGGAATGGGACGAGCGTTTTTACCCGACCAGTCCTCACAAATGACTGCTTCAACTTCAACAGGTATATCGGTTAAGAAGTGTTGCCCTGCCTCCAGCATGGATTGAACTAACAGTTGCCCTGCTCGTTCTGCTTGCGCTTGGGGTACTTCGATCACAATTTCGTCATGCACCTGCATCAATAATCTGGCATCTAACTTCTGGGGTAAGGAATCTCTGGCTTCGCGAAAGGCTGCGATCGCCAGTTTGGTAATGTCAGCAGAAGTTCCCTGCACCGGGGCATTGATAATTTCCGTAAAGGGAGCTTCGCCTTTCCAGTGTCGCAAACGCCCACCGAGAGTTTGGCAAGAGTCAGCATGTTCCTGCTTGACGCGATCGTGCCAATCTAGAAGTCCGGGATAGGTCTTGAAGAATTGCTCTCGATACTTCTCGGCTTCTGGGAGGGATAAGGACACTCCATAATTGGTGCGCGCATAGGTTTGAAAACCATGCGCTTGCATTCCGTAAATCAGCCCGAAGTTGACCGCTTTAGCTAACCGTCGCTCATCACCTGTAATTTGGGAGATCGGTTTGTGCAGCAAGAAACTGGCAGTCAAGGCGTGTAAGTCTTGTCCGTTTTGATACGCCTCGTTCATCCGAGGTTCGCCACTCACCTTTGCGGCAATCCTAAGTTCAATCTGGCTGTAATCCGCTTTCACCAGCACATTGCCCGGAGCAGGTTCAAAACAGCCCTTGATCCGTTGGTCACGAGGCACGTTTTGCAGGTTGGGTTTGTCACAGCTAAAGCGCCCGGTGACGGCTCCACACTGATTAAGATTTGGGTGTAGTCGTTCCGTCTTGGGGTGAACTAGAGCTGCGTACCCCTCCGCGTAGGTGGAAAGAGCTTTTGTTACCCTGCGATACTCCAGCAGTTTGCTCAGAACGGGGTGCCGTTCCTGAAGCGGTATCAGAGTTTCTTTCCGGGTATTTTTGACTGAAATCCCTATCTCTTGAAGTGCAGTAAGTAATTGCTTGGGACTCTCCAAGTCAACTTTGAAAGAGGTTGGATTTAGTAGCGATTTCTGAACCGCTTCGGGCTTAGGCAACCTCTCCCATAGCTCTTGCTCTAAGGCAACTTTTTGCTGCCCCAGTTCACCTGCAAACGCTTGTAGTTTCACCCGGTTGATGCTCATACCGTTCCACTCCATCTCAGCAACGGCAGGGATGGTACGAAATTCGAGCGAGGCTGTATCAGTTAGCCCTTTTTCCTCTAATTTGGCTGTCAGCGATTCCCGTAACGGCAGCAGCACAGCCGTATCTCTGGCAGCACAATCAATTTGGCTCTGGGTAAGTCCTCCCTTCCAGTTACTTTTCTGCTCAGATTTGTCCAGTTCAATTCCCAGGTAACGATGAGCGATCGCCTCCAACTTGTGAGATGTACTCAGCCCAGCATCAATCAATTGCGACGCAATCATCGTGTCAAAGATGTTCCCTTTGACCTCTAAACCTGTTGCTTTGAGCATCTGAAGATCAAAGCTGGCATTTTGAAAGACTTTTTCTGACTCGCTCTGAAATAGATGGCTTAAAGGCTGCAAATCTGCTTGAGAAAATGCTGCACAATCAATCACGGTTACCGGACAATCTGCTGCTGCCAGTTGAATTAATCTCACCTGATCGGAATGAGGATCAAGTCCCGTTTTTTTGGTATCGATCGCCAATACTGGTGTGCTTTGGTAACGGTCAACCACCTGCTGCAAAGCGTCAAGAGTATTAACCAGATCAATCCCCAGTTCATCCTGAGAAGCTGGTGTCTGAGAGGTAAGGACTTCGCTGATTGCTGGTTCTGGTTTCTCTTCAACTGCCTGATTCTTTTCTTGCTCAACCACATGGACTTCAGTATTTGCCTGATCAAGCAGTGCGATCGTCGAGTCAAATTTTTCTAGAGGCTCTTGTTGAATGCCTGCTTCTAGAACTGCTGTTGCAGTATCCAGTTTGTTATCTAGATGCAGTATTTCAGAAATATTTTGTTGGACGGATTGCAATTGCTCTGTTGATGTCTGAAGCGATGTCTCCATTTCACTGCCGTTTGGTGAAAGCTCAACTACTGTCAAAGTACCAATTGAAGTCTCCTTCAATGCCTGTTGCTTTTCCCAGGCTTCCCGTGCGGTTACGGCAAACCCTTGATCCAACACATTGCGTGAAAAGGTTGCTGCAAATCCGCGATCGCAGTTACGGCTTTCTCCTCCAGTAAACGGGTTTTGTACGGCTGTCTCAGTTAGCCGTAGTTGGGAGTCTGTTTCCCCAGGAAGAATTTTGAACACCATTTCGCCATCATGAACACATTCAAAGGTGTCTAAATTTCGGTAGTGAGTCATATAAAGCTGGTTATTATGACGTTCGACCACCAGAGGCAGATATGGCTCATTCTCAATTCGCAGATAAAAGTCATCAGCCTGAACAATGGCTTCGGACAATTGGGCTTCACTCAGAAACCTACCGATATTTTTCTCTGCTGTCCCTGCTATTTGCTTGACAGCAATTGATGAGATTTGAAGAGTTGTATTTGTCAGATCTGAGACAACAGACTGATTGCCATCCAGTTGAACTTTGGCTGCGACTGGTTGCTCTGGCATTAGTTGCGGCTGCTTGGAAAAGTCATCTTTAATCGGGTCAACCAGAATGAGCGGGACATTAGCTTCCGAACTTTGCTCAACCTGCTCATTCTTAGCTACCTTAAATCCAGGGTTTTTCCCTTTTGATCCAAAAGAGTCTGTAATTGGTTCTAACTCAGGCAGTTTGACTCCCAGGTACTCCCGCGCTTTGTCTTTGAAGTCAAATGCAGCGAGAGAAATGCCCTGTTCTTTCATCAAAACGTTCAACACCCCGTCAATTCGGTCTACTGAAACTATCAGTTCCATGCGATCGCTCACCGAGTAGAAATCACTGCCTGCTGCCGCAATAATGTTTGGATCTAGCGAGAAGCGATCGCCGATTGCAGACTGCGGTGTTTGCAGCACAAAGCCAGCCGCATTACTAGCAAATTGGGCTGCTGCCTGACTTTTGATCGTCAGTACTTCATCCAGGGTTTTGACTGCTCCCTGATAATTTGTGAGTTCTGTTAAAAATACTTTGACCTGACGAGGCTCTTTGAAGGCTACAGGTTGCTCCCGCAGAGATTCTTGAATATCGAAACTGGCAGGCATAATCAACCCCTGCCGCACATTTCCCTGATGATCTGTGTAGTTGAGAAACTTCCCGGTTGGGTACTTCTCGTAGGCTTTCAGTAGGTTGCCCTGAAAAATCTGCCGCTCTGTGCGCTCTGCTCGTTGCTTTAGGTCAAAGGCTTCGTAGATGTCTTGCCCTTCCCAATTGGTGTCCTGCTTAGTGATAGTCGTCATCATGCCTTCCTTACCTCGGTTGAAGCGAGTCAGCGGAATGTTTAGCATCCGGGCATGATTGTCTGTGAGAATTTGAACTCGCCAATTAGTCGGTGCAGTTGGGCTACCATTTTGTCCTTTCTGCCAGACCTTCGCCACTACTCCGTAGGTAATATTGCCTTCTGGCGACACAACCCGTACTGTCTGACCCGATGGAAAGTTACGGATAATTCCACCTACGTGGGTAAATTGGTTCTTAATTCGCTCTCCCGCTTTGTCTTTGCCATAATTGTCGTGTTTGGCAGATAAAATTTCAGCCCGATATTTCATCGTCTCCCGTCGTAGTTCGTGAACCGTGTGCTGTGCTTGCTCCTTTGCCTGTTTTTCTACCTGATAAAAGTCGTGCTGATTGACCTCTCTGATTGGCTCCAAATCTAGATTTTCGCGCACCAGGTTGATGACTTCTAACTGACTGAACGGTTTGACTGGAACTTTGGCATCCACCACATCCAGGTAGACCGATCCAGTGAACTCGTTACGAACAGTAGAGTTATCAGGAATAATTTCCATCCGTCCAATTGTCCGGGCATCCAGATCAAGTTGCTGCGCCTCCAAAACGCTTTCACCCATTGCCTGTTTTTGAGCAACCAAATCCAAAGTTTCAGACTCGATCAAGGCATACAGATCCTCCTGCTCCTTCACTGAAAGCAAGGGAATTCGACCAGTGGTGCGGCTGATAACTTCAATCTCAGACTCTCCCTGTAGCCTTTCCCTAGGAAAGGCTAGCTTTGCTTCCAGTTCCGGGTGATCATCCAGAATCTCGTTGATTACCTCTTCCCCATAGGGTGTGAGGAAATCAACCACGTTAGCAACTGATAGAGCAGAATCGCGATCGGCGGTTGTGTTGGCGTTGAGGGTTGCCATCTTGTGAGAGAGAAGGGCACCCAAACGCTTCTCTGCTGGAATATCGCTCATCAAGTAGGTGATTTCGGGTTCAGACACTTGCCCAAACCGATTTACCCGCCCCAACATCTGCATCACCTGGTTTATGTCTCGCTCTGCCTGCGCCATGATCAGGTGTCGCTGCTGCTGATCGGCGAACTTTTCGGAGGCATGAAGGTTAATGCCAGTAGAGCCAGAACGGTTGAGAATCAGGATATCCAGTTCTCCAGCATTAAAGCGGTTGACAATTTCTACCTTTGCCTGAGGAGTTGTTTCTTTCGCAGAACGACGCGCATAGCCCTGTTCCCCGTTAGGACTGTAGTCGATGATGTTTTGCCGTCCGGTGACCTCATCAACGCGAAAACCTGCCTGCGTTAGTCGCCATTTAATGTAGTCGATTGAACTGAGCGGGATTGCAGACAGATCAGTGCCATCAATAATTTCTCTAGCGTTGTCATAAGCAGCTAAAGCATCATCCCCTAACTCGTCATCGGTCATCCGTCGTCGAATGCCGTTGCCTTCATGATCCTTGATCGTGACATCCCGCGATCGCTCCAGGTAACGGCTCAAAACATCGCCAAACGAAATGGTGATCGCGTCGCCCGGTTGCATCCCGTTGTCTTCGGCGTACTGCTTGATGAAAGCATCCATCGTGTTAGCAACAGCAATCACAGGCTTCTGACCCCGCCCGATTGCCGCGATCGCTTCTTGTACCGTTGCTTCTGCTTTCTGGCACAGTAACCCCTGATCGATCGCATTGTTCATCAACGAGGTGAAGTTGGTAGACTTCGCTCCTGACTGACCGATGGAGTTGTCTTCGCTAGCAGCTTTTGCCTCCTTTTTCATCTCCTTGCTAAGTTTGGCAACTGCTTTTTCTTTAGTCAGGTCAAATTGGCTAATCGATCGCATGATCGAGGAGATGTCATCGGCAACTTGCCGATCTGCTGGAACCACTTTTGACTGGAATGACACGCCTTCAAACGATCGCTCTCGCCTTAGCATCTGACCAGACGCAACAAATTTGGCTGCCATCATCTGTTGCAAGGGAACACCACCCTCTTTCAGGGTTCGCTGCAAGAAGGAAATATCAGTTACAGCATCAGAGGCATCGGAGCGACGGGCGTAGAGATCCATCACTGCCGGATCTTTAATCGCAGTCGCACTGGCAAACACGGCTCCCGCACTGCGATCAATCAGTTCTCGTGCGAATTCTGCCCGGTTCGGAGCCGCACTATTACTGACCCAGCCTTTCTCTCCAGTGCTGCCGCCTGCTTCATGTGCCTCATCAAAAATGAAAATTGCTCGTGGTGCAAGGTCGCGCAAAAAGTCCCGTCGGAATGGTTCTTTGCCATTGTCGATTGTTTGAAGCTGGCTGTAGGTAGTAAAAATAGCTTGATAGCCGCCCATCCCCTGCTGCATTAAGCTCTGCATTTCTTCCTGTTGCTCGACAGGATTGCCTGTTCTAAGTTTGCTGCCATCCGGTAATTCCAGCTTTAGGTTGCTATCAGTTGCAAAAACTCTCACTCCAGACTTGCCAATGTCTTGCAGGTCAGCCAGCATCGAAACATACAGAGTTGATTTTTGCGTGACAAAAACCGGAACGTGCCCCTGATTGATCGCATCGATGATTTGACTCGCACAGAATCGTCCCTTTCCGTTCCCAGTTTGGTCGCCATTGAGAAACACTTTGCTTTTGTCCCGTTGCCAAAATGCCAGAGCATTTGCATCAATTTGCTCGGCGTATAGGTGCTTCCACAGTTCGGCTTTCGACGGATAACCCATGCGCTGTTGCACAAACTCATCCACATCGCCAACTGCCTGTTCCAGCTTATCGAGGGCAGTCTGAGCCGCTGTTGCCATGTTCGCCGGGATAAGCGTACCGGGTGATCTGCCCTGACTACGGGGAATATATGCAACGTTCAAGATCGCATCCGTCTCTGGACGCTCAATATCTGGGTTTGCCATTGTTTGAATCCTTGCTTGTGCCGTCTGGTTGGAAGCTACCTGTCCATGCCGTAGGTCAGGTCTGAAAGCCAGTTCTCCAACGTGAAGTTGTCGTGGTTCGCTATCCACGCCTGCGGGGTCTCTAGTTCGTTCGATTGGATTGGGAGGGGAAAGTCCAGTCCCGTTTCTCGAAAGCGAACCATGAATGTCTCGTTGCGCTCCAGAAATGTCTCCGCCCACTCTAGAGTCCACCACCAAAGGGGTTCGAGTTCCTTCGTCTGATAATCCTCGTAGAGGTTCGGCGGTTCCTGAAGGTACAACAGTTTGAGGGCTTGGCTGAGTCGGTAATGAGTCTGCATCTGGTCTTCGCCGCTCTGCTCCATCCAGTGATGAATCATCCATTGAATTCGCAGGCTCATCAGTTGGGTATAGTCCCGCTCTGGTATCTCTGCTATCCCACCTGATAGCTTGACCATCAGCAATGACTGATTGCCTGAGTCGGGTATCCAAATCGCCGGAAAGTTGCTGTAGTTTTGATAGGTCGTCTTGATGAACTGGCTCATTGGGCAGTAACTCCTTGAGTGCATCGAATGATTTGTAGATGATGGGTACATCAGCGGCAGGTAAGCCTCGCTGGGATTTTCCTCGTCCCTCAATGACGATTAAATCAATGGGAAAGCCTGCTCCCTGTTTGCGGTAGAGATCACCCCAAATCGAGGCGTGCTGAGTAACGTTGTAATGCTGATAGAGAGCATAGAAAAATCCCCGACTTTCGATTGAGTTATAGCGGTCAGAGCGCAGATTCTCGTCGCTGCCCAACTTGCCTCCCAGAATCAGGACGGCTCGACCATCATCCTTCATTGCTTCCAATGCATGAAGGGCGATCGCATGGTCAATCTGGCGTGTCCCCCGACGATTACCAAGCATCTCAAACCGTTTTACTTTTCCGTCGTCACCATGCACAACGCCAAATGGTGGATTGGTGATGATTACATCGACTTTCCCGTCTGGTCGGTAGGTGCTGGCATCGTGCTGAGTTAGTTGCTGGTAGCCTCGCTGTTTTAGTTCGGCAAAGCGATCGCTGTTTAATTCATTGGCAATCACATTGGCTGGATTCGCTCCGATCAGTAAGGCTCCATTTCCAGCAGTCGGTTCGTAGACGGTAGTTTCTGGTGTAATTCCTGCCAGTGTGGAGGCAAGGTAAGCGATCGAGATTGGCGTACTGTAAGCCTGTTGGAGAACGGAAGTAGAGGAACGAACTCCCAATGTTGGCTGACGGTTGAGTAGGTCTACGAGTTGGTCATACGCTTGGTGAGTTGATGAAGACTGAGCGATCAGGTGTGGCGCAACTCGGACAATCGCAGCTTCCATTGCTTCATCTACCAGCTTGGTTAACGGACTGCCGGGAGGAATGGGTACATTCAAAAAATTCTCAGCTTGCTTTCGCGCCTGATTAATTCGGGCGTAATTTTCTCCTTCCAATAGGGAACTGTGGAAGGCTCTGATCAGAGCTTCCTTGCGATCGTTGAACATCGTGAACGGTTATTACTGGGTCAAATAGTGAGGGCTAAAAATCATCCATTGCTTTGGCATCGGGGGAGCAAGGAGAAGGCTTAAATATCACATCTAGCTTCGCTTCTAAATCCGGGTCTTCCTCACGCATTATGGGAGGTGTATCTGCATTGTCATAATTAGTTTCAGTTGAACTTTCCGAATGTTTTGATCGCAGTTCCTTAGAAACTTGATTAGAATTCTGATTCTGGTTCATAATCTTTTTTCTTAAGTCAATTCTAGTTCCCGATCGCGACTCCGTTCGGCAGTCCGAATACTTTCGTAGGCTGCTGTAAATCGAATCATCAAGTGTTGATATTGGGTAATGTCTACCATTGATTCCACTTGTTCACGGTTGATTATAATTGCATCATCAGAAGAGTTATAGGGAATGAATCGCAGGCGATCGTTATCTAACTTTTCAATGAGGTAATCATTGTTTCCAGGTAACTTTTGCTCTCCAGTGCGATCAAAATAGCCATGAATTTCCTCAACCACTTCTTTTGCTTGAAAAGTCAACGGTTGATGCTCTGCCTGATATTCAGCCTCCGCCTCAACGGTATCTTCAGTCACCTCTACAGAGGCTCTCACGGCTGCTCCGCCTTTAATGTGTCCATACTGGTCGCGCATGACTTGCACAGGTGCAGCATCTTGAAGTACCTGTTTATGCAAGGTTGATGAGTCGCCCATTGCCTGCCCGATCAACGATTCAACTTCATGGGCTGGACGAAGCTCAACGGTCGCTGGCTCTTCCACCTTTTCCCCAATCTGAGTCACCAACGTTATGTCATGCACTCGTCGAACATCAGTGTTTTCTGACTCAATTCTTTCTAGACTCTGCACTTGACTTGCATTAGGCAGTATAGCGTTGACTGTCACTTGTCCCTGTTCTTGATGGAAGCACTGTACGCCATTAATTTCAATATCAATCAACTCACCATCCACCACTTCAATTAGCTCGGTAGAGGGTAAAGCGGGACGTTCGATCGCTTGGGTCAGCATAGCCAATTGTTCTGGTGATAATTGCTCCAATTGTGATTTCAGGTCAGGCAATAGGGCAATGATGTAGGTGCCCTCGATTTGCAAGTGTACTTCTGCCCCCGCCTCAAGTTGCGGAGGCGTTGGACTACCAGACACCAGTAGCGGCTCTCGTCCTTCTAATAAGGGTGGGTTGCTTCCAGAAAGCATATTCCGTTCCGGAATAATCTCAATGTCGGTGAACGGTTCTTCTTCCGCCAGCCATGCATCCATTTCCAGAACAGGTGGCGCTTCCTCTTGCGTAGGAATATTAATTGGATACTGGATTTTAGAGAGAAACTGAGTCAGAGCTTCCAGGAACGTATTAATGTCGCCTTGAACTTTTTCAGCGTTGTGCGAGGTCATATCTAACATAGTTCACCTCAAAATGCTGCTTGTAAGGTTTGTTTCATTTGGGTGTCCTTGAGTTTCTTGCTGCTAGAACCAGAGGACGGTGCATTACCTGGTAACGGCAAAATTCGCTCTGCTTCAGCTCCTCGTTCCTCAATCATCCGCTCAGTGTAGACCCGCAACTCCTCGCGGGTCAGTTTGGGTTGGGGACTACGATCGCTCAACCGTTGCTTAATTTTTTCGTTCCACATTCGTTTTGCCCACTCCTGTTGTTGCTCAACTGCTTTGGGAATTTTGATCTTTTGTGCCATCGGAATTCCTACTTCGTCTTGTCCAGCAATTGCCGGATTAATCAAGATGCACTTACCGGGCGGTAATCGGAGAAATTGATCGGGACTGTAGAGTTTACGAGTTCGATCGTTGTCGGAAACATTGGTACTGGCTTTGCCGCCACTGTGACCCTTTGATTTTTGCTTGAGACTTAGCTGCTCCTCGCCAATATAGTCGCTTGACCACTGAGCCGATTTCAATTCCTGCGGGTTAAACCAAGCTTTCGTAGCACAGTTGGAAAGGATGGTACGCGAGAGTGATTCGCCGTAGCGTTGCTCCAGTTGACCAAAATCCTGATAGCCCATCACTGTAGTTGCACCTGCTGATCGCTGAGTCGCAAACGCTGTTGCCAGGTCAATTCCGACGGTAGGGGCTTCATCCAGCAGAAACACAAACGGATCTTTGCGGGCGATCGCCACATTCCGATCCAACACCATCTGCATAATTCCGCTCAAGAATGGTGCCAGCGCCGTTTTAACCGATTTATCCATCCCAACGACCACTAACGTTTTTCCCTCCAAGGTCAATGGCAGTGTAGTTTTACCACAAAACGCATTTGCCAATCCTGGGGTGGTGAATGGGACGAACAGGTTTTGGGCTGTACCTCGGATGCTGTCTGCTGTTTTCTCGCTACCTGATACAGAAAGGTACTGAGAAAAGGTGTTTTTGGTTAGTTTGCTCAACTTTGATGCCTGAATGCGTTTGGGCAGATCAGTCATGGTCAAAATAACCTGGCACATCATCATGTCAGGGAATTTCGTTTGCTTTGCTAGTAGCAGGACAGCCTGAATCAGCAAGTCTCCCGCGATCGAAAAGAATGGATCGTCAGATGCATCTCTATGTTCCGATCTCATGCATTTGTGCATAATCGAAGCAAGCTGCCGCGCTGCCATGCCGTCCATGTCGTCAATTAAAAAGTCCAGGGGATTGCAAATTTCAGACTCGTCCATTCCAGGAGCAAAAACATGAATCTTGTATCCTGCTTTGACTGCCGTTGGCAGAATCACCGATACCAAGCTGTCGTTTGGTTCGGTGTATTTAAAGTCAAAGCAGTAAATTGGCATATTTTGCTCGATCGCAGATTGAGCAATCGGAAGTATCAAACTGGCAGTCTTACCAGACCCTGCCCCACCTGAAACGGCTATTCCTCGTTGAGCATCTGGCAAATAGAGCGAGTTGTAAATTTTAAAGGCGACGACATTGTGTTTCCGAGCGGCAATTTGCTTGAGCGCCTTGCGTTTAGCTACTGCCCTTTCTCTCGTTCCGGCAAACCGGGCAGTAGCAA
Source organism: Leptolyngbya sp. CALU 1928 (assembly GCF_056784215.1). Lineage (NCBI taxonomy): Bacteria > Bacillati > Cyanobacteriota > Cyanophyceae > Leptolyngbyales > Leptolyngbyaceae > Leptolyngbya > Leptolyngbya sp. CALU 1928. The sequence goes on along the minus strand of NZ_JBXBCE010000001.1, from coordinate 1,446,722 downwards.
GTCTATTCTTTCTGTTAGTGCCACGCCCTAACCAGGCAAGCACCAACCATCCAGTTAAGGTAATCAGTAGCATTACGCCGTTCTCCCCTTTCATTGCTGTGGCAAGAGCACCAAACTGATCGCTAATGCCGCCAGGTATCTGAGTGGGCGTTGAAACGGTTTGTTGGGTATTAGCAGGAGGCATGGCTAGGCAGTTGGAGTTGCGGGAGGATGAAGGAGGGCTTTAATCTGTTCAAGGATCTGACTGATAAGCTCAGACCAATGACTTACAGTACTGGGAATTTCAGCGGGTATAGTGGGGAGAATTTGCTCCACGGATGGCAGCATTTGAGGAGTTATGGATTGTTCTGTTCCTGACTCCAGATTGCCAATAGGCATCAACTCACCATTGCGGTAGCTCAGGAATGGTACGGGACCAATCGCGTAGGGACTACAGGAAGTTTGCTGCTGAAACTGGCAGAAGCGGAAGTATAAGGCAGTCTGTGCCTGTTTGGGCGAAACCTCTGTCACAACCACTTTGAACGCTTTACCGAATACATTGCGTCCGGTTGGTTCTGAATGGGTAGGAGACTGAGCAACATCACTTGTTCCTCCTTGTACCCATTGAGCTAAACCAGAAATCCAGCGTTTCTCTTGTAATGCAGGTGGGTCAGAAAAAGTGATGCTTGTACAACCAGTGCAAGGTATTTGATAGCCGATCGCACTGCTGCCAGAAATGCTGCGACTGGTATCTTTACCCGGCTTTTTGATATGAGCAGTAGGCAGTTGGATCACACCACTCCTGCTGCTATCGCTTGGCGGATTAGGAAATTGTTGCCAGGGCATTTCTCGTAAGCCAGGAATATCCGTCAGCTTGGCTTCCTGCCAACGCCTGAATGCTTGCAAAGGAGCGTGAATGAGACCAGGAAAGTCATCTAGAGTGTAGACTGTCAAGTCAAAGTTCTGAAAACTCAATGCGCCTAGCGTTGGGTCTTGCTCCAATAACTGAGGCAGAGTTTTTTCCGTCAGTCGGTAACTGGGTTTGGCTGATTTAAGCAGATCCGAAAGGGGCTTGATTGTGCTAACTGGCAACTGTTCCAATTCAGGCACAGCAAGCGCTAGATCCGCGAGAGTCTGCCCTGCCAGTAGTTTGAACTGACTCAGTTTCACCAACTTGATCGGTGTTTGAGTAGCAACCGCGATCGCGTATAGATTGAGGTCTTGTAGTTTGAAACTATCCTGAAAATCACCCAAAGTCAGCAATTTCTCAACGGGTTGCCCTGCTGACCATTTCTGCCCGTTGAGGGAACCGGACTGCGCGATCGCAGGTAGATTAGCGAATGATAAGCGTGACCAATCTGGAGTAACCGTTTGTTCTTGACCTCGCGTGATCATCACAGTTGGAATGGTTGCAGTTGAACTGGCTGTAGGGATTGAAGAGGGGACTTTACTGGAGGGAACTATCTCCAGTAGTGCGGCTGATAAAACGAAAGGCAACATAGTTATTTCAAAGAAGGTTGCTGTAGAAAGGATTGTGATCGAGGGGGTGCAGTTGGAGCAGACATTCCCATCTCTGCCAATTTGGATACTACTGCCAGAGACACCTGCGCCTGCTCTGCTGCTGGCTGTAATGGCATTCCATTGCGTGCCAATGCCAGAAAATTCTGTACTCGCAAAACCACTGGGCTTGTGGCACTGATTAGTTGTTTAGCGATCGCTCTTTGTAATCCCCGATCCACGTCACTCCAGTTAGCAGTTTGATCGTCACCAATAGTCAATCCACCCGATGCTTGGGAGTCTGGAGCGATCGCAAGCGTGGCGTACTGGGGAGACCCAGAGCCATATCTAACTTCAAACAGGTAGGTCTTCTTCCCATAGCGGGAACGAGTGATAACGGTTAGCAGGGTAGCTTTTGTTTCAGGTAGATTTGGAAAGTGAATACCCTTTACTCGTTTCAGATGGACGATACTGGCTCCTTTTCCAGGTGGAGCATCGAAGTCTACAACAACAGCATGAGGATCGTCTAACCAAGTGCGGGAGATAGTTTCCCCAGTGCGGGTAAAGTCAATATTCGTACCAGCACCCGCCCAAACCGTGACGCTGGCTCCATTTCCACTTAACCCTTGGGCAATAGATTGAGAGAGCGATCGCACGATGGGAGCAGCAACCACTGGAGTAATTTCAGTCACCACCGAGATCGCCAGAGGTAAAACAATGAGATTACGAAGGATGCAGTTCATAGGGCAACCTCCATTGGCGCACTGACAAAAATCGTTAACTCTCTGTTAGCTGGGACGTACCACAAGTTAGGGCGTTTAAGGATTTGATCAATTTCCTGCTGCTGCCTTTGAGCAACCCGATCTGCCAGTTTGCCAAAGCCCCCTTCTAACAATCCACCCAAGATATTTGTTTGACCATTGGAAATGGATGTTGTGGATAGGTAAGGACTGGTGGTTGTCGTTTGATTGCCAGGACGATTAAGTAATCCGCCAACCTGACCCAATGCACCTAATAGGGCAACAGTGATGTCTTTTCCAGCCAAGCGTCCTCGTTCTGGATTCTGACGTTCTGCTACCAATGGTTTGCCTGCCTCGCCTACAATCTGGATCGCCCCAAATGGAAGTTCAACAACCTGATTTCCCTTAGCACTAGGGGCAACAACAGCGATTACCGATAATTGCACCATGCCGCTTTCCGAAACTGCGTCCACCTTTGCTACCATCTGTGTGCCAGCAGGTAGAGCAACTGAGCCATCGGCTGCATAAATAGGCTGAGTCAGTTGTAAGCCAAACCGTTGCGGTTGCTGTTCAGATTTCAAATCCTGTGCCCAAACGATCGGCGTAACTAAAGTGCCTGTCGCTGTTGTGCCGGGAACGATCGCAACAACTCGTCGAGGTTCACCTGAGAGTAGAGCCGCTGCATCTGCCTCGTAGCGAGTATCAGTTGCTAGTTGAGTTGTAGGCTTTTCAATTGGTGGTTCAGGAATCTCATTAAACGCTGAGGTTGTGCCCGTCTCCATTCCAAAGCTACCAAGTGCCAATGCCTTATTCCATGCTTCTTGTGGATTGACTTGTGGAGTCGGGATGGCTGCGATCGCGCCAATATTGCTGCTTCGCACCGAAACTGGAGCCGGAGGCGAAAATGTCCGAAAAGGAGCAGAGTAGACAGGTGCAGGTGAAACAGAAGTGAACTGACGAACAGGAGTAGATCTAATTGGGGTCGTCTTTGGCTTTTCGCCTGATTTCACCGGAATCATCTGCCGGGTTCCCATGCGTGGAGCCTGTTTAAGCACTTGTGCTTGACTACCCAATGCTGTAACAGTTTTGAGACGACCAATCTCAGCCTGTTCTGGGTCAACCTTTAAGGTTGTTTCTGGCACATTAGACAGGGGTTTGGGGTTATTCAAGTTCCTGTTCCAATTACCGTTTAGACTCCAGACAAACAGTCCGACCGACCCAATCGCGACTGCCATCAACACAGATACAACTCCACCCTTCGCCATCGGGTTACTCCACAGCGGAGTTTTCGTCTTCGTCTCCCGTTCTTCTTCCAAGTCTTCGTCATCCAGTAGGGGCGGTTCTTCACCGTCCTGCTGTGTTGGCTCTGGTTTTGTTGCAGTCCGAGCCGCCTTGTTGAAATCAGGCTTGTATCCGGTCATGGCAGCAAGTTCTGCCAGTTCATCCCACTCGTCTTCCTTGGGGAATTTCTCCTTAAATTCAGGGGAATCAGGAGTTATTTCTGAGGTTGAATGCTTACTCATATCGATGAAGCTCTATTGATTGAGTTGTTGAATATCGAGGTCACGAATTTCACGAATCTGTAAGCCGCTTTCCTGAATGCGGTAAACCGCTTTTTGGATAGGGCTGGAATTGTCTGCAAGCGGATCAATGGTGGGTTCGATCGCGGCAACGAAGATGCTTTTGTTGAAGGGAACTGCCAGCCCTTGTGGATGAGTGGAGTCAAAAATCAGCAGGCTAGCGACAATATCAACCTGCCACTGCCCTGCTTTCACAGGTTTGGGCACAGAGACTGACTCAAAACTGAGAACACTCTGCGCTCCGCCTGTGAACACTTCTGAAGGAGTCATCCTGGCAACCTGCTCTAAAAATGGGTTGCGAAAATCTTCTTTTAAGGCAAAGGCGGCTTGCCAGCTTGCCGTAGTAATTCGTCCGCCTGTGCCGATTGAAACGCCTGGATCTTTTACGGTGTCTGAAGTGCCCGTGGAGGCGGTAGCCATATCTTTGTTCACAGGGATTCTGGCATTCCAGGTAAACATCAGTCCAAGTGAATTTTTGACAAACTGACGAATGACCGTTGAAGTACGTTGATCAGTATCTACAGCTTCCATTGCGACTGATCGCCCGTCCAGCAGTTGCACCATCGCTGGGGCTGGTTTACGAACCATTGACCACAGGCTAACTGCGCCACCACTGTTGATTAGTAGGTTGAGGAGTTGTAGCCCTAGAGTGCCAAGAACAAACAACGGAATCAGATCGGAAGAATCAATGAAAGGCTTCTTGTTGCGGTTGAAAATTTGCATGGTCGTTTACCAAATGAGAAGAGAGAGGAGTTACCGTCCTCGGACAGCTTTCGCACCACCGATCGCGGGAGAGAAGTTGCTGAGAGTTCCGATCGCTCGTGCCATGCCTGTGTTGATTACGTGGAAGATTGCCATGCCGCCTCCGGCTGCCAGCGCTAATGCCAAAGCTGGAGCGAGAATTGCCATAATGACTAGAAAACCCATCGTGTCAGTGGCTTCAGCGTTGACTACGACAACGGCTGCTAATCCAACGATGATGTTGTAGGACACCTTTGCTAATCCCATCGCAAAAAAGCCAGTTAGCCATGTCCAGAGTGATTTGCCATCGAACATAAATGCACCTGCCACCGCAAAAGGAGAAATTAGTCCAGTCAGTAACATTGAGATTTCCAGGAGGTTGGTGAACCCCCACTGAAATCCCCACAGCACAATTCGCACCGTCTCTTGCGCGGCTGACCCAACAAATCCGCCTAAAAAACCTGCGACTGCGAAGCCCGGAGCCGTAACTACACTCCCAACATCGCCGCCCTGCACCTGAGCACCACCCACCTCGATCGCGCCTTGAATCCCGCGTTGTACGGCTCGAATCGGACCTAACAGGTTGGCAATGATTGGAAGCTCAGTTTGAACTGCCCCAATTGTTTGCTCAACCTGTTTGTTGGCTTCCTCCAGGCAGGTAATTTGTTTTTGTCCCACCATGCCGTAGCACTGGCTCAGTTGAGCGCGAATCTCGCTGATAATTGCTCCTTGAGTAGCAGATGCAGTGATGGCATCGCGAATGCGAGTGTCTAGTAGTGTCACTTCCAAAACTCGATTGGAAAGGTTATGAACAACTCCGCGTAAAGTTCGGACACTTCCGGCTAGAACGAAGCCGTTATTTGCCAGCAATCCGCACAGAATGAATGCCAGTACCAAACTTTTGAGCGCTGCGGCATAGTCCTCTTCATCCACCATACGTTTGATGAATTGGAGCATGAATAAGACTAAAGCACCTGCTGCAAACAAACCAGAGTAATAGACGATCGTGGTGAATAGTGGACTATCAAAGGCGGTGAGCCAGTGCCGATTCCAGGCTTCTGCGACCTTGGTGCTGGTTTGCAGTCCTTCATCTAGAATCCGACTGGCTCCCTCGACTGCCAACAAAGATGGAGTGAACATGATGATGTGTTTCGATTAGGATTGCCTTACCCTAAACAGTCGATCTGACTGATGTATGACTGCGATCGCGCAATCATCTGACTACTTAACCAAACCCGGCAAATAGAAGCCAGCGGAGGCTCTGAGAGCGTGATCTGCGGTTGCCATCGACTCGGCGTGGCTAGCACGGTTTGCTTCATCCAGGGCTTCAGAAATATTGGATGTCACAACTGAATTTGCTGCTTCCTGAGCACGAAGCGCCATCAGTTGGGCGTAACTACCTGCTTGCAACGAAGACTGATTTGCCTGAATCCCTGTCAAATTCTTCATCACGTCTTGAGTGACATCAAAGCCTTGAGCTTCCTGTGCCTTTGTCTGAATGGATTGAAGCGTCATGCCTGCGGCTTCCATTTCTTGTTTCATCGCTGCCTGTCCTTCGGTGCTGAGAACAGTCGCTGCCATACCGTAATTCTGGAGCCTATCCTGTTGGAACTTCATGGACTGAGCTAAAGGCACGGGGTTGATGTTAAAGCGATCGACCATCCGGGAATCAGCCGATGGAGTTCCAGCCGTTGCGCTACCCGTGACGCTTTGATCGATCGCCTCGTGACTTTTGATGAAATCAGGAATTTGCAACGGACCATAAATGACACCGGGCGCATCAGCGGTAGGCAATTCATCACCATTGCCTGCATTGTCTGTAGAGCCAGCGTCAGGCGTTCCACCGCCCCACTGCTCATCCCAAGGTTGCCGTTCACCACCAAAAACGGAGCCAAAAATGTCTCCCATAATCTTTTGAAAGGTTTGAGTAAACACCTGAAGATACTGCTGAAGCTGTTGCTGGAACGGAGCCAGGAAGGAGCCTAAAGTACGATTGATTCCGCCCACGACATCGTTAATTGGCTCCAGGATGCTGTCTTGCACGTCATCAATCACGGTTCCGACCTGTTGAATCGGATTTGTGATTTGACCTGTCACCTGATTCACGGTCTGTTGAATCGTATTTGAGAGTCCGTCTAACACCCCGGCTTTGGCATATTGGGGGAACAGCGTTCCTACAAATGCTGCCAAAGTAAGCGTGTAGATCAGCACCCGCAACTTTGCCTGGTTGACGGGTTTGAGTTGTTTGGGTTGTAAAGGCTTAGTTGACATGGGCTAGTACCATCGCGGGAGAAAGGGTGTCTGAAACAGTTTCCTGATAACCAATTTGGTCGAGGCTGGAGCCGTTGCGAATTGCTGCCACATACTGCTCAGAAAACTTTGCCATGCCCAGCAGCTTGTTGTCTGGATATTGCGCCAGCACACGGGCACGGGCTGATTGCTCATCCGGGTTATTGGCAACGCTGGCAATTTGAATTGCGCCAGGATAGTAGCGACAGTAGGTGTAGGTGCCGTCAATATCCAGGAGCCAGTTGGAGTAAAGTTCTGACCGCTTTGGGAAGAAAAATTCGCTGGCATTTCGAGCGATAATGGTGCGCTCGTAGGACAGCCATTTGATAAACGCCTCGATCGCCAACGGTTGAATCCGTCCAATCAAGCGCGTGTTTATGTTTTGCATGATCTGTTGTCCTGCGACTGAGTTCATGATGGTATCTGGGTCTTGAGCAGACAGGAAGACGCGAATTCCCGCCTTTGCACCGTTGGCACACAAGCGACCAATCAACCGGGCGATCGTGTTGTAAGCAAACAGAATGGGAGACTCATCGATAAAGAAAATCGATTTGGGCGATTCCAACGCACGACGCAATGCCGCAGAGTAGGCACTGAGCGAGAGAATGGCGGCTTCATTTTCATTGGACAGGTTCCGCAAAGCGAACACGATTAACTGAGCATCCGTTGGGAATGAAGACGGACGACCGATCGCCCGCCCCACCCGTGAGTTGAGCCAGTATTCCAGTTGCAGCAGAATTTGGGATTGAGCATTGCGGATCTGTCCGGTGTCAGCATCCACGTTTAAGCTCTCTGTGGTACAGAATCCTAAAAAGTCCTGTAATGTTGGAGTTTTAGCCCATGCAGAACTTCCAAATCCATCCTCTAACGCTTGATCGTAACGATGACGAATACCAGGGTCTTTAAAGAAGTTGTTCAAGGCTCGACCGATGAGCGATCTCACTGTCTGCTCCAACATCGCATCCTGTTGAGCAGTGGGCAGCACCATCGTTACTAATGCTCCTTCGAGAAAGCCTTTGTAATCCTCAAATCGCTCCCGCTGCTGTTCACCTGGCAAATGTCGTAAGTCGGGCATTTCCATCAGGTTGTTGCTCTGTCGCCCAATATCAAAGTAAGCTGCACGGGGATTGAGAAATTCAGCATAGTCAGAGAAGGTTGAGGTGCCATCTGGTTTGGGGTAGTCCAAACAGACGATTGGGTAGCCTTCGGAGAGGAATTGAGTCATCATGCCAGACACCAGCACCGACTTCCCAGAACGAGTAGTGCCAAATACCGCGATATTGCGATGCTCGTTGGTGAAGTCAATCTTGACTGGACTCCCTCCTTCATCCGCAATCAGTTCAAACCCGGTTCGGTTGCCAGGATTGGTCAGGGTAAGTGGGATAAGTCCAGGCGCTTCGTTGGTCAGATAGGTGAGTTGACGCTTGAACGGCGCACCAAGCAATTTTTCCCAAGAAGTTGGTAAGGTCTGGAGCCAGATACGCCAAGCGATTTCGGTCTCTCGCACAACTTTAGCAGGCAGTTGGAAACACTCAGACATCGCATCGCAGGCTTCTTCCAGTTGCGATCGCGTGTCCCGATGAACCAGCAACACGGTCGCAATGTTGACGGGAATGTACCCTTCGTACAGTTTTGCCTGAGCATCGACGGAACGCCTCACCTTAATTTGGGCGGCTACATCAATTGATCGGGACTGCTCTGCCAGGTGCGCTGACACATTCGATTGTTTGAGAATCCGCTGCATATTGGTTCTCAGCAGGGTAGTGTTGCGAGGCGTGATTTGACAGATGACTTCCGTATCAATAATGTGAGGACGACAGAGCGCTTCCCATAAATATCGCAGTTGAGCTTTCTGATTCAGAAATCCCCCCGGTTTAGCGCTAAACGCCAGCACTCCTACATACTTGCCCTTCACTTTCACCCATTGGCGATCGGCAATGGGAACCGATTCCTGCCCATGTTCACCTTGAATCAAAACAGTTGTTGAGTGAACATCATTCTGCACCACTTCACTCAATCCCTTGTCATTCAGAATCAGATGTTGGGGCACTAGAGGAGGTGATGTCGTGTTGAGGCGACACCAGATTTGCTCCCACAGTTGACCTACACTCATGGGCTTTACATCTAGCCCCATCTTGATATTGAGCAACTGCTCCCAGCGCAAGTAGCCTTCAGAAAAAGCTCGTTGTAGCATCTCCTCATAACGTTGCTGGATAACGTGATCGCCCTTACCTTTAAAGGTTTCCCAGACTTCTACACCCTTCGCCAATACCTTCTCGATCCAGTCCGCATCACCTTTGACCTTCTGGTTTGGCTCAATCGTGTAGGTGCAATACAGATGCAGAGTCTTTGGTTTGCGGGTGCCAGATTCCTTTAGCTCCTGACCTCTGGCTTTCTCGCTCATGAGCAGCAGGCGCAGTTCAGAAGAGGGGGTTTGCTCCAGTAATTGATCGAGTTGTTGTTGGCGATCGTGATCGGTAGTGAAGCTAGATAGGTGAACTGTCAGGCGCTCTCCGCTTGGTAGCTCTTTCAGTGCGGCTTCAAAGCTACGAAGGGTTGGGGGAATTTGATCGGGTCTGAGGGTATCGTGAACGCCATTGCAGGCAAATCCAAAGACGAAGCAAAAGCGGTTTTTGCCTTTCTGAAGTAAGGCTGCTCCGACACTTCTACCCTTTAGCTCAATCTGAGCGAATCCTGCCAAGGAGTTGTAGTCTTCAAAGGCACTCAGGGTGACAGATTGCTTTCGCTCCTTGTCAATCACAGTCACGCGCTGCTTGCCAACTTTTGATTTCATTGCCTTACTTTTGTCCTTCTAGATTTTTTGGTGCGTCTTTTACGTCTGGGAACCTGGTCTACAAATTTCTGTACCTGGGTCATCATGGTGTAGGGCAAGTGTCCGCGCGTCCAGTTAGGTGTGCCGTGAAACTTGGTCAGGAACCGCCAGCTTTCATTACCCGTCAGCACCCACCACGTTGCTGCACCCCAGACGGCTATTAGTCCAGTTGCCCACCAGTCCAGTCCCAAAACACCCTGACAAACTAGATACGCAACAATGGCAATGATGAGCCAGGGAATAACCTGCTCTCCTGGAATCGGTCCTAACTGCGGTTTGGCATTAAGGATCTGGTTGACTGGAATAAATTCATCAGATGTTTGATCGCGTTCAGTAGACATCGTTTAAGTTAGCTAAATTAAGAGGGAGAAAGGGAAAGAGGAACTCCCTCTTTCCCAAAACAGTTTTGTCAATCAGGGTTAGGGAGCGACAGCGCCACCGCCGCCGTTTGCACCTTGCACAATCAGTGTGCTGAGCGCATCGCCAATCACAACGCAGAGCACGACGATGAGAGGAATACGGGCAGCGGTAGACCAATCTTCATCGTTGCGAAAGCCGTTAACAACGCGCACCAAGGCAACCCCGATGTAGATGACAAAAATGACGCGCAGAACGCCAAACAGCAACGGAACCAGGGCTGTTGCACCAGAAGCCGCTCCAACAGCCAGAATTTGCTGGAGGTATTGTTCAGCCTGAACGAAGAATGCCGCTTGAGAGGGCAGGGCGGCGCTCATCCACGCTCCCCCAGCAAACCCAGCCGTTAGCCAGGGCATCTTTTTCTCGCTCAGATTTGCTTTCTTCAGCAGCCACTTCCATAGGCGTTGGCACTGTTCGTTACTGCGAATGATGGTTTTAACCACCTGAACAGTTAAACCTGCAATCAGAGAACCGACTACAAAGGTGGGTGCATGGAGTACCAAGTTCAGTCCCAGAATACCGCCAGAAACCAGCCAGGGAGCAAGCTTGCGGAGCTTTGTACGGAACTCTGTGGAGAACCAGCGTGATAGCAAGGAACGAACACTGGACGCTTTTTGGCGTTGAGGTTGGGAGATCGTTAGAGGAGCGGCAATGGTCGGCGATAACTCCAAAGCGCGTCGTGCAAATTCCTGCTCAAAGGCGATTTGGGATGTGGTCTCAGGGTTAGCAAGAAGCTCAGTTATATGAATCGTCATGGATTACTCTCAAGTGGTTTGGTGAAAGTTGAGGTAGGAATTGAACTACTCAACTGAAATAGAGAGTAAAGAGCAGATCTGACGCTCGTATGACTGCGATCGAACAGAAATCTGACTGTGGAAAAAAGTTGCCTTAATGTCAATAAGCTCTTTTTTCTTTTGGCAATTCTTCAAAAGAGTAAGCAGAATAGATATCTGAATTCACCTGGTACATACGTTTCACAATTTACCACTGTAGTTCTCGACACATTTGTTTGATTCATGAACGTTCTAGTGATTGAAGATGAGCGCAAAATCGCTTTTGCAGTGCGCTCTAGTTTAGAAGCTGAAGGATTTAACTGTACTGTTGCCTATGACGGTGAGGATGGGTTGCGCCAGTTCAAACAGCATCAGCCTGAGGTAGTCGTGCTGGATCTGGAGTTGCCTAATATTGATGGATTGGAGGTTTGCTCTCAAATTCGGCAGTCTAAAACTCAAAAAGACCCCTTTATTGTGATGCTGACGGCGAGGGGAACGGAGGTTGACCGCATCATTGGCTATTCTACGGGGGCGGATGACTATATTCCCAAGCCGTTTAATACTAAAGAATTAACCGTCCGAGTCCGGGCGGTGACACGACGCGCTTCACGGCGGCAGCAGCCTCAGCAAAGTCATATCGAAACTCCCCACTTTTTGATTGACCGTGAAAAGCGGGAAGTTTTGGTGGAGAGAATGGAGGATGGGGAACTTGAAGAGGTGCATTTAACCACGCTCGAATTTGAACTGCTTTTCTTGATGGCAAGCCGTCCTGGAAGAGTTTGGGAGCGGGCGGAGCTTCTAGAGACGATATCGGGCATAGATTACGCGGGTGAAGATCGAGCGATCGACACTTACATTGGGCGGTTGCGTATGAAAATCAGCCCTAACCAGCAGCGCGATCGCTTCATCAAAACAGTAACGAGCGTAGGCTACAAATTTGAGGACAAATGAATCTACATCTACGACTATGGCTGACCAATCTGCTGGTTCTAGTAGTTGGATTAGTCGGTGCAGCAACGATCGGACATGGTTATAAATCAAAACAGTTTCCTAAGCAGGTTTCTCGCCTAGAGTCGCGTTACCAAAGCAAGGAGAGTAGTGAAGGAAAGGTTCCCAACCCCGATATTCAAACCTTTTCCCTAGATGCGATCGCTCTGTTTGATCGGATCAACGATCAGGGGACGGCATTTGCCCTCGGTGCAACTCTCATTGGAGTCAGCGGGTTAAGTCTGGGTCTGACTCATTCCATCTTGCGTCCTCTCCGTCAGATTGACCAGGCAGCCAAACGGTTTAATTCCGGCGATATGGCTGCCCGTGTTCCACCCAGCAACATTCCTGAGATTCACCAATTGGGTTTGACCCTGAACAGTGTAGCGAATCACTTGCAAGGATTGGAAGAACGGCGGCAACAGCTTGTTGGCGATCTGGCTCACGAATTGGGCACTCCGCTAACCATCATCCAAGCCTATGTTGAGATGCTGGAGTCCGGTGTCATTCCGATTTCTTCAGACATCTGGAAAGAGTTGCTTGAGGAAACTGCGAGGATGAGTCGGCTACTGGAAGACCTGGTAACCTTGTCCAAAATAGAATCGGGAGGAATGCCTCTGCGATTGCAGGCGGTTTCCCCTTACCCGCTGATTCGACGGGTGGTTCGCATCTTTAAAGCAAGAAAGTGGCAGAACAACTGCACTTTAGAGCTAGACTATCCTGCCGAACTGCCTCAAGTTTTTGCTGACCCCGATCGCTTCAGGCGAATTTTGAATAACTTGATCAATAACGCTTTGACCTACACACCAGAAGGAGCGGTGACAGTACAGGTGGAGGTAGTTGACGATGACCTATGGATTGCAGTTAAAGATACGGGAATCGGTATCTCTAAAGCGGATCTTCCGCATGTATTTGAACGATTTTGGCGCTCCAAAGACTCTCGCCATCTTCGTCACGACGGTAGTGGCATTGGGCTGGCGATTACAAAACGATTGGTGGAGGTGATGGGAGGCGCGATCGAAGTGGAGAGCCAAGTAGGGCAGGGCAGCACGTTCCGCTTCTCATTACCACTAGCTGAGAAATGTACGGTGACGAGTGGTAAGACCGAGATAAAACAACTAACAAGAGTTGATCAATAGCCTTAACAAGGAGACTTGCTTTAAGGGATGGAGCTTTAATAGCTCCATCCCCTAGTCAACTATGTATGTAATTGCTACGATCCCTGAAATCTCTAGCTTTCCTCAGTTTCTAAAGCTCTTTTTATCAAACTTCTTACTCCATAATTTTCTCTATTCTTATTTCGACAGATAGGAAGTGAGAAGTTAGAACGAAATAACAGCATTGAACAAAAACTACATTTTGACTTTTAAAGATCTCGCATCAAGTACACAAATAATCGTTTCACATTAAATCCACGCATTGAAATTTTGCTACTACCAGATGTGTTAATTATTCGGTATATCCTTAAAACAATGTTTTCCTAAAAAAAGAAAATGGCAACGAAATTAATTCAGCTAGATGATGGCACCTTGGTTGAGGTGGAAGTGTCACCTGAACAAGCGCAGCCGATTTCAGGCGGATTGGCTGAAAAGGTGAACGAAACCTTTGACAAGATCCACCCAATTTTGGTGAGAACTTGCCGCCCGATCGCAGCCGCCTGGGCTGAAATTAATCAGGAGATGGACATTGAACAGGCGGAAGTGCAGATTGGGCTGAGCTTTGAAGGCGAAGGGAATCTCTACATCACCAAATCAAAAGCAGGTGCTAATTTAACCGTAAAGCTAGTCCTGAAACCCAAGAGTCAAATTCAATGAATGCTAGGTTAAGTGATGCCATTGTTGTCATTTCCAGCAAAAAGCCCGAGGAAACTGGATTTGGCACTGGCTTTGTGATTTATCGCGAGGAACAGACAACCTATCTGTTGACTTGTGCCCATGTGGTTGAAGATGTGGGCGGTGTGGATGCCGTTAAAGCAAGCGGCGTGGATGCCAATGTGGTTGCGGTGGGTAACCGTTCCGATATTGATTTAGCCGTTTTGCGGGTGGATGGCTTGCTAAACGCCCAACCGCTCAAACTGGGTGCAATCGGGCAAGAAGGTAGCCCCTTTACAACGGCAGGGTTTCGGACTTTTGGTACGACGAAGCAGGAGAGTAAGCAATATCGTGTTTTGCAGGGATGCTTAGGCAAAGAAACAGGCATTGCGGGAAAAGCTGCCAATTTTGCCCAAACCTGGGATCTGGAGATTACCGAGGTCGGTGCACCTGACAAACTCGAACCAGGGTGCAGTGGTTCTCCCGTGATCGACAAAAATGGGGTTGTTCTGGGTGTGGCAACCCATAGTATGGAAACTGGGAAACGTGGGCAGGCGATTTCGATTCGTGAATTAGAGCGCATTTGGACAGATATGCCGATCGCCTTGAGGGAAAGCCTTCAGGGAGTGCCAATACTGCTGCCAAAGCAACCGTGGTTGGAACGAATGCATCGGTTGCTACTGGGCGATTCCCGTAGAGATCATTTCGCGAATCGCAACCTCCACACCGCCCTTCGCACCAGCGGCATTATTGTCTTTTTAGTCATCGGCGTTCGCTTCATGGGATGGTTGCAGCCTATTGAATTATGGGCATTTGATCAACTGATGCGATCGCGCCCAGATAGCCCAGAACGGGATAAACGCCTGTTGATCATTGCAGTGGATCAAACAGATCTGGATGCCCAAGTGTCTTTATCAGACGGAGCATGGTTGAAATTGCTAGAGACATTAGATGTCTATCAACCCAAAGTCATCGGGACAGATATTTACCGTAAACGTTCAGTCTCAGCACCTTACCAACAAACGTTAGGCAAACGGTTGCAAACGGATCAACGCCTAATAACCGTTTGCAAAGTTCCTGATCCGAAAGCTGGCGACCCCGCTGGAGTGGCTGCACCTCCAGAAATTCCCAAAAAGCAACTGCAACAGCGGGTTGGCTTTAGCGACTTTGTGCCAGATCCTGACAAAGTGGTTCGTCGGCATCTCCTAGAAATGAACTTAGAAGGACGGCAACCGACCTGTTTAACACCTTATGCTTTTAGCTTTCGACTCGCCGCCAGCTATTTAGAGACCGAACCCGATATTGCCTCCACCGCCTCGCTTAAAGGCACTATGCTAACCCCGGTAGAAGCTTATACCGGCGGATACCAAGGAGTCGATGCACTGGGACATCAGATTTTATTGAATTATCGTAGTGTTCAAGGATCACCCCGCAATATTGCCGAAACAGTTACTCTGCAAAACTTTCTCAAGCGCGATGTGCCGTTTCAGACCCTCAAAAATCGGATCGTCTTGATCGGTGGGGTAGCTCCAGAACAGAGAGATGATTGGCTCACTCCTTATCAGGAAGAAATCCCAGGTGTATTCGTCCACGCACAAATGATCAGTCAGCTTTTAAGTGCGGTGTCAGGAGAAAGACCGTTGCTCTGGGTCTGGTCTCAACTAATGGAGGTAACTTGGATTGTGGGTTGGTCGATGGTGGGTGGCATCTTAGTCTGGCGATTTCGTACCATTAAATCCTTGAGTCTTGCGGTAGGAGGTGCACTGAGCATCCTATGTCTGGTCTGCTTCGTAAGCTTAACGTCTTTGAGTGGGTGGTTGCCGTTTGTTCCCCCAGTTCTGGCGTTGGGAGTGAGTGCGATCGCGGTTAGAATTATCACATACACTGGAGAAAAATCCTAGTGCCTTTTCTGTGCAAGTATTCAGGTGTGAGATATGGAACCGCCGCTGTCATGACTCATCGTAAGCAATCTCTCCAGCAACGGATCACCGTTATCGCTACCTTTTTCTTCCTGATTAACGGTCCAGGAAATGCTGCGCCGCTGCAAGCACAACCTCAACCAGCGAGTAATCACACCCTAATGGCGCAAAGCGTGATGGATCGATTGAAGTGGTTGTTCTTCCCACCCAAGACTGCCAATCGTGGGGCACCGTCTGGACGGAGGCAAGGGGGTGCGACTCAAGGAATTTGTCCCCCAGTTCCAGTGGATAAGCAGCCTTTGACCGCTTTAGTGCCTGCCAACCGGAATGGCTCAACGGTGGAGGAAATTCCCATGGGAGTAACAGTGAGTGACCATCCTACATTTTGGTTCTACGTGCCCTATGCAGCTAAATCACGACGGTTGGCAGAATTTGTGTTGATTGATCAGAACGAAGCGAATATGTTTTCAACCACGGTTACTCTCACGGCAGCACCGGGAATTATTGGTTTTCAAGCTCCAGAAAAGATTCCTCCGCTGCAAGTCGGTAAACAATATCGCTGGGTCTTCTCTATAATCTGCGATCCCAGTAATCGATCGGGCGATGTCACAGTGAATGGTTGGATTCAGCGGGTTACCTTGAGCGCTACTATGCAAAACCAGTTGCAGCAAACCACGCTTCCTAGTGAACGGTTTATCCTGTATGCCCAAAGTGGCGTGTGGTATGAGGCACTCACAACTTTAGCCAATGCACGTCTCACCAATCCCAGTGATCGGATCATTCAGGATTGGCTGAGCGTTTTAAACTCGGCTGGGTTAAATGAATTAAGGGATGAACCGATTACAAAACCTAATGTTTTATTGCTCCCACAAGATGAACAACCTCCCATTCGTCTTGGACCGATTAGACCAATTTAAAGACCGATCTAAATCTATTTTTTCTGCTAGCGCCATTCGCCTTGTAAAACAAAACCAGCCCAGTCATAGGGAGACTCCCATCTACGGGCTTTCCACATCGATAGTTGGGCTTCCCGCAGCGCTGCCGCAGGAGTCAGGTTTTTGCCATCGCGTCCATTCAGCATGTTGGTGTAAAACCGCACCATTAAATCACTGGTTGCCTTTTCTTCGACGCTCCATAAGCTTGCTACAACGCGATCGGCTCCAGCATAGAGAAAACTACCTGTCAGTCCAACCACTCCTTCACCGTTAAATGTCAGATTCTTTTTGACATTTGTTGAAATAGGTATAGTAAATCCAATGCCCACTTCATAGGTATTTTGTCTGTCAAGATATTCATTGTTTGTTCCTGTTCCCAGACCTGTACGACAACCGCTAAGAACCACCAAATCCGCTGAAAGCTTCAGCGTGTTGAATATATCGGGAGGGGAAAGCAAACTGCGTTGAAGTTCACCCTGTTGATTCACCATCGATAAAATCATTCCCGATCGCTCAGGGCGCTGGCTGTCTAAAATGCCGTGGGTAGCAAAATGAATAATCTTATACTGTCCTAAGTCTGGACTGAGGGCAGTCTGACGACTAGCATCAAACCCGAATTTTTGCGATCGCTGCGCTTCAGGCACCAATGCCAAAATTTGCTCGGCTTGTAATTGGGTTCCGGGCAAGCGTGGATAAAACTGCTCCACATCAGCAGCCCCCATGAACAGTTGTTTCGTTGGGACTACCCCTATGCGCTCATCCTCTCGACCAAAAATTGGGTCTGCCAATACTGTCAGAGTTTTAGTGGGTGCAGTCCGCTTTGCTCGGTTTTGGCGAATGGCAATCAAGGTAGAAGCAGAGGGAAGATTCACAACTTCGTGCCGAATCAATAGCGGGTCTACCAAGCTTGCCAAGTTTGGCGTATTGCTATCAACTTCAGCCAGGCGCATCGGCAGCGCACTAAAGGGAATGTATTGCAAGCCCCCATCGCTTACCACTAAAATCCGCTTTTTACCCGCTAGCTTCGGTGCCGCCGCGCCGCCTAAAATTAATTGACTAAGCTCCATCCCCGTTTGGGCAGTACTGTTCGGTCTGACCCGCAAGCTCGGATTGGTCAGATACTCATAGAACTGTCGAGATACTAGATCAATCTGGGCTTGCGATGGCAGAACATAGCTCGAAATGCCATTTTTCGTAACTGCCCACAGATAGCTGCGCTGCTTACCCAGGAAAAATTCCAGCAAAATCGTATCATTATCTAAAGTCGCCTGAATCTCTTGCAGTGAAGCAGGTGCTGCTAGGACGCGAGAACTTGAATCATTGGAGCGATCTCGCTGTCCCAGCATTACCCGCAGGCTTTGAGCTTTGGCACGTTCACTTACCAGAAATGCCTGAGTTTCGTACTGCTTGACTCCGGTTTGGCGATAGCGTTCCATCAATAGGTCAATATAAACCTCGTAGTAGTTTCGATTAGCAGCCAGCAAGGCGGTCGAGTCTTTGTAGGAGTTGAAGTTGCCTGTAGCATCGCTCACAGTAACGCGGGTATTGGGCTGAGATTTTGCGCTGATGCTGAACGTCGGTTGTCCCTTTGGATCAGTAGACGTATCAACGGAAGAACCAGGTTGTGTTGCGGGTTGCAGAGGTTGAGGTTTAAGGCGTGTTAGGGCTGCCACTTCAAGTTGTGTCAAGGCTGCTTCAATGTGCGTCTGCGCTTTGGCGAAGTTTTTCAATGCCCGTTCAATTTCTGCCATGCCCAACAGCGACTCTGCAATTTTGGCTAAGTCTTTTGCTGTAGTGCTTACTGCGATCGCCTGTGTGTAAGCGTTGCGCGCTTGTGGAAATTGTTTGGCTCTGAAATAAGCTTTTCCTAATAAATTGAGCGTTTCTGCTTGCAGAACAGGAATCTGAGCGGATGAATCTGAAGTTTGCAACACCTTCAACGCCTGTTGATGAAACTCGATCGCGGTTTGCTGCGATGCACTCTTGCCATAAACCTTTCCCATTCCATTCAGCACCTTAACTTGAGCTTGCAATGCGATTGGCTTATCGGTTGGATTCTTTAGGTTTTTCAGTTCAGCCAACGCCTGCTCATAGACCTTGAACGCCTGGGCATCCTCACCTCGCTCAGCATAGCGATCGCCAATGCCAACTGAAATTAATGCTGATGTTTCTACCGTAGAGAAAGATTTAAAGAATTTCTGCATTGAATTGTCGAATTTTTTCTCCTCTACCCCGTCAATGCTAGAAGCAGTGTCTAACATCGTGCCAAAAAAAGCGAGTAGCTGATCGCCACCGCCCTGCTGTTTCAATGTGTCCGAGTATTTCAGAAAGCGTTGTGTGGCTTCGTTCCGGTAAATCAAGGCTTGACCTTCGTCCCCAAGATCCCCATACACACTGGCAAGATAAGCCAAGTTAAAGACTTCCGGCAACTTATAAACCAAGGCGTTTTCCTTGTCCTTTGCTGCCAGCATTTCCCATTTCGGTAACGCAGATTGAAACAAAATCAGAGATTGGGGATAGTCTCCCAGGCGTTGATATAACTCACCTAACTTAAACTGGATCGAGGGTTTTAAAGTATCTCTAATAGCAAATGAACTAGCCGTCCTCTTAACGCTTGCAGGTGAAAAATACATATTGAGAAACCTACCCCGTCTCAAAGATTGTCCGCTTGAAAATACAAAACTGCCATCTATCTCTTCTATAGAGATGTTTTCTAAGGATTGCGCCAGTTGAAGTGCCTCACCGTACCAATCAAAAGACCGGGAGTAATTTTCTTGTTCGTAATAGGTGTTGCCAATATCACTCAATGTCATGACCTCTAGCCCAGGTAGAGGGATGGCTCTAGCCAGACTCAGAGATTGATTGTAAAAATCGAGTGCCTGGTCATACTTTCCTAAGTCAGCGTAAACTGCCGCAATTCGGTGTAGTAGAATCGCTTCATTCTTTTTGTCTTTCCGCGTTCGATGCAATTGCAATAGCTTTTGATAGTTTGCGATCGCTTGCTGTTTTGAATCATTTGTATTTTTCTGACTTAATCGGTTCGCTGTATTAAACAGCCATTCTGCCTCATCTTCAGCCTCCGCCACATTCGCAACCACCACCACTTTTCTAGGGTCAGTTTCGCTGGGCTGGAGTGATAGGCGCACGTCTTCAAAAAAGCCTAGCCCAAAGGCACGCTGCAAATCTTGCTCGACAATTGCTCTGTTGAGTATGTCTCCAGGTTTTGTTTGAAATTCGCGGGTAACAATAAAATCGCGAGTGCGTCCCCGAATCGGATTACCTTTGGCATCTTTATCATCCCCGTCTTTGTTAATGAAGCGAACTCTAATTCCTTCAACTTCACCCTCAGCTACCTGTAAGGTAACAATCCCTTCGGGGGAAACTGCTGGAGAATCTAAAACCTGTGCCAGAACATAACCGTTCTTTTGATACCATTCGTTGACTTTTTTGATACCGTCTTGAAGGCGATTCAAGTTCAACACTTGACCATATTGGTCACTGAAGGTTTCTGTCAGAATTTTCTCTGGCAAAACCCGGTTGCCTTCAACTTTAATGGCTTGCAAAACTGGATTAACCTGCACTTCAAACGTAACACGCACTCCTAAAGGCGTGTCTTCAGGCACCGCCTTAACGTTTGAGAAAAAGCCAGTTGCAAAGATGGCATTAATATCTTCTTGAAGTTGGGAGCGGGTTGTGGTACGCCCAGGTTGAGTTTTAATGACTCCATACACCTCGTCTTGCAGGGCTTGATCGGCTCCCTTAATCAACACCTCACCAACGAGTACCCGCGCGTCTTTTCCCTCTTCTTTCTCGTCGTCTTTCTTAGGCGATAGAGAGTTGCTGGGCACCGGGCTTGGCTTAGCTTGGGGTTCATTGGCAGGTATTGGTTTTGTCTCTTGCCCACAAGTTGGAAGTGCTTGTCCAATCAATATCAGTAACATTGCAGTAGGGGGAAAACCACGGCGAACAAACTGCAACCAATGATCTGACATAGGACGTATTCCAATAACCTTGTCTTTTGTCTATCACACAGACAAAAAAGATACAACCAAATAGCGACAAGGCTAGAGGTTTAGCGCTTCTTGTGAGGAAGACTGAATCTCATCTTGCAATTTGTCATACGTATTCTGTCATAGTCGTTCTTTACAATTTCTGGGGTATTCAACAACTCAATGATGCATGACCCGCCAAAGTAGGCGCTTCCAAATCTAACCCTCATTAACGGCAGCCCTTAATTGCTATATGGTTAAAAACTCATACTTTGTTCTTGAGGAGTGAGACGATCTGATACTTGAGAACTTTGAACCGATACCCCAACCATCATTCCACTCCGCTCTTGCGTAAAGGGTAAAACCGAAATAAAGCATGTCCCACAATATTTTGTTGGGGTACAAAACCCCATATGTGCGAATCGTAGCTGTGATTGCGGTTATCGCCTAAAACGAAATAGGAGTCTGCTGGAACTTTAACAGGTCCATAGCTGTAATCGGCAGAATTTTGCACGTATGGTTGAGTGACTTCCTGTCCGTTGATGAAAACCGTTCCTCTACTGATTGCAACGACATCACCGGGAACTCCAATTACTCGTTTGATCATGTCATCATTGAGGTTTCTTGCCTTCAATTCCGGTGGAGCCTTGAACACCACGATGTCTCCCCGTTTCGGTGGATGCAGGCGGTAGCTCAGCTTCTCCACAATCAGGCGATCGCCCACCTGCAAAGTCGGAACCATCGACTCAGAGGGAATGTAACGGACTTCAGCAACAAAAGTGTGAACTCCAGCAGCAAGCAACAATCCACAAACAGCAGTTTTGGTCGCTTCCCACCATTCATTACGATTAGAACGACGGTTGATAGGAGCAGGTTGAAGGATAGTCATGGTTGAGTGACGAGACGAGTATGGTTTTCTCCCCAAGCGTTTTTGCGTTGGGCTTTGGCTTTGGCTTGCGCTTGTTGTAGCCCTTGGGTAGTTTGTTGAGGCAGGTGTGGGAGTTGAGTAGGATCTAGCTTTGCTAGCCCATCCGCCAGTAGAATCTCTTGCAGCAAAGTGCCGTTTGGTAACGCGACGATCGCCGCGATTTCTCCTGGTTTAATCGGCTGAGTGTTGAGAAAAGCGACTTGTGCATTTGATGCTTTCAGCAGCAGTGCGATCGCTCCCGCTGACTGACTCTGCCATCGCTGATTGGCTGCCTGAAGCCCGATCAGTCGAACTTTAATAACAGACTTTTCTGGAGTGCGAACCGTAAGCGTCAGGTTGGACTTGAAGGCGATCTCCTCCACTGTGTAGGGAGAAGAAGCCTGGGTCTTGGTGAACACTTGCAGCAATCCCATTTGCTCTCCTTTCATTAGCAGAGCCGGAACTCCCAACTTTATTCCCAACGGCAATAGCAACATGGTTCCAAATAAAACCGCATAGTGTAACTTCATACCCATTGAACCAGTCTATTTATGAAGTTGAACTCTTTGAGCAACACCGCTTTTACACGCTGACGCAAGGAATGCTGAGTGGGCTGACTTTGCCTGCTTCCTTCCAGAATTTGCTGCAAATCTGAAACTCCGATTTCTGCCGCAGTCAGATGTAACTCCACCCGTCGCAGTTCATCTAGCGATTGCCGTGTACTTGGACGAGTGGACAATACCTCAATCAGGCTATAAGCAGAATCTACATGATCACTGAGAGCGTCAATCAGTGTGGAATCACTCTGCTGGTCAAACAAGTCATCCAAAGTTACATCTGGAGAAAGTACTTTGGGGTCAACACCCAACTCGCTTAACATCGCGTCAAGTTGAGCAATCGCATCATCGTTGGTAACAAACTCGGAATTATCTATATCAGGCTGCTGGATCAATTCGTCATTTATCTCTCTAGTCAGAGCTTGCACCATTTCTTTAACCGTCGTTTTATCGTTTTCACTCAGGTCTTTGCCAAAAACAGTTTCACTCAGCAAGGTGTTGAGTAAGTTATCAATTGGAAGTTGTTGGGTCATAGCGATAACAAATGCAAATGGTGGTTAACGGCTTCACCTTATGCAATCAATCTGACTCTCGTATGGCAGAGATCGCACGGTGATCTGACTACCGCTCGAAATCGTGATCCGACCGATTTTGCTCTGGCGGGTCAGATTCTTCCATACCCTGCTGTCGCAGCAACTCATCCTGTTTAAGCCGCAACCAGGTTGTCCACTCCTGAAAGCGATAAATGTCTGTTGGAGTGATGCTTCCGACACCGTATAAGTGGGTCAATGTCTGTGAATCTTCGTCCAAGTGCTGCGGACTGGTAGATGCTAACTGCTCCGTGCCTCGCTGCACCCAAAGCGTATCTTCTGTCGGATTGTAGCCAATACTGTAGTCATCCAAACCGATGATGTAGCTTTGCTGTGCCTGGTCGTACTCGATCGCTTCAAAGTCGTGCCGAAACGCCAGAATGAATTCCGCATTGGAAAGTAATTGGCTTGCTAATTGCGTTTGCAGTTCCCAGTCTGGTGTTTTTGAGGAGTTAGGAATGGGCGATCGCGCTTCAAGTTCGTCCAGCCACAGATCAACCGATGCCCAAGCATTCAGATCAGCCGTAGTTAATCCCATCCCATCCTCGCGTTTCAGGTCGTAGTCTCCCGTCGCAGAATCTTGGCTGAATAGGTAAACAATGTTGTCCACCTGCACCCGGTAGAAATCTTCAGTACTCTCGACGGCAAGTTTGAAAGTGGCTTCACCCTGACTGGCATATTGTTCAAACAGTCGAGCGGTGCTATCAGGAACCTCAACTCCAGAAGCGGCAGCCTGAGGAGCATCCTGCGTATCGAGCCACTGCCCCAATTCCTGAAATTCCTCAAACTGTTGGTCTGTGATCTCCTCGCTACTTTTAGCGAGAAATAATTGCTCATGCCAAGATAGCTGCCAGGAGCCATCCTGATTGACCATCAAAAATCGATCGGATTGTGGGTTGTAAATCAGCGTGTGTTCTTGCCCCTGGTAGTGCAACTCATCACCTGACTGCTCCACCATTCCCCAAGATTGTGCTAGGGCAAAGGTACGCTCTAGAATCGGGCGAATTTGAGCGGCTCTTTCTCCTTGTTCTTGCAAGTTGGACATTATTTACCTCCTTTCTGTTGCTCAACTGGAAACTGTTGAGGGCTAGATACTCTGAACCAAAGCGGCAAACTAATCTGTAGGAGCAGTACCGTGACTCCAACGGTTAGAAAGACTTCTAGTGCCTTAATGCCGAGAGCGTTCCAGTTCCCAGTCGTCATCGGCTGCGATCGCGCTTGATTCTGTTGTAAAAGGTTCGATCTGTTCGGTTGCACAATTTCCGTGGATGCTTCGATCTCCTGCAACACCGTCATTAAGTGAACGTCCATCGCTTCCAGTCTCCGGCTCTGGTCTTCCAGTTTCCGTCGAAGCAAAAACATCGCTCTGGGTATCGGCTTGACCCAGCGGTTCAACTCCTCGATCTG
Source organism: Leptolyngbya sp. CALU 1928 (assembly GCF_056784215.1). Lineage (NCBI taxonomy): Bacteria > Bacillati > Cyanobacteriota > Cyanophyceae > Leptolyngbyales > Leptolyngbyaceae > Leptolyngbya > Leptolyngbya sp. CALU 1928. The sequence continues at coordinate 1,422,771 of NZ_JBXBCE010000001.1, read as the reverse complement.
AGATGCTGTCGCTAAGTTGAGTTGCTCCGATTTCCATTCCTGCCAGATGTCCTCCAGCGGTTCGGTGCTGGAAGTCGGCGACAGTTGCCCGGAGTTTGTCGCGGAAACGAATAAGGGTGTTGGGGTTGTAGGTTGAGTCGGTGGATTGGCTGAATTGGGTGCTGCTGTAGCTGAGGGCTGTTTCAGCAAGGTTGGGGGTTGGTACTTGGCTCTCTCCCGCATTTCTGGAAGTACATCGTGAACTCCTTTGGTATAACGACGTTGCCCCTGAGTGTTGGAGCAAAGAATTAGGCTGGGGTGATGGTCGATCGCAGCGTCGATCGCGGTGATGCTGGTTTGTCCCGGCGGCAGCAGGGCAAGATGTTCGATCTCCTCTCGTCGAAAAACAGGCTCAGTGATTTGGTCGATCGCGGCTTGTACCGCAGTTTGAGGCATGAGACTGGTTGGTTGGATTGCCTGTGCTGTTTGAATTGGTTCAATTTCTGATTGCAAAGCTTCCTGCTGCCATCGTTTTACTAGCGTTGACCAGGGAACAGATTGCTTCTCCTGCCTACCCGATGTGAAGGTGATCCAGGCTTTTTTGCGGCTACTGGCATCCGCTCCGGCGACCGTCTCAATCTGCTGGGCACGTTTGCTGAACTGACCCATCTGACTGGAAGAAAACCCATCCAACTCCCACAGCCCATGTCGGGAATTTGTTACTTGAATGCCATACCCCAATGCTTGAATCTGGAGCGCCAATTCATTGCGGTAAATTTTCCCCAACAGCATTTTTGCTCGATAGATTGCCTCGTTATCAAGGCTCTGCCACCTGCCATCGGGTCGTTGCTGGAGGTTGAGGATCAGGTTGTGGGTATGGAGTTGGGGGTCAAGTGCCCTCCTGCTTTCGTGATGAAACTGAGCGATCGCCAGTTGTCCGGTGAGAATTTTCTGCCGTTGCTTGTCTTTCGTTAATCGCGTGAGTGCATAGCGATCCTCCAAAACCGACAGCATTTGCTCGGTTGCCTGTCGGTGGGCTTCCTCTAATCGACTGTCACCGAAAACCAAAGCTTGAATGCTGATTGACTTAGGCGCACTGGTCGTCAGATCAATCCCAGCCCGTTCTAAAGGGATTTCTTCACCTTTTGATCGAGCGTTTTGCTGCCAACTGTGCAATCGAGTTTTATTCAACAGTAGTTCACCTGTTGGAGTACGCCCGTGTAGCAAGTGAATCAGGGCATTAGAATTCACCTGCCCCTCTACTTCCAACACTTTTGTCAACTTGCCATACCAATTGGAGGCTTGCTGTTGCTCTTTGTCGGTGCGGTTTCCTTCCTGGGTGTAGTAGCGACTCCCATGATTTGGGGTGACATTAACGATTGAGACGACCATCACCTTCCAGATATTGTTGCAATTGAGTGTGAACTTCGTTCATAAAGTCTTGCTCTTGTACTCTCATTTCTGCGGGAGTCAGGGCAATAAGCTGGCGTTCATTTAGGAGATGGACAACCTCCAGAAAGGCTTCCAGGCGTTGAAATTGCAGCGCTGATTGAGCGCGATCGCTGCCCATTACCTGGCTAATCTCTGCCAATCGTTCGACAACTTGAACGAGTAGCTTGCCTACTTCAGACATTTGCGTTTCTGTTTGCTGGAGTCGAGCATAGAGCGGTTGGAGGGATGCGCGGAGTTGAGGCTCGATCGTGGGTTGAGTCGGAATGCCCTCTTCAACCAGTTGACGCACTTCCAGTCTCAGTTCATCCAATTGGGCTTCCACCCGCGTCATCTGGTTGGAAAATTGCTCCATTATTAGAGGATCAATTGTTGCTTCGGGCATTATGGGTAGCTTTTGAGAGCTATCTGGTGATCTAGAGGGTTGCTCAGAGATGCTTTGAGCAGAATGAGAATTCGCCTCAGCACCAGAATGCTTCTGCGACTGCACCTGTTGCCGATAACGATTTCTGACAACATGAGCAACTGGGATTTGTTGTTGCTCTGCTTGCCCTTCCACCTCAGCAACCTCCTCCTTGGAAAGGGTGATGTAATATCTCTTGGAATCTTGATTGGACATAGAGTTTGAGAACTGAGCATCTGAAAATAGCTGAGAGCATCTGAGGAAAGTAGCTACGAGCATCCATGAGCAATTGAGAGATGCTGCGAGTTACTCAGAGATGCAGCACCTGGGAGCATCCGCATCTCAAAATTGAGGGCGTTAGGTGTGGAGGGCAAAGGACGAGCAACTGCATCTAGGTGCAACTGCATCCAGGGGCAACTGTTATCTTGTAGCCCCACACGATATACACCTGATCTGACTCGCATCTGACGATGATCTGACTGAAGACTCACAATTTGCCCTTGTTAGTAGTCAGGTAACGGTGCGATCGCAGTCATATCCTGGTCAGGTCAATTCTTTAAGGTAGGTAGTGTTGATTGGGCAAAGGTCTACGGCATAGATATTTCTGGTGTTTCATTCTCCTGTTGGGTTCCAATTGAGTTCCATTGATTACCCATGTCTATCCTTTGCCTGCAAGCAAGTTCCATTCGGGTTCCATTCGAGTTCCATCAAGCGCAGGATTAAGCAATGGTCAGCTTTTCAACCGTTTCTTCGGCTCCATCTCTGGAGCATCGCAAACCAACTCTGTATTTAGCAGGCGACCTTGGCAAGTCTGCCTGCAAGTTTCTTTATTGGTGGCAGGATCGAGAGTTTCAACCCCTCTGGCTCGGCTCCGATGTGGTGGAAGGAGTCAGCGATACAACCCTGCGTAAGTTCGATGCGGCAGGTGACTTGGCAGAAGCTGCTTGGCTAAGGGTAGGAGATTGCACTGTTTTAGTCGGCAACTCGGCGATCGGGTATGGCTCCAGCTTTGCCGCAGACAAAGTGCGGATCGCGGCGTATCAAGTTGCGGCGGCTTTAGGTTTAGCAGCGGTTCAAGCGGGAGTCAAGAACTACAAAGCAGTCGTCTCCCTGGCATTGCCACTGAACGAGTTTCGCTATCGCAATGACGTAGCTACCAAGCTTGGGGAAATCGGTCAGGAGTTTGTGTTCTGTGGTCGGCAACAGCAGTTTGCGATCGCTCCTTCGTTTTACCCGGAAGGAACGGGACTTTATCTGCTGCATCGGAAGGAAAGGGAAGGGGCGATCGCAATGTCTTACACCCGGCGAGTCGTCGTCCTAATGATGGGACACCGGAATCTGTCGGTATTGGTCTACGAGGGCGGTAAGCTCAACGCCAATCTGTCGCAAACCAGTGATACTCTCGGCTTCTGGAATTGCTTCAAGGCAGATGCATCGGCAACAGGAATTCGAGAAACCGATTACAACTCCCTGCTGGCAGCACTGACGACTGATAATGCTCAACAGCTTTCAAAAGTGGAAGGTGGATTGAAGGATTTTGGCGTAGCCGTTGCAGCAATCAGGCAGGGCGAGATGAAGCGATTAGAAGCATTTTGTCGGGATAATCTGATCGATCTGCTGGTTGGAACGAACCAAACCGATATTGTGATCGGAGGCGGGGTTGCTCATGTGCTGCGATCGGAACTGCGCGACTACTTTGCAGATTTGGGACTGGCGGAGAACCTGTACTTTGCGGATGCGAACGGTGGACGATTATTGACGTTAGCGGAAGAAACCCGCAACGCTCACGGCGATCTGGCGCGTCCAATGCGGTTTGCTGATGCCTATGGTTTGGCTCAAGCACTTGCAGGTAAAGTTCGTCGAGGTTAGGAAGGAGCAAAAATTATGCCTGCAGCTAGCAAAACTGGACGATTACGCTCCAAGTTCATCTGCCAGGTTGAGTCTGGAACGATTCTAGCGACCATCTTTGCCTACCTGAACGGAAATTTGTCCAAAACCTTTTCACAACGGGAAGGAAAACAACGAGCAACCGACGCACTGTTGGCATTCTGGAAGCCCTATGCGTTGAGAGCGCAAAAGGCAGATTCGCAAACAGTCCAGGAAGCGGCTCAAATGTCAGTTGGGTCATTGCAGCGTCAGATCCAAACAATTTGTGATGACTTCAACATTCCATCGCCCATGACTCGACCTATGATCGATGTAGAAACGTTGATCACTGTACTTCTCAGTCGAATTCAACAATTTACTGGTCTGGGTCACACGGTTGGAGCCACAGCACCTGCGCCTACTTCTACATCTCCTACGTCATTTGAGTCTATCCCTTCAGCAGAAGCAAGCGATGAGATGATTTTTGCAGACGATGAAGATTTGCTCGGCGATTTGGTTTAATGAAGCTCTGTTAGCGATCGCTACTCAAAAACTGAGCAATCAGATCCTCTTGATGATACGTTAGAGCATCCGATGAGTAGCAGTGGCACGGACAGATCGCATGAATCACGATGAACTTTTCAAACAACTTTTATCGACGTTCTTCATTGAGTTCTTAGAACTGTTTCTGCCCCACGTTGCCGACTCAATTGACCGAAATTCCGTGGCATTCTTGCCCCAAGAATATTTTGCTGACCTGACCGTTGGCGAAAAGCAGGTGATTGACCTGTTGGCAGAAGTGCGTCTGGCAGGCGAAGATGCTAGTTTCTTGATACATGTGGAAAACCAAGCATCTACTGAGGCTAATTTCACCCGCCGCATCTTTTTCTACTTCGCCCGACTCCACCAGAAATACCTTCAGCGCATCTATCCGATTGTCGTCTTTTCCTTCGATGAACCCTATCGGGAGGAGTCCCATCGCTACAGCGTAGGGTTTGATGACTTGAAAGTATTAGAGTTTAACTTCCTCCCCATCCAATTGAATCGGCTCAACTGGCGCGATTATTTGACCCAGCCAAATCCGGTCGCTGCGGCACTCATGGCAAAGATGCGAATTGCTCAAGGAGATCGCCCCAAGGTCAAAGCAGAATGCCTGCGGTTATTAGCAACTTTGCGGCTAGATCCGGCTCGAACTGAATTGATTTCAGGCTTTGTAGACAGTTATCTGCGACTAAATGCTCAAGAAGAGCAGGTGTTTCAAGCAGAAATTGGTAAATTAGAAGGACGAGAACAGGAGGTCGTTATGCAGATTGTCACCAGTTGGATGGAGCAGGGCATTGAGCAGGGATTGCAGCGCGAAAAAGCTCTAATTCTGCGTTTGCTTGCGCGGCGCGTGGGAGAATTGCCCGATGTGGTAAGGTTGCAGATTGATAAGCTATCCATTACTCAACTAGAGAACCTGGGCGAAGCCTTACTAGATTTTTCAACTTTTATTGACTTAGAAATCTGGTTGCAGCACCCTGATAAAATCCAATAGTCCCAGAAAGAACAACCCGTTTTTCAGGCTCACTCACGGTCGATCCACAAGTCTAGAACATGACCTCTTCCGTGATCGGAAAATAAAAATCGAGATGGTTTCTACGATCCCTACCCTCTAATCTTGTCAGCCTTAACGCCCCGAGTTTTTCCGTTACTATAATCAAGCCTTCCTTGATTAATTCAACTCACTTGAGTTATTCATCCTAGACTGATTTGACACCTATTTGATGAGATGCTCTAGGCTTTATCTCGATCGCAGTTCATCAAAAACCAACCGGGAGATACTTGGGAAAATTTTCCAATCATCTCCATAGCCTTTATCATTGCCAAAAATTACCAAGATATACTTTGCGTTGCCATCAAAACTTGTGATTAGGGCGGCTTCCTGACGAGATGTTCCTGTCCAACCCACCTTAGAGATAAACTCAGTCTCTGGAGGTAAGGATTCTCCTAAAAAGCCTTCAATACTGTTGTACTCTTCATGTCTCCAATCGCCGGAAGCTAAATCTTGTCGCAGTAATTCTTTCATCTTGCGACTGGCTGATGCCGAAACAGCTTGTTCTGTAGTGATTTCATAGAGCAGCCGAGCTGTGTCATAGGTTGTGATTGCGTTGCGGATCGGCGCATTACCATCCCCTCGCATTTGCAACTCTCGCCCTGTTGGACGCTGGAGTTGAAGAAATGGAATGGGAAAGTTTTTTTGGCTCACGTTGACAGAATGATAGCCTGCTGCCTCAAAGTAACGATTGAACCATTTGCGTTTGGCTGCCCAAATCCCCAATTCCTCTTCATTCATCTCGGAACCAGATGCGGCACCCGAAGTTAAATCAATGACACGACTGGCGGATTCATTGTCAGACTTATGTGCCATCTTGTAGAGTTCTTGATCGGGAAGCGGATGCTTTGTGAGAATTCCAGCTTCCATTTGAGCATAGTAACCAACGAGCCAAAATAGTTTAGAGACACTCGCTGGAAACCTGGGCTGCTGGTCTTGATATGCTGCGTACTCACAACAGGAACGGTGCTTTAAATCGATGAGGCTAATTGATAAAGACTTGGTCGGTAAACCCTTTGCACTAATTTTAGTGACTACTTTATCAAGCACTCGTTGCAGGCTTGGGCTGGGCTGAAATGGTGGCAGACTGGTGACGTTATAGGATAGGGTCAGGGGCGGATAGTTGCGATCGCCCACTGGCTGTATGGGTTGCTGAAGTGTTGGTGAAATCGAAGTGGATTGAGCATTTCCAGCCTGATCTGATCGCCCTGATTGAGTGCTTAGTTGCGGTGAGGAAGCGGGTTTGGGTGCAATCCTCGGCTGTAAATAAGCTCCTGGCAATGGTGCAGGTAAATGTTGCCAATAGGTAAGCGTGATAATGCCGCCTGCCATCACCAACACCGTCGGTATCAACGCTGTAGACCAATCCCAGCGCTGCGATTTAAAGAACTTATGCAACATAAGAATGGGGACTATTTGTAGTTTGAGATTTTCCAAGTGCCATTCTCAAGTTGAAGCATATAGACCTTTTTGCTGGTCTTAAAATTAGATTGCGATTGATCGACTTTTCCATTGACATAGAATGTGCGATCTTCCGCTACATTGACTTCAATGGATGCGCGATCGCCCGTTGCTGAGAACTTTCCAGTCGAGCTAACAGTTTGAGTCCCAAATTGATAGTAAGCATTATTTTCCTGTAGCCAATCGATCGAGCCACCTGGCTTGGTAATGTCGTAATACAGCACCCCAGTGGTCAATTTCTCGGCGACTTGCCGATCAAAGGGCGATGCAAACACAGCGCGTTTTGCTTGTAGCCAGTTTCTCACCAAGCTCAGTGCTTCATCTTCAGTTAATTTGGCAGCAGGAATCTGATTGGGCGCTTGACCAGACGGTGGTGTGCTTGCGTTTGGTAGTGTGCTGGAGGGTGACTGGTTGGGTTGAAGGGTTGAAGGTGCAATTGACCGCCCTGGATTTGGCAAGGCTGATTGACTGGGTAAAGCTGATTGAATCGTGCTGGCGGAATTGGGTGGATTGATGACAGAATTGCTGGAGTTGGTTGATCCAGTGGGAGAATCATTACTGCTAGGAAAGCTAACGACAGGTTGAGGCTGTCCATTGCCCCGTGACAGCACGACTCCCAAAATGCCGAGGAGCGTGAGAAAAATTCCCACACCCAAGCCAATCATCCAACCTTTATTTTGATCTGGCGATTCTGATGACTGGAATGGTGTCGTCTGCGGTCTAACCACCGGGGTCGATGGGGAGGAAACAGGCTGGGATGCTGTGTAGACGGGTTGCTGTGTGGCTGGCGCGGTCGCAACGCTTGTAGCGCCAGGATAGAGGGGTGGCGGCGCGATCGATGGAGCCGAAGTGGGCTGATTGAGGGCTTGCAAGGCTGCGTCTGCGGTGGGGAACCGTTCTTCAGGACGGGGGGAGAGCATTCGAGCGAGGACTTGATTCAAGCCATCGCTGACCAGTTTGTAGGTTTCCCAATCCCAGGTTTGAGTTTGGGTATTCCATAAATCAGGCAACTCTTTCCCGGTAAGCAGCAGGATGGCAGTAAGGGCGATCGCATACAAATCCTCTTGAGTGCCATTAGGCAAAGAACCTATAAACAAGGGTTTGACTCGATCGAGAAACTCTGGTTCGATGGGAGTGATGCCCATCTGTATCATTAGATCGCGCAATTGTTTGCATTGAGTGAACACAGGACGTTGATCCACCTGGCGCACGAAAATGCTACGGGGGGAAAGATTGCCGTGAGTGATGCCTTGCTGGTGCAGATCTGCCACAATTGGCAGCACTTCTGAGAGCCATTGCAGCAATTCTGCTTCCGTCAAGGGAGATCGCGATCGCAGCCACTCGCCGATCGATTGACCATCCACATAGCTCTGCACAACAAAGATGGAAGCTCCGTCACAGAAGATTTCTTTCACTTGCTGCACTTGCGGATGCCGTAGAGCTTGCCAACGCTGCAATTTAGGCTGTGCATCCTGGTAGCAGGATGCTGCCCGTACAACAGAATCTGCTGTCAGCTTTTGCACTAGGCAAGCTTCGCTAGACGTGACATCCTCGACTAAGTAGGTGGCACGGAAGGCATCTTCGTAGATAACTTGCTGAATCTCGTAGCGATCGCGGATCGTTGCTGTGGCTTTCACGGTCGGGTCAAAAGCAAATTGCATGGCTCAGTTGTAATCAGAACAATGGATGAGAACAATTTCCTAAACGCTGTCATCCTAGCCTCCTGATCCCTTAACCCACTTGCCTAAATTCACGGGCTTTGCTTTTTATTTTTCCTAAGCTTTTCCGTACTCCCCCGGTGCAAAGCCATTTTAAGTAAATGCTATGACGGGAGAGCAGTTTCCGTAGGCTCCCGGGCAATGGGTCGAGAGTTTGTTAATTGCTCATTAAGCTTCTCTAGAGAACTACAATCGCCATGCAGCTAAAACTCTTTTTAGAACAAACTGGGCAAACCTGGACGCTCAAGCCCAGTCGTGCTTACATCATTGGCAGTGGCGAAGGCTGCGATATCTCCCTGGCGCAAACCATCGGCGTTGCGCCTCAGCACTTCAAACTCAGCTTTAATCCGGTAGCCAATCAGTGGTCTGTAGAAGACCTGGGCAGCAGCGGCACCGTGATTAATGGACAGCCGATCATCCAGGCTGCGATTACGGCACAGACTCGCATTAGCATTGCCAGCAATCTTGTGTTGGTTGCCACACCAGAATTTGCAGCGGTCGCGGCTGGAATGCCTGCCAGTCCACCGCTCTACACTCCACTGTCTAACGGTAGCACCTATAATTACAGTACCCAGGAACTTCCTACCCAAGCACGAGTTTCCACAGTACGCCTCAGCAATTCTAGACAAGGTAGACTGGCGGTTTTGACTTGGAAAGAATTTGTGGATCAACAGCTGAGTAAATTGCCCTCAACCCAGGCTGGCTTGGCAACCCGTTTTGGCTTGCTGACTGGCTTCCGTGAAACGCCGTGGATTCGTCGTAACTCAATAGAAGGAGGACTCAGTTCCTTTGATGGATATATCATTCCTGACTTTCAAGGATCAGTTGAAACCGTAACAGCAACCATTCAAGACAAAGTTGGACAATTGCAGCGCTATGACGATACTGATTGTTTTATTGCAGAATTAACCGATGCACACATTGATGATTCAACCAATCAGAAGCTGTGGGATGTAGAACTATTTGCTGTACAGCGGGCTAACAACAACCCTAGTGCCGACTATCGAAATTTCTGCGTGACTTCCTACCATCGTGTCAGAACCTATTTGCTGATTGAGCAATACGGTACTGATTTGTTTATCGGTTGGATCACTCGCTTCGAGCCATCTCCAAAAGTGGGGCTAGTATTTTGGCTGAGTGTTTCGCTGCTACTCGCCCTTACTAATGTGATGGCGAACAATCTTGCTCTTGTAATTATGCCACTATTGCTTTGGGCAGAAGTCTATCTGGCAACTCCGACAATTATAGGCGCACTGGGCATTTTGCCGAAAAAAGCCAATGCTCTGCTGGTTATGAGTTTGATGGTTCTACCAACGCTTTGGGTGTTAAGTATGTTTGCAGCAGCAGCGACAGTGAATCGCTATATGCGCTAGCAGTTACGGCGGCAGTAAGTAGCTATCGATGACCAGTTCACACAAACATTGTAAGGAATAACAACAGATGAATTTTTTAACTGGAATGATCGGTTCCTTGAGTTCAATATTTATCCCGTTGATGTTGCTTTTTCTTTGGACACGGCGAGATGGGAGAGCTGGAACCGTTCCACCACTGGATTTAGCAGATGCGAAAAAACTGGATGAGATGGTATCTAAGCAGGTAGAGGCGGCGTTGAAACCGTTGTTGCAGGCGGATAGTTATACAGAAGACCAGATCCAGCAGATTTTGACGCGAACTTCGGCAGGTACACAGGTGTTTCGGCGTTAGGGGATGAGTGATGAAGTCTCCTATCCTCTCGTTTCAGCATTCGATCGATCAGCCGTTGACCCATCAGGATCTATGGCAAGCGGCAGCACTACAGCTTCAATTGGGGCACTTTAATCAGTCGCTGCAACTTGCCTATGCGGTTGTGCAGACTGATCCCAGCTACCAATCACGCTATCTCCAGTTGCAGGCTGACGTGGTGCGGTTGGGGGCAGAATTCGCTGAAGAAATCGGTGATTATCCCAGATCCGCCTACTACTGGGAGCAATGGGTGCAGCAGCAACCCCACAATGTGGATGCGTTGTATGGTTTGGGCATTGCCAAAGCCAACGTGAGTGATTATCGCGGCGCGGCAATTGCGTTGCGAGAGGTGCTGCGGCTGAAACCAGGTCATGACAGGGCACGATCGCACCTTGCCACGATCCAACAACTCATACAATCGCCTTAACTTGAAGCTTGCGTTTGCCTCCAAGTTCAGCACATTCATCTCATGATTATCCAACCATCGAATAACCATCAAACATCCATCAAATCACCGCTATGAAAATGTCATTACCTCAATTCAAGGTGCCTCGCTATCAAGCCATTGCGATCGCGATCGGGGCTGTGAGCGTCTGTGCTCTGGCGGGGTTAGGATTGGTTGCAGCAACAGGGAAACTGCCCTCATTGACGGGATTGATACTGAACAAACCATCCCGCTTTGTGGTTTATAGCGGGCAAAAGATGGGTTATATGGATCAGTCTGGGCAAATGGTGATTTCACCACAATTTGACACCACTGAGCAATCCCACGCTTTTGCGGATGGTTTAGCAGCCGTGAAGGTGAAAAACCACTGGGGCTATATCGACGCAACAGGAAAGTTTGTGATCCAGCCACAGTACGATTTAGCCACGCCATTTTCCGATGGTATTGCGGCAGTTGTGAGTAAGGAAACAGTTAGCTATATCGACGCAACAGGGCGCGTCGTTTTTACCTTGCCTGCGGAACAGGGCAGTAGCTTCAGCCGTTTTTCTGAAGGGGTTGCCCCCGTCAAATTGGGCGATCGCTGGGGCTACATCGATCGGGCAGGCAAGTTTGCGATTAACCCTCAATTTGATGCCGTTGGAGTCTTTTCGGATGGGCTGGCAATGATTATTTTAAATGGCAAGGTTGGTTATATTGATTCCTCTGGAAAAATCATCATCACACCACAATTTGAAGATGCATCGAAGTTTTCTCAAGGCATCGCGCCAATTCGTGTCAATGAGAAGTGGGGCTTTATTGACAAGACGGGTAAGACTGTGATTTCTCCCCAGTTTGATGAACTCCAAATCACGCCCGAAGCGTATGGCTGGGTGGGCTTTGCGGAGGGGTTAACAGCGGTACGAGTGGGCAAACATTGGGGCTTTATTGATACCTCTGGCAAACTTGCGATCGCGCCACAATTTGAGGCGGTGCGCGGATTCTCAGAGGGGCTGGCTGCCAGCCAGTTTGGGAATCGCTGGGGCTATATCGATAAAGCAGGCAAAATTATGATCAATCCCCAATATGACAGTGCCTCAGATTTTACCAATGGCTTGGCGTTTGTCTCGCAGGCTCAGAGCGGCTACATTGATCGTACGGGTAAATTGGTCTGGCAGACCCAAAACGCAAAGGACCTGTCGCCCCAACAGTTGACCGCTCAAAGTACTGCGAAAACAACTCTGGGCAGCATTAATCGCGCCCAGCAAGCCTTTTACCAAGCTCGCAGCCAATTCACGGCAAATCTGGCAGATTTGAGCATTGGCACACCGACTGGCAAAGAATACACCTATGACCTCACCTTAATTGGGCAAGATCGCGCCAGAGTGACGGCAATCCCTAATCGGAAAGGGTTGAAAAGCTATATCGGGAGTGTGGCGATCGTCACGCAGGCGAACTCTGCCACTTCAGCAACGGTGATTTGCCAATCCAATCAACCCTCGCAACAGCCACCTAACGCCCCTCAGCTTAAAAAGGGTCAGTTTCAGTGCGCCACTAACTCCAGCAAACTTTGACTATGCTTGAATCCATCGTCCTATGTTAAGTAATACCAACTCGGCTGCCATTAACCCCTTGCCCGGTAAGACCTATCAGGTGTTGCTGCAAGAGCGCCCCGGACGCGGGTTTTCCGAACCCGACGTGACAGAATTGTTGCGCTTGGTGTTGCCCCAACTTGCCGCTTTCCATCAACAGGGACTTAGCCACGGCGCGATCACTCCCGCTACGCTGCTTCAAGATGCCACAGGGATTCCCAAACTTTTGGCTCACCCTGGCTTTGTGGTTCCTGGCTACGCTCCCCCAGAACAGTTGCCCCATGCTCCAGCAACTCCTACCAGCGATGTGTATGCGCTGGGGGTAACGATATTGGTTTTACTAACCAATCGCACTCCAGCAGAATTGCATCAGCCCAATGGCTCCTGGAATTGGCAGGAACATTGTTTGGTCAGCGATCAGTTGGCAGCAGTGTTAGAACGGGCGACCTCGCCTTTGCCCGATCGGTTTGCCAATGCCATCCAGATGCAGCAAGCCTTGAACGTTATCCCCTCAGATAGCACTCAATTTGTAGCGCCACCGCCCGTGCAAGACTCTGTGATACCAACCCAGTCCTCCCTACCCTGGAAGTATGGCGCGATCGGGGCAGGCACAGTGATATTGATGGGATTGGCAAGCTTTGGTGTCTTGAAGTTAGTTAGCGCCAAACCAGACGCAACTGCTCCGATTGTGGTTCGCTCAGAAGTTGATCCTTCAGTAGCCTCTCAACCTTCTACAGGAAATCTATCCACAAGGAATTCATCCACTGAAACAAGTGCATCGATTGTAGGAAGTTCATCCGCTGCTAATCCATCTGATGCAGTGAAAAAATCACCAGATTCAGTTGCATCACAGGCAAAACCACCCACTCAGGAACGCTCTAATAATGTATCGCCTCCACCTGCCATGCCGCAGCTTTCCACAGAACCTAAATCAATCAATACTGAACGAGTTGATTTCTTGGCGGGTTCTACAGGCACGACGTTGATCGATCAGATTAGCCCAACGCAACTGCGACGCTACTTGTTGGATTGTGGCAGCGGTCAAAAGATGGCAGTACAGGTGCAGCAAGGGGATGTCAGGGTACGGATTGTGTCACCAAACGGACAGGAGCTTGGCATGGCAACAACCTCTTGGCAAGAGCAGTTGCCGAACACAGGCGATTATGCCCTAGAAATCTCTTCCATCAATGGTTCTAGTTACACAATTCGAGTAGATGTCTTTTAGGAGTCAATTGTGAAAGATTCAATAGGCTTAGGGATACTGCCTTGGCAGTGGGCTTTGATCGGCTCTGGTACAACATTAATTTTGTCTCTAGCAGGCTTTGGGCTGTTTAAATTAGTGACACCCGATGCCAAAGTTACAGCTTTAGATTCCCCAACAAAACTGCAACAGGTTACTCCCCTACCGACTACCAATGCTGCCCCTCAACAGCAAATTATTTCAAATATGATTCAAAGCACTCTGTCTACCGAGCAGATTCAAGCTAAAGAACGTGAAGCAAAAACTTATATTGGTTCAATGAACAGAGCGCAACAGGCATTTCTTCTGGAAAAGGAGCAATTTTCTTTGGATTTGTCGTCGTTAGGGCTGGGAATTCGTTCAGAAACAGCCTCTTATTCTTACCAGATCCGACTTTTATCCGGCATAAATGCCGTGCAAAACATTGCACTGTCAAAGTTAGCAGGACTCAGAACCGTTACAGGAATTGTCAGTAAAGTGAAGATGCAAACGACGGGTGAAACTACAACACTTGCATTGCTCTGTGTCAGCGATGGACCAACGCTTGAACTGCCCTCTGAGCCACGGCTAGTAAATGGGGAAGTCACCTGTCCTGCTGGTTATTCGCCCTTAAACTAATTCAGCTATTAGCTGAGGCAGGAGTAAGTGGTCTGCATGAACTTGAGTCAACCAGTCAAAACATGATGCATTATTTACTTGAAAATAATCCCTATTTTGGTTGTTTTCCTATTTTGGAATATGTGTTTATAGAATAATTCTTTTGGAACCAATGATAAGAGTACTTTCTGAGCAATAAAATATGAAAAAGTCACTTCTACTTGCTTCGCTTTCAAGTCTATCTGTTGCCAGTATTCTGCTGCTTGCTGGTAATAACGTTTTTGGACAAGGGGTACGTCCTTGGGATGAGCTTCGTTCAAGAACACGCATTTCAGTTCTAGAACCAGTTGGAGCGGTAGACAATACTTACGTAAAAACGCCAAATTGCATGGCGTTCTCTGCTTCCGCCGAACAGTATGTAATGTTGTATGGAGAGAACAACAATGCTTGTAAACAGGGCAGCGTAAAGATTGGTCTTAAATGGTGGGGAGAGACTGCTCCAAGTTCATTAGATAACTATCTAAATGCCCCTCTAATGAGGAATGCTCAGCCCCAACAACTTGAAACTGTCTCTCTCAAGAAAGGAATGAAAGCCTGGTTTAGAGTTGAGGATTGTTCCCAACAGCGCTGTACTTACAGTATTCGATGGATTTACCACAATAGTTTGTATGGAATTTTGGGCATAGGTAATAAGGATTTTTCTAGAAACAGGCTAAATTTTATCGAGATGGCTAGTTCATCTTTACGTTAATAGTCATAGCCATATAAGGCAGAACTTACGGCTTCACCTTGACAATTGATGCGGGAAATCTGGAATTAGAAGTTAGCCGAGAAGCTCTGCTTTTCTCCAGATTCTCGCCCCTAAGAACGTCTCTAGAAGCTTGACCAAGCTGGATGTTATCAATACAACATCAACCTATTTTGAGATTTGACATCTATGCAGGCAACACTCACCCGTTGGGAAACGTCGATCGCACCCATAATCGCTATTGAACCGACCGAAGCTCAGTCGATCGCGGTCTATTGGGGTGCAATCATTCCCGCCATTCCTGACCTGGTTTCGCTGGAACAATCGCGCACGGGCATGAGCTATGAGACGGCGCTGCATCAGTTGCTCCAGGCGCAACAGCAGTGGGTGCAGCAGTTGCATGGCGAGAGTCGCTTTACCCTATCCTTGCGGCTCATCACAACGGGCAATCCGGCGCAAAATCTAATTTTGGGACTGGTTGGCAAAACCGAGGGGCAGGATGAAACGGAAACCATCAACGCGGCACGCAACTTTTTCAATAAAATTCGCGATACCGTTCCCAATGGCTATCCATTAGAACCCTGCCACGATCAAGCAGCGTTGGCGCTTTTGCGGTTGCCCTTTCTACCCCAGACGGCAGGTTCTCTGGCAGAATTTCGCCGTAGCCTCACCCCGCTGCAAACCATCAGCCACACGGACTTACCCGATCGCGCGGCAACGTTGATTTATCCCTGGAATGCCCAGGCTGGCACCTTCCAAGAACTCTTTCGGGCGTTTACCTGTCATTCCACGCCTGCTGCCCTTTCCATCACCTTGCGCCCCACCCAACTCACCCCCCAGGAATCCACCACCCTGGCAGAATGGGCACGGCTTTATGCCAATATTGCCAGTATTAGCCGCAGCGACAGCACCCAGGTCGGCAGCCTCAACACAAACATCACGGTGCAAGACAAACGAGGAGAGGCAGAGCAAGCCTCCCAACTGTGGACGCAACTCCAGGCAAGTTGGCGATCGCCCTTTGAAGTGACCATTAGCCTGATGGCAGACAGTGATCTGCCCCAATCGATTGTCGCAGCCATGCAAGCGGCAGTCAGTGGTAAACCATCTACCGATGCTCAGGCACCGGGTAGAGGTGAGATCATTGCTGCCCGCAGCGAAGCCCAAAAGATGGCAAGTCGCCAGAATTGGGTCGATCTCACTCTGCACCGTTGGGCAAATACCCATAGTCTCGATCGCTTGCCCTGGCTCTTTAGCGCCGCAGAAATCCACAGTCTTTGGCGGTTACCGATCGCCGATCGCAATGGGGTGTGGGGCTTGCCCTCAGCCATTGGCGCAAATGATGCCCGTCGTCCTCCAAGCATGGTTGAGGGCACGGCGGATCTGCGCCTGGGCGGGTTGCGGTTGACGACTCGACAACTTACCCAACACCTCCTGATTAGTGGCGTTCCTGGTAGTGGTAAAACGAACACTAGCCTTTATCTGTTGGAAACACTCTGGCGAGAGCATCACATTCCCTGGATGGTGTTAGAACCCGCTAAAACGGAATATCGTGGGTTACAGACGGTGGCTTCGCTTGCTGACGATCTGTTGATTTTCACCCTCGGTGATGAACGGATTGCACCCTTCCGGTTCAACCCGTTTGAGTTGCCACCTGACATCAGCTTAGATAGCCACATGGGGGCATTGCTGGATTTACTGTCCGTTTCGATGAGTATGTGGGGACCCTTGCCCAACGTGGTGGAACAGTTGCTTTCAGAGGCGTATAAACGGAAAGGCTTCACCCTGTTGGGCGACAACACCTCACTCCAACCCCCAACGTTTGCTGATCTGGCGGCGTTGATTCCCGAAATTGTGCCCAAGTTGGGCTACAAAAAAGAAACGACGGATGAAATTACAGCCGCGATCGCGGTACGTCTCCATAAATTCTGTCGGGGTGCCCTGGGACGAATGCTCAACACGCGCCAGTCCTTTCCCTTTGACGCACTCATGCAGCGCCCGGTGATTTTGGAAATGAGCCAGATGACCAACACCGACGATCGCGCGTTTGTGATGGGCTTATTGCTCAACCGCTGTTATCAATACTGGATGGCACGTCGCCATGAGGCTACTGGAGAACTGAAGCATTTACTCCTAGTGGAAGAAGCCCACAATCTGCTGGCAAACGGCTCTGAATCCGCCAATCAAGAGCAGGCAAACCCGAAAGGAAAAGCCGTTCGCAATTTTGCCAATATGCTGGCAGAAGTCCGTGGCTTTGGGCAGGGCATTGCGATCGCCGAGCAAAACCCTGAAGGGCTGGTTCCCGATGTCATGGTCAACACCAATATCAAATTGGCGCATCGTCTGGTTGAAGCGCGAAACCGGGAAGCCCTGGGGCGATCGATGTTGCTCACCCCCCAGCAAGAAAAAAGCCTCGCCTCCCTCAGCACCGGACAACTGCTGTACTACATTGGCGGTAGCCCAGAACCAAGCCTGACCACTGTGCCAAACTTCAAAGATGCAGACAATGGCTTCAACCCCCGACTGACCGATGCTGCTATTCAAACGCAGTTTCAACACGCCTTTCAGAGGTCTTTTCAAGCTCAGCATCCTGACCTGTATGCCTTACCCACTGGCTGTCCGACGGCTCCTCACCTGTCTGCTTGCTTGGAACAAGGAGCCGATCTGGTAGAAATGTTAGCCACTCATCCCCACTATAAACTCCAGAAACAAACCGTGTTGCTGCACCTCTTAGCGGCTCCCTTTGGCGCTCTAGCGATCGATTTTGTACACCCAATCCTGGGGCGACTGTTGCTAGAGCGGGGCGCAAACCATTTGAGCGCAGAACAGGTACAGGGGATTTTCCAGAGCGCCCTTTCCTTACTGGCATTGGAAGCAGTGCAAGCAAAAGGCAAAACGCATGGCTGGCTGGGGCAGCAGATACACCAGGCACATACAGTACTGGTTAATGCCCTGCACCAGAGCGATCCCAGCATTTTATCTCAATGGATCAATCTCTGTCAGATACCAGATCACCTATTAGCGCTTGGTTTACCCCATCCTCAATATGCTGCCTGTGAAGCGCCTGGAGTCTTTCGGTATGAAAATCGGATCTTGCTAGAGGGCGATCGCACTGTCTTTAGCCAGCTATTGCATGATCAGAATAACACCGCTGCCTCTGCTCTCCAGCAATGGGCAGCAACTACGGTAGTCATGGGCGTTTTAAGTGATCCTCTAAAGCATTCTTTAATCACTTGCCTTGCGATCCAAATGACAGAGAACATCCCCGATGATTTGAAGCATTTTATTCAATGAGTGCGCTGATGTCCAATCAGTTTTTAAACATCATTTACTATGAAAATCTATGAGTAATGCAGAACAACATCAATGCAAAAATTTTTATGGGTCTGTGTGCTTTCAACGGCATCATAGGACTATTACAAGCATCGCCAATTGAGGAGTATAGCCATGATGTTGAGCCTATTGTCAGCAACAGTCAAACAGTAAAGGAGCTATCTTTTTACCCAAAACTCACTCATGGACGGAGCTTGTTTGATCAACTAGAAGAGGCTGAAGATCCTATAAAGAAAAAAGAGCAGGGCGATCGTGACTTAGAAACAGCTTTACAAGCAGATCAAGAAAAATCGCGCACAGCATCAGGCTCTCCAGATCCACAAGAACAAGATGTTCTGAATAAAGAAAACTTACCTTCAGGAGAGATAAAGTCAATGGAAACATTCAAAAAGCCATTTTCCTCTGAACAAATTCCTCAAACACCCGAAGAAGCTATTGATGCTGAAGGGATAACTATCAAACCGTTTTCTCAGTCCGATACCTCCACTGCACCAAAAACCCAAGAGGAAAGAGCGCGAGATCTGTTGAGCAAGGGAAACCTTAAACCAGAACGTCGAGAAGATCTAGAAAGTAAATATGGGAAGCTGGCTAATCCCTCAGAGCAGCCTCAGTCACAACCGCAGGAATCAACCGATCCTTCCGAATCCCGCAATAAACTGGAAGAGCTACGAGCTAGGTATGGACTCCCAGATTCAAAAGCGGCTCAAATGCCATTAGACAATACTGAAAACAGTGATCAGCCTACTGACAGATCAGACCAAGCTTCACCGTCCTTCGGGTATCGTGGCAATCCAAACCTAAATCCTTATGTGTCTGAAGTAAATGGCAAGATGGAACCAGGAACTACGATCGATGCAGAAAAAATGTCTAATCTAACGGCTAAACACAATGAAGCCCTGAACAATGTAGGGCAAAAATATAGGGCTGCCTCTGATACTGCTCTGAATAATGCGTTAGCTGAAAAATATGCGCCCAAGGAACAGCCCACAGCCAATTCTGAACCGCAAGAAGTTAATCAGGATGGAACAAGAAGCTAATCACTCTCGATTTGCGTAATCACCGCCGTTCTTCTCAAAGCTGTGACTGATCAGTCACAGGTTCAACGATGTAGATAGAGGATTTCTGATCTTTTATGAAGGTTTGCATGGCGGCATATTGCCCCAAAATGTCCGCCATAATGCCCAGATGTTTATCGTCAAAGCCAGCCGTGCGGGGATTCGACGATAGGTCAGTGAGATGTTCGATGATGAACTCCATCAGTCGCAGGGCTTCAGGATGAAGACCTGTTGTAGGAAAGGTGTGGTCTCCGAGGGTTAGTTTGTTCATTGTGATGACGCGAACAAGAAGTCTTTTTTAGGTTCAGAGTTGAGACCCTTTCATCGACTCAAAAAATTAGGCTGTTGTGCTTTGTACTGTTCCAACCGCTGTAACCATCCCGCTTCGTCTGCGGCTAACTGCTCAGGTGTCAGTTCAAAGATTTGAGCCGGACGATCTGGCAAGATGATTGGAATCACTGCTTTGGGAATGGGCAGGTCAAACATTGCCGTGAACGCCAATCGGTAAGCCGCAATCTGCAATCGTGCCCGACTCATCCAGCTCATCCGCTTGATTCGTTTACTCGTCTTGAAATCGGCAAGCCACCAGTTTCCGGCTTCCCACTCACCTACCCAATCGATCGTCCCGGCATAGCCAAGCTGGAGATGAAAAACGGGAAGCTCAACTGCCAATCGATCACCACCGTAGGCTTCATGACTGACGATGGCGCTTTTACCCACATTCCTCAGCCAGCAGCGAATCGACTTCCAGTAGGGCAGTAGCTCTAGCGGTAATTCGTCCGGCTCAGTCCCATTCGTCAGAAAGTCAGCAATGAAAGCGTGAATCGCTGTTCCTCGTGCCCGACTTGAGATCGCGCTTTGTTCTGCCTCAGTTTCACCCAGTTGCTTCACTTGGCGCTGTTGCCACTGCCTGAGCTTTTCTCGGTCTGTTTCTGATTCAGTCGCATCTAAAATTGTGTTGACTCCTGGCAAGTTGCCAATTGGAGTTTCGTAAATTCTGCCGTTGTCGGTATCAATCGCACGGATAGCAGATTGCAAAGATGAAGTCATGAATTAATCCTTTAGTTCAATCAATTCCCAATCCCGACACTCATTGATTCCTCCTACGTTTTGGGCAGCAAGGTCAGGATGTAGGGCACAGGGTAAGTAGTCGTTGTCGTCGAAAAAGGTGCAGTTCTTACAGGCGTGTTTCGTGCGTTCCCGGCGTATCCAAATCTCTAGTCGCAACTCCTGATCAACCCGTTGCAACACCTGATAGGTGTGAGAAACGCGACTGCACACCTGAGTCAAATTGGTTTTTAACATTGCGATCGCTCCAGCTAGAAAAGGGGTGATAAAGGCGACTCTCACCCCCACTTTCAATGTCAGACTCAGCGTCTCCGGCTTCTGGCGAGTGTTTTCGGTTGCGGGTCTTCTGCTTCCAACTCCTCCGCCTTCACTGTCCGCATCAAGAGTTCAATTTCCTCTGTACTCATGCCGTCTATGCAGAGTAATCCGGTCGTCATATCCACCAAAGGCGGATGATTCGCCATGAACTCGACAATCTGGGCAAGCTGTCCCAATTCTTCCGGTGTTTCTCGCTTCCGCCAGTCCCACTTGAGCGAGTAGTACACGCCCATATCGCCAGAATGCTTTTCAAACGTGCCAACAAAGATCCCTTCAGCCGGTTCACCATGCGCCATCAACTCCGTCACTTTGCTGCTGAACTGGCTGATCGAGCGAGTTTTGATGTGAGTGCAGCAGACCGTATTGGCTGGCAGAATGTCAGCACTGACAGGCGCGGGAACAAACCAGATTTGCATCCAGAGAGCGTTTTTGGTCTTGCCGAGGGTGCCGAACAGTTGGGAGACTTTGATGATGGACAGTTCGAGACTGTTGCCCCGGTAATCGTCGTCGCCAATTTTCCATTCCCCTTTTTGACAGTCGTTGCGAATCGCATAGGGAATTTGCGGCAGAAAAATCCCTTCTTTGGGACGAGTGCCAAATACTTGCAATGCCATATCTGTTGCGTCCTTTTTAAGTTTTTTAAGGTTTTGGTGTGAGAAAGAAGGGCGATTTGGACATGCGATCGCCCTTGCAGGAGAAAGTAGAGAGCAGTTTTACGACTTACCCAGGTCGTTTAGGCTAAATTTTCTAACCCTCTAAGCTTTTGGGCTAAATGTTTCTCTTCTGAATAGCTAACCACTCGCTTGTTCAATTAAATTCACTAGCCCTCTTATCAATATACCCTGGATATAACGATAAGGCAAGGGATTATGGTCTTTTTCTCAATCAATCCCGGATTTCTCGTGCTACAGTCGTTCTCAATAAGTTTCGTCCGGGGTAAATTGAGAGGGAGAAAGTATGGTGGCGATCATTGTGACTGAAAAAAAAATTGGACGGGGAAACAACCCCAACTCCCGGCAGAATCTATCTCCTAGAACTCCGATGTATGGTGAAACCAAGAAGGTGCATGAGGTGACTGTGACCGAAGAAGCTTGGACAGCCCTTAAGCCTGTAGTCAAAGCAGCAGGGTGTAGAAGTGTCTCTGATTTATTGGAAAAGCTGGGCAGAGGAGAATTACAGGTACAACTACCTGACAGCTAACTTCCGTTAATTCCTCTTTCAATATTTCCTAAAGTCCAGCCTGATCAAAAGCTGGACTTTTTTATTTCTTTTTATCCTGGATGGATTGACTTATAGTTATATCCGGGGTATATTGATAGGGTGAGGAATGAGTAACGCTGCCACTCCAAAGCGTGTGATGCCTCGGAAAAATGGCTCCTCTTGATTGACCCACCAAAAACTTAAAAGGATTTCCCATGACTCAGCCAACCATGCTGCAAACTTTGATCGCGCCCGACGATATGGAGATGTTTCTTGATGACATTGAAACGATAAACGAAAAGCTAGAGAGGCTTTACAAGGCACGACGTAAACAGGAACCCGCAGAAGAACAAGCCGCGATCGCTGACTTGCTCAAAACCTGGAACTGCCTCAAGGGGTTGTACTAACCTCGAAGACCTCGCTCAAAAAGTAAAGGGACTGAGTACCACCTCAGCCCCATGCCAAAAACTTAAAAAGGACACTTTCATGATGACACTCACACAAAATTCTGAGTATTCCCTAGAACGCGATATTTACATTGATGGTGAAATGGATGGCTATGACGGAGTGAAGCCTAAGCACCTCTATACCACTTACCTGCAAGCCTACATTGCTGGTTGCCGTCGCAAGCTTGAGGAACTACAGCAGCAATTGGCAGAGTTCCAACAAGAAACGGCTTGGCTTGACGAGTTCTAACTCGTTCTCACTAGGCAATCCTATGATTGATTGCCTAGTTCTTCCCTTCTTTTCCAAACAGTTTTGTCATCTGCAACCCGCAGCTTCACCGCATCGCTGTTGGGTTCGCTTCGCAATGGAATGAAAACGATGCCGACGATATTGAAGGAATACAAGCTCAACTATTTTGATGCCCTTGAGAATTCAAACAAGGTCTGGATGGGACGCGCGTTTGATGATGGCACCTATCAGGCTCAGTATGGACGGGTGCGAGAGGGCACGAAACTTGCTCAATCCAACAAGCAGTTCAAATCGACCTCTGCTGCCCTGAGCGAGTTGGAAAAGAAACGGGTTGAAAAACTCCGCAAGGGATACCGGGACACTGCCACGATGGATGATGGTGCAGTGGTAACGGCTGCTCCTGTAAATTTGAAGGAGGTTGCCACGGCTCAAATTGGAGGAAGTGAAGACCCTACGACTCGCGCTTTGATTGAGTATCTGGCGCAGGTGAACATTCACAATATTTGTAGTGCAACCAGCATTACTTACAGCGCTAGCAGTGGAACGTTTCGCACTCCTTTAGGTGTGCTGACTCCGGGTGCGATCGCTCAAGCTCGATCATTGCTGACGGCGATCGCAAAGGGTGGGGGCGATCACGGCAGCTTGGTGGGCGCTTATTTCCAATTAGTTCCCCGTGACTTTGGTATGAAGATTCCACCAGTACATACCCTATTAGCAACGGGTCGAGATATGGGGCAGGAATGGGCTATCTTAGATGCGCTGGAAGCGGTTCTTCAGTCCAGTTCAGTAGAAGTGGGCAAGGTGTTTGAATGCCAGTTAACCAAAGTGCCAGCCAACACGGAAGCGGGACGAGCAACCTTCCGCTATATCAAGCAGTTGTACGAGTCTACTTTGAATGTTCACCACAGTACGGCAGGATTAAAGCCAAAGTGGGTGTATGAGGTTGAGATTCCCTCCATGCGCTCGGCGTTTGAAAGGACTTCGGCTCAAATGCAAAATGTCAGGACTGACCTATGGCATGGCACTCGTGCCAGTAATCTTCTGAGCATTCTCAAGTCTGGGTTGATGATTCCTAAATCTTCTGCGCCGCAGGTGACAGGGCGCATGTTTGGAGATGGGCTATATTTCTCGCTTCAGTCCACCAAATCACTCAACTATGCGACGAACTTTTGGAATGGGAGTGGTGCATCCGGTCAGCGCACGTTTATGTTTCTATGCGAGGTGGCGTTGGGCAAAATCTTCAAGCCAATAACGAACAGCCAAACTTTTCCAAAAGTAGGGCACGACTCGACTTGGGTAGATGCTGGAACTTGCAGGGTACTCAATCATGAGTGTGTGGTTTACCAAACGTCCCAGGTCAACCTGAAATACCTGGTTGAGTTTGAGTAGCAAATGCAAGAAGGCTAAAATACTCATTTCTTTTCCAAATAGGGGCTGTGCATTTGGGAGACACGTTGAGTTTCCCCTAACAAAATTTTGAGGATTGGAATTATGTCTACAAACTGGACAGTTAGTTTTTCCCAACAGGAGCTTGATGAAATGACGGTTGATCTGGAGAGTCTTCAGAATTATCTCAACCAGTTTTTTGCAGCAAGGGAACGGGGAGAAGTATCACCCCATATCATTAATGCTATTCTCCAAATCGCTAACCGCTTGATTGACCTGTATGACGATTGAGCCACTATGCCCTAATTTTTTACGTAAGAATATCCTGCCACTAGGTAGTGTAACGACTTGAAAGACGGGTTGCTTTAAGTTTCCACGGTTGCCCAATGACAGTGACTCCAAAGTGTAGGGTTCCAGCTCTAAACTGATGATTCAATCCATCGATCGCGCTCATCAGCTTGCTCGTTCGCAATTTATGGATGGAACAGATGGGTTTGGGTTTGGTTTAGCAAGAAACAGGTTAAGCATCAGTCGCCCTGCACTCTTGAATTCATAATCGGGTTAGTGCAATGCCTGAGCACAAAGTAAGGTGTAGTGGAGAAGTCTACCTTTGTGGTTGGTTGCAAAAGGCAGGGAAACGCCTCCAGGTTTGCTGTAGTGATCGTCTTTGAATCGATTGGTCATGAACAATTTGAGTCAGCATTGGACAGCTTTAATCGGGCTTATGCTTGTGCCCTAACAACGGTGATCTTGCCCACGAAAGGGGAGATACCCTGTTGCAACTAGAGCGGTATGAGAACGCGATTGCTTCATTCGGCATCTACTTGCGATACAACCCGGACAGTTCCCATGTGTTAACTGATCGCGGTTATGCCTTATGTCATCTGGGACGGTTTGAAGCGGCGCTGCAATGCCTGAATCAGGTTCGCAAGACCGAACGACGCGATCGCTCTAGTCTGACTCGATTTCACTACTACCAAATTGAGGCGCTGCGTCATTTAGGACAATTAGAAGCGGCGTTATGCTCCTCTCAAACTGCGATTGCGCGGTACACCGACGAACACTTTGCAGCCCAATGCGAAGCCATCCGGCAGCAAATTGCTGAAGTCGTGACCAATGCACATACTGACGATCAACCCGGTTAAACGTGATAGTAAGCCGAGATGCAATCAAGTCAGTTTTTGAACGGTGCGATCCGATTGGAATAGCACATCAGGCGTGTCTCTGCGATGTCCACCTCTGGCTTCTGGGATGAATGGATTCAGCCGCATTCCATAGTCTAACAACTCAACATCACCGAAAAAAAGGGGGTAGCTCTAAACAGAGTTGCTGAAGTGGTGGAGCAAGGATTGGCTCTGCCAGGTTGGAAATAGTGAGTCCTAGTAATCGAACTCTACGAGATCGATCCAAGTGTTCCTCCAACAGCGCGATCGCCCAATTGCAAATCATCTGCTGATCCTTGAACAGCACATCCATGGTTTGAGCACGAGTAATCTGCTGATAGTCAGCGTATTTAATCTTCAAAGTCAACGTGTAGCCATACCGCTGGTGTTTTTCCATGCGAGTTACCACTTCTGCTGCCAGCTTTTCCAAAGCAGCGACCATCGGTTCAATGGTCTCCAAGTCGGTGGCAAACGACTGCTCTGCCCCAATCGACTTGCGAACTCGGTTAGGGTTGACTGGGCGATCATCTACGCCTCTCGCGACTCGATAGTAATACCGACCTGCTTTGCCAAAGTGAGTCACCAAATCTGCCTCTGCCCATTGCTTCAAGTCTGCTCCCGTCTGAATTCCCAGGTTTTGCATCTTTTGTGCCGTAGCGGCACCCACTCCGTAGAACTTTTCAATGGGCAGGTTAGCCACAAAGGCTGCTGCCGTTTCGGGGGCAATCAGGTATAGCCCATCCGGTTTATCTAGCCCAGAGGCAACCTTTGCCAGAAACTTATTGATAGACACTCCGGCGGAGGCGGTCAGTCCGGTTTCTTGTTGAATGGTCCCTTTGATTTCTCGGGCGATCGCCATGGCGGAAGGAATTTCTGGCTGGTTATTCGTCGATCCAACCGCAGAACTCCATCGGCAACTGGGTCTTTATCCAGGTCTATCGCTTAAAGTGCCTCTGCTATCTCCAGGGCAAAACGCCTGGTTGAATCTGATGTTGATGTGTGCTGGGATCGGCAGTCCGGGCACCCTGGCAGAAGTGTTTCGCGGCTATAAGGGCGATCGCCAGGCTCCCCAACTCATTGCTGAGGATGAGGTGGTGAAAGCAACTCCTTTACCTGCCTTCAAAGGTTCATTCTTTAACCTGGCTGGGGGTAAGGGATTTCAGCGTCCGTTTGAACTGGCAACCCTGCGTTTGCGGAACATGGCAGAGGTGTTGGGACATGGGAAAACCTACGTGCCGGATGCAACTCATTTGACTCAGCGGGGTGCAACGTTTCTGTTTGATGGCGACGGTGATTTGCTTTATGAACATCGAGATCGAGGAATTCTCGGCTTTGCTCCCAGTATGAGCCAACCTCTATCTTTTTTGTTGGATGCTGGGGCGCTAACGGAGTAGAGCAACAAACCCGGCTTGTTCAAAATGGTGGTCATATGAAATCCGGCTAACTAGTTATCGATTTATCACTTCTCTGCAAGGGTTTTAACCCATCTTTGCAGTAAGTTATCAACCCGATTTCATATCATAGGCAAGCGCCTCCTGAATGCTTTGTTGGTGCATGATACAGAAGGAAGCATAATCGGTATGGCTCCAAGCTTGATCGGGTTGTTGGCTGTAAAGGTCAAGGGCAGCGTCGAAAAGGTTGCTAGTTTGTGGCACAACGGCGATCGCATCGTTTCCCCACTTGCCATAAATATTCCAGCATCAGACCATCCCATTGCACCGCCAACAGTGCCGCTAATCGACAAGCTGGTTCAAGGGGTTCATGCTGCCTATGAAGCTGACAAAATTAGTTTCCCAAATGAGTTGAACTCTGGCAAACCCTGGAAAATCAGTGTTGGTGAATGGGATGCTTTTGTGCGTGACAATGGCGACTGCCTGATTCGGGCACAGGTGGGAGACGAGTAAACAAACCATCTGCCGCTTCAACTTGCAAACAGGAGAAATTGCCATGCCATTGAAAGCAGAACAGGCAAGGGAGTTGGAACGGATGATGGAGCGATCACAAAAGCAATCTGCATCAGATAAGCAGGCAAACTTGAATCAAAAGACCTCAGCCATATCATCAATTCAGGTATTTTGGACGCAAGTTCAAAATAAGTCACAGAGCCAGATGGGAAAATAGAAATGCTCTACAAGTAGTAGTAGAAGCTAATTGCCTACTCTTCTGGTGCAAATATATCTCCGTAATCTCCATTTTGATGCACTCTCCAAGCTCTGAATCTCATTCTACCTCTGCCATTAAAGAGCTTCCATACGTTGCTAAATAGTACACCTGATAAACATCAACGCCCTTTTCCCAGATCCGCATAAATAAACGTCTCAACTCCCAGCGCAATCAGCAGCACAAGCTCTATCCAGGATAGAATCGTCACTCCAATCGGCGGCTTGGGAACTAGGAACCAAAATGCCCCCAGAGCAATCAACCCCGAAACAACAAACGTGATTTCATCCACAATCAACTGCTGAATCTTACGGCGCTTGCGGTGCTTGTCGTCCCGATGGGCAATCTCCCAGCCAAACAGGGTTTCTAGATCGTCGTAGCCCGTATGCTCCTTTACCTTGTCAACCAGTTTGTAGCGAATGTACTTGCCGATCGCCGAAATCTTCTCATCGTTGACCACATAAGTCCAACCCAGAATTAGGCAAACCCAGGGAACCACCAGCAAGGCATAGTAATTGGATGCATTGGAAACCGCAAACGAGATGATGGTGGCAAATAAGCCCAGTGTCACGTACAGCAGATTATCCCGGAAACCAATCCGCTGAGCCTGCTCAGACTTCAGCTTGTCATATTCCTTAAAGAAAATTTCAAGAATTTGATCCTTGTCACTCATGGCAATCCCCAGCTCCTCAAATGCTGCCTCTATTGTGGCTGATGGGGAGCCATCCCTCAGCAAACCAAAGAAATTCTCTAAACTATAGGCAATTTGAGTTGGACTAGCCAAAATAGTGGATATTTAGGTTACTTGAAGGATTAGCACATGCCTCGTGCAGTGATACTGACTGCTCTGCCCGTTGAATATCTCGCTGTCCACACCCATCTTACAAATCCCCAGGATGAAACGCATCCTCAGGGGACAGTCTACGAGCGGGGGCAGTTTGCTGCTGGATCACAAACTTGGGAAGTTGGACTTGTTGAGATTGGCGCAGGTAATCCTAGCGCGGCGTTAGAGGCGGAGAGGGCGATCGCCTACTTCGATCCCGATGTTATCCTCTTCGTTGGGGTAGCTGGAGGGATCAAAGATGTGGCACTGGGTGATGTCGTCGCCTCAACAAAAGTTTACGGATACGAGTCTGGCAAGGCAGGGGAAACATTCAGACCCAGACCGGAAGTGGGGTTAAGTGCCTACGGCTTAGAACAACGAGCCAGAGCCGAAGCTAAAAAAACGGATTGGTTACAGAGATTATCAGCACTACCTTCCTCTCCTCCCAAGGTTTATGTTGCCCCGATCGCAGCTGGTGAAAAGGTAGTTGCTTCAACCGAATCGGAGGTTTTTAAGTTTTTGCGATCAAACTATGGAGATGCGATCGCGGTTGAGATGGAAGGATTTGGGTTCCTTGATGCGGCTCGTGCCAATCAGCAGGTGTCTGCACTGGTCGTTCGAGGCATTTCAGACTTGATTTATAACAAAACTGAGGCAGACAACCAAGGCTATCAGGAGATTGCTGCACGTCATGCTAGTGCTTTCGCTTTTGAGGTATTAGCAAAGCTTAAGCCATCTGATAGAGGGCTTATCCACACCACCTCTAAGCAAACAAACTATCAAGTTTCGCTACAATCTGCCCAAAATGCGAGCGAAGTAGGAATGGTAACTGAAGGTTTGCTAGAGGAAAATCCTACTTTTTTTCTACCTGATAACCTACCTAACAAGTATGTGGAACGCATAGAGGCAATGGCTCTTTTAAAGCAAGAACTACTTAGTAAAAATAAATTAATAGGACTTATTGGTTCTATGGCTCTGCATGGTCAAGGAGGAATTGGAAAAACAGTATTAGCTCGTGCGATATGTGAAGATACTGACATTATTCAAGCTTTTCCTGATGGTATTCTTTGGGCAACACTTGGACAAGAATCCGAACCTATTATCCACCAACGTGCTTGGATAAAAAAACTTGGTGGAGATATTTCTGCTGCTTCAAGTCTTGAAAGCAGCAAAGTTGAACTAAGACGATTATTGAATGATAAAGCAATGCTTTTAGTATTGGATGACGTTTGGGATTTTAGGGATTTAAAGCTTTTTCAAGTAGAAGGTTCTAGATGTAAAACTCTCATTACAACAAGGGATGCAACACAAGTGGATGGGGCAGTTTTAGTCCCATTAACGCCAATGAGTATTATAGAGAGTCGTCATTTATTAACCTTGGCTAGTAATTACAAAGTGTTTGACCAAGATTTGCTAGACGTAATAGCTGAAAGACTAGGTTACTTACCACTAGCATTAAAGATTGTAGGCTCTATGTTAGCAAGTGGTATTTCTTGGCTCGACATTGTCTCAGCTTTAGATCAAGGTGACATGAACTATGTGTCTTATGGGCAAACCAGCCTCATGTCGGTTATCTCAGCTAGCGTCAACTATTTACCCTTAGATCAACAAGAACGCTATTTTGAACTAGTAGTATTTCCAGAAGATGAAGTACTGGATGAAGTCTCAGTAGGAAGGTTGTGGCAACAAACTGGTAGTCTTCAACCTCGTCATACTCGAAAATTATTAGCTGAATTCCGTGATAAAGGCTTACTACAAGTAGGCAATGTTTTACATGATCTTCAGTTTGACTATTTGCAATCAGCAGTAAGTTTGGAGAAGAAGCGCCAAATTCATTCTGTTCTAATAAAAACATATGGGCACTCTCCTAGCTGGACAAATTTGTTTACATCCAAAGAACCGTATGGCTGGAGGCGTTTAGCATATCACTTAGCGTTATCAGATAAACCTGATCAATTATTTTCGCTACTAACTAATTTTAATTATTTAGAAACAAAAATAAAATTATTAGGAACGGCAACCTTATTAGTAGATTTTGAACTAGGAGATTTGAACCCTCTAAATAGTATTGCGGATGCATTAAGGATGGGAGCGCATGTTCTAGATCGTGATCCGAGTCAACTATATAATCAACTATATGGAAGATTGGGAGATATAGGTTGCCTCCATAGTATTCCAATAAATTCTAGTGCCTTTTTGAGAATGGAATCACAGACTCTCACCCCTCCAGGAGGCACATCTTTAGAAAAATTATCTGGGCATGTTGGAGGAATAAAAGGTTGCGCTCTTAGCTTAGATAAGCGATACGTTCTTAGTGCTTCTATTGATAGCACATTGCGAGTATGGGATGTAAATACAGGAAAAACTATAAGGTCTCTTATTGGACATAAAGCAGTAGTTAACTGTTGTTCTTTTAGTTCTGATGGTAAATATATACTCAGTGCATCTTCTGATGGTACTTTGCGTGTGTGGAGAATGGATACCGGTCAGACAGTACAAGTTTTAGAAGGACATGGTGATGCAGTCAATAGCTGTACATTTAGTTCAGATGGACTATTTGCTTTAAGTGCATCTAGTGACTGTACTTTAAGACTTTGGGATATAAAAACTGGTAAAACTTTAGTAATTTTCAAGGGCCATGAAGATGTAGTTAGAGGGTGTACTCTAGACCCAGATTGTAGATTTGCATTTAGTGCTTCTGCAGATAAGACTGTTAGAGTTTGGGAAGTCACTAATGGAAGTGCCATTCATGTACTGAAGGGGCATATAGGAGAAGTGACTAGCGTGTCTTTCAATCCTAGTAGATCGCTTCTAGTGTCTGGGGGGTACTGTGGAAGCGTTAGAGTCTGGGATATAAGTACTGGAGAGGAGATTAGATGTTTTCAGACTCATACAAGTGGAGTCCTAAGCGTAGCATTTAATCAGGATGGAAGAACCATAGTATGTGCCTCTTGGGATCGTACACTCAAGTTATGGGATATTGAAGCTAAGAAGCTGTTACGTACATTTTTAGACCATAAAGCTGGAATTAACCACTGCGTAACTAGCTTTGATGGAGAATTAGCTCTCAGCGCATCTTGGGATAGTACATTACGATTATGGAGAATTAGCACTGGCGAAATTTTACAGAAATTTGAAGGCTATAGCGGTCGAGTAAGTGCTTGTGCATTTAATTCGAACGGTCATTTAGCTCTAAGTGCTTACGAGGATCACACAATCAATGTTTGGAGTGTGGGACAAAGAAAAGTTCTACATACTTTAAACGGACATACTGATTATGTACGAGGATGTTCATTTAGCCCGGATGGACAACAAATTCTTAGTACATCTGAAGATCACTCTTTACGCTTATGGGATGTCAATACAGGAAAGACGTTGAGAATTTTAGAGGGTCATACAGGTCCAGTACGAGATTGTGCTTTTACACCTGATGGTCAGTTTGCACTCAGTGCATCTTGGGATAGTACTTTAAGGCTTTGGAGTATTCATGATGGGAAGACTATCCGTGTATTTAAGGGGCATACTAATCGTGTTAGCGGCTTAGCTATTACAGAAAATGGTGAGTTTGTCTTGAGTGCTTCTGATGACAAAACTTTACGTTTGTGGCATACAAGCAGTGGAGAGACGCTATGTGAGCTAGTTGGTCATTCAGACTATGTTCGAAGCTGTGCATTGAGCGCTAATGGCAAAATTGCATTGAGTGCATCTATTGATGGCACAGTTCTCTTATGGGACATAGAAGCAAGAGAAATCCAGCATGTCTTAAAGAAGCATACTGCTTATGTACGTCATTGCACCTTGAACGAAACAGGAAAATTAGGAGTAAGTGTAGGAGACGACTGTACACTTTGGGTGTGGGATCTAGAGCATGGAAAGCCTATCACAGCATGGTATAGCGATGGAGCGCTTATGTGTTGTGCTTTTGATCGAAAGCAATCTCGAGTTTTGGTTGGAGATGGATTACGTAATCTGCACTTTTTGCGATTAGAAAACCTTTAGAGGTGTTTTCCCTTCAAGCATTGACCACTTTTTTGTAAAAATAACCGAGAAAAATCATGTCGATTAACGAGATTGTATTTTTTACAACTAATCCAGCAAAGATAAAAGAAGCAGAGCTAGTGTTTAATCCTCTAGGAATTAATGTTACTTCTCATTATTACGACTTTATTGAAATACAATCAACATCTCAAGAAGCGATACTACAGAGTAAGGTTGATCAAATCAAAGATTCAATTTCCCAACCATTTATCGTTGATGATAGTGGGCTTTATCTCAAAAGCTATAGCAATTTCCCAGGGGTAATGACTAAATTCATTTATGAAACTATAAGCAATGAAGGAGTTTTACGTCTTTTACCTTGTGAATTTGATAGAAGTGCTTATTTCAAAGCTTTAGTTTGCTTATCATATCAAGACAGAAGGTTTGTAGTAGAAGGTTTATCAACTGGCGCTATTTCTTCATCCATACGTGGAGAAATAAAAAAAGGTTTCTTGTTTGAATCGCTCTTTATCCCAGATGGTGAAGAATTAACTTTGGCAGAGATGGCATTAGATCATCGACAAATACATTCCTACAGGATTAAAGCCTTACGAAAAGTGGCTGAATATCTTCTTGCAAATTACTCCTAACCTCAAATCCGGTCATGCAATTATCGATTGTTCTATCGTAATTAAGAATTATTTAACTGAAAAGATCTACTTAAGAGGAAATGGGAGACATTGTGACTAAGGTTTACTTAAGTACAGCAATTCGCCATTGTCAAAATTCTTTCTCAATAGCTAAAGAATTGCAAATTTATAATTTTAATGTTCTTAATCCATGTGAAATAATTCCTGATTGTCCAAAAGAAAATATTCCAAGAACAGTAGCTTCTCTTTGCTACAGCATGATTGATTGTAGTTCGGCAATCATCTTATATGCAGATTACTTTGGAAAAGATTGTGCTGCTGAACTAGGTTATGCAATTGCAAAGCAAAAACCAATTTTTCCTTTTTTCCTCGTAGAGAAGCAGTCATTAGAAGACGATTGGATGATTTATCCATTTTTAGAAGAAGTATCTTTTGGATTACAAGATCTAGCAAATCGGCTTATGACGCGGCTTCCTAAATAGATATAGTATAAATTGTTGACAAAAGATCTCTTAAAGATAGATGAACCTTTCGTGTTACTACATGCATTCAGTGAGGTAAGCATATGGATATCAAGTACCCTAGATTAGCAGTTTGCCTTCTCGTTGAGTCTACAAACAGTGAAGGTATGAGAGTGATATTACTGCAAAAAAGGCTTAAAAAAAGAAATTACTTTGGTTTCTGGGAGCTTCCGCAGGGTGCCATCCAACAGGGAGAATCTATTTTAGACGCTGCTAGTCGAGAGTTGAAAGAGGAGACAGGTCTTAGTTTGCTAGAGGTCAAGCAAAACCATAACTATCATATTGATTTTCTCGTAAAGTCAAATGTTGAATCTTTAATACCAATAATATGTGTTGTTGACATAGAACATGGACTTGTTGGAATTGCTTTAAATGTTATAGCTTCAGGAAGCCTATGCGATACAGCAGAAGCTGCTGATCATCGTTGGGTAAATGAGAGAGAGGCTATAGAATTAATTCAGCAAAATTTAGTATTTCCTATAAATGCTGTAATGATTAAAAAAGTTTTTAGTGGTGAAAAGCTTGCAATTTGAAAAAAGATTATTGAATTACAAATGCCTATCTGTAAAGCTGATGTTCTAACGATTTCCAGTTAATTTATTATTATCTTTAGCTTCTTTGACTAAATCGGCATAAGATTTTCCTTCTAACTGATCAGTTTCTCCACATGAAAATCCTAAGTCATTGCAATACTTCAACAGCGCTTCTTTAGAAGCAGCTTCCACTTCGAGAAAGAAACCTAGTCCCACTACACAATCAAGCACTATTTCAGCATTTAATAGCTTGTATACTTCTCGAGTTTTTTTAACTTCCACATCTATTTCAAAACCCAAATTGAAATAAACGTTCTTCATGTCTTCACCATCGCTGACTTCAACCTCAATTTCTATCCATTCGTAGCTATCTAACTTACGATGTAAAGCAGTATAAAATTTACCATCCATTTGTCGAACTCTTAAATAAAAGTCCTGTCTCAGATTTTGGTTTTCACAGTTAATAAAATAAATGTCCTTCTGTTCTTTGGTGCTGATAAATTTAGCACCCAAGTCTAAAATACGACTTCTAATGTTATCGACATCATCAATCTTGAATTTAGCTTCGATCTCTTTATTCATAAAGGTTAAATTGCTTTAAGTTAGTTTAACTTCATTGAGCTTAGTGGCGATCAGTTTATTATGTTTAAGCAAAACACTCGAATTAAATATGTAATTATGATTTTACCTTTCAAAACCAATCTAGGAGGTAGCAAAAAGAAGTTGACAAACTTGTTGCATAATATCAGAAATAATAACCGCAGCACGCTCTATCTCTTCATAAGTTGTAAATTTTCCAATACCAATACGCACTGCCCCATCAATTATGTCTTTAGATAAATTGAGAGCTTGCAAGACATGGGATGGAGCCTCAACCCCAGATGAACAGGCTGAACCAGTTGAGATAGCCAGTTGATGGCGAACCCTAGCAATAATGGCACTATTAGGAATACCAGGAACTGAAATGTGTAAATTGCCTGCTAGACGATACTCTACATCTCCATTGATTACCAAGCCAGGAATTTTTTCCAGAAGTAAATTTTGAAGCTTGTCACGTTTGGCAGCGATCGCCCGCTCATCCTCCTCCATCTCAAGCGATCGCAACCGACAAGCCTCTCCTAATCCCACAATGCCTGGAACGTTGAGGGTGCCTGATCGCATTCCTTTCTGATGTCCGCCTCCAAACAGCAAAGGTTCGAGATGATAGCCCCTACGAACGACTAAGGCTCCAACCCCTTTAGGTCCGTAGAGCTTATGGGCGGAAATAGCTAGATAAGTAATGCCCCACTCCTCAAACTGGACTGGAATTTTGCCCACTGCCTGAGAGCCATCACAGAGGAAAGGAATGCCATATCGCTGAGCAATCTGCCCGATCTTTTGGATCGGGTAGATATTGCCAATCTCATTGTTGGCAGCCATGACGCAGAGAAGGGACAGCCCCTCCATACAGACCTGCTCTAAATGCTCAAGGTCGAGTCTGCCTTTGGAATCGACTTGAAGGTAGATCAGTTCTGCCCAACCTCGCTTTTCAAGTGCTTGGCAGGTGTCAAGAACAGCTTTGTGTTCAAGCGGTAACAGCGCGATTCTGCGCGGCTTTTCAGGGTTGGAGGGAAGACTGCCTTGAATTGCCAGATTGATGCTTTCAGTCGCGCCAGAAGTCCAAATGATTTCTCTCGATGAGGCTCCAATCAAAGCAGCGAAGTGTTTAGCAGCCTGTTTGACCGCATCTTCAGCGCGATCGCCCCACTCGTGATCTGTGCTGCTGGCATTCCCAAACTCCTCTGTCATGTAATGCAACATCAGGTTAGCGACTCGTGGATCTGTGGGCGTAGTCGCGTGATAATCCAAGTACATAGATTTTGAATTGAAGGAGCCAGCCATCGCTTAAACACTGTAAATTCGTCTACAAGCTAATACATTAACTGAACTTTACTTCTTCTAACTTTTGAAGAAATTCAGTAGTAGATTTAGGTCTACGCGATGGATTATGTTGAAGAGTGTCTAAGAGAAGCTGACCTAGAGATGGTGGGCTTAACGACTTGCCCTCTAGATCTAACCAATCGTTCATTGTTAGGACACCGATTGGTGGTCGTCGTGTTACAACGAACCAGAATACTGAAGCAAGTTGAAAGAGATCAGAACAACAATTAATCACATCTCCAAGTCCCATTGCTTTTGAAACAGCTTCGGGCGACATCCAATATCTTGGTCCTACAGCTTCTTCGGCTCTAGTAAGTTGTTGTTCTTCAGTGTTCTCTATTAGTGCACACAATCCAAAGTCAGAAATCTGCCATACATCGGCACTGATTAGTATATTGTCTGGCTTAATGTCACGATGCATAGCAACAGCATGAAGCTTTTCAAGTGCTTTAGTAAGACCAATAAACTGTCCGTAATAATCCTCAAATCGTAAGGAGGAAGAACTCTTCGTAAGAAACTCTCTTAAGTTTGAGTCAGCTTTACGCATAATTATGAAAGAAGCATCAAATTGTCTTGAACAATTTGTATTTCTAGAGCGTGCTTCACGACTCGAGTTATAAGTGATTGACATTTTACCATGAGTTATGTAAGTAACAATATGCTCATGGCTCAAACGACCAATTATTTGGATCTCTCTTTCAAATCTCTCAGCTCTAGGAGTCTTTAAGTTAAGAAGAACTTTTAGTGCAAATGTTTCGCCAGTAGCAGCATTCTCACACTCAAATACAGAGCCATTTCCCCCTCTACCTAACATCTCCAAAATTCTATATCTAGAATTGTCAATACCTATAACTTCGTCAGGCAAGATATACGTCTGTCTATTAAACGGAATGCTAGTCATAGATTGATCTCCAACTGAGCTACTCCAATATTTGACTGTTGAGATAATGGATCTATGATCAGCCAACTGCTGTAATCCAATTCTTCTAAAGCCTCCCTTTTGATAAACCCAGCATTGTTCATTTGAAAAACGTTACTTTCCCTATGCCATGCTAAAACAGAGTTTTCTCTTGTTGGTTGAAACTCTATATCAGATAGTAAGCAAGTCTCAGTTCCTGAAGGACAGAAACCACTACCATTAATAGCTTCGTAGAGAATTTCAGAGAAAAAATACGCAGTGTCTCCTGATGTTTCCCTTAAGTAAGTACCTTGAAGAATGCTTTCTAGCAAATTGATTCTCCAACGGCGACTTGATGCAGAATTAGCATCTGATACGCAACGAATTGCGTACTCCTTTAAAACATTTATATAAGATGAAGGTTCAATATGATAGTTCAGAAGAGATAGATCACTACGAAGATGTTGTAAGTCACGATCGACTAAATTTCCACCTCTGTGACGAAGATTGCGAATAGCTCCAAATAGTGAATAAAAATCAGCTTTTTGACGGAATCTAGTGGCACTAAGAGTCTCTAACGCGTCGGCACTAAATATAAGTTGACAATCATTAAGTATCTCTTTGAAGCAATTTATAGTTTCATCACGTTGAGGCTCTGCCCATTCCATATGATCTTCATAAACTGAATCTAATTGCTCCTTCTTATCCAATGGAGTTTCTCGAATTATTAGTGCAAGAAGTTCAGATACAAACTCAACATCAGCCATTCGACGGCGATTTGCAGGAGTAAATATTTTGAAATCATCAAAAGTATCTAGAAGGGCTAACTCTTCTGCCCTATTAAGAAAGTCTCCAGGAAAATCAGCCCGCCTTAATTCTTGTTTATTAAGTGCCTTCACATATTTATTGACGCGAGAGTACATCTGCCGCACTTCAGCATCTGTGACATTTGTAACTTCATACGTATCAATTTGATAATTGATAAATCTATCTCGATCTGCCTGTTCCAGATCTCTAAAATACTTGTTATAGAGGTGTTCTTCGCACGGAGGTGCTTTGAGTGCAAACTCATTGTTCATAAAACCAAGAATTGCTCTAAGCCTTTGCTGACCGTCAATTACTGCGCGGAACGTAGCTTCTCCTCGAATATCCCTAAGCAAATAGAATTTCGGCATTGGTATATTTTTGAGAATTGAATCGATAAGCATTATTTTTGCTGCTTCAGCCCATACTTCCTGCCGTTGAAAATCGGGTCGTAACTCAAGGCGATGAGAATTGGTGAAATCACGAATATCACCAATAGACAGTTGTGTGCTAGTCCAAAGAACCATGGTATTTGCCCTCACATAAGCAGTAGTAATCAGAATTGATTTAGTAGTTTTTATTTGAAATTAGCTTTAATTGACTCTACTAGTAAAGGAAAATCCTCATCCTGCAAAAATGGAACTTGCGTGTATATGATGCCTGACTCATTAGTTAGCCTTGCTGCTAGATGTCCCTTTCCCAATAAGTTCTCAGCCCCTTTCTGACCAAGAGAGATTTCTGAGGTGCCAACGCTTTCGACTCTGAGGATCAGGCGATTGCCTAAATTATCCCTAAGCTGTACTGGAAGGACGTTGGCATCAGGACGCTGTGCTGCAAAGATAAGGTAAATACCCGCTGCTCTTGCCTTCACACCTAAGCGCTGCACGGCAGAGGAGACAGCCGCTTTGTATTCATCGATTAGCATCCATTCAGCAAACTCATCGTGCACTAGCCATAGTACTGGAAGCCTGTCCTGCTCAGGCACCTTACAGTTGTAGTCCTGCAAAGACTTGGCTTTCTGAGGCAGAAACTTCCGGTATCGGTTGTCCATCTCCTCAACGAGAAACTCCAAAACCTCGATCGCGCGATCTTGATCAATAATGATGCCTTCTTTGAGATGGGGTAGGTCACTGATGTTGGCGTAATCAACGCCCATTTTGGGATCGATTAAATAGATGCTTGCCAGCTTGGGAGAGTTAGTAGCACAAATATCGAGAAGGAGGTTTTGCAGTAGAACGGACTTACCGCTACCTGTCGCTCCAGCAATCAGCGTGTGAGGAGCATGCTGTTCTAAATTCTCGAAACTGCTGCCTAGATTGAGATAAAGCAGTTCACCATCGATTTCTTTGACCCCGACAACGAAACTAAGGTTAACGCCAGAAGGCGATCGATTGATTTTACGTTTTGCCCATACTTCACGTAGGGAAATCGTTTGGCGCTGAGGGCGGGCAACTGAGACAACGATTTCACCAGGCTGCCCATAAAGGCTGATTACGTTTAAGGAATGAGTAGTCAGGAGTTGCGATCGTTTTTTCTCAATATCGTCTAGCTTCAGTTTATCAGAGCCTTTGAATCGGACAATTGCCGCGTTCGGAGTTAAGCGCATACCCTCAACCTTAGCTTGAAGGTTGTATCCCAGTAATGCTGTCCGCAGTTTTCCAGCCGCTTCTTCTAACCATTTTTCTGCCGCTGCATCACCCTGACTGTTCTGCGCTTGCCCTTGCTGCCACCATGAGACAAGCGCTGGACTTGCCCAAGTATCAAGATCCTCGACGGTTGGTGCAACCGAAGACACAACACTTTCAGGTGCAATTGGCTCAGCTAGCTGATCAGGAATGGTTAGTTGTAATGGGCGATCGGGGCGTTCTAGCTGATCTTCTGGCATCGGGGTTGCTGGAAGGACAGTTTTTGCCTCTACTTTCCCGATCTCTAGCACCCATGTGACTCGATCCGCAGGCTGCAAGGCTTGAGTTTCAAGCCAAGGCTTGTCATCGCCGATTTGCTCACGCATTGGAAGCAGCGATTGTCCCGATTCATAAGCCTTGACAAGGTTACGTACCGATTCTCGATCAAAAACTTCTTGGAAGCAGCGCTCAACTTTAGGAATGGGCGATCGCTCCCCTTCCATCTCGCTGTCATTACTGCCCGTCACAAAGACATGGGAATAGCCAGACAAATCAATGCGAAGTTTGCCTGAGCGAATTTGCTCCCGCCATTGCTCGATATTCAGCTTGTTGTCAGCACTGAATTCAATGCCATCGAGTAAAAGATCGCTAAGACGAGAAAGCCAGAGGTCACGGTCAAGACGACCCGGACTAATAAAGAGGGCATCGGCAATACGGTCAACTGTTTGCCGGAGTTGATTTTGAGAGGTCTTGCGCGCATCAGCTAATCCAGCGAGATCAACGTACTTCGCCTCTGAAACGATGACCTTGAGGATAGGTTCATCGTTAACATATTGCGGTGAAATTGCCATGATGTCGGCAATCTGACCTTCCTTCTGTCCTAGCCACGAAGCATAGTCATCAAGAAAGTACCAGCCAATAGGTTTTTTTGCCCCCATTTCTGACGTAATCAGCGCCTTGCTGAGGACAACGCCCATCAGTTCGCTGGCAAATCTGCCGCATTTAGCGGCTCGCAGGACGATATCCCCAGAAACCGCATTAGCGTCGTTGATTAAGCGTTCTACAAGTTTGTTGATGCGCTCGTTCTGATCCTCCAGTCCCAGATTAAGAGCTTCTAAGCGCTTTCTCACCAGGACTTTAAGCACATTCAACGACGCATCAGAAGACACTAAGAAATTACGTTCGTCAGTACGGTTCTGCTGGTAGCGAATGACTTTCACACCCTGGTTAACAAGTTGCCGCCGCTCCAGCAAATCATCGTAATTAACCACCCACTCTCCTAGTCGATGGCTCTCATCAAACGTCGTTCTCGTGGTTTCGTCTTGAAAGGAGATTTGACGAGCAGGTAGGAAGTGTTGGTCGGAAGCGCAATCTTCGCCTGTAGCAAGGCTGTAAACCATGTCAAGGTGGGCTTGTCCGACTGTAGGCTGCATTGGGCAGGTGAGGTAAACCGTAGATTTAAGTTCATCTTTCGCAGACGGGCGTTTACGTGCCCAACGCGCAGGTGAATGGGTCAAAATGTCAGGCGTGGCGTTGCCGAAAGGAGATGGTTGCCAGACCACTTTTGCTTGCCGCGAGATGGCATCTTGCAAAAAGACAATATCGGCAAATTTTCCTTCTCTGGGGTTTGTGGCAGGGATATCGTTGGACATCACTGAAAGCCGCAGTCTCGCCATAAAGTCTTGAGAGACTTCACTGGCAATAAAGGCATCTGGATCAGCATCGGAACTTTCCAACATCTGCTCATACAGTTGGGCGAGTTTTTGCCCATTTCTGTGGCGCAAAATAACCTGACAGCGCACTTCTTCCCGATCATCTTGCAGTTCTTCGCTCAACTTGGTAACGATCGCCTGGGGAAGTGTGATCGAGTCGGTTTGATAGAGCACCACGCTCAGATTGGTCTTTTCGTGTGGCAACAATTCCACATAGCGGCGAATGATCCCCAGCAGACGATCAGCCGCTTCGGCAGGGTTTTCGTTAGTTGTGCGATCGCTTTCATCCCGCACTGGACGTTCCATCAGACTGTAGTCGTTGACAGTATCCGATACGGATAAAAGTTCGGGTTGCTGTCCCTGATAGCCAACGCAAACTTCGGGATAGTAAGGATGGTCGAGTTCGTTGCGTAAATCTGCAAAGAATAAGCGAGAATCCCCGAAATTTACTTCTGGAGTGGCAATGATGTACCGCAGCAAGCCTGCCAATTGACGGGCTTTGACTGCCAGAGATGCTAACCGGAGTGGATGCCAAGGAGCAATGATCGCAGCCGGATTGCCACGCTCAACTCGGATACATCCCAGGCGCAAGAGGGGCTGATAGAACTTGATGCGATTAAGGTCGCCTTTGACGTGAGTTAAGACGGTCTTGAGTAAGGTCTCGTAGGCTTCGCACTGATACAAAAGTTCCGGATCAGCGATGCCCTGTTCTGCCACACTGGTAAAGCTAGTGATTGCGGCTTTGTAGCGCTCTGTGAAAGTTTTCCAAGCAGTCGTGATCGCTTCAGCCGCTTCTTTTGAGAGGCGACCCTCTGTAACAGCTTGTTTGAGTTCTGTGGGGAAAGTTTTATCGAGGTCGCTTTTGCGATCGTACTTACTCAC
Organism: Leptolyngbya sp. CALU 1928; assembly: GCF_056784215.1. NCBI lineage: Bacteria > Bacillati > Cyanobacteriota > Cyanophyceae > Leptolyngbyales > Leptolyngbyaceae > Leptolyngbya > Leptolyngbya sp. CALU 1928. The sequence continues at coordinate 1,381,259 of NZ_JBXBCE010000001.1, read as the reverse complement.
AAGGGAACCCCGATCTTGGCGGTATGCTGCCATCAAAGTGCCAACATCAGATAGGGCAATGCCCTGTAATCGCCCTTTTTTACTGACTAACTCCCGCGACACTTGAGAAAGTTGGAAGGGGGAATCTTTAAGCAGACGTGCAAAGTCGCTACCCAACTCCATACCAATGGCATTCGCATTACAGCGCCAAACCAGTTGAGTCTTTGCGATCAAAGCCTGAGCGTTATCCCGCATCTCCACGTAGAATCTGATTTCGGTCGCAGCTTTTGCTGTAGAAGTATTCTCGCGATATTTTGCTTTCTGCTTTTTCTGAGCCTCTTCCAGTAACGTTTCGTACTTAAACAGCCAATGCGTTTCCCATTCAATGTGAGGAGCTGTCAGTTGTTCAATGCCTCGGTAGCGAGTACAGAAATATCGACCGACATCAGCATTTATCTCTAGCCATTTGCTTTTGGCGGGACCCTTCTGCGTCGAAATTTTGAGCGACTTAACACTAGCGACAGTCTCCGCCTGATCGAAAAGCCGCTCGAAGGCTTGCAGCAAGCCAATCAGAAAATCTGTGCATTCAACGGGCTGCCCATAGACGAATTTATCCCACTTGGCTTTGAGTTTACGATCAACTTCAAGTTCGTGGCGGTGGGTATCGTAAAATTCTCGGTCTTCGTCTAGCGCCTCGCTCTTTTTGCGTTTTTTCAAGGCATTAATGTACTGAGACTCCGATTCGGTTAGAGTATCTGGGTACTCATCATTAAAAAAATCCAGGGTAAGGGAAGCAATATCTGTTTTTTGTGCCTGCAAACCAGAAAACAGGGTATTGATGTTATCGGACTCCCATTCAAACTGAGCAAGCACTTCAGTTTGAGGAGTCCAGCCTGCGGCACTAGCAATAAAAGAATGAATGGTGGGATGGGCGACAGCAGGGATACCTTCTTTCACCTTATCGAAAGCAGTCTGTAAATCCTGCTCATCGATTGGTTTACGGCTAGGTGTTTGCTTTAGCAGGAGGCAAGCACGCTTAGTAAAGGCTTGCTGAAAGAGCTTTTCCCAGCGTTGAGTCTGCCCCCATTGGGTTTCAGGGATGGCGCGAAAGTAGCCAGAGTCACGGGGAAGCCTCAAAGCAGGCAGTGCCCATCCGAGAGCATCGACGACCGGAAGGCTTTCTTCACGAATACGTGATCGCGTTTGGACAATGTATTCAGCAAAGTTTTCTAAGCTGGGTGTCCCAACTTTCTGCAAACCATTCAGGGCTTTGCGCCAGTAGTCAATCTGCTCAGTCGGAATTGCCAGGTCTTTTGCAGCCAGGTTAATCCAGCACTCAATCTGCCCCTTCAGTTCCTGAGCACCAACCGAGGTAATGTCATTAAGAGACTGAGCTTGGTCATCGCTGATGTTAGCAAGCAGAAGTGCAGGGCGATCGCAAGCTGAGTGTCGTAAGTGAACGGTACGTTCATCCGTAAGAATTTCGTCGGGCAGGTTATAGCTGCCCACCAAAGCGCGGGGCACTTGAATTTTGATTAGAGGGGAAAGTTCGGAGTCTTGGAGAATAGTCTGGCAGATGGCTGCAACCTGTTGAGCTGTAAGGCGATTGAGCAGAAAGCGGGCGACACCCTCACTGGCTTCATCAGTTTGAATTGAGCGCTTCAGGAAGTCAGCCGCAACCTGACCAATCAGTTCGATGGTCTTCATTATTTCACCTCTGCCGCAAAGGGATTTTGGACGTAAGCACAAGCATCAGAGAGGCGTTTGAGCAGTCCAATACTGGCAAGGCGACGTTCAAGCCGCTCCGCATTCGCTACAAAGTCTTCGCGATCAGCATCACCGGAATTGATCAAGTCTTCAGCCTGACGATCGCCAATGATAAAGCCATATTTTTGGTGCAGTTTTGCCAAAAACTCTTGAAACTCCATCCGTGTTGACACAGAGGCAAGCACTAGCGTTTTAAGCAGTGAATCAGTAGGTGCATAGCGAGTGCGACGACTGCCTCGACTAGAAGATAAGCCAATTTCGCGTGACCAGCTTCCGTGAAACTTACCAAGGTGCTGCTGGTGTCTCTTTACCGCCTCTTTGTGCAGAGAATCTAGGAGTGCTTCTGGGGAACCTGAGCCGTCCGATTCTCCATCTTTGGCAGACCAGGCGAAACGTTCTTGCAGCAAATCAATAGCATCCTCCACGGGATTGTAAGAGTTGAGACAAGCTTGCCATGCTGGTAAATCAACGGTACTGCGAATGTAATGCTCGATCGCCCGCTGAGGGAGATTATTGTTCTGCTGATACTTGTCACAAGCCAACTCACGCACTGTAGTCTTCTTGGGCGCGACGATTTCCAACACAAAACTTGGCGATGTAGCTTCTCCCAAGGCTGCCTTCGCGCGATTCAGTAGATAAATAAGCAGATGCAGTCCGGTGATGGTGACGACATGAGGCAGGGCATCGTAGTCAGGCAAGTCACAGTCTAAAATACTAAGCCAGTCATCGGCTAAACTTTCGTAGTCAGGCAGGTGTTCATAAGGGAGATACGGCGGGCTACCGCTTGTTCTAGGTACATCCCGTTCGCTTGGAGGCTGAAGAGCAAGAACTAACTGATTCCACTTTGAGCCTCGATGATTGCTGGACTGGGTGCGGCTAACAATCCCTGTACTTTCCAGGCAAGAAAGGATGGCTTCACCTCTACCACTGCGGCAAAGCATGAGATAGAGAAGTTCACCCGTTCTTCCGAAGAAGCGACGATCGTTGGTGACTTTATCACCAGTCACCCGTAAGTCTTCGTAAAGGCAATCGGGACCGTAGGGAAAAACAAACTTTGAACTCCAACGCTTGTTACTGTCGCCTTCAATAGCGCTAGATTGTAAGAATTTGACAATCTCCGCGAAATCTTTGAAGCATTCAAATCTAGATTTGAGATAGCTGAAGTCTGGTGAGGTTAAACCACCCACATTACTGGCGATCGCATCCATCCACATCTGCCACCGCTCGTTATCATCCAGATACTCTGTCGCAACCGCTTCAATGTGAGGGTTATTAAACAGAATGTTACGAAGGTAGAGGCGCGGATAGATTTCATACTTAAGAGCGTTCATCTGACTTTCTACAAACGCTCGACCGTTGCCTGCTTCTGACTGGGTGATGCAGAGCATCTCCAAAATACAAAGCCACGGAGTTTGCTCATCATATAGGCGATGTCCCCAAATGGATTCGTCAACCCACATGTTGAGTTGAGATTGTTCGACCTGTGGAGGGCGTGGGAGAATTTCAATCATCAGAAGTAGACCTCAAGAGTACGTTCACTCGCAATGCCAGCACTATTAACTTCTAGAAGCCGAATATTCATGACTGCTTCTGCATCCTCGTTTTCGCCCTCTAACGATTGGCGAATCGCAAGCTGCTTGAATACTTGGGTTTTAAGCGCAAGAACATCCTCGTAGCACTCTTGTGAAAAGCTACTTGGAAGGACACCTTCGGCGACTCTGCTCAAGTATTCATACCGGGTCAGCGTCAAGTTAAAACGGATTGGTTCAACTTCTGAAGCAAGATGAACGACTAAGCTCGGTTTCTTGCTGCTCTCATTGATCTCCAGGGAAACGCTCTCACCACGCTTTCGGGCAACCGATATAGCCTCTTCATAAACACGGCTAATTCTTGCCTGAGAGTGGCTTCCTGAAGTTGCCAAGATCAGTTCATCCTGATTGCTAACCAACAAACCTGTGAATATACGATTCAGTCCTCTTACCAAACGTGAGGCAATTAGCTTAGGAATCTTCCTGCCCTCTTGTAGAACTCTATGAAGGTCGTTCAGGTATTCTCCAGCGTAGTGAAAGACAGTAAGATCCCAAAGCTTCATGTCTGCTGTGCGATCGTTGGGAATGGTAAAAAACAATCGCTGCCGTTGAGCTTGCAGAACGCCTAAGAATTCTTCCCGTCCTTTGGCTGCATCGCCCTCCAAATAAGAGCGCTGCTGGGCTTGATACTTAAGGTCGGCTCCATAGAAAGAGTCAGCTAGCACTAAATCTGTGTAAAGTGGCTGAAGCTCTGGATCATCTGCTCCAAAAATTAGGATGTTATCAATCTGATTGCTCGTTTCTGCACCAATGCCGAAGCCTCGCAATACTTTGAAAACCTCAGTCGATTCACGGCGACGCTCAGGTAAGTTTTCACCAAAAATATTACGATAGAGGCTAGCAAGCGAAGTGGTTCCAGCAGAAATAATGGTTGGAATTTGCCGACAGTTCAATAGCCGATCTTTTGCCTCTGGATGACCCAGAAGAGTGTTGGTAACCAACAAAAGCAACTGGCGAACCGGGAGGTGCATCTGGTTTAACTCACAAAGTTCGAGAAGATCAGTTAGCCGTTCTCGCGTGGTTCGGTTAGCTTCTGTCCCTTCTAGCCGCTGTTTGTTTTGCCAAATTGGGCAACCCTGATTCTGATAAGCACACTGGTTGCAGTCTCCCCAGCCGGGATGATTTAAGATCGCATCCAGAATGCGGGGAAATAGGACAGCAGCACTCTGGCGGCTAAGGTTGTAGAGTTTTACCTGGAAGCCATCCAATTCGCGCAAATCCCCAACAAGAAGATCTTCAATGGCTTGCCGCACTGGTTCAAGTTCAACCTTCGTTTGAGCCGCTTCCGCCAATGCCTCGACCAATTGACCGTCGTTGGCAGCAATCAGATAGACTGTGGAAGTGTCTTCTCCTGTAATGGCATCTGCAATTTGAGGTAAGAGAGATCGCTTCTCTTCTAAAGTTAGTTCACTCAGATCTTTAATGACGATTAGTTGGCGACCTTCCAATGTCAACTGATGAATCTTATTATCTTGCTGCCAGTCATCTACAGAACCGCCAAATGCTTCCCAAATTTGCCGACAGTAGTAGGTTTTGCCATCGCCTGCGGTTCCAGTCAAGATAATAGACTTGGGCAAAGGTGACCGAAAGTTGTCAAGCAGTTCGCTCAAAAACTCGGTTTCAAAAGAGATCGGTTGGAGCTTCTTCCGCCGCAGTGTCCGCTGAATCACCTCGTCATACATATTGTCATTGCGAGGAATCGGTCCGTACTGGCGAAGAAAGTCGATCCACTTTGAGGTTCCGCAAAAAATCTGAGTAGCTACTGGTGATGTCATAAAGGTTATCAGATTATTTCTCAAACCTAGTTCAGGTTAAATAGAGCAAAAGGCAGATTTTGCTTTCTGCTGCCGTGATTACTCCTCAACAGGAATATTGTGAGTAATCTTTTCTTCTGGCAAACAAATTTTTGAGATACGTAATAGCTCGTTGTTTAGATGGGTTTCTAGCTCTTGAGCAAACAGTTGAAACTCTTCTTTAAAGTTGCGAACCATTGGTGTAGTTAAGCTTGGTGAAGCGTTTTGATGGAGGATGTTGTTTCTCATGCCTGTTATGGAGTTAAAAGTGCCTTTGAAATCAACTCTGACTTTACTGTTATCATTCCCAAAGAAAGTTTCCTGGCACTTGAACACTTGCACTTCTTCAAAAAGATTATCAATCCCAATCCTTGAAAAAAGCTTTTTTAATTCGCTTTCACCATGCTTCCCATATGAGAACTTACAATCAACATTCAAATTGGTAAAATTTCTATCTGACATCCAAAGACTTCCTAGTTCAAGGAATGCATCTATGGCTTCCACTTGTTTATTTTTTTGCTTATAAGTTTCAAGGTTAGCTAGCATCTTAAAAGTGTGTTGCAATCTAAGATTGTGGGGAATTAAAGTACAGCAGGGCTGCAAATTGTTAATGCAAGCAATGTAGTCTTCAGCAATCGATTCAGCAAAATTCTCAAATTTACCAGTCAGTAGTAAAAGAGCAGATTTATTAAAAGCTGCATATTCAATTTCATTTTCTTCATGGGAATCTGCAGCATCAAGAAGAACCACTACTTCTTCCAGAGTACCAATGAACTCTGCTGCATTAGTAAGCTTAATCTCCTCTAGGGTCATTGACGTATTAAGCGAGTAAGTTCCTCGTTCCACTTGTTAAGCCGATACTCTAGTTTCTTCCTGTCCGAAGTTCCTACTGAAATTGCATCGTTGAACGCGGCATCTCGCACAGGAAGTTCGCGAAGAAGATTTTTAATCTCGTCTTTGTGTTGAACTAGAATGTGCCTATCAATGTGCTCAAAACTGACCATTACGAAATCCATGATGGCTCGGTTTAACCGAGGATCAATACTGTTATCTATATTGATTTTTTGAAAAGCTTCAGCCCCAAAAACCTCATAGACCTTTTCAACCGTCGCACTAAATTTTTGCCTAAGGTGATTGACTTCACTTGGCAATATATGCCTCTTCGATTCTAAATACTTATTCAGCGATCTCTTGACCTGACCCGTATAGTTCTTAAGTTCGCCAGCATGAGCGTCATAGCTCTCTGAAATAGTAAAATATCGGAGAATTATCTCCGCGTCAATCATTCGTTTATGCGGCTCGCTTAAGCCAACCATCTGAAGAAATTTTGGGTTCTCTCGTAGTTCCTTCAACAGATTATTAACCTCACCTCTATACAAGCAGTTGCGTAATTCCTGCTCATTTAGTTGAATAGCACCACGATTAAGGCGCATGAAAATCTCATATTTAATCTCTGGATGGGATTCTTTGAATATTAAAATAATTCGGAGAATTCCATTTCTTAATATTCGAGATGCCTTTGGATTCAACTTAGAGTAAACGCAGCCATTTAGTTCTTGTAATACCTCTAGCCCAGTCAGCTTAAACTCCCCATTAAAGAAGCGAAGCAATGAGTTCAATCTTTGCAAACCATCAATGGCACTCCATGTACTATCCTCTTCTTCAGATACATAAATAATAGGAATTGGCACATTTAGAAGTATTGATTCAATCAATAGAGAAGCTTTCTTGTTATCCCAAATGTAATTACGCTGATAATCAGGATTAAGAACAATATCCTCTGCTCGCATCATCGCTACAACATCACTTATGCTTTTGTCGTAAGCTTGAGTACGAAGATTACGCTCCTCTTTAGGAATCTCGTCGGAGACAACAGCATCTTCATTAAGAGCTTCATCAGAGAAATCGAATTTTGCTTCCTGTTCAAGTTCTGCACTGCTGTCCATAAGCTTCTTCATTTATTATCAGATATCTAATGGACTACAAGTGGCAGATTAAACAAGGTAGTTCAGTATCTTCCTCATCTAGCACTGTTTCTAACACATTCGCTAAAGATTGATTAGGCTTTTCTTTTACCTGCTGTGCCACAGATTTCTCGTGATCCGCAATAATCTTTTCCTTGCGGTCGAGTAGCTCCAACAACGTTTCGCCCTGCGTCCAGGTGTAGGTTCTGCCGTCCCGGTGATTCTGTTCATAGTCGAGCGCTTTCTGAAATAAGTCAGGATGCTCTTGTGCCAGCATGACCCATTCATATTTGCGCTGAAAGAAGCAAAAATAGCAGCCCGATCGCGATCGCCAGCGGTAATAATCAGGCATTCCAATTCCGCTTTCTTCAAGTAACCGGATGATGTCAGCTTTAACGAGTCCGTGTTCTTTGAAGGGAAATTTAGCTGTAATAGTGGGTTTGGTCGAGATATAACCATCACGGTTCTCATCGGCACGAATGCCAACGTAGGTAATCACCTCGTCTTCCCCTACCCATTTCTCTAGGGGAATGATTTTCATCTGCTTGGTACACCATCGCATTTTGGGAGACGGTAATACTCCACCGTATACATCCAGCCAGTGGTCAAAGCCTCGCTCGGCTTCGAGATAGTGAATTTTAATGCCAAGCCAATCTTCAATTCGCCCTAGATACTCGTAAGTTTCCTTGAGTTCCTTATGGGTATCGCAGAAGAAGTACTCAATCTCTAGATGGGGATATTTTTGACGCATAAAGATAGCAAGGGCTGTACTGTCCTTGCCACCTGAGAGACCTAATATGTGCCGAACCTTCTTTTTGCTCATGCTGACTGACCCCGCTTCCGTTTAGGTTTCCCCAATTCACCTTGAGAATCAACATCTTTGCGACTTAAGAGTTTTTCATTCAGCTTTGCTAAAAAGCCCTTCTGAAGCCGAGGATTGTCTTTTAATGCTGGCGTATTCAACACCTCTTCGGTGAGGCGATCGAATAACTCCGCATATTCTTCATCAATCCAAACAACTTCATGAACTTCCTGACCATTTGGTTCGGTCACTGTAATTCTGAGAGCATCAAATCCTTTACCTTGCCGCCTAATTTCAGTCCGCAGGGCTTCCAGATTTTGAAACCGACGAACCAAATCACTCAAAGCAATTTCAAATCGACTAAAGTCCTCATCAACCCAACCCTTTGGATGTTTATCTGCCACAATCCTGACTAGTGCCTCTAGCCAATCTCTGTCAGACGAATCCTCTTCCACAGCTTTAGCGACGAAATGCCGTAGGACAGGATCGATGCACTGCCCTACTAGGTAACTGGCACGAACCCGCAAATCCTCCCTTAAGTTAGATTCTTTACTACGAACACCAAACACTTCATATAGATGCTTTTGACAGTCGCTCAGCAAATTGTCATAAGCGGTCTGAATCTCATGGATGCATTGCACCAACTTTTTCCGAAACGCTTTTGCTGCCTGTTCATTTTCTTCTCCACCTGCTGTCATCGGACTAAAACCGCAAGCCTCTGGAAGCGAAATAAACAATAGTTCATCTGGCTCCTGAGCCTTTTGTAATGCCTGTAAAACTTTCAGGGCTTCTAGACTCAACCGTTTTGTCGATCGTGTAAATTCTGGTAGTTGTCGGACAAAACCGAACAATGGCTTAGCGACCGCTAGCAATGATGCGTTACGTACTCCTGTAGGAGCCTTCGCGTTTGGAGACTTCAGCGCAGTTTCAAGTTCCTTGAAAACCTGCGATCGCAGCCCCACCATCTCGAAATATTTCACTGAGAAGCGCGAAGGGTCTTTTACCAATAGCTCAAAATGTTCCGGTCCTAAGATGGGAACAAAGGCTCCATCCCTATAGATACCAACATCATCGACATGAACCAGCAGAAAAGCTGCTAGCAAGACGGGAATTACTCCAGACTTAATACCATAGGGAGGCTGCTCTAGCCGTTGGTAAAGTAAATTGAGTGATCTCTGGCTATCTTTTGCTTCTGTGCAAAACCGTTCGATTGCATCCCAAACGAAGGACACGTCAACGGTTGCTGACTCTAGAGAGGTTTCGCTACTCTGATCACTCCGCAATCGTCCTTTCAAGGAAGTCCCAGGAATATAGGGTAATGGTGGATGGAAACCCCATTCATCAGCCTCTTGACGATGAATACCTGTAGCTTCCAGCACTGACCCATACATGGCTACTTCAGGACCATAACCTTCTAATCCTAAGCGTTGCTTGTCAGCATCTTTGAGCATTGCCTCGATCAGTTCACGTCGTGCTTTTGCTCCTTGGGATGTTAGTTCACGGCGGTTGATCAATTCATTATCTAGCACTGCACCTTTGTCATAGATGAGATCGCACAAGTCTGAAAGCGCAGATTGGAAGCCCCGGCCAGACTCAATGGCAGCAAGCTGCCCATCAATCCAGCAGATGTTTTTCTGTGCTGACCAGTTGAATGCTAGAGCGACTGTTTCATTCAGTAGTTGCTCTGCTTCTACAAGGCGTTGTCTAACCTCACGCTTTGCCACACTATCCGTTTGCAATTCGGGGGCATCTTTCCAAATCTTCTTCAATGCCAAAAAATCTTCACTACGCATTCGTAGTAGTTCAAGATTGGCAACCTTAATTACAATCAGAGGCTTGCCATCTGCCGTGCGTGGTGGAACTGATTTAAAAGATGCGTTATCTAACCAGTAAGCAATTAAGCCGTCACTCCCGGCCGTAGTACAAGTCAAAGCCTGTAGGTCAACCCGGCTATCAACGTACCGTTGCTCAAAATAGCGAAGGTTGCCCGTTGTGGTGTAATGGCGTTGAGCGACCAGCGGTTTTAAGGGATAGGTTGTGGTCAACAAATCGGCTAAAGGATTGTAGGCTTGCTCGATTTGCGCTTGAATTGCGGCTTCAACATCGAAATCTGAGCCTTGCCAGATCCGCAATTCATCTTGGGTTCGACTGCGGTGAGTAATTAATTTTTTCTGCTTCAGATATTGGATCGTCTTCTGCCAATGCCTACGTCCTTTCTCATCGGTGGGGGAGTCACACAATGCCAACGCCACTAATTCAGGGGTTGCGCGAAACTTTCCATTTGAGGTGACTAGATTGAGGACTCCGATGGTTTTCAACACCTTAAGAACATCCTGGCTTTGGTCTTTGGCATCCTGGATTAAGCCTTGCACTTCAACCCAGCGTTGTAAGTTGAGCCGCGACGCAAGCCCGGTTACTGCCTCAACAAAGTAGTCATAAAGCTGGTACAGCTTCAATGTCGGGATTTGATCACTTTGAATTGCAGTGGATTTAAGAAACTGACTGAAAGCGTAAGGCTCGTCGCTAGTGAGAAAGGTAAACAGAGAGCGATCGTTCTGGGCGTAACGCACACAGAGCATCGGCAGCACCAAAGCCGTCAGGGGGTGCAGGGGGTAAGCATCTGCTAACACCTTCGCTGAAATTTCGTACTCCGAGAGTACATCCTTCAATGCATCGGACCAGCTTTCTGCTTGAAGGTGAATACTGGGTCGGACTGGATCAGCTTTAGAGTGATCGATCGCTTGCCCAATCAAGCGAGTCATCTGACTCGGCGATTCAGTAAGAACGATGTCTGTAAATCGTCCGTGAATCTTTGTCCATTCGCTTTGTTCTACTGTCGAGAGGCGATCGCTGTATCCTGCAAACGACTGATGGAGAATGCCCAACAGGTGAACCTGATAGTCTCCCTTAAGCTCTAGCTCAGCAATCTGCTGAAGCAGGTAAAGATCTTGAATGCCCTGATGATGAGCCGCATACTCCAGATTCTTGCCCAACTCATCGATAATAAGCAGCACATCCGTTTCAACTGTTTGGACGACCTCTCGGAGCAATTTCAGCACTTGTTGGTCCGTGACTTGGCAGTTGCCTTCCTCTGCCTGGAAACGCCACTCATTAAGATCCATCCAGAAATTTGGCTTCCGCTTCTTCTTCCAAAAAAGCTCAAACCCACGCGATAAGGCACGAACGATCGTCCAGCTTAAAGGCTCCCGTTGAGCCGTTGCTACGGCTCTCAATAATCCAGGCTCAGGAACATTTGTGATGGCTGCCATTTCGGGGCTTTCAGCCGGAAAAGCATATTCAGCGATCGCCCAAGCTTCTTCGGCAACCGGATGCCCTTCCGGTGCACACAAAGCCGCTAAATAGTGGGCAAATGCTGACTTCCCTGTTCCATAGACACCAGTTAATGTCCAGGCGCGGTGGGCATTCGGATCTCCAATGGCAGACAAAATGCGCCGCAAAGCTTCAGCGGATCGCTCAGTCGGAACATAGCCCTGAACCGCATCAGGCTTATCTAAATCTCTCTCTAAATTGACGGATCGGTAGTAGCGGCGGTGTAGCTCAAAATAGGTTGATAGAAGGTTCGGCTGAGCGCTCACGTCGAAGCCCTTATTGGTCATCTTGCTCACCTTCCCGACCGATAGTACCCGTCTAAGATAGCCGCTGCTAGGCTCAGTGGCTCCCCTTCAAAGGAAAATTGAAGCTTTCCGGCTGCATCCGAGAGCTGAATCTGATCCCGTCGTCGGGCTACGACTTCGATCGCGTCGCAGATGGCACTCTCGGTTAGCTTAAATACGAGTCCTGGGCTACCAAGGTCATACAGCAAATTGGCAATCGGAATCGTTTTGGCGGGGCTACCTCTTCGAGCGTGTTGCTGTAGGCAAGCGTAGACCACGATTTCTGGCGGCAAGCTTGGTTTCTGCCCAACCCGAAACATATAGTGCCGAGAATCCCCTGCGGTGTGAATTAACCCCAGTTCTGTAAATGGGCAATCCAAGGAATCTTCGCTGACTTGAGCCTTACCACTGGGTTGCACGACATACATCCGCAAAATGCAACTCACGTCCTTTCTGAGTGAAGACTCAGAAATACGGGGGGCGACCCGATCGCGGTACTCACAAAGCTGGTAGAACAAATTTTCAGTTGTAAACTCGACCTGGCGGAAATAGTTGAAGGCAACATCCCAGGCGGACGCTAAGTTAGGTGCTTCCAAAAGTTTCCAGTGCAGCAGCCAAAGGGAGGCAGGATCTTCTAGATAAGAGTCCCAACCGTCCTGCCCCAAAAGCTGTTCACCAAATTCTGTCGGCTGGTCATCTCTCAGCAGTTTGAAAGCAGAGCACCAGTAGCGAATCGATCTCACCATGTTTTTCCCCACACCTAGCCGGACTGGGGCATCCTCTCGCAAAAAAATTTCTGAATCGATAGAAGCGCGATCGAATCCCTTCTTCAGCCAACCAAACCGGGGGTGAAAAGTTTCATGACGAGCGAAGACAATGACTTTAGAAGTGTCATTGGTATCTGCACTGCGGCTTACTTGCTCGACGGTCATAATTTTATTAGAACTAATGTACCTATTCTCTACGATTTAGGGCGTGCTGAAAACCCCTAACCGTGGGGAGCGACCATTATGCTACCCCATATATAGGGGTTAAAATTTAATTGACCTGAATTAGTGGTGCTATTAAGCATCAAAAGCGGTCACAATGTTCAGCCTTTGGCAATGCAGTAGGATAATGAGTTCAAGTTGCAACTCAGGCGAATAAAGTCTTTTTTTGATGTTTTGTAGCCTTGACGATTTCGACGCGATCGCTTCTACCTGCCAGCGTAGCAAGGTGGGCAAACTTCTGCCGGATGCTCTCTATGTTCACGTCTCAGCCTTGCCAGCCTTAGATCCGATTTTGCAGGACTACGAGAAGGAAGCTCGCCAAATCGCCGCCCCGCCAGAAGTCGTCACACTAGTTAAGTTCAATACTGAGAAGCCGAGCGTTTCTTATCTGATTTACCCCGACTTCGATGCTGAGCCTCATCCCGCCCTACAAACCAGTATTCAGGTTGATCTTCGGAGCCGCGAAGTCAACTATCGAAACTACAGCGACACTGGCAACCCGTTTATCCTTCATCGCAAAGAGACCTTCGTTACAACTGATTATCCGCTCTATCAGCAGTTTGCTGCCCTAACTCGCCAAGAAGAAGCGTTGGGATTGCTCAGTAATCCGCGATCTATCGGCACTCGTTCAGCTTGGGAAGAACGGCTGGCTCAGTTCAAAGTGTCGTTTCAGGAACATACACTGGTTCACCGTTCTCTTCTTAATTCTCAATCTGCTCAAGTTAAGATCGATCGCCACAAAGCTGCGATCAACCGTAATGATTTTTCTAAACCGATGCGGTTGGCACTAGAGGCAGGATTGTTTAGCAAACAAACGATCTTCTTCGATTACGGCTGTGGGCAGGGCGGTGATTTGGAACGGGTTGCCAAGTTGGGTTACACCAGTTCTGGTTGGGACCCCTACTATCGTCCTGATACAGATTTGACAGCAGCAGATATTGTAAATCTGGGCTATGTCATCAACGTCATTGAGTCCCAGACAGAGCGGCGAGAGGCGCTGATCAAAGCATGGGAGTTAACCCAGCAAGTTTTAATTGTGGCGGCACAGGTGTTGATTGCTCAGGGAAATAGCCAGATCGCCTATGGCGACGGGGTGATCACGAGCCGCAATACGTTCCAGAAATATTACGACCAGGAAGAACTGAAGCTTTACATCGATCAGGTGTTGGGAGTCGATGCGGTCCCGGTGGCGTTGGGCATTTATTTTGTGTTCCGGAATGAGGCGCAGGCAGAGAATTTCCGTGCCGCTCGGTTTCGATCGCGCGTCTCCGTTCCCAAGGTGCAACTCAGCAATAAGCGCTTTGAGGATTATAAGGAACGGCTGGCTCCGCTAATGATGTTTTACACGGAGCGGGGACGGTTGCCGACGTTAGAGGAACTGCCTGAAACGGAGACACTCAGCGCAGAGTTTGGTAATCTGCGGCGAGCGTTTCAGATTGTCTTGCAGGCGACGAACCCGCAAGAGTGGGATGCCATCAGCGATCGCCGTCGTGGGGATTTGTTGGTTTACCTAGCGCTGAGTCACTTTGGTCATCGCCCGAAGCTGCGCGATCTCGCTCCTGTAATTCAGACTGACATCAAGAGTCTGTTTGGCGGCTATCAGCAGGCTTGCACAGCAGCCGATTTGATGTTGATGAGTTTGGGCAATTTGGCAGTGGTGGCAGAACGCTGTCAGAACAGCCCGATTGGGAAGAAGCTGCCGGGTTCGCTGTGGGTGCATGTGTCGGCGATCGAAACCCTTGACCCGCTGCTACGCCTTTATGAAGGCTGTGCCTCGCGGACGATCGGTCGTCCTGAAGAGGCGAATGTGATCAAGTTCCACTGCCGCAAGCCTAAAATTACGTATTTGGTCTATCCAGACTTTGATGCCAACCCGCATCCAGCTTTGCACACTAGTATGCAGATTGACCTGCGGGATTTGCACGTTCACTACCGCGACTATGACTTGAGCGAGAACCCACCCCTACTGCATCAAAAGGATTTGCTGGTTGCGCCTGACTACCCTGGCTACGAAAAGTTTGCCAAGCTGAGTCGGCAGGAGGAGTATTGGGGGCTTTTGGAAGATTGGAAGCAGATCGGCGATCGTCGAGGTTGGCTAAAGTGCTTGGAAGACCGCTGTGCTGAGTTGAAGGGGCATCGGGTGGTATGGCAAAAAAATGCTGATCCGTATCGCGTGAAGCTAGTGCGCTCGATGATTCGGGCAAAACAAGCAGAACACAAAAGTTAGGAATGAAGCAATTAATTTATTTCGATCTAAAGCGGGGGGATTATGCCAAGTCCAGACTTTCAAGTTATTCAATGGATTAAGAGAATTCGGACAAGGCTCAATCCAGAGTGGAAAGAAGAATACAAGTCTTTACTGATTTTATCTGTACTTGAACTCTTGAACAATCAACCTGATCATCCCAATAAATTCGAGTACACTGAACTTTTTAATTTCTTCAAAACTTTGATTCCAGAGCGAGCGAGCAACCAAGTTCTTGAGCGGCAGTTCTCCAACCCATATATCAGACTCCGAAGTGATCAAGAACCTTTACAGGTTTGGATACCTCAACCTTCAGAAAGTGTTGACATTGAGACAATTAACCCTGCTAACCCAGCATCGGTTAGGCGAGGTGTACCTTATATAAAAATCAATGATGAAGTCTGGTCTTCCTTTCAATCCCAATCGGTTCGGGACACAATTCGCGAAGAAATAAATGAGAGATTATCTCCGTCTGACACTCAAGGTTCGCTATTTGATCAAATTGAGAATATTCAAGGCACTGACACTTCTGCTGAAATAGAAGTTTCTGATTCACTAGAAGATGCTTACCTGACTCCGAATGTTTCCGAGCAAGGCGCTATAAATTCTCTAGGAGATACAGTCTCAGTCTCATTTGCTGAACAAGAAGTTAATTCTGGTCAGATATTGCATCAACCCGCATATTCACTAGAAGACTGTGCGAACGCGACGTATCTGACAGAGGAGAAACTAGGTCAGTGGATCAAAGTAATCAAACGTAAGAAGCAAGCTATATTGTACGGTCCGCCTGGTACAGGTAAGACTTTCATTGCAGAGCATTTAGTTCGTCACATCATTGGTGAAATCGGCTTCTACGACATAGTGCAGTTTCATCCAGCCTACAGCTATGAAGATTTTATTCAAGGGATTCGTCCAGTCTCCACAAAATCTGGCACTTTGACTTATCCATACAAGAACGGTAGATTTCTGGACTTCTGCGAAAAGGCAAAAAAATATCAGGGGATATGCGTCCTCATTTTAGATGAGATGAACCGTGCAAATCTTGCTCAAGTTTTCGGTGAATTAATGTACTTGTTAGAATACCGTGATAAAAAAATTCCTTTAGCAAGCGGTAAGCTTTTTGAAATTCCTCAAAATGTGATCGTTGTTGGCACAATGAACACGGCTGACCGATCTATTGCTCTGATAGACTATGCGCTGCGCCGCAGATTTGCATTTATTGCTTTACAACCGGATTATGATGTGTTGAGAAGATTCTATGCAGGAAAAGAATTGCCTTTTTCAATAGAAAAGCTTATCGAAACTTTAGGATCTCTCAATCGAGAAATTGATGATCCGAATTACGAAATAGGCTCATCCTTCTTCCTATGCGATGACCTATCTGAAAACATTGAGGTCATATGGAAAACAGAGATTGAGCCATATTTAGAGGAGTATTTCTTCACACAACGCCATAGGTTAGAGCAATTTGGATGGGGCGCTATTATGTCTCAAATAGGGTTGTGAGACATGAAAAAACAAATAATTGAGTTAGATGAATATATTCCGCTTCAACTGCACCAGGAATTGTTACCTCTTCATATTGGGAAATTTATTAGAAGTCGGTATGGAAACAAGATTTCCGTGGAGTTTCCTTCTGCTGGAACAGATCATCACTGGAAATTGATTTCTAGAGGCTGGGTTGGCTTTATTCCTATAACTTCGCAAATCACATTGAGATTGGTGCCGAAGGTCGAGATTAGCAATTTATTTCAGATGTTAGAGTACGCCTATGGCTTAAATATTAGCTTTCAAGACAATTTAGTTAATTGCGCTACTATTGAAGGCTTTTACGAGCGTTTAGCTCAGCTTTTAGCATCGAAAGTACTAAGAAAAGCACAAAAAGGTTTTTATCAAACGTATGTTTCATCAACCGAACGTCTTCCTCGTGTTCGAGGACACATAGATATTAAACACGCAGTCTACAATCCCTGGGAAGTAAACTTGAAATGTTGCTATCAAGAGCTTACTGGTGATGTTCCAGAAAACCGAATTTTAGCTTGGTCACTGTTTCTAATTGTTAATAGCGGTTTGTGTTCTCACAGCTTACCGCTAATTCGCCAATCGTACCAGGCTCTACGAGGTATAGCCACAATATCCCCATATAGCTCATATGACTGCAACAACAGAAGTTATAACCGCCTGAATGAAGATTACCGTCCATTACATGCACTATGCAGATTCTTTATAGAAAGCACTGGAGCTAGTCATCATCTAGGAGATTACACTATGCTTGCCTTTCTGGTGAACATGGCTCAGCTTTTTGAAGCATTTGTTGCTGAGTGGCTAACTCAGAACTTACCAGCAGGCTACGCTCTAAAGAAGCAAGAAAGAATGTTGATTGAAACTGAAGAAAATCGCTTTCTCAAGATTGATTTAGTAATATACAACACAAGAAATGATTCAGTATATTGTGTTTTGGATACTAAATATAAACGAAGAATTGATGATTCTGACTTATATCAAATCACTACCTATGCTGTGACCAAAGAAGTGAGCAAGGCATTTTTGATATACCCACAAGATTTTGGCAGAAATGCAGTTTATAGAATGGGAGACATTCGAGTTCAGGCTATCGCGTTTGCACTACACGGCGATTTGTGGAGGAATGGACAAGAGTTTATCACTGCTCTCTTCAACAGTTAGCGATTCTCGGAGGTAGCAAGGATTCACTTCAATCGCTCTCTTTGAACATGTCTGTAAGGCGATCTCTCTCTAATCCCAAAATCCGAAAATCGCAGGCAGCACCTAAGCGATCGCAGTAATAGTTCCCATTCCGATTCTTCTCATGAGCCATGTGCTGATCCCGACTCGGATCAATCCGCCCGTTTTTAATCCCCGTCACCGGGTCTTTCTGGCTCAAAAACCGCTTCAAATCCTTTGAGCAAAACCCGTAGGTCAACTGAAACCGCTCTCTGCCGAAATGATCAATCACCGGATCGAGGATATGCTGACATAGCGCTTCTAGTGCTGGAATCGTTTCCTCCAAGTTTTTCGGGTACGGGTCAATGCGATCGACGTACTTGCGGTACGTCTGTGTACACGCGCAAAATTCCTGCAAAGTCAGGTACTTTCCCAACAAGTTTTCGTGCATTTAAGCGCAAACCTCCTGAAGCGGTCACCCTATCTCTGAACAGAAACCCAGAACACCTCACTGCAAAGTATTTCACATCAAACGATGTGTTTGTCACGCTTGGCTCCAACGTTTAATTGCGATGAGTAGTTGGCTGGCTTGCTGAGGAGCAACTTTTGGTAAGTGATTTGTAATGTAGTCATCAGTCAAACCTACCGATACACCTAAATTGGGGTCGATACCGTCCAGAATCTGAGGATTGATAACCGTGGTTTGCCAATCCCGATCCCAAAAGATACGGTTAGCGAGACCATCCATAATCTGTTTCCACATTTCCAAATCTTTCGAGCAAACGTCATAAACAATGGGTTCACAATTTTCTTCTTCATCCTCAGCCTACCTTCTGCCATCCTGGCAGAAGGTAGGCTGAAAAAGGTTGCCAAACCATCTGCCGGTAAGAATACGTGAAACTATCGGCTTCATCATCGACTTCAAACTCCTCACATTCAATCTCTTCCGCAATCCTCATCCGTATATAGGCAAAATATAGGCAAAGGAGAAGTAGACAGCGGCTTCAAGTGTATTGGTGAGCGTGGGTGCTTCTACAGTTGGATCAAGTAGGGCAGTCAGACAACAATGCAACAGCACCACTTTCTGTTCAAAGCTGGCACTGTCAAAGATTCGCTCGTAGGTAAAGATGTCTACCTCCTCGCCAGCCTCGGCATACTGCTCAAGGTAATCAACCGCTAATTGCATCGCTTCTAAATAAAATTCCGCCTCTGCTCCTTCCAGGGTTCGGAGTCCAAGAATAGTATTCCACATCAAAGTTCCTTCAGAGTATATTCAGAGATCTTACGACCTCAAACTTAACCAACATGACCTAAAAATACCTAAACTTTTGCCATTGGGGGAATTTTGGGGGAATTTTTGAGTAGCAAGCCTCAAACCCTTGTACAACAGACTGTGAGAGAGGACTGAAAATCCTCGTGTCACCGGTTCAAGTCCGGTTCCTGGCATTTGATAAAATCAAGCAAAGACCCTGAGTTCATGCGATTTAGGGCTTTTTCATTTTCTGCGTTTCAAAATATTTGTTCTGCTTTTGGGTATTAATTAGGTCTGTTTAGGGACAAATTGGGAAGACGCACTTGCAGCTTTGTCGTTTTATTAACTGGGTTGCTTAAGTTGCGATCGATTTGGGCACTCTGAACCTGTTCAAGCAATTTCAGTTATGGTTATCGGGAATGGTATCGAGGTATGTCACAATGCCCCAGCATTCCTGATACCATTCAAAAAACTCAGTGCATCGCACTCAACTAGAGTGGGGAAAACGCCATGCGGCACGGACAGGATCAGATATTTGGACGAGACTATGAGCGGTGCCTAAAAAGTTTAGACTGGGCGATCGCTCAACTAGGTGGCAGCACAGATCCAGAACAGCTTGCCATTACGGCTGAACTGATCATTCAAACAATGTCAGGACCTTGGCGCTATTTTCACACTTCAGAACACATTTTTGAGGTGGGCGGATCGGGCGATGCGATCGAAATTTTAGCGGCTTTGTTTCATGATCTTGTCTACGTTCAGGTAGACCAAGGAGTCAGCGTTAACATTAGTCGCCGGATTTCGCCCTTCGTCAAAGAAATTGATGGAGAGTTGGTAATTTTGAGCCATGCCCAGCTTGTGCCCGATCACGTGTTTGATATGGTTGCCCAAATCTTTAGCTTTGTTCCCGAGCAAACTCTTCAGCCAGCCGCCGGACAAAACGAATTTCTCAGCGCTTTGATTGGGGCGAAATGCTTAGAACATGCTTTACCCATGAGCGTGATTGCTGAAGTTGTAGCGTGTATTGAAGCCACGATTCCGTTTCGGGCTAAATCTGAGAATGGACAGACTGCTGGAGAACGCTTAGGCGATCGCCTGATAGTCACCAATGAACAGTTTGGCTTTGGCTGGAGTGAAGCAGATTTGCAGACTATTGTGCGGCGAGCCGTGCGACTGGCAAACCGAGATGTTGAAAACTTTGCCTATCCCTCTTCAGCCGAGTTCCTTGACAATACCTGGAACCTAATGCCAGAGACGAATCATGATCTAATCAGCGCCAATTCTTACACCGTTTCTGGCTATCGCCTATCGCTCCAAAAAATGGAAGGCTTTATGTATTTTCTTAAACCAGAGGTTGTCTTTCAGCGTTACTTGGATGAGCCTAGTTTGCCGACCTACACCACGGCTATCAGCCGCACTCAAAAAAACTTGGAAATTGCGCGGCTCTATTTGGGTAGCAAATTGCTGTCTATTGCCGTCATCGAAGCGCTTTCTCAACGGCTTGGGCAAGATATTCCTCTGGCAACCATGATGGGTGAATTGCCGGGTCGTGGCTTGTCTACTGCGCAATTGGAGAATTTTTTACCCACGGTTTCTTGTCCCGTTTCGCCCACAACTCCGTTAGAGCAAGAGGTTTTGGAACTGTTAGAGAAAGGACGCAGCAAATCGTCTAGCTATGATGTAAAGAATTCTCCTGTTGCCACTTACATCATTAAGTCTTTAGGTTTTTCTGAATCCCAGCGATTACTGATGCAAGCGAAAGATTATTTTAAGCAAAACCTGTCGGGAGAAGAGTTTTTGAGCCGATGCGATCGCACCGTAGTAAACACCATTGTGCAAGCCGTTTTGAAAGTATTTGAAAGGCGGATCGCAGCGATCGGCAACTTCAATGCCAGCGTCAAAACTTAGCATCCTGATTGAGATATGAAAATGATTCACTTGGGTCTGGGCTGCACCACTGCCCTTTTGCTCTTGTTAGGTAGTCCTTTCCTAGCCAGTTCTCCTGAGTCCTTACCCGTCGCCTTGGCTCACTCTCGCCCCGTGGAATTGGCGCTTCAATCCGCGATGCCGACTGTTTCGATTGGGCGACTTCCACTAGAAGCCCGTCAAACGATTGACCTGATTCAACGGGGTGGTCCTTTTCCTTATCGCAAGGATGGCACCATTTTTGGCAATCGAGAAAAACGGTTGCCCTTAGCACCCAGCGGTTACTACCGGGAATATATTGTGCCTACGCCCGGTTCTCGCGATCGCGGCGCTCGACGGATTGTGACGGGGCAACCGCAAGAATATTACTACACTCAAAATCACTACCGCAGTTTCTCAAAAGTCAAACTGTAGAAGCAGCAAAGGCAGACAGCATGGATGAACTGATTTCAGCACTACAAGGCGATCGCGCTCCCGGACTTTACCAAAGTGCAGCAGACTTGGATCTAGAGGAACTCGCCGACAGTTGTCAGGAACAAGATTTTCAACTGGGGTATCTGGATGGCACCATTATTACTAACAAAGCAGAGTTGCTAACCGCTTGCGCCACTGCCCTAAAATTTCCTAGCCATTTTGGGCACAATTGGGATGCGTTAGAGGAGTGCCTCACCGACTTAGAGTGGCTGCTTGGGAATGGCTACCTAGTGCTTTACAGTCACCCCAAAACTTTTGCTCAAGCTCATCCCAAAGATTGGAAAACCCTACTTGAAATTTTCCAATCTGCGATCGACGAATGGAACGAAACCGATATTCCTATGTACATTGTGTTTAGCGGCGATCGCCCCTTACTATCTGCGATTGAAACCCTATAGCAAAGGGGATCTCTCTTTACCTTTTCAATCCGTCTAGCTGCATAGGTTTCAGTCTGTCCCATTAGAAATCCTCAGACTATAGCTGCCTCAACTTCACTTAAGGATACTTAAGGATTTGATAGGAAGATTATCTGTGCCACAAAATTATGTATACGGTATACCGTGATTTCAAGCCGTTCCGTATCTTGTAAGACAGAAGAGGCGTTGGGGTCTAGACGTAAACTACTGAGCAGGGAACTAGTCAGTTCTTACCTAGCCTGGGAACGGCTGGTTAAAATACTCCATTTAGAGGAATTTGTAGATATGGTCAAGTTTTTATCAAAGTTCAGCGCTCTAGTTTTGGCAGCCACTTTCTGCTTCAGCGTTTTGATCGGTAATCCAGTGGGTGCCAACGCCGCGAATTTAGATTTAGTTAACCCGTCAATCAAGTCAATCAATTGGATAGGTTCGGCAGGTAATTTTGGCGCTGCTTCCTTGCTAGCCGCTGTTGCTGAAACTCCAGTTGTGGAAGCTCCAATAGAGGCAGCCAAAGAGACGATTGAAGATGCAGAGGAAGCGACTAAAGATTTAGCTAAAGCTGAAGCGAAAAAACTGAAGGAAGCCAAAAAAGCAGAAGAGAAAGCGGCAAAGGCAGAAGCGAAAAAAGCCAAGGAAACAGCCAAGGCTGAGGCAAAGAAACTGAAGGAAGCGAAGAAGGCAGAAGAGAAAGCGGCAAAAGTGGCAGTGAAGAAAGCCGCCGCAGAAAAAGCCGCCGCAGAAAAAGCCGCCGCAGAAAAAGTAACTGAGGCTGTAGAAAAAGTAACCGAGGCTGTTTCTGAGTAGCTATTTTCTAAGTAGCAGCGCGATTCCCGTAGGGATCGTTTCACGAATTGCGCCAGCCTTTGACCAACCATATTGCACCTGAGAAAGGGGGAGCGATGACTGTAGTTTCAGACAAAGGTGGAAATGGAAATTTTCACCTTAGCGAATTCTTAATCAGCGACGGACCTGCTGGTTTCATCCTTAGTTGGGTTGCAGGGTTCGTCGATACCTCCGCATTCATCATTCTGTTTGGCATATTTACCGCTCATGTAACAGGCAATATCGCTTTAGCAGGAGCGTCTTTTGTCGGTTCTGACGAAGGGTCAACAGTGACGAGATTGTTAATGCTGCCGGTATTTATGGTGACGGTTGCGTTAACTTCACTTTTGGCTCACTATGCCCGACAGAAGCAATGGTCTGTATTTGCAGTGCTGCTAACAGCTGAAGCGATCGCTCTGGTGGTTTTTTTAATTATTGGCACCACACTCTCACCCGCCTTGTTACTGGATGTGCAAGAGGAATACATTTTGCCCATCGGTATGGCGGGAGTGGTTGCCATGGCAATTCAAAATGCCCTGATGAAAGAATCTCATGGGGTGTTTAAGAGCTACATCCCAACGACTGTCATGACGGGCAACACAACACAGCTAACCATCGACCTAGTAAAGTTTTTGAGATCTAAAGTATCTCGATCGCCGAGCGAAGCATTGCGCCAAGAAGAAGCCGAAGCTTTAGAGCGTATGGGACGATTTATTCCTGTGCTTGCCGGATTTGCGCTGGGGGGTGCGGCGGCGGCAGTTTTCATTCTGATGTCCGAAACTTGGTGGAGCTTAATTTTGCCGTTGATGGCAATTACCACACTGGCGATCGCGGCTTATGTGCAGCATGGGCGATCGCTAGACGCTGCCTAGCATTCTAAAAGATTGAGCTAATTCATACTTACTTAGGAGACCATAGACTATGAAACGGCTGTTTATCGTATTATTCGCTGGTTTGATAATGGGACTGAATTTGATGCTGTCTAGTCCCGCCAATGCTGAGGGAGTGGGAACCGCAGAAGCGATGCTGAGTTCCACCATTGCTGAGCAAACTAAACCAACCCTATCCTTCATTGAGCAACTAAAAACTCAAGTTTTTCCAAAAATTGAAAATATCCTCACCCCTCAGCAAACCGATCAGTTAGAAGCTGCCATGTTGAAGGGTGAAACCAGTTTACGCAAAGCCTTCAAAGCGATTACTCTCTCTTCTGATCAGAAATTCAAATTGGCAACAGTTCTAAAATCATTGCCTAAAAGAGATACCTTGGCAGCACTTACGCCAGAAGAAAAGAAGCAATTTTTCATGAAAAAGAAAGAGGCGTTTATGCCTACTGCTGAAAGCATTAACGAGAAGATTAACGCCAGCATGAAAATGAAGGGAACCACTTTGCCAGAGGGAGTTAGCGAGAAAATTACCGCAAAAATGAAGAATGCTGAGCAGTTCAGACCCACTCCAGAGGAAATTGGTGAAAAAATCAATGCTGGAATGAAAATGATGCAGGAAAAAATGGAATAGTAAGACGATTAAACTTTCCCAAGTTGTTTCATTTCGGAAACTTGAAAGACCTAGAGTGTGGAGTTCTTGTAACTTCGCACTCCGCCCCTTGAAGTTTTCCTAAAACGGCTGAAGCTTTAGGCATCGTTTAGTGAGTGATGAGGTTGTTGAATGGATTCTTTGATAAATGCTGTAGATTCACAAGCAGTATTGTTGATTGCTGCGATCGCAGTCTCCCTATTACTCATTCAATTGATCTTTAGATTCTTGAACGGTGGATTGGGGCTAATTTTGACCATCGTTGCCATCGTTTTGCTGCTGCAATATGTTTTTGGCATTAGTCCAAAGAGCCTGTGGTTTGAGATTAGTCATTTGCCTCAAGATCTGATCCATCTCGTGAAGAACTTATGAGTTCCTTGACGAACGCCACGGATGTTGCGATCGAACAAGATCTCAAGCAGTTTTTAATCATCCTTCTGATTGCTCTAGGCGCTGCAATTCTTCCCAAAATCTTTGTGGCACTCCGCCAAATCCCCTACACCCTGCTGTTAGTGATGGTGGGCTTAG
The DNA here is from genome assembly GCF_056784215.1 of Leptolyngbya sp. CALU 1928. NCBI lineage: Bacteria > Bacillati > Cyanobacteriota > Cyanophyceae > Leptolyngbyales > Leptolyngbyaceae > Leptolyngbya > Leptolyngbya sp. CALU 1928. The sequence goes on along the minus strand of NZ_JBXBCE010000001.1, from coordinate 1,356,884 downwards.
GATTGGCGATCGTGGATGTTCGTCTGCTGGATCTGTCACCGGGTTTCATTCTCATGGTGTTTCTGCCACCGCTGCTGTTTGAAGCTGGGTGGACGATGAAATGGCATGAGCTACGGCAACTGATCTTGCCCAGCACGTTTTATGCAGTGGGTGGCGTTTTACTGTCGATCGCGGGGGTCGGGTGGGCGCTCCATCAATTCATGAATGTTCCCTGGATGACCGCCTTCTTGGTGGGAGCCTGCTTAGCGGCAACCGATTCTGCGGCGGTGCTGGGTTTGTTTCGTGAAGTTGGAGCCGGAAAACGCCTGACCACGCTGCTGGAAGGAGAAAGTTTATTTAACGATGGCGCAGCCGTAGTCGCCTTTGGAGTGCTAGTGGAACTCGCGGTTGATCCCCAGCCGTTTCAACTTTCTACTACCGTTCTCCGATTTTTCATTGTGACGGGTATTGGGATTGGAGTCGGTGGCTTAATTGGGATTTGCGTTGCCATCCTGAGCCAAAAATATGAATTGAATTGGGTTGAACAAAGCTTGACTCTTGTCACTGCCTATGGCACCTATCTTTTAGTCGAAGAACTGGGTGGATCGGGCGTAATTGGAGTAGTGACGGCGGGGTTAGTGATTGGCAACTTTAGCATTCAATCGGGCATGGAACCGATCAAAAGCTCTAGCATGATTGAGTTTTGGGAATTCATTATATTTTTTGTCAACTCTATTTTATTTCTGCTGTTGGGCGATCAAATGCATCTGCCCAAACTGATTCAAAATATTCAAACGACAACGATCGCCATTGTTGCCATTGTCGTATCACGCGCCGTTGTGATTTATGGATTTACAGGCTTGCTTACATGGCTGGGAACCGTAAAAATCTCCTGGCAAGAACAAACTGTGCTTTGGTGGACTGGGTTACGCGGTTCAGTGGCGATCGCCCTTGCCTTAAGCATTCCAGTTGTAGTGGCTGGGCGAGAAGAAATTATTGCCAATTCCTTTGGAGTCGTCTGGTTCACCCTCTTGGTGCAAGGATTAACCGCAAAGCTTTTGTTAGAAAAACTAAATTTGCTAGACGATACCTCCTTACAGCAACAATTTCTGCAATTGATTGCTCGCCAAGAAGCGTTGCAGCAGGTGTCGGATCACTTAACTGAAACCCAATTCCAGTCAGCGATTAACGCCGTCCAGCATCAAACTCATCTAGACTTTGTTACTCAACAACTTCAACAGTTACAGGTGGATATTGTCTATCTGCAAGACCAACATCCCGAACTCCAAGCCTTTAGCCTGCAACAGCATCAAGAAAAGATTCTAGCGATCGAGTCCCAAATTTATACCAAGTTTGTCCAAGATGGGCTTCTGAAAAATGCCTTGCCAACAGTGATGCAGAAAGCATTCAACAATCCATAATGCCTCTGAGCGATCGCAGCACAAAAATCCAGCAATTCTCATTTTGAAACATTTGTACTAAACTAAGGGTCTCCAAAGGATTGCTTGCTCAACTTTCTGAACGACGGAATGAGGGTTCCAGCGATTCAGGATGATTGAAGTTAGCCCGTTAGGTGAGAACCATTCTCATGCTGAGAATTGCTGACAAAAATCAGTCTGGATACCAAAACATTCCTTTAATGCCCTCAGGATCAGACATAAAGCCAAGTCTGCGATAAAAATCAACGACCTGTGGATCGGCAAACAGCGTGATGTTGCTAATATCTTCGCTACGCAATTTTTTGATGATGTGCTTCATTAAGGCTTTGCCAAACCCTTGGCTTTGAAAATCGGGATGAACCACCACATCCCAAATCGTGGCATTGAAGGCATGGTCAGACGTTGCCCGCGAGAATCCAATCAGACGACGTTGAGTGCCCCGCTGCTCCCACATCGTCACGACTAAAAAGCTGTGCTGAATCGCTTTCTTCACTTTCCGCAGAGGGCGACGAGACCACCCTACAGCGCTACAAAGCTCCTCTAATTCATAGAGGTCAATTTCTCGATCGGTACTAAAGTAAACTTGATAGCCGCGATCGCTCGTCCCTTCAACAGATTCCGGTGCGATCGACATAGATTTAGTAGCAGAAGGAGCGTCAGCGGTACTGAATAGGCTTTTCCAAAAACCCATGTAAGCGTAGGTAAAGTAATAAAAGATTGATCTCAGTACAGAATAGTATAGCCTTCATCCCCTTTGATCATGGATTCTTCAGCTTTTAAGTCACCCGTCAGCCAATCAACTTCACAAAACAGATAAAGTGAAGGCGTAGCCAATGGTTCTAAATTAGTTTAGAGTGATAGCTTCTCCCCCAAAGACTCTCTATTGCAGCAGTTGCACCAATTTTAGGGTTCTAGCTTAAGTAAGCGAGATAGATGTTTAATTATGGCTTTAGGATTAAAGTCATCCACGGTAGAACTTTTAAAACGCTTTAATCGGGCGTTTCCGCAGTTTTATGAGCAGTTTGTCAGCAGTGAAATTCAACTGCAAAACTTGCGGCTGGCGTATCAGCTTTACAAGACAAAACAAGCTGTCATTGAACTTAAACCCGAAGGCAGCAAAAGCGCTTTGCATTTTGCTTACCGAAATCAATCTTTTTTGCTCAGCGATATTTTTGGCGTGTTGGCTGCCTATGGCTTAACCATTCATAGTTTGAGTCTGTACGGGCAGATTTATCCGCCAATGCTGGTATTTGTGAAGCTGATTGTGTCCCGGAGTGGCAAAGCCTTAACCGAAAAAACCGCTGAGAACGTTTGTAGAGCCGTCCGAGAGGCTTTAGCGGGTCGGTTTGAGGTGGAAGAAATGCTGGCGGTTGAATTTAACCTGGATGCTGGTTTGGAACAGGTAGAAACGGAATTTTACGTTGATCCGGTGTTTCACTTACCCGCTCTGCTGATTGAAGCGGATAACCAACCTGGATTGTTTTATAAGGTGATGTATGCCATTTGGCAGGAAGACTTGATGGTGGTCAATGCCAATTTGCTCGTGTGGCGAGGGCGAACTCGCTTGATTCTGTATCTGCTGGGTCCCAACGAAAGCATTATTCCAGAATACTTAGGGCAAAAAATCGCCGAAGGGGTACGGCAGAGGCTTTTGGGCAGGCGATTTTAGAAGGTAGATCAATTGAATGAGTTGTAAAGCTGATTGACATTAGCGATCGGCATTCGCGAAAGCACCCCTAAAGTCAGCGGTGATCGCTCTCCCTGGTTAAAGTGTTCAGCAGCGGCACAGGCAATCATGGCGGCATTGTCAGTGCAAAACTCCAGCGGCGGAAACAGGACGCGCAGATTGTGTTGAGCAGCAGCAGCTTGAAGATGGTGGCGCAGCCCGCTATTTGCCGCCACGCCCCCGCCAACAGCGATCGTGTCTAATCCGTAGTCCAACGCACAGGCGATCGCCCGCTTGGTCAACGCTTTTGCCACCGTTGCCTGAAAGCTTGCTGCTAAGTCCTCCACAGGTAAACTGGGCGAGTCTTGCTGGAGTTTTTGAGTCAGACGTAGAACGGCGGTTTTCAGTCCGCTAAAGCTGGAGTCATAGCGATGAAAGCCGCCTTCAGGCAGAGAAATTTGACCTTCTGGCAATGGAAACGCTTTGGGATTTCCCTTTTTGGCTAGGCGATCAAGGATCGGACCGCCGGGATAGCCGAGATTCATCAGCCGTGCCACTTTATCAAACGCTTCCCCAGCCGCATCGTCGCGAGTTTGCCCTACGGTTTCGTAGTCTCCACAGGCTTTCACTAAAATTAGGCTGGTGTGTCCTCCCGAAACCAGCAGACAAACGAAAGGCGGCTGTAAATCGGGACTGCTGAGATAGGAGGCGTAAATGTGTCCTTCCAGATGATGGACTCCTAGAAAAGGCTTTTGATGGACGATCGCCAAGGTTTTTGCGGCAGTCACTCCCACCAACAGCGCACCCACTAATCCAGGCGTACAGGTGGCAGCAACTCCATCAATATCAGACCAGATAAGCTGGGCAGAATCTAACGCTTGGGCGATCGCCAGATTCAGCAACTCCACATGTTGACGCGAGGCAACCTCTGGCACCACACCCCCATAGGGTTGATGAGTCGCAATCTGAGACGACACAATACTGCTCAAAATGGTGCGATCGTTGACGATCGCGACGGCAGTTTCGTCACAACTTGTTTCAATTGCCAAAATGGTCGCCATTTGCTGGTAATTTCTTGAAGAAATAGGCTATTTATTGAGCTTAAATTTGGACGAATAAGTCCATGCGCTTAATGTTCAAACAGGCTCAATGTTAAACAGTCTAGCGAACATAGCCTGATAAGCGTCCATTCTCATTTTGTAAACACAACGTTCATTTTTGTAACGAAGGGAAACAATTCCATGCGTCGATTGTTTGCTCTCATGATTGCGGTTACCCTCTGGTTCGGATTCACTCCGTCTCAGCCCGCTTATGCTTTTAATCTGACTCCTTGCAGCGAAAGCGCTGCCTTCGCCCAGCGTGCTAAAGACTCGATTAGCCCCACTGCCGCTCGCCGCTTCGATGCCTATGCGAAGTCTGGAGTAATGTGTGGTGAAGATGGTCTGCCTCACCTGATTGTGGATGGCAGCCTGGATCACGCCGGTGAATTCCTGATCCCTAGCATCCTGTTCCTGTATATTGCAGGCTGGATTGGTTGGGTTGGACGGGCATACATCCAAGCAGCGAAGAAAAGCGGTTCTCCAGAAGAGAAGGAAATCATTATTGATGTTCCTCTTGCCATTAAGTTCGCGCTTTCTGGTTTTGCATGGCCCCTGATGGCTTTGAAGGAATTCACCACCGGGGAATTAACCGCCAAGGATAATGAAATTACTGTTTCACCCCGCTAAATCTCTTACCCTGATCTATTCCTAGGAGAATCCTTCATGAAGTATTTTTTGAAGTACCTGTCTACGGCCCCTGTGATTGCTACCGTTTGGATGGTCATCACTGCTGGCATTTTGATTGAGTTCAATCGTTTTTTCCCTGATTTGCTGTTCCATCCTTTGCCATAGGGTTGGGACTGGTTATTCAGTTGCTAGAGGGGGCGATCGCAGTAGTGCGATCGCCCCCTCTCTTGTTTTCAACCCTAAATTTTCTGCGATCGCCGATGCCGTATTTCTCGGCTTGTGATCACGATAAGCGTCAATATCGTAATGGGTAGGATGAAAAGCATCAGAACGTTACTGAAGATAGGCAAACTATCGTGTTTGGTAGAGTCCAAAATGAGATAGGTCGCATAGACTCCGTAATAAGCCATGAAGACAAAGCCTTCCCAGCGGGTAATTAGGTTTCCTGTAAAGAAAATCGGCAAACAGGCGATCGCCACCGCGATCATCACCGGAATATCAAACCGTAGCGCTGCGTCAGAAACTGCTACTCCTCCGGTTGGAGAGATTGCTGCCGACAATCCCAGCACCGCCAGAATATTAAAAATATTGCTACCCACCACATTGCCAACCGCAATGTCGCGTTCGCCTTTAATGCTGGCGATTAGAGAGGTTGCCAGTTCGGGAAGAGATGTGCCCGCTGCCACGATCGTTAAGCCAATCACCAACTCGCTCACGCCAATTGCCCGGGCGATCGCGATCGCGCTTTCCACCAACCACTGCGACCCCTGCACCAATAGAAACAGCCCCACGGCAATTAGCCCCAGGTTGACTATCCAAGTCATGGCGGTCGGTGCAGGCGTATGAGCAGTCGAGTCATCTGCTAGCAAGACTGGCTGATCCTCTTTGCGACCTTGATAAAGCAAGAACCCGGTATAAGCCAGAATACCGATAAATAAAATCACCCCATCGGACTGATTAATCTTGCCATCTAGCCCAAATAGCAGCAGCAAAAACGAAACCCCAATCATGATCGGCACATCCAACCGGATGAGTTGATGTGCCACGATCAACGGTGAGGCAAGGGCAGATATTCCCAGAATAAACAGCACATTGAAAATATTGCTGCCTACCACATTTCCCAACGCGATGTCTGCTTGTCCCGCAAAGCTAGATTGAATGCTAACCGCCATTTCTGGGGAACTCGTGCCAAATGCCACAATGGTTAGCCCAATAATCAAGGGTGAAATTCCTAGAATAGTGGCAAGTTTAGAAGAACCCCGCACTAAGGCTTCTGCACCAATGACTAAGAGCACCAGACCAGCAAGCAGCAATCCAATAACGGCAAAGGTCATGATGTATTTGATTACTTAGTAATGATTAAAAATCTGAGAGACTGTTTATTTTAGCCGCGATCGCTTAGCACAGTGCAGGGGCAAACAAAGTGGTTTCGATCCGATCCAATGCCTTGTCAAAATCATCATTGACGATCTGGATGTCGAATTCGCTGGCGGCGTTAATCTCTGTCTCTGCCCGGTTTAAACGCCGCGCGATCGCCTCCTCCGTTTCCGTGCCTCGGCTGCGGATGCGATATTCCAACTCAACCAAAGAGGGCGGCAAAATAAAGATCCGCAGCGCGTCAGGAAAGGCTTTACGAACTAGTCGCGCCCCTTCCAACTCAATTTCTACAATCACCCACTGTCCTTGACGAATTTTCTCTTCCACAGCAGTGCGAGGCGTGCCATAGAGATTTCCAGCAAATTCTGCCCATTCTAAAAACTCGCCATTGGCAATCATCCGCTCAAACGCGCTACGGCTAAGGAAGTAATAATCTTTGCCTTCCACCTCACCCACCCTAGGCGATCGCGTCGTTGCCGAAATAGACAAACATAATTCAGGGTGACGCTCCATCAGCGATCGCAGCAAAGTTCCCTTCCCGACTCCACTGGGTCCTGTTAAAACGATTAATTTGCCCGTGCCCATGCGCGTTCCCCCTTTGCCTAAATTTATCTATTTGATATTTCTTAATACTCCATCATACAGAGGAGAAGAGCAACTTCGTGGCACCAGAAGCGCCAAGACTTGCGGATAGAACTGAAGTTATTTAAGAATAGAGTAAGCAGAAGGCTTTAAGTCTAGCAATTTAGTTTTTTCTAGGCTGCTTCATTTTTTCAATCATTTTTTAATCGCTTAACAGTGACTAGATTGGGTCAGTCTTCCCCTGTAGCCTCTTTGCTGATCACAAATCGGTTGGCGACTGTTTCAGGCTGAATCGCAGAAAGAATTACATGCCCAGAGTCAGTGATAATCACGGCACGAGTTCGCCGACCATAGGTTGCATCAATTAGGTGCTGAGTTTCTCTGGCATCCGTAATGATGCGTTTAATGGGTGCCGATTCTGGGCTAACAATGGCAATGACCCGATTTGCCGACACAATATTGCCAAAGCCAATGTTGATTAATTTGATATCCATATTGGCTGAATCCGGGGTGAGATGAGTAGGCTAGATGGGTGATCGAACTGAAAAATTGCGCCACAAGGCAATGAATAGCTGTGCAACCTGTTGACTTTACTACCCTAACCGCGATTTGTTCGGAACTCCGGACGGACTGGATTCCGGCTCGCGTTGAACAAATTTATCAACGCGATCGCCACACGTTATTTTTAGGGCTTCGTACCTTAGACGCTCGTCGGTGGCTAATGGTTTCCTGGCATCCTCAAGCCGCTCGCCTTTGTTTGAGCGATCCCCCGCCTCGCATTCCCGATACGTTTACCTTTAGCCAACAGTTGCGCCACCAAATCGGCAATTTAGCGCTGGTAAAAATTGACGCGATCGCCCCGTGGGAACGGGCGATCGATTTGCAATTTGCTCGTCGTCCCGGTGATCCCGCTCTGTGGCATCTCTATGTAGAAGTGATGGGCAGATATAGCAATGTTATTTTGGCAACCGGAGAGAACCAAATTGTGGCGGCGGCTCACCAGGTTAGCGATCAGCAATCCAGCGTCCGCCCGATTCAAACCGGACAACCCTACGAAATTCCACCCATACTAACGGAAGCGATGCCAACCCTAAGTGAATCGTTTGAGCGCTGGCAAGAGCGCCTCAGCCTGGTTCCTGGCGGTCTAAAACGCACCTTGCTAAAAAACTATCGGGGACTTAGTTCTGCCCTGGTCATTAGCCTTGTCCAAACTGCCGAGTTAAATCCAGATCAATCGACGGCTGAACTAACGACTGCGGATTGGCAACGGCTGTTTCAACAGTGGCAAACCTGGCTGACGATGCTGGAAAAACAGCAGTTTCAACCGGGCTGGACAGAGACAGGCTATACGGTATTGGGATGGGGAGTGACCCGCGAGGCAAACAGCATCCAAAAACTCATCGATCGCTACTACAGTGACCAACTCAATCAGCAAGAATTTGTTCAGTTGCGCCATCAACTCACCCAAAAACTCGGTCAGTTGTTAGCAAAACTGCGGGTAAAAGCGGCAACGTTCCAAACCCGCCTCGATCAATCTGACGGGGCTGATCGCCAACGAGAACAGGCAGACTTACTCATGGCACATTCCCACGACTGGCAACCAGGAATGAAAGCGATGACTCTGCCCGACTTTGTGACTGAGAAGCCGATAACCATTGCACTCAATCCTGAACGGAATGCGGTTCAAAACGCTCAGGTATTATATAAACAACATCAAAAATTGAAACGGGCACGAAACGCGATCGACCCTTTGCTCACCGTAGTTAACACAGAACTTCATTATTTAGAGCAAGTAGAATCCGCGTTGATTGAGCTATCTCACTATGAATCTCAAGAAGATTTGAGCGCTTTAGAAGAAATCCGCGACGAGTTAATTCAACAAGGATATCTGCCCAGTTCAGCCCATCCAACGACTCCAACGCAGGATGAATCCGCAAGCCAGCCCCGCCGCTACACCACTCCCGGCGGCTCAGAGATTTTGGTGGGACGCAATAATCGCCAAAATGACATCCTTACCTTTCGCACTGCCAGCGATTATGATCTTTGGTTTCACACTCAAGAAATTCCTGGCAGTCATGTGTTGCTGAGGCTGAATCCAGGCGACACTCCAGAAACAAAAGACTTAGAATTAGCCGCCGACTTGGCAGCTTACTATAGCCAAGCTCGCCAAAGCGAACAGGTGCCTGTGATTTACACCGAACCAAAGCATGTTTACAAGCCGAAGGGGGCAAAACCAGGAATGACAGTTTATAAACACGAGCGCGTTTTATGGGGACAACCGCAGCGTGTCTCCGAGCGGATATCAGCAGGTGTTGAGCAAAGCTTGAAGCAAGGATAGAGAGAGGCAGATTTATGAACTTTTGTTAAAAAAATGTTTGTGTTTGTTGTTACAATCCTCTTTATAAGGGATTAATAACTTTGGAAGCCTGCTGCAAGTTTGGGAACGCGGAGCAGTTTCTTCCTTTGATGAGAAGAACAACGTACATAGGATTGAAAGACCAGCGGAAGTTTGGTCTTTTTTCTTTAAGTGCCACTCCACAAGCTGCCTATTGATTGGCGATCGCCCCTCAACCAACGCGTTATCATGCTCAACATCGCGGTGGTGCTTTTCAGCAGTCAGTAGTCGATTTTTGCCGTTTTTTTCCAATACTGCTAATCCGAAAAGTTGGCTGTCGAGGGATTTAGGTGTGTAGGAAGGGTTCGCGTTTTGAGTACTATTTTGGGCAATCATGCGGCTCTAGCAAACTTGAAGGTGGCGTTGGTGCATGAATGGCTGACCCCAAAAGCGACGGGTGGCTCCGAGTTGGTGGTTCAGGAAATTTTGCGATCGCTGGATGCTGATCTTTATGCGCTGATTGATTTTGAATCGACGAATCCCGATAGTTACCTATTTGGGCGATCGATTGGCACAACGTTTTTACAAAATTTTCCGCTAGCGCGAAACGGTGTCCAAAAATATTTGCCCTTGCTGCCCTTGGCGATCGAACAGCTAGATGTCCGCCAGTACGACATCATTTTGTCTTCCTCTCATGCCGTTGCCAAGGGCGTATTGACGGGTGCCCATCAACTGCATGTGTGCTATTGCCATGCGCCAATGCGTTACGCCTGGGATTTAACGCTTGATTACCTGCAAAGCAGTCGGTTAGGGCACGGCTTACCGGGTGGATTGACACGCTATCTGCTGCATCGGCTGCGGCAGTGGGATATAGTTTCGGCAAACCGAGTCGATTATTTTATAGCCAATTCTCAAACTACGGCGCGGCGGATTTGGCGGTGCTATCGGCGTTCGGCGAAGGTTATTTATCCGCCTGTAAATACCGATCGCTTCCAATTTCAATCCCAAAAGCAAGACTTTTACCTAACCGTGTCGCGGTTGGTGGGCTACAAAAAAATCTCGCTGATTGTCAAAGCATTTAACCAACTGGGGCGATCTCTGGTTGTAATTGGGGATGGAACCGAACTAGAGTCTCTGCGTCAACTAGCCAAACCGAATGTCAAAATTTTAGGCTGGCAGCCCAATGAGGTCGTAGATCGCTATATGGCAGAGGCGACTGCCTTTGTCTATGCCGCCCATGAAGATTTTGGCATTGCCCCCGTTGAAGCCCAAGCCTGCGGCACCCCTGTGATCGCGCTGGGTTTGGGGGGAACCTTAGAAACAGTCCGGGATATCCGTCACCATCCTGAGAATGGGACTGGTGTTCTTTTTCCCACCCAAACGGAGACAGATCTAATGGCAGCCGTTCAAACGTTTGAGCAACACCGCGATCGCTTTAATCCAGACGTGCTGCGTGCTCATGCGCTCTCCTTCAGCACAAAACTCTTCCAGCAGCGTTACTTGCAATTCGTAGAGCAATGTCATCAAAATTTCCAAATCCAAGCCAAGTCGCCCAGCAATGATTTTTTTTGAGTTGAGCAAGATTTTTACTGAATTGCATCAAAACAAAGCGTAATAAGGGTTCACTGGCTTTACAATCAGGAGTGTGTGTGTGGTGTGGATATGCAAGGAGTAAAATGACTGCTGAAAGTCAACTCGTTTCTCGCAGATCCCTTCGAGCAATTCTAAAACGCGGCGTTCTACCGTTTTTCTGGGATTCCTTGAATGGCGATACTGCTAAGCGGATCTTTGATATTTGTTTTTCGTTAACGTTTCTAATCGCTTTTTCCCCGCTCTATCTGCTGCTTATTTTGTTGGTAGCGCTCAGTTCTCCCGGTCCTGTCTTTTATGTTCAAGAGCGGGTCGGTAAGAATTACAAGCCTTTTAATTGCTACAAATTTAGAACGATGATTGAGAATGCCGATGAGGCACTGCATGAGATGATGCAAACCTCACCCGGTATGCGCCAAGAATTTCAAGACACGTTCAAACTTAAGAGAGATCCTCGCATTACTAGAGTTGGAAAATTTCTACGAGTTACCAGCTTAGATGAGTTCCCTCAGTTCTGGAATATTCTAAAGGGCGATATGAGCGTGGTAGGTCCGCGTCCTTTAGTAGTTGAAGAGCTACCTAGCTATGGTGAATATATTGACCGGGTGCTAACGATTCGCCCCGGTGCTACAGGGCTATGGCAAGTCTCTGGGCGCAATAATATTCCCTATCCTCGCCGGGTGCAGATTGATTTGTACTATGCCAATTCTCGTCATTTTTTGATGGATCTTTGGATCATTGTGAAAACAGTGGGGGTTGTGATTTTTCTTAAAGACAACGGCGCTTACTGACTGGCATTTATACATCTGTCTCTAAAACGTTGCTGGGTTGGTTTGGTTTGATGTGACACTGTAAATTGAGGAACAAACTCATAGGCACTGAGTTCCCAGGTTCGCTTATAGTTTTAGAGACTGATCTGCATACATCTGAATAACAGATTGGTTCTTTGATTTCACCTTAAATTATGGGAACGTTTATGATAATTCGTCAGGTGCTTGGCAAGTTTGCAGTATCGAGTGCTGTTGCAATGGTGATGAGCGGGGCGATAGCAAATCTTGCATACAGTGTTCCAATTACAGACGGACAAACTGTTAATGGGTTTATTCGCTCTAACTCTCGCTCCTATCAATTTAGAAACTTTGCTAGACCTGCTGCGGCAACTCAAACTGCACGGGGGGATGAATATACGTTTACGGCTCAACGGGGCGACAGTCTTGAAGTGGCTGTAGCCGCTGAGGATGGCAGCACCCTACGTCCGGCGATCGCCCTGATTGATCCCATGGGGCGGCAGGTCAGCTATAGCGAAAATCCTAGTTTCTTTAAATATCAAATCGTTCGAGCAGGCACCTACAAACTCTTGGTGTTGGCGCGCAATCAGTCTTTAGGACGCTACACTGTGGCGATCGATGGGCTTAGTGCAGCGGCGGCTGAGGTTCCTCTTGCTGATCAGGTCATGCAAAACACGCTGCGCTTACGGGCGATCGGCTGTGGCATCCCCAACGTTGCCAAAATTAAGATTGGAGCAGAAGAACGCTGCACTCGTGACATTGAGCCAGGTGTTTATCTGTATGAAGACGCAACTAAAAGCATCAAAATTGTGGATGCTCGGCGCGATTTAATCGCCAGGCAACTTCAGGTTACAGTGTTGGATCGGTGTCCAACGGCGGGGATACCTGTTGCTCAAATTACGATTGCTGAACCACAAGATGGCAGAGACTACACCTACTGCGCTACGCCCAGCCGTTTTGTCCAAGCAGGCAACTACCGCTATAACCCAATCACCGATACTTTAACTCCCCTGAGTACTGCTTCTACGGGCACAACTCTGCCGCCTACGACCCAACCGCCTATCTCCCAGCCTCCTACGACTCCCCTGCCCACTGACATGAGACGGCAACAGTTGCAGAGAGACTACGGATTAACCGTGTTAGATAATTGCCCTGCGGCTCGTAGTTCTTATGTAGTGGTCAGTTTTCCAGATGCTAATCAGATTTATCAATACTGCGCGATTCCTACGCGCTTTCTGACTGCTGGAGAATATACCTACAATCCGACTACAGGCAATTTAGATGCAGCAACGAAGCCAGTGAACTGCACGGTGACAATCGGCGGCATTTGCATCGTTAAGTAAGGCTCTTGAAAGCAAGGTCTCTGCACAAATTCCTAAAAAGTGCCGTAAAACGGTGTTCTTGGAGTGGTAAGCTATCGAATGCACTTAAAAACCAGTAGGACAATAGTTAAATGACCGGGTCTGCTCAGGTGCCTTATTTGTTGAGAGCCGCTCGCGGTGAGATCTTGGAGCGTCCTCCTGTTTGGATGATGCGCCAAGCAGGACGGTATATGAAAGTTTATCGGGATCTACGCGATCGCTATCCTGCATTTCGCGATCGCTCTGAAAAGCCAGAATTAGCGATCGAGATTTCACTCCAGCCCTTTCGAGCGTTTCAGCCCGATGGCGTGATTATGTTTTCCGATATTCTGACTCCTTTACCAGGGATTGGCATACCGTTTGATATTATCGAAAGTCGCGGTCCGGTGATTGATCCACCGATTCGGACGCTCGAACAAATTCGTCAACTGCATCCCTTGCATCCCGAAGAATCCTTGCCCTTTGTGGGGCAGACTCTCAAAGCCTTACGGCAAGAAGTGGGCAATCGCGCCACAGTGTTGGGGTTTGTGGGTTCTCCATGGACGCTTGCTGCCTATGCGATTGAAGGCAAAAGCTCCAAGGATTATTCCACGATCAAACGGATGGCATTTACTGAGCCAGCGATTTTGCACGAGTTGCTGGGCAAATTGTCTGATGCGATCGCCACCTATGTGCGCTATCAAATTGATTCAGGCGCTCAAATCGTGCAGTTGTTTGACTCTTGGGCAGGGCAGTTAACGCCTCAAGACTATGATGTTTTTGCCTTACCTTATCAGCAGCGTATTGTGCAGCAGGTTAAGGCAACCCATCCCGATACCCCATTGATTTTGTACATCAGTGGCAGTGCTGGAGTGCTGGAACGCATGGGGCAAACGGGTGTAGATATTGTCAGCGTTGACTGGACGGTAGACATGGCTGAAGCGCGTCAACGGTTGGGTGCCGCGATGGGGGTGCAAGGAAATATCGATCCCTGCGCGCTGTTTGGGTCAAAAGATTTCATTCGCGATCGCATCTTAGACACGATTCAAAAAGCAGGTCGTTCAAAGCATATTCTCAACTTGGGACATGGTATTCTGCCAAACACCCCTGAAGAAAATGCTGCGTTCTTCTTTGAAACTGCAAAACAAGCCGATCAACTCTTAGCTAAGCGCGCCTAATGTCTGCCTAAACCGTCAGAGTAGGCTGAATTAAAACATTACCCATGTATATACTCTTGCTGCTTTGACGCTTTCTACGATGGATTGTGGAAAAACAGTCTGATGTATGACACCGGGATACTACCAGTGGTTGTAGTCCAATATCTCAATCCAGACTAGAATCATAAGACCCAACAACTGAGCCTCAAATCTCCTATCTCTCTAAAGCCCTGATGACATCCAAACGGATTTTTGTGACTGGTGCAAGTGGCTGTATCGGTCACTACGTAGTCGAAACCTTAATTCAAGAAACCAATCACGATCTATTTTTGCTCGTCCGCAATCCAGACAAGCTGAAGATTGACTACACCGTTCGTCCAGGCATCACGGTTCTGCAAGGGAATATGCGAGAAATTGAGCAGTTTAGTGACTTGCTCAAAACGATCGACTGCGCGATTTTAATTGCTACAGCCTGGGGTGGTGCAGAAGAAGTATTTGATATCAACGTAGTGAAAACCATTCGGTTGCTCAATCTGCTAAACCCAGAGATTTGTCGTCAGGTTTTTTATTTTTCTACCGCCAGTATTCTTGATCGCAACAATCAGCCCTTGAAAGAGGCGGGCGAAATTGGCACAGACTATATTCGTTCTAAGTACAATTGTTTTCAGCAGTTATCCAAGTTAGCCATTGCCCCGAATGTGATCACGTTGTTTCCCACACTGCTATTGGGTGGAGAAGCCCAAAAGCCATGGTCCCATATTTCAGGTGGGATTTCTAAAGAAGCAAAATGGATTAACCTGATTCGCTTTTTTAGCATTGATGGTAGTTTTCACTATATCCACTCGAAAGATGTGGCTCAAGTTGTGCGACACCTGATTGATAATCCTTTAGAAGAAACAGAGTGTCACAGTTTGGTGTTGGGTAATCCGGCGATCGCCGCAGATCAGGCGATCGCGGAAGCCTGCGAATATCTCAACAAGCGGCTATATTTCCGTATTCCCTTAACCCAACGACTGTTGGATATTATTTTTGGTCTTTTTCGGGTTGAAGTGGCAGCTTGGGATCGGTTTGCGATGAAATACCGTCATTTTGTCCACCAGAATCCAGTTAATCCTTCAACCTTCGGCTTGCCGCCCTACTGCTCTAGTTTTGCCGATGTCTTAAAACTCAGTGGCGTTCCCCGAAAAAAGGGACGCTAACGCGAGTGGATATTTTTACGCCTGCTGTCTACCAATAGTGCGATCTGGATTTGCAGCCAATTATGACGGTATGGGCAAAAACACTTGAGAAAAGCGCATTTTGCAATCAAACTTTAAAGTCAGATTGAAATAAATGTGGTTTAACAGTAGACGTATACGAATAAACTGACCATGCTCGGGGTTGAGTCATCCAGTTGAATGAATCGATCGGATGAAGTATGCTACTGCGCGATCGCTTACCATAAGCGCGATTTGGTTCACCTATCTCTCAATGTTGAACGATGTTCAGAGCATAGATTCAATTCTGTATACTTCTGCTCACCTTATTCAGTGCGTCTAAGAAAACAGTGCAAGGTTCAATTATTCCATCCCCGTGCGGTAACTCCCAACTCATCCATTTTTTGCAGGAAAAGTTGAAGCTTTCCACAAACGCGATCGCGATCGCCATGCGTCATTGTGAACAAGATCCAGGACCTTTGCCCATGATTCTGTGGCAGTATGGGCTGGTTTCTTTAGAAGAGCTAGACCAAATTTTTGATTGGCTCGAAAGTTAATCAAATTGATTTAACAGGCTGTTATTCCATTAAAATATGTAAAGTGTTGGAGTAAGAAAAGAGTCCTTGACGGCTCACCTTGCCTTCACCGCCTCCTTATTTGATAGATATTTGAGAAGAACAACATGCGCGTTGCGATCGTAGGTGCAGGACTAGCCGGATTGGCAGCAGCCGTAGAACTCACTGATGCGGGACATGAGGTTGAGCTTTTTGAAGCGCGATCGTTTATCGGTGGCAAGGTTGGCAGTTGGATCGATGCAGACGGCAATCACGTTGAGATGGGGCTGCATGTATTTTTCAACAACTATGCCAATCTGTTTAATTTGATGAAACGGGTCGGGGCATTTGACAACCTGTTGCCGAAAGAGCATGTTCATACTTTCATTAATCGCGGTGGACAAATTGACACCTTAGATTTTCGGTTTTTGCTAGGAGCACCCTTCCATGGTCTAAAAGCTTTTTTCACGACTGGTCAATTGACAGCGCGGGATAAAGTGCAAAACGCGATCGCCCTGGGCACCAGCCCCGTCGTTCCCGGATTAGTGAGCTACGATGCCGCCATGAAATGGATTCGAGCATTAGATAGCATCAGCTTTGCCGACTGGTTTCGCAGCCACGGGGGTTCTCAGAACAGCCTCAAGCGTTTGTGGAATCCGATCGCCCTTGCCTTGGGCTTCATTGATACCGAAAACATCTCTGCCCGCTGTATGCTTACCATCTTTCTGATGTTTGCAACCAAAACCGAAGCCTCCCGCCTGAACCTGCTAGCAGGCTCCCCCGCTGAATATTTACATCAGCCCATCATTGACTACCTAGAAACACGGGGCACGAAACTCCATACTCGCCGCCAAACCCGCCGCATTTTGTTTGAAGAAGGGGGCGGCGAAACGCTAGTAACCGGAATTGTCACGGCGAACGGAGAGGATGAGGAAACCATTACTGCTGATGCTTACCTGGCTGCCTGTGATATTCCTGGCATTCAGCGCTTGCTGCCCCCAGAATGGCGCAAATGGCAGGAGTTTGACAATATTTATCAGCTTGAAGCCGTGCCTGTAGTCACCGTGCAACTGCGGTTTGATGGTTGGGTTACCGAGATGCAAGATGATGAACAGCGCCACCAAGTCAACCATGCGGCTGGATTAGATAACCTGCTTTATAGTGCCGATGCCGACTTTTCTTGCTTTGCGGATCTGGCGCTGACCAGCCCTAAAGATTATTATCGCGAAGGGCAGGGTTCCTTGATGCAGGTGGTATTAACTCCCGGCGATCCCTTTATTAAAATGAGCAATGAGGCGATCGCCCAACATGCCCTCAAACAACTGCACGACCTGTTCCCGTCCTCCCGCGACCTGACCATGACCTGGTATGGAGTGGTCAAATTGGCGCAATCTCTCTACCGCGAACAACCCGGTATGGACCCCTACCGTCCTTCCCAAAAAACCCCGATCGCCAATTTTTTCCTGGCTGGCAGCTACACCGCCCAAGACTACATTGATAGCATGGAAGGCGCGACTATTTCTGGAATGCAAGCCGCCCAAGCCATTTTGGAGCCAACAGGTTATAAGGTAAAGGGAGAGGGGCTGTTTAGGTATTGATATGTCCAACTGGCTGGAACATTCGGTTCAAATTGAAGTTGATGCATCGATTGATCTTGTGTGGAGTCTGTGGTCTGATTTGGAGCAGATGCCTCAGTGGATGAAATGGATCGACTCGGTGAAAATTTTAGAAGACGATAAAGATCTATCCCGCTGGAAATTGGCAACAGGCGGGTTCGATTTTACCTGGCTGTCTCGGATTACGAAGTTAGAGTACCACCAAATCATTCAGTGGGAATCGGTGGATGGCTTGCCCAATCGGGGGGCGATTCGCTTTTACGATCGCGGTGAGCAAGGCAGTATTGTCAAATTAACCGTTGCTTATTCTGCGCCTGGTTTTTTGCTGCAACTCATGGATAACCTGTTTGTCGGACGGATTGTGGAATCAACGCTCCATGCTGACATGGAGCGATTTCGAGTGTATGCACTACAGGCGAAGGCTGAGGCATCAGAGACAGCGACCTAGATTCCCGCTTAAATAGAGCTTGCGTTAAAGTCATTAATACTGGTGCATTATGGGTAACCCATGACGGATTCGGCTGCTGATTTAACTCAGCTTACAGAAGGGCTACCCGAACGGTTGGTGAAATATCAGGTGCGATATGCCAACCATCGGGATGTGAATCGCGAGGCGCTTACGCCGATGATGCGGCATTATGTGGAGATCAAAGACCAATATCCCCACGCACTGCTGCTGTATCGGATTGGCGATTTTTATGAGACCTTTTTTCAAGACGCGATCGCGATCGCCCGTGCCTTAGAACTGGTATTAACCGCTAAACACGCGGGTGAGGAAATTGGGCAAGTGCCACTGGCTGGCATTCCCCACCATGCTCTCGATCGCTACTGTGCCCAACTGGTGGAAAAGGGCTTTTCGGTGGCAGTCTGCGACCAAACCGAAGATGCTGCCGAAGCTCAGGGGCGGTTGGTGCAGCGGGAAGTGACACGGGTGATTACTCCGGGCACTGTGCTGGAAGAGGGAATGCTGAATGCACGGCGCAACAATTTTTTGGTCGCCATCGTCATCGCCGGAAATCATTGGGGCTTAGCCTATGCGGATGTCTCCACGGGCGAGTTTTTGACTACGCAATCGGAAGGTCTAGATCAACTGACTCAAGAATTGCTGAGACTCCAGCCTGCCGAAGTCCTCGTGCCTACCAATGCCCCCGATTTAGTCAGTTTGCTGCGTCCCGGTGAACGCTCTGAGCAATTGCCCGATTGTCTGCCCACCCAGTTTTGCTATACGCTGCGATCGCAATCCTCATTTGTGCTATCCGAAGCGCGCTATCGATTATTACAGCGATTTAAGCTGCGATCGCTCGAAGGCGTGGGCTGTGATCATCTGCCCTTGGCGGTTCGAGCCGCAGGCGGTTTGCTAGAATACCTCGAATCCACGTCAGAACGAGGCGTGGGTGAGCCGGAAAAACGCTCTGCACCCCGCACCCCGCACTTCGCCCGTCAACAAGTTCCGCTCCAGCCGTTGTGTACTTACACGCTGACCGAATTTTTAACGATCGACTATCAAACACGACGCAACTTAGAAATTACGCAAACTGCACGAGATTCTACCTTTCACGGATCATTACTCTGGGCACTCGATCGCACAGTGACCGCAATGGGCAGCCGATCCCTGCGACGCTGGCTGCTACAACCCTTACTTAAGCTGTCAGAAATTCAGGCGCGGCAAGAGTCGATCGCAGAACTGGTTAATAAAAGTGCTTTGCGCCAAACCGTTCAGAAAGTGCTGAAGCAAATTTACGACTTAGAACGATTAGCCGGTCGCGCCGGATCGGGCACCGCCAACGCACGAGATTTAACTGCCCTGGCAGACTCCTTCGGCAGGCTACCCGATTTGGCAATGGTGGTCGCCCAGGCAGAATCTCCTTACTTGAAAGATTTGCAATCCGTGCCGCCCCAATTAGAAGCTTTAGGGCGACACTTGCGATCTCACCTCACCGAAAATCCCCCCCTCACCCTCACCGAAGGCAACCTAATCCGCCCTAGCGTGAATACTAAACTGGATGAACTGCGGCAACAAGTGGACGACGACCAAACCTGGATTCGGGATCTGGAGGCGACCGAGCGCGATCGCACCGGAATTTCCACCCTCAAAGTCGGCTATAGCAAAACCTTTGGCTATTACATCAGCATTTCTCGCGCCAAAGCCACCCAAACCCCAGACGACTATCAGCGCAAACAAACCCTAACCAATGAAGAACGCTACATTACCGTGGAACTCAAAGACCGGGAAAGCCGAATTTTTGCCGCACGGGATGAACTGAATCGCCTGGAATATGAGATCTTCGCCGAATTGCGTTTAGAGGTCGGCACCCACGTCGAGCTAATTCGCACCGTTGCCAAGTCAGTCGCCGCCGCTGATAGTCTATGCGGCTTAGCAGAACTCGCGGTTATCCAGGGCTACTGCTGCCCTCAAATGACCCAAGGACGAGAAATCCAAATCCTTGAAGGTCGTCATCCTGTTGTCGAGCAATCCTTGCCCGCCGGATTTTTTGTGCCCAACTCCACAGAATTAGGGAATGGCGAAGGGCGAATTGCGAAGGACGAATTACGAAGGACTCATGACGAAGAAAAAAATTCGACCTCCGACACTCGGCACTCGGCACTCGGCACTCGACACTCGATACTTGCGCCTGATTTAGTCATTTTGACTGGACCGAACGCTAGCGGTAAAAGTTGCTATCTGCGACAGGTCGGATTGATTCAGCTATTGGCGCAAATGGGTAGTTATGTGCCAGCGCAGGCGGCAACGTTGGGAATTTGCGATCGCATTTTTACTCGTGTGGGCGCAGTAGACGATCTGGCAACCGGACAATCTACGTTTATGGTGGAAATGAATGAAACAGCAAATATTTTGAACCACGCTACCCCGCGATCGCTGGTGTTGCTAGATGAAATTGGGCGCGGCACGGCAACCTTTGATGGCTTGTCGATCGCCTGGGCAGTGGCAGAATATTTAGCCACAGAAATTCAGGCAAGAACTATCTTCGCCACTCACTATCACGAACTCAATGAGTTAGCCTCAATTCTGCCCAACGTGGCAAACTATCAGGTGACGGTAAAGGAGCTACCCGATCAGATCGTGTTTTTACACAAAGTGCAGCCCGGTGGAGCCGATCGCTCCTATGGCATTGAAGCCGGACGCTTGGCAGGATTACCCTCCTCCGTTATTGATCGCGCCAAACAGGTGATGACCCAGATTGAAAAGCACAGCAAAATCGCGATCGGGTTACGCAAAAGCAATCAGTCCGAACAATCTGTGAAAGAAAAAGCTAGCAAATATGCCGTCCAGTCAGACGAACAGTTAGACATTTTCGGTTGAGCAGGACGATCATTTATGGACAAAAAGAATTCATTACTTTGACAGTAGTAATTCTGGATCAACATGGAAAAATTTGCCTAATGCTTTAGCTTGTGATGGATTAATGTCTGAGCGACCCTCTACAAGATTCGCCACAACCTCTATTGAACCCAACACTTCCACCAAGTCAGAATGCTCCAAGTTCCATGCGTCCATTAGATGCGTCAGTCTTGACCTAGGAGTGGACAGATTAATTGCATAGTGGCTTTCCTCAAACTCCTCAATCAATTTCACTAAAAGTTCCAACAATGCATCCTCCTCTGGCGTTAACTGAGAGTGCGCCATCAACTCTTCTACTACCGCCAAAAAGGTATCATTCTCTGCCTCTGTTCTAATAATTCGAGGCTGATACTGATACAACAACTCGCCATACCGTTCTGAATTAATAGTAGGGATCATTTTTCCAGGTGTCCTTGTCGTACTCGGCGTGAGTTAAAACGTACTTGATATAGATAATTTGCTTTTCATAGTTAATACTGGTGATCAAGCGATAGGTATTCCCTTTGATGTTAAAAACTGTAAAATTTCCGACCGCCTCAGCTTTGCCGTAGACCGTTTGAGCCTCAGCTAAATTTCTCCACTCAGCTTTTCTAGTTGTCCTGAACCAGTCATCAAGCGCCTCACAAGAGTTAGCGTGTATGCGGCAGAACTCCCGTAACTGTTTACGGCTAATAATGTGCATCACTCACCAGTATCATTTCTTGAGTCTACCAGAGAGCCTAATCTCTCTCGGCTTGACCGCTTGCTCAACGCAGACCATCACGTCAAAGAAAGGCTATTCGTTGAAGTTGTCAGCCTGTGAATAGGGTAGTTTTCCGGTCTTAAGCAGTTTCTTTTACAATAGAGCCAACCTTCACATTAGGAGGCTGATCAATGATGATCGAAACTTCAACTAGCCAAACAAGTCTTTACAAAACTGATTTTGTGCAATGGATCGAAGCAACTGTTCAGCATCAACGACGACCTGAAAGACTCGCCCAGCCTGTTTCCTTACCTACAAGAAGTCTTTGCTGAGTGCTACACCAATGCTTGTGAGCAAGCTGCTGACGAAACAGGTTTACCCTTAAATACCTTTCCCGAAGCGGTAGTGTCATTATGTAAAGGATGGAGAAAAAGAAACCATCTGCTCCCGTCGCAATTGCTCTCGAATCTTTTGATTGTAGTGATGAATGAAATTCCAAATCGCTCCAATGTGATTCTCTAACTTCTTCGAGAACGATAAAGTTTGGCGCACTAAGCGTGAAATGCGTTGTCGTAACGTGTTATTCAACCGCTCAATATAGCTGGTTAACCCAGAATCCTTGTCTACTGCAAAATGTCGTTTGCTCGGTAGCACACAGGCATAGGCTTCCCAGTGGTCGGTGTAGATCCGGGCATATTGTCGATAGCGGCGCGGCAGGCTATCCCATAGGGCTTGCGCTGACTCGGCAGAACGATCACCGACATGACACCCAATGATTTCGCGGGTCGCTACATCCATTGCTAACCAAACCCATTGTTTATTGCCTTTGTCATCCACCAAAGACCACAACTCATCCATCTGAACCGTCAACCTTGCGGTTGTTTTGGGCAGCACCTCAGCTTGTTGGCGCACCTGCTCATAGGTCTGATTGACGTACTGTTGCAACCAACTTTCCGACAGCTTCAGGACTCTAGCAATCCCCGCTAAAGGAATCCGCTCTAGCAATAACCGATCAATTAGAGCCTTGGTATCTTGATCCTTGGGCTTCCACTGGGGATCTTCGACAAACTGACGACCACAGTCTCGGCATTTATGGTTTTGCTTGCCCCGGCGAGTTGTCCCGTTTTTCATGATGTCATCCGATCCACAATTCGGACAGATTAAGTATGGTTTCATGGTTGATCTCGGTTTACTTAAGCCGTTGGCTCTATTTTCCCTCACCCTTTACGAAAAAGCACTACCCCCGAAGCTTGCCCTTACGACCTTGAGCGATCGCTCAATCCTAATTTTCGTCCTGCGTAATCCTTTTTTGTGAAGTTGAGTGCCGGTGTTGGGTCAAGATAATGCATTCACTAGGCTTTGCAAGTTTTCACTTAATAGAGCCGTGAATTGATGGGTTACGGGCAAGCTATCTAATGCCATGCCAGCACAGAGCAGCATCAAGTAAAAGATGGAGTACTTAAACACCGATCGCGCGACTTGCAAATCAGATGGAGTCTCCATCAGTTGCCATGCCTTTTTCACAAAGATACCGCCCAGCAACAGGGCGATCGCGGCATACACAGCACCCATCACATGCAGCGGATAAACCAGCAGCAAGGTCACGGGAATCAGTGCCAGCGTATAGTAAAAAATTTGGCGAGCAGTGGGTTCATTTCCTTCGACGACGGGTAGCATGGGCACACCTACCTTGGCATAATCATCGCGAATTAGCACCGCCAACGCCCAAAAGTGGGGTGGAGTCCAGAAAAAGATAATGGCAAACAGCACCCAGGCTGCCCAGCTTAGATCCCCGGTGACGGCTGCCCATCCAACCAGCGGCGGAATCGCTCCAGCCGCCCCCCCGATCACAATATTCCAGGTGCTATGACGCTTTAGCCAGTGGGTGTAGACCAGCACATAAAAGACAATCCCCGACATGGCGAGACAAGCGGCTAGCAAATTAGCAAAAACCGTGAGCAGCGTAAAGGAAGTTACGGCAAGGACGATCGCAAAGATCAGCGCATGAAGCGGCTGCACTCGACCTGAGGGGAGAGGGCGATGCCGAGTGCGTTCCATGATGTAATCAATGTCGCGATCGTAGAGGCAATTGACGGTATTCGCCGCCCCAGAAGCAAACGCACCACTAACGAGCGTAATTAAGAGCAGCACCGGATCAACCTGTCCCTCTGCGGCAATCCACATACCGCCTGCGGTAGTAATCAGCAGCAGTAGGATAATCCGAGGCTTCGTAAGTTGATAGTAACTTTGAATAATTTGAATGAGATTGTCGTGGTGCCGAGTCGTTGTAGAGAGAGTTTCTTGCATTTTCGAGTGTTCCTCACAAAATGATTCACCGATGCCATGGGTTCGATTCAGTGCATCGGTGATGCAGGGGATTGATTTAAGTCAGTGAATTCAGTCAATTATTCAGAGAGTTAACAAGTAGCACATGAGATAAACACAACTGCTGCCGTTGACTGTACTAGGACTTAAGCAAGCTGTCCATCGACTGGGCTAGCGATCGCCGGACTCATGGACACAGAGTCAATCGGCGAATCAGCGGTAGGCAGGATCACCGTAGCAGGGGTGGCAACATCTCGAAACGCCAACACGGCAAAGGTCACCAGCACGCCTAGCAACCCTGCCCCGATCGCCTGATGGGCAATAGTCAAGGGTTCTACCTGTAACCGTAACTTGAAGGTCGCAACTCCTAAAGCAATTTGCAGCACCAGCAAACTTCCGGCAACATTGGCTAACCGTCTCAGGCTAGGGTGCAGGGCAGGAGTGCGCCATGCCCAAACAGTCAAGGTCAGCGTAGTTAGGGTCGCAGGAACCACTCCAGCCAAGTGAGTATGCATCACACCACACAACGTCGAATCGCTCAAGCATTGGTGCAGCGCCCATTGGGAGCCAACGAGTGCCCCCAAAATGCTTTGAATATACACGCAAGTTGCGGCGATCTCAGCCACTAAATGCAGCTTGCCCGCAGTTCCAGTTCCTTGATAGGGCTGAAGCGCAACTCCCATCGACAGCAGCGTAATGAAAAACAGCAGGGCAGTGCCCAAGTGCGCCGTCACAATATCAAATCGCAGCAGTTCAGTGACGGTAAACGCCCCTAGAATGCCTTGAAAGACAACTAAAAACAGGGCTAACAATGACATCCAGGGTGCCCATTTAGGCATATCTCGGCGATACCACCAACAAAAGCCGACCAATGCGATCGCAAACAGCCCCATCGAAGAAGCCGTCAGCCGATGAAACCACTCCAAAAAGACCTGTAGATTCATCTGCTTTTGAGGCACCAGCACACCATAGCAAAGCGGCCAATCAGGACACGCTAGCCCTGCATTCATCACACGGGTCGCACTTCCCAACGCCATCAGAAACAGCGTTTCCCCTGCCATTCCCAGCACAAATCGACTAATCCATTCGCGAGGGCGAGAAGGTTTATCATCCATTCGCTGGTAGAAGGTAATGTCAACCATGAGCGTTTAACCTCATTCCAAAAATCACGCGCTTCTTAAAATAATCCTGAGTCATCGCTCATCCTTCACCCAAAGGTTATTTTCGATGAGGCATCGCTTCTTCGCAATAGTTATCACTGTAGTAAGTTTGCCTAACTTAATGTGTAAGATTTAGCAATTTCTTCCGATTAGTTTTGATTCTGCAAATCCTTGATTTAAAGAAACGAGTGTTCATTAACACATTTTTAATCGCTATGGAATAATGCATCGGATCACATTACTTCCAAACCTGTTAAGAGCATAGGTCTAAAACCAGACACTTAATTTTCTGAGAATCTATCTAAAGAGTGACGATGACGACTCACCCTTTGAGAAGGTTTGACGCTAGAGTATCAGTGCTATCTGTGTTGGAGAAAAGGTGAATGCTAGAGCTATACCAATTTGAGATGTCCCATTATGTCGAAAAGATTCGCCTAATTTTGGACTACAAAGGATTGGAGTATCGCAAAATTAACGTCACCCCTGGCATGGGTCAGTTGGATCTGATGCAAATGTCGGGACAACGACAAGTGCCCGTATTGAAAGACGGCAGTGAAGTTATCGCAGACTCCACAGCGATCGCAGAATATTTAGACAAACAGTATCCTGATAAACCGATTATTCCTCACGATCCTAAGCTGCGTGGCTTATGCCTAATGATGGAACAATGGGCAGATGAATCGATTGGTTTGAACGCTCGCAAATGCCTAATTGGTTCCTTAGGGCAAGATCAAAGCTTTCGTACAGCCGTCCTTCCATCCAATACGCCTGATTTCCTCAAAAACTTGGTAGGCTCAGTTCCTAGCGATTTGTTTAGCTTTTTCGGGTTGGGCGTGGGTTTGGGTCCCGATGCGATTAAATCGGCTCACGATGCCATGAAGCGTGATCTTGCCGCACTATGCTTCATTTTGCTAGAGCAACCCTATTTAGTCACCGACCATCCCACCCTGGCAGATTTTGCGGTCGCAGGGTTAACCATGTACGTCAAGTTTCCTGAGGGTCACTATCTCAATATTCCTGAGTCGCTTAAGGGTAAAGGCGTGACTGGCATTGCTGACATTGGCACCTTTAAGCCATTTTTTGACTGGCGAGATAAGCTCTATGCTGACTATCGCAAACCCTTAACTGAAATGCCCTCAAGTGGAGCACGTCCGACCTCGATTTCTATTGATTAGAGGCAAGACGCAAAAGCAAAAGCTAACCGCTCACAAAAGGCAATGCAACGATGAAGCAGACTTGATCTGAAGCGCTCTTGGGGGTGATGGTGCCGCCAAGATACTCGACCAGCTTTTTGGTTAAGGAAAGTCCTAAGCCCGTGCCGCCTTGTTTCCAAGGATCATTGTTAGGAATCCGATAGAAAGGGTCAAAAACGTGGTTGAGTTCACTAGCTGGAATGGTTGTGCCAGAGTTTTGCACTACTAATTCAAACTGAGACGATTCGACTTTAACGGCTAGGCTAATGCTTCCGTTCGCGGGCGTATATTTGCAAGCGTTGTTCAATAGTTCTACTAAGATTCGGGTCAGGATAAATGAATCTGAAACAAGCGGTGGCAAATTACCAGCTAGGTTGATTGTGAGAGTTTGTTGATTCGTCTGAGCGCGATGCTGAAAGGTTTCAACAATATGCGATGTCCAGTCTTCTAGACGAATGGTTCCAAGGCTGAGGGGGTGTACGCCTGCATTGAGGTGCTGGGTTGCCAAAAGATCGTTGATCAAAACAATTTCGCGATCGCATTCGTCTTCTAGCACCTTGAGATACTGCTTCACTTTATTAGCCCGCTCTTCGGAAAAGGATGGCAGTGCATCTTCTGGAGCTTCACCAAGGATTAGTTTGAGCAGATTAGTCACCATTTTGATACTGGAGAGGGGTGTTCTCAATTCATGGGAGACGGTGCTTAAAAAATCATCCTTAAGCTGATTCAAGCGCTCTAGTTCTTTGACTTGGGTTTGAGCCGCTTGATAAAGACGAGCTTGACGAATGGCGATCGCGCAATGACTGGCAACCTGCTGCACTAAGTGCTCTTCTTGCTCATCGAAAATGTGGCTTCGCCGTGCATAGAGCCGCAGGCTGCCTAAATAGCCTTGATCATCAAAAATCGGACAAGCAAAGATGGCGCTTTGTCCTGGGTTTAGAAACGGTTCGGTTGGGCAAAACTGACAAAATTGTCCCTGTTGCACCTGTTCAGACAGTGCCGGAAACCCATGAAACACTTCGGTTGGTGGCATCTCTGATAAAGAAATTGCCATGTATTCGCGATCTCGGTTGGCTTGAAAGGGCTGCTCTAAATTGCATAACACCGCCTGACAAAACTGAATTTCTGCAACGGATGCTAGTTCTTGTACCGCAGTTTGCAAAATCTGATTTTCATCCAAACTGTCTCGAACGTGATCAGTAATGCGCTTGAGCTTTGCCTCAAACTCTAGAGCTTGTTGCAGCCGGAGAGAGTGTTCTTGTGCTTGATAGTCCATATTTGCCTGCAATTGGCGCACTTGTTTTCGTAGACGCGCCCGTTCTACCGTCATACCCAACAGAGTTGCTAGTTGGTGTAAAAATTGCACCTCGCGTTCCTGCCATTGGCGAGGGATAGAGCATTGATGGACTGCCAGCACGCCCCAAATCTCCTGACCTCGAAAAATAGGAACTGCCAGCCGAGCTTGAATTTGAAAAAACTCTAGTAGCTTGAGAGTGCTGCTGTCGATCGCGATCGTTTGGTAGCTGCCAACAGTGCAAACTTTGCCTTGACCCGCCGCTCTAACATCGTTAATCAGCGATGCTTGTCCTTGAAGATTGGCTTGAATTGCCGCTTGGTCAGAGGTGAGTTGATCGCAGATTACGTATCCCAACTGAGACGGATAGGGCGGCACCACACTTTCTGTGACGGCAGAACTGCTCCAATCTTTATGCAACTGATAAACGCAGACGCGATCGCTTTCTAAAAAAGTTTGAATACTTTGAACGGTTAATTGAAAGGTTTTTTTAATATCAGTGGATTGATGAATGAGGCGTGTAATTTCATGGAGAACGCGATCGCGTTCCTGAACCCAGTCTAATTGTTCACTTAATTGTTCTTGCTTTGAATTCACGGCTTGAAACTGTCGCATTATATAAGAAAGCTCTGCTGCTTGTTGCGCTACAGTTTGTTGAGTGATTGGGTCAGGTTCAGCTAAGGGCGATCGATTTAGTGGAGAAAAGTTGACAGTTGTATGAGCTTCCATTGCATTTTTACTATCCATTTATTTAATAATTTATTTAATAACTCTTAATCAAATCTGCTTCTTTCTGGGTATTAATTAAGATGCCTAAATGCCTATTAACACGCTGTTCTAAACCTCCTAGCGTTTAGAAAACTTAATAAGAATGAAATAGATCAGACTAATTTTATTAAGACCGACTTCTTAGACCAAGGTGATCTGTGAGATTGCCACAGAAAAGTTGTGATTAAGACTTTAAGTCTTTAAGTTTGCGTGAATTTCTGAGGGATGCCATTCGGAAAACACGGTTTTTTTCCTTAAGACAATCTTAAAAAGAAAATTTTCCTAAAGAAAATAGTTTTTCCTATAGGACATTGCTTGAAGCTAGAACTGCTTTCTTTGGCGAGTTAAGCTTCTTTTTTCGACTATTTTTTGTCTGTTTAAGATGATGAAGAAGTATTGCCGCACACTTCGCACTGCTTGTAGCTTTTCGCTTTTTTGTTGCCTCAATTCTAAATTCTGCGTGTAACATGGCATTCCATAAAGGCTGATGATGTGGGGCAATGGTTATGACAACGCAACAAACAAGAAATACGATTGGCTTAATCTTTGCAGGCGCGATCGCGGGATCATTGCTCGTGGCTCCCATCAGTCTTGCTCAGCAGGCATTGCCGCCGCCGCCATCGGTGCCCAATCTATCACCTTTGCCTTCTTTGCAGCCTATCAACTCCATGCCGGGAATGCAGCCTATGCCGGGAATGCAGCCTATACCGGGAATGCTAAATGCGCCACAGGAAGCCACTTTTCAGGCTCCTGCCCAATTTCCAGGCAGCGCTCTTCCAGGAAACACTGCCAGCTATCAAGTGTTGGTGAATGGAGATAGTCCTTATCTACTGCAACAAATTCAGCGCGTCGATGCTGCGTCATTCGTGCGGGAGTATCAAGGCAAACGGGTGGTTCAGGCAGGTGTATTTAGTACGGCAGCAGAAGCCCAACAGCGAGTGACCGTTTTGAATCAGCAGGGAATTGGTGCCCAAGTAGTCACGGCAACGGTGGGTTACCAAAGCCAGATCATGCCCCCAACGTATCCTGATGTTCCCAATTCAGCTATGGGCAATCCAGCAATGGGCATTAATCCAAATGCTCTGAATGCCGATTTGCCTAGGGTTCCTTTTTATCAAGTGGTCGTTCCCACGCCGCCCGAAAACTATGGGATTATCACGAACAAAATGATGACGATGGGAGTCCGTCCAGAAGCCATTCAAACTCGGCGATCGCCGAATGGTCCTCATGTGGCGGTGGGTCCCTTCACCCAGCAAGCAGAAGCGGCAAGCGTCAGTAGCTATCTCCGCAGCGGCGGCATGGATGCACGCGTGTTTTATTCGAGATAATGCAGGTTCTTTCTGATCGGCAGCAACAGATTCAGCAGATCGTGGTGACGGCTGCGGAAATGCGCCAAGTGGAAGCGCGTATTTTTGCAGCGGGAATGCCCGTAGCAGCCCTGATGGAAAAAGTGGCGATCGCGATCGTCCGGCGGATTATAGATTTGTATCCCGATCAAAAATCGCGAGTTGGGGTGTTAGTTGGATCGGGGCACAACGGCGGAGATGGGCTAGTCGTTGCACGGGAGTTACACTTTCGCGGCTACTTAGTTTCGGTTTACTGCCCCGCAACCCGGTTCAAGGAACTTACTGGATACCATGCCAACTACTGCCAAAGCTTAGGAATTTCCTTTGTGGATCAGGTTGCCGCATTGCGAGACTGCGATTTTCTGGTTGATGCGCTCTTTGGCATTGGGTTAGACCGATCGCTATCCACGAATCTAGTCGCCGTCATTAATCAGGTGAATACTTGGAGCAAACCCGTGGTCAGCATTGACCTGCCGTCGGGATTGCATACCGATACAGGGCAAGCGTTAGGAAGCGCCATTCAAGCGACCCATACGCTCTGTTTAGGCTTGTGGAAACAGGGGTTGCTGCAAGATCAGGCGCTCAAGTTTGTGGGCAGCGCAGAACTAATCGATTTTGATGTGCCCTTGGCGGATGTCTGGGCAGTAGTGGGTGAATCGCCCAAGGTGTACCGGATTACGAGGGAAAGCGCGATCGCCCATCTCCCTTTACATCGTCCTGCCACAGCACACAAATACACGATGGGGCACCTATTGTTGATCGGTGGCTCTCGGCAGTATGCTGGAGCGGCGATTTTGGCAGGATTAGGGGCACGTGCCAGCGGAGTCGGAATGTTATCGATTGCGGTGCCAGAATCGCTGAAGCCAATTTTGACTGCCCAGCTACCGGAAGCGCTGATTATAGGCTGTCCTGAAACAGAATCAGGCGCGATCGCTCACCTGCCCATAGACAATCTAGAAACCTATAGCGCGATCGCCTGTGGTCCCGGTTTAACCAGCGATGCAGGTAGCGTAGTGCAGTGCGTATTGGACAGCGATCGCCCCTTACTGCTGGATGCGGATGGACTCAATTATCTCGCCAGTGGCAATCCGGTGGCTACATTGCAACCGCGATCGGCGGCAACCATTCTCACGCCGCACTGGGGAGAATTCAAACGCCTGTTTCCTGATCTTGCTGAAAACCCAACCTGTCGGATTACAGTCACTCAACAAGCCGCCACCCAAACCGGGGCGATCGTCTTGCTCAAAGGTGCCCGTACCATTATTTCTGACTCTCTCACCACCTGGATCAACCCCGACAGCACCCCCGCCCTCGCTCGTGGCGGCAGTGGCGATGTCTTCACAGGCTTACTCGGCGGACTTTTAGCTCAGCACTCCGCCTCTGACACCCGACCCCTGACACCCGACCCCTCTTCCTCACCTCATATCTCCCTCGTCCAAGCCGCAACCTGGTGGCACGCTCAAGCCGGAATTTTGGCAGCGCAAAAACGAACAGAATTGGGCGTGGATGCTTACACGTTGACCCAATATCTATCGCAGGTTTGGTAGAGGCTTTAACTTCCGGCAGACTATTCTCACCCAAAATCATTTTCTATGGATGCGTTTCGCCAGACTCAACACACCCTACAACCCAAATCAAACCTCTACTTCTGGGGGCATTTCCGACGATAATGGTATTACCAGCACTTTATCCACTCGCGTTCCGTCCATATCCATCACTTCAAACCGGAAGCCGATCGCCTCAAAGAAGTTTCCCGATGTGGGGACTCGTCCTAAAACCGCCATAATAAAGCCACCCAGCGTATGGTAATGCTCCTCTTCTTCCTTCGGCAGAGTTTCCTGTTCCAATAATTCTTTTAACAGCTCGATCGCCAACAAACCATCTAACAACCAGGAGCCATCTTCCCGCCGAATGATTTGGGGTTCTTCATCGTCTTCTACGGAAGGCAATTCACCGACGATCGCCTCCACTAAGTCATTCAGCGTCACTAATCCTTCGATGCCGCCATATTCATCGGTGATCAGGGCAATGTGAGTGCCTGATTCTTGAAAGGTTTCCAGCACTTTGAGGGCGCGGCTGTTTTCGGGAATGTAAAGCGGCGATCTCAGCAGGTTATTCAGATCAATCGGTGCCTGCGCCAATTGCAGAGATAAAATATCCCTCGCTCTGACAACGCCCAAACAGTTATCCAGACTTCCCTGCGCCACTGGAAACCGAGAATAGGTATTGTCTAAGATTTCTTGTTGATTCTCTTCCCAGGGTGCTGCAATATCGAGCCATGAAATTGCCGTGCGCGGAGTCATCAAGGTTTTAATCGCGCGATCGCCCAAGCGAAACACCCGCGACACAATCTCCTGTTCCGCTTCCTCAAACATTCCCGCCTCAGTGCCTTGTTCAATCAGCACCTTGATTTCTTCTTCCGTCACAGCAGGTTCATTCGATGCCTGAATATTGAGCAGTTTTAGCAGCCCCTCCGTTGACACACTCAGTAAGTGCACCACTGGAGCCATCAAGATAGAGAGCGATCGCATAGGACCCGCAACGCTACAAGCAATTTTTTCGGGGTTGTTGAGCGCGATTCGTTTAGGCACCAGTTCGCCAATAACCAACGACAAATAGGTAATCGCGCTCACCACCACCAGAATGCTGAGCGGTTTACTGTAGGGCAACAGCAGAGGAATAGTCTTAAAGATATCTTCCAACCGCTGCGCCAGAGTTGCTCCAGCCACAGTCCCGCTGAGGATGCCAATTAAAGTGATGCCGATTTGAACGGTGGACAGAAAATTATTAGGAGAGCCTGCCAGCTTCAGCGCCATACGCGCCCTTTTGTCGCCTTGTTTGACCATCTGCTCCAACCGGATTTTGCGGGCAGAAAGAATTGCCAGTTCCGACCCTGAAAAAACACCGTTGGCGATTATCAACGCAAAAATGAGAGCAATCTCAGTGACAACAGAAGACATACTGGAAAGATTTTTACTCCTAAAGATTACATTCTACGCTCTTCAGTATCGGACTTCTGTTTACCTATCACCGCTTATTTTTTAAAGGTCTGAGACAGCGCGATTTTTTGCTGGGTAATCAAGTCGATTTTCCGGGTTCCAGGTTAATAAACGGCAGTGCGCCATTGCCACCCATTACCTGCGGAAATTTGCCATCCCACTTGTCGATCGCCTGCTTTTGCAGCAGTTCTGGGGTCAGTGTTTCTCGCAGCAATCGCTGAGCTTCTGCCTGTCCTTTTGCCCGATTCACATTCGCTTCTGCTTCCTGCTCCGCTTCTTGAGCAATGTAAACTGCCCGTTGAGCACGCTGTTCCGCAATTTGCTTTTCCTCTACTGCTTTAGAAAACTCAGTCGAAAAAGTCAGATCAACCACGCTGGTATCCAGCACAATAATGCCGTATTTTTGCAGCCGTTCCCCCAAGGCAATATCAAAATCCTGCTTCAATTCGTCTCGCTTGGTAATTGCCTCTTCCACTGTGCGTCGGGCAGCAGCGACTTTAAAGGATTCTTGCGTTTGAGGAGCAATGATTTTGGAGACGATATTTTGCAGCGACCCTTGGGTGCGGCGAATGTTAACAACCTGCACCGGATCAAGGCGGAAGTTGATGGCAAAACTGGCGGTCAACTGCTGCAAATCTTTGGTAGAGCTTTGAGCCGGAACTTCAAACTTTTGCACCGTTAAGTCATACATATCCACCCGTGAAACTAGCGGCGGTTTTAGATGAATGCCTTCTAGCAAAACTCCGTCTCTTGCCTTTCCTAAAATGCTCAGCACTCCCGCTTCGCCTGGGTTAATGACTACATAAGCATTTAGCCCAATCAGCAAGGCGATCGCCGCCAGAAAGAGCAGCACGGTGGTCTGCCAGTTTGTTTGACTTTTCATATCAGCTTCTTTGTTACCATAATGCCCGAATTGGGCACGCTCCTAGTGTAGTCCGCATGACCCCATCGTAGTCCTGATAGCGGGCTGGAATATAGCCACTTCGTTGGGCAGGACGATTGTAGGAAGATGCGATGAAAGGAATCCGTATCCCAATATAGGATCGCCCATCAACCCCCAGAATTGTATTAGTTCCATTCGATAGCTCAACCTTATCTCCTCTGGTTAGGCTACCTAACCTGTTTCCAGGTTCCGCCACGTCATTAAACGGGATGGAGCGATCTGCAACGATTCGGCGGCAGTTTTGGTTTCGTCGAGCCAGTTTGCCCTCGATCGGAGATCGCCCCAATTGCCCCGTCCTGATATCATCCACACGAATCGGCGATGATGGGGGACTAATCGCGATCGCTGCAAAATTGCTGCTCAAAGCCGCGATCGCGCCCAACCATGCTGCCCCAATCCACCGTCTTTCTATTCTCAGTTGTTCCATAGATAATCCAAGCTCGATAGAATCTCTACGAAGATAAACGATTCATTCTACAACGACTAAATTTTGCAGAAATTGTTTAGCAACCAGGGGCGATCGCCCTGCTTGAGTATGATAAGAAGCATTTGGGCGGCTTTTGTATCTATGTATGATGGAAGCCTACTAGGCGATAGGAAAAGCTTTGGTATCCGATTCAGTCTCTCAAAAACCGCTGCCAAAATTGCGATCGCTGATGATTGCTTGGAGTCTTGTCATTTTGACTGCCACTGCCGATGTGGCGATCGGAGTTTGGAGCCATAGCCTAGCGTTGATTGCCAATCTGATCAGCGTGCGATTGCTGC
This sequence comes from Leptolyngbya sp. CALU 1928, assembly GCF_056784215.1. Lineage (NCBI taxonomy): Bacteria > Bacillati > Cyanobacteriota > Cyanophyceae > Leptolyngbyales > Leptolyngbyaceae > Leptolyngbya > Leptolyngbya sp. CALU 1928. The sequence goes on along the minus strand of NZ_JBXBCE010000001.1, from coordinate 1,322,702 downwards.
ATGGACACAGCCACCCAGATTTGAACGTGTAGGGCGTATTTTTACATCTGCTAGGAGATTTGTTCAGCGCGATCCGGGTGCTGTAGCTGCGATCGCCTTCAACAAAGCATCCACTTTAACGGCTTGCTCTGGAGTAGGTTGAAGCTTACAAACAATGGTCAGAGCTCGTTTCATCTCACAATTCCACTACAAGTGAATAGAATAAAGGCGGCTAAAGCCGCTCGTTCATTTTTCCTCCCTGCTCTAAGGAGACAGAGCTTCCAAACGTATCAGGAGTTCTTGGTGAATCGACCAGTCTGAAGAAGCGCGTTAGATAGGCTGAATCAATGATATGGAAATGTTTGATTTTACTAAAAGCTCTGATAAAGCTGTCTTATGTTAGGTATAAGAAAATCCTTTCTTAATACTATTTACAATGCTTAACAAAGCAGTTACATTGTGTTCATAGCTAAGCAATTAGCGAAATTATTTATCCCAGTTCCTACCGCAATTATAAAACCATGACTACGACATTACAGCGCGTCGAGCGCCAGTCCGTATGGCAGAGCTTCTGCGAATGGGTCACCTCCACGAATAACCGCCTGTATGTAGGCTGGTTCGGCGTATTGATGATTCCCACCCTGCTTTCTGCCACCATCTGCTTCATCATCGCCTTCATCGCTGCACCTCCCGTAGACATCGACGGCATCCGTGAGCCTGTTGCAGGCAGCTTGATGTTTGGCAACAACATCATTTCTGGTGCAGTCGTCCCTTCCTCCAATGCAATTGGCTTGCACTTCTACCCGATTTGGGAAGCCGCATCCTTAGACGAATGGTTGTATAACGGTGGACCTTACCAACTCGTTGTCCTCCACTTCTTGATCGGCATCTTCTGCTACATGGGACGGGAATGGGAACTCTCCTACCGTTTAGGAATGCGTCCTTGGATCTGCGTTGCATACTCCGCCCCCGTTGCAGCAGCAACCGCAGTCTTCTTGATCTACCCCATCGGACAAGGCAGCTTCTCAGATGGCATGCCCCTTGGCATCTCCGGCACCTTCAACTTCATGTTCGTCTTCCAAGCGGAACACAACATCTTGATGCACCCGTTCCACATGTTGGGCGTAGCAGGGGTATTCGGTGGCAGCTTGTTCAGTGCAATGCACGGTTCATTGGTGACCTCCTCGTTAGTGCGTGAAACGACCGAAACCGAAAGCCAGAACTACGGCTACAAATTTGGGCAAGAAGAAGAGACCTACAACATCGTTGCAGCGCACGGCTACTTCGGACGGTTGATCTTCCAGTATGCGTCGTTCAACAACTCACGTTCCTTGCACTTCTTCTTGGGGGCATGGCCTGTAATCGGCATCTGGTTGACCTCGATGGGCATCAGCACCATGGCATTCAACCTGAACGGATTCAACTTCAACCAGTCGATCATTGACTCGCAAGGACGAGTGGTGAACACATGGGCAGATGTATTGAACCGTGCCAACTTGGGAATGGAAGTGATGCACGAGCGCAATGCGCACAACTTCCCCTTGGATTTGGCTGCGGGTGAAGCGACACCTGTTGCACTGGTGGCACCTGCCATCAACGGTTAGTCTTCTGACTCGCTCTGTTGAATGAATGAACCTAAGCCCTCCCCTCTCTGGGGAGGGCTTTTTAATGAATAAATAATTTGCTACCAGATTCACTCGTAACCTTGTAGCATTCATCTAACGGATCGGAATCCTAATGATTTTCACAAGTCTCTTTAAACCCTGCGAAAATCTCTTTGTATCAGTAGGATGTCATTAAGTGATAGATGAGATTGAGACGAGGGGAATGGCACTACCCAATAATTTAATTGCCGATCTCAGCCAACGCTTTCGCGTTTATTTGGAGAAGATTATGTTCAATAAGGGTAAAAGTAAAATTACATCCTCGCTGACCTATCTAGCTGCAAATAGCGAGTTCCAAGGAAATCTTCATGTCGATGGAGATCTTCGAGTAGATGGAATTGTTCATGGCACGGTGGATGTGAGTGGTGATATGGAGATTTCTGCAACAGGTCTTGTGGAGGGAGCCGAGGTGCGCGCTCGTAATCTGGTTGTGCATGGTGTGATTAAAGCGCGAGTGGTTGCACAAGGACGGCTCACGCTTAGTCGGGCTGCTCGTTTAGAAGGTGACGTAGTGGCGAACTCTCTCGACATTGAAGCGGGTGCATGTTATGTCGGCTATATCGAAACGGGAGACGCAAAGGTCTTACCTGGAACTCAAAATAGACCTGAGTTGATGGCAAGTCGAGAATAGCCGATTTAAGGGGCTTAAAGTAGAAGAGCAGGTTGGTTATCCGAGTGACAGGATTACTTGTTTACATCGTCACATAGCATATAGATTGAAAGCCTTGATTAAAAAGCAAGCTGATGACGCTGATTCAAGTTTGGGGCGCTCTAGTGATCTTTGTTGTTTGCCCTGTGTTGGGTGGGCTGCCGCTGATCCTTTGGATTACGAAGGTTTTTTTCGCGAAAGATTTGAGAACGCTGGGTACTGGCAATGTCAGTGTGTCTGCGGCTTTTTATCATGGTGGGCGTTTTGCAGGAATATTAGCAGTTTGTGCAGAAGCGTTGAAGGGGATTGCGGCTGTTTTGCTGGCAAGATTCTTTTTTCCGGCTGATGCAGTGTGGGAAGTCGTGGCACTGATTGCGCTGGTGATGGGTCGCTATTGGGTGGGCGGCAGTGCAGGAACAACGAATGTAGTTTGGGGTTATTGTGTTCATGATCCGGTAGTTGCAGGTCTTGTCTGTTTAATAGGTGCCGTTGGCTTTACAGTGTTGCGCGATCGCAAACAGGCTCAGTTTGGTGTCTTAGGATTGTTGATTCTAGTGACCGTTTTACTCCATCCAGAACAGCCAGATTTGATTGTTGCAACAGCGTTTTTGGCATTCCTGTTAGGCTGGATTTATACCAAAATTCCTGATGATCTGAATTTGAACTCTCAGTCCGTTCAGGCTAGTTCTCGTAGTGCATTTAAGTTTTTTCAGGGGGATTCCTTGAAGGATTCATTTCGGCATCAAGCGATCCGCTCTTTGGATGATTTGTTGGATGTTCATATTTACGGACAAAAAGCAGCAACACTTGCCCATCTCAAAAAATTGGGCTATCCCGTGCCGATGGGTTGGGTGTTGGCGGCGGGGGATGATCCTCAGTCTTTAATTGCAGCATTAAATCCATCGCCTCAGTTTCCTTTGATTGTGAGATCGTCGGCGATCGGAGAAGATTCCGAGGCGGCATCAGCGGCGGGGCAATATGAGAGTATTTCTGACATTAAACAACGTGAAGAATTGCAGCCCGCGATTAATCGTTGTTTCAAGTCCTATGACCAATCTGCTGCCACCCAATATCGCCGAGATTTAGGAGTACCGGAAAGCTCAATAGCGGTTCTGATTCAGCAGCAGATTCGCGGGGTATTCTCAGGCGTTGCTTTTAGTCGTGATCCCATTCTTCAAAGTGGGGAGATGGTTGTAGTGGAGGCATTACCTGGAAATGCAAGTCAGGTAGTTTCTGGTAGGTTAACACCAGAAACCTATCGTGTATTTGTGGAAGATGAGGTGCTGTCGCGAACTGACAAGTCATCGATTTCCGTAGAGGGCGTTTCACGAATCGCGAGATCGCCCAACCCGCCGCAACCCTGGATTATGCCAGACGATTTGATTTTAGAGGTGGACGGAGTTGGGGAAGTGCCGCCTCGAATTATTCAGCAGGTCGCTTATTGGTCAAGAAAGTTGGAAGCTCATTATCAAGGCGTTCCTCAAGATTTAGAGTGGAGCTATGATGGGCAAACCCTTTGGCTATTGCAAAGTCGTCCAATTACAACGCTATTGCCGATTTGGACGCGAAAAATAGCTGCAGAGGTGATTCCAGGATTCATTCGTCCGCTTACTTGGTCGATTAATCGTCCGTTGACCTGTGGCGTGTGGGGCAATCTGTTTACCCTAGTTTTGGGCAAGCGATCGCAGGGACTAAACTTTGATGAGACCGCAACGCTGCATTATTCCCGCGCTTATTTCAATGCGTCTCTATTGGGGCAAACTTTTCGGCAAATGGGTCTGCCACCGGAAAGTTTAGAGTTTTTAACGAAAGGTGCAAAATTTAGCAAGCCGCCACTGGTGTCAACGCTCCGAAATTCGGTTGGATTAATCCGATTGCTAGGGCGTGAATTAAGCTTGGTGAAAGATTTTACCCAGTGCGATCGTCTGCAAATGACTCCAGCCTTAACCCAATTTGCACAGCACCCTGTGGAGGACTTAACCGAGTTTGAGTTACTAAACCGAATTGATTTTATTTTAGACCTCCTCAAACAAGCGACGTATTACAGTATTTTGGCTCCACTGAGCGCAGCGCTGCGAAAAGCAGTGTTCAAAGTAGATGATGCCAGTTTAGACAATAGTGCGACTCCAGAAATTGCCGCCTTGCGATCGCTGCAAGCATTGGCTAATTCTGCTCGATCAATCTTGCCACTCCTAGCCGAAGATACGCCACTCTCATCTGTAGAGTTGTTTGATGCGCTGAATTTAACCTCTAACGGGCAAATCATTCTGGCGAAATTTGACCAGTTACTAGAACAATATGGCTACCTCAGTGAAGTAGGCACCGATATTGCAGTCCCTACTTGGAAGGAAGCACCCGCTCCTATCCGTGAATTGTTTGCTCAATTTTGTAGTACCCCACCTTCTGCACCGTTGCCACCTACTCAACTTTCAGGGCTGGCGCATACGGTTCAGAGTCGGATGACTATTAAAGGTCGAGTCACGGAAGTTTATAGTCGGTTGTTAGCTGAACTACGCTGGAGTTTTGTGGCGGTGGAGCAGCAGTGGCTAGACAGGGAACAGTTATTGCAGTCAGGAGACATTTTTTATCTAGAAATTCAAGAAATCCGGCAGTTGATTGAACAGAAAGAGTTAGCGTTTAAGACGAGTGCAAATGATGTCATTGCTCAGCGCCGATCGCAATTGGAGCGTGATCGCGCTCTACCCTATATTCCTTTTTTGGTTTACGGCAATTCGCCACCCACACCCGTATTGAGCCAAAGACCGACTGTTCAGCATTTTCAAGGAATTGGTGCGAGTGCTGGCATTGTAGAAGGGCGAGTTAAAATTGTCAGGACGTTAGTAGCACTGCCTGACATTGGGAAAGATACCATTCTCGTTGTTCCTTACACCGATTCGGGATGGGCACCTTTATTAGCCAGGGCAGGCGGCCTCATTGCTGAGGTTGGGGGGCGGCTCTCTCACGGGGCGATCGTGGCACGAGAATATCGCATTCCTGCCGTGATGGATGTGCAAAACGCCACCCAACAATTACAAGATGGACAAATGATTCGCATTGATGGACAGCAAGGCACCGTCGAGATTTTGCTATAGAAAATAGATAGCTAGCGCACTTGGAATGCCTCGCTAAATCGGCGGGTCACAGGCTCTACTAAAAACGTTAGGATTGATTTTTCGCGCGTGACAATTTCTCCAGTTGCTGACATCCCTGGGGTTAGTTCCACTTTCTTGCCGTTAACGTCGATCGCCTGTTTTTTTAACTGAATACGAGTCGGAAAAACAGGTCCCTGAGATTGCCCATTTTGATCCTTTTCCACGATCGCATTGGGGCTAACCTTGACTACAGTGCCTTCAACAATGCCAAATTCTTGGAAAGGAAATGTCGCCATTTTCACTTTTGCTTTTTGCCCCGCTTGAATAAAGCCAATGTCACGATTCAAGACTTTGACTTCTAAAACAACTTCTTCTCCTTTCGGCAAAATTGAGAGCAGTTCTTCCCCTTGTTGCACCGGTCCTCTGGTTGCTTTGACCGAATAAACCGTGCCGTCAACCGGTGCAGTAATTTTCGACAATTCACGCTGCTTTCTAGATTGTTCTAGCTGCCCTTTCGTCGAGGCAATTTCTTCTTTTCGTTTGGTCAACGTGGTTAGAATTTCGCTTTGGCGCTGAGAGGCAAGCCCATCTGCTTTACTTTTTGCTGCTTGATAGCCTTGCTCTGACTGGCGAATGCGGTCTAGCTGTCCTGCAAGTTCTTTTTGGGTTGAAACAACTTTATCTTGGGCTGAAACAACCTTATCTTCGGCATTGGTAACGTTGTCTTTCGCCCGAATGTATTCCAGCCGAGGAACTGCTTTGTCTGTCAGCAAGGTTCGTAATCCTCTTTCTTGCTCTTTCGCATTTTCTAAATTCTTCCCGGCGTTTCGCAGATTTTCTTGAGCATTGACCAAATTTTCTTCCAGCCTAGAAAGGCGTGTTCTAGCTTCCCCGATCGCAGCAGTTTGTTGATTTGCTTCCGCTTCCGCGCCGGCTTTTTGTTCATCAAATGCTTTGAGGCGAGCGTTCAAAAATTCATCTTGAATGGCAGTTCCAGCACGCCCATTCCCTGATCGCTCTGCTTCCAAGCGATTGAGATCCTCTTGAATCAGCTTAGAAGATTTTTCGAGACGGGCAATATCCGCGTCGATAACCTTCGTTTTTTCCGGCTCAACGTCTAGCAAAACATCGCCTTTTTTAACATTCTTGCCTTCTTTGACATACACCTGCTGAATCGTGCCACCCCCCAGCGATCGCACTGGTCGCACTTGGGCAGAAGGAATTAATTCACCTTGTGCCACAGCCACTTCATCAACTCTGCTAAAGTACGCCCAAGCGATCGTTCCAAAAACCATCACGCTAATAGTGCCTGCTAGCAAGCGAGTGTAGAGCGGCGGTAATTCCTGAACCGCTTTGCCCAACTCGTAAGTTAAAGACTCATCTGGGTTTGCTAGTTGTTGCCGAACTTGCCGAGATTGAGCAGGGTTAGATGATGCAGGGTTAGATGATGCAGGGTTAGATGATGCAGGGTTAATAGATACTTTCATGGGAGAATATAAGGGCAATATATTAGAGATGTATCTCTACTAGGGTAGCCAATCTTTCTTTAGACATACCCAAATTGTGCTGAATTGGGCATTAATTATTACAGAGGCTTAATGCTTCGTTGAATAAATTTTTCCCACGCTGATTAGGGAGGATCATTTATGGCAGGCAAACATTGCTCAGTCGAAATATAAGTCAGAGTTCGCCTGCTATGAGAAGCTACTGGATTCATGCAGGTAGTCCATATACTTATTGGTTTCTTATTAACTGGTAATTACAGTGCTTCAGAGTCTCAAACCAATTATTGAAACAATTCAGCCATTTTTGGTTCCATTTTGCTTTGTGGTGGCTTGGTTGATTGTTTTGCTAATGGGTTGGAATCTATGGATTGCAGTGAGAGATGCAGCGATGCTGACGCAAAGAATGCACCAAATTCCTTGCTCAAACTGTCGGTTTTTTACAAAAAATTATCAGCTTAAATGTACAGTACATCCGTCTAAAGCGTTAACAGAAGAGGCAATTAATTGCCCAGATTTTGCTCCCCACTCACCGTTCTAGTAAACTCAACAACTGAAAAGAACCTCAGTACGGGACCAAAACGCTTGAAGAGATGAGCAGGGTAGGGTTTCATCAGAATTACCACACTCATGAGAAACCCTGTGGTTCAATATAGCGAATTAAAGCAAGTCCTCCAAGCCCAATTGAACTGGCATGGAGCGAGGATTTCATTTCTGGCATTGTTCTTGTTAGCCTTGCTCAAAGTTAAAACCGTGAACTTGAGCGACCTGTGTTTAGGCTTTGGTGGCAGGGCGTTACCCCAATCGAACTATAAAGTGGTTGCAGCGTTTTTTCGAGGGTTTGACCTCGATTACACCCCACTTGCCAACCTGGTGGTGAGTGGAATTCAGATTCCCTCTGGCTGGGTGTTGAGGTTAGACCGGACAACCTGGAAATTCGGCAACCACTAGTACAACATTTTGACGTTGGGCATCGTGCATGAAGGGGTTGCCTTTCCGATATTGTGGTGACTGCTTGACGATTCAAATTTTCTTACAGGTTAAGGATGACTAGATTTTTGAACAATCGGAATCTCAAGCCGAAATGTGGTTCCTTGACCCGGAGTAGACTCGCAGATTATTTGCCCACGATGTAGCTCTACAAGGATTTGATAGCTGATAGACAGCCCTAAACCCGTTCCCTCCCCAACGGGTTTTGTGGTGAAAAAAGGATCGAAAATTCGCTTTCTGACCTCCTCTGCCATTCCGGTTCCATTGTCAGATATTTGAATCACAATATGGTTTGAGTCGAGAACCTCAGTTCGGATACAAATACTTGGAGTGGGTAGTGGAAGGGAGTTGCTTGTTTTTTGTTTTTGGCTATGGACCAAGGACAAGGGCGAATTAACGGACGACTGCTCCTTGCTTCGGTTTAGGCAAAGCGTCTCTAGAGAGTCGATCGCGTTACTGAGAATATTCATGAATACTTGATTCAACTGCCCAGGGTAGCACTCGACCAGCGGCAGATCGCCATAATCCTTGACCATCATAATGGTTGGGTGATTCGGTTGCGGCTTCAGGCGGTGCTGCAAGATCAGCAGGGTATTATCAATGCCCTCATGGATATCAACAGCCTTCATTTCGGCTTCATCCAGTCGGCAAAAATTTCGCAGAGACAGGACAATTTGGCGAATTCGATCGCTCCCCAGTCGCATCGAGTTCATCAGATTTGGCAGGTCGGATTTGAGAAAATCTAGTTCTGCATCCGCGATCGCTGCTTGTAGTTCGAGCGGAACGTGAGAAAATTGCTGCTGAATTTGTTCAGCCAGATTGAGCAATGTGGAAACATAGTCTTCCAGATATTTCAGGTTGCCGTGAACGAAGTTGATGGGATTATTAATTTCGTGAGCCACTCCGGCGACTAGCTGCCCCAATCCCGACATTCTTTCGCTGTGAATCAGTTGCAGTTGGGTCTGCTGGAGTTCTTTCAGGGTTTGCTGAAGGCGTAAGGCTTGTTCCCGAAAGCGCAACTCGGATTGTCGCAGTTCATCTTCTGATTGCTTACGGTTAGTGATATCCGTGTGAGAACCTGCCATGCGATAAGGCTTGCCTGTGACATCTCGGAGCAGCGTGCCGCGACAAAGTATCCAGCAGTAATCTCCCCGCCGATGCTGGATGCGATACTCTAGTTCACAAGCCGTAATTTGCCCGTCAAAATATTGCTGAAATGTCGTGAGTACGCGATCGCGATCGTCTGGATGTAAACGATTTTTCCACTCATCAAACTGATTGGAAATTTCCGACTCGGCATACCCTAGCATTGCTTTCCAACGAACCGAAAAAAAAACTTCGTTGGTTTCCAGGTTCCAGTCCCACAAACCATCGTTTGAGCCTTTGACTGCGAGTTCAAAGCTGGAAGCAACTTTACCAAAGTCTTTGTAGGGTGTGACTTGCAGCACTTGAAAGCACTCGTGGACGGGTTGATAGTTGAGCGGAATAGTCCAGCCTTTGGAGTTGGCGGCTTCAGCAGCAGGGCTGTCGGCGGACAACTTGAGCAGGGCGATCGCCACTCGCTCTGCTAGGTTTGCGGGGGTGTGCCGAGCGACGGCAAACGGCCATTCTGGATAGAGTCGAGTGCTGAGAGCAAACGGGAAAATCTGACGGTATTGGGTTTGCTGGTTGATGATTCTGAAGGTATTTAGGTCAATTTTTCCCTCCAAAGACAAGCGCTCTAACACATCGGTTGAAACTGTTCCCGCCTCCACGTCTCCTTGCTGCACCGATCGCACCACAGCATCGTGGCTATTGCCAAACCTGAGGCTGCGGAAATCTCGGTAAGGATTGATCCCCGCTTCCACAATTTCGCGCCATGCTATCCGCCACCCCCCAAAGGAGTTCTCAGCCACAGCCATAATGTGTTTGTCCCGCAGGTCTGTCAAGTCCTGAATCTCTGCGTGGTCAGATCGACAAAAAATCACTCCCCCAAATAGAGTGTAAGCCTCACCCAATCGCAGGTGCTTTAGAGTGACAAGACAATTGGCTCCATGCAGGGCTTCATACTCTACATACATTCCAGGGCTAGTGAGAATGAATTCGACCCTATCTTGCTGGACTGCGGTCGCAAATTGCTCGAAGTTGAGGGGAACGATGACAAACTTGTAATCCGCAATTTCAGTAGTGAGATAGGCTGCGGTCGGTTCCCAGGTTTGCAAAGCATGTTGCTTGCCCCGATCTGCTAGAACGCCAATCGTGATGGACTGTGCCATGGTTTGCCGGGTTTCCTTTCAAGCTTACTTTTGCGCTCTGTATCGGTTGTTAGCCTAGATTATAGGCTAGCTTGAAATCTGGTTTACAGTACTCGATTTATCTTATAGAACTCATCACGATCGCCTCACCAAGGCACCTAGCAATCTCGACAAGAACTCCAGTGCGGTGCGATCGCCCCCATTGCCTTCCCAGATATTGAACTCTCAGAGGAAGATTTTTGGGCTTAACCTTAGCCTCACGCTTCATAAAGCTCCAGCGGTAAATCATCTGGATCTTTGAAAAACGTAAAACGCTTTCCGGTTAGCTCGTCTAAGCGAATCGGTTCCACTGGAATCCCTTTTGCCAGCAAATCAGCTATCGACTCATCTAAATTTGCCACCGCAAAAGAAAGATGGCGCAACCCGCAGGCTTCGGGGCTATTGATGCGATCAGGTGGGTCAGGAAAGGAAAAAAGTTCGATTTGGGCATTGCCAGCCTGCAAATCTAGCTTGTAAGAATCTCGTACAGTCCGATAGGTTTCTTGGACGATCGCAAAACCGAGTAGCTCCACGTAAAAATGCTTGGAGCGATCGTAGTTTGAGCAAATGATCGCAATATGATGAATGCCAAGGAGATGCATGGCTAAACTACTGGAAGAATCATGCCTTCCTGTGCCAGCACGCTATTGGGAAAAACAGCTTGTACTTGAGAGGCAACCTGGTCTAAAAAGTCATCGGAGTGGCTGGGGTCATGATGGAAGATAACTAACTTTTTCACGCCTGCCGCTTTTGCCATCTTCACCCCTTCTTGCCAAGTGGAGTGACCCCAGCCAATTTTAGGGGTTTTGGGATCGTGATATTCTTCATCGGTATAGCAGGCATCATAGATCAGCACGTCGGCATTGCGAGCGAGATGCAGCAAGTTTTCGTCTAGGCGATCGGCGTAGTGTTCCGTATCCGTGGCGTAGACAGCCGTGCGCCCTTGCCAGGTCAGGCGATAGCCCATAGCGCTATTGGGGTGATTCAACGAACCCGTTTCGATGGTGATGTCGCCCAACTGCATAGTCTCGCCCGGAACAAGATCATAAAACTTTAGGTCAGATTGCATCACCTGCATGGGCACTGGAAAGTTGGGATGCAGCATTTGCTTGTGAAGCCGTTCTTCCATGCTGTCTCCATTGGGCGCGATCGCCCCATAGATATGAAAGCAGTTACCTTTTGCAAATGCGGGCACAAAAAACGGAAATCCTTGAATATGATCCCAATGAGAATGGGTGAAAAACATATACGCTTCGAGCGGCATCTCAGACATCAACGATTTGCCTAGCACTCGTATCCCTGTGCCACCATCAAAAATTAGGCGCTTTCCACCAATCCGCATCTCTACACAAGACGTGTTGCCGCCATAGCGGACGGTTTCACTTCCGGGGGCAGGAATGCTGCCCCGCACGCCCCAAAACTGCACCTCAAAATCGGTTACAGGGTGGGTTTCCTCAAGGCTGTTGGGGGTGTTCTCCAAGGTGGAAGCTGATTCAAGCTCTGACATTATCGATTACGGGTAAGGTTTCAAGAAGGTCTTTGTACCGATGCACTTGCCGCAAATGATTGTGCTCATCTACTAAAACGACAGTCGGGGAAAAAGTTTTTAACTCCTCAACCGTGAGTTGGGCATAGGTCATGATAATTAAGCGATCGCCCGGAACCCCGAGACGAGCAGCTGCACCATTTAACTGAATCTCACCAGAACCCGCAGGCGCTGAGATGGCATAAGTAATTAACCGTTCCCCATTGGAAACGTTGACGACTTGCACCTGCTCATAAGGTAGAATACCCGCTGCACTCAATAAAATCTCATCAACACTGATACTGCCGACATAGTTCAAGTTGGCAGCCGTTAAAACACACTGATGAATTTTCGATACCAAAAACGTGCGCTGCATATCTAATCTTCTTCTTTTTGAAGAAGTGAAAAAGCGGATGTATTCAACTGCCTTGACTTCATTAAACACTGGATATTTCCCATTTTGCCTATGAAATAGTGAAGACCGCAGCGATAGCCCCCTGTGCCAGCAACGAATCTTTACAAGGATGAGGCTTAGAACAACCAAGCCTCAACTCTTTGACTTAGGATCAGGATTTAGTTAATGGTATGCCTTAATACATTTCTCTACTAAAGGCAGCACTTGATCCACATCTTTCCAGCCTAAAATTTCAGTTACTTTTTTCTCTAGATTTTTGTAAGTTCTAAAGAATTCGGCAATTTCGTCTAGGCGGTGAGAAGCTACATCTGCAAGAGTTTTAACTTGGGCATAGCGCGGATCTTTGTCGGGAACACACAAGATTTTTTCATCGCGATCGCCCCCATCAATCATTTCCAACATGCCAATCGGGCGGGCAGCAATCACACAGCCGGGGAAGGTGGGTTGATCCATCATCACCATGCCATCTAGGGGATCACCGTCATCACCCAAGGTATTGGGAATGAAGCCATAATCTAGGGGATAGTGGACTGAGGCAAAAAGGACGCGATCGAGGGCAAACGCGTTGATATCCTTATCAAACTCATATTTATTCTTGCTACCCGCAGGAATCTCGATCAGGATATTTAGTAAACCGGGTTTGGGTTGGGCTGGAATACGCGAAAGATCCACAAACAGTCTCCATAAGTAACGTTTAGTATTATCCCATTCCCTACCGCTTCACTCCAATGGATGCCGTCAGCGGTAAAAATATCTCCACTAAGTCGGCTTGGCTGACAACCAAGGTTGGATAAGCCCGCTTACTATAATTATCGCCCGGTTTTAGGGGAAAGATCGGGTCTGGTTCTAAGGGTGTCCAGGTAGCACCAGCGGCTTGGACGATCGCCCAGACTGCGGCAATATCCCAAATTTTCGGTGTCGCTTCCACTCCAGCAAGAGTCCAGCCGGCTGCGATGGTCAAAAAATTGTAGGTTGACACCCCCAACATCCGAATTTTGCAGGGGACGGGATTTTGCAGGATGGCGATGCTACGGGCACAGAGGGTGAAGAAGTGATTGGGGCTGGGTGCGTCGGGGCTAGTGTGAATCGGGCGATCGTTTATAAAAGCGCCCGTGGGAATTTCCAATCCAGAATTTCCCTGCCAGTACCCGTGAAACGATTGTCGCAAAGATGGAAAGTGAACATAGCCAAAAACTGGGGTTCCCTGATAAAGCAATCCCAGGGAAACCCCCCACAGCGGTAAGCCTCTGGCAAAATTGGTAGTGCCATCCAACGGATCGATAATCCAGCACCACTCGGTTTCGGGAAAAATATGTTTGGCTTCTTCACTGACTACGCCATGAGTAGGAAAAGTCTGGGCGATCGCGTTCCTCAGTTCCTCATCCGCCCACTGATCCGCTTGCGTCACTAAACTGCCATCGGCTTTTTCTTGCGCCTGCACCTGACCGAAATCGTGCAGCAAGCGATCGCCCACCCGATGGGTTGTCGTTTGAGCAAAATCGAGAATGTGAGTCCAATAATCGGTTGAATCGTCGCTCATATCTGGCTCAAGTCTTTTCCTGCCGATTTAATGTGTTCTCTGACCCATTTTCGCCACGATTTCACCAAAGCCGTATCGTCCTGGGTTTGTGCTTGCTGCAAAAATTGATTCAAGATAGCCGCAGAAACAAAGGAAAACGTTGGGCTAAAGTCGCAGGAAACATAGTCGCCTGATTGAAGCTGCAAGATGTTGACTTGTTGTCCCACATATCGCCACACTTCGGGCACACCAAGCTGTTGATAAATGCCCAATTTGCGGGTGGATGGGCTGGTGATATCTACTTCCAACACCAAATCTGGAGCCGGATCATGGGATAAATCAACAGTTCGACCTTGAATTAGATCGACGTTTTGAATGTAGTAACAAGAGTCGGGTTCTGCACCTTGTTGCAAGTCTGCTCGATTTAACGTGGTGGAACGAAACCCTTTAATTGGCAAGTCTAGCTCTTCGGTGAGAGTTTCAATCATGCGTTCCAGCAGTTTGGTATTGGTTTCGTGGCGATCGCTCGGCATTGTAATCTCTAGCACCCCATCTCCATAGGCTAATCGGGATGCTCGACGATCTCCCAATTCATTCAGCAGTGCTTGATAAGTTTGCCAACTGACTCCTTGCAAGACAACCCGATGGGATGAGTCTTGCAAGACCTCTGGAGCTTTAAGAGTCGCGGGTTCAGTCATCTTATTTTTCAATAAAATCTCCTACCTTCCATTATGCAGGGCTAGTTCATCAGTGGTAGAAAAATGATAATGGGTGATGCTCTTTCACCCCTAGCTAGCCATGAGCCTGATTGATGCTCTCAAACAAGTACGAGACTATCGAACCCAACCCCAGTATCCATTGTGGGTGATTTTGTTGCTGGTACTGATGGCAACGATGAGCGGGTGTGTGGGGTATCGAGCGATCGCGTGCTTTGTGGAGCGCCATCAAACCCAATTGTTAGGGGTACTCGAAGTGCCCTATGAGCGGTTACCCTGCTACTCGACGATTCGCCGCGCTTTGGTGCGAGTGGACTTTGAGGCGTTAACCGAGGTTTTCAATCAATGGGCACAGGAAACGGTTGAGCTGGAAGAGCAAGCCGCTTGTGCCGTTGACGGCAAGAGCATCCGAGTCAGTCTGAGAGATTACGACCAGGCGTATCAAGATTTTGTCAGTGTGGTGTCGGTGGTCAGCACTCGACTGGGACTGGTCGTTGGGGTGCAATCCATGCACAACAAAACGAGTAGTGAAATTGTAACGGTACAAACCTTGTTGGAGCACCTTCAGTTGCAAGGGGTGTGTTTTAGTTTTGATGCCCTGCACGCCAAAAAAAAAACAGTTCAGCAAATTATAGCCAGTCAGAACCACTACTTAATTGCCATCAAAGGGAATCAACCCAAATTATTAGCCCAAATCCAGCAGCAGTTTGAACACTCGTCTCCCCTCAGTTGTCACGTGGACTCAGAGCGGACGCGCAATCGCTCAACCCAACGCCGTGTGTGTGTATTGGAGCCAAGTGCCACCATTGACCCAAGTTGGGTCGCTCTTAAACGAGTGATTCGGGTCGAACGCACCGGACTAAGAGCAGGCATACCCGTTTCACAGACGGTGTTTTATATCAGTTCGCTGGCAACCGATGCCGCCGAGTTTGCCCGTCGTATCCGGCAGCATTGGCACATTGAGAATCGCCTCCACTGGTGTAAAGATGTGGTCTTTCAAGAAGATACGACTCCACTGTGTGAGGGTCACGCTTTGATTAATATGGCAATTGTGCGAACCTTTGCCCTTAATCTCTTCCGGCAGCATGGGTTTGACTCTTTGACTCAGGCGATTCGACAGGTTGCTCATGATATCCCTCGCCTATTTTCCTTCTGCCAATGAATCAGCCCTGCCCCTCCCAAGGCAGGGCTAGTTCATCAGTGGTAGAAAAATGATAATGGGTGATGCTCTTTCACCCCTAGCTAGCCATGAGCCTGATTGATGCTCTCAAACAAGTACGAGACTATCGAACCCAACCCCAGTATCCATTGTGGGTGATTTTGTTGCTGGTACTGATGGCAACGATGAGCGGGTGTGTGGGGTATCGAGCGATCGCGTGCTTTGTGGAGCGCCATCAAACCCAATTGTTAGGGGTACTCGAAGTGCCCTATGAGCGGTTACCCTGCTACTCGACGATTCGCCGCGCTTTGGTGCGAGTGGACTTTGAGGCGTTAACCGAGGTTTTCAATCAATGGGCACAGGAAACGGTTGAGCTGGAAGAGCAAGCCGCTTGTGCCGTTGACGGCAAGAGCATCCGAGTCAGTCTGAGAGATTACGACCAGGCGTATCAAGATTTTGTCAGTGTGGTGTCGGTGGTCAGCACTCGACTGGGACTGGTCGTTGGGGTGCAATCCATGCACAACAAAACGAGTAGTGAAATTGTAACGGTACAAACCTTGTTGGAGCACCTTCAGTTGCAAGGGGTGTGTTTTAGTTTTGATGCCCTGCACGCCAAAAAAAAAACAGTTCAGCAAATTATAGCCAGTCAGAACCACTACTTAATTGCCATCAAAGGGAATCAACCCAAATTATTAGCCCAAATCCAGCAGCAGTTTGAACACTCGTCTCCCCTCAGTTGTCACGTGGACTCAGAGCGGACGCGCAATCGCTCAACCCAACGCCGTGTGTGTGTATTGGAGCCAAGTGCCACCATTGACCCAAGTTGGGTCGCTCTTAAACGAGTGATTCGGGTCGAACGCACCGGACTAAGAGCAGGCATACCCGTTTCACAGACGGTGTTTTATATCAGTTCGCTGGCAACCGATGCCGCCGAGTTTGCCCGTCGTATCCGGCAGCATTGGCACATTGAGAATCGCCTCCACTGGTGTAAAGATGTGGTCTTTCAAGAAGATACGACTCCACTGTGTGAGGGTCACGCTTTGATTAATATGGCAATTGTGCGAACCTTTGCCCTTAATCTCTTCCGGCAGCATGGGTTTGACTCTTTGACTCAGGCGATTCGACAGGTTGCTCATGATATCCCTCGCCTATTTTCCTTCTGCCAATGAATCAGCCCTGCTTCCATTATGGGGGGAAGTAGGTGTGATCAGATTTAATCCAACTCGCCGTGCATGACGGTGGCGATCGCCTGTTTTGCATTTGCCTGAAACTCCGCCACATTCACGCGACTGAGCAAATAGACCGCCAAGATCATGCCGCAGGCTTGGACTGCAAATACCAAAGCATAGGCAAACATGGGCACGTTAAACAGTCTGTTGCCCAAATCCAGCACCGTGCCGCCTGCCACTGTTGCCAAAGCCCGCGCCATTGCCTGAGACAACCCCCACGCGCCAATAAAGGTGCCAGCGGTTTCTGCCGCCGTCAGATCCAGCATTAGGCTAAGCGCGCCCGTCGTGACTACGCCAGAACACAAGCCAAACAGAAATACGCCTGTTTTCAGCACGGTTTCGTTTGCGGTAAACCCTGCCAAGATCAGCAAAATAAAGCAACCTGCGACTAAGAGGCAGCCGAGCTTAGCGGTATTCTTTTTGCCAAGTCGGGGCGCAATCAAAAACCCTGTAGTGCTGATACCGATTAGGGTGCCTGTTCCCCAAAAGGCATTGAGCAGCGTGGTTTTAGAGAACTCCATATTGAACACCTTCGCGCCGTAGGGTTCCAAAATGGCATCCTGCATGAACAGGCTAATGGTCATGACCAGCAGAAAGGTAAAGAAAATTCCGGTTTGGCGACTAGCGGTCAATACGCGCAAGGCTCGACCAAAGGTGATTTTGTCTTCGCGATCGCTGACGGTAGACCGCAACCGATAGAGCGAATATTTCTTTTCCATGCCTGCGGTTGCGACCACTGCCAACCCCACGACGATCGCGGGCACAATCACAAACACCCGATTAATTGACGATTGCATCACTGCGATGGCCGTATCGTTGGTCACCGATTTCAGCAGCACACTAATCAAAATCGCTCCAATCACAATCCCGACCATCAGCATCGACCACACCACCCCCACCAGTTTGGAGCGGTTGCCCTCATCCGACACATCCACCAGCAACGCCGCAAACGGAGTCGATCCAGCGCTGAGTGCCAAGCCATAGAAAGCAAAAGTCAAGCCCAAAATTCCTGTCCAGCCATAGAATGCGCCAGAGCCAGGAACCGCACCGCCCAGTTGCCACATCACCTGCACTGCCAGAAATGAAACCACCGCAAAGATCGCTGTGCCAATCCAAACGTAACCCGTGCGATGGTGCCCCAATATTGGTTTACTGTCCGATCGCTGCCCAAACCAAACCCGCGCCGGAGCCACAAACTGGTGCATGGCGATCGCCCCCGCTGCGATCGTGGCAGGAATCGCCAAGTTACCAATCATCACCCGATTCATCACGCCCAACGCCAACACCGACATCATGCCCAGCCCCATTTGGTAAAGTCCCAACCGAAACATCGTCAGCAGGGTGATGGTGGAAACAGGAGCCGACTCGTTAAACGACAGTGGTGAATCCGGCTGTGAACTAGATAGATTGCTGCTTGCCATACTTCTTCTAAACCAGGTTTGATATTGCCACCAGTTTCTAGATTAAAAGGAATTGGAAGGGTCGAACCAGGAAGCCACGGAATACACTAGAAGTGTAAAGAAAAAGTTACATATTGGAGGGCGATCGCCATGGAAACCACTCTGCAAACCGTTACTTTGGGCAAAGATGGATTGGTCGTACCCGCGATCGGCATTGGAACCTGGTCTTGGGGCGATAGCCTGTTTTGGAGCTATGGCAAAGACTACGGAGCCGAGCAAGTGCGCGAAGCGTTTCATGCGGCTGTGGCATCGGGGATTACCTTTTTCGACACGGCAGAGATTTATGGCTTGGGCGAATCGGAGCGGCTGATTGGGCAGTTCCTGAAGCAAACCGACCAACCCGTTCAAATTGCTACTAAATACTTTCCCCTCCCTTGGCGGCTCAACGCTCAGGCGATCGCAGACACCCTCACCGCTAGCCTACAACGGCTTCAAGTTGAGCGCGTGGCGTTGTACCAAGTGCATTGGCCCCTCGACTTTTTGATGAGTCAGCGCACCTTAATGAACGCCCTGGCGGATGAAGTGGACAAAGGCAGAATTGGGGCAATCGGGGTCAGCAACTATTCCGCTGAGCAAATGCGGCAGGCTCACAGCTTCTTGGCGGCACGAGGCATTCCCCTCGCCGTAAACCAAGTGCTCTATTCCCTGCTGAGCCGCCAGATTGAAACCAATGGCGTGATGGATGCAGCGCGGGAATTAGACATTGCCATTCTTGCCTACAGTCCCCTGGCGCAAGGCTTACTCACAGGCAAATATACCCCCGACTCAGCGCCAACGCTGCGAGGGGCACGGCGAATTGATCCCCGATTCAACCAGAGTGGATTGGAAAAAATCGCCCCTTTGGTCAATGCTTTACAGGCGATCGCTGATGCTCATCAACGCACCCCCGCCCAAGTTGCGCTGAATTGGCTAATTGCTCAAGGCAACGTCGTGCCAATCCCCGGTGCTAAGAATGCCGACCAAGCGGTGCAAAATGCCGGCGCGATCGGGTGGAGCGTAACCCCAGAAGAGGTAGAGCAATTGGATCGGTTGACTCGTACCTGATGGAAAAGTATGGAGTGCGGCGAGAGACTATCACCTTGGAACTCAAAACTCAGAACTACAGTTTTGATGCAGCGGGGTTTGTTGGGTGGCACAATCTGTCATAGACGAACCTCTGTTCCTCCTCTAAACTGAACTAAACCGTCTCTGCCCTGAATTACTAGCCAGTTGGGAGTTATGCATACAGTTTTAATCGTGGATGATAGCCTCACTGTGCGGCAAATGGTTTCAGAGCAACTCCGAAAAAGTGGCTTCGACGTAGTGGAGGCGATCGATGGCGAAGAGGCAATCACCAAAATTCAGGCAAATCTCCCGGATTTAGTTGTTACAGACATTGTGATGCCGCGCAAAAATGGCTACGAGCTATGCCGCTGGCTGAAAAGCGAGCCGAACACTAAGCACATTCCTGTAATCATGTGTACTAGTAAAAGTGAAGAGTTTGATGTGTATTGGGGTATGAAGCAAGGGGCAGATGCCTATGTTACGAAGCCGTATCATCCGCCAGATTTGATCGACGTGGTGAAGAAATTGCTGAAGTGAGTACTAATGGCTTTTGGGCGGGAATGCCTACAGCGCGAGGATAGAGAGCTTGAGTTGGGGCAACCTTACGAATATGTACACAGTGGCGATCGCCCTGAGTAATCGGTGTTTTTAACGCCTCGACTCGCTCTAACTCACCGCCCAGCAACAGCTTTACCACTGGGATAAGCTCTTTTTCTTCTTCCTCAAGCCACTGCCCTCGATACAACACCGCTAATCCACCCACTTTCACCAATGGCAAAGCGTACTCCACACAAATGGCTGCTGCGCCTACGGCTCGAACTACCACCAAATCATACTGTTCTCGATGAGCGAGATCGCGTCCAATCTGCTCCACTCGTTCTACTAAGGTCGTGGCATTCGTAATATCTAAACGCTCTAGCAACTGGTTGACAAAATCAAGCTTTTTGCGGGTAGAGTCCAGTAAGGTGACCTGCCAGTTGGGTTGGGCGATCGCGATCGGTAATCCGGGAAAACCTGCGCCTGTGCCAATGTCGATGACGCGGTAAGGTGTCGGGTGTCCGGTGTCGGGTGTCAGAAGTTCGCTAGGTGCCTGGAGATACGACTTAATCCCGCTCAGTGAATCCCACAGGTGCTTTTCCCAAAACTCTATAGGGTCGGTAATTCGAGTTAAATTAAGCTGCTGGTTGCCTTCCAGAATCCCTTCATAAAGCCGTTGAAATAAACTGTTTTGGGCAACACTAGGCTGCCAGCCTAAGGTTTCTTGCCATAGGTCAGGAAAATCGGGCAGAGTAGATGGCGAGGGGGGAGTAGACACAAATGTTAGAAGGGCTAGGGGTCAGGGGTCAGGGGTCAGGGGTCAGGGGTCAGGGGTCAGGGGTCAGGGGTCAGGGGTCAGGGGTCAGGGGTCTAGATATGAATCTGAAACCCGAACTCTGAAACCCGAAACCTGAAACCCGAACCCTTTAAAATTTCAGGTAGTGCAGAAGCTTAGCAACTGTATCACTCGACAGAGAAAGCCGCTGTCTTAGGTGAGTTAGGTTGCGATAGGGATGAGGAGAACGATTTTGGACGATAATCCGTGCTAAGTAAGTATCTACACCGGGAATTCGCATCAACGCTTCCACCGATGCCGTGTTGACATTAATCGGTCGAATCGTATGCAGACTATCTTCATCGTAATAGCAAAACAATAGCACTGGTTTTAGAGGGTTGAGCCGTTGAACGGGTTGCCCCAATGCCGCTGCAATGTCTTCTAAGGCATGGAGATGAACCCCAGACTGAGTAAGCTCCGCCAGCGATCGCGCCTGATGAATTGATAAACCGGGTAACCGCAACCAATCATCGACTCCAGCTTGATTCACATCAATTTGGATGCCTAAGCTTGCAGCCAATTGCAATTCTTCAAACGTTTGAAATCGATAATAGGGATCGCTTAAAATCCGGGCACGAATCGATTGAGATTGAGTTACATTCACAAGCCAGTCACGCAAAGCCATGGGAAGCAGGATAAGAAAGGTAGAAAAGTAAAGGAGTGGAGATGCCTTTGTGTCTTCAGCACTTCCTAGGCTTAATTTCAGATCTAAAATGAGCTATTCAATATGGTCTAACAGTTTTCGTCGCTTCTGCTCAAATTCATACTCTGAAATTAAGCCGTCGGCACGGAGTTGATCAAGCTGACGAATGGCATCAGCGATCGCGCTAATTTTAGTGGGGTCAACAGTTGAAGACGGGCGCGTTGCCGCATTGAATGACGGAACTTCAGCATTAAACCGCACATC
Organism: Leptolyngbya sp. CALU 1928; assembly: GCF_056784215.1. NCBI lineage: Bacteria > Bacillati > Cyanobacteriota > Cyanophyceae > Leptolyngbyales > Leptolyngbyaceae > Leptolyngbya > Leptolyngbya sp. CALU 1928. The sequence goes on along the minus strand of NZ_JBXBCE010000001.1, from coordinate 1,301,207 downwards.
GAATTCATTTGCATCTTGAAATAAATACCAAACCGCTTCAATGCCGCACGCGATCCGAGGAATAGGAGTCCACGATAGCATTAAATACAACGTTCCCCAGAGGGGTTGTTTTAGGTAAAACTTGTGAAACCCTGAAATGGGGGCAATCATGCCAGCTAACGCCAGCAAAGAAGCAACTTTTCGATCTCTTGGCTGACTCAAAATGCCATTCCAGCGGGGCGATCGCCACACGTACATCACTCCTTCTATTGCTTAACCTAGGCAACTGCATTTATTTTATCGCTGACTTTATTAAAGTCAGACAAAGACTATACTAAGGATTCATAAAACCCATCCGGTTAAGACAATTTCTGTCCAGTACATTAGATTAGGGGTAAATCTACTTAGCCCACTTCCAAATCTGTACTAATCCACAATCTACATCCGTTTCGTTTTCAATCTGTGCGTTGCCAATTCGTAGTTGTGAACAACTTAACTATTTTTATATCAGGGATTGCTTGGCTGATAGTTGCGATCCACTAAGTCTGATTTATGAAGATGTCGCATTTGCTCAAGGATCGTTATTCTAATATGAGTTGTTTGTTTTGAGAGTTTATTACTTTCAAAATTGACCTAATCTTGCTAGGGCTGTCTTTCGATGTCGCAAAGTTCGCTTATTCTTGACTGGACGAAAAAGTTTACTGATCCTTATGCTGTCCTAGGCGTTGCGGTGACAGCAGACAACAATCGTGTGCTTAAACGCTACCGAGATATTGCTAAACTGCTGCATCCCGATCGCTTCGGGCTAGAGGGAGACGCAAAGGAACTGGCGACCCAACTGCTGGCAAGCTTAGTAAACCCTGCTTATAAAGAGTTGAAGCTAGAAAAGGGACGTAATGAAAGCGTTGCCAATCTTCGGATTAAAGTGCGTCTATCGAATAAGCGAAATGGAGCGATCGCGCCTCAAAGTAGTATCGCTCGTCAGCTACTGGATCATCCTGTCAGTGGAGTGGATGTTTTTTATGAGCAAGCGATCGCCAAACTGGCAGAAGCTCAATATCAAGACATCGACCAATTTGAAGCGACAACCGATCAACTGAGTGAGCTAAATCTGGTTTATCTTCAGCTTAAGTTGGGCAACATGGGCGTTCGAGAAAAGCGTTCTGGCATCATTGCCGCTGCTGAGGCAAAACCGTTTAACATTACACCGACCCCGGTTACGCCTGAGGTGGCAACTGAAAGCTATGACCAACGCCACTATCGGCGGGCGAAACAATATGCCAGCAATAGCAATTGGACAGAAGTGGTTAATGAACTCCGGGATGCCATCAGGCTTAAGGGCGATAAGAGTGAATATCACTCCCTCTTAGGGGTGGCTTACCTCCGACAGAAGAATCACGGCTACGCCAGAGCGCACTTAAAGCGGGCATTGGCGCTAGATCCTAATGATCCTTTAGTGATTAAATACGCCCCTCAAGCAGGCATTGTGATTCCGGCTTCTCCGACAGTCCCAACCAATGGTAAGAAAGCTGAGGTGAAGCAAGCTGCTTCCGACCCAAAGCGCGGCGGATTATTTGGCTTTCTGCGATCGGGTAAATAACCAGCAGAGTGGTGAAACCCCTACTTAACCAATGGTCGGCGATCGCTCTAAAATAATGACCATAGCCACATTCAGAGACATTGCTTTTCTGAATTTATTAAAAATTGGTTGAAAGTAATGGGATTTTTTGATTCTGAAATTGTTCAACAAGAGGCAAAGCTGTTGTTTGAGGATTACCAATCCCTCATGCAGCTTGGTGGTAGCTACGGGAAGTTCGATCGCGAAGGCAAAAAAATGTTCATCGACCAGATGGAAGCCATGATGGATCGCTACAAGATTTTTATGAAACGCTTCGAGCTATCGGAAGACTTCATGGCGCAAATGACCGTTGAACAACTGCGGACTCAATTGGGTCAATTTGGGATGACTCCTCAACAAATGTTTGACCAAATGAACCTGACCTTAGAACGCATGAAAGCAGAACTCGAAAAAACCCTGTAGCCAATTTGAGTCGAGACTACAATTCAACTTTAATTCTGTCCTGCGACTAACCAACTTCTGCACCAGCGTGAATGTGTGACAATTCGCGGGGTAATGTTTCAAACTTATTGTTTTCGATAGCAAAGATTACTGTGGTAGAGGAACCAACCATAGCGGAGACTCAAGTATGGTTTTAGAGGCGATTCACTGTCCTCAATGATCTGGCGATGAATGGTGGCGGCACCCGAGATACTGCCCGTGTGCTTCACATTAGCCCGACCACCGTGATTGAGGAGTTAAAAAAAGGAGCGTCATCTCAAAGCAGTGAATGAAGCTAAACTTGCTGAACTAGAACCCGCTCAAAGTATCGTCAAGCTCTGCCAGTAGCAGGATACAGAAGCAGAAGCCGATGAAAATGAGGCGTTCGGCTCAATTCCCGCATATCCAACGAAAGCTTGCGCGATCGCATTGAACGTATGAAACGGCAGTGGAATACCAAATAATATTTTTAACCAAAGGAATTTTTTATGTCTACTCAGGTCTATGGAATTCCCAACTGCGGCACCTGCAAAAAAGCGATCGCATGGCTGAAAAATAATGGCGTGGAATACGAATTTATTGACACTAAAGAACAGCCGCCCGATCAAGAAATGATTCAAGCTTGGGTTGAGGTGCTGGGTTCTAAACCGATGCGGAATACGTCGGGGCAATCCTATCGATCGCTGGGGGCTGAAAAAGATGACTGGACAGAGGATCAATGGGTAGCAGCCTTTGCCAAGGATGCCATGCTGCTCAAGCGTCCGCTGTTTGTCAAAGAGGATGCAGCCGTGTTGGTGGGTTTTCGAGATAAAGATGAAGTGATTCGCCAAAAGTTAGGAATTGGCTAGTTGCGATCGCCAGCTTAGTGAGGGCTGAGGGCTGAATAGTAGCTCAATACTTCCTGTCCCCAGCGCACAAGTTTTTCAGACCCTTCCATCATCAGCAAATAGCGTCCTTGCCGGAGGTGATGGCGATAGACACTAGCGGTTGATCCTTCACCCACGATGCCGAAGATTGTGCCGATCATGCCGCCACATATACCGCTGAGCAACCCAAAGGCTGGCAACATCAAGGGCAGATCATGATGCAAACCCTTAAATAGGGCGATCGCTAAGCCAATCAGCACTCCAACCCCTGCCGCTGCGATCGCAGTCATCATCGCCTTACGGATTACAATTTGCCAGGGATTAATCAATCCAACTCGATCAGGACTGCTATAGCCTTGACCGACAATTGCTAAATTTTCTGGGGAGATGCCGTGACAATGCAGCAATCGATAAGCTTGAAACACCATTCCTTCATCGGGAAAAACCACAATGACTAAGTGAGAGGAGCGGTGCCCCAACGCAGATTTCCGAAAAAATCGTCGTAAAATGGACACAAAAAATAAGGTGGTGTGAGGGTGAATTAAAGCGACCTGCTTGCATTCTAACCTCACTTATTCCTCTGCTGGGATATCTATGCGTGTCATTTAAAGATCTCTTAGCATCTCACGTCAATCTCGATGCCAAACGCTCATAAAGGCGACTAATTTACGCTGTTTTGGGGGTTTCACATCAATTTTCAAAATTTCCACCCATTGATTGTTATTTCTGCCGCCCGTTATTCGGTACTTTAGAAGAAGCACTCAATTAAATTTTTATCACTAAGCTTTATGCCTCCTCGTTGGTCTCGTAAACCCGATCGCCAAGATCCTGAATTTCGCCGCTTAGATGACCGGATGACCTTTGCGACCCATGTCGCAACGTTTGGCGCAATCAATTCAGGACTCTGGTTTTTCCGAATTTTTGGCGAAAAAACCTCTGAACTGGCGATTCCGGGGGGCATACCGGGGACTCCGTGGATTACCGCTGGCTGGGCGCTGGCGTTACTGGCGCATGGCGTGTTTATCTTTGCGATCGCTCGGTATCCCGACCCAAATCCACCCAAAAAATCGGGAACTGGTTTTGGTTCTAAGTCGTGACTGATAGTTGATTTTACTTTTTAAGGAGTTGCTTATGGCTAGTCAAGCGATCGATGCCCTTGCTTCCGAGATTGGCGATAAAGTTTATATCGATGTGGCAAAGTGGCACCTTTATCTGTCCAATGCCAATCTACATACCGTGCTAGCAGAGCAACTTTATCCACTGTTGGCAAATAATGAGCTTTCAGAAGATAAGGTGCTGAAGCTGCTGCAAGGAATTTCAGTAAAGTTAGGCGGCGGCAAGCGGGAAGTTCCCCTCGCTGATTTACTACCGATGCAGTGCCAAGTTAACCTGATGGATTTGCTAGAAGAATTTCAGCGGAATCTGTAGCGCGATCGCTCTGCGCTCTTGCATGGCAAACTCTCTAGGTTCTCAGCTAAACGCCTCTTCCAATTCTTAAATGCGTTGAACAGCGATGTGGAAATTCATGTCATTCCCAAGCCTTAATCAGACATTCAAGCTCAGACAAGAATTGTGACTGTCTGATTGAGTCACTTTTAATCGCTTGCCATTACTCGAAGTTAAGCAGTCCGCTCTGACCGCAATTGCTACACGGCGAGACTGCTCAAGTATTCAACTCACTCCTTTTTTGATTTTCTAACCGAGTCTTTTCTGTATGAGCTTCACGCGACAACACTTGGAGATTCTCTAGTGTGGTTAAACCACCTTCTGACATTGGCTTAATGTGGTCAATTTGAAAATATAGCCGCCTTTGGCTTTCAAAACCACTTATGGCACAGCGAATCATTCCAGTTGGTTTGTCGGTTGCTCTAGCGAACACATCATCCTTAATATCTCTATACACGGCTGGGTCTCTCTCCCTAATTTCAAAAAGTGAAAGACTTTCTAGCGGTACTGTGTCATCAATTACGATCGGTGAAGTGATTTTCAGATCCGGATAAACTCCGAGTAATTTATTGATTTCAACGTCTAGCTGCTTCTTAAAATACAAGTAGTTATAACCAAATAAAACTTGCCAAAAAGTTTTGCTGTCGTTCCATAAAGAAGCGAGATATTCAGTTACTTGTCTAAGCGTCAAATCCTTTTCGTAGATGTATCTTGCCACAATTGATAGATCGCACTTTCTACGTTCGCTAAAGGCAATAAATTCTGGCTCTATCTCTTTTTGAGCATAAAAGCGTAGAATATTTTTGATATCCGCATCTCTATAACCAAGCAGGAATGGATGATCAGGAAAGTAGAGTTCTTTTGTTTGTTGTACTAGATAATCAAGTTCTTCTGTGGTCAAGATTTCTCGATTCTCAATATCAACATCGTAGAACACAGACTCTAAGTCATTGACGAAGCTATCATAGGCTTCTTCTGGATCACTATATACAAGCACATCATAGTTTTTGGCAGCAGATTCACCAGATTCAGACGGTTCAAGAATAGAGAAGCGATAGATTCCAACCGGAATTCGCTTTAGAAAGTCTAATTTTTCCAGAACAGTAGTATCGATGGAATTGTCCATCATGCGGGCAAACTCTTCAATGATCTCAATTGAGATCAGCCGAGCAACCGTCTGCATTGTTTTAGTCTCTGTGTCAGGAGGAAAATCTATTTCATCTCCAGTTAGTTTTTCAGGATTTACCCAGTTAATCTTGTCTTCCCAATTGTCAATAAAGCTGACGACATAAGCTTTTTCAGTGCCTCCTGCCTTCTGTCCACGCAAAGCTCTACCGATCATCTGGGTCATTAAAATTGTAGAAGTCGTTGGGCGAGTCAGAAAAACAGTCTGGACGTTGGGTAAATCGACTCCCTCAGTTAATATCTCAACATTAATAAGTACTTCGAGTTTACCTTCTCTGAATCGCTTAATTTTCTCTGAGTTTTCCTTGGTTGAAATTGTAGCTCCTGTATTCAAATCTACAAGCTTTCCCACCACAAAATCAGAATTAATCCCCCTACTTTGGAACACGGCATTTAACGCGATCGCATGATCAACATCAATTGCAAAAACTAAAAGTGGTTTATACCTCTCTCGATTTTCAACGTAGTGATCGACGATTCGCTTATTACGAAGACCAGACAAGGCAATTTTCTTAGCGATTTTTTCTGGTAGCTTATCAAAAGCCTCGATCGCTTTGATGTCTTTGTTAGTCAACTCCCTAGAAAAATCTAGTTGTGTTTCTAAGCTTTCAAAAACTGGCTCGGCAAGAATTCCTCTGGTGATTAACGTTCTCAGGTGTTCTGAGAAGATGATGTCATCGCGAAAAACCTTCTTAAGTAATCCTTTCTCACCTTCATCTGTTCTAAATGGGGTTGCTGTTAAGCCCAACATCTTAAACCCGTTTGCCTTTCCTCTCTTTGTAAGGTGTTCTTTAATATTGTCGATTAATTTGCGGTAGGTTTTAGCTGTTGCGTGGTGCGCCTCATCAACTACCAAAAGAATTTCATCAGAATGTTCGACCCAATTGTCTAGAAGATAGTTTAGTCCACCGTTGAGGCTATCTTTACTGGCAATAATGATGTCATCAGTGGGTTGAATATTAACCGGGCGATCGTGCTTGGGATGACCAGAAATCACCCGATACCTAAATTTTTCGACATCATTCAGCAATGATGGATATGCACTAAATTTTACAGTCTCAAATGCTTGATCAAGCAACTCATGCCGATGAGCGATCCATAAAACTTTCTTGCGCTTATCAATAAAGTTGCGTAGTAACCAATGAACCGCTGTCAGAGTTTTTCCGCCACCCGTAGGCAACACCAACAAGCCCTCAAATGAAGACTTATTTTGTTGATTCAGTGCCTTGATTGCCTCATTTTGGTGTGCGTAGAGTTCTCTAGGATTATCGCCTGTGTTGACTTGAATCTGACCTGAGTATCCAACTTGAACCGTTTGCATGGTACTGGAAACCTAAAGACGATGATGGATTCGGACTTTGTGCAATTGCTGACAATCTTGCGCCCATAGTCCCAGTGTTCCCTAACTGAATGCATCAACACCAATCTCAATATCCTTACTCGACCGACAACCTCAAGGTAAACAAACACTGGATACCAAAAGATAGGTCTTCGATCGCGTAACCACCAATACATGAAGCAGTTAACAATTTATTCACCGTTGCCCCGACCCAATTTTTGTCGAATGCGATCGCCAAAATCATCCACTTCAGGTAGGCGCAGTTGCAAGGCAAGTCCGATGTAGATGATCAGTCCGGCTGCTCCGGCGATGCAAAGTTGGGCAAGCAAAATCAATAGTCCAGAGTTGCCCCAGAGGGATTCTAGACCTTGGAGAGTGCCCCAAGCGGTGAAACCTGCGATCGCGCTAGCTGTTGCTAATCCGGCGATCGGGGGAATCCACTCTCTCAGGGGCAACCCATTTAGCCGTCGATTCAGAATCCACAGCATCGCACCCATCGACACGACGTTAACTCCGACGGTTGCCAAGATCAAACCCGGTGCGCCAAAGGGTTTAATCAGAAAAAAGTCCAAGACTCCATTCAGAAAAATATTCACAATGCTGATCCGAAACGGCGTATCGGCATCACCTAGCCCGTAGAACACTCGCACCAGCACATCTCGCCCTAGATATACGAACATCCCGACTGAGTAGGCGACGAGAATCGATGCTGTCAGATAAGAAGCTTCTAGATCAAAGGCATATCGCTCGTAGACTACCCGCACAATGGGCAATGCCAACGCCATCATCAATGCGCTCAGGGGCAACATGGCGATCGCGGTCATCATCAAACCCTGCCGAATCCGTTGTTTTAGCTCAATCCAGTTTTCGGGATCTGCCAGCCGAGAAAACACTGGCATCAGGGGCACCAAAATCATATTGGATAAAATTCCCAGGGGAGTCATTGCCAGCAAACCTGCGTAGCCCATGGCGGAAACCGCCGCCTCTGCATTGGGCAGAAAGGATGCAAAGAACATATCCGTCCACACGTTGATTTGCAGCATCCCAGAGGAGAAAGTGGCGGGACCCATAATTTTGAGGACATCCTGCACCTCAGGTCGGCGAAAATCAAACCGGGGACGAAACCCACCTAGCCCCTCTTTCCACTGCACTGGCAACTGCACCAACCACTGCAACAACGCCCCCGCCACGGTTGACCAAGCGAGAACGGCTGCGCCTATCACGGCATACTCAGGCGACGTAATCTGCGCTCCCAGCGTCCAGGCAAGTCCACCCAGTCCAATCAACACCGTTATGCTGGACAACAAAGGGCTAATGGAGGGCAGCCAGTAGACATCAGCGGCGTTGAGTGTGCCAAAGCCAATGCCAATCAGCCCTGCCAGCATCGCCATGGGAGCCATGATTTTGAACTGTTGGATGGCAAGTTCGCGAGTTTGGACTAAATTTTGATAGCTTTCGGGGGTGACTCCTCTCGCAGCGGCTTGTTCGGCGGTGGCAAATAATCCGGGGGCTACGAGGTGCATCAGCGGATCGGCAAAAACGATCAGCCCCACCGTGACGAGCAGCAGCAACCCAACCACAAGGGTGGTAATTGACTCGACGATCGGCGCGATTTCTTCCCGTTTGCGTTTGGAGACGGCACTGACGATCGCGCTGTGAAATGGACCATTAATGCCGCCCAACAAAATCAGCAGAAAGCCAGGAATAATATAAGCGAAGTTGTAAGCACCCGCCACCACTCCCGCACCAAAGGCGGCGGCGATCGCCTGCTGCCGTAACAAACCCACCACTTTACTAATGATTGTCGCGATCGCCACAATTCCGGCAATGCCTGCGAGCGAGCGAGTGGGCTTTTTAGAATCGGTCACACCAGTACATCAGGAAAGAGCATCCTCTATTTAAGCGTGAATTGAGGGACAGTTGCAGATCAGCGAGAAATAGGGCTTAAAGTAGGACTTTAGTACTAAATTAGAGTATTGTATCTTTAATCGTTTTATTTAATTCAAGGTCTTTGTTTTCTGAGCGCGATCGCGTAGGATAACGCCATTCAACTTATTTCACCTGACATTTAGGAAGCGCTATGAGCGTCGAGCAAACCACTCAACTGATCCAGTTAATTCTCAATTCGGTATTGATGAGTGTTGCCTGCGCTCTGGTGTTGAGTAGTTTAACGGTGCGTCATGCCGCAATCAGCGATCGTCTAGAAGAAAGTCATCAAGCTGATCAGCTAAACACTCATCTGGATCTCTCTCGAAATCATTCCATGTCCAGACGGCAGCTACGCCGCTTGCAACAGCGCTATAGCATCAGTCGCTATAGTATTTTAACGGCCTACTACGCCTTACTGTTTTCTGGCTTAAGTTGTTTTGCCCTGGCTCTGCGGGGTATCTTGGACTGGAGCTGGCTGATCTCCGTTGCCCTCGGAGTTTTTGTGCTTGGGATTTCTAGCCTGCTGGTTGCCGTTGGCTTAACGCTAATAGAAATTCACCTCAGCGATTCTGCCAGTCAGATCCCTTCCGGGAACCGCCCCCTGCTTGATGAAGCCAGCAATCTCTGGCGTTGGGGAAAACAGCCGCGCCTTCGCACCCACTCTCGTCGCCCGGTCAAAAAATCAGTGGGCGCAGTGGGGCAACGCGTCAAGGTTGGATAGGCAGAGTTAATTGCTGCTAAGGTTTCAGCTTCTTCAGTTCTTCTTGGGCGATCGCATACCATACTTGCCCAAAGGTTTTGGGACTCAAGGTTTTGCCTTTCTGATCGGGAAACAGATCGCCAAACCGTTTGTTCACCAGCACATTCAACTCTCGTGCATTCAGGCTGGCACCATTTCCGGGCGATAACCACTGGTCGTAATCCGATCGCCGATAGGTGCCCAGTTTGCCGCGTGTTTCTGGGATGAGAGACTCTAGCTTGCCGAGCAAATCCGTTCCCATGCCTGCCCATTCATTTTGTAGATCAGGCTGGCTGGCTGCACTGATGGGTTTGCCCTTTAAATCAGGATGCTTAGTGTAGAAAACCTCATCTGTGAGATCACTAACGAACTGAAAGTCAATGCCCAATTGCTTTTGGCGCTCTTTAAGGGAATCTAAGCTGGCTTTTTCAGGGGAAACGGCTTCACGAGTGGACTGAGTTGAACTGGAGGCATCTTGTGGAACAGCGGTACTGGCATTGGTGGTGGCAGTTTTTGGCGGTAAGGGCTGGGTTTGCGTCCAGTTAAGCGTGCGAAAGGAAACCGCGATCGCCAACAGCGCCACACCGCTAATGAGTAAAACAGAAGCCCGCAAGTCTCCTGGCGATCGCCGCTGTCTTTTTTTGACTTTGCGATAGGGATTTGGCGAGTCCCGCGAGGGGTCTGCTTTGTGGACTCGCAGAGGATGAGACGACTCAGGAAAAGGGCGAAGGTGCTGTGCTACTGACCTGCCCTCGGATGGCAAGTCGGCTAAAACAGGGGCGGGACGTTGAGGAGATGCGGTATCCCAGCGCTGCAAGGGTAGAGAAGCCTGCATTTTCCCGTGTAACGGTGCAGGAGTGGTCACGGGGGCAGATGAGGATTGGCTGGAGTGCAGAATTGCAGTGGCGATCGGTTCCAAGGCTCTAGTCACTTGGGCGGCTGACCCAAAGCGCCTTTGCGGATTGGGGTGCAGCATTTGCTTAAAGATTCGCGCAAAATCGGGCTGCAAATCTAGCTCAGCCTCCCAATCCAAGGTATGTTTCCGGCGATTGTATAGCTCCTGTGGCTCTTTACCCGTCAGTAGAGCGATCGCGGTTGCGGCTAAAGAATAGAGATCAGCGCTAGGAGACGGTTTACCGCCGTTCATCAGTTCCGGTGCTTCATAGCCGTTGCCAATGGTGATATCGGGCGGCAAGGCATGGAGTTGTAACTGAATGACGAGTTGCTTAACCAGCCCAAAATCAATCAAAACGGGTAATTGATCTTGATGCCGCAAGATTAGACTATGAGGCGAAATATTTTGATGAATCAGCCCAGAACGATGGAGATAGGTCAACACGGGCAGCGATCGCAGCATCAAATGCATCACTTCCGCCTGAGAAAAGCTCTGCCCTTCCGCTTGGCGCTCGGTCAATAGTGCCCCATAGCTTTTGCCGACGATATAATCCCGCACCAAGTAAAGCCGATTTTCTTGAGCAAATAGAATGTTAAACCGAGGAATTTGAGGATGCTGCAATTCATACAACATCGCGGCGGATTGGTGAAACGACTGTCGCCGCATTTCTATCAAGTCGGCATTGCGATCGAGTGGCGCAAACTCTTTGACAATGCACTGTTCTTCAAAACGCTTTTGATCTTGCGCGAGATAGGTTAAACCAAACTGCCCTTGTCCCGCTAAGCCTGCAATGCAGTAGCGGTTAAACAAAAGGCTTCCAGGGGGCAATGGATCGTGCATAAGTAACCGAGTCAGTCATGGTCAACTGTCCATGAATAGCAAGATTATAGGACTTATGTACTAAAGTGTCAGTACATTTCAGCAAATCGTTGATGAATTAGGTTGAAAGAGCGCGATTCATGAAACGTTAGCGTAGCCTTCCATAAGAATTCTTGTAGCGATCGCTTCAATTCTCTGGGACTGCGACTGGGTTTACAGTCATCTCATCAGCGGCGGATAGATCTAGCGTGTAGCTGACTGGATTTTGGCTGTCTGAAGCGATCGTAATTTCATAGAGTCCGGTTTCTGTTAATTTGCCTGACCAATGGGTGTTGGCAGAGTCTTCTAACAGGGCAGCGGCTTTGCGGGTGGGCGGATACACCGAAAGTCGGGTGGAGCCTGCCGCCTGAAGCTTTAATTGCAGCGCTTGATTTTGGGTGAAGCTGGCGAGATAGGCTTTGCTTTGCCCTGGTTTCAACGAGCCGTTGACTTGATGGCTAGACTGTTCTGCGGGAAACTCGATTTGCTCTAAGGCAGCGCCCGATCGCAGCTCTTTCAATTTATCTACCGCGATCGCCTGCCACACTTGCCCCATCGGTTGATTCAATAGATTTCCTTGGCGCGATATCGTCGGAAACCAATGAAAAAACTGAGCATCCGTTAAGTCATTCAAGGCGCGACTGCTGAGGTTTAACTGGGCTGCTGCTGCTTGGCGATCGCGCACGTCTCCGTCGGTGTATTGCCCCAACCGCGATCGCGCCTCTGAACTCAACCCTTGCAACTGCTCCAAACATGCAAGCGCCAACTGATCCCATTCTGTTCGCAACCCGCTATCTGCGGCTCCTGTGCCCAGCTTTTGACCGTTTAATTCGGGATGTTTGGCATAAAACGCTTGATTTACCAAGTTAACCAAAAAGGGACTATCAATGCCCAACTGATCCCGACGGTCTTGCATCTGCTGTTTGCGGGACTGCTCTGATTGAGAGAAAGCTGGCTCTTGTCGAGTTTGGGCGATCGTTTTAACAGGCGGCTTTACTTGATTTCCGGTAGAACGGATAATCTCTGGCAGTTTCGACCTCAGCGCCGGGGCAAGCCATTTGACTCCAGCCCACCAACCGACCCCAATCATGCCGAGTAACAGTCCTAGCCCAGCGAGCGATCGCCCGATAGAGCCAGTCTGCTGCCTGACAGCAGGTTTGGGAGTCTTGGGCTGAGGTTGCAACACCGGGATCGTCTGGGCGCGGGCAGGAGACACGACCTTCGTTGCGGGATCGGGCGTGAAAGCGGGAATGGATGGATTGTGCGGCTGACCGCTCGGTTTAAATTCGATCGCGTTCCCCAATGCCTGCATCACTTCGGGAGCGGACTGATAGCGCCGACTGGGGTAAGGGTCAAGCATTTTGGTCAGCACGTTGGTCAACTGGGGGCTGAGCTTGAGCGATCGCTGCCAGCGAGAGCGATCGCCTTTGGCGGTGAATAATGCCTGAGGGTCTTGTCCGGTCAGCAACACTAAACTGGTGACCGCCAATGCATACAGGTCGCTGTGGGGATGTACCTCGCCGTGGTCTAACTGTTCTGCCGGAGCATAGCCAAGTTTGCCCAATCGAGTAATGGCTCCAGGCTGCACCGCCGGAGCCGCCACACGCTGGCTGATCGATGCCACTCTAGCAGCAACCTGTTTGACTCCACCATAATCAATCAAAACAGGTAGGCTATCCGTCTGGCGCAAAATTAAGTTGTCGGGGGAAATGTCGCGGTGAATCACGCCAGCGGTGTGAATGTAATCCAGCACGGGCAAAAGCTGACGTAAAAGATCGGTGATTTCTGACTCTGAAAAGCTCTGTCCTTGCTGTTGGCGAGTTTGCAAAAGCTCCTGATAGGTTTGCCCTTCCACATAATCTTGTACGAGAAATAGGCGATCGCGTCCCTGCCACTCAGCCCGAAACAATTCCCGAAATCGCGGAATTTGAGGATGCTGAAGCTGATATAGCGTTCCCGCTTCCCGCGCAAAGAGTTCTTCTGCCTTCTGCAACGCGGCTTCGCCTTCCACTTGGGGCGCAAACTCTTTTAAGACACACGGTTCATTAAATCGATTGGAATCTTGCGCGAGGTAAGTGCGCCCAAATCCACCCTGCCCCAGTTCGCTCAGCACTTTGTAACGCCAGCTTAAAAGTTCGCCTGCCAGGGGTTTCAGGGAGGCTGGTACGGGCAATAGCTCACCACAAATGCGACAGAATCGGCTATCCGCTGCGTTAAGGTGATTTTGGCTACAGGAAAACGTCATAGATCGCAAATGGCACAGTGGAAGCAACAGCCAGACAGCAGCCGACTCAATGCCTCTAGAGGCGAACTTATTCGAGAGGATCTGACTCGGTTGTATCAGATTCTTCGATTGTAGAGATTTCGGCTGAGGAGATTTCGGTGGCGGACTGCTGATCTATTCTAGCGATCTCGTCCAAATCGTCCGCTGGCTCATGTTCCACTTCATCGCCTGACTCTGAATTATCTGATTCTGTGGGCACATTCACCGCTGGCAGATCGGCAACTTCAGTACTACTATTGACTGTTTCAGCTTCGACTGTTTCAGCTTCGATTTCAACTTCTTGCTTGTCAACAATCAGTTCTTCCAGTGCGCCACCCTCCGCTTCACTGGTTAGCTCGGTTGATTCTTCTAAGACGCTTTCGGCTACTCCCGATTCTAAAGGTGAAGCCGATTCTAAAGGTGAAGATGGGGTGACTTCTGCGGGCGGGGTCACTCGATCGCCTGCCCAAAGATCGACTGCTTCCACTGCTGACTCAGATTTAGGAGGACTGGGGCGCGCGGGTGACGCGATCGCCGGAGCCTCTAAAGTTTCGGGCAAAAGTTGGCTGACTGGTAGCCCCAGTTTGGTAAAGTCTTGAGAAATTTTCTCTAGGGGATAGGGTTCAGTGTTACCAAAAGCAGCATCGCTGGTCAGCATAACGCTGGCAACACTCACCGGCACCTGAAGAAACAAATTGCTGCCTAAAAACGCGATCGCGGCTATCACCAACCCCAGCCCACGGGACTCGATTGAAAACGGGACTGCGGTGGCTCCAATGGGCGCTAACACGTAAAGCTGCCGTAATACGATCGCCAACAGAACTGCGACAATCACCGCCAATAAACGATTTTGGGTTGATTTGAACCGGGTCAACAGTTGCCGCTGCGGCAGGGTTAATTTCTCTGGCTTGAGAGCGATCACCAACAGGCTAAAAATGTAGAACGGGCGCTGCCACTGCATCCACAGGATCGGCGCAATGCCTGCGATCGCAACAAATGCCAACTCTAGCCATACTGGGAAAATCGGATCTCCCACTGCCAGCCCTAAAAAACATAGCTCTAGCCAAATCGGTAAGGCGGCTAAACCAGCCAGGTGAATCCAAAGGTAAGGGTCAGACCAAAAAGAGCGCATAGCTATCAAGGGACAGATCGATTTATGCCCAAGTATAGAACCTGCCTGTCCCTTGCCTAAATAGATGTATTAAATGGCAATCAAAAACCACAAACTACTTTAGAAAACCACCCTAACGAGAAGAATCTCGTCGTCCCTTCAAGGCTTGCAGTTGTTCTAAAAGAGAATCAGTTTCTGCTTGAAGATGGAGAAACTTAGCTTGTTGATCAACTTGATACAGGCTTTTCATCACTTTTAGGAGCCGAACTTGATGCTCTACATCAGCGATTTCACGACTGATGGGCGGCTCACAAACCGCGATCGCTGAATTACTTTCATTAACGGAATTATTAGTCATCAACATCATAACTACTCTAGTTATTTGTACTCATCAACACCGCATAAACCATCTTAACCTAAACTTTACAAAAAGATAGCAGCCCAATAATTTCGTTTTAGTAGGAATTGGGATGGGAAGATTGTCGGGACTGTCTAACAGTGACAATGTAATCGATGTAAACTAAGGTTCAAACAAACTGTAGGAAACTAACAGTTTCTTGGGCTTGGGAGGTATAACTCTTCAGGCGAACGGATATATTCAGGTAGCCACCCGGCTTTTCCGAGTATTCGTCATTTATTTTAAGATTGGTTTATCGTTCCTTATATTGCGATCGCCGCATTACTGTAGTGACTTTGAGTTTTTCTGTTGGTTCCCATCCTCTCGCCCAATCTGACACCGCTATTCACACCGGAGGATGGCGCGGACTGATTGAAATGTATCGCCCCTACTTGCCCGTGACTGAGCAAACCCCGGTCATCACCTTGCGAGAGGGCAACACCCCGTTGATTCCGGTTCCGGCGATCGCGGCTGAAATTGGTCGGCAGGTGCAGGTGTGGGTAAAATATGACGGCTTAAACCCCACAGGCAGCTTCAAAGACCGGGGCATGACCATGGCAATCTCGAAGGCGAAAGAAGCCGGGGCAAAAGCGGTGATTTGCGCCAGTACGGGAAATACCTCTGCTGCCGCCGCTGC
The DNA here is from genome assembly GCF_056784215.1 of Leptolyngbya sp. CALU 1928. Lineage (NCBI taxonomy): Bacteria > Bacillati > Cyanobacteriota > Cyanophyceae > Leptolyngbyales > Leptolyngbyaceae > Leptolyngbya > Leptolyngbya sp. CALU 1928. The sequence goes on along the minus strand of NZ_JBXBCE010000001.1, from coordinate 1,285,504 downwards.
CTATGCTCGACGAGGGGGAATGCGGGCTTTCGTGGTGATCCCCGATGGCTATGTGGCATTGGGCAAGCTTGGTCAAGCGCTAATTTATGGGGCTGAAGTCCTATCCATCAAAGGAAACTTTGACCAGGCATTAAAAATTGTTCGAGAAATGTCTGAACATTATCCTGTAACGCTGGTGAACTCGGTCAATCCCTATCGGCTAGAAGGACAAAAGACCGCTGCCTTTGAGATTGTGGATGTGCTGGGTGATGCACCCGACTGGCTTTGCATTCCAGTCGGCAACGCTGGCAATATTTCGGCGTATTGGATGGGCTTTTGCCAATATCATCAGCACGATCGCTGCACCCAACTACCCCGAATGATGGGTTTTCAAGCTGCTGGAGCCGCCCCGCTGATTTCTGGGCAAGCTGTGGAGCATCCCGATACTTTGGCGACGGCGATTCGGATTGGCAACCCGGCAAACTGGGAAAAGGCGATCGCGGTTCGTGATGCCAGCCAGGGTGCCTTTAATGCCGTCACCGATGAGGAAATTCTGGCAGCCTACCGCCTGTTGGCATCTCAGGAAGGCATTTTTTGTGAACCTGCAAGTGCCGCTTCTGTTGCGGGGCTGCTAAAGGTGAAAGATCAGGTGCCCACGGGAGCCACGGTCGTCTGTGTGCTGACGGGCAATGGCTTGAAAGATCCCGATGCCGCGATCGCTCACAGCAACAATCCCTTAAGACAATGCATTGCGCCAGAAATTGAAGCTGTTGCAACCGCCATGGGATTTTAATGACTGTATTTTTTTATCAAGATGAATCACTGGAAGCAATCGGCGATCGCATCTTAGCCGCAACCTGGGAAGCCTTTCCCACTTTGGCACGCAACCAGATTGCCCTAACTTGGCTGGTGTACGACCTACCTGCCCCAGTCAATACAGGCGGCGCACTCACCCCAGCAGAATTTTGGAAATATTCCCCTCGTGGCTACAGCTATCGCGGCGTGGAGTCGATTTATCCTGCCAGTGTAGTCAAGTTGTTTTATCTGGTGGCAATCCATGAATGGCTAGAACGGGGAATGACGCAGCCTTCAGCCGAACTAGATCGCGCCATCCGCGACATGATTGTCGATTCCAGCAATGATGCCACAGGCTTAATTGTGGATACTCTCACAGGTACAACGAGTGGTCCTGAACTGTCTGCCGCCCCGTTTGAAACCTGGAAACAGCAGCGATATCTGATCAATCGCTACTTTCAATCCTTTGGTTGGGAAGAGTTGAACACCATTAACGTCTGCCAAAAAACCTGGTGCGATGGACCCTATGGACGAGAACGCGCTTTTTATGGCGAGATCATGGAAAACCGGAATTGGCTGAGTACGATCGCCACAGCACGGTTACTCCACAGCATTGTCGGTGGAGTAACCGTGTCTTCTGCGCGATCGCAGGCGATGTTGGCATTACTCCGGCGATCGCTGAACCCAGCCGATCTATTAGCCGACCCAGAGAATCAGGTGACAGGATTTTTGGGGGATGGCTTACCTATCAATACTGGTGTTTATTCCAAAGCAGGGTTAATGAGCCGCGTTCGTCACGATGCCGCTTACATTGAACTGCCCAACTGCTCTCCTTACCTGCTTGTTGTGTTTACAGAGGGCAAAGAACACAGCGGTAATGAAGCTATCTTGCCGTTTGTTTCCAGTCAAGTTGTCGAAGCAATGCGATCGCTGGCTGCATAGCCTTGGCGCTGACATTCTTGAAGATATGACGATCTGTGTCTCTGATACCTGCGGAAATCGTTACTACTCAGCCGATATTCTTCATGAGGTTCATGCTGCTGCTATCAGAGCGAAAGCACCTGAAGTACATGAACAGATTCCCGTGACTCATCTAGAATTAGCATAGCCAGTACAACAGAGCCAAGCCTTAGATATGACTTGAAGGTCATTTGTTATTCCACTGCTGTTTCATCCGTTCAATGCGATCGAGCAAGCTTTCGTTGGACATGCGGGAATTGAGCCGTTCGACGAGTAGCGGAAAGGCAAACGGGGACGGACGTTTGGGGTTGTACCACGCGATAGTGAGATGGGACAGGCGATCGAGGGTTTTGGCTAATCGATGGACTTCCAACTGGTCTGCCAACACTTCATTTTCAGCTTGCTTGAGTAGCAAATTATCTGGCTCATATTTGGTAAACACTTCGTAGAGCAAGGATGAACTGACTTGCAGTTGGCTAGAGGTTTTTTTGGCAGAGGGATAGCCCTTAAACACCAAGCCTGACACTTGAGCAATGCCGCGAAACTTGCGCCCGGTTAATTCTGAAAGATTTAGCCCTGCTTTAATATCTTCATACAGGGAATCTAGACTAAAGAATTTCTCAGAAAATAACGACTGAAATGGGTAATCTTTAGGAGCCAAAATCTCAAAGCCGTAATCATTCACCGAAATGGTAAAGGTTGCCGGGTGCTGATGGGCAAAGCGATAGCCCCACAAAAATCCTAGTCCTTCATGGACAAAACGCCCTTCAAACGGAAACACGTAGAGGTGCTGTCCTTCGCGGGTTTTACAACATTCAATCAGTAGCTCATTTGAGTCAGGCAGGTGGGAAAGGCATGCTTGGGCAGAGAGAATTGGTTGCAAACAGGTTAGCTCAGCATTCACGGTAGGATTTATCCGGCTTTGCTCAATTTCATGCCGCAAGTGATAGCTGAGCGAATCAGAAATTGCCAGATTTCCACCCGACCACGTGGGCGTAATGGTGGATTTTTTCTTGGCTGATTTAACATACATCACCATGTCTTTTAGCTGAAAAAATTCCAGTTGCTTTCCCGCAAAGAAAAAGACATCGCCTGGTTGCAGTTTAGAAACGAAACTTTCCTCCACCGTGCCAATTTTGCTTTGATTTAAGTATCGAATGGCGATCGCCTGATTCGAGGTAATCGTACCAATGCCCATGCGATGTATCCGCGCAATTTGAGCATCCGCAACTTTGTAAATGCCGTCTGTTTGAACCACTTTTTTATAGCGGGGATAGGCGCTCAATGATTTGCCGCCCTGCTCGATAAATTCCAGCATCCAGTCAAATTCTGCTGAGGTCAGCATGGCGTAGGAGACTGTTTTTCTGACCGCGTTAAAAACCGCTTCTGGCTTGAATCCGGCTCCGCAGGCGAGAGTGACGAGATGTTGAATCAGGACATCATAGGGCTTAGACAGGGGACGACGAGACTCGATCGCCCCTGCCGCTAAACCATTGCGAAAGGCAGAAATCTCCAGCAGTTCTAGGGCATTGGTGGGCAAAAAGAAAATCTCGGAGGTGCCTTGGGGGACGTGCTGCGATCGCCCAGCCCGTTGCAACAACCGCGCCAGGTTTTTGGCACTGCCAATTTGCACCACCCGTTCCACAGGCTGGAAATCCACGCCCAAATCGAGGGAAGACGTACAGATGACCCATTTAATGGTTCCGGCTTTTACGCCAGCCTCGATCGCCTCTCGTTCTTTGATCGCAATGGAACCGTGGTGCAATGCAATCTCGTGAGTGTGGTCAGGTAATGCATATAACATCGCCTGATACCAGCGCTCAGCCTGCGATCGCGTGTTAGTAAAGATCAGCGTCGATCGCTGAATATCCAGCGCATTCACCAATTCTTCAAATAGGTGTAAGCCCAAATGTCCCGCCCAGGGAAACGTATCGACCGACTCCGGCAAAATGCTTTTGATCACGGTTTGGCGCTGAAGATCCGTGCGGATAATCACGGGTTTGGCATCCACGCCCACCGCCACCTGTGCCGCTTCTTCCACGTTGCCCAAAGTCGCCGAAATTGCCCAGGTTTGTAAGTTCGGACGCACTCCCCGCAGGTAAGAAAGACATAGCTCAGTCTGGGTGCCGCGCTTGGAACTGAGCAACTCATGCCACTCATCCAAAATGACGCAGCGCAGGGATTTGAAAAACTCCTTTGACCCCGCATAGGACAGCATCAGCGCTAAGGATTCGGGCGTAGTAATCAGGATGTCGGGTAAGTTTTTTAACTGGCGAGTCTTTTTGGCAGAACTGGTGTCACCTGTGCGAGATTCTACCCGCAGGTTCCACCCCATTTCGGTGATCGGTCGGGCGATCGATTGTTCAATATCTCGCGACAATGCTCGTAGCGGGGTTAGGTAAAGCAACCGCAGCCCTGGTTCTGGGTTTGTCAGCATATCAGCGATCGCGCCCATGACCGCTGCGTAGGTTTTCCCAGACCCGGTGGGCACTTGAATCAAGCCGCTGCGCCCATCCAAATAAGCCTGCCAGGTTTCTTGCTGAAATGCTAAAGGCTCCCAGCCCTGTTTCGCAAACCAGGTAAAAACAGGCTCTAGGCATTTGTCAGTAACAGTTTTTACTTTGATTGAAGCCATGCGGTGTTTTAGACATCTTTGAATGCAAAAACCGGGTAGCTAACACCACCCGGCACTTTGGCGAGTATTCGGTTTGAATCACACGCTTAAATCACTAAACTATACGCCAACCGCTGTCTTTGCTTTGGCGATTAGCTCACCTTTCGCATACTTAACCGCATAGATTTCAACGCCAACCTGTTTGATCTTGCTAGCGTTACCTGCTGCCCAAAACTCACGGTAGCGATCGGCGCACACTTTTTGCATGTACTGAATCGATGGCTTTAGGAAGTGACGGGGATCAAATTCCTTGGGATTTGCAAACAGCGCTTCACGCACCGCCGCCGTGATTGCCAAGCGGTTGTCAGTGTCAATGTTCACCTTACGCACACCGCTCTTGATGCCCTTTTGGATTTCTTCCACAGGCACACCATAGGTTTCAGGAATTGCGCCACCATTTTGGTTAATTAACGCCAGCAAATCTTCGGGAACGGAAGAAGAGCCATGCATGACCAAGTGAGTATTGGGCAAACGGCTATGAATTTCTTCGATGCGGCTAATTGCCAAAATTTCGCCAGTCGGTTTGCGGGTAAATTTGTATGCGCCATGGCTGGTGCCGATCGCCACTGCCAACGCATCCACTTGACTCCGCTCAACGAAATCAACCGCTTCATCCGGATCAGTCAGCAGTTGGGAATGGTCTAATTCACCTTCAAACCCGTGACCATCTTCTGCTTCGCCCTTGCCAGTTTCCAAAGAACCTAAGCAGCCTAGTTCACCTTCTACAGAAGCCCCGATCGCGTGAGCCACTTTCACCACTTCACTGGTGACAGCAACGTTATATTCATAGCTAGCGGGGGTTTTGGCATCTGCTTCCAAAGAGCCATCCATCATGACGCTAGTGAAGCCATTTTTGATCGCGGTGTAGCACGTTGCAGGTTCATTTCCGTGGTCTTGGTGCATCACGATGGGAATGTGGGGGTAGGTTTCCACCGCAGCCAAAATCAGGTGCCGCAGGAAGTTTTCGCCAGCATACTTCCGAGCGCCGCGAGAGGCTTGCAGAATCACAGGACTGTCGGTTTCGGCAGCAGCCTGCATAATTGCCTGGATCTGCTCCATATTATTAACGTTAAAGGCAGGAATGCCGTAGCCATTTTCAGCCGCGTGATCCAGCAATAGCCGCATTGGTACGAGCGCCATAGAAAGTCCTCCTGGTTAGTTGGGGTCAGCTTCTTAGAAAAGCTCAAACATTACGATAATCTTAAGACACTTTTCACCCGATCGAAAGACCCATCTAGTCCATCTGATGGATTGATTAGGCAAAAATGACTATTAAATTTAGTTATCTGCCAATTTCTATCGATTTAATGCCAAGAAATCTTGCTGAATTAGCAAACAGTTCTTCAGAGAATATTAATATGCTCCAGTTAGGCAGGGAGAGAATTCTATAAATCAAATAAAAGTCAAATAAAAACGGGGATGATGTGCCGTCATCCCCGTTTGTCTACTTACTGAGAGTTTCGAGATTACATGACTGGAATGTACTGCTCTTTCTCAGGTATATCTGTATACTCAGCAACGATTTGACGGAACTCATCACCATCAATCGTTTCTTTTTCGATTAGCAGATCCACCAAGCGATCCACGACCACTCGATTTTCCCGCACAATCCGGCGTGCATCGTTGTAGCAATGTTCCACAATCGATCGCACCTGAGCATCAATCCGCGACGAAATTTCTTCAGAATATTCCGATCGCGTCATCAAATCGCGCCCTAAAAATACTTCACCAGACTGGCTTTCTAGGGAAAGAGGACCCAAATCAGACATCCCGTACCGGGTCACCATTTGACGCGCCATGGAACTGACTTGCTGCAAGTCGCTGCCTGCACCTGTAGTAATTTCCGAATCGCCGAAAACCACTTCTTCCGCTGCCCGACCGCCCAAAGCTCCGGTAATACGCGCCAAGATTTGCGATCGCGAAATCAAGCTTTGCTCATCACTGGGAGAGAACCAGGTCAAACCCCGCGCCTGACCCCGAGGAATCAGGGTAACTTTTTGGACGGGATCGTGTCCTTTGACCAGCGTGCCAATGATGGCATGACCAATTTCGTGGTAGCCAATCAAGCGCTTGCTCTTGCCATCGGTTAAAGGGGTGCCTTCCATACCTGCGATCACCCGATCCACCGCAGCATCAATTTCCGACATGGTGACGGCATCTTTGCGACGACGGGCGGTGAGGATAGCGGCTTCATTCAACAGGTTCGCCAAATCAGCCCCAGAGAACCCCGGAGTGCGACGAGCGATCGCATCCAAAGAAACCTCATCTGCGATTTTTTTGTCACGAGCGTGAACTTGCAGGACTTCCAAACGTCCCTTGATATCCGGCACATCCACTTCAATTTGGCGGTCAAATCGACCCGGACGCAGCAAGGCAGAATCTAATACATCTGGGCGGTTGGTTGCCGCGATGATGATTACACCCGTGTTGCCTTCAAACCCATCCATTTCGGTGAGCAACTGGTTTAGGGTTTGCTCCCGTTCATCGTTGCCGCCGCCAATGCCTGCGCCCCGCTGCCGACCCACTGCGTCAATTTCATCAATAAACACGATGCAGGGAGCATTTTCTTTCGCTTTCTTAAATAGGTCGCGGACGCGAGACGCTCCAACGCCCACAAACATTTCCACAAACTCCGATCCAGAGATACTGAAGAATGGAACCCCCGCTTCTCCCGCGATCGCTTTTGCCAAGAGTGTTTTACCCGTTCCAGGAGGACCTACTAGCAGCACACCTTTAGGAATCTTCGCGCCTACTGCGGTGAACCGTTCTGGCTTTTTGAGGAATGTCACGACCTCTTGCAGTTCTTCTTTCGCTTCTTCAATCCCCGCCACATCATCAAACATCACGCCAGTTTTAGCGTCCATTTGGAAACGAGCCTTCGACTTGCCAAAGCTCATTGCCTGCCCGGGACCGCCGGGCACATTGCCGGAGCGCCGAAATAGGAAAAACAAGCCCCCAATCAGCAGCACGGGAAAAATCAGATTACCCAACAAGCTCCAAACAGCGGTGCCATCGTTGCGAGTCGGGTGAACATCCAAATTAATATTTTCTTTTCTCAAACGAGAAATTAATTCAGGCGAGTTTCCAGGCAAATCAACCCGTAGCCGTTGAACCCGGTTATCCAGTTCTGAATCGACCGCTTCCACGATCGCCGTTCGACCCTCATCATACAAATCAACACTGACAACCCGTGACGCATCCAGGTATTCCAAGAAACGCCCGTAGGTCATCCGGGTGCTTGCCGCATTCTTGTTAGCCATGTTTGCAGGAGGAGTAGCAAACGAACTCTGCCACAAGAAGAAGCCAACTACCAACGCTGGCAATGTCCAAAGTAGAGCCGTTCTCCAAGAAAATTTCATAAGTCGCGCCCTTTATCTACAGCCATAACTACCAGTACCCATAACAGCATGTCTATGTATCCACCAACACAACCGCACCCAATGCTTTGAACTTGCGCTATGAAGTGTTTGCACTCTCTATTGTTAGGATCGCGTGATCAATAAACAACAGACTAATCTGTTACCATTTAACTCGAATTGTTAACTAAATTTAACCTATTTTTCATCAAACCAGCAACCGCTCTACACGATTTCAGATCTATCTTTTGTCCATTTTATGCGGCTCACACTACGTTATAGCCTGCCTGCTGCTTTGGAATTTCAATGACAAACTCGGTTCCAGTTTCTAAGGAAGACTGACAATACAACTGCCCACCGTGTTTATCGGTGATGATGTCGTAACTAATAGAAAGGCCTAAACCAGTGCCTTGACCAACGGGTTTTGTGGTAAAAAAGGGTTCAAAGAGTCGCTGTTGGGTCGTTTCAGGGATAGCAGGTCCATTGTTGACAATGCGAATCACGATTAGTCCGGCTGAATTCGTTTCAGTGGTGATGCAAATGGTTGGAACAAACTCTGAGCCTTGAGTTGGTGCGTGATAAGCTTTTGCGATCGCGTCATCTAGGGCATCAATCCCATTGCTCAAAATATTCATAAAAACCTGGTTTAACTGTCCGGCGTAGCATTCCACCCGGGGCAAATCGCCATAGTGTTTGATCACCTGAATGCCGGGATGATCACCCCGCACTTTGAGCCGGTTTTGCAAAATCATCAAGGTGCTGTCGATGCCCTCATGAATATCCACGGTCTTCATGTCGGCTTCATCCATACGGGAGAAGTTTCGCAATGAAATGACTATTTGCCGGATGCGATCGGCTCCAACTTTCATGGACTGGAGCAGCTTGGGTAAATCTTCTCTTAAAAAGTCCAAATCAATGTCATCTGTTAAAGCGTGAATCTCATCACTGGGGTTCGGATAATTTTGCTGATAAAGCTGAAGCAAACTAAGCAAATCTTGGGAATATTCGTTGGCATGACTCAGGTTGCCGTAGATGAAATTCACTGGATTGTTGATTTCGTGGGCGACCCCTGCCACCAGTTGCCCTAAGCTAGACATCTTTTCGCTTTGCACCAGTTTTGCCTGAGTTGATCGCAGGGTTTGTAAGGTCTGCTCCAACTCCTGTTTTTGCTGGCGCAATTGGGCTTCTGCCTGTTCGCGCTCGGTCACTTCCATCACCAAGGACGCAATCCCGATCACGTCTCCAGAGGGATCAACCAAGGGCGTATTGTGCCATTCGCAAATGATAGTTCGACTATCTTTGGTGAGATTGCTATTGGTGTTGTAAATGGTGTGCTTTTGACTCACGAGCGTTTTTAGGGTCTGGTGAACCCGCGCTTGCAGAGACTCTGGGACGATGAAGCCGTCGGTTAAGTGACCCATGATTTCGTCCGCTTCGTAGCCAAAAATCTTGGTAGCAGCGGGGTTCCAGGCAGTGACTTCAAACGCGAGATTGCGTTCAACGACCCCAACTGGACTCTGTTGAACCAGCAACGACAATTTCTGCTGAGATTCTTTCATCTGAATTTCTGCTTGTTTGCGATCGGTGATGTCTCGCAAAATAACGACATATTCTCGGAAGTCGTGAATCAGATGGTCAGAAATGGATACGTCTAGAATTTTGAGAATGTCGCCTTGCTGGAGGGGTTGTTCGCTGCGGTTCTGCCACTCTTGGGGTTGATCGGGTAGTTCTGAAAGATAGTGGTTCAGGCGTTGCCCTTTGAGTGATTCCTCTTTACCAAACACGGTTCTGACGGCAGGATTGGTGCGCTGAATGATGCCAGATTCATCGACTACCACGATCGCATCTTGCACCACATTGAACAAATGCTCAGCGGCTTCCCGCGCTTCCACCACAGCGGCAACTTGAGGCAAACTTGTCCAACAGGCGATCGCCACCCCCACAAAGGCGATCGCCAGCAGCAGCACCACAAACAAATTGGCATGGTTATTCAGAGCAAATCCATCCAGCAGGGCGCGGGTTGCCCAGCCAATCATTGTTGCTCCACACACTAGAAAAATCAGGACACAGACCTGAACGAACATTAAGTCAGAAATTTTGACCGGAGGCGCTTGATAGCGATGGAGCCACCAACCCGCCTGACAGAAAATTATGCGGCTACGGGCGATCGCGGCATTGCCCACCAGTACGGCGATCGGTAACAGCAGCCCGATCAGCCAATCCTGCCAACCCCACGCCAACCCACCCACAACCAGCACCGTAATTTCTACCAGACAAAACCCCAGCGACCAACGCGACCACAACGCTTCTGGGCGATTACGACGAACCCACATGCCCCAATGAATGCCAATCATGGAGGCAAGATAGCCGGTGCCCGTAATCATCACTACCCGCGCCACATCGCCCCACGCCAAACATATCAGGCTTAACAAACCCGTCACCGCAAGGCTCGGACCCAACACGCCCCGCCGCGACACTACGCCAAAAACCGGAGCCAAATAGCCATCCAGTGCCAGTTGATAAAGCACTCTAGGTGCATTGGATACGGCAGTGGCAGAACTCAACAAACAGCCAGAGGCAATTAAAAAGGTGATCAACACAGGCGCTAAGCCACCCCAAAAAGGCGTTGCCGCAATCACCATTTCGGTAAAAGCATTCGTGTCAGACGTATTTGCCAACCGCGCTACAACCCAAGAGCCACCCACATAAACAATTGGTAGCAGGAGCGCTGCAAACGAAAGACTTTTTAAGGTGACGGCAGGCTTACGGCTATCTGCCACAAACGAAGAAGCGGTTTCACAGCCATACACGGCATACACCGCCAAAAAAAACCACTTCGCCCAGTCAGCAAAGGAGAGCGTAATCAGGGGCTGAGGGGTGACCGACTGGGGCGGAAAAAAGCCGGGGCTTTGAGGCGAGAGCGCCAGCCAGCCTAGCCCTTGCAAACAGAACGCCAGCAACAAACCGATCGCCGGCACAATAAAAAACAGATGCAAAATGCCAAGGGCACGGGTGCCGCTGAACGCCACAATAAAGGGAAGGACAGTAAACCCAATTTTGAGTAATAGCTCTGGGCAGACAATTCCTAATGGTTCCAAATTCGCTTTAATCAGATCCGTCAAAATGATGGCATTAATTGCAGGAACCGACACCCAGCCCAGCCAATAGCCGATCGCCACATAGGTTGCCAAGCTCGACTGATTTTTCAGCAACCGGGTGGTGTAATTAGGCGTTCCACCGGACATATCCTGCCACTGCGTTCCCAAATGCCGGACTTGCAGATTGAGCAGAATCCCGACAATGGCACCGGGCACCCACACCCAAATTGCCTGAGTTTTGAGGTCAACATGCATCGCGGGGGCAGTTCCCAACCAGAGCAGCAAGCCACTCAGCCCAAAACCCCAAGTTTCCAAGGCGCTGAGGCTGCGAGATAGGCGAGGCAGGGACGATAAATCCAGGAACTTAGAACCGTTAGTCATCAGTAGGAACACTTAAACGTGTCAAATGAGAATACTCTATTGTTCCCTACAACATTTTTTAGTTCATGATTTAGAGACAAAATGAGTTGTACCCAGGTGATTGGCAGGTTTGCAAGATTATCGATGATAGACAATGAAGCCCGCGATCGCGTCTAGCAATGCCTCTGGTTCATCGGCTCGAATGCTGTGTCCACTGTTTTCAAAAATTCGCAGATCCGCTTTGGAAATGCTCTGGGCAATCTCCTCTGAAAATTCAGGAGGACAGATCCAGTCATGTCGTCCCGCAATCACCAACGTTGGCGCAGTAATCCGATGCAGTTGATCGCGGATATCGTAGGTTCGCAGCCAGCCGCCAAACGCCACATTGATCGCATCAGCAGACAGAATGGCACGGTGTAGGGTGGGTTGGGGAACAGTGGGGTTATGGGTGATGGAATACAAAGGTGCCATGATGCGGAAATAGTCTTGCAAATGGGCTTCATCCCGAAAGGTGCCGTTCCAAAGATGCTGGGCGATCGCCTGTTGTTCCGCCGTCCCCCGTTCCGCTAGAATCTGCTGCGCCCGCTGCAAAAACCGTGAATCTGCTACGGTCACGATCACGATCAAATGCGATACGTTTTCTGGATATCGACTGGCATAGGTCAGCCCCACCATGCCGCCATAGGATGAGCCAATTACCACGATTTTATCCAGACCCAAGTGCTGGCGGAGCGCTTCCATATCTTCCACGTTGTTATCGAGGGTGTAGGTGGCTGGGTTGCCTCGCTGCGATCGCCCCTGTCCGCGATGGTCAAAATACACCAGTTGCATCTTTTGGCTGAGCGGCATGAAAGCAGGCTTAAATGAGGTGTGGTCGGCTCCGGGTCCTCCATGGATCACAAACGCGATCGGCTTTTCCCTCATGCGATCGCCGTGGGGCACCAGTCCTGCCCCTTCCACATCAAAATAAATCTCTGTATCTCGAATTTTTGCTCGCATGATAATCTCGCGTTCCTGCTTTATCCTTTTTATAAGGACTTCTTGCTAAGATTAGCCCTAATGCATTGGGTTAGTGCTCCCGAAGCTTAGGCAATCATCAGGTGCATTCTTTGTATTGCTCTCTGCAAGTTCTAGATAAGCTGTCTTGACCTAATGCCTTAGATTCTGTTGCGTCTAATTGAACTTAGCCCCAGTTCTTCCTAGAATCCATGAATTCAGCTTCAGAAATGTCTTTATACGAGTTGGCGTTGCAACATGAGGCACCGCCTGAACTTCAGATTAGCCCTACTTCGTTTAAATCGATTAGTGATGCTCTGATCAATTTATTAATTAAGCAAAAAATTCCAGCCATAGTCTGGGCAAAGCTGCCAAAAGGAGAAACTTGGCACACAACACTTGAGCAGTATGCCCATATAGAAGGAATTTCTAAAACAATCTATCTGTTTGCTCATCAGCAAGAGGATCATCCCGCGATTAGCACCGCCCCTTCAGATATTGCGATCGCGGCTCAGTCAAATTTGTCGCCTGCTATTTCAGAAATAACCACAGTGGCTGAGCAGGTGAGCGCTACTCCCATATTTAGAGTACAGCTTGCCCCAGGAAATGCTTTGCAGCGGGAGTATTTTCTAATGATTTGGTCAGCGCAGTTACCCATTGCGCTATTTGCCCGCCGCCCCCAGTCTGTTCAGCCTCCTAAGATGACTGATTCTCTTGCCGCTTTGGATTCGATGAGTAGCTACGGGCAAATCTCTCAATTACTAGATAGCTCTCTCGATCGCAAACAGGTGCTCTTGGCGCGCTGTTCCTTCGATGCCACATTAATTGAACGGGCGTTACATCGGCTTGAACAGACGCTTACTAGTCTAATGCAGGGTGATGACCTGACCATGCCTTCTAGTAAACTGGCAACCATACCAACGTTTGCGGCTGACTTAGTAACCCATTGGACGAATCAACGGCTAGCCTTGGCTGATGAGGGATTCAATGTGAAGTTAGTAGAGCAATTATTCGCTCACGCTTTACAGCAACAAGAAGACCTTTGGCAACGCAATAGTGCCTATCGAAAACAGGCAGAAGGCGCGGATTCTCTGCGGTTGCAAAATGAGGAATTGTTGAATACCTTGCAGTTAAAGGATGAATTTTTGAATACGGTGGGGCAGGAACTGCGAACCCCATTAACGACGATTAAAACGGCGCTGTCGCTGTTAGGGTCGCCCACCATTAAGCTGCCTCAGCGCCAGCGGTATCTGGAACTGATTGCGAAGGAGTGCGATCGCCAAAGTTCTTTAATCACCAGCCTGCTCGATCTGGTTCATCTCGATCAAGTGGTCGATCAATCGGCGCTACCAGCCTTGCGGTTAAGCGATGTGGTTCCGGGGGTAGCCACCACCTATCAGCCTGTTGCCGAGGAAAAAGGCATTCTGCTTACCTACACCGTGCCAGAAGACTTGCTGCCAGTAGCTTGCATGAGTAACTGGCTGAAGCAAATTGTGATTAATCTTTTGCACAATGCGATTAAGTTCACATCTTCGGGCGGCAATGTTTGGGTTCGTGCCAAACAGCAAGGAGACTATGTTCAGCTAGAAATTCGGGATACTGGTGTGGGGATTGCCCCTAACGAAATTCCGAAGATTTTCGATCGTTTCTACCGGGTGCGCCAATCTGCCGATGATTCTAGCGGCGCTGGCTTAGGGCTAACCATTGTCCAGCAACTACTGTTGCACTGTGGCGGATCGATTTCGGTTAAAAGTAGAGTCGGGGAAGGCACTGCATTTAATGTGCTGCTGCCAGTCTATAAATCTTCGGCAGATCTGGGTTTATAAATCCAGTCGCTACAGAATCTTGGGTAAGGGAATCTGTGCATTAGCAAAAAATTTTAGGTGGCTAGAATTTGGCGTTTCCGAAGAAATTACAAAGTTTGCCGGGTTTCCGATAAATTTAGACTATCAATACTTGAGATGACTGCTGTTTCTCCGATGTAGCTATTCTTTAAAACCGTGATTAGACTAAATGGCGGATACCGATATGCAACTGAGTGACCTCTAGGCAGTACGAACCGTATCATTTTCGGCGGGATTTATGCTCGTGATTATCGGCAGAAAAATTATTGCGAGAATTTCTGCTAAAGGGCTGTAAGATGCGGTACGACTTGTTTCATTCGCCTTACGCTATTGCCTCAACCTTAATGTTTGCCTCGACAGGTTTTGTACATTTCACATGAAGTTATTGTTTGATTCTTCTTTCCAGCGTCAGATTTCTCGACGAACCTTGCTAAAACTGGCTAGCGTTGGCACCTTTGGAGGGTTTGTTGGCTATTCTCGTTTTTCTAAACCTCAGCCGAGTGTTTTTCAACCCGCGATTCTGTCTTTGCCGTATCACGCCAGCAAACCCAAAAGCGTGATTGTGGTGGGCGGCGGTTTGGCGGGTCTGGCGGCGGCTTATGAATTAGGCAAACGAGGATTTCAGGTGACGTTGCTGGAGCGATCGCCCCAATTAGGCGGCAAAGTTGCCAGTTGGCACATTAACGTCAACGGTGAATCGATGAGGATGGAACATGGGTTCCATGGCTTTTTTCCGCAATATTACAATCTCTGGAGTGTGATAGAAGAGATCAAAATTCGCGATAATTTTAAGTCGCTTAACTATTACTCGGTGGTTTACAAAGGCGATCGCTATCAGCCAGAAGTGTTTCGCCCCAGCCACTCTGCCTTTCCCTGGAACATTGTGGATCTGGCAGTGTCTTCCACCAATCGACTGCGCTGGGGTTTAAACCTGACTAGCCCCCAACATTGGCAAGTTTTTCGCGAGATTACGGGGTTCAATCCGGCTCACAGCTACGCGCGCTTGGATGATATGTCGGTTACCGAATGGGTCAATAAGGGCATTCCCCGTGGCTTATATGACCTGTATTTTCTGCCCTTTGCCAAATCCAGCCTCAACTCGCCGGATGTGCTGAGCGCTGGGGAGTTAATGCAATTCTTCCACTTTTACTTTTTTGGAAATCCAGAGGGCTTGGCGTTTAATGGCACTCGGCAAGATATGGGACGCAGTTTGGTAGACCCGATCGCGCAGTCGATTGTGAACCAGGGCGGCAAGATTTTAACCGAGGTTTCTGTCAGCAATATTCATTGGAACAACGGCAAGATTGAATCATTGACCTATCAAAAGGGCAGCGAAGCCGCGACTATTCCTTTTTGGGTGAAAGCAAATCCCGCTTTAGATGCCGTAACTCCAAGCAAACTGGCATTTTATGGAGCCGGCGATCGCGTCTATGCGGTGAATCCAAAGACCCAGGCAGCGATTTCACTCACCTGCACCCATCAAGGCTGCACGGTTCATCCCCAAGACAACGGCGAATTTCATTGCCCTTGCCATGGTGCCGTGTTTGATCAAAATGGCAAGGTCGTGAGTGGTCCAGCCCAGCGGGACTTGCCGCAGTTTAAAGTAACGGGCACAGCAGAAGACACGGTTCAGCTTGCGGCGATCGCCGCACCCCAATCGAATCTGCCAGAAACTTTGCAGGCTGACTATTACGTGATTGCCGCAGATATTCCAGGCGTGCAAAATCTCTTTTCTGGGATGACAGGCGAGGTGCCTGCTCCAGTCAAACAGCAGGTAAAACAGCTTGCCGTTGCCGATCCGTTTGCCGTCTGCCGTCTCTGGTTCGATCGCGATTTTGTCTGGGAGCAAAGCTGGTTCACGTCGCTTTCTGGCTATCGCCTCACCGACAGCATCACGCTTTACCATCGGATTCAGGATGACTACATCGCTTGGGCAGAAAAGACCGGCGGCAGCGTGGTGGAACTCCATGCTTACTGCTATAAGGAAAAAGAATTTCCCACGCAAGCAGACTTGCTCAGCACGTTTGAGCAGGAGCTATACGAAATTGTGCCCGATCTAAAACACGCCACGATGCTGCATCGAGAACTGGTGAATCAAAAGAATTTTGCTGGGTTTCCACCGGGTAGCTACCGCGATCGCCCCTCTACCCAAACTGACACCGCTAACCTCCTGTTTGCGGGAGACTGGGTGAAAATGCCCTTTCCCTGCGGATTGATGGAACGCGCCATCAGCAGCGGCTTACTTGCCAGCAATGCCATTTTGGAGCAAGAAGGCTTGCAGGGTCGCACTCTGCTGACCGTCAAGCCCAAGGGAATGCTGTCGTTCTTAGCGTGAGGCGAAAAATCTTTGCATCCTAGAGTGGTGATTTTTCAGGCGCTGCTTTTGGAAGGATGGCGGCAAACCACTGCTCCATGCGATCGCCCATTGCCGCTAACGAATAATCTCGTTCTGCCTGTTCTCGGCAGGCACGACGATCGATCTGGTCAATTTTCGCGATCGCGTCCACCAATCCTTTAACGCAATCGGGGGGCACCAGCCAGCCAGTTTTGCCATTTTGGACAATTTCTGCGGGACCGCCGCGATCGTAGGCAATCACCGGAACGCCGCAGGCAAGCGCTTCGATCGCCACATTGCCAAAGGCTTCCACCCAGTGCGGAGTCATCAATAACGCCCGACAGTTGCCCAATTCTTGCTGTAAGTCTGCCGTCGGCAAAAAGCCTTCATAGGTCACTGGCGCATCGGGATATTGGTCGCAAATGTCATGCCAGTAGGGCACATCCTGCAACACACCCCAAACCTTGAGGGGGATTCCGGTGGCTTGAGCGGCAGCTACCGCATCTTCCAAGCCTTTTTCAGGAGCCAGCCGACCGACCCACGCCAGCGTATTCTCAGGCTCAGCGCAAAATTGATACTGAGACAGATCAAAGCCATTACCCACCACGCGGCAGCGATCGCCAAACTCAAAGGTTTCAGCTTGGGCGCGACTGTGAAGGGCGATCGTATTGGGGAAATCGGTCACAACCTGCTCAATGATTTGATCGATCACATCGGTTAATGAACCCATGCTGACTAGATGCGCGATCGGAGTGTGAAAAAACGGAGTCAGATACAAGGGCAGCCAGTCATAGGCAAAGTTAAGAATCAGGTCATAGTCTGCCTGCACCTGTCGGGCGTACTCCCACATATTCGCCAACACCGATTCCGGCGGCATCGCCACCCAAGCCTCTCGCCCTTCACTCTGCGCCGTGCTTTGCAACCGACCGGGAATTTCAACCACCGGAAAGCCTTCTAGAACCGAACCTGCCGGAGCAACAATGGTAATGCTGTGGCTGCGATCGCGTAAGGCTTGGGCAATATTCTTCAACGTCAGTTCCACGCCGCCGCCCATCCCTGAACCCAACGGTCCTACTGAAGTTGAGAGAAACAGTAAATTAAGCGGCGAAGTAGAATTCATCTAGTCTGGCTCCGCCACTGGTGCAGGTAGGGGCTTAACTTCTTGAATTGGGGCAGTTTCCGGTTGATCGAGTTGCAATACTTCCGAAATAGGAACTTGCCGCATGGTTTGAAATTTCTCAGCTAACACATCACGCTGGTTAATCAAATAAATGCTGACGAGGGTTAGCCCTACGCCAAACCACTGAACTTGGCTCAGCGTTTCACCCAGAAATAGATTACCAAAGAAAAGCGCAAACACGGGCGTGAGGAAGGTCAAGGAACTAAGGCTGGTGAGGCTACCGCTAGCGGCAAAGTAGAAAAATATGCCATAGGCGATCGCGCTGCCAAACACTGTGGAATAGCCGATTGATAACCAGTTTGCTGCATCTAGATGAACAAATTGCTCTGTTTCAAATCGAGCCGACAGGGCAAACAGCGGCAATCCACCCAAAATCATGTGCCAGCCCGTTGCCGCGATCGGGTCAGCATGGCGGCTGACATATCGCATCAGCACCGTTCCCACCGCCATCGACAGGGATGCCAACAGCATCAACCACTGTCCATTCTGAAATAAATTATGGACTAAATCGCCCCACTGAAAGCTGTCTAAGGACACTTGCCCCTGAAGCAGACTCACAATCCACTCATCGGGCAACGCTAAGAGGGTAATTCCGACAATGCCAAAACCTAAGCCTAGCAAGCCCCACAGCCCAATTGTTTCACCAAATAATAGCCACGCCATCAGCGCCACGGCTAGCGGTTGGGAATCAATCATCACCGAGCCTAAGCCCGCCCCCGTTCTGACTAAGCCCTCCGCCAAAAAACCTTGAAACATTGCCCCATCCACTAAGGCAAAGAGCGCAATCCATAGCCAAGCTTGCCATCCTTTGGGCTGGGGCTTGCCGCTAATGAATGCCGTTGCCAACACCAACAGTCCCGCCGGAACCAGCCGTACTCCCGCCATAAATAGCGGAGTCGTATTTGGCATCACTCCTTTCATGGCAACCATCGCCGTTCCCCAAAAGAAAAAAGGAGAAATCAACAGCAATGGATAAAATGAGAGCTTAGACTTGACGGACTCAGTGTTCATGGGCTTTATGTACTGGATAGCGAGAAACAGAGGACATTGCTCAATGAATTCTGGTTTTTGTGAGGCGATTGACTGAGTGCGTCTCAACGCCACTTCATCTAACCTTAACTAATTCTATACTTATGTTAAGTGCTGAACGTGTTTAGCAAACCGTTCACTATTGAATCCTTTCTGTGAATAATACGCCTTATGGTTTGGCCGTTTAAGCCTCGATTTAAAAAACAAATTGCTCGGATTGAAATCAATGGCGCGATCGCCGGAGCCACTCGCAAGCATGTTTTAGAAGCATTGAAGACCGTTGAGGAACGCAAATTTCCGGCACTGCTGCTGCGAATTGACAGTCCTGGCGGCACTGTAGGTGATTCTCAAGAAATCTATGCTGCCCTCAAACGTCTCCAGGAAAAGATCAAAATCGTCGCCAGTTTTGGCAATATCTCGGCATCCGGTGGCGTGTATATCGGCATGGGTGCCCAACACATCATGGCAAACCCCGGCACGATTACCGGCAGTATTGGGGTGATTTTGCGCGGGAACAACCTAGAGCGGTTATTAGAACGGGTTGGGGTTTCTTTTAAGGTGATCAAGTCGGGACCTTACAAAGATATTTTGGCGTTCGATCGCGAAATGACTGAGCCAGAACGTCATATTTTGCAAGAACTGATTGATATCAGCTATCAGCAGTTTGTCCAAACGATCGCGGATGCTCGTCACCTTGCGGTGGATACCGTCAAAACCTTTGCAGATGGGCGAGTGTTTACGGGGCAGCAAGCGCTAGAACTCGGCGTAGTTGATCGCTTAGGCTCTGAGGAAGACGCGCGTCGGTGGACAGCAGAACTCGTCGGGCTAGATCCTGAAAAAACCCGCTGCTTTACGTTAGAAGAACGCAAGCCTTTCGTGGGGCGGCTACTGTCGCGGGAGTCTATTCAGCTTAGCTCAATCAACAACCTACCGGGTCTGGCGGCTGGGGCACAATGGCTAGAATTTGAGCTAGCGACCAATGGGATGCCGCTATGGCTTTATCGTCCTTAATTGCTGAAGAAAATCGTTGTACTGCGATCGCTCCCCATCCAGAGTACGCACCTTTTTGGTATGCTGACAAAGCTTGGGGTTAAACGTTCTCATCAACACAGCAGAGCGTGATAGACTGAGTGTTCCTTGTGCGGGTGTGGCGGAATTGGTATACGCGCACGCTTGAGGTGCGTGTGGCTTTGCCTTGCGAGTTCGAGTCTCGCCATCCGCATAGGATCTCAAACAGAAAGCCCAGTCAGTGACTGGGCTTTCTGTTTACAAATACGTTCAAGTCAGACACCCGACTTACAAACCTAGTTCATTGCCACGACGATATTGCAGGTAAGCCGCAACAAACAAGCCTGCCAAGGTGATTGGAATTAAACCAAGCACAATACCCAAAAGAATCGGTTCAATCACGGTAAAACTCCCTCTAGTCCTTATTCAATCTAACAAAGTAGCCTCTCTCCTATGGTACTGGGTTCAGCCTCAAAAATTGAAAGACAGTAGTACTGATTTCGCGCTAGAGCCTATGAATAGAGCTACATGAATGAATACGCTAATTTTTATACATAGATTAAATTTCACAATTTAAGCTTATATCTTTGCGAAGTTATCTGAAGAGGCTTTAAACTGAAGAAGGTTATGGGCAGCCGACCGCTGACCGTTTCAAAAATATTTTCTTAAAAAACTTTTGGATAATCAAGTTCTTGGAAGAGTAAGGTTTCCTTACCAAGCTGCACTGGGCACCTTGGCAGCGATCGCGATCGCCTTTTTGGGGCTTCTAGGGTTCCATCAGTTCCGCACATCCGACCCTTATATTCAAAGCGTTTTAGTGCTTCCTGGCGATATTGCTCAGGGAAACGCGATCTTTCAGATGAATTGTGCTGGCTGTCATGGCACTTTTGCCAATGGGCTTGTAGGACCTAGCCTTCGCGATGTTTCTTCCCGCAAATCTGAAGTGGGCATGATTCACCAGGTTACTAGTGGTCGCACTCCGCCAATGCCGCAGTTTCAGCCGTCTCCTCAAGAAATGGCTGATCTACTTCGCTATCTCGAAAGCCTTTAACATGACGAAATCGGTTGATTGGATTGTGGTGGGTGCTGGAATTACAGGCGCAGCGATCGCCTATGAACTTGCCCATCAAGGATTCTCAGTATTGCGACTAGAGCAACATGCAGCCCTGCAAGGCTCCTCGCGCTATGGCTACGGTGGCATTGCTTATTGGGCAGGCACCACAGACCTGACTCGCCAACTCTGTGCCGAAGCACGCGCCATGCATCCGCTTTTGTCTGAGGAATTAGGGGAAAGCACCCAATTTCGCGAATTGGATTTGGTGCTAACGATCGCATTAAATGATGACCCACAGGCGATCGCCCAATCCTATGCTAGTGTTGCCGTTCCACCCCGCTTAGTGAGTGTAGAAGAAGCCTGCGATTTGGAACCCTTGCTGAATCCTGCGGCAATTTCCGGCGCGTTGACCGTCAAGCATGGGCACCTCCACCTTGGAAAAACCATTGATGCCTACACCCAAGCATTTACCCGGTTAGGTGGTCAGGTTCACATTGGTCAGGTAACTGGATTATTGCAACAGTCCGGAAAAGTGATTGGCGTAACCTGTGGGGATAAATCCTTTTTAGGAGCAAATGTAGTCGTTTGCGCGGGAGCGATGAGTCGAGGATTGCTGAAATCGGCTGGAATTTCAGTGCAGCAATACTTTACCCACGCTGAGCTAATTGAAACGCCGCCTGTGGATATCAATCTGCGATCGCTGGTCATGCCTGCGAATGGTCAACGGTTTAAGTTAGAGGCAACTTCCAGCACTGTGGAATTTGACAGCCTCTGGGATGAACCAGGACATGAACCGATTCCTCCAATTCTCGATGCAGGCGCGATTCAACTGATGGATGGGACGCTCCGGATCGGGCAGGTGAGCCGTACTTTAACTGATCCGAATGCCGCTATCGATGCGATCTCCAGCGAACAAGCAATGCGAACCCAAGTGGGAAAAATCTTGCCAGCGCTGCAAGATTTACCTGGTACTTGGCACCATTGTCTGATTGCCTTTAGCCGCGACTCTTTGCCACTAGTGGGCAGCATTGCAGATGCAGAGAACGTGCATCTGTTTTCTGGCTTTAGCAATCCATTGGCGATCGTGCCGCCCCTTGCCCGTCGTTTTGCCCAAGCCGCGATCGCCACCACAAAAGACCCACTCCTTGCCCCACTCTCCCCCAATCGGTTCATCTAGCACTGCCTGTGAATCAAACAAAAAAAGAGCCTTGCATTACTGCAAAGCTCCGATGGATGTTGAGGATGAAACTTGTTAGAAACTGAACTGCGTTCTCAAGTTGAACACATAGATATTGGGGTTGCTATCAAAGTTGTTGGCATTGAAAATTGCGTAGAACGCCGGCACCACCGAGATATTATCCGTAATTGGGTAGTAGTAGGATGCCTCTAGCTCATACATCGTGCCGCCATCGCCGCCACCTGCCGCAAAATAACGCCGTCCCTGTTGGATATCCATGGGCATTAAGAACGTAACCACAGCCAAGGAACCTTTTTTAATCAAATCAGGGAAGCCAAGTCCCGCTTGAAAGGCTTGTGTGCGAACTAGCTTATCGATCGGCTGAAGTGTTGTCCAACCCAACCCATAGCGCCCAAAGATGCCAAATTTTGGCGTAATTGCCCAGTCTGCACTAACCCCCAAGTGGTGCGCTGTAGCGGACTTAAGACCAACCGTAGATCCGGGACCTGCATCCAGATAACCATAGGGGATAGGTTCACCAGTTGCACCACCAACCTGTCCAAAGTTAGCTTGTTGACGCGTGTAGGTATACAAGGTGCGGACATTGATGTTGCGAGTCGGAGAAAAGGTTAACTCGGCAGTGGAAGTATTGGTGCCACCAAACAAGCCGAATTGTGGATTGCTGGAGGTATTGTAAATCGAGGCAGGCAGGAACTCCGTGTTCTCACCCAGATAGGCAGCCGCAAACCGTAGTTTCGGACTGATGTTCCACTCGACGACTGCACCCGACCCGCGATCGATCGCGTTGGAAAGCGTATTACCGATTGAATCAAAGCTACTGGCACCTGTAATAAAGAAGGTATAGCGATTGAAGTCAAAATGGCGATACCAGTTCACGCGGGGACCGACTGTGATTTTGATGTTATTGCCCAGAGGAAAACTATAGAACAAATCGTGAATCACGACCTCGGCACTGCCATTGTTCGGTCCACCCGTTTGATCGGTAAAGGGAGTACCAAAGGAGTTGAAGAAGCCTGCCGAGGCAAACTGGTTAGCAGGAGAGATGCCGTTCCCTGCTGCCAACTGAATCAGCAAATTATCGCGTCCAGTGAATGAGGTATTAAAGTTGAGCCACGTCAGAAAACTAGCGGTAGGTTGAGCTTCGTCTGTGGTTAAAACAATGGGAGACCCATTGGCATCTCTAGCGCCTGCAAACCGCCCCTCGGCTGGGTCACCAGGACGACCTTCATAGCGGATATTCTTGTCAAAGCTGGTTGCGCCACTGTAGTTAAACCAGACATTGCCGCTGAGTTTAGTGGTGGTAGAAAACTGTTGTTTTTCCAGGGTTGCAGTCCGCACTTCCAGCGATTCCACTCGACCGCGCAGAGCCGCAAGTTCAGCCGCAAACTCTTCCTGAAGCTTTTTAACAACTTCCAGATCTTCTTTTTTGACAAAATCGGCGGTGGCAGCAGCAATCAATTCTTGGATCTTGTCTAGGCAGGCATTTAAGCCAGCGGCAAATTCAAAACGCGTTAGTGCCCGATTGCCCCGAAAGGTTTTATCGGGGTAGCCGACAATGCAACCGTAACGCTCGACTAAAGATTGAAGGGCTTGGAATGCCCAATCGGTGGGTCTGACATCCGTTAGCTGTGATACGGACGTGACTTGATCTTGCTCCGTTTCGCTGGTTGGCTCTCCACCCTCTAGACTATTGGAAGTAGAGATGACTTGATCGATTTTAGAAGAAACCGTTGGCGTGTCTGCCACCAAGATTGGAGAGACACCTGGTTGAGCCGTTTGAGGTTCTGACGCGATCGCGCTAGAACTGATCAAACCCACAGCCGCACCAGAAGCGAATAAAGCTGTCCAAACTAGGGCTGGTAACTTTGTTTTTGCTTTATAAAACAGTTGAATGAACACCATCGAATCTCACACCTCAAGAACAACCACATTAAATCGCTTGGATGTCCATCATCCTTTAGATACAGGATATTACCAGAGCAAACAGGAGTGATTATGTAACATCCACAACAATATGTATCCTTGATTACAAGCGGATGAATTGCTCATGACAACTTAGGCAAAAGCAACAATGACTCAATTGATGAATCATTCAGATGACACTCCACTTCACACAATGCAGCCGCTCGAAAGGTTTTCAGACCGGGCAACCGATTATGCAAACCATCGCCCCAGTTATCCAGCCGCCGCGATCGCTGCGATTTTAGCTGGACTGGGGAATCCGCATCAGCTAGTTGCAGCCGATATTGGAGCCGGAACAGGCATTGCGTCTCGGCTATTGGCAGAGCAAGGATTACGAGTTTGGGCAATAGAACCCAATGCTGCCATGCGAGAAGCGGCGGTTTTTCATGCCAATGTCACCTTCCAAGCGGTTGCAGCAGAGCAGACTCAATTACCGAATGATTCCGTGGATTTAGTCACCTGTTTTCAAGCATTTCACTGGTTCGATCCGGCGATCTGTCTGCCAGAATTTCATCGGATTCTCAAACCATCGGGGCGGCTGGCGCTGGTGTGGAATACTCGCGATCGCCAAGACCCATTGACTCAAGAATACACTCAGCTTGTTCAACAGTTATCTAACCATCATCCGGCTGAAAGTCGCATGGTTTCAGCGCAACCTCTATTTGCCAGCCCCTATTTTGGCAATATCTCACAGCACGAGTTTCCCTATCAGCAGTCGTTAAGTTTAGAGAGTCTAATCGGTCGTGCCCAAAGTACCTCTTATATGCCGAAAGATGACGATACGACCCAACGGCTAGTGAGTGAATTGAAAGCATTGTGCGATCGCTGGGCAGATGAGCAAGGGCACATCAGTTTGGTTTATAGCACCCAAGTTTTTTTGGCTCATCCAAATGAAGCCGGGTGAATAGGTTCGGTTGCAAATCAGATTTTTTCTAGCAAACGCTGCCTGAATCCTTCAAGATTCATTAAACTGTGAGGAAATAGCCCAATGATTCACCACTTCTGCGATCACTGATCCTTAAATTATCGTTATGGCAACTCGCACAGACACCATTTTTGAGCGCTTTCTGGCTCCCATCGCCAAACTCGTGATCAATCAGGACGAGTTGAAACGGTTTCATGACAGCATTGATTGGAAGTCTGCCAGCGAGCGCCTAACAAACCCAACCGTCCATTATCCTGCTTACTATAGCAGCCAAAATTTTCACGGTATTGAAGGTGGCTATCTCACTGTTGGTGCCGCTGTCTCCTATGATCCGATTACGCAATATGCCCTGCCGCCCAATGAACAGTGGGTGCGCCAAGCCCTGATTGATAGTGTGCAGAGCAAGCCGCGCCGCATTTTAGATCTAGGCTGTGGCACGGGATCGACCACGCTCTTGTTAAAAAAAGCATTTCCCGATGCAGAAGTGATCGGGCTAGATCTCTCGCCCTATATGCTGGTTGTGGCAGAACACAAAGCCAATCAAGCAGGGCTGGAAATCCAATGGAAACATGGTTTAGCTGAGCAAACCGGATTTGCTGATGCATCGTTTGACCTGGTCACTGCCTCGCTGCTGTTTCATGAAACGCCCCCCGCGATCGCCAAGGAGACTTTGCGCGAGTGCCATCGATTACTTACCGTTGGCGGCGAAGTGCTGATTTTGGATGGCAACCAAAAATCATTGAGACAAACCGAATGGCTAACCGACATTTTTGAAGAACCCTATATTCGTGAATACGCTCAGGGCAGCACCGATGCTTGGATGGGCGCAGCCGGATTTGGCAAGGTGCAAACCCAAGACTTTTGGCTATTGCATCAAGTCACCCACGGCGTAAAAGCGATCGCGTCCCAGTCCGTTGAGTTTTCCACCCCCAATTTTGAGCCAGTCAACGGAAAACAATGGGCAATGGGCTAAACGCTGAACGTTTCTGTTTGACGGCTAACAACCTTTGCACCATCTAGATCTCGGTAACGTCCGCTCCAAAACAGTTTTATTAGCCCTAGTGTGTTAACTGTATGTTGAGGGCAAAAACTTGATTACTACGCTCCATTTCTGACTCAAACTCTGGGTATGAATCTTTGCTGGACAAAACGACAATTTTGGGATTTGAGCTTGTACTGTTTTTCAACTCTGTAAAATTCACTTAAACCTTTAACACCGCCCTCAACAATTCTCTTGTTAGCAGCATAGTCTTCTCTGTTTATCGGACAGACAATCCCTAAATGCACCTAGACAGAATTAATCAGCGGACGCTGAAGATTATTGCAAGTCCTAACGATCCTGACTTTAATGAGAAAGTACAGACCGTAACTCGCCGACATCTAGAAGCGGCAAGAAGTGGCAGTCGTTAATAGGACTAGCGTGCGATCGCACCTCAAACCCAGCCTATCCGCCAATTTGGGACATGGTACGGGCATAGCGTCCGGTGGTGCCAGAGTCGCGTTCTTTGTAGTTAATTTCGGGTTTGAGGAACACCAGTTCGCGGACTTGGCGGCGGAGGTCTGATGTGGGAATGCCCGATCGCAATCCTCCCTTCAAGTCAATCTGCCCAGTTTCATTCAGCAGGCAGGGACGCAGCCAGCCATCGGCAGACAGGCGCATTCGGTTACAGCGATCGCAAAAGCATTCTGACATCTGGCTGATAAAGCCCAAAGTACCCTTTGCGCCGGGAATGTGGAAGATATCGGCGGGTCCATTGCCGCGTACCTGCCCTTCGGTTAAGCCCCAGCGATCGCGAATTTGGCGGCGCAGTTCTTCGGAAGCAACCCACCCGCGATCGCTAAACAAGTCGCCATTGCCGATTGGCATGAATTCAATAAAGCGAATGTGCCACTCGCGATCAAGGCTCAGTGCCGCCAAGTCTAGAATTTCTGAGTCATTCACACCGGGAATCACTACCACGTTTAGCTTTAACGGGTTAAATCCGACTTTATGAGCGGCTTGAATCCCATCCCAAACTGACTGCCAGCGAGTGCGTCCCCGATTGCCAATAATTTGATCAAATACCTCTGGTTTCAGCGAATCTAAGCTAATGTTGATCCGTCGTAAGCCTGCGTCATAGAGGGGTTCTGCCAATTTCTCTAAGTAAAATGCGTTTGTGGTCATGGACAGATCTTGGGTTTCGGGCAGGGTGGAGATCGCCTTCACAATTTCCACCACATCAGGACGAATCAGCGGTTCGCCACCCGTAAGCCGAAATCGAGTAAACCCGATGGGAATAAAAACGTCTTGAAGCAGCGTCAATAGCTCATCCTGCGTGATCAAATCTTGCTGCAACACATAGCTGAGGTCAGAACCCTCCGGCATACAGTACTGACAGCGAAAGTTGCAGCGATCGACCAAGCTAATCCGAAGATAATCAATTGCATTCATGTTTCCATTGTGCCGGATTATTAGAGTCGCTGAGGTAATAGGCGTTGCTATTTATTGATTTCAACTGTAATTGCTGTATCTTGCACTGGATTGACGGGTTCTACCGTTGAGAGAGCGGTAGTCTTTTTTGGTAAAGGATGAGGGAAAAGGGGTGCCTTCTCAACAGTTTGATAGTTGCAGGCGAATCCGTTCGTTGTAGTGATGGATGAAGTTCCAAATCGCAGCGATATGATTATCCAATTTCTTAGAAAATGACAGTGTCTTTCGCACTAATCGAGACACCCGTTGCCTTAAGGTGTTGTTGAATCGTTCGATGTAGCTCGTCAACCCTGTTTCTTTTCCAACGGCACAATGCCGTTGGCTCGGTAGGACTGCCCGATAAGCATCCCAGTAATCGGTGTAAATCACGGCGCATTGCCGATACACCCCTGGCATCGATTGCCATAAGGCTAAAGCCGAGTCTTTGGAACGATCACCGATGTGGCAACCCACAATCTCACGTGTCTCGACATCCAGTGCTAGCCACACCCACTGCTTGTTGCCTTTGTCATCCACAAACGACCACAATTCATCCATTTGCACCTTTAGTGCTCCCTTGGTCTTGGGGGTGACCTGCACCTGACGCGGCACCTCCTTGGAGCATTGGTTGACATAGCCTTGTAGCCAAGACTCTGACAACTTCAGCACACGGGCGATACCCGCCAGGGGGATCTTCTCTAACAGCAGATGGTCAATCATCGCAGTGCTGTCTTTTTTCCGAGGTTTCCACTGGGGATTTTCCACAAATTGACGACCACAATCACGGCATTTGTAGTTTTGTTTGCCCCGTCGAGTGGTGCCATTTTTCATGATGTCTTCAGACAAACAGTTGGGACAACGCAGAAAGGGAGGAAGGCTTGACATAGGCGTTGAAGATAACAGTCATTCCCTATTTTATCTATCCTTTACGAAAAGGCACTACCCGCTTGGTTTCCGTCCAGTAAAATCACGATATCGCCTGCTAATAGATGTTGACTAATCTCCAGATCAGCTACACGAATTACCATTGCTCGTTCTCAACTTAAGGCTAAACGTAAATGCTCACGTCAACTATATTGTCGAGGCAAAAATTATATTCGCGGGAGTCAAATCCCAGTAATTCTGCAACAATACGAACTTTGTTATCTTGAGCTAGAAATCAATAGCTCCAAGCTATTTCAAAGCTGATATGCATAAAGATATTACTTACCCATGTTGCGCTTCAACTGTTCAAGTTCTTCCTCAGCTTCCCAGCGATTAAATTGCTGGTCTAAGGGATCTTTACCCCCACTGCTGTTCATATAGGTCGGGTTTTTGCTCCAGTTTGAGGTGCTTTCGGCTCCAGACTGAGTGGTTGTGCGGTTGACTTGTGCCTCGGTTACTTTTTTTTGAACTTCTTTGCGGCGTTGCTCCACTTTTTTCTGCAACTCTTGGGTTTGCTGAAAGCGTTCTTTCAACATTTCCAGTTGTCCCCATTTTTGGTTTCCCTGACGCAATAGGTCAGCTTCCCGCACTTCGGCAGGTTCAGCCAGATCGAGCCGACCTTTGGCTTTAGCTTTTTCGATGCGGGCGTGCCAAAGCTGAATTTCTTGGGCGATCGCCAATATTTCATCCTGCAAGGCTTTTTCCTTTACCTTCAAGTCGGTCATTAGCTTGAGGGTTTCTTCTTCCTGATCCCGCAGCTTTTCTTCCAGCACCATCAGTTCTAGATGAGGATTGTCGCGCAAAAACTCTTCTAGGCGCAATTCTAAGAACTGACTGAAATCATCAAATAAACCCATAATCAAGGCTCCAGCGATAGTTTAAGAGGGCGATCAAGTTGTTAGGAGCGATCGCCGATAGGCACCACCCAACCCCCATCACACTGTATCCATCCCACTAAAAACTAACAACTGATCTCCAAAACCGCCTAGAACTTTTGTCCCACAAACACCGATCGCACCTCACCATTGCGTCGGATCATTGCTTGCTCTTTAGACACTTCCACCAACGACCAACCAGAGGAGCCAATACTTTCACCAATGCCATAGCGCTGGGTCACACCATTAATTTCAAACAAGGCAACCGAGCGATCGCCCAACTCCAACACCCCAGCCAACCTTCGGGGCGCACCGGGAGTAATGGGGCTAGTTGCTGCCGCCGCTGGCTTACGTGCAGGCGCGCCATATTGCGGCACGGCTGAAGGTGCCGCACCCGCTGGCAAAGGAGTCACTGAATTAGGAGGCTTAAAGTTTGAGGGGAACTGATAGACCGGAACATACACTCGTTCAAGTCCCGTAGCAGTTCGGCTGGGAGGCAGAGCGCTGGGAGTAATAGCTTTTGGCACCGTCACAGTCGGCATTGCAGGAGTGGTTGCCCCTGAGGTCGTTGCAGAAGGGGTAATGCCTTGCTGCGATCGCTGGTCAATCGATTGCAGCGCTTTTTGGGCATAATCCGAAAACTGATTTTGGGTTGAAGACACCGGATTTGCGGCGACTTCTGCGGCAGGCACCGAGGACATAACCTGCGAACGGCGCGATTCTTGATAGAACAACCACAGCGCCAATGATAGAACGATCGACACACAGCCCACTGCTAGCAATAGGCGATCATAAACACCGCCAGAGGTGCGATTCTGGGGCGCTACAATAGCATCGCTTGGTGCCATAGTCATTTCAGGCACTTGGGCAATTTGCTCATTAGGTTGATTAACAGCCAGTGACTTAAGCAGCGTTGCCAGAGCCGAACTCGCCGATGATTCTTCTGTGGGGGCACTCACAGAGCTAGAAGAAGGCATATCTGAAGGTGATCCTTCTGGATCAGATAGCAAATCAACAGGCTGCGATCGCGTCAGCGTTGATGAATCAGACCGTTGCGATTCTCCATTCAAAAGCTGCTCCACATCTTGGAACAGATCATCCATCAGACTATCGGCGTAGGAATTTGAAGAAAAACTATTCGCCTCTGACTTAGCTTCCGCCGACTTAACCCCCTCCGACTTAGCTTCGGCAAGTGTATCGGGGGAATTTGGCAAAGCTGGATTCGTGCTGGCATCCTGAAACATAGGCTGCTCGTAAAAAATGAATGCTCGACAAAATTATAGATGAAGAAATCAGTTCGGGAGCGATTTACCCTTTGGAATGATTCAATGTAGCAAAGTTCATGGGGAGCGGATGGGATAGTCTTGAATTGTTACAGACCTAGCCACAGCGGGAGCCAAATGAAGGATTTAGACGCTGAACTCAGCATTCAGCAATTGGGAGAGCAGGGTTTATTAAAGTGGCTGCAAGCATTTTGTCCTGCTGAGTTGGTAGGGGATGATGCAGCGGTCTTAACGACTCAACCCGGAAAATCCTTGGTGGTGACGGCGGATATGCTGGTGGATGGGGTTCATTTTAGCGATCTCACCACTAGCCCAGAGGATGCAGGGTGGCGAGCCGCCGCCGCAAATTTATCCGATCTAGCAGCAATGGGGGCAACTCCGATCGGCATTACCGTGGGCTTGGGAGTGCCGGGAGATTTGGCGATCGCCTGGGTAGAACGACTCTATCAAGGGTTAACCGAGTGTTTAGGACACTACAACACCGTGATTGTGGGGGGCGATGTAGTGCGATCGCCCGTGACCACCGTTGCCATCACCGCCTTTGGGCAAGCCGACCCCAATCAACTCATTCGTCGAGCAACCGCCCAACCCGGACAAGCGATCGTTGTGACTGGCACCCATGGAGCCTCCCGCGCTGGCTTAGAACTATTACTT
Source organism: Leptolyngbya sp. CALU 1928 (assembly GCF_056784215.1). Classification (NCBI taxonomy): domain Bacteria; kingdom Bacillati; phylum Cyanobacteriota; class Cyanophyceae; order Leptolyngbyales; family Leptolyngbyaceae; genus Leptolyngbya; species Leptolyngbya sp. CALU 1928. The sequence continues at coordinate 1,254,566 of NZ_JBXBCE010000001.1, read as the reverse complement.
CATCCTGATCAGGGACATGATTTAACTCCTCGCGATCGCGCCGCCCTAGTCCGTGCCCATCAACGCCCCCGCCCCCGCCTAGATGTCCTGCCCTTGCTCTTCCCAACACCCGACACCGTTCGGCTGAGCGCTCACGTCGAAGCCCGACACCCGACACCTCTTACTGGCATGGACAGCAGCGATGGACTCGCCGATGCCGTATTGCAAATTTGCCGCGCCAGTGGCGTAGGTGCCCGAATCGATCGCCGCCAGATTCCCATTCCAGCCGCCCTATCTAACTGGGTTGGGAGTGAGCAAGCGATGAAATGGGCACTGTATGGCGGGGAAGATTTTGAGCTAGTGCTGTGTTTACCCACTGATTTAGCAGTGAAATTGGTTGACCAATTAGACCAGAGTGCGATGATTGGAATTACGACCGCACAGCCGGATGTGTGGTTAGTCGATTCGAGTCACACCTATCCTGATGAGCGGTTGAGCTTTGAACAAGGATTTCAGCACTTTAACTAACTGGATTGCAGAGGGGCTGCGATCGCCTCGACTGCTGCGCCGATTGGTCTGGCTGCTATTGCTGCTGATGGCGGTTTGGTTCCTACTGGGCATTGGCTGTCAGATTGTGGCTGAGAGCCTATGGTTCAACGAGGTCGGCTATTCCCAAACTTTCTGGGTACGGCTAGGCACAAAAGTAGTTTTGTGGAGTGTGGTCACCGGGATCAGCCTCGTTTGGCTGTTAGGCAACCTGTGGGTAGCCCAGCGATTCAAACATCCCAAAAATTGGAAACCTGCGGATTGGGAAAGGGCGCAACCCTCCACGATTCCAAATCCCCTGGCACAGCCTCAAAAAAAGCGAGTTTCGCGGTTCTTTCGATGGTTACTCCTGTTGGCGGTGAGTCTAAGCAGCGCGATCGCCCTACTGGTGTTTCATTATGCCCAAACGGTCGTGACGCTCTGGCAAGCTAGGGGAACTCAAGCGGAAACGTTGCTGCCTGTGCCCGATCGCTTTCAACTAGAGTCTATTTGGCATCTGGGCAAAACGCTTTTAGAATCTGAGGCTCCCCTGCTCTATGGGGTAATGGGGCTATGGATTGCCTTGGTCATCGCCCTGCTGATTTTTCCCCGGTTTCTGCTCAACACCTTTGCGATCGCCCTCAGTGTGGGGTGTGGGTGGGTGCTGGCTGCCAACTGGAGCCGAATTCTGCTGTTCTTCCATGCCAGCCCTTTTGAGCGTGTCGATCCGCTATTTGCCAAAGATATTGGTTTATACATTTTTTCGCTGCCCCTGTGGCAACTTTTAGAGTTTTGGCTCGTGGGCTTGACTGCCTACAGCCTGCTTGCCGTCAGTTTAATCTATCTGTTGTCTGGCAATAGTTTAAGCCAAGGACGGCTTATCGGGATTTCTGAGCCGCAACAGCGTCATCTCTATGCTTTAGGCGGCTGTTTGCTGCTGGTTGTGGGGTTAGGCTACTGGCTGAGTCGCTATGAATCGCTGTATTCAACCCAGGGCGGGGTGTTTGGTGCCAGCTACACCGATGTTTGGGTGAATTTACCCGTTTGCTTGGGCATGGCGGTTTTAGCGATCGCGATCGCCCTCATCCTTTTCTGGTACGCCCTACCCAAAAACCGCCTCTTCGCCCCTCCTTCCCTTTCCCTTGTTCCCTATTCCCTATTCCCTATCCCCTTTTTCCTCCTCGCCGGCTATTTTCTGCTGGTGCCGATGACGACACTTTTACCCGTGATTGTTCAAAATGTCATTGTTCAGCCTAATGAGCTTGCCCGTGAACAACCCTATATTAGCCGCAATATTTCCTTAACCCGCGCGGCATTTGGTCTAGAAAATGTCCAGGTGGAAACATTTAATCCATCTGGGAAACTGACCTACGCTGATATTGAAAAAAACGAGCCAACCATTCGGAATATTCGCCTTTGGGATACGCGACCCCTGTTGGCAACAAACCGCCAACTTCAACAAATTCGCCCTTACTATCGGTTTGCAGACGCTGATATCGATCGCTATACCCTAGCTCGTCGCCCTAACGAATCTGCCGCCAAACAGCAGGTACTCATTGCCGCACGAGAACTGGATTATCACGCCGTGCCCACCGAGGCGCAAACTTGGGTAAATGAACATCTGGTCTACACCCACGGCTATGGCTTCACCATGAGTCCGGTTAACGAGGTCGCGCCGGGTGGGTTGCCCGACTATTTTGTCAAAGATATTGGCACCAACACCCAAGCCTCAGCAGGAACCCTCAACACGGCGAATCCTGCGATTCGGGATAATATCCCCATCGGTCAGCCGCGTATTTATTATGGCGAGATTGCCAATACTTACGTCATGACTGGCGGAACACTGCAAGAACTGGACTATCCCAGCGGTAGCGAGAACGTTTACAACACGTACTCTGGCGAGGGCGGTGTGACGATCGCGCCTTTTTGGAAACGCCTGCTGTTTGCTCGATATCTGCACGATTGGCAAATGGTGTTGACTCAATATTTCACGCCAGAAACAAAATTGCTGTTTCGCCGCAATATTCTGGAGCGGGTGCGGGCGATCGCCCCTTTCTTGCACTACGACCATGATCCCTATCTTGTCACCGCCGATATTGGCTGCCAAGGCTTAAACCTGAACTGTGAAAATCAATCCCCGACTTCAAAATCGAACCCAGCCGCCCCGCCTAACTATTTATATTGGATGCTGGATGCCTACACCACCAGCGACCACTACCCCTACTCCCAACCCAGTCAACCGCTTGCGAACCCAGCGGCTAATATCGTCGGAAATTATCCATTTAACTACATTCGGAATGCGGTCAAAGTGGTGATTGATGCCTATAACGGCTCTGTCAATTTCTATGTTGCTGATCCGTCTGATCCGATGATTCAAAGCTGGGCAGCGATTTTCCCAGGCTTATTTAAGCCCCTGAGCGCCATGCCTGCTGCTCTGCAAAGCCATCTCCGCTATCCGGCTGATTTGTTTAGTGTGCAATCTGAACGGCTGATGACCTATCACATGACCGATCCGAAGGTGTTTTATAACCAGGAAGATCAGTGGCAGATTCCTGACGAAATTTATCGCAATGAAACCCAGCCGGTCGATCCATATTTTTTGATTACCAATTTGCCAACCACTGACAAGTCAGAAGAGTTTGTTTTGTTGCTGCCTTACAAGCCTCGCCAACGCACTAACCTGACGGCATGGCTAGCGGCGCGATCGGATGGAGCCAACTATGGCAAGCAATTGCTCTATGTATTTCCCAAGGGCGAATTGGTTTTTGGGATTGAACAAATCGAGGCGCGGATCAATCAAGATCCAGCCATTTCACAAAAAATTACGCTGTGGAATCGGGAAGGATCACGCGCATTACAGGGCAATTTGCTGGTGGTGCCGATCGAGCAGTCATTGCTTTATGTGGAGCCGCTCTATTTAGAAGCTGAGAAAAATAGTCTACCAACCTTGGTCAGTGTGATTGTGGCTTACGGAAACCGGATTGCGATCGCAGATAGTTTTGCAGAAGCTTTGAAAGCCATTTTTCAGCCGCAGAAACCTATAACTCCGGCGATCGTGCGTCCTGTGGAATAAGTGTCAACACAGTCAGAAAGATCTTTGTCAAGTGATTCATTCACTTGTTCAATTCGATTGTTTTTGGGAACTCTGAGTGAATAATGGAGGCAATTTTTTTTGCAATCAAGCTGCTAATTCTCTAACGGCATCTATTCGTTGCGGTTTTCGCATTAGATGTCCATCAAATATCTAAGGGAGGATAGCAAAAGATGAGCGTTTATGTTTCAACTAAATAGAGGGATTTATTAAACCGATATGAAAATGCAAATTGAAAACAAGCCAGGATCGTCTTCTGCTAAATCTGATAGCAGCGAAGCTGAGTTAAATTTTGAGCAATGGGTCAAGCAAGTTCGCCCTTTATTGCTGGCATCGGTTCAAAAGCGTGGGTCGAGATAATTTTTAGACTTTAATTAGACTTCGACTGCTATTCATCAATAATGGCGCTGCGATCGAGTAGCAGCAGATCACGCAATTGATCTGTATTAAGATCAGTCAGCCAGCTTTCGCCTGCGCCAACCACTTGTTCTGCCAAGGCTTTTTTGCTTTCGATGATGGCGTGAATTTTTTCTTCCAGGGTGCCGCTACAGACAAATTTGTGAACTTGCACCTTGCGAGTTTGTCCAATGCGGAAGACGCGATCGGTTGCCTGATTTTCCACAGCCGGGTTCCACCAGCGATCGAAGTGAAACACATGGTTGGCGCGGGTCAAGTTTAAGCCAACACCGCCCGCTTTCAACGACAGAATAAAAATTCGGGGTGCTTGCGGATCGTGCTGGAAGCGATCAACCATTTCTTCGCGCTGCTTTTTGGAAGTGCCGCCATACAAAAATAGAGTTTCACTGCCAAGCTGTTTTTCTAGATGAGCTTTCAGCAGTTTTCCCCATTCGGCAAATTGGGTGAAGATAAGGGCGCGATCGCCTTCTGCCACTACTTCTTCTAGCATTGCGTCTAGGCGTTGCAATTTACCAGAACGAGATTGAAACGAAGCGAGATCAGAGTTTTGATTGCCTTGATCCTCTAGAGTTTCACTTTCCTGAGCAGTGGCTCCTTTGAGAAATAAATCGGGATGATTGCAGATTTGTTTCAGTTTGGTAATTAACGCCAAGATAATGCCCTTACGCTGAATGCCTTCAGCGGCTTCGATATCTGCCAGGGATTTATCGACCCAATGCTGATAGAGCGATGCCTGCTCAGAAGATAAGCCACAAAAGACGGTCATCTCTTGCTTATCGGGCAAATCTTGAATGATCGTGCGATCGCTTTTGAGTCGTCGCAAGATGAAGGGCTGCACCAGCGATCTCAGGGTTTGCAGGGATGCCGTATCGCCATACCGTTCGATCGGTGCCGCAAACCGGCGCTGAAAGAAGTTCTTGGGTCCCAGATAGCCCGGATTGAGGAAATCTAAAATCGACCAGAGTTCAGATAGGCGATTTTCTACTGGCGTGCCTGTCATGGCAATCCGAAACTCGGCTGACAGTTGCCGGACTGCCTGCGATTGCTTTGCCTCTGGATTTTTGATGTTTTGGGCTTCGTCCAGCACCACGCCGCGCCAGGAGACAGTTTGCAAGTCTTTGATATCTCGATGAACGAGCGCGTAGCTAGACAGTACCAGGTCAATGCCTTGAACCGCTCTGGCAAAATCTCTTCCCTTGGGGCGACCATCGCCATGATGTACCAGAACTTTCAAACTGGGGGCAAATTTCTGGACTTCTCGCTCCCAGTTGCCGAGGACTGATGTGGGGCAAATCAGCAGGGTGGGCGCGTCTAAGGAGTCTTGTTCCTGCAAATGCAGCAAGAAGGCAATCAGTTGAATGGTTTTCCCCAAACCCATATCGTCTGCAAGGCACGCTCCCAAGCTCCACTGCTCCAAAAATGAGAGCCAGCCCACACCACGAGATTGATAGGGACGCAACTCACCCCGAAAGCTGGCTGGCGTGGCAATCTCTGCGATCGTCTGATTGCCGCTGAGCGTATTGATCAAATCTTCCAAGGCACCGGATGCTTCAAAGCTGACTACGGGCAGCTTTTCAATCATTTGCGTATCGCCAGTGCTGATGCGAAGGGCATCTTCTAGGGACAGGGCAGGCTGATCTTTACGACTGGCGAAAAAGGCTTGGGCGGAGCGAATATCTTGGGGTCGCAGTTCCACCCATTCGTCGTTGATTTCGACGAGAGGCATATTGAGCGCTACTAGGCGATCGAACTCTTCCTTAGAAATACTTTGTCCGCCAATCGTCAGTTCCCAGCGAAAGTTGAGCAAACTTTGCAAACCCAGCCGCTGTCCTTGTCTCAGCTTGGCGGTTTGTGCCTGAATTTTTAGCCCTAACCGATTTGCCCACCCGCCTTGGCTGGCGAGACTGGGCGGCACCACCACGCCTACTCCACTATCTTGTAGTCTCCAAGCGGTACTTTTAAGAAACTCATACGCCTGCATGGGACTCAAGGCACAGAATTGGGGACGTGGTGCTTGCAAGCTCGGCTCAATCGGCGCATAGAGGCGAGACGCTAATCCCAAGCCCATTAAGAACAATTCTTGTGGCTGGGCGATCGTTCGTCCCTGCACATTCAACCGCTCCACCGGATTATTCCAAATAGTGGGAGCATCCACAATGAAGTTGGGCGTATCTGCCGCCTGTAAGCCGTACTCTAACTGCCAGTTGCTTTGTCCATAGCTGGGAGGATAAAGCGATAGGCAGATACGGAAATTGTCTGAGCGGCGATGTTGCAGGGGAGTCGTCCAAGTCTGCAGCGAGGTTTCCAACGCTTCCACAGCCGTTGTTTTCAGTTGGGAATCAGAACTATTTAAGGCCGTTAACCACTCCTGTAACACTGGCGCGATCGCGCCAGTTTGCATGATTTCTTTTTGAGCAGATCCTGCTTTTTCAGTCCCCCCTAGCCCAAACTGCGGTGCCGCCTGCCGAATCTGAGCATCCAGCGTGGATTGCAAAAAATCGAGCAGCAAGACTTGAGAATCAGCAGGAAGGGGGAGGAAGAATTCGGATTTTGGATTTCGGGTTTCGGATTTCGAGATTTGTTCATTCCCATTCCCTGACCCCTGACCCCTGCCCCCTGACCCCTGCTCATACATCCGACAAGCGGCAGGCATCCGATCGCCAAACTGCACCAAGCGCGCCTGATCAACGGCGCTATCCAGCAATGGCTCCCATTGGGCGAAAACTGCGAAATTGTCTTGCCCTTCGTTGCGCTTCTCTAAGCCGGGCAAAAATTTCGCTCGCGCCAATAAATCCAGGCTCCAACGGGCAGCATGGCTCCAAAAGCGCAGATCTCCACTAACGAACGCTTCTTCGACTGGCTGATACCCCAAGGGCAAGGAATTGAGAAATAAGAGTGCCTCAGTTGCCGATAAGCACAATCCTTCAACGCTCCAGGGATGCAATACCAACGGGCGATCGCCTGGGGGCGTGGCGGACAGTTGCGGCAACAGAACTGCGCTACTGGGAACTGCCAAATCTCCCTCTAAGACCGAAGTGGGTAAGCCAACGGTTTGAATCAGCCAGGTTGCGCTTTGTGGCTCAGGCGCGATCGCATCTATGGTAGCTGGAGTAGTCGCTTGGGCGGATTTCGTAGTTTTACGAGTTCGTTTAGGCGCTGGCTCCAATGGTGCTGCCAAGTGGTTTAAAGCTGGCAGGTAAATGCCATGACTCTTCTGCAAGCTTTTGAGAAAATCTAGCAACTCTAGCCGCGTCATCCCATAAGGATTGGGTTGAACAGCCGCAAGCTCAGCCGTTTCTGGAGAGTCGATTGGCATCACTGGATGTGGAGTAACCTTGCGCCAAATTTCTCCCCAAACGATCAGGCAACTCGCCTGCCCAGCCATCTCTTGAGTTGCGTCGAGTTCCGACAGCCGTAGCCAGCTACCGTGTAAGATTGCCATTCTTGTTTAAAGCCTTCGATCGCTAATCGCATGAATTCATCGCTATAGAGGCTATTTTATGCCCTGACTGATGGCAATTACCGGGCAAATTTAATACTCTAACGGCGGTGAACATTCAACACTGCCATTGTATAGCAGTACCCAGAATGGTTAAAACCAGCAATAGGAAGCAAACCCAAACACCCGAACCTCTTCACTTCTGAAACCTGACCTCTCGAACCTGACCCCTGCGACACAAGCTGCACCCTCACGCCTAAGAGATTGCGATCGCCCAAACAATTCTCTCTTTGTCCATCAATGCTAGGATTGCGACAGAGAATAAAAGATGGAAAAGGATACCACGTTACATGGAAGAAATTGAAAAGTCAATATCCTTTGATGGTAGGGATATTAGGCTGAAGATCGGTCTGCTGGCTCCACAAGCAGGCGGCGCAGTCTTAGTTCAGTCGGGAGACACCGCAGTATTAGTGGCTGCCACCCGCGCATCGGGACGCGAAGGAATTGATTTCCTGCCCCTGTTAGTAGATTACGAAGAACGGTTATATGCCGCCGGACGCATTCCCGGAGGCTTTTTGCGCCGTGAAGGTCGCCCCCCCGAAAAAGCAACCCTGATCAGCCGTTTGATTGATCGCCCCCTGCGCCCCTTGTTTCCGGGCTGGATGCGGGATGATATTCAAGTGGTTGCCACGACACTTTCACTCGATGAATTGGTGCCCCCGGACGTGTTGGCGGTCACGGGTGCATCGTTGGCAGTCTTGCTCGCCCAAATTCCGTTTAACGGACCGATGGCAGCGGTGCGGGTTGGATTGGTTGGCGATGACTTTATCATCAACCCGACCTATAAGGAAATTGAGAGCGGCGATCTAGATCTGATTGTGGCTGGCTCCCCTGAAGGCATCATCATGGTGGAGGCAGGCGCAAATCAATTGCCCGAACAAGACATGATTGAGGCGATCGACTTTGGCTATGAAGCGGTGCGGGATTTGATTCAGGCGCAGCGGGATATCCTCAAGGAGTTAGGCATTGAAATTGCTACCGCAGAAGCGCCGGAAGTGGATAAAACCTTAGAAGATTTCATTCGCGATCGCGTCACTACTTCAGTACAAGAAGTGATCGGACGGTTTGAAAAAGATAAAAAAGTCCGGGATGCTGCTTTGGATGAGGTGAAGAAATCCTTGACTGCTGCGATCGCCGAACTTCCCGCAGAAGATCCGGTGAAACTAGCCGCCGCTGCCAATTCAAAAGCGGTGGGCAATGTGTTTAAAGATGTGACTAAAGTTTTGATGCGTCGCCAAATCGTGGAAGATAACGTGCGAATTGATGGTCGCAAACTGGATGAAATCCGTCCGATTTCTTGCCAAGTGGGGGTGTTGCCTTCTCGCGTTCATGGCAGCGCTTTGTTTAACCGGGGGCTGACTCAGGTCATGTCGGTCGTCACCTTAGGCACTCCCGGCGATGCTCAGGAAATGGATGATCTGCATCCCGATGAGAAAAAGCGCTACCTGCATCACTACAATATGCCGCCCTATTCCGTGGGTGAAACCAAACCCATGCGATCGCCCGGACGGCGCGAAGTGGGTCACGGTGCTTTAGCAGAACGGGCTTTAGTTCCCATCCTGCCTAAGAAAGAAGATTTCCCTTATGTGCTGCGGGTTGTGTCCGAAGTGCTATCGTCCAATGGCTCCACCTCCATGGGTTCCGTCTGCGGTTCGACCTTAGCGCTGATGGATGCAGGGGTTCCCATCCTCAAACCCGTCAGTGGTGCTGCCATGGGCTTGATTAAAGAAGGCGAAGAAATTCGCATCCTTACCGATATTCAAGGCATTGAAGATTTCTTGGGCGACATGGATTTCAAAGTGGCGGGCACCGATACGGGCATCACCGCGTTGCAGCTTGACATGAAAATTCATGGCTTGCCGATGGATGTGATTGCCCAAGCGATTAATCAAGCAAAACCGGCGCGGTTGCACATTCTCGACAAGATGATGCAAACCATCAACACGCCGCGCACAGAGATGTCGCCCTTTGCGCCGCGTCTGCTCACCATTAAGATCGACCCTGAATTTATCGGCATGATCATTGGTCCCGGCGGTAAAACCATCAAGGGCATTACCGAAGAAACCGGTGCCAAGATCGACATTGAAGATACGGGCATTGTGACGATTTCGGCGATCGATGGTGAGAAAGCCAAGCGTGCCCGTTCCATTATTCAAGGCATGACCCGCAAGCTGAATGCAGGCGATGTTTATGCGGGAAAAGTGACCCGGATTATCCCGATTGGGGCGTTTGTGGAGTTTCTTCCCGGCAAAGAAGGTATGGTTCACATTTCTCAGCTTGCCGACTATCGCGTGGGCAAGGTGGAAGATGAGGTGAATCTGGGGGATGAGGTAATTGTCAAAGTGAGAGAAATTGATAGCCGTGGGCGGATTAACCTAACTCGCTTGGGCATCCATCCTGATGAGGCGACGGCGGCTCGTGAGGCGGCAACTCAAGCTTAGGAAAATGGGCAAAAGGGGGCGATCACTCAATTTATCAGACCACGCCCTTTTGCCAATATCGTTCAGAATTCACAATTTCAGCTAAATTACTCACGCATAATCTCAACGAGGATTTCTCCATTAGAGTCCTCGTTTTTTGTTGCAAACTTTCTCCGTCCAAAGCTGGGTGTCGCCAGAGCAAAAAGTCCTTCAAAATGGATAATGTTAAGATTGACAACAATTCTGGTTGAAGCTGACTTTTAAGCTTTTCTGGTCTAACGTTCAATAGTGAGGAAACATTCCGTGACTTCTCTGCTACAACTCTCTCAAACGATCGAAGATCATTTAATTGCCGATTTCTTTCGGCAATCCGAAGGCGGCTGGCACTCCGAGCGACGGTATTACACGCTTCCGGATGGCGCAACCAAAGAAGTCGTTAGCATCATTCAAATTCGCTTTTTGTCCCAAGGTTCTCCAGAATTAATCCATCTGGCAGGGTTGCATGAGCTAGCAGACAAAACAGCGTTGACCTGTGGAGCAGAGGTCACTTGGGATAGCCAAGAATCGCTGACCGGAAAGCAGCAATCCAATGGTTCTACCCTGTTTGGAGCATTGGGCACGAATTTATTGCGCGATCGCGGCTTTGCGACGACCAAGCCAGTCACGGCTGCCTATCACTTCACCAATCCCCAAACCCTTTGCCTCAAAACGGACTATAAAGGCTCGTCCTTTGAAGAAGAGTTGAAACTGATTGGACAACTGTATCGCACTCGCCAAACAATTATTTCTCGTGCGGGTGAACAGCAAATGATTGGTCAATACCTGGAAAAACGTCTGTAAATAAAGAGGGCGTAGCATCTGGTTAAAACGCTTGAGATTTCATCTAAGGTCGTTGCCAGATGCGGTGCCCCGATTAGTATTGACTGGCAGACTTGCGGTGATTGACGGCGGTGACTCCGGTTGATTCCAAGATTTTGCCGTAATCCACCAAGGCATAAAGCAGCCAGTGATCGCCACAATCCATTCGGTTTTGTACGGTGCATTCAAGGTAAGACAAAGCCTCAGTCAAAATCAGACATCCGTTAGCGGCGGGTTCGGTTGCTAAATGAACAAAAGGATTTTCGCCCGGTGTGGCAGGTTTGACAAAGAAGCGGCGCAGATTTCTACCTTCTTTCAAAATATTTAGAACAAACTGTTCGCCGGCATAAGCAAGGCAGTCTAATTCGCGATCTTTGGCGATCACCACCGTGATTGCGGGAGGACTGAATCCAGCTTGCGCGATCCATGAAGTCAGAAATCCTACGGGAATCCCACTGGATTGGGCTGTGACCACACACAAAGACCCCGTGACTCGCCCGACTGCCTGACCCGTGCGATCGCTCATCACATCGGCACTGGCTTGTCGGGGTGCCCGAATTTTGCGGGCGCGGTTAAGGGTGCGGGCAAACTCTGCTCCAGCTTTTTCACACTGCTCTATAGTCTCCTCAGTCGGCGCAAACTTGACCCGAATCGTTTCAAACCCCAAGGGATAGCCCGCATCTTGGAGTTTGCTTTCAATCAGATCGACCGCTTCTCCGCTCCAGCCATAGGAACCGAAGACCCCCGCAACTTTTGTTTGCGTGGCAGTGGATAGCACAATGCCTAGTGCTGTCTGAATCTGTGTGGGCGGATGACCTGCTAACGTTGGAGAACCGATGATAAAGCCATCACAGTCTTTAACGGCTGCTGTGATTTCTGCTGGATCGGCAAACTCACAGTTGATCGTTTGAACGGCAACTCCAGACTGGTTCACGCCCTTGGCGATCGCGCTTGCCAAAGTTGCGGTATTCCCATAAGCAGAGGTATACAGCAGCGCCACAGTCAAATCCTTCGTCTGCTGCTGTTGACACCAGCGGCGATAATCCAGCGTGAAAACGCTAAAGCTATGGCGCACGATCGAGCCATGCCCTGGCGCATACAGCTTGGCGGGAAACGTTTTCAGCTTGTCTAAAATTGCCTCCACTTGGGGTGCCTGCGCGGCATGGAGACAGTCAAAATAATAGCGGCGATCGTCATCTAAGATCTTCCAGTGTTCATCAAACACCGCATCATCACAGACATGAGCGCCAAATAATTTGTCGGTATACAGCACACGAGTCGCTGGATCGTAAATGCAAAGCGCATCTGGATGTCGGGGCGTGGGCACAAAGCGAAACTGAAGCTCGTGCCCGTTTCCTAAATCTAGTACTTCTTCATCTCGAACCACATGCACCTTCAGCGTTTGATTGCCAAACTCAATTCCCAAGTCTTGCGCTTCATCCTCTCGCGGCGATGGCAGGGTCAAAGTCTGAGTCGCCAAAACCGATCGCAGCGTATTGGCACCGGGTTTGGAACAAATCACCGTCGCGTAAGGAGCCAACTCTAACAAGCGTTTCAGCGTGGCTAATCGATTCGGATTGACATGGCTCAAAATGATGTAGTTCAACCGCTGATAGTAGAGATGATGCCCCAGTTCTTCCAAAAATAGATCGGTAAACGACTCGCCCGGTGGGTCAATCAGCGCCGTTTGCTCTGCCTGAATCAGATAAGAGTTTGCCGTTGTGCCTTTTTGACGAGCATATTCAATTTCAAATTTGAGCCGTTCCCAGGTGCGCGATCGCAGCACAGTCGTACCAGCACCCATCTCAGCAATTTGAACATCACGCGGTTTGAAATCAGCCATAGGTCAAGAAAAGAAGCAAAGGAACGAATAGAAAAGAGAGTAAGTTTATCGATTTCAATCTAAAGAGTAGTAGAGACGTTAAGAGGTAAAGACGTTAAGGCACAGAACATAGAAGTAAATGCTCCTTCAATCCTTCACCCCTTTACTCTTCCATGCCTTTACCTATCTATATATTGCTATTATTGTTCGCCAAACTACCAGATTCAGCAGTTTCTTTCATCATAAAAGCAATGTCTGGTTGCTCAGAACCTCTATGACTTTCCCCAGTTCCCACCTCTCGCGAAAGGCTTCTTCTTCTGGAGAGTCGTTTTTCTGGATCAACGCCTTCAAAGGTGGGGGGCAGCCAGACGCGAATGATTAGCAATGCTCCAAGCACCAGCAAAAATGCACAGGCAGAAAGCACCTGATTCCAGGGCACTTCTAACACGCCTCGCACAATCACTTCCCGCAAGACAGACACGATCGCCACTTCCACGGCAACCCCAATCGAGACCCGTTGTTCTTGCAAATAAATAATCAGCAAGCGAAACAATTCCACCAGAATCAGCAGAAACAGAATATCAGCCGTCACTTCTTGAAAATCTAAGGGTGGCAAAAGTGACAAAAACATACTTTGCAGTTCCAGCACCATGACACAGAACAACCCGATGCAAAGAGAAATAATAATCAAGTCCTGAATGATTTCTAGAACGTGTACAACCCGATTAATCCAGGTTGGTTGCTCAGATTTTGGCGGGCTTACGGGTATTTGCATGAGCAGATCCTCAATCAGGTACAGGCATAAGTAAAGCTGCCCCTAGAATAACTTATATATGAACAGCTCTTTTATTGGAAAAACCTATGGTTTTGATTGATAGGTTGCAACAATGCAGTACACCTTGGTTGCGGCAGGGGTTAGGTTTCAGGTGCCAGGGGTTAGGTATCAGTGAGTGGGTTGGGTGCCTTTTCAATGGGCGAGGCTCACGAGTTGACTGCCCCCCCCCCTGTCATCCTTGATACTCCCTAGGCTGAGAGGTCAAAGCCGTCCCCGTTTAAGCACTTCGTCAGCCGTCAGCCGCAATGCTTCCAACCGAGATTGCAGTACCATTTGCCCTGTGTAAACCGCTGCTTCGTAGAAACCTGCTTCTAAGCTAAAAATGGTGATAGTACTCTGAGTGGGATTAATCACCCAATATTCAAACACCCCTCTTGCCGCATACTCCGAGCGCTTATAGCGATAATCTCGCTCTTCATTGCTCTTACCCGGTGAAGCCACTTCAATAATCAGTTCCGGGGGTGGCATCTCGCGGGTAATAGTGCCGCGCCCATCCCCTAATATCACCGCTAACTCTTCAGACAGCACCATCAAATCTGGCAACCGAGTTTTTGATAGGGAGCCACTGACCTCAATCTCGGTATCCTTGTAGCACAAGCGATCTTCTGAAAAAACCTCTAATAGCTTTGCCAGCAGAAACAGGGCGATTTTTGAGTTAATCCGGTCTTCTGGCGGCATGTCAACCAATTCCCCATCCACTAGCTCATAACGATTATCTGTACCATCGTCATAGGCAAGGTACTCCTCAAACGTCATCTTTTGAGTAATGCTAGACATAAGCTAAGCCTGAAGCCTTTCTATTTCGAGTCTATCAGAGGTGGCAGGTTAGAGATGTTGGGCGGTAGGACAAAGCTGAATAGAACGGAGACCGTTGGCAGAAGAAAATGATTTAAAGAGTGCGATCTCACTCATGCAACTTTATGGCGATCGCGCCTTTTCGTCTCCCGGCTTACCATCTGCCTGGTGAAGGTTTATTTTCCCTGAATCCCCTTGCGGAACTCTCGCATTGCCTTCAACCGGGAAGTCTCGCCCATCAATACACACCGAGTCAGCAACTCAATATCGAGCTTCGCCAGTTCAGGAATCTCACTCTGGTCACGCCGCTCATACCCATTCCCACGCAAGCGATACAGCGTAAATACTCCATCCTGCCAGAACCATACTTCTGGTACTCCTAATGCTTGATAGCGCTGCAATTTGCTCGGTCCACCACTGGTGAAAATGACTTCAATTGCCAAGTCTGGAACTGGCTTAGATATACCAATACAGTAGGATTCATCTGCTTCAGCCGATGCTACCCCTTCATGCTCTTGGGTCATTGATCCGGTTGGCTCAAACTCAATGCCATTCTCCTCAAAGTAGATGATCAGCAGTATGGCAATGATGGCTTTGAACACTTCATGTTCACGTCCCGACATGAGAATCTCAATGGTTCCATCAAAATAAAACAGGCGAATACCAGGGGAGTCCTCAAACCCTTGCTGAATCAGCTTGAACTGCTCCCAGGAACGTCCCGACAGCACAACACGCTGATCCGTCGTTAATTGGGGTTCTGTTGCAGTGGTCATCACACGCCTCATTTGCCGCGTTTGCACAGCGTCTTTAACGGAGAATTGCCAATGTCTTGAAGAGCATCGCCGCTCGTTACTGCTGATATGTTTAAGATAAACATCGTTCAATGCCTGACCACTACTTTACAACAACGATCGCAGCGATCACTTTGACTGCTGCGATCGTTGTTGGGGTGATGTAAAAGTGGAGCGATCGCCAAGCCCTTAAGCATCAGCGATCGCTCTACTGCCAAACTTAATAGTGATTGCCCACTTTGCGATGATGAACAGCAGTTAGCCCATCAGCTTTAGAAACTCGCCCCATCTCTACGCTGCTGTAAACAATCCAATGATCGCTGCCTTCCATCCGGCTAATCACCTCACATTCCAGGTATGCCAAGGAATCTGCCAGGATTGGGCAACCATTGGAGGCGGAGTAGATTTTGATGCCAGCAAAGCGATCGCCACCAGGCGGAAAGCGCTTCAAAAAATGCTTCATCAAGGGCTGATAGTTGCCTTCTTCGAGAATGTTGAGGACAAAGCGATCGCCCACATGCATAAAAGATTCGATCGCCCGATCTTTGGCGACGGCAATGGTGATGCCAATCGGTTCCAAACTGGCTTGAGCAACCCAGGAGGCTAGCATGGCGCTAGAGGCTTCACCCTTTTTGGCGGTGATGATATACAGTCCGCCGCTGAGCCTTCCTAGAGCCTTATCCAGATCATTATCTAGAGATTTCATTTGCTTAATGCTGCGATCGCGCGTCAACCATTGCCCCAAGTCCGTTCCGGCTTCCTCACACAGTTGATAGGTGGCTTCCGTCGGCGTTTCCTTGATTAAAATAGGCGGAAATGCTTCAACCACGCCAATTTCTTGCAGCTTGTTTCGCAATGGATACACCGATTCATCATCACCACCACCCGATTCAAATAAACCAAAGGCTTGTTTGGCATGGGTCGCCGCTAAAATTGTGCTAAGCAACGCCTGAGTTTGAGGGGCGTAAGTTCCCGTTTGCGGCGGCATGCCAATCACAATTCCGGCGGCAATCCCCACCAATTCCCGCACTTCCTGAGGATCGGTTTCTAACAAATCGATCAGTTCAACCACCACACCGGTTTTGGCAACCCCTTGGGCAATGGCATGAACCAGGCGATCGCTACAGCCATATTCAGACACATAGAAAAATGCGACAGTAGTAGCAGCCTTTGCCTGTTCTTGGCTCCAAGTGCGATAGCGCCCGACCAACTCTTCAACGTGATATTGCAACAACGGACCATGCCCAGTCGCAATTTGGGCAATGGGTGGCAGATCTCCCATCCGCTTCAGCGCCGCTAAAACTGAACGGGCATTGGGACCCATGAGGCAGTCGTAATAGGTTTTGTAGTCGGCGTTGAGTAGCTCCAACTCTTCATCGTAGGTTTGGTCATCGCAGTAATGCATTCCAAACACGTCACAGGTAAAGAGAGTTTGGGTTTTGTGGTCATAGGTCAGGATAGTATCCGGCCAATGCAGATTGGGTGCAGCCACAAATTCCAGTTCGTGCCCATTGCCCAAATCAAGCCGTTCGCCACTCTTAACCAATTTTCGCTGGAAAGGAAAATGCACCAGATTATCCAAAAACTGCATGGCAACCTTTGCACCCACCACGATAATGTTGGGGTTAAGCTGCAAGATATCTTTGACCAAGCCGCTGTGGTCAGGTTCGGTGTGGCTAATCACGAGATAGTCGATCTCAGCCGGATCAATCAATCCCGTTAAAGTATCTAAATAAATTTCGCGGAATTTTGCGTGGGAGGTGTCTACCAGCGCCACCTTTTCGCCACGAATCAGAAAAGAGTTATAAGTCGTGCCGTTTTCTAGGGCAAATTCAATATCAAACCGATCGCGATCCCAATCGAGCGATCGCAGTGCCGTCGTATCAGCCGCAATCTCAACGGTTTGCATGGTCAGCCGGGTGGCTGCTTTTTCTCGAAGTGCTACCATGATCAACCTCTCTTAGTAAGTACTTAAAATAAAAAGTTGTCTGTTTCTTATCTTGAACGGGGATCTGAGTTTTGTAAAGTTTTGTTAGATAAAGCGATTGATTAGTCTAGCTTATCGTTTTTAAGGCTGCTTTAGCATGGCTGATTCTTGGACAGCGCTAGTGATTGGCAATTCTCGGCTGCACTGGGCAGAGTTTAGCGGCGATCGCCTGCAAAAAACCTGGGACACTCCCCATGTCAATCAGGATCAAACTCAGTTGCAACAGGAACTTTGGATCGCCTCCGTTGTGCCCTCTCAAAATCAATTTTGGCAAGCTCATCCTCACGCTCACTGGCTCAGTCTAGAACAGGTGCCACTTCAAGAGATGTACTCGACCTTTGGCATCGATCGCGCCTTGGCTTTGTGGGGTGCCATCCAAACTATAGGTAGTCCGGTTCTCGTGATTGATGCCGGAACCGCCCTCACCTTCACCGGAGCCGATCGCAATCGCCTAATGGGCGGAGCCATCCTCTCCGGCTTAACGCTACAGTTCCAATCCCTTGCCCAAGGCACTGCCGCCCTTCCCTCTCCCCTTTTCCCTTTTCCCTCTTCCCTTCCCCCCCGTTGGGCATTGACCACTGAAACCGCGATCTCCAGCGGCATCTTGCATACGGTGATTGCCGGACTGCACTCCTTCATTCACGATTGGCGACAGATCTATCCCACTAGCGCGGTTGTGTTGACGGGAGGGGATGGCGATCGCCTCTATGCCTATTTACGAGTTCTCCATCCAGATTTAGCCAGTTCAGTTGAGGTAGATCATCAGCTTGCTTTTAGGGGTATTCAATCTATTCGGCAAACTGCTTGAGATTTCTACCGCCACTTAACTAGATTGGCTTAAATATATGAGAACAGTTTGCAATAAAATTTTAGAGAATGGTATAACTCTAAATGCAAGGATGACGGTTAATATCTACCATGCCTGCATTCAAAGATTTTGGCGGGAGTAAGCTTTGGGGGCGACGGCGGCTCTTACAGGCGGGATTAGGCGGTGTGGCTGTAGCGGGAGTCGCTGGCAGCTATCACTGGCTTAATCAGCGATCGCGCAACCAGGTTCGAGTGCCCCCATTACCGACTGACACGCCCACCTATGGCAATGGCGTGAACCCAATGCAGGCGCTACGGGACTTTGACTATGGCACCGTTAAGCAAGAAAATGGGCGCACGATTCGCGAGTTTCGGATTGTTGCGGGTACTACTCCGTTACAGCTAAATAGCGCGGTTTCCTACATCACTTGGAACTATAACGGACGGGTGCCCGGTCCAACATTAAGGGCGACGGAAGGCGATCGCATTCGTGTCTTGTTTCTCAACCAGGGTGGTCATGCCCATACCATGCACTTCCACGGCATCCATCCCAGCAATATGGATGGGGTGCGCCCCGTCAGCAACGGCAAAGCTTTTATCTACGAATTTGATGCAGTGCCTTACGGTGTGCATCTTTATCACTGTCATATTGCGCCCGTGACCCGCCACATCGGCAAAGGGCTGCATGGCATGTTGATCATTGACCCAAAGGAAGGTCGCCCACCCGCCGACGAGATTGTGTTGGTGATGAATGCTTACGATATCAACGACAAGCAGCGCAATGACTTGTATGCCTTTAATGGCTTACCTCATTACTACATGCATCACCCTATCCCCATCTATCAAAATCAACTGGTGCGCCTGTATTTGCTGAATATGGTTGAATTCGATCCGGCGCTGACTTTTCATATTCATGCCAACTTCTTTCGGGTTTATCCAACCGGGATGGTGCTGAAACCGACTCACGAAGCCGATGTGATTACCATGGGCACGGCGGAGCGTCATATTTTAGAGTTTGCCTATCCGTACCCTGGCAAATATATGTTTCACCCCCACCAAGACGCGATCGCCGAAGCAGGCTGCATGGGAATGTTTGAGGTGATTCCCCAAAATAGTTGAAAATTACTTGCAAATTTATTGACATAAGTAGTCAAAAGTATGACGATTGAATTTACTTACTTTGACAAGTTGTCTTAGAGCGTCGCCTGCTGTGTGACTTTACCAAGCTAGCTTGATCGAGAGCATCCATGAATTTATCAGGAGCCGTGGCAATGGGAATTTTTCATCGCTTGATTCGATATGCTTTTTTAGCGCTATCAATTGGCGCACTCGTGATTGGAATTAAAGCGTGCAGTCCCCCAGCCGCCAATCAACCAACGGCTCCCTCTTCCCCCGTTGCCATGTCGCCGAGTGATTCAATGGCGATGGGAAAACCAAAAATCAACATCAATACTGCCATTTTGTCAGAACTCGACAAGTTAGAAGCAGCGTTGGGCGTGCCTGCCCTCTCCAACAAAATTCAAGCAAGTCGCCCCTATGGCAGCGTCGAAGATTTGGTTAGCAAGAAAGTGATTAGTCAAGCGCAGTTTGACCAGATCAAAAACCAAGTCACCATTGAAGAAGTGGTGTTGACGGGTGAAGCAAAAGACGTGGACTATATGACGAAGCTAGCCTTGATGAAGGGACACATGATCGTGGCGGGTGAGTTGCTGGCGTTGAAAAAACCCGATCAGGCAGAACCCCACATTGGGCATCCGGTTGAAGAGATTTATGTGGATTTAGAGGAACAGTTTCAAGAGCGAAAGGTTGAAGACTTTAAAGGGGTGCTAACTCAACTACAAGATCTGGTCAAGTCAAAGCCCAACGATCCTCAACTCAAACCTCAGTATGACCAGGCAATGAAGGCGATCGATCAGGCGATCGCGGCTTTGCCCGAAACTCAACGTCAATCTGCTAACTTCTCGCTGCAAGTGGTGAATGGGCTGTTAGAAACGGCAACGGCTGAATATACAGCGGCGATCTCCAACGGTAAAATTAGCGCCCCGATTGAATATCAAGACTCCCGTGGCTTTGTTGCCTACGCTCAAGATACGGTCTATGAAAGCATTGCCGATCAAGTTGAAAAAGCCGACTCAAAAGCAAACGATCAAATCGTCACGTCCTTCACGGGCTTACGGAAAGCGTGGCCCTCTGCGATTCCCCCTGCAACTCCAGTGTTAACGGCGGATCAGGTTGCTGCCAAAGTAAAGCAAATTGAACTGACCAGCGCCCCTGTGATGCAAGCTTCGATCGCCAAATGATGCTGTAAGCATCTATCGCCAAAAAAGGATGCCATGGATTTTAGTTCTGTTTTACCCACCTTTGTGATTACCTTACGGGAAGGCGTTGAAGCGGCACTGGTGGTTGGGATTGTGCTTGCCTGTCTGAAAAAAGCCAAGCAAACTCGGCTCAACCGCTGGGTTTATCTGGGCGTAATTGCTGGGATCGCAGTGAGTGCCCTGATTGGGTTCCTGTTTGGCTGGATGATTAAAGTGCTTGGAGCCGCTAGCCCGATCGCAGAACCTTTTCTAGAAGGCATATTCAGCCTGATCGCAGTCGTTTTCTTAAGTTGGATGCTGGTGTGGATGACGCAGCAAGCGCGATCGATGAAAAGCCAAGTTGAAGGCTCGGTTTCCAGTGCCTTGAAGCGGGGGGGGGCTTTAGGAGTCTTCTGGTTGATCTTCATTGCAGTTTTGCGGGAAGGCTTTGAGACCGTGGTTTTTGTCCTGGCAAAGTTTGAACAAGGATTTTTGCCAGCACTGGGAGCATTAGCTGGCTTGGGGACTGCCGCTGCAATTGGAGTGTTGCTGTTCAAATGGGGCATTAAGCTGAACTTGCGATTGTTCTTTAAAGCAATGGGCATTTTGCTGTTGCTGGTGGTGGCGGGTCTGGTGGTGACAGCGCTGGGTCACTTTGATACGGTGATCAATACCCTTGCCAGCCAAAGTCGATCTTCAGAATCGATGTGTTTTTACTATGAGCGTTTTACCAAGGTGCATTCTTGCATTTTGGGTGCCAAAGTGTGGGATTTGGGACTGGTGTTGCCAGACGATCGCTTCCCTGGGGCAATTCTCAGCGCGTTGTTTGGCTATACTCAGCGTCTCTATTTGGTGCAGGCGAGCGCCTATGTCCTGTTCCTGTTTGCGGTGGGCGGATTCTACTTTCAAAGCTTATCCGGGCGCAGTCCATTCGCTAAAAAGCAGTTGCCATCTTCAGCCCCATCATCTGCCGGATCAGTTGAGCAGCGCTAGCAGATCTGCTTCTGAGAGTACTGTAATGCCGAGGGTTTGTGCTTTCTTCAGCTTCGAGCCTGCCTCTTCACCTACCACAACATAACTCGTTTTTTTGCTGACCGATTCCGTGACTTTCCCGCCTGCGCTTTGAATCAAGGCTTTTGCTTCATCCCGTTTGAGAGTGGGTAGGGTGCCGGTGATTACGAAGGTTTTGCCAGAGAAGGGAGTTGGGAGTGAGGAGTTGGGAGTGAAGAGTTGGGAGTGAAATTCTAAGCCAGCGGTTTGCAGGCGTTGAATCTGTTCTTGGTTGGCGGGGTTTTGAAACCATTGATGAACGGATTGGGCGATTTCGGTGCCAATGCCATAGACGGAGGCGATCGCGTCTGTGGTGGCTTGAGACAAAGTTTCTACGCTAGTGAACTGCAGCGTTAGCACTTGGGCGTTAACGCTGCCCACATGGCGAATGCCTAAGCCATAAAGCACTCGCGACCAGGGCTGCTGTTTGGAAGCGGCGATCGCGCTGACCAATTTTTCAGCGGACTTTTGCCCCATGCGCTCCAACGTCATCAGTTGTTCAACGGTGATGTCATATAAGTCTGCGACGGAGTGTACCAACCCTGTCTCCACAAATTGCAGCACCCACTTTTCACCAAGTCCATTAATATCCATGGCATCGCGGCTTGCCCAATGCTCCACGGCTCCCCGGACGATCGCTGGACAGGAAGCATTGATGCAGCGGGTCACGGCTTCGGTTTCTGGCTTAACCAGAGATTGGCTGCATTCCGGGCAGTGAGTCGGCATTTGAAACGGTTCGGTGCCAGCAGGGCGCAGTTCATATAGCACCCGCACCACTTCCGGGATAATTTCCCCGGCTTTGCGAATGATCACCGTATCCCCCACGCGAATATCCAGTTCGGCAACGCGATCGCGATTGTGCAACGTTGCCCGTGCCACGGTGGTTCCCGCCAATAGAACCGGGCGCATTTCTGCCAGGGGCGTGACGGCTCCAGTCCGCCCCACATTCACACTAATGGCTTCCACCACCGTCGGCGCTTCCTCTGCTGGATACTTGAGCGCGATCGCCCAGCGGGGAAACTTTTGAGTAAACCCCAACTGAGCTTGCAGCGCCAGAGAGTTCAGCTTCACCACCACGCCATCGGTCATATAGGGCAGGTTGCGCCGCTCAATTGACCAGCGATCGCAAAACGCAATTACCTCCGATAGACTGGAGCAAAGCGCCCCCTCCGGATTCACCCTGAAACCTAATTGCTTCAACGTTTGCAGAACATCCCATTGACTGGAGGGAGTTGGGATGTTCCCCTTTTCTAAGTGCAACGTATAGGCAAAAAAGTCTAGCTTCCGCTTTGCCACAATCTTAGAATCTAATTGGCGTAACGTGCCAGCGGCGGCATTTCGAGGATTGGCAAACAAGGCTTCTCCTGCCTGCGATCGCTCTTGATTGATTTGGGCAAAGGATTCCAGGGGCAAAAAGGCTTCACCGCGCACTTCCACGATAGGCAGCGGATTTTCCATGTTGAGCCTCAGCGGAATCGAGCGAATCGCCTTCACATTTTGAGTAATCTCTTCCCCTGCGATGCCATCGCCGCGAGTGGCTCCTCGTACTAACACACCATTTTCATAGGTGAGAGCCAGGGAAGAGCCGTCAATTTTAAGTTCGCAGACATACTCAAAATCTGGGATATCGGGTGCAACTCGTCGCCAGCGATCTTGCCACTTTGCCAGATCCTCGTTACCAAAAGCATTTTCCAGGCTGTAGAGGGGAATGTTGTGGCGAACAGAGGTAAACTGGCTGGCTGGGCGCTCTCCAACGCGCTGAGTCGGGCTGTCGGATGTGATCAAAGCGGGATACTGAGTTTCTAGGGCGATCAGTTCGTGATACAGCGTGTCGTAAACCGCATCTTCAAGCACAGGAGCATCCAGCACGTAGTAAGCATAGCTGGCATTTTGCAGCAGTTGCCGCAGTTCTTGAAGGCGCTGCTCAATTGCCGGAGCGGGTTCAAGTAAGGTTGGTTGCTCTATGGAATCCATCTATCGCTAAAGTCCTATCCACAAAAAATCAAATCTGCTCCCACTTAGTTTAGCGAGGCGCAAGCAAGCGGCAATCAAATTGTTCCGAGCGATCGCCCCAAATCATCCAAGATCCGCTATCCTGCTGGGTAGTTAATATGTACAACTTAGACTGGATTAATCGATGCAGCTTTGGCTAACCAGTTTTATCTTGCTGTTTGGGGCAGTGGAGTTTTGGCAGTGGGTGCAGCAGGCATCCTTGCCAATGCCGATTTTCGTGCTGGGCGGGGCACTGTTGGCGATCGCCTCCAACTACGACAAGCTCTCAAAGCTGCCACTTCATTTAAACTATCAAGCACTCGATTCTCAAGCTAAACCAGTCACTGCGGCTCAAACCAATCAAGCAGTTTCGCCTGCGAATCCTCAAAAGCCCTCAGTGCGACCCAGCCCCATTTCTTTTGAAATCCAAAAGCCGTTCCAACCCAGAGATTAAAATTGACGGGCTACGGGTCTCAATTGATTAGAGAATGAATGCAGCCTGTCACTTGGGACAAATTTCGTTATGGCTACCTTACCTGCCAACGCAAAAGATTTATTAGCTGATTTGATTGCTCGGTATCGTTCCCATGTGGATTATTTGGCGATTCGCCTGGAAGCCGCTGAAGGAACCGATATTTTGCTGCGGGGCAATAAGATTGAAACCTTGAGTGAAGGGATTTCGATTGGGGGACATGTAAGAGCGTGCCACAAGGGAGGCTGGGGTTTTGCCAGTTTCAATCGGCTGGCGACCCTTGAAGAACAAGTGGAAACCGCGATCGCTGCCGCTCGATTAGTGGGCGATGAAGAAACTCTGCTAGCATCGGTCAATCCCATTCAAGATATTTGCCTCTTTCCGTTAACGGGCAGCGATCCCCGGCACGTTCCCCTGGCAGAAAAAAAAGTTTTGTGTCAACACTATGGCGAAATCTTGCGGAGCGTTAGCCCTCAAATTGCTACTATTTCAGTGCGCTACGGTGACAGCGCTCAACGCACTATTTTGGCAACGTCCGACGGCACCATGCTGGAACAATCATGGGTGGATATGGAAATGCGCTATGCGGCAACGGCTCGGAAGGGCGATCGCGTGCAAACTGGGCGCGAAACCACCGGATCTCGAAAAGCCTATGAAGATCTCAGCGGCTTGGATGTCCAAGTCCGCAGCGCCGCTCAACGAGCAGTCGATTCTCTGGCATTACCCGCCGTCAAGGGCAATACCTATACGGTGGTCATCGACCCAATTTTGACAGGGTTGTTTGTCCATGAAGCCTTTGGTCACCTCTCCGAAGCAGACATGGCATACGAAAATCCCGATCTGCTGGAAACCATGAGCTTGGGTCGGCAGTTTGGACCAAAAGAGTTGCAAATTTTTGATGGAGCCGCTCCAGAAGGGCATCGTGGCAGCTATGCCTACGATGACGAAGGGACTCCCGCCACCACCACGCAGTTAATCGAAAACGGCGTTCTCGTCGGACGGCTACATTCCCGCGAAACCGCAGGCAAGCTAGGGGAAGCCCCCACCGGAAATGCCCGCTGCTTAAACTATCACTATCCGCCGATTGTTCGCATGACCAATACCTGGATTGAACCGGGCAAAACTCCCGTAGCAGAATTGTTTGACGGCATCCAAGAGGGCGTATATGCCTGCAACTGGTTGGGCGGCATGACGAACGGCGAAATGTTTACGTTTGCGGCTGGCGAAGCGTGGATGATTCGGGATGGCAAAATTGCTGAGCCAGTACGCGATGTCACTCTTTCGGGAAATGCTTTCAAAACCCTGGCAAATATTGAAGCGATCGGCAATGACTTTTTTTGGGATGAGTCGGGTGGCTGCGGCAAAGGCGGACAAAGCGGATTGCCTGTGGGCTGCGGAGGTCCTAGCTTGCGCATTCGGAATGTGGTTGTGGGCGGTGAGGCGATGGAATAACAGGGGTAAGTATTAGGTGTCAGGTGTCGGGTGTCAGGTTCGGGGGGAATCGCGATTAGGTTAAAGGTAGAAGATCCAGGAAATCTTTTGCGGCTCTGCCCTTAGCTTTGTGGAAAACTCCTCTGTGAGGGACGGTAAACTCTCTCCACATTATTGGCGGCTGCTTGTTACAATGCGTTACATGCGGGTTGGTGTTCTGACTCTAAGGTTGACGAACTTCTACTCTGCGATACTGCCTGCCCCTTCACCATGAGCCATAACGACCCGTGACTTATTCTCCTCCGCTGCAAATATCTGAAAATTTGACCGAGCCGTCGTTTTTCACTGGGGAGCCATTGCCAGAGGGGATGCTGCTTAAACCGGCTGAGCCGCCCTTGCCGGATGCTAAAGCGCTTCGGTATGATGCAGACGCGATCGCGGCAGTCTACTCTCAGCGTCCATTTCAGGTTTTCAACCGAATCATTCAGATTTTTCTACCATTCCTGACCTACGGGGTTGCCTGGTGGTGGAACCGTAAAGCACCATCCGAAGCTCAGCAGCGCAAACAGGCAATTCGGCTAAGGGAAATTTTGACCAAGCTCGGACCCGCCTTTATTAAAGTGGGGCAGGCGCTTTCGACCCGTCCTGATTTGGTGCCGCCCATTTATTTAGATGAGTTAACCCAACTGCAAGACCAACTCCCACCGTTTGATAATGCTCTTGCTTACCAATTCATCCAAGAAGAGCTTGGCTTTCAACCCCATGAAATTTATGCCGAACTGACCGAAAGCCCGATCGCAGCAGCTTCTTTGGGTCAAGTGTATAAAGGCAAGTTAAAAACAGGTGAAGAGGTTGCCGTTAAAGTGCAGCGTCCTGGCTTGTCTGAAAGCATCGCGCTAGATATGTATATTCTGCGTCGGATTGCTGCCTTTCTAATGAAAAACGTCAAGCAAATCCGCAGCGATCTGGTTGCCATTATTGATGAATTTGCCGCCCGTATTTTTGAAGAATTGGACTATAGCCAAGAAGGACGCAACGCCGAGCGGTTTGCCGACCTGTATGGCAAAATTCCTGAAATCTACGTCCCTCGAATTTACTGGCAATACACCGGACGGCGGGTCTTGACGATGGAATGGATCACGGGCACCAAACTAACCCAGCTAGATGCCATTCGTGAACAGGGAATTGATGCCAGCTACCTGATTTCTGTGGGGGTTCAGTGTTCTCTGCGGCAGCTTTTGGAAAATGGCTTTTTCCATGCCGATCCTCACCCTGGAAACCTGCTGGCGACCCCCGATGGCAAGTTGGCTTACCTTGACTTTGGCATGATGAGCGAAGTTACGCCAACTCAACGGTATGGGTTGATTGAGGCGGTCGTTCACTTAGTCAATCGCGACTTTGAAGGGTTGGCAAATGACTATGTCAATCTCGGATTTTTAGATGCTGACACTGATCTCACGCCGATTATTCCAGCCTTGGCGTTTGTGTTTAATGATGCGTTGGGTGCCACGGTCGCGGAAATCAACATCAAGACCATTACGGATAAATTATCGGGTTTGATGTATGACTATCCGTTTCAGGTGCCTGCGTTTTTTGCGTTGATCATTCGATCGCTCGTGACGCTTGAAGGGATTGCCATTAACGTCGATCCAGAGTTCAAGGTGTTGAGCAAAGCTTATCCTTATGTCGCTAAGCGACTGCTGACTGACCCTGCCCCGGAACTAAGGGCTTCCCTGCGGGATTTACTATTCAAAGATGAGAGCTTCCGCTGGAATCGCCTAGAAAATCTGCTGAGAAACGCCCGTGACAGCAGTGATTATGATTTGGGCAAGGTGCTGGATCAAAGCATTGAATACCTCTTTTCTCCACGGGGCGAGTTAATTCGATCGCAGTTAGTAGATGTGATTGTCCGGGGATTAGATACTCTAGGCAACAACGCTTTTCGCAACTTCACTTATACGGTCAGTGAACGCTTAGGGTTTGCGGTTACGCCGCCCCCCGTTTCCGCCACGGATCAGAAAACCTTTGAACACATCCAGCGGATTTGGGGCATTTTGCAAGAAACATCTGGATTTGATCCACTGATGCTACTGCCAGTGATTCCTCGGCTTTTGGTGAAGCCGGAGACTCGCCAAATGGGGCAGAAGATTGCTGAAGGATTGACCCAACGGACGCTAACTCGTTTGATTCGAGAATTTTTACTGCCCAATGAGCCGGAGCAAAGAGTTGGAACACAATCGCCCCAACAGCCTCAGCTAGCTCCCGCGACTCGATAGAAGCCGCCGCCCGAACCTAGTCCTGAAACTGTTGGGCGTAGAACCGGGCATAGCGTCCTTCTTGGCTGAGCAACTCCGCGTGGGTGCCGGATTCCATAACACATCCCTGTTCCAATACCAAAATGCGATCGGCA
The DNA here is from genome assembly GCF_056784215.1 of Leptolyngbya sp. CALU 1928. Taxonomy (NCBI): domain Bacteria; kingdom Bacillati; phylum Cyanobacteriota; class Cyanophyceae; order Leptolyngbyales; family Leptolyngbyaceae; genus Leptolyngbya; species Leptolyngbya sp. CALU 1928. The sequence continues at coordinate 1,227,088 of NZ_JBXBCE010000001.1, read as the reverse complement.
CGGCGGACGGTTGCTAAACGATGGGCAATAATAAACACGGTGCGATTATCCATTAACCGTTCCAAAGCCTGTTGTACTAGCGCCTCAGATTCTGAGTCGAGGGAAGACGTAGCTTCATCCAGAATCAAAATGCGGGGATTAAGCAACACAGCACGGGCGATCGCCAATCGTTGGCGTTGACCACCCGACAAATTCACCCCTCGTTCCCCCACCCAGGTTTGGTAGCCTTCTGGAAATTCCACAATAAATTGATCGGCATTGGCAATTTTAGCCGCCGTTTTAATCGCATCCAGATCTAAGTCATTTTGACCAAACGCAATGTTTTGGGCGATTGTGCCAGAGAACAGAATGGTTTCCTGCGGGACGATACCAATCTGGCGGCGCAGACTCCGTAAGGTAACATCGCAAATATCGATCCCATCCACTAAAATTTGCCCATCCTGCGGATCATAGAAGCGCATTAGCAGGTTTGCCAAAGTGGTTTTACCCGCACCGGAATGACCGACTAATGCGATCGCTTCTCCCGGCAGAGCTAACAAGTTAAGCTGTTTCAGAACAGGCTGCTCAGTCTGATAGGCAAACCTGACATTGCGATATTCCACTTTGCCTGTCACGGGCGGCAACAGGACGGCACCAGGCTTTTCGATTACCGTGGGCTGCATGGAGAGCAGTTCAAACACGCGATCTATGGAAGCTTCGCCTTGTTTAAACTCGTTGTAGTTGCCCGTGACTAGCGCGATCGGATCGATCAGCATAATCACGGCTGCCAGATAGCTGACAAAATTGCTGCCAGTAATGTTTTGAGTCGAAACTTGCCAGCCGCCAAACAGGAGCAAAAACAGCAGGGCAAAGGCTTCTAAAGAACCCACGATAGGCGCTTGAATTGCTTTTAGTTTTTCGGTTTTGTAGCGGGCAGTGCGATTCTGCTCCGCCTCCCGACTAAAACGCCCCAACATATAATCTTCGGCGGCAAAGGCTTGCACTAAGCGCATTCCGCTAAACACCTCCACCAATAGCGCCGAAAGATTGGAAACGTTCCCTTGACTCCGGTAAGACAGCTTGCGGATGCGCTCCCCAAACCAGGTAATCAAAATTGCCATAACTGGCGCAATGATTAGGATTGTGATGGTCAGTTGCCAGTTGAGATAAATCATGTATCCCAACACCACAATGAACTGTAAGACGCTCGGCAGAAATTGATGAAAAGCTTTGTTCACTACTTCGCCGATGCGATCGATATCTTCAGTCATCCGGTAGGCAAGATCGCCACTTTGAGTCGCTTCAAAGTAGCTCAGGCTGAGCCGCTGAAGATGGGAATAAACTTGAGTGCGAAGTTGAAAGACAATTGCCAGAGCAGCTTTCGCCATGAGGGTATCTTGCCCATACTGGGCAATTTTTTGTACCACAAATGCCAGAGCCGCAATTCCAGCAAGTTTTGCAATTGCTGACACTTGCCCCAGCGCGATCGGTTTTGCCATCTCACCCGCTAGCCACGCTAGAACGGGCCACATTGCCGTGAACATTATCGTGCAAAGCAAAGCTTGGAGGATGAGTGTTTTCTGGGGGCGAATGTAAGTAAGAAGTTGCCAGTAGCGATCGCGAGCGTTCAACGTTTGCTAGATTTACTTTCTTGATAAGAATGGAAAATGGAGGGAGCGATCGAGATGATCGCCAGAACAATCGGCAATAACCACTTGTCTACATCGGGAAAATCAGTTGTTCCACAAAAATATCCCAGTAGTATAACGACAAACGACGACCAAACTTGTTCCCAGTCGCTAGCCAACATTATCTCTTAGAACGGCACAGATAACCGTGTTTGCAATTAGGAGAATAGTCAGGATGGGCATTTGACCTGTGCGGCTTATGGCTCTCTCCACCAGATTAATGGTTACGAGAGGACTGAGATTTTTTTCGTTTCCAAATCCAAAATGCGAATAGACCCAATAAGCCAAACAGCACAAGCTTTGATACAGGTGCCAGCCATTGATCAACATTTTCGTAGTTTTTGCCTAGATAAAAACCTAAAAAGGTCAGCAGCGTTACCCACAGAGTCGTGCCAATTGTGGAGTAGATTGTGAAGGGAATCAACGGCATCGCATTCAAACCAGCCGGGATGGAAATTAGCGTTCGCACTCCGGGCACTAATCGGCATAGAAAGACTGCCATGTTGCCATGTCGATTGAACCACTCATTGGCTTTATCAATATCTTTTCCTGAAAGCGTCAGCCATTTGCCATGCCGATCAGCCAGTACTTTAAGCCGTGCCTCACTAATCGATCGCCCAGCGTAATACCAGGGATAAGCACCTAAAACAGTCCCAATCACTCCAGCAGCAACGGCTGGAATAAATTCCATTTTGCCTTGAGAGACTGTAAACCCTGCGAGGGGCATAATCAGTTCAGATGGAATGGGCGGAAACAGATTTTCTAGAAACATCAGTAGCCCAATACCCAAATAGCCCATTGAACTCATTGTCTCAGTTACCCACTGTGCGATCGCGTCAGACATTAGCTCAGTTTCCTTCAAGATGTCGGCTACAACCCTATCAATTTTTGCGCTAATTGCCCATCAGAACGCGATCGACTTTACGGCAAATTTAGGCAAGCTAGTCCACTGAGAGGGCGAAGAAGCAAGATCCACAGCGAGGGAGGAAAATTTAAGTCCTCAATGCTAAATTTTGGGGAGAACCGCTTCACTTCAAAACTTAGAATATTGCCTAGGTCAACGCTACGCGAACAAAACTCTTCTTACTGTCCCTACTCCCCGTTTCCTCATGTCTTTAGATGTTGCCCAATTTTTCAAAGCGTGTAACCCTAGCCATACCTTGGCTTACTCCAACCCCAGCGATCGCAAATATTACATTGATTTTTCAGATGTGCGGGGCACGAACTTAATTCAAGAACTCCGCCGGACGATTGACCTGCTCCCTCAAGAACGCACCTGTCAGCTATTTACCGGGCATGTGGGCTGTGGCAAATCGACTGAATTATTGCGGCTGAAAGCAGAGTTGGAAGCGCAAGATTTTTTTGTGGTCTACTTCGAGTCTAGTGAAGACTTGGATATGTCGGATGTGGATGTGACGGATATTTTGCTGGCGATCGCCCATCAGGTCAGCGAAAAGCTAGAAGCCAACCAAATTCGCATCAAGCCTAATTATTTTATTAATCTATTTGCGGAAGTGGGTGAGATTTTGCAAACCCCGATCGATATTACAGGAGTGGAATTTTCCGTTGGCATCAGCAAAGTCACGGCTAAAACCAAAGATAGCCCCAAACTGCGGAGCCAACTGCGGCAATATATGGAGCCACGCACCAACGGCATTTTGAAATCTATCAACGAAGAACTGTTTGGCAACGCGATCGCAGAATTAAAGCGGCGCGGCAAAAAAGGACTGGTGGTGATTATTGATAACCTCGATCGCGTAGATGCTCGGCAACTGCAAACCGGACGCACCCAACCCGAATATTTATTCATCGATCGCGGCGACCAACTCTCCCGGCTCAACTGTCATGTCGTATATACCATTCCCTTAGGACTCGTGTTTTCTAATGAAAACGAAACCCTCAAGCAACGAATGGGTGGTGGCATTTCGCCCAAAGTGCTGCCCATGGTGCCCGTAAAAAATCGCAATGGCAGTCAAGATGAGAAGGGCGTTAACTTGTTGAGGCATATGATTTTGGCGCGGGCTTTTCCCACGGTGGCGATCGCCCAGCGGCTGGATTATTTGCCCCAGATCTTCGAGAGTTTAGACCTGATCGATCGCCTGTGCTTGGTGAGCGGTGGTCATGTGCGAAATCTGCTCGGCTTAGTCTGGAACTGCATTCAGCAAGGCGATCCGCCCTTTTCACAAAACACCATTGAGCAAGTGATCCGAGAACGACGAGATGGATTGGCACGGGCGATCGATGATGATGAATGGAACTTGATTTTTCAAGTGGTTAAAAATCAAAGCGTTAAAGGCGAAGTGGAATATCAGACTTTGCTTCGCAGCATGTTTGTGTTTGAGTATTACGATGCTCAAGGCGGCTGGTTTGGCATCAACCCAATTTTGACGGAGACAAAGCGGTATCAAGATTGGCTAGCGGCGAATTCATAACACGGTAGGGATGTTGATGAAACCTGACCCGATACACGATCAAGAGATTGAGATACACAATGAGCAGGCGTTGAAGACGCTGAATCGGGCAATTTCTTTATCAAAAGACCAATTTGCCCTAATTGTGGTGCGCTGCAACTACACGCAACTGCGCGATCGCGTTGCTTATCAATTACAGCAACAATCTGATCTCTCTATTGCTACGCTCCACTTACCCGAAACCGCCAAAACTTTGTACACCACGATCCAGGCAGCGATCGCCCAAAGTGAGGGCGAAAACTCAATCAAAATTCCTCAATGCCTCATGCTGTTTGGGTTGGAATCTCTCGTTGAGCTTGACGAAGTGCTGACGGCAACGAACTTGGTGCGAAATGAACTGAGTAAGCAGTTTTCGTTTCCGATTGTGCTGTGGGTGAATGATGAGGTATTGCGTAAGTTAAAGTCCCTCGCTTTGGATCTCTACAGTTGGGCAGGAATGGCAGAAATTGGGTTTGAAATGCCGATTTCCGAACTGGTGCGATCGCTCAAAATTCATGCCGATCGCCTGTTTAGTTCCATTTTGGATCTGGGCGACGAATCTTTTTTAGCCAATTGGAAGCTCGATCCGCCGAACAACCTGCTACGCCAAACCGAATTAAAATGGGCGATCGCCGATCTTGATTCCAGTAACTTTCCCATCCCGCCAGACCTGCAAGCCAGCCTAGATTTTCTGTTGGGGCAAGATGCCCACGCCCGTAGCGAAATGGAAACTGCCCACAGTCTCTACACACGCAGCCTCAACTTTTGGCTCTCCCGCATTCCTGTCCATAATCCGCCTCTTTCCTCGCCTCAATCTCTCCTGCCCATTCCCTACCCCGAACGGGCTGCTTGCCTTCTCTTCTATTTGGGGTGGTGGTGGCGCTATTATGCCGTCCTCCAGCGATCGGTTTATTACAATGCCTGTGAGCAAGCACACGATTACTTTCGCCGTAGCCTGCTATTGTTTGCGGAAGAGAACCGCCAAGATTTGGTCGCCCGATTTATCATCGCTCAAGCAGAAACGCTGCAAAAGCTGAAGCGATGGGATGCGCTGGAAGAAGTGGCAAAACAAGGACTGATTCTGCACAAGCTTTATAAAGATCCCGTCCGGTTAGCGCGAGACTACGGTTTTTTGGCAGAGGTATCGCTGGAACGGGCTGATTGGCAATCGGCTAAAGATCAAGTAGTCGCTGCTTTAGAAATTTTGGAAACCGCAGAAGTGGAGCTTCATCTAGATGGGCATCCTGCTGATCCTCACTCGGAACAAAGCCTGACCTTAGCGCATCGTTATCATTCAGGCTGGTATTGGTTTTTGCTTGCCAGAGCCGAAAAAGAACTAGGCAATTTAGAGGCGGCTATTTATTACCTGGAAACGGCTCGCGATCGCAGTCATCCCGAAAGTAACCCGCCGCTTTATATCCAAATTCTGCGAAAACTGCGCTATTACTATTTTGCGAAAGGAGACTATCTGTTGGCGTTTCGGACTCGCCAAGCCCGACAACTGATGGAACATCAGTATGGCTATCGTGCCTTTGTGGGAGCGTTGCGGTTGCAGCCCCAACAATATCAAGCGATCGCCCCTTTTCCGTTGCCGCCGCAAATTGATCAGAAATTGCTGTTAGCTCAAGAAATTTCTGCGTCAGGTCGTCAGCAGGATGTGAAACAGATTATTAATCGGCTCAACTATGCCAGAAATAAGCTGGTGGTGATTCATGGCAATTCAGGGGTGGGCAAAAGCTCCATCGTTCAAGCGGGGTTGATCCCTGTGCTGATGGACTACGCGATCGAAGGACGGGTGACAATCCCGATCTTCTTAGATATCTACACCGACTGGCAGGTCACGTTAGAAAAAATTTTGGTCTATCAGCAGGCAGTAGATAGTCAGGCAGCCGCCGCCGATCTATCTTCCTCCCCCGACCTGCTCTCGCGGCTCTCTTTCCTAACGGGCAAAAATCTTCGTCTACCCGTTTTGATCTTTGATCAGTTTGAAGAATTCTTTTTTGCCTATGAAACCGTTCAGTCTCGTCTCCCCTTTTACCGATTTCTACGGGACTGCCTCAATCTACCTTTTGTTAAAGTGATCCTGTCTTTGCGGGAAGATTACCTGCATTACTTGCTAGAGTTCCAACGTCTGACGAATCTAGAAGTGATTGACAACGATATCCTTTCCAAAGAAATTCTCTATCCCTTGGGCGACTTCACCCCAGAGGATGCTAAAACGGTGATCAAAAATCTGACTCGCAATGCCCAGTTTCATCTACCCGATGACCTGATTGATGCGTTAGTCGAAGATTTGGCGGGAGAGGTGGGGGAGGTGCGCCCAATCGAACTTCAGGTGGTGGGTGCCCAACTGCAAATGGAATACATTAATACGCTGGAGAAGTATCGACAGAAGGGACCCAAGGAAAAGCTAGTGCAGCGATCGCTCGAAGATGTGGTAAAGGATTGCGGCGCTGAAAACGAAGAACTCGCCCGGATTATCCTATTTTTGCTGACCAACGAAAGAGAGACTCGCCTACTCAAAAACCGCGACGACTTAGAAGCCGATCTGATTGATCTGGGCATGATTACTCATCTGGCTGATCTCGACTTAGTATTAGAGGTGCTAGTGGGTTCTGGTCTAATTTTTTTGATTCCTGATTCTCCCGCCGATCGCTACCAAATCGTTCACGACTATCTCGTCGCCTTTATCCGTGATCAGCAGATTGAGAGCGTAATTTCTCTAAAAACAGAGTTAGAAAATGAACGAAATGAACGGAAAAATTTAGAGAAAAGTGTTGTGATGTTGAAGCAACAGCGGGATCAAATTAGTCTGGAGATTCAAAGCTTGACTCAAGAACTGGCTCTCACATTGAACCTATTTGCGAATGCCAGCAACCCGCCAGAACCGATTGACCCGCTCGAATAGCTTAAAAAATTGGTTGCAGTCTGTCCGAATCATTGCCCCTCACTTGCCTAGGATGTCCTCTGCAACCTGAACCCTGCGCCTGAAACCTGACTCTTAGCACCTGTTCGTGTGATTCCAGTTAGAAAAATTTCTGGCAAGATAAGCAAAAAGTTGCTATTCCCTGAGTTGCTTCGTTGGTATTTGGGAATGCTGACAAAGAAACCCTTGATCAGACTTAATAATGGTAGACAGGATGAATGATGAGTAAAATCATTGTTTTTGATGTAGCATGTCAAAATTTTTAAGCAAAGCTAATTAGCTGATATTCTGCAAACATAGGTACAGTAAATTAGCGAGATCGGCATAAGCAATCGTTGGCGATCGCAGCCGATAGGCTACGCATCACTCTGTTTTAATATTCAACCTCTTCGGCTGAACATATGACCACTTCACCAAAGCATCTATCGAAGAAAACCCAGCAGGATAGCGCTCAAGATTTGGCTATTGAAGCGACGGTTGTAACCATTGAAGCGGAAAATATCGTTGGGGAAAATCTACAAATAGGTGCCGAGCCTACCAGTGAGACGATTGCAGTTGCCGCGATCGCTGAATCATCAACTAGCTCAGAACCTCCTCAAAATGGGCAGACCGCTCAGCCTCAAGCAGGAGCTTTGGCGACTCGTCAAGGCGGCTTTGAAGCCTACCTTGCGCCCTTGACCAAAGACGGCTTTAAAGAAGCCGTGGCTGGCGTGCATCAAAAGCTAGAAGTGATGAGCAATACGCTCTCGCTGCTAGACAATTTGATGGATGCCCAGGGCTTTGATGCCATTTTGGACGATATGCTGCGCTCTATCACTCTCAAAACTGGAGAGTTGCTAAACGCAGATCGCACTACCATTTTTTTGCTAGACGAAGAGAAACATGAGCTTTGGGCGATCGTTGCCAAAGATGAATTGGGCAACAATTTAGAATTGCGGATTCCTGCCAATGTCGGGATCGCTGGAGAAGTGGCAACCAGCAAAGAAAAAGTCAAAATTGACTACGATTTTTACGATGATCCCCGCTCTGAAGCTGCCAAAAAATTTGATCAAAAGAATCACTACCGCACTTACACAATGCTGGCGTTGCCGCTCTTAAATGAAGATGGCAAATTGGTCGCGGTGGTGCAACTGCTCAACAAGCTTAAGCCAGACTTCGATCTGCACGGCACCCTAGAAGAAAAAATTGATCGCCAAGGGTTTATCGATGACGATGAGCAAGTTTTTGAGGAATTTGCCCCATCCATTCGGCTAATTATTGAAGCCTCTCGTTCCTTCTACCGGGCGACTCAACGGCAACGAGCCGCCTCCGCCCTGATGAATGCTGTTAAATCCCTCAGCAAGGGCAGCTTGGATCTAGAAGAAACCTTGAAAAACGTGATGTATCAGGCAAAAGAACTGATGCAAGCCGATCGCAGCACTCTGTGGCTGATTGACGAAGAACGCCAGCAGTTATGGACGAAGGTGCCCATTGGCGGCGAACTGAAGGAACTACGAATTCCTAGAGATGCCGGTTTTGCGGGTCAGGTCGCCACCACCGGCGAGCCGGTGCTGATCCCGTTTGATTTGTACAACCATCCCAACTCTCAAACCTCGAAAGACACTGATTTTAAAATTGACTATCGCACATGCAGTTTGCTGTGTATGCCCGTTTTTAACGCCGATGGTGCGTTGATTGGCGTGACCCAACTGCTCAACAAACTGAAGCAGGGCGACTACCCTGAGTATGATCCGGTGAATTACCCCGAAGCACCCGATCGCTGGAAGGCTAGCTTTAACCAGAGTGATCAAGAGTTCATGCAAGCCTTTAATATTCAAGCAGGGGTAGCATTACAAAATGCCAAGCTGTTTGAAACGGTGAAGCAACAAGAGCAAATGCAAAAAGACATTTTGCGATCGCTCTCCAATGGAGTCATTTCCACCGACAAAAACGGCAATATCATCACCGCCAACGAAAGCGCCAGAGAACTATTAGGCTTAAACGAAGGCACCTTACTAGAAGGCAACCATGTTCAATCCCTGATTCGTCTTAAAAAAGGCGACTTTGACAAGTGGATTGGCAACGCCCTAGAACCGAAAGACGAAAAAAGTCGTGAGCAATATTATCCGGATCAAACCCTAGAGTCGATGGGCGATTCTCAGGAGGAACATAGCATCAATTTATCCATCAACACGATCACCGATGCCAAAGATAGCACCAAAGCCTCTGGCATCTTGGTGGTGATGGAAGACATTAGCGATGAAATGCGGATGAAAAGCACCATGTATCGCTATATGACTCAGGAGTTAGCTGAGCAGCTAATAGCCAATCCTGATATTGCCAAAATGGGCGGCGATCGCAAAGCGGTTTCCGTCTTGTTTTCCGACATTCGTAGCTACACCAACCTCACCGAAAACCTAAAAGCCGAACAGGTGGTGGAAATGCTCAACGAGTACTTTGAGTCCATGGTAGAGGCTGTTTTCAACTTCAAAGGCACCCTGGATAAATACATTGGTGATTGCATCATGGCGGTATTTGGATCGCCGTTGCCTTTAGATGATCACGAGTGGATGGCAGTGCAATCTGCCTTAGAAATGCGCCAGCGGTTGATTGCCTTTAACATTAACCGCACTGAAAAAAAACAAGACATCATTCGGATTGGCATCGGGATCAACTCAGATACCGTGATTAGCGGCAATATTGGCTCTAGCAAACGCATGGAGTTTACGGCGATCGGCGACGGCGTAAACCTCGGCTCTCGCCTGGAAAGCGCCAGCAAAATCTACGGCACCGATATTATTATCAGCGGTAATACCTACAAACCCTGCGCCAGCCGCATCCGGGCACGGGAGCTAGACTACATCCGGGTAAAGGGAAAAGATCAGCCCGTTGAAGTGTACGAACTAATTGGCTACCAAGACGACCCCATCACCGACGAGCATCGGCGCTTGATTGACCACTATCACAAAGGTCGAGATTACTTTAAGAATCGAGATTTTCCGCTGGCAATGGCGGAGTTTGGTCAAGTTCTCAGCCTAGATAAGCAGAATAAGGCTGCCAGCTTGCACTTGGAACGATGCCAAAAATGCCTGCAAGATCCGTTGCCGGACGATTGGGATGGCTCTTGGACGTTGACCGAGAAGTAAGCGACTTTAAAGTGGGCAACCTTGAGTGAATGGATTCCTCAACTGACGGAAGATGGCTCTTTTACCTTCTTCTCTAAAACGTTTAATGAAGCGTTTCACAGTCATTTAGGTGCGAAGCAGGAGGCATTTCTCAAATTTGCCCAAGCCACGGATTTGGCAACTAGAGCGGAACACTCCTCCATTTGCCTGTTGGATGTGTGCTATGGGCTGGGATATAACACGGCTGCGGCGTTAGAAGTGATTTGGACGGTGAACCCTAGGTGTCATGTGACACTCTATGCCCTAGAGCTAGATATCACAGTGCCCCAAGCCGCGATCGCCCCCCCTCTGATCGATACTTGGTCAACCCCAGTACAGGAAATCTTGACCGCGATCGCCCAACAGCATCACTGCACCACTGCGGCGCTGAATGCCACCTTGCTGATCGGCGATGCCCGCCAAACCATTCAGCAACTTCACCCGATTAATTTTCAAGCCGATGCCATCTTCTTTGACCCCTTCTCGCCCCGTCGTTGTCCGCAACTGTGGACGGTAGAATTTTTCACCCTAGTCGCCCACTGTTTGGCTCCCACGGGAAAACTGGCAACCTATTCCCGCTCTGCCTCCGTGCGATCGGCAATGATAGAAGCAGGCTTGAACATTGGCACCATACCCTTAGGACTCAATCATCAGCCGAACGACTGGTCTCACGGCACAGTAGGTAGCTTTCAAACTCCGCTTCATCCCCTATCTCAGCTAGAACAGGAGCATTTGCAAACTCGCGCTGCCATTCCCTACCGCGATCGCACCCTCAGCGACTCAGCGGCGACCATTTTGCAACGCCAGACCCAAGAACAACAGCAGTCCCAGTTAGAATCTACCTCCCGTTGGCGACGGCGCTGGAATATTCCCTAAAACCAGTTAAAAACTTGATTGACGACTCTGTAGTATTAATGTAGTATGTGTAATATAGCCAGAACTGCTGGTTAAGAATTATTTGCCTCAAGGAGGCGCGATCGCCATGCCCTACGAAACCCTAAAACTCTCCACATCCGCCCCTGTGCTGTCTTGGGCAAACCATGAACTGGGTTCCCAAGAAATCAAAATGGCGAAAAACGTTGCCTCCTTACCCTTCGTCTTTAAGCATGTGGCACTCATGCCCGACGTGCATTTAGGCAAAGGAGCGCTAGTTGGCTCCGTCATCGCCACCAAAGATGCCATCATTCCTGCTGCTGTGGGGGTGGATATTGGCTGTGGCATGTGCGCCATCAAAACTCCCTTCACTGCCACCCAGCTAGAAGGCAAGCTGAAGAAAATCCGTCAGGACATTGAAGCCGTAGTTCCAGTAGGTTTTAACGAAAACAAAGAAGTTGAAAAAACCGTTTCAAATTGGCAACATTGGGCAGACTTCAAACAACTGCATTCCGGCATCCAAGATTTGCAAGTAAAAGCAATGCGCCAGATGGGATCACTTGGTGGCGGCAATCACTTTATTGAGATTTGCCTCGACACCGAAAATCAAGTCTGGATTATGCTGCATTCTGGTTCCCGCAACATTGGCAACAAGTTAGCTCAGTGCCATATCAGCACCGGTAAACAGCTAGCAAAATTAGCCAGCAATAAACTGCCCGATCCCGACCTTGCTTACTTTGTAGCAGGAACTTCTGAATTCGCTGCTTACTGGCACGATTTGCAATGGGCACAAAATTATGCGCGTGTGAATCGAGAGGTGATGATGGCACGGGTTCAGCGCATTGTGGAACAACATTTGGCAGGTGGAAAGCTAACCAAGCCGTTGATCTCAGTCAACTGCCACCACAACTATGCCGAAAAAGAAACCCACTATGGCGAAGCAGTCTATGTCACCCGTAAAGGCGCAGTTCGCGCTCAATCAGGAGACTATGGGATTATTCCTGGCTCCATGGGTGCTAAATCCTATATTGTCCAAGGAAAGGGGAATGCTGAAAGCTATTGCTCTTGTTCACATGGTGCCGGACGGCTGATGTCTCGCACCAAGGCAAAAGGAGTTTACTCTCTGGATGACTTGATTCAACAGACTGAAGGGGTAGAATGCCGCAAGGACTCAGGGGTTTTGGATGAAATTCCAGCAGCCTATAAGCCAATTGAGCAGGTCATGGCAAATCAAGCTGATTTAGTTGAAGTAGTGGCAACTCTAAAACAGGTTGTTTGCATCAAAGGTTAAATTCAACTGTTGAAACTTCCCCCTTGTGATAAATCTTATTTATTCCAGAGGGGAGTTTCTTTAAGCGCATACCCTTGTTAAGTTGGCTCATCAATTTTGAGAATATTTTTGGCTTAATTTCGCTAGCGCCCTTGGTTCAGCATGAAAACTTAATGCTTCTCAGCCATTCTCTCAGCTTTTTTCTGTGGCATGTTTTTATAGAAAGCAAAAAAAGCAACTGCAAAAAAGCTGCTATGGTTAGCAGCCTGCATAAAGTTTGAACAAAGATTTGGATTTTAGGAGTGCATCCCAGTTTTGCAAGGTTGCCCTAGCCCCCTAGCCCCCTTCTCCCCGTGGAGAAGGGGAATTAGATTCAAAGTCCCTCTCTCGCTCTGGGAGGGGGATTTAGGGTGAGGGCTACAAACATGGGATGCACTCGATTTTAGTAGTAGCTGCACTCGCTGAAGCCTTAAGTTAATGGGGCAAAACTTTGAGCAAACTCTTGTTGACTGGCATAAATATCAAATACTTGATCAATTCCAGTAATTTCCAACAGCATTCTTGGCTGTTCATTAATTGAACAGAGAGAGAGAGAGCCGCCCGATGAGCGAACTGATTTAAATGAACTTACTAATCCACCGAGTCCAGAGCTATCGATAAATGTTACGCCCTGTAAGTCTATAAGCATTTGCTTGACTCCAGCCTGTAAAGCGTTGTCAATATCCTGACTTAGACTAGCAGTTGAAGCACTATCCAAAATGTTAGAGGGTTGAAAAACCTTTACTTCTGAATTTATGAGCATTGTCGAGGTTCCAGGCTCTATAGATTGGTCAAGGTTGGGAGGAATATCGCACGAGACTTGTTCCTCCGTAAAATACTTAGATTGTTCTAAGCTTTGCCCAAGCTAACAGATCAGAAGACATTTGCAACTAGCGATCGCAAAAACCTATCTTTATCTGACCCAAATCAATAATTCGGCGATGGAGTTAGGCGAGTTAGATGAACGAGAGTATTAATGCAACGCTAAAAGGATTGAATATCCTGATTCTTGTTTTAATTGGAGAAATTGAATAAGGATTGCTTAAACGTATTCAGACAGACTCTTGTCTATTTCTACTTAGGGCATACTGGACGTGAGTAGTTTTCAGATTTCTTGATTACTGAATAATCAGACGGTGCCTAGCTATTTCGGCGCATTTCATATTGCTTGATGCTGCCGCTGTTTAAACTATCTCGTCTCTACTGATAAATTCGCGATTTTTGGTAAAGAGCAGTAATGGCTACTGGATTGTCCTTTGTTACGAAAAGCCGTTTCATCAACGTGCCATTAACTCAGCGATCGCATCGGGCGATCGGGTTAATGGGTTTAGCTTTCTTAGTGATGGGTGGCTGCGGGGTGAGATTAGCTCAATTGCAGTTGGTTGAGGGGGCAGAACATCGAGAACGGGCTGAGCAGAACCGAATCACTTTGATGCCCATCCCTGCGGATCGAGGCAACATCTTGGATCGGAGCGGGGTATTGTTAGCTGCCAATCGTTTAGCACGCTCTGTGTATCTCCGACCACGCGAGCAGTCTAAAGAAGCCTGGGCAGAAACCGCAAAGCGCCTCGCGCCAATTCTCAAAATCCCATCTGAGGAAATCCTCGACAAGATGCGGCAAACTGGATTTCGGTCAGCGCTACCAGTGCGAATCAGTCGTGATTTGTCGCTCAGCGCCTTCATTACCCTTGCAGAACAATCTACCTATTTTCCTGGATTAGAAATTCGAGGAGAATCTACTCGATATTATCCCAGTGGTCAATTGGCTGCCCATGTGCTGGGTTACATCAGCGAGGCGACCGAAAAAGATCTCAAAGCGCATCCAGACTATTCCATGGGAATGCTGGTGGGGCAAATGGGCATTGAACGGTTAGAAAACTCCAAGCTTCAAGGGGTGTGGGGTGGAGAACTGGTTGAAGTTGATGCCACAGGACGACAAATTAATAGCCTTGGATTAAAACCTCCTGTTTCTGGACAATCCATTCGGCTGACTTTAGACTCGAACTTACAGAGAACGGCTGAAAAGGCGTTGGCAAATCGACGGGGAGCCGTAGTGGTGCTGGATGTTAAAACGGGGGCTGTCCTAGCCTTGGCAAGCGGACCCACGTTTGATCCCAACCTATTTACTCGACGTATTTCTAAACAGGACTGGCAGCATTTGCAGAGTCAGGAAAATCCATTTTTGAATCGGGCACTTCAAGGATATCCGCCGGGGAGTACCTTCAAGGTGGTTACGGCAATTGCAGGAATACAATCGGGTAAATTTTCATCAGATTCTACGCTAATGACCTACCCATCCATTAATTTGGGTGGGCATTTATTTCATGAGCATGGGCAAAGCCAAGGAGTGATCGGCTTTCGGGATGCGTTGGCATTTAGCAGCAATACTTTTTTTTACCAGGTGGGATTAACCGCTGGTCCTGAAGCGATCGCCAAATGGGGACACAAATTTGGCATTGGTGATGTAAAAAATGTCGGGCTGAGTGGGGGCGGTTATGGCATGATCCCCACGCCAGCCCAAAAAGAAAAGCTGTTTAAAGAACCTTGGTATGGGGGAGATACGGTCAGTATGTCGATTGGACAGGGGTTAGTTCAGGCAACGCCCTTAGAATTGGCGGTAACTTATGCGGCGATCGCTAATGGAGGGTGGCGGGTAAAGCCCCATCTACTGGCAGACCAAAGCCAAACTGCATCAATGCGCCCTCAAAAAATAGGGATCAATCCAAGCACTTTGGCAGTGATTCGAGCAGGCTTAAAAGCGGTTGTGGCTGAGGGTACGGCTCGTCAACTTAGTGATGGCTCCATTCCTCCAACGGCGGGCAAGACTGGAACGGCAGAAGTTTTGGGGCAGAAGGATAACGCTTTGTTTGCGGGCTTTGCCCCTTTTAACAATCCTAGAATTGCGGTGGCGGTCGTTGTGGAAAACGGTGGTTTTGGGGCTGAATCAGCCGTTCCCATTGCCCATCAGATTTACAGAGCCTATTTCAAGGCTAAAAAAGTTCAACCTTAAAGTTTGTTTAAAAAGAATCAGTCAGCGATCGCAGATTGTTAATATGCCACGATCGCTGTCCAGTTCTGCGGCGATCCCCACCGGGAGAGCAGCATTCGCGCCATCGTGACCAAAGGGGAGATCAGACACAATCGGCAGATTCAAATCGCCCAGGCGATCGCGCAAGACCTCCGCCACCGTAAAGCTAGGAATGTGAGCAGGGGGATCGCAGTGGCTAAACCGACCGATCGCTATTCCTTTGAGTTGTTGCAATGCTCCACAAAGCCGCCATTGAGTCAGCATTCGATCAATGCGATAGGGCGCTTCGCCGACATCTTCGATCGCCAAAATCACATTGGATAAATCAGGCTGAACGGGTGTTCCTAATAAATGGGTGGCAACGGTCAGATTCACGGGTAACAGAACTCCCGTGGTCTTGCCGTTTCCCCACCCTGTGCCCGTTAATGGCTGAATGGGGCGACCTTCTACCCAATTAAATAATCGATCGAGTGACCAGTCAGGTTCGGCGGCGATCGTGGTGAGTAACGCACCATGCAAGCCCGAAACTCCCTGTTTGCCCAAGCTCATCAGCAGAGCGGTAATATCTGAAAAGCCAATCAGCCACTTAGGTGCCGTCGATTTCCACGACCGATCTTCGAGCAACCGTGCGCCCCCATAGCCGCCCCTCGCACACAGAATTCCCCGACAATCGGGATCATTCAGCGCATCCTGTAACTGCTGTCGGCGATGGTCATCGCTGCCTGCCAGATAGCCCCATTGCTGATCAAAGCCGGGACTTAGCTCAATGCGATACCCCCGCGATCGCCATAGATTTACCCCTTTGTGAAAGGCATCCAATTCGCGCAGTGCGCCACTGGGAGCAATCACCCGCAGTAAATCATTGGGTTTCAAGGGAGGTGGCAGTTGGCAACTGTTCATAACGCCTTATAGTGTATCATTCCAGCAAATTAAACCCCCTAAGTATCTGCACTTAGAGGGTTTAAGAAGAAAGCGTAAAACTTTCTTACTCAGATTGTCGCTAGTTACAAATCAACGGCTCCTGTTCCAGCCCCAGATTCATTCTGTTCCATCGTGTCAGAATCTTGCTCGTCATCAGGACGACCTCCAAAGCTGCGTCTGCCACGGTTCATCCGCCCTGTGTTTGTTCGCTTGCGAAACTTACGGGCATATGCTTGGTTTCTGAGAGCTTTTTCTTTTTTTTGGTTTCGGCGTTTAGCCATGTTTACCCCTTATAAAACAGCTATAATCGCCGCAAACGAAATACCTCCGGTTTAGCTTAAACCGAGGCTAATCGAGCAGCTTTTGGAAAAATAGTCAGAAGATAACTTTAACATACCTACTGGATGCTCTATGACTTTGGATTGTGAGAAATATCCGTTTCACTGCGAGCGATCAGATCTGCCGCCAGACGGATGGCATCGGCGGCGGTAGAAAGCAGTCCTTCCGCTTTTGCCAATTGAATAGCGGCGAGTAACTGACCAATGCGTGGTCCGGGTGGCAGTTTGAGCGCCGTCATCAGATCTTGTCCCGTCAAAACGGGGGTGCTGTGGGCGACAGGATCATTGGGGTTGAGAAATCGCTCGATTAATGGCGCGATCGCGTCTACTGCCAGCCCTTGCGCGATCGCCAATACTGCGATCGCGGGAAACGTAGTTCCGACTCCTTGGAAAAAGAAGTATTGCTCTCGTCGCGACAGATTAAGTTGCGAAGCGGGTGTCTTCAGCGCTTGTTTTGGCTCAACTGAGTTTGCCGGAAAAAGCTGGGGCAAAAATTTGAGTACGGTACTCACTGCCTGAATCTCCGTGCGGCTATATTTCAATCGGCGCATCTGAGTTTCAGCTTCGCTTGCTTTAGCCCTCATCAAACAAGCTAACTTGGCAGTAATTAACCAGTTGCGTGCTGAACCGGATGCTTTAATTGGATTTTCTACGGGCGCTTGCCCGCTGGATACTAGGCGAACTTGACCATAGATCTTCGTGGCAAACTTCGGCATTGTCTCTTGTAGCAAAACCGTGACGCGATCGATTTCAGCCACACACTTCAAACTTTGGGCAGTCGCATTGGGAAGCCAATCTTGCAACAAACCGTCTTGCCATGCTTGAGTCAGCCAGGGCGTGCCCTTTGCAGTACTGAGCAAATAATTAAATTCAGACTGTACCCGTTCCGCTGCAATCTGGCGCAGTAAAGGAGCAAACTGCTTCACAGCAAGGCGAGTTTCGGCTTCTAGGCTAAACCCTAGTTGGGCAGCTTGGCGATAAGCCCGCAACAATCGCAGGGGATCTTCTTCTAGGTTTTCTGCTGACACCATCCGCAACAACCGCCGTTGTAAATCGCCGTATCCCTGCAACGGATCGACAAACCGATCCAGGCGAGGATCGTAGGCGATCGCGTTCACCGTAAAATCTCGTCGCCTTAGATCTTCTTCCAACGTTGCACCCACCTGCTGAGCAAAATCTGCGGTGCCTTGAGGAAATACAACCCGCGCAATCTGCCGCTCGGCATCTAGCAACACAAATCCTGCTTTGTAGTGACGGGCGATCGCTTGGGCAGTTTCAACAACGCGATCGGTCAGCACAAAATCTAGGTCTAAATAATCGCTGTGTCTGCCTAACAGGGCATCTCGCACACTTCCCCCCACCAAGCAAGCAGACGCAGGCAACCACTCCAATCCAAAGGGCCAATTTTGGGGAGAAAGGGCTAAAAATTTAATTGAGGCAGTTGCTTGAAGATCCAATCCCTGACTCAGCGTTAAAGGTTCTAAATCCAACAATAGTCTGATCCTAACGATGCTATTTGTGAAATGCACGGCATTTGCAGACCATTCCGGCAAAATTTGGGAATTAGTAGGCTGCAATGGTCGTAAAAACTATGGCTAGGGTGATGAAGAATCACGTCGCCTGAGCTACATTAACAGAAAAGCATCTCAATTCTGCGAGTTGCTGACCACAGACACGGAGGTTTCAAGTATGTGTGTTTGTATCAATTGCCAGTATGTCGATCGCTGCACGACCTACCACGCGGTTGAAGGGCAGCATCAACAGCCGCACCTCACCGAAAATCCCACGTTTGAGCCGACTCAACCAACGATTAACGTCAACATCCGTAACGATGGCGAGATGATTGAAATGGAATGGGATGTAGTGGGCTGTGAAAGTTTTACCGCCGATATGGGCAAATGGTCACGCCTGCGCCCCGGCGAATTGGTGCCAACTTAAAAGCGGTTTACTAACTCATCCAAGCGGATTTGGGGAAGTTACTAAATGGAAGAAAACTGATAGGGTCATTCTTGACTTGTCTGACCAATTCGCTGCTCTAAATTTTTCTCACCCTCAGGATCGCTTGGATCCATGGTGATCACGAGTCCTGAAGCCTTCGAGCGATCAACGGGTAGTGCATCAAGGTCAGAAGTTGTAGAATCACGCGATGTAGCAATGATTAGAGCCACGAGGCAGTTACATCGTAGCTTTCCCAAAAACTGATACCAGCCAAAACTTGGGTTGCAGAAGCGTAGCGTTTACTTGTGGCATCGCGTAGCATTTTGTTTAGTACCGATGCCAACGATCCACTGACTAGTTGAGGCAAATAATCTTGCCAAACCCATTGCCCTTCGTGGCTGTTATACAAATCAAACGGTGACATGCCAGTCAGCAAATGAGTGCAAGTTGCCCCCAAGCTATAAATATCACTGGCAAATACTGCCTTACCGCGAGCCTGTTCTGGCGATACATATTCTGCGCTCCCAATCACGGTGCCAGTTTGGGCGAGTGCAGTTCCGGTCGTTTGTTTGGCAGCGCCCAGATCTACAAGAAATAGGCTTTGGTCGCTCTGACGACGAATGATATTAGCTGGTTTAATATCGCGGTGAATAATGTGGCAGTCGTGAATGAACTGAAGCACAGGCAGGAGTTCTTCAAGCAATTGTCGAATTTTAAGTTCACTGAAAGCCCCGTCCTCGGTTAATTCCTGCGCCAAGTCGCGTCCATCAATAAATTCTTGAATCAGATACTGGTAGCCATCCTGGCTACAATAGCCGAACAAATCGGGAATGTTGGGGTGCTTACCCACTTCTCTCAACCGCAAAACTTCTTCCTTAAACAAGTTGGAAGCTTTTTCTGTATTAGTCAGATTTTCTGATTGCGGTAGAAATTGTTTGATCACACAGCGGGGCTTTAGCGGTTGCGCTTCATCCACGGCTAAGAGGGTACGACCAAAACCGCCTCGCCCAATCACCTGGATGGCTCGATAGCGATTTTTCAGACGTAAAGCAAAACCACAGGTTTGACAAATATCCGAGTGGCTGAGATTTTCTGGAGTTGAGCAAATTGGGTTTAGACAGTAGCTCATAAGGTGGGGGCTATTGAGTGTTGCTGAATCATGCAAGCGATTCAGACGGTGAGATGACAAGATACAGATGTAACCAGTGATATTTCTGGTTTGTTTTGCAATTGATGTCCATGCGCTTGCTGCTATTGAGATCGCTAATCCTATCAGTTTATTGCAAGCGATCGATGGTGCGGTATTGAATCGCTTCAGCAATGTGGTGAGTTTGGAGAGCGTCATCTCCAGCCAAATCAGCAATGGTGCGACCCACTTTGAGGATGCGATCGCTGGCTCTGACGGATAGACCTAACTTGCGAATTGCGGCTTCCAGCAAGGTTTTGGTGGCATCATCTAGCGCACACCACTCACCACTCCCGCAAATTTTGCGCCTGCATTTCGGCGTTGCATCGCAAAGAGGTTCCTTGAAATCGCTGTTGTGCCTGCGATCGCGCCGCTTCCACCCGCGAGCGACCGATGCGGAGTCTTTCCCCCGTTGGCTGTTGGGTGATTTCCTCTGGCTTGAGGCGATTCCCCCCCACCTGTAAATCAATTCGATCCATGAGGGGAGCAGATAGGCGCGCCCAGTATTGCTCACGCGATTTGGGTCGCTCTGGGTGTTGCGGTTTGGTTCGTCCAAGTGTCTAACGGCATCACTTTTTGCTTTCCACTATATTTAAACGTGAGTCATGGGCAATTCTGTAATTCAGTGTTCCCGCCAATATTCTCAGTAGAACAACAAATTAACTTCTACTGTTTGACTGGGTGCTGTCCGTAGAAGGGGAGGGTTTCTGACCAGTGGGGACGATCGCCGTTATTCCAGGCAATCTGAGCTAGTTCTAAAACACTGGTGACAGTGCGACCCAAGCCACCATCAGCAGTCACAAGATGGTAAGGCGAGTCTTGCTGCTTGAGTAAAGCGTACCAAGCTTCTAGGCTCATGACGGCATCGGGCAAGAGTTCAATCAGTCGATTTTGCTGGCGATCGCTCTGGTAAATTGCACCAAACACTTCACTGCGCTGGGCTGGCATTTGCACAGCAATATTCATTGAGTCATCTAAGGTTTTCGCCGCTTCCCAGGCTACGGCTGCCAAGGTTGAGATGCCAAAAAGGGGAATGTCAAGTTGTTGCGCTAGGGTACGGGCAGTGACGACTCCAATCCGGGTTCCAGTAAAACCGCCGGGACCTTTTGCCACAGCGATAAACGCCAGATCTTGCCAGGTTTGGGGCGGCATAAAATCCACGAGGTAGGCATGGAGCAGGGTTGAGGTATCCCGTCCTAAATCCCACACTTGATGGCGGCATTCTCCAGGAAAATGGGCGATCGCCAGTCCTAATTCGGGGGTGCTCGTGTGGAGGGCAAGAGAGGTGTTAGGTGCCGGGTGTCGGGTGTCAGGTGAGGAAATCAATGGAAACAGTGTTTGGACTACGTGGTTTGTTGAAGGGAAGAAGTGCGTTTTAAAATTACCATTTCGGAGCCGACGACAGGGCTACGGGATAACAAGCTGCCTTCTGGATCGGTGAGTTCCAATTTGACGAAATTAAGCTGCTGAGCACGGTTTAGCATTTCGTTCGCTAGTTTGTTTTGCTGAGCTTGCTCCAGAGTATACCAACCGTCGCCGATTTTGATGGTCAAAAGGCTGCTGCGAAAGTTTGCCTGCACGGATTGGATCAGCCCATTTACATAGTGATTGCTGACCTCGGCAACCTGATCTTGAATTTGAGCAATCAGGGTTTGCTCTGGGGTGAGTTTGAGGGCAGGAGCAGGCTTGGGAGTAGGACTGATTGCGGGTGTGGGCGTTAGGGTTGGAGATGGGTTGGGACTATCCGCGATCGCGTCGGTCGCCTTGGCAGACGGTACAGGTAGCAGGCTTGGTTTGGGACGGGGTTGATCGGCGATCGCGTTGGTATCTGGTTTCACTTCAGATGGCTTGTCCTTTGAAACTATTTTTTTGGGTGCGTTGGTTGATTTGTCTTGAGTAGATTTGACAGAGGGTGCAGTCGCAACTTGAGTGGGTGGTTTGCTAAAAATCAAGGAAGAACTGATCCAGAGGGTGAGCAGCAACACCCCTGCGATCGCTCCACTCAGCATTACATCAGATAATCGCCTAAGTGAACGAGGCAACAGCGATCGCGTCATAGCCAAGATAGATCCCCAAAC
Organism: Leptolyngbya sp. CALU 1928; assembly: GCF_056784215.1. NCBI lineage: Bacteria > Bacillati > Cyanobacteriota > Cyanophyceae > Leptolyngbyales > Leptolyngbyaceae > Leptolyngbya > Leptolyngbya sp. CALU 1928. The sequence continues at coordinate 1,205,231 of NZ_JBXBCE010000001.1, read as the reverse complement.
TCCCCGCTGTCGTTGAGGTGTGCCGGATTGGGGCAAGTCTGATGATGAAACGGGCTTTGCTTCTAAACGAGTAACTAGAAATTCGAGCGATCTAATGGTTGCTTTCAGCGTTTTGATGGTTTGCTCTTTCAACGCGGGTCGAATTTCTGCCTGCCAATACTGCTGCAACTTCTGCCAGCTTGTAGTTTGGGCGGCAGTAACGGAAGTGCTCGAAGCAACGCGGGATGAGCGCCTGGGAGAAAGACTCTCGGCAACTTTTTCAATCGGCATGTCTGCACTTGCGATCGGCTGAGTATTGTTTTCTATCTCTACCAATTCCGATATAGCTTCTTCCCAAACATCTTCTGTTAAGGGAAGATCTTCATTGGCACGGGTTGCCGATTCAGCAATATCTTCTGAACCACTAACGTCTGTCTCTTCCCCAGGTAACGCCTGAGAGTCAGAATCGGTTGGTTCAGGGATGGATTCCTGAGACATGGTTTTTCTCCACGACAACACAAACAACCTTAAAATCAGAGCCAGAGCGCTCCAATCGCTGCTTGCCTCAGTGGATTACTCTACCATTTCCTGCACCCTCATAACTCCATGCGCGATTTCAAGTCAAAGCCGCGATCAAAAATCCATTCACTTTTAATGAAGCACCACATCGGGTTCCTTTTCGGTTGGCATCAAAGTTCCAGAGTCAGGTGGGTGAGGGCGTTTGGTAACGCGATCGCTGAATCCAGTGATCACAATATAGAGAACGGGCACCACAAACAGGCTGAGGAAGGTTGCTACAAACAAACCGCCAAAGACCGCCGTTCCCAAAGAAACTCGGCTAGGTGCCCCTGCCCCGGTTGCCACCGTCAAGGGATAAAAGCCCAACAACGACGCAAAGGAAGTCATCAAAATCGGGCGTAAGCGATCTTGAGACGCTTCGATCACGGCTTTGGTCACCGACAATCCCTGTTCTCGCAGTTGGTTGGCGAACTCCACAATCAAGATCGAGTTTTTACTTGCCATCCCAATCAGCATTACCAACCCTATCTGACAATACACATCATTCGACAAGCCCCGCAAGGATTGGGCAGACAGCGCTCCTAAAATTGCCAGCGGCACCGCCAACATAATGATCATTGGATCGATAAAGTTTTCATACTGGGCGGCTAGAACCAAAAACACAAACACCAGTCCCAAGCCAAAGATAATCGGAGCCAAGCTGCCCGATTGCACTTCTTCTAGTGCGGTTCCTGCCCACTCGTAGCCAAAACCAGGGGGCAGCGTTTGCTGCGCTAAGGTTTCCATGGCTTTAATGCCATCCCCTGAACTGACACCGGGTGCAGAACCGCCGGAGATTTCGATCGCCCGAAACAGGTTGAAATGGGTAATCGTTTGTGCGCCAGTCGTCGGGGTCACTGTCACCAAATTGCTTAAGGGCACCATGTCGCCTGCCCCCGATCGCACATACAAACTGCCAATATTCCCTGGATTCGCTCGAAACGCTTCGTCTGCCTGCACATACACTCGGTAGCTGCGCTGCCCCAAATTAAAGTCATTGATATACTGAGAACCCAGCGCCGTCTGCAAAGTATTAAAAATGTTGTCCACTGGAATTCCCAGGGTTTTTGCCAAATCTCGGTTCACATCCACTTGAAACTGAGGTGTACTGGCAGCAAACTGGGTAAATACTTGCTGTAGACCTGTTCCAGGCGCGTTTGCTTGTCCAATTAACTGCTGGGCTGACTTGAGCAAATCTTGGATCTCTGCACTGCCGCGCCGATCCTGTACTTGAAATTGAAAGCCACCAAAACTACCTACCCCTCGAATGGGAGGTGGATTGACGGGCAACACCCGCGCCTCTGTAATCGTACTTACCTTCCCAAACACTTTGCCAATAATGGCTTGGGCGGACTGGTCTGGTTTTTTACGCTCCTTCCACGGTTTGAGTGTGGTGAAAATTGCGCCAGTGTTGGCGGTGTTGCCGCTAAAACTAAACCCGCCGATCGCAAAAGTGCCCACTACTTCAGGGAACTCTTTCTGATCCAGCAAAATCTTTTCGACCTGAGCAATTACTTTATCGGTGTAGTTGAGTGAAACGCCCTCTGGTGCTTGGATAATCGTGATGAAATAGCCCTGATCTTCTTCGGGTAAAAAGGCTTGGGGAACCTGCGTATATAACCAGGCAGTGGCACCCAGCAGCACCACAAACAGCCCAATTACCACCATTTTGAAGTGAACTAACCAGTCCAAAACCCCTCTGTAGCCTTCCCGGACGCGATCGAACATCCGATTAAACCAGTTAAAAAACCAGGCAAGAAATCGGGGCGGACGTTGCCCCGGACGGAGGAGGATTGCCCCCAGTGCAGGCGTGAGGGTAAGCGCCAGAAAGGTGGAAATGAAAATAGAGAACGCGATCGTCAAGGCAAACTGCTTATAGAGTGCGCCCGTAGTCCCTGGAAAAAATGCGACCGGCACAAATACCGCCATCAACACCAGCGACGTAGCCACAACTGCCCCCGACAGTTCGCGCATCGATTCAGAAGCTGCCTCCTTAGGGTGCATCCCCTTCGTTTGAATCAGACGACTAATATTTTCTACAACGACGATCGCATCATCCACCACCAGCCCGGTTGCCAAGGTTAAACCAAACAGAGTCAGGCTATTGATCGAAAAGCCAAACGCTTTAACAAATCCAAAGGTGCCAATCAGTGACAGTGGAATCGTAATCGTTGGAATCAGCGTAGTGCGCCAATCTTGCAAAAAGACAAAGATCACCAGCACGACCAGAACGATTGCCTCCAGCAGCGTTTTCTGGACTTCTGCCAACGATTCCTCCACATAGAGCGTCGTGTCAAACGCCACTTGATACTTCATGCCAGGAGGAAACGACCTCGACAGTTTCTCAATTTCCTGCTTGACTCCTTCCGCTACCTCAAGCGCGTTGCTGCCAGGAGATGGAAATACGCCTAACCCCACCGCATCTTTGCCGCGAAACCTCAAAAAGCTGCTGTAGTTTTCAGCCCCCAGTTCTGCTCGTCCCACATCGCGTAGCTTGATCAGGGTTCGGCTATCTGCGTCCGCCTTGATCACAACATCTTCAAATTCAGAAGCATCTTTCAACCGTCCCACTGCCTGGAGATCAATTTGATACAACTGCTCCTTGGATGAGGGAGATTGTCCAACTCGTCCTGCCCCTACTTGCAAATTCTGTTCCCGTAAAGCCGCAACCACATCCTGCACCACCAAACCACGGGATGCCAATCGTTCTGGATCGAGCCATAGCCGCATGGAATAGCGCCGTTCGCCAAAAATTCTGGCTTCGCTGACTCCCTCAATCCGCTTTAGGGCATCCCCAATATACAGATCGGCATAGTTACTTAAAAAGAGGTTGGTGTATTCATTGTTATCGGTGTAAAGCCCGATCGCCAGCAAAATGTTATTCGACTGCTTACTCACCCTCACCCCGGTTTGCTGAACCGTGTCAGGTAATTGAGACTGGACTGAGGAGATGCGATTTTGCACATCCACCGCTGCAATGTCTTTGTCGCGAGTCGATTCAAACGTCGCAGTGATGGTGCTGGAACCATCATTACTGCTGGTGGAACTCATGTAGCGCAGCCCTTCCACCCCGTTGATTTGCCGTTCCAAAATGGTGGTCACCGCACTTTCAACCACTTCGGCACTGGCTCCGGGATAGTTGGCACTTACCTGCACTTGAATCGGGCTGATATCGGGAAACTGATCGACGGCTAATCCTGGTATGGAGATTGCCCCAATCATCAAGATAATTACCGCACAGACAATGCTGAAAACCGGTCGCTTAATAAAAAAGTCTGCCATGGGTGTAGGTGCTAGGTTTCAGGTTTCGGGTTTCAGGCAAGAGGGGAAGGGCAAGGTTTCGGGTTTTAGGAAGCAGGTTTCGGTTTTTGGGTTTTAGGAAGCAGGTTTCGGTTTGTTCTCTGCCCTCTGCCCCATGGCACCTGAAACCTATTTCGGCGCTTCCGCGATCGCGCTACATTCTGACAGGTTTAAAATGCCAGAGACGACGATGTTTTCGCCCGGTTTGAGTCCGGTTAGGACGTTGTAGCTATTGCCTTGGATACTGCCTAGTTTGACGAGCCGCTGACGGGCAACAAGGGCAGGTAGGTTGCCTTTAGGCGCGCCGGGTGGGCCGGCTTGAGCCGCTTTGCTGAGAGTTTCTTTGCAGGTGTCATCGGGGGGTTGGGCGATAAAGACGAAGTTTTCTCCTCCCAAACGAGAAATAGCGGAGGCGGGAACCAGAATTCCGGGGATCGATCGCCATACCACTCTGGCACGCGCAAACTGCCCATCTCGTAATTTGCCTGCGGAATTATCAAAGGTTGCCTTGACTAAAACGCTTTGAGAACGGCTATCAGACTGGGGTGAAACAAAACTAATTTTTCCTCTGCTGAGAGCCGTTCCTTTGCCGTCGGTTAGCTCCACTGGCAGCCCCGTTCGTAGTTCATAGGATTGTTCCAGAGGAATAGACAAGTTCAGATCCAGGGATTCGTTTTTGGTCACGGTTGTCAGTGTGTCTTGAACCTCAACAATTTGTCCCAAACGCACGGGAATATCGCCCACTACGCCAGCAAATGGGGCGTTAATGGTCGCATCTTGTAGTTGGGCGGTGGTGAGATTGGCATTTGCCTGTGCCTGTTGCAGCCCCGATTCCGACTCGGCAATGCTGGCTTTAGCAGATTGAATGCGCTGGTCGATCGCCCTCAGTTCTGAAATTGCTCTGGCGCGATCGCGTCCCACAATATCCAACTGCTGTTTTGCCAATGCGCCTTCTCTGACGAGCGCCGCAATGCGCCGATAGTTCTGATTTTGCAAGTCTACTTCTGCTTGCTTGGCAATCCGGTCTGCCTGGGTCGCCTGAAGTTCAGAAACCGCGCTCGATCGAATGGCACGGGCAGAATTGACGGCTGCTAACCCACCCGCAACCTCAGCTTCTCGCTTATCGGGCTTCAGTTGGATCAGGGGCGTTCCCGCCTGGACGCGATCGCCCGGTTTCACCAAAATTCCGCTGACCCGCCCGGTAATTTCCGGCTTAATCATCACCGACTGCAAAGATTCTAAGGAGCCAACATACTCAGAAGATTCCTTCACAGTGGTCGTTTGAGTCGTGTCTAGCTTCACCGGAATGCCTTGAGGACCTCCTGCTCCTGCCCCCTGCTGCCCTGCGGCTTGGCTCGCCTGCCACCAGCGCCAGCCAAATCCTAAGCCCAGCAGTAAGAGTAAAAGCCCACCGATCGCCAACCACCGATTAGTCGATGATTTTGAACTGGAGGGCGATCGCGCCCCATAGGTTGGAGGCGGACTTTCATGTTCTCGCACTTCAACAGTCTCCGAATACTTCGACGAAGGACCAGACATTCACATACCTCGTTTAAGCTGATCGATTACTCACGCCTTGCCAATAACCTTAAAACTTATATAAACCTCTGGCTACGCCCTAGAGATAGACCCGATTGGTTGAGCCTATTATCAAAATAAATAAATACTAATACCTTAGCGAATAAATCATAAGAAAGACTGATGTTTTCTTCCATAAGCCGTTGCATGAGTATGAGTTAGGCGAGTCATTAGACCTGCTTTGAAAATAGAGGACTAGCTCGGTGGTTGAGGGGTAGCAAGGTAATTCGCGATATGGGACGCGATCGCCAGCGTAGTTAATCTAGACCCTGACGTTAGGGAACTGGATGAGCCATTTGCTATTCAAATTGCAACTTGATTGACGAGCGGCTTAATGGACGCACCACAGTTTCTATGGCGTTGGCAAAAAGAGTTGTAGGTAGAGGGAAACGATCTCCTTGCCCCAAATTGCCGCAATAAAGCCACCTAGCGCTAGAAAGGGACCGAAAGGGAAGGGCTGTCGGCGGTTGAGCAGGCCCAGCGCCATGCCGATTCCACCTGCGATCGCGCCGACCAAACACGCTAAGAATCCGCCTAGCAGCAAATTTTGCCATCCGAGCCAAGCGCCCATCAAAGCAGCCAACTTAGAATCGCCGCTGCCCATTGCGGCTTGACCGAGGGCATAGGAACCCGCGATCGCAATCAAATCTAGCAGCCACAGTCCCAACACTGCGCCCACAACTCCTTCCATCAAGGCTTGCGCTGCTTCTGCAAAGGCTCCGGCGGTGGAGAACCCAACCACAGCGCGGAATGACAGTCCGGCAATCAGTCCAGATTGAGTCAGAGGATTAGGCAACGTCATCGTGTCGATGTCAATCAGCGCTAACGCCAGCAGCCAGCTAAAAAACAGCCAGTAGCCCAAGGTTTGCCAGGTCACCCCAAACGCGAGAAAAACCAGTAAGAAAACCGTGCCGCACACCGCTTCTAGCAAAGGATAGCGAATTGGAATCGGTGTTTTACAGTTAGAACAACGTCCTTTTAGGCTGAGCCAGCCTGCGATCGGTAGATTTTCCCAAGGCTTAAGCCGATGTCCACACTGAGGACAATGGGAGGGCGGCAGCCAAATTGATTGCTCCGCAGGCACCCGATGAATCACAACGCTCAAAAAACTACCGATCGCCGCTCCCCAAAAAAACACCAGACCATACATCAGCAGACTAGCCAAAAAATCCATAGGAAAGGTATCACTCGGATGGCACTGAATTATTAGCTCGCTTTGTCGTGTGGCTCAGAACTTTTGCGGAGATGCTCAATAAATTTTGGATAATTCTCCAGATCTTTCACAGATTGCAATGGCGGCATTTCGATCCAAGTAGCCTCTGTGTGAAGCTTGTCTACAGTGAAGCTTGTCTACAAAGGCATAAAAAGCTTCTTGATCGTCTCGATGAGTCAGAACATAGCCGTGGAGATCCTTGTGGCTCATCACTTTAAAGTCAGGCTTACTCATCCTACATCCCTCCATTTACCGTTGGGATAAATCTTGGTGATATTTTTCTCGCCTGCCAGAAAGAAAACATTACCTGTTCGCTCATCCACACTTCTACACTTATAGACAGGTAGTGCTTGCCAAACCAGACACATAGATTGAAGCACTGTGTTTTCTGTTCTGACGTAGGAACTATGAACACCTTATACCGCACCTATTTCTACAAGCGTAACACGCTCAATTTAGGTCTAATTCTAGGCACGTTGCTCACTTTTCATGAATACAAACTTTTCATGAATACAAATCAGATTCAATTTGGCTGAAAGGAACGAAGCATTCTTGGGGAAGCAGAATTGGCTTGCCAGAAAATATGAGCTTGCCGCGATAGGTAAAGCGATCGATCGCCACCCCTAAAGGACGCTGAATCAGTTCGGGATGCACTTCGTAATAGGTTGTATAAATACTGCGGGCAGAGCGGATCAATCCGGGATCAAGCAGAACGTCGAAGTCTGCTTCATCGGTTTGGACAGGTGCTTGCTTTTGTGAGTATGCCACCGATTTGTACCCTTCTGAGTCTTGAACGAGTTCAGTATACTTGCCCTTGACTAATTGGGATCGATTATTTCTTTTAACGGCTAAGTTGAGCAGCGGCAGATAACCCTAAAATCTTGAGCCAAAGCTTTCACTCGCATAGAGTCTTGCTCATAGACCTATCGATTGTTGGCGGAGGTAGTCTTGGTTGCTGAGATTGAGTCAGTGGGCATCTGGTTTGTTCATAGCCTGATTCTACCGATTTTGCCTCTAATCCTGTAGCCTCTCCGGTTGCCGGGCTAATAAACTTCGTGAATCAGCAGATGAACCATAACTGCTGCCACTGCAAAAAACAACAGCATGAAAAGTAGAAAGAAATTCATGGGAATATCATATCCAGAGCCACACAAGCCCTCAACTAGAGCAGATGGCTTTTTTCGTATTCCCAATTTTGTCCAACACTCACGGTTAAAAGCACCTTTGAGTATGGGGTAGCATTCTTCTCAATCTGCTCCTAAAATGAGCCTAAAAAATAGGGGTGTATTAGTCCCTATTAGTCCTAATTAGGGGTATGTAGATAAATATTAACAGTTCTGGAAAACCCTAAGAATAGGCGTTTTAGAAAATTTGTTTTCATGCAAACAATGGGTGACCTGGGACTCGAACCCAGAACCAACGGATTAAGAGTCCGATGCGCTACCATTGCGCTAGTCACCCAGACTAGTATCTAAATCCTAGCAGTATTTTGTTTCATCGATCGCACCCAACGCTTTCAACATTACTTTTTGCGCTTCGGTCAGCCCGATCGTATTGGCAATCATCATATTTTCATAGGGACGGGGGCAGCGCAGAGTCTTGAGGTGAGTTCCATCAAGGCTCCAAGCCTGAATGGTCTCATCCTGGCTGCCACTCAAGAGCACTGCATTATTTGAAGTTTGAACGAGTGACCAGACCCAGTTTTGGTGTGCTTGAAGCAATGCCGTACAATCCCCCATTTCGATATTCCAGATGCGAATTGTTTTATCCGCGCTGCTGCTAGTCAAGGTTTTACCATCGGCACTGAAAAGAAGTGAGAGGATTTGACCAGTGTGCCCTGAAAAGGTTTGAACACACTTGACTGTATCAACATTCCAAAGTTTAACGGTGCAATCATCCCCGCCCGTTGCGAAGTAATGACTATCAGGGCTAAACGCCACCACCCAAACCCGATTTAGATGAGCCTGTAGCGTGTGCAGGCATTGCCCCGTTTTAAGATGCCACAGTTTAATGGTTTGATCATAGCCGCCGCTGAGCAGCCAGTGTCCATTGGGGCTGAAGGCAACGGATAGGACAGAACTGGTGTGGTCTTTGAGGGTGTTTAAGCAGTCGCCCGTATCCACATCCCAGAGTTTGATGGTGTGGTCATAACTGGCACTGGCAAGCTGGTTGCCATCGGGATGAAAGGCGATCGCCCAAACCCAACTGGTATGACCATGCAGCGTTCGCAAGCACTGCCCTGTATTAGAATTCCAAAGTTTGATCGTACGATCGCCGCTGCCACTAGCAAGCATCCGCTCGGCGGAATGATTTCCATCGGGTTGAGGCGCAAAGGCGATCGAGAAAATCCGTCCGGCATGTCCGCGCAATACCCGAAATGGCTGAGGGTTCGACTCTGCACTCAGGGTTTGCTGATTACAATCCCAGAGCTTAATAGTTTGGTCTTCATGCCCACTGGCAAGCAGTTGATAGCTAGGACTGAGAGCATTCCCGCCCGGTGCCAAGCAAATCGTATAAATCGAGTTGCTGTGCCCTTGCAACGTTTTGGTGCATTGTCCGGTTCGCAGATCCCACAGGCGGGTGGTATAGTCTTCCCCTCCACTGGCAAGCAGCGGTTGGGTGGGATGAAATGCCACAGCCCAAACAAAGTTTGTATGTTTTTGGAGGGTCTGCAAGCACTGCTGATCGTCGAGGCTCCACAGTTTAACGGTGTAGTCATAGCTGCTGCTGGCTAAGGTTTTGCCATCGGCGCTAAAGGCAACAGAGGTCACAGGTTTATGGTGTCCGGTCAGGGTGGCTAAACAGATGCCTGTCGCCACATCCCAAAGTTTCACCGTTTGATCAAAACTGCCGCTGACGAGTTGGTGTCCATTGGGGCTGATCGCGATCGCCCTGACCCAATGCTGATGACCTGTCAGCGTTTTCATACACTGTCCATTTTCTAGATTCCAAACCCGGATAACATTATCTTCCCCGGCACTGAATAGGGTTTTACCATCGGGATGAAACACCGCGCTCCAAACGCAGGCGGCGTGCCCTTGGAGCGTTTGCACACACTGTCCAGTAGCAATGTTCCACAGCCGAATAGTTTGATCGCCGCTAGTGCTGGCAAGCCACTGACCATCGGAACTAAAGGCAACAGAAGTGACGATCCCCGTGTGCCCTTCCAGCAGCTTGAGGCATTGCCCCGTGTGGCTATCCCACAGCCGCACCTGATGATCTTGACCACCACTGGCGAGAATCGGCTGCGAAGGACTGTAGGTTACACTCCAAACCCAACTGTTGTGTCCTGTGCAAACTGCCAACTGCGTGCCATCGATGACGCGACTAATCTGAATCACGCCGTTGGTATCACTGGTTGCCAGTTGTTGTCCATTGGGGCTGAAAGCAACCGACGTGACTCCGCCAAACGTCGAGGCGAAGGCACAATTAACAAATTCAGCTTCGGTAAAATTGACTTGATGCAGATTGACATCTTGCAGATAGGCTTGACGAATGCTCAAGCCAGAGAAGTCGTAGCCCGTTAGATCGGTTTCGAGGTGGCGGAACAGATTGACCAAGTTGCCCGCGCCATAATTGGATTGATAGACACCAGGTTGGTGGAAATTGGCTCGCAGGTGTATCAGCAGGCGGTTCAGTTTATGTTCCAGTTGTTTGGGTGAGCCGAGCTGAGTTAGCAAGCGATCGCACAGCGGTTGCAAAATCACCCGAGTTTGACTGTCGCGGATGTAGTCTTTTACCTGAGCTTTGATCAGGGCATGGCTGAGAAATACTTGTGGTTGTTCTGCCACAATCTCATTTGCCATTTGCTCAATCAATGATTCCGTCACCGATTCCATCACTACTGGTTGCTGAGTGAAACCGATCGCGCTGCTTTCAATCAAACTCCGCCAGCGCAAGGATTCCAACACTTCCATCAGCTTAGGCTGGGGGAGTTTAGTCACTAAATCTGCCTGAAGGTCGGCGATCTTCATGGGTTCGCGGTTAATCGCCAGCCAGTTCATAATCGCTTGCTCTAGCGGTGATAGGCGATCGCACTGCTGCTGAAGCAAGTTGCCAATGCCATTAAAGGCGGCGGTTCCTTGATCTAGAAACTGGGCAATATCGCCTGCAAACAAATCCTGAATTGAAGTCGCTGCCATTTTCAGCGCTAATGGATTACCGCGATAGTGAGTAACCAACTGTTCCAGATCGTCTAATGCACCGTACAAGCCTTTGGCATCCAGAATATAGTTCCCCGCCGCCACATCCAACCCACTCAAGGGCAAAGTCCTGACGGGCAAGCGATCGCCTTCCATCGTGCCCACTTCTTGGGGCTTCTCGCGGCTAGTCAAAACCAGACAACTCTGATGGGCAATCTCTCCCACCCGCTTCAGCAATTCGCCATACATCTCGTAGCCTTTCCGGTAAGTTCCAGCCCGTTTGCCACCTTGCAGCACCGTTTCAAAGTTATCGAGAATGATCAAACAGCGAGATCGCTTCAGCAACTCAATCAAGCGAGAAAGCTTGCCGCCAATACTATCTGGCAAATCACTATCTTGCTGTTCAGCCAGAAACTGAATCAATGTAATCAACAGTTCATCAATCGGCGGCGCATCTCTGAGCGATCGCCAGATGACAAAGTTAAAAGGTGTCAGGTGTCGGGCTTCGACGTGAGCGCTCAGCCGAACAGTGTCGGGTGCCAGATTGTTTTCTCCTGACCCCTGACCCCTGACCCCTGAAACCTGCTCTGCCACTTTCACCGAGAGCGATGTTTTGCCCATGCCGCCCATGCCCAGCAGCGTTACCAAACGGCAGCGATCTTGAACGATCCAGGTTTGCAGGGTCATAAGTTCCTGATCTCGTCCATAAAAAATGGACACATCGATCGCGTCTCCCCAGTCGTGCCGAGGAATGGTGGAGGTTCGAGTTTGGTCTTTTCTATCCGCTGCCCCCGCTGCCCTATCCCCTAATTGTGCCGCTCGTCGCAGCACCCCCTTAAAATTCTGCTTAGTCACTTTCTCGCCACAGACTTCTGAAAGCCTTTGCCAGAGGCGATAGCCCGTGTCTTTGATATAGCCTGGATCATAGCCGGAGGTTTGAGCTATTTGTAGGTACGATCGCCCTTCCCAACAGTGCCGGAACACGATCTGCTCAATTTTGCTGAGGCAGCCGCGATCGCTCATCTGCTCAACCGCCGTCAATGCCTCCTCAACCTGCATCGCTACTGTCCTCGCTATTCTGTCCTATAAACATACCCTTCATTTACCAGTCTCTCTCAGGAAAAATCTGACTTTTTCCTGACTTTTTACCGACCGCCAAACCTCATCTCAGAAAGTTAGGTTGTTTGAAAGGTAAATGCTAAGTGCAACCCTCTCTGAGGGGCATTTGGGTCAATTGCGTTCAGGTATTTGAGGTTAAAACTTACTATATGAAATCTAAGTGCGTCAATTCACCAACTTTTCTGTTCAGTGCTTGTTTACTCTTTGGTAGCTCACTCCTTGGTTCATTGATCCTCTTTGAGGCTAATACTCGACCTGCCTTTGCCGATGATTTCGAGTGCAACGATACTTCACTTGGTGTGGATACCAACGAAGCCCAAAAGACAAGGAATCAAAATAACATCGACTCGCGATCGGGAAATGGGAGTCAAACGACCTTTCTATCCACGGGTACTGGAGATTCGGTAGAAAAAACTGACGCAGGAACCCAAACAAATCTAACAGACAGAAGCACTCAGGAGATTGACAAGAAAGCTGCAACCAGAGTTGTTCGAGGTAAAAACTGTGACAACGCGAACAATAATCGCCAGCGACTGGAAGAGCGGAGAGTACGCGCTGAAGAGGACAAGAAACGGCAAGACAGTATGGATAACTTCTTCAAGGATTTTTAGAGAATCAGTTCGCGGCTTGTCCCTATTGTTTTCAAACTTAGCTCATCTTCAACCGCACTCTATTAAGGTCAATCTCTATGAGAACTCTATGCGATCGCCCAAAAACTTTCAAAGTGTTCAATGTCCTCAGCACAATGCTGGCATCTGTTTTGCTATTTCCCAGTCTGCACATTGAGTCTGCACTAGCACAGTCAAATGCAACCCCATCCGCTTCTCCGCTCCAGTGTAATGATGTTTCCCTTGGTAGCAATACTTTGGGAGGGATCAAAATCAATGAAGGCAATTCTGACATTAGGAGCGGTGAAACGATTGTCCGGGGTCAAAACTGTGACACTGCAACTCAAGGTCAATTGCAACGGGAGACACTGCAAGCACTTCCCAACCTTCTAGAAACGATGGGCAAAATGATGGGGGATCATTCTGAGAGAGAAACCTACGATGATTGCGTGTTCTTTAACGGTCCTCAAGCCTGCGGGTCTTTAAAGCCATCCAGATAGCTGAATTCAAAAAATTGTACTTGTAGCACTGTATTCAGTGTCAGTCATTAACAACTAATTTACACAGGATATGGCGATGAAGACTCTATCTAAGATGGCAATGATACTTACGGTGGGAATTCTCGGTACTGGCTTGTCGTTTGGTGCAGACATTCAACCAAGCGTTGCACAATCTTGTAATCCGTTTGGCTGTTCTCAACCGGGTGCGGGTTCTTGTAATCCGTTTGGGTGCCCAAATCCTGGTGCAAGTCCATGCACTCCGTTTGGGTGTCCTCCTTCGCCTGCTGGCTATGGCAATAAACCCCAGCAAACCTCTCCTATCATTGTGCTTCCTGGCAATAACAGCAGCAGTAACAATGGCATGGGAGACTGCATGGATCGCCTGATGTATCGAGATATTCGAGCAACGTCTGGTCCAGATAGGGACGGTGACTATAGGTTTAGCAAACCTCAAGGCGTAACCGATAGTGATATGACCGCCGCTGGGCTTAGCAATAGTTACTACGGTTGGGGAGGCAAGCAACCTGTCGCTAAAGTACAGGTTATGGATGGTCGCACAGCCGCCTCTAGCTGTCGTTAATAGTTAATCGTTCAACCAGTGCCGATAGCACAATCGCCCTTCACAAGAAAAAGATGAGGGGCGATCGCCTGTCTCGCAGGTTTGCAAAAAGCAACATTCATTGATGTAGTGAAAACTAATGATGACAAAACAGTTTCATAAAACATTGATGTTTGCCGCGATCACGATATGGTCGTGTTCTAGAGTTGTTGTTTCAGGTTAGATAGGTAAGCCAAACTCATCAGCAATTCCAAATTCAAAAATTTAAGAGGAATCAGTGATAGGAGAGGGGTCTGCATCGGAGAGCATAAAGTCAATTAGATGCTGCCAACTATTGAATAGCAAATACTTAGTCAGGCTGAGGATGTCTTGAAAGAAACCCTTGCGAGTGCCCCGTTGGTGGCGAATTTTCTGATAAGACGTGTCCACTAGATGAAGCACTGTATGGAACAGGAAAGCCAGGAGATTGAGCGTGAGCAAAAAGTTGGCTAAATGCTGTTGCCCATGCCCAAAGTTGTGTTCGAGATGGTACCCCTTGGTTTTGAGGACATTGTGATTTTCGTTTTCGGTCTTCCACCGACTTCTACCAGCAGCGACCACTGAGGCAACGGTGGTATGACCCAAGCGATGGTGGGTGATGAAGGCATTGTGGTAGAGCACCTGAGCGTCGTGTTCCCGGGTAACGACCAGTTCGCACCAATTGACCAGCAAGGCGGGTTGAGTGTCCCGAATCGGCACGAGATTGGCATAGCGGTAGTGATAAATCGCTGGAGTGCGCTGGTGGCATTGCCGGATTTCTAGGGTCTCGAGCGCCCCCAAAACCTCAAGCACGTGCAAGCGCTCGTACAGGGCAGGGTGAGAGTCGGGTAGAGCGGTAAAAATGAAGTTTATGCCAAGCTCTATACACTGCTGAACCATCGGTTGACGACTATAGAGGTCATCCCCAAGCAGCGTTATTGGGTGTTGGGCAAATTGCCCCGCATGGGTCTGCATCCAGCGTTTAGCCGCCACCACTTCGCAGTCTTGTTTCACAGACCCATCTTGCGGACTGATAAATTCGGGGGCTAAGGCAATCACCTGCGACTGACCAGGAGCGACAATCACGGGTAGAATCGCGCTATGAAAATAGGTCACACGCCCATTTTTATGCGTTCGAGTTGAACACTGCTGACACTGAATTTTCTGCGAACTGAAATATTGCGTCCCGTCTAAGGTGACTAACAAATGCCCTCCCAAGCAGTGGTATGCCTGCAAGTATCCCCCTTGCCTCAAACCTCGATACACCTGCTCAAACACACCCGTTAGGACAGGTGCAGCCAGGTGATCCAAAATATTGCGGATTTGCGGTGTACTCGGAATTTGAGCTAACCCAAACAATGTTTGAGCGTTATCCTTGCCCTGCCGACTCTGCATTTGCCGTTGGTGCTCCAGGAAAGACTCGCACTGCATGAAAAACACGCTAAACGCTGCCAAGATTGCGTCACTCACGCTGTAGCGGGTGCCGTTACTCGCTTGCCTTGGGTCTTCAATCCGACTGATGGCTTGATGCAGATAGCCTAACAACACCCCAAAACTTAAAGGCAATGATTCCATCACCGTGCTCCCACGAGGTGTTTCCTTATCCTCCAGTCTGATTCAGCGAGTTGTCAAAGTTTTGAATTTGGAATTGCTGCAAACTCATAACGGTTAAGGAACAGTCCAATCACAATGTCATGCATCACAACGGACTTGGAAAAGCAAATGGTTTTGCGAGCTAAGCGTTTAATTCGAGTCCGTCAGGTTAAAGGCTTGCGCTCAATCTTCTGAGTATTACGTTTACCAACGGTGTGAAGACTTGGATCGAGGTGTCTTTCATAAGCTCCCCAACCATCGGTGTAAAACTGCATAATCCCGAATGGTTCTAACAAGATTTTCAGTTGGATAAACGCCTCATCTTGATGCGATGCTAAGACATAAGCCAATACTGTGCCACTAGCATGGTCAATGGCGTGCCACAGCCATCGTTGTTGTGCTTTAGACTCAACAAAACTCCACATTTCATCGGCTTCTGCTTCTGTATCCTCCCACTAGCAGAGCTTGACGATGCTTTGAGTAGGTTCTAGTTGGGCGAGTTTAGCTTCATTCACCGCTTTGAGTTGACACTCTTTTTTTTAACTCCTTAATCACGGTAGTCGGACTAATATGAAGCACACGGGCAGTATCTCGGATGCCGCTACCATTGATCGCCATATCGCTAATTTGTTGCTTGACTTCCGGCACATATCCTTGATACTCATACCGCAAAATAAAGGTGCGCCGATGGCACTGGGTGTTTTGACAAAAATAGCGCTGTTTGCCGTCTGGAGTGGTGCCGTGTTTGATCACTTCGACTCCATCACATTGAGGGCAGTCAATCGGCTCTAAAACCATGCTTGAGTCTCCGCAATCTTTGAGTCTTTTATCAAGGTAATCTTTATTATCGAAAACAACAAGTTTGAAACATTACCGATGAAATCTCGGCGCTGCTAGAGTTTTTGTTGAGTTCAAAACTCTGCAACAAAGACAGCATCCGGTCTTTGCTTTTGGCTGAGTTTAGCCGTCGCATCAAAGAAGCCGATTTGGTGCTGATTGCGGACGCTGACCTATCAGAAGAAGCGCTGGAGTATATCGAGTCGATTCGCGGCGAAAGGGCTTATCTAGTTCGGTCTGAGCGTAAAGCATTGACATACGATGCCTTCATTATTGATGGGACCAAGAATGCAGCGATCGCGATGCTGCTAGACCGCGATATGCAAACGTCTGAAGGCAAGGTTCTTTACATTAATGCTGACTCAAAAGCGCTCACTGAAACATTTGCAGAGATTCTAGGGCGGAATAAGTGCTTGGTGATTAATGGCGATACCATCGGTGGAGAAGCCCAAGCCAGTCTATTGAGCAGCAAAGGCAAGGATCTGCCCAGTCTGATTCTTCAAGGGATTCGCTATATCATCTCGTCGCCGTCAGTAGTCCAGGGCTTCAGTTTCGAGCATCACACTGATTTAATTGATAGCTTCTGGGGATTCTATCAGGGCTGCTCAATCTCTGCTCATGCCATCGCCCAAGCCCCTGATCGCATCCGAGACAGTGATATACCCCGCTTCTTTTGGATTGCTAATCGAGGGAGTGCCTATAGCAAACTGAGCAAAGCTCAAGGCGTTGCAACATTTCTGAAAGAACTCAAGCAACTGAACACGACGGCGGCGCGGCTGGTCAAAAATTCCCTGACTCCAGAAACACAGGTCGATGTGGATCGGCTGGACTGGCAAAGTCAAAACCTGAAAATGTTGGCGGCGATCGAAGTTCGTCGCAACCGGGGCATGGTGAACCTGCGGGAAACACTAATCGCTTTACTGAAGAAGGAAGGGAAAAAGATCCGCGTCATTGCCCCAACTGAGAATCTTCCCAACGTTTCGGGGATAGTTAAAGAAGCCAGTGAAGCGGTCAGCGCTCGGTATTGTTTAGCTGTAGAAAATGCTGAAACCATCACCAAAGAAGAAGCCGACAAGCTTGCAGATGCAACAGAATCCCTGACCCCTGAACAAATTCTTAGCCTTGAAAAGTTCTACATGGGTGAGTTCTATCGACTGGAAAACGTAAAAGCATTGGATGTGAAGTTCGATCGCAAGGGTCGTACCAAGGCTGAGATCAAAGCGCTTGAAGCGTTGCTAGTTCCTGGCTTAGCCGAAGAAGTAACCTCGAAAACCATTAACAAGAATGCGACTACCCCGCAAGATTGGAACCCGATAGCGGTTAAAACGTGGCTCCTGGAGCAAGCAGTAGCAGCAGTAGCAATTCGGCGCATTGTAGCAGGAGAAATCCTCTCGATTGATCCCAAGACCGTTGAAGCGATCGCTAGCTTCATTCGTGCCCACCAAAAAGAATTTAGAATCGCCTTTAGATTTCGCTGCATCGACAAAATGAGCGATCAGCAAATTATCGGGGAAATCCTCTCGCGTCACGGCATCAAAACCAAGCGCGCCGGGAATAAGAACAACCTTAGGTATGAGGTTGATAAGCCCCACCTACAGGCGATTTTAGCAATCATTGAACGGCGGAAAACTGCGATCGCACCCCCCGGAGATCAGGGATTAAATCAGAGGGGTGAGATCCCTAAAAACACTGACCCTGAACTCCAAAAATGGATGAATCCAGAGTCCTTCGCAGACATTAGGGCGATGTGGTCCGAAGCAAATACCCCTGAATTGGTGGAGGAGTTGAAAAGCTTTATCCCGATAGTGGTTTTGGAGCGTGCGATCGCTAGTTGAACGCCCCAGCAATCTCCCAAATCAGCCAGCTTTACGATTGCCTAACCGAAGGCGACAAGGTTTGTGTGCTGACACACCGTTTTGCTATTCGTGCAGGAGGACTATTGAGTTGCTATACGTGATTGCTCCTCGCAAGCTGAATAAACAAGAAAAACCCAACACCGTCTATGAATGTTGGGTTTCAAGTATTCAATTCAACCGATAAAAGCCGTGATCACGGATGCCAATTATGGATTGGTGTAGAAATCGTTGCTGACTGTCAAGCGGAGATCAGCGGATGGGTCAATCACGATCAGGTTTGGGGGAGTTTGTGTTTGGTTGGTGGGCTGTGCGCCAGTTACCCCTGCCAAGATAGTACCCAGATTAACTTTTTGACCCAGGATAGTTGCCAAGATGGCGTTTGTTGCGGCAGAAGTGGCAACATCTCTAAGCGTGCCGGGGGGTGTGTTTTGGTTTACGGGTTGTCCGCTGACCACCTGCGATCGCGCACTAAAAGGATACGACTGATTGCCAATCATCACCCGTTGAGCAATAAACTGCGTGCCCAAAATTTGACCATTGCTGCTAACCGGGATCAGTTGACCCATAATGTCGCTGTCTTTGGGAATAACAACTTGTCCCTGAGCATTTTTAAGGTCATCGACCACTCGTAGAGCCAGGTTATTGATGGTCTCACCGGGAGTCACTACAATTTTTTGCGAGCCGAGATAGCGGATGTTAACCGATGTACCTTGTGGTACTAAGTAACGTGGATTCAACGCGTTTGGGTTGTTTGGAGTTGGGTTGCTGCCCGTGTTTGGCAGAGGTGCCGCGCCGTCGAGTCGGGCAATGTAGTTGTTTGCCCCTTCACTGGTCGCGATCGGTGCGAGTTTGCCTTGATTTACCAAGGTCTGATAGATGTATGCAGCAACATCCGCACGAGTCGCCGTTTCATTAGGGTTGAGGAAGCTGACGTTAGGATAGTTGACTACCACATTTCGCTCTGCCGCTGCTGCAACGCCAGTTTTTCCATAGGCAGGGATTTCGCTGCTATCTCTAAACGCAGCCAGAGTTGTATCAGCGGCGCGAGTGGGCGTGAAGTTCAAGCCGCTGGAAAGGGCGACCAATACCTGCACTTTGGGAATTTGCTGCTCTGGTTTGAAAGCACCATCCGGATAGCCGCTCATGAAGCCAGTTTCATACGCTTTGCCGATCGCCGTTGCAGCCCAATATGAACTGGGAACGTCGCCAAAGCCACGCGAGACGCGCACTGAACTGTTACTGAACGCATTTTTGACGATTGACGCAAACTGAGCGCGAGTCACTGGGGCATCGGGCTTGAACGTACCATCGGGAAAGCCCGCAATAATTTGTCTTTCGGCCAGCGTTTCGATGAAGGGTCGCGCCCAGTGAGAGCGCGTATCCGCAAAGTTGGCAGCAAAAGCTGGAGCCGAAACCACGAGCGGTGCAATAGTAGTTGAGGTCATACCCAATGCCAGCAGTACTGCATTTGTTGAAGACCACAGATGAATGTTAGACATAAAACCCCGTAAATTGAGCAGTACTAATGAATTACACGTATTTAGCAACAGCAAGCAATCCTTGCTCTTTTGAGCGCTGTCTACAGGCTCAAGTAAAAACTTGGTGATGCAACCGTGGCTTGCGTGCAACCGAATGACTCGGTTCCGATGGCAAAGCGACTGATCCATTGGTAATGCTGACCGCAGAACTGTGGCTTTGTTCCCAAGAGTTCGATTTCTATGTGATCGCTCAATGAGTTTAGTTTCTGGGTTGCTCGTCATCTGGAAAATGCTCAGGTTCTAGCACCACCGAAGCTAGTTGAAAAGCATTGCCAGTCTGCTCAGAAGTTGGTAGCTAGATATACCCTTTAAGGCGACAGCGATTCATCATCCAAGTTCAAAGGTTGTCACACCAAACAGGCGATCGTAGGGTAACTCAGGACAGGCTTGAGTATACATCCGAGCGGTCTCAAACACCCTCTTCATCTCATACTTCTCAGCCAGGTTGACAGCCACTACATTGATTTCAGGAACATCCAGGTAAATGGGAGTACTTGCCGCTACCGTTGACTGGAGGGCAACAAACAACGCTTCTGCCAAAGATGGCTGATCCGCAAACAACGGACCGATCTTGTAACCTGTGTGGCAGAGCCTTATCACTCCGTACCCTACCAGCGTGTTGTTTTGCACAATACCCAAAGCAGTACTATCAGGTTGATCAAGCCAACCTCGCAGAAACTGAACGCGATCGCCTGGGAAAAATGATCGATCATAAACTGCAATCATTTCAAACGGAATGGTGGATAACTCAACGACTCCTAAATGATTCGTTGACTGACTACCACTCACACCCTCGTAGCGAATATTACGATAGGCGAGTTGAAATCCAGATTTCTGATAATTGTCCTGTTGAGCTAGCACACCGTCTAGACCAATATTTCGACCTGATAATGTATCTAGTGCTGCCTTCCAGAGTTGAATCCCATAGCCTTGCCCCCGATACTCTGGTTTGACAATATAGAATCCGACAAATCCAAAAGAGTCGCCATATTTAACGGCTGAGATGGTAGCGATCGGTTCATCCCCCAATAAACCCATCCAAAAGCCCTTTGGATCGGCTGTATAAAAACACTCAGCATCGTGCAACCCCGGATTCCATCCCTCTGCGGCTGCCCACGCGATCGCAATCTGAAGCTCTTTACGATTCATTGGTCGAATTGAATAGGACTTTTTAGTCATTGCCGTTCCATCCATTGCAATGGGTCAAGTTCGGGGATGTTTATTGTTCTATTGCTAAACATACCCGGTTATGAACCTGGATACATTGACTGAGCAAAGTACGGTCAAATTTTGCACTTATTAAGTTTTTTATTGTAGAAGTATTTATGTCTATTGCTTCTGGATAGTCTTCTCTGCTGGCTCTTTAAAAGCTGAATTAATCTTGTTCCACAAGCTGTTCTCTGGATAGTCTTCTCTGCTCGCTTTTCAAAAGCTGAATTAATCTTGTTCCACAAGCTGTTCTAACGTTTCCAGAAGCTTCTCCAAAGCTTTCTGCTTCTTGGGACTATCCCAAACCTTTGACTTCTTGACACGCTTGTATGCTGATTCAAAGCGAGTTTTGAGAGATGCAATTGGTGCTTCAGCACTATCAATCTTGGCACTGGTTACTCACTGGTTACTATACGTTCTTTTATCTGAACCAGCGACAAGCCCTCCTGGATAGCCATTGTAAGCAACTCATGCCGTTGAGCCTCATCTTTGACCCGTGCAATTGCCCTAGCTTTGGTATAAGCAATCTTCCCTTCTCTTAAAGTGTTCAAAATGTCAGTTGGCAAATTTAACAGAGGCAGACGATTAGTACGGAAGCTTTCAGGGGTAAAGCGTCCAACCGTATCAAAAATCTTCTGGAGCACTTGCCATTCTCCTTTGTGGATAATGTTATCCACAGAATTGCGTTCTGGATGGGCTGCTTGATTAAGCAAGGTAATAACGTGCTCAACATCCTTTTGCAAGCGGAGTGCGACCAACTCTAAAATACCCTCAGTTTCCTCAATTGGATTCAGGTCTTCCCGTTGGAGGTTTTCGATCAAGGCAACTTGTAGAGCTTCTTGATCGTTAAAATTCCGAATGACTACAGGAACTTCAGTCAGTCCGAGCATCGTTGCCGCTCGATAACGGCGTTCTCCGGCAACTATCTCATATTTGCCATATTTCAGAGGACGCACCAATAGCGGTTCTAAAATGCCATGCTGTTTGATTGACTCAACAAGCTGGTTCAATTTCTCTGGATCGAAGTACCTGCGTGGCTGTTGCTCTGATGGAACCATGTCAGCCGTTGCCAGATGGCGATCCTCTGTTTCTGCCTGGGCTGTTTCACCAAAGAGAGCATCAACCCCTTTGATTTGATAAGGCTGGTTAGTGCGCTTTCTTACACTCATGACATTTTTTCTAGACTACGAGCAATCTGATTGAACAAAGGCACGGCTGGATGCTTAGGGCTGTAAAGTGCTAACGGTACGTGTTCCTGGGACGCATCAGCAAAGCTTACAGAGCGGGGGATGGTCGGAAAGACAGTCCCAATTTTAGCTAGCTGTTCCTGAATGGACTGCAAAGACATCACACCTTGGACAGTTCTACCTTCGTGCATTGTAGGCACTACACCTGCAACACTTAACGTTTTGTTGGCACGCGATCGCACACGAGCGATCGTACTTAGAAGAAGCTCTGTTCCTTTGAGAGCTTTATACTGCGTTTGAATGGGAATCAGTACATGAGTTGCTGCGACAAGACTGATATAGCTCAAGATGCCAAGACTAGGAGGGCAATCAATAAAAATAAAATTGTATTTGTCTACAACAGCACTTAACGCTTCTTTCAGCCGATAGTCTCTCATATCTGCCACTACCAGTTCTAACTCTGCCCCACTTAAATTGATGTTGGCAGGCACAAGATCGACACCATGAAGGTCGGTATGAATGGGTAGAGGCTCCGATGCCATCACAGATTCATAGATCGTTTTGTCCAGATCAGAGGGTTCCAGCCCCATAAAAACAGTTAGGCTCGCTTGTGGGTCCATGTCAATCAACAGCACTTTCTTTTTGCGTTGCGCCAAGTGATAGCCCAAATTCATGGTTAACGTGCTTTTCCCAACGCCTCCAGATTGATTGAAGACGGCAATAACCTGTCCCATTGAATTGCCATTTGACAGTAATAACAGAAGAATACTGTACTGCTGATCGAATTGATAGGCTTCTCAACTGAATCGAGCACTTGTCACAGCATTGAGACAACAGCCCAATCGACCGCTTTTTCCCTAATTACCTGCGGTGCTTACGCTGTTTCAACATAGTCACTGATCATCCCACAAGCCCTTAAAACGCCCTGGGGCTAGTTCTGTGTAGCGAACTGTAATGCTGGATATTACGATGTCCTAGATAGGTATCAGATGACAATGGACGTGACGGCTGTAGCATTTAGCGTCACCGGGCGATACTTATGCGTCTTGCGCTGTTTCAGGTCGAGTACATCCTGATCGCACCATCACCACCTTCGACTTTTTCAGATGAAAGGCGACCGCTTCTCTGAGCACCTCGCTTTCAAATTGCCCGGTGCTTTCCTTGATTGTTTCAATTCTCTTGTACCAATCGGGTAAAATTTTGGTGCCGATGTGAACCAATTTCATTTTGATTCATCAGGTTAACTTGTGAACCTTTTCCCCTCAAACGCTTCAATTCTGAGACGGTCAAAAAAGGGGCATTAGTCCAAGTTTAGTCCAATCCTTCGGACTAATTTTAAAAACTTTATCTATCAGCAGTTACAGCCCATCGATTAATTGTGCAACAAGCAATTAGTCTACGAGTTTCCAGTACTTTCAGCGGTTTTGAGTAGTGGATTTAGTCCAATCAGCTTTGCTGATTAATTGCCGTAAGCTTTTTTGCGATCGCGTCAATGCTTAAGCGGTTAGTTGGGTGCTAACGGCATTCAAGGGAGCAAGGTGAAAGGCGTTACTTGGCAGCATGAAAAAATCAAGTGCGGTAAGAAGACGTGCAAATCTGCAAAAGGCAGTTTGCATAGTCCATACTGGTAAAGCTCTTCAAAAGAGAACGGCAAGCTGAAAACCAAATATATTGGTAAGCAACGACCGCTCTAGATGCAATAGGAAGCCCTCAGCAATAGCCAGGGGTAGCAGACACTACAGGCAGCGATCACCGTAGGAATCGATTCACAAATCGCCCTCAACATGGCTTGTCTTTCAGCCTTCCTGAGCTTGCGGCTATTACCCCACTTGCTAGAGCCTGGGATGCTGTAGAGCTTTGCCAATGCTGGTAAGGTGCGATCGTTCGGCATAATCGGCAAGGGCGATGCTGGAATATGGGGCAAAGGTAGCAGAAACAGCACAGCAAATTGAAGACCAGGTTTACCCCATACATCAACGGGCGTTATGGATAGCAAGGCAGGGATTTTCACCGAACAGGGCATCGAACTTTTCAAACCCTGCAAGTTTGACGATTAGCTTAGGAGCGGTAACGTTGCTTAAACGACGTTCCAACCGCTTGAAGTTGAGACACTGCCAACATTGACAAAGCTACTGCGCGCGGTGCCATTCATGCCCCATATCGCCACACTGCCATTCGAGCTACTGTACCAAAGCACATCCGCATTGCCATCATTGGTGAAGTCACCCACCCCAGCAATCTTCCACCCTGAGCTACTCGGCACACTCTCAATAAAAGTAGATTTTGTGCGAGTGGTACCATCCATTTCCCACACAAGATTTTGCCCACTGCTACCATTGCGCCAAAGAATGTCAGTTTTGCCGTCTTTGGTAAAGTCACCCGTTCCGACCACTTCCCATCCTGAACCTGCCGCCACATTATTGAGAAAAGTAGATTTTGTGCGAGTGATGCCATCCATTTCCCAGACCAGGTTTTGCCCACTGCCACTATTGCGCCAGAGAATATCGGTTTTGCCATCATTCGTGAAGTCGCCTGAGCCAACAACTTCCCACCCAGAACCTGCCGCCACATTATTGAGAAAAGTAGATTTTGTGCGAGTGGTGCCATCCATTTCCCAGACCAGGTTTTGCCCACTGCCACTATTGCGCCAGAGAATATCGGTTTTGCCATCTTTGGTGAAGTCGCTCGTGGCAACGGCATTCCAACCTGAATTTATCGCCACGGTATTAAGAAAAGTGGCAGCTTTGTAAGTGGTGCCATCCATATGCCAGACGAGGTTTTGCCCATTCAGCCCATTGCGCCAGAGAATATCGGTTTTGCCATCATTCGTGAAGTCGGTCGTTGCGTTGCGGTTGACTTGCAGCGATGCGGTATCAAATTGCACACTGAAGGCGGTGGGGTTGCCGTTGGTCGTGGTGTCTGCTATTGCCCCATTGGTGCCACTGGTTTGATCCCAGGCACGATAGGTAATGGCGTTGGCAAGGGTGCCCGTGTAGCCTGTGTTGGGACGGAAGTATAAGCGGGTGCTGGTGTTGTCGGCAAGTAGGAGCGCATTGGTATTGGAAACTGGGTCAAGGGGCGTCCAGTTGGTGCCGTTGTTGGTGCTATAGAACCAAGACCCGTTGGTGGTGTCGGTGTCGGTGATGGCGATGCCAGTGACTGCGCCCGCATCGGGGTCAATCACGTTGTTTTGTCCACTGCCGCCTGTGAGGTTGGCGAGTTGGGTGATGCTGATGCCGACTGCACCGAGGGGAGCCGGGGCATTGCTCCGCACACCGTTGAGGGTGACGACAGTATCAGTCAGAATCGGGGCATCATTGAGGTCTTTGACGATAATCGAAAGCTGTTTGTCGTAGCTCAGTCCACTAAAGTCGGTGGTGCGAACCCGGATGCTGTAGCTGGGTTGGGTTTCAAAATCGGGGGAGGCATTCAGCCGCAGTTCGTCGTCGTTTGTGATAGTAAAGGCGCTGTTGTGGGTGCTGCCGGTGCCAGGAACAAAGCTGTAGGTGAAGGTGCCGCCATCGGGGTCGAGGGTGGTGAAGTTGCCAATTAGGGTGTTGACCGCAACGTTTTCGTTGACAGTGTTGGCGGTGAGGATTAAGTCGGTGGGTGGGTTGTCGTTGTCGGTGATGACAGCGGTGACAGGAGCAAGCGTGAAGTTGTTGTAGTTCGGGTCGCTGCTGTTGACAGTCTGGGTGATGATGCCATTGTGAGTCCCTTCGGCGATTGCATCATTAACGGCGGTGACGGTGACGGTTTGAGCGGTGTTCCAGTTGCTGGCGTTGAAGGTGAGGGTGTTGGGGTTGGTGCTGGTTTGATTACCGGAGTTTAGTAGGGTAATGGTGACATCAGCGGTGGGTTGGGAGGTGAGGACGACGGTATAGGTATCAGTTGCGCCACCTTCGGTAATCGTAGTGGTGCCGCCACTTTGAGTAATGGTCACCCCTGCTATGTCGTTGTCGGTGATGGTGATGGGTTGAGTGGTGCCACCGAGGGTAATACCAGCAGAGGGATTGCTCAGGGTCAACGTTGCGGTTTCGGTTCCTTCCGCTATGGCATCATTTACCACGGTGAAAGTCGCGGTGCCTGTGGTTTGCCCATTGAGAATGGTGATGGTGGGACTGCTCAAGGTATAGTCGTCGGCGGTGATGCCGGTGCCTGACACTCCTAAGTTGAGGGTCTGGTCATCCACAACCGCACTGGCGGCGGTGGCGGTGACGGTAATGACAGTGGTGCCTGCTTCACTGCCTGCGGTGCTGCTGACGGAGAGGTTGACGGTAGGCACATCGACAATGGTGAGGGTGGCACTGGTGAGAGGGACACTGGGGGTGTTCAACAGCACTGAGACGGTGCCGGAGCCAGCGTTTGCAGCGGCAATGTCTGCCAGTCCATCGCCATTAAAGTCCCCGATCGCCACGGAAGCGGGACCTGACCCGACCGCGATGTCGCTCCCATCCGTGGAGCCGCCCTGTCCATCGCCCCAGCGGATTGAAACACTGTCGGAGTAAAGGTTTGCAGTGGCAATATCTGCCAGTCCATCGCCATTGAAGTCCCCGATCGCCACGGAATAGGGACCTGACGCAACCGTGATGTCGCTCCCACCCGTGAAGCCGCCCTGTCCATCGCCCCAGCGGATCGAAACACTGTCGGAGTAAAGGTTTGCAGTGGCAACATCTGCCAGTCCATCGCCATTGAAGTCCCCGATCGCCACGGACTGGGGATATGACCCGACCGCGATGTCGCTCCCATCCATGAAGCCGCCCTGTCCATCGCCCCAGCGGATCGAAACACTGTTGGAGTAAAAGTTTGCGGCGGCAATGTCTGCCAGTCCATCGCTATTAAAGTCCCCGATCGCCACGGACTGGGGATATGACCCGACCGCGATGTCGCTCCCACCCATGAAGCCGCCCTGTCCATCGTTTAAGCGGATCGAAACACTGTCGGAGTAAAGGTTTGCGGCGGCAATATCTGCCAGTCCATCGCCATTGAAGTCCCCGATCGCCACGAACTGGGGATATGCGACCGCGATGTCGGTCCCACCCATGAAGCCGCCCTGTCCATCGTTTAAGCGGATCGAAACACTGTCGGAGTAAAGGTTTGCAGTGGCAATATCTGCCAGTCCATCGCCATTGAAGTCCCCGATCGCCACGGAAGCGGGACCTGACGCAACCGCGATGTCGGTTCCACCCATGAAGCCGCCCTGTCCATCGTTTAAGCGGATCGAAACACTGTTGGAGTAAAAGTTTGCGGCGGCAATGTCTGCTAGTCCATCGCCATTAAAGTCCCCGATCGCCACAGAATAGGGATATGACCCGACCGCGACCGGGGTGGTGGCAGTAAAGGGGGGGGGGGAATTGTAGCCCGTAATGTAGCCACTACCTTCTGCTAGGTTGAGTTGCACGGTTTCGTCGGGGTCGGCAATAGCATCGCTGGCAGCGTTCACCAGGAGGGTAGCGCTGGTTTGCCCGGCGGCAATGGTAAAGCTGCTGCTGGTGACAGCGGTGATGTTACTACCGGCTGTCAAGCTGTAGTCGTCGGGGGTGGTGGCGGTGCTACCTGTGAGGGTGTAGTTAATGGTTAAGCCACCGACGGGAGCAGGGATATCCAGAGTAACGGTGTAGGTGCCCTGGGTACTGCCCTCGGTAGGATTGGTGCCTGCGGCAATATTGACGATGGAAGGAAAGTCGTTATCTGTAATGGTGATGGCTTGGCTGGCGGTGCTGCCGAGGGTGATGCCAGAGGAGAGATTACTCATCGTGAGAGTAGCGGTTTCGGTGCCCTCGATCAAGAGGTCATCTTTGACCGTAAAGGTGACGGCACCGGTAGTTTGTCCGTTGGGGATGGTAATAGTGGGGCTGCTGAGGCTATAGTCGTCAGCAGTGATGCCTGTACCAGAAACACCGAGGCTGACGGTTTGGTTGCCAAAAACGGCTGCTGCTGCGGTCGCGGTGACTGTGACAACGGTGGTGCCTGCTTCCGTGCCAGTGGTGCTGTTGACTGAAAGGTTGACGGTGGGCGGGTCGGCAATGGTGAGGGTGGCACTGGGGGAATCGTTCAACAGCACCGAGACGTTGCCGGAGTTACCGTTTGCAGCGGCAAAATCCGCCTTGCCATCGCCATTAAAATCGCCGATCGCCACGGACCAAGGATTTAACCCAACTGCGACGTTGGTCGTCCCCGTGAAGCCACCCAATCCATCGCCTAAGCGGATGGAAACACTGTTGGAGCCAGCGTTTGCAGTGGCAAAATCCACCTTGCCATCGCCATTAAAGTCGCCGATCGCCACGGACCAAGGAGCCGAGCCGACCGCAACGTTGGTTGTCCCCGTGAAGCCACCCTGTCCATCGCCCAAGCGGATCGAAACACTGTTGGAGTTACGATTTGCAGCGGCAAAATCCGCCTTGCCATCGCCATTAAAGTCGCCGATCACCACGGAATAGGGAATTGACCCGACCGCGACATCGGGAGCAACCGTGAAGCCGCCCAGTCCATCGCCTAAGCGGATGGAAACACTGTTGGAGTTAACGTTTGCAGTGGCAAAATCCGCCTTGCCATCGCCATTAAAGTCGCCGATCGCCACGGACTGGGGAGCCGAGCCGACCGCGACGTTGGTCGTCCCCGTGAAGCCGCCCAGCCCATCGCTCAAGCGGATCGAAACCGTGTCGGAGAAAGTGTTTGCAGCGGCAAAATCCGCCTTGCCATCGCCATTAAAGTCGCCGATCGCCACGGAATAGGGAATTGACCCGACCGCGACGGTGGTTGTCCCCGTGAAGCCGCCCAGCCCATTGCCCAAGCGGATCGAAACACTGTTAGCGCTAGTATTTGCAGCGGCAAAATCCGCCTTACCATCGCCATTAAAGTCGCCGATCGCCACGGAATAGGGATATGCCCCGACCGCGACGTTGGTCGTCCCCGTGAAGCCACCCAGTCCATCGCCTAAGCGGATGGAAACTGTGCCGGAGCTGTTAGCGTTTGCAACGGCAATATCTGCCTTACCATCGCCATTAAAGTCACCGATCGCCACGGACTGCGGAAGTGTCCCGACCGCGACGGGCGTGGCAGCCGTAAACGAGGGCGTGGAATTGTAGCCCGTGGTGTAGCCGCTACCGGCTGCCATGGTGAGCTGCACAGTTTCGTTGGGGTCAGCAATGCCATCGTTAACGGCGTTGACCAGTAGGGTGGCGCTGGTTTGTCCGGCGGCAATGGTGAAGCTGCTGCCTGTAAAAGCGGTGATGTTGGTGCCGGCTACCAGGGTGTAATCGGCGGGGTTGGTGGCGGTGCTGCCCGTAAGAGTGTAGTTGACGGTTAAGCCACCGATCGGGGCAGGGGTATCGAGGGTCAGGATGTAGGTGCCCTGAGTGCCAACCTCGTTGGGGTTGTTGCCTGCGGTTAGGTTGACGATGGGCATGAATAGACGCTCCGGGGATTAAGGGTAGGGAACTTGGTGAATTGACCCGGGTTTCAGGTGCTACGAGCAGGGATAACTACGGGTTGGGCGATCGCGTGTGCCATCGAATACCTTAACTGTAAGTTTTCAGTGATATCCGAAACTCTTAGGATGCTTTATGAAAGAGATACTTTAGGGAAGAGACGCTTTACACAGCATTTACAGCGCCTAGAAAATTTGCATTTCGTCCCTCTTAGATATTTTCAGAGGAGTGATGTGCTAACTACTACGGCATCTACGCGGAACCTCTGAGCAAAAGAAAATTAAAATCCCGTGAATTTATAGGGGTAAATTGTTTGAATGTATGCTCGTTCTATTTAAAGCAAATAGCCATCCGAGTTCTTGACTGACTAGAAAACTTTCAAAGTTGCAGATAAGGGGTCGTGGATTAGACCTGGGGAAATGAGAGAAATTGCAAGAGTCGTCTGCCTAGCTTTTGTGAGAGAGTACTTGAACCGATTCTTTGCCCCAGTGGTGGCAGTAGTGATGTAGTCAAACATAGATAATCGGGAAAGGGAAAGCGTCTGCCCGACAGGTCGATCCGGCTTTTCAGACGGTTGATAAACGTCATACTCGAAACGTAGAGCTTCGCTCCGCGAAGGCGTATGAGCGCAAGTATTGAACGTTGCGTACAAGGATTAAACGGTTGGTTGTTTAAACGATTTGTTTTGCTAAATCAGCTTGTTTGCATGATGTGGTCATTGGTTTGTTCATCAACCGCTATGAGTTCGGTCTAGAGGTCTGACTAGATCCTCCACAGGTCTAGTCCCTTCCCAATGGACATAGTGTAAATTCTAGGGGAATTTTGAAAGCCATAGACTGAAGTAGTTTCGATACACTGTGCGATCGCTGTTACACAGGGGGTGTTTGTGTAACAGCGATCGCACAGTGTAACTCGTTTTACATGGGACATAAATGGGGTCAAGTTAAACTCAAATTCATCAGGAGATGGTTCAGAAAACGCCCTGTTTCTCACTCAGACCGCGATCGTCTTGGGTTGGTTGGGATTGGTGAGCAGCTTCTGACGACCTTGTGGTGCTACATCCTGATCTCACCGCCCCTTCTATTCCTGATAACATTGATTATCAGGAATAGGGGTTGGCAAAAAGCATTACCCACCAGGCGTTAGAGAGTTGATTAATTGCAAAGATGGCAATTAGTCTACGAGTTTATTGCGTTTCAGCCGTTTTAGGCAGTGGATTTAGTCCAATCAGTAGGTAGAGCGATCTCTCAATTCCCCCAGTACTCTCCAGGAAGATCCTTTCTTTTAACAGTAACCCTGCCAACTTTCTTACCTGACATTCTCAATAATTCATCACCTGAAAATTCAAAACCAAGCTTTAGTGCTATTTGTGCAACTTCATCTGCTGTTGATGAAGCAAGCACCTCATTTTTAAGTGCAGGTTCAGACTGCATTTTCTTTAAAAATGCCTCGAGTTGGTCTAAAGCCATATTTGAAACTCCTATTCTCGCTCTTTGGTGTGCGGAGTGGGTGACTGCTCCGCTGAGTTTAACTTAACCCCGAAAAGCTTCCCACACCTCTGATGCCCATTGGCTGGACTAATTACCATTCATCTGGATCCATCACACTGCTTCTGGTTTCAGGTCAATCATACGGCGAGTCGTGTAGGTTCCAACCGGACTCCAGAGCAGATAGGGCAGTAATAACAGGGCAGCTTCAAGGGATTGTTGCCCTACCATCACCGCCAACACAGCACCTAAAACAACTCCCAACCCACCTAAAAACGTCCCGATCGCCAAACTCCGCGATCTTAACGTGGCGGGAATATAGGCGACTGTCACTACTTCCACCAACAGGTAAAGCCCCATAAAGATACAGGTTTTGAGACTGCCTGGTTCATTTTGCCAAACTAGCCCCGCCGACCAAGCACCGCAGAAGAATGCAGCCATCCATATGATCGGAATGGCAGGCTCAAAGAATAACCACTTGGGGCGATCAAGTCTGGCAGCCCAGGGAATATCACGCGGTCTAAAAAAGAAACTGCCAAAGGCAACCAGAGTCGTGATGCCACTGATAATGAGCCAGGAGTTTGACATCCTTGTTTCCTGCAAAACACAGCATTAATGGTAGCAAGCTGCTTTAGTGTCAACATCCATCTTAGGGACAGGTAAGGGGCATCTCCAAGTCAACCAGTGCTCTTATCAATATAGCCCTAAACATTTATATTAGGACTTATACTAGAGGAAAGAAACCCATCAAGCAATATCAATGCCTGCCCCCTATAGTGAAGACCTACGCCAAAAAGCAACTGCTGCGGTTGAGCGTGGAGTCCGCAAAAGCGAAGTGAGCCGAATGCTGAACATCAGCCGCAACACGCTCGACCTGTGGCTGAAGCGACAGGAACAAACTGGCACCTGCCAAGCGATCACCCATTATCAGCGGGGAAATAGACATAAAATCACGGACTGGCAACGGTTTCGTGAGTTTGCCCAAGCCCATGGAGGCAAGACTCAAGGGGAGATGGCGAAGTTATGGGGCGAAGGGGTCACGCAGCAGAACATCAGTCACGCGCTGCGAAAACTGGGTTTGAGTCGAAAAAAAAGACGTACGGCTACCGAGAGCGCGATGAGCAGAAGCGTCAAGCCTTTCAAGAGCAGTTGAAGACAAGGTCTGTCACTGGGCAGCAATTCTGGATCGATAACGGGAAGCTATGCCTACGCGATGCCAAAGATTTGCCACCCGTGGGAAAGCGGTCTGATTCGCCTTATGACCCACAAGAGCGTTATGGCAATAAGCGATCGAGTACTTGGACGGGTTACAAAGTGCATTTAACCGAAACCTGTGATGCAGAGACAATGCATTTGGTCACCAATGTCATAACGTCTACTGCCAATATTCCCGATATCGAGCAGACCAAATCCATTCATCAGAGGCTTAAAACCAAGAAATTGCTGCCCCAGGAACACTTTGCCGACGCGGGTTATGTCGATAGTGGCTTGTTGATTGACAGTCGTAAAGACTATGGGATTGCGTTAATTGGACCGATGCGACCCAATGGCAGTTGGCAAACTAAAGTGGAGGGATCTTATGACTTGAGCCAGTTTCGCATCAACTGGAATACAAAACAAGTGACCTGTCCTCAAGGGAAAAAGAGTCGTAAGTGGATCGAGGCCACGGATACCGGAGGCAATCGCTTTATCCATGTGCGCTTCTTACACCGTGATTGTCGAGATTGTCCCGTACGAACCTTGTGTACGCGCTCAGCCACGGAAGCACGGGCATTAGGCTTTCGCCCCAAGCAGAGCATGAGGTGTTACAGAGGGTGCGGCAACAACAAACGTCAGCCGGCAACAACGCTACAATCAACGTGCTGGAATTGAAGGAACGCTCTCTCAGGGCATTCACTGCTTTGGCTTACGCCGCACTCGCTATATTGGGTTAGCCAAAACCCACCTTCAACACATTCTCACGAGCATTGCCATGAACATCACCCGCATTGTGGCTTGGTTGAGAGGCATACCTCATGCTCACACACGCCTTTCTCGCTTTGCTGCTTTAGCAGATGATTCACGCTCGAGTGCAATGCCAAACTGACTGTAGTACGTTCGCCAACAGCATCCGTTGCTAAAACTAAGCCATCAATCCCTTCTCTAAACAGCGCCTTAATCCACTTGTTTGGATACTTGACCATGACAGACTACACCCTCAGCGCCAACGCCATTCGCGGTGCATCCCCGTTGATTGTGATCGCTAACGAACCACCCGCCAAGCTAATTGTCGATCCACCGCTTCCCGAACCGCTGTCTCAGGGTCGCGTCTTCATCCAGTACCGCACGGAGAACTTGCGCGTATTGCCCCTGTTTTTCACACCGCTATTTTCTCCATTTCAGGCTGATACTCTCCCAACGCAGCGGCACTATTCAATTTGGCACGACGATACAGTTCCTCCTGAGCCGCAGCCACATTCGCATCCTGTCCATTCCAGGTTTGCATCGCGGCTTGCTGGAGCGCACGACCATAGGAAAACGTCAGTTGCCAGGGCAGTTGGTCTTTAAATAGAGTGTTCATTGCATTGAGATGGGCAGTCGCCAGTTCATCACTTTGGCCGCCAGAAAGAAAGGCGCAACCGGGAACGGCAGCAGGAACGCACTCTCGCAAACATTTCACTGTCCATCGTGCTACGTCTTCAACACTTGCCTGATGAGGATTTTTTTCACCCGGAATCACCATACTGGGCTTGAGAATCATCTGATCGAGTTCGACACCCTGACTGTAGAGTTCGTCAAACACCGTTTTGAGTACTTCTTGATGCACTGCATAACTGCGCTCCAACGTATGGTCACCATCCATTAATACTTCTGGTTCAACGATCGGGGTCAATCCGCCTTCCTGACACAGTGCGGCATAACGGGCAAGGGCATGGGCATTGATTTTGAGGCAGCGATTGGACGGAATTCCGTCATCGATTGTAATCACAGCCCGCCACTTAGCAAAGCGGGCACC
Organism: Leptolyngbya sp. CALU 1928; assembly: GCF_056784215.1. Lineage (NCBI taxonomy): Bacteria > Bacillati > Cyanobacteriota > Cyanophyceae > Leptolyngbyales > Leptolyngbyaceae > Leptolyngbya > Leptolyngbya sp. CALU 1928. The sequence continues at coordinate 1,171,525 of NZ_JBXBCE010000001.1, read as the reverse complement.
CATTTGGTAGTACTCAGCAATGCGATCACGTAAGCCATCTAACCCCTCAGTCACCGTTTCACCCGGCGCTTTGGCTAACGATTTTGCACCCGCATCTAGCTTGATGCCGGGAATAATGCCAGCATTCGACAAGACTTTGATAAACGGAGTGCCATCTTTCGTGGATTGGTGAATCGTCTCATCAAACAAAATCACGCCACTAAAAAACTCACCAATCCTAGGAGCGGTAAAGAGCATTTCGCGGTATGCTCGACGCATTTCTTCGGTTGTAGGAATGCCCAGTTTCTCAAACCGCTTATTCGCGGTGCTATAGCTTTCATCAGCCGCCAAAATGCCCTTGCCTGGAGCAACCATTGCCTTGGCGGTAGCCACTAACTCTTGTTCGTACATACCTCAGAGGTTCCTTTGATCATTGGATAAATGTACTGGAAGCACTGACTCACCCCAACTTTAGCGGACGCAGCAGCAAATCGTTGATGGAGACAACCGCAGTCCCACGGACAAACTCCGTCATACTCAAACCTTATAGGATTATTTCCTTGCATGAAAGTACAAAATGAACTCGCAGCTCACGCTGATTTTGTGGAAATCAGCCTACAAATAGGGCGCTGTAGAGCCATAAGAGCCAATCCGCAAACTAGCATTAGCCCTCCCGCTAAAGCGTAGGTTGTGCCTAAACCAATCGCTTGACTGACGGGCTGACTAACCAACGGTGAAAGAAATTGCCCTAGGAAAAAGAACATTGTCGAGCCTCCCAGCGCCCGTCCTCGAGCCGCATCGGAAACTTCAGAGGCAATCCACAGATTTAGATTAGGCATGAGCAACCCTAACCCTGACCCCGCGATCGCCAATCCAACCAGCACTAACGCATAGTTATTCACTAGACCGATGATGCTGTAGCCTGCGCCCATCAATCCAAACGCCAGCACCAGAACGCTAAAGAAGCCAAAGTGCTGTTTGATTTTACCGTAGAAGAAGGACGACATGGCGCTGAATAGGGTTGCTAAGGCGATCGCCAGTCCACTTTGACTCGCGTTTGCGTTCGCTAATTCTTTCAGGTAAAACGGCAACTGCACTGGAATCAGGTAGAAGATAATTTGAGTCAGCAGCGCCACGCCGTAGAGAAACGCCAGCAGTTTGACCGGAAAACTGGAGCCAGAACCGGGAATATTCCCTTGAGTGGAAGGTGTCATTCGTTGTGGCTCGGAGATGGCCCAAATGATCAGTGGCAACAGCACCCAGGCAAACAGATAGATCAAAAACGGAGAGCGCCAGTTTTGATCCGCCAGAAATCCGCCGAGTGACAGAAAGACCACGCCTCCTAAACCCATAAAGGCAGCCTGCAAGCCGAGAAAGGCAGCGCGGGTTGATCCAGTGTAGTAATCTGCGATCAAGGTGGTGGCAGTGACCATAATGCCTGCGACGGCAAACCCTAGAAACGCTCGCCCAATCAAGATGTGGAACAACGAGTTGAGCACGTAGCCGGACGCGCCAGCCAACCCATACACAGAAGCCGCTGCTAGCAGAAGCGGTTTACGCCCAAAGCGATCGACCACCACTCCCGCAATCAGTGAGCCAACGACGATAAATAGGGCTGGCAATGTGAGTACCAGTCGAACCCAAAGAGCCGCATTGGGGACTTCTTTAAAGTGCTCTTGCATGGCAGGCAGGGAAGGCGCGATCGTTGCCCCCGCCATCACAGTTAGTGTACTTACCAGCAACAGAGTCGCTTTGGTGGGAAATGAATGGGAGTTTGGTTGACTCATGATGTTTTTTTAGTTAGTTGTGTTGCAAGTGACTAGGTTGAAGGCAACATTTGAGCAAACTGCTTTTCCACTGCTTTCGGATCACTGGCTGGGCAACCGTTTGAGTTGCCAGTTCATCTGGGTACACTTCTTCAATGCCGTTGATCGCTGCTTGTAATGCAACCTGAGCTATATCTGCGACCATATTTTCTCGCCGACACTCCTGCAACAGCGTGTTCTGACCTGATTCAGTTCGGCTAGCAGCTGCTTTCGTAGCACCTACACGACATGGCAAGCTCGCTTCATCCTACACAACTCTCGATCAGCCAACTTGAGCAGCAAGATTCACTGTTCATAGCAAAGCACGCTCAAGCACTCCCGACCTTTTAGGATGGAAGTAAAGACTCTGTCGTCTGCTCACTCAAAAACTGATGTACCTGGCTGATGATGATGGCTCCCTCCCCCACCGCTGAAGCAACCCGCTTCACAGACCCGGAACGCACATCGCCTGCTGCAAAAATTCCCGGAACACTAGTTTCTAAGACCATTGGGTGTCGCTCTAATGTCCAGTCTTGGCGATCAATCAGTTGGATACCTGTATAAATAAAGCCCTTTTCGTCCAGCTTCAGGCAATCTTTCAGCCACCCGGTGTTGGGAACAGCGCCAATCATCAGAAACACATGGCGAATCGGATGCGTTTCACTAGTGTCGGTAAGGCGATCATGCCAGGTTACTTGTTCCAGGTGGCGATCGCCATGCAAATCAGTGATATTGGTCTGGGTGTGCAGTGTGATCCGGTCTGAGGCAGTGATGCGGCTGATCAGGTAATCCGACATCGTTGCTTTTAAATTGTCACCCCGTACCAGCAGATGCACGTGACTGGCATGACGGGACAGAAACACTGCTGCCTGTCCGGCTGAGTTGCCGCCGCCTACCACAATTACCGACTCGTTCTGGCAGAATCCACCCTCCATTGCGGTTGCCGCATAGTATACGCCCGCGTTGTCAAACGGATGCTCAAAATTGAGTCTGCGGTAGCGCGCACCCGAAGCGATGACGACTGCTCTGGTGTGAATTTGAGTTTGATTATCTAGTGTCAGGGTGAAGGGAGAGCGCTCGCAATCAATCTTGTTCACGAAAAAGGGCAGTGCGATCGTTGCCCCAAATTTTTGTGCCTGCACCTGCGCCCTGCCTGCCAACGCCTGTCCCGAGATGCCAGTCGGAAACCCAAGATAGTTCTCAATTTTTGAGCTAGTGCCCGCCTGTCCGCCGGGTGCTTCAGCTTCGATCAACACCGTATCTAACGCTTCTGAAGCAGCATAGACCGCCGCCGAAAGTCCCGCCGGACCACCACCCACGATCGCCACATCATAAACCTGGTCTGGGGGGAGAACCTCCACCAGTCCCAGCCATTGAGCCAATTCCAGGTTAGACGGGTTGTACAGCAGTTGTTCGCCCAGGTGGATATACACGAGCGGGAGTTGTTCCTCTTTGAGGTCAACGTCCCGCAAAAAAGCAGTTTCCCGGCAGGCGGCTTCATAGCTGAGCACTTCTAGAGGATAGCCGTTGCGTCGCAGAAACCGCTCAATCCGCAGCTTATCCGCAGACTCTTTGGTGACGATCAGCGTCACAGCAGCTTGCTGATGCGAGATTAAGCCCATGCGTCGCAGAATAAACGCTCGCATGACAGTTTCGCCGATGTCTGGTTCAGCCGCAATGAGTTTACGAAACTGGTGGCGATCAAAGCGCAGAACGCTGCCATCCTCGCCCATGCGACCGCCAACGAGAATTTGGCGGCTGTTGAATAAATCGAGTTCTCCAGTGAATTGATACTCTCCATGGACGGTGACGACATTCATCCCCTTCTGGCGATGCTCATAAATTTCGATACTGCCCTGCAACACAATAAAGAAATCGACGCTGCGCTGCCCACGTTCAAACAGGATTGTGCCTTTGGGCAACGCTTCTTCCTGTCCGAGCAATCTGGCGCGCTCAATCTGCTCTTCTGTCAGCACCGGAAACGTTTGAGCGCTACGAACATAGGGATCGCTTGGATCAACTGGCTCAGTCGTTCTATCAATATTGGTGGTTTCCATTGCCAGGGTTCCTCTTAGAGACCTTGATGATCTTAGTTGTTATCTTTACTCAGTTTTACTACGAGGATTCGTTAGAGCCGTAGAGTCCTTCTCCTCAAACAACAAATATGGGTAGTGCTCTCAAGGTAAGACTGGTTGAAACCCCCTGTCAGCAACAATTGTATCAAGTTGGGGTACGACACTGTTCCTGGCCATGGAGTACCACATCGCCTGAGCGCTCTTCCCAGCCCCACTTCTAGACCGTGAGCTTGTCGCTTTTGCGCCAAGTTGAGGCACAGCAGCAGTGATATGTAGTATGTTTTTTGACTGATTTGTCCCACTCATCAATGCAGTCTTGAAGTCTACAAAGTCCTTAACGTTGTTTGTAACCCAATGCTACAGAAACGCCTTGTTAGGCAGGGACTAACGCGGAGAGATGAGAATTGCGGTTTTTGAGGAACGTTAGCAGTCGTTCTGGATAGTCAGCGGCAACAGCCGTTTGAATCGAGGTGCGGGCTTGTAGCGATCGCCGCCAATGGCTGACCTGGGGCGTATCTGTAAAAAAGCTGAGGTTTGAAATAGTTTCAAATACATCGAAATAGCGAAAGATGGGTCCATAGACGGCATCCACGAGTGAAAACCTCTCTCCAGCAAAATAAGGATGCGCTGTGAGGTTTTGTTCTAACCAGACAAATTTATCAACTAACTCCTGCCGTTTCTGTTCAAAGGCATCTGGATTGGGCGCACTATAGAACCCAGCGATCGTATTGAGGATACTAGAGCCAAACTCAATCCATGATCGATGTTTAGCTTTTTCAAGTGGATCAGCCGGATGCAGTGAACCAGGTGTGATTTCATCGAGATATTCGCAGATCACCGCTGATTCAAACAACACATCATCACCAACACGCAGCACAGGCACCTTGCCTAAAGGCGAAAGTTGCCGAAACCAATCGGGTTTGTTTGCCAGGTCAATATAGATGCGATCGTGAGGAATGTCTTTTTCGACCAATGTGATCACTGCCCGCTGCACGTAGGGACAGAGGTGATGACTCACCAGTTCAAGTTTAGGAATTGACATCAGAGTATCCTCTTTTGTAGAAACTACAGACTCAGCGCCATCGTCAAGACTGGCGTTAAAAAGTAATTCTGTCCGACTCGTGGTTTATTTTTTAGCATAGGCAACAAAAGAAACTCCAATTACCACCAATACAACTCCAGCAATGCGTAAAGGGGTGGCTGAAACTTTAGTTAGTCCAATCACACCGTAGTGATCGAGAAAAAGCGCACAAATCATCTGACCCGCGATCGTCAGTGCTAGCGTGAGCGCCGTACCGATCTTCGCTGCCGCGAAGATGGTTGACCAGACATACAGCGTTCCGAGACAGCCACCGAACCACATCCACCAGGATGTTTGGGCTATTGCGGCTGTAGGAGGTAAGGGATAACGAGCCAACCAGCAGATGGCAAGAGAGGCGAGTGTACCAGCCAGGTAAGAGATAAATGTCACCTGCATCGGCTGCCCCACATATCGCCTCAGCAGAGCATTGAGAGCAACCTGAACGGGCAACACTGCACCGCCCATTAGGGTCGCAATGAGGTAGATGCTTTTGTCATTCATAGAATTCTCTTAAATTTCAATACTGATAGACTACGATCGCGTCAACACTACTTTTCCAACTGCCTGTCCAGCTTTCATCCGTTGATGAGCTTGCAACAAATTTCGACTTAGAGTTTTGGGTAGAGCCACCGCTTGAATAGCCTGGTCAGGCGGGGCATGATCAGGTAGGTGAGCAGGGCGACGACCAGACCAGTGGTGATCAGTTGATTGAGCAAGATTGGTAGGTTGGACAAAATTGGAGCGAGTAATCGACTGACGACAGTCAGGGTCACGAAGACTCCCATCCAGGTCACGATCGCCATCTTGTAGCGAGGGGGCGGAGCTTTGAGCGGCTGATTGCGTAGACTAAACCAGGTTTCTAATCCGGTGAGTGTTTGAATGGACTCTGGCTGTTCAATCAGGGGTTGTAATCGTTCAATCCATTCGTGCCGCACGTCGGACTCTAGCCAGGTTTTGAGGTTGTCATAGCAATCGAACTTGAGAATCACCACATATTCAGGATGAGTATGATCCTGTGGTCGAATCGTGCTGACACCCAAGTGTCCTTTGAACTTTCGGGCATCGGCGGCGATGCCATGAAACCATGCTTCATATCCTTGCTCACGCTCTGGACGCACCACATGAGAAATGATCGCGGTCACTTGAGCCTCTTTATCGGTTCCGATAGTTCGCGGTTCCAGCATCGAATTTGTGTCTCCATGATTGGCTGATTGAGCAACAGGAGGTTATCCTTGGGCAACCGCAGTCTTTAAAGCAGCTTGAGCATTGGCGATCGCCAGATTTCGTGCGTCATCTCCCAAAGCCAGACTATCGGCGTGAACGAAGTCGATATCTGTAATCCCAATAAAACCAAAAATGAGTTTTAGGTAGGGCGTTTGGAGGTCGTAAGCGTGCGTGGGACTGCCTTCTGGATAGGTTCCACCCTGAGCCGTAATGATGGTCATTTTCTTGTTATGAACCAGTCCTTTGTAGCCAGTTTCATCGACTGAGAATGTGCGACCCGGACGCACAATTTGGTCGAGGTAGGCTTTGAAATTGGCAGGAATACTGAAGTTGTACATGGGAACGGCAAACACATAGCGATCGGCTGCCAAAAACTCATCCACAAGTTCATTCGAGGGGCGAATGGCGGCAGCTTGTTCGGGTGTGTGTTGGTCAGGTGCAGAGTAAGCGGCAGCGATCCAAGGCTCATCAATTAGGGGAACGGGATGATGCCCTAAATCGCGGTAGGTCACGGTATCACTGGGATAAGCCGCTTGCCAGTTGGCGATGAATTCTTTTGAGAGGGTGCGGGAGATCGAGCGATCGCCGCGAGGACTTGAATCAAGATGAAGAAGATGAGTCATAGAAAGAATAGGGTTTAGTAAAGATCAACATCAAAGATTGTTTCACCCGTGCATCCGCAGAGCGATCGGGCACCATCGACAACTGCCTCAGCCATTTTTTGAGGGATCTCCAGCGTTGGGGTATGAACGACCAGGATTTTTGTGGTGTGGGTCATCTCTACACCTCAACTAACTTGGCAAGAATTTCTTGATACATGATGGTCTGGATGGTCTGTCCAACCCCTTCTGACCAGGAGTTCGCCAGTTCTGCCATCACTTGATTAGTGGAAGTCAGGGTGACCCCATGCTTCTCCATCCGTCTCAAAGCCGTTTCGTCCGCCAGCGTTGTAGGGGAGCCGCCTGCATCCACCACCACCTGAACTTCAAAACCCTCTTCGGTCGCGCTGATGGCTGGATAGACGATACACACATCATTCGTCAATCCTGCCATAATCAGCTTTTTCTTGCCTGTGGCAACCACTGCACTTTTATACTCGTCATATTCCCAGCAGTCCACCACACCGGGACGTTTAACCCGGTTGTTGTAGGCTTCGGGCGCTATAGTTTGCAAGTCATCCAGCAATAACCCTTGAAAGTGCTCCTCCATGCTGGTGGTCAACACCAATGGCATTCCACTTTCAACTGCTGTACGAGCCAGGGCGCGAGTGTTTTTAACAATTTCCTCGCGTGGCAAATTGCGGGCAAGTTTGATGGTGCCTTGCTGATGGTCAATCAGCAGCATCGCCGCATTCGCGACAGTAAACTTGTTCTTCATTGAACTCTCCTAGAAGTTTCCTCATTAAAGTGGTTCATGGTCTGTTGCAACATGGAATGAGGGATAAGAGGCTAGCTTCCCTGCCATGCTCTTTGTCATATCAGCGGAGACAAAGACTGTATGTTTGTGAGAGAGGATTCACTCGCTAAGCCTCCGATTTAACGTTCTACAAACAAATCTGTTTAGAGCGTAATTTGGGATTGCATGGCTCGTTGTACGCCTACATCCCCTGCTGTAAATGAGCAGCAAACATGGCGCAATTAGTAAATGAGTGGCGCGTTTTTTCATGCTTGAAAACTACTACTGTCTGGGGTTTCTAGCTTTCTACAGTAAGTCGAGCACCCATTCGCATATGCTCTGATCTCAAAGTGCAGGAGGCTTGTCCGAAGCGGCATAAAGGGTTTGTGCCAATGTCACACACTTTGTCTCAAGAGTTGGGTTTGGATAAGTCTTGATCTGACTCTACGCTACGGTAGGTAAACTTCCACCCGGCACTTGTTTTCTTCAACTTTTCGCGGATTCTCGCAGAGCCAAGAAAACCACCCGTGCTAGCGTTGATGATGTGAAGATAGGCAATAATTTCGGCGCGATCGCCATTTACATGAACGATAGGATCGTGAACATAGTGGCGCGTTCCACCGTTAGCAGATGTCTGCGCGTAAAACCCGTTAAACCAAGCTTTGTAGGACTCCAGGCTATCCGCAGAACCAAAGGGTGTTTCAATTAGCACCTCATCGCTCCAGGTCTGGATGTTTTGTTCCAAGTCTCCAGAATCAAACGTTTGCTCTGCGGTATAAAGCGTTGTCAGAATATCAATCCGTTCGTCCATTAGTTAACCATCCTGTACTGATTTAAAACTTGCTTTGACGCGACCCTAAAACACCCAGCAGATGCAACCGATATTCAAGATTTGCTCACGTTTCCACAAGGCGTTTTGGACCACAGATGCCAGACGGTGTGAAGCACAACAAGTGGGAGGTGAAAAAGCAGCAGGAACCGCTTGACCTTGACGGGTAGGTAGGAGGGGGATGCATCGCAGTACGCGGGTAGTGACTTTCAGCAATCAGCCGACTCGAAACTATCTCAACGGGAGTGTTGGCAAAAATAGCAGGCAATCCGGCTGGTGCAGACATTGCGATCGCTCCTCTACAAGTTGAGTGAAAAAAAATTCTGGCACAAATGACTTTCTACAAGAAGAGAGACATGTCAGTCTACCCAAAGTTTCTCAATTAGGCATTACTTCCTGCCAGTTCCATTCCCGGTAGAAAACTTGCCATGTATTTCTCTACTCCCTTTGGATCAATCAACAGTTGGGCAGAAACCTGGGTTGCCTGCTCACCCGGATAAACATCTTCCACGTTCGTCATCACCGCTTGCAGCGTGGCTCTAACCACCTCAGCAGGCGCGACTTTAGGATTGGGCCAAGATTTCGCTAACTCGGTATCCACAGTTCCCGGCATGACCGCAATAACTTGCGTATTCTGAGCGGCAAGTTCTGCGCGTACACTCTGGGTCATCGAAATAGCAGCGGCTTTTGAAGCACTGTAGGAGCCGCTGAAAGGCAAGTTGACTTTGCCAAGTAAAGATAGAATGTTGACGATCGCGCCCCCGCCCTGCTGTTTCAAAATCGGCGCGAAGGCTCGACACATCGATGCCATGCCAAAGTAGTTGACCTCCATTTCGGCTCTGGCACTTTCTAGATCTGGCGCAGAAATCATGCCCTGATTCAAAGAAGTCCCAGCGTTATTAATCAGCAGTGTGAGATCGGCACATTGAGTGGCGGCGGCTGCCACAGACTGGGAATCAGTGACATCAAGCGAGATCGGGATAATCCGCTGCGAATCAAGTGCAACGAGATCACTTAGCTTACTGGTATTACGAGCGCAGACGTAAATCTTTGCGGCATTTAACTGGAGGAGTTGCTCAACAAAATGAGAACCGATTCCACCATTTGCACCTGTGACGAGTGCGATCGCATTGCTAATTTCCATAACTCGCTTTCCTTGATGTTCCAATTGTGATTGATATTGAGTAGACTGCTTACTTGAGTAATCGCCACCCGATCACTCGTCCCATTTTTTGACCATAGACCAGTTGTCCCCAGAAGCCTGCCAAATTTTCGAGATGACCAGCCGCAGACAGACCGCCAGCATCGATCGGATCGAACCCAACTTCACGAGCAAGTTGAGCTGCAACAGCCTTTGCTTCGGTGTCATCTCCGGCATAGAACATGGTGGCAGTTTCAGTATCGTACTGTGGCTGTGCCATGATCTCCCATCCAACGGTATTAAAGATTTTCACAACTCGCGCTTTTGGTAGCCATGCCGCAACCTGTTCTCCTCCAGAGGTTTTCAGGGCAATGGCTTGCTCAAGTTTGTTAGCCACTAAAGGATTGGTGCAATCCAGGCAGATTTTATGGTTCAGATCGCCTACTTGCTGAAGAATTTCTGGAACTGCTTCCCAAGGAACCGTCAATGCGACTATCTCGGATGCGATCGCGGTATCGGCGATCGTTGCCGCCTGCACTTTATTGTTTGTCTCATTCAGTAGTGTTTTAACACTAGCCGTCTGAGGATCACGAACGCCAAAAATTACGTCATGTCCTTGCTTTGCCCAGGCTTTGCCAAGAGTTGTGCCAACATTACCCGCACCTAGAATTCCAATCTTCATAACTCACTAACTCCACTCTTAGATTTGAGCCAGATAATCTACAAGCTGTCCGGGCATCGAAAAGAATGGGCAGTGTGATGAAGACAGTTGAAAGCGTTCTTGAACATTAACTGCAAATTGTGTTGCCCAACTATCATCCACCTGAACTTTCGATTTCGGTGATCTATCCGGTCAATCGTCATCTATCAACCAAGGTGCGGTTACTGGTTGATTTCCTTCAGAAACAGTTTGGTGAGCAATCGAATTGAACCCTGTAGGTCAAGATGACATTGAGCCGATACCAGTTTTATCACCTCCTTAAATGGGTTGAAGAAATGGGTTGAGGGATTTCACCCAGCCAATTTGCAGTCGAGTGGTTGTGGAATTGCATTTGAACAACAGCTTAATCGGCAACCCTCTAGCTGTCGCTAGTCCTGAGATTGGAATACTTATTCAAGAAGTTGGGTTTTGGGTGAACAAAAGTTAAGGATACAACCCTAACTTGCATTGGCTTTTGTCTCAACTTTCGTTGAGTTCAGTTCAAGCTGAAGCTTGTATAGTAGGACTGCGCCCAATCGTGAACTTTCAGGAAAACTCTGTTCTTGCTTTAGAGGTTGCTATGGACACAGCACTGGCTCAACTCCACGATCGCCTCGCTGCGCTGGAACAAGAGAATGTACTGCTGCGATCGCGGCTCCAGTCGTGCGAACCGGAATCACTGCAACTCAGCGTTAGCAATGCTTCAGAACATCGCCTTTTAGAAGCTACGGCCCAAGTTGCTAGTGCTTTACTGACGATTTCGCCTTTTGACCAAGCCGTCAACACAGCTCTACAAATCATTGGCGAGAGTTTGGAGACTGATCGCGTAGCGGTGATCGAGAATTCTGCCCCTTCCTTTAACCCTGCATCTACAGGGTGGAAAGTGTTGTATGAATGGACTTCTCCTTATGCCACGCCACAGATTTCTCATCCTGACTTAGCACAAGGAACCTGGGAGGGCATTGAGGAGTGGTACGAGCGTTTGAGTCAAAATCAAAGCATTAGCTGTCTGCTGGAAGAAATGCCTGAACCGTTCCGAAGTGGGCAAGCAGAACTAGGATTGAAAGCGCTCTACGCTGTTCCCATTTTTGTCGAGGATAAGTATTGGGGAGTCATTGGATTTGATGACTGCCGTGAAGCAAAACGTCGCAGTCCAGCAGAACTGTCGGTATTGAAGATTGCTGCTGATTGTATTGGCAGTGCCATTCAGCAAGAACGTAATCAGCAAGCGATCTTTGCAGCGGAACAAGCGCAATCGGCGGAACTAGAGAAAGTGAATAAGGCGCTTAAGCGAACGGTCGATGTGCTGGCAATGGAAACAGACCTTGATCGCTTTTTAGGACAGGTGCTCCGAGTGATCGCGGATCAACTGGAAGCGCCGCTAGCAGAGTATTGGTACCATCCCGAACCCGCTAATCTTGCTTATGTAGGGCTCACATACTGGCAGGGGCAGATCCTCAAACCAGATGAACAGCCAGGGCATGTTGGCTCGTTTGGCTACCCTGTGCCAGCGGAAATGATTCAGCAAGAAAGCTTGCATCATCGCCGGAGCCACTTCATCACCGAAGATATGGTAACCAGTCCGCATCTAAGCCAGATTGCCCATGAATCTGGCTTAGATGCTGGCGCTTGGTACGGCTCGCGTGGGGTTAGCAGTGCCATCAATGTGCCGTTGCTTTTAGGTGACAAGACAATCGGGGCACTGATTGTCTTTTTTCCAGAGAGCCGTCCTTTCACTGAGCAACAAATCGAACTCACTCACGCCTTGGCACAACAGGTAACGCTGGCAGTTCAACTCACACGATTAGCAGAAGAAGCCAAACAAACGGCGATCGCTCGTGAGCAAGAACAAGCAGCTCAGCATCAGGCCGCAGAACTGGCTAGAGCCAACACTCTGCTACGCAATAGCTTAAGCGACCTATCTACCAATCCCAATCTCAACGATGTTTTGGGGCACTTGCTAGTGGAAGTCGTTCACTATTCGGGGGCGACCGTGGGGCACATCTTCAGCTATGATGCCGACCAGAACACCCTCAACCTGACTATTCGCTGCCAGGATGAGCAGCATTTTCCTACCCCTGCTGACGATGAACCGATCCTATTTCAAGCCCCCATTTCGGTTGAGCGTACCCTGATTTTTTCCCAACTTTGCGACCAGCCCAGGTTAGCTGTCCTTAATCAAGAAGACTTTGAAGGACAGTTGTGGCAAGATGTCCCAGAATGGTTTCAAAGCTGTGGTTATCGGGGCACCAGTACATGTGTGTTGATGGTTGGCGATCGCCCCTTAGGACTCTTGGCAATGGCGTTTCCACAGCCAGTCGCTTTTAGTTCAGTCGAGGAAGAATTGGTTCTGGCACTGGCTCAACAAATTGCCTTAGTGCTTCAACTAACAATCTTAGGAGAATCTGACAAGCAAGCAGCGTTAGCGAAGCTGAACGAAGTTCTTGCCCGTGAACAAGAAATCGCGGCTCAAGAACGGGCGGCGGAACTGGCAAAGGCAAATGAGGCTCTAGGACGCAGCCTGAATCGACTTGCCAACGAACGCAATCTGGATTCTTTTTTAGGACACGTTTTGCAGGAAGCCCTTCAAATGTTAGATGGAGCGATCGCGCAGATTTTTACGTATGACCCAGAATCCGATACGTTGGTGTCTTCTGTTGCTGTTGATTTGCAAGGAGAAGCTTTACCCGTGACAGGTTTGATGAGTAACTTGCCCATTAGTGAGCCTTTCCCTGCCACGGTTACAAAGGCTTGGGAACGAATGCTGAATCAACGCAGCCCCATTTACTTTGACCTTGACCGAGATGCATCTGACTATTGGCCTGGAACGCTCGATTGGCACCGTAACATGGGACATTCTGGCTCAGTCTGTACTGCCTTGATGATGGGCGATCAACCATTAGGCATGTTAGGTCTAGCACTGCGAGGTCGAATCGAGTTTACGGCTTCTGAGTTTGAGTTTTTTCAAGCATTAGGGCAGCAGGCGACATTAGCCATGCAAATGACGCAACTTGCAGAAGAAGCGAGACAAGCGGCAATTCTTAACGAACGTAATCGCATGGCAAGCGAGATCCACGATACCCTTGCTCAAGCCTTTACGGGCATTTCCCTTCAGATCGAAGTGGTCAAATCTCTGGTGCACGAAGAATCCCAAACCGTCCAGCAGATTCTCAAACACATGAGTCAACTGGCCGAAGCCGGACTGACTGAAGCGCGGCGATCGGTCTGGGCACTTTATCCACTTGCTGCTGAGTATGCAGACTTAGCGCAACTGCTCTACGAAAGCGTGGAACAAATGACTCGTAACACCTCGATCGTTGTTGAAGTTAATGTGCAGGGAAGCCCTTGTAGCCTGCCACCCTTCATCGGCATGAACCTGCTGCGAATTGGACAAGAGGCAGTTACCAACGCCCTGAAACACGCTCAGGCTGATACACTTGCCATCGAACTTGCCTATGACAGCGATCGTATTAGCCTCACCATCTACGACGATGGGCGAGGCTTCATCCCACCCACCACGCCCGACAACATCAACGGCGGCTTTGGACTGATCAGCATGTATGAGCGCTGTGACCGCATTGGTGCCCAACTGAGTTTATCTAGTCAACCAGGGCAAGGTACTCAAATTCTTGTCGAAGCACCGCTCAGTTAGGGAAAAGGAAAAGGGAGCAAAGCAATGAATATGCAGCAGAAAAAAAGCAATGATCAACCACAAACAAAACACCGCAAAGCTCGAACTCCGTTTTCTCTATCAGCCCGCTATCCTGCTAGCGCCCCCCAGTTAGCCATGAGTGATACCAACATTCGAGTCTTAATTGCCGATGACCACCCCGTGGTGCGATCGGGCTTAGCGATGATTATTAGTTATAGCGAAGGCATCGAAACGGTTGCCGAAGCCAGCACAGGAGTCGAAGCAGTCGAACTTTTTCGCCAACACCAACCCGATGTCGTGTTGATGGATTTGAAAATGCCAGAGATGGGCGGTGTGGAGGCGATCGCTGCCATTCGCCAAGAGTTTTCTGATGCCCACATCATTGTCTTGACTACCTACGACGGCGATGAAGATATCTATCGAGGACTGAGTGCTGGAGCCAGAGGTTACCTGCTCAAGAACGTGACCCATCAAACTTTAGTTGATGGGATTAGGCGCGTTCATGCCGGACAGCAATACATTCCGCCTGATGTGGGTGCCAGACTGGCAGAACGCATGAACAGTCCTCAGTTAACCGAGCGTGAACGGCAAGTGCTGCTGCTGCTGACAGAAGGCAAATCAAACCAGGAGGTTGCTGACGCACTCCACATCAGCGAAGGGACAATTAAGTTTCACGTCAATGGCATTTTAAGGAAACTGAATGTTAGCGATCGCACCCAAGCCGTTCTGGTGGCGCTCAAGCGGGGCATTGTCAATCTCTGAGACTTTTATATGCTGACGGAAACCAATGCCTATACACAAGACATTACCTTTTAACCTTTACCACTCAACCCCTCTGCAAGTTTGCCCCCGGACAAACGGGGTATTTTCATTATTACGGATTAACCCAAGCGAAGGGGGCACCCTCTCCAGTTCGAGTATGGCAACTCTCAAAACTGCAATTGAGCTTCATCCTGAGTCATCGGTTTGTTATAGAATTTTCCATCTGGTTCTTGATGAATGACCTGGGTTAATTCACCAATATCTATGCCTGCAAATCCACTGTCCCTAATCAGTTGAGCCACGATCGCTTTTGCATCAGTATTATCTCCGCAATAAAACAGTACATAGGGATCAGCGCGATGATGATCATTGGCAAGCGTCGCAGTCGGCAGAGTGTTGTAAGCTTTCACTACCTTTGCTTGTGGCACTTTCTGAGCGAGTTCCAGAGCCGAACTCACGTTTGGAACTCGTTGAATTTGGCCTGCATCGGTTCGGCTGTAAGGATTAGTAGAATCAATAATAATTTTGCCATTGAGTAAGCCAGCCGCTGCCAGAGCCTCGTCGGTTGCCCAGTAAGAAACCGCCAAGAAAATTATATCGGCGAAGCTGGCAGCCTCCGCGATCGTGCCTGCTCTGGCGCTGGCTCCTGCTGCTGCTACTAACGAAGAGAGCTTTTCAGGATTGCGAGAACTGAATAGAATCTCGTGTCCCGCTTTTGCCCACAGCGTTCCCACTGTTCCACCGATGCCACCTGAACCGATCACACTAATTTTCATTGATTAACTCCATTTGTTGAAAATTCTAGAGACGACGATTTGGGCTTTACTTACCTCGCCAACAGAGTGTTAATTTTGGTGTAAGGGATTAATGCAATCCTCTAACTTTTGTTCCTAACAATGCGTTAAATTTGCTCTGTTGCAGTGGACTTGCAGCAATTCATCTATCCTTCTTGTCGGCTAGGAACGCTACCGACACAACCAGCCGTTAGCGGTCTAGCTGGAGCAACGTAGGGAAATTCGGCTCTCAGATCACTGGGTGGCGGCACTTTGTTCTGAAGTAAGGTGTTGAAGAACAAGGTGTAAACAACTGTACCAAAATCATCTTTTAGTCTTCGCCCATTGATGCCCGCGAATCCAAAACTGGCTGGAAGGCTCGGATCAAAGGGAAGCACATCTGGGAAGAGCCAGTTTGCGACCATCTGTCCATATTTTGCAGGCTGATCGGTGCTGCCTGAAACCCGACAAATTTGAGTCACCAAATCCATTACTGGTTGAGCGAAGTTGTCGTAGTCGGTATCTGGATCGGTAGAGTTGTAGAGTAATGATCCTGCGGGGTTGTCATTAAACGTTGCAGCAAAATTGGGCTTGCCACAGCGATTCACCTGCGTCCAATGCCCATGATCGTTGGCTGAAACCGTTGCATAGAAGCCAAACGGCTCGGTTGAAATGAGATTAAGGGGTAGTTCAGCAACGATCGCTAGCACATTAGTTGCCCCCGTTGTGCTAGCTCCTGTGCTAAAACTCTCCGCATTCCATTCGTTATTTTGAATGGCCTGATCGAGACAAGCACGGGCAGCAACCGCATCTAAGAAGAATGGATCGCCTGCCAGTCCGACCCAAATACGTCCTACCTTGGCAACAGTCGCAATTTCATTCACGATTCCCAGTCCTAATGCCTCACCTGTAGCCTGAGGATCACGTGCTGCTTCGCCGCTCAGGTAGGTGAGCATCCAGGCTTGAGGTGAGGCATCTCCCTGAAAAATGAATCTGAAAATAGCATCAGCTTTTGCATCCCCATTGGTATCAAAGCGAAATTCGTAGGCTGTTTCGGGTCTAAAGGTATCCCACTGCGGTTGTCCAGTAAAAGGCGAAGGCAGTCCGGCGAGAGGTCTGAGCGTCATAATAGCGACAATTGTTTTGGGAGTGTCACTATTGAACAAATAGATATCGCAGATGTTGATGCGGCTATCTTGTCGAGATTCTGGCGAATCAAAATGATGGCTCATAGAATTGTTTTAACTGATGACTACTTAACGAAAAGTGCTTCGGTGCCTGTATACGGCAGTAAGGGAATGACTTCAAATTGCAGGACTCCTGCTTGTGCCATTGGCAACTGAGCAATCATTGCGTTGATTTCTTCTGAATTGTTTGCCTCACAGAGCAGCACGGCTCCACTTTTGTCGGCAATGTAATGGATGGAACGAAGATGATTGCTGGCGTAAAGCTCCCACGCCTTAGCGGCTTCTGGCTTCACGAAGGGTAAGACTTGTTCGATATTAGTTCCAGCAGTGATGCGTCCGATGACTAGAAATTGCATTCAATCGACCTCATTGATAGACATATTCAACCTGCCAAGTTTCAGGATCTTGGGTGTGTAGTTGCCAGTAGACAGCCGCGATCGCATCGGGATCAAATTTTGTTCCTGGTGCGATAGCTCCGCAAATGGTCACAGTCGCAATATGAACGCCGTCTGCTTTCAGTTCGTCTGCCAAGCCCAAGGCAAGGTAACGGAGTGCCGCTTTGCCGATTCCTAATGAAATCAGTTGTGGACTAGGATAGAGCGCTAGCCCACCACCCGTTAGTAAAATGGTTCCACTTTGTTGCTGCTGCATCTCAGGCAACACCTGTTGAATCGCAGTGATGGCTCCTACCGCATTGACTTTGAAGTCTTGCACTAAAGTCTCGGTGGTCAGACTCATCACAGAGTCTTGCTTGAGCAGGGCAGCATTGTAAACCAAGACATCAGGATGACCGAGCGTTTGATTGATCGCTGCAAAGGCTGTGGCGATCGAGTTGGGATCAGCCGCATCAACGCTAAACCCAGTTGCCTGAATTCCTACATCGTTCAAGGTTTTTGTATACTCAGCCAATGCTTCTGGGCGACGGGCTAAGAGTGCAAGTTGATAGCCTTCTCGACCAAACCGCTGGGCGATCGCTAATCCTAACCCTGCTCCTGCCCCCACCAAAGCACAAACCTTGCTCATCGGCTCACCTCACTCCACAATGACACGTCGATCGGTTCCGCCAAAAAGGTATCAGACTTCGCGATAAACTGCTTGAAATAGTCGGTTTGCTGATGAAAATTTAGGGCTGCCTGATTTTCCCAAACGACATAGAGCAGAATTGTCGCCTGATCATCCAGAGATTGGTGCATGATGTAAAGCTGACATCCGGCTTCTTGACAGCAATTCCAAATTCAAAACTTTGACAACTCGCTGAATCAGACTGGAGGATAAGGAAACACCTCGTGGGAGCACGGTGATGGAATCATTGCCTTTAAGTTTTGGGGTGTTGTTAGGCTATCTGCATCAAGCCATCAGTCGGATTGAAGACCCAAGGCAAGCGAGTAACGGCACCCGCTACAGCGTGAGTGACGCAATCTTGGCAGCGTTTAGCGTGTTTTTCATGCAGTGCGAGTCTTTCCTGGAGCACCAACGGCAAATGCAGAGTCGGCAGGGCAAGGATAACGCTCAAACATTGTTTGGGTTAGCTCAAATTCCGAGTACACCGCAAATCCGCAATATTTTGGATCACCTGGCTGCACCTGTCCTAACGGGTGTGTTTGAGCAGGTGTATCGAGGTTTGAGGCAAGGGGGATACTTGCAGGCATACCACTGCTTGGGAGGGCATTTGTTAGTCACCTTAGACGGGACGCAATATTTCAGTTCGCAGAAAATTCAGTGTCAGCAGTGTTCAACTCGAACGCATAAAAATGGGCGTGTGACCTATTTTCATAGCGCGATTCTACCCGTGATTGTCGCTCCTGGTCAGTCGCAGGTGATTGCCTTAGCCCCCGAATTTATCAGTCCGCAAGATGGGTCTGTGAAACAAGACTGCGAAGTGGTGGCGGCTAAACGCTGGATGCAGACCCATGCGGGGCAATTTGCCCAACACCCAATAACGCTGCTTGGGGATGACCTCTATAGTCGTCAACCGATGGTTCAGCAGTGTATAGAGCTTGGCATAAACTTCATTTTTACCGCTCTACCCGACTCTCACCCTGCCCTGTACGAGCGCTTGCACGTGCTTGAGGTTTTGGGGGCGCTCGAGACCCTAGAAATCCGGCAATGCCACCAGCGCACTCCAGCGATTTATCACTACCGCTATGCCAATCTCGTGCCGATTCGGGACACTCAACCCGCCTTGCTGGTCAATTGGTGCGAACTGGTCGTTACCCGGGAACACGACGCTCAGGTGCTCTACCACAATGCCTTCATCACCCACCATCGCTTGGGTCATACCACCGTTGCCTCAGTGGTCGCTGCTGGTAGAAGTCGGTGGAAGACCGAAAACGAAAATCACAATGTCCTCAAAACCAAGGGGTACCATCTCGAACACAACTTTGGGCATGGGCAACAGCATTTAGCCAACTTTTTGCTCACGCTCAATCTCCTGGCTTTCCTGTTCCATACAGTGCTTCATCTAGTGGACACGTCTTATCAGAAAATTCGCCACCAACGGGGCACTCGCAAGGGTTTCTTTCAAGACATCCTCAGCCTGACTAAGTATTTGCTATTCAATAGTTGGCAGCATCTAATTGACTTTATGCTCTCCGATGCAGACCCCTCTCCTATCACTGATTCCTCTTAAATTTTTGAATTTGGAATTGCTGGCCACTAAGGGAGGCTAGCTCGCTTAGAGTAGCAATCATGCCTAGCCAAAAGTTAAGCAAATTCCTCAGTAAAAAGTCAAAATTTGAGACTGCCTTTTGGTTAGTTTAAAGCCTGGATTTAAGGCAGTTTGCAACTTAAGTTAGACCTCATAGGATGAGAGCAACGAAAACGCACTTGTGATTGCTATGAGGCAGCCAAACGCAATCGGTAGTGTTACTCCCACATTGCGCGATCGCGATCATCTTTGTGGATCAAGCGATGCTCCCATTTTGCTGATTGATTACCAAGTTGGCACTATGGCATTCAGTCTTACAGGCATTGATGCAGTCAATTTCGAGAACAATTTCGAGAACAATACACTTTGGTTAGCCATTAAACCATTGCGGTTCCGCAAACCGTCAACAGACAAAACAGAGGACAATTAGTATGACAAGTCATAATCCCTTCGCAGAGCCATTGACACCCGATAATGCTGCAATGCTCTTGATTGACCATCAAGTGGGTCTTTTCCAATTTCTTCCCTCAGTTGAGCCACTGAAACTGAAGAACAACATCATTGCGCTCGCAAAAGTTGCTAAGCGGTTTAACTTGCCAACGCTGCTGACTACTAGTTGGTCTCAAGGTCCCAACGGACCAACCATGCCAGAGTTGGTTGAACTGTTTCCTGAGCACAAAATTATTGAACGCGACACCGTAAAATTCTGGGATCATGCCCCTTCTGCGGAAGCAGTCGAAAAGATGAATCGCAAGAAGAAGTTGATCATTGCTGCGCTAGACACCACTACTTGTCTAGCTTTTGCTGCAATTTACGGTGTCCAGCGAGGCTATGATGTTTACGCGGTGATGGATGCTTCTTCAACCTTTGATGAGTTGAATCAACAGGCTGCGATGATGCGAATGTCGGCTGCGGGTGTGGTGGTAACAACCTGGATTCCAGTACTGGCTGAACTTGCCAACAACACGGTCAAGAATGGGTTTCATATTGCTGATTTATTGGCTGAACACACGGGCAGCTATCACGGTGCTTGGAGTAACTATACTGCGACTGCTAAGACAGCGGATCTCGTGCAATCACAGTTGAACGAGGCACGAAAAGCATTGAGGTTATAGAACATTGCGGCTCAGTTTTTGGATACATAGTGGAAATCCTGGGTGCTAACCTCCAGGGTTCAGTGAGCATCAAATTAGCGGGAGTGCCATCGCTTGCTTATTCCCGGCTTAATGTATCTCAATTTTTTGAGAAATTGCTTTGATTGAACAGCGTAACCAACGATTTGCTTCATCTTGATTGCTCAAAGCACTCCATAGCATCGAAACCATCCATGTTTTTGTTTTGACTGGAAGTTCAAAAATTGTCAAATTGCAGACCATTGCCAACCGGAGCGCAATGCGACGGGGAAGCGCTGCGACTAGATCACTAGACGCGATCTCAAACGGCAAAACCGTCATATGCGGGGTTGTGAGTGCAATACGACGCTCTAAGTTTTGCTCACTCAATGCTTTGTCGATTTCGCCGATGGTATCTCGACGTAGGGTTGCAAGGGCATGGGAAAGCTGGGCAAAGAGTTTTAAACTCATGGTTTCCTGCTTCACAGCCGGGTGTCCTTGACGGGCAATTCCCACAAAGCGTTCTTCAAAGATGGGTTCCCATTGGGTTTGTCGGGGTGGAGCGGAAAAAACACCCAATGCCACATCGATTATCCCGTGTTCTAGCAAATCTCCAACGCTGTCCTTCTCAAATCCAATCATCTGAAAGTTGATTGATGGAACACATACGATGTAGCAGAAGCCATTGCACTGATATGAAGAAAACCTGGATTTCTGAGCGCCGCACAATTCAACTGCCTGGATTAACGGTCGATCGCCATACTTCAGCCCCAAATGAGCTTGAGTTTCCTGGATGCGACCATCATCTATTATGTCTTTTGTTGACTGATGGCAATCAACAAAGAGTGACTCGGATCGGTGAACAAGCCTCTGAAAAGCTTCAAGCCAAGGGGAGTTTTTGGATTTGTCCGGCTGGGATGTCAGGGCTTTGGGCATGGAACAGCACTGATCGGTCGCTGATGTTTGTGATTGATCCACTCCTTTTAAAGCAGACAGCGGCGGAAATGGGTGAACTAGACGCGAACAAGGTTGAGTTGCTCAGTACAATCAGTGCTGATGATCCACAAATGTCTGCGATCGCCCAGTTGTTTCAGGCAGACCTTGATACGTCTGGTATCGGTGGGCAACTTTACACGGAATCACTGATGCAAGTATTGATGGTGCATCTGCTTCGACAGTATTGTGCGCTTGAGCCGAAGATGCAGCCCAACGGTGAATTAACAACTCATCGGCTTCACCAAGTATTGGACTACATTCACAGCTATTTGGATCGACCGCTTCAGCTAGCTGAGTTAGCAGGCGTTGCGGGGATGAGTCAATATCACTTTTGTCGCTTATTTAAGCAATGGTTGGGTGTTGCACCGTATCAATATGTGCTCCAGCAACGGATGGAAAAAGCGAAAGATCTGTTGCGACAAAGGAAATACACGATCGCAGAGATTGCTCTGCAAGTTGGCTGTGCTGATCAAAGCCGTTTCGCAAAACACTTCAAGAAATATGTTGGAGTCACGCCAGGAATGTTTTTAAGCAAGTAACTCTCACAAATTGCAATAGCAAGAATCACCTAAACGCGCTTCAAGCTCAGCAAGAAACGTCTATCCCTCCTCTGCCAAGGCAGTGTATCCTCCTTCGAGAAATCAGTATAAGCAATCCAGGGAGATGAAATGATGACCTATGAAATGCTTTCGGCAGATAACGCTTGTGCTTTATTAGTTGATCATCAGGCAGGATTGATGCTGTTCACCGGAGATATCGATCCGGTACATTTGAGAAACAATTCCATTGCCCTGGCAAAGGTTTTGAAGCTACACAACATTCCGGTTGTTTTGACAGCAGCAGCAATGGGTCCAATGGGTCCTATCGGTCCAATCATCCCAGAAATTCGAGAACTCTTTCCTGATGTTGAGCCGATTTATCGCACCAAAATTAACTCATGGCACGACGATCGCATCCGGGGCGCGATCGAGGCAACGGGTCGCAAGAAAGTCATCGCCGCCGGAATCACGGCTGATTTTTGCATCGGGATTCCGGCTAAAACAATGGCAGACGAAGGTTACGACGTGCGCTTGGTAATGGATGCGTCGGGCAATTATTCCGAAATGGTGTTGCACGCCTCGATCGCCAACTTAACGCAGGCTGGAGTTAAGGTTTCCAATTGGCTCAGCGTCGCCTGTGAACTACAACAGGATTGGGCGATCGAACGCACCGCTAAAGGTTTGCTCGAAATTTACCAGCAGCATCTACCACAGTGGGGAATGCTAGAAATTACCCAAAACACCTGGAAGTCGATGCAGAGTCAGCCCACTGGCACAACTAAGTAACTGGGTTCAATCAAAGGTAAACGTAGCGCAGGCATCCCGGTTGTTAATCAGATGCCAGTGCTACTGTTTCCTTAGAAATTGCGTTAGTAGCATGTCAGAATCTAAGCACTGAAATGAAGAATGCCGCTATGTCTAAGAAACGACTTGCTAAAGGGTTGCTGGCTGTGGCTGCCCTTTCAACCTTGATCATTCCGATCATCACCGATGCCGTTTTTCTGGCGAATGCACACATGAATAATCCTGCCTGGTTGCCTCACGCAAAACTGCATTGCGCGATGTCATTTTTTGCGGCTGCTTCTCTGGGACTTGCCGCGTTAGCCATTCTAAAAGTTCGTCCTGTAAGCGATCGCTTTTCTATGGGACTTGCCGCGTTTCTTGGCTCTGCATTTTGGATCGGGCTAATCGCCTCTGGTCTGCTGCCCGGAACCTCTTATGGGTTTCTTAATGATCCGGTTTTGGGCAACGTGACTGCACCTCAAGTTGGCGGTATCTCGATTTATCCGAACGTGATAGCAGGTGTAGTTACCATTGCGATCGCGCTAGCAGGTTACTGGTTCGCGAATCAGGCAGAATCAGCCAATCAATACCGATGAAATGTAGCGATCGCTTTGATTAACTTATTCAACTAACAAAAATGACGAATGAAATGAAAGCAGTTCAAATTCATACGTATGGCAACCCTAATGTCCTGGTCTATGAAGATGCAGCGCGACCAGAACCCAAAGCCGATGAAGTCTTGATTCGAGTTCATGCCGCAGGCGTAAATCCTGCCGATTGGAAAATTCGTCAGGGCTTTTTGCAAGACAAGTTTCCCTTTCCCATGCCGCTGATCTTAGGCTATGACGTGGCAGGTGTGATTGAAGCGATCGGAGCAAATGTCACTACTCTGAAACCTGGAGAGCCAGTGTTTGCCATGCTGCCCTTAAATCAGTTGGGCGCTTATGCAGAATACGTGGTTGCTCAAGCCGCGATCGTCGCCCCAAAACCTGCCGCGCTCGATTTCGTCACGGCGGCTGGCATTGCCAGTATTGCTCTCACAGTTTGGCAAGCGTTGTTTGATTTAGCACAACTGCAAGCAGGACAAACCATTTTGATTCATGGCGCATCTGGCGGAGTGGGCAGTTTTGCCATCCAGTTTGCCAAATGGAAAGGTGCCACTACGATCGGCACAGCACCAACCAATCACATTGAATTGATTCAACAATTGGGAGTTGATCAAGCAATCAACTACAAAACAGAACGCTTTGAAGACAAAGTTTCTAACGTTGATGTGGTGCTGGATACGATCGGCAAAGAGACACGAACACGCTCCTGGCAAGTGCTGAAATCGGGTGGAATTCTAGTTTCAACGGAAGGAGCGGCAGAACCCGTTGAATCGCCCAATCCGGAAATTCGCGGTGTTCCAATTTTTGCTGAACCGAAAGATTTGGCTCAACTGCAACAGATTGGACAACTGATCGACCAAGGACAGATTCAGCCGCCTACAGTAGAACTCTTGCCGCTGGCAAAAGCCGCAGAGGTACATGATGCATTGCAAAACCAGCGTCGGCGCGGCAAGTTTGTTTTGCAAGTGGTGTAGCCGTATGACTTACTTCTGGTCAAGCTTGTTGTCTTCAAATATCTGTTGGTCGATCGCCAGCAGTTTTGGCATTAGCGTCTTCACACAAATCAGCATCATGCTGGCTGCACTACCCTCTAGGGCAAGTGAACCGCTGGATCAGCTAGAAGCTCCATCAACAGATGCCTTGAGCCAAGTCATCTCAGTTTCACAACTCGTCGATGTGCAGCCGACCGATTGGGCATTTTTGGCGCTCCAGTCCCTGGTTGAACGCTACGGCTGCATTGCAGGCTATCCCGAAAGCCTTTCAGGCACGCTTCGCGAACAAACTTTTCGCGGCAGTCAAACCCTGACTCGCTACGAGTTCGCGGCTGGGTTGAATACTTGCTTAGAGCGCGTTAGCGAGTTGCTGGCAACTAATACTCAAAGCCTGGTCTCCCGCGAAGATCTGGCTGTATTCCAGCGATTGCAGGAGGAATTTGCGGCGGAATTGGCAACGCTGCGAGGGCGAGTTGGAACGTTGGAAACGCGGACAGCAGGACTAGAAGCCCGTCAGTTCTCCACCACAACGAAGTTAACTGGACAAGTGATTGCTGCTGTGACTGGCGGTAGTTTTAGTGGCGATCGGATTCTTGCGCCTACGGGTGCGATCGTTACAGAGAAAGATCCTAATACTACTGTCATTTACCGAACATCTATACTCTTCAACACCAGTTTTCAGGGCACCGACCAATTGCAGGTGCGCTTGGTTGCTGGCAGCGAGGGTGCCAACGACAATGCCGCCGGGTTCTTGGAGCCGAACTTTGGAAGTGTGCTCGATTTTTCGGTTCCGGGTCGTCCTCAGTTCGCCCTTGGTCGCTTGTTCTACACTTTTACTCCCACTAAGGATGTCAGTGTGACGTTGGGTCCTCAAATTGTTGCCACGGATTATGTTGATCGCAATAGGTATGCGAACACCAGCTTTCTCGACTTTTCAACTCAAGCTTTAATCAACAACTTTCCGCTGTTTCCCCGCTCGGTTGGAGCAGGCGCAGTGCTCGATTGGCATCCAGAGAGAAGTGCTTTCAAACTACGAGCGGTTTACGTAGCGGGTAACGCTGCCAGTTTCAACACAAATGGTCAGCGGTATATTGAAGGTCCTCAAGCCCCTGCCTTGCTATTCCCTAATCGTGGTGGCAGTGGTGGCTTGTTTGGCGATCCCTATCTGGGAATTGTTGAGTTGGAGTACGCTCCCTCTACGGCGTTCACGCTCCGGCTTCAATATAGTGGTGGAAAATTTTTGGAAAGTCGGTTTGATGTGTTTGGGGCAAACGTTGAGGTATCGCTATCAAAACAGGTTGCTTTGTTTGGTCGTTACGGCAACGGGACTTACCTGAACACCACCGTCGGAAACCTTAACCCCCAATATTGGATGGCAGGAATTGCATTTCGAGATTTGTTTATGCCGGGTGCATTAGCTGGAATTGCGGCGGGTCAACCACTGATTGAGAGTAATGTTGGGAACGCAACTCAGACGAATTTTGAAGCATTCTACAACCTTCCTCTCAATGATAATATTCGTATCACACCGTTAGTTCAAGTGATTACAGATGCCGGTAATCAGGGGAGCAATGGTCCGATCATCACCGGAACCATAAGAACTGTGTTTTCTTTTTAAAGTCTTCTAGACATCGGCACAAATTATATGTCAATCAAACGACCGTTTGTTTGACGGTTGGGGTTTGTCAGGGCAAAGGTGCGTTTCAGCCTCCATACCCTGTAAAACAACTTGTCAATGAATCTATGTATCAAAACAGGGCAGGTTCAACGAGTTCTGATACAGTTGCAGCACATTAGAACTTCTGACCATGCTGATCGGGTATGAGAGAGTTTCGACAGATGACCAAAATCTGGCACTGCAAAATGATGCGTTGCAAGGGGCGGGGTGTGACAAAATCTTTTCCGACAGAATGAGTGGGGTGAAAGCCGATCGCCCTGGTTTGCGGCAAGCACTCAATTATGTGAGACCGGGAGACACTCTGGTCTTATGGCGACTTGATCGATTGGGGCGATCGCTCAAAGATTTGATTGCGCTGGTAGAGGATTTAGAGCGTCGGCAAATTGGGTTTCGTTCATTGCAAGAGAGTATAGCACTACGCATATACGTTAGGACAACACTTAAACGCGGCATCGACACACTCACGAAAGGTGTCAAACTCATCCCATCGTTGCCGCATCCAATTTTTGAGCACAAACCACCATCGCTCAATCTTGTTCAAGTCAGGAGAATGGCGGGAAGATACCAGAGTTCACATCCTGCCTTTGCCACAATTTCATTGATGTATTGAGAGCGGTGAAAACTGGCATTGTCAATCACAATCGCATTCCCGGGTTGCAATTGAGGCAGGAGGCAGTGCTCTAACCACATCTCGAACAAGTCTCGGTTGCAAGACCCTTCAAAGGTCAAAGGCGCAATCAGGTTTCCCTCGCACAAAGCGGCAATCCAACTGACTGGTTCGGTACGTTTGCCCGCCTTGAGGGCACAAAAGCGTTGACCCACCTCGCAGTAGCCATAGGGATACTCCTCTCGGTTATCAATGCCTGCTTCATCCACATACACCAACCCAGTGACAGACCTTGTCTTCAACTGCTCTTGAAAGGCTTGACGCTTCTGCTCATCGCGCTCTCGGTAGCCGTACGTCTTTTTTTTCGACTCAAACCCAGTTTTCGCAGCGCGTGACTGATGTTGTCTGCGTGACCCCTTCGCCCCATAACTTCGCCATCTCCCCTTGAGTCTTGCCTCCATGGGCTTGGGCAAACTCACAAGAAACCGTTGCCAGTCCGTGATTTTATGTCTATTTCCCCGCTGATAATGGGTAATAGCTTGGCAGGTCCAGTTTGTTCCTGTCGCTTCCACCACAGGTCGAGCGTGTTGCGGCTGATGTTCAGCATTCGGCTCACTTCGCTTTTGCGGACTCCACGCTCAACCGCAGCAGTTGCTTTTTGGCGTAGGTCTTCACTATAGGGGGCAGGCATTGATATTGCTTGATGGGTTTCTTTCCTCTAGTATAAGTCCTAATATAAATGTTTAGGGCTATACCCCTGACCGTCACTCTGAGTAGAAATTATCTAGAATAGGGTTAAGGTTATCCAGATTAAATGATCCATGCCTGCCTCTAGAACCGCTCGACCGACGATTCGCTTTGTAGATGAATACTGCCAACTGTATGAGGGATTATTCCCAGAAGTGCAAAGCTGAAGCCTTCAAACTGTTGCACTTGGGGATGGTTAGCGAGATTAAACGCAAATCCTTACCCGCCATTGCCAAAGCAGTGGGCTTAGACAATCAACAAAACATGCATCACTTGCTGACGGAATTATCCTGGCAGGTGCAGCAGCTACGCCAGAAACGACTGGAGTTAACCCTCAAGGTGCTGGGTGGTCGCTCATTGATATTACTGATTGATGAAACCGGAGATTGCAAGAAGGGAAAAAGCACTGATTACGTCAAACGGCAATACATTGGCAACGTCGGTAAAAAGGAAAATGGCATCGTGGCTGTCACGGCTTATGGATTAGTGGATGGCATGATTTTGCCGTTAAGCTTTGAGGTGTATAAACCCCGAGAACGACTCAAAAAGAAGGAGAGGAGTACTCCAGTAAACCGCAAATTGCCGCAAGGATGATTCGAGACCTGCAAGCCCTGGGATTTCACTTTGAGTTGGTGCTTGCCGATAGCTTGTACGGAGAAAGCAAGGTGAACTTTGTCCATGTGCTTGATGAGTTGAAACTGCCCTACATTCTGGCGATTCGTAGCAACCACGCTCTGTGGTTACCGCAAGAGCAGGAGGTGTATCAGGAGCCGTGGCAACCGTTTGAACGCACCTTTAGCAATGGCACCACCGAAGTGCGCTACATGGCAGAGGTGATTTACGGCAAACGGCACCGCAAGCAGTATTGGCTTTTGACCACTGACCGTGACACCTTGCCAGACAATTCCACTTCCTTTGTGATGGTCTGTGCCCCAGACATCAAACTCAAAGAAATTGGAGACCACTACGGCTTTAGAACCTGGATTGAGTATGGACTCAAACAAGCCAAAGACGCACTCGGTTGGGCAGACTTTCGCATGACAAGCTATGAGCAAATTGAGAAGTGGTGGGAGATAGTGATGAGTGCATTCCTCATGGTCAGTTTGTTTGCCGACCCGTTCAATGACTCATGCCCCCTCGCCCATCAACGATTTACAGGGCATCCTTGGTGGGATAACCAAAGCGGTTGGAAGAATTTATTAAACAACCTACGTTTAGTCATTCAACCTTTAGTTTGTTTTAACTGGCTTAAACAGTGGTTGACGGTTTTTCCCATTGCATCACTCCAGTTAGGGTTTGAACAACTCACGCAGAAGATGAATGAGTTTATCTGTCCACTGGTGCATCGGCTAAATTTACAACTTATCTTTTCCTCTGCTTAAAGTGACTAATGAGGGATACCGAAAAGTCAAACCCTCGATCACCCAAATCCAGACTAGACAAATACTTCCAATCAATCCGACTGCGAACCGCTTCTGCCGCCTGACGATCCGTTAAATCTTCTAGAAATTGCAGCACACAAATCAGGGCCAGTCGCCAAGGACTGATGGCAGACTAGACCTCTTGCGTAAATGTAGGTAAGCAGCTAGAACAAGGTCAAAGAGGAGGAATTATGACCTACGAGCAACTTAGCCAACTTAAACCGGGAGCGTTCAAACGTCGCTGTGGAGTTCACCTTGGACCCGCGTGCGCATTTGAACAGAAAGTTGCAAATTTTCACAAACTTCGGCAGGTGATTCTCAGTTAACTTCGGCACTCAAATCTCACAAATTTCGGCACCCAAAATTCAGTTAACTTCGGCAGGTAATTCTCACTCAACTTCGGCACCCATGACTACACTGCACTGGTTCAGTCAATCAGGAGTGTGGAAGATGGGCAAGACAAACGGACAAGGAGGATTACTGCGAATGGCAAAATTTCGAGAAATCTTGCGGTTGCATGAGTTGGGTCACAGCCAATGTGCAATTGCCCAAAGCTGTGCAGTTGCTCGCTCTACGGTGCAAGACTACATTCGACGAGCGACGGCAAAAAACCTGAGCTACGAGCAACTCAGACACTTGGGTGACAGCGAAGTCAAAGACCTGCTGGGTAAAGGCAAACGTAAAGCGAGTCGGGAGGGAGAGGCGATTGACTTTGCCCCCCTTGCGGTGGAACTAGGACGCAAAGGGGTGACGCTCGCCCTGCTGTGGCAGGAAGGGTTAGACAAAGGACAGTGGCAAATGAGCTATGGCACCTTTTGTCGGCGTTATAACCAGTGGCGGCTGCGTCAGAAGTTGAGTTTGCGCCAGGTGTACAAGGGGGGCGAGAAGCTATTTGTGGACTATTGTGGGTTGAGCGTGCGGGTGACTCATCCCCAGACCCGGGAAGTGGTTGAGGCTCAGATTTTTGTGGGGTGTCTGGGAGCGAGCAACTATACGTATGCGGAAGCGACTCCAACGCAGGAATTGACGCACTGGATAGGGGCGCATGAGCGTGCCCTATCCTTCTTTGGCGGAGTGCCAGAGTGCATCGTGCCGGACAATCTCAAGTCAGGAGTCACCGACCCATGTCGCTACGAGCCAGAGTGAGCCGCAGTTACCAAGAGTTTGCCGAACATTATGACGTGGCGATCCTGCCTGCGCATCCCAAGAAACCACGCGATAAAAGCAAGGTGGAAAAGGCGGTGCAGGAAGTGGAACGGCAAATCCTCGCCCCGCTGCGGCATGAACAATTCACCAGTTTCAGTGCGCTCAATGCGGCGATTCGAGAGCGATTGGAGCGACTCAATGAGCGCGTGATGCATGGCTATGGAGTATCCCGGCGAGGACTATTTGAGCAAGTGGACCAAAGCGCCCTCAAGCCCCTACCGACTCAACCGTTTGTATTTGGACAGTGGAAAAGCGCCAAGGTCGATCTGGATTACCACATTGAAGTGGAGGGACATTATTACTCCGTCCCCTACACGCTGGTGGGTCAGGCAGTTCAAGTCAAAACGAGTGAGCAGTTGGTTGAGGTTTTTCACCAACACCAACGGGTTGCCGCTCATGAGCGCTCTCGGGTGCGTTATCGGCATACGACGGTGCCTGAGCACATGCCACCGGAGCATTTAGCTTACAAAGGGCAGTCAAAGGAGCGATTTCTCGCCTGGGCAGAGGGCATCGGTCCTGCCACGCTCGTTCAAGTGCAAGCCATCTTCGAGTCCAAAGCTCACCCTGAACAAGCCTTTCGCGCCCTCAAAGGCATTCAACGATTAGTTGGACGCTTTGACTCAACCCGACTCGAAGCCGCGTGCCGACGAGCCAATACTCTGGGACTCGTGGGGTTGCGCCGGATTCGCAACATCCTCGAAACTCAACTCGAAACGGCCCCGTTGCCAGAATCGGCACCCCTGTCTGAAGTCAATCAACACGCCAATGTCCGAGGTTCCCAATACTATTGCTAAGGTCGCCCACATGAATCCATCGACCGTTGAACAACTCACAGCGCTCCGCCTGAGCGGGATGCTCGAGGCCTGGAGCGAACAACACACCAGCGCCACGTATCACGAACTGAGCTTTGATGAACGCTTCTCATTGCTGGTTGAGCGAGAACATTATCGGCGCTTTCAACAACGTCTCCAACGCCGCCTCAAGCAAGCCCAACTCTCCACTACCGCCTCAGTTGCTGATATTGATTTTTCAGTTCCGCGTGGTCTGGTTAAATCCAAGTTCCTCGAACTTGCACAGGGACAATGGGTGCAAGAGCATCTGAACCTAGTCGTGGTCGGCTGCAAGACAGGCATGGGCAAAACCTTCCTCTCTTGCGTCTTAGCAAACGGTTGTTGCACCTTGGGGCATACCGTGCGCTATTTGCGGAGTGCCGATCTGCTACTGGAATTCAAACTTGCTAAAGCCGATGGCTCATTCCCGAAACTCCAACGTCAACTCGCCAGTTTGGGTGTGCTGATTTTTGATGATTGGCTGCGCGACCCACTCCTGCCTCAAGATGCCCGTGACTTGCTGGACCTGCTCGATCTACGGTATCGCAAAGCATCATCTCTATTTGCCACTCAGATTCCGGTCAATCAATGGCATCAGCAGATTCAAGACCCAACCTTAGCGGACGCGATTCTCGACCGCATTGTCCATGACTCTCTGCGACTGGTGCTCAAGGGGGAATCAATGCGAAAGCTTACCAGCAAAATTGCACCTCAGTTGGAGAGTGCTTGATGCGATCTCACGCAAAAATCTTATTTCGATTTGTGTCATTGACGGTTACTTGGATGCGATCTCACACACGATTAAGGTGATAAATTCACACCTGCCGAAGTTGATGAAATTACCCTGCCGAAGTTGGGTGAGAATAGGGTGCCGAAGTTAGTAGAAATTCAGTGGAACCTGAAAATACAGCAAAAGTTACGGTTTCGCTTGAAAGCCTTTCCCTACAAGCTTTTCAGGCATACATTTAGATCAACATATTTGGGAGAGAGAAAACGTATGCTAAAACTCTTTGAGAATCAGGTACACCGTTGATCGTCCGATACCTAGTTGCTTTGCTATCAAATGTCAAGCATCTTGCCAGGAAATGACAACTACTTGACGGGTGCATAGGATCGCAAGAACTTCATCGAGCACTACAAATAAGCAAAGATAAAAACCAACATTCGACTAAAGCTGCATCAAGTTAGCAATGCAGAGACCCGTAGAAAGAAACAATCGCTGTAGGGTGATAACCAGGATCGAAATGACGATCAGGATCAAAGTGACAATTGAGATCAGAATGACAACTAGGATCAGGAGACGGGCTGAGGCTGGAGTGCTGCGGTTGCAGCTTTTGCCGACTTTGCGGTTGCCGATTGTTTGCGGTAACTGTCGGCTTGAATGTCCACAATCAAAGCATGATGCACTAAACGGTCAACCGCTGCGACGGTCATCATCGAGTCACTAAAAATCGCATCCCATTGGCTAAAGGGCTGATTGGCAGTAATCAGCAGACTCCTGCGCTCGTAACGATGAGCGATTAACTCAAACAGCACACTCGTTTCGGCTTCTGACTTTTTGACATAGCCCAAGTCATCGAGTATCAGTAGATCAAAGCGGTCAAGCTTTTTGAGCGCACTCTGCAATTGCAACTGCAACTTTGCCTGCTGTAACTGCTGCACCAGGGCAATGGCAGAGTAGAACTTAGACCGTTTACCCCACTCGACAATGCGTCGGGCAACCGCTGCTGCTAGATGAGTTTTGCCGACACCACTGGCACCGAAGAGCAACACGTTTTCCGCCCGTTCCAGCCAGGTTGCATCGTCTGCCAGTTGCATTAAGGGTGCAGCATTGAGTTTGGGGCAATGAGCAAAGTCAAAATTGGCAAGGGTTTTGGCGTTGGGCAATTGGGCTGAGTGCTACGCACACGCTACGCACACGCTACGCGAACGCTCAATGCCCGTTGAAGTCTGGCACTCCAACGCCGTTGTGCCTCTAATTCGCACAGAGCTAGCAAGAACTGCGCGTAAGACCAGCCCTCCTGCATCGCTTTGGCTTCGAGGGTTTCCCAATGGGTCAGCATGTGGGAGAGGTGTAACCGTTTGAGGTGCAGGCTCAAGCTCTGGTAAGGGCTGGTCTGGTGCGGGGGGGGGGCAAGAGTTGGTCATAGGAGAAGAATCCTGTTGGGGTGGAGCAAGCGCTGGCACCTGCATCGGGGGGAGTAAGCCAAAGTGCTGTTGGAGACTAGCAAGGGTCAGGGTCTTTTGCGCCAATTGAGTGTGGAGATAGTCTGCAACCTGCGATTGCAGGTTTTGGGTCGCCGCAATGTATAAGCTTTCAACTATCAAAAGTGCCGCCGGGTTCAGCTCAAATTGTGCTTTTATCTGGTGCCACAATCCTTGCCATTGCTCATCGGGGAGTAAGTCC
The DNA here is from genome assembly GCF_056784215.1 of Leptolyngbya sp. CALU 1928. Lineage (NCBI taxonomy): Bacteria > Bacillati > Cyanobacteriota > Cyanophyceae > Leptolyngbyales > Leptolyngbyaceae > Leptolyngbya > Leptolyngbya sp. CALU 1928. The sequence goes on along the minus strand of NZ_JBXBCE010000001.1, from coordinate 1,138,349 downwards.
TGCTGCCAGGTGCAATACAAGAAGGCGCGGGGTTTGCGCCGCAGTCCTTCAACGACATGGCGGTAGTTGATACAGCGGGCACGACGTTTGCCCTTGCCATCGGGTCGGAGGCGGGGTAGCTCAACCGCCTGCTGTTGGTGCAGATACCCCACAATCCGGTCGTGATACAGATGCAGTTCCAGTTGCCGTCCGATCAAGCGGGCAGGCACCGTGTACAACACGCAGCGCACATCAATCGTGCTGTGACAACTCACCTTTGCCGTCAGGACTTCATAGTCTGCGACGCGTCCTTTGGGGAGTGGTTGCGGATCGAGTTTCTCCGCTGTAATCTTCTCGCTGTGCTGGGCATTGAGTCCATCCACCGCTTGATTGATCAACCCTTGATATTCGGCAATGCTGCTGAACTCACAACTGCCACGCAGCAGCAGGGCTTGCTTAATCCGGTTTTTCAAGTGTCCGTGTGGAGACTCATAGAGCTTCGCTCCGCCGAAGGCGTACGAACCGTTTTCGTGGGCAATGCTGGTGTTGTTGCGGGTCGGTTGCATCCGGTGGTGATGGCAGAGGTCGTCATATAATCGGGTTAAGGGCTTGTTGCGAACGCCGCCCAAGTTCCGGTACGCCGCACTCAAACTATCAGTCCGATGCTGTTTCGGCGTACCCCCACAAGCAAACAGGGCATTTTGCAACCCTTCGGACAGGGCAATAAAGCTCTCGCCACCCTGGATGATTTGGGCGTACTGCCAGCCGCTGTACCCTAAGCGATAGTGATAGATCAAGTGTTCAAACACTTTTCCGTTCAGGGTGATCTCGACTCCTTTTAACTCGGTGAAGTCAGAAAAACCCATCATTCCGGGTTCATGCCGTAACTCGAACATCACCTCTGGCGCGGGTCCGTACAACGCTTTCCAGGTTGCCACTCGCCGTTGGAGCGTCGCAAGACTTGCCCATATTTGCCAGGGTACTTCGCTTGCAAGTACTCATACAACGTCATCGGCTTGAGTGCGGGCGCTCCTCTGAGCATCGGTTCCAGTTCGCTCTCCACACTTCGGCTAATGGGTCAGCACAGGTTCGCCATCCCCGCGCTTTGCCCCGATTCGGCTGGTAGTCGCCCCCTTCAATTCGTTGTCCACTGCGTTCTGAAAAGCCAGCCACAGCAGCAGACTCGGCTTGGGTTAAGCCAAACTGCTCGTGATTTCATGTACACTCTGACTTGATTTATTTCAATTCATTACAGGCATTGGAGAGGCTCCCGCATGGGTGATCCTCCAGTGTCTTTTTCATTGCTTGATTTGACGCATCAATTTGACTAACAATTGGCAGTTTGAAATGCTGTTCTCACCCGCCAAGTACCTGTCATTTACCCGCCATGCTTATTGTCGTCTGATAATCACCGTCGTGCGGCTAATCTTGAGAACACGCGCAGTATCTCGTATCCCACTCCCGTTGACTGCCATATCTGCAATTTGCCGTTTCACCTCTGGTAGGTATCCACGATACCGATAGTCGCGAATAAAAGTAGAGCGAGAACATTGGGAGTTGCGACATTTGTAGCGTTGCTTGCCTTCACCCGATTGACCATGCTTGACGACATCACTACTTCCACAACTTGGACAAACAACGGGTTCAAGTCCCATGGCAGAAACTTTAGGCAAACGACCTTTTTAGTTTCTCTCATTTCCACAGGTCTAGTCCACTACCCACCGAACTCATCTTTGCCTTGTTTGATCTATTAGGGTTATCCTTTTCTCCTCGCATTCGCGATGTCGGCACCCAGCAACTCTACCGCATCAAACGACAATTACCTGACGCTGCCCTCAAACCCTTGTTCAAGGGACGGATTAATCGTCAACTTATCATTGACTATTGGGATGAAATGCTGCGAGTGGCAGGGTCTCTCAAACGGGGTTGGGTGACAGCTTCCTTGTTTATCGGCAAGTTACGATCTTTCCCAGAATCTAATCAGTTACTGCAAGCTCTGCAAGAATATGGTCGGTTAGTCAAAACGCTTTTCATTCTGCGCTATCTCAACCAGGAAGATTATCGAAGGCGCATTAACCGGCAGTTGAATCGAGGCGAATCGATCCATGCACTCCGACGCTTTCTGCTGTTTGCTCGTCAGGGTGAACTGCGAAAGCGGCAACCAGAAGACCTCGATCATCAATCGGACTGTTTAACCTTAATGACTAATGCGGTGATTATCTGGAATACGATCTATATCGCTGCGGCATTGGATTATCTCAAGCAGGCGGGCTATGAGATCAATGAAGAAGATATTGCTCATTTGTCTCCAGCTCGGTTTGAGCATATCAACCCCTATGGAAAATATCGCTTTAATCTTGCTGAAAACCAGAGTAGGCAAGGGTTACGACCATTAAGACCTTTGTAAAATGGTCAAAATCAAAGGCTATAACCCTTGCGCTGCAAGGGTTATAGCCTTTGCGTTGTTTTTTGTTCCATTCATAAAACTACCCCGTCATGCATTGCAATGGATACTAACATGACTTTTAATAGTAATGCTAGTATTACTACGATAATGATCACTATTCTTAGAACGTGAGATAGTATTTATGGAAGAATCGAAAAACGAAGCAATGAGACTGCAAGTAGACATCCCCGACGATCTAAAAACACGGCTGAAACTTCAATCGGTTCGCGACGGGATAACTATGTCTGAGGTAGTTGAAAAGGCTCTGAATGAATATTTAGATAAGGTGGAAAAAGGGCGTTGCTGATTTAAGAGATGAATTTCGTAGGGACGTTTTGCGAAGCGCCCCTACAGTAAGGGGCAACATTTTCAAATCATCCCCAGATTCAGCAACACCCGATTTTTTACCGCCCTCAGTAGGGATAATTGGGATTTCTGGATGGGCTTCTATAAATTTCCAGAAATCAGGAACTTTCAGCCAGTCTGGAGCCGATTCGAGTGCTGACTTCAATTCCTCGGAGCTTAACCCCTTCAATTCGCTCAAAGACCTCAAAGCAGAAAAGCGGATATTTATCTTTGAGTTGGGTGCAAATCCCTTAAAGGTTGCTGGTAGGGCATCCTGAGAGTTCGATCTTATAAGGTCGCTGCTCTCCAAAGTACTGTTGAAGTCGCTGCCATCGATGGACAAATTTTCTTCGGATGCTTGCCGGGTCGCTGTTTTTTGGCTTGCCAAAACCTCTTGCCACGGTGCCTCCAGTGGAATTTGATGTTTCTGTGAAATTCGTTTCCAAGTCTTAAGGGGGATTGCTGGAAGAAAAGCTCGCGACCCATTTCCTTTGATCGCTTCGTATTTAATGGGTTTATTTTTTGCCTGATCGAACCGTGGTAGCTCTGGTTTCGCCTGCCACGGTTCACCTAATTCTTGAATAAAAACCGCTAGAGCGCCGTAGCTATGGGTTTTTTGGGTTTGCCATTGGTGAGATACCGTTTGCCCTAGAAAATAGTTTGGCTCATACCGCCCTTCATCAAGGATGAATGCGATCGCACTTTTAAACAACTCAGGGGCGATCGCGCTGCCGTAGACGCATTCATGCTCAAATCGTTGTGAGAAGGGAGGCAAGCTCATGCTTTACCTCCCCTCTCTGATTGGGGCGAGAGGGTAATTAGAGTTAGGAAATTTTGCCAGCTTAGCCTCGTAGAAAGCCACAGGCTGATTAGTAGCTTTGCCTGCTCCTTAGAATCTTGTACCTTCAAAAAAAGGAAGATCCAATCTGCTAGATCAGTTAGGCTAGGTAAGGGTTTGGCGGAAAAAAAGTTGTCATCGCCGTTGTTGTGGGCTAAGATCTTAATGTGCACTGGCTTCGTCCTTGCATTGCAAAATCTGCCTAACTTTTGATGGCTCGCCAAAGCTTGATCAGGTAATTAGGTCAGGTGGTTATTAAATTAATTTGTCTTCTGATGGGCGATCCTTTTGCGGGGTGTCGCCCTTTAGCTTTTAAAAGCTACTAACAACGATAGCGAAATCTTATCGGATAGCTCGAAAAATGTAAAATATATAGATTCTCGAAGCTGGCAGTAGGTGTGCGTTGCGGTAGATAAAAAGTTCGGGGACGTTTTCACTTAGCGGGTTGGAATAGAGTACTTTTGTTTTAGTTCTGGGACGTTTTTACTTAGCGAGTCGCTGTAGTTTTTACAGTAAATCTGTCATCGAGATCGCTCCTTCATCTCAAGAATCGGGGTGAAACCAAGAGTTCGTCTGACTTTATTCAAAAACTGAAGCAAAAAAGCCATTTCCGCTTCAGAGTTTCTCGTCCCTTCTTCAGTAGCAAAAAAATATTCCCCTTCAAAACTTGAGGTAAGAATTTGGTCTTCCCAGTCACAAGAGTAAAAATTAAAGGAAAGATATTTTGGTCGATCTTCCTCATCCTCATCCTCCAGGAAAACCGGGTATCCATCTTCGACATAGATGTGATACGGGGTTTCTGGATGATCGAACACCAATTTGATTTCGTCGCACCCAGCCATTTCACAATGAGGGATTTTAATCAATGCAAATGCGATATTCACAGGAATGCCATTGCTTCGATCATTGACCTTCTCAAAAGCCTCATCAAGACTCCTGAATCGTGGCTTTGTTTGTACCATTGCGATCTTTCTCCTTACGTGCTTTTGCTAGTGGGCATTTCTATTAGTTTCTAATTGCCAGTCGATCTACAACTTTAATCAGGTTTGCGACATTTTCAGCTTGAATTTTTGCCGCTTCATTATGACTTCGGCTCTCTTCAATCAAGCCATCAACAGACCGCTTTTGATCAACAACCGCACTGGTTAGCGCTCCAACCTGTACAGCTAAATCATCAATTTTGTTGCCTAGCCTGTCTACTGTCCTTTCGATGCGCTCTCCCATCTGGTCAATGCGATCGCTCAACTGCTGATTGGATTGCTGCATGGATTCCCGCAATTGACTTATCTGCGTTCCCTGCATCGAGGTTATGTCTGCCAGCGCTTGAATAGCCCGGTTTATCTCGTTTGCCATCGCGATCGCTCCTTACTTGCCCTTGCTAGCTGCTTTTTCCGGTGTTGCTGAATCTGGGGATGATTTGAAAATGTTGCCCCTTACTGTAGGGGCGCTTCGCAAAACGTCCCTACGAAATTCATCTCTTAAATCAGCAACGCCAAAAATCGCTGTGTTTGCTGAGTCATGGTTACGTTGCGATCGCGCTCTACGGTGTTCGTGGCGGGGTATTAGAAAACGAGACAATCGGCGGCGAAAAAGTTCGCAGGCTCAAACCTGAATTAATCCCTGACTTAAAAAGGTTTGCCGTTCCCGGTCGAAAAATCACATTAGCGTTCGACCAAGACTTAAAGCCCAAGACTGTGCTTGAGGTCAATCGTGCTTTGTCTCGCCTAGGTTGGATTTTGCAGACTGCGGGCTGTCAAGTTGCGGTAGCAGAATGGGATTCTTCCCAAGGCAAAGGTATAGACGATTTGATCGTCAATCAGGGCGTTGAAGCAGGGGAGAAAGCTCTTTCTGAAGCCGTTTCGTTTGCTCAGTGGTCAGTTGCTAGGCAACTTGCGACCGAGGTACGGCGTAAACCTGATCTGAATATTGGCGATCGCGAATTTGTTGAAGTGGCTGCGGAACTTCCAAAGACTGGGATTATTGCCCTACATGGTGGGAAGGGTACGGGCAAGTCAAAGGCGATCGGGCTTATGATCCAATTGCTTCGGTGGCTATCCCTGACTCATCTCACCAGTGTTGCCCGTGACTAGGCAGCGGGATGGGGTGGTGTGTTCGTCAATGATGGCGATCGCCATGGGTCTAGCCTGCTGAAGGATGGTAAGCCCGTCGATGGGGGATCGGTGTGCCTTCCTTCCCTATTTAAGGTGGCAGCGGTCGAAGCCAAACTCATAACGGTTAAGGAACAGTCCAATCACAATGTCATGCATCACAACGGACTTGGAAAAGCAAATGGTTTTGCGAGCCAATCTTTTAATTCGAGTCCGTCAGGTTAAAGGCTTGCGCTCAATCTTCTGAGTATTACGTTTACCAACGGTGTGAAGACTTGGATCGAGGTGTCTTTCATAAGCTCCCCAACCATCGGTGTAAAACTGCATAATCCCGAATGGTTCTAACAAGATTTTCAGTTGGATAAACGCCTCATCTTGATGCGATGCTAAGACATAAGCCAATACTGTGCCACTAGCATGGTCAATGGCGTGCCACAGCCATCGTTGTTGTGCTTTAGACTCAACAAAACTCCACATTTCATCGGCTTCTGCTTCTGTATCCTCCCACTAGCAGAGCTTGACGATGCTTTGAGTAGGTTCTAGTTGGGCGAGTTTAGCTTCATTCACCGCTTTGAGTTGACACTCTTTTTTTAACTCCTTAATCACGGTAGTCGGACTAATATGAAGCACACGGGCAGTATCTCGGATGCCGCTACCATTGATCGCCATATCGCTAATTTGTTGCTTGACTTCCGGCACATATCCTTGATACTCATACCGCAAAATAAAGGGGCGCCGATGGCACTGGGTGTTTTGACAAAAATAGCGCTGTTTGCCGTCTGGAGTGGTGCCGTGTTTGATCACTTCGACTCCATCACATTGAGGGCAGTCAATCGGCTCTAAAACCATGCTTGAGTCTCCGCAATCTTTGAGTCTTTTATCAAGGTAATCTTTATTATCGAAAACAACAAGTTTGAAACATTACCGTCGGCGGTTGCCTACAAGAACTTGGGAGATGAGCTTTTGCATCTCCTAACTTTTTTGTCCTGTACCCAGATCTCTTGGATACTTTGGCACTTGACTTACATTGGGTGACTAATTACACGAGTTTGCAATCAGGCGCTCGTGTAATCATGTTGATTGCATGGGGAAAATTGGCAGATCGGATTGGCGATCGTCCAATTTTGCTGATCGATGGCATTCTGGTCGCGTTATTTCCGTTTTCATGGCTGATCACGGGCGCAAATGATGGTTCGCTATGGCTCTGGTTTCCACTGTTGCACTTGCTGGCAGGCGGCAGTTGGGCAGCGATCGCTCTGTGCAATAATTTGCAGTTGGGAGTTGCGCCCCTACGTCATTAACCACTTTATTTTGCAGTGGTAGCAGCGATCGCCGGAATAAGTGGTGCCTTAGGTACTTCAGTGGGGGGCTTTCTGGCAGAGTTTGCGGATAACGGCATTCTTGGCTTGTTTGCCCTATCCGCGATAGTGCTTTTTCGTAAAGGGTGAGGGAAAATAGAGCCAACGGCTTAAGTAAACCGAGATCAACCATGAAACCATACTTAATCTGTCCGAATTGTGGATCGGATGACATCATGAAAAACGGGACAACTCGCCGGGGCAAGCAAAACCATAAATGCCGAGACTGTGGTCGTCAGTTTGTCGAAGATCCCCAGTGGAAGCCCAAGGATCAAGATACCAAGGCTCTAATTGATCGGTTATTGCTAGAGCGGATTCCTTTAGCGGGGATTGCTAGAGTCCTGAAGCTGTCGGAAAGTTGGTTGCAACAGTACGTCAATCAGACCTATGAGCAGGTGCGCCAACAAGCTGAGGTGCTGCCCAAAACAACCGCAAGGTTGACGGTTCAGATGGATGAGTTGTGGTCTTTGGTGGATGACAAAGGCAATAAACAATGGGTTTGGTTAGCAATGGATGTAGCGACCCGCGAAATCATTGGGTGTCATGTCGGTGATCGTTCTGCCGAGTCAGCGCAAGCCCTATGGGATAGCCTGCCGCGCCGCTATCGACAATATGCCCGGATCTACACCGACCACTGGGAAGCCTATGCCTGTGTGCTACCGAGCAAACGACATTTTGCAGTAGACAAGGATTCTGGGTTAACCAGCTATATTGAGCGGTTGAATAACACGTTACGACAACGCATTTCACGCTTAGTGCGCCAAACTTTATCGTTCTCGAAGAAGTTAGAGAATCACATTGGAACGATTTGGAATTTCATTCATCACTACAATCAAAAGATTCGAGAGCAATTGCGACGGGAGCAGATGGTTTCTTTTTCTCCATCCTGATTTAATATGTAGTGTCTACACGCTAACGGAATGGACTGAGAGTCCTATAGAAGCCTTGTTCTATTACGGCTTGGTCTTATCTGCTGTTGAGCAAGGAATTAACATTAAGACAGGCTATAAAAACAAGCGCCCGCACTATTATTTCTACCGTGCTGATGCGAATTACCCTGACATTGAAGATACTCCAACCGTTACGATTATGCCCCAATCGCAAATAGGAGAGTATCGAGTTGATTTCTTGATTGAATATGAACAAGATATTATAGAGACTGATGATCAAGGAAACGACAAAGGTGTTCAGTTTCGCTCAAGCATTATAGTTGAGTGTGATGGACATGATTTTCACGAGAAAACAAAGGCACAAGCTTCCAAAGACAAAAAGCGTGATCGTGTTTTACAATCCGTTGGCTATCGAGTTTTTCGTTTCACAGGTTCAGATATTTACAAAGATCCAATCTCTTGTGCTGAAGAAGTTTATGGATTGTTTCATCAAGAAGTAGGCGACGGTTGTTACACGGAACCATCTATTTAGATTATTTAATTGAGAGAATTTAAACAATAAAATTGTATACAGTGGTATTTGAAAAGTATTGGATTGTTTGCGTTTCGTTGATCGCACCCAGTGCTTTTAAAGTTACTTTTTGCGCTTCCGTTAAACCCTGTCGTATTTGCATTAGAACTACTTTCCATTAGTTGCGGTGATTGTTGCTATAGCGAATTCGCGCCCCTGCCCATTGCAATTTTTCTTGCAGGGTTTGGTAATAGGAGTAGTTTTCGCGCAGGACGATAAATCGTGCTTGAAAGTCTGCCATCCGAATATCAACTCGCTGACCCGGCCAAATAGACGTAGCTAACACACCATCCATCCAAAGCTTGTTGGAAAGCTCTAGGTCGGCTAGGGGCCAAATGCTGACAACACAGCCAGCCGGAATCACGATGGGGCGACTGGAAAGGCTCAGGGGACAAATCGGCGTGATCGTAATGGAATCTAGACCTGGATGAATAATTGGTCCATTAGCAGCGACAGTGTAGCAGGTGGAACCTGTTGGGGTGGCGATTAGCAGCCCATCCCCTTGATATTGATCCACCACTTCTCCATCGATTTCCATTTCCAAAATGGAGGTAATCATTCGGTCGGCGGAAGCAGGTTTAACGCACATTTCGTTGAGGGCGAGGTAGCGATCGCTGACTGCCTCTTGATCGACGCGATTTCCTTCAAACACCGATGCTTGCAACATCATGCGCTGTTGAACGGCATAGCGATCGCCCAATAAACGATCCCATACATCTTCAGACTCTACAAAGTCTTCTAATGGCTCCGTCAGAAAGCCTAAATTTCCGCCAGCATTAATTGCCAAAATTGGGAGGCGATCGGCTGCTAAATGGCGTGCAGCCGTTAGAGCAGCGCCATCGCCTCCCAACACCACAGCTAAATCAATCGGCTGAGTTGCAGATGCCAAAAAAACGGGATAGGGGTTATCTTTTGCCCCAGTGGGACCCAACATCACATGACAACCCCGGTTTTCGAGTTGACGGGCGCACTTTTCAGCCCAGCGTTTACTAACTGGGTCACCAGACTTATGGGCAATAATGACCTGCTTGAGTTGCACGTTTCCAAAAATTAAGAGCAGTGAGTGGTTAGTTGACAGTCTACAGGCAAGGACTAATCAACATTGAACCACACCACACTGCTTGTCCTGAAAAATTAAAACGCTACCACTTCAACAGATTGAACTGTTCCATGTCTACGGTGTCGCGGTTGCGATAAATTGCCAGCACAATCGCCAAACCAATAGCTGCCTCAGCCGCCGCGATCGCAATCACAAATATCGTAAACACCTGTCCCTTGACATCTAACGGATCTAAGAAATCAGAGAATGCCATGAAATTAAGGTTGACTGCATTCAGCATTAGCTCAACCGACATCAACACCCGGACTGCATTGCGGCTATTGATCAGCCCATAAATACCAATGCAAAATAATGCAGCAGCAACAATTAGAAAGTACTGAAGTTGCATGAGTCCTCGTTAATCAAAAAACAATTTTGGGACAATTCCTCACTGTCCCTTTCATCCCTTGTCTACTTATTTGGACTGACTTCCAGGATTAGAGCCAGCAGGAGTGAGTTCGCGCGGACGTTCCGGCAAAGTCAACATCGTTTGCTGCAAATCTGCCTCCTCAAGATCAGGGAGAAACTCGCGGCGTGCTAAAACGATCGCGCCAATCAACGCCATCAACAGCAGCACAGATGCCAACTCAAACGGCAGCAAGAAATCGGTAAAGAAATGCTTGCCAATAACCACAATAGAACCCGACGGCACCGTCTCTGCCGTAGAAATTGACCAGGGAGTTGCTAACACCATGGTGCTTAACAACGCAAATAACCCGATGCAGACAACCGCCGTCGCGGCTTTGCGAATCCAAGCTTGAGGAATCGGTGTAAAGTCTTCCCGTTTATTCACCAACATAATGGCGAAAATAATTAACACATTCACCGCGCCCACATAAACCAAGACCTGCGCCATTGCCACAAAGTCTGCATTCAACAACAGGTAAAGCCCTGCGGCACTAATAAAAGTTCCTGCCAGCAAAAAAGCTGAGTAGACTACATTAGACAGCAAAACTACACCTAAAGCTGCCCCCAGCATCATTGCCGATAGCAAGCCAAACGATACAATCTGAACCCCTTCCGCTAAATTCACAGCCCCTATCTCCTTCAGATTTCGCTTTTAGCTATTCCTTGTTCCCTGTGTCTTCTTGCGCTATGTCTTGTGCAAGAATCTCCTCTGGGCGCTGCCCCGCACGACGAGCATTTGCAGGCAAATCATGAGGACTCATCACGCCTTTAGGTAAGTAAGCAAACTCCCGTAGAGCGGTCACCATTGGATCGTCCGTCACCTTATAAGGCAGGCGACCCAGTGCTACGTTGTCGTAATTTAGCTCATGGCGATCGTAGGTCGATAACTCATACTCTTCAGTCATGGAAAGGCAATTAGTGGGGCAATACTCCACGCAATTTCCGCAAAAAATGCACACCCCAAAATCAATACTGTAATGACGGAGTTGCTTTTTCTTGGTAGTCGAATTAAATTCCCAATCCACCACAGGGAGGTTAATTGGGCAAACTCGCACGCAAACCTCACAAGAAATACATTTATCAAACTCAAAGTGAATTCGCCCTCGAAAACGCTCAGAGGGAATCAACTTTTCATAGGGATATTGAACAGTGACAGGGCGACGCTGCATATGGTCAAACGTAACGGCTAAACCCTGACCAATATATTTCGCTGCTTGCACAGTCTCTTTTGCGTAATCGCCAACTTGCTTTAAAAATTTCAGCATGGTCGTTGCCAGTAGGGAGTTGCAAATGTTGATATTGAACGCTGAACAGTGAGTTTCAAGAGGGTCTTAGCAATCTCTCAAATCTCATTGTTAGCCACCAAACGCCCCAGGAAAAGCGATTTTGAGCGCCGCAGTAATCAATAGATTCACCAACGAAATGGGTAGAAGAAACTTCCAACCTAAGTCGAGTAATTGATCAATCCGGACACGGGGCACCGTCCAACGCAGCAAAATGGCTGTAAAAACTAAAAAGTAAGCTTTTAGGAGCGTCATTGTGATGCCAAGGGACGCGCCAATGATTTCTAGCCAAGCATTGGTTTCGCTGATTCCAAGCCAGTTTGCAATTAAGGAAGTAGGAATGGGGAGTTCCCAACCGCCAAGATAGAGAATTGCAACCATTAGGGCAGAAAGTACTAAGTTCACGTAGGAACCTAGATAGAATAAAGCAAATTTCATGCCTGAATACTCAGTTTGGTATCCCGCAACCAATTCTTCTTCTGCTTCTGGTAAATCGAATGGAATCCGTTCGCATTCTGCCAAGGCAGCAATCCAAAAGATGACAAACCCAATGGGCTGTCGCCAAATGTTCCAACCTAAAATGCCGTAGCCTGATTGTTGATTCACAATGTCAATCGTGCTGAGGGAGTTGGACATGAGTACGATCGCCATCACCGCCAACGCTAACGGAATTTCATAGCTAATCGATTGAGCCGCCGCCCGCAGTCCGCCTAACAAAGAGTATTTGTTGTTTGAAGCATACCCCGACATCAGCAATCCAATTGGCACGACACTAGAGAGTGCAATCCAAACAAATACGCCCATGCCGACGTTTGTAACAATCAGATTTTGTCCAAACGGGACAATTAGATAGGAAAGGAATACTGGAATCACGACAATAACCGGACCCAGAGTAAACAGCAGCGGATCTGCTTTGGCGGGCACCGTGTCTTCTTTGAAAATCAGCTTAAGCCCGTCTGCTACCGGGGCAAGAACACCCAATGGACCAATAAATTCTGGACCCACTCGTTGTTGAACCGCAGCGGAAATTTTTCGCTCTAACCAAACCGATACTAAAACGCCGACTGTTGCCCCAATAATCATGAGCAACATTGGCAATGGCATCCAAACGGCTTTTGCCACACCAGCGGGCAGTCCTAAGTCCATCAAGGACTGAATGAATGTTTGCTGTAAATCAATCCCTTGATCCATGTCTTCACCAGGACTCTTGCGCTATTAGTATACACTCTCGTAAAAGCGTACAGGATTAGAATCAGAACGGAAAAGTATAGGAATAATTCAATGCTGGAGAGAGAGAGAGAGAAAGGTTTCGGGTTTCGGGTTGCAGAAAGTGTTTGGGTAAGAACCCCCGCCCCTTGCCCCATAGAGAAACCCCCCAAGGCGATGCACCTGGGGGGTTGGAGTTCCTGAAAATCGTCACTTCGCATAGTTTGGCAAGGGAAGCAAGGAAAGGGAAGAGGGCTGTGACCCATCATTGACTTGATGGAGAGGCTCCAACACTAGGCGATCGCGGACTCCATCTCTCTACTACCGTTCACTAATAGGAATATAGGGAACAGCGTGAGTGCCTGTATAAATCTGGGTAGGACGAAAGATCCGATTTTCGTTAAGCTGCTCTTTCCAATGGGCGAGCCATCCTGCAATCCGCGAAATTGCAAACACTGGGGTAAACAAATCTGTGGGGATTCCTAATTTGCGGTAAACCAAACCAGAGTAATAGTCCACATTGGCATGAATACCTTTGTGCCCCATTTTTTCATTGACCACCCGCTCAAGCTCCACTGCCACGTCATAAAACTGATCTACCCCGTATTTTTCAAATAGTTGTTCGGCTAAATCTTGCAGAATAGTGGCACGCGGATCTTTCACCTTATAAACTCGGTGCCCAAAACCCATAATTTTAGATTTCGTTTCGATGCAATGTTCGACATAAGGGCGAACATTTTCCACAGAGCCGATTTCTTCTAGCATAAAAATGACTTCCTCGTTTGCCCCCCCATGGAGAGGTCCCGCCAAGGTGCCCACAGCCGATGCCACGACTGCGTAGGGATCAGTCAGAGTAGAAGCCGTCACCATTGCGGAAAAGGTAGACGCGTTAATCGTATGCTCAGCGTGGAGAATGAGGCAGATATCCAGAATTTGAGCGGCGAGGGGATCGGGTTCTTTCTCATTTAGCATGTAGAGAAAGTTTGCAGCATAGCCCAAATCATCGCGGGGTTGGACGGGATCGTTGCCCTTTCGCATCAGTTGAAAAGCTGCAACCATGGTTGGAATTTTTGCCACCAAACGAATCACCGCTGCATGAATGTAGGCAGGATCGTCTAGAGCGCGACGAGAATAGAACAGCCCCAGCGCTGCTGCACAAGCTTGCAGTGCATCCATGGGATGCCCCCCTTCAGGGAAGCATTTCATCATGTCTCGAATGCGATATTTCAAACGACGATGATGACGAATTTCGTGTTCAAAATTTTCAAGCTCTGCTTTGGTCGGCAGCTTGCCCCAAATTAAGAGGTAAGCTGTTTCTACAAAATTGCTTTTTTGGGCTAACTCTTCAATTGAAATCCCTCGATATTCCAGGATTCCTCGCTGCCCATCCACAAAACTAATACTGGATTGTGTTACGGGAATGCCTTCTAACCCTGCCCGGTATTCGCACGCTGTCATGGTTCTAGAATTGCTCTTGAAGAATGTCAATTACAATACCCGATCGCAATCAAGAAATCTGTATCTTTGAAATCCAGTTATCTTTGATTTTTGTTTCAGATATTTTCTGTTAAGACTGACTGTCTCATACAGGATTTCATCATAAACGTCTGACTCCATAAATGTTGGTTTTGCACACCATTATTTGTAAATAGTTTGTCTCGCAGTAGGAAATATGGTTAGTATTTAGCTAGAAACTTCACTTGTCGAAAAAGTTTCAATTGTCAATCAGTTATCAAAATTGTTAAGCCAGCGATCGCTCTCCCGTGTCGGGAGTGTGCCAAGAGGGAGATTGTGCGGCTTGTTAAATTTGTTAAGCATAGGAGTTGTATGACCCAGAAACGCGTTCGTCGGCGATCGCAGTCCAGTTCACGATTGAATCAACCCACAGAGCACCCCACTTCGAGACCCACACAAGAGGCTCCACCACGAGAACGGCGCAACCGTGAATGGGGTGAACGGCGGAGTCCAGATTATACTTATAGCCCTTTAGCCAGCTTAATTGAGCAAGATGCACCCCTGAGAAGCAACAATACGCTGGTGCTAATGTATGACCCGTTCCAAGCAGAAATGGTGGCGAATAGTCAAGGTGTTGCGTCGTGGCTGCGAGAATGCATTCGCAAGCATGGTATTCCTAGTTTGATTCGGTTTGATTATCGCCAGAAAGCTCAAATCTTTCGCCGCGACCAGTTTCAGTCTTGGTTAGAGCCACTACTTGATAAAACTGCAAGCTAATTTAGAATCACTGAGAGTGTTGAGATCAGCGCTACTTGCCAATGCAAAAGCGGCTAAACACTTGGTCGAGTACGGATTCTGTGACCTCTTCCCCCAACACTTGCCCCAGCGTATAAATTGCGCTTCGGAGATCAATCGTCCAAAAATCTAGGGGAAGTTGATTAGCGATCGTGTTTTGCACTTGTTGCAATGACTGCTTTGTTTGCGTCAGAGTGGCTGCTTGGCGTTGGTTAATGGCTAGATCTAGGTTGGCAGCTTGTAGGGTATCGGTTTGAACGATTGTTAAAATTGCGGCTTCGAGGGCATCGATTCCCTGGTTTAAGGCGGCGGCGGTGGAGACGGTGAGGAGTTTTGTTCGCGTAGCGTCTCCGTAGGAGATATTTTGAGTTTTGAGTTGGGAATGTTCTTGTGGATCTCTTTCTACTAGATCAATCTTGTTGATGACTAGGATTAATGGACGATCGCAGACTTGGGTATAAATTTCTTGGTCGGCATCGGTCCAGCCGTCTTTTGCATCAATCGTGAGTAATACTAAATCAGCAGATTGGGCAGCGATGCGCGATCGCTCTACGCCAATTTTTTCTACCTTATCATCGGTGTCGCGAATGCCTGCGGTATCCAATACTTGAATTGGAATGCCGCCCACGACGAGATTGGATTCCACCACATCGCGAGTCGTGCCGGGAAGATCGGTGACAATGGCACGATCGCTGCGGCTCCAAGCATTCAGCAAACTGGATTTGCCCACGTTTGGGCGACCGACGATCGCCACTTTTAAACCACTGCGGATGAGTTCTCCACGATCAGCGGTTGCCAAAATCTGATCCACGTCGTCTTGCACTTGCTGGAGGCGAGTTTGAATTTCAACTTCATTCAGCGGCGGCAAGTCTTCTTCAAAATCCACTCGCGCTTCAATGTCTGCCAAAATATCAATGCAGGTAGTGCGAAGTTGGCGGATCGGGTCGGCAAGTTTTCCTTGCAGTCCAGCTAGAGCAAACTGAGCGGCTTGAGGCGATCGCGCACCCACCAAATCAGAAATACTTTCTGCCTGGGTTAAATCTAGCCTGCCGTTTAAAAAAGCCTTTAGAGTAAATTCTCCGGGTTGCGCCAATCGTGCGCCTTGAGCGATCGCTAACTGCAACACCTGCTGCACCGCAATGATGCCGCCGTGGCAGTGAAACTCGACCACATCTTCGCGGGTATAAGAGCGGGGAGCCAGCATGATTAGCAACAGCGCTTCATCCACCACTTGCTGGGTTTCAGGATTGCGAACATAGCCGTAGAGAATGTGATGGCTTGACCAAGATTGCTGACCGGGGGCATGGAACAAAGCACGAGCGATCTCCATTGCCTGATCGCCGGATAGCCGCACAATCCCAACACTGCCCTGCTCTGGCACGATCGCAGTGGCGATCGCCGCGATCGTGCTTTCCTGAAACGTCATTCTTTCAGCCTTGAATAAAACCATCTATTCATAATCTTAGGCTTTAGAAAACTTACCTAATCAATTTTTGCTGAAGCAGCACATCGGCAAATCAACAAAAATGCAGACACTTCTCTTTTTTCGCTTAGATTCCTGAAGACTTCAACTTGGATGGGTCAAACTGGTCAAAATGTGATCTTCCCACTGCCCGTTGATCAGTAGGTAGTCTCTGGCGTAGCCTTCTACCGTGAAACCTAATCGCTTCAGCACATTGGCGCTTCGCTGGTTGCGGGGCATATAATTGGCGGTGATGCGATGAAAATTCATCTCGGTAAAGATAAAGTGGATGGCAGTTTCTAGGGCTTCGGTCATGTAGCCGTTGCCTTGTTCTGTTTCTGCCAAGCTATAGCCTAAAACACAAGACTGGCATACTCCCCGCAAGATCTGGTGGAAGTTGATTTTTCCAATTAAGATGGTCGGCTCAGTTTTTTTGAATAGGCAAAATTTGATTGCCTGATCGCAATTAAATTCGATGAGGGCTTTTTCTACTTGATCGCGCCAAAAGCTAAAGGTATAAAAGCCCTCAGAGCGGGTTGGTTCATAGGGTGTGAGAAAGTCTCGATTTTCCAGGTAAAACTTGAGGATGGCAGAAATATCTTCGTTGGTTGCCAGCCGCAAAATTAGGCGCTCAGTTTCAAGGATTGGCAATTTGAGATAGCCGATCGCTTGCCATTCAGACAGCATAGATACCCCCATTAGGCTCGGATGCGATCGCACAGATTGTAAAAATGGCTCCAATCATCTTCCTCCGTGATTTTTTCCCACACTGCTTCAATTTCTGGACGAATGGGGACAGTGGCAGGATTACTTTGCTGAAGTCGGGCTTTGATTGTTGGCATCTCTGACTCTGGCAAGCTTAACAACTCATTGAAATATTGCATCTTCCACTGGCTGAATAGCGTCTTGAATGCATCATCTTCTATTTGTACCGATGATAAGATTGCCGCTGCATCGTCTCGCCAAGCCGAGGAAAAATCTTGAGTTATTTCTGCAAAAAAGCCAGGATAGCTAATTTGAGAGTCTTTGAGGAATTGCAGAGTTGTTTTTAATAGTTCTGTGGTTGCTGGCGTGATGTCACCGGGCAAGCCCAGTTTATTCAGCATTCGCTGTTGATAGGCTTGACGATAATGGTCACCATATTGAGAAAGTCCTGCGTCTAAATCCGTCTGAGAAATCACGCGCCCCAAGGGAGCCTGTAGCATTTCTAAATTCCAGCGACAGATTTCGGGCTGATTGGCATAGCTGTAGCGCCCGTAGTAGTCAAAGTAGGCGGCGGTAAACGTGGGATCAAAGGTAGGAATAAAAGCAAAGGGTCCATAATCAAAGCTTTCGCCCGTGATCGACATATTGTCAGTATTAAGCACAGCATGGCAAAAGCCCGCAGCCATCCATTGAGCGGCGAGTTCGGCGACGCGCAGCACCAATTCGGCATAAAACAAGGAGTAGCAATCGGGGTTGTTTGCCAAGTGGGGATAGTATTGCTCGATCGCATGATCCAGCAAAATGGCAATCAGGTCTTTGCGATTATAGTGATGCAATCGCTCAAAGGTGCCGAACCGAATGTGCGATCGCTGCATTCGGATCATGACTGATGCTCTGGTGGGCGATGGCTCATCTCCCCGCCATAGTTGATCTCCGGTTTCAATCAAGCTTAAACAGCGGGACGTTCTGACCCCCATGCGATGCAATGACTCAGCGGCAAGCACTTCCCGCACGCCCCCTTTGAGGGTGAGCCGCCCATCGCCCCCGCGAGAGTAGGGTGTGGGGCCCGATCCTTTGGTGCCGAAGTCGTAGAGTTCGCGATCGACAGTTCGCACCTGCCCATACAGAAACCCTCTGCCGTCCCCTAAACCAGGGTTATAGCTACCAAACTGATAGCCGTGATAGCGCAGTGCCAGCAAGGGGCGGGGTGGAGTTTGAAATTTCCCAAAGGCATTAATGAAGTCTTCGTCGCTAACGGCTTGCGGGTCGAGTCCTAGAATCCCTAGCAGATCGTCGTTGCGAAACCGGAGGACGTGCTTAGGAAACTCGGCAGCCGCGACAATATCATAATAGTCATCGCCCAAACGCTCTAAGGCTGGGTCGTAGTGGAGCGTCAGCAGCGGGTTCAAAGTAAATGGATGGGAGGACTCAGCGTCAGGCATAGATCAATTGCGTTCTAGGGTGCTTTCATCCTACCAATCGGATTAGATTTCGGATTAGATTTGCGATCGCCCTTGAAGATAGTCAGAAACCAGGGTTCTCAGTTCCAGTAACCCAGCCGTCAGCAGATTTAACTGCTCCTGATTCAGTTCAGCAAGTCTACGAATATTTTCAACTTCTCGATTATGTCGATCACTAGCTTGTTCCTGGTTTTCCCGAAACTGTGCCATTTCTCGATTATGGCGATCGCTGGCTTGTTCCTGGTTTTCCCGAAACTGTGCCATTTCTCGATTGTGCTGGTCACTGGATTGCCTGAGGGCGGCTCGAAATTCTGCCATCTCTTGCTCGTGGCGGGAGATGGCGCTTTGGTGAGCAGTGGCGATGGCAGTTAGCTCTTCAACAGTCATTTTAGAGAATCAAGTAGCGTAGCCAATATTTTAGTGCAATACAAGTATCAGGGTTTAGCCCCGCAAAAAATGGTGCCAGCGATCGCAGTTTGCCTATGATGAATGTGCTGGATAGATGAATTGATTGCAAACTTCTATCCAGTCATGAAAGATAGTAAAATAGTACAAAAATATCATAGTAAAAACGATGGTTCAATACACGTTGGCGCAAAGTCCAGAAACCGTTTTCACTGTGGCTGGCAAAGATTCCATCAAAGCCCGCGAAAAAGCGATGGATCAGTTAATCGAACTGATGGATGCGGGAACATTGCCAACTGAGCTAACCGAGGGCTTTAGTCCTCAACAATTTATTGAAGTGAAAGAAACACCGCTTTCCCCCACATCCGACGAAGACACGGTGACTCATGCCGTGCAAATTTTGAGCAATCTAGCAACTCTCAAGCTGAAACTGCAAGATTCGCGATCGGAGGCATTACAAATTCGCGCTCAACTGGATGTCCTATTTAGCGATGAGCCAGTTAGCGAGGAGGAAATCGCCACTCTGAAAGAAGGGTTTAAAGTGCTGAAGACTTATGCTCAGTCGAATTTGCGCTATAAGGAAGCTCGGACTCAGGCAGAACAAGCCCGAATTGTTTTAGATCAGGCATTGAATCCGGCGGAGCCAGAGAGCAAATCTGCCAAAGCAAGTGCGAAAAATACAAATTAGTGTTTAGAGGGGCGGAAATCCAAGCTGATCTGTCAATTCTTGGCGGATACGGTAGGTGATGGTGCGGGTGTCGAGTTGCTTCAAAATATCTTGGATGACAATATTGGCTCCTTGGGGTCCCCAACTACAACCCTGTTCTAAGTAAACTTGGACGGCACGACCCACGGAATAGGCACCCACTCCGGCGAGGCTGGCTTGAGCGATCGCGGCTCCGGCATACACTGCAACACCACTAGAACTATCCACGCCGGAACCAACAGCCGCAGCACTTTTGCCGATTCCTAGCACCAATCCACTGCCAATTTCGGTGAGCATCACACTCCCAGAACTGAGGATGATTGTCTTCCAGAGTTTGCCTGCTTCATGCCGCGTGATGGGTAATCCGTAGAGTTCCGATAAGGCGCGAATCATGGCAAGATCAGAGATGGCACCGCCCACGAGATCCAATACGGCGATCGGGTTGAGGGCAACAGCGATCGCTTTATATCGGACAAATTTCCAGATCAAGGCTTCGGCTTCGGCGTTGTGCAGTTCCATCAGATTACCTGCCAAACGAGATTCTGCTTGCCGCACCTGCAATAACGCATTCAGTGCCATCAGCGATCGCCCTTCTTGGCTTAAGATTGACAAAATCTTCTGCTTTAATGCGGCAATCTGCACCGGGGGCGATTCCCATTCATAGGTCATGCGTCCATTCGGCTGCTCGACTCGCACTTGTAGGGGGGCAGGTTCCGCTGCCACTAAAACAATTTCATTTGCCGATAGAAGCTGATGCAAGGATTCAGTTTTGCCATGCCTAGTCGCACTTTTTGCCGCAAACTGCTGCAAGCTGTGATAGATTGCTTGCCGACTTTGATCGGGATAGAGATCAATTTTGTTGAACACCAGCAGAATCGGCTTTTGGGCTTGGCGCAGGTCACATAACGCCTCGTATTCCGTGCGGGTAATGTCGCCTGAAACTACGAACAAAATCAAGTCTGCTTGACGGGCGATCGCTTGTGCCATGTCTGCCCGCCCTTGCCCATCAATTTCATCGAGTCCAGGCGTGTCGATGAGTTCGATCTGAAAATTGTCTAAAGGATAAGGGGATGCACCGAGGAAAGCTAAATCTTTAGGACTGGGTGACCAGATGATTGCGTGGGGGGCTTGAGTCACGCCGTTAAGTGGTCCGGTTGGCAACACTTTTTTGCCGAGGAGCGCATTCAGAACCGCAGACTTTCCCCTACTGACCAAGCCAAAGACAGCAACGCGGGCAATGCAATTTTCTAGCTTGTTGAGGGCGATCGCCAGATGATCCATGTCCTCTTTGATCCGCGCTTGAGTAGATGCCTCAACCGGACGAGTTTTGGCAGCGCGAAAATAGGCAGTATACCGATTCAGCGCTTGACGCAGGCTGACACGGGCACGCTGCAAATATACGCCTTGAGGATCGGCGGGTGACGCAATAGAATTAGCGATCGGAGGGAATTGAGTCAAGGTTGGCAAGGGCAACAGGAACACTAGATCCATTGTGATCTAGAAGTTGGGCTTCTGGCTGAGGTAATTTCATCCGAGCGAGAGGAAGGGGCTGTAGCAATACTGGGGTTGCCGTTGGAGTCGTGCTTGGAGCCGGAATAGTCGTGATAGGGGTCGGTATTTTAGGTGAAACAGGTTTCGGCACTAGCCGATCCATGACCTGAGTTGTCAAAGCTTGCAAAAACTTAGACTGCTGATTCTGCTGAAAAACAGTTTGCAGCGCTTGGCTAAACTGCTCGATCTCCAGAGGTTTTGCCTCAGTCATGGTCAAGGCAGGATCTTGAGTGTGGAAATATTCAACCAACGCCAACCCCACCATGCGAGTCAGATAGGCAGCACTGACTGCCTGAATGCAACCACCAGCGACATAAGTGACCGCATTGGTTTTCAGCAGACCAGAAACGGTGCGAGTTGAAAGTTCCACTAAGCCCAACTTGAGAATCAACCCACCCAATGCCGTGACGCTTTTCTGTGCTTGATCCAAAGAAAATTTTTGTTGATACAACTTGCCCAAATCTAAAATCATTTGGGTGTTAATGGCAGCCGTGGCTAACACATCTAGGGTTGGAACCGGGCTGGCAAAGGCGGTTGCTGCCGCAATCCACTGAAACTGTTCAATAATCGGCAGGGCGCGAGTTTTGCGAACGCTATTTAAGGTGTTCACCGCTTGGGCTTTAAGGGCGATCGCGTCGCTTAAGGAACTGCTCATCACCAGTTGACGGCTTTCTGCCTGGACAATGCTGGTCAATTGCTGGGTGAGTCCATCCAGATTCGGCACCTGATCCTCTAGCCATTCCCGTATCGTGCCGTCGGGCTGATGTTGCCGCACTTTCAGGGGTTTGGGATTGGTCGAGATCGCCATCACATCCGGCAAGGCAATACTTCGCGCCCAATCTTGCATTCGCGCCAAAATCGCTTGACTATCCTGCGGCAAATACAAGTCCTGCTTGTTGAAGATCAATATTGTACGTTTACGAACTGCTAGCTGTTTCAGCAACTGAAATTCTGACTCAGTGAGATCACCCGTCACCAAAAACAAAATCAAATCTGCGGTTGTCGCCTGCTTTAGCGCCACCGCTTCCCCATGTCCCCCAGCATCGCTCACTGCAAAACTCGGTGCTTCAAATAAAGTCACCAGGCTAGATTGAGCCGCCCAAGGTTGCAATTGCTGAATCAAGGTCGTTTTGCCACTACCTTTATTGCCCATCACCATTAGGCGCAAAGCTTCACGCTCCATTTCAGTCGAAATCTGAGTGGCTTGGGCTTGCAAAAAACCAAGATGCGGCGTGACGGTTTGCAATCCAGCTTCCGCATCGCTAAGCTCTACTTGCAATCGAGTGATCACCTGACTGGCTTCACTGAGCGCCTGTTTCACAGCCGTAGAATCGACGGTGCGGAGGGCAATTGGCTCGATCTCCAAGGGCTGTGATCGCTGCTGCACCCACCAAACCGCACCACTGATCCCCAGCGCTACAACGGTATAAGCACCCCACTCGCCTACAGTTTGATGAAGGGATTCCAATACCCAAAGAGCGATCGCTAGGGTCATGCCACCCATGACAAGCGGACGTTGCAGTTTCTCAGCCATAGCAGGAGTGCAGCACATTAGTCAAAGCACTCCCATTCTATCGAGCCGGGGGGTGCTTCAGCGCAACTCTATCTATGCCCACAGATACAAAAAGTAAAGCTCTAGCAAACGTGTTTGCTAGAGCTTTACTTTTACTTGGTGGCGGGGCATGGATTTGAACCATGGACCTTCGGGTTATGAGCCCGACGAGCTACCAGACTGCTCTACCCCGCGTCAGCCTATTGAGTATAGCGTGAGATTCTAGAATTGTGCAACTGATTTTTGAAATTAATCCGCAGTAGGGGCGATCGCCTCTAAATTTAGGTTGATGCGATATACTTCCCACTCACCGGGCGCAGATAAACTTTGCAACTCAAGCAACAGGCTTGGTACGTTGCGGTGCAGCGCGATGCTAGGCGATGCTTTGGTAGCGCACCTAGGGAGAACTATTGTCGGGTGTTACTCGTGTCAGGTGTTACTCGTAGCCACCTGTTATCTCTACAAAAAGCATCCTGCAATCATTCCTAGTAGGGACTTAAGGCAGGTTCTCCTGCGCCGTTAGTCCAGATGTCGTCTGGCAGCGATCGGTCACGGTGACAAACCCGATCAAGATCAGGATACGTGATTGTGTCTACTGCCGCTCGCGTACCGACTATCAGACATCGCGTTGCCTGGGAGCTATGATTCTCAAGACAGTGACCTACGGGCATTCCTGCTTGAAACGTTGCAGCATCGCCAGGACGTAGTACAGTCTCTTCAGCTCCTTCGATGAGCGTGATCTCACCTTCGAGGATGTAGACCATTTCATCTTCAGCACTATGCCAATGTTTAATCGATGAACGAGAGCCTGGTTGAAGGACTTCGATAAACGCGCCGAACTGGGTAAGTCCCCCGGCTTCGCTAATCCAGAGTGTACGATCTGGTTCCTGCGCGGTGTGAGAAGGGCTTTCTTCCACGACGAGACGATCAGGTGTGATAACAGTCATATTGGCACCTATGGGAATTCTGGGGCAATAGCCATTCCATTGTGTTTAGGATACCAAGCGATCGCTTGCTTCGGAGCTTGTGTTGGATTTCGCAAGACTCTACTCGACCTACGAGATTAGCGATCGCCCTTAGATTCAGGTTGATGAGATAACGTTCCCGCTCATTGGACGGGGATGGTTGTCAGAGATCGCCCCATCGTCGCCCACAGTTTGATTCATCAAGCACAAAGGGGCTGCGATGCGATGCTAAGCCTTAGAGCAAGGGCAGCCTAGGTGGGATACATTAATGTCCAAATAGGGCTATGAGTTTTTTGGCTTCGATCGCCACATTGTGGTTTTGAGCGACCAGTTTCGCCCCCGTTTTGCCCATTTGCTCTAGCTGATCGAGCGGAGTATGAATAGCAACTTGCATTGCCTCTTTTAAGGCGCTTACTGAGCCAGAGGGCACTAGCCAACCAGATTTACCCGGTTGCACCAGTTCAGGAATCCCGGCAATGTAAGTGCTAATCACCGGACGACCTAGCGCCAACGATTCCATAATCACAACGGGTAATCCTTCCGCAAAACTAGGCACGAGCATCACTTGGGCTGCCAAAATTTGCTGCTGCACTTGTTCATTCGTTGCCCAGCCTGTAATTTCAACATGATTCTCTAAGTGAAACTGGTGAATCATTGATTCAATTTGCGGTCTTAAAGAACCATCACCCACCAACACCAGCTTGAAATCATGCCCTTCGGCTGCCAGTTGTCCAGCGGCTTCAACCAACAGTAAATGTCCTTTTTGCTCACTCAATCGCCCCACACAAACAAATCGTGGCTGTGTGGGGAGCGGCGTATAGGGGTATTTTAAAAACATTTCATCGACTCCACAACGAACAACCTGAATTTTTGCCCATTGTTGATAGCCGCACCAGCGATACAGTTGACTCCGACCAAAGGAGCAGACAGAGACTACAAAGGCAGCACGTTCAATCTTTTTTGTTAAGGAAATAGCTTGGGGCTTATCAAATTCTTCGGGACCATGCACCGTCACGCTATAGGTCGGACCGCCCAACTCGTGGCACAGCATGGCAACGGTAGCGGAGTTGGTGCCAAAGTGGGTATGAACATGGGAAATTTTCGCTTTAGTGAACCAACGGAGTAGAACACAAGCTTCTGCTAGATAAGCGAGGTGATAAACTAAGCCGCGATCGGATGAATGCCCCACTGCGTAAGCTAATTTAACAGCGTTTAGAAAACGTAACGGATGGGTTAACGCCACATTAATTGTGCTGCTAAGCAAGCCAGCAAAGCCTTCCCGTAGCACATATCGGGTTTTGATAGCTTCTTGCTTGTCGGCTTCGTCAATGATTTCAGCCGCTAGCGATCGAATTGAAAACCGGCTAATTGGCACTCCAGCCGCTTCTAGTGACACAATTTCTCGGCGAATGAAGCTGTGGCTGGTTTTGGGATATTGATTAACAAGGTAGGCAATATTCATCGCAAGATCGATAGGAAGTGAACCGATTTATCATTGAGCGTTTCTCAAGACTAGGGGGGATGCCGCCCCAGTCGTCAGTCAACAAAAAGCTAAGTTGAGGAGTTGCCCAATGTTTTAACAGTTTTTTTCTAAAGTGGCATCGTGAAATACCGAGACTTTAGGAAATCAATATCTTTTCCACGGGTGAAGCGATGGAACTCAAGGAATGCTCCGGCAATGACTCGATTAATCAAAGAAATTCTTTTTTGAGCAATCGTTTATCGTAGTATTTCCAGCACTGTTAAGAAGAATTTTGGTGACTACTTCCCTCCAACAACGGCGATCGCCCCTGGCATCGGCTACCTATCAACAAACCCTTTTAAATGATTTGCCTTTGTCTACCTCACCCCATCAGGGTAACTTTGACACAGCCCTTGCTGCCCACCATTGGCAAGCCTTACAACCCGCAGATCTAGAGATTTTTCAAATTAATCTTGGCAAACTCTGCAATATGACTTGTCGCCATTGCCATGTAGATGCCGCCCCTGATCGCCATGAGGTGATGGATCGAGAAACTGTCAACGCTTGCCTAGCTGCGATCGATCAAACCAATGTTCACACGATTGACCTAACCGGCGGTGCCCCCGAACTCAATCCTCATTTTCGGTATTTGGTCGATGAATGCGCTCGACGGGGCAAAAAGGTAATCGATCGCTGTAACCTTACCGTGCTGCTACTACCCACGATGCCAGATTTGCCCCAGTGGTTGGCAGAGCGCCAGGTTGAAATCGTTTGCTCGTTGCCCCACTATCGTCAGCGCAACACCGATGCTCAAAGAGGCGATGGCACGTTTGAAAAATCGATCGCAGCCTTAAAGCTTTTGAATGCGGCTGGCTATGGGCAAGGCGACCCAACCCGGTGCTTGACCCTGATGAGTAACCCAGTGGGCGCATTTCTCTCTAGTTCGCAGGTAAGCTTGGAGCAGGAGTGGAAAACAGGACTATTGAAGCACCACGGCATTACCTTCGATCGCCTGATTAGCTTAAACAACATGCCGATTTCACGCTATCTAGAATGGCTAGAGTCATCGGGAAATCTACAGCGCTACATGGAACTGTTGGTCAACTCTTTTAATCCAACCACGATCGCCGGACTCATGTGTCGCAACACGCTTTCTGTTTCCTGGGATGGTCGGTTGTTTGACTGTGACTTCAATCAAATGCTGGAGTTAGACTGTCAGCCAACCACTGGGAAAAGAATGCACATTCGCGATTTTCATTTGGCGTGGCTAACGCAGCGATCGATCGTGACTGGACGGCATTGTTTCGGCTGCACGGCTGGCGCAGGAAGTTCTTGTGGTGGCTCAATTAAGGAACCGTAACAGCCTTATTACCGATTGAACGACTAGAAACACGCTAGCTTAGAAACGCGAGGCTTTTAGATTGAAAACTAATGAAAACACTGCCAATTTTATTGATTTCACTGATTGCGGCTATGTGGGTAGGCGCGATCGCCATTCTTTCTGTGCAAAATTTTACTCCAGTGACCCTGAGCTTGTTAGCGTTTCAGTCCGTCGAGATTCCACTGGGGCTGGTGCTGGCGTTTAGCGTAGGCATTGGTCTAGTGGGTATGGCGATCGTCCAACTGATGCTAACGTCTTCCCCCCAGCGTCCTTACGAAGAGGATTAAAGGTTAGTCTGCACTCCCGGTCAAGTCATAAACACGTCCATCAATCAATAACCGTGAAATGCCTTTGGCTTTGAGATGAGAATAGGTTTTCTGTAAGATTTTGCCATCTGGAAGTTTGATCACTCGCTGCGTTCGAGGATTGGAATACCGTTTGGCAATTCGGTGATTATCAAATACTGGCAGGATTTTGTTCTGGGTTTCTTCTTCAGGAATTTGACCCAAATCGCCGAAATCCTTCAGGAGCGGCGCAATCAGTTCCGATGCGCGATCGATGACCAGATAGCACGTGCGCGGAATCAAAGCCTCTGCTAAGGGCAAAATTTGGATGATGGCTCCATCGGCTAACTTGCTCGTTGCAAACAAAGGCTTGGGCAAATCATCTTCAAAATCATCCTCGTCGTCCTCGTCCTCGTCCTCAAGATCATCATCAAGGTCGTCGTCCTCGTCTAAACCTAGAATTTCTTCTGCCAAAATTTCTTTCAGCACTTCAGACTCAGACTCAAATAGTTTCCCTGCACTGGCTTTAGGAGTGAGATCGGGCAAAGAAACTTTGGCGACAGGTGAATCAAGTTCGCTTTCGTCCTCGTCAGGCAATGGGGCTTGCGATCGCCGCTTCAAAATAGGACCACTTCTTAAATCGGCTGGCTTAATCGCTAAAGACGGCTCAACAGACTCGATTCTAGGCGGTTCAATAGAGTCTACAGAGTCTGCTAGGGCTGAGTCTGCTGTAGACGGCACATCGGTAGACTGCCTCTGCCCCACTTCAGGCAAAACAGGCGGTGCTGATGGCTCCATTGGCGGCTCAGTCGCCACTACAGTTACAGGTTCTACAACATTAGACGGTTGAACACTAAGCTCCTGTTGCTCTGCTACGGGTGCTTGCAGTAACGGCAGATATTCATTGGAGCGCAGAGCTTGGCGCTTTTGTTGAATTAGCGCTTCATACTCGTCTGCTGGTAAGGTGCTTTTTAGAATACGGCTAATGGTAGAAGTGCTGACGCTATATCGACCCGCTAAGGTTGAGGTCGTTTCACCCAACTGCCGATAAAGTTCAATGACTTCGTTTTTTTCAGAGTCGGAAAGTTTTTTAGCAATCATTTCAAGCAAGCTATGAAGAAGCGGCGATCGCCTGCTTTATTGTATTCCGGATTTACAATCTAGCAGGAGGTGAACAAGCGAATCCTATCAAATTTAGGCGCGGCGGCGAGAACCAGTACGACGAGAGCGAATGGACAGGTCATATTCTAGCGCAGCCCCAATCCCAAACAGCACGCCACTAAACACCCAGAAGACTTCTGGCAATCCCCCGCTTTTGTAGTCCGTCAAGATAGTTGTGGCATATTTAAACCAAATGTCTGCAATGTATAAACAAAAAGCAGCAGCAGCAATCATCCGCCAGGATTGAGAAAATCGCCCACCCCAAAACGCTAATAGCAAGGTGGTCGCCAAAACCAGCAGCAGCACATCACAAAGCAGATACAACCAGTTAAGCGGCAGTGCTAAAGGTGTAAGCTGTTGTTCTAAACTGATTGCCCACGCTGGTGCCTGGGATTGAGCCGGAGCCGCTGGTGCAGCCGGAACCACTGGTGCAGCCTGCGCTACTACTGCTAAAAGGTTTTCACTCACAGCAGAAAGATTGAAATCAGGAAAATCGAAAGGTTGAGCGGTTGAAACAAACGTTAAAACCGATCCTTCCAGCGGAAAGCCTGGAATGGCTTCGAGTCTTGGGGCTTCAGCCATATAGCCAAACTCTAGCCGTGCGGCTGGCGGCTCCGCAGGTTTTGCGGTGGATAGCACAATCGCGATCGCGATCCCAACCACGGCGATCGCACCAATGACCCCTTTCTGCCAAAGCTCCAAATTTAATCGCCTAGAAAATACTGCCTGAAACATCCCCCACACCAGAAAGACATAAGCCAAGACAAAGAAAAAGTCTCCCGGAGAAACCGCCGCCTCTAGCCCTAAAACTAACTCCCAATAGGTAAACAATAGACTGCCTAGGAAGTAAAAAAATGTACCTAGCCCAATACCCAGCCAAACCCCCCGCCCACTAACAATTTGCGAACTTTGCCAGTTCCGAAAACACAGCAACGCGGCAGCTAGAAAAGCACCTACTTCAAAAATGGAAGTTCCCAGTGAATACCACAGCGATCGCTCTTCCTGTGGAGCTTTTACCCCAAATAATAGAAAAAATAATAAGGCTAAGACTGCCCAGCCAATCTCAGCTAAGACAATGGTTTGAACCGATAGAAATGGTTTGTCAGAAGACTTATCTGCACTGCTCATAGATTAATTCCTGGGGGTAGCTGCGTCAGAAACAGGACGGCTTGCAAAAATAAAAACATATCCAGCAAGAGTGGCATAAAGTCAGAGGTTTGTAGCACATTAATCAAAGATTCTTTAATCTACTGCCTCCCCTCTACTGCCCCACTCTATCGCCACAGTTTGCCCAGTGGCGATTGATTTAACCAAGTGGAAACTTGACTTTGCTCATTAGAGGGTAAATCTTGCAAGGCATCAATTGAGCGCTGCGCGAAACTAGTGTTTCCAAAATATGACTTCCCAACCCGATGGAGTTCCTGCAACAAAGTATTAAGATGATGCTCTTGCCATGCTGGCAGGCTCGCCGCATTGAGGGGATCTACCGTGAGCAAATACTTGACGGCCTCGGGGGTAACTGCTTGGGGAAAGCGCCACTGCTTAAACACTTCCGTAATATCTTTTTGAAATAGACCCGCTTGTCGATTGCCTAACAGGTCTTCAATATCAATAAATACCGCTTGCAGCATCAGCAGGGCACCTTTGACATAAGCAGGATTGAGAGATGTTTCCTGGTCTGCTTCATTGGCAAACTGCTCTAGCCGAATTTTGCCCCACACGCTGTAGCGATCGGGTTCTTCCAGCAAAACACAGGCTTTGCCCTGGTTATCCGTTAGATCTCGCCAAAAAGCCTTTGCATCTTCTTCTTGAGCAGCATTAAAAACGCTAATCAATCGGAAAGTTTGCCCCTGATAGGTCAGGATGGGAACTTGCTGATCCCGTTTGGGGTGCTGAACGCTAGAAATCTCAACATCCTGCCGCTTCAGAATAAACATGACGCTAGCAATTACTCCTGTCAGGGCTTCATGTGCTTGTTTTGAGGGATGGGCAATCTTATCATATTGATAGGTAACTATTTAAAGACATCGGTTGGGTTAAGGCTTATCCCAAACCTTACCTTAAGACTTTCACATTTTTAGATACTAAACTTACAACAGGCTTGAGGTTGGATGCGTTAGATTAATCTCCCCAAAATCCCGCTGATTGTTGCGTAGAGTACTCTCTAAAGATACAAACGAAACAGCAATATTGTAAGCTGATAATCTCAGGGATGGAGATGGAGCTTTTAAGAGCAACCGATGCGTTATGGATCCTTAGCTCAGTGGATAGAGCAATCGCCTTCTAAGCGATCGGTCACAGGTTCGAATCCTGTAGGATCCGTTGAAACTTATTAACTTATTAATCCCGTACTACAACTGGAGTTCCTACGCTTACCCAATTGTAAATCCAGCGGGCATGGTTAACTGCTACGTTCGTGCAGCCATGGCTAACGGGAGTCCCAAAGTTGTTATGCCAATCTGCTCCATGGATGGCATAGCCGCGATGGTAGAACATAGCATAGGGCACGTTAGGAACATCATAATCCGCGCCACTCATTCGAGTGGTACGATAGCGGGTCTGGATTGAAAATATGCCGGTTGGGGTTGGGGTAGAAGATTTACCTGTGGAGATGATCACGGCATAAACGGGGCGTTTTCCTTCCCAAGCAATCAGGCGCTGCTTGGATAAATCAATCTCAATCCAGCGTTCTCCAGACTGCTTTAACTTTTTAAGGTCTGGGAGTGAGGATTGCTGAGCAAGTAGGAAAGAAGGCTCTTGTGCCCAAACGAGTTTGGATGATAAAGGCGCTATGCCGATCGCAATCAGTCCACTAATCCACACTCCACAGCCGCGACGAAAAAACTGACTATTCACAGGCTTATTCATAGTTTCATCCCTATCCTAAGCTGAGAAAATAGGCAGATGAAAGGGGGCGATCGCCCAGCTTAAAGATTGTTAAACAAGGGACTGCAAATGCCGTTTTGAGCGAGGCTCTTAGGTTAGTGCTTGAGAAAATGTTGCTTATTCTGCTGGATTTTTTGAACTAGAGTGTGCGCTCTCACCGCGATCGCCTCCCAGTTTCCCTGCGATAGAGCGGCTTTGGGAAATAAATCGCTGGATAGCCCCACCGCGATCGCGCCAGCCTGTAAAAACGCAGATGTATTTTCGAGGGTGATCCCTCCTGTGGGAATCAGCGGAATATTGCTCAAAGGGGCTTGTAATGCTTGAATATAGGCAACTCCACCCATGACTTCTACGGGAAAAACTTTGACACTTGCCGCCCCCGCTTGCCATGCTTGCACAATTTCGGTAGGAGAAAGGGCACCTGCAACCAACGGGATCTCTTGCTTAGCGGCAGTTTTGATCATGCTGATATCGACGTGTGGAGTAAAAAGGAACTGTGCGCCTGCCGCGATCGCCGCCTGTTGCTGAGCTAACGTGAGCAACGTGCCTGCGCCGATCCAGCAATGAGGCAACTGGGCACGCAATTGGGCAATTAACTCTGGGGCGCGATCGCTGTTCCAGGTCACTTCTATCAACTGAATGCCGCCAGCCGCCACTGCTTTTGCCATTTGAATGCCCTGTTCAAATTGCCCGCTACGGACTACTGCAATTACCCGTTGCTGCGGCAGCAACGACAACCAAAGTTGACTATTCATACTTACCCTCTCTCAAATGACAAATCTCCCATTTTTTGGGGAATCTTGTCTAAATCGTCAATAAAGTAGAACGAGAGGATTTCTAAAACTTGCTTCAACAACTTTTAAGGAGTAGTCAATAAAACTTAATGAAATCGAACCTTTTGACCGACTTACTGCAAGAAAACGCCCGAATCGCAAATCTTTAATATCATAGTAACTACCTTTAGGAGTCGTTCCCTCAGGTGCTACACAAATGAAACCTGGAGATCTCACTAACTTACCGATACAAATACCTAAAATAATCCAAATAAATAATCTTAATTTCAGCCGCTGGTGGACTGACCGTTACCCTCTTTAATAAAGCCGAACAATGACTCATCCATCTTTCCCCAACTCATCGGAATCTTCAGACATGTTGGAAAGCGATCGCAATCAGCGTGACGAAGCCGTTCGCATCACCGCCTTGATGGAAAATCTCAATAATTTGAAAAGTAAGCTAAACCATTTCACGGTGATGGATGAGCTAGGTCAACCCATTGGTGAAATTCAAGACTTAATCTTGGATGACACGCATCAGCTTAATTTAGTCATTGCGCCCAAGGTCGCAACCGAAAACAATTCATCCGTTTTACTCAATGGTCGTCGGATCAAGAAGGTGAGCGTTCAGACCCATGCCGTCTTTGTGGATATCGTCAAAGCTGATGTTGATTTTCTGCCTCAATACACGCCTTTAGAATCCAGCGGCATACCCTCAGAATCGAGCGATCGCCCTGAATTCCAGTCATCGGCTTCAACCTCTACTCAAGCGCCCGTAGACTATGGTGCAGCGGCGGCGGCAGCGTTAATGGGAGGAAGCGCGATCGCCCATCCTGCGCCAGAAGATACCCTATCACTAGAAGACGACTCCTTCACATCCGATTCGCTGTTCGCCGAACCCGCTGACGATTTCGCTGCACTAGACGACTCCTTCACATCCGATTCGCTGTTCGCCGAACCCACGGATGATTTCGCTGCACTAGATGACTCCTTCACATCCGATTCACTGTTCGCTGAAACCACGGATGATTTCGCTGCCCTAGAAGATGACTTATTTGCATCCGATCCATTGCTGCCCGAACCCGCTGATGATTTTGCTACCTCAGTCGAAGGATCATCAATGGAATCATTAGACTCGCTTGATGATGATTGGCTTTCAACCGATCTATCAACCGAGCAAAACGATCTAGCCGCTTCTCTAGAACTTCCTGAACTATCAGAAATAGAGCTTTCGCCGCTAGAAAACTTTTCCTTAGAAGGTGAATCTCCTGCCGGATTCATCACCAATAATTCTCTAGATGATGATTGGTCGGAGTTAGTCAGCCCCGTAGATCAGCCTGGTTTAGACTATGGCACTCCCTCCGAAGACATCTCTCTGCCTGATTTTTCTAACAACGAGTTAGAAACTCCAGCATTCTCGCTAGAAACAGACGAAACACCAGAACCCACATTTGCTTTATGGGAACAAGCATCTCAAGATTCATTCACGGATGATTCATTAATTGATGTGGGACTTGAGAATGAGCTTGAGGACTTGCCTGCTAGTAGTTCCTTTACAGATAGCTTTTCAGTGAACACTATTCCTGAAAATGCTGACGAGTTTCTACTATCCGCAGATTTCGGCGAAGCTGGGTCTACCACTGATCTTACGCTTGAGCGCTTGTCAGATCTAGACGCTGCTTCTGAGGATGCATCTTTAGATGATTTTGGGTTCCCAGATACGGCACTAACCCCTTTAGAACCTTTAGAAGAGGGTTCTTTAGATGATTTTGGGTTCCCAAATCGCTCAACTGATGATGATTTAGCGAGTGAGCTACCTAGTTTAGATCTGAATCTTGATGAAAGCCTATTTGACGCTGAAGCACCTTTAGAAGAGATCTCTTTAGATGATTTCGGGTTTCCAGATAGCTCAACTGCTGCTGATAATTCAGTGAGTGAGTTACCCGATTTGGATTTGAATCTTGGTGAGAGCTTGATTAACGCTGACCCTGGCTTATCATGGGTCGATGAAACAGAATCAGACGAGTTATTTGAACTCAACCCTAATGACTCTTTCGATCCGCTTCAACCAGAAACAGGGGGCGACCTTGAGTTGGGATTGGCAGATGAATTAGCCGATCTGGATTTGTCCCTAGACTCTACAGATCCAGGGTTTGATACAGATTCTACAGATTTAGGATTTGAAACTAACGCGATCGCGTCCTTGTCTAATCTAGACTTTTCCCTGGACGATAATTTTTCAGACGGTTTTGTCGATCAGCCAATAGTCGATCAGCCAATCGTTGATCCGGCATTATCAGACATGGATTTGAGTGGGAGTGAGATGCCGACCTCGTTTGTGGAGGTGTCTGTAGATGAGATCGCGCCTAGCTTCTCTGAAGAAATTACGTCAGAGCCAGAACCCCTATCTGACTTGGGCTGGGGATCGCCAGAAAATACGCTGAGTGCAGATAACTTAGGGGACTTAGAGCTTGATACTGCCTTTGATGTGGATTTATCTTTGGAAGATGAGTTTGGGGCAGACTTTGCGATCGCCGAAACCAATGACTTGAGTGAATTCACGCTTCAAGATGACCGCGTTGAACCAGAACCAGAACCCTCTGACAGCCTGACCGCGATCGAGTTTGCAAACGATCTGCCTACGGATGACCTGTCCACAGGCGATCTCGCTGACACCTTTGGTAGTGTTGCTGATTTATCTTTTGCGGAAGCAGGAGAACTAGAGGGTCTAACGAATTTGGGCGCTGAGCTTGAAGCGGGGAATTTTGCCCTAGATAGTTTGTTTGATAATCCGGTTGATAATCCAGAAAGTGGC
The DNA here is from genome assembly GCF_056784215.1 of Leptolyngbya sp. CALU 1928. Taxonomy (NCBI): domain Bacteria; kingdom Bacillati; phylum Cyanobacteriota; class Cyanophyceae; order Leptolyngbyales; family Leptolyngbyaceae; genus Leptolyngbya; species Leptolyngbya sp. CALU 1928. The sequence goes on along the minus strand of NZ_JBXBCE010000001.1, from coordinate 1,104,000 downwards.
TCAGATGAGTTCAATTTTTCCACATCCACAATGGGCTTTGTCGATCCGGCAGCAGGTATGGCAGCCGCATCCGGCATTTTAGCGGGATTAGCAGGATTGACAGACGCGGGATCACACGATCGCTCACCCTTTCCGACGGAGGAAATAGCTCCTTTAGATAGCACAGATATCAATGCCGATATTTCAGACATGAGCAATGTTCCTGCTCAGGAATCACTGAATTTGAATAATCCCGCAGCAGATCTCACAGTCTCAGAAAAACCAATAGTGAGCGGTACGTTTAAGTCTCCTAAAGTCGCGAATGCGGTGATAGACGCGATCGCCCAAACCCTACGCCATCGGTGTAAAAGCATCCGCATTGAGATTGAATTGGATGACAGTAGCCTCACCGAATCCTATCAAGCTTGGCTGGATGAATGTAGTGATCTCTAGATTCGGTCTAGGATCTGAAAACAGTTCCCTTAGGTTTGTAAATGGCTGAAACTATTGATCGTGCCATGATGCAGCGTTGCTTAGCGTTGGCACGGCAAGCCGCAGGAAAAACCGCTCCCAATCCGCTGGTGGGCTGCGTGATTGTGAAAGAGGGTGAGATTGTGGGTGAGGGCTTTCATCCCAAAGCAGGTGAACCCCATGCAGAAGTGTTTGCGTTACAACAGGCGGGCGATCGCGCCCAGGGCGCAACGCTCTATGTCAATCTAGAACCCTGCAATCACCATGGACGCACTCCTCCCTGCTCAGAGGCGGTGATTGCGGCTGGAATTGGGCGGGTTGTGATTGGCATGATCGATCCCAATCCTCAGGTGGCGGGAACAGGGCGCGATCGCCTCAAACAGGCTGGTATCGAAGTATCCATTGGTATTGAAGAATCGGCTTGTCAAATCTTAAACGAAGCCTTTGTGCATCGAATTTTGCACCATCGACCCTTTGGCATTTTGAAATATGCCATGACCCTAGATGGCAAAATTGCCGCTGTCACTCGACATAGCGCTTGGGTGACCAGTGAAGCGGCGCGCGGCGAGGTTCATCAACTGCGGGCAACTTGCGATGCTGTAATTGTCGGGGGCAATACCGTTCGCGCCGATGACCCCTTGCTCACCAGTCGCCAACCGGGTCAAACCCCGCTACGAGTGATTATGAGCCGCACGTTGGATCTCCCAGACTCTGCCAATGTGTGGAATACTGGCGTTGCCGCTACGCTAGTCTTGACCCAGGTAGGCGTTCAGCCAGCATTCCAAGCTCACTTGAAACAACGGGGTGTAGAAGTGGTAGAACTAGAACCCCTCACCCCTAGCACAGTCATGGCTCACCTCTACGATCGCGGCTTTTTAACGGTGCTATGGGAATGTGGTGGCACTTTAGCCGCCCGTGCGATCGCGGAAGGGGCTGTGCAAAAAGTCCTTGCCTTTATTGCCCCCAAAATCATCGGTGGGGTGACAGCCCCCTCTCCTGTAGGGGATTTGGGGCTTAAAAAAATGACAGAAGCCCTCACCTTAGAGCAAGTAAGCTGGCGCGCAATCGGTTCAGATTTACTGATTGAAGGCTATTTATCTGAAGATAAAATCAGATTTTCGCCGCATTGACTTTATCTCAGCTTTATATCTCAGGCAGAGAAATCAAGCTGCCAGCGATAAAGCGCGATCGCGACAACATTCCCTTACGGCGATCGCCCATGATTACGGCACCCCAAAAATTCTACGTATATCCACCCCATCAGCGAGTCTTTGGGGTTCGGTCTGGCTTTGTAGGAGATGACTATTTTGTGCCCTAGATGATGATCTTGAGGACGGAGATAGGGCACAATGCGATCGCACAATGCTGATTATTCTCTAGCAAACTGATGAAACTAAATAATACCTATTGTGCGGCTGGAAATTTGACGGCTGAGGAGTCACTGGAGCGGCTTCAACAGGGCAACGAGCGCTATATGTTTGATCACATGGAGCATCCCCACGAAGGCGCACAGCGCAGACTGGACTTGTCTACGGCGCAACATCCCTTCGCAGTGATTTTGGGCTGTGGAGATTCTCGCGTGGTGCCCGAATTGATTTTTGATCAGGGTGTAGGAGATTTGTTTGTGCTGAGGATTGCTGGAGCCGTTGCCGATGATGCGGTGATTGCCAGCATTGAGTATGCGATCGAGCATTTGGGAACTCGATTAGTGGTGGTGATGGGGCATGAAAAATGTGGAGCCGTTACGGCGGCGATCGCCCATGAAGCATCAGAGGGCAAAATCAATTCGCTGCTGAGCTACATTGAACCCTCTATCAACGCGGTTCTGTATCACTCAGGCGATCTGTTGACCAACGCCATTCAAGCGCATGTGAAGCGAACAGTCCAAACCATTCAGCAAGCGGAACCGATTCTCTCCCATGAAAGCAAGAGTGACAATGTTTTGATTTTGCCAGCCTATTACAACCTGTCCACGGGCAGAGTCGATTTTCTAGAAGCCCGTGTGCGTTCCGCCGTATCTAGTCACCTCTAGCTAAGGCTGCTAGCTAGGGCTGCAAGTGACCTGCGGTGACGCAATCATCCAAAAGCTGCTGGACAAACTCCCATAATTCCGGCGCACCTGCCGCGATCGGAGCCATCCGCTGGAGGACGCGATCGCGGGTAATGCCATTAGCCTTCCAAGTGCCGCCTTGGGTTTGCTGGTTATTCAGCAAGGGTTGCAGGCGATCGAGAGAGCAAGCGAACAACGCATCGGGGGTTTGCTGAGCTTCAAATTCTTCCCACAGCGATCGCAGATCTGCGGCTTGATCCGCTGGCAATAACCCAAATAGGCGATCGGCGGCTTCAGTTTCGCGATCGCTCTTGCTGGCGTTGTGCTGAATGTCATAACAAAAGGTATCGCCTGCATCGATTTCTACTAAATCATGCACCAACAGCATTTTGATCACCCGCAGCACATTCACGGGCACGGGGGAATATTCCGCCAAGACGATCGCCATCAGGGCAATGTGCCAGGAATGTTCCGCGCTGTTTTCGCGGCGAGAGGCATCAGTGAGCCAGGTTTGCCGCAACACGGTTTTGAGTTTGTCTAGCTCGATCACAAACTGAATTTGTTGGGCGAGTCGCGCTGTGTTAGTTCTAGGCAAGGTGTTCATTCATCTTCGCCAGGGTAAGGCGTAAGAATTTCTACGCCGCCTTCTACCACTGCGATCGTGTGTTCCGCTTGGGCAGAAAGCTTGCGATCGAGGGTATAGGCAGTCCAGCCGTCTTCCTCGTCGAGATCAACTTCCCACGTCCCTTCATTGATCATCGGTTCAATGGTGAATACCATACCGGGACGCAGCCGCAAACCTTTCCCGCGATCGCCATAGTGCGGAATTTGCGGAGCGGTATGAAACACATTGCTAATTCCATGCCCCACAAAATCTTGCACCACCGAAAAGCCCTGTGCCTCGGCATATTCCTGAATCACCGCACCAATATCGCCCACTCTGGCATTGGGTTTCACCGCTGCAATCCCCAGCCGTCGGCATTCATTGGTCACTTCAACCAGCTTTTTGGCAACAGGAGAAGGTTCGCCAACCAAAAACATTTTTGAGGTGTCGCCATGATACCCATCCACGATCAGCGTCACATCAATATTTATAATGTCGCCGTCTTTAAGAATCTGCTTGGCGTTGGGAATCCCGTGACAGACCACTTCGTTGACGCTGGTACAGATCGACTTTGGAAAAGCAGGGCGATCTTTGTCGCCGCCATAGCCCAGGGGAGCGCTTTTAGCTCCATGTGCCTGAGTCCAGCGTTCGGCTTCGTCGTTGAGTTCTAGGGTGCTAATGCCCGGTTTAACGAAGGCGCTGAGGTGATGCAAGAGTTGACCTGCCAAATGCCCTGCTCGGCGCATTTTGTCAATTTCTCGGCTAGATAAAAGGGTAATGAGTTCGCGTGCCATGGAGTTTATTTTTATCGGGAAAGGTTTATTTTTGCGGAAGTTTGGCGGAAACTATCAAAACAGACTGAAGCGGCATTGAGTAGAATATTTTAAGCACGGTTGTTCCCGCCAAAGGTGAGGTATTGAAGTGGATGAGCTTAGGACGGCGTTGGAGTTGGCAACGGATGAAGAATTGCAGGATTTAACGGAAATTCTCTTTCGCCCCAAGTTCAACCCCTTGGATTATCTCAGGAAGGCAGACCCGATAGATATTCAAAGCCGCGATCGCGCTGGTTGGCTCGATGCGCTGGAGGATCGGTTTCGCTATTTGGCGGCGGATGGGCTGACGGTGATTAGTCAAAAAACCAGTCAATTGAGCTATCGCCAAATCTTAATTCAGGTCTGTCGCCATCTGCGGTTGCCCTACAAAATGTCGATGTCTACGGTGGATTTGGAAGCAGAAGTGTTTCTAGGATTGTTAGAACGGGCATGGAAGCAGTTACCAGCGGCAGAAAAAGGGGAGTTTACTATTCAGCTTAAACACTCGCTGACAAAGTCGCAACTGTTGCCCCAGTTACCACTGGCTGTCCAGCAAGATCCGATGAGTTTGGTGGTTAAAGGCAGTACGGCGATCGCGGTTACCTCTGTAGTTCGCCCGATGTTGATGCAGTTGATCGCGAAACAGTTTGCGGTCTATGTCGCCCGATATCAGGTGGCGCAAGCTGCTGCCTTAAGTGGGGCGATCGCGACTCAACTGCATAATGCCTTGGCTGTGCAAACGGCACGGCAAGGAATGGCGCTGAGTGCTGCTCGATATGCCACAGTGCGCGGTGTATTTGCCTGTTTAGGTCCGGCTTTATGGATGTACTTTTTTGCCGATCTGGGCTGGCGATCGGTCTCCACAAACTATGGGCGAATTATTCCGATGATTTATGCCCTCGCCCAAATTCGCTTAACCCGTGCAGAGTGTTTTGAGTTTGCTTAGGCGCTGGTTCCCAAAAAATCCTCTCTTTCAGATTCATCCCGATCCATCCCTGCAATTTGCCTGGACACTGGTGCAAGCTGGGCTACTGGTGCTGCCGTTCAGTGCGCTGTTTGGCTGCGTGGGCATGATGGTAGCGGCGATCGCGGTTTGGCGGCAGCTATCCAGTCAAATCATGGCATCCCGCATCAATCAAGGGTTTGCCTTACTTGCGGGATTAATGGTTGGCAGTGCAGCCGTTGCCGAACACCGTGGCGCTGCATTTTTGGGTTTGTTTAATTTTTTGCCCTACTTCTTTTGCTTTGCGAGCCTGAGTCCGCTAATCCAAACGCCCGCTCAACTCCGCCGCCTAGGCTGGGTGATGGTAGCGCCATCGGTGCTGGTGTGCTTGATTGGCTATTTGCAAATGGTGTTCTGTTGGTTGGGCTATCAGCAATTCCTGCATATTCAAGTCCTGTGGATTGTGATTGACTGGCAGTATGACTTGAAAGGCACTCCGCCCGGTCGGATGTCTGCGGTGCTGACCTATGCCAATGTGCTGGCAAGCTACTTGGTAATCACGTTTAGTTTAGGCTTGGGCTTTTGGATTGAGGCGATCGGGCGCAGTCGGCAAACTGGCTCCGGCGTGTGGAACCGGGAAACGGTGGCATGGATTGGACTATTGCTGCTGAGTGGAGGGGCGCTGATTTTGACAAATTCCCGCAATGCTTGGGCGATCGCGGCGGGTGCCTGCTTTGTGTTTGCAGTGTATGTCGGTTGGCGCTGGCTGATTGCAGCCGTCGGGTTTGCCGTTGGCGCAATCTTAGCCGCCGCTTTTGCACCCCTTTCTATCCAGCAGCCGCTCCGAACCCTCGTTCCTGCTTTTTTCTGGGCACGGGTCACTGATGATCTCTATCCCAATCGCCCCGTTTCCACCCTTCGCGCGACTCAGTGGGAGTTTGCCTGGTCACTGATGCAGCAGCGACCCGTATTCGGCTGGGGCTTACGCAACTTCACTCCACTTTATCAAGCTCAAACAGGCTTTGTCTTAGGTCATCCCCATAACCTGCCGCTGATGCTGCTGGCGGAAGTGGGTATTCCGGCAACTGTGCTGTTTTTAGGCTTAGTCGGTTGGATTTTAGCTGAAGGCATTCAATATTGGCGAAGTTTAGGCAGATTGCAGGGATCTGGGCAGGAGACGGGCGATCGCCTGATTTACTTCAGCTTCTTGATCGCCTTTGGCAGTATTGCCATCTTCAGCCTATTCGATGTCACCCTGTTTGATGCCCGCGTTAATATTTTGGGCTGGATGTTACTCATCGGCATTTGGGGGAGAGCAGATCGGAGTGTCGAGTGCCGCATGTCGAGTGTCGAGTGAGAAGAGGTGAGTTTTGAGTTTGCCACTCGTCCTTCGCCATTCGCTTAGAGTCCTATTTGCCCGTTACAATGATCAGAGGTTATTTTTCACACTTAAACCTTTAGAGAGTAGGGCGTTTGTGGCGCAGGATCGAGCAAATCCAAGAGATGGCACTGGCAGTTCATACCGCAAGGGGGTTGCTACCACTCATTACGACCTCCTAAAGATCCATCCATCAGCATCCGTCAAGGAAATTCGGCAGGCTTACCGTGAGTTAAGTAAGCTCTATCATCCTGATACGACTACATTGCCAACCGCGATCGCCACGGCTAAATTTCAACAGTTGAATGAAGCCTATGCCACGCTAACGAGTGAAGAACAACGCACTGCTTACAATCTTAAGATTCGGTATTCTTCTGTCCCCGTTGTGCGCCCTTTGCCCAGCCTGCACCAGTCATCGTCTCAAAACCAGCCTGTGTCGTCCTCTGCCTATATTGATGCCACCGATCGCCCCCTTTCGCCGGGTGAACTGTTTGCCCTGTTTATCTTAGGGTTGACGTTTGTGGGGTGTCTTTGTCTGGCGATCGCGATCGGGCTAACCCGTGGAGACACGCTCATGCAACCGATGACTGCCCAGCCTGTGCCGCCTGCCCAGCAAACCATCACTCAGCTATCTATCCCCGTCAAAGCTATCCCCGTCAAAGGGGAGACGGATTACGTCCCACCTCAAAAAGCCTTAACCTTTACTAACAAAGATCAGTGAGAAACAGTTCTTCCATGTCACTTCCCTCCGCCGATACGCCGCTTTACAACCATCCTCTGCCGGATATTGAGCAGTGGTTAAAAACCCATGATTGTCAGCAAGACCGTGAGGATTTGCACTGTTGGCACATCGAGCGCGCAGGCTGGAAAGCAGAACTGTGGCTGGATGTGGATCAGTTGAGTGTACGATACTTTGAGTTTGGCGATGGCGATCGCGCCGTGCAGCGATCGTTTAAATATTCTCTTAGCCGCCACGATATCGAAGCTGCTATCTTTGCGGGACCTTAAAAATAGCCTCTTTGAAGAAGCAATGTGGGAGCCGAAATAAGAGTTAGGCGGTTAAAATCGCTAGCTGGATTTTCCACCCCAGACTGAGAACGCGGGATTGCTAACCCTGCCGTTATTTTATAATGCCAAAAAAATTAGAATTTTAGAACAACCATTCCATAAGGAGGAGATTTTGCTCACTAGATAGTGTTGGACTGTTTTTAGTTTAAGCAGCACCGGATTTTAGGGGTATAAGGCAGATAGCAATCTGCTTATCTGTCAGCAGGATTATGGAGATTTTGGCGATGTCCTTAGAAAGTGCAAGTCGGTTTCTGGAAGCCGTTGCCTATGATGAAACGTTGCGAGAGCAGTTTCATCACATGCAGGGACCAGAAGAGTTTCTGAAAATTACTGAGCAATTAGGGTACAGCTTTACCACGGATGAATTGCTGACCCTAGCACGGGAGCAAAGCGAAGGAATCACTGTGCGAAGGCATACGGGCGTGTGGAAGTGGTTACGCAGCATTAACTGGGTCTGAGGGTGGGCAATTCAACGGGTGCTATAGCAACAAGCAACATGGGTGATTGCCAACTGGCGTTGAGGTTGTATTATTGGCGATCTTCCCCTAATTAAAGCGATGCATAAAAAACTTCCATCCCTGATTTGGCGACCCTCCTATCCATCTTGACCGAAACGGCTTTTGCTTAACTTGTTAGGACTGATGCAAGGGTGTTTGATGAGGGGAGCGATCGTAAAGATACGGTAAAGATAGAAGAAGACAATCCGTAGACTTAAGGAAGAGTATGCAAAAGTATCAATATGTTCCTTTATAGTGCTTAGAAAATTTTTGCATAGGATGCGGCTTCAACTTACGGCATTTATACTATGGTTACTCTCCCAGATAGCCCTACCCCTTCTTACCCGCCCACTCAAAAAATACTCAGCCTAAAACTGATGAAGCGGCATCTGGCGCGTCTCTACAATGCTTTGCAAACCGAATTTGAATTTCGGTTTCGCCGCTCTGCAATTCGCGCCGAGATGGAGCAAATCCGCAAGTTTCCTAGGAATCTCCATGTCGAAGGCACCAACGTTTGCAACGCTAAATGCACGTTTTGCGCCTATCCTCAAATGGAGCGGGCAAAAGAAACAATGCCGATGGAAACCTTTCATCGGGTTGTGGATGAATACGTTGCGATGGGCGGCAAGGGCGTTTCTCTGACCCCTATCGTCGGCGATCCTTTCGTCGATCGCCACATTTTTGAGCGCCTCGACATCCTCAACCAAATCTCTGATATTAAAGGCTTTTACTTCTATACCAACGGCATTCTTATGAAGCCCCAAGTCAGCGAACGGCTGTTGGGGTATGGCAACAAACTCCATGTTTATGTGTCCTTTGGTGGTTTCGATCGGGAGACCTATAAAATCATCATGGGAGTAGACTACTTCGATCTAGTCTGTAGCAACATCGAAAATTTCGTCGAGTCCAAACGCCGCACCGGATCATCCACCATGTTCACCCTTGCTCTTCGGTGTCCACCCGCCAACTGGAACGGAGACTTTTGGGCAAAATGCAAAGGTTACGAGCAAGAAGGACTGATGTCCATACATTTTGCAAAAACCTTTGACTCTTGGGCAGGTAAAGTAAAACCGGAAGCACTAGAGAAAGTTGGGTTGGAGCCAGTCTTGCACCCCTACAAACGTGGAGCGTGCGAACTGCTGTTTGCCAAGCCGATTGTGCTAGCAAACGGAAAGGTAAACGCCTGTGCCTGTCGAGATGTGGAAGCCGAACTGATTATTGGTAACGTTAACGAAACCCCTCTCGCGGAACTGTGGGCAGGCAAAGAGATTAACAACATTATTGAACGACATGAGCGGGGAGACTTTCCCGAAGTTTGCAAACGCTGCACATGGTATAACAGCATTTACAACACCCGCAAACGCCAGCTCCATATTAACTGGATGTCTCAATCTTGGGATGACGAGTAACAAAATAATTGCAGTATTTACTAGTAACACTACTTTTCTAGATTTTTTCCATCATAGACTTCTGCTGTTAGCCCGCAATTAATTGCCGACATAATCGCAACGTGGCAAAAAGAGTTTGGGAGTTTTGTCAGGCAATCAGCTCATACACTTCATCGATGATCAAAGGGCTTAAGCTTCTTGCTAAGTCTAAGGCGAGTTATTTGCAATTCAACCGAGTCCGTCAGGATTAAACTAGTTGCTGTCAGTAGGGTCTGCACGTTAAAGTCGAGGGCAATTAAGTTCTTGATGGATCTTGCCCATGCAGCCTATTCGAGTGGTTGTTGCCCTGTTGTTTGCGATCGCGTTTAGTTTAACTCCTATCTCTCCAGCACTGGCAGCCAGTTTTGCGCCCAACGAAAATCTAGTAGTGGAAGGAATTCCAGAGATTCCGCTAACGCTGGTAGAAAGGGTCAAACGCTACACGGAGTTTCGCTCAGCCAGTTTAGCGAGTTGGCATCCACAGCGGCGCGATATTTTAATCTCCACCCGATTTGCGAATAATGCTCAGGTGCATCAGGTGCGATCGCCGCTTGCGGCTCGGACTCAACTCACGTTTTTTACGGAAACTCCTTCTGGAGCGACCTATCAGCCAACTCAGGGTAACTATTTTGTCTTTAGCCGTGATACTGGCGGCAATGAGTTTAGCCAAAACTATCGCTTCGATATGGCAACCGGAGACGTGACCCTGCTGACGGATGGCAAGTCAAAAAATAGTCGGGGTGTGTGGTCTGCCAAGGGCGATCGCATGGCGTATACCTCGACTCGTCGCACGGGTAAAGATGCGGATTTATATGTGATTGACCCAACGAAGCCCAGCAGCGATCGCCTGTTGGCAACCGTGGAAGGCGGCGGTTGGGGTCCGTTGGATTGGTCACCCAACGATCGCCAGTTGTTGGTATCGCAATATTTGTCTGCCAACGAAAGCTATTTGTGGTTATTTGATGCGCAGACCGGGAATCGCACTCTGCTCACGCCCAAGGGTAAAGAAACGGTGCTGTATGAATCGGCAGTGTTTAGCAAAGATGGTAAGGGTTTATATGTAGTCAGCGATCGCGGCTCCGAATTTCAGCAGCTTGCCTACTACAATCTCGCCAACCAGCGCTATACACCGCTCACCAGCAAAATTAAGTGGGATGTGGAAGACTTTGACTTATCGGAAGACGGCAAGCGCCTCGCCTTTGTCACCAACGAAGATGGAGTTAGCGTCTTGCATCTGCTGGATACCAAAACTCGCCGAGAGTCTGCTTTGCCTAAGTTACCGAATGGAGTCATGGTGGGCTTGCAGTGGCACCGCAATAACCGCGATCTCGGCTTTACTTTCGTGTCGGCTCGGTCTACTGCGGATATTTATTCCATTGATGTCACCAAAAATAAGCTAGAGCGCTGGACAGAAAGTGAAACGGGCGGCATTAACACCCGCACCTTTTCGGAAGCAGATCTGGTTCGCTGGAAAAGCTTTGATGGCAAAACAATCTCTGGCTTTCTATACCGTCCTGCTCAAAAATTTACGGGCAAGCGTCCCGTCATCATTGATATTCACGGGGGACCAGAAGCCCAATTCCGTCCGGTATTTTTGGGACGGCAGAACTATTACTTGAACGAACTGGGCGCAGCGGTTCTGTTTCCCAATGTGCGTGGCTCCACAGGCTATGGAAAATCGTTTTTGAAGCTAGATAATGGCTTTTTGCGAGAAGATTCCGTGAAAGATATCGGGGCACTGCTCGATTGGATTGCAACGCAACCGGACTTGGATGCCAGCCGGGTGATGGTCACAGGTGGCAGCTATGGCGGCTATATGTCCTTGGCAGTGGCGACGACCTACAGTGATCGTATCCAAGGAGCGATTGACATTGTGGGCATCTCCAACTTTGTCTCATTTCTAGAGCGCACCGAAAGCTATCGGCGCGATTTGCGTCGGGTGGAATATGGTGACGAACGCGATCCTAAAATGCGAGAATTCTTGTTGAACATTTCACCGCTCAACAACGCTGAAAAAATCAAAAAGCCTTTATTTGTGATCCACGGTAAAAATGATCCCCGTGTGCCGCTTAACGAAGCCGAACAAATTGTGGCAACGGTTCGGAAAAACAACACTCCCGTCTGGTATCTAATGGCAAAGGATGAAGGACACGGGTTCGCCAAGAAACCCAACGCCGATTTTCAGTTTTATTCCACGGTGCAATTCATCAAAACCTACTTGTTGAACGAATCGGGTAGTCAATGAGGCGAATTTAACGCTACAACTCAATTAAAGGAATTCATCCAGCCGACTTCACGAGAAAGGAAAACCCATGACAAGAGACGGAGATAAACAAAGCGTCTTTAACGAAATCAAAACCCAGGTAGTGATCTTGGGTGGATTGGTGCTGTTGGCATGGGGTTTGGAGTTATTTGATCTATTTGTCCTGCGGGGCGGCGGTTCCCTCTATGGCGGGTTTAGTCAATGCCAAACGGATTTGCGCGGTGGCTTGGCACAATGCGGGTTAAACCAATTTGGCATCATTCCTCGAAATTTGATCGGGCTGCGGGGCATCTTGTTCGCACCTTTTTTACACGCCAACTTGGCACACTTAATCGGCAACACCATTCCCTTTATCACTTTGGGCTGGCTGATTATGTTGGGCGAAATTAGTGACTTTTTTGTGGTCAGCATTATTTCTGCCCTAGTGGGTGGTTTGGGCACCTGGTTATTTGGCTCTCCAGGCGTTCACATTGGAGCCAGCGGCGTAATCTTTGGCTATTTGGGCTATCTCCTGTCGCGGGGCTATTTTGAACGCAAACCGCTTTCCATTGCGATGTCCTTATTTGTGTTAGTGCTGTACGGCAGCTTGCTTTGGGGATTGCTGCCGTTGCAGTATGGGATTTCTTGGGAAGGGCACCTGTTCGGCTTTTTAGGCGGGGTCGTGTCGGCTAAGATCCTATCGCGAGATAGTAAATCGGTTGGAGGATAAAAGCGTTGACGAATGCCGTGATTCTGGGCTGTGGCTATGTGGGGCGATCGCTGGCTCCTCTCTGGCGGCAAACGATGGCGGTGACTGCCACCACGACAACGGCAGAACGGCTTGCAGAATTAGAAACTCTGGCAGATTGCGCTGTGGTTATAAAAGGAAATGATGAGGCAGCCGTGCGATCGCTGTTACACAATCAGCAAGTGCTGCTGGTATCCGTCGGTGCGCCTAATGCCAACGCCTACGAAGAAACCTACCTCAACACGGCAAAAACAGTGGTCGCCGCTTTGAAAAAGTCCTCAGTGCAGCAGGTGATTTATACCAGCAGCTATGCAGTGTATGGCGATCGCGGTGGCGAGTGGGTCTATGAGACTACACCCGTTGTCCCACTGAATCAAAAAGCTGAAATTTTGGCAGCAACCGAGCAAGTGTTGCTGAGTGCGGCTCATGACTCGCTGAAAGTCTGTGTTTTGAGGCTCGGTGGCATTTATGGTGCTGGACGCGAATTGGTAAAAATTTTTGGAAGGGCGGCAGGCAGCGTTCGTCCTGGAACGGGTGAAGAAGCCTCCAACTGGATTCACATCGACGATATTGTGGGCGCGATCGCTTTTGCCCAACAGCACCACCTCAGCGGAATCTACAATCTGGTCGGCACTGTTCCACTCACCACCCAGGAATTGCTCGATCGCGTTTTCACCGCGCACAATCTGCCTTTAGCGACTTGGGACGGTTCACAATCCAGCACCCGCTCTTACAACGCTCGTGTGTCAAACCAAAAGCTGCGGGATGCCGGATATAAGTTTATCTACCCAGAGATCCAAGAAACGCTGTAATCTAGGCTTCTAGAAATCAAGCGATTGTTTCCCATGCATACTGTTTCACTAAGCCCTGCTGCCTTCCCACCGTTGACCACCAAAGACCACATTGCTCAGGTCTATCATCAACCACTGCCCGATCTGCTGTTTGCCGCACAGACGACCCATCGGCAACACCATGATCCCCATGCAGTGCAGTTGTGTACCTTATGCAGCATCAAAACTGGAGCCTGCCCGGAAGACTGCGGCTACTGCTCTCAAAGTGTGCATAATTCAACCGATCTCCAGCCAGAACCATTGATGGATGTGGCTGCGGTGCTATCAGAAGCAGCGATCGCCAAAGCTAGTGGTTCCACCCGATTTTGTATGGGAGCCGCATGGCGCGAAGTGAAAGACGGTGCTCAGTTTGAGCGCGTCCTGGACATGGTGCGGCAGGTAGCGGCGCTGGATCTGGAAGTTTGCTGCACCCTGGGAATGCTGAAACCCCATCAGGCACAGCAGTTGAAAGCAGCCGGATTGACTGCCTATAACCACAACCTGGATACCTCGCCCGATTACTACCAGCAGATCATCACGACCCGCACCTACCGCGATCGCCTGGAAACCATCCGCGTCGTTAGCGAAGCCGGAATTTCAGTGTGCTGTGGCGGCATTGTGGGCATGGGCGAATCAGTCGGCGATCGGCTCGATCTGCTGGAATCCCTTGCTAATCTGTCTCCCGCTCCCGAATCCATCCCAATCAACTGCCTTGTGCCCGTTGCTGGAACCCCACTGCAAGACGTACCGCCGATTGACCCAATCGACCTTGTGCGGATGATTGCCACCACTCGCATTCTGTTTCCTACTGCAATGGTGCGCCTCTCTGCCGGACGGCTGACCATGAGCGATGAACTGCAAGCTTTGTGCTTTTTGGCAGGAGCCAACTCTATCTTTACCGGACCCAAACTGCTGACTACCCCCAATCCTATCGGATCTGAAGATGAAGCATTGCTGCAACGCCTCGGCATGGTGCCTAAACCGCTGTAATGGTTAAGTAGGGTTGATATTGCAGCGATCGCGTTCAAACACTCGACAGCAACATTCACCGAAGCCAAAGGCTTTGAAGCCGAGAAATTAACATTGAAAGCATTAGGGTGGGAGAGAACTAAGAACTAAAAAATAAAAAATAAAAATATATCCAGAAGAAATATGAGCAGTACAACTATTAACTTTCAACTGGTTGAATCGCTGATCCAAGCCATTCATGCACTCTCACCCGCTGAGCAGAACCTCGTGCGATCGCACCTCCTACCCCATCTAGCCACTGAGTTATCCAAACAATCCATCATCGATATTCTCAATGAAGCCCCCGGTCAACAGCTCTTTCAAACCCCTGAAGAGGTTGACCAATATTTACAGCAAGAGAGAGCTTCATGGGACGACTAAATCTACCAGAATCAAGCTTGGTCTACATCGATATCGTCGTTGTGATCTACAGTATTGAGAAGTTTCCCGGTTATTCTCCACTCCTATAGGAGTCATGATGACGACACTTAAACAGCTAGAAGCCCAGCTACTCTTGCTCAAACCCTCAGAGCAGGCTGCCATCATTCAACTGCTCTCAAACAACTTAGCCAACACTTGGGAGGGAATTGGCAAAACACCCAATGTGATGGGCGGTGATGCCTGCATCCGTGACACCCGTATTCCAGTTTGGCTGCTCATTAGCTATCGACGGCTGGGACTTAGTGAAGCCAAACTTCTAGAGAACTACCCTGACCTGTCAGCCACTGATCTGGCAAACGCTTGGGCGTATGCTGCAATATATCCTAGCGAAATTGAGATTGCCATCCGCAAGCAGGATGAAGCATAGCTGATGGCGCGATTCTATGCTGATGAACAATTTCCTGGAGAAGCCACGCTCGTCCCGCGATCGCTCGGACACAATGTATTAACTGTCCAGGAAGCTGGCAATGCCAATCAGCGCATTCCTGACCCTGATGTTTTAGCCTTTGCCACAAAGGATTGTCGAGCTGTTTTAACGCTCAACCGCCACGATTTCATTCGGCTCCATAAAGTTTCACCCAATCATTCCGGTATTATTGCTTGTACTGAAAACCCGAATTTTGAACGACTAGCAGAGAAAATTCACCAAGCAGTGACTCAACTCGACCGTTTAGATAGCCAATTGATTCGGATTTATCGAGATGCTTAACGATGAAATACCCCGCGATCGCGAGGGTGAAAAGATAGTGCCTCAATCCGCTTTACCTCAAGAATTACAGCCGTTTTCTGTGTTGGGTGTGCCCGTTCATTTGACGAGCGACTATTTGGGCTGGCTGGTGTCTCAAGCAGTCCAACAGCGGGGTTGTCATGTGGTGACGTTGAACGCAGAAATGACGATGCAGGCAGGGCAAAATCCACCGCTTGCCGAGATTATCCAGCAGGCAGAACTGGTGATTCCCGATGGTTCTGGCATTGTGCTGTACCTGAAGCTATACGGCAAGCAGGTCGAACGTCGCCCCGGTATCGAACTGGCAGAAGGAATGCTGCAAGCCTTTGGCAAATCGAGAGATTTGGGCACGGTGTTTTTCTATGGTGGACAGCCGGGAGTCACGGATCAGGCTGCGATCTCGTGGCAACAGCAGTGTCCGGGGCTGGTGATTGACACCCAACACGGCTATCTCAAACCAGAGGAGCAGCTTGGGTTTGAGCAGCGATTAAAGGACTTACAACCTGGATTGATTCTGGTGGGTTTGGGTGTGCCTCGGCAGGAATTTTGGATCGCGGAACATCGCTATCTCTGTCCTAATTCAATCTGGATTGGCGTAGGCGGCAGTTTTGATATTTGGGCAGGTACGAAAACCCGCGCTCCAGAGTTCTTTCGCAAAAACCATTTGGAGTGGTTCTATCGTCTCTATCAAGAACCGTGGCGCTGGAAGCGAATGCTGGCGTTGCCGCATTTTGCATGGCGATCGCTGCTCTGGCGAGTGGGCATCGGAACCAAAAAATAGGAAGCTATTTTGGGGCTTCTGTGTTCTAATGAACGGAAATTTGCGATCGCTCCATTTTTATTCCTATGCCCCAAGGTTCAACCCGCCTGCCCTCTAAGGAAAAACCCTCGGTGTCGCCCTCATTAGATGCGACTCGGAAGGCGATCGTCTGTTTGCGGCAGGTTCACAAAGCGTATGACAACGGCTTTAAGGCGCTCACGGATATCAATCTGGAGATTCAAAGCGGCGACTTTTTGTTTGTCACGGGTCCTTCTGGGTCTGGCAAATCCACTTTTCTCAAGCTGCTGTATGGCGAGGAACGGGCAACAGCGGGTGAGGTGATGGTGGATGGGTTGAATGTGGGTGGGTTGAAGGGCGATCGCTTGGCGGCACTGCGGCGACGGATTGGCATCGTCTTTCAAGATTACAAGCTGATTCCCCGGCGCACAGTCGCGGAAAATGTGGCGTTTGTGCTGTGGGCACAGGGTTATGGTCGTCAGGAGATTCAGCGCCGCCTGCCGCCTGCCCTAAAAATGGTTGGACTTCAGCACAAAGCAGATAGTTTTCCTGATGAGCTATCGGGTGGGGAGCAGCAGCGCGCCAGCATTGCCCGTGCGATCGTCAACACACCACCGCTTGTGCTTGCGGATGAACCGACTGGCAACTTGGATGCCGACAATTCCTGGCAGGTGATCAAAATTCTCAAAAAGCTACACGCGATCGGCATTACGATCATTGTCACCACTCACGACGAAAGCCTGATTCGCCTCTCAAACCATCCGGTGGTTCAAATTCGCAACGGTCACCTTTACTGTTCCCAGCCAAAATAACAGAGTTTCAGCAGTGCTAAAAAGCCTGGGAAGCTGCAAAAACATTGAATTGACTCAGGTGGCAATCTTCATTTAGATTCCCAAATCGAGTACTGTAGAAATCTAGGCAGTAAACCCTTTACCACGCCAATCCACATCCGCCGCTTACTACCTGCTATCAGCAATGTCCAATACTTATACTGTTGAAATCCATCATCAGGGTACGACTCACACCATTCAAGTTCCCGAAGACAAAACCGTTTTGGAAGTTGCCGATGCGCTTCAGCTAGATTTGCCCAGTTCTTGCCATGCGGGAGTTTGCACAACTTGCGCGGCTCAGCTTTTAGAAGGAACCGTTGACCAAGCAGACGGCATGGGAATCAGCCCAGAGCTACAGGAACAAGGGTATGCGTTGCTCTGTGTCTCTCATCCTCGTTCCAATCTAAAGGTTGAAACTGAAAAGGAAGACACGGTTTATAACCTTCAGTTCGGGCAACCTCAAAAATAAGTTTGCTTGTGTTATTAGTCTCAGATCTTTATTGGATTGCGTCATGACCACTCATTTTATTACTGCCGAAATTGATTTGCAGGAGTCGCCCCTGGCACTTCAACGGGAAGTAGAAGCAGAGTTGCAAAAGCGGGGAGAACCTCTGCGATGGGCAGTGACAGCAGTTGATTTAGAGCGACAAAAGGCTGTGGTCGAGGCGATCGTGACTCAAGCTACTCAAACTGAAGCACCAACTCACTAGCAACTTTTAGGTTTCGGGTTTCGGGTTTCGGGTCTCAGCACTCTGATGAAAGGTGAGAGTCGAGAGTCAGAAAACGAGAAGGAAATTAAAAACTTAAAACTTAAAACTTCTATCTCAACTCCGCACTCTGACCCATGAAACGCCCTTACACTGTTGTGCTGATTGTGCCCACTGGAATTGGGGCATCCATTGGCGGCTATGCGGGAGATGCATTGCCAGTAGCACGGGCGATCGCTGAAGTGGCAGATTGTCTGATCACCCATCCCAATGTATTGAACGGTGCGCAGCTTTACTGGAATTTGCCCAACGCTTTGTATGTGGAAGGCTACGGATTGGATCAGTTTGCAGCGGGGGCTTGGGGCTTGCGTCCAGTCCATCACAATCGAGTGGGGCTGATTCTCGATCGCGCCATTGAACCCGATTTGCGAATTCGCCATTTGCAAGCTGCGGATGCTACCCGCGCCACGCTGGGACTAAGTTTGACAGATTATGTCATCACCGATATGCCCTTGGGTGTGAATTTGAAGACCGCAGATTCTGGGGCGACTTGGGGCACGATTGACCAGCCCGATAGCCTGCTGAGAGCCGCAGAGCAGTTGATTACGAAAGCGGGAGCCGAGGCGATCGCGATCGTCGCTCGGTTTCCCGATGACGTGGATAGCGATGCTCTGCACAATTATCGCCACGGTCAAGGCGTAGACCCGCTGGCGGGAGCCGAAGCCGTGATTAGCCATCTGATCGTCCGCACTTTTCAGATTCCCTGTGCCCATGCGCCTGCCCTACTGCCGTTACCGCTTGATGCCACTATTTCCCCCCGTTCTGCTGCCGAGGAGTTAGGACATACCTTCCTGCCTTGCGTCTTGGTGGGGTTGAGTCGGGCACCGCAGTTTGTCTTGTCTGGTAATGCGGCTTCGGGTGATCTGTGGGCAAATCAAGTGGATGCGATCGTCATTCCTGCAACCGCCTGTGGGGGAAGTGCGGTGCTGAGTCTCTGCCAGCAGCCCCACACGAAGATTGTAGCAGTGCGCGAGAATCAAACCAGAATGCAAGTGCCACCGGAAGCCTTGGGCATTGCGGCAATCCAGGTCAATTCATATCTGGAAGCGTTGGGCGTGCTGGTGGCAGAGCGCGCAGGGATCAGTCTAGAGTTATTCAATCCAGCAATTACGTCCTTGAAATGTCTGGTATGAAACCCGGCTGAACAGCGAACCAGCGCCACCAGAACAATCGCCAGCCAGGAAAGAAGTGAAGGTGGAGCGATCGCCCATTCCCGCAGCCCTTCCCGAATTTCCTCTAGCGATCGCGTAGATTAGAACAAACCCGTTGCACGCTGAGAAATACCGTGGATTTCTCTTCCTATCTCAATTTTCTGATTGCCAACTATACAAAGCAGCCCGATCGCTACACGCTGACGGATTTGCGGGTGGAATATCGCGAAGAGGAGCAGCGATCGCCCAATGAGCCAGCAGCAGGCAGAAATCCAGAAAAGAAAATCGAGCGGCTGGAAGTGCTGGCGGGGCTGCGAAAGTATGGGATGCCCAACAATGGACAGGCGGGACAGGTAGTATTGGTGGGCAAGCCCGGATCGGGAAAATCGACAGCATTGCAGCGGTTGCGGTGGGAGTTGGCACAGTCGGCATTAGCAGATGAAGCGCAGCCGGTTCCGGTGCTGGTGGCATTGCGGGGCGATCGCTCGATTATAGAGGCGATTGGTGCGGAGTTTCGGCAGGCGAAGTTGCGGGTGAGTCTGGAGCAGATTGATGAGTGGCTACTGCATGGGCGACTGTTTTTACTGCTGGATGGACTGAACGAAATTCCCTCAGAAAATCGAGAGCATCAGGTACGGCAGTTCTGGGAGGATAACCGCCAAGATACGCCAATGATTTTTACCTCGCGGCAGTTAGGCACGGGGCTAGGGATTGAGCAAAGGCTGGAAATGTGTCCGCTAACAGAACCGCAGATGCGCGACTTTGTAACCCGCTATCTGCCGGAGCGGGGCAGGGCTGATTCATTGGCAGAAGGAAAATAGGCGAGGGATATCATGAGCAACCTGTCGAATCGCCTGAGTCAAAGAGTCAAACCCATGCTGCCGGAAGAGATTAAGGGCAAAGGTTCGCACAATTGCCATATTAATCAAAGCGTGACCCTCACACAGTGGAGTCGTATCTTCTTGAAAGACCACATCTTTACACCAGTGGAGGCGATTCTCAATGTGCCAATGCTGCCGGATACGACGGGCAAACTCGGCGGCATCGGTTGCCAGCGAACTGATATAAAACACCGTCTGTGAAACGGGTATGCCTGCTCTTAGTCCGGTGCGTTCGACCCGAATCACTCGTTTAAGAGCGACCCAACTTGGGTCAATGGTGGCACTTGGCTCCAATACACACACACGGCGTTGGGTTGAGCGATTGCGCGTCCGCTCTGAGTCCACGTGACAACTGAGGGGAGACGAGTGTTCAAACTGCTGCTGGATTTGGGCTAATAATTTGGGTTGATTCCCTTTGATGGCAATTAAGTAGTGGTTCTGACTGGCTATAATTTGCTGAACTGTTTTTTTTTTGGCGTGCAGGGCATCAAAACTAAAACACACCCCTTGCAACTGAAGGTGCTCCAACAAGGTTTGTACCGTTACAATTTCACTACTCGTTTTGTTGTGCATGGATTGCACCCCAACGACCAGTCCCAGTCGAGTGCTGACCACCGACACCACACTGACAAAATCTTGATACGCCTGGTCGTAATCTCTCAGACTGACTCGGATGCTCTTGCCGTCAACGGCACAAGCGGCTTGCTCTTCCAGCTCAACCGTTTCCTGTGCCCATTGATTGAAAACCTCGGTTAACGCCTCAAAGTCCACTCGCACCAAAGCGCGGCGAATCGTCGAGTAGCAGGGTAACCGCTCATAGGGCACTTCGAGTACCCCTAACAATTGGGTTTGATGGCGCTCCACAAAGCACGCGATCGCTCGATACCCCACACACCCGCTCATCGTTGCCATCAGTACCAGCAACAAAATCACCCACAATGGATACTGGGGTTGGGTTCGATAGTCTCGTACTTGTTTGAGAGCATCAATCAGGCTCATGGCTAGCTAGGGGTGAAAGAGCATCACCCATTATCATTTTTCTACCACTGATGAACTAGCCCTGGGAGCGGGGGGACGAGTTGCTGCGGAGCCTGAAAGACCGCCTGCGCGAAATTGCCGAAACGCCCTTACTGCTGAAGTTGCTGTGCGAGGTGTATGCCGATCCAGATCTCCAATTTTTTGAAAAAGTCGGAGATCTCAAGAGCAAAGGGGAATTGTTTCGGGCAGTCGATCGCAAGTACAACACCTGGAAAAACGGCGAAGGGGTGAGAACCTCCGCCAAGTTTTGGCAGTGGAACGGGGAATTGCTAAGGCGGTTGGCGTTTGACATGTTGCAGGCAGACGGCAGCCCAACGGGGAAATGGTTGCAGTGCGATCGCGCCCAAGCAGAGCGACTGCTGGAGCAATTTTTGCAAGGGCGAGTCACAGCACCGGGCGAGCAAGCCAAAGACTGGCTCCAGGATTTACTCGATCACCATTTGCTACAAGTTGCCGCCAACCCGAACCAAATTGAGTTTCGCCACCAGTTGTTTCAGGAATACTACGCCGCCGAATACCTGCTGCTGCAATTATCAACCCTCAGCGATGCCAAGCTGAAGCGGGATTATCTCAATTTGTTGAAGTGGACTGAACCCCTGGCAATGATGGCGGCACTGATACCCGATGAGACACAGGCAGTGCAGGTGGTCAAGCTGGCACTGGAGGTGGATTGGAAGCTGGGAGCGCGACTGGCAGGAGAGGTGAAGCCGAAGTTTCAGGAGCAAACTGTAGGATTAGTCAACAAACTTATTGATGAGAAGAGACTGCCGGAATGGTTGAAGGTGGAGCTTTTAGGGGAGACGCGATCGGAGGTTTCAATATCATACCTAACGAAAATCATTTGTAATGAAGAGGATCGGGATTTAGTTCTCCAATCTGCTTTTGCCCTGAGACGGATTGGTAGCAAGTCAGCAGTTCCGATGCTACTCGAAGCCTTAACTCATAACAGCCAACTGACTGTTTGTGCTGCCCTTTTTTCATTGGGTGGAATTGGAGATGATAAAGCCATCCCCAAGCTGCAACAGACTCTCAGCCGCCATGAGGATGATGGTATCCGAGCGCAAGCCGCTGATGCATTAGGTGAATTGGGTAATCAAGCGGTTGCCCCAGATTTGCTTGAAGCATTGAAAGACGAGAGTGAGCGAGTTCGCACTAAAGCGGCTGAGGCTTTGGGTGATTTGGCTTGTGACTCAGCGATTTCAGCCCTAGTAAAAATAGCGGTAGAAGAATCATCAATCTCTCTACGCTGGGTTGCAGGCAGAGCCTTATCCCAAATCAATGGTGATAAAGCTGCTAACGAGCTTATCAAATCATTAAAAGATCCAAATCGTGAAACCCGCCAAAATGCAGCCGAAGCGCTGGGTAAAGTCGGCAGTGAAAAAGCCATCCTGCCATTAGTCGCAAGCTTTGAAGATGGACACATTCGTTGGAAAGCTGCCCGCACGATCAAAGAATTGAATGCTCAACAGGCAATTCCAGAACTGATCAAAGCCTTAAAGCATGACCATCCTTGCGTTGCCGAGTGTGCAGCATGGACATTGGGTGAATTAGGAAACTATAGAGCAACTGAAAGGCTGATCAGCGTTCTCTTCAATTGGTATCCCGGATTGACTGCAAAAGCTGCTGAAGCTTTAGGAAAACTGGGAGATCAGACAGCAGTTCCAGAGTTACGTAAACTCTTGCAAGCCAATCCGAGTAAAGAAATTCGTGGAAAGCTAGTTATTGCGCTAGGAACACTAGGGGATGGGCAAGTACTTCCAGAATTGCTCAGAATTCTGGAAGACCCAAACGTTGCCTTTACTCTTGGTATCGGTCCTTATGATTGGTGGAAACCTCTCAAAGCATTAGAGGCAATCGGTGGAAAGACCGTTGTCTCTGGATTAATCCAAGCTCTTAAGTCAACTTATACCAATGTTCGTTGGGAATCGGCTAAAGCATTAGGTCACTTAGCGGATGATGATGCTATTGATGGCTTGCTTACTACCTTATTGGATAAAAACTCCACTGTCAGAATGATGTCCGCAGAAGCATTGGGTAAGTTTGAAAGCCGTTTAGTGTTGCTCAAGCTGGTTGAATTTTTGAAGCCCAATAATAACCCAAGTATCCAAAATCCAGATATCCGAGAAGCTGCTATTCGAGTATTTGGTTACCTGGTTAACCAATCATCAGTTGAAGTATTAACGGAATTTTTGACCGACCCAGAATTTGTGGTTCGCTTTAGTGCTATTGAAGCATTGATTAAACTCAGTAATTCACCAATGCAAACGCAAGTCTCTCAAGTTTTAAGTTCTGATTGGAAGATCAAGCTTTTGAATGATCATTTTTCCTCCTCGATCGCCGCTATCCAAGCCAACTGCCAGTTCTACAACTACGAGATTTTCGGCTCTGACCCAGTGCCAGAAGACCGTGGGCATTTGTTTGATAGCTTTAGTACCGTATACATAGAATCTATCAAGGAACTTACACTCATGTCGAATAAACAACCCATCATCAATCAACAAGGAACATTTGGTATCGGCTATGCCGCAGAAGGGAGTAATTCAAAGGTGATTCAAAACGTCCGAAATACCCAACAAGCTTCCCCTGAAACTGCTCTTAATGCCGTGGTGGAGATTATTCGGGCATTGGAGCAGAAATATTCTTTTGTACAGGACGAGCAACAGGCACTCAGCATCATTGATGCAGAATTCAAAGAAATCAAAGCTAAGCAGCTTCCCCAGTGGCAAGACTTGATGAATGTTAAGCGGCTCTGGAATGGCGGTAAAAAAGCGGCAGTGAAAGTAGGCGAACACTTTACTGATCAAAATCCTTGGGGTAAAGGCTTGATGGCTTTTCTAGAAGGTGTTAGCGAAGATGTGAAATAGCGCGCTTACAAGTTTAGGAGGTAGCCTTATGCAAATTACCCTCGACCTGCCCGACGACCTCGCCCAATTCGACCAAGCTGCCATCATCCAGGAAATCGCGATCGCCCTGTTCCAACAGCATCACATCACGCTTGACCAGGGTGCCCAACTTACTGGAATGCCCCATCCTGAGTTTCAGCACCTCCTGACCAGCCGCGATATTGCGATTCCCCCAGCGATCTCAAACGATTCCGACGACGAACCGGACCCTGATGAAACCCCCAACGAAATTATTCTCGAAGGGATTCGCCAGGGCTTATACGAAGCCTTCACCGGACAAACCATTCCTCTAGCTCAACTGTGGGACGGGGTTGATGCCGACTGACCCACCCCCGATCCAAATTGATCTCACCCCCCGCTTCCAGCGTGACCTGCGCGATCTCGCTAAACGCTATCGCCAGGTTCGTGCAGATCTCCAATCCCTAATTGAGCAACTCCAAGCGGGTGAACTTCCGGGCGATCGCATGGCGGGAGTAAACTATACCGTTTTCAAAGTTCGCCTCAAAAAAGCAATATCCAAAAAGGCAAAAGTGGCGGTTATCGAGTCATCTATTACGTCAAAACTGCTGATCGAATCATCCTGGCAACGATCTACGCCAAATCCGATCTCGCTGATGTTGACGCTGAAGTAATCGAAGCCGCGATAGCTCAATACGAACAATAAATCCAATTACCTGACGAGCTTCCATGAGGGAATCGCATGAGTGAAATGTCTAAATTCATCAGCAAAGCTTGCTAGTATTTAGCCGTTGCCTTTTTTTTACCGATTTTTCCTGTGGCAGATCCCTTTTCTGACGATCCTGAATTTGTACCATTGACGCGCATCCAAGTGCTGGTTGCCATGGGAATAACCGCGGTCGTGCTGTTGGTAGTGAGTAAGCTGTGGGTCAAGTTTGGATCGGGGCTAATGCTGCCGATCGCCTGGTCTAGCGAACACGCTCTGCTGGGAGTCGGGTTAGGCGTTGGCATCACGCTAGCTAGTTCAGTCGTCTATGCGCTGTGGGCAGAGTATCGCCAGAGCGCCGACTACTACCTGCAACTGGTCTTAAAGCCGCTGGTGTTTCCTGACATCCTCTGGTTGGGCTTGCTGCCGGGACTGAGTGAAGAACTGCTGTTTCGCGGGGTGATGCTGCCCACCTTTGGGTTAGATGCCGCAGGCATTCTGTTTTCAAGCCTCTGTTTTGGAGTTTTGCACCTTAGCAGTTTCAAGCAATGGTCGTATGTCGTGTGGGCAACGGCGATCGGGGGCGTGCTGGGAGTCAGTGCCCTAATGACTAATAATTTGCTGGTGCCGATTTTGGCGCATATCACCACCAACTTTATTTCTGGCTGCTTATGGAAATGGCGCGGTTTCAAAGATGATGTCGCATAAAGCAATTGTCACAAAGATGTAGGACACGCCTATTTTTTGAACTGCGATCGCGGCTTGATTTCCCAACTCCGCACTCCCAACTCTGTACTCCGTACCCTCTTTTACTCGATCGCCTCATCTTCACTCTGACCCGATCGCTTAAAAAACTTGCAAATCCCCCGTTTAGAGCCGCGAATGAATTGGCACCATTCCTGCACCAAAGCAGACTCGAACTGCTCTAGTTCATCAGTGGCTTGAGAAATATTGAGTCCAGAGCCATACAGCACTTTGAGGGCTTGTTTCAGGTCGTGGCGATCGCTGGCGGTGAACCCAGCGCGGCGCAAGCCGACTACGTTCAGTCCCATAATTGTGTTGGGGCTGACGCTGCGGGTAATGCAAAAGGGCAACACATCTTTTTGAACCGCAGAACCCCCTGCCATCATTGCCAACCTGCCCACACGGGTAAACTGATGCACCAAACAGTTGCCGCTAATGAAGGCGCGATCGCCCACTTCCACATAGCCTGCTAGCAGTGCCCCATTTGCCACAATCACATCATTGCCCACCTGAACGTTGTGCGCCGCGTGGCTTTGCGCCATAAACAAGCAGCGATCGCCGATTTCCGTGACCGTGCCTGCTTTGGTGCCGCGATGGATCGTCACCCCTTCCCGAATCACGCAGTCTTCGCCAATTTGCACATAGGATGCTTCATCTTTGAATGCCAAATCCTGCGGCACATCGCCCAACACTGCGCCAGAATGCACCTGACAGCCTGCGCCTAAGGTCGTGTAGGGCAAAATTGTGACGTGAGGATTGATCGTGCAGCGATCGCCCAATTTGACGCTATGACCAATGTAGGCAAACGCCCCCACCGTTACCCCTTCCCCCAACTCTACCCCCGATTCAATCACTGCGGTTGGGTGTATCATCGTCCTCACTTCCACGCTTGCTATCCCGACTTTAAGACTATTTCTTGCGTAATCTCTTATACTCCCTGTGTTTCTTCTGTGCAAGCTTGGGAAAATCATTTGGGAATCCTAGCTGCAATAATAGTGTCCATTGAACGGGTAAGGTTGTCATGGTGATGATCAGCGAGAATAGTCCAGTGATTCCACTTCAAGCTGCTCAGGTAGTTTGTCAGGCGATCGCGACGATTCACCAGCATCATCCAGACTGGTTAATCGAAAAAATTCGTCATCATGATTGGCAAAAGCCACGGGTTCAAGAGGCATTCGTCGCTAAATTAGTGGGGTTGCTGGATCAAGGCTCCGCCGAAGCGCAGACTCAGAGAATTCGCCAACTGCTCCAGCAATTCTTTTTGCCTGACTTTTTTGAATCCTCCGCCTTTCAAGAATTGCAGGCGCAACTAAATTTGCTGGAAAGTGATTCGACGGAGCCAGCGGCTATCCTAAATCACCCACCTAATTTGAACGGGAAATCGGTGGAATCGAACCGGGCGATCGCTCTGCTGTTATTGGACGCTGAAAACTTGAAACTGGATATCCCCCAGGAAAGCTTTCTAAGAAATATCTGTACATTGCCATTGCAAGTCAAAATTGCGTTTGCCAATTGGAAAGCCTGTGGCAAATATGATGAAGAACTGCATCAACGGGGATACGATCTGATGCATGTGCCTGCCGGAAATGATATGGCAGACGGCAAGATGATTGTCATGGGTTCCTCCATCCACGACCACTATCCGATGGTTCAGGAAGTGTTGGTTTGCTCCTCAGATAAGGTCATGACCAACCTACATACGAAATTGAGCCAGCAAGGGTTAACGGTATATCAGGTGCGAAAACAGCAGGATGGGGCGATCGCAGTGGTCAATAGCCATACTGGACAAACGTTTACCTGTCCGAAAGTGGTGGTTCCCACTATTCCACCCCTGGAAACCTGTATCATCCATCTGAAAGAAATCCTTCGCGCTGAACAACAAAAAAGCGGAATCTCCTGGATCAAGTTGTCTAAAGTTTCTCAATTATTTTGGGAAAAATATCGATTTTCAATTAATCAACTGGTAACCGCTCACCAGCCAGGAAAACGAGCCAGAGATTTATTTCTTGATCGACCCGAAGAATTTGTCATGCATCAGGCTTCGGAACAAGCGGCACTCTATATCGCGTTGTTTGATGCTGCGACTGTAACCCCTTCAGGCGAAGCAGTGGCACCGGATTCAGTGGAGTTAGAGAAAAAGGGTGGATCAGCCGCCCCTCTGTCCCCAAACAACGGTAAATCGGTTCAGCCCAATCGACCACCTGCTGAATTTCCTTTAAAGACGGCAAAAGATTTGGAAATGGCGATCGCGAAAATCATCAAAGCTTTGCCCCAAAAAGATCCAGACGGCTTTGTAGATATATCGGCGATCGGTAGCCAATTTCGTCAACAATATCAACAACCGATTACAGCAGTCTTAAAGCAGTTAAATATCAACAAAAAATATCCGACTTTTCTTCAAACCTGCACAAAACTGGTGGTTCAGCAAACCGGGAAAGCGTGGAAAGTTCGGCTCCAGTGAGCAAGAGCGATTGTGATTCCTGAGTGTGCTTACTACCTTGATCCGCGATCGTCTCTTGACTCCCAAACGCGATCGCTCCTCCAAACAAAACGCGATCGCCCTTTGCTCAAGAAACGTGATCGCCTTGATGAGTGAACAGAGACGATCGCACTATCCTCACCAAACGCGATCGCCCTTGCCAACAAGACGCGATCGCCTGTTAATATCTCTCCGGAGAAGGCGATCACCCTTTCTCTAGTTCACAAAAATCGTTTCTGCTTGAAGCAGACATAAAGACAGTAGCTGTGGTTGTGGAGCGCGATCGCCCCGTATAATTCAGCTACACCGTTTAAGCACTTGATATGCCCACCTGGAAGCGAAACAATTGGAACCGGATTCAGCCTAAACTCACGCCCTACCTGTTTTTGCTGCCTGCCCTGGTTGTGCTCAGCTTGACGGTGTTCTATCCTGCCCTGCAAGCCTTTTTCCTCAGCTTTACCCGCTATGAATATGACCTGACCCAGCCACCTGTGTGGATTGGCTTCAAGAACTTTCAGCGACTTTGGGTTGATCCGGTTTTTTGGCAAACCTTCCGTAATACCTTTCTGTACCTGATCTGCGTGGTGCCAATCTTGGTTACAGTCCCGCTAGCACTGGCAATTTTGGTGAATCAAAAGCTGCGTGGCATTCAGTGGTTTCGAGCCGCCTTCTATGTGCCTGTGGTCATTTCCATGGTTGTTGCAGGGATCGCTTGGAAGTGGCTGTATGCCGACAATGGCTTGCTGAATCAGTTTTTGAAAATGGTTGCCATTCCAGCCGTGCCCTGGCTCACCAGTCCGGCTTTGGCAATTTTTAGCGTTATGGCGGTGACCGTGTGGAAAGGGTTGGGCTACTACATGGTGATTTACCTGGCAGGCTTACAGGCGATTCCCCAAGATTTGTATGAGGCAGCGGCGATCGATGGCTCCGATGGCATCAAGAAACATTGGGATATCACCGTGCCATTGATGCGTCCTTATCTACTGTTAGTAGCGGTGATTTCTGCCATATCCGCCACCAAAACCTTTGAAGAACTCTACATCATGACTCAGGGCGGACCACGCAATAGCTCTAAAACCCTGGTCTACTATCTCTATGAGCAAGCCTTCCAAAACCTGGAAATGAGCTATGCCTGTACGATCGGGCTAGTCATGTTTTTGATTATTTTGAGTTTATCGATTCTGCGATTGAGCCTAGAGCGTTTGACTGAAAAAGCAGAATCGATTTGAGTTCGCTGGGGATTGATCCTGATTAATTGCCGCTAATCAATTGCTCGATCGCCCCAATACTCGTTGGCAATGCCGCTGTCAGCACCTCCGTTCCAGTGGCTGTGATCGACACATCATCTTCAATCCGAATGCCGCGCACGTCAGAGAATTCTGCCAAGCGATCCCAGTTGACGACATCACCGTACTTTTCTCGGCGATCGCGATCGTTCAAAATCGCAGGCACTTGATAGAAACCCGGTTCAATTGTCACCAGCATTCCCGCCTGCAAGGGGCGGTTGAGGCGCAGATAGCCCAAACCAAAGCGATCGCTTCTCGTTCGTCCCTCGGCATACCCTGCCAAGTCGCCACAGTCTTCCATATCATGCACATCCAGCCCCAACAGATGCCCGACTCCGTGAGGAAAAAATAGTGCGTGAGCATCCATTTCCACCAAATCTGTAGGGTTGCCGCGCAAAATGCTCAGATCCACCAAGCCTTCCGCAATGACTCTGGCAGCCGTTAGATGAATCTCTTGATACTCAATACCCGGTTTCATCGTGGCAAGGCAACGATCATGCGCCAATAGCACGATGTCATAAATGGCGCGTTGCGTTGGCGAAAACTTGCCCGACACTGCCCACGTACGAGTAATATCTGCCGCCCAACCCGTAGCAGTTTCCGCTCCGGCATCTACTAGCAACAGATCCCCTGATTCCAATCCATGGTGATAGTGATTGTTGTGCAATACTTCACCCTGCACCGTAACAATGCTGCTGTAGGCAGGGGTCATATTGTTTGCCATGATCACCTGCTCGATCGCTGCTCTCACTTCAGCTTCGGTTTTGGCGGTGCGGGTGGCTGCCATGCCCGCTTGGTGCGCCTGAATACTCACAGCCGCCGCTTGCCGAAGTTCTGCGATCGCCGCCGCGTCGTGAGTCATTCGCAAAGTTGCGATCGCCTTAACCAGCGCTAAATCAATCCCTTCAGATTCAGTAGGGGAAGCGATCTCCCGGTTCAACACTTGAGCTTGTTCTAGCCGAGTCGCTGAATCTTGCACCAGCACAGTAGCGCAATCACTTACCCTCGCTGCCAACTCTGCCAATGGATAGGCGGCATCGGCCCCAATGTGTTGGGCGATCGCGGTTCGTGAAGGTGACTCTCCATGCCACAGCACACTTGCTGGACTGGCATCATCTATAAACAGCGTTAGCTTGCCTCGCTCCAACCGAATTACGGCATTCTCCAAGGGCAACCCAGCAAAGTAGAGAAAATGGCTGCTTGCCCGAAATGGATAGATATTCGCGGGAAAGTTGCGCGCCCTGCTACGCCCTGACCATAAAACAACTGGAGAATCTACCAATTGAGACAGCTTTTCCCGTCTGGTTTTGAGCGCCGCGGCAAGAGTAGAAGAGCCTGCAAGCGTTGACATGGTTGAGGGAGTTTGTGCTGTTGCCATTTGACCAAACCTCTCTAGTCTCCACTTTTGACCAGCACACCATTCAAAAAGATTTCTGCCAAGGCTTCTGCCAGTTCTTGCATTTCAGCGGCTGCGGCTCCGGGAGACATGACGGTGCTTTGGCTAAATCCAGCCACCGCGAACATCCCTAAAAACACCCGCGCTACCATTTTGGGATTCATTGGGCGATACACCCCTTGATCCATTGCCGTCTGAAAAAAGGCTTCAGCCACGTCAGTCATTTTTTCGATCACTTCGGTTTGAATGCGATCGCGTAAATCGGGGTGGAACTGGGCTTCCATGAAGCAGACTTTGAGCATATCGGCATTCTCATGCAAGTGCAGCATTCGCCGCCGCATCACCTGCGCCACGGCTTTATAACTGCCCATACCGCTGAGTTCCGTCAATAAATCGGTCAAAATATCGATCCAGCCCTGGGTGGCTACTTCAATCAAAATCGCTTTTTTGTTGCTAAAGTGGCGAAACAACGTGCCTTCCGCCACACCCGCCGCTTCTGCCAAATCTTTTGTGGTCGTGCCGTCATAGCCATTTCGAGCAAAGAGTTTTAAGGCGGACTTGAGAATACGAGTGCGGGCTTCAGATTCTAAAGCGGGTGCTTGATAGGATTGCATACGTCTTTTAGGTATTGCCTGTAAACAAGGTGCTGTAGCGCTATCTTGTAATATAACCGTCTGATGGCGATCGCAGTGCCACAGATCATTACAGAATCAGGTCAAGCTGAAGGGCGCAGAGCGTTTTAATTTACAGAACTTCTGTATTGCAAAGAACATACTCTTCCATCATTTATTCAGTATGGTTCAAGGGGGCAACTGGAGGGTTATCAAAATTTCAGTATTTTTGCTCATCAAAAGCTTGAGTGTTCTGGGCAATATGACATTGTCAGGTAAAGAAACCCGACTTTTTGGTTGCAAATATCCTGAACACGATCGCCGGCTGTTGTTACTAGACTGTAGAAGCTCACAATTAAATTCAGCGTGTCCAGTAATCTTTAGCTGAATCTGTGTAGCTACCATCGGGAAAATAACCCACTAAAAGTGAGGAAAATACAAATGGAACGCTCTCACTACGAACCTGAATCGCTTCAAGCCCCGCGTCTTATTTGGATTGCGTCTGAAATTTCAGCGAAGCCTCAAGCAATTCAACCCCCATTGAAGACAGCATTTGCACCACTAAAGCCTATTCGTCAGTGGCTAGATGGCATCGAAATTTGCGATCGCGATACTGCCCATATCCTTTGCTCAGTGATTCCTGCGCAATGCCCATTTGAGCGCACCATTAAATTATTTGATCGCACGATTCTGCACATTCCGCCCCTGTGTAAGCTCAACCCGTTTTATGACCAAGTAGTTGGGCTGCGTTTCCGCTCCCTTTGCTACCTGGCTGATGAGTGCGGCGAAGATATTTCTCCCTACTGCTGAAAATTAGCATTGGCTGCTATGGGTTTAAGGGCATCGACTCATCTGCTAGGGTGTTTTCTCAGGCTCGTTTTGGTGAGCCAGCAGGGTGTTTCAATCAGAGCAAAACGCCTTGGTTTTAATCAGCTTTATCTTTAAATCTAGGCAAGTAAGCCTAATTTGAAATGGCAAACGCAGCATAAAGTCTAGAGCGCTAGATACAATAAATGAGCGAGAGAAAATCACTCAAAGAGTAAAATTTGGGTGCTGCTGTAGTTTTAAACCGAAAGGAAAGGGCGCACCATGGCGATTATTGCTCTGAAAGCGTGGTATCTCCGGGAGTATGAGCCAATTAAAGAGCTAGAAAAACGCCCTCATGACCTGCGCTTGAGCCGAAATAGTTTGTTGAAATCGGGCTTAAGGGCAGATTTTTTGGATGATATTGAAGAAGTCAGCCAGTCGGAATGGTTTCAGCGCTATTTGCAAGGCGACTCGATTGAGTTTTACATTGAAGGCAGCGGCGGCTACACGATCGCAAATATTGATCTTCGTAGCCACGAAATTTATTTTAATAAGCAGGAAGTCATGGCTCATTTGGAGCCAATCATTTATTTTTGCTATCAAACCGAGTTTCCCGACTCTAGCGAGTTACTGCGCGATGAGTTGCAGTCTGTTATCGAGACTCTAAATCGAAAATCTCGCTTGCCGATCGCACTCAAGGAATCGCATCGGCTGACGGATGGTCCTGTGCGGTTGGATAGCACTCTGATGCGATCGCTGCGCCAGAGTTTGCTGTTTGTTGCTGACACCACGGCGATCGCGGCTAACCCAGCGATCCCCAATCAAGTGTTGCTCAGTCCAACTGTGTGCGTGGAGGTAGGATATGCCTTACACAGCAAACGGTCTGAGCAAATTTTAGTTGCCCAAATGGAACGAACTGACTTGCCAGGGCAGTTTCCGCTTGATTTGCCTAGCCAGCAACGATTGCCATTTAAAGATAAATCTCAACTTCACAAAACCTTACCCGCTCTGGTGGAAACTCAATTGCAGCGATTCAACTTATTTTCCTAAAAGTAATTGAAGTTGTTGCCTGAGAATTTTTTTGGTGGCAGATTGTTGTTTGATACTTTTTGCTTCAGTCTGGGCAAATTGATTGTATCTGGCATTCCTGTTAGATAATGGCAATACACGAAACACAGTAGGCGATATGACGCAAGCAACGGATGGAGCGGCTGGAGAACAGCGGAAAAGCAAATATGCCCGCACACCGACGGAGTATGCGGTGCATCTTTTGATTGATGGAGGACATCGGGAAGAAGTCCGCTTTCAGACAATCCAAGAGTTTCAAAAATGGTATAGCGGTGAATTGGTGCCCAAGGCGGCTTCCAATGATTTTATTACGGTGCCCATCAAAAATATTCAAGGTGAATATATGGTGTTGCGCCCTTCTAAGGTGCTGGCAATTCGAGTAGAGCCTGTGTTTAGTTCTAGTGTGGAGCGGTTTTAGGGAATTGATCATGCGACCTTGGGCGATCGCGATCTGTGCCTTCAGCGTTTTAGGGCTGTCGGGGATGGATCATAGGCTTGTGGCGGTAACTCCCATCGTTGCGCCTAATACAAAAACTGTTGTCAAGCCTAAACCATTGATTCCAGTTGCTTTTCCCAAGACTTTGGGTTTAGATCTGCAATTGTTTGGCACTGGGCGTAAACTGGGCGATCGCAAAACTCTCGTGGCAGCGATTGATCATAGTTTGCGCTACTTAGGAACTCAGAAGGCGATCGCAGATTATGGCAAGCTGTCTACTACCATCACGCCCGACCGAGTGCGGCGAAGCTTGCAGCGATTTCGATCCCTACTAACCACCAGCCGATCGACGGCAGAACTGCAAGCGGCAATTCAGCGCGAGTTTGCCCTTTATCAAGCAACGGGCAAAGATGGCAAAGGCACCGTTGGCTTTACGGGCTATTTTGAACCCGTTCATAGGGCGAGTCGCACCCCTACAAACGAGTTTCGCTATCCCATTTTTCGCCTGCCTTCCACTTTTTCTAGCTGGTCAAAGCCTCATCCAACCCGTGCTGCTTTAGAAGGAGCCAACGGGTTACAGTTTGCCAAAGGGTCGCTGAAAGGAGCGGAAATTGCCTGGTTGCGCGATCGCCTGGAAGCTTTTCTGATTCAGGTGCAGGGTTCTGCCCGACTCAACCTCACCGATGGCAGCACCATGACGGTGGGCTATGCCGGCAGTACGGATTACCCTTACACCGGCGTTGGGCGAGAACTGGTGAAAGCAGGCAAATTCAAACTAGAGGAACTAACCCTGCCTGCCCTGACTCAATATTTTCGAGATAACCCGGCTGAGATGAACACTTATCTGCCGCGCAATCAGCGGTTTGTGTTCTTTAAAGAAACTCAAGGGTCACCTGCCATAGGCAGTATTGGCGTGCCTGTCTTACCCGATCGATCGATCGCCACCGATAAAACCTTGTTCCCCCCCGGCGCTCTGGCAGTGATCCAAACGCGAATTCCGCAGCTAACCACGGGCGGCAAGCTAGCTCAGCAACCGGTGACTCGCTATGTGCTAGATCAAGACACAGGCAGTGCAATTAAAGGTGCAGGACGGGTGGATGTGTTTATGGGGACGGGACTTTTGGCAGGCGATCGCGCAGGATTGATTAACTCCAGCGGGCAGCTTTATTATCTCCTGCTCAAGCAGTAGGATTTGCTCAAGTAGTAGGATTGTAGACGACGCTAAATCCAAGCAACGCTGAGGGTTGCCCTCAGCGTTGACCCTACAAAAAACGCCTTACAATCCAAAAAGCCCTACGCTTCAATCACCACACGCAAATTGCCGCGTTTTTTGGAGACTCGGCAGGCGGTGGTGCCATTAGAGCGCTCGAATTCTAGATCCAACAAGGTCGAACCCACCCGCAGATTGTGCAGCGATAGTTGATTAATTGAAGGCGGCAACGCCGGGTCAATAATTCGCAGGGTGTTATTAGGCGCATCGGGCACCAAGTTAACCATCATTTGCAGCAATTGAAAGACACTACCCGTTGCCCAAGCCTGGGGCGAACAGGCAACCGGGTACTGCACCGGATCATTACCGTCATTGCGTTCAAAGCCGCAAAACAGTTCTGGCGGACGCTGGTAAGGTTGGCGGTGGGTCATATCCAAAATTCCTTGAGCCAATTCCAGCGCTTGATCGATCAAGCCTAAAGAACGCAACCCGATCGCAGTCAGGGCGTTGTCATGGGGCCACACCGAACCAATGTGATAACCCATGGGATTGTATGCCGGGGAAAGGCTGCTGAGAGTGCGAATGCCCCAGCCGTTAAACATATCCGGAGCGCGGAGCCGTTCGGCAACACTGTAGGCTTTTTCGGGGGTGAAGATGCCTAAGTTAAGGCAATGCCCAGGGTTGGATGAAATGCTATCTACGGGGTTTCCATCTCCATCTAGGGCGATCGCGCAGTAGTCTTGGTCTTCCATCCAAAAGTCGCGGTTAAATCGAAATTTCAGATCGCGAGCTTCCTCTTCCCACTGATCTGCCAAATCGATGCGCTTTTTCATTCGAGCAATTTGGGCAAGCCGAATTTTGGCAGCATACACATAGCCTTGAACTTCGCATAAGGCGATCGCCCCTTGAGCGAGTTGCCCCTGTTTGTTGACAATGCAGTCATCAGAATCTTTCCAACCTTGATTATCTAACCCGCGACTCGATTTGCGATCGTACACAAGATAGCCAGTCTGCTTGCGTCCCCGATCAATCCAATCCATTGCCGCCAGTGCATTCCCCCACAACTGATCGAGGGTTTCGTGGTCTGCCGTCCAAGCAAAATATTCAGAATAAAGCATCAGCCACAGCGGAGTCGCATCCACGGTGCCATAGTAAGGCGTATGGGGGATTTCCTGGCAACGTGCCATCTCACCAAAACGAATCTCATGCAAAATTTTGCCCGGCTGCTCATCTCGCCATTCGTCTTCCTGCTTGCCTTGATAGTAAGCCAGAATTTTCAAGGTTTCACGGGCAACTTGTGGATCTAGCATCAAGATTTGAGAGGCGGCGATAATGGAGTCACGCCCAAACAGAGTTGAGAACCAGGGAACTCCCGCAGACAGTGCTTTTCCCTTATTAAAAGACTGTCGCAGCAGGTAAATATCCTGTTCGGATTGCTCAATGATTTGATTAAAAGTGTTCTTGTCGGAACGGATGCAGGTGACTTGCTGGTGCCAAGTTTGTTCTTCCATCAATTCTGCTGCTTTTGCCTGCATCAATGTGACTGGAGCGCTGACGGTAGAAGCAGAGCGTCCATTAACCAGAGCTTGCAGACGATAGCCGAGACGTTGGGTTTCGTGAGACTGGAGTTCTAATTGCCAAATGGCAGTATTACCCTTGAGTTGGTCGGGTTGGCGATCGACAAAGGAAATCCGCGATTCTACTAGGGCACCATCAAGCCCCTGATAAGCAAGGATGAGTTCAGAGTTATCAGAGTCATGAGAATGAAGAGGAAGAGAGGTCGGAAATGAAGCGGTGCTTTCTAGCTCCGTGTTTGCCTCGGTTTGGCTCTCGGTTTCCAACTCGTTATCGGGTTGTTTTTTAGGGAAGGGAGGCATAAGCCGCAGTCGATGCCCTCGATGCTCTCGATTGAAGCCACGAATTTCAAATAGGTCTACAAAATCTGCATCGAAGCTGAGGCTTAGTTCAAAGCTAATCGGGTTGGTGCTGTAGTTAGAAACTTCAATTTCCTCAAAGAGTCCGCCATTAATCACAAGCTCTCGCTTAATCCCAATAGATTCGGCTTTGATGCGATCGCCTAAGGTCGGATTAGTACACAGCACCGACAGCACAAATCCCTTATCAGCAGTACTGCTCAGCAGCGTAGGCGATCGCCCCTCAATTTGCAGTTCTAAACGGCTGAGAAAACGAGTGTCAGCGCAATATAAACCCATACTGCTGCTGCGATCGTCGTTTG
This sequence comes from Leptolyngbya sp. CALU 1928, assembly GCF_056784215.1. Lineage (NCBI taxonomy): Bacteria > Bacillati > Cyanobacteriota > Cyanophyceae > Leptolyngbyales > Leptolyngbyaceae > Leptolyngbya > Leptolyngbya sp. CALU 1928. The sequence continues at coordinate 1,067,490 of NZ_JBXBCE010000001.1, read as the reverse complement.
TGCAGCCGCCAATATTACCTAAAATATCAGTCAACAAAAACAGATCATCATCTTTTAGAGTCAAGTGCGCTTGAGGCCGTTCGCTCAAAACACACGCCCACTCAGGTTGGGGAAGCTGGTCGGCTCGAACAAACTGTCGTCCGCTGATTTCAATGGTTTCCAAAGTCATACCATCCATAGGTTGGAAAGAACTGTTATTGAAGGATGAAGCATTGCTATGTCGGGAAAAACCAAGAAAGCACGCAAGCCTAGCGTAGCAAACCGCTAAGATCGATGCTGTTCTCAAGGAAATATTAAATAGTTTAAATCACGCGATGGGCGACTTTCCCAATTGCCCTCACCCTCAATTCTTTTTCCGCCCTGGGAGAGGGATTTTGAGAATTTCTGTCCTTCTCCCGACTTGGGAGTAGACCGCAGGTCGTGCGTAGCAGGAGCGGGGTGCTGTAGCTTGCTCCCCACAGGCTGGGCTGGCTTTAGTGGCACATCAGGTTTAAATACTTCAAATGGAAAACCGTATCTTTTTTACTTTTCTAAATTAAGCGGCTCGAAATCGGGAATGTTGCTTGAGCGTGTCAGTTTGAAAGTTTTGAATCCACTTTAGCAATTGATCTGAACATTCGTTTTCACTAGGACGGAGCAACAGTGCAGTATATTGAGTGCGCTGTTTAACGATGACTGCGAGATATTCTTGCCCTTCAATGGTGGCATGGTGAAAATTTTCAAGCTGCAAAGAAGACATCAGCAGCGATCGCAAGCCAAGCGCTTGGAAAATGGTTTGAACCCAGCTCATGTTGGTGCTTTCAAGAGTAGTGAAATACTCCTTTGGCAGTCCATTTACATCAAAAATAGCTGCACCAATAATGTCATCAAGATAGGATAGGGCTGGGCTTGCTAATAGTGTGGAAGATGTTAACTCAGCATTCATTGACGAAAGAGGCATCGGTTTATCTTTCAACTGGTGAGGGCGATCGCTGAAGAAATTGGATTGTGGTGATTCCAGCACTGGTATAATTCAGCGCTTAAAACAATCCTAGTGGGTTTAGGGTTTAACCTACTGACTTGCTTAAAACTCTCAACGCCACTCAAACAACTAATAGTCTGTAGTTTAAACAACTATTTAGGCTCTTGCGACCGTACAATCCCGCAGGTCACTCTATGCCGAATGTAATTTACTCCAACGTTGTTGCAAATCTGAAATTGTAAAGATTGCTTTAAAGGGAATTCCTGCTTGCCGATAGCATTCCGCACCCCCTTGAAGCCGATCGACTAAAGCTAGTACGCCGTTTACCTGGTAACCCGCAGAACGCAAGCGATCGACGGCTTTCAATGCAGACTGCCCCGTCGTGACCACGTCTTCTAAAACAGTCACTGAGCTTTTTTCTGGCAAATTAGGTCCCTCAATATAAGCCATTGTGCCGTGCCCTTTGGCTTCTTTTCTAACAATCAAAGCCGCCAGCGATCGCCCCTCATAAGCAGCTACCACACTGGTTGCTGTCACCAACGGGTCGGCTCCCAACGTCAGGCCGGCAACCGCGATGGATTCCGGCGGCACCATTGCCAGCATTAACCTGCCAACCGCTACGCCCCCTTGAGGATGAAGCGTCACCTGTTTGCCATTGATGTAGTAAGAACTAGGTTGACCTGACGACAAAACAAAACTTCCTTCTTGATAGGCAACTTGACAAAACAAATCTAGGAGTTGCTGGCGAAGCGCAGGCAGTTCGAGGGTTGAAAATGATAAGGGTAGTGGCATAAACAGTTGAAAATAATGATGGAGATAAATCGATATGGAACGAAGGTATTCAACTGAAATTGCGAAAAAGCTTTTACAAGCAAAACAGTCTCCTATCCCGTCCATCGGATGACCCAATAGTTTAGAACAATCGTCAAAATAAGCTTACAAAATTGATCCAAATTGATGTCATTAATTTAGAAACTCATGAGTACAATTGAAAGGCTAGTGAGTAGATATTAGTCGGTTTGCTTAAAAAAGCAGCCAGGAGTCGGGATTGTTTGTGCAAAAGTGCCAGTCTTAAGTCTACCCATCTAACGTAGGCAACTATCGAGAAACTTGAGGAGTTATCGCATGAATTTTGAGAGTCGTTTTATAGCGATTGGCTGTCGCTCTGCGATCGCAGCATTGGCAGTTGCTACCGTTGGAGTTGGGTTTTCCGCAGCAGCGATCGCCCAAGATTTCCCCTTGGTTTCAGGAGTCCCCTTTGGAGAACTCCCCCAAAAGTTTGATGATGCTTTTTTCAGCAGCGGTCGCAATTTTTATGGCAACCAGGCTCTGGGCGGGCAACTGAAATTTCTCTTTGGACCCTTCTCCGAAAACAATATCGCTCGTGATGGGAAAGCAATCAACAAACTATATCAAGAAGTCTTATATAAACAAATCAACGCAGGTCCGATCATTCGCACAGTGGATTTACCCACCCCTTTCCAATACTCTGTGCGTAATCTGCCCCCTTCAGTTGTCATTCTACCCAATGACACCGCGCCCCCTCCAGTAATGCTCTTTCCCCAAATGCCACAACCTGAAGTGAGACCGGTTCCCCAAAGTCCAGTTCCAGGGCTTTGGTAAAACCGCCACAGCAGCTAATTTTAGGCACTGGGCAACTGTTCTAGGGAGACTGAGCAGAGTTTAGAACCCGCTTTGATCAGGTAACCAAATAGTTCGTCTACAGGCAGTCTGTCTACAGGAAGATCGATAGTGTTAAACCAATCCAGGGTGCAGGAGTTGAACCTGCCTGGGGCGAATTATGAGTTCGCTGCCTAAACCGCTCGGCCAACCCTGGGCTTAGCATTTATTGTATCTTGATTTTCTACAGCCTGATACTCGTTTTTTACAAGGGGTTTTCAAATGGTGAAAGGCTCAAGTGCGTATTCTTTCCACTGGCGTTGATACCACTCGGAAACATAAGGGCGAACAGTCAATTGAGGAGGGGAGCCGTCTTTTACGTCAATCCGAATGAAAGAGTAGGGGCGGCGCTTTTGAGAACCTTGTCCACTACGACCAATAAATAATTGTGAGTGGGCAACCGAATGAGGCTGATTTCCGAGATTTTCTAATAGCTTTGAACCTTCAAGTCGCTGCCGCCGTAGGCTAAAACCACTTCCTCCGCAGACAATCCAGTTCGTGTCAGAATCTGCATGTCCAGTATTGGCTGTCTGGAGATATTCTAGGCAATGAGCATGACCATTAATTACTAAATCAACGATTGGGCGATTCCCTTTGGCAGTCCTTCGGATGGCTTCGCCAGCGTGAAACGAATCGCCCCTTCCTTTGCCTATGGCTTTTGCAACTGCATCTAACACTTGCCGCAACCGATGCCGAACCGCTAAGGTTTGCGCTTGATGCCACTTGGTCGCCTCCGTCACATAGGGCGGATGATGAAAATAGAGAATGCGCCCCCGCACTGAGTCAGTATTCCAGGATTCAATTAAGCGTTGTTCTAGCCATTCCAACTGTTCGCGATCGCTAAAGCTGGCTTCATCTACGGTGAGTTGTTGATCAATATCACGAATAATTTCCGCCAGTTGCTCCACTTTTGCTTGAATGTCATTCCACTGCTCTTCCTGTTCTGGCTGAGTGCAGTCTAAGCGATCGGCTTCTTCCAATAGAGATCGCTGTTCTTGCTCCAGTTCATCCTGTTTTCGATGCAATGTCTGCCGTGCCTCTTTTCCATCCGATCCACCTGGCAAAGGTAGAGGCGTATTAAACGTATTGGAATCTAACGCAAAGAAATCAATTCCTCCAGCCTGAAAGGTGTAGTAGCGGTTAGGTAGGCGAGTGAACTCTCCCGGTTGATAGCGTAAGCAACGCCCCGCATTCGTTTTAGCCGTATAGTGCTGATCAAGATGATGTTCTAGCTCTGCATCGGTGCCAAATCGCTTTAAATAATCTAAAAATGCTTGGGCATAGGCATTTCCCTGCCCAGAACCATGCCAGCCGATATCCAAATCTAGGCGATTGCGAACCAGATATCGAAAGGGGGATGCGGCTTGAGCGATCGCCCCTGACCACCAAGGCATATCATAATAATCGTGGTTTCCTGGAATCGGCAAAAACGGTTGATTGAAAGTTATTTGGTCGTAAGCAATGCGGCTAGGGCGATCGCCGCCGACTAAAAACTCACGATAAGGGTGAATAAAATTCTTCGGATAGTATTCGCTCGACCCAACCAGATAGATCACATCGCCCGTGTGCAACACAAAACGGCAGTCTTGACGATGAGATAGCATTTGTTCGGCAACTTTTCGTTGGGGATTGTGTCCCCGATGATAGCCAGAACCGGTATCACCAATCACCATAAAGGAAAAATCAGGATTATCAGCCACGCCGTCATCTAGCACTAGTGATGTTTGGTCGATGTTTTTCTCAGCTATTAGGCGATCGCGCCAGCGCACCCGCTGCTGCATTTTGGCGATTTTCGTCGCGTCATCTGGATCAATGATAAAAGTCATTCCTACACCCGCTCTACTTAATGACCACTATCCACGATTCTCCGAAGCAATGGGTTGCCCAATGAGGTATGTCTTCTACCGATACCTGAGTGAAAATCGTCGTACTTCATTTGCAGTTTCTTTGCGTAGATTCATTGGCTCCGACCCATACAACTCTTGCCACACTACATTAATCGGCATTAGCACACCCTGATTCACGCCAATAATAGGATATTCACAGCCGGGATAGTCTTTCCTAATAGCCCAATCCCCTTCTACTCTACGCCGGATAACTTCGCCCACATAGGCGACTAGATTGTCATACAATTCCACCTGAACTTTTTCCAGCCCATAGTCTTCAGCTTTATTCGACAAAATATCTAAGCTTTTATAAGAAAAATCTAGCCGATCGCGTGAAATGTTTAGACAGCCGATTAGCTCATCGATTAATTCAGCGATTTTGTTAACAAGCCGTGCTTTATGCTTTGAATAAAATATCCAATGACCTACAGAATTGCCGCGCTCATTCACATAGTCTTCTCTAACCCTCTGATGCCAGCGAACCCATCGTAAAAAATGTTCTTTGGAGTAAATATCGCCGTTGCCGGGGAGTGAAATTCCTTTGGGGTCAAAAACAAGCAGAAATCTATCACCAGATAATTCATAGACTTGAGGTTGATTCTTATATCCAGTGCTGTAAGTTTCCTCAAAAAAATCCGTAAATTCTTGATGCAGCCTGCCCTCAGATTCTATGAGTTCTTGAACCTGCTTCTGTGTTAGCCGTTTTGCATTAAGCGATTTTTTCTTTCCCATCTTCAAAGCAAATTAGATTTAATACACCAGTTTTTGGAAGTGTCAATCTTGATAACAAGAGCATCGCCCTAATTCTACCTAGCGCGACCGCGTCTCTCCCCTTGCCCCATACCATAAGAATACCAATCACTCGGTTTTCGTCTGAGAAAACCCCTCTTTACTGTGCTGGGTTGCCGTACTGTTTGACTCAAAATAACAGCCAGCTAATTTAAAAACCTCTCATATTCATCATGATCACCGATCCAAATCCAATAGTAATTGGTGCCCTTTTTCAAAGCTAATGCTCGATACCCACCACTGACACGCGCAGACCAAAGGTTCTTACCAACTTTTTTGAAATGCAAAGATGGATGAAGTGAGTTTTCCTGCCAGAGTTGATAAGCTTTCTGCGCTTGTTCTTTCATCTCAGGCGACAATTCCGCATACGCTTTCCAAAAATCAGCCGTCGCAAAGGACTTCATCAAGATCCCTCACGTTGTTTGTGGCAATATCTGCTTCTGCTTGAGCAATCAGGCGATCTAATTTTCCTGATGCTAAGTCTGCTTCAATTTGCCCATCCCACATTTCAGCGAGATATTCTTGAAGCCACTTTGCCAGATTACGAACTTCACCTTCTGGTAACTGCTTGATAGCCGATTCCACTTCTAGCCGAGTAGTCATACGACATTTCACCTCTCAAGAACATTTCTACAATATCGCCAATTATGGCTTGGAGGTCAGTGTTGTTGAAGCGCCATTGGACGGTAGCCGTTTGACGGCTTGCCTTAAAACTTTTATTGACCGTGCTTACGCCTTAACCAACCTCTCAATTTGCAGGCTGACACGAATACTGCTAAGGCGACCCTATTTTTGCTACAGAAGGTCAAACGGCGTAACAATTCCGATCAATACATTTGGTTTATCCTTGTCTACGATTAGCAAAGGATGTCCATCAAATTTATTCAAGGCATCAGCTATCGTGCAATCTACAGAGCACTCTTGGGCAAGTTCAACGTTGAGTAGCTTTTCCTGGATGGCTTCTTCTATGGTGCTGGCAAGACGCTGTTTCCTTATCTTTGTGTCGACGCTTTGAAGATATCTCGCAACACTGATGTCTGAGAGCATATACCAAGCGTCTTGTCCGTTGCTTTGAGTCAATAGGGGCAAGTACGAAAAGGAATTAGCCAACATCTGCTGACGAGCAAAGCTCACCGGTTGCCACAGTGAGGCACATGCTACCCCACGAACCATGTAGTCGCTTACAAGATTACCGTCCGCCATAAGAGCATCCTCGATAATAAGAGAAAGTTGTACAGCGTGATCTGTTAGATGTCGCGCAAATGCCCCTTGATGACGAGCATCATTTCTTGCCTCGCGCACCAGTTCATATAGAACTGAAAATGGCAGGTGATACTCGCGCCACTTATCAGGAATTTCTACTGCTAAAGATGATCTCTCTGCGAGAGGCTTGACTTTTTCCTCATATTTTCTTAGATCCTGAGTAGCCTTTGCGAGATGAGAACCGAATCTTTCTAAGGCGAATAGAAGTTCGTGAAAGCCTTCGGAATCCTGCTGAGCAACGGCTCTTGCTTGACGAAAAGCGTCCCTAAAATAGATATCAATTTCTGATGGATACTTCTTTTCTAGAACAATCTGCGGGTACAGCCGCCTAGCAACTTATTCTACTGAAAATTGCTTTGGGTCTCCAATTAGGAATTTTTTCGCTTATCTTCAGGATGTTTATGGTTGATAGCGATCGAGATCGCCCTAACTTTGCCTACGCTTTAATTGCTACACCAGTTTTTGGAAGTGTCAATCTTAATGATAAGAGCAATCGCGGCTGTCCCCTTTCCCGAATACCATGAGGGTGCCAATCATTCGGTTTTTCGGTATATGCCTACGCCCCCGTTAACGCTTAATTTAGTTGAAGGGTCGGTTTCTTTTCAGTTCACGCCTGAAGCCGCCCAAACTCTGAAAATCCAAATTGCTGCGCTCATGACTAGCCTCAAAGCAGTTGCGACAAAAGGTGTGCCTGCTACCAAACCAAAGCCTCAGCAATCCATGGAGTATCGCTACACGGGAGATGTTTTTCTAGAAATTTTTTGTAACCCTAATATTTGGTCTTCGCCCTTTGCGGCAAAAGTGCTGATCACCCTCAGAGACGATCGCATTCGCCTGACTACTGAAGCCGAGTTGAGCCGACTGGTAGATGACGTGAACCAATATCTAGAGCCGACTGGTTAAAATCGCGATCTCTCAAGCAAGAATCGGCAAGATTACAGTAGAATCGTTGCAGTTTTTCTTTCAGACCCTTTATGCTCCTGCTGAAAGTGCGATTTCTCGCAGCATATATCCCATAAACATTTAGAAACCATTCCCTTGATCCTTAAGGAAACACACCTGATGAATTCTGAGACGCTGATTCAGCTACTGCAAAATGGTTTTCGTGTCACATTAGGTGCAACGGCATCCCTGATTGAGGTTGTTCAAGATCCACAAAAGCGGAGTGAAAACCTATCAAAACTTCGCCAAGAGTGGAGTCAGCTTGCCGAAGAATGGGCAGTTAAAGGAGAATCGACTGAGCAAGATGCTCGTAACTTTGTAGACACTGTTCTGAGTCAACGCCGCGCCCAAAACCCTTATCCATCAACGCCTACTACGTCTGTTCCAACCGCGCCTAGTGTCCAAACTGAACTGCAAGAACTGACTGTTCAAATTGCCACCATTCGGGCAGAACTCGAAAAGCTAAGGAATCAAGAGTAGAAAGACAGTTGCTTCTAACTCAGGATGTGGCAAGCATAGTACTTGCCACATCTTGGATGTGTTGACGACATTTTTCGATGAGGCTCAAAGCGCTGAGAGCCATGTGTAAACCGAAGACAGGCTATTTACTTAGTCGTTCTCCCACTTTTCGTAACCCATCAGATCGCCAATGCGATCTCTCAGCAAGAAATTACAGCGTTCTAATTCACATTCAATCCATGCCCATTCACGAGCAGGGATGTACTGGCACAAAATGTAGATAGGTTGATGGCGGCTCACCAGACCTTCTTGAACGAGTTGACGAGCCTCATCTTGAATTAAAGGTAAGGAATACTGAATTGATTGAAGCATAATCACCCTTCTAAGCTTCTTAGCACATCAAAACAACAAGTAGCGCTATTGAATGAATCAAGCGGGCAGATAAAAATTTAAGTTTTTAACAGTGCAGGAAAATTATTCGGGAACAGGTAAAATCTCTATCTGTAGCCTGATATACCATATAACTTGTATTTTTACGCCAATACTCTTCTGAGTATATTAAGAAAACTTGCGAAAGTCACTAAACCCTGACTAATATCTGGCGAAGATCTACTTGAATTTAGGCAAATAGCTGGGTCGAGTTGAGCCTGAGCGATCACGATCATCAGTGAATAGTTTGTGTGGTTTCCGTCGCTCAGGCTTGAATTTCACGCAGGGGAGGCTTTTAAGTGAGCAACTGTTGACGACGATCGCTCAATTCCACCGCCAAGTCGATCGCTGCTCTCATGCTGGTAGCATCTGCAACCCCCTGTCCGGCGATATCAAATGCGGTTCCATGGTCGGGGGAAGTGCGGACGAACGGTAGCCCAATCGTGGTATTGACAGCGCGATCAAATGCCATCAGTTTGACTGGAATGAGTCCTTGATCATGATACAAAGCGAGATAGGCATCAGAATAGTTTTGAGTTTTGGGTCTTGAGTTTTGAATGTCCTTCCCAATGCTTTTCCTGCGTGATATCTCTGTGCCAAACCAAGCTTGTCCAGGTTTGACCCAAAGGGTGTCAGGTGGTACAGGTCCTTCTAAAGCGATCTTGGGAAAGCGATCGCGCATTTGATTCAACCACGGGATCAACCAATCCTGTTCTTCCCGCCCCAGTTGCCCTTGTTCGCCACTGTGAGGATTGAGTCCTGCGATCGCAATTCGAGGAGTTTCTAAGCCGAAATCTTGTTGTAAGCAGTTAAGCAACAACTCTAGTTTCTGCGTCATTAAATCCGCTGTGAGGGTTTCAGAAACCTGCTGTAAGGGAATGTGGGTGGTTGCCAGCAGGGTTCGTAGTGTCCAGCCAGTGTAGGGCGATCGCGCTACAAACAACATGCCAAAGCGGTTGACTCCAGCGCGCTTAGCCAGCAGTTCAGTTTGTCCTGGATAGTGGTGCCCAGCCGCTTTCCAGGCAGATTTTGCGATTGGTGCCGTGACAATGGCATGAAAATCACCTAAGAGCGTCTGGGCGATCGCTTGATCCAAGAACTGAAAACTAGCGGCACCAGCGGCAGCGTTCTCTCTCCCTAAATGAATCTGCTGCTCAAGTTCTGGGTCGAGTCTCACATCCAATAAAGCCAAGTTATCTGGATTTGCCAATGGCTCTTCTGTACCCAAGGCTAGCAATTGGGAATAGGTTTTTTCTAACAGCGATCGACTGCCAATTACCGTGATCTCACAGCTTTGTCGAATCTGCGGATCTGCTAGGGCTTTTAACACCACTTCACTACCAATTCCTGCCGGGTCACCCACAGGAATTGCTAAGCGAGGACGAAACGGAGAATCGTGGGGTTTATCCATTGTTACTGGAAGTGTGAGCAATCTGGTTTAGAATTCTTGATAAGAGTGATATTTATATTTCACGACTTAATTGACGCGATCGCATAAGGAGCAACCAGTTCATGGGAGAAATTTTTACCACTGCTATTTTGGCATCTAGCCTAATTTTGGTAGGGTTAGGACTAGGATTTGTCATGCTAAAAGTACAAGGCGGCGAAGAGTAAGCGGCTTAGTTGAAGGATGAATAATCTTTTCTAAATCTATTGCTTCATCCTTCGACACCTAGCTTCTACAAATCTTCAGGTTCATCTAGATGCTCAGCCACTTCACGATATAGGTTTAGAACGTGACTATCTTTTAGAGAATAGAACACATTCCGCCCCTGACGACGATATCTAACCAGTCGCATAGTCCGAAGGGTTCGCAGTTGATGAGAAACAGCAGACTCGGTCATTTTTACGGCTGCTGCAAGGTCGCATACACATAATTCCTGAAGCGCCAAAGCAGATAGAATTCTCAACCGATTTCCATCGCCCAATAAGCTAAAGAATTCTGCCATCCGCTGAGATTTCTCCAAACTCAGAATCTCTTGATGAATTTGGCGAACCTGATTGAGATCAACGGGATGCTGGACAGTGCAATTCAGAACACTCATTAGGCTTTGTTTGGGTTCTTCTGAAGAAATATTCATCGTTGCTGGCTTAAGCTTTGGCATTGTTGGTGAAATATTAATATAAAATGCGCCTCAACTTATCCTTACACTAGCGTAAGACCGCTGTGTGTTATCAATCCAACTGCCACAAAGCCTTATAGGCTTTTTATTTTCTTCATCAATACGTTTACTGAGGAAATCGCAATCCGTGAAGCGTCAGCAACCCTTTCCATAAGAATCCCTACATCCCTACAACAATTGTGCTGGCTTTTCTTACCTGCTTAAAAAATTAAATACTCAGTGCTATTCAGCAAATTCCGTTAGGGTATCCATCAATTCTGATAGTATCTTATTAAAAGTTAAAATTTCGTTACTTAATCCCTCATGAAACTCTTAATTGTTGGTGCTACAGGTACTTTAGGAAGACAGATTGCCCGACGAGCTTTGGATGAGGGATATGAAGTTCGCTGCTTAGTGCGAAGTCAGAAGAAAGCAGCATTTTTAAGGGAGTGGGGTGCTGAACTTGTGCGGGGAGATTTGTGTAACCCTGAAACATTGCCGCCAGCATTGGAGGGGATTTCAGCGGTGATTGATGCGGCAACGGCTAGAGCAACCGATTCCTTGAGCATTCGACAAGTAGATTGGCAAGGCAGCGTCAATCTCATTCAAGCGGCGAAAGCTGCAAATGTGGAGCGGTTCATTTACCTATCGATTCTGGATGCGGAAAAATATCCTAAGGTGCCACTATTAGAAATTAAGCGATGCGTCGAGCTATATCTGGCTGAGTCAGGCTTGAATTACACGATTCTTCGCCCTTGTGGTTTTTTGCAGGGATTGATTGGGCAGTATGCGATTCCGATGCTGGAAGGGCAATCTATCTGGGTGATGGGAACCGCTTCACCAACGGCATATATGGATACTCAAGATATTGCAAAATTTGTGATTCAAGCGTTGAAGGTGCCTGAAACTGAGAATAAGTCTTTTCCAGTAGTGGGGTCGCGAGCGTGGAGTGCGGATGAACTGATTCAGCTTTGCGAAAAGCTATCAGGACGAGAGGCAAAAATTACGCGTGTTCCTATTGGGGTCGTCCGCTTTACGCGCCGAGTGACTCAGTTTTTCCAATGGACTTGGAATATTGCGGATCGGTTGGCTTTTGCTGAAGTGATTGCAACGGGCAAGCCTTTAGCGGCACCGATGGAGGAAACTTATGCTGTTTTTGGGCTTAATCCAAGTGATACGACTACGGTAGAAAGCTATTTGCAAGAATATTTTGAACGGATTATGAAGAAGCTGCGCGAGTTGGATTATGACAAACAGAAAAAGCAAAGCAAAAAAGTAGGCAAGGTGGATAAGCAGCGGAACTATCCCCGTTTCTAGCGATCGCGCTTTTCTTTGGTGGATGATTCGCTGAGAAGCGATCGCGTCGATTACCAAGAATGGTATAGTCCCTTATACCGATTTATAGTCCTTAGCCAAACTTTGACGTGCCTAAAGCTGGCATCATTTACAACGATATCAAACCCGCTGCTTGTCGCATTGCCGAAGAAATCAAAGACAAGCTATTTTCTCGTGGTTGGGAAGTTCACCTAGCGACAGGCATCGGTGGAATTTTGGGCTACTCAAACCCAAGTGGTCCCGTTTGCAACACTCCGATCGACAGCTTGAATCCTCCTGGCTTCGATCGCGATATGACCTTCTCGGTTGTGTTAGGCGGAGATGGCACAGTGCTATCTGCCTGCCGACAATTGGCTCCCTATGGGATTCCGCTACTGACTGTAAATACTGGGCATATGGGGTTTTTAACTGAAACCTACGTCAACCAGTTGCCAGAGGCTTTGGACGCTGTTCTATCCGACCTGTACCATGTTGAAGAGCGCTCAACGCTGCGGGTGCAACTTTTTCGAGATAAACATCTTTTGTGGGAAGCGCTTTCGCTCAACGAAATGGTGATCCATCGAGAGCCTCTGACGAGCATGTGCCATTTTGAGGTACAAATTGGTCATCATGCCCCCGTAGATATTGCAGCAGATGGGCTAATTATTTCTACCCCGACTGGATCAACCGCTTATTCTCTTTCCGCCGGTGGACCGGTGATCACGCCCGGTGTCCCGGTTCTTCAATTGGTGCCGATTTGCCCCCATTCTCTTGCCTCGCGGGCATTGGTGTTTGCGAATAGTGAACCCGTAACTATTTTTCCGGTAAACACAACTCGGTTAGTCATGGTGGTTGATGGCAATGGCGGCTGCTATGTATTGCCAGACGATCGCGTCCGAATTGAGCGATCGCCCCATAATGCCCGCTTTATTCGCTTGCAACCCCCAGAGTTTTTTCATGTTTTGCGCGAAAAGCTAGGCTGGGGATTGCCTCACATTGCGAAGCCAACTTCTGTAGAACTACCCTAACCAGGGAACAAGCACCAGAATACCAGCGTCGGATTTCCAGCGTCGGATTTCTTGAATTGAAATCTACCTTGAAGGAGAAAATTAGTTCGAGAAAACTAACTTAGTCAGAAGATTATGTTAAAACAGAGTGACAATAGGAATTAATACTTAGCTACCTAACGATTTATTTTGACTGTCCTTTGTGAATCCGTATCCTCTGCTTATGAATCCTGCAACTGTCGATAGTACTCAAATTCTGTTAATCGAAACGGATGAAACCCTGGCTCAAAGTGTCAGAGTAGATTTGCAAGAATCGGGTTATGAAACTGCGATCGCACTAGATGCCGTCAGCGGACTGCGAAAGATTTCAGAAGCCCAGCCTTTACTAGTTGTAGTCGATCGCATGTTAGCAGGAGAATCAGGACTCTGGTTTTGCAATCGTCTCCGGGCAACAGGAGTGCGCGTGCCCATCTTAATGTTGATGGCGAGAGATACAGTTGAGGATCGGGTTGCGTGTTTAGAAGCCGGAGCCGATGATTATTTTCTCAAACCTTATCGCTCAGATGATTTTTTAAAGCTGGTGCGGTTTTATTTGAAATCGGATGAAGAAACTACAGAAAAATTGCGGTTTGGCGATTTGGGCTTGGATCTGTCCACTCGTCGAGCTATTCGGAATAACCGCACGATTGATCTCACCATGAAGGAATTTGAACTGCTCAAATACCTTATGGAACACCCCCGCGAAGTGCTAACCCGCGAACAAATCTTGGAAAATGTTTGGGGATATGACTTTGTAGGCGAATCCAATGTGATTGAGGTGTATGTCCGCTATCTACGCCTGAAAATTGAAGATGAGGGTGAAAAGCGGCTGATTCAAACCGTGCGCGGTGTAGGGTACGTTTTACGTGAGGCGTAAGGTATGGAAGCTAATTTTTCAGAGACAAATGAGGCAGTGGAATAGAATGAGCGATCGCACTCAGCGGCACTACACACGCATCATTTCAGGAAGTGCTTTAGTTTTGGGATTGTTGATCAGCGGCTGTTCTGCCCCAGTGGCATCGGTTCCGCCGGAAACCAAGAGTCCTCAGCCATCAGAGTTTCCTCTAGAGCTAGCCAAGGTAGGGCAAATGTTACCTGTTTCTGCTCAAGTTCAAGTGGGCAACCAATTGATTCAACTAGAAGTTGCCCGCACGCCTGAGCAACAGTCTATGGGCTTGATGTATCGCTCTGCACTAGATGCGAATCACGGAATGCTGTTTCCCTTTTCGCCACCGCGCCCAGTTAGCTTCTGGATGAAAAATGTGGTGATTGATTTGGATATGGTGTTCTTGCGAGACGGGCAGGTTGTGTCAGTTTCTAGCAATGTGCCACCCTGCAAGGCTGAACCTTGTCCTACTTATGGCCCTAAAGACACGATTGATCAGGTGATTGAATTGCGGGGAGGGCGTGCAGCAGAACTGGGCATTAAACCGGGTGATCGCCTGCTCGTGCAGTTCAATCCAAAGAGTTCTACCAGTCGCTCATTGTGATAATTCGATCGTAGCGATGCGTTATAATCCTACGCTTTTGAAGAAAGCTGGTTTTCTCTTATGAAAGAAAGCTTCCGTGAAAAAGCGGACATAGCTTTTTTTGAATTTGAATTTTTCAATCTCTGCATATTTGCAGATGCTACTGCCCGATTTGACTGCTTAAGTAAGCGGTGTGGATCTAATTGTCTTAGACCCCATAAACTACGCAACTAGATTGGATTATTTGAAATCGTAATTTTTAAGGTGAAACACATCACTAAAAAGTTTGTCAAATCACTCATTTAACAAATGACTTTTTTAGGAGACAGAATTGTATGGTATCTGCTACCTATGCACGTTTAATTCACTTTTTGCAGGAAGAGCTAGCCGTTTCTGCTTCCTCTATCTCGATCGCGCTTCGCCACGTAGAGCAAGATCCAGGTCCGTTACCCATGATTTTGTGGCAATACGGTTTAGTTACTTTAGAGCAGCTAGACCGTATTTATGACTGGCTTGAAAATATTTAAGTGCAAAGCATTGAGTACAGGGTGCGGAGTTAAAAATTCGGGCAGTGACTCTAAACCTCGAACTCCGCACCTTGGATATGCAATGTGCGGAGTTCCTGAAGTAACCGCAAATCCTGCCCACCCTGCGGGAAGCAATCTATACCCTAGCTTCCACAAGAGAGAGAACTGAAAGCATCTGAAAGCTATTCTTCCCAAGGAGAAGGGTTGGGATAAAGGCATATTAGTTGCACATCAGGTTAACTACCACTTTGAATCTGCCAGTCGGCGTTGGGCATAGTAGCATGCCGCGATCGCCAATCCTACCAAAAACAGAAACCCCATGAGTCCGATTAACGGATTGCGATTTATGCCTGTAACCCAAGCAGGTACGCGATCGGTGTATCTGGCAAGCTGACCTACTTCAATTAAATAGTTGCCCCAGACCAGTCCTGCATGAAGCCCAATTGGTAATCCGAGCCTGCCCCGCAGCCTTTTGAATCCCCGATAGTCTTTTCCTGATGGTTCATAGGTTGCTCGTTTTGCCCAAACAAGAGCGATGCCCAAACACACCAACGATGGAAAGGCAAATAGGTTGAAGTGAATCGCTGCAAACGCGATCGCGTTAAACCAAAGGCATCCCAAAGGCGTATAGTCGCGTTGAAGTTCGTCAAATAGCCAGCCGCGAAACAGCAGTTCTTCGGCAAACGCGATCGCCAGCGATATTAATAACCCTTCCAGCAAAATCCTTGGAAACAGAGCCGTAGGCGACTGCCACTCGACAAAACCAAACAGTGTTTCCACCCCAAACAATAGCCACAAGCTGAAGAAGCCAACGCCCAAACCGCTCACAAGCTCTAAGCCAATGCGTCGGCTAAACTCCAGCCCATATTGCCAAAAAATGCGCGGTTCTCGATGAACTCGCTGCCCCCACATTCTGACCAACCCAATAAACACTAGGTATAGAACAATGAGCGTCAGGATGTTAGCCAAATTTTGATCCGCAATTAGCAAACGCCCTGCGATCGCAAAAGGTGCCCATAGAAGTAATAAAACTCCTACGAAAATACCCACCCTTGCAGGTGCAGGATAGCGGCTGATTTGAGATAGGGAAACCTTCAATCCAACATCCTAATTTATTCGTCTGGCTCAATAGTGCTGATTAAACCATGCATTTTTAAGGTTTCACAGTAAAACTCAGCGTGTTCCTGCTCACAAGTAATGACCAACGCCAATCCATTGGTATGAGCTTCCATCATAATATCAACAGCTTGGGGTTGCGTCAGGTTTGGAATGGTAGTGATTAAAACTTTCACAACATGCTCCATAGAATTGAAATCATCGTTATGAAGCAAGACCCGGTAACGAGGGGCAATCTTACGGACTGTTGAGGGCTTTGCAATAGTTTCGACCGCCACGACTTTAATCCTTTGTGATAACTATCTAGACTAACCAAAATTTATTCAGTTGAAATCCTTAGATTTTAAATTACTTTGCAAAAAGAGAATTAGAACTCATTTATACAGATTTACATTGCTTAATCTCATTTATAACATTCAATCGAAATCGCAGTCCCATTCCACAGAGTTTAGTCAGTACAAATTTAAGACAATCCTCAGGTGTTTCGGATTGATTCCAATAACAACCGTTGATTGTCAGGTTGATTGCCCTAAAATCTAAGAGAGAATGAGCATAAATTGCATTGACTGTTTATTGAGAACTTTGTAAAGCAGAATCATGGAAAACTTCTGGAATACCGTTTCCAAATACCCAGTTTTTGTGGCTGGAACCATTCTGGGTGTATTTTTGAATGCTGTGAAGCCACTGGCACCCTTCCTCAAAAATCCTGTAACCGCGATCGCGCTGGGAGGAGTAGCCGTGGGTGGTTTTGCTTTTATTACCTTTACCCTACGCGCCATGCTGGGATTGCAACAGTTTTAGATTAACGAATAAACAGCGAGAACGCAGCTTCAGAAGGCAGCATCTCGGCACATTGGCGTTCATTGGAAGGAAGAATTAAGTTATGGCTACAGATCGGCGCGTTGCTCGTGTTTCAGAACTGATTCGGCGGGAAGTCAGCCAAATGTTGCTGACGGATATTAAAGACGATCGCGTGGGTGCTGGCATGGTTAGCGTCACCGATGTCGTCGTTGCAGGAGATCTGCAACACGCGAAAATTTATATCAGCGTTTACGGGGATTCCGCCGCAAAAGCTGAAACCATGGAAGGGCTAAGGGCGGCTACAGGCTTCGTTCGCAGTGAATTAGGGCAGCGTATCCGCCTCCGTCGGACTCCAGAAGTCACTTTTCTGGAAGATGATGGCATAGAACGGGGCAATCGCGTCCTCACCTTGCTCAACCAACTTAGCCAAGAGCGGCTCCCCGACGATATTGAAGGCGATGGAAGCCCTCCAACGAATATCACCGTCGAGACTGACCCTCAGACCCAAAGTGACTCAGATGATTACTTTGAAGACGATTTCGACGAGGACAAAACTGAGGACAGCCAACCGCCGATAAAATCCTAGAAACAGCCCCGTTTACCCCCAATATCTGACACCCGACACCCGGCACCCGACACCTCTATTCGTATGCAGTCTTTTCTCCCTCATCTCGACTCGTTTTCCTTGGCTGCTCAAGTTGCTCAAATGGTTGTGGTGCGGGCTTCTGGATACTTATTCGATCATCAAATTCGCTATCCCGCATGGGAACCCCCTGCAACAACGCTGGAATCTTGGATTACTGATCTCGGCGTAGGCGGCGTGATTTTGCTGGGCGGAAGTGCCGCAGAAGTGGCGCTGCGAACTCAGCAGTTGCAGGATTGGGCGCACGTGCCTTTGTTGATTGCGGCAGATGTGGAAGAAGGGGTCGGACAACGGTTTACTGGAGCAACTTGGTTTCCGCCGCCGATGGCGATCGCGGCAATCTATCAGCACAATCTGGCTCTGGCAATTCAATATGCTCAGCAAATGGCAGCTATTACCGCTCAAGAAGCCCAGGCGATCGGGTTAAATTGGGTGCTGGCTCCTGTGGTGGATGTCAACAATAATCCTGATAATCCCGTAATCAACGTGCGGGCATTTGGCGAAACTGTGGAAACAGTAAGTCAACTGGCAACGGCATTTATTCAAGGCGCAAACCCTTATCCAGTGCTGACGGCTGCTAAACATTTTCCGGGTCACGGCGATACGACGGTCGATTCTCACTTAGAGCTTCCCGTGATTTCCCACGATTTAGAGCGCTTGCAGCAGATTGAACTGCCACCCTTTGAAGCCGCGATCGCGGCGGGTGTCGATTCGGTGATGAGCGCTCATCTGAAAATTCCAGCGCTTGATTCCACCTATCCTGCAACGCTCTCTCACCGAATTTTGACTCAGGAGTTACGTCAAAAACTGGGATTTGAGGGACTGATTGTCACGGATGCCTTAGTGATGGGGGCGATCGCCAATGGCTATGGTGCTAACGAAGCCGCTGTGCTTGCCGTCGAAGCGGGAGCCGATATTTTGCTGATGCCTATTGATCCAGTGGGCGCAATTCAGGCAGTATGCAGCGCTGTAGAGTCGGGACGAATTACCCCTGAGCGAATTCGAGAGTCTGTAGAGCGAATTTGGACGGCAAAACAAAAGGCGTGTGCGCCTCCCTTAAAAGAAACTACGTCCCATGCGTGGGAGTCGATTCAGCCCAGTGTACATGCCAAAGAGTTGGCGATGCAGTTGGCACAACCCAGCGCGATCGCCTTGGTTGACTCAATTTTGCAAGACTCTCAGCAAGTGTATGCGCCTGTTTTATCGCGCTTGGCTAATCGCCCCTTACAAGGCAATCGAAATTTAGTCATTTTAGATGATGCTTTGGAGCGCGATTTTATCGGAAACTACACGCCAGCAGTGGTCATTCCTGCCAACCAAGGTTATCGGCTAGAACTAATCGACTCCCACACTCCCAAGGATGCACTGAACCACTCCAGCACTCACCAACAGCCAACCTTGCTGCAACTGTTTATTCGCGGCAATCCGTTTCGCGGCAGCGCTGGACTCAACCAAATCGCCCAAGAGTGGCTGCAATTTCTCATTGATTCCGAGCAACTGCAAGCCTTAGTCATCTATGGCAGCCCGTATATTCTTGATCAATATGTGCCCACATTGCCGCCCAATGTGCCTTATGTGTTTAGCCATGGGCAAATGCCCCAAGCTCAAGCGATCGCCCTCAATGCTCTCTTTTCCATGGGATAGATCAATATCAATAGCATAGAAATGGATCATCCTTTCCGCTACGATAAGACCTTTAAAGCGTGATTAAATCGTCAGCATGGGCAACACTTTCGGTCATTTATTTCGAGTTACAACCTTTGGCGAGTCCCATGGCGGCGGTGTGGGCGTTGTAATTGATGGATGTCCGCCACGGTTGGAGATTTCTATAGAAGAGATTCAGTTTGAATTAGATCGCCGCCGTCCGGGTCAAAGCAAGATCACCACGCCCCGCAAAGAAGCCGATCGCTGCGAGATTTTGTCTGGCATGTTTGAAGGGAAAACCACGGGCACCCCCATTTCGATTCTGGTGCGAAATCAAGACCAGCGATCGCAAGATTATGACGAAATGGCGGTGAAATATCGTCCTTCCCATGCCGATGCTACCTATGATGCCAAGTATGGCATTCGCAACTATGAAGGCGGCGGGCGCTCTTCTGCACGGGAAACAATTGGACGCGTGGCGGCTGGGGCGATCGCGAAAGCCATTCTGCGCCAAGCTGCCGGAGTTGAGATTATTGGCTACGTGAAGCGGATTAAAGATTTAGAAGGGGCGATTGATCCAGAAGCCGTCACCTTAGAGCAAGTAGAAAGCAACATTGTTCGCTGTCCCGATGGTGAAGCAGCAGAGCGCATGATTACCCTGGTTGAGTATTTCCGTGATCAGGGCGATTCTTTGGGCGGTGTCGTTGAATGCGTGGCGCGCCATGTGCCCAAAGGTCTGGGAATGCCCGTGTTTGACAAGTTGGAAGCTGACTTAGCGAAGGCAGTCATGTCCTTACCCGCAACCAAAGGCTTTGAGATTGGTTCGGGTTTTGACGGAACGCTGATGGCTGGCAGCGAACACAACGACGAATTTTATACCGACGATCGCGGCAATATCCGCACGGTGACAAACCGATCTGGCGGGGTGCAGGGCGGCATTTCCAATGGTGAAACTATCCTGGTTCGGGTTGCCTTTAAACCCACTGCCACCATTCGTAAAGAACAAAAAACTGTGACGAAAGCCGGAGAAGCGGTGACGCTGGCAGCCAAAGGGCGACATGATCCCTGTGTTCTCCCCCGTGCGGTGCCCATGGTGGAAGCGATGGTGGCATTGGTCCTCTGTGACCATTTGCTGCGCCAGCAGGGGCAGTGTGGTGTATTGACATGATGCCTGAGGATTGGGGACGAACGGGAATCTGCAAAGTTCGGTCATTATCAGCAGCGATCGCTTAGAATTGCCAAGTTGTTGATGAGTCCATCCGCATGAATGGGTCAGGGCTGCTTAAAGTATTCAGTGGTTGTTTGGTGGCGATCGCGCTTATTGTGGGTGGTGGACTTCTTGCTGCTCAATATTTGATTACTCAATTTACGACTCCACCCCCTAAGCCAATGTTTGCTAATGACACGTCGCCCAAGCCTCCAGCGGCGATCGCCCCTAAACCTAAGCCACCGTCTCCCCTACCGACTCCAAGTGCAACGCCTTCACCAAAGCCCAGCGAAGCAGGTTATCAAGCGAGAATCACCCTATCTGAAGGCTTAAATGTGCGGTCAAACCCTGATAAGAATGCGGAACGGATCGGTGGCGTTGACTTTGATGAAGAAATAACGGTTATAGAAGAAACTCCTGATCAAGAATGGCAGCGAGTTCGAGTGAAAACCAGCAGTGTAGAAGGCTGGATTAAATCGGGGCATACCGAACGAATGAATTGAACAATGAAAAAGCCTCCAGCGATCGCTGGAGGCTCTAGAGGATAGAAAATACGTTGCTTGAATCCTTTATTAACCTGTTATCTACTCTTGTCCTTAGGAGAAAAGTAGGTAGCAGACCATTACAGGTATTTTTCTAAGGTAGTTGCAAGAGTCGTTTTAGGAACTGCTCCCACAACCATATCTACCCGCTGTCCACCCTTAAAAATCATTAGAGTAGGAATGCTACGAATACCGTACTGGCTTGCGACAGTTGGGTTCTCATCAGTATTCAACTTAACAACTTTCACCTGTCCCTCGTATTGAACAGAAATTTCATCTACGATCGGTGCCACCATTCGGCACGGACCACACCAGGGAGCCCAAAAATCAACCAAAACTGGAACTTCGCTTTCAAGAACTTCTTGTTTAAACGTAGAATCCGTAACTTGTGCGGCGGATGACATGCTCAAAAATCCTTGCCTAAACATGTTTCAAACATCCTATCATAGCCGGAAGATCACCCCGTTAAGCAAGCTCTCTAAATATATCGACTAATTACTAAGGGAAACCTCTTCACTGCTAACCCTCTCTATATTTGACTGCTAGCTCTTTCTATGCTCTTTAAAAGAAGGAACCGCCCGAACAATGTCCAGGCGGAGTGTGGTGTGAGGAGTGAACGGAAACTTTCGTCTCCGCTCTCTTTATTGTAAGCGACCTAAATCGTTTTTCCAGAGGTTCTGAAAAAGACCGAATGAAGTTTTAAGAATTAAATTCTAGAGCCTAACTTAACCCCTTTCTGGCGCTCTATTTTCCCATCCCTAACTGCTGTGCTTTTTGATAAACCTTGCCTTCAGTCAGCAGGGAAGGCGCAATCACTACTTCCACTTGCTGCATTTCCTTTACGTTTTTTGCACCTAGGGTGCCCATGCTGGTTTTCAGTGCGCCGAGAAGATTATGAGTGCCATCATCTAGCTGAGCAGGACCCCGCAAGATCTGTTCTAAAGTGCCCGTGCTGCCCACTTTGATCCGGGTGCCGCGTGGCAGAATCGGGCTGGGAGTTGCCATGCCCCAGTGATAGCCGCGCCCCGGTGCTTCTTTGGCTCTGGCAAAGGGTGACCCAATCATGACACCATCGGCACCGCAGGCAATACACTTACAAATGTCTCCGCCGGTAATCAAACCACCATCGGCAATAATTGGCACATAGTTGCCGGTGTCACGGTGATAATCATCACGAGCCGCAGCACAGTCCGCGATCGCCGTAGCTTGAGGCACACCCACCCCTAGCACTCCCCGCGAGGTGCAGGCGGCACCCGGTCCAATTCCCACCAATACTGCGGCGGCTCCAGCTTTCATCAGATTTAGAGCCACTTCGTAGGTCACACAGTTGCCTAAAATTACCGGAATTGGCATTTCTAGGCAGAAGTTTGCCAGATCTAAGGGTGTCACTGCCTCTGGCGAGAGATGGGCCGTCGAAACTACAGTCGCCTGAATAAAAAACAGATCCGCTCCCGCTTTGGCAACGGTTTCGCCATATTTTGTTGCTCCGATCGGAGTCGCACTCACCGCCGCAATGCCACCCTGCTGCTTAATCTCCTGAATCCGTTGGGTAATTAATTCCGCTTTGACTGGTTCTGCATACAACTCCTGCATCAGAGTGACAAAGCCGTCCTTGCCGACGGATGCAATGCGATCGAGAATAGGATTTGGATCAGCATACCGAGTTTGAATGCCTTCCAGATTTAGTACTCCTAAAGCACCTAGCTGAGATAAATGCACTGCCATACCCACGTCTACAACCCCATCCATGGCGCTGGCAATAATGGGAATTTCTCGATCAATGCCGCCGATTGTCCAGTGGGTGTCTGCTAGAACCGGATCGAGGGTTCGCAATCCTGGAACGAGGGCAATTTCATCAATACCGTATGCTCTGCGGGCAGTCTTGCCCCTACCAATTTGAATATCCACGCTCTTTTGCCCAAACCTATTTAAGCTAGACTACCAAATTTCTAAGTTTGAGTGTTGCGGAGTGTTTGCTAAAAACTAAAAGCGATCGCCCTTCGCATTTTAAAAATGGAGGCAAAGGGCGATCGCTATCTCAGCTAAACCGAGGCTTAGCTTAAAGGGCTGGCGTAGCAACAGGTAGTTCTCGATAGTCTGCGACAATCTGCCGAAACTCGTCGCCTTCTATCGTTTCTTTATCGAGTAATACCTCCACTAACCGATCCACTAGGGAACGATTGTCTCGAATAATCCGACGGGCTTCTTCATAGCAATCCAAGGCGATCGCGCGCACTTGGCGATCGATTTGAGTAGAAACTTCCTCAGAATATTCTTGGCGTGGCATCATGCTTCGTCCTAGAAAGACTTCGCCGCCAGGACTTTCTAACGCAACCAAGCCCATATCAGACATGCCGTAGCGGGTGACCATTTCTCTGGCTAGCTCAGCCACGGCTTTAATGTCGCCGCTGGCTCCAGCCGTTACTTCTGATGAACCAAAGACCTCTTCTTCCGAGGCACGTCCACCCAGGGCAATGGTGATGCGATCGGTCAACCAGGATCGCGTATACAATCCACTGTCAATCATTTCTTCGTTAAACGACTGTTGAGCAAAACCACCCACGCCACCTGATCGCGGAATAATCGTCACTTTATTCAATGGATCAGAATTTTTGAGCAGCGTCATCAGCAGAGCATGACCGACTTCGTGATAGGCAATCAAGCGTTTTTTCTTGCTGTCCAGTAAAGGAGTCAGCGTTAGCCCAATCGTCACCCGATCGATCGCGTCGTCCACTTCCAGCATGGAAACGGCTTCTTTGTGGCGACGGGCGGTGAGAATTGCCGCTTCGTTGAGCAAATTGGCAAGGTCTGCGCCGGAAAAACCGGGAGTCCGACGGGCGATCGCTTCCAAAGAGATATCCGGCTCTAGCTTTTTATCTCTGGCGTGAACTTCTAAAATACCCAGCCGACCGGCATAGGTGGGCAAATCGACGGAAATTTGGCGGTCAAAACGTCCGGGTCGCAGCAATGCGGTATCAAGTACATCGGGTCGGTTGGTTGCCGCAATAATAATAATGCCGGTGTTGCCTTCAAAGCCATCCATTTCAGTGAGCAATTGGTTCAGGGTTTGTTCTCGCTCGTCATTGCCGCCACCAATACCCGTTCCGCGTTGTCGTCCAACGGCATCAATTTCATCAATAAAAATAATGCAGGGCGCGTTCTCTTTTGCTTTTTTAAACAAATCTCGAACACGAGAAGCACCTACGCCCACAAACATTTCGACAAACTCAGAACCGGAGATGCTGAAGAATGGAACTCCCGCTTCTCCCGCGATCGCTTTGGCAAGTAAGGTTTTCCCTGTTCCCGGTGGACCAATCAACAGCACACCCTTGGGAATTTTTGCGCCAACCGCCGTAAACTTTTCTGGCTTTTTCAAAAACGTGACGACTTCTTGCAGTTCTTCCTTCGCTTCCTCGATCCCTGCCACATCATCAAACATGACTCCCGTTTTGGCTTCCATCTGGAATCGGGCGCGAGATTTGCCGAAGTTGAGTGCCTGCCCTGGACCACCGGGCGAATTGGCAGACCGGCGAATGATTAACAGCAAACCTCCCAAAAGGAGTAAAAACAACAGCAAGTGGGTAAGCAAGCCCATGACGGCACTATTATCGGCGGAGGGCTGGATCGCCAGATTCACTTTATTGTCTCGCGCCCGTGTAATTAGCTCAGGATATTTATCAAACAGGGCGACTTCTTGGGTCTCATCCTTTTTGTCTTGACCTTCTAACTTAACTTTGGCAACCTGCTGAACTGGATCAATCTCAATCTTGGTTACTTTGCCGTTATCGATGTTCACCAATAGGTCGCTGTAGCTCATGGGTTCACGGTTTGAACCACCACTGGCGATCGCCGGGACGATTAATGTCAATCCTTGGGCAACAACCCAGAGGGCAGTAATCAACCCTTTTGCAGCCGAATTCCCTAACGGAAGTGGTTTTACCAATGCTTTAGTCCAGAATCCTTTCATACAGATCGCCTTTCTGTTCTCCGAGTTCTTCGTCTAAGGTTAGCTGTCTTCTTTTAAATAGCTTTCTCTAGCAGCTAGGTCGCGCCCCTTAGATGTTTAGTTTAGCTTGCTTTCATCTTAGATGACTTGGGTTATGAAGCCGATAGGGGATTGGCTTGTACGGCAATCACCCGTAGGAATGGAAGGGCTTGCCGATCCCCTAGTCCAGTGCTTCCCCGATATTGTGGATACATGCGGAAATTGGAAAAGAGGTTAAGCGCTCATGGCTAAGGTAGTTGGAATTGATTTAGGAACGACAAATTCCTGTGTGGCAGTGATGGAGGGTGGGCAGCCCGTGGTCATTGCAAACGCAGAAGGTGGACGCACCACGCCATCGGTGGTGGCATATGCAAAAAACGGCGATCGCTTAGTCGGGCAAATCGCTAAACGTCAAGCGGTGATGAATCCAGAAAACACGATTTACTCTGTTAAGCGGTTTATCGGACGGCAATATGATGAAGTCAGCCAAGAATCTAAACAGGTTTCTTATAAAGTAGAGCAAGACGGCAGTAGCGTTAAGATTGTGTCTCCTGCTGTAAACAAGAAATTTGCGCCTGAAGAAATCTCAGCACAAGTCCTGCGGAAATTGGTAGATGATGCCAGCAAATATTTAGGGGATAAAGTCACCCAAGCGGTCATCACCGTCCCTGCTTACTTTAATGACTCTCAGCGGCAGGCGACTAAAGACGCTGGCAAAATCGCCGGAATTGAAGTCCTGCGGATCGTCAACGAACCCACGGCAGCAGCATTGGCGTATGGCTTAGACAAGAAAGAAAACGAAACCATTCTCGTGTTTGACTTAGGCGGCGGTACGTTTGACGTGTCTTTGCTGGAAGTGGGTGACGGCGTGGTTGAAGTAAAATCCACCAGCGGCGATACTCACTTGGGCGGCGATGACTTTGATAAAAAAATCGTTGATTGGATCGCAACCCAGTTTCAAGCGTTGGAAGGAGTGGACTTGCGGAAAGATAAGCAAGCATTGCAACGTCTGACTGAAGCAGCAGAAAAAGCCAAGATTGAGCTTTCTAATGCCACCCAAGCAGGGATTAATCTTCCTTTTATCACAGCAACGCAAGATGGACCGAAGCACATCGATTTGACCCTGACTCGCGCCGAGTTTGAGAAACTAGCTGCTGATCTACTCGATCGCTGCCGAGTGCCCGTCGAACAGGCAATTCGCGATGCCAAGCTGACGGCGGCTGACATCGACGAAGTAGTGCTAGTCGGCGGCTCGACTCGGATTCCATCGGTGCAAGCCTTGGTGCAAAAAATCACAGGCAAAGACCCTAACATGACGGTTAACCCCGATGAAGTGGTGGCTGTGGGTGCCGCGGTTCAAGCAGGCGTACTGTCCGGTGAGGTCACCGACATGCTGCTGCTCGATGTCACGCCCCTATCCCTTGGCGTGGAAACCATGGGCGGCGTGATGACTCGCATTATTCCTCGCAACACGACCGTGCCTACCAAAAAGTCGGAGGTCTTCTCCACCGCCGTGGATGGACAGTCTAATGTGGAAATCCATGTGCTGCAAGGCGAACGAGAAATGTCGAGCGATAACAAGAGCCTAGGAACCTTCCGACTGGATGGCATTCCTTCTGCTCCTCGTGGGGTTCCTCAAATTGAAGTCGTGTTTGACTTGGATGCCAACGGTATTTTGTCGGTTTCTGCCAAAGACAAAGGCACGGGCAAGGTGCAGTCGATTCAAATCAGCGGTGCGTCTACCTTGGATAAATCTGAAGTGGAACGCATGGTGGAAGACGCGAAGCGGAACGCAGACAGCGATCGCCAACGTCGTGAACAAGTAGACACCAAAAACAACGCTGAAACATTGGTCTACCAGGCTGAAAAGCAACTGCAAGACTTGAATGGTCAAGTACCTGCGGCAGACAAGAGCCGAGTGGAAGAGTTGATTAGCAATCTGCGTGACTCTGTTACTCGCGAAGACTACGACCAAATGAAAGCGCTCACCAATGAGTTGCAGCAAGCTTTGATGCAGGTGGGTCAGGCGATCTACGCCAATGCTAATGCGGCTAGTGAAAATGCAACCAGTGAAACCGTAGCGAATGATTCAACTGCGAACACTGACGATGTGATTGATGCCGACTTTGTAAACAGCAAGTGACTTTGAGCAAGCTCAAAGGTTGATGAGTTTCGTTGATTGGTTATGAGTGATGGGGAATGGGCTGAGTCCTGTTCCCCATTTTTTTGACTTCTTTAGGATGAATCGCCTTTCTCAACTTTTTCTAGAATTCACACACAAAGCTGGAAGCGTGATTCACAATACGAAACAGGCGATCGCCCAACTTATAGCCCTCATAATCTGGCTTTTGTCAAAAATAGTGTAGGTATTCAAGGCGCTGTGCTGTTAAAGTCGAAACCGATTAAAGTATTCTCGACATCTGTTTTTCACCCCATTTTTTCTAACCCACGATGACCATTGGCTTTCTGAAACAGGCAATTCATGCACTGCGGCACGAATCCATCAGCCGGACTCCTGTTCGTGTAAATCGCTGGTTCAAGTGGATGGCACCGGGGCTGTTCGTCAAACGCTGGCTACTGCTGAGTGCTGCCGGAGTGTCGCTGGCAACGCTAGGAATTGCCATTTCGATGAAGTGGACTCCTGTTTTTCGCACGACCCAGTTCTTTGGTTGGATTTTGCAGCAGACTACCGAAGTGATTCCCAATTACGTGAGTGGTCCTTTGGTCGTGGGGTCTGGATTGTTGCTCGTGTGGTGGGGGCAGTCACGGACTTTGGGTGCCATTACAGAAGTATTGATGCCCAATGGTAATGAAGATTTGATTGATGTGCTGCTGGCGCATCGCCGCTTAAATCGGGGACCCAAAATTGTAGTGGTGGGCGGTGGCACCGGGCTTTCGACCTTGCTTCGAGGGCTAAAACAATACAGTGCCAATATCACTGCGATCGTGACGGTAGCGGATGATGGTGGCTCATCTGGACGGTTGCGGCGCGAAATTGGCGTACTGCCTCCCGGTGATATTCGCAACTGTCTAGCGGCATTGGCAGACGAAGAAAAACTGATGACCGAGCTATTTCAGTATCGGTTTCGAGCCGGAGATGGGCTGACGGGGCACAGTTTTGGCAACTTGTTTTTGACGGCGATGAACGAAATTACAGGGGATCTGGAGCAGGCGATCGCGGCGAGTTCTCGCGTGCTTGCCGTGCGGGGAGAAGTGTTGCCCGCCACTCTGAGCGATGTGCGACTGTGGGCAGACCTAACCGATGGACGGCGGATCGAGGGAGAATCGAGTATTACTGAAGCGGGTGGTGCGATCGTGCGCGTGGGTTGCACGCCTGAAAATCCACCCGCGCTCCCTAGGGCGCTAGTTGCCATTCAAGACGCAGATTTTATTATTATCGGTCCCGGCAGCTTGTATACCAGCATTATTCCAAATCTGCTGGTGCCTGACATTGCCGACGCGATCGCCCGATCCAAAGCGCCGCGTATTTACGTCTGTAATATCATGACCCAAGAAGGTGAAACCCAAGGCTACAGTGTGGGGGATCATATTCAAGCGATTGATCGAGCCTGCGGCAAGCCATTGTTTGAAGCCGTCTTAGTTCACAAACAGATGCCAACCGCAAGAGCGCTGATTCGCTATGCCCAAGAAAATTCTAATCCGGTGCCCCTCGATCGCGATGTGGTCGCTCGATTGGGGCGACGAATTATTTTGGCAAACGTGATCGACGAAGAGGAACATACCGGAGTCGTTCGCCATGATCCCGAAGCGTTGGCTCGCGTCCTATTTCGTTGGTTTACCAAAGTTCAAGGCTTGTAACCTATTCTTTTTTAATCCTTTGGCGGAGCCAAACGCCCGCTCCAATTAGGGTTACACCCAAAATGGTACTGGGTTCAGGAACAGCGGCACTGCTGGAAGATGCGCTCCAAGAGCCCGAGCCGAAAGAGGGTGCAAGTCCTGCAATCGACTGAAACCAAGAACCACCCCAGCCAGTCGAATTTTGGTTGCTCTGTAACAAAAACTGCCGAGTGCCAAAGGCTCCATCCCCAAAAAACCAGGTATCAGCAATAGAAATACCATAGCGGCTGATGACCTGTTGCCTAAGATTGTTAGAGTCTGCAGGCTGCCACCACGTAACACCAGGGCGATCGCCTAGACTCCACTCGCTTCCTAACACTGTTGCTGAAAAATCAATCAGGGCATTGTTTACCTCAAAGCCAACCGGAGCCGCAATTGGGATCGTTTGCACAAAGGTTGAAATTTCGTCATCATAGCTAAACTCACCCATGCCAACGGAGTTGCCAGCATTATCGAAAAAGCTCATGTCCCAGGTGAGAATGGCTGCTTGAGCGGGTGTTGTGATGGTGCCAACGCCAACAATTGCACTAAATGCGATCGCAGCGGTTTTTTGATAGATTTTTTGCATCTGTTTTTCCCTAGTTATCAAAATTGCTAGTAGCGCACCGCTGGGAAATTAATCACAGAACTGTCAACCTTGGAACTGATGCGTTTAATCTGAAGAAACAGTTCATACACTAGCAACGATCGCAGTTGCTCATTAAAATTGCGATCGCTCTGGTTAGACAGCTTCCAAAGTGTATCCATTTATGGCAAAAAGTCTATCTATCCGTTGCAATAAATCAAGCATTACTGCCATTTTTAATTTATGGGTACGTCATACCGTTTTGAGTTTTGAGTTCTAAAACACGGAGGCATTGCTGTTTTCAGAAAGTCCTCTGTCACATTTCAATTTCAAATTGGTATCACCATGCTTCCCTCAATCGATCCGGTCAACCCCAATTCGATGACTTTCAATTGTTTAGACATTCATGAAACTCGTGAGATAGGTCAGCAGCTAGGGCAGACCTTGGCAGCGGGGAGCATATTGCTGCTTGAAGGAGATCTAGGTAGCGGCAAAACCACGTTAGTTCAAGCCATTGGGTCAGGGCTAAAAATTCCAGACCCAATCGATAGCCCCACGTTTACCTTGGTGAATGAGTATTTTGGGGGGCGATTGCCGCTTTATCATATGGATTTATACCGATTACAACCGGATGCAGTTGCCCAACTCTACCCCGATAGATATTGGGATGGGCTGGAAGTAGAACCGGGCATCGTGGCGATCGAATGGGCAGAACGCCTTCCCTATAGATCTGCGGATTATTTGCTGATTCGATTGGATGGCAACGACGATCAACGCCAAGTTACCTTAATATCAGTGGGGAATTTTAGGATGCCCATGATCGCTTAGCAAGCCTAAACTACGAGGTTCGGAGTACGCGATACGAAATGCAGAGTATGAATTTATTTAACCCCGAACCCTGAACTCTGAACCCCGAACCCTGTTTTAACTAAACCGCAACGCTTGACCGCGCACAGAAGTATTCACCTTACCGTGGTCAAACACAATCTGCCCACCGACGATCGTCGTCACTGCCCAGCCCGTCAGGTTCCACCCTTCAAAAGAACTCCAGCCGCACTTGGTCAACTGATCTTCGCGCCGCACGGTGCGATAGGTGTTCAAATCCACCAGTACTAAATCGGCATCATAGCCCGGTGCGATCGCCCCCTTGTTGGGAATGCGGTATGCCTTTGCCACAGCGGTAGACATCCAGTTTGCCACCTGTGCCACGGTGCAGCGTCCTTCCATTGCCTGGGTCAGCATTAGCGCTAGGGAGGTTTCTACTCCCGGCATCCCTGATGGAATGGTGGCAGGCTCTAGCAAAATCACTGGGGAACCAGCGGATGGTTCCTCTGTGGTTGACGCAGGCACAGATTTAGGAATGCCTTTCATTTTCTCTTCCAGGGTATGGGGCGCATGATCCGTCGCGATAAAGTCAATTACGCCATCTTTCAACGCCTGCCACAGGACTTCATTATCATGGGGCGATCGCAGCGGTGGATTCATCTGAGCTAGATTGCCGATCGTTTCATAGGCGCTGGTATTCAGCAGCAAATGCTGGGGAGTAACTTCTGCCGTCACCCAAGCGGGTTTTTCCTGACGCAATAGTTCCGCCTCTTCCGCCGTAGACATGTGCAAAATATGTAAGCGTCGTTGATATTTTTTGGAAAGCTTAAGCGCAAGCTGCGTCGCTTCTAGGGCAGCTTGATTGTCCTGAATTTGAGAGTGGACGGCAGGATCGGTGCTGCCTGCAAACAGTTGACGGCGGGCTTGAATCCGAGCCTGGTTTTCAGCATGAACGGCAATCAAGCGATCGCCCTTAGAAAAAATTTGATCCAGCAGGGACTCTTCATCGATTAGCAAATCTCCATGCATTGAACCCATAAAAATCTTAATGCCACAAACCGGGGTTGCCTCTAGCAAATCGGGGAGCATCTCGGCAGTTGCGCCAATGAAAAAGCCATAGTTGACCAAACACTTTTCTGCGGCTCGTTTCAGCTTGTCATCCAGCGCGGCTTGAGTGATTGTGAGTGGGCGGGTGTTTGGCATTTCCAGAAACGAGGTCACGCCACCTTTGGCACAGGCACAACTGGCGGTAAATAAATCTTCCTTATGTTCCAAGCCCGGTTCGCGGAAATGCACCTGTGGATCAATCACTCCCGGCAACAAAGTTAGCCCAGTTGCGTCTATCTCCTTAATAGGTTGCCCAGATGCACTCAGTTCAGCAGCATTCAGTTCAGCGGCGATCGCTTGGATAATGCCACTTTGAACGTAGACATCTCCCAAAACCAAGCGGCTATCCGGCTGGGCAATAAAGGCATTGTGAATCAGTAACGGTAAATCTGATGACATGATATAAGCCGATTTAGACTAGTATTGAACTCTGCATAACCCTTATCTCTGCGATGGCTCAAGTGAACAGTAAAGAATCCAGTGACAATAATAATAGTCCCCAACCTCCTAAGGAGATTATTTGGGTCGAAATTCTTAAGACCCTAGGGCTTAGCGCCATTCTGGCATTTGGCATTCGCACGTTTGTGGCTGAAGCTCGCTATATCCCTTCTAAATCAATGGTGCCAACGCTTCAAGTAGACGATCGCCTGATTATAGATAAGGTGAGCTACCACTTTAAGCAGCCTCAGCGGGGAGATATTGTAGTTTTTATGCCACCCGATGAAGCCTCCGTTGTGTGTACTGGACCGCGGACTCAACGGTCTAAAGATGCTTACATCAAGCGAGTCATCGGTCTACCTGGGGAAAAGATAGAAGTGAAGCAAGGGCTAGTCTTTATCAACGATAGTCCGATAAAAGAAACCTATCTAGATAGCGTCCCTGAATATCAATATGGTCCTAGGGTCGTTCCTCAAAATTCATATTTGGTTTTGGGCGATAACCGTAACAATAGCTGCGATAGTCACTATTGGGGATTTGTGCCCCGTGAAAATATTATTGGTCAGGCGATCGTACGGTTTTGGCCACTCAATCGCATGGGTGAAGTTACTCCCTAACTCAAGTCTTCACACGGCAGCGGATGCACCAAAAATGCATAGTCCTGAACAATTTGATTGCCAATCAGATGTTCTTGAATAATTCGCTCAATCACTGGCGGTGTGGCACTGTGATACCAGACTCCATCGGGATATATGACTAGAATAGGTCCCTGCATACAAACTCGCAGGCAATTGGCTTTTGTGCGAAATATGCAGCTTGAGCGAGTCTCTGTAGTCTGATCAAGCTGGAGTTCTTTTAATCGATTTTTCAAATAATCCCACGCGACCAAACTGAGATCTTTGGGGCAACATTTTGGTTTTGTTTGATCAGCACAAATGAAAAGGTGCCGTTGAATATGATTCAAGCTCAAGGTCTCAGTACAGCTTGCAAAAGCATTCGTCAAACAAAGTTCATTGGGAACAGCCATAAATCCCCTCCATCGTTCACAACTCGGTTACAACTGAAAAAGTCATCTGCTGAGTTGATCTGTCAGCAGATGACTTAAGTTCAAAATAATAATTGACAAGAATGAGACGACTTGAAACTAGAAGGATTAATCTTCCATATCATCGTCATCCACCACATCTTCAAAGTCATCATCATCTGCGACGACATCCACAGCTTTGCTGCTGATGCTACCACCCCCAATGAATTCATCGTCACCGTCATCCAGAATAGGTGAAACATAATCAAGTTTGGGGTCAGTAATCCCAAACTCTTGCCCACCGAAGAGTGCCCGATCTTCAATATCTAAACCATAGGTACGAGCAGTGCGATCGTCGAGAACGACATCTTTCAGATCAGCAGCATCATCGAACATAGCAATGCCTTCATAGGACAAGTCAGGATCAATACTCCCCACTTCCTCATAAGCATTAAAGCCAGTTCCAGCAGGAATCAGTCGCCCAATAATGACGTTTTCTTTCAAGCCGCGTAGCCAGTCAGATTTGCCCTCGATCGCAGCTTCTGTCAAAACCCGCGTGGTTTCTTGGAAACTAGCCGCCGAGATAAAGCTGTCGGTATTCAGCGATGCTTTGGTGATTCCCAACAGTACAGGAGTATATTCTGCTGGCGCACCCCCCGTAATCGACATTGCCTCATTCACCTGCTCTACTTGGTAAAGCTCCACTAGCTCACCCGGCAGCATTGTGGTATCTCCGCCATCATCCACCCGCGCCTTAGAGGTCATCTGGCGAACTACCACTTCAATGTGTTTGTCTGAAATATCAACACCTTGAGATTGATATACAGACTGAACTTCGCTCACCAAGAAAGTTTGAACTTCTCGTAAGCTACGCAGCGCCGAATCGTGAACTCCCATGGTTTCACGGCTCGCCCGATACATCACCTCCAGCAGTTCATGGGGATTGGAAGGACCATCGGTCAACCGCTCTCCTGCGGTGACCTGTTGACCATCGGAAACAATCACGTTTTGCCCAGAGCCTATGGGGTACTCACGCAAATTACCATCCGATTCAATAACTTTGACTTCAGTAGTTTCGTTGTCTTCATAAACAACCTGAGCCGTGCCATCTCGTTCAGCCAGAATGCAGGCTTCTCTGGGCTTCCGCGCTTCTAGGAGTTCTTCAATTCTGGGAAGACCTTGAATGATATCTCCAGTTTTAGAGCGCTCAAAGACCAGTAGAACTAAATGGTCACCCCGCTGCACCAGATCACCGTGGTCAATGTGCAGCACGGCTCCGGGGGAGACCCGATAGGGACGGGCTAACCGCATCGTAATTTGGGATTCATTCACCTGCACCACTAAGCCAGATTCCTCTAGGGAAAAACCGGGTGCCACTTTGGTTCCTGCGACAACTAAATCGCCGGGGCTGACCGTAGGCTGACCTTTAGTATTAATCGTAACCAAGTCAGCATCTCGAACCACTAAAATTCGGCGAATGGCTTCTGCACCTTCGCGAATACCACGAACCTCTCCGGCTTCCTTGCATAGGATTTCAGTCCGAGCAACCACGGCTCCCGGTGCGATCTGATCGCCATCTTGCACCAGTACTCGCGTTTGAGTGCTGCCTTGGGTCGGATCGGCAGAAATATCGCGCCGAATCACCAAGGATTCCAAAATCACAAGCTGCAAGCGCAACCGATCGGGATCGGTTTCATCAGGAACTAATTCTATATCGGCTGCGAGTTGTGGAGCATCTTGGTCAATTTCTAACACCAGTTGGATTTTGAGCAGTTCCAGTCCTTCCACAGATTTGACTCGCTCTCCATCCTTGTAGGGCATCCGTTGAACGGCTCTCAAGCGAATAGAACGTCCCGAATCGTCGTTAGAAGATTCTTGACTGGGAACCGAGGGTTCGTCTGGAACCGTAAATTCCATAATGGGGCGTACCAGCATGGCGGGACCTTCAGGAGTCTCCACATACTCGACATATTTAAGTTCGTCGATGGTTAACCCTGGCATAATTTCTTGACCAGGATTTGCTAGAACGGCTTCACGGGTGATGATGTCGTCAGGATTATCGACCATATGTAAGTCACCTGGTTTGACGACAATTTCCCGGAGGATGTCGTTCTTTTGGGTGACTTCAATTACGCCATTGCTTTGGCAGAAGATGTCTTTAACAACCTCTGTACCCGCTTCAACGTATTGCCCATCTTCTACCATCAACAAGGAAATATCTTTGTTGACTTCGTGGGCTTCTTCGGGAATCCAGATTAGGGTGCCACCTTTGATCACTTCGTAGCCTTGCTTGGCTTTACCACGCTTGCCCACTTCTACGCCAGAGTATTTGATGATGCCACCGGTTTGGGTGCGGTAGCGATCGTCGATCAACTCGGCAACCACTTGACCATTCAAGACTTTGGTTCCGGGAGTAGCTTTGAGAGAGAAGGTTTGATTGTGGTTGGTTTCAATCAGGTAGTGATCGCGACCTTGGAAACTCTCTGCTCGAATTTGAGCTTGGTCGAGCAGTACGGAGGCAGTGATGATTTCAACTTCTCGTCCGCCTTTGTTGCCTTCTGGCTCTTGCGGAAGTCGAACAATTCCACCGTGTTCGGTCACGAGTTTTGTTTCGGCAATGACTCCGGCTGCTTCGATAGCATCACCATTTTTAACGATGGGTTCTGCGCCGGGTGGCAGGTTGTAAACTTCGCCTGACAAAATCCACAGCAAACCGCCCCGTTGAGCAATGCGCGTGGTGTTACCTTGGCGATCTTTTTTCTCTTCTGGAACGAGATCTGCAAATTGAACTTCTCCAGCCATGTCAGACGCTACGTCTTTTGCGGCTTTTTCAGTCGTTTTGCGCGATCGCCCAGTCAATGGAACTTCAGCCAGGATGTGCCCAGCTTTTACCTTTTGACCGTCTTTCACGAGTAAAGTTGCGCCTTGCAAGATAGAGAAGGCTTGCTGTCCGGCAGATCCGCCATCTAGGACTACTTTTGTGTTTGAATCGACGGATTCTACGACGAGGGCATCTTCACCATGACGGGTGCGGAAGGCGCGAGTCCTAAAACGTTTGGGAAATTTGATCGTACCGTCAAAGCTTGCCCGTTCTTGGCGTGCCATTTCACCGGTAAACACCCCGCCCGTGTGGAAGGTTCTCATGGTCAGTTGAGTTCCGGGTTCTCCGATCGATTGGGCGGCGATAATGCCAACAGCTTCGCCAATGTCTACCATGTGGGCATGGGCGAGGCTCCACCCATAGCAAAGCTGGCAAACAGACCGGGTAGCGTCGCAGGTGAGTGGCGATCGCAGTAGGACTTCTTCTACGCCTGCTTGGGCAATCTTCTCCGCGTCTTCATCTGAGATCGCTTGGTTGCGAGCAATGATGACTTCGCCTGTTTCTGGATGAACAATATCACGAGCCGCAACGCGACCCAGAAGGCGATTTTTAAGGGGAATCAAGATGCGATCGCCATCCGTCATACTGGTCAACGGAATTCCGCGCTCAGTACCGCAGTCCAATTCCCGAATGATTACGTCTTGAGAAACATCGACTAGACGGCGAGTCAGGTAGCCAGAGTCTGCGGTTCGCAAAGCGGTGTCTACTAGCCCTTTTCGGGCACCGTAGGATGAGATGATATACTCTGTTACGGTTAGCCCTTCCCGGAAGTTGGTTTTAATCGGCAAGTCAATGATTTCACCTTGCGGGTTTGACATGAGACCCCGCATTCCCACCAACTGACGAACTTGGGAAATGTTGCCCCGTGCCCCGGAAAACGCCATCATATAGACGGAGTTTAGAGGGTTGTTAGATTTAAAGTTTTTAACGACTTCATCTTTCAATTCTTCGTTGGTGCCGTTCCAAGTATCAATCACCTTTTGGAATCGTTCCACTTCGGTGATTTCGCCGCGAGTGTATTTCTCTTCAGTTGCCCGAATGGTTTCTTGCGCTGCATCTAGCAGTTTACGTTTAGTGGGAGGAACCTGCAAATCATCCACACTGATCGACACCCCTGCACGAGTGGCAAACTTAAAGCCCATATCCTTGACCATGTCTGCCATTTGAGCGGTGCGTGCAGTACCGTAATTCGTAAATGCCCAAGAAATTAGCTTCGTTAGCTCTTTCTTATTAACGACGTAATTCCGAAAGAGGGGTTGTTCGTTGCGCTCTGCCATGTTTAAGTCCGCCTGTGCCATGAACAAAATATTGAATTTGGAAATTACGGGTGGGGCTGGACGCGATCGCCAACCCCTAAAGTCTGTTTAGACTGCTAAGGCATCATGAATAGTCTTGTTGAAGATAATGCGCCCCGGAGTGGTGCGAACATATTGGGAAAGTAAGTTACCTTCTGCATCAATTCGCACACGGCGGTGTTTGTAGAGCTTAGTTACCACACCATCTGGAGACGTGCTTTCCTCCAAAACCTCGTTGTCAGGTTCATCACTGTCAACTTCTCCATCAAAGCGAACCCAAACATAGGCGTGAATCGCGACTTGTTTCTGGTCATACGCCACGATCGCGTCTTCCAAGTTGTAGAAGTAGCGATCGCCGTTCCCTTGAGTATCGGGATTTTCCGCAGTCAGGTAATAGCAGCCCAACACCATATCTTGGCTAGGAGTGATAATGGGGCGACCTGTTGCAGGCGACAAGATGTTATTGGATGCCAGCATCAATAATCGAGCTTCAGCTTGAGCCTCAATTGATAAAGGCACATGAACCGCCATTTGATCCCCATCAAAGTCAGCGTTAAATGCTGGACACACCAATGGATGCAGTTGGATCGCTCGTCCCTCGACCAAAACGGGTTCAAAGGCTTGAATCCCCAAGCGGTGAAGCGTGGGTGCCCGGTTCAACATGACGGGGTGCCCTTCAATCACATCTTCTAAAACATCCCATACCGTCGGATCGTTGCGCTGGATCAGTTTTTTGGCAGCTTTGATGTTATTGACTAACCCCTGCCGGATCAACCGATGGATGACGAAGGGCTGAAACAACTCGATCGCCATTTCTCTAGGCAAGCCGCACTGATGAATCTTCAGCTTGGGACCGACTACAATCACCGAACGACCGGAGTAGTCTACCCGTTTGCCCAGGAGGTTTTGCCGGAAACGACCCTGCTTCCCTTCAATAATGTCTGAAAGAGATTTAAGGGGACGATTATTTGCACCCACCACTGTACGACCGCGCCGTCCGTTATCGATCAAAGCGTCTACCGCTTCCTGCAACATCCGTTTTTCATTACGGACGATGATTTCAGGTGCCAAAATCTCTTGCAGACGCGCCAATCGATTGTTACGGTTGATCACCCGCCGATAGAGGTCATTCAAGTCAGAGGTCGCAAACCGCCCACCATCTAGCTGCACCATGGGACGTAAATCGGGTGGAATCACGGGAATCACCGTCAAGACCATCCAATCAGTTTGAGAACCAGTCGCGATAAAGTTATCAATCACCCGTAGGCGTTTGATTAGCTTTGCTCGCTTTTGTCCTTTAGAAGCGGCAATTTCTTCCCGCAGCTTTTCAGCTTCTTCTTCTAAGTTGATGTCTTGCAACAATCGTTGTAAAGCTTCTGCCCCAATGCCAACCTCAACTCCTGTCAACTGAGAGTCTTCGCTGTAAAGCTGATCCTCAATTTCGATCCATTGGTCTTCCGTCAGGAGTTGCTTGTAGGACAGGTTTTCTGCGTTGCCAGCATCTAGCACCACATAGGCGTTGAAATAAACGATTTGCTCCACATCGCGCAGGGGCATGTCCAGCAAAATTGCCATGTAGCTCGGAATCCCTTTCAAGTACCAAACATGGGCAACGGGAGCTGCTAGTTTGATATAGCCCATGCGATGGCGGCGAACGCGAGACTCGGTGACTTCTACACCGCAGCGCTCACAAACAATGCCGCGATGCCGCACACGCTTGTATTTGCCACAATGACATTCCCAGTCTTTCGCGGGTCCAAAAATCCGTTCGCAAAACAGCCCATCCATTTCTGGCTTGAGTGTTCGATAGTTAATCGTTTCTGGCTTCGTGACTTCACCTACGGCTTGACCGTTGGGTAGAGTTCGTTCGCCCCATTGGCGAATTCGTTCTGGAGATGCCAGACCAATTTTTACGTAGTCAAACCGCTGCTCTAGCTTCGGCATCGTGCGTTATTCCTCATCAAGATCGGGTTGTGGCAAGAAAAATTGAGAGTGGGATGAGAAGAAGATGCGATCGCGCTTTTCCCTCATCCCTTGATGCTATTAGTCGTTTTCGTCCATTTCATCTCTAGAAATGGATTCATAAGTGGGTCGAGAGGGCGCTCGTCGAGTACTTACATCTGCCATCAGATCTACCTCAGAATCACGACTGGTGCCGTCTTCGCGAGTATCTAGCTTATGCACCGCCACATCTAAACAAAGGGATTGAAGTTCACGCATCAGTACTTTGAAAGACTCTGGAGTACCCGGTCGAGGAATCGCTTTGCCTTTGACGATCGCATTTAGCGCTTCATTGCGTCCCTGCATATCGTCGGACTTGACAGTGAGCAACTCTTGCAGAATGTAAGCGGCTCCAAACGCTTCCAACGCCCACACTTCCATCTCTCCAAACCTTTGACCGCCCTGTTGCGCTTTGCCCCCCAGAGGCTGCTGCGTCACCAGAGAGTAAGGTCCAGTGGAACGAGCGTGAATCTTGTCATCCACTAGGTGAACCAGTTTCAACATATACGCTACGCCGACTGTGACTGCCCGATCAAAGGGTTCTCCAGTGCGACCATCATAGGTTTGGATTTTACCGGGATCTTCAGGATTAAATACCCAGTCTTCCCCTCTGTAATCCGACCCTTCTTGGAGTTTGGAATGTACGGTTTCACGCGATTTTTCTTCCCCGTGCATTTCATCGAAGGGAATCACTTTGAAGCGGACACCCAAGTTTTCTGCTGCCCAACCGAGCAGGCATTCGTAAACTTGACCAACGTTCATCCGCGAAGGTACACCTAGAGGATTTAGCACAATGTCAATCGGCGTGCCATCGGGGAGGTAAGGCATATCTTCGATCGGCAGAATCCGGGAAATGATCCCTTTATTGCCATGCCGACCCGCCATCTTATCGCCCACTTGGATCTTACGTTTTTGAGCCACATAGACGCGAACGACCATGTTTGCACCCGGAGGCAGTTCGTCTCCTTGCTCCCGTGTAAACACCCGTACATCCACAACGCGACCTTTTTCACCGTTAGGAACCCGCAGAGAGTTATCCCGCACATCTCTGGCTTTTTCGCCGAAAATTGCCCGCAGTAGTTTTTCTTCCGGCGGCTGATCCGATTCCCCTTTAGGGGTCACTTTGCCCACCAGAATGTCGCTTTGCTGAACCCAAGCACCGATGCGAATAATGCCAGTTTCATCTAATTGACGCAGAGCGTCTTCGCCCACGTTAGGAATTTCACGGGTGATTTCTTCGGGTCCTAGCTTCGTTTGACGCGCTTCAATCTCATACTTTTCAATATGGATCGAGGTGTAGATGTCGTTGAAGACTAAGCGCTCACTGATCAGGATCGCATCTTCGTAGTTGTAGCCTTCCCAAGGCATATAGGCAACGAGGATGTTTTGTCCCAGCGCCAATTCACCTGATTCGGTTGCGGAACCGTCTGCCAAAATTTGTCCGGCAATCACGCGATCGCCCAGAAACACGATGGGTCGCTGGTTCAAGCAAGTATCTTGGTTAGACCGCTGATATTTCTGCACTTGGTACTCAATCTCTCGACCGTGGGGATCGCGAACCCGAATGCGATCGGCTGAGACAAAGATCACTTCTCCATCCGTTCGACTGACAATCACCATGCCAGAGTCTCTAGCGGCTTGAGCTTCTAAACCCGTTCCGACTAACGGACGCTCAGGACGCAATAAGGGGACTGCTTGCCGCTGCATGTTTGATCCCATCAGCGCTCGGTTAGCATCATCATGTTCCAAAAAGGGAATTAATGAGGTGGCAACTGAGATGATTTGTACTGGAGAGACCGCAACATAATCAATTTCGTCAGGCGTGGCTGTCGTGAACTCTTGACGATACCGAATCGGAACTTCGTCGCCTAGAATTAGACCCGTCTCATCCATTGGCACATCGCCCGCTGCAACGCGCAGATCATCTTCCTCGTCCGCTGTCATATATGCGGCTGCGATGTCTTGGCAAACTCGCCCGTTCTCAACTTTGCAAAAGGGCGTTTCGATAAACCCGTAAGCATTGACCCGCGCATGGGTTGCCAAAGAACCAATCAAGCCAGCATTGGGACCTTCAGGCGTTTCAATCGGGCAAATACGCCCATAGTGAGACGGATGAATATCTCGAACTGCAAATCCAGCACGCTCACGGGTTAAGCCGCCTGGACCAAGGGCACTCAAACGACGTTTATGAGTCAATTCCGCTAAGGGGTTGGTTTGATCCATAAACTGTGAGAGTTGAGAGGAACCAAAAAATTCCTTAATTGCTGCCACTAATGGTTTCGGATTGACTAGGGATGCCGGGGTAAGTGAATCTGCGTCGGAAACCGTCATACGTTCCCGAATAATCCGCTCTAAGCGGTTTAATCCAACCCGCACTTGGTTCTGTAGGAGTTCGCCCACTGACCGAACTCGTCGATTGCCAAGGTGATCAATATCGTCAATACTGCCGATGTCAAATTCTAGATTGATCAGATAGTCGATCGCCGACAAAATATCCTGTGGTGTTAATACCCGCATCACTTCAGGCACATTCAAACGCAGCTTGCGATTCAGCTTATAGCGCCCTACTTTGCCCAAGTCATAACGCTTCGGATCGAAGAATCGAGAGTCAAGTAATTGCTGACCGCCGGAAACCGTGGGAGGCTCACCGGGACGCAACTTCCGATACAATTCCATGAGGGCTTCTTCTTCGCCGTATTGCCCTTCTTTGTCGATCGTTTTTTGAAAATATTCAGGATGGCGTAAGGAATCAAAAATTTCACCATCGCTCAAACCCAGGGCTTTCAGAAGTACCTGTGCAGAGAGTTTACGGGTTTTATCGATGCGAACCCAGACCAAATCATTTTTGTCTGTTTCAAACTTTAGCCAAGCACCTCGGTTAGGAATCAGACTGGCGTTGTAGGTGCGTCGTCCGTTTTTGTCTGTTTCAGATTTATAGTAAACCCCAGGGCTACGCACAATCTGGTTGACAATAACTCGTTCTGCCCCGTTGATGATGAAGGTGCCGCGATCTGTCATCAATGGCAAATCGCCAATAAATACTTCTTGTTCCTTAATTTCCCCAGTTTCTTTATTGATTAACCGAGTAGGAACATACATTTGAACGGCGTAGGTGCTGTCCCGTCTTTTCGCCTCATCAACATCATACTTGGGTCGTTTTAGCTTATAGTCCTTACCAACAAAGTGAAGCTCTAACTTTCCGGTGTAATCTGTAATGGGGGAGAAGCTGTCTAATTCTTCAATTAAACCTTCTTCAAGAAACCAGCGGAAGCTTTCCCGCTGAATTTCAACCAAATCAGGCAGGGTGAAAGCGGGTGTGGTGTATTCAGTCATGCGTTGTCTTCAGAAGGGGTATGCCCAGCGCGAGTGATGGATTATAGATGATTGCTCACCAAAAAGTCAATAAACAATATGAATTGAGCTACTCATAACGAGTAGCTCTTTAACGACCAGAGCTAGGAAAACCAAAGATGTAGATACTCAAATGCCTAAGGAATTCTGAAGCTGCCACAAAGTTCATAGTGATTAGACCGCTGACTTGTAGAAACTGTCTGTCTGTGAAGCTGAATACGGCTGTAGGGCTAAGCTCATCTAAAAACTAGGTGATGCAAATACGGGAATATTTAAGAGACGATGGGTCGTGACCACCCAATGTCGAGGTTGTTTCAAGGGTTTCCCACTGTTGATATATTAATATTTCCTTTCATTATGCCTCGATTTTGCAAAAAATGGGAGTTGAGTAGCAAAAATATGTAATGTCGTCAACCGAGTAAAGCGAAGATTGCCAGGATTCGGTAAAAAGCTTGAATTTAGCTTGCCAAATCGACTAAAGGGGGTAGACGAAATAGTTGATGAGCGTTGTGAGTTGTTTGGGTTGCAAGCTGATCAACTGAAATATTGCGTAAC
Source organism: Leptolyngbya sp. CALU 1928 (assembly GCF_056784215.1). Classification (NCBI taxonomy): domain Bacteria; kingdom Bacillati; phylum Cyanobacteriota; class Cyanophyceae; order Leptolyngbyales; family Leptolyngbyaceae; genus Leptolyngbya; species Leptolyngbya sp. CALU 1928. The sequence goes on along the minus strand of NZ_JBXBCE010000001.1, from coordinate 1,024,785 downwards.
AGAGCAACTCTCTCAGCAACATGCCGAACGTTTGCAGGTTCATTCCGCTTGCCCCGGTGAGGGACAGGTGCTAAGAAAGGACAATCAGTTTCAATGAGTAAGCGATCGCTGGGCACCATTTGAGCAGACTCATGAATTTGAGTCGCTTTTTTAAAGGTGACCGTGCCGCTAAAGCTAATAAAGAAACCTAAGTCTAAAAACCGTTGAGTTTCTTCTGGCGTTCCTCCCCAGCAATGCATTACGCCCCGAACGGAACCGTGCTGCTCCCAAAAGTTGCGGAGATGGTCAGCCATCACTACTGCTGCATCGCGGCAGTGAATGATAACTGGTAAATCTAGCCGCTGAGCGATCGCCAACTGTTGGTCTAACGCTTGGAGTTGCCGCTCTGAATTCTGCGCCTTGAAAAAATCTAGACCCGTCTCGCCAATTGCCACCACTCGTCTATCAGAGCTTGCTAACTGAAAAATTTCGCTAGCTATCTGGTCAGTCCACTTATCTTCTACATCTAAAGGATGCAAGCCAACTGCAAAAAACACTTCAGGAAAGCGATCTGCGATTGCTTGAATCCCCTTAAACTCTGACGGTTCCACGCAAGAGTGGATAAGATGAACAATGTTGGCTTCTCGCCAACGCTTGGCTACCTCGTCCAAATCTTGCTGAAACGCCTCAAAATTAATATGAACATGAGTGTCAACAAGTTGCATTTAGAAGACAATCAAATGGATCGACGCTAGTTTCGATGTAGGTTTAAGCTGAGAGAACCAATTAAATAGTTCAGAAATTCAAGTAGCGTTAACCTGCAAGTTCGCTTTGGCTACAAGTAAGTAAAACTTCCAGACTTTATTGATTTCAAGACTCTGTTGATTGCTTGGGTTCAAGACCTTTAACTGCCCGCATCAAGCTAGATTTTTTACGGGCTGCCGTATTCGAGTGCAATGCGCCTCTTTTGACAGCCTTGTCAATATGACTGTAGGCAGAGGCTAAACTTGCCTGAACTTCTTGCTCAGATGCAGGCGTTGGGCTGGCAGCATGACTACTCACAGCAGCAAAGCATTTTTTCACGAATGTCTTAACAGAAGACTTATAGCTTTTGTTCCGAAGCCGATTGCGCTCAGCGATTTCTACGCGCTTAATGGCAGACTTGATGTTAGCCACAGTAAATCCTAAAAACTCTACTACCTATCGAAACATTATCAGAAGAATCTGACAAATACTCGAAGAATAACTATAACATCTCCTGTGTTCAACCGCCCAATCTCCTAAAAATCCAGGTTAAGCTAGAGTAACGAGGATGGGCGCATCCACTTTCTGACTGAATGAGTAAGAACTTTCAGAAATCTGTTCTCGTCAGACAACTTTTTAAGATGGCATTCCGACTTCCATGCTGCGAATTATTACTCAGCGAACCGAGGCACGATCTGAACTACGGCGTATCTGTGACCGCACCCACGATGACCAAGTTACTCATAAAGAGTCAACGGTGCGGGAAGTGCTTCAAGCAGTGAAACGTCAGGGCGATCGCGCCCTGTTACATTACACCTTAGAGTTCGATCGTCGGGATCTAAAATCTGACGACTTGCGGGTTAGCGGCTCAGAACTAGATGCTGCTTATCAACAGGTTTCTAAAGAATTGCTAGATGCCATTCAGCTTGCGTGTCGGCAAGTTGAAGCATTTCATCGCCAGCGGATTCCAAAAAGCTGGGTTCATTTTGGTGAGAATGAAGTGGTGCTAGGAAAGCGGTACACCCCGGTCGATCTCGCAGGTATTTATGTTCCGGGTGGGCAGGCTTCCTACCCCAGCACGGTGATTATGAATGCGATTCCGGCAAAAGTGGCGAAGGTTCCTCGTATTGTCATGGTGACTCCTCCTGGTGGAGAGACTGGCATTAGTCCAGCCGTTTTAGTTGCAGCCCAAGAAGCAGGAGTTGAGGAAATTTATCGTGTAGGCGGGGCACAGGCGATCGCGGCGCTTGCCTATGGAACCGAAACGATTCCAAAAGTGGATGTGATCACTGGACCCGGTAATATTTACGTCACCTTGGCGAAAAAACTGGTTTATGGCACCGTGGGGATCGATTCTCTCGCCGGTCCATCCGAAGTATTGATCATCGCCGATAAGAGCGCCAATCCGGTCTATGTGGCGGCAGATATGCTGGCGCAAGCTGAGCATGACCAAATGGCAGCTTCTATTCTATTAACTGATGATTCGGTGCTGGCGCGAAAAGTTGTGGATGAAGTGGAACGGCAGTTAGTCGATCATCCGCGTCGTCTTTTGACAGAAAAAGCGATCGCCCATTATGGCTTGGTCGTAGTGGTGGAATCCTTAGATGTAGCGGCAGAACTGTCTAATGAGTTTGCCCCAGAACATTTAGAACTGGAAGTGGTTGATCCCTGGGGCTTGCTTGATAAAATTCGTCACGCTGGCGCAATTTTCTTAGGATCTTCTACTCCAGAAGCCGTTGGGGATTACCTAGCAGGTCCGAATCATACCCTGCCCACTTCTGGGGCGGCTCGGTATGCCTCTGCTTTGAGCGTGGAAACGTTCCTGAAACATTCCAGCCTAGTGCAATATTCACAAACAGCGCTGGAAAAAGTTGCCGGGGCGATCGACGCGTTGGCAACGGCAGAAGGGCTACATTCCCATGCTGAATCAGTTCGCTTGCGGATGCGTGGCAACCAGGAATTGCCCTAGACGTACCAGGCTAATGGTTTGTCCTAAGTTGAGCGGCAGCAGAGAAACTCCCTCAATCCGAGACTGCACCCAACCTTCGCCCCAGTGCCATTCATGAAAGCCATCAATGCCTTGGCTTAACAGCAGTCGTAGGCTGTTAGATTCCAATTGAGCAACCTGATGCTGCACTGCCACGGGACCCAACCAACTTGTAAACGTTAATCCTTCAATGAGTTCTTCTGGCAAACCCACAGAGAGCCGCTGTGGAAAAAGCCATTTTTGCAGATTTGCCGTGTGCAACAATCCTTGCCGTAACGCCTGTTCGCTGGCAGGAATTTCGATGCGGAGGCTGCTGTGTTGAAAAGTGCCAAACATAAGAAATTTTAACAAAAGGCTTATGCCTTCAGTATGCCAGATGCTTCTTCATTCAAGGGTTGAGAAGTTCTGAGAATCTAGAAATTCTCAGAACCGCGGCTATTTTTTTGGGAAAAATCTAGAGGGTGGTTGAAGTAAAAAGTAGCCCAATTACCAATCCCAAAAAATCGTTATGAAAGCACTTCACCTTCTGTTTTCTGCCTTTGCTGCAATTGCAACCACTAGCATTGCTTCACCTTCGTTTGCGCGCCCTGCCACGCTGGTTGCTCAAGAGTCTGGCAGTCAGATTAATGTACGCTCTTCACCTACGATCGCGTCTGCTCGTGCTCATTATGGTTTGGCAGGCGATCGCGTCGAGGTGACACGCTCCATGCTGGGAAGCGATCGCGCAATGTGGAACTATGTGCAATTTTCTTCGGGTGCTAAGGGTTGGGTGCGCGGCGATTTTGTTCGATATAGCGAAGGCATGGCGGAGTATGGTGTGTTGGCAGGAAACGTGGGAGATCGCATCAATGTTCGAGCTAATCCATCCACTTCAGCTACCTCTCCTCACTACGGAGTGCAAGGCGATGTGGTGCAACTGCTAAACCAAAAAAATACCAATGACGGCTACGTTTGGCACTTTGTCCAGTTTCCCTCTGGCGCTCAAGGCTGGGTACGCAGCGACCTAATTAGCCGCATGGATGAAGGCGGCTGTTAATTCGGCTTAGCTCTGTTTCTCAAAAAACATATTTTGAATTTGAGGATGCAACCCAATTTGAGGATGCATCCTCTTTAAGGTTTAAACCTAAGTTATAAAAACGTTCTTTGATTCTGTTGATTGCCGGAAAACTTGGGAACTCTAACGTAGAGATTGAAAAGATTAAGCACTTAACTTCGTTTATAACCCTAGATGGCAGCGAAAAATATTAGCGACATAGGAGTGCGTATGCCTCAGACAATCCTGAACAAATTAATACAGGATGAAATTGCTTTACTTGCAGAGACGCATGGAATAAGTGCGGATGTACTTGAGAAGTTTGCAGGTTTTACTATTGAAAATTTCAAAAAGAAAGACCCCAAGCTAAAGCCCATAAAGCCGCTCACTGGCAAGCAACTTAAAGAATCGGTCTTTAACCACTTTGATGTAAAAGACGCAAAAGAACTCAAAAAATCGAGTGGCTTTCAACTGGCTACATCCAGTATAGAAAACCTTGACTTAAGAAAGAATGCAGGTTGGGAGATGCTGTACCGCAAGTTTATTGATGTTCTACCCAATGAAGCTAATGAAGAAGGGCATGGCTGCATCAATGGAATCAACATCTTTAAATACGATATGCCTTGGCGAGCCTTTGGATTAGATCCAAAAACTTCTACCACTGAAGATATCAAATCTGCCTATCACCAACTGAGTAAGATTTATCACCCAGATAACTCATCTACAGGGGATGCAGAAATATTCAATCGCTTGACTGTTTTTTATAAAAGTCTCACCCAAAAGTTTTAGCCATGGCAAAAGTTTATATCACTAGTAAAGACCTAATTAAGACACTCAACATCACAGATCAAGATTTGATTGATCTTGAAACATTCTTTGATGCCGATGCCGATGATGAGTGGGAATTGCTTGAAGGAAAAGACTATAAGGTCGTTATTGCATCCACGGGTCTGCGGGAATATACGGAATCGGGAGCCTATGCCATTGCCCGTTATCTAGAAGCAACTAAAAAGCCAGGATTTTGGGATCTTCTCAGCGAGTGGATTTTTCACACTAAAGCAAAGATCCGTCAAAGCTTTATTAGACGTAAAATTCTAGAAAATTCATCGTCTTTAGTGAAGCGAAACAATAGATTTTGGATTTCGCGCTCTGACGCGGTGGCAATTTTTGGAACTCGGTCTGACTACCTTACAAAAATGGCTGAACATACTCAGAAGACAAAGTTTCCGCTTATCGAAGGTCAAGACTCTGAGAACTTTATTGATGATGGACTCTATTTCTCACTAGAAGGAATTGCTAAGCTTGCTCAAGCTTTTCATGAATGCCAAACAAAGAAAAATCGTAAGGAAGAATGCAAAGAGGTTGGTGAAGTAATCAAACCTCAGATTGAGGATATTGTTGAGCAGATTAAAAACCGAGAAAAAAGAATTTCCTCTGCAATGACAAGAGCAAAGAAACGCGATAGAAGCACTTGCCGTCTAACTAGACAGAAAAATAATAGAGTTAATCAGCTAAAGCTATCGGCTCATCATTTATATTCTCAAAATGAGTATCCACTCCTTGCGGATATGGAAGACAACCTAATTACGTTAGCGTGTGAAGTCCATGATCAATTTCACATCAATTACATGGGTGGATGCCAAAAGCCTTGTACGATTGATGACTTTATTGATTTCGTTCAAAAATACTATTCTGATCAAATAGACACGCTAAATTGGCTGGAATACCAGAAGGAGAAACTCGGCAAGCAAGAGCCTGTTAGCAAACGCAAACCTCATGTTCTGTATCTTCCGTTTAGTAAAGTAAGTTAGCGGTTTTTGTAAGAAAATTTGAGTTAAAGCGTACAAATGCTCTTAACCATTCCGCATCGGTGGGGCTGAGTTTGGTGAGAATGGCGTGATAGTAGCGGTCTAGCCAATGCATTGGCGATCGCCCTATTAGCCAGCATTGATAATTGCATCAATGAGCTTATCTTTTCTCCAGTTTGAGTAACGCTTCAAACCCTTTCGTTTAGCAATAGGCTTGAGCTTACTTATGGGCATTAGATTAAGCTCTTCTCTTGAGTAGGAAGACGGTTCTACTAATGTTGTCTGTTCAGATATAGCCAAGTCTGTTTTTTCTTGAAGTTGGTTTGTAATGGCTGATTGAAGTTGGTCAATTTTGGCAAAAAGTTCGTCTAGTTTATTTTCTAACTTACTCTCAATGGATGCCTCAAATTGTTTTAGCGATCGCTCAATTTGTTTGACTGAAACAAGAACAAAAGCCTCACTTTTCCCTGCAAGTAGCTCCATTTCTTGTTGAGCAATTTGAGCTTCTTCATCGGTCATATCAAAGACCCAAACCCACAATTTTTCGATTCCAATTTCTTTGGCAACTAAGTACCAATCTACTCCATAAACTACCTCATATTCTTCTTCTTCGCTGTACGCTTTCGTGCGGCGAACAATCAGCGAAACTAAGTTTGTTCCTTGCTGAGCTAAGCTGTGGCTAATTGCCTCAAACCTTTCAGGATCAATTTTTGTGGATGTAGAAGGCGGCACTGCCATTTGAAAAGTATAAACCTGACCATGACTCGTCGATTTAATCTGTAGATACTCAACAATCTTCTTTTGCCGTTCTAGCTCATCCATTCTCAGCCATCTCTATTTGTTGTTTTGATCAAATGGTTTGCCAAATTTGTGTAGCAGTTAAAAGCATCCTGCGCCGCTTCTTTCTCTCGATGCCCTAATTCGTGATCAAATTCAGCAAAACAGATTGGGTAGCCTTTATTAGGAGTGGTAGAAATAATAGAAAGATTAGGAATCCAGCTACTTTCTGGAAAAACTTCAACGTTAGAACCACCCGGAATTTTCTGTAAAACCTTTTTAATTTCTGCGGTCATTGCTAAGGAAAGTTTAGTAGAAGCCCTGTTATACATACTGACAGTAATCCCCAAAATTGGAAGTGCTTCTTCTCTCAAATGATTAATTGCGATCGCTCTACCGACAACATATTCTAAAGCTCGAATGGGATATGAGGATAGTTGAGTTGGAATCAAAATGCCTGAAGATGCCATCAATGCAATACTATTCGCCTTGCCAAAAGAGGGCGGTGGATCAATCAGAATATAGTCATACTCGTCAACATACCTGTTTATTTTTTTAGCTAGAACTTGATCAATATCTGGAGTCATTATCAAAGTTGCCTCCATATCACTTAATCGAATATGAGAGGGAACAATATCTAAACTAATATCATCCCAATATTTTTTAATAATGACCTGTTCCAGAGTGACTCGTGGCTCAACCAACAGATGGGAAACATCTTTTCTTCCTCGTTTCTCTACATCGTCAAGCGGATCAATTCCTAGCCCTAGTGTTAGGTTTGCCTGTGGATCAACATCAATTAATAAAACCTTTTTCCCTAACTTGCTCAGTGCAGCAGCAACATTAATGGTAGTAGTAGTTTTACCCACTCCGCCCTTGTTGTTAAAGACAGTGATAATCTTTGTCTTAGCGATCGCTTTAGATTGAACAGGACTCCTGCTTATATCTCGCCCTATTTCAGGATCAAAATTTTCTTTACCTATGAGCAGTTTAGCTTGATCTGTTCCTAACAAAGCTTTAGAAATAATTGATAGGAATTTTGTTTTTATACTCAGTTGATTTCTTCTCATCTCTTTGGAGAAAATCAAAAGAGTTTTTTTACCCAAAATTTTGTAAAACAAATGGTCTTCTACAGTTAGATTAAGAGATAAATCCACCTTTGAATATTCAGCAAGCTTTGATATTTTGCCTTGGTGATTACATAGCAAGTAGAAGGTATATCCGTTTGTTAGAAGTCCTAAAACTGCTTCAGTTTTACGCATATACTCGTTAATTTGCCAAACAGAATTCTCCAGATTTTTTTTGGGTGATTTTGTTTCAATCACAAGATAGGCTGCACTGTAGTCTTTAGCCGCCTTGAAGCTAATCAAAAAATCGATTTTTGAATTATCAACTCCTACTTGAGTTTGCCAATCTTCATTGGAATATCCAAGTAGATGCAGCAAAGGGACAATAATCTTATGTTCTATGTCCGATTCGCTACTTTCAGGAGTAATGGTCGCTAAGAAATCTAAGCACGCTGAGTTAATCAAAATATCTCGTTATCAAAGTATCTTTTTAGGTTTGGGCTATGCCTCTTAACAAATAGGATTCCCCATCTAGAATGATTCACACAAAAGAAAAATAAACAAAACCAAAATTCACAGAAGTTTATCTGTAGGATAGGAAAAATGCCTAATGCTTCTTTTTTATAAGGTGCAAGTTTGCTTGAGCCAGTCGGCATCAGTGGGACGAAGGGTAGGGGCGAGTTTGGCGAGAATGGCGTGATAGTAGCGATCTAGCCAAGCGCGTTGGCGGGAATCGAGGCGGGTCAAGTCGATCAGGCGATTGTCGAAGGGAATGTAGGTGAGGGACTCGAAGCCATACCAAGGCGTTGTAGCTTTATCGGAGTCATCTTTCTTTTCCTGGGGGATTTCCACGATCGCATACAGATTTTCAATCCGAATGCCGCCCCAGCCGGGTTGATAGAAGCCCGGTTCAATGCTAGTGATCATGCCCGGTTCCAGAGTTTGGCTAACACGCTTGCTGATGCCGTTGGGGCCCTCATGCACATTGAGGAATGCGCCAACGCCGTGTCCGGTGCCATGTCCATAATCCAGTCCAGCATGCCACAAAGTTGATCGCGTAATCCCGTCTAGTTGTGCGCCTGTGGTGCCTTTCGGAAACTGCTGCATGGCGCAATTAATGTGTGCCTTCAGCACTTCGGTATAGCGTTCGATTTGCTCTGGGGTAGGAGTGCCAATAGCGAAAGTGCGAGTATCATCTGTGGTGCCAGCGGCATATTGAGCGCCAGAGTCTAGGAGTAGCAGTTCTCCTGACTGCAACACCTTTTGGGGATTGGGAGTGCCGTAGTGAACGATGGAACTATTGCTGCCACTGCCGGCGATCGTGTTGAAGCTCAACCCTTGAAAATCTGCTTCTTCCTTGTAAAAGCCCTCAATCGTGGCAGCAACATCAGCCTCAGTCAGGGGATTTCCGGTTTCAAGCTGATCGACCAACCATTTCATCGTCCGGGTTTTGGCACGACTGGCTTTCAGGTTTGCCTGCTGCATCTGGGCGATTTCGATCGCATTCTTACGCGCCTTCATTTCCTCAATCGGGTTTGCCATCTCCACAATTTTGCAGCGGGGTTGTCCCGGTGCGGGTTTCAAAATTTGGTAGGTGCCCATGGTGGTGTGTTGGGGAGCAATTAACACACGACTATTGAGTGTGAGCAGCGATCGCAGAGTGGGCACATAGTCGGCGTAGGGCAGCAGCGTCAGATATTGCGTAAGCTGCTGCTGCAAAGCGGGTTCAATCCGGTGTTCGTTCGTGAACAGAAACGCTTGCTCCCTCGTAATGATCGCGTAGGCAATGAACACCGGATTATAAGACACATCCCAACCGCGTAAGTTAAACAACCACGCAATTTGATCCAGTTTCGTCAGGGGTAAAATCTGGGCGTTTGCCTTTTCCATCTTTTCGCGGGTGCGCGCCAGCTTTGGGGCGATCGCTTCCCCGGTTTGCTCATCTGACAAGGCAAATAGCGGCGAATCGGCGTAGACAGGAAGGCTTTCGTTTGCCCAGGGAGTTTGAGATCGCACTTGATCCACGAGATTCGTGGCGATCGGCACCAGCACCACACCCCAAGATTCCACCTTTTTGTGAAACTCGCGAAACTGACTGATAGACAGCGTAAACGGGTCATAACCCAGTCGCAGTGCCTTCCCTGCTTTGGTCGCCTCTCGCCCCCACTCTTCCACCACTTCTTCTAAGGTTTTGTGGTCATCCAATCCCACTTTAGACACCTGAATTAGATCAGTATCCACTTCTAACCCGGCTTGCTCATAGTAGCGAGAATCGACAAACACCCACGCCTGAGTTTGCCCTACCAAAAAATCGCCGGATGATCCCGTAAAGCCGCTTGCCCACTTGCGCCGCTGCTTAATCTCTGGCAAGTATTCGTTCAAATGCTCGTCTGCTGAAGGAATTAGGTAGGCATCTAACGCATGATCGGCACAGTGCGATCGCAGTACCGCTAATTTTGCCGCAGTGTCAGTCGTTTGCAGTGGCGGTGGCATTAATTCGATAGGAGTCATAGGAGTAGTGCGTGAAGAATATTGGTAATCGCTCAACTCAAAGGGAATAGAGATTCCAGGGGATTCAGGGCAGCCAGGATAGATTCAAAAGCAGATAAACCCTGTCGTTTTCCCGGATTGACCACAGAACGCACCGCCGCAAAGAGATCTCTGCCCCAATCAAACGTCACTAACGCAGCGATGCGATGCCCAAACGAGCCGCCTGGTTCCATGCCTAGGGCAACTGCTGAAATCTGGTGTGCTCCACATTTAGGGTGACTACCACCATAGCGCTCTACTCTGGTCACCGTCGGCGCAATCGGCGGCATCTCGATTTTGACTATTTCTCTTCCGCAGCAGTAAAAAAAAGAGAAATCACTCTCCTCTTATCACTAAAGTGACTGAGGTTCCGCTTATCAAGTGCTTTCTGTAAGTTGACAGTATTTTAACTAAGCAGCGTTATCTAATTCAGCCGTCTTCACGGATAGCTGTTTACTCAAGTTGCCGCGTTGCACCTGGAGTTTAAGTGTTTGCCCAATTTGACTATTTTCCACTAGTTGCTGTAGCTGTTCAGCCGTTGCGATCGCGTTTCCATCAATATTCGTCACCACATCGCCTCGACGCAATCCTGCTTTTTCGGCTGGAGTATTTGGCAACACGCGCACCACAACAACGCCCTTGACTTCGGGCACCAAAAAGGCTGAATTGGGATCAGTATTATTCTGCTTCGCCAATTCCGGCGTGAGAGTCGTCATTTGCACACCTAAATAAGGATGGGTAATCCGTTCTCCCTTCGCCAAACGGATTTCAATATCCTTCGCCTTGTTGATTGGAATCGCAAAGCCAATCCCCATCGCATCCGCTCGAATTGCGGTATTAATGCCAATTACCTCGCCTTGATCATTCAGCAACGGACCACCAGAGTTGCCTGGGTTGATGGCAGCATCCGTTTGAATAAAATCTAAGCGTTTATCAGGAATCCCTACTTGAGCGCTAGAACGCTTCAGGGTGCTAACAATTCCTAACGTAACCGTGTTGTCTAACCCTAAAGGATTGCCAACTGCGATCGCCCAATCGCCTACCTGAATACTATCCGAATTGCCTAAAGGCGCAACTGGCAATGCTTTACCGTCAATTTTAACGACGGCTAAGTCAGTCACCTCATCAACCCCTTTGACTGTGCCATCAAAAACCCGCCCATCCTTCAGGGTCACGGTAACGCGATCGGCTTTGTCCACCACATGGGCATTGGTCAAAATCACCCCAGTTTGATCCACAATAAACCCCGATCCTTGCCCTCTCATCCGCTCTTCGCGAGGAATTTGTGAATAGTAATCGCCTCCAAAAAACTGGCGAAACAGAGGATCATCCATCATCGGGTCAGTGGAGCGTTGCCGCGTTACCGTGCGTTCCGTATCAATTCGCACCACAGAGTCACCGACCGCTTTAACTGCCGCCGCCACAAAGCTGCCCTGACTGACTTCTGCTTTGGGTAACACAACCGCCCGTACTGGTTTAAGGGGTGCGGGTTCCAAGCTTGCCGCAGAGGCACTAGGCAAGGTTTGGAAAATTAGTAGAACCGACATTCCAAAGGCGATCGCCGGATAGGCAAAACGACGCAGAAACTCAAAAAGGTTGACAACATGCATATCCCATACCTTCGACATTGCTCAAATTAAGAATCGGCAGCCCACTATTGAGCGCAAGCAAATACTGCCAAACCTTTTCATCATTTTGACAGGCTTAGAATGGTTCTATCCATTTCAAGGAGATACGGCTAAGTAGGGGTTACCGACCTAGGGAGGTTGTCTATGCGTTTGATAGAGGTTTTCTGCGCGATTTCCACGAATACCTAGGCTAAAATCGACAGATAACGTTCATTTTTTCCAATCTACATGACCACTTCCAACCTTCCTCACACCCATGACGTAGAAATTGAAGAGAGTGGTCATCAAGGGCATCCATCTAAAAGCCATCCCCATTTTCATACCGAAGAGTCACTGCGGAAAGTGGTCAATCGATTGTCTCGAATTGAGGGTCATATTCGCGGCATTAAAGCCATGGTACAAGAAAATCGTCCCTGCCCTGATGTGCTGGTGCAGGTGGCAGCGGTTCGCGGAGCCTTAGACCGAGTAGCACGGATTATTTTGGACGATCATTTGACCGAATGTATCGCCCGTGCCGCTCGTGACGGCAGTATTGAAACGGAAATTCAGGAGTTAAAGTCAGCCCTCGATCGCTTCTTGCTGTAATAAAACCCTTACAGAAAAAATTGCTCATTTAACCCCCGCAAATAGTTGGTCATAGGGTTGTGATGAAACCTCAGGTTTTGCCACAATTTCAACAACTTTATTGCGAGATGACGGGGAAAATAGGGCTTCTACACAGGTCTGAGCAACTTTTGTTCGAGGGATACTGCCTTCAAATAAAGTATCTGCGCCAGACATGACTACGCCATCTGCGTTATCCTCATTTTTTAAGCCGCCCGGTCGCACGATTGTGTAAGGGATTCCACTGGCTTGCAAGTACTCTTCTCCCTGTTTTTTCCAAACTAAAATCAGAAAAAATAAATTCAAAGGATGAAAAAACTGAGAGGTGCAGAGGGAAGACACCATGACGAATTGGTCAATGCCCTTGGCTTTAGCCGCATTCACTAAGTTTTTGGTGCCTTCATAATCAACGCGATAGGGACCTGTTGGATCGAACCCAGGACGAGCGCCTGTTGCAGATAGCACCACGGTACAATCAGCGATCGCGTTACTGAGTGTTTCTGGCTTTAGCACGTCTCCCACGACTAGTTCTACTTCCGCAGGCAAAATTGAGCGGGCGGATTCTAATTCGCGCACCAACGCTCGGACTGGAATTTGCCGCTCAAGAAGCTCTAACACAATTCTGCGCCCAGTCTCACCTGTTGCCCCCGCCACAAACGCTTTCATAAATAGACCCTCAACTAAAGTGATATGTTACTGATTTATTGCAGCAATGATTGGCTTTACTTTTTACACTACTTTTTAAGTATTGATGCTACTGGTAATCGGGTTTATAGCTAAGTGCCCCAAAAGAATCTGCTGGCACAAAGAAAGTTTAAATCGCCTCACCAATTTCTGCTAGCTATGTTTAAGATAGTGTTTCATTGACTCGATAGAAATCCTGCTTATGAGGGAACTCTAAGAAAAGTTGTTCATCAGTACTTAGGAATTCAAAGCGAATGCAGTCATATCCTTATACCGAACAACCTGCTGAAGTGCCCAATGGCGTAATCCACACTGCGTCAGTTCAACCAAACACGGACTATTCAGTTTCAGTTACAAAGGATGCTGCTCAGCTTGTGAATGAGCCAATTCGTTTTAATAGCCAGTTTAAAGATCGGATGGAACTGTGCGCTGATGCGCCCACGGTTGCCCACTACTTGGATCAGCATCATGAATGGTTTCGTCGATGCGCCGATCCTATGAAAGTTGAGCCAATCGGCACTAACAGCTACGCCTTATTAATTGGTCGCTTTGGTTCGTTTGGCTATGAGGTAGAACCCAAGATTGGGCTAGATTTGCTGCCTCCGCAAGCAGGCATTTATCGGATTGTGACCGTGCCTGTGCCCGGATACAGTGCGGAGGGATACGAGGTTGATTTTCAGGCAGCGATGGAGCTTGTGGAAGTGCCGTTTGAGGGTGAGGCTCGCTGCGATCGCGGAGTCGCTCCGGTGATTACCTGTGTTCAATGGCAGTTAGATTTGACGGTAATGATTCAGTTTCCTCGATTTATTCATGCGTTACCAAAAGCGCTGATTCAAAATACAGGCGATCGCCTGTTGAGCCAAATTGTTCATCAAGTTTCCACGCGGCTAACTCGCAAAGTGTTAGAAGATTTTCACCAAACCCATGGGCTTGCCATTCCAAAGCGCTCCAGTCGCTGGCTTTTTCATAAGTCGGAGATGAATTCAGATCGCAAGTCTACAAAAGAATAAGGTGGCTAAGTCGCTGGCGATCGATGAAAAATTGTTAGATTGAAGCTGCTGTTCTAATACAATGGCACTATTCTTTGCGGGTTGAGGCTGAATGGAGTTTAAAGGCTTACTTTGGGCGGCGGCTCTGATGTCGGCAGCCCGTATGTTTACAGTCTTTGTGCCAACTCAGGACGCGTCTGATTTTGGCAAAATGTTGTGGGCTGAGTCGGGATTGGATCAGCCCTATCGTTCCTTGCCGTCTGCTATTTTCCCGGTTTCACCGGATGCGGATATTCATAATCCAGTTCAGGCTGAATCCAATAGGGTGCTAGCTTCTCTGTCGGCTGAGTCCTCAGTCGCTATCGGCTGCAAGTCGGCAGGGGTCGCAGTGGTCACGGTTTATGCAGGGCGAGAGATTGGTTCTGGTAGCATTATTAGCTCTGATGGGTTGGTGTTGACTAATCATCATGTGGTGAGTCGCTTACGACAGCGATCGCTCTATGTCGAAACCTTAGAGGGTAATCGCTACGATGGACGAGTGCTTGCCACCGATCGCCGCAATGATTTAGCGCTGGTTCAACTTGAAACTCAGACACTGCTACCCATTGTGCGGCTGACTTCTAATCGAATTGCTAAAGTGGGTCAGTCTGTGTGCGCGATCGGTAGCCCTTTGGGTCAGGCGGGAGTTCTCACTGAAGGGCAGTTACTCAAAATTCGCTCCAATGGGGATTTGGAGTCCAATGTCTTGCTGAAACCGGGCAGTTCTGGTGGACCGTTGCTCAACACTCAAGGTGAGATGATTGGTGTGAACAAAGGAGTTGCCAAGCAGTCTGAGAGGGGTGGTGGCGATCGCAACAGTTTTGCCACCAGCATGAACGCGGTTCAAGAATTTCTCCAGCAAAATCGTTCCTCAGGGGAGCCTAAAAATTAAGGGACATAGAAGTAAATCCTACATCCCTGTTAATTAATTCAGCCTATTTAGAACCTAAACAGGTTTGAAACTTACTCTAAATACTCCGCAGCAACCCAGCTACCATCAGAAAGCTCTTCCCAAGCATACCCATCTTGATAAACAGTTCCATTGACTGTTTCTAAATGCTCACCTTCGTAAGCGCCATCTTCGATGCTGTAATGTAACCCTGGACCAGAGCGAATGTTTAAGCCAATTCCGGTATTGGTTGAAACATGACCACCGCCATGGCTGTAAGAAGACGGGCTGTAGTAGTAGTCATCGTAACAATCTTCTTCGTGATAACTTACTTCTTCGTAGCTGGTGGGTTCATAGTAGTTGTCTACATACTCTGTAGCGACCCATCCGCCTTCAGCCTCGCGCTGCCAACTGTAATCATAGTGATCATAGGAAACGACCTCACCGTAGGTATAGAGGGATTCGCCTTCTTCCAACCCTCCAATCCGTCGGTAGTCCAGCCCTGGACCACTGCGGACATTTAAGCCAATGCCGCTGTTGGTGTTAACCTTGCCCCAATCTACAGGCTTATATTTTTCGTCTAATCCTAAAGCTGTTGCAGTTTCTTTCCCCACAATCCCATCGACTTGCTTTAAGCCTTGACGCACTTGAAAATCCGTGACCGAGGCTTCGGTTTTGGCACCATATGCGCCATCGGCTTGAATGCCTAGGGCTTTTTGAATGTGAGCGACTTCATCGCCAGATGCACCCGCACTATAAGACGCGGTTGCTGCCATTGCATTTCCACTGCTGACGGATGCTGCTACCACAGCCGCACCTGCCAACGTCATTAAGGTAGAACCCGAAGCCTTGAGATGGGATTGATTCAACAATGTCACCTCTGGATCAGGTGTGGAATCTTCGTGATTGGCAGCCGTATAAACAAAAGCTAGTAATTCCATAAGCTCCTTGATCGCTTAATCTTCACCTGCCCAGATTTTCAAATCGCGATCGCACTACCCATAAAGTGATGCAACATACTTTTGAAACTTTGCAGTGTTGAGTGTACAAAAGTCGCATTCATCCATATCCGCAAAACTTATCAAAACATTGGGAGTGATAAACTCTACCTAGTGGAAAATGATAACTCAGTCTACCATACGCTTATTGGTAAAGTTGATTGTTAATTTTTTATTACGTTCAATCAGCGCCGACTGACTTCTATTTTTTAGGTGCAGCCTTCGGTTCAACGGCTGCTTTTGAATCACGAATTTTGTAGGTTCGGAGCAATTCTAAACTAGGACAACACGCTGGGTCACCAGGTCGAAATTGTTGAATTTTTGCTTCAATTGTGGCGTTCGGTTTGACTGCGATCGCTTTTATTCTGACTTGAGATCCCACAAATTCCGCAGAAATATTCTTAGGGTTTCCCTGCTCATTGATCACTGTGACTAAATAAGTGACATCGCCAGAGTTAGGAATTGCAACCCTGAGAGATGCAACTGCATCTTTTATGCCATCTCTGTTTAAATCGCCATAGGCTACAACGTCATCTAGAGTGATGGTTCGTTGCGTGCTTTTATCTACATATTTGCCATTAACTAGCTTGATAGGTCCTTTTGCTAAGAAGAAATATTCTGCATTTTTTAGTTTTTCTACTGTTAGAGGTAGCTTCAATGAAGCCGACGGTTGAACAGGCTTGGGTGTCGTTTTAGTGGGGGCTGCTGAAGCCCCAGGGCTAGGGTTCGCTTCAGAAATCTGACTGATTTTGGCAGAAGAATTAGGCGATGAATCACTACTGGCGGCAGATTGATCTTGAGTTTTGACGGTATTGCATCCTGTCAGGCTGAGGATAATCGCCAGCCCACTAACAAGCGGCATAAAGCTATCTTTAAGATTCACAATCATTTTCTGGATCACTGTTTTGAAGAAGATTACCAATGCGTAATACTGACGTTCTTGTTCTAATTTTTAGAAACTGAGCAGAATAATGGTAGCAGCAAGGTTTTAATTGAATGCGCTCAGATGGAGAATACTTTACTCAAGTACTAATTAGCTTGGTTCGTTTGGATCAGTCGTTGCATCCTCCTTAAAGCAGTACCCGATATTTTTTATCACCTATTTGAGTAATTTTGCTTAATTACAGCGATCGCGAAGGGATAAGTTTTGATGGATATTGAGGCATGAAAACGAGCTATTTGATGCTGGGGAGTGGCTTCGTATTGTTAGGTTTAACGTCTATCACTGCCATCTTTCTAAAAAGTTTGGTTCCAGCAGATGCCGAAAAAAATTATTTGAATCAGGCTCGTGCAATTCAGGCCGAAACGCATAAACCATTAGTTCCTCTAGAATCCCAAAAAAGCGCAGAGAGTGCCATTTTTCAAAAAGCAAATAAGGCAGTCGTGACAGTATATGGGGCGAAAGAGTTGGGATCTGGAATGATTATCCGAACAGATGGACTAATTTTGACAAATAAACATGTGGTTGAAAATTCCATGTCTCTAGCGGTGAAAACTGCTATGGGAGAAGTTTATGATGCTGAAACTGTGGATTTTGATCTGCGTTATGATTTGGCGATCGTGCGATTGAAAACAAAATCTACTGCACCCATCATTTTGCCAACTGTTAGCCTGTCAAGCATCTTGCGATTGCAACCGGGCGATCGTGTTTATGCGATTGGCAGTCCTCGCGGCAAAGCAGGAACGATGACCACTGGCAGCTTTCTTCGCACCACTGAGCAAGGCAGTTTGCAACTCAGTTCAGGTCTGCTTAGCCCTGGCAACTCTGGGGGACCCTTGCTTAATACTGCTGGTGAAGTCATAGGGATTAACAAAGGGGTTTTGGAAGATAATACTGGACTTGCCACCAGCGTGATTGCGATCAAGGAATTGCTGACTCGCTATGATGCCATTCGCGATCGCCCCAATAAATAGAACGCACAGACTTTACACTGGAGAGCATCAGAAGCCATGGGATTTTCGGCGATCGCCCTTATCAATAATCTAGAGTGAGCGTTTCTCTAACCCGCGATCGCAGTCTTCAACGAGCTTCTGGAGCGATCGCTGCTAACCTCTTGAAACTAGCAGTTTACTGAGGATTATGCTGATGGGCGCATGTTTCCAACCACGGACGATTCTGAGACGATTGTAGACTGCTTGATGTGGGCGGCAAAGAAGGCGGGTGTAGTCATTACTCAAGCAAACAGGCGCGCTGTTAATCACCCATTGGGGTTTGAGCGGTCCTGCTGTGCTAAAACTGTCTCATTGGGGAGCAAGAGCGCTACACGAGCAGCAATATCACGCCACCCTGCGGATTAACTTACTGCCTCAAATGAACCCAGAGGTCATCCGCGAACAAATGATGGCAGTGCGATCGCAACTTGCCCGCCGACTCGTTGCCACCAGTTGTCCAGTGCCTATTCCACGTCGTCTATGGGAACGATTAATCGCGACTGTTGGCATTGATCAAGATGAAACTCGCTGGGCAGATGTATCAAACAAAACCCTAAATCAACTGATCCAAGAACTGACTCAAGGACAGTACATCATCAGCGGTAAAGGCATATTCAAAGAAGAATTTGTCACCTGTGGCGGCATTAAGCTGAATCAAGTAGATTTCAGAACCATGGAAAGTCGCCAATGTCCCGGACTTTACCTTGCAGGCGAAGTCTTAGATATTGACGGCGTGACGGGGGCTTCAACTTCCAAAGTGCTTGGACAACGGACTGGTTAGCAGGTTAGGCAATGGGATCTATGAGTTGAAAGACTGGTCGATTTTATCTTTCAGCGCAATGCTAATGTGTACTGTCTGTCGCGAACTAGATGATTCAGACGCGATCGCTTCTAAAAATTGAATTGCAGCATTAGTATCATCAAACTTATATGCAGACGTATCAAAAGCTGAAGTTTGAGTGGAAGCAGCCCGATCAAATTCAGTTTCATGAATCTGACCTAAATCAACCACTGCTAACTGTTTAAAGGTTGGGCTAATTTGTTCGACTATCAATTTCTCGCGGCGAATCGGCACCTCAACAATCCGCGTCTCAATTTCCTTGCGAACAATCACTTCGCCAACTTTGCGCTTCTGCATATCAACGACTAGACGCTCTTCCAATAAAGAAATCGTCTCTTCAAATCGCGGTGGAGCAATCGTAGAAACAGCCTGAACAACTTCGTCTGGCACCAGGTGAGGAGGAGCTATATCTGAATTGGGTTGAGAATTCAATTGACTTGATCCGGCAACTAAAAGTTCTGAATCATCAGTCCGAGGTGACGATTGAGAAGAATAGCCTGTTGAAACAGTAGACAAATTTGGAACTGGCTTGTAAATAAACTTAGGCTCTTCTAGAGAAGCTGAATTTTCTAAAGCTCCAAAAAACTTACTACCTCCAGGTTGATAACAGGCTAAATCTTGTGACTGCAAATTTTGGTTAACTCTTATTTTTTTATCTTGATTTTGTAGTTTTTTAAAATCAGAAGTCTCTTGTTTTGACACTTTATATTTCTCCTAACTTTTAGCACTTATGAGTATATAAACGGAATTTATTTTCAGTTGGCAACGCATGATTATTCATCAATAATATCCAGGCAAAACGGTCTATCGCTCTGCCTGGACTAAGTTAAGTCTGAGTTTTTAAGGTGCTAGTGATAGCAACACTTAAACGCGTTCAGAGTTACGGCGAGAGTCTACTCCTTGATCCACAATTGGAGTCCCTTGGGTATCCACATTGAGTTCTTCCCGGCGTAGTGTTTCTTCAGCATTCACTACATCGCGATCAACTTCTTTTCTAACACTGACTTCTTCGCGAACAAAGGCTTCCTTCCGAATATCAGGAGTTTCTTCGTAAACCTCTACCCGTGCCACTTCACCGTCTTGAAACGCCATGTCTCCAGAAGTAACGGCTGTGCCAGCCCCTGAAGTACGCTCAATGACTACACGTTCTTTCTCAATTGGCACAGACACCTTGGCAGTTTCAGTTTCTACTCGCTTACCAACTGCAACCTCACCTGTTTTTGCACGGGTTTTGTTTGCAATTAATCGCTCTTCATAGAGCTTTAGGCTTTGATGATGGGTGTCATCTAAGTTATACAAAGAAGCATCATGATCGTAGTTATAAGTGTCGCGATCGTAGCCAACAGTAGCCATGTTCTGATCCAAAGGAGCAGAATTTTCTAAGGCAGTAGTTGGACGATAGACATTGCGGACTTGCTCTTCATAATCATAATCCACAGGCATAGAACCGTCATATTGAGGTAATGATTCTGCTTGGGCACGAGTTAACCCTTCAGCAGTAATTCGATGACCTTTGTAATCAATGCGCGATCGCCCAATGGGTAGCAATACTTTCTTGCCCAAAATCCAAGTGCCGGTGTTGATAATCAAATACCGAATCTTACCCGTATCATCTACTAACAAATCATCAACTGAACCGACCTTATCATTTCCTGCATAAAGACCATAACCAACAATATCTTGGTCATCGAAGTGCTTACGATAATCGGGATCAAAATCTTTAATTTTATGAAGTGGCATTGTTTTATATCCCTGGTTGTGAGGTTTTACTTGAACTCTTAACATAAACAAGACTAACAAGCTGCTTATGGCGTTTCATCCTCCCTAAGCAAGATCAATGTTTATCTCTCAAGTTGAGTGCTTAACCTACAACTTATGTCGCAGTAGAATTGCGATTACTTGAAAATCATTGATATGTTCATGATTGATTTTGAACTGCCATATTTATATGTCCGAAGCAGCAATTCTCAGTATGGAAAATAGCTACTTATAAGTTTTTATATGGTTAGAAGAAGGTACGGCTTAACTTAAACGTTAGCCGCAGAAAATGCTTTGAGTTGTGAGTTCTAAAGTTTTTCCTTGCCTTTTATCTCGATTGGTAGCGCATTCCGGGCTGGGTTGTAATTAGATCTTGCATTTCCAGAGTGGTCAGGGAGCTTAAAACAGCGCCAGCGGCGAGTCCAGTCTTTTGGACAAGCAGATCGAGAGGAACACCTTCTGGGTTAGAGAGTTGGGTTTCCGCAAGGGCTAGCAGAATTTGCTGTAGTTCTGGCGGCAGGTTAAGAGGAATGCTCGATTGGGCGGTGGGAGTAGGGCGATCGAGTTGGGGCAGCATTCCTAGTTTTTCAATTAGTTTGTCTTCGCCTAATATTAATTGCGCTCCTTGCTCAACTAAATTGAGGCAGCCGATCGCCTTGGGATTATCCAAGCTGCCGGGTAGCACATACACATCACGCCCGTATTCATTGGCATAGCGCGCGGTGATTAAACCACCAGATCTTTCAGGTGCTTCCATGACCAAAGTGGCGCGACATAATCCAGCAATCACACGATTTCGGCGCGGAAAAAACATCCGATCAGGCTGAGTGCCAGCAGCGTGTTCGCTGATGATCAATCCCTGCTGCATGACTTGTTGATAAAGTCCTCGGTTGCTCCAGGGATAGACGACATCGGAGCCACAGCCTAAAACGGCGATCGTTCGCCCACCTGCTTCAACACAACTCTGATGCACTTCGGTATCAATCCCTTCTGCTAATCCTGAGACAATCGTAAAGCCATGATTGACTAGCATTTTTGTAATCCGTCGCGTCCAACGTCTACCATAATCCGAGGGGTTGCGGGTGCCGACGATCGCGATCATCGGGGTCACGCCGACAAGTTCCAGTGGCTCCATAATGCCGCGATAGTAAAGCATCGGGGGCGGATCGGGCACTTCCAATAGCAGCCGGGGATAGTCGCGATCGCCGGGAGTCCAAAATGTTGGGTTTGCCTGTTCATGCTGCTGCAATAATTCTGCGGGTTGAATTTGTCGTCGCGCCTGGGCGATCGCATCTGCGGTTTGCAGCCCAACGCCCTCCACTTCCAGTAAATCAGCCGGATACGCCTCCCATGCGGCGGCTAAGGAGCCAAAATGTTTATGTAAGCGTCGGAGTGAAATGGGACCAATGCCATCGATCCCCGACATTGCCAGCCAAAAAGCGCGTTCTTCTATCATGGGCACCCAGAAATTACAGCCTAACGCTGCCTTAAATAAATCGCATTTCCTCAATCGAGGAATTAAGGCTAGAGTGCCCTTGGGACATAGAAAATTCGCAATGGAGCAAGGAGTATTTGCATGAATGACTTGATTATTCGAGTAGCAACCCTGCCCGATGAGTTACCTCAAGTGTTTCAAATCCGATACCTAGTGTTTCAGGTTGAGCAGGGAGTTGATGCGGCACTGGAGTTCGATGGCGAAGATGAGCGATCAACTCACTTGTTAGCATTTTTAGATAAAAAACCAGTCGGCACAACCCGCCTTCGCTGGCTCACGCCGCAGATCATCAAGGTGGAACGGGTTGCCGTCTTGCTTGAAGCCAGAGGAAAAGGCATTGGTCAACGGTTGATGGAGTATACTTTTAGCTTCGCGATCGCAAAACAGGCAACAGAAGTCTGCATGAATGCCCAACAATCAGTGCAATTATTTTACGAACGGCTAGGGTTTCAAATAGAAGGAACCCCATTTGAGGAAGCCGGAATTCCTCATATTAAGATGAAAAAGTCGTTGCGGTAGTCGGATAGAACGGGTGTTGGGTCACGATTCCGCAGAGCAGCTTCCAGATAAAACGCGTCCTGCTTGGCTGAAAGGGCTACCCTTTTTGGCTGTCATTTGGCTAGCAGGGGCAATCGTCGATCGCACTTGGCTAGCACTCGACCACTCCGTTCCGTCCTGGGATCAAGCAGACTACCTTACAGGCGCTTTAATCTACTGGAATGCTCTTGCCACGCCGCAATGGTTTTCTGGCAGTTGGTGGACTGATTTATGGCTGCTATCCAGCAAGATTCCTCCCCTTGTCTACATTTCCACCGCGCCGTTTCTGAATGTGTTTGGCACAGGCATCGATCAGAGTTTTTTGGTGATGCTGCTCTACAGCGCTATTTTATTAGCAGCAGTCTATAGTCTAGGCACCTTTCTCTTTGACTGGAAAGTAGGACTATGGGCGGCAACACTTAGCACCCTCATGCCGATTCTCTATCAATTGCGGCTAGAGTTTCTGCTTGACTATCCGCTTACCGCCATGGTGACCCTGTGTTTTACCTGCCTCACTCTATGGAGAGGAGTGAGTCGGCATCAAACAGAGAAAACCAGAGAACCCTTAGCCGAACCGTTAAACCTAAAAAAAGAGGGCGAAGTAACCCTCGTCGCCCTTGATGAAATCCCACCCTCTAGCCCTGCTGCGTCCGTGGCTGCGTCTAGTCAACCCCTCTCAGACACTATCCGCGAATCTCTAACTCCGCCCCCCTCGCCCCTCGCCCCTTACGTTCCCTGGCTGCTTGCCGTGCTGTTTGGCATCACGCTAGGTCTAGCGTTGATGACTAAACAACCATCGCTTCTGTTTATGCTGGTGCCGATGCTGTGGGTGTTGGGGGAGATTTTGCGGCGGCGTGAGTGGCACCGGTTAGGACAATTTGCTTTGGGATTGCTGGTATCGCTGCCAATATGGTTTCCGTGGTATCGCACAAACTGGCTACTAATTTTGACTTCTAGCAAACGGGCGACGATTGATTCTGCGATCGCAGAGGGGCAAGCACCAGTCTGGTCCTTCCCAGGCTTGACGCTTTATCTGGCAGAGCTTCCCGGCATGGTGTCGTTGCCGTTGCTGCTAGTGCCGCTGGTGGGAATTGCCTTGTTTTGGCGGCGATCGCGCATGGGCAAAGACGGAACTTCATTGAATACCGTGGCAGCCCTACGAGATCGCCGCCAGACATGTTATGCAGCCACGCAGCGATCGCTCGGCTGGTTGCTGGTTTTCATCTTAGGGGCATATCTGATGTCTACCCTAAACCCCAATAAGGACGCACGATATATTGCGCCTTACTTGCCGGCGATGTCGGTGGTGCTTGCCTATGGCATGACGCTGTTTCCGCGATCGTGGCGAGTCTTACCTTGGGCAACGATTTCACTGGCGATCGTGATGATGCTGAGTAGTTTGTTTCCGATTTTTGCGGGGCAATCTACCGGGCGATCGCCCGCTTCGCGCTTCTTTCCATACCAAGGCAAACCCTTTCCCCATGCCCAAGTGATTGCGGCAATTGTGAAAGCTGATCCTCATTTAATCGCTACGGTTGGGGTATTGCCTTCTACGCCGGAGGTGAATCAACACAATATCAACTACTTTGGTCTATTGCAAAACGCTCAAGTGTTTGGGCGGCAGGTGGGCGATCGCCAAAAAAACATCGAAAAAGATCAGCGATCGCTGAGCTGGTTTCTGAGCAAAACCGATGATCAAGGAGCCATTCGCAAACAAGATGCCCAAACTGCCTTAGTGCAGGCAGTGGAGCAAGGCAAAGATTTTCAACTGCATCAAACTTGGGCATTGCCAGACCAAAGTAGCTTAAAGCTCTACCGCCGAAAAGTGGCAGCGGTGGAAGTGAAACAAGCGAACGACCTCGTTGCGCGAAGCGCGATCGCCCAAAGTTCAAAGTCCGAAGTGCAAAAGTCCGAAGTGCAAAAGTCCGAAGTGCAGAAGCCTGAAGTCGAAAGCGAAACGCCGGATGTCATCACTCCTAAGGTCAGCCAAGAAGTCGAAAAATCAGACACCCTGCAAACAATCGTCAATCCTCAAACAAAGAACAAGGCAGCAGTGCGGTTAGATCAGATCACTATCCCAAAAACTGCACCTGCGGGTAAGCCAATTCCAGTAACCTATCAATGGTCGGGCACCTGGGACAAATTGCAGCCGGGATTGATGATTTTAAACTGGCATAAACAAGGTGAGCTGAAAGTAAAGGACAACACTCGCTGGCTGCATGACCACGGCATTGGGAAGGGCGAACTATTTCCCGCAATATTGAAACTAGAGAAGCAAGCAAGTCGCTGGCAAGTGACTGAGCGGATGGCAATGCTGCCCCCGGCAAATACGGCACCCGGCGTTTACACTCTAGAAGCCACGTATCTAAATCGCCAAACGGGAAAAACCGAAGCGATCGCCCTGCCCCCCCTCACCCTAAAAATCGAGCCGACGGCTCCCGCCACTCCTGCACCAGAGTTAGATTTGCTCACCCAACTGCGAAACTTGGCGGCAACTCTTCCGCAAGGGGTTAAATCTCTAGAAAAAATTTCCAATGAAGTTTCTCGGATTAATCAATACGATCCAGTGCAGGATTACCTGATTCAGGTGCAACAGGCGACAGACTACCGCTTGCTTCAAGACTCAAAAAATGTTCAATATGCCTACACCCTAGCTCTTGCAAATGCCTTGATGAGACAAGTAAACCCTGCGATCGCAGCCCTGCAAAAAGCAACTCAGCTAGATTCGCAAAATCCCTATTCCTACGCCTTTCTTGCTTTTGTCAACCTATACGACTTCCGCCCCGGTGCGGCTCAAACCGCCTTGCAAAGTGCGCTCAAGCTCGATCCCGCTAGTCCAGAAATACACGCTCTCAGCAGCATTGCCTCTCTCATGCAGGGAAATATCATTCAAGCATGGCAGCACTTTCAGAAATATCAAAAAGGACAATAGGCGATCGCGTAGGGTGTGTTGAGTCCTACGCACCGCACCTATTTTATTCCACAGAAAAATCTTCGGCTGTCAGCAAGATTTTGCCATAGTCAGGAATCCAAGCAACCCATTGATGATTAGCGGCTTGACACAGCAATAGCGCCTCATCCTGACAAATCTCTGCGGGGGAATTATGTAGCTTTACCCAAGTGGAAGAACTGGATATAGAAGAGAGCGATCGCTGAGTGGGCAAGGCTGCCGAAACTCGATGGGCAGTACTCATCTTCTGCCGATGGATATGAGTTTGAAATTCCTTTTCAAGTTCCATCACTAATCTCCAAAAACACGCTGTATCTTGCTTTGTTTTGCCGACTTTGACTGTGACTATTATTTGCAAGTCTCAAAACACAAGTGAGTAAAATCAGATGCAAGAATTCAGTTTCGTATCCTATGTTACAGAAAAAATTTTGGATCGTGTCGAATCGTCGCACAACTTTACTGGAGATAGACCGCTTGGGTGCGCGATCGCCACAGCAAGCGGGGAGGGCAAATCGGTAAAGGCATCTCCTACCCGCTCACCGTTTCTTGGTTTTGGCTCAAACGAGCCGAGGGTAAGCGAGAGTTGCGCTTGGTCATCTCCACTCATTCTTACTTACTGCTGATGTAGGCAGAGTCAGTGACTCCGTTACGTGGAAACTGGGAGCAAGGAGTCCCAGGAGGCTCCGTAGCCTCAGTCCTAGTAGCCCGATTGCGCTCAATGCACGACTTTCACGTCGCACAATCTCATTATGAATTAGTAGCCACAATTCCTGCCCCTGTTTAACCCACACTTTGACCAGTTGAGCCGCGTATCGTTTGCCAATTTCCGCTTCTGGGGCAATTTTCTGGAACTCCTTATCCAGAAACTCATGGGGGCAGTTCCACTCAATCCGTGCTGCGGTCAGGGGAAAGAAGAAGGTAATTGCGTCCTGAAAGTATTCGCGTAAAATGTCTTTCCAGGGGGAATCTTGTCTGAGCGTGGCATGAACATTGATGTTACTTGAGATCCAACAGCCCTGCTTCTTTGAGCTTAGGGTTAAACCGAATGTCCTCTTGCACGCCGCGAGTCTTCAAAGTTTCCAGCACCGCTGATTCTACTCGTCGCGCTACCTGCTTCAAAACTTTGACTTGAGCCGCTTCATTGATGGCATTTGCAAAACTTGCTTGTTCCTCAGCCGTCATGGTTTGCTTCACGTCAATTGGCTGATTCCACGCATCAACATCCGCCCCATTGCCTATGGGTAATACCTTATTCTCAGCAATCCACGCATCTCGAATGCCTTCTAGGACGGTGCGGCTGGGGCGATCGATGGTCTGCACTTTCAGCCAATAGCAAGACTGCGGTTGTCGCACGAGATGCTGCTTCAGGCTTAAGTAAATGTCTCGCGAATAGCCGATATATTGCAAGATTTTATCAGCATCAAAAATGGCATAAACACCAACTTTGCCCTGAAACTGGTCGGGCACTAAGCCACTAACACCTAAGTAGGTGACGAATTCTAAAGTACTTAGGGGCAGGACATCGGTTTGAGAAGTGGTCATTGTGATAATTCAATCAACCTTTAAAAGGCAGCAAGGGCGCTGTGAAATACGCCCTTGCGATCGCGTGAAACTAACCAACCCGTTTAAGGCGCGAGGGCATTGCCGCGAATCAGGCTACCAATGGTTTTTGCCGTAATTTTCAACTGCACCAAAGGATTCGCTGGAACGACGG
This sequence comes from Leptolyngbya sp. CALU 1928, assembly GCF_056784215.1. NCBI lineage: Bacteria > Bacillati > Cyanobacteriota > Cyanophyceae > Leptolyngbyales > Leptolyngbyaceae > Leptolyngbya > Leptolyngbya sp. CALU 1928. The sequence continues at coordinate 997,804 of NZ_JBXBCE010000001.1, read as the reverse complement.
TTTTGTAAAGGTAGCTATCAAAGGTGAGCTTTTGCACATCCATATCGGCACACATTTCCACAAATGCCTCACGGGTCGCATCGGTGCGATAGAAGACACGCTGTAGAAGATCTAGCACTAGGTAAGTGATGCCATATTGCTTATCCCACCGCTGAATATAGACCTTGAGATCTTTCTCGGTAGGGGTACGAGTGCCCTGTTCCGAGAACTCGACGATCGCCTCAGCGCACATCCGCCCTGATTTTGCCGCGAAATAAATGCCTTCGCCGGACGATTTGGTCACAGTGCCAGCCGCATCGCCTACCAGCGCGACTCTACCGACGACGCGCCGGGGTCTGGGATGTTCAGGAATAGGATGTGCTTCCACCCGAATGATTTTGCCACCGCGCAATTTGGCTGCTGCCCGGTTGCGAATGCCCTTTTGCAGTTCTTTAATCCGGGATTGATTCGGCTTCATGGTGCCGGTGCCCACCGCAACGTGGTCATACTTGGGGAAGACCCAAGCGTAGAAGTCGGGGGAAACATCATCACCCACATACATTTCTGCCAGGTCTTCGTAATATGCCATTTTGTCGTCGGGGATGCGGATGCGCTCTTGGAAGGCGATCGCGTAGTTGTAGTCGCCTGCATCAATCGCTTTGGCAACGCGGGAATTTGCCCCATCTGCGCCCACCACCAAATCCACTTTCAGTTTTTTGTGTTCCCCTTCCAAGGTGCCGTTGGAGTGGTCGGCGTAGTGCAACACGTAGGGATCGGTGTCATTGCTGGGAATTTCTAGCTTGTGTAAAGTACCATTAATGACTTTTGCACCCAACTTCTCAGCGCGATCGCGCAAAAATCCATCCAGCACCTCACGGCGGCACATGCCAATATACTCGTCATCCTTCAAGGTGCTGCCAATGTTGACTTCCACATTGGAAGGCGAGATCATCTTCATCTTTCGCACGCGGCGATCGATAATTTCTGGAGGTAAATCAAACTCGCTGACCATACACAGGGGAATGGCACCACCGCAGGGCTTAACATTGTTTAATTTGCGTTCAATTAAATAGGTTTCGATTCCAGCTTTTGTTAAAACTTCCGCAGCGGATGAACCAGCAGGTCCACCACCGATAACTGCAACGCGTAGTGCCAAAGCTTTTCTCCTAAATCGTTGTAAAAGCTAAGAAGCATACTATCACGGACTTTTCATCCAAAGGGCGCTGACGACGTTATATCGCACCATTTGAAATAGAGTTTAACAATTGCCGTAATGCAGCTTAATGAAAACGTAATTCAAAATATTAAGACAAGTCCTTCAGGTCGGCTGTAGGGTTCCTCAATCAAAAGGGGAAGACTAGGGTGCGTCTTCTATCAGGATCATCTATGCGTTCCCCACTTTCTCAAGATCTCAACTCTCTTAAAATCAGTACGAGGCTTTGCCCACCGATAAAATCGGCTGCCTACTTAGATATTTATGAGTTGATCACTGAAAAAACTCTCCTAAAGCGTGAGCTAGAAACCCTAGAACAGAAGCGCGATCGCATTGTTCAACGCCTCGAAATTTTAGATACTCAAGTGGAAACGCTTGAAAACAGTGCCCATCAATTGCGAACGCTTTTATCTCCATAACCGATCCACTTGCTGAAAAAGCTTCACACTATATCAATCAAACAATTTCAAAACCGTGACTTTGGAGTATTAACCCGCCAAACGATTCCTACACAGCCTCTCATTATTCGCCGTTTCATGCGCCCCATTCTCTACCTCGCCATCACCAACCATGGCTTTGGACACGCCACTCGTGCGGCTTCCGTTGCCGCTGAAATTCAGCGCTTGTGTCCTGAAATATTGCTCATTTTAGTGACCACGGCTCCGCGATGGTTATTGGAAGGCTATATTTCAGGCGACTTCATTTTGCGTCCCCGTGCCTATGATATTGGCGTGCTTCAAACTGACAGCATCACGATGAATAAAGCTGCCACGCTGAAAAAGCTCCAAGAGTTGAAAGCGCGTCAGGCTTCTATCGTTGCGTCCGAAGTCAACTTTATCAAACAAAATCGGGTGGGACTGATTCTGGCAGATTTGCCGCCCTTGGCTGCCGCGATCGCTAAAGCCGCCAATATTCCCTGCTATATGATGAGCAACTTTGGCTGGGATTTTATTTATCAGGCATGGCAAGATGAATTGCCGGAGTTTGGCGAAACTATAGAGTGGATTCGGGGCTGTTTTAGTCAGTGCGATCGTCTGTTTCGTTTGCCCCTTCATGAACCCATGACGGCTTTCCCTCACATTACCGATGTGGGATTTACAGGCGGAACCCCCCGCTATAGTCCAGAGCAGCTAAAACGCGATCTCAATCTGACTGCCCCGAAAGAGCGCACGGTGCTGCTCACCTTTGGCGGCTTGGGCTTAGAGCAAATCCCTTACCAAAACCTGGAATACTTTGCCGATTGGCAGTTCATCACCTTCGATCGCAACGCTCCAAATCTCCCCAACCTAATCAAACTCAGCAGCCCTGAATATCGCCCCGTGGATGTCATGCCCCTCTGTTACTGCATGATTTCCAAACCGGGCTACAGCACCTTTTCCGAAGCGTGCCGCCAACACCTACCCATCATTTCCATCACCCGCGACGATTTTGCTGAAGCCCCTGTTTTACTCCGCGCCACCCAAAACTACGTCTCTCACCGGATTCTGCAACCCGCCGAGTTTTTTACAGGCACCTGGAAGTTTCTCCAAGAACCGCTGCAACCACCCCTCCAATCCCATGAGATCATCACTGACGGCAATCACGAAATTGCCCAAGCCATCCTCAACTTTTTTGAAAAGGAATAGGATAAATCATCGTCATTTACAACCCCTATGACTCAGTTCCAACAAACACTGCGGATTTCTACCACAGGTAAGTCCTTTTGCAAAATCACGTCGCAGGTGCAGGCTGTGGTGGCACAGTCCGGTGTGCGGGTGGGCTTATGCAGTTTGTTTTTGCGTCATACCTCCGCCAGTTTGGTGATTCAAGAAAATGCCGACCCGGATGTGCTGAAAGATTTAGAAAACTTTTTTGCCAAGCTGGTGCCAGAGTGGGAGAACTATATTCACAGCACGGAAGGCGCTGACGATATGCCTGCCCATATCCGCACCGTGTTAACCCACACATCTGAGCAAATTCCCGTTGCCAATCATCGGCTATTACTAGGGGTTTGGCAGGGCATTTACTTGTGGGAGCATCGCCAGCAGGGTTCCAGCCGCGAATTAGTGGTGCATATTATGGGCGACTTTTAGCCTAATTCAGAATTCTATCCAAGGAAAAATCTAAATTTGCTCACTTCTGTTTGTTTACGATTTGACACTTTCGTTAACATCTGTTTACAATAGGCACATAGGTAGGAATGAAATTGGAGTATTGAATCATGACCACTGAAAAAATCATCATTGCTGAAGATCGCAACAGTTGGAAATTCGGTTTCACCCCCCAAGCTGAGCTGTGGAACGGTCGCTTTGCAATGATTGGATTCGTATCTGCTTTAATCACTGAATTGGTGACCAGTCAAGGTGTTCTTCACTTTTTGGGCTTGATGTAGTTTGCTCAAGACACAGGGATTTGACAAAGCAATAGGTTAGAAAAATGGGTTTCTCCGGCGAGAAGCCCGTTTTTTTGGAGTTTTTTTGGACTAGTTATGACCTTATTGCTTCGCGGAAAACAAATAATTGAACATGAATTGAGTGTTTTTCGATTTTATATCGATCGCAGTTTAGGATGGCGCACCTATTTTTTTTGATTGGTCTTCCCGGCAGTGGAAAATCCACGCTGGTAGCCGCCTTGCTGAATGAATGTCCCAATTGTGCCTTGATTTCAACGGATAGGATTCGACTAGATCTATATGGAGATGAATCAATCCAAGGAGACTGGCTGCAAATTTGGCAAATGGTAGGGCAAAGACTGGCAGGTGCGGCGAGTCAAATTCATCAGGGTCAGAGATCAGCGGCGATCTATGATGCAACAAACGTAGTGCGAAGGCAGCGACGAGAGGCGATCGCCCTTGCCCGCCAATCTGGCTTTACCCATGTAACCGGGATTTGGCTCAATACACCCCTATGGCTTTGTTTGCAGCAGAATCAGCAGCGCGATCGCCAAGTCCCGCCTGACGTTATTCAGCACATGAGTCGCCGTTTGCGGAGCGCACCACCATCAAGGCTAGAAGGGTTTGATAGCTTTGTGAGGCTAGGAAGCCAGAGATGGGAGCTACCAGTTTTTGTTAATCTGGGATTACCATTGAGTGACTAGGCGCTAATAGAAGTGCGTAATAGAGGTAGGGGTTGATGGCAGCGGCCGATTACAAAGACTACTATGCGGCATTGGGGCTGAGTAAGTCAGTCGATGCGGATGAAATTAAAAAGGCATACCGCAAGCTGGCACGTAAATATCATCCTGATATGAATCCTGGCGATCGCCAAGCAGAAAACCAGTTTAAACAAGTCAGCGAAGCCTATGAGGTGCTGTCCGATCCAGATAAGCGCCGAAAATATGACCAGTTTGGGCAGTATTGGAAACAGGGAGAACAGCCGCGATCGCCCTACGGAGGCAACAGCAGCAATGTAGACTTCGATGGCGTTGAATTTGGTCGCTATGGCAGCTTTGACGAATTTATCAACGAACTGTTGGGACGCATGGGATCTGATCCTGGTTTTAGCAGTTCTAACCGCTATCGTCCTTCATCCGGAACGACAGGTGCCCCACCGGGCAGCACAGCGGGACTAGACAATGAAGCGATTCTAACCCTCACGCTGGCAGAGGCATTTAATGGGGTGCAAAAACGTTTGTCTTTGGGAAAAGAAGCGATTGATGTTCGCATCCCAGCCGGTGCAAAGCCTGGAAGTCGCGTTCGGGTTCGAGGAAAAGGCAGCTATAGCCCTCACTACACCACTCAACGCGGCGATCTCTATCTAACGATTGACATTGCGCCTCATCCATTTTTCCAGTTTGACGGGGATAATTTGGTGTGCGAATTGCCCATTACTCCTGATGAAGCGGTTTTGGGTGCCGCGATCGCAATACCAACCCCTGATGGCTTAGTGACAATGAACATTCCGGCTGGAATTCGCTCCGGTCAATCTTTACGGCTGCGGGGCAAAGGGTGGACAAAATCCAAAGGAGATCGGGGCGACCAAATGGTGCGCGTAGTGATTACTCCGCCTAAAGAGTTAAGTGAGATTGAACGAGAATACTACGAAAAAATTCGAGACAATCGCACGTATGATCCGCGATCGCGCCTCAAAGATATCCGGCTTTGATAAATATGCTGTGAGTAAGCTAGATCAAATTACGTCTTGACTCACTCACAACGTTGGCTTAACAGTCGGTTTAGCGAGGGCGCGCAGGGCATTCTTTGGGTTTTGGATTTTTCTGGCAAAAGCGAACTACCTCATTAAATTTAGAAACAGGCATCTTACTTTTCTGGAGGATTGTCCGGGAGTTGCTATCAAAGCGATCGCAAATATCCTGCACTTTCTTAGGGATATTACCCTGCTGACAAACATTTTCAGGAACCTTGCCGCCCATCAACTGCTTGACCTCAGCAAAGTCCTGCATTCGCTGTAGCTCAATTTTCCGAGCTACCTCGGTGTATTGTGCGATGTCTGCTGGAGACTGAGCTTGGGCAACACCCATAAAAAGCAGCCCGACGGTTGATACAACGCCAAACACCATCGCTTTCAGCGTAGAAGAATGTCTAAAGCGTGGTTGGAAGTCGATAGAGGAATTCATTTTCATAGCTGCGTGTTCAATGCCAAAAACTAGCACATCAAAGGTCTTCAAATGGTTTGAATTATTTTAAGGGCGATAAGTTCCTCGAAGAAAATGATTTCTGACTTCCTTGGCTTAAATCTCTCCTCCAACACTCTCATCTCGCCCCACACAGTTGACATAGCTCAACGATTTTTGTTTGCATTGCCGCTAAGTCATCCGCTCCATCCTTCAGGCTAAACTCTAGCTCTAGCAACAAAGGTAAGGTTTGCAGCAATGCTGGGGAAGAAAGAGACTGCACTTCTTGCTTTAAGAAATAAAGTCGTTTGGGATTTGCAATTTCAGCCGCTTTGGCGATCGCCACATCATCCCGTTCGCCCGATTCCACCAACAGTTTAATCCATAGCCAGCGCCGAAATTCTCCAATCAGAGAACTTACAATCCGCAGGGCTGGTTCATTCTGGCGCAACAGTTCTGCCACCATTTCCAAGGCTTCAGCTACTTGCCCTTGGCGAATGGCAGCCGCCAGCTTCAAAGTGTTTTGCTGAGTTGCAGCGACGAGGGTGGCAACATCCAATTCAGTCAGCGATCGCCCAGCCTCTCCCGCATAGAGCCGTAGTTTTTCCAACGCACTATACAGTTGGCGCGTATCGTTGCCCACAGATTCCGCCAATAGTTCCATCCCGTCAGTGGTTAACTTGACGTTCATTTCCTGCGCCACCTGCTTCACCTGCTTCAGCAGCAGATCCCCTTTCCAGGGAGGAATGGGCGAAAACTCTCGAATTTCAGCGTGCTTTTGCAGCAGTTTCGTCACCTTCAAGCGACTGTCAGGTTTGGTTGGGCTAGTTAGCAAAAGCACGCTGGTGCCAGGTAGTGAAGCGAAAGTGCGTTCTAACTCCCCCAAAAGCTCATCTGAGCATCGCTGGCACATCGTAGTATCTACCAGCCAAGTTAACCGATTGCCTGCCCCAAACGGCGGAGTCATCGCTTGATTTAGCCCTTGGGTAATAGCATCGGATAGCTCTGGCGAGATTTTGTTGTAGTTAAAGCTTTCCCATGCTGGATCAAGCACTTTTTCCCGAAGGGCTTTGGCGGCTTGGGCGATCGAAAACTCATCGGCTCCCCAATACAAGTAAATTGGCATTGACACGCTCTATTCGTCGGATAACTCTATTCATCGGATAGTTGATATTGTGGAGATAACCCTGGCAAACTAAGCTCTATTATTTTTAGAGCTACCTACTTTGCTGGACATCTCTAGCGCTCTGACGCAAAAGCACTGATTTGCAGAGACTCTATCTTAGCGATGCAAAGGTTTTATAAGTTGATAAACCCTATCTTATGACACCCTAAGCTCTTCAATTATTGATTCAGGATGCTATATTTCAGCGATGATGTGAACAGCGATAATGTGGACAACCAATGGGGATGACTAAGCAATTATCCTTCGCATAACCGTAAAATCAATTAAGTTACCTTAATGAGGTATTTAGGAATTGGACGAAAATTTTCAGACCTACCTGAATCGGGCGATGCGTATGACTCTGCCAGACGCATATCGTACTCAGTTGCAGAATATCCAGGAATCTCCTAAGTTTGAGCCGCATCCTGATCAAGGGTTTGCGCCGACCAGTTTCCCTGGCTACAGTATCATTACGCCCTCAAAAGAGAATGAATCTCCAGAGAATCAAGCGCTGTATGACTTGTTAGAAAAGTCTCAAGCCGATTTGGTTGACGAGTTTGGAGCCGCTGTTTTTGCACCTGTTCCGCCTACTAGCTTTCATTTGACCCTCGCAGATTTGCTGTGGGATAGTGCTTATCGTCATGCGAAGCAAGATCCAGCATTTGAACTTCAATTGCAAGCTCAAATTGCTCATATTTTTCAAGCGTGTCAGCCCATTAGTGAAGGCAAGCCTATTCCATTTCAAGTGTTAGGCTTGATGCTAATGCCCCGCTCAATCGGTGTTTGCCTCGCTCCGATCGATGAAGTCTCCTATGAGCGCATTTTGAAATTTCGTAGAGCAATTTACCAAAATCACCCTTTGATGGGGTTAGGAATTGAGCAGCAGTACTATTTCACGCCCCATATTACGTTGGGGTATTTTGGGTCTGTGCCCTCTTTAGAAAAGCGTATTCAACTGGGCGATCGCTTGGTTCACTTAAATCAGCCGTGGGTTGCGGAAACTCCTCAAGTATTTAAAGTGCATCAAGCAGAGTTATGTAAGTTTGATGATATGAGTCACTACTATCGGGAAGCGGATTGGGCAACTTTTAAATTTTAAAGATCAGTGCTGGACTATCAGTGCTGGTCTAAAAGTAGTGAACCGCTGATCGTACGTTCATCTCGGCTGTGGGACGATTCCCCCTGCTTTAAGCTGACTTTTTGGGGTGACTGTAATCACCGGCTACTGAGCAGCGATCGCCCACATAGTTCCTCCAGTCATAAACAACAGCAAGATCCCAAATAGTCCTGCTAATGGCTTGCCGTTTCCTGTCACCCAGCCTAAATTTCGATTGGGATACTCCAGAATTTGGGCAGTATCCAAGCTGGCAATTCCCCAAACCCAGCCTGCATGAAGTCCGATCGCCAGCCCTAAACTGCCGTCATCTAGCCAACGTGCCAGTACCAAAACCGTACCCAGCAGCCACAATCCTACGATCTGTGGCAATGCCTCCTTGCCATCCCACACGAGATGCAATAGGGCAAAAATGAGGCTAGAAATGATCGCTGCGATCGCTAATGAATAATCGCCCTGAAGTTGGTTTAGCAAAAAACCGCGAAAAACGAGTTCTTCTGTGGTGCTGATCCATAAGGCAATGCCTAAGGTTGGCAACAATGCTGCCAGTAAAGCAGGCACTTGCTCAGAATTCCACTCTAGCCACCCTAAGGCTTTCAGGAGTCCATAAAGGATAACCAACCCCAAAACTGCGATGCCGAACCCACCTAAAACGGAGCTTAAAAGGTGAAAGTTCCAAGCGAATCCATAAACAGAGAATGGCTGCTGCTGAAAATGGGAAAATCCCCATAAAAGGAGAGGCGCGATCGCATACAGTGAGGCAACTAATGGCAATTTTTGCTTCATTGTAGGCAGTTGGGATGGGTGCCACTTTAAAGCGATTGCTAAAGGGATCGCGATCGGCAACCAGAGCATCACCCACAGTCCAAAAAAAGCAGCGATCGTTAGCTTAGAGTTTAGAAAAACTTGGTCTATGCTCACAAGAAAATATCACAAACCTAATTTTAAAGCAGCAATATCCTGTTTATAAAAATCACTTGAAACTTTGAATGAGAAGATGGAAAAATCACTAATGTCTGGATAGAAAATCCAGACATTACTTAACAATGCTAACTTTCTTCATCAGCATCAGTGCTGCTAAGGTCATTAGAATCTAGCTGAACAAGGTGAATATGCTTATACCCAAGCTTGATCTTAAACTCATCCCCAGTTTTTAATCCCATGGATTGAGTGTAAGCAGCCCCAATCACAATTTGACCATTTTTATGTACGCTGACTCGATAGGTTGGCTCGCGTCCGCGCCCATCTTTTGTTCCCGCTGGATCGAGCGATAGACCTTGTGCGGCAATCAACGCATGATAAAAATCTGTTAACTTGACCCGCGTTTGGTCATTTTTGGTAACGGTATAGTATCCACATCGCTTTGCTGTTTCTCGGCGCGGCAGATGAGAGAGTTCTTTTACCTTTTGAAGTAAAGCTTTTCCAGTTAGTGGAGCGGTTTGTGTATCTGCCATTTGTTCCCAAATATCCTGAAATCTTTAAGGCGAGGATAGACCCATTAAGTCTACATTCAACACTATAAAAAATATATCCTTAGACCTATCCATATGGACAGGAATTGCATAATATTTTTGATAATAATATTTTTCAATTACTTTTGCATCTTATCAAAAATCGCCAGACTTAAAGCGAACTATCAGGAAAATTAACTAAGTAAGTTAATGCTTTTCTGCCCGTCCGATAAATTTTTGAGATGTCAAAAAGACCGTTGAACTGCCTTAGATATTAAAGTCAATGTAGATTGAAGTCATTCTCCATAATTTTTCTGATCGCTAGCTTCCAAAGAAATTTTCTATTGGAAAGTCGATGCTCAATATCTCTAAAAACTCAGATCTGACCCTTGCGATCGCGCATGACAAATCACGTTTCTATAAGAACACAAGCAGTTATTTCACCCAAACCTGTTGAACATTTCCGTTCTACCAGCTTGAACCAAGGCAGAAACTCGGCTTAAGGTTTATGAAAGAAGGTGCATTTATCGTTACGCTAGAAGGTATTAAGGTTTTTCCTAACCCATCAAAAAATTCTTTTTAACTGAAAATGCACGTCATCTTTAAAGTAATCCGGCAACAACCAGGTGCTGCTCCCCGAATTCAGGATTATCACCTAGAAGCCGAGCCGAGCCATACAATCTTGGAATGCATTAACCGGATTAAATGGGAGCAAGACGGCACACTAGCTTTTCGGAAAAATTGCCGAAACACAATTTGTGGTAGCTGTACTATGCGGATTAATGGGCGATCGGCACTCGCCTGCAAGGAAAATGTGGGCAGTGAGTTAGCACGGCTAGAGCAAGCGATTCCTTTTGGAGAACAAGCCAACACTAGCGCAGCTTCAATTTCAACAATCACCTTGGCACCATTGGGAAATATGCCAGTGATCAAAGACTTAGTGGTGGATATGAAAGGGTTTTGGGATAACCTAAAGGCGGTTGATCCCTATGTCAGCACGGCTGCGCGGCAGGTGCCCGAACGGGAGTTTTTGCAAACCCCAGAGGAGCGATCGCGGCTCAACCAGACCGGCAACTGCATCCTGTGTGGAGCTTGCTATTCGGAATGCAACGCCCGTGAAGTTAATCCCGGTTTTGTTGGACCTCATGCGCTGGCAAAAGCCTATCGCATGGTGGCAGATTCCCGTGACCAAACGACAGAAGCACGGCTGGAGAAATATAATCACAGCACGGACGGCGTATGGGGCTGTACCCGCTGTTATCATTGCAATGCTGTTTGCCCGATGGAAGTTGCGCCGATGGAGCAAATTAGCAAAATCAAATCAGAGATTTTGGAGCGAACTGACCCCCAATTCAATGCCCAATCTAGTCGCTCAATTCGGCATCGCAAAGTGTTGATTGATCTGGTGAAAAAGGGGGGATGGATTAATGAACAGGAGTTTGGTTTGAAAGTCGTGGGCAATTCGTTTCGAGATTTGCAGGGATTAATCAGCTTAGCGCCTTTGGGGTTGAGAATGATCGCAAAGCGCAAATTCCCCTTAGGATTTGAACCCTCGGCAGGAGCGGCAAATGTGCGATCGCTGATTGAGTCCGTCAAAAGTTTGGACAAATCTCAACAAGTGACGACGCTAGCTGATACCCCCGAACCCACAGGAGGCTAACATGAGCGATGTGAACATCGATGCCAAAATACTTGAACCCTTGAATCAGCCGGAGCCTGCCTTTGGTTGAACGGCTTAGGCAGAGCAAATCATGGGCGGATTTGCCATGCTGGGGTTTATGGCGTTGCTGCTGGTGGAATTTGTGACGAAACAAGATTTTTTAACGTGGCTAGGATTACGGTGAGGTCGGCTGAGCGATCGCTTGCCCAAAGCGATTGTAAATCACGATATCCCACTGTCCGTTGACGCTCGATTGAAACGCGATTGCGTTGCCATCGGCGCTGATGCTGGGGTTACGAACTTCTGCTTTTAAGTTTTCGGTCAAGTTTCGCGTTTGGCGAGTGTCGCGATCGTACAAATAAACGTCCGTAGTTCCACCCCGCGACCCTATATAAGCAATGTAGCGACCATTTTCAGAAATGGCTGGACTAGATTCAATCACATCCAGAGTATTGAGTCCCGGAATTTCTACTAGGTTTCGTCCCAGAGTGTCATACAGATAAATATCTTGACTACCCCGGCGATCAGAGGCAAACACAATATAGCGTCCGGCGATCGCAGGTTGTATTTCTGCAAAGGGGCTATTCAAACTGCGCCCGCCTGGATCAAACGGAAAATTGAGCGATCGAGCAGTTGCACAACCGCTGAGCGACAGTGCCAAAATTCCGATTGACCAGACAAAACGTTTCACGAAGAAAGGCAAGAGGTGAGAGGCAAGAAGTAAGAAGCAAGATGGGCACAGGTTATCGGCGATAGTCGGGAATATCAAGTTCAACACCAGCACCGCGATCTAGCACTTCAATATCCCATTGCCCACGAGTGCCTGTTTCAAATGCAATATAGCGACCATCGGGGGTGATCTTTGGATTGCGAAACCACCCCCGATAGCCCATTGTTAAAATTTGAACTTGTTGAGTAGCTCGATCATACAACTCAATTTCGGGTCTGGCGCTATCACTGGCAATGTAAGTAATGTAGCGACCGGTTGCGCTGAGGCTGGGAGATTCCGCGATCGCGTCGCGTCGGTTAAGGCGAGGTAAATTCAAATACTGCTTATTTCGGAGGTCATATAACAGAATAGAGCGTGTACCCTCTCGATTAGAAACAAGCGCTAAAAAACGACCATCTCCGCTTAAGGCGGGCTGCTCATCATTAAATTGGCTGTTCAGTTCGCCAGGGCTAGTTGCCGCTGTTTCAACGGAACAGGCAGTCATCATGCTCAAGGAACCCCACAGGAAACATGTCAGCCACTGATGTTGTTTCCTCTGGTTTGATTGATGTTCACGGGCAATCGCTGCACACCGGCTAACCATGGCAAAATGTCTCAAATAGCAAGCTTAGAGTGAAACTAGATTTCCTAGTCTACTCATCGCTCCAGTTATCTGATTCATTATCATTTTCAATCGGGCGATAATCCACATATTCAGCAGAAGAAACCGATTCTTCGTTGCGAGGACGGCGAGGTGATTCTTGCCCAGGTGAACGAGAACGTTTAGGTTTAGCTACATCCGTGGAGGGATTAGTAGAGCGGGAAGGGCTATTATTACGAGTGCGCCGTCTGGAGTCGGGTATGGGTTCATCGCCATAATTGTCGCCGTAAGCATTGCCATAAAATGAGTCAGGCGCATCAACAGGCTCACTAGGAGGGCGCGAAGGACGACGGCGGGAGCGATCGCTGTTTGCAGGGCTAGACCGGTCTGAACTAGGACGACTATTGGGACGACGGCGAGCGCCTTCCTCATACTCATCGCGGCTAGGTTGGGCATCGCGTGTGCCCCGAATGCGGCGAGTGCTTGAGCGATCATCTAAGGTATCCAAATCGTCCAATTCTGCCCGATAGGTTCGACTAACCGAACGTTCTTCATCCACAATGGGTGCAGTTCGGCGGGCTTGCTCTGTGGCTACACCCCGGAGTCGTACACTTTCGACGGCAAAAAAGACAGCAGACCCAGTGAGCAAGAACTGTCCAAATTGCAGAATAGGATCTTGTCGCCACCCTTGAAAGAAGAGAATGCCGCCACAAAGTAGAGCAACCGCCGCAAAAAAGATATCGTGGTCACGAGCCAGTTTGGGACGCATGGAGCGCAGAAAGTACAGAGCTAAGCCTGATGCAGCCAGCGTCACCCCCAAAACACTGCTCCAATTCAGCCCTACGTTTACCATCGAAAACCTCTCCTAAGTACATCCTATGTTAGCTATCTACGCCCAAAATTTTCAATAAACTGGGGCGGTCTGTCATACTCTCAGTTCAATAGTTCAATTTAGCACTTCAGTTTAAAAATGCTTGACAGACATACAGCTTGAATCAAGGCTTCAATGGATTAAAAAATCTGGGAGAATAAGCCTCAAATGATTGCCAAAGGCTCTGAATCAAACAGTTTTCCGGTAATCAGTCAAGGCTTAATCGGGAGTTAAATGAGCGATCGCATCTATTAAAATCGCCATTTAGAAGCGCTGAACCTTATCTTTTTGGCTAATAAACAGCAGTGCCACAGTTGCAGGAATCAGAATAACCACTGCGCCAGCCAGTAAGCTCAACAGAAAATTTGTTAGTGAAGAAGTCATGGGATGCCTCGATTTATTATTACAACGCTTTATTGCTTATTTTAATGGTCTGCTACACGCTTGAGAAGCGGTTTATCAATTGTTTATTGCTAGAGCGATCGCAAGCCGCCGTTTTTTCACCCTCAAACACCAGAATACTCGGGAATCCCGTTAAGATCAGATAATCTCACTCCCATCCATAACTATTTGATCTCATGACGGCTGCTGCTCTGACTTCCTTAATTTTGGGTCCCATTCTGGCACTGATGATATTCTTATTCATCTTTCGGATCGTGTTGACTTGGTATCCTCAAGTAAACTTAAATCGATTTCCACTCAATGCGGTTAATGCGCTAACGGAACCGCTACTGGCACCATCTCGCAAAATCGTCTCTCCCATTGGTGGCGTAGATATTACGCCCATCCTTTGGGTGGGAATTTTTAGCCTAATTCGAGAAATCTTGTTAGGACAACAAGGGCTATTGACGATGATGAATCAGATTGGCTAGTCATTGTTTACTCATCATCACCTGCTCCACAAAATTGGTATAGACATCACCCTGTTGAAATTCGGGGGTTTCAAGAATGCGCTGATGGAAGTTAATCGTAGTGGGCAGCCCAGTGATGGCGCATTCTCGTAGGGCACGACGCATCCGGCGAATAGCAGCCGGGCGATCGCTGCCCCAGACAATGATTTTGCCAATCAGTGAATCGTAATAGGGCGGAATTTCATAATCGGTGTAAACGTGGGAATCCATTCGCACGCCAGGACCGCTCGGCGGTAGGTAGCCACTGATTCGTCCGGGATGAGGGCGAAAATTTTGATCGGGATCTTCCGCATTAATCCGACATTCGATCGCGTGTCCGTGTAATCTGACTTGATCTTGAGTCAAACTGAGGCGTTCCCCTTGGGCAATGCGAATTTGTTCCGCAATTAAATCTAACCCAGTGATCATCTCAGTTACCGGATGCTCTACCTGAATGCGAGTATTCATTTCCATAAAGTAGAAGTTACCCGATTGATCGAGCAAAAACTCCACCGTTCCCGCACCCACATAATTAATCGACTTAGCCGCTAAAATAGCCGCATCGCCCATCTTTTGCCGCAGTTCTGGGGTTAGAGCCGTGCTAGGCGCTTCTTCCAATAGCTTTTGGTGTCGGCGCTGAATGGAGCATTCCCGTTCGCCCAGATGGATCACGTTGCCATAGGTGTCTGCCAAAATTTGAAACTCAATATGGCGGGGCTTTTGGACAAATTTTTCGACATAAACCCCAGAGTTGCCAAAGGCGGCTTCTGCTTCCCCTTGAGCCGCCGCAAATAAGGCACTCAGTTCACTATCTTCCTTCACGAGCCGCATTCCGCGTCCACCGCCCCCGGCGGTCGCTTTGATCAACACGGGGTATCCCATTGTGCGGGCGATCGCTCGTGCTTCCGCTTCATCTAGCACCAGCCCTTCGCTGCCCGGAACCGTGGGCACTCCCACCGCTTGCATTGTTTTCTTGGCGGTTGATTTATCGCCCATTGATCGTATCGACTCAGGAGACGGACCAATAAAGGCGATTTGATGATCGGCGCAGATTTCGGCAAAGCGGGCGTTTTCTGCCAGAAAACCATAACCGGGATGAATTGCCGTGGCGTTGCGGGTGAGCGCGGCGGCGATGATGTTGGGAATATTCAAGTAGCTTTTAATGCTGGCAGGTTCGCCAATGCAAACCGCCTCATCTGCCAATTGGACATGCAGCGAATGGCGATCGATCGTAGAATGAACCGCAACCGTGGCAATCCCTAGTTCCTCACAGGTGCGGAGAATTCGCAGAGCGATCTCACCTCGATTCGCGATTAAAATTTTTGAAAATTGCATCTTTTATAGTCGTTGATTCCGTAATCAGTAGAATAGACGGTTCTGGAGACAGGCTGAAAGGATGTAGGCAATCAAGTTTGTCGGGCATTGCTGAATGTAAATATGATTTGCCCTTCTTTCCAACCCTTCTCCTTGGGCAGAAGGAAGCTAGAATTCTTGTCACCTCGCCCGTTGAGAGAGGGCTAGGGTATGGCTTGCTTCTCGGAGAGTGGGCAATTTAAGAATTCATAGACTGATTCAGCAACGCCGTTTGTCGAAAAGGGAATAGCATTCAGAGTTGACGTTGAACGATTCTCACTCCTTCATCTTTTCATCTCTCGATCGCTTCTGACCATCGCAGCTACATCCATTCTGAAGATGCATCAGGATGGGTTGAGCAAGTCCGCCCCAAAGCGGCGTGTTAACGTTAGCAGTCCGAAGCGCGTTTGCTGTCCAAGAGTTGCAGGTGTTGAGCATGGAGTAATAGCCAGTGGCAGCGTAGAAACTGCTTTGCTGATCTTGACCACTGCCCAGGCGTTGTTTTTGCCCGTGTCGATCGCTTTGAAAAGAGCGATCGATGAAGGACATCATCGCTAAATAATCTGTTCTGCTCAAGCGTACACATTTCAACTCTTCGTTAGGCGGATGGGGAATGGTGGCATGACCTTTAACAAACAGTGCCGTGGAGTTTTGCCAAAAAAACAGGGCGCGCAACGCTTCTAACGGGTTAACTTGATCCCAATTGGGCGTTTCCATATAAAAACGGCGATCGCCCCAGCCGAATTGTACATAGCGATCGCCCATCGAGAATTCACCCGCTAAGCCCGAATTGCGCCCTGTCCAGTCATATATCGCTGTTTGAGTGGGAACAAACAAGTTGGTGTGAAATCCATCGCTAGAGAGGTAAACGGTGAATTCGCAAGGTTCCCGCTGGTTAAAACTCCATTTGCGCGGGGTTAGGACTGCGATCGCCAAGGCGAAGCTGCCCGCCAAAGCACCCGCTCCCAAATAAACGAGTCCTTTGCGTAAAATATCTTTACAGTTCATGTCGATACTCAGATGCTATCGCTACCCTAGCATCGTTGTGGGAACGGCAAAGGATGACCCACTATTTGCCCTTAATCCGATCGCCTTTTACGAAAAGAGGCTTACCATAAAACTATTCTTGCTGCCGAGCAAATAACGGCAGATCTTTCGCCTATGTGGAATCCTTGGTTAGTGCTGGGATCGATCGCTTTTGCGGCAAGCTTTAGCATCAACCTGCTGATGAGCCGCGATTGGAGCAGTGCGATTGTGGCAGGTTCAACGGGGCTAGCGATCTCCTGGGGAACTGCCGCCACCGTCAATTGGTATCGTAATCATGCGATCGACAGCCGCATTGCCGCGCTTAAACAGCAAATCCGCGGATTACAGCACCATCGAGCCGCCGAACAGCAAGTTCTGTTGGAACTAGAAGCGGAACAAGATCGGGTGGCGCGATCGCTTGCCGTCATGCAGGGTAACTTAGAAGCGCGTCAAACCGAAATGCCATTTGCCAGAGAGGTTAGCTGGAATTTGATGCCAACCAATGCGGTTGAATCGCCCTTGTATCCGCCGGAAGAAATGGCAGTTTCCAGTTCTATAAAAGCCGCAGAAACCGAGTTGCAGCAGTTTTTAGCCGAAGCAACTGCAACCAAGCAAAAAATTACTGCCAGTTTGAATAATTTACAGACCGAACTGAACCAGCTAAACGCCCAAACAGCGGAGAATCGCCAATTTCGTGATCAGTTGGTGCAAGAAATTAATCACCTGTCGCAGCAAAAACAAACCCTAGTTGCCGACACTCAACGACTACAGGCAGATATCACCGACTTAGAACAGTGCCGAACTGAACTAGATCACTATATTTCCTATGTGGAAACGAAAAAACAAGAGCTAGAGGCTGGTGCGAATCCGCTGCAAAAAGCGTTGAAGCAGCTACAAACTCAAGTGACTGCTCTACAAACTGAATTGCAGCAGCTAGACACTCAAGTCAGCGATCGCCTGCATGAGAAAGAGACGCTTGATCAGACCATCGCTTCACTTAGACAACAGCAGCAGCAGCAACAGCAACAACAGGCTCAGGACAGGCTGCAAGACCATACGACCACCGATATGATTCAAACGCCTGATACCCAAAAAGTCGCTGAGTCCCCCAAATCCCTCTCCGCCAAAAATAAAAATCGATCTAAGATAACGCCGCAGCTTGATAGTCCCATTCCTGGGAAAGCGGCTGCGCTTCCTCAGCCTAAAGATCCATTGCAAACGCCAGAAAGCGACGCGGCTGATCTCTCTGCCCCGTGGACGAACTTCAGGGCGCAGCTTTTAAACTATGAGTTTGAGGCGTTGAGAGCGATCGCCCAAGAAAGTAACCCACTGCGAACCCTCAACGCGATCGCTGAGGAAAACTTCACCAGCCTGGATGAACTGCTAGAGTCGATCAACCGTCAATCTCAGGACATTATTGGTAAATCGGTAGTCAACACCCGCTCTGGCTTTGCGCCGCCTGCGATCGCCCGCGAACACCAAAAAACGATCAAAAAGATGATTGCAGCCCACGACGATTTAACCGAGTAGCTGGTTTCAAGTTTCAGGTTTCGGGTTTCAGGTTTCGGGTTTCAGGTTTCAACTCCGAACATCAAACTCTTACAAAACCCCTTCCTGTTCCAAATCTTCAATTAGCTGCAACCCACGCGGATCGCCAACTCGTAGCAAAGAGGCTCTGGCATCTTCCCTTACGCCTAGATCTTCATCTTCCACAATGGTCTCGAGCAAGGCATCGATCGCCGTTGCGTACACCACATTCGATGGCAACTCGCGGCACAGTAACCCCACCGACCAAGCGCAGTTACTTCGCACCGCAGCAACGGGATCAAGGCGCATCGCCTCAATCAAGGGTGGAATAGCAGAAATCACCGATTCATAATCCACAGATGCCATTTGTGCCAGCGAACTCGCTGCCCACAGCCGCACTGCCGAAATATCGGTCTTTAAGGCATCAATTAGAGTTGGCAAAGCGCGGCGATCGCGACAGTTGCCTAACGCCCACACTGCACCCTTTCGCACATAGCCATTCCAATCACTATTGCACTGTGCCAGCAGCGGCTCCACTGCATCGTGACTCGGATTGCGTCCTAACCCATAGGCAGCACTCACCCGCACCAACGGACAGCTATCTTGGAGCAGTCGAATGAGATGGGGAACTGCTCGTTCATCTTGAAGATCACAAAATGCGCGGGCTGCTAGCATTCGTTGATTGGGTTCTGCCGATTCCAATAAGCGCAACATTTCTTCTGGATCAAGCTCTGGCGCTGATGCATCCAGCGGCTCTAGCTTATCCAGTGGGCTTTCTAGCTCATCCTCTGCTAGGAGAGTCAATTCATCGTCTTCGTCATACATAGACTAACTTTAGCAGGGTGAAGGCTTTTAACAGAAACCTCTTCAACGATCGCGTTCACTTATCTTAGGTGCTGAATCACGGGGATGCCATCTTGAAAGACTAGCAATTCGCCCGGCGGAATAGTCGTCCAAATTTCATTGTCGGTCAGCGGGGTGGTGGCGATAATGGCAACGCGATCGCTAGGACGGGTGAGTTCTTGAAAATCTACGGTGACATCTTCATCAATTAAGTGGGCAGCGGCAAAGGGCGATCGCCGGACAATGTAGCAAAGCTTGGTGGTGCAATGGGCAAAAAAGTGTTCTCCATCCGACAGCAAATAGTTGAAAATTCCGGCGGTGGCAAGAACTTGAGTGATGCTGTTCAATACGGGATAAAGCTGATCGAGGGGCGGTTTTTCCATAGGGAAGTGTTGCCGCAAAGACTCCAGGATCATGCAAAATGCCTGCTCACTGTCAGTTTGCCCCACAGGACGGTAGTAAGTTCCCGGCTGATATACCAAATCATCCAAATTGCCGTTGTGAGCAAATGCCCAATAGCGACCCCATAGTTCTCGCTGAAAGGGATGGCAGTTTTCTAGGGCAATGCCGCCGTGGGTTGCTTTGCGAATGTGGGCGATCACATGCTTGGATTTGATTGGGTAGTGTTGGACTAACTCGGCAACAGGCGATGCGATCGAAGGTTTTTCATCCAAAAAGATCCGACAGCCCAACCCTTCAA
The DNA here is from genome assembly GCF_056784215.1 of Leptolyngbya sp. CALU 1928. Lineage (NCBI taxonomy): Bacteria > Bacillati > Cyanobacteriota > Cyanophyceae > Leptolyngbyales > Leptolyngbyaceae > Leptolyngbya > Leptolyngbya sp. CALU 1928. The sequence continues at coordinate 978,151 of NZ_JBXBCE010000001.1, read as the reverse complement.
AAAAGGCAATGCCCCAGCCATCGCGGTGTTCATCCGTTTTGCCGCCCCGTGCTGCAAATCCTTCAAATGAAAAGCAGATGTCGGTCGGTACATTGCAGTTCATCCCCAGCAGTTGGCACATAGTCAAGCAAGTTGATACATCAGAAAAATCCAGTGATGGGTGCGATCGCAAAATGTCGTTGAAGCTTTTGGATGCCGCGATCGCCCAATCATTGCTAATTGCCTACAATCCGCAGGCGTTGGGTCACCATGGTAATGCCATCATGGCGAACCACCACAGCCGATAGCCAGTGTTGCTCTGAGTTAGTGGGCGCTTTACCCACTTTGAAAATGCCGCCTGAGTTCAGCGGTTCTAGATTAATAGTAGTGGCATTCAGGTAGCCTTCGGGCTTGATGGTTTCTTCTAATGCGCTTCCGAGCAGCAAATCATCGCCCAAAGGCTCTTGAACGATCGCGTCGAAGCTAAACTCTTGACCACGCTTGACCTGGCTTGGCAAGTTGATCTTGATCGTGGGCGGATTGCTGCCGCTGGTAATTTGGCTGCGTTCATTGGTAATTTCTTGACGAACTACCTTCTGGTTCTCAATCCGTTGACGTGACTCTAGTGTGGAGTCAAGCGTATAGTCGCGATCGCCTTCTTGAAAAGTGCCAGTGATCCGGGTGATCGTATCCGCCACAATGCCATTGCCCTCGTTTTTCCAAGATTTCAACTCAGTCTGATAGCTCAGCTTTGGATACCGCTTCCAGAGCGAACTGAGCGACTGCTGTAAGGTTTGGCGATTTAATCCATCAGTGCTAGAAAAGTTTGATCCATGCAAATCAAGCACTGTATTGAGATTACGAGCGTTAGTCGCCGCATCCATTTGAGTTAAGAGCGTGGTCAATTGAGCGGGCGCACTGCTAGGAGGATTTTGTGCTTGGGCAGTTAAGGGCAGCACCGTACTCAACAATGAGGTAGCTAAGCCAACCGTAATCATCAAACCCCGCCCACGCTTTTTAACTTGAGAGGACACGACATCAGATCCAGATAAGGCAACAGTAGAAGCGGGGCGATCGCGAAAACGAGGGTACATAAAATTTTAAATGTGACAAATCTTAGGGACTAGCCTACTGAGAGTCAGCAGATTAGGGTCAAACATTATCTTAAGTTAACCTTAGGGCTATTGTAATAAATGGATTTACCGGAAATCCTGTACTCTAAATGCTTTATTAAAGAACGCTGTGCCCCATCCTTTACCTCAACCATCAACCCAACGCCTGCTGATTGCGGCAAGCGGCACAGGTGGACATGTGTTTCCCGCGATCGCCGTTGCCGAGAAGCTTTCCGACTATGAGATTGAATGGTTGGGGGTGCCCGATCGCCTGGAAAAGCAGTTGGTTCCGGCTAAATATCCGTTGCATTTAGTCGATGTGGAAGGATTTCAAACAAAAGGATTGGCAACAGTCAAGGTATTGGTGAAATTTGCGCGATCTCTGTGGCAAGTGCGCCAACTGCTGCAACAAGGTCGCTTTGATGGCGTGTTTACTACCGGGGGATACATTGCTGCTCCCGCCGTGATTGCTGCCCGTTCTTTGGGGATTCCCGTGGTGCTGCATGAGTCGAATGCGCTGCCTGGAAAAGTTACCCGATTTCTTAGCCCTTGGTGCAGTGTGGTGGCGATCGGATTTGAGGCAGCTAAGACCCATTTACCCCGCGCTCAGCACTGTGTTTATGTCGGTACACCCGTCCGCGCTCAGTTTTTGCAAAATCCACCGCCTCTCTTAACCGACTTAATCATTCCGCCAGAAGCCCCGCTGTTGGTCATTGTGGGCGGCAGTCAGGGAGCCGTTGCGGTCAATAACTTGATTCGAGACTGCGCCCCTACTTGGCTAGAAGTCGGGATTTGGATTGTGCATCAAACGGGCGACAATGACCCCAATGCCCAAAGCTTGCAGCATCCCCACTATTTCCCGTTGCCGTTTTATAGCAACATGGCAGGGCTGTTTCATCGGGCAAACCTGGTGATTAGTCGGTCTGGGGCTGGCACCTTAACAGAACTGGCGATCGCCCACACCCCTTCTCTGCTAATTCCCTATCCCTTTGCCGCAGACGCTCATCAAACCTACAATGCCACCGTGTTCGCCAATGCTGGAGCCGCCAAATTATTTCAGCAAAAAGCCCTGACTGCTCAGGCTCTGACCGCCGAAGTGCTGAATCTGCTAGATACCACTCCTAGCAGTGTCCAAGCCTTGAACCAAATGGCGACTCAAACCGCCAGCCTTGCCGTTCCCGATAGCGCTGATCGGATGGCAGCTTTAATTCGAGAGGTAAGTTAGTGGCTATGCGGCACAGGTGAATAGATCAACATCTGCTTTCAAGCCGCAGTTGACAGTCAGACGATAGTACTTATATACTAAATCCGGCTTGCCAAACCTGCTGCTCTCACCCCAAACTCTCTCCTGCTCGGAGAGGATGAATCGAACTTTATTCTCCCCTAAGGGACAGGACATAGCGTGTTTCCCAGAGAGTGGGGGTTATGTCTTTATGAGGCAAGTATATTAGCGATCAAACATTAGGAGGAAAATTGATGAGCCTAACGTTTTATTACGTCCCCATGTCCACATCGAGCGTCACTGAAGCCGTTCTTGCAGAGCTTGGTACACCCTGCGATCGCGTGAAGCTAGACATCAGCGCAGGCGACACTAAAAAGCCGGAGTTCCTCAAGATCAACCCGAATGGAAGGGTTCCCGCGATCGTCCATGAAGGAATCCCGATCTGGGAGTCGTCCGCCATCACGATGTATCTCGGCGAGATCTTCGGCGTGGATGCCCAGCTTTACCCCGAATCGGGACCAAAACGCGGCGAAGCGATGAAGTGGATCACCTGGAGCAACGTCTCGCTTGCCGAAGCAGGTGGACGATTGTCTGCATCGCTGCCGTCTAATAGTGAAGGAGCAGTTCAAGCCAACTCGCTGGACTGGGTGCCCCCCGATCAGCGCAGCACGATCGCAGCGGAAAAGGCAAAGGCAGACCTCGCCCTATGCCTCAAAATTCTTGACGGCGGACTGGAGGGAAAATCGTTCTTGCTCGGCGACTACAGCCTCGCAGACACACATCTACAAGGCTTTGTTGGCTGGATTAGCTCAATGGAAGTCGATCTGATCCCGTTTCCCAATGTTATGGGGTGGTTACAGCGCTGTAGCGAACGTCCGGCGATCGCAAAGCTGATGGCAAGCTGATGCACCCCATTAGTTTTCACACTCCCCAGAGTTGCAAATTTCTAGGGAGTCTTATTGCCTTAGAGAACGTAAGAGATGTAATCTACGACGACCGTGTTTACTTGATCAATCAGCACGACATTAGAGCCGACGACCACTAGGTCGTAATAGGTCGGTAGATTAATGTAGGTGTTGACTTGCTTAGGCAGGGGCACCAGTTTTTTAGCAATGCCGGGAGGTAAACCCTTCCCGCGCAGCAGTTGCTTTTGAATTCCAGGGGGCAGCGATCGCCCTTGATTGACAATTTGAGTCCGCAGCGAATTGCTCACCAAATAGTTGCAGCTACTACAGTTTCCCCGCATCAAATCAACCAGCACTGTGCGCTGACTGGTGGTAAAGCTTTGTACCTGCGTTTGCCGAACACGGCGAATGGCACCGTTATAAGCAACCACAACTCTGGGGTTAATCTTGTAAACCGTCACCACACTTTCAATTGTCTTGGTCGTTAATCCAGGGCGACCACCGAGGAAGGTAAACGTCCAGGAATCATTATTCTCCACATAGGGGGATCGGTTGGCAGGTCCATGCATTGAGTCCTCGGCACGATAAACTCGGATACCACCATTGGCTGATTCTGCCGCTTGACGAGCAAGATTTTTAGCTCGGCTCAAGTCAATCCGAACTTCCCGCCTATCGTCATCGCGATCATACTTCTGCCCTTTCTTATCATCCTTGTCCTCTTTTTTTGCCAACAGCGATCGCTGAGTGCTGGTGATCTTGCTGGTAGAGCCGTCCGATTTACTGGTTAGAGACGTTAGGGTGAGTGCATTTGCAGCTATGGGCATCCCTGTAAGCAGAATGAGACTGGATACAGCCAGCAGTCGCTTACTCAAATACGCAGGTGAATAGAGCATCAAATTTCAGTCTCCTTGTAAGTTATGGATCGAATCGTCTAGTCTTTACACTTTTTCCATACTGATAAGGTTCCCTATTGCCCGCGCTCTTGACCTCAGCTTCACAAATGTGAGGTAAAGTATCTGATTAGAAGCGTCTTTTACCTGATTGAGTTCTCCACAAACTCTTCTCTACACTCCGCACTCACTTCTTGCCCTTTTTCTTAAAACACTATTCAGTTAGATGCAATTGGGGGGCACAGTTCCGCATAATAACCATTAGCACTACTCGATAATTCTGAGAGCCAATGAATGGTTAGTTCTGGTTTACCGAAGTCAAAAAGTCGCCTACTAAACTGGTGGGATTCGCTGACACCGATGTCGCGAATGTTGGCGATCACCCTTGCTGCACCGCTTGCTGTGTTAAATGCCTGGGCATTTTCGTCTATTTTTAGCTACTTTCAATCGTTGATGGTGGTGCTGATTGTGGCATCCCTGGTAGCGTTTATTTTGAACTATCCCGTTTATTGGCTGCAAGAAAAGGGCGTGCAGCGAACTCAAGCGGCGATCGTGGTGTTTTTAGGGGCGCTCGTCGTGTTGGTTGTGTTGGGTGTAACGCTATTACCGTTGGCGATCGCCCAAGCTCAACAACTGGTCACTCGTTTACCGGAATGGTTTGACTCAGGACAGCGCCAACTCGTCATGCTGGATGATCAGCTAGGCACCATGGGCTTGCCCGTTAGCCTGGATGGGGTAATTTTGCAGTTGAACGATCGCCTCAAAAGTCAACTTCAAGGCATCGCTGGCAGTGCATTGAACTTGACCCTCGATCTGGCAGTATTTACCGTTGCCAAGCTGATCGATGTCTTGCTAACCGTTATCTCTACGTTTTATCTGTTGCAGCATGGTGATGAAGTTTGGGAAAACATTATTGGGTGGCTGCCAGCCCGTATTCAGCAGCCGTTTTCTAAAACCCTGCGGCTCAGTTTTCAAAACTATTTTTTGGGGCAAATCATTTCCTCGACTTGCATGGCGGTGGGCTTAATTTCCAGTTTCCTGGTGCTAAAAGTGCCCTTTGGGCTGCTGTTTGGCTTAACGATTGGGTTAATGGCGCTGGTGCCCTTTGGGGGTTCCGCTGGCATTGCTTTGGTCACCTTGCTGGTGGGATTGCGAGATATCGGGATGGCGTTTCAGGTGCTGTCAGTGGCGTTGATCGTGCAGCAAATTGTGGAAAATGGGATCGCACCCAGGGTCTTAGGGAGCGTCACCGGGCTAAATCCCTTTTGGGTGTTTGTCTCGATTTTGACGGGTGCGCGGGTCGGCGGATTTTTGGGGGTCGTGGTGGCAGTGCCGATGGCAGTTTTGATTAAAGAGGCGTTGGCATCGATTCGCGCAACTCGTAAGGGCGACCCACTGCTCAGCAGTGAGATAACCCACCGATCCACGACCATAGAATCGCGCATTTCATCCGATGAGTTGATTGACGCAAAGAAAGAGAAAGTGCCGGGTGAAGTTTAATTGACCCCTTGGCTACTGTGGCTGCGAGGATCAGTTTTGCTTGCCTGAGCAGGAGAAACGGGCACAGAATAGGCGGAGGTTTGTCCTGAAGCTTGAGCGTAGGGTAGCGGATTATTTTCGGTGAGGGCAATCAAATTTGCGGTCATTACCGAGCGCGGCTGTTCGCCGATCGCCTCTGCAATCTTTGCACCTGCGTCATTCAAAAACACAAAATGAGGAATGCCATCGACGCGATATTGCAACACCTCTGGCAACCATTTGGTATTGTCTACATTGAGCATGACAAAGTTGAGGCGATCGCCATATTCTTGCTTGAGGGCTTGCAGATCCGCTGCCATGGCTTGACAACTGGTACACCAATTCGCATAAAACTCCATTAGCGTGGGCTTGCCGTTACTTAACGCAACCTCTAAAGGAATCGCCTCTTCTGCCATGGCGCTTAGCATTCCCGGTGCCGTTTCGGTTTTGAAGCCTAGAAAAATAGACACGCTCAGGGCGATCGCCACCAACGCGATCACAAAATTTCGCAGCCGAATTGCTGAAGTCACTTCAGAAGCTTGACTGGCAGCAGATGGCGAGGCATCGGGTACAGAGTTAGAAGAATTCCCAGTCATGCTCAATCTCTAGAAAGACAACTGTCTTCCAGTGTACTCTTCCCTCCACTCCTCCACTCCTCCGCCCCTCTAAGCCTCCCTCCCTTCACCTAAGCCGGATCGCAGCGAATCTCGACCAAAAAGCCATCGGGGTCGTAGAAGTACACCCCTTGACCTGTAGGGCGGCTAACGGGGCCATGGGCGATCGCCACTTGATTTTGCCGCAGCACGTTCACAGCCTGGTCAAACAACGACGGCTCAATCTCAAACGCCAAATGATTGGCACGGGTAAACTGCTGCTCAGGATCGGGGTTGGGCGGCAGCAACTCCGGTTCCCAAAACAAATCCAACACCGTGCCATCGGGGGTGATGAAGTTTGCCACTTTTCCCTGGTCTACCAACTCTTTCAACGTCGCAGGCACTTCTGCCCCCGTCAACTCGTGCAGTCCCAGCAACGTCCCATAAAATTGTCGAGATGCAAGCATATCGCGGACATTCAGCGCAATGTGATGGACTCGTTGCAGGGTTCCCTGGGCTAAAACACAAGTGGATGATGGAGTAGCTAACATAGGGGCGATCGCAGTAACAGGTTTGATAGGGTTATAGCAAATCCAGCGAGAGTCATGCAGCCGTGAAAATTATCAGCGTCAAAGTCAAGCCCAATGCCAAGCAGCAGCGCGTGATGCAGGCAGAAGACGGCAGTTTCACGGTGCATCTGAAATCGCCGCCCGTGGATGGTAAAGCCAACGCGGAACTGATTCAGCTATTGGCAAAAACCTTTGGGGTGCCCAAGTCGGCAATTCGGATTAAAACCGGGGCATCCTCCAAAAGCAAGCTCGTGGAAGTCGATCAGGAATAACTTTTCCCATTTTGTAGTTTATGAAGATTAGAATCTGGAAAATACTGGCTCGTCGCTCTTTCCTCGGTTGAAACCATAGTGTCATTGGCAGATATTCAAAAATTCTTTATAGAAAGATGGGACTTTTTAGTCGCGATCGCCCTCGTTGTTGGGGCAACTGGGATTTTGGGAAGTTTGTGGAAATGGCATAAAACCCGGCAACAGCAGCAGCGCCAGCGCCAAATCCCTTCCGGGGATTTTCCCTTTGAAGTGATTTTGCCTCACAGTCCAGCAGTCGTGAAACACCTGATGCCTGCTCAAGGCGTAAATGACACTGATCCGCTGGCAGATTACAACATTCCTTATCTTGATCGCCAGCCCGGTAAAAGCGTTCGTCGAGAACTGGAGTTGGCGTTTGATGAGCAGCCCTGGGTAATTATTTTGGGGCGCACCGGGCTAGGCAAAACACGGGAGGCGGCTCACCTGGCAGAGTTGCTGAATAGCGCAGGCTGGACTGTGCTGAAGCTAAAGGAACAGGCTGGAGAATGGCTAGATGAACTGCGGCAATTTCCCACCGATAAAATTAGCCCGAATGATAAGCTGCTGTTTTTCCTGGATGATCTTAACCCTTGGTTTTGCCGAGGCAATTTTAGAGAAATTCATAAAGAAGCAGAAGACACCAGCCAGCCTTTGCGCGTTCCGGTGCAAGAACGCCTGTCACGTACCCTGGAATTTTTTGAACGGGAATGTCGGGCAGAAGTGCGCGTGATTGCCACCGCGCGAAATGAAACCGTCATTGCCGAAAATGATCCGACGCAGACTAGCGAACTTGCCAAGCTCCAGTTTGAGCGCTACCCAAAATTTTGGCAGCGGTTCTATCGCTACGAGTTGACACCCCCAGAAGATGACACCATCACTCGATTGCTGACCGACCGGGTGCCCGTTGCCCAAGTGCAGGCAAAAACAGCAGATTTTGACAAGATAGCGCAGCGCAATGACGGCACCTTTCGCAATATCATCGAAAACCTGCGGACGGCTCGAAATCGAGGAATTGTGCTGAGTGCTGAAACCTTACCTGAAACCTTGGATCGCACCTGGCGCAAACGCTACAAGGATGCCATCAAACGCTATCCCACAGCGGTTCATGTTTATGATGCCATTGCCCTGTTACGCACCCTCAATCTTTCACTCCATCCTGCTTTGGTTGAGGCAACCGCTCGACTGTTCATTTCTCAAAAAAGGCTGGGCTGGTTCTGGCAAGCATGGCAAACGCGGCAAGCTCTCCACTATTTGATTCATGCAGAGCAGATTCTATCCCCTAGAGATGGGCAAATTGAGACACGGCAAAAGCCTGTTGATGTCCACCACTATGCTGATTCAGTATTAATCCTTTTAGGCAAGCTTGGCAGGGTTTACACCACTCAGCAACTTGCCCAAGAGTTTTTGAGGTGCGGCAATGCGCTGTATGCCTTAGGGCGCTATGAGGAGGCAATCATCGCCTACGACCACGTGATCGCGATTAAATTGGACTTCTACTATGTCTTCGCCTTTAAGGGCTTGGCGCTGTTAGCTTTAGGGCGCTATGAGGAGGCAATCAGCGCCTTTGACCACGAGATTGCGCTTCAACCGGACGACCCCGAAGTCTTCACCATCAAAGGCATTACGCTGCGGGATTTAGGGCGCTATCAGGAGGCAATCATCGCCTACGACCACGCGATCGCGCTTCAACCGAATGACCCTGATCCCTTCGCTTTCAAAGGCATTGCGTTGTCGTATTTAGGGCGCTATGAAGAGGCAATTATCGCCTATGACCACGCGATCGCGCTTCAACCGGACTACCCCCAAGCCTTCTACAACAAAGGCTTGGCGCTGTTAGCTTTAGGGCGCTATAAGGAGGCAATCAGCACCTACGACCACGCGATCTCGCTTCAACCAGACAACCCCAAAGCCTTCTACGACAAAGGCTTGGCGCTGTTAGCTTTAGGGCGCTATAAGGAGGCAATCAGCACCTACGACCATGCGATAGCGCTTCAACCGGACGACCCCAAAGTCTTCGCTATCAAAGGCACTACCCTGAGGATTTTAGGGCGCTATGAGGAAGCAATCAGCGCCTTTGACCAGGAGATCGTGATTAAATCGGACGACCCCGAAGGCTTCTACCACAAGGCGTGCTGTTACGCAGGTTGGGGCAAGCTGGAGGAAGCTATTGAAACTTTGCAAAGAGCGATTAAATTGAATCCAGAATATAGAGAGATGGCAAAGATGGATGCTGATTTTGATGGCATTCGCCAGGATGCTCGATTTCAGGCGTTGGTTGAGGAGTGAGGCACGAGACGTTAGACCGTCATTTTGAGCCAGCTAAAGATATCTGAGGCGGTCAGGTCTAGGGGAATGGTGGGCAATACGGTCACGCGATCGCTGCCTTGAATGAGCACTGGCGATTGGTCAGACAAAAATAACCAGGCGATCGCCCATCGCTATCAGGATTTAGAGATCTGGGGCTGCTTTTGAAGGCACCAAATAAATCAACCCGGAGATTAGCGTCAGGGCTACCGAGAGCCAAAAGGCAATCTGCGCCCAAGTCTGCCACTCTGAAGGAAGCGGTGCAATCAGTAGGGCGATCGCGCCAATTTGGCTGACGGTTTTCAGCTTGCCCCAACTATTGGCACCCGAAATTTCTGTACTCCTTTGTAAAGCAGGCGTGACCCGCCATCCGGCGATCGTCAACTCCCGTGCCAAAATCAAAAACACTCCCCAAGCAGGCACTTGTCCTAGTTCTACCAAAGCTAGCAGGGGCGCTAAAACCAAGAGCTTGTCTACTAATGGATCAAGAAATTTTCCAAGCTCTGTCACCTGATTCAGTTTGCGCGCCACGTAACCATCGACCCAATCGGTGCCAGCCCCCAACAAAAAAATGCCCAACACAATCCAGCGTGAAGTGTTCGTCGGTTGCGCCAGTCCATACAAAATGGGGGGCACGGCGAAGAGGCGAGAGACAGTAATCCAGGTTGGCAAGTTCATTGAGCGAGTGGCAAATGGCGAATGGCGAGGGGAAACAAGATGATGCGATCCCTTTTCCTGATCACTTGATCAATGTATTCCAAAAGTAATCCGCGACCGCGCTGTTTTTTTCTTTCTGCATCTCTTGGGCTGGATTTAATAAGACTGAGCGCTGTTGCAAAGGGCGACGCAAAAAGCCCTCAGTGCCAGCGCGGCGGGCGACTCGATTAGGAATGCCGTCTCCATATAGCACATGTCCCTGTCCTACCAATACCACTATCAGCGTGTCTGGGCGTTTTTGTAGGGTGGAGGCAATCCGATCTGCCATGGTTTCATCCCACAACACTTGCGCCAAGAAAAATTTCTCAAAGCTGGCGCTGTTGCCGCTGCCTGCATGAATCTCGTCATAGATTTGGCGAATACGATCGCGGTAGGCTGCGGGTTCTAATCGAATGGCAGATTTCGGTGGAATCCACTGTTTCTCTGCCAGGGTTAAGCTATCTAGCCCAGTGCGGGACACTTTTCGAGTGATTTCCGTGGGCGTGTTGAGTGCCACCACGGGCAGGTTTTTCTCCTTGGCAAATCTCAAAATCGGCGCATAAAACTCCCAGGGGTAGCCCCAACGTTTTTGATATTGGGTTTGGATTTGCAGGTCTGCTTCGGATAAATCTCCGGCTAAGTAGCGATCGATAGCTGATTGATAAGGACGTTGAAACATCTCCAACGCGATCGCCAAATTGGGGCGTAATCGATGCAACTCCTGAAGAATGTAAAGCTGTGCTTGATGATCCTCTGGGCGATCGTGGGTTTCTGCCAAATACACGACTTCGGCTTTAGCCAAATCTTGCAAAACGTTCGCCGCCGATTCAACCTGTTGATTGGAACGATAAATTACAGGTTTCAAACTGGCTTCTAAGTGGAATGCATCCGCGCGATCGCCCGGAATCCATAGCAAGAAAAGACTAGCGATGAATGCCGATACAGTGGTTACTGGCTGGATGGTCATAGTTTGTTCAATTCTGTGATTAGGCTGGAATGCGATCGCTCTAGCCAAAACGTCTCTCCCGCTAATCTTATTCATATCTACATCGCTTTGACCCAGCCAAACGATCCGAATGCCAAATTGCTCAGATATGCTTGAGATGAAAAAGAAATGAAATAGAAACTAACTAGGTTATTGATATTGGCAGGACTGTGGTTCAAGCAGCGTCGGAGCGTTTTTATCAGTTTTTTATTATTTGAATTTTTACGTCTCACACCATGTCAGGGAAACTACCACTCGCCAATTTGAGGTTGAGGATGTCGGATAGTCAAGATTTCTTTCAAGAAGCAAGCGATCGCGCTGAGTTGATTGAGAAGCTGCTTGAGATCGGAACAGCGCTCTCCAGTACCGACGATTTGGGCGAAGTACTCAGCTTAATCTTGACGAAATGTCGGGAAATTACTTGTAGTGATGCAGGCAGTGTGTACCTAATCGATCATTCGGCTGGTATTCCAAGTTTACTCTTTAAGGTTGCTCAAAACTTTTCTAGCCCCAATACCTCTTTTCAAGAATTTGCTATGCCAATGACTCAAAAGAGTTTGGCTGGCTATGTTGCTATCACTGGAAATACCTTAAATTTGTTCGATGCTTACGAAACGCCACTCGACGCGCCTTACCAACTCGATCGCAGTTTTGACCAAAGCATTCACTATCGAACGCGATCGGTATTGGTTCTACCCATGCAAAATCAGCGCGGCGACACTATTGGAGTGTTGCAACTGATTAATCGCAAAACCTCTGCAGATGTAGTAGTAACCCCTGAGAATGCGCTCACCGTGACGCAGCCCTACTCAAAGTGGGAAGAGCGCGTTTTAAAATCCTTGGCGAGTCAAGCGGCTATTTCGCTGGAACGCAATCAGCTACATCAAAGCATCGAAAATTTATTTGAAGGGTTTGTCAAAGCGTCCGTTCAGGTTATTGAAGCTCGTGATCCCTGCACCTCTGGTCACTCTGAACGAGTCGCAGATCTAACTGTTCGCCTTAGTCAGGAAGTGAGCGCGGTATCGTCTGGACTGCTGGCACCGATTGCGTTCGATCGCCACCAAATTCAAGAAGTTCGCTATGCTGCCCTGCTGCATGATTTTGGCAAAGTGGGCGTGCCAGAAGCCATTTTGGTCAAAGCAAAAAAGCTCTACCCCTTGCAGCTAGAAGTGGTCAAACATCGGTTTGCGTTGGCTCAACGAACCTTGGAAATGGATTGTGCCCAAGCCAAATATCGCCATTTGATTGAACACCCTAGTCATCTCAGCCGACATTCCGACCCGACCGATTCTGATTGCGTGCATTGTCAGGAGTTGGAGCGGCTAGATGCTCAATCGGTGGATGAGATCGCTCGACTAAACCATTATTGGGACATCCTTCTAGAAGCTAATGAACCCCGCATTTTGGCAGAAGAACCGCTGCTACAACTAAAGGAATTAGCTCAGTACACCTACCGAGACGTGGATGGACTGGCAAAGCCACTGGTCACTCCAGAAGAACTGGAACAACTCTTGGTGCGTCGAGGTAATCTCACAGAACTGGAGCGCGAGGCAATTGAATCTCACGTCACCCATACCTACGAATTCCTCAGGCGCATTCCGTGGACTAAAGAACTGCAAGGAGTGCCTCTAATCGCATACGGACATCACGAAAAACTGGATGGATCAGGCTATCCCAGAGGTTTAGATGAAGATAAAATTCCGGTTCAGTCTCAAATTATGGCGATCGCTGACATTTACGATGCACTCACGGCGGGCGATCGTCCCTATAAACGCAGCCTAGCCATTCCATCTGCCATCCAAATTTTGAAACAAGAAGCCGAACATCACAAACTCAATACCGAGCTAGTTTTATTATTCGAGCATCGCCGTGTATTTTCCGTCCTAGGACACCACTTAACTCCTTAACCCCTCTGATAAGCTCATTGCTCATCTTGCCAGAGAAATTTTTAATTATGAGACTTTCAGTAAAATGTACTGTAGATTACAAAAACTCTAAAAATCAGAGCATAATCTAGACTAGGCTAACGAATACGGAATGCAATTTGAGTTTCCATCTGCTAATCTAATTAGTCATAGGTCAGTCATTAGCCACCCTATGTTGGTGTGAGGAGAAAAAATGTCAAAAAATTTGTCGAAAACCTTGTTAGTTTTTCCAGCACTTCTAGGTGCTTTCATCGCAGTTGCAGCCCCCGCCGTTGCCACCGAAAAGGTTGCTCCTTCCGAAGAAGCTACAGTACCTAGCTCAGCATTGGGTTTAACGGAACAAAACATTGCTCAAGCTCTGCCTGCTGCACCTATTGCTCAAGCATTGCCTACTGCAACGGTCGCCCAAGCTCTGCCTGCTGCAAATAGCGCCAGTGCTTCTGATACAGCGTCTCTTGAACAAATCAATCGCTACGTGCGCGAAGGTCGTTCCAATCAACTGGGTCAGGTCACCTCAGTTTCTCAACTAACTGATGTTCGCCCTACGGATTGGGCGTTTCAAGCCTTACAGTCTCTTGTTGAGCGCTACGGCTGCATCGTAGGCTATCCCGACAAAACCTTCCGAGGTAACCGTGCAACGACTCGGTTTGAATTTGCTGCTGGCTTGAACGCCTGCCTAGACAAAATTCAAGAGTTGATTGCCGCTGCGACAGCAGACTTTGTTAAAAAAGAAGACTTGGAAGTCGTTAAGCGTCTCCAAGAAGAATTTGCAGTTGAGCTTGCTGCTCTACGCGGTCGCGTTGAATCGTTGGAGGTTCGCACCGCAACTTTAGAGAAACAGCAGTTCTCCACAACCACGAAACTATCCGGCGAAGCCATTTTCGCAGTCAGTGATGAGTTTGCTCAACCCGGCAGAAACGAAACTGTCTTCCAAAATCGGGTTCGCTTACTCCTTTCCAGCAGCTTTTCGGGTAAAGACAAGTTAGTGGTTCGGCTGGCTGCCGGAAACGCTGATCCTTTCAGAACGTTTGATCTAGCTGGCAATGCAACAGGGAACATTCTAGAAGGATTTCAGCAGTTTAACTTCGCCAGCACTGGCGGCAACCGTGTTGTTGCTGATTGGATTGCTTATTACTTCCCCATCGGTGAAAACATTCAGGTTTACTTACCTGCGTATGCCGGTCTTCACTATGACTACATGCCCACCCATGCGGGCTACTTTGAGGACTACGACGGCGGTAACGGCGGTCTTTCCTACTTCGCTTCCCGCAACCCTATCTATGGCGTTGGTGGCGGTTCTGGTGCTGGTGTTACCCTTGGCGCTGGCAAAGTAATCTCTCTCAGTGCTGGCTACTTGGCTGATAATGGAATCGGTGGTAGTACTCTTGGTGCTAATAATCCAGCCGCTGGTAATGGCTTGTTTAATGGTAGTTATAGTGCCATGGCGCAACTTAACTTCACACCCAATGAAAAACTATCAATCGGTTTAGCGTATGTCAACGCTTTCCGCAAAGGGGATGTGTTTGATGGTGGCGGTGGTTTGGCGGCGAACGGTACGAGCCTTGCAAACTTCCAGGATGCTGGTATTTTGGGTAGAGAAGCTGGCAGGGTCGTGAATGGTGGCGGTATTTCTGGAGTCTTTAAGCTGAGCAACAAGATTGCCATCAACGCTTGGGGTTCTTACTTCGACATTGACGCATTGCGTGATGGTCGCAGTGGGCGCGAGGTTTGGAGCTATGCTTTGGGTCTTTCGTTCCCTGACTTTGGTAAGCCTGGTAACCTGTTGGGCGTGTTGGCAGGTACGCCTCCTTACGCAGGTGGGATTGGCAATATCCCCATTCACGTTGAAGGGTTTTACCGCGTTCGCTTGACCGACAATATCTCAGTTACACCGGGTGTCATTTGGGTGATTGACCCAGGTCAAAACCGATCTGGCACTGATACCTTGATTGGAACCGTGAGAACAACCTTCACGTTCTAAGCTACTTTCATTTTCCTCACGTCTTATGTTTAGCGAATTCTGCAATCAGAATTCCTAACAATAACAAGCCCTGCTTAGTAGCAGGGCTTTTCTTTTATGCGCTTGTTACCTTTGTAATGGATGATATTATTCCTCTAAGTGGATGGTTTTTAGTGACCTAATCGGGTTATCGAGTAGATGGAAGTGTGCGTATATATACGGCTTTAATCTGAAGTTAGGTTAAATCTGTTAAGTAAATTATGTATCTTTCCGAAACTCCTCAGCTATCTCTATCAGATGGCTGTTACTTCAGCAACAGCAACCACAAACAGTTGACAGAGGAAGGGCAAGCAGATCATGAATCTAGCCGATCGTTCATACCTACCGATCAAGATTCTTTATCTCAGCCAGATCGCAAACATTCTAAATGTGACTCTTGCTTAGAACCCTGTTGGCAAACCACAAGCAACTCTACAAGTCGTTGCTTGGTTGCATGTTGGCAACTAGAAAAGACAAGTGCAGAACTCTAGGGGTTGCGTCATGCTAGTACCTAGATTGATAGAATTAAGGCTGGATTATTTTGATTAACCTATGACGTTTGCGATCAGCGGCTTATTTTTTCCTCACTATCCTTTTTTGATGAGTGTCTTACCGGGTTTAGATACACTGCTGTCTACTCAAGGCATTATGGTCGGTCTGCTTGCAGCCTATGCAGGTGCAATGTGGATGTTTTTGACGAGCGCCCCTAAGGTTCATACGGTGATGGTGTCGGACTTGGAGCTAGCTCGGCGACTGTATGAAGGAATGCTGGAGTTGCCTGCGGCAGATGTTCCATTACACTATTATTACAACTATGAGCAATCCTTAGGCACCGCTATGATTGATCCTATTTATGCTGCGCCGGGAATGGGGCGATCGGCGGTTGGAACAACAGGGTTAACGGATGGGTTGTGGTATCAGTTGAAAAAAAATACTCAATTACATATTGTTTCTGGGGCGAGTTTAGGAGACAAAAATCGCCAGCGCCATGTATCGTTTGATCGCGATTGTTTGGAGCAGGTGTTGCTGCGAGTGCAAATGCGCGGTTTGAAATATAAGATTCGGCACGAGAAGCCCCTAAATTTTTTGATTAAAGACTACGAAGGCAACGTGATCGAAATGGCAGAAGTCTCTAATTAAATGCTTTAGAACACTCATGGGAATCGCGATCGACTTTGGGACCAGCAACACAGTGATTGCTAGGTGGAACCGAGCTACTCAGCAGCCTGAAACTATTACTCTTCCAGGAATTTCTTGGAAAACGGCGCAAAACCCATCCTTAATTCCTAGCTTGGTCTATGTGGAAGATGCGATTCAGGGCAAGGTGGTGATTGGGCAGGCCGTGCGCGATCGCGCCTTAGACTTAGTGAGCGATCGCCGTTTTTTTCGCAACTTTAAACGCGGCATTGGCTCACCAATTCAGGGTTTCTTGCCAGAACTGGATGGGCAAGCGATTCGGTTTGAGCAATTAGGACAATGGTTTTTGGTGGATGTGATTCGACAACTTAAAGCCAGCGATCCTGAAGTGGCTGAGTCTGTGGTTTTTACCGTACCAGTGGATAGCTTTGAAGCCTATCGCCTGTGGTTAGGTCAAGTGGGTGAAGTATTGCAGCTTGACCAGGTGCGGATGATAGATGAACCAACGGCGGCAGCACTAGGCTATGGGTTGGGCGATCGCGAAACCTTGCTAGTGGTCGATTTTGGCGGCGGCACTCTGGATCTATCGCTTGTCCAATTAGACGGTACTCAGGCTAGTGCAAAGCCTTTGGGCTTTATTTTGAAATGGGGACAAAAATCGTTTGCCGAACAATCAGGGCAACGACCCAAAATTGCCAGAGTGTTGGCAAAAGCAGGACAAAATTTAGGCGGTTCCGACATCGACAATTGGGTAGCCGATTATTTTGCAGAATCTCAAGGATTAGCAATTAGTCCATTAACTACTCGCTTAGCAGAACGTTTGAAAATCCAGCTTTCTCTACAGCCTCAAGCCCAAGAGGTTCATTTTAACGATGAAACCTTTGATAGCTATGATCTGCAACTAACTCGATCGCAGTTTGAACAGATTTTGGCGCAGCATCAATTTTTCGATCGCTTAAATGACTGCATGACCCAGGTTTTACAGCAGGCACGGCGGCAGGGCTTGGAGGGAAAGGATATTGATGCCGTGTTATTGGTGGGCGGAACAGCACAAATTCCAGCAGTGCAAACCTGGGTGCAGCAATACTTTGATGTCAGTAAGATTCGGTGTGAAAAACCGTTTGAAGCGATCGCGCAAGGGGCACTGCAACTGAGCCAAGGCGTGGAGATCAAGGATTTTCTCTACCACAGCTATGGCATTCGCTTTTGGGATCGGCGCAACAACTGTCATAGCTGGCATCCGATTATCAAAGCCGGACAAGCTTATCCCATGGAAACCCCAGCGGAAATTATCTTAGGCGCATCGGTCAACAGCCAGCCCAGCATTGAGCTAGTCGTGGGAGAACTAGGATCAGACGCGGCTCAAACGGAAATTTATTTTGATGGCGATCGCCTAATTACCCGCCGTCTTAATAGCAGCCAAACCCAAGTGCAGCCGTTGAACGATCGCGATAGTGCCCGTAGTATTGCCCAACTTGATCCACCTGGAAACCCAGGGCGCGATCGCATCAAAGTTCAGTTTCGCATTGATGACCAGCGCTTCCTCCGAATCACCGTCGAAGATTTGCTGGCGCTTCGCACTTTGGTAGACAATCAACCTGTCGTCCAACTGAGCTAATTCAGTCTGTTAAAGTGACTATATTGGACGGAGAACACTATGGCTCAACCTGTCATCACTCCCACATCTCCCCCCCGCTCGGAAGTCACACCTACCACTACAGATATTGTCTTCCCGCCTGGTAATTTGTGGAGCAACGAACCTAACTTGGAAAGTGATCTGCATCGTGACCAAATTGATCTGCTAATCCGCTTAATTAAATGGTACTGGCGGGAGCGAAACGATTTCTACGCCACCGGAAATTTAACTGTCTACTATAGCCCCAATCAAAAGAAATCAGAAGATTTCCGTGGTCCAGATTTCTTTGTTGCGCTAGGAGCCGAGAAGAAAGATCGCAGAAGTTGGGCAGTGTGGGAAGAAAACGGCAAGTATCCAAACGTTATCATCGAACTCCTTTCAGACTCTATTGCTTCAGTAGATCGGGGTGAAAAAAAATCCATTTATCAAGATACTTGGCGCGTCCCAGACTATTTCTGGTTTCATCCAGATACCCTTGAGTTTCAAGGCTTTCACTTGGTAGAAGGTGAATATCAACCCTTAGAACTGACTCCTCAAGGTTGGCTGTGGAGTGCCCAGCTAGACTTATATTTAGGGGTAGATAATCGGATACTACGATTCTTTACCCCAGACGGTCGGCTAGTGCCTTTGCCCGAAAGCGACGCAGCGCAACGGGCAGAGCAAGCGCAACAGCAGCTTGAGGAAAAGCGCCAGAAGCGATCGCAACTCCTCGAAAAGCTGCGATCGCTCACCCCTGAACAGTTGAACGCTCTTGATATCTCGTTGGATGATGAATAAGCCGCGATCGTATTTTTACTAACTAAATTTTATGGATACAAAAGCACAGACTGATTGACGTGCCAGGTAAGCCTAGAAAGCGACCATAATTTCCCATCATTGCCACATACGAAATGAATTGATGAATCTTTTTGCCGATTCCTGTTGGAGCCTTCATTTCAACGACTCTTTTCTGACCCAGTTCTGTGATAATCCTTGCGGGCAAATAGGGAAGTTGAAAAAAGTAAAAATTCCACATCAGCCGCCAATTGAGTTGGTGAGACAAATCCTCAGTCATTTTGAGGCTGTATCGTCGGTAGTGCCCATAAAACTCATCATAGTTAGACCAAAGCTCAGGACAAGCAGGCACCGTAATAATGACATGGGTCAAATTTGGAAACAGTGCAGCTAAATCTTTTAAGAAAATATCAGGATTGGCAATATGTTCCACGACATCTAACAGGAGCATCAGACTATAGCGATCGCGTTCAGCTTCAGATAAATCTTCTGCTCTTTTCCCAGCAAAAATATATTGTTCTATCCCTTTAAGAGGCTTAGCTTCCGCAGGCTCAACTCCAATACAATCGATCGCTTTATTTCTGAGATATTTCACGGTAACGCCACGACCGCATCCCACATCTAGCACAGAGGCATCTTGCTTTGATAACTGCCTAATTTGCTGCTCAAGCAACCTGTTTCGGGCTAAATGCCACCAATGATTTTCCACTCCATCTGGATAAGAACGCTGATATTGGTCATCACAAAATTCTGCTTTCATAGGGTACTAATATCGCGATCGCTTCGGTTTGAAGCAGCAAACTTCAATAGGTTAACTGAGATCTTGAACCAATCTCAACAACGCCTACGCCTTATTCCGCCCCCAAGAACTCTAGATAGCCGTTACTTAATTCTTTGACTGCTAAATCATAAAATTGTTTGCCATGGTCGGGAGTTGCCAAATCTGGATTGGAACCCATACGACCATCAGGATAGCGGCGGCGAAAATCTGCGGCTCCATAAATCCGGTAATCTTTAGATACCTCTGGGTTTAACACAGCCTGCTTAATTGCTTCAGGATAGATATATTGCGTCAAAGCGACTTCGCTAGGAGTTGCATGGGAGCCTTCCTGGTCGCCATAGAGTCGTTTTGCTAATCCATACACAGAACCGCACATATACCAATTGCTAACGTGGCAGCGCACTTGATCGGCGTTTGACAGATTTACGTCAGCCAACGTCGCATACACTTCCGCAAAAGCAGCCTTTAAGGTTGCCATATTACCACCATGCCCATTAATAAAGAAAAACTTAGTAAACCCTGCCTTCGCTAGGCTGGTAATGGTATCTCGAATAACCAAGATTAGGGTACTTGGACGGAGGCTGATACTTCCTGGAAATGCCGTGTGATGGAGCGCCATGCCCACATTCATAGTCGGAGCTACGATCGCCTGGGTTGCATCTCCCACACCACGGGCGATCGCTTCCGCACAAATCGCATCAGTCCCAATTAATCCAGTGGGTCCATGCTGTTCGGTTGAGCCAATTGGAATAATAATTCCTACCGATTGACTGAGATAAGCTTCAACTTCTGTCCATGTACTGAGATGTAGCAACATGACTTTTCAATCCTCAGATTATTAATTCTTATATGTTGCTTTTTATAGCATGAGTGAAGTCGGAAATTGCCGATTAAACTTAGCTGCCAAGAGTTAGGTAAAGCTAAACCACTTAACAAGCTCAGATTTTTCTAACGAATTAGAGACGTACGAGTTCACTTAACACAGGCTAGAATGGTTAGTACGATCTGATGCTTAAGACTATTAAATTTATAAACGCTGTCAAGGTTGGTTTAATGATTGGATAGTGGATCATCGGAACAGCACCTATCAAGTGTTGGGTCGTTTATCCTTCATCTATCTAATGCATATTTAGCCAAGGCTTTAATGCCGTACTACCTCTCGATAAAGGTTTGCTCTTGACTCCCAAACAAAACAGCTTCACGGATTTATTCATTTTGTCACGAGTAATAGTTGCAATGTTGCTGCTCTCTCGCAGGCGACTGGCAATTCTCAACGCCTCTAGGAACGCTACAGATTGGTGTTCAGACTTTGGACAGTTTTTTTGGGATCAAACGCGTTTTTCTAATACTCGTATTTTAAGCAGGAGTTGCCTATGATCACTGCTTAAATATGTATACGGGTCGCGATCGCCGCCTATTGCGCCCTACCAGCCAGTCGGAAAAGTTGGTTTCAGCTAAAAAAGTTTCTGCTCGTCTGTGAAATATTGATAACTAAGTGTTCAGGAGAAGCAATCATGCTACACCGCAAGATCTATCAGCTTTGTTGTGATGGTCGAGAAGTCTGGATTTTCTTGCGGGATCAGCAGCGCTGGATAGAACGAGCCCGCATCCTAGATATTGAAGGGGATTTGGTGACTCTGCGCTATGAAACTGATGAAGAAGATGAAAATTGTTCATGGGAAGAAATGGTACGGCTAGAAAGCATTGGGGCTGTTACCCAAAAGTTGGCATCGGTGCCAAAGGGAGATGTGGAACCCTTGGTTTCTGAGGATTGCCCTGAAGCGGAACAAATTCCTAATAATCGCTTTCCAGATACCAATCCCGAATAGCCAGCTATTGCTTACACATAATCTATTCAATCGAATTGCAGCGATCGCGGTCTAACAGCAGGCGATCGCTGCAATTCTTTTATGTTCTTTTCCTCAGTACGGGACAAAAAGTTTGAGGCGTTGCTGAACCGAGGGATGAATTAAGCAGGGATGGGGACATCTTCAAATTTTAGGTAGTGAAGTAGTAGTCGAATTGAATGTTTGAGCATCTCCACTGACTTGGAATAGCACAGAGTCTTCCGATCCAGTCGCGCTAAATAATTGCGTAGTCGGGTGTTTTCACCTTCCACTCATGTCATATAGGTCTTGCTAACAATGGGATAGCCATCGAAAATAAAGCAGCGATAGACTAGCCAACCATTAGTGACGTAGAAATAACACTGCCAAGTCTCTGTGAACGCCCATAATGAAGCAAAAGTCTTGCCACTATGGTCACCTACCATCTCAGTCTAAAATCCCTGGGTTGAGTGGTCAACGGCTGTCCAGAGCCAGATTTTGTTTTTTTGGAGCCAACAAAGGTTTCTAGGCCCTACGGGAAGCAAGCTTGTATCTTGAAGCTAATCAAGTTCTCCTACCTCTGGAGTTGTCTGCGGGGCGTGGGCATTAGGTAGGAGTTTTCCCACCTGCCTAACCCAGGTAATGAGAGTCGTGTGATGGACTCCTTTGACCCGCTCAATGGCGCGAAATCCCATGCCATTGACATACATCTTTAAGCACTCCCATTGGTGCAACCTATCAAGAAGCCGTGCAAAATGCCGAAATCGTCATCTAGGAGTGGATTGAAACTGCGAAAGAACTAGAGCGACCGATGCCAGCATCCAAAGGTCGCCCACTGCTCGCGTAGCTGCACAGCAACACTATGAGCAACTGCTCAAAGACCTCCATGATCTGGCAGTTGTTGCAAAGCGGCGATCGCAGCAGCCTATTAGTTTAGCGGCAATGAAAGCCAAGTTAAATCATGATAGAACTCTATGAAATTGCGTTTCAATTTTCTGTTGAGAAAGACCTATCGTAAATTGCTAAAAGTTAGACAAAAGTGCAGTTGATCTGTATGCAATCAAACCTTTACCAATTACAGCACTTCTTGAAAGCACTGCCAAAATAGCGATAGAACAGTAAGACAATGAATGTAGAGTGCAAACTCGTCATTCGTAGCTCGTCATTCGTAATTCCCTATGAAACTCCTTAACTCTCTGCTGGGTCGCCATCCAGAAAAGATCCTTGCCAACGTAGAGATCTACACTTGGCAAACCTGCCCGTTTTGCATTCGCGCCAAGCTGCTGTTGTGGTGGAAGGGCGTGAATTACACCGAGTACAAAATCGACGGTGATGAAACCGCCCGGACAGCGATGGCAGAGCGATCGCAAGGTCGGCGCAGTGTGCCCCAGATTTTTATCAACAGTCAGCATATCGGCGGCTGTGATGATATTTATGCGCTAGATAGTCAAGGGCAGCTTGATCCGTTGCTTCAAGCTGCATAACTAGCGTGAAATATTTGCTGGATGACCCGGAGTATCAAAGGCATTGCCACTGGATGGAACGGGCGATCGCCTTGGCTGATGCCGCCGGAAAAGCGGGCGATGTTCCGGTGGGGGCGGTGATTGTTGATTCCCAAGGAAACGCGATCGCTGAGGCGGAAAATCGTCGAGAGCGCGATCGTGATCCGACTGCCCATGCGGAAGTGCTTGCCCTACGGGCTGCTGGTACTGCTTTAAATACTTGGCGTTTGAATGGCTGCACGCTATATGTCACGTTGGAGCCTTGCCCGATGTGTGCAGGTGCGTTGATATGTGCGCGACTGGGGATGCTTGTCTACGGCGCAGACGATCCTAAAGCGGGAGCCATTCGCAGCGTGTTGAATCTGCCAGACAGCGCAGGTTCCAATCATCGACTTCCGGTGATTGGTGGTATTTTGGAAGATTGCTGTCGTCAGCAGTTGCAATCATGGTTTGCGAATCGTCGTCCTCAGTAAAGCAAAACTGTCACATGACATCCCTAAAACTGTCCCAAGGATGAAGACAGGGTATTTAAGGGCATCTACGGTATAAATATCTACTTTTATTCCTGCATCTATCTAACCGCTTTTAATTAGCATCATGCGATCGCTTAATTCCCTGTTCTCGGTTGACTCGCTTTTTAAGTCTACTTTCTCTGTTGATGACGAAAAAAAATCTGAGTTATTTGAGCGCACCTGTTCAGGATCTCAACCTATAGAGCCAATTGATTTGCCGCCTAGCAAAAAAGCTGCTGATCCTGCTCCTTCACGAGTTTTACATTGGCTGATGGCGTTGTTTTATCCATTAGGGCGCTACGTTGTGCTACCGATTTACTTCAGACGGCTTGACGTAATTGGCAGAGAGCATTTACCCCCTAGTGGCCCAGTGATTTTGGCTCCAACCCATCGCTCTAGATGGGATGCCATGACGCTCCCCTATGCCGCAGGACATGATATTACGGGGCGGCATCTCCGCTTTATGGTTTCGGCAAATGAAGTGACTGGGTTACAAGGCTGGTTTATCCGGCGTATGGGCGGGTTCCCTGTGAACACAGATCGTCCGGCGATCGCAAGTTTGCGTCATGGCGTAGATTTACTAGAATCGGGCGAAACCCTAGTTATTTTTCCCGAAGGAAATATTTATCGCGACACTCACGTCCAAGCCCTCAAACCAGGATTGGCAAGGCTGGCAGTTCAAGCAGAAGCCAGCCGCACGGAGCTTGGCATTCAAGTGGTTCCCATCAGCATTTACTACAGTAGCCCCTTAGTTCCTTGGCGCAGTTATGTTCGTGTAGTCATTGGCACCCCGCTCCACGTTCCCGACTATTGCCAGGGTTCTCATAAACAAAATGCGAAGCGCCTTACCGCCGATCTTCAGGCTGCGATGGAAACATTAGCCTTGCAGAACTCCTCTATGGAAAAATCATCTCATCCCGAAGAGGTTTCCTAACCGTACTTTAAGGGCAACATAAGCGGGTAGTTGATAATGTTCCACTAAAAGCCATGCCACCATCAAAAAGTGAATGGAAAATGAAAGCGCAATCCAAACGGTGGGAAACCACGACCAACCACTGTCTTCTAGGGGTGGAAATGTGTGGGAAGATAGCCAAATCAGCGTAGGTGGCAAGATGCTAATCACAACCCCTAGCACCCAGACGGCGATCGTCAAATCTACATCGACCTTATTGGTTGCTTGCCATTTTGTGCCCATCCAGCGCCACGTTGTAGGTTGAGAGCTATCTTCAACCCGCACAGTTTGTTCTGGCAGATTTGCCGTAAAAATGTGACGACAAAAATGGCAAGAATAAGCATCCATCAACACGATCGCCTCAAGGGTGCCATGGCGACAGACTGGACAGATATAGCTGCCACTCATTTCTAAGATACGACGATCAGCACTTCTGCTTAGGTGCGCTCTTAAGTCTTTGGATGTGCTTTCAGATTGCATTGAACTATGCCTCGTGGGTTCATTACGCTAGTGACTTCACTAAACGCTGTGTTGCACACCCCTACAACCTACCCTAAGGACTTCCGAATCTCAACTCCATTCTGTTGTAGAACCACCACTGGATCAGCGCTTTCTGCTGCCACAATTCGCTTTACCAGTACTCTGCCATTCTCTAAATACTCGCCCACCGCCACATAGCGGCTAGAGATAGCACTGGGTTCTTTGACAATCACAGTCCATTTACCTCCGACTTGAACCACACCGTTCACCGCGATCGCATCGGCAATGGAAGTCCGCGACGGAGGTGCAACAGGTGGGAAGCTGCCGGGTGGCATGGGTGACAAATTGGGCAAGGAATTTGGAGATGACCCCCCGGCGATCGCAGGCAATGGAAGCGATGGCACAAGCCCTGCTGAGGAGCTTTGCTGAGGTGGCATCTTGTTGACACTACGGGGTAAAGGCGAGACTGCCAGCCTAGCTGGAGCAGAACGAGAAGAGATGACTATCGGCTGTAGACCGGGCACAACCGCAAATGGATCGCGGCGACCGGTCACAAGGCTGGGAATGCGCGTTGCGGCATTAGTAGGCTGCAACAATCCTGGCACAGAACGCGAGATCGGCTTGGCTGCTGAGTTAACCAGCGGCGTTGAAAAAGTTTGTGTGGTCGGTGCAGGCGCTTGAATAACTCCAGGTTGAGCCTGGTTATCGCTGGACTGACCAGAGCAACCCGTTGATAAAGTAATGATTCCGATAATGCCAAGCCACAATTGCCGTTTCATCGCTGGCAACTCCCTTCGTTCAGTTCAAACTAAACCAAGGATAGCCGCGTTTTTTGATTGTGGCGCATTAATGTTTTGAGTATGGAGTTGGGAGTACGGAGTTGGGGGTACGAAGAAACTCAAAACTTAAACTTCGGACCCTGTACTCTGTAAGCCCACCTACTCTATCGATGATAGTCCCGAAAGGAGATGTACCCATCTTTCTCGTCGTAGATATGGCAGCGATCGGTAATTTCTTTCATCAACTCCCAAGAAAAATTGCTTTCGTGCAAATAGCTGCTCCAGTTTTGTTTAAGACTCTCGTGTGCCATTCGTAAGTTGTAGGAAGGAATAGCAGTAGAAAGGTGATGGGGGATATGGACGTTGATGTGGTGACACAAAAACTCAACCCAGGCGGGGTATTCACAATGCACAGTGCCAGCCAATTGAGCTTGGGCAGCGTTCCATTCGGCTGGCTCTTGGAAGGCGATGTTGGGTGCTGTGTGGTGAACGAGGGTGAAGGTACTCATCCAAAAATGGTAGACCAACCAGGGAACTAGCCAGAACTTGACCAAGCCCCAGAGTCCAGTAGTTGCGATTAACAGCGGAAACGCGATCGCGGCAAACCCAATCACAACCAGCATAGAAAAGGTTGCTTTTTGGCGATCTTTGGGAGCAAACTGGGAGCGATCGAAGTGCAAGCCTCCCCAGTGAATAATGGATGCTAGCCACCACATCCGACCCCGCATCACCTGATAGCCTCGTAGCCAGACAGAAGGATAGTTGTCGTAATCTGCGGGTCGGGCAGGCTGCCATGCGTTATCCACATCCATTTTGTTGGTATGGGCGTGGTGTTTGTTGTGCAAAATCCGCCAGCAGTGAAAGGGATAAAGCAATGGTAAGAACATAATATGTCCGACCAAATCGTTGACCCAGCGTCGTTTGGCAAAAGAGCGATGTCCGCCATCATGACCTAATACAAAAAAGCCAGTCAGCGCTGTTCCTGTAAAAATCCAGGCGATGGGCAGAAGAAACCAGGGCGCGATCGCGATGCTGACATAGCCCAAAGCCACCATAGCAACGTTGACGAAGAGAGACATCCAGGCTTTTCGCTTATCTTTTTGAAAGCATTCCTTGGGCAAGGTTTTCAAAATATCTTTCAAGCGTAAATCAGGGGGAGCTTGAATCGTTTTTTGGGAAGTTTGGATAACGGGTGAAGCAATCATGAATGAATACTGTCTCCTCACGAGTGAAACCTGGACAAAGAAGCTATGAAACATAGGTTGCCATGCAAACCGCAGCATGAACAGACCCCGAAAAAATGTGACATATCAATTTGGACAAAAAAAACTAGCTACGAAATCATAGCCAGCAACAATACAGGACTTGACCTAGATAAAACGAGCAATGGACATCTTAAAGCAGCGATCGCCCATACTCACAAACACGCCCTTGAGAAAGAATAGCCAACACAAGGTTTTGCTTAAAAAAGCGCAACAAAACTTTAATATGTATAGCACAATCCAGGGGATCGTTTCTCAAAAGATGGGGATCAGAGATCGGGTGTCGGGGTGAGAAGATAGAAGAAACTCAACACTCAAAGCCCCCCATGTCGCTCTTTCCCAACTTTTCGCCGCTCGCCAATCGGGTGCCGTTGGCAAAATCTACGCCCGACTGGGGACGCTTGCCAGGAAGCTGAATCTCTTTTAGTAGAAGATATCCATTGCCCGTTTGGACGATCGCGCCGAGTCCTTTGGCGATCGCCACAATGGTTCCAGGTTCACTGGTTGCGCTCAGCAAGTCAGAAACCCCTTTGCTCAATCCTACTTGCATCTCCAATGGCAATCCATTCCAGTAAGCAGAATCCAAGGGAATAGTAGTGATCACCTTGAGGGGTTCATTGCGAAAGAGGGTGCTGCAATTTGGGAAGAAGCCTCGTACTTGGTTGTGGAGGGCGATCGCGGATTTTGACCAATCCAGTTCATAATCTTCCTTTTTGATCAAGGGCGCATAGGTTGCTTGGGCGGGATCTTGAGGAATCGGCTGAGCAGTGCCTTGGTTGAGTTGCAACAAAGTTTCAATCAGCAAATCAGCAGACATCAGCGATAGCTCGGTGGCGAGATCTTGGGCATTGGCGAGGGGCGCGATCGCAATCCGACCAATATTCAGCATCGCGCCCGTATCCATCCCCGCATCCATCAGCATCGTGGTAATGCCCGTTTCCGGTTCTCCGTGGTACAGGCTCCACTGAATCGGCGCAGCCCCACGATACTGGGGCAAAATTGAGCCGTGAGCATTCACACAGCCCAAACGCGGCATATCCAAAATGGCTTGAGACAAAATTTGCCCGTAGGCAACCACCACAAACGCATCTGCCTGTGATTCTCGTAATTTTTCCAAGATTTCAGGATCTTTTTTAATGCTGCGCGGCTGCCAAACTGACAAACTATGCTGCTCTGCCACAGCTTTTACAGGCGATGGGATTAGCTGATTACCACGACCTCGCCGCTTATCCGGCTGCGTCACCACCGCAATCACATCGAAATCGGGATGCGCCAATAAGCGTTCTAGACTCGGCGCTGCAAATTCTGGCGTTCCAAAGAAAACAATTTTCACGCTTTTCACGCTGACTCTGGGCTTAAAAAAAAGAGTTCGACGTAAGTCGAACCCCTTGCTACTCTCTCATACTCGTAAAAACTCTTTGCTCGTTACAGGTCGCCACCCTGGGCGGCTAGCAGAAAAATAACGATTGGTCCAGAAAGCATAATTGCAGCAATCATCACCAACTGAATGATTGCTTCCCAATTAACGCCGCCTACAATATCAGTAACAAACCCCATGATTCCTCCCAAGCTGAGCCACTACCGACTCACCAAGTTATCGTATAAGTTGCTGTAACAGTTATTTATCTTATTCTGGCGATTGCGGCACCCCTCAGAAAGTTAACAAAAGTATAAAAAGGCTGAATGATGGCGACTTGGCAATGTGTGAAACAGTGTGGGGCGTGTTGCAATCTCGATCCCAGCGATCGCCCGGAACTCGCTGACTACCTGACGACCGAGGAATTGACTGTGTACTTTAATCTGGTCGGAGAAGATGGCTGGTGCATCAACTTTGATCAGGAAAATCGGGAATGCCGGGTTTACAGCGATCGCCCCCGCTTTTGCCGGGTGGAATCAACGGTGTTTCAGGATTTATATGGAATTGAGCCGGAAGAGTTGAATGACTTTGCGATCGATTGCTGCCGTCAGCAAATTGAGGGCGTATATGGCGATCGCAGCCTGGAAATGCTGCGGTTTGATCGAGCGATCAGTATTTAGTTAGCTTTGCTCTATTTTTCAAAAATCTAAACATCGATACAAAAAGCTTTTCTCAAACCGCCGATGATGACAACATTTCAAAAATAATTCAGAATCAATCTTGTCATGCTGATTACTCAACAGCCTATCTTGAAGCGCTTTTGGTATCCCGTTTTGCCGATCGCGGCTCTTACCGATAGTCCTCACGCCTTTACCTTGTTGGGGCAACCGATCGTTTTATGGCGAGATGGCAATGGAAACCCAGCGGCAGCCAGCGATCGCTGCTGTCATCGTTCTGCCCGACTCTCCAAAGGCGTGGTGATCGATGGCAACATTCGCTGTCCCTACCACGGCTGGTCTTATGATGCCTGCGGCACCTGCGTCAACGTGCCCCAATTGACTGAAGACCAAGCAATTCCCCGCACCTACCAAATTCCTGCCTATCGCTGCCAAGAACGCTACGGCTATCTATGGGTCTGTCTTGCCGATCCGCTGAAAGATATTCCTGCCATTCCTGAAGCGGCAGATTCTGGCTTTCGCCAGATTCAAGAATTTTACGAAACCTGGAACGTCAGCGGGTTGCGGATAATGGAAAACTCGTTTGACAGTGCCCATGGCAATTTTGTTCATGCGTCATCCTGGGGAGATATTAAAAATCCCGTGCCGCCGCCGATTGACGAAATCACTGAAACCGATGATGGCTTCGTGATGAAGAATTGGGTGAGGGTATTGAATCCTGAATTGCAAAAGAAAAACCTGGGCATTGAAGACGACAAGACCATTCGCAGCAATGAACGCCGCTGGTATCTGCCCTTTGCACGGACGCTCAAAATCACCTATCCCAATGGTTTGATTCACCTGATTTTTTCGGCAGCAACGCCGATTGACGATCTCACCTCTCAGTTGGTGCAGTTCTGCTTTCGCAACGATACCGAGGCAGACGCAAAAGCCGCAGATGTGATTGGCTTCGATCGCCAAGTGACCCAGGAAGACCGGGATGTGTTGGAAACCACCGATTATGACGCGCCGCTGAGTCTGCAAGAAGAACAGCATATGGCGACCGATAAACCTGGAATTTTGATGCGCCATCGGTTTGCCGCGTTGCTCAAGGAGCATGGCGAAGTGGAGCAGCGTAGAGTGGAAGTAGCGTTGTGACCGATACTCTGATTCGAGGGGCGATAATTCCCAGTGAGGATGGATATGCCACGACAGATATTCAGATTTCGGCTGGAAAAATTGCAGCGACCGCCCCCAATTTGCCGGCAGCAGGCATTGAGGTAAACGCTGCCAACAAGCTGCTTTTACCCGGTTTTTTGAATGGGCACACCCATTCTTCCCAAGCATGGCAGCGAGGCTTAATTCCCCCCTTGCCGTTGGAATTGTGGCTAGCCGATGGATTTGACACAGGCGTAGCGGAAATCGAGCAGATTTATTGGGGCGCAGTCAGTACGGCGGTGGATACGGTGCTGTCGGGGGGCACCTGCGTCTTGGATCATCTGTTTCTGCCCATGGGTCACGAAATGGAGGCGATGGCGGCGGCAGTTCGAGCCTACAAAACCGTGGGCATTCGGGCGGTGATTGCCCCACTGATTATGGATCTACCGTTTGTAGCAGGATTGCCCCAGGGGACGCGATCGCTCACCCACAAACCCTATCCCCAAACTGCCCCAGAGATTTTGGCATGGATGGCGGAACTCGTGACCCAGTTTCACGAACCAGAGGCAGGCATTTACATTGGCGTGGGACCCACGGGGTTTCATCGTTGCTCCGATGAATTGCTGGTGGGGTGTGCGGAGTTAAGCGCTCGCCATGATCTCTGTCGCCACACCCATTTATTGGAAACCAAAGCCCAGTTCATGTTGGCACAGGAACGCTATGGCATCAGCGCGGTCAAACACTTGCAAAACCTGGGCTTTCTCGATCATCGCACTACCTTAGCTCATAGCGTTTGGCTGGAAGATGCCGACCTAGAAATTTTGGCAGCCACGAAATCTACCGTGGTGCATAATCCCCTCAGCAATTTGCGTTTGGGCAGCGGCATTGCGCCCATTCTCAAATGCATCGCAGCAGGCGTGAATGTGGCGTTTGGCTGTGATGGAGCCGCTAGCAACGATGGACAAGATCTGCTGGAAGCGATCAAACTGGGCACGATGTTGCACAATGTCACCGATCGCGACTATACCCACTGGATTACCCCGCGACAGGCGATCGCCATGGCGGCAATGGGCGGCGCGACAGGCGTAAACCTCGCAGCCCAAACCGGATCACTAACGGTCGGAAAAGATGCCGATTTTGTACTCTACGATCTGGAAAACCTTTCTATGCTGCCCCGCACTGATCCAGTGCAACTGTTGATTTATGGCAGACCCAATCAGGTAGTGGATAGCGTTTGGGTCAAGGGACGGGCGATCGTGGCTAATGGCAAATTACTGACCCTGGATATTGAGGAACTGCGACAAACATTGCGCCATACTCGAGATCGGCAATCTCCTACCAATTTCCGCACCATCCACACCATAGAACCCCACTACCGCACCGTCATGGGTCTAGACAAACTACCTTAAAATCTTGATAGAAACGTTCGATTACACACGAACCCGTTGCACTTTTTGGCGGAGTTGAACCATACTGGATCATGAAAAGAAAATGAAAGCACTTTGATTGAAGAGTTCTGTGAAAAGTAATCTGCCGATTTCAAACGCATTGCCGCCAGAGATACAGGTTCTAGACCGTGAACCCGTTCTGTCTGATGTTGCTGTAGCTGACATTGGGTCTGATGTTGGAATTGTGGTGGAGGCAGAGCAGCCAAGCGCGATCGCTGATTCAACAGAAAATCCCCCTGCTAAACCTCCCGTTTCTGCCTGGAAAATCTTCACCTCCACTTTTGTCACCATCTTTTTGGCAGAACTGGGCGACAAAACTCAAATGTCTACGCTGCTGATGAGCGCTGAGTTTCACAAGCCCTGGGTGATTTTTGCTGGGGCAGGAACGGCTCTAGTTCTGACAACCCTAATCGGGGTTTGGGTGGGGCAATGGCTCTCCAGCCGCCTTTCTCCCCGCACCTTGGATGTTGCGGCTGGTATTCTGCTAGCGCTGATCTCAGCGTGGCTGGTGTGGGATGTGGTGCAGATGTAGGCAGTGAAGAAGGAAGAGGGCAGAGGGAAGAGTAGACAATCGTAAATCGACACTGATTAATTTATGGACTGGCATCTTTTAGGATTGACGTTTATTACGGTGTTTATCTCGGAACTGGGTGATAAAAGCCAATTGGCAGCGATCGCCCTCAGCAGTGGCTCCAAATCTCCTCGTCCAGTGTTTTTTGGCGCGGCGGCGGCGTTGCTATTGGCAAGCTTTCTGGGGGTGATTATTGGGGAAGGGACTTCCCACTTTTTGCCTGCTCGACTGGTCAAAATCGTTGCGGCGGCAGGCTTTGCGATTTTAGCAGTGCGATTATTGCTGCCTGACAAGAAGGTGCAAGAGGAGATTTCTCCTGAAGATCGCCCGATTTCTAACCCCCTTGAATCCTAGCCTTTAGCCCACGCGATTCCTCAACAAGTCTCTTTCAAACGGATGACCAAAGTAGGCTTTAAAGTCAGACCAACTCTGACTGAAGGGAACTTTTATACCGTTGCAAAGGTAGACGGGAATGTTACTTTTAATCCCAATCACATCCGCATGGGTCACGGTATCCACTTGTTCAACCTGATTAAACAGTTGCTTGAGGTAAGTGCGATCGCCTCCCAGACTAATGACCTGGTCACCCGAATAATTCTGATAGCCCCAAAAATAGAAGGTATGGGCACCACTGATTCCTTTGGGCAACCCATAGCGGGAACCATAGAAATCGAGCGCCGCAGCATCCGCATAATCCCAAGAAAGGATCGCCGTTTGAGCTTGTTGGCTGGCGGGTAACTGATAGTAAACCTGGCTGACCTGTGCCACAGTTTCTTCCCATCCCAGCATCGCTCTGAATTGCCAGGGGGCTTCTTGAGTGGCTACTACGGTATTGGCGCGCTGGGGCAGGAAAGAATCTTGTGAGTAGAAACTTGCAAAGCGGAGTAAGGTCTCCATCGGCAACACGGGCAGCGTCATGGGAATCAGTACTGCCACCGCAGTGACTAGTAACACTCCTGAAATCGCGGTTTTGAGTGGCCGCCGATCGCTGACCCACTGTTCAACCATGACCGCACCCCCGGCAAACAGCATGGGGTACAGCGGTCCCACGTAATAGGACTTGCCTTGCAGTAAGAGAAATAGCCCATAGGTAATGACAAAAACCCAGCCAAACAGACGATAGGGCTTGCCATCTTTAGCCTTGAGATAAAAGAAAAGCCCAGCCAACCAGATCGGGGCGGCTAGTGGATGCATCATCAGGGTGGATTGCACCAGTAGCGCAATGATTGCTTCAGGAAATGGCTTTTTGCTGTAGAGATTGGCGGCTTGTTGCTGCTCTAGAAAAGGCAAGCCATGCTGAGCCTGCCAGATCAGCGTCGGCATCACGAGGGCGATCGCAATCATTCCCCCTAACCAGATCCATTTTTTTGAGAACACTTGGCGCTGGGTCACCCAGAGTCCCACTACAAGACTGAAGCCAAAGAAAACCATGGAAAACTTATTGAGTAGTCCAATGCCCATGAAAACGCCAATCAGTAGCCATAATTTGGGTCTGTGGTATTTCAACGACAGCAGAATCAGATAAGCACATACAGTCCAGATCAGTGCCTCAAACGTATTCACGGTCAGAATGGTATGGATCACCAAAAAGTAAGGCGCGATTACCACTAATAACGCCGCTAGATATTGAGCAAATCGCCCACCACCTAACTCACGCGCCATTAACCCGGTTAGAAATACCAGTAGTGCCCCGGAGATCGCGGGGAAAAACCGAATTGAAAACAACGAATCCCCTGTCAGCGATCGACTCACGTGCGCCACGACCGCGACCAATGGGGGAAATTCAGTGTAGCCCCAAGCTAGACGGTCACCAGCAGCCATGTAATACAGTTCATCGCCATCGTAGCCATATTGCCCGTTGGTCAGAAAATGCAGCATTAATTTAACGAACGCCAAACCCCAGAGGATGTTGTACTGTATTGGCTTTTGCATAGGGTTAAATCTTTGGCTGAGGGATCAGCGAATCGGCATTTCGGTGAACCCGTTCTAAACTTCTACGGGTTGACGAGGCGGGGTGGTTTGGGCGGCTTGCTGGGTGCGGCGATCGCCCAGATAGGCAAAAAACTCTTTGCCTTCTCGTAACCGACGAACCAGCATTTGGCGATCGCTGAGCATTTCCCGCACGATGGGAAAAATCGCTTTGGGGCGGAAGTAGAAACGGCGATACATTTGCTCGACGGATTCTTCTATTTGTTCGCTCGACAACGTGGGATAGTGCAGCGTAGAAGTTTGGATGCCAGAGTTGGCAACCAGGGCATGATCGGCAAACCAGCCGTTGTCTTTCGCCTCTTGGTAAAGTTGGGTGCCGGGATAGGGCGCAGCGATGGAAACCTGAATGGTGTGAGGACTGATTTCGCAGGCAAAGCGAATGGTTTCTTCGACGGTTTCGCGGGTTTCGATTGGCAACCCAATAATGAAGGTGCCGTGGACGGTAATGCCTAAATCATGGCAGTGCTTCATAAACTGTCGGGCTGCTTCTAGCCGCACCCCTTTGTTGATGTTGTTGAGAATTTCCTGGTTGCCCGACTCGAAACCAACCAGCAATAGGCGCAAGCCGTTGTCACGCAGTTGTTTGAGGGTGTCGTAATCTAGGTTGGCACGAGCGTTGCAACTCCAGGTAATATTCAAGCGCTTCATATGTTCGCTGATGGCGATCGCCCGTGGCTTGTCGATCGTGAATGTGTCGTCATCAAACATATATTCCTGGACGCGATCGCCGAACAGCGCTTTCGCCTCCTCCATCTCGCGCCCCACCACATCCGGGCTTTTGGTGCGATATTGATGTCCGCCAATGGTTTGAGGCCACAGGCAAAAGCTACACTTTGCTGGACAGCCCCGCCCCGTGTAAAACGAGACATAGGGATGGCGCAAATAGCCAATGAAATACTTGGTGATGTCCAGATCACGGGCGTAGACAGGCAACACGCTGGGCATCGCATCCCAATCATGAATCAATTCCCGATCTTCGGTGTGGTGCAAAGTTCCATACTTGTCGCGGTAGCTCAATCCCCGAATTTGATCCCAGGGGATGCCTGCTGCTAGATCTTTACAGGTGTAGTCAAACTCGTGGCGGCAAACGAAATCAATCACTGGATTTTCGCGCAGGGTTGGCTCTGGCAGCACTGCTACATGGGCACCAATTAAGCCAATTTGGGTCTCTGGATTTTGCGCCTTAATTGCCTCGGCACATTTGACATCATTGGCAAGAGACGGCGTACTGGTATGCATAATCACCAGTTCGTAGTCTTTGGCGATCGCCAATACATCGGCGATCGTCTGTCCATGGGGCGGCGCATCCACCAACTTGCTTCCCGGCACCATCGCCGCAGGTTGCGCCAGCCAAGTGGGATACCAAAAAGACGTAATCTCCCGCTTTGCCTGGTATCGCGCCCCCGCACCCCCATCAAACCCATCAAAGGATGGAGGTCCCAAAAATAATGTTTTCTTCATCAAAAACTCCTCACAATCAATAATGATGCCAAAACCAGAGTGATGCTAAAACCAGACAAGAATTTCCTCTGTTCCCTGTCCCCTATTCCCTATTCCCTATTCCCTCTCTTCCCTATGATTCTGAAACGCTGACTTCAGGACGATTCGCGGGTTGTTTTTTGGGTAGCAGATTGAGAACGCTCAGGGCGATCGCAGAAAGTTTTGGCAGTAAGTTGGGTTGCAGGAGGCGATCGTCAAAGCTACTCATCCGCTTCTCGTTTTCTTGC
Organism: Leptolyngbya sp. CALU 1928; assembly: GCF_056784215.1. NCBI lineage: Bacteria > Bacillati > Cyanobacteriota > Cyanophyceae > Leptolyngbyales > Leptolyngbyaceae > Leptolyngbya > Leptolyngbya sp. CALU 1928. The sequence continues at coordinate 942,617 of NZ_JBXBCE010000001.1, read as the reverse complement.
AAACAAACTGAAAACACTCGCGCTGGCGTTAAGTTGTCGGCAAAGGTGCCTGCCCCCGTCGCCGTGAACCCTTCGCCTGTGCCATCCCCTGCATTGCTAAATGCTTTGGCTAAATGCAGCAACGCGCGACCATAGTGAACCCCAGCATGGGCACCTCGTAGTGGCGCAAATCCGCGCCCGTGATGAACTTGCATGTAGCTAACCCAGTTGACAAAAAAGACGATATGGCGGGCTTCTTCATACAAAATCGGGTCGAAGATGGTGAACAGCGCTTCAGGGAAGTAGTTCGTTTGGCGCGCTAATTCAAACATGCCAAAAGCAAAGTAGGAGTCTAGACATTCGCCAAAGCCAAAATCGATAAATTCTTGCTCAATCTTGGGGGGAACTGTGGGCGCAGGCGGCTCATTGATCGGCACATCGTAATGCTTAATCAAAAACTCTAGCAAGCGACCATGACGGGCTTCCTCTTTGGCTTGCAGGGCGATCGCTTCACGAATCATCGGATCGGTAATTGTTTCAGCAAAAGCACTCACCATCACGCCTGCTTGCCGCTCCGTTCGCAAGGCTTCTTGCCAAAAGGGAATCCCCCGCAGACGCGCTAGAGCAGCGTCATCAAGCTCAGGCCAAGGCAGAATTTCCGGCTCATAGTCTTGATAGCTGTCGATAAAGCTTTGACAAAATAGCTCTTTGTGAGCTTGAGACCCAACTTTCATGCGTCACTCCATATTTTTAACTTTAACGATCGCCACCAGTGCAATTTCGCGATACGGGAGTTTATTGACTAGCAAATTCCCGTATCAGTGGACTACTTTTGAGAAATAATCTTACGAAGAAATTTCTCATTCCAAAACTATGCAACTGAGTGTATCGCTCTAGCCAGCAATTGTCTTCACCCGCTCTGGCAGATTTGGATTCAAGGCAATCAGTTTGCCGCCGCGAGTCAAGTGGAACTGGCGATCGCGCCATTCTACCGTGTTGCCAAAAAAGCTATAGCCCCACAGCATGAAACTTGCCACATCGCGCAGGGGCACCAGCCAAAACAGCTTTTGAGCAACCGGGTCACCCAGGCAGCGAATTCCCACAAACCAAGCCATGGTCAGGCGCATGATCCAAGTAAGGCTTAAAATACTCCAACCCACCGCCGAGCCGCCTGTCGCCAGCAAAAATAATAGACTGGTGACCGTTCCATGGGTGAAGATCAAGCCAGCATACCCCCAAGGACGCGAAGCCCGAATGCCCACCAGCCAACGAGTTTGGCGATGGATGGATTCTGCGATCGTGCTGGGTGGCATCACATGGTCAATTAAATAATCAGACAGCACCACGGTGTAACCTGCCTGAGATGGCAAAAAGCCTAGCTGAAAGTCATCCGCTAAATAATCCGCGATCGCCGCAAAGCCGCCAATTTCTTCCAGCACCGATCTCCGAATCACAATCGTTTGCCCCATGGCAAACTTGATCCCCTCCAGCGCTGTACTGACTAAGACTCCTGGCAAAAACTCTGTGGGCGTACTCAGCGCTTCCAAGGTTGTGACCCATCCTTGGGTCATTGAGCGATACAAACAAGTCACCACACCCACCGCCGGATCACGCAACGGTTGAATCACACGGCATAAGTAATCTGGCTGAACATAAACATCGCTATCCGCTAACAGCAGAATGTCATGTTTTGCTTTCGTTACAGCATGAGCCAGATTGCTGACTTTGCGATTCGCGCCCAAACTATGAAGGCTTGCAGTCACTTGAATATCTAAATGGGGAAAGTCTTTAATCAGTTGCCTGACCACTTCCATGCTGGGATCTTGAGGATCTTGCACGCCAAAAATAATTTGATACTCTGGATACTCTTGCTGGCAGAAAGACGCTAAGTTTTCGTAGGTTTTGCTGTCGATGCCGCAAATGGGACGCAAGAGGCTAACAGGCGGATGAAAACCCTGATCATCAGCGGCTGAACGAGCGAAAAACTGGCTAGCGGCGTAAATCGCATATCCGTAATAGGCGATCGCGGATAGGCTCAATACTAGCAATAGACCTGCAATACAGGTTCTAAAAACTTCCTGACTTGTGGCACCCACCATCAATAGAATCAAACTTTGTGACTGTATCATTTTGCGCCCTAAAGTCTCTTTTTTTGCAGCAATAAAAAAGAGATTAAATCATCCAAAACTGCTTACTTTTAACTTTCAGCTACTAACTTAAGCTACTAGTTACCCACAAAAGCAGCAAGAACAAAAGCGGCAAGAATCACTAAAATCTATTTTTCTCGCTAAAGCAGTATTAGGAGAAGTTCCAAATACTATCAGATTTGCCTCTCATCATAGAATCGATCAGTTGCCTACTTCCTCCCGACTCGATCGTCTCGGCATCAAGGAACTGCTGACCCAACTGCAAACGACGATCGCCGATGCCCAGAAGCTTTCCACGGAAGACAAGCAAGATCGGCTGGAGCAGGTGCAGGCGATCGCGGAACTAGGCACAACCCCCAGCGTCCCAACAAAGAAAGCAGCATTTTACCCGCGATCGCCAAGCTACTGAGTTTAGCAGTGTAAAGAGCAAGGCAGTCTTAATATAGGGGAAAATAGAGGGTGAGTGTTGTGGCGAGTGCTTGGAATGCAGGAATTTGATGTAGTAGTGGTGGGCGGTGGTCCAGCCGGGGGGCAATGTGCGAGATCGCTGGCAAAAGCCGGACGCAGCGTTTTGTTAGTGGAACGGCACAAGGATTTTGCCATCAACAGCTTTTCTAGTGCAGGCACACCGCTGGAAACGTTAAGTCAATACGACTTGCCGGAGAGCGTGGTGGGCACCTATTGGAATCGGTTTGTGGTGGTCACTTCCAACCAGCAAGGCGAATGGAAAACCCCTGGGGCGATTGGGGCGGTGTTGGATTTTGGCAAACTGCGAGAATTTTTGGCAAGCGATGTAAAGGCGAATGGCGGCGAGGTCTGGATGAATTGTCGCTACGTGAGTCATAGTCAAAGCAGTAAACACAATGGGCAAACCGTAGTGTCATTGGTGCGAGACGGAGAACCCGTGACCGTTGGCGCTCGTGTGGTGGTGGATGCCACGGGTCCGTTTCGAGCGGTGATGTATGGCAAAGACCAGCCAAAACCTGAATTCCTCTCCGGGACGGGCATCGAATATTTGATTGAGGTTTCAGATGAAGTCTATCAGCGGTATAGCGACGCGCTCACCTTCTTTTTGGGCTACAAATGGATGCCCAAAGGCTATTCGTGGATTTTTCCCATGGCACCCAATCGGCTAAAGGTAGGGGCAGGCATCATCAACGCCGATCATGAATTTGTGAAGCAAACAGAGCCACTGAAGCACTACATTCACTTGATCTTGCAAGACTATATGCAAGTCTCTGATTACACACTGATTGAGGTGCATGGCTCGACGCTGAAATATAGCCGGGGCTTGCAGGATGTCTATTATCGGGAAAACGCGATCGCGATCGGTGATGCGGTTTCTACCGTCAATTTTTTGGGGGGCGAGGGCATCCGTCACGGGATGCAGGGCGCAGAAATTGCCAGTAAGCATATTCAAACCTACCTCGATCGCCAAACGAATAGTTTTCAGGACTATCAAACCGAAATGCATCACGTGTTTCTCAAAACCTGGAACCTATCTGAAAAGTTTGGCATGAAGAAATATCTGCAAGACTGCGACGAAATTGTTGATAAAGTCGTCACCTATCTGCGTCCGCTTAGCTTGGAAGATGTGGTGGATATTCTGTTTTTCTACCGTTTTGAAAAAGTCTCGAAAGGCTTACCCCAATACCTCCGGCGCAAACTAGATTCCTTGGTGACTCGCGTTGTCTCTCGCTGGCGGAAGATCACCCATAAAGCGATCGCTGATGTAGAACAAGACTCGCTAACATCGAACTGATTCATGCCAAGCTACAGTGAGTATTAACCTCCAAACCCATTTGAGCAGGGTGAATCGTGACTACAACCCGACCGATTTCTAAAACCATTCTGACGATCGCGGACGTAGAAGATCGCTTTCACCTCACGCCCAATTTCGATCCGCAATTTTTCCCTGAATGGCTGCACGACTTACCAGCCCTGACGGGCAATGAGCAAATAACCCTAGAACGTCTGCGAACCCGATTTGCGGCTCACCGTCGTCAAGGAATCGTTGCCGAAGGAGCCGTGGATAAGCTAATCATCTCTCCACTGCTTGATCTTGCAGGTTTTTATGAACCCGAATTTAGCATTCGCACGGAGGAATCGGTGGAGTTTCTGCTGGAAGCTGAAGACGAACTGCTGCGGGGGCGAATTGATACGTTGATTATGCGAAACCAACTGTGGGTATTAGTGATTGAAGCCAAACGCACGATTATGTCATCTCTCGCGGTTCCTCAAGCGCTTGCCTACATGATGGCTAACCCCAACCGCGATCGCCCCGTGTATGGCATGGTCAGCAACGGCGATGAGTTCATTTTTCTCAAAGTCAAACAAACCCCCAATCCTCAATATGGCGCTTCCAAGCTATATTCCCTGTTTTTCCCATTGAATAGCCAGGAGATCGAGCAGGCGTTTCGAGTCATCAAAACTATCAAACAACAAATCACCTGACTCAACACTTTCAGGATGAGTGAGTTAGGCTAGCGCTAACCCAGACTGTAACTCCGTTTGATGAGCCTTGGAATATGACTGGTTTTGAATCCGTGTTTTTTGGCGAAGCGGCGAAAAGTTTAGCCGGATTGGTGCTGAAGACGGCTTGGGAGGTGGGCAATAAACCCATTGATGAACCAATCAAGCGAATTATTTTCAATGCATCAGGGCAGTACGTTCAAAATTACGAAGAGCGGCATGGCAATTTGAAAGTAGTCTGTGTGCGGATGGATGCGCCCATCAGACTGGATGAAGTTTATACGGCAGTTCAGGTACTGGAGCGATCGCAGGTGGGCTATTTTGAGTCTGCCGAAACGCTGCAAGACTTGTTCCGTGAAAAAGGGCGCGGCTTTGAGTTTCAAAAAATCCCCCGCCAAGATGGAATTATGGTTGCCAATCAGCAGCAATATCTGATGGTGTTGGGTGGTCCTGGGGTGGGCAAATCGACGTTTCTGCGAAAAGTGGGACTGGAAGCACTGAAACAGAAAAAGGGAGCTTTCCAGCATGAGTGTCTGCCTGTATTTCTCAAACTTCAAGATTTCAATGCAACCGAGATCACGCTCGATCAATTGATCATCAATGAATTTGCCACCTGCGGCTTTCCAGAACCCGAAAAAACGGCTCAAAGCTTTTTGCAGAAAGGCAAACTCTTGATTTTGCTGGATGGATTAGATGAAGTTGCCACAGACCAGTTAGATCATGCCATCACGCAGATTCAAAACTTTGGCGATCGCCACCGCAACAACCGATTTATTGCCTCCTGCCGGATTGCTGCCTACAAAGGTGGGTTTCAGCGCTTCAAAGATATCGTGATAGCGGCGTTTGATGACGGTCAGATTGAGGAATTTATTCGCCATTGGTTTCGTTTAGAACCAGACATTGCCAGCCAATGTTGGGACTTGCTGAAACACCCTGAGTACGCCGCCACGAAGGAACTGGCGCAAACGCCGCTGTTGCTGACGCTGCTGTGCGTGGTGTATGACGAATCTCAGAACTTTCCGAAGAATCGGGCAGCGGTCTATGGTGAAGCGTTGGATGTGTTGCTGAAAAAGTGGGCAGCCGAGAAGCGACTGAAGCGCGACCCGATTTATCGAGAACTCAGCCCAGAGTTGGAACAAATTTTGCTGGCTGAAATTGCCTACACCAGCTTTGTTGCCGATCAATTGTTTTTCTCAAAACGAGAAGTCACTCGCCAAATCAAAGAATTTCTAGTCAATAACCTGAATGCGCCCCAACATCTGGATGGGGAAGCGGTCTTGAATGCGATCGAGGTGCAGCAGGGGCTTTTCGTGGAACGTGCCAGAGACACCTACTCCTTTTCCCACCTCACCTTTCAAGAATATTTGACTGCCCAGCATGTGGCTCAAGAGCCAGACTTGATGCAATCGTTGGTGGAGCTACACCTGACGGATGACCGCTGGCGGGAAGTGTTTTTGCTGGTGGCAGGTTCTCTCAGTAATGCCAATAATCTGCTGGAATTGATGGCGGCAACCATCCCTACTCTGCTTGCCACAGAGAGGCTGAGAGCCTTAGTCAATTGGGCAGACACTGCCACCGCAGGCTCTCCAAAAGGCTACAAACCCGCTGCGAAACGAGCCGCAGCCTTCTCCCTCTCCCTCTTCGTCTCTCCTGCCCACTTCCTCTCCCCCGCCCTCTCTCCCGACCGCTTCCTATCCCTCGAACTCTCCCGCTTCCTCGACCTCGACCTCGACCTCGACCACCCCCACTACCTCAACCGCGCCCTCAAATTTGAAAAAATAAAAATCTTTAACCAGGTAGACTTTACAGGCTTAATAGCTCGCTTGAAGGGGCTGCAAGCACGAGTTCCAGAAGGCAAGCTATCTGGGGAAATCTATCAAAAATTTGTAAACCAACTGGTTCAAATCTGGTGCGGGGCGCTGCATTTGCAACCCGAATGGCTGGAGTTATCTCAGCAGGAAGCAAAGTCTTTGGAAAAGTATCTCTATGCCAATCTGCTGATGCTTCAGTGCAAAGAAGCTGCCGTGCGGGTGTCGCGGGAGACTTGGGCAGCCATTGAGCAGCAGATGTTGACGGTTGAGGATAGGGAACCGGGAACGGGTGTATGAAGTTGTACACAATCGGATATCTTCCTTGGCAAGCTCCTGTATACGCAGATTTCGGCTGCGTTGAGAGCCAATGCCGGGGGACTTCCCCCCGCGCCCCCGCTGCTTGGGGGACTCACTCCCCCACCCCCCCCGCATAAGACAGGGCTGATCTATTGAAGAAAGGAAAAGAGAGCAGGGATATCATGCGCGAGACGACGTAACCCTTGAGTGATGGAGTCAAAGCCATGCTGCCGAAAAAGATTGAGCGCCATTGTGCGAACGATGGCGAAGTTGAGGGGGGCATTGCCATCGCACAAGGGAGAGCAGTCTTCTTGGAGGACGACATCTTTAACCCAATGGAGGCGGTTTTCAATGTGCCAATGTTGGCCAATGCGTTGAGCAAATCCAGCGGCATCTGAGGTTAGAGAACTGATATAGAACAGCGTTTCGCTAAAGGGTCTGTTGGCTCTTGTCCCCACTCGTTCGACTCGAATTAAGCGCTGTATGCCCACCCACTGTGGGTCAATCCCTGTAACCATATCCACCACCGTCACGGTTCGTTTCGTCTGGCGGTCACGCGTCTGTTCGGTTTGGATATTGACGTTAGGGGTTAGAGCTTGCTCAACCTGGGTCTTCACCTGCTCAAATAACTTGGGTTGATTGCCTTTGACCGCAAGGAGATAGTCATTGCCACTGTGGATAATTTGCTCGACTGTTTTTTTGGGTGTGTAAGGCATCAAGGCTAAAGCAGACTCCCTTGAGTTGCAGCGTCTCCAACAACACCTCAACCGTCTTAATCTCACTGGTTTGACGGTTCCGCATCGTCTCTAAGCCCACTACGACTCCTTGAACCACACTGAATGCCGACACGACACTGACAAAATCCTGATAAGACTGGTCGTAGTCGCTCACACTGGCTTTGATGCTTTTGCCATCGGTCGCTAGTTGTTCATGGGGTGCAGGGGCAAAGTGCTCTTGTGCCCAAGCATTGAAGGCTTGAGTAAACGACACAAAGTCCACCCGCACCATGATCCGACGCAGAGTCGATAAACTCGGTAGTCGCTGCCTCGGCAAGTCCAACACGGTTAACAACTCCGATTGATGGCGGGAAACAAAGTCGGCGAGTGGGCGGTATCCTGTGCAGCCACTCATCGTCCCCATCAGGACTAGCAGCAACACCACCCACAACGGATAGTTAGGTTGCGTGCGGAAGTCGCGAATCTGTTGAAGATGTTCAATCAAGCTCATTTGACCCAAGGGCAACGACTTCTCTATTCTCTATTTTCTCCAACCGATAGATCAACCCTGCCCGCATAAGAGTTCTGGGATATAACCCCAGACCAGTGCAACTGCTCTATGCTCAATCGGTAGAACTCCAGTTTGGAGGGAGTTTGAGGGAAGCAACCTTTTTTGCATGTCAGAACACGAGACGAGCTTTGTCTGCTCTGACATGCAAAATCCCTCAATGGGGGTTTGGGGGCATCCCCCCAATGCCTTTAAAGCAGAGAGTTTAGACACTTCCCACTGGTTTACTGAGAGATCAGGAAGACCTGATTCGCATAAAAGGTCTAGAAGACCTGATTCGCATAAAAGGTCTACAGGAGGGGCAATCACAAAACCTGTCCTAGATTTTTGCGATCGCCCCTTTCAATGCCGCAATTCCCGCTTCTGCCACTTCAATATCTTCCTCATCGGTGCCAGAGCCAACCCCGATCGCGCCAACGATTTCGCCATCCACCACAATTGGCAAGCCTCCGGCAATCGTGGCAAAGCGATCGCCCGATGCCAGCGCAATCCCGACTGCCAACTCAAAGGGCAAGTGTCCAGTAGGAAAACTTGTAGATACTGCCGTATACGCCTTTTGAATCGCAGTGAATTGGCTATGCAATTTTGCCCCATCCATCCGCTCAAACACCATCAAATTCCCGCCCCGATCCACCACTGCCACGCATTGCGGAATCCCCATTGCCTCCGCTTTTGCGATCGCCCCCTGCACCACCACCCGCGCCCCACTCACCGACAACTCCGCCACCCGCCGCACATACATACTCATTCCTCTATCCACTCGCCACTCACCGACAACTCCGCCACCCGCCATTTTCCCTACTGCGTTCCCGCATTGCCCAACACGCCTTCCACCAGCCAATTCAGACTCTGTAGCTGGGGATCTTGCAGCGTGTATTGCTTGCCAGCCGGAATCACTACCTTACCTTTGTTATCTTTCAGTTCCCCTTTGAAAATAATCAAGCTGCCATCCAAAAGCTTCGCTCTAGCCGTTTCCACCGCTGTTTTTGCCTCCTGACTAACCGCCGTGCCGTAGGGCGATAGTTTACAGAAGTCATCTTTTAAACCGCCTGCGATAACTGGGGGAATGCCCTTATCCATCAAGGTTTTGCCAGCCCGGAGCATCTCAGCGTAAGTGGTGTAAATTTTGCCCCAGTTCCATTCCACCCCAGTTAAGTAGCCTTTGGGAGCCAAACTTGCCTGATTAATGTGATAACCAATGGAAAACACCCCTCGACTCTCTGCCGTAGTGATCACCGCTTTCAAATTATCCACCCGACTGATCATTACGTCAGCATTTTGATCGATCAGCGTGTTGGTTGCCTCTGCTTCTTTCACAGGCAACGACCAGTCACCTGTGAACACGGTTTGAACCACAATCTTGGGGTTGACGCTGCGGGCACCTAAGGTAAAACTGTTGAGTTCTCGCAGCACTACGGGAATCGCTTTGGGCACAACATAGCCAATTTTGCCAGTTTTGGAGGCATAAGCTGCGACAATTCCGGCAAGATAGGCGGGTTCTGCTAAGTCACTGAAATAGGAACCGACATTTTTGGGATAGGTTGCTTTGTAGGGCTGATTGGCATGGAACAGTTGCACTTGAGGGAATTCGGCGGCAATTTTGAGGCTGTGGGGATTGAAGTAGCCGTAAGACGTGGGAAACAGGGCGATCGCGCCATCCTCATCGATCATCTTCCGCATCGTTTCAGCGGCGGCAGTTGTTTCAGGAATGCTAGCCTCTTCCACAATCTTGATCCAGGGCAACTTTGCCAGCGTAGCCGCCCCTTCTGCATGAGCCTGGTTGTAGCCATAGTCATCTTTAGGTCCTACATAAACAAAGCCCAAAGTGATGATTTTTTCAGTGGGGCTGGGGCTAGAGGACGGTGGTGACGGAGCAGTGCAGCCTGTCCAAAAACGGGATGATGCAGCAAAAGCTCCGGTTGCTAGCAAGCCTCGAATTAGGTTGCGACGGTTAATAGACGAGTGGGAAGAATTAGACATAATGAGTTTTTCTGATTGGGCAGTGGGTTGATTGCTGTCTGCGCTGCACAATATGTTAGTCCCAGCAAATGGGTCGGGCTTAGTATACCCATTGGGGTGAGGAAGTGGACAACACCTGCAAACTAGACCTCCTGCACGAATCTTTTGCCCTCACTCTAAATCTCTCTCTCAAGCCAAAAGCGAGAGGCAATTTTACTTGTAGAACAACTGAAAGCCAATTGGGTGATTTTGGATGACAAGTCTAAAATCTAAAATTGTCCTTCTACAATCTCACTCATTGCGATCTAGAATCTAGAATCGCCATTCTACAATCACCCCCATGTCCCAGCCTACGATCGAATCCATTCTGCACGAAGAGCGCCTGTTTCACCCGACTGCGGACTTTTCCCAGCAAGCTCAGATCAAAAGCTTGGAACAGTACCAACAGCTTTATGACAAGGCAAAAGCTGACCCGCAAGCGTTTTGGGCAGAACTGGCAGCCACCGAACTGCACTGGTTTCAAAAGTGGGACACCGTGTTGGATTGGCAGCCGCCGTTTGCCAAGTGGTTTGTGAATGGCACGATCAACATTTCCTATAATTGCTTAGATCGACACCTGACGACTTGGCGACGCAATAAAGCCGCGTTGATTTGGGAAGGGGAACCGGGCGATTCGCGGACACTGACTTACGCGCAACTGCACCATGAAGTTTGTCAGTTTGCCAATGTGTTGAAACAATTGGGTGTGGAAAAGGGCGATCGCGTGGGGATTTATATGCCGATGATCCCCGAAGCCGCGATCGCCATGCTTGCCTGTGCCCGAATTGGGGCGGTGCATTCCGTTGTATTTGGCGGCTTTAGCGCAGAGGCATTGCGCGATCGCTTGGTGGATGTGCAGGCAAAACTGGTGGTGACCGCAGATGGGGGCTGGCGAAAAGATGCGATCGTCCCGCTCAAAGAACAAGTAGACAAAGCCCTAGCAAACAACAGTGCGCCCAATGTTGAGAACGTGCTGGTAGTGCAGCGGACTCAGCAAACAATTGCCATGGAACCCGGTCGCGACCACTGGTGGCATGACTTGCAAGCCGGAGCCTCTGCCGACTGCCCCGCCGAACCGATGGACAGCGAAGATATGCTGTTTGTCTTGTATACCTCTGGCAGCACAGGCAAACCCAAAGGAGTCGTCCACACCACAGGCGGCTACAACCTCTATACCCACATGACGACTCAGTGGATTTTTGACCTGAAAGACACCGATGTTTACTGGTGTACTGCCGATGTTGGCTGGATTACCGGACACAGCTACATCGTCTATGGTCCCCTTTCCAATGGTGCCACCAGCGTCATGTATGAAGGGGCACCCCGCGCCTCCAATCCGGGCTGCATGTGGGATGTGATTGAAAAGTATGGCGTGAATATTTTTTACACCGCGCCCACCGCTATTCGTGCCTTTATCAAAATGGGTGAACATTTGCCAAATGCTCGTAATCTTGACTCTTTGCGACTTTTGGGCACCGTTGGTGAACCGATTAACCCCGAAGCCTGGATGTGGTATCACCGCATCATTGGCAAAGAGCGCTGCCCAATTGTGGATACCTGGTGGCAAACGGAAACGGGCGGCATTATGATTACGCCGCTTCCTGGCGCAGTGCCCACGAAACCCGGTTCGGCAACGCTGCCATTCCCTGGCATTTTGGCGGATATTGTGGATTTGGATGGCGATCCGGTGCCTGCCAACGAAGGCGGTTATTTAGCCGTGCGTCACCCGTGGCCAGGGATGATGCGAACGGTGTATGGTGACCCCGATCGCTTCCGTCGCACTTACTGGGAACACATTCCGCCTAAAGATGGTGCGTATCTCTACTTTGCGGGAGACGGTGCCCGTCGGGACGAGGACGGCTACTTTTGGGTGATGGGGCGCGTGGATGATGTGATCAACGTGGCAGGTCATCGCCTTGGCACCATGGAGATTGAGTCGGCGCTGGTATCCCATCCGTCAGTAGCAGAAGCCGCTGTAGTTGGCAAACCCGATGATCTGAAGGGGGAAGAAATTGTGGCGTTTGTGACTCTGGAAAACAATGTTATTGCCAGTAATGAGTTGAAAAACGAACTGAAAAAACACGTCGTTCAAGAGATTGGCGCGATCGCCCGCCCCGGTGAAATCAAATTTGCCGATGCTCTGCCCAAAACGCGCTCAGGGAAAATCATGCGTCGGTTACTGCGATCGCTGGCGGCTGGCGAAGAGATTTCTGGCGACACCTCCACCCTAGAAGATCGGAGCGTGTTAGAAAAGCTGCGCGAAGGGTGAGAATTTAGAGTCGGTCAGTTCTATTCACTGGCTGACTCAGGTTCGCGGCTTGTTCCTAAATTCTTACTCGTCAAATTAGCATCTTCATACAGCACATCCATACTCACTTGCAGATTTACACTGGCAAGATTAAGGATGTCGCCCAAATTGAAAGAAAATAGAACCCAATGCCCTGCTTCGTTACGACGAAAGCAATCTACTCGCTGACGCTTTTGGCTGATGAGGACATATTCTTGTAAGCTGTCTAACTGTTGATAATCGGCAAACTTATCGCCCCGGTCAAATCCTTCCGTTGAATCGGATAACACTTCAACAATTAAACAGGGGTGGCATTTATATAAGGAAGTCACCTGATCTCGTTGATCGCACGTCACCATCACATCAGGGGAGTAAAAACAGTTGAGTGTCTCAATTCGAGCTTTGATGTATGAGATAAATATCCGGCAACCGCTGCCGCGCAGGTGATTTTTCAGGACTGCAAACAGGTTTCCCGCGATCGCATTATGAGTATCCGTCCCTCCCGCCATTGCGTAGGTTTGCCCATCTTGATATTCATGCTTGATGGGGCTATTTTCTTCCTTGGCTAAGTATTCTTCTGGAAGAAGGTAGGGAAGATTTTGAATTGCAATCATTCTGAAGAACCTGGATGCTTTAGACGATTGCCCCTATTCTAGAATGCTTCCATAGGCAATAATGATGGCAATAAGTCAATTGCAGTAAAACCCCTCTGCTCTAAAACCTTAAGCAGTTTGCTAATCCTTGAGGGCAGCGATTTCTGGCGACACCTCCACCCTAGAAGATCGGAGCGTGTTAGAAAAACTGCATGAGAGTTAAATGAATATGTGAAGCCTGCAACTTGTGGTAAAAGAGGCTAGAGAGTAGATTCAATTCTTCAATTTATTGCCTGATGACTTCTCAGCCCACCGCGACGCTGAATTTAATGCTAGTGGAAGACGACCCGATATTTCGCCAGGGTCTAACCACTAGCCTCAATTCTTATCCGGATCTACAGATTGCGTTAGAGGCAGATTCAGGTGAGGCGGCGATCGCACGGCTTGTTCAGTGGTTTGAGGAGGGGCGAGCGCTGGATATAATCTTGCTCAGCCTAGATCTCAGGGGTGCAAATGGCGCAAACAATGGGCTGCTGCTGTGTCAGCAACTTAATGCACGATATCCCCAGATTTCGATCCTGCTGCTCAGCACCCTTCCTGATCCGGCAATGCTGGCGGCGGCATTGCAGACAACCGCAATGGGCTACTGTCAAAAAAACACCGCAACGAGAGAAATTGTTCTAATCATCCGTCAAATCGCCGCCGGGTATCCCAACTGGACTCAAGGAATGCGGAGCATTGCCCAAGCGCTGACTCAGTCTACCGTCCCGCATCCTAACCCATCACCTCTTGTGCCGCCGCCCTTGACCGCGCTAGAGGTGATGCGACGAACGATGCGGCTGTCTGGGCTTCAGCAAATTGATGCCGCGATCGCCCAACTCAACGCTCAACTGAGCCGTGCCAATCTTTCGGTACTAGATCAGCTATTTCTAACCGGACGCAGACGGGAATTGCAAACTGCTCGTTGGGTGGTTAATCGGCTGCTCACTTCAGAATCAGAGCGATTTGTAGACCGATTAACAGCATTGTCTGGATCAGTGCCACAACTGAATCAGCCAGCAGGTGCGCGATTTGTGAAACCCTCCCTAGGGGAATCGCAGCCGACCCCACAATCCACTTTGGCAACCCCAGCCATCACGCTCACACCCTACACCAAAATCAGCGTAGACACTGCTTCAGCCAATGACCTACGCAGCATTCAGGCATCCCTATTTGACAACACGTTTGCCAAATTGCAAGGTAATTTACACAATCTGACGGCTTATCCATTAGAGATTGATATTCTCAACGATGACAAAAAGCATGAACTGCTGGCGATCGTCCTGCGGCAGCTAGAAGAAATATTAAACGACCTGCGATTTTCTAATCTTGAGCTAGCACAACTGTTAGAGAAGCGCAGCGCCATACTCCGCAATCTTTGGCAAGCGGTAACGAGTGATTTTTTTGGACGATACACCACATTAACCTTGAGCAATTTCCCAACTGAACCACTACAATCGCCGACTGTCGATGTAGTAGAAGTATTGCTGCTGGATGTTGATATCGTTCAGGTTGATATGCTAGATAAGATTCCCGCCGTCAATGATTTTTTAGCCCATCTGCTGTTTCAAACCCCCTTGCTGATTGACAATACGACCTATGTAGTGGGTTCTGTGGAAGCGATGGCACGGCTGGAAACTTTGCTGCAAAATATCATGATTCAGGTTGCGAATGCAGTGATGCAGCCGTTGCTCAATCGATTTGGAGACGCGATCGCCATCAAGCAAAATTTTTACGATCGCCGCCTGCTCTCCCTCCGTGAAATTGAGCGATTTAGAAATAACCTGTCCTGGAAATATCGTGTAGAACGCTTAGTGGGTGAACCCACCGCTATTTTTGAAAGTCGCCACATCCTGTTGGTATTACAGGATCAGGGGATTACTCAAACCTCTATCTATGCGCCCCGAAATCAAGAGCTTGCAGATTTAACTGGAGTCCGGCTTGCGGTGACCCTGGCATTGGAAACACGAGACGCGATCGCCCCTCGTTTGCAATCGGCAGTCTCCTTTGTCGGCAGTGGCGTAGTCTATGTCCTCACGGAAGTCATCGGGCGCGGCATCGGTTTAATTGGACGCGGCATCATCAAAGGCATCGGCAACGCCCTGCAAGACACCCGCTTTAGCCGCCGATAACCGGTTTTCGCCCTGCGCCATTTTAAGCTTCGTGACAAGTGAGTAAAGCTTCCATCTTTAGCCAATCCTCATCACTGGCAGCTTCCCAAGCCACAACTTCATTTGCCAGATCTGGCTCAATCTTTGTATCGGGTAATGGTATTGAAGAGTGTAGAAACGATCGCCCCTCCGTTAAAAACCGCGATCGCCTATTGTATAGATCGACTGAGAAAGGGCAATCGTTAATTGTAGATATCTCGGCGATGTCCAACTTTGTGAATTGTGATTAGGTGCGCTTCAGTATCAAATGAATAAATCACTCGATAGTCCCCAATTCTAAGCTTGAACAGCCCGCTCAAATCTGCACTTAAGGCTTGAGGAGCCACATTCTCAAAGTTTTCAGACAACCAATAGATCTTACGCAAAATGCGCTCTTGGATCATCGAAGTAAACGCCTGAAGCTCGATCGCTGCTTCTGTTTTAAACTCAACAGCGTAGCTCATTGCCAGGACAATCCCAGCTTTCTTGCAACCTCCTCAGCAGGAATACCCCGCTCTCCCGATTGAGTCTTTCCTAGAGAGTTTAGGAGTTGCTGCTTTACCTCTAGCTTGATGGGTTGATCGTCATCAGAATCGATCAGTAACGATTGAATCGTTTCGGCAACAGTCTCCTGAATCAGTAGCTTAAGTTCGTCTAGCGTTAATTCTTGGACTTGCATAGGACTATTTGCTGAGTGTAATTCATCCATCTTATAAGGTGAGTCTCAAGCCTTCAATCAGTAGTAGTCGTATGATGGTCGATCAATATATTCCCCGGTTTGCCGTAAAGACGGCTGCGTTCAGCAAAATCAGCGTCAACTGTACCTGGACAAATGGCATGAAATTCGGCAGGATGACAATCTACTTATCCATCGTGCTAACTCGCGATCGCGTCATCTGTGAACCAAGCCAAAAAAACTGTTCTGCTCCTTGCCCTGTGTCAGGCGATCGCCATGACGGGCAGCATCGTCTTGTTTACCACTGCGGCATTAATTGGTGCAACCCTCGCCACCGATAAATCTCTCGCGACTTTACCCCTGGCGATTTTGCAATTGGCAACCATGCTCACCACGATTCCAGCGGCATTCATCTTGCAGAAATGGGGACGCAAGCTCGGCTTTATGGTTGGGGTATTGGTTGGGCTAGTGGGCGCAAGTGTGGCAATCTACGCGATTTTTGCTGGCAGTTTCGTTTTGTTTTGTGGGGCAACGTTGCTCTATGGCATCTTCAATGGCTTTGTCGGCTATTACCGTTTCACGGCAGCAGATGTGGCAACGGAGGACTTTCGCAGTCGAGCCATTTCCTGGGTAATCGCCGGGGGCATCATTGCGGCGCTGATCGGCTCTCCCTTGGCAATCTGGACAAAAGACTGGTTGCCCGTCACGTTTGCAGGCGGATTTGTGGCGATCGCCCTACTGCAAGTGTTGACCCTGTTGATCTTAAGCCAGATTGATCTGCCGCCCGTATCGCAACGAAAACAGCAGGACGTGGGGCGCAGTTTAGGCGCGATCGCCCAACAGCCCGTGTTTATCGTGGCAGTGTTGGGCAGCATGATCGGCTATGGTGTGATGACCCTGCTGATGACCGCAACCCCGTTGACCATGGTTGCCAGCCACCATTCCTTTTCCACGGCTGCTTCGGTACTTCAGTGGCATGTGTTGGGCATGTTTACGCCCTCGCTGTTCACCGGATATTTGATTGCTCGGTTCGGTGTGTTGACAATTATTTTGACGGGCATTGGGTTAAACGGGTTATGTGTTGCCATCAATCTCATGGGCACCACTGCACCTCACTTTTTTGCAGCCTTATTACTGCTAGGCATTGGTTGGAACTTGATATTTATCGGCTCCACCACGTTGCTCACCGAAGCCTATACCCCGGCTGAACGGGCGAAGACTCAGGCAACTCACGATTTTCTTATGTCTAGCTTTGTTGCCTTCACCACGTTTTTGTCGGGTCGGCTGCTGAATGAGTGGGGCTGGGCGATCGTCAATTACACCGGACTGGGTCTAATTGGAATTGCCCTGATCGCCTTGCTCTATTTACGACAACAACGCTATGAAAGCCCCTTAGCCTAATAGCCTTAGCCTAGCAATCCGTTTAGCAATCGTTTGGTGCGATCAATGTGATCGGTCATTAGTCGTCTGGCTAAGTCGCCTTGTTGATCACGGATCGCCTCTAGAATCTGTTGATGTTGGGCAGTAGAACTGCGGCAGGCAGCGGGACTATGGGGAATAATTGCCAGCAGATCAGAGAGTTCGGCGTGAATGCCTGCAACCGTGGCAGTCAACCGCTGCGATTGGGTTGCCCTGGCAATCAACAGATGAAATTTAGCATCTAGGTGTCGATGTTCTCCAAACTGTCCTGCGGCTTGCCGCATCTGATTGACTAACGCTTGAAGCTCAGTGATTTGCTGGCTATTTGCCCGTTGGGCGGCGAGTTCTGCAACTCCTGGCTCTACCACTAATCGATAATCTAGAATCTCGCCTAGGGTAAACCCCACCTGCAATAGCTTTTGCTTCAGTTCACCCACGCTCGGCAGCGTTAGGGTGTCAGAGACAAATGTGCCGCCCGTGCGTCCTCGTTTGACGCTCAAAAATCCTTGGGCTGCCAAGACCCGAATCGCCTCTCGCACAGTCGTTCGGCTGACTCCCATAATTTCTGCGAGTTCTCTTTCCGTGGGCAGTTGCTCACCGGGGCGATACAGCCCCATTTTTATCGCCGCACTCAGTCGCTCAACGGTCACTTCATAGGCGTTCACACTGGTCTTAGCCCGTTGAATGATCGTTTCTGCTGCATTCAAGATCTCTAAAGAATAGGAATCGGGGGCTTTTGGGGGGGGCATGGGGATGGTTTGGAGAAAAAATAGTTTGGAGTCAAACAAGCTCAACTGATTTTCTAGTGGAACGTTGACCTAAATCTTTAAAAAGTATAGTGAGCCACATTATTCTAGGATTTAAGGTTTAATATTAGACCTTAAATCTTTAAGATTCAAACTTTAGCAGTGTAGGGGCGATCGCGTCCCACGTTATTGATATACACGCATCATGGAGGGTAGCAGATGGCAAAGGATCAAAAGCCGCGTGGCGTTGCTTATGAGGATGTTGATGACGCTTACCTGGAGCGGCGGCAACTGCGGCGGAGTGCGGGTTGGATTTTGTTATGGGCGTTGGGAGTCGGTGCGGTTATTTCGGGAGAGTTTTCGGGCTGGAATTTGGGATTGGCGGCGGGTGGTTTTTGGGGGTTGGCGATCGCCACCGTGTTCATGGCAATCATGTATGTCTGCATGGTCTTTAGCATCGCTGAAATGTCTTCGGCATTGCCCCATGCGGGGGGATCGTATTCCTTTACTCGCAATGCGTTTGGACCCTTTGGCGGGTTTGTGAATGGTATTACTGATGCGATTGAGTTTGTGCTAACACCTGCTGTAATCGTATATTTCATTGGTGCTTACTTGAATACATTGGAGCCACTCAAAGGAGTGCCAATCCCCGTGTGGTGGGTGTTATTTTATGTGTTTTTTGTGGGGATTAACATTATTGGTGTTGAACTCACCTTAAAGTTAGGACTGTTTATTACGGTGATGGCAGCCAGTGTTTTAGTGATTTTTTATGCAGGTGCGATCGGCAAGTTTGATCCAGCCCTACTCACCAACATTCCTCCCGATCCGGGACAAACTGCCACGTTGCCCAAAGGGACTGCTGGGATTTTTGCCGCCTTGCCCTATGCCATTTGGTTTTTTCTGGGCATTGAGCAACTGCCCCTCGCGGCGGAAGAAGCCCATGATTCCGGTCGCGATGTGCCAAAAGCCTTGATCTGGGGGATTTTCACGTTGTTGATTTTGGCGTTTTTGGTGTTGTTTCTCAACTCTGGCGTTGCCCCTGGAGCCGAGGGCATTGGCAAATCGGGCGCACCCTTGGCAGATGGCTTGCGGACGGTGTTTGGTGCAGGCATTTTCACCGATGCACTGATTTTGATTGCGATTAGCGGTTTGATTGCCAGTTTTCACACCATTATTTATGGCTATGGACGGGTGTTGTTTTCCCTATCCCGCGCTGGTTATATTCCCCGTTGGCTCTCGCTTACCGGGCGATTCAATACACCTGCCCTTGCGTTAATTGCGGGTGGAGTGATTGGGCTTGCTTGCGCGGCAACCATTCAGTTTGCAGGTAAAGAAGTGGGGGCAGCATTGCTGAATATGGCGGTGTTTGCGGCGGTGATTTCCTACTTTTTGAATATGTTGAGCTACATCCAGTTAAAGCTGAACCGTCCCGATTTGCCGCGCCCCTATCAAAGTCCCCTAGGCATTACAGGGGCGATAGTGGGTGCAGTGTTGTCGTTGATTGCGCTGCTGGCATGTTTTGCTGATCCAGGATACCGTCCGGGAGTCTGGGGGGTGGCACTCTTTGTCGGTGTGATGGTGGTGTATTTCTTCTTATATTCGCGGCATAAGCTGGTTGCCAGAGCGCCGGAGGAAGAAAATGCGTTGTTAACCCGCGCCCTGCAAGAAATTGAGCAGCCTGATGTTCTGTCCAAGTAGTTTAGCGTGATGTTACAGGGTTGGTTTTTATGGGCTTAATGGTGCCAATCACGGAGCATTTACTGATTGGGGGCGATCGCTGTCCGTCTGTGTCCGGCAAGCAGTTTGATCTGACTGATCCGGCAACGGGGGAGGTGTGGGCAGCGATCTCGGCGGGGGATGCCGCTGATGTGGATATGGCGGTGCAGTCTGCTGATCGGGCGCGGACTCCCTGGCGCAAGGTCAACTCCCGCGATCGCACTCGTCTATTGTTGCGTCTCGCCGATTTAATTCGGGTCAACTTGGAACCCCTGGCACGACTGGAAAGCCGCAATGCAGGTAAACCAATTCGAGATGCCCGCGATGAAGTGAATTTGGCGGCGGATTGCTTTGAATACTACGCGGGCGCGATCAATAAAGTCGGCGGACAGACAATTCCGGTGGCGGCAGCGGGCACCAGCCTGACGTTTCGTGAACCGATTGGGGTGTGCGGGCTAATTGCACCCTGGAACTTTCCGATCGCGATCGCGGCGTGGAAACTGGCTCCAGCCTTGGCAATGGGCAACACGATCGTCCTCAAGCCTGCCTCTCAAACTCCGTTAACGGCGTTGCGGTTGGGTGAACTGGCGTTGGAAGCGGGAATTCCGCCGGGCGTGTTGAATGTGGTGACGGGTAGCGGTGCGATCGCTGGCGATGCCTTAGTGCGTCATCCTTTAGTGCGAAAAATTTCTTTCACGGGTTCCACGGAGGTGGGCGTTCAGGTGATGAAACTGGCAGCGGAAGATATCAAGCGTGTGACGCTGGAGTTGGGCGGCAAGTCTGCCAACCTGATTTTCGCCGATGCCGATTTAGACTTGGCAGTGCCGAAATCCATGTGGAGCGTCCTCGGCAATGCGGGACAAGATTGCTGCGCCCGATCGCGGATTTTAGTGGAGCGTCCGATCTATGACCAGTTTTTGACCCAACTCACCCAACAGTTCCAATCCCTCAAAATTGGCTTGCCTCTGGAAGAATCGACGGAAATTGGTTGCCTGATTTCCGCTGCCCATCGCGATCGCGTCGCTGACTATATCTCTATTGGCAAAGCGGAGGGTGCCACATTGGTCTGGGGCGGCACAATTCCTACGGCTCCTCATCTCGCCCAAGGAGCCTATTTAGTCCCGGCTATTTTTGCGGATGTTCAGCCCACTATGCGGATTGCCCAAGAAGAGATTTTTGGTCCGGTAGTCTGTGTCATGCCCTTTGATACGGAAGCAGAGGCGATCGCGATCGCCAACGATAGTCTCTATGGCTTATCCGGTTCCATCTGGACGCGGGATATTGGTCGGGCATTGCGAGTGGCACGGGCGATCGAAACAGGCGTTTTATCCATCAACACGGGGCACAGCGTCCACTTGGAAGCCCCCTTTGGCGGAGTCAAACGCAGCGGCTTAGGACGAGAGCTAGGCATGGCAGTGTTAGACCACTACAGCGAATTCAAAAGCATTTTTATTGCGGAATAGTTCTTCACGCGATGTACAACTTTCCTGATCGCCCTCACCCTAAATCCCTCTCCTAGAGCGGGAGAGGGACTTTCATCACCACAAACCCAACTACCACAAACTAACCCCTATGACACAACCCAAGGTTCGCGGGATGCTGACTGTCGAAACCCTTAAGCAACTGGTCGAAACGGAAGAAATTGAAACCGTGCTGACGGTGTTTCCCGATCTGTATGGACGGCTGATCGGTAAGCGGATTACGGGCGATTATTTCATCCACGATGTCCTATCTGCTGGGGTTCATGCCTGCGATTATCTACTGGCGTGTGACATGGAAATGGACCCTGTACCGGGCTATCAGTTCACCAGTTGGGCAAGCGGCTACGGCGATTTTCGGTTGATTCCTGACTTGACCACACTGCGACGCGCTTCCTGGCTAGAGAAGACCGCGATCGTCCTCTGCGATGTGCTGAATGAAGAGGAAGATATTCCCGTGAGCATGGCTCCGCGCAATATTTTGCGAAAACAAGTGGAAGCGGCGCAAGCATTGGGCTATACCGCCATGGGTGCCTCCGAATTGGAACTCTATGTTTTCTCTGATTCCTATGAAGAGGCGCGTCGTAAAAACTATCACGACTTACAGCCCATTGGTCACTACATCGAGGATTACCACATCTTTCAGGGTACAAAAGAAGAATTTGTGATTGGGGCGATTCGTAAACATCTCGATCGCTCCGGCATTCCAGTTGAGTTTTCTAAGGGCGAATGGGGACCAGGGCAGCAGGAAATTAACCTGCGCTACACCAATTTTTTGGAAATGTGCGATCGCCATGTGTTGTACAAACATTTGGCAAAAGAAATTGCATGGCAAAACAATGTTGCAGTCACTTTCATGGCGAAATGGGATGAACGCTATGCTGGCTCCAGTATGCATATCCACGCCAGCTTGTGGGATAGCGTTGGGAAAGCCATTTTTCCGGGCGAAGAACCGTTTGGAGCCGTTCATAGTTCGCCGCAGTTCCGCTGGTTTTTGGGCGGCTGGATGGCACATATCCGCGAAATCTTTGCTTTTTTCGCACCCTATCCCAGTTCCTATAAGCGCTATGTGGCGGGTTCCTTTGCCCCCACGAGCATTGCCTGGTCTTATGACAACCGTACTGCTGGCTTCCGGGTGCTGGGGCATGGTGACGCTCTGCGGCTAGAATGTCGTGCTCCTGGTGCGGATGCCAATCCCTACTTGGCGTTTGCGGTTGCTCTGGCAGCGGGGCTAGATGGCATTCGCAACCAAATTGAACCGCCCGCGATGTTTGAAGGGGATGTCTATGCGGCGCAGAATCTGCCCCAGGCTCCTTCTAGCCTGAATGAATCAATCGCTGAATTGGAGAAAAGCACTTGGGCGAGAGAGGTGTTGGGTGACGACGTGGTAAATCACTTTTTGCACTTTTTTCGGACGGAGCAGCGCAAGTTTGATGAAGTGGTGACGAGTTGGGAGCGATCGCGCTACTTTGAGCGAGCTTAGAAAGGCGTTTCGACTTCGCTCAACGCACCTATTTCGAGATATCAACTATTGAAGAGACAATGATCATGCGTTTACAGAATAAAGTCGCCCTAATTACCGGAGCCGCCAGTGGCATTGGGCGCGAATCGGCGCTACTCTATGCCAAAGAAGGGGCAAAAGTCGTGGTTTGCGACCTGAATGAAACTGCTGGAACCGACACCGTGCAGCAAATTCAGGCGCAGGGAGGCGAGGCAATTTTTGTCAAAGCCGATGTGTCTAAAACTGCCGACGTGAAGGCTATGATCGAGGCGGCAGAAACCACTTATGGACAACTCAATGTGTTGTTCAACAACGCCGGAATCTTTCATGCCAGGGATGGCTCGGTCTTGGACACCGATGAAGACATTTGGGATTTGACGATGAATGTCAACCTTAAAGGGGTGTTTTTGGGCTGTAAGTATGGCATTCCCGCCCTGCTGCGATCGGGGGGTGGCTCCGTTATCAACACGGCATCCTTTGTCGCGGTTATGGGTGCAGCCACGCCCCAAATTGCCTACACCGCTAGCAAAGGCGGCGTATTATCCCTCACCCGCGAAATTGCTGTGGAATTTGCCCGTCAAAACATCCGTGCCAATGCCCTCTGTCCTGGTCCGGTGCAAACGCCGTTGCTCGACGAGTTACTAGCAGACCCAGCGCGACGGCAGCGACGATTGGTTCATATTCCGCCTGGACGGTTTGCTCAAGCCCACGAGATCGCTCAAGCGGCACTTTTTCTTGCCAGCGATGAATCTGCTTTTGTGAATGGCTCTACATTCTTAGTCGATGGAGGGATTACGGCTGCCTATGTTACCCCAGAATAGTGCGATCGCCCCCATCATCGGCATCACCACCTATAGCCGCAATGAAGCGGGTGAAGTGTCTCTCCCTGGCGCTTATCTGGATGCCGTGCAGCTTGCGGGTGGCATTCCCATTTTGCTGCCGCCTCATCGAGCATCGGTAGATCGAATTCTAGAAAAAATTGATGGGCTAATTCTCACGGGTGGTGGCGATATCGATCCGGCGCTGTATGGCGGAGTCGATCATCCAACAATTTATCTAGTCGATGCCGAACGGGATGGGTTTGAATTCGCCTTAGCCCAAGCTGCTTTAGCGAGTCAGGTGCCCATCCTGGGAATTTGTCGAGGAATGCAGATGTTGAGTGTGGCAAGTGGGGCGATGCTGGTTCCCCATGTGCCAGAGGTATACGGAGACGCGATCGCCCATCGCCTCGATAATCCCCGTCGCCCGATTCATCATCCCGTGCAGATTGATATCAACAGTCGCCTAGCTACAATCATGCAAGAAACTCAGATCGATGTCATGTCCTGGCATCATCAAGCCATCAAAACCGTGCCCGACGGGTGGTGCTGTATGGCAAACGCTGCTGACGGATTACCGGAAGCGATCGCCTGTCTACATCATCCTTGGGCGATCGGGGTGCAGTGGCATCCAGAACTCTCGCCCGAAGACTTAGCCCATCAGCGGCTTTTTCAGGCGTTGATTGCAGCCAGTGGAGCAGCGATCGCAAAGTTTTGAGTTCTGAGTTCTGAGTTTTGATCCATTTAGACTGAGCAAAACTTTTCGACGCAGCGAACGAAGATTTCTACGCCCATGCTGAGAGCAGTTTCGTCAAAGTCGAAGCGGGGGTGATGGTGGGGATAGGCGAGTCCTTTGGCGGCGTTGGCGGAACCCAAGAAGAAGTAACAGCCAGGAACTTCTTGTAAGAAGAAAGACATATCTTCGCCGCCCATGGTTTGACATTCGGGCACCACGCCGATCGCCGATTCCACTACATCCTCGGCAACAGAGCGCACGAGATCCGCGATCGCGCCATCATTGATCACCGGGGGATATAGTTCCCAGTAATGTAGGTCGTAAGTAGCACCCTGACTCTCACACACGCCCTTAATGACCTGCTCCATTCGCTTACTAAAATAGCCTTTGTAGAGCGGATTAAAATAGCGCACAGTCCCGCCCATTTTGGCACTGTCGGCAATCACGTTATGCGCCGTGCCTGCATGAAATTCGCCCACGGTCACCACGGCTGAATCGATCGGGTTGACATTACGTGCCACGATCGCTTGCAGGGCATTCACGACCTGCGACCCGACCACCACAGAATCAATCGTCTGTTGTGGAATGGCACCATGTCCGCCCTTGCCCTGAATTACACAGTCAAAGCATTCCACCGCCGCCATTAGCGCTCCAGTGCGAACCCCGACCGTACCCAAGGGCAATTGGTTCCACAGATGCAATCCGATAATGGCATCCACATCCGGATTTTTCAGCACTCCTGCTTCCACCATCGGTTCCGCACCACCTAAGCCTTCTTCGGCGGGTTGAAAGATAATTTTTACCGTGCCTGCAAAGTCGTCTCGATGGTGCGACAGGTAATAGGCGGTGCCTAAGGCGATCGCCGTGTGCCCATCATGACCGCAGGCGTGCATTACGCCGTCATGCTGCGATTTATAAGGCACCGCATTGAGTTCCTGAATCGGCAATGCATCCATATCGGCTCGAATGGCAAACACTTTTCCCGGACGGGTGCCGTGAATCGTTGCGACAATTCCCGTTTTGGCAATCCCGGTTTCGTGTTCAATGCCCCATTCTTGCAGCTTTTGTGCGACGAACTCCGCTGTCAAAAATTCCTGGAAACCCAACTCTGGCTTTTGATGCAGTCGTCGTCGCCACTCTACAATTTGGGGTTGGAGTGTTTGAATGGCGACACGAATGCGGGACGTATTGATGGAGAGCGGAGTTAACGGAGTAGAAACCATGGCTAAACAATTTTTTTATATATGAAAAGTAGGTGCTGCGGATGCCTCTTTCTATAGAGTAACGAGTTATGCTTTGGCTCAACCGCGATCGCCAAAATCTCTTTACCAGCTCAATGCATAAAGATCCCGCGTTTCAACCGGGGGGAGATGAGCGCGTACCGAATTGATTCGGTCTTAAAGAAACCTCCGAAGTCAATCAACCGTGATGCGGATCGTGGATGTAGGGTGCATCCCAGTTTTGCAAGTCTCCTACGCCGATTCGGGTCAGCTTACACCGAGGTGTTCCCCAGCAAGCGGCATCAAAGTGTGGGCAAGGATAGTGGCAAAACCAGTTATGTTGAGCGATTTAGTTGCACCTTACGCCAACGGGTGTGTCATTTGCTCAGGAAAACGCGATCGCTTTCCCAGAAGTTTAGAGAATCATATTGGGGCAATCTGGTACTTTGTTCACCACCACAATGAATCCTGACTTGTCTAGCACTACCCAAGTCTTAAATCGCTCGGATAAAACCATATTTTGTTAATTTGCTCTCAAGTTAACGCCCAAACTGGGAGCCGGTGGAGAAACCTGAAAAAAGCCAAGCGGATCTTCGTCTCTAGAATGCTGAGTCGGAGTACGAATCAGATTGTCAGGTAGCCCAATTCCAGTTAGGGGTGATTTCCTCACCCTAGGTTGAATTGAATTCACTACATCATTCAGCTTATTAGTTTGAGTCAAGGGTTTACTTGGGGTAGCAGAACTTGGCTGCTTGATAGAAATTGGTTCAGGGGTTAAAAAATCAATGGAGCGTCCCTGAGATGGGGTTGTGGGATAGGTTTCCTGAGCGGTAGCCGTAACAGCCATTGCGATCGCCCCTGTAAAACCAAATAAAACAGATAGGTATTTCATCATATGTTTGACAATAAATTTCAATCCAACAGGATTAGCTAGAAAAAATAGGTGCGATCTTAGATCTCAAACTCTTTATGGGCTGATTCTTGACGCTTTAGAGGCATATGCAAGCTGTTGTGTTCTTGCAGATGTCCGTACTATATATTAACAGTTTCAGACAGAGCGATTTAGAGTAAGTCCACCATCGATTGAAGAATATCTTTTAACCCTGCCCATTCTTGGTAAGCGGCACTGTCCGCGATCGCCATGACTGGAGATTAGGTAGCTATTGAACTACTCTAGATTTCAAAAATATTTAGCCAAATATTTTAGCCACCACGCCACTATTGCCCCGCATCCTATCATGTTCTTTCCACCCAAACGGATACTGAGCCGCCATTACAGCAAAAATCGCCCCAGCCATGTTCATTGGTGCGGACGGGTTCAGCCACATGCTCCGTAATGTCATGAAAAACTGCATTGGATCGACACACTTCCATCCACTTGCTGCCCCCCGCACCATCGCTCATGATCACTGCCATTGCTTTAGAGTCGTGGTTGCATAAGCGCGTCCAGCCAATGCAATCGGGATGATCAAAATAGTCATATTGGGCACCGTAAGCAAAATGGTGACGGGCGTAGAGAAACTTGTCAATCAGCCAGCGATGGGAATTGAGCCAAACCTCGTGTTCTTTGCCGTCTTGCCCTTTGTCGTGATAGTGCGCTCCGTAGTAATCGGCATAAAACACGCAGGGATAGCCTTCTCGGCGTAGCAAGATCAACGCATAGGCGAGAGGCTTAAACCAGGGTTCCACCACTGATTCCTGTAGTTGCAAGGGTTGGGAGGTGTGGCTTTCTACAAAGGTGACTGCCAAACTGGGCTGCTCTCGCATTAAGCTACCGTTCAAAATGCGACGCATATCAAAATTGCCGCTTGCACGGCTGGCGCGGTGAAAGTTGTAGTGTAGCGGTACATCAAATAGGGAAAGCTGCCCGTCAGTTTGATGAATAAATTCATGGAGCGATTCCACATCATCCGCCCAGTAGTCTCCCACGGCAAACACTTCACGGTTGGCAAAGCGGCGGATATGGGCGAGCCATTCCAAACAGAACGCAGCCCGAATGTGAGCGATCGCGTCTAGCCGAAATCCATTCACGCCTGTAGTGTCTAAAACCCATTCGCCCCAGTGCTTCAAGGCTACTTGCACTTTAGGATGGGTGGTGTCGATCGCGCAGGATGTTGAAAAAACTTCCAATTGATAACGCGGATCAACCTCTGTTTCAAATTCCTTATCTTTGAGCCGATAAAAGGTGCGATTCGTGAAACGTTCGTGAAGCGTCTCCGTAGCTCTTGTTTCCCGCAGGGTAGGAGAATCCCTCTGGGAATCGCCCAGTTTGTCTAGATTGTGATGCACACAATCAAAATGTCGTTTGTGCCAGGTCATGTCGGAATATTTGCCGTTCCGACCTGGAAAGTTAAACTGGCTAAGAATTTGAATCGTTTGGCTAGGTGTCATTCCGACAGGAATTGCTTCGCGCAAAGCCCATTGATCGTCCACTCGCCCAGCGATCGCTTCTGCCACTTCTGCTCCATCTCCCCCCGTTTTATGACTCAGAACGGCATCCGCATATACCTGTAGTCCATACTGTTGGGCTGATTGGATTGCTTCTAAGTATTGCTCACGAGTGCCGTACTTAGTGCGAACAGTGCCTTTTTGATCAAACTCACCCAAGTCAAACAAATCATAGGCAGTGTAGCCCATATCCTGAATCCCCTCGCTGCCCTTATGGGCGGGCGGCAGCCAAAGTGCCGTAAACCCCGCATCTGCCAGATCTTTGACCTGATTTTTCAGGGTATCCCAGTGGGTTCCATCGTTGGAACTATGCGCCTGGAAGTACTGCATTATCACACCATTGATTTCTGTCATGCGGTTGCCTTGAATAGGTGAGGTTAGAGCTAAAAAAACGATTTATCCGTTTCTCAATTGTGCCTTACAGGATTTGTAGTCCTTGAAATAGTCCCCAGCAAACGCCTGTAAGAAACTCGAAATCCAATGTTTCCAGGCGATCGCTGGGCTGATGATAGTGAGGATTTCGCATAAATGCCGTATCCGTGACCATAATCGCTCGGTAGCCACAATCCCAGAAGGGAGAATGATCACTGAGTCGTGTCGAGGGAATGAATTGCCCTGCCACGCCTGCGGGAAGCCATTGAGCCGGAGTTCCCACAGTACAGATGGCGCGGTGTAGATGGATCAAATCGGGAATAGTAGATGCGTTGCCAATCAGCGCGATAAAATCGCCGCGATCGGGATAAAACTGCTTCAAACCGGGCGGATAGGTTTGAGAATTAGGTTCGTTGCTGCAATACCCTAGCATCTCTAGAGACAACATCAGCCGCAAGGGTTGGTCTTGCTGATGCATCTCTGCCGCATATTGACTGCTGCCGACCATGCCATATTCTTCCAAATCAAAGGCAATCAGGCGCACCGGATAGCGAGCAGGCTTGGCAGAAAATAAGCGCGCCAGTTCTAGTAGAGCAGCAACTCCCGTGGCGTTATCATCTGCCCCGACGGTTCCGGGCACTGCGTCGTAGTGGGCACCCAGGATCATCGGCGGCTGATGGGCGAATTTTGGCTGCGCTGGCAGATTCAAAACGAGATTGGTGTGGGTCAGTCCGCGATGGCTGAAGGTGTGGTTTTCCACGGTGCCCCATTGCTGAAGCTGGTCGTGAATATACTGCTGTACATAAAAATGCCCAGCCGTTGCCAGGTATGGATCACGCTCTCGCACAATTTCTAGCAAGTGCGATCGCAGCCGATCTTGCAAATCATTCCTGTCCACCATACACTCGCCCTTAAACAAATTCACCCTGGGCAACCAAAATCACTCTGCCGCCTACGGATACCTCAATCCTAGCCTCTATTTTTGCTGCCTGGAGCAAAATTAAGGAGGGTCTGCCCATTTCGTAGCCTTGCTCCACTCGTGCCGTAACGATTGGCGTTCCTAAATATTCATACTGCGCGAGATATCCGGCAAAACAGCCATTGGCGCTGCCTGTTGCCGGATCTTCGGGAATGCCGAGAGCGTGGGCAAACATCCGGGCGCTGAAGTGATTAGCCGGATCACGAACCTCTGGACAAAAGCAAAAAATCATCTTGGCTTCGAGTGGATCAAGCAAGGCAAGCAGGCGATCGCGGTTAACCTGAATCCGCTGCAATGCCTCCAACGTTTTGAGCGGCACGATAATGAATGGAACGCCCGTTGACACTTCTTGAATCGGGAAGCGGAGATCGATGTCGCTGATGTCTAGACCGAGAACTGGCGCGATCGCGTCCGGCGCAATCTTTTCACCAAAAATAGGCGGATTTTGTTTCATCCACAGCACATCCGGCAAGCCATTTTCATAGAGAATCCGCACCGGAATTTGCCCCACTGCTAGATTCAAAATCACCGTGTCCATCGCTTGTTGAATCACTTTTTGCTGCAAAACAAACGCGGTTCCCAGAGTTGGATGCCCCGCAAACGGCAACTCCTGCACAGGCGTAAAAATTCGCACCGGATAGCCCCCCGCTTCTGGCTGCAACGACATGATAAACGTCGTTTCCGAAAAGTTAATCTCCTGCGCGATCTGTTGCATTTCTGCCGTGGAGCGATCGCCCGCAGGCAGAAAAACCGCCAATTGATTCCCGGCATACTTCGTTTCTGCAAACACATCCACACTGTAAAAAGGCTGGTTGGGCATAATTTTAAGTTTTGAGTTTTGAATTTTAAGTTTTGAATTTTGAGTTTTGAATTTTAAGTTTTGAGTTTTGAGTTCGGAGTTTGGAGTTCGCCCCTCACCTCTTGCCCCTTACCCCTCGCCTTTCCTCAAACACCCCAGCGCTTCGTCACACCATTCAATCCAGTCAATTTCATAGCGGATGCCACGCCGCAGGGTGAGATAGGGAAAGATTTGGTCTTTAGACGGGCGATCGCGTTCGGCAAAAAACTGCTGTTCAATTTGGCGGTAATTTGCCAAGGTTTCGGCATGAAGTTGACGATGGCGCTGAATTTCCTGACAAATGGGTTCCACACCCACGATCGCTCCAGCAAACACTTTCACCAAAATCTCTTCTTTCACAGCGCTCACATCACAGGGTTGGTTTGCCCATGCCACAAACGCCTGCCGCCCCAAATCGGTAATGCTATACAGCTTTCTATCCGGACGACCTGCTTGGGGAATGGTTTCAACCGTAACCCAGGCTTGTTCTTCTAGCTTGGCAAGTTCTCGATAAATTTGTTGGTGCGTCGCCTTCCAAAAGCTGCCAATGGAGCCAGCGAAGGTTTTAGTCAGGTCATACCCGGTGAAGGGACAGTCCAGTAAAAGCGCGAGAATTGCATGAGGCAGTGCCATCGTTTTTAGCCAATCACAAAATGATATGCAACTATTGACATATGCAAGTTATCGCATATTATCAGATCAGGTAAAGCAACTAATTGCATATTGTACGGGCTGTAACGCCATTGGTTACGCTGACTTGAATCAATCTATCAAGCGCGATCGCCCATACTCACTGATAGCTGCCCTGCTCTTTAAACTCTTTCTTCCCTTAACTTAGGAGCCTTCACCATGACAACCACCCTTCGACCCGTTCAAACTCCCGCTTGGGCACCTGTTGTTCTTCAACCTGCTCAAGAATTTGCTCCCACGTCTCTGACCGTTCTATCCGGTGCCATTCCCATTGGGCTACGGGGGTCCCTGTACCGCAATGGTCCCGCCACACTAGAACGCGGCGGTCAACGCATGGGGCACTGGTTTGATGGAGATGGCGGCATTTTGGGCGTTCACTTTACTGATGCCGGAGCAACTGGAGTGTATCGCTATGTGCAAACCGCTGGGTATCAACTCGAAGAAAAGGCGGGACGACTCATCCTGGCTAGCTATGGCACAGTGCCATCGGGTCCACTCTGGCAGCGGTTTAATAAAGAGGTGAAAAATGCAGCAAATACTTCTGTGCTGGCACTGCCCGATAAACTGCTGGCACTGTGGGAAGGCGGAGAACCCCATGCGCTGACGTTGGATACTCTGGAAACCATTGGTCTGGATGATTTGGGCGGCTTAGAACAGCACCCTTACTCGGCTCATCCCAAACGTGATCCAAAAACAGGAGCGATTTTCAACTTTGGGGTCAGCACGGGCGCAAAAAGTTTCTTAAATGTTTATCGCAGTGATGCCAGCGGCAAGATTCAGCGACAAAATGCGATTCCGCTGAGTGGGCTACCGATGATTCATGATTTCGCGATCGCTGGAAAATATCTGGTCTTCTGCATTCCTCCCGTCCGCCTCAATGTTTTGCCACTGATTGCCCGGATCAAAAGCTATAGCGATGCGCTTCTGTGGCAGCCTGATAAAGGCACCGAAATCCTGGTGGTGGATCAAGAAACGCTAGAAGTCGTCAGCAGAACGACTACAGAACCCTGGTATCAGTGGCACTTTGGCAATGGTTACGAACTTCCTGATGGTTCCATCACCATTGAAATTTGTCGCTACAAAGATTTCCAAACCAATCAGCGCTTAAAGGAAATCTCCACGGGTTCGGTTCAAACTGCTGCCGTAGCAACCTTCTGGCACTTACGACTTGATCCTGCAACAGGCAAGGTGCTTGAAAACCAGCAAGTGTTAGACCGAAGCTGTGAATTTCCGGTGAGTCAACCCCAAGAGGTGGGACAGCCATCGCGCTACACCTATTTCTCGATTCATCGTCAAACAACCGAGGTGCGAAGTGAAGTCTATGACGCGATCGCCTGCTTTGATCACCAAACGGGCACCTTAACTGAGGCAAACTTAGGCAATCAGCGATATCCCATGGAACCCATTTATGCGCCGGATGCTCAAAATTCTGGGCAGGGCTGGATTTTAACGGTTGTGTATGACGGTGCTATGAACACCAGTGAAGTATGGATTTTTGATGCAGCCCGTCTAGATGATCAACCCGTGTGTCGATTAGCACTGCCTGCGATCGTGCCGATTGGCTTCCACGGCACCTGGAAATCGGCATCCTGAGGGATCAGCAATAGTGATAACCAACCACAAACAGCTATAGCAGTCTTAAGTCATTTATAAAAGCGGAACAAGCCGTGGGTCTGGTTGGCGCTTGATGTGAATACTTGTGAGACTGTGGTTGTTTACATAAGTGCTTGTCCCGTTTTACTCGATTAGCTTCAAGATACAAGCTTGCTTCCCGCAGGGTGGGATATTTTTGGATTCATGCAAGAGATCCAATGTAACTAAGTAGGGCAGGTAGGAAAAGGGCAGGTAGGAAAAGGGCAGGTAGGAAAAGGGCAGGTAGGAAATGAAAGGGATGACTGGCATACTTGCAATACATGGATAGACTTGCATAAACAGAAGCATTTTGTCGTAATAGCCAAGTAGCGGATGCTTAGAAACAGAGTTTCGCAGATCGGTTGTAGGAGCGGTTGCAGTGGGCAAGCTGGTCGTTTTGAAGTTGGGAAAAGGTGACTTTGATCGGGGGTTTCCTGTGACGCTTCAGATTGGGGAGGAAGGTAGCCCGCCTGCGATCGAAATTACTGGTGAATTTCCTCCAGCCCCAGAAATTCCAGTTTGTTATGCCCAATGGCAGCAAATTTATCGTCGATTAGATCTGTCGGGTCGTCCGATTGGTTTGCCGAAAATTGCCGCGCCCATTGCCACGATCGCGGATTGTGAAACGGCGGCTGATCAATTACGCGATCGCCTGAATGGCTGGCTAGAGGCGCGATCGTTTCGACAGGTTCGCGAAAAGTGGCTGGAACAACTTGATCCAAGCGAAATCATTCGGCTGGTGGTGCAAACTGATGATGCCCAACTGCGCCGCTTGCCTTGGCACCTGTGGGATTTGATGGAACGCTATCCCCAGACTGAAATTGCCCTTAGCCCGCTGGAGTTTAGTAAACGTTCGACTCGACCGCCGACCTTGAGTCCACACGTTCGCATTTTGGCGATTTTGGGAAACAGCCAAAACATCGACATTCAAAAAGATCGCGCCATTTTGGAGCAGCTAACCGATGCCAAGGTGACGTTTTTGGTGGAGCCAGCCCGACAGGATTTGAGCGATCGCCTGTGGGAGCAATCTTGGGAAATTTTGTTTTTTGCTGGACATAGCACTAGCCAGAGTGAAGACAACTCAGGACTGATTCATCTGAATCAAACTGAAACTTTGACCATTAGCCAACTAAAACATGGTCTGAGAAAAGCGATGGAGCGGGGCTTAAAGCTAGCAATTTTCAACTCCTGCGATGGGCTGGGTCTAGCGCGAGAACTCGCCTATCTGCAAATTCCGCAACTGATTGTCATGCGTGAACCCGTACCCGATCGCGTTGCCCAGGAGTTTTTAAAGTACTTTCTCGCTGCTTACGCCCAAGGAGAACCGCTGTATCTGGCAGTCCGATCTGCGAGATCGCGGCTCCAAGGCTTAGAAGGAGAATTTCCCTGCGCTACTTGGCTTCCAGTGATTTGCCAGCATCCCGCCGAAATTCCGCCTACCTGGCAACAGTTGAAGGGAGGGCGAGCGGCGAACGGCGAGCGGCGAGCGGCAGGAGGGAATAGGGAACCTGCAAAACTCAAAACTCAAAACTTTCCCCTTTCCTGGCGATCGCTCCCTTGGCTATTGGTCAGCAGCTTCTTGATCACCGGCTTAGTCACAGGGGCACGACTGGCAGGTTTATTGCAGCCATTGGAGCTAAAAGCGTTGGATAAAGGATTGCAGATGCGCCCCAAGGAGCCACGGGATGCGCGGATTTTGGTGGTGGAGGTGACGGAAAAAGACATCCAAGCGCAGGCAAAGCAAGATCCCAGTAAGCCTGCTGAGGTGTCGCTGTCCTCGCGATCGCTGGAGCAATTGTTAGCCAAGCTGGAGCCACTTCAGCCTAGGGTGATTGGGTTAGACCTCTATCGTGATCCTGTGGGCAAGGAGTTTCCGCAACTGGCAGAGCGGATGAAAAACAGCGATCGCCTGGTTGCCGTATGCTTTGCCGCCGATCCCAACTCCAACAGACCCGATGTTGCTCCGCCGCCCGAAATCCCCACTGAGCAGGCGATCGCTCGATTAGGCTTCAGCAATGTACTCACCGATCAAGATGGCATTGTCCGTCGTCACCTACTCTCCATGGATGGCACCCAGGGCTGTCCTGCTCCTTACGCCTTCAGTACTCAACTGGCACTGCATTATCTGGCACAGCAGAATATCAACCTAGAGTTTCAGCCAGACGGCACCTGGAAACTGGGGAAAGCTTTAATTCGCCCGATTGGATTTCCCACGGGCGGCTATTTCAATCTCGATGGGCGCGGACACCAAATTTTGCTGAACTATCGCTCACCCGAAAATGGCAGTTCGTTTAGCTCCTTGGCAGATGTGGCGGATCGCATCAGTTTAGGAGCCGCGTTATCAGGAACTCTGCCACCGGAAAGCTTTAAAGATCGGATTGTATTAATTGGCACGACTGCCCGCACAGCCACTTTTCAGGATTACTTCACCACGCCCTACCGCCATGAGCAGGGTAGACAAGATATTCCGGGAGTCATGCTTCACGCTCAGATGGTCAGCCAATTGCTGAGTGCTGCGCTAGAGGGTCGCTCGTTGCTATGGACTAGCGAACTTTGGGCAGAAACTTTGTGGATTGGAGCCTGGTCGCTGATAGGTGGATTGCTGGCACTGTATCTGCGGCAATTTTCGGTTCTCAGTTTGGCGAGTGGTTTAGCGATCGCCACCCTGTTTGGTCTCTGCCTCGCTTTATTGGTTCAGTTTGGCTGGTGGCTGCCGCTGGTGCCCACGGCTATCGCTACCGTTAGCAGCACCAGTATTGTATTCATCAGCCGCCGTTGGATTATCCGATAAGCCCCAATCACTACTGAACTTTAGGAGCAGCCCCCATGAAATTCCTGATTTACTTATTGATCTCTGTCTCAAGCGCGATCGCCCTTGGCGTTCCCCTCAGCCATGCCAGCCAACCTTCTAGTTTGAATCAGCCCCTTATGATGGCACGTTATATGCCCCCTCGCCCTCCTAGTAAAGGCGCACCCGGCACTAACCGAGGAGCCGCTTCCCGTTCCCATAGCTGCCTGATGCTGGCAAAGATTACTAAAGATGCCGCGTTAGATACCCTGGGTGCGCTAGTTCCGGCTTATCAAGAAAAAGCGACTACCCACGTTTGGGCACGTACCACCGCCGAACATCCCAAAATTTGGTTTTACAATCCCTACAAACCAGATTCCATTGAGTCTATTGAGTTTGTTCTGCAAGATGACCAGGACACTGATATCTATCGAAGTGCTATCTCCTTACCGCAAGCCGTTGGAATGATTGGCGTGCAGGTACCCACAAACGTCTCTCTGCAACCGGGCAAACTCTATCACTGGTATTTAAATGCCAAAGGAAAAGACTCTGCTTGCACTTCAACCAGTACTTCTCTCGGTAAAACCGACTCTATGACTGCCTCGGTTTATGTGGATGGTTGGATAGAACGCGCTGTTTTACCCCCAACCCTGAGCGATCGCCTCAAACAAGCAACCCCGCAACAAAAAGCTGCCCTCTACGGAGAAAATGGGTTTTGGTATGACGCAGTAAACATCCTGGCAGAAACTCAACTCACCCAACCCAACAACGCGGCAATCAAAACTGATTGGCAGACTTTATTACAAAATGGCGGCTTAGAAAAACTCTCAGCCCAGCCTCTTATTAACTGTTGTAGTGCTCGATAGCGAGGAGACTAGAGAGGTTTCGGGTTTCAGGTTTCGGGTTTCGGGTTTCAGATTTTGGTTTTTTTGAGCTAGGATTTGCCTGACCCCTGACCCCTGATTCTATCCCTGATACTGAATTCGATAAATTCGTCCGTTTGCTTCTTCAGTGAGCAGCAAGCTGCCATCGGGGAGAGTCAGCAAACCCATGGGTCTGCCCCACACATCGGGACCGGAGGGATTGGTTAGAAACCCTGTGAGAAAGTCTTCATAGTAACCTTGAGGGCTGCCAGCGCTGTTAAATGGAATGAACACAACTTTGTAGCCAGTGCCCTGATCTCGGTTCCAGGAACCCCGAAAGGCAACGAAAGCGCCATTGCGATATTTTGTGGGGAAGGTTGAACCGTTATAAAACTGAAGCCCTAGAGCAGCCGAGTGTGCTTGAAACAGTACGTCGGGTGTTTGTGTTTTAGCAACCAGATCGGGACGAACGCTTTTTCCATTTTGAACGTGATTCGGATCAAGGCGATCGCGAGTTAAATAGGCATAGGGCCACCCATAAAACTGCCCTGCCTGAATTTGGGTGAAGTAATCGGGCACCAAGTCATCGCCCAAGGTATCGCGCTCATTCACGGTGGTATACAACGCGCCTGTTGTCGGATGAAACGCCATGCCCACAGGGTTTCGCAAACCCGATGCAAACGTTTTGCGATCTGAGCCATCTAGCCCCATCACCTGCACTGATGCACGCGGTAAGGGTTCTTCGCTCAAGTTGGACTGCGACCCGATCGACACATACAGCTTCGTTTGATCTGGCGAAACGATCACATTGCGCGTCCAGTGCTGGTTGTAACCACCTCCCGGCAAGTCTGTAATTTTCGTGCCGCGTCCTGTCAACTGCTCTTGTCCTTTTGTATAAGGAAATCGCAAAACTTCAGCACTGTTGCCTAAAAAGAAAGCATCGTTGCTGAATGCCATGCCAAAAGGAATATTTAGACCATTCTGGGAGGTGGCAAATGTTTTTTTGACCTCTGCAACTCCGTCTTGATTCGCATCCCGCAGCAATTGAATTTGGTTTTGGCGAGTTTCAGTGACCAACACATCGCCCGATGGTGTGAGCGCTAACCAACGAGGGCGATCGAGTCCTTCCGCAAACACGTTGACCACAAAACCCGCCGGCACCTGCAACGTTGGATTTGCTGGAATTGGTAGAACGTTGGGAGATTTAGAGGCGCTATTGCTGGCATTGGGCTGAGGCAAACTCTCAGGGGTGATTTTGATGGGGGTGGGCAGCAGCGTTTGGGTTCTAATCAGGCTTGCTTCAGACGCTTGCGCGACTTTAGTTGGGCTGCTTGCTTCAACTTGAACTGAACTTGTAGCGGGTAGCGTAGCACGAGAGGTATCAGCCGTGCGACAGGCATTAAGAATACACCCTAGAATGAGCAGAAATGACAAGCGGTACATAGGCGGCAATAGGATAGCAACTCTATCTCACGCTAACGGATGTGCTTTCAACTTGACATGTCACAGAGGAAGGATTGTTCCGACTGTATATTTTGATAGATCACTCAAAATTCAGAAATTTTGTATAAAAAAGGGGCTTAAGCCCCTTTTTTTTGCATTTATTTTTGCATTTAAGTGCAGATCCGTTTAATAAGGATTGGAATATAAGCAGATTAACGCTTTGCTAACCGCTTCTCTTTCGACATTTTTCGTAGTCGAATTGATTCTGGAGTAATTTCCAGCAGTTCGTCAGGTCCAATGTACTCCAAAGCCCGTTCTAGACTCATGTCCATAGGAGCTTGTAGTTGTACTAATTCCTCTCCGCCTGAGGCTCG
The DNA here is from genome assembly GCF_056784215.1 of Leptolyngbya sp. CALU 1928. NCBI lineage: Bacteria > Bacillati > Cyanobacteriota > Cyanophyceae > Leptolyngbyales > Leptolyngbyaceae > Leptolyngbya > Leptolyngbya sp. CALU 1928. The sequence continues at coordinate 904,823 of NZ_JBXBCE010000001.1, read as the reverse complement.
GTGGTTAGTCAACTGTTTAGTCTTGCAAATGTTGATTTCCAAATCTTGAGAGCGATTATTTTCACCCACAATCATGCCTTTGTAGACTTTGACACCGGGCGCAATAAAGAAGATGCCGCGATCTTCTGCGTTCTTCATAGCGTAGAACGTAGCAACCCCTTCGTCAAAGGAAATTAAAACTCCATTGCGGCGAGACTCAATATCTCCACCCAAGGGGCGATAATCCAAAAAGCTATGGTTCATGATGCCATCACCACGGGTTAACCGCATGAATTCTCCCCGAAAACCGATGAGTCCACGGGCAGGCACAATAAACTCTAGTTGGGTGCGTCCATTGCCGCCCACTTGCATGTCTTGCATCTCGGCTTTGCGTTGCCCCAACCGTTCGATGCAACTTCCTGAGGCGCTATCGGGCACATCTAGGACTAGGGTTTCAAAGGGTTCGCAAGGGCGACCGTTGACTTCCCGATAGATGACTTGTGGCTGAGAAACCTGAAATTCATAGCCTTCTCGCCGCATGGTTTCAATCAAAATGCCGAGATGAAGTTCACCCCGACCCGAAACCAGGAGTTTATCAGGGGAATCAGTTTCTTCGACCCGCAGGGCTACGTTGGTTTCAAGTTCACGCATTAACCGATCGCGCACTTGGCGAGAGGTAACGAACTGACCCTCTTGCCCTGCAAAGGGTGAATCATTTACAGAGAAGGACATTTGTAGCGTCGGTTCATCCACTTTAATCAGTGGTAAAGCTTGTGGTTCATTGGGGCAGGTGACCGTTTCACCAATGTTGGCATCCGCGAACCCAGCGATCGCCACAATATTTCCAGCAGACGCTTCCTCAATATCGATCCGCTTCAAGCCATCAAACCCCATCAGCTTGCTGATTTTAGACTTGACGATCGCGCCTGTTTCGGTCACCAATGCCGCCTGCTGTCCCATTCGGATCACACCATTGTGAATTTTGCCGATGATAATCCGACCCACATATTCGGAATAGTCCAGCGTGGTTACTTGAAGCTGAAGCGGAGCCGTGGGATCGCCGACTGGAGGGGGAACATGCCGCAAGAACGCTTCAAATAGAGGCTTCATATCAACGGGTTCATCATCTAGATGGTCGATCGCAAAACCCGACATACCTGATGCAAACAAGTAGGGAAATTCACATTGGGCATCATCTGCACCCAATTCTAAAAATAAATCCAACACTTTATCCACGGCTCCATGGGGATCAGCCTGAGGACGGTCAATTTTATTGATGAGAACAATGGGGCGCAATCCCTTCTCCAACGCTTTCTTCAGCACAAAACGAGTCTGAGGCATGGGACCTTCGTTGGCATCCACAATCAGGATGCAGCCGTCCACCATACCCAGTACCCGCTCGACTTCACCGCCGAAGTCTGCGTGTCCAGGAGTGTCAACAATGTTGACCAGAGTATCCTTGTAGCGAACAGCCGTATTTTTCGACAAAATTGTAATGCCGCGCTCACGCTCCAAATCATTGGAATCCATAACGCAAATTGGCACATCTTCGCCTTCTCGGAATGTGCCCGACTGTCTCAGTAGGGCATCAACGAGGGTTGTTTTGCCATGGTCAACGTGAGCAATGATGGCAACATTGCGAATTGGCAGAGTCATAAAACCGTTCCACTAAGAGTGAGAAGTCTAAAGAGTGGCTTCTTAAGAAAATTTTTAACAAATTCAAGTGAATCTTGGTAAAGAAGCCTTAATAATTCTATCTTAGTTACTTGCGATCGTGGAGCAATCAGCGGAATTAACTAGATACTTGTCATTGGTAACAACACCTCAAAAGTTGTGCCGCTGCTTGAATCGGAGGCAAGGTTAAGGTATCCAGCATGTTTCTCTACAACAATTTCGCGGCTAATTGCTAAACCTAGCCCTGTTCCTTTCCCAATGGGCTTTGTGGTGAAAAAGGTTTCAAAAATGCGAGATTGTAGTTCGACTGAAATGCCAGAACCATTGTCGTGAATAATGATGGCTACCCACTGTGTTCTGCGATCGCCTAGAATCTCTCGTTCTAAAAGACTAGTCGAGATTTCAATACAAGGTTTCCAATTCGGTTTAGGTGGAAAATTAGCCTGCTCAGATAGAGCATCTACAGCGTTTCCAATTAAGTTTGTAAAAACCTGACTTAATTGACCTGCATAGCAATTGATTAGGGGCAAATCTCCATAGTTTTTAATAACTTCAGCAAAATTTTTAATACGGCTACCTAAGATTAGCAAAGTGTTATCTAAACACTCATGAATATCGGCTGGTCGCTGAATGGCTTCATCTACATGAGAAAAGTTTTTTAAAGCCGAAATAATCTTCTTCAGCCGTCCTGCACCAATTTTAATACTGGCAACAATTTGAGGCAGATCTTGAATCAAAAAATCAAACTCAACTTCTTCTTTTAATTCTGCGATCGCTGGGATCAACTGAGGAGACTCTTTCTCGTAAGCTGAAAGGATCTGTAAAATATCATTGATGTAATTCTGCAAGTATGAAATATTTCCCCATACGAAGTTTACAGGATTTAGCAGTTCATGAGCTATCCCTGCTACCATCTCTCCTAAACTTGCCATTTTCTCAGTTTGAATCAACTTAGCTTCAGTTTGTTCATTGAGCAGCTTAATCGTTAGTTCGTGAATCTTAGAATGTGCCCATAAAAGATGATGGATCTCTAATAAGAAATAGGAGTCGGCAGAAATTTGAACTACAAGCGGCTCATATAACAATGCAGGTGATCTTAACAACGCCTGACGGATAGCCTCAGCAATGTGAGTATTTCCCGGTAGCACTAGCACATTATGTTGAGCGGATTCATATAACGTTTTAATTGAGCGCTTTAAAAATAATTCAGGACCGTAGGGTCGGCTCAATAGCTCTAAGAAATGCCGCCGAGAAAGCATCCCAAAAAAAACACCACTATTCACTAAAATAACGCCAGGGAGAATTGATTTCTCCTTAAAAATATTTGAAATATCAATCCCTAGTTGCTCAATTTCCATCGAACAATCATGGAGATAGAGATCTTGAATTTGAGATTGTATATCCAAATTAATTTCAACTAAACTATCTGATTTTTTTTGAAGTTCAAGGATACCCATGTCAAAGATAGGAACTGCTAGCTAAAGGTTAAAGTTTAAGAAAAAATTATGCAATACAACATTTGTGCTGCAATATTTTTGCAGACTGATAATCCTTTCTTAACCGCAAAATAATCAATCTAGATGATTAGATCGATCAGTGATCTCTCCACTAAACGTAACATCTCTACGCAATCCAAAACAGTGAAGTTGCGATAAAGGCTTTGATAATAATCGCTCAATCGAGTTGGCGTTCCAATTGCCTTCGGCTTAGGTTTGTAGCCCTAAAGAATCAGAATTGTCATCACCAAATGTCAACTCTGTTTAGGTGGGCGAGGAAAAGCGGTTTTCATGGGGAATAGAATTTGGTTGAGCAGGCGAATTTGGTCGGCAGTGCCCATGCAGATGAGGTGATCTCCTTGCATGAGAATAGTGTCGGCGTTGGGTCCAACGATGGGGGTGCCATCTAAGCGACGGATGGCAAGGACTAATGCTCCAGATTGCGATCGCAACTTAGCTTCCCTGAGAGTTTGCCCCACATAGGGATTGTTCGGGGTGGTTAGCTCAAACTCTTCCATATAAAAGGTGCGATCGCCACCGGAAAGAATGCCATCTACAAAATCCATCACTTGGGGGCGCAGTGCTGCCGATGCCATCCGCTTACCGCCGGTGATGTAGGGCGAGACAACCGAATCGGCTCCGGCGCGTTGGAGTTTAACCAAGGCTTCTTCAGTGCTGGCACGGGCGATCGCTCGCACCGTGGGATTCAGCGTTTTAGCAGAGAGAACGGTATAGAGATTTTCTGCATCGGATGGCAACGCGGCGATCAAACAAGTCGCCTGTTCAATTTGCAATCGTATTAAGGTTTCATCCAAGGTGGCATCGCCTTGAATTGCGGTATAGCCCAACTGCTCTGCCATCACCACTGGATCATGCCCAAAATCAGCAATCACAAAGTTGATGCCCTCTGCTTGAAACTCTGCGGCAATCTGCTGCCCCATACGCCCAAAGCCGCAAATAATATAGTGATCAGATAGTTTTTCCATTTGTTTTTGCAGTCGCCGCAGTCGCAATCCTTCTTGAAAATAACCCTGGATTAAGGCATCGGTAAATCGATTGACGATGTAACCGATACTGATTACGCCTAGAAGAATCAAAACGATGGTGAAAATACGACCGCGATCGCCTAAAGGATTGACCTCCAGAAAACCCACTGTTGCCAGCGTGATTACCGTCATATAAGCAGCATCTAGCCAGCGCCACCCTTCCACCAAGTGATACCAACTGCTGCCCAACAAAAACACGCCTACAAGCGACAGTGCGCCTCCGATCAACTGCTGTTGAATACGGCGAAACTGCTGTTCAACGCGAATTTGAGGATTGGAAAGTTTTCCCGTACTCATCTGAAAAACCATCCAAAAATTTCAAAGTAACAACTTGTTTTTAGTTGTATAGATTCATATCACTTTTAACACACCGTAACAAATAGCTTTTCTCTACAACAAGTCTGAAACTCCTTTTGTTCGCGTCTTTTTGTCTAGAAATAAGCCCTATAGCAGCAGAAAAGTAGGTGTAATAAAGCTCTAACAATTGTAATAAAACTATCCTTCATTAAGGCGCTTTTGTGGAAAAACTCCTCCGTGAGAAGGTTTTGGCTTCATTGCTTTGTAAAGTAATTCTCGATGGCTAATTTATAAAAGTTTACCGATATTGTTAAACACTAAAAATAGTTTTCAATATGATGAACATGGGTCAGCAAAATCCAACATTTATTCCGACCTTTTTAGGTCAATTTGTTCATTTAGCAATTATTAAATCATGACAACAACCCTTCAAAGACGCGAAAGCGGCAATGCGTGGGATCAGTTTTGCGAGTGGGTTACTAGCGTTAACAACCGGATTTATGTGGGCTGGTTTGGCGTATTGATGATTCCAACTCTGCTAACTGCCACTATTTGCTTCATCATTGCATTCATCGCTGCACCTCCAGTTGATATTGATGGCATCCGTGAGCCTGTTGCAGGTTCTTTAATGTTTGGCAACAACATCATTTCTGGTGCCGTTGTTCCTTCTAGTAACGCGATCGGTTTGCACTTTTACCCCATCTGGGAAGCTGCTTCCTTGGATGAATGGCTATACAATGGCGGTCCCTACGAGCTAATTGTTTGCCACTTCTTGATTGGCATTGCGTGCTACATGGGTCGCCAATGGGAACTCTCTTACCGTTTAGGAATGCGCCCTTGGATTTGCGTTGCTTACAGCGCTCCTCTAGCGGCTGCAACTTCTGTGTTGTTGATCTATCCCATCGGACAAGGTTCTTTCTCGGATGGAATGCCTCTTGGCATCTCTGGCACCTTCAACTTCATGTTTGTATTCCAAGCTGAACACAACATTTTGATGCATCCCTTCCACATGCTCGGTGTGGCGGGTGTTTTTGGTGGTGCGCTCTTTTCTGCCATGCACGGCTCCTTGGTTACGTCTTCTTTGGTTCGCGAAACCACTGAATCTGAGTCGCAAAACTACGGCTACAGATTTGGACAAGAAGAAGAAACCTACAATATCGTTGCGGCACACGGCTATTTCGGTCGGTTGATTTTCCAATATGCCAGTTTTAATAACTCACGCGCTTTACACTTTTTCTTGGGTGCGTGGCCAGTGGTGGGAATCTGGCTTACTGCGATGGGCATCAGCACCATGGCGTTTAATCTGAATGGTTTTAACTTTAACCAGTCTGTATTAGATTCTCAAGGTCGCGTGATTAACACTTGGGCAGATGTGCTGAACCGCGCCAACCTAGGTATGGAAGTGATGCACGAGCGCAACGCTCATAACTTTCCTCTAGACTTGGCTTCTGGCGATTCGGATCCTGTTGCAATGCAGGCTCCTGCAATCAACGGTTAGCTGCTAGCTTAATATCCTGGAAAAGCGCTTCCCTAGTGGAGGCGCTTTTTAATTTGATCCGTATCCTGTTTCCGGTAGTGCAAACAATTCGCACGGTTTCCTGTTACCGTGAAGTCATGCTGATAGACGCAGAGCAGTTAATCAATTATCAACGCTGTCGTCGAAGGGCTTACTTGGACGTATATGGGGATCTTGACCAACGAGATTCTGCAAATGAATACGTCTTAAAACTGGTACAAGACAGCCAAGTCAATCAGCAAACAGTATTATCCAATCAGGAAGTTGTGCAGCCGAAGCACCCTCCTAGAGATTGGCAAGCGGCGGCGGCGGCAACCTTAGATTTGATGCGTCAGGGAGTCGATCGCATTCATCAAGGCATTCTACTCACTAAAAAAGAGAACGGAATTACTCTAAAAAGCAATCCTGATCTATTGGTGAAACATCCGGGTATTTCTGATTTTGGAGATTGGCTGTATGTGCCGACGGAAATCAAATTAGGTAAACGTCCTAAACTGGAATATCAAGTAGCAGTGGCGTTTCATACCATGGTGCTAGCAGAGGTGCAGGGGGCGTGGGCAGAGACGGCATGGCTAATGCTGCGCGATCGCGGCAATTACTCTGTGGATCTATGGGAAGTGCTGCCCCGAATGCAGGAAATTTTGGCTGAATATATGCAAATGATGATGATGCAGCAGGAGCCAGAAGTGTTCATTGCGCGGAGCCGCTGTAGCTTGTGTCATTGGTTAAGTGCTTGCCACGCGATCGCCAAAATCGATTATCACCTCTCTCTGTTGCCCGGTGTCACCCCCACTCGGTATGTGCAGTTACAAGCCTTAAACCTGGTGACGGTGAAAGCGCTAGCAGAAACAAACCCAAGCCATTTAGAACCCCTGCCGGGATTTGGTAAAGAAGCGGCTGACAAATTAGTGCGTCAAGCGTTTTCTGTGCTGCACGATCGCGCACTGCTGATTGAGGGAATCCTTCACCCCAGCGGCAAGGATTCAGCGAATCAGTATTTAGAACTGCCTATCCATAACTCTTACGCGGTCTTAGCAGAGTTGCTGCCGACGGCTCCGATTGAACTTTATTTTGATATAGAAGCCGAGCCAACCTTAAATCTAATTTATTTGCATGGGGTATTAGTCGTTGATCGCTCTGCCAATACCCAAACCTTTCATGCGCTGTTAGCAGAGCGCCCTGAAGACGAGGTGGTAGTTTGGCAACAGTTGTTGGAGTTGTTTAAGCGCTACCCAACAGCACCCATTTTCCATTTTTGTCCGTTTGAAGTACAAACTGTAGAACGCCTCGCCAAACTGTATGGCACTCCCCACTCTCAGATAAAACCGCTTCTATCCCGCTTTGTGGATGTGCATGAACGGATCACTCGATTAGTCACGCTGCCCGTAGAAAGTTACGCCCTAAAACAAATTGCCCGGTGGCTAGGGTTTGATTGGCGCGATCCTGCTGCCAATGGCGCTCAGTCCATCTGTTGGTATGCTCAGTGGCTCAGTACGGGCGATCGCGCACACCTTAATGCCATCCTTACCTATAACGAAGACGACTGCCTTGCAACCCACCACATTAAAGAATGGCTGGTGGGTTTTATGATGAAAACCATCGCTGAGCAATCAGCAGAGTTAGCGTGAGAGAGCAGGGGACAGGGATGCCAAATTTCTATCGGTTACTTATGCTTCTTTACCTCTCTACCTCTGACCCATTTACTATATATTTCTTTACTTGATTGTGGATAAGCAGGATTTCATAAATTTCCTTTCATAGATTGCGCTATCTTACTGTTTACTAGTCATTTAGAGTTTTAACGCCGCAAGCAAGGCTGTTGCAGATTTCTCAGGAGCGCAGAAGTATGAAGGGTTTGGATTCCACTCAGGTAGAGCAGTTGAAGGAGATTGCTGAGTATTTGTATCAGCAACGTCAATATCAAGAGATTTCTCTTGAAAAGATTGCTAAACAAACCTACATTCCTCAACGTATTTTGCAGGCGATTGAATCCGCACAGCTAGACATTTTGCCAGAACCGGTTTACATCAAAGGCTTCATTCGTCGGTATGCCGATGCCTTAAGTTTGGATGGCATGATGATTGCTGATGCCTTTGATGTTGAACCTGCTTCATTGGCTCATACTGCACCTGAGATGCAACCTGAGCTTGTGGCATCGGCTCCACGCCCTATGCCGCTGCCAGTAGAGCCACAGCCCGAACCGCGAGCCGAACGACCTAGCGATCGCAGATCCCCTCGCCCAGAGAGATCGCCCCAATCCGGTATATCCGTTTTACTTTGGTTAGGCGGAGGGGTTGCCGCCCTTGCCTTGGGTGCCTTTGCGTTTAGCTTTTTCAATCAGCCGCAAAAGAGCGCTGTGACGACTCCAACTGCAACAAACGCTCCTACTACAGGCGTATCGGGGTCATCTTCTCCTGAAAAGGCTTCCTCGTCTGCTCCTAATGCATCTGCTGTACCGGGTGCTAAAAACGGAAGCCCAACGGCAGGGGAACCAGTGCAAGTAGACCTAAAGTTAACCGATCGCTCTTGGGTTGAAATTTCAGTTGATGGCAAAGTTGACTATGAGGGGACTTTGGACAAAGGTGAACAGCGAACCTGGAAGGCGAAGAAAAGGATTGTAGTTGTGGCGGGTAACGCAGGGGCAGTGGTCGCTTCCTTCAACCAGGGTGAAGCAAAAGCACTAGGTAAGGCGGGTAACGTGGTAACAGTTGCGTTCCCAACTGAGAAAAAATCACCCTAAGCTCTTAAGCAAAGCACTCGGATGTGAAACTACCGTGGAGTCCGTAGGGAACATGATGCTTCAAATGTAGACGGGCAATTTGGCTCAGGTCATGACCATCCAGAATCACCACATCAGAGCGATCGCGAGTAGAATCAAACGCCATCACCAGCACCCAGCCATCATCTTCAGCATTCAGGTGTGAGTCAGATGCAGGGCGAGGAACAAAGATCGGTTCGCCCACATAGCCCCAAGGTGCCGCACTCCAAAGAGCGCGATTGCCAGAGTGCGTGTCTATTTTGATGATGGCTTGAAGCGGTGCATTTCCGGTTGACGCATGGGCAGCACCCAAATAGGCATAGCGGTGCGATCGCCCAACTTTGGCAGGATGCACCACTGGAAACTCGCAGCAGCGCCCTTCTAGCAATTGGCGATCGACCGTTCCCGTTTGCAAATTGACTCGAAAACGCCACAAATGGCCCGGTGCGATCGCGTCAAAATCCGTCTGACGAAAATCACCTCCTGGCTCCACCGCAGGCAAATCTTCATAACAGACCGAATCAATCACCACGTCGTTGCCCTCTTCAAAGGCATTGGCATGATGGAAGACAAAGCCAGAGAGCGTTTCAAACGTGCGAGATGCGGTCAGTTGAGCGGATTCCCTGTTTCCTGCCCCCTTCCGGGGAATTACTACAATCTTGGTCGGTTTATCAGGATGAAACTGAATGCATTCAGCGGCAGAACGGATTCCTGCCAAAAAATTTAGGGGATTGAACGTGACAGGATTTTGGAAAAAGATGCAGTAGTGAGGCGTAATTGCAAAATCATGAATAAATGCAAAACCGGGAGTGGAGTGAGCATACTTCTGTAGCAGCTTGCCATCGGTTGCAAACTCATACAGGGTAATGGTGGAAGACAATCCGGGCTTGATCGAGAAGTTGACTAAGCAAGCATCGCCCTCTTTACCGCCAGCCGGATCAATCCGAGGGTGGGCAGCAAATGCGTCACCCGGTTTCAACACGCCATCCAAATAATCTAACCCTACGGTGTTGAGCGTGCGAGGATCAAGCCCATAGGGTTCAGCCGCTTCCCACAGTGCCCGCAGTTTGCCACCCCAATACACAATGTTGGTATTCGCGATATTTTTTAGCCGAAAATCGAGCAAATTTGCCATCCAGCCACCGGGTTTAGCAGTGCCAAACACACCCCGATATAAGATTTTTCCGGCTGCTTGTTCTGCCAGATAGCCTTCAGTTTTGACAAAGCGATTGCGGAAGTGGGCGCGTCCATTTTGAAACGCGATCGCGCAAATCATGCCATCACCATCAAACGGATGATGAATTTGCTCCCCATTCACCTCCAGCAAGCCAGGTCCATTCCGAAACAGCGTTCCTTGAAGTTCGGCGGGAATCTCCCCCTCAATCTCATCAATCCAATACTCAAATTCTTGCGCCAGAGAATTGTAGCCCCGCTGCCAATCTTCCCGTTGATAAGACTTTTCCAAAACAGACGGGTTCAGTTCAATGCTGGTCATATTATTCCTCTACAGGTTCCGGTTCGCGCGACTGTACAACTAACTCCGTCACGAGGTCAGGCAGAAAAGGTTGAGCAAGATGCTTAGAGGCACCTGAATCTAGCTCTAAGGTTGCCGGAGGTTGGTGATCGTAGGAGTCTTCAGGCATATCTTCGCTAGATGGCAACCATCCCAAAAGCGGCAATGGCAATAAAGTCGTGAGGTTGGCGATCACAATCAGGAGCGCCAAATTCGTAAAGTTGCTTTCCGTAATCCCTAACCGATGCATCAAAAATGCGCCCGATTCATAGGACACCAATCCTGCCAAATTCACAACCGACATCAGCAACGCAAACAAGGTTGCTTCCACACCCGGAGGACAAAGTCGTGCGGCGAGAACGAGAACGGGCATGAAAGCAATTTGCCCCATGACCGTCAAAATCAAGTTATCCCCCAAGCTAAACCATTGGTCACTAATACCCAAACTGCGGTTGGTATGGGTTACGAGCAAGAGAGTTGTCATTCCCAATGCGGCTGAAATCACGGTTGACCAGCCAAAAATAGTCCGAAAGGGAACATTTTTGAGGAACCGCTGAAAGACCCACACGCCAATCAGTGATGCCAAGCTAGTAACCAAGCGGACTCGCCCTAAAAACTCTGGTGTGAATTTGAGTTCGTTGGTCGTAAAGAAAAAGAATGCCGATTCTGCGGTGGGCATTGCTTGCCACACAAACAGGAATGCCGTGGGCATCCAAATCGATTTTTGGCTTAATGCTTGCCGCAATTGCTGAAGCTGATGTTTGACGGCTCCCCAATCCATGCGATCGCTGACTGGAGTTTCGCTGATGATCCAGGCGACACAGGAGACGATTAAGGGAAAGACTGCCGTGATGGCAAAAACGGTGCGCGTGGTGAAATGCTCTAGCAGGTAGCCGCTTAAGTAGGCAGTCATTAAGCCCCCAGCCGCAGAAGCACCCCAAGAGAGGGACTGCAACGATCCAGCTTTGCCCACGGATTCTTTGCGCGCCCGTTCGACCACCAGAGAATCGACAATCACATCGCTAAAGGCGACGGAAAGGGAACTCGCCGCGATCGCCAGTGTTGCAGCCAGAGGCGTATTTACTACCGTTGCCATTGCCACCCAGGCGAGGGTTCCCAATAGCCCAGATAAGATTAGATAAGGGCGACGACGATAGCCAAAAATGGGCAGTCCATCGGAGATAAACCCAAACAGCGGTTTAATCATCCAGGGTAGGGCAGCCACCCCAACCAAGGCAGACACTTCAACTGGCCCCAACCCCAAATCATCTTTAAGGAAAAAGCTGACTGCCAACCGCGCTAAGCCCAAAATGCCTTGCACAAAGTAGACCAGTAAGATCGCGATCAGTTCGGGAGTAGGCTCGTGACCAAAGAAGACCTTCTCTGTAACTGAGGCTTTGATTTTGGCAAAACCAGAGGAAGAAACAATCATTGATAATTTGTTACAAGTTTTATCAATAGCAGCTTTCATGATAGCGCTTTGATTCCACGATCGCATCTGACCGCTGCGATGAGCCATTCTTAATTGCAACTGTTATCCACGACACTATTGTCGCCATCGCCGATTCCTTCCAATCTCAAGAAAATCGCAAAAGATCCAAGTTTTCTCTCTAGTCATTCCTTAGATTTCTGACAAAATGATAGCTTCTTAATGCTGAATTTGTTCAGCGAGACACTGCACTTCCTATGGCGAAAATCTTGGTTGTTGAAGATGAATCCGCTACGGCTCAAATGATTTGCAACTTTTTGGTGCAGCTAAACCACGAAGTCGCGGCGATGGTGAAAGATGGGCTGCAATCGATCCAAGCCGCTTCTAGAATTCGCCCCGACCTAATTGTGATGGATATTCATCTATCCGGAGACATAGACGGAATTGTTGCTGGCGATCGCATTTATCAGCAATTACAAATTCCAATTATCTATATCAGTGCAACGACTAACCCTGAAATTTTACAACGCGCGATCGCGGCGGCTGCCTTTGGATATCTTGTTAAGCCATTCAATCAGCTACAGCTTCAGGCGGCGATTAACGTTGCGTTACAACGACACAGCTTAGAAAATCGACTGGAGCAAACAAAACAATGGCTAACCACGACGCTTGCTAGCCTTGGAGATGGCGCGATCGCCATTGATCAGAACGGTTTAATCACCTTCATGAACCCGGTTGCCGAAAATCTCACAGGCTGGCAAATAGCGGATGCCTTGGGCACATCAGTCAACCAAATTCTTGACTTAGTTCATGCAGAGACTCAAGAGCAAATAGAAAATCCTGTAATGCAAGCAATGCAAGCAGGAACCCAGGTAAACTTACCCGATCAATGCCTGTTGCGAACCAAAGACGGATTAGACCGCAGAGTAGGAGATTCGGCAACCCCCATTCGCAATAGCAACGGCGAAATTACGGGCGGAGTGTTGGTGTTTCAAGATATTACCCAACGTCACCAGGAATCACAAAATCTGCGGCTGCAAGCAGAACGAGAACAGTTGTTAGGGGCGATCGCAGAACGCATCCGTCAATCCCTTAACCTAGATGATATTCTCAATACCGCCGTCCACGAAATTCATCAGCTTTTACAAACGGATCGAGTAGTCATTTATCGATTTGAACCCAATAGGAGCGGTTTTGTCATCGTTGAAGCCCTCACACCGGGCTGGGTTTCCCTCCTAGGGCTTGAAATCTTAGATACCCATCTTGCCTCCGAAAACTGTTTACTGCCGTTTACTCGTGGCTCGGTCAGCGTGATTGAAAATATTGATGCGGCTGGATTAGAGCCATGCTATATGGACTTGCTGAAGCAATTTCAAATCCAAGCAAATTTAGTGATTCCCATTCTTCAAGGAGACGATCTTTGGGGCTTGTTCTCAGCGCAGCAATGTTCTGCCCCTCGGCAGTGGCAAGATTGGGAGGTGCAGTTTCTCAAACGCCTTGCCACCAGTTTGTCGATCGCCCTTCAACAAAGTCAGCTTTATCAGCAAACCCAACTCCAAGCCCAACGCGAAAAAGCGTTTTGCAAAATAATTCAAGCCGTTCGAGATTCTTTTGATCTCCAAACCACTTTCAATACCGCAGTCTCTGAAATCGGCACACTGATTCAGGTCGATCAGGCAAACATCCTGCAATATTTACCTCTGCAAAATAGCTGGGTCTATTTAGCCTCTTACTGTCTTGTTCCCAATCTTTTGCAGCCTAATGTTGGGTCAAGAATTTCTGATATTGACAATCTTCATATGGCTTCACTAAAGCAGTTTGAAATCGTGCGGCTAGATAACATCACTCGATTGGAGACTGCGTTTAACCAAACGATCGCTGAAACGTTTTCAGGAGCCTGGTTAGCCATCCCTATCCGAATTAGCGATCGCCTGTGGGGGCACATCGGGCTGGTGAGTCATGACCCTACAGTCGTTTGGCAAGATTGGCAGGTTGAATTAACTAGCACCATTGCTGCCCAACTGGCGATCGCCATTCAACAATCAGAACTCTATACCGAAGTGCAGCGGCTCAACTCGGAGCTAGAGAGTCAAGTATCAGAGCGGACTACTGCCCTTCATCGCGCCTTAAGCTTTGAAGCCTTGCTCAAACGCATCACCGATCATGTGCGTGACTCTTTGGATGAAAACCAGATTTTGCAAACGGCTGTCGATGCATTGGGTCAAGGATTAGGGGTTGAATGCTGTAGCGCTGGACTCTATAACTCAACCCTCACCACCGTCTCTATCACTCATGAATATCTGGCTTCTCTAGCTCCAGCAAAAGGACAAACGTTTGTAGTTAAAAACAAAGACGATCAGGACGATCACTGTTTTTACCAGCAGCTTTTTGAACACCAGTGCGTTCAGTTTTGCTTTAGCACTAGAAATTTATCAAGACCCGATGCAGGGCAGCAGAGCATTTTGGCGTGCCCGATGTTTGATGATCAAGGCGTGCTAGGAGATCTATGGTTATTTCGACCGAGCCAAAAAGTGTTCAATGAGGCAGAAATTCGCTTAGTGCAGCTTGTGGCAAATCACTGCGCGATCGCCCTGCGTCAATCTCGGTTATATCAAGCTGCCCAAGCTCAGGTGAATGAGCTAGAACGTCTCAACTATCTGAAAGATGATTTTCTCAGCACCATCTCCCATGAATTGCGAACCCCCATGGCAAGCATCAAAATGGCGATTCAAATGATGAAAATTGCGCTTAAACCATTGGGCATCCTGGATGATGAAACCAACAACGCCAGCCGCTATTTTCAAATTTTGCAAACTGAATGTCAGCGAGAAATCACTCTAATCGACGACCTGCTTAATCTCTCTCGCCTCGATGCGGAGACAGAGCCGTTGATTTTATCAACCATTACCCCGCAAATCTGGATTCATCACGCCCTAGAGCCGTTCCACCAAAGAATAGAAGCTCAAGGGCAAATCCTACAGCTAGAAACCTCCGAAAACTTACCCGCCCTCGTCACCGATTTATCTCACTTAGGACGCATCCTGTCCGAATTGCTCGACAATGCTTGTAAATACACTCCTAGCGGCGAGGTCATCCAAGTGTCTGTCTATCGGGCGATCGCGGGGCTGTGTATTGAAGTTGGAAATACTGGACTCATTTCTGCTGAGGAATTACCCCGGATTTTTGACAAGTTTTATCGCATTCCCAGCAGCGATCCCTGGCGCTATGGTGGAGTGGGTTTGGGATTGGCATTAGTCAAAAAACTAGTTGCTCATATTGGCGCTGATCTTAAAGTAGCTAGCCACTCAGACCAAATAACCTTTACAGTCACATTTCCACCCAGTAGTCTAATTCCTAGCTCTTAATCTCTAGCTCTTAATCTCTAGTCTTTAATATGCTCGTAATTGGTTTAATCAGCGGCACCTCAGTCGATGGAATAGACGCAGCACTGGTGGATATTTCTGGCTCCACCACAGACTTACAAGTCACGTTGATAGCAGGAGAAACGCTTGCCTATCCCCCGACTTTGCGTGAACAAATTTTGGCGGTCTGTGCCGGTGCAGCCTTACCGATCGCCGACCTTGCAGCCTTAGATGACGCGATCGCTCACCAGTTTGCCCAAGCCGCCCTCACGATTCAAACCGGGCATCCCACCGCCGAACTGATTGGCTCCCACGGGCAAACCGTCTTTCATCGACCCGCAAAAAATGGCGAATGGCGGGTTACGAATGGCGAAGTGCAGAGTGCGGAGTTAGAGACCCCCTCGCCTCGCCTCGGCTACAGTTTACAATTGGGACGCGGAGACGAGATCGCCCATCACACAGGCATCACTACCATCAGCAACTTTCGGGCAGCCGATATTGCAGTAGGCGGGCACGGTGCGCCCATGGTTCCCAAAATTGATGTTTGCCTGTTTGGGCAGCCCCACCAATCTAACTGTGTGCAAAATATTGGTGGCATTGGCAACCTTGCTTATCTTCCTGCGATAGACGCTCAAAAAGATTGGCAAGCAGGCATTTTGGGCTGGGATACGGGACCGGGTAATAGCTTGTTAGACCTAGCAGTGCAGCATCTCAGCCAGGGAGCCAAAACCTACGACCATCATGGCAACTGGGCAGCAACTGGGCAAATCAGCTACTCCTTAGTCGATCGCTGGCTTCAGCATCCTTATTTCCACCAGCAACCGCCCAAATCAACCGGGCGAGAACTGTTTGGAGTGGAATATCTGCATCAATGTTTAGCGGACTGCGACATGAACAGCATGACTGAAGCGGCAAATATTTTGGCAACTTTAACCGAATTAACCGCTGCCTCCATTACCCACAGCTACCAAACTTTTTTACCTCACTTACCCGATCGCGTGTTGCTCTGTGGCGGCGGCAGCAAAAATCAATACCTCAAACAACGAATCCGATCCCGACTCAATCCCATTCCCGTATTAACCACCGATGATGTGGGTGTCAATGCTGATTTCAAAGAAGCGATCGCGTTTGCAGTTCTGGCATACTGGCGACTCCATCAAATCCCCGGCAACCTCCCTGCCGTCACCGGAGCCACCCGCCCCGTCCTCCTGGGCGAAATTCATCAGAGTTTCAAGTTCTGAGTCTTCTCTCCCCTTTCCCCTTCCCTACCTGTTAGTGTTGTAGATGCGTGATAGCATTGGGTACCTGTTGGATCAGTACTGCATCTGCTGTCGAGTCGAAGGATAACGTTGTGGCTCATACCTTTTTAATACAGCCAGGACGCTGGACAATGCGGGGGCACTGGCTAGAGCGAAATGGTATGCCAATTCCAGTCCTTGGCAAGACCTTAGTGGGCTGGAGTCGAGATGACTACTGGTTCACAATGGTGACCAAGCTGACTTTTCCCAATAGTGAACGCGAAGAAATTTCACTTCAATATCGAGGGCGACTCGATGCAGGAGAGCGGCAGTACACCTTTGTTTTGCAACATAGCTTGTTGGGGCGGGTGGAAGGAGAAGGATGGGTTGCTCAAGAATCAATTGTACAGCGCTATTGGGTATTGGGCGATCGCCAGCGACGAAGCGGGTTTGAAACAATGTATCGGGTTGAAGAAAATAAATATTATCTCTCTAGTGGCATCATGGCAGGGCATTACTTAACCAGTACGATGGAAGTAACCTTAGAACAACAGCTAGAGTAAAAGACTTGGAGTCATTTAGAAAACGGGCGATCGCTAAAAAAACTGTCAAAATGAAGCATTGAGATTGCTTTACGGGATTACTAGCAAACAGAGCGCATTTCAATTCTTAATTGCTTTATTTTTTTAGCTAGGTCGTTGCTAAGTCACCATCATAGATAGAGGATACTTTTCTAATTTGGCTACACTGAAGCTACTTTGCTCACATCGATCATTTTTATAGGGCGAGGCTTTCATCGTTGGCTGCTCGTATGACAACAGACCCACACATCGGACACTTACTTTCCAACCGCTACCAACTGGTTGAACTGGTAGGCAAAGGAGCTATGGGAAGGGTATATCGTGCTGAAGATGTTTTGCTAGGCGGAGTTATTGCCGTTAAGTTTTTATCTCAAGCATTGATAGTCAACGATAAGTTGCGCGATCGCTTCAAATTTGAAGCTCGTACCTGCGCCCAACTCGGTCAAAAAAGTATTCATATCGTTCGTGTAACCGACTACGGCATTAACGAAGACGACGTACCGTTTTACGTCATGGAGTATCTTCAAGGGTCAAGCCTGAGCGAAATCATCAGCACAGAAACCCTGTTGCTGCCTCGGTTTCTAAGCCTTGCTCGTCAAATTTGCTTAGGGTTGCAATGTGCCCATCAAGGTATTTTGATGGATGGTCAACTATGCCCGATCATTCACCGGGATATTAAACCCAGTAATATCTTAGTGAGCCAAAATGCCCTGTTAGGCGAATTGGTTAAAATTTTGGATTTTGGCATTGCCAAATTGCTTCAAGAAGATAGTGGGCAAACCAGTTCGTTTATGGGAACTCTGCCTTACTCTTCTCCAGAGCAAATGGAAGGGCAAGATCTAGATTCTCGCTCCGATGTCTATAGTCTTGGTATCATGATGTTTGAGATGCTGACGGGCAAAATGCCACTGCAAGCAGAAACTCATACGTTTGGTGCTTGGTACAAAGCGCATCACTCCAAATCACCTCGCACCTTTAAATCAGTGAATCCCAGCTTGAAGGTGCCCAATGCCCTAGAAAACTTGGTGATGGGATGTTTGGAGAAAAAGTCAGCGAATCGTCCTCAATCGATCGCTGAAGTTTTGAAAGCGCTGGAACCACTGGAGCAACGCTATAGTGCAAATCAGCATATTGGAACTCGGATTAGCGAGGCACTAGCGAAGAAAACTTTGACTGAAGGGCGATCGCGATCCGTTACGCCCTCTCCATCCGGCGATATTGTTTCTCAGGCAACGTGGCCTAAAGATAAGCCTGTTGCTCAAATTGTATTTCCACAAATTTTTTCGACTGGCAGGGAAACTTTGCCCACGATTTGGGTGATGTTGCCCCAAAAGGAAATTCACAGCCTACAAGTGAATCGAATCTATAACCGCATCTACAAAAATTTTCTGTGTTCCATGTCGCCTCATCCGATGGTGTTGTGGCTAACGGCAATTTATAACCGATTTCATAGCCAAGAACAAGGACCTCGATGGCTCCGCTGTTACCTGGATATAAAGACCCCGTTTGGGCGAGAAATGCTCCGTTTGATGGGTGAAAGATGCCAATACCAGATATTGTTGTTTGCCTTAGAAGATCCATCTCAATCTGCCCATGCAATTACGATTACCATTCATCCTGCTCAATGTTCTTTGCTGAAGCAGTGGGCGATCGTCAGCCAATCTTCCCCATCCGTTGGACAGCCCAGCATGACCAAAAACTTGCTGCAAGAAGAATTTGAGAAGCTCAAGCCTAAAATTGTTGAGGATTTAGAAAGCACTTCTAACACTTCACCGTGGTCATAAAACCTTTAAAAAGGCTTGTGGGCAGCCCTGAGACTGCCCACAAAAAACATGTTTTAAGCTGAAGTTGTCAATGGCACTAGCAAAGGTCTTCCAGCAATCATGCTTCGCGTTTACGCATAGCCAACTTCTTACGACATGCCACAGCCATCCCCGCTAGCGCCATCCCTACCATGGTGGTTGGTTCAGGAGCAGCTTCTGCGGAAGAAGAAGAAACACCAACATTGTCAATGTAAGCACCTAACGTGTCACGGGTTCCTTCATAGTTAAACTGCAAGCGGGTCAAAGAACTGGTCGCTGTCACATTGGTGGTGAACATGTTCCAGAGAGTTTGGCTTCCACCTTGGCTTCCTTGAATGGTTTGCTTAAAGCTATCGCCAAACAGAACGCTGAAGTTATTTTGAGCAGCAGCGGTGCCAGGACGAGCAGAGTAAGCAAAGGACAGGGTGTAGGTTTTACCGATTTCGGTTGCCAAATCTTGGAATACCCCTAAAACGGATGCATTTTGGTTGTAGTGGTGGCTGTCTAGCTCAAGCAGGTTGCTGCCATCAAAGGCTTTACCAGCAGCACCCCGTTGAATTTCGATTTTGCCGCCATCAGTTGCTTTCCAGCCTTCGATCGCGCTATAGGTAGACCAACCGCCATTGCTAAGTGGGGTAGGAGTGCTTTCAAAGCTGCCGTTTTTGACTAGTTCACCCGCAGCGGCAGATTGAGTCATGCTCATGCCAGCGATCGCAGAAACTGTTAGAGCGATAACGATAGAAAGTTTTTGGATGTTCATGGTGAATTCTCGCTAATGGATGAAGGGAAAGGGTGCCAATCGAGCTTAAGAAGCACTTTATTGCAGTGATGCATTCATGATTGGCATCCTAGCTTTGTCCACTGAGAAGTGTCTATCGTATCAACCGATACTTACTAGAGTGCAACATAACACTGGATTTAGATGAATCTTTTATCTAGGATGGTGAGTCTCTTCCGGATTTGGGAACTCTATGCGGCGATCGTAGATGATTCATGAAAACGTGCCATGCACCCTTCACCGATGTGGATGACTTGCACAAGTCATAGAACTCTCGAATAAGCTGCTTTGCCTGCAACCAAACATCCTCAACCGGGTTCTGACTGGGGTCGTTGGGAGCAAGCCGAATGCAAGCGATCGCCCACTTTGACTCTTCTAGCCCGTGGTTAACTGACACTAAACAGTCCTTGACGGCTTGAGAACGGTGGTAATTCGCGCCATCTCAAATACAAAGCAATCCGAGATTGAGGACTCCATAGCTAAGTCTGCTTTGGGATTGCGACCAGCGGAATCAAAGGAAGCAACTGTTCGATAAACTACAAGCGCTTTTGAGCAAACAGGCTGGAAAGATGAAAATATCTTCCTCACGAGGGTCTTAATCCAGGTTGTTTAAAATCATTTACACCTGCATCTTTTCAACCTCACTCTGTCGTAGAGAAAAAAGGGACTTAAGGATTATGCTTCAAGATGGATTTTTAACCCACAAAGTCCCATGAATTATGTTTGGCAAGGGCAAGGATTATTCTGATTTCCGATACTAAGCTGATATGCGTCTAAGTTGCCTAGACAAGGAGCCTAAGCCCCTTGTTCACGCTTCTCAAGCTTTAAAGGTTGCAACGTAAAGGACGATTAGCGTGTTGGTCACGATCGCTTAACCCTCGATCGCCGTCAAAATGCGCGTTGCTTCAAGGCAAAGGGCTTCATGACGGGTGCCATTGCTGGCGAGTAAACCGCCCCATTGAGCGACATCCTCGCGGTTATACAGCAGGGGGGTGCCGTCAAAATGGGTGAATTTACCGCCTGCTTCGGTCAATATCAGTTCTGGGGCGGCGAGATCCCAGTCTTTGGGAGCCGAGGAGCCAGAGAGAGAAAGGTAAATATCAGCGTGTTGATCGGCGATCGCGGCGATTTTACCGCCTAAGCTGCCTATGGATTTTTGCGTTTGGCAGGGGAACTGCTGCATGAGTTGGTTAAAGCGATCGCTGCGATGGCTGCGGCTCGTAACTACGATCATCTGCTCGAATTGGTCACGCTGAGATACTTGCACTGGGGCGATCGTGCCATCCTTTTGTTCTACAAACGTGCCGCTGCCGAGCGCGGCAAAGTAGAGCCGACCGACTGCGGGACAAGCCACCACCGCCACCACCGGACGATGATCCTGCACTAGGGCAATATGTACCGCAAACTCTCCGGTTTTTTGAATATATTCGTTAGTGCCATCGAGCGGGTCAATGATCCAGACAAACGATTTTGCTAAGCGATCGCTGTCAGGTTGCAGCTTATAGGTTTCTTCCGTTAAGTAACCAAAATCCTCGGTGCCTAAATTAGCGTGAAGCGTGTTCAAGATGTAGTCATTTGCAGCATCATCGGCAATGGTGACAGGTCCATCTGCCAAATCTTGTACTTCAAGATCCGTCTTCTGAGCCGCCAGCAAAATATCTCCCGCGCCCCAGCCAACAGCACGGGCGATCGCGAGTAACTCCTGCAAATTCTTGTCTGTCATTAAACTTCTCCTTGATCGCTGCAATCACCCTATCACTCTGAGGTGTCGGGGATCAGGTGTCAGGTGTCAGATGTCATTCTTTCATCCACTGGCGGGTGCCGAAAGATAAACACGATCGCGCGGCAACTTCTGCTGATTGTGCCAATGCGTCTACAAAGGGGGTTTGCAGGATGAAATAGCAAAACGCACCGTGAAAAATGTCGCCTGCGCCCAGGGTATCAACAGGTTGAATTTTAGGAACGGCAATGGTGCCTGTCTGAGCGCGATCGTCATACCAAATGGGTTGCTCTCCGCCCGTGATAGCGATATGAGAAACGCTTAGGTTTTTTAGATATGCCACTACATCCGCTTGAGTGTTGCAGTGGGGCGGATAAAAGTTAGCCGAGCAAATGGCATAATTTACCAGTGGCAGCAGACTTTCTAAACCCGGTTTCCAACTGCCGCCGTCTAGCACAATGGGAATATTGAGCGCCTTGGCTTGTTGGGCGATCGCTGTTCCTACTGCCAGTTGATGTCCATCCAACAGCACAATATTTACACCGTACAAAATATCGGCAGGAATTTGAGCCGGGGTTGCCTGAAGTTTGGCAGCATTGATTGAAATAACCGCGCGATCGCCCGTTGCTTTCGTGACGATAATAGAAGAGACCGGTGGGAACTCAGACCATGCTGAATCAAAATCCAACAGCAACACACCGCACTGCTGCAAATCTGCCTTAATCAACTGCGTCATCGGATGACAGCCCACCACGCTTAGCAGACTTACCCGCCCCCCTAAAGCCCCAAACGCCACTGCTGCATTCGTCGCCGGACCGCCAGCCGTCACAGTATAATCCAACGCCACTAGCTTTTGATTTGGCTGCGGTGGTTCTATCACCTGATAAATTAAATCCAGCGTCGTCAGTCCGACAAACAGTCCATGCATCACGCGGTTAACCGTAGGGTGCCGTTAGCGACAGCCTAACGCACCAATCAAACAATTTATATTGAAAGAAAATCGTGCCATCTGATCCTAAACCAGGAACGCTTTATATTGTGGGAACGCCGATCGGGAATCTGGAAGACATGACTTTCCGAGCCGTCCGAATTCTGCAAGCCGTGGACGCGATCGCGGCTGAAGATACGCGCCACACGGGAAAACTACTGCACCACTTTCAAATCACTACGCCTCAAGTCAGCTATCACGAACACAATCGCATGACTCGCACCGGGGAACTGGTAGAGCGGCTGCAACAAGGGCAAGCGATCGCCCTGGTTAGCGATGCCGGAATGCCGGGAATTTCTGATCCGGGCTATGAGTTGGTCAAAGCCTGTGTAGAAGTTGGGCTAACCGTTGTGCCGATTCCCGGTTGTAGTGCAGTGGTGGCAGCCTTAATTGCGTCTGGCTTACCCAGCGATCGCTTTGTGTTTGAAGGCTTTCTGCCCGCCAAGCCCAAAGATCGCCGCGTCCATTTGGAACGACTTAAATCTGAATCCCGCACCTTGGTGTTTTATGAAGCGCCCCATCGGTTACGGCAAACTTTGCAAGATCTGCTGATATTGGGTAGCGATCGCGCGATCGTGTTGGCACGAGAACTCACCAAGCTGCACGAAGAATTTTGGCGCGGCACGATTGCTGAAGCGATTGATCACTACCGCGATCGTGAGCCGATGGGAGAATTCACCCTAGTTCTCGCAGGAGCCGAACTCAACCCATTGCTCCTATCAGACGAAGCCCTTAAAACCGAACTGCAAGCCCTCATCAATCAAGGACTCTCTCGTTCTGAAGCCAGCCGCCAGCTTGCTCAACAAACCGCCCTGCCCCGCCGCCAAATCTATCAGCTAGCCCTGTCTCTGCCAACCGAATCCTAAAAGATTCCCCAATCAGAAATGTTTAGCCCGATCCGGGAACACTAAACACAATCCAAAGCATCAATCATTATGCAAAAGCTAATTGGCATTCTGTTTCTACTGGCAGGCACTTACGTCTTGGGTCAAAACGTGATTTTCTCGACTTATTTCTCGCCATTTTTCTGGGGAAATCTACCCGCAGTTGGCTCTGTTTTGTCCTTAATGATTGGGATCATCTGTCTAGTTGTGTTTCCACGACAAACTAGAAGTTTTGGCTGGATTTTTCTGATTGCAGGAATTGTGATGGTGTTTCTTAGAAGTGGTGTATCCCTCAAGCCCACGAGCCTATGGAATTTTGTGCTGGCGTTTACCGCTCTCACCGTTGGCTATCGGCTATTGACCGCTCGTAGCCTCAGATTTTGATAGGGTTGCACGGCATGAAGAAATTGGCATTCAGCAATGCTAATGTGATTCCTGGATATGGGGAAATGGATGGGGTAAAATCTCTGTATTTAGCGAGTTTAAAGACTTGCTTGCTTCGCAGGTGCGGCTCCTTCACCGACGCTTCTAGCAACTTCTACCCCGTTCTCTTCCAAAATAACAACTGGAACAGACCCTGCTCCCATTTCAATTCGTTTGATCAACACTCTGCCACCAGAAACTCGCTGCCCAACGCCCACATAGCGGCTACCTGGATCACCCGGCGCGATCACAATGGCTTGGGGAGTATTGCCGACAAACACCACTCCAGTAATTTCGACCGCAGTAGCGGTGGTGGTTGAAGGTGGCACCGGAGCCGCAGGAAGAACGGGTGGAACATTAACCCCTAGTGGCGCACCTGTAGCAGTTGGCAGCGTGGGACCCGCTTCTAGTGAAATGGGAGGGATTAGTGGACCAGTGGCGATCGGGCTGTTTGTCTTATTGCTGGTTGGCTGTGCGCCTGTTCTAGATGGCTGTGCGCCGCCTGTCCCTGCGCCTGCTTGGGGCAACCCTGCAACCGTAGGCACTGGTTTTGCTGGGTTAGTGGTGGGTCTAGGTAAGGCAGGGGGAAGCCCAACAAATGGGTTTCTATTTTCGCTATTTCTAATTTCGGATTCAACCTGCTTTGCACGTTCCGTAGCGTTGGTGGGTTGAATGAGTCCTGCAACTACGCGAGTGGGTTGTTTTGTTTGAACAACTAAGGGTTTAGCAGCAGGGACAGGTGAAACTGCTGGAACGGGAGTAGTAGCCGCAGGATCGGGAGATGGAGCGCTAGCCGTAGGGGTGGTGGTGTCTTCAGAGCTACAACCAGCGATCGCAACAGTGACAGCCCCAATCAATGCAACTAGTCTTTGCGAACCCATGATTTCAATCCTCCAACTGCTTTAGTTCCAAGATAACTCTAATCAGATTCATCTGTCGAAAATCGTAAATTTTGTGAGTAAGATTTTTTGCTTTTGAAATAACAATCAGCGCATGATTAATATTTTATGAATCGTTTATTGAGAAACCAAGCCACCATTTATTTAAAAAAATTACCTCATAAAATAGAAAACCTCAATAAGTGAATGGATAGATAAATCACAAATAGGTTACTCTCCATTCTTAGCACCGCTTAAGTTGACTCTCCCATAAACAGGTGATCAACTAAGATAGACATCTTTGATATAAAGAATGATTGCTAGTATTGTAGTCTTCTTGCATGAGGTTTGGATAAATGCTCATAAGAGTCGAATTTCTCTTTTAAAGTGGGTAAATTTTGCCATCTTGGGAAGAATGATTGCAGTTAAGAAGACAGTTTCGTATTCTTATTAGATAGACACTTTATGGTTGAAACATCATCGGCTTAACAGCAAAGTTGTGTTGATTTGGGCAAATCGTTCTTGACAGAATTTTGAGGAGGCAAAATGAGAAATTGCTCGAAACCCTATATTCACTCTGTTCCTCAGGGAATGG
The DNA here is from genome assembly GCF_056784215.1 of Leptolyngbya sp. CALU 1928. NCBI lineage: Bacteria > Bacillati > Cyanobacteriota > Cyanophyceae > Leptolyngbyales > Leptolyngbyaceae > Leptolyngbya > Leptolyngbya sp. CALU 1928. The sequence continues at coordinate 879,866 of NZ_JBXBCE010000001.1, read as the reverse complement.
CTTTAGCAATAGTCAGTACGTTGATTGGATTGAGTAGCATTTCGCCCGTTTACGCAAAGTATGGCTATCTTGAACTGAAAGATGCAGATGAAAACATTTGGCGATGTGAAGGACAATTTCAGGGAAATAGTGGTCAAGGAATTTGTGTAAATCAAGCTGAAAAAGCGGTTGGTACACCATATAAATACTATCGCGGGCAAATTCGGAATAGAACCTTTGATGGGAATGGCACGCTTGTCTATGACAATGACGATCGCTATCAAGGGCAAATGAAAAATGGGCGACCTAATGGGAAGGGGATGTTTTTAGCCGTCGCTGACAATCGCCGTTATGAAGGAACTTTTAGGAATGGAGAATTTCATGGGCGCGGCACTTATAGTTTTGCCAATGGCGATCGCTATGTTGGTCAATTTGCCGGCGGACAACCTCATGGAATTGGCAAATTTTCCTTCTTTAAAGATGGCAAAGCTGCTTACTCTTACAATGGACAATTTTATCTTGGTGTGATCAATGGTAAAGGGGTCGTTACCAATGCCGATGGCACGGTTTGTAATGGTACTTTTTTCAACAATACCTTGAGCGGAAAAGGCACCTGCACCTTCCCACGGGAAAGCACGTTCCAGTCTTATACAGGTGAACTGTTTAACGGTCGCCCGAATGGACGTGGAACTCTGGTGTATGCAAATGGCAAGCGCTACACGGGTGAATTTCGCGAAGGAAAACCAGGATTATCAAAAGACGGTGGTAACTAATGCCGATCGTAGTTGTTAAAAGCAAGCCCAGGCAACAGCCATAAACAAGCCATGGACAAGCCATAGACAGAGTAGGTGGTCTTCAAAGGTGAGTTGACTCAAACGGCGATCGCGAACCAGTTCCAATAAGTGCCAATGAATCACTTGTTGCTCGGCTCACTACGGGACAACAGCTTGCAAAAGGGGAGTAGAGAAGAGTTTCATCAGAGTTACTACATTATTTTAGATCGATTAATCGGCGATCGCGTGGATTTGCATATAGCTGAGCAGCCAGTTGGCGATCGTGGCACGGCGAGTTTTGCGAGGAACCAGTTCACTGACGGTATAGCCTTGAAACCCCAACTTTTCTTTCAGTAGCTGTTTATTTTCTGCGGGAATCGATCGCGTCAACTTCACCGTAGGCGGACGATTTTCGATAAAATCTGGCGGCTCCGGATAAAGTTCTTGCCAATCTAATGCAACTGAACTCGTATCCCATTCACCCGTCGTTTCATTTTGCTGATAGCCCAAACATTGCCACACCAAACGATTCGCCGTCGCATCATCAAGTTCGTCTTTAAGAATTGCCCAGACAGTGGCAGTTGTTAATATGGGAAGATCCGACATAGCGATTTAAGGTTGTGAGTGATAGCAGAGTTTGAGATTCAGCGATTGAGAGAATGACGCTAATTTTTAGCAGCCTTTCTTTTGACTAGGGTTCTCAAGTTTAAAGAGTTCTGTTTCAACCCCGTAATACTTTTGCGTTCGTCCTAGGGGAGTCATGCCTAAGCGCTGTGTGACCCGAATAGAAGCGAGATTAGCGGGATTAGTCACTGCATAAATGGCTGGCAGATTTAAGCTTTGGAAACCGTAGGCGATCGCGGGACGAGCCGATTCCGTGGCGTATCCTTTGCCCCAAGATGATTGTCTCAAATTCCAGCCGATTTCGTAGTCGTGGGTGAGTTGCCCGTCACCGTCGGGCAGTTGCTTTAAGATGACGGTTCCCACTATTAGCCCACTAATTTTTTCGGCGATCGCCCAAGCTCCAGTGCCATTATTCAACTCTGCATAGCGGTTAACCATTCGCTGCAACGATAGGCGCTGAGTTTCGACGCTTTCCTCTGTTTTGCCGCTGCCGATAAACTGCATGACAATTGGATCGCCATAGATTTCAAAAGCTTGCTCAGCGTCTTCCTGAGCAAGCCAATCGCGAATCAATAGGCGATCAGTTTCAAAGCGAATCAACATAGTTTCAATTGGCTTGAGGCAGGATAGATTCTAATTCTAACCCTAGCTCTCAACCTAATGCTGATGTCCGTGATCGTGGCTGTGTCCGTGGCTGTGCCCGTGGTGTCCATGATCATGAGGGATATGAGCAGGCGCTAGGCTGGGGTTGACCGCGATCGCGTCCTCTTCAAACAGTGCCTCAATTTGAGGATGTGCCCAATCCGCAATCATGTCGAGAAATTTGGGATTATCGTTAACGCAATCCATTTGCACGTAGGTAGCATTCAGGTATTTACGACTAAGCCCCTCAATGATGTGGGCAACATCGAGCAGGGTTTCATGGTTTTCCGTGGCAAATCCAATCGGCATGAAGACCAGCGCTTTAGCGCCTACTGCCATCAAATTTCGCGCTGCCAAATCAGCGTTAGGCTGTGTCCATTCAATCAGCGGGGTTTGGTGATTCAGCCAGCCCACAGAAATCAACGGATAGCGATAGATCAGGCGATCGCGTACCAGTTCATACATTGCCTGACTTTCATCAATTCCCGATGTAAAGCCTTTCGCCTTATGAGGACAGCCATGGTTCATCAGCACAATCCCAATTTGGGAAGGCAAGTATGACTGAGCCAATTCTGCCTGGATCTTGTCTTCGACCAGTTGCGCCATCAGGTCAATGTAGGCAGGCTGATTGTAAAACGATGGAATGTAGCGAGTGCCTTTGACCCAATGTTCGCCCTCGTCCGTCAGATTTTGCAATGCTTGGTTCACCTGTTCGACGGCAATACCACTGGTGAAAATCGAATCGACGACTAACAAGGGATAGATCAGCAGTTTATCAAAGCCTTCTTCCTTAACCTGGGTTAAAACTTGCTCTGGCAAAAAGGGTGCACAGAAGTTAAACGCTTTGAACACTTTGACGCGATCGCCCCAACGCTCCTGCAAATTCTGCTCAATGCCCAGACGCTGCCGCTCGAAAATGGCATTATGAGGAGAAATAAAGTTGCCATGCTGATGCCCCCACTCATGCAAATCAAACATCGCCAACAGCTTTGCCAACGGCGGATAAATCCAGGTCGGCACGGGAGCGAACTTTGCGGTGAGTAGGTTTAATGCCTGCTCATTATAATTGGCAAAGTCTTCGTAGCTTTCCACTTCGCCATAGCCCATCAGCAAGACGGCAACGCGGCTTTGGGCAGTGGCAGTTGGCAAAGTTTGGAGTTTATCAGAAGTAGCGACCACGTAAAATCCCTCGGTAAATCGGACAAAAATGCTTTAGCTTAGAAGGCTCTTTGTGTAGCCAGTCTAAAAAGATGACCAGTAAGATTTAATGATTTCCCTAGGCTAACATCCCTATGGGGGGGACGAGCATCAAACGGAATAAATAGCAGATTGACTAAAACAATGGGGCGAAAGTGAGAAAATGCAGGTTGTTGTCTGTCCGGGAGTGCATGAACCGCACCTAACAGAATGTTTTATCCAAGGGTTGGCATCTGTTACAGCTATCAACACGTTTTCATGGTTGGTCTTTCCCACTGATCGCTATCCGGCTTACTCTGGGCTAGAGATTCTGCACTGGCTGCGTGAACAGTTGACTCAACCCGATTTGAACTCCCCGATCGCGATCATTGCCTTCAGTGCCGGAGTAGTGGGCGCGATCGCCGCAGCACACGGTTGGCAGGCGATGGGCGGCACTATTCAAGGATTCATCGCTCTCGACGGCTGGGGTGTGCCTTTGTGGGGAGATTTTCCGATTCATCGGCTCAGCCACGACCACTTTACCCATTGGAGTTCAGCGCTGTTAGGTGCCGGAGAGTCGAGCTTTTATGCCGATCCAGCCGTGGAGCATTTGGAACTCTGGCGATCGCCCCACCTCGTTCAAGGGTGGCAGCAGCCAGTTAACGCGCAACCGACCCGCGCGATCGCCGCATCCTTTATCGCCACCCTGCTTCACCGCTACAATTTAGAATCTGACTTCTCATCATCTTTATGAACATCAAAGTAGAACATAACCCCAGCCAAAAACGTTTAGACCTGCTTGGCGTTTTCACTTGGGATATTTGGACGAAGGAAATCTCTGAATTTCCTTGGTACTACGGTAATTCGGAAACCTGTTATTTCTTGGAAGGGGAAGTGATTGTTACCCCAAGGGGTCGGCAGCCTATCGCCATGGGCAAGAGTGATTTGGTCATTTTTCCGGCAGGCATGACTTGCACCTGGAACATTCTCAGCGATGTGAAAAAACACTACCTGTTTAGCTGATTACTGGGCTGCTTGCTCTTTGCCTCTAGTCGGGAAGTACTCTCTTTGATACGCCTTAAAGATGCGTTATTTTGTCGAAAATGGCTTTTGGGCTTGCAAGAGACTTAATCGTTTTGGACTCTCGCTAACTGGCTTTGATCATCAAATTTATCTGCCCAAATAAAGCGACTATTGATGCCCAAGGGATGACTGAAATAGCGATCGTATAGGCGTTCAGGTTTAACGGTTCCCCCACCATGATGCTTAATCAAGAGTGCAACATACTCACAAAACTGATGACGATGCCCCTTAAGCTGGTCTAAGGCTTTAGCCTGAATGACTTTTGGGTTGGGCGGATGAGACTTCCAATGATTTACTGCTGCTGCAACTGCGTCAGCATTGGGTTGAACGACGATCGCATTATCAGTATCAAAAAATTCATCTCGTCCGCCCCTAGAGGGGGTTGTCACTACAGGCACTCCACATAATAGACTCTCAAAGCTAGCCAACATTCCTCCTTCCTCTTTTGACAATGCCAAACTACAAAAGGATTGATTTATGATTTCGCTTAGCTCTGTTTTTTCGAGGTATTTTTTATTGAATTCTGCATGGGAAATCTCAGGACAAAATGACTTCAAATCTCCACTACAAGCAACATAGAGACGTTCAACTTGCTTGGCTAGCTGGTGCCGCTTAAATCGCTGTAATTGTGCGACGTAGATAGCATCATAAATTTTTTCTAGGTTTAGAGGCTTAAAGATGCCATCAGAAAGATAGATGTTTTGACTAATGAAAGCCCCCCGAACACGACAAGCCCGACGTAGTTTTTCTTCGTCTTTTGCATGAACCATTAGATGATGTTCGATGCCATTCAATGAAAATGCTAATTGTTTGACTTTACGCCCTAGCATGGTTCTTACCTTTCCGTGCCACCAAGGAATATGCTCAATGACAGCGACGGGTTGTAGCCATTCCGGTGGGGTGTACATTGGGTTACCACTCCCTGTGATGAAGGCAAGAATAGTTGGCTCAAGATTCAGAACGTAAAAACCAAAAAACCTCATGGTGTGTAATTCCTGCGTGACTGTTACAAAGTAGCGGTTTGATTAGGGATTTCCGAAGAAGCTGGAGAAAGTGCTTTGAACTAAATGACTTGCATCAGCACCAACGCTGCCAAAACGGAAGCAATACTGAGGATTGGCAGATCTACTTCGGGCTGCCAGAGATGTAAGCGGGCAAAGATGATCGCCTGAACGGGGTACAGAAACCAGCCCACGGCGGCAGTGCCCACGATCGCGCCAAATTGACCGCCAAAGTGATAGCCAGTAAAAACAGTCGTTAGCTGAATACCGACTTGAATGCTTTGCATCAGAGGCAGGAGAGCCGTTTTACCCTGAGCCATGAGAACATCCATGTAGGTGTACCCCAAAACATTCACCATTGCCCCCACCGCTAAAATTTGCAGCATCCACCCTGCATCTGCATAGCGACTGTCATACAAAAAATGAATTAACGGCTTTCCCAGAAAGATAAAAAATGAGCAAGCAAGCAGATTGACACCATTTAGCACAAGGCGCGATCGCCGTAAAACGGGGCGCAATCGTTCGGGGCGATCGCGCACTAACTCAGAATAGGACGGCAGAAGAACCCGATGTCCGAAAATCAAGATCAACTCATTAGCCGCTCGTGATAGGGTTTGGGCTTGAGTAAAAATTCCAAAAAAGCTTACGCCTAATAAGCCTGCAATGATGAAGTTGTTGCCTTGAATCGTGAACAAGGTTAACGCAGTGCTAAAGAATATCCATTTACCAAAGTGATAAATTTCCTTGAAAGCCTCTTGATCCCAATCAAAGCGATTGGGTATTCCTTCTAAAACTGTGTGACTCAAGATGGTTCTAACAATCGAAGCGGCAAATACACCCACAACCAGCGACCAAACAGCAGTGTCTTCAGGCGCATTCGCTACGTGAGCAACCCATGCCCCCGTCACTGTGATAATCATTGCTATCAGTTGAGTCCCAAAATCCAGAATGGTCAACTGTTTTAATGCCAACTGACGGTTTGCCGTTGCCATTTTTGTTGAAACCAACCCGTTGATCACTGTTGTAAAGCCAATGGCGATTAGCAAGTATTGCAATAGCGGTTCTTTATAAAAAGAGGCGGCTGGCATTGCAATTAAGCAGGCACAAATCCACAGGATCACTCCACGAATAAATTGAACAGTCCAGGCTGTATTCAGAAATTTAGGATCATCTCCGCGCTTATTTTGGATGATGCTGACATTGATTCCAAGATCTGAAAGCATTTCAAGCGAATTGATGAAGGTATAAACCAACGCCATTAACCCAAAAGCTTTAGGAAAGAGTAACCGCGCTAATAGAAAGTTGTTCCCTAAACGAATAACTTGACTAAGCCCATATCCTCCCAAAGTCCAAACTGAGCCTTTAAAGACTCGTTGCATCAAGGAGGGGGACTGCTTAACCACGGGTTCATCTGGCTGTTTATCAAGAGGACTTTCAGACATTCGTAAATCCTGGGCTTTTAGTGTTTTCGCAAACAGGTGTGCTGTTGAGCAAACAAAACTGGGGAACGTTAGCCAAAAAAGTAGGCTTTTCGGCAATCAGGTAGAGGGTGTTCAGTCACCGATTAGGCAGCTTTAGACTCCAGTATGAGTATATTGACTGAGCAACGCACACTTAGTTTGCCCATCTTTCATAACCTTTCACAGTTGCTACGTCAAATCAGCAATCTTCCTTACTTGGGCTTCAAACAATTGTGCGATCGCTACTACCCATCCAGCCACTATTCAGCCCAAAGAGACTCGCGTTCGGCATTTCACATTATTTAGGTGGTTGAATCAGCATTGCTACTGTTTTGATGAGGGATTCTGGGTCGATCGGTTTTGCTAGATGACATTGAAATCCTGCTGTTAAGGCTTGTTCCTGGTCAGTTTTGCTGGCATAAGCACTAAGCGCGATCGCTGGAATTGATTGTAGCCGAATAAAGTCTGAGCGAATCTGCTGTAACAGTTCATAGCCATTGCAGTCTGGCATTCCAAGATCGCTAATAACTATATCAGGTTGCACATGGGCTAACAGTTCCAGCGCCATTTGTGCCGAACTTGCCGGGGTCACGATCGCGCCTGCTTGTTCTAGGGCAAACACTACAAACTCTTGTGAATCAATAATGTCATCGACGACAAGAATTTGAATGCCGCTTAAATCCATCGGTGGGCGATCGCTGGAGGAACGCGCGGGACTGGTTGGTTGGCGGGGTGCGATCGGGAATTGCACGGTGAAAGTTGCCCCTTTTCCCTCACCGTCACTGGCAGCCGTGATGGTGCCTCGGTGGAGTATGGTGAGTTGCTGCACGATTGATAAGCCCAGTCCCAGTCCACCAAATTTACGGGTGGTAGTAGCATCTTCTTGTCGAAACGCTTCAAATAGGTGAGGCAAAAATTCAGGCAAAATTCCTTTTCCAGTATCGCGAACGGTGATTTGAGCATAGGGATAATAGGTTTCAGGTTTCAGGTTAACTCCTACCCTGCGGGAAGCAGAAGCTACGGAGACGCTACGCGAACGGGTTTCAGCATCGTTCATTGCCCCCTGCACCCTTTCCAGTCTTACTTCCACTTGTCCATTTTCGGGGGTGAATTTGATGGCATTGGAGAGTAAGTTCCAAACGATTTGCTGCAACCGACTGGCATCGCCCATGATGGGGTCTACATCGGCGGCGAGGGACGATCGCAGTTGAATCGATTTTGCCTCTGCCGTCAGCCGCACGGTCTCAAAGGCATCTGTCACCGTTGCCACGAGATCAACAGGAGCGATCTCCAGCGTGAGTTTGTTTTGCAAAATCCGAGAAATATCCAGCAAGTCGTCAATGAGTTGAGCTTGTTGCTGAGCATTTCGTTCGATCGTTCCTAAGGCTGCCGCTGCTTTTTCGGGAGAGAGTTTGCCGCTACGCAGCAGTTTCGACCAGCCTAAAATCGGGTTAAGCGGAGTTCTTAGTTCATGGGACACAACGGCTAAAAATTCATCTTTTATCCGGTTGGCTTGTTCGGCTGCTTCTCGTGCTGCTTGCTCCTGTTGCAGCAGTTGTTCGCGTTCCGCTTCGATTCGCTTGCGATCGCTAATGTCGTTAGAGATGCCGACCAAGCCAATCACCTCGCCCGCCTCGTTGCGGTAGGGGGCTTTCATGCCCAAAAAGGTGCGAATGCCATCAGGAGATTCTTCGACGACTTCTGTTTGCCCGGTTTCCATAATTCGCTGATCGTTCTCCATCACCCTGGCGGCATCTTCAGGGGATGGGTAGAGATCGCTATCGTAACAACCAATTACTTCCTCAGCCGATTTGCCCAGCACTTCGAGCGTGGCTGGGTTGGCATAAATAATCCGCCCTTGGCGATCTTTAACAAAAATTGGCGTGGGTACGGATTCATTCACTACATCCAAAATGGCATTTTTTTGCCGCAGTTCTGCTTCAATTTGCTTGCGATCGCTGATATCAGTATTGGTGCCGAACCAATGCGCAATCCTGTCCGCTTCATCTTTGATGGGAATGGCACGAGACAGAAACCAGCGATAGGAGCCATCTTTGCTCCGCAGGGGAAACGTATCTTCCCAGGGCTCTCCGGTTTCAATACAGTGGCGGAAATATTCAACCACGCGATCAACGTGATCGGGGTGATGGACTTGCTGCCAACCCCAACCCTGCATTTCTTCTAACGTGGTGCCTGTGTATTCAAACCAACGGTGGTTATACCAAAATATCCAGCCATTTGGGTCAGCCATCCAGGCAAACTGAGACATATTATCTGCCAGAGTGCGGAAGCGGACTTCACTCTCCCGCAGTTCTGCTTCAGTCGCTTTGCGATCGGTAATATCGCGAGTCACCCCGGCTACCATTTCCACAGCATTTTCTGCATTAAAAATGGGTACGAAAATATATTCGTAGTCTCTTGTGCCGATCGCGCTAGTATAAGGCGTTTCATCTCGAATGGATTGGCGCGTCTGAATCACTTCCTGAATCTGATTTTGCAGTTTTGCAGCCAAATCTACTGGATACTCTAATTCAAAAAAGTTTTTGCCGATGGCTTCAGCTAAGGTTTTTTGCCAAAGATCAAGTAATGGCTGATTGACATCAATAAACCGCCCTGCCAAATCAAACGTATAAATAAAGTCTGGGACAGAAGATTTCACTGCCTCAAATTTTTGCACTTGCTGTTCAAGGGCAGCAGAGGTTTGGCGCAATGTCTCTGCTGCTTGGATGAGATCGGTGGCATTTCTGAAATAAACGCTGATGCCGTTTTTGGCAGGATAGACATGAACTTCATACCAGCGATCGTGGTCAGGATAATATTCTGTGAGTGCTCCAGGGATGCGATCGCGCATTACGCCTCTATAAATTGTCTCAAACTTGCTGCTAGTCAAGCCTGGATATTCTTCCCAGATTTTTTTGCCGATTAAGTCAACAGGAGCGCGATTAAGCAGGATTTCGGCAGATTGATTGACATAGATGAATTGCCAGTTCTCGTCTAATCCAAAGAAAGCATCTGTAATGCTCTCTAGAATATTTCGGCTTTGCTCCTCGCTTTCTCGTAGGGCATGGGTTGTGCGATCGCGCTCAAACACAATGCTGGCAACTTGAGCGCCAAACTCTGCCAGTTGGTATTCCCACTCGGTGGGCAGTCGTGCCTCATCGAAGCACAGCATTAGCGATCCCACAGGCAGGGTGTCTAGCCCTATCATAGGTGTGGAATAACACGCCAAAATTCCGTGGGCGATACATAAATCCCGCCAACCTTTTGACCAATGCTTATCGTGGGCAATGTTAGCGCAGGTAACGGGTTCGCCACAATCAACCGCCGTGCCACAGGTGCTGATCGCCCGTTCATTGATCGGCGCATCCTTGAGTCCTTGCCCAAAGGATGGCGGAAAGTCTGGGGTGATGGCACGGGGAAACGTTTGCCGCTGGGGATCGGTCAGCAGAAAGCAAGCACGAGTGCAAGGACTGAGCTGAGCTACTGATGCACAAACGGCGGCAAGGCATTCATCCAGTGGGTGCCCTAAGGCGACCAATTGCAGTAGTTGATTCTGCTCGCGTAGCATTCGTACTGAGCGGTTGCGATCGCGCAGCATAGTTTGCTGTTTGCGGCGTTCTGCGGTTTCTCGCAATGCCTGTTTCACCGCTAGCACCAATCGCCCTAGCTGGGGCTTGAGGATATAATCGGTTGCGCCTTGGTTTAGCAGGGCGATCGCCCGTTCTTCATCCAAACTAGGGGCGAGAATAATTAGGGGGATTTCGGGACAAAGGGCATAGGCCCTTTCTAATACAGCACTGCCGTCGAAATCGGGCAGGGCACAATTTGCCAAAATCAAGTCAAAAGCATCGGTTTCCAGTGCCGTCACAAAATCAGCGCGAGTCTCTACCCGCAGCAATTCATAATCCATGTTGCGATCCATCAGCATGGCTTGAATTGCCTCTACGTCGCTTGGATCATTTTCTAGCAGGAGAAGCCGAGGTGCTGACATTCGCTAGGGCTTAATCCACGAAACACTGTTCCAATTTATTTTATTACCTTCGCTTCGCGATCGCTTGAATTTGCGGGTTAAGGGCGATCGCTCCTTTAGGTAGGAACCGCCATTCCTTTTGCAACAGCAGGACGCGCCTGAACGACTTCAAACCAGCGCTTTAAGTGGGGATGAGTGTCTAAGGTCAATCCTTGAAAGTCATAGGTGGCAACCCAAGGATAGGTGGCAATGTCTACGATGGAGTAGTCTCCACAGATAAATTCTTGGGTGGATAATTGTTTATCTAACACGCCATAAAGCCGCAGGGTTTCTTTTTCATAGCGATCGATCGCGTAGGAAATTTTTTCTGGCGCAAACTTCTTAAAGTGGTTTAACTGTCCAAACATCGGTCCCACGCCTGCCATCTGAAACATCAGCCATTCCAGAACTTGATAGCGCTTTTTAGGCTCCGTTGGCATCAGCTTTCCGGTTTTTTCGGCAAGGTAAATCAAGATCGCGCCCGATTCAAACATTGTGATGCCCGTTTCGAGATCGGCGATCGCTGGAATTTTGCTATTGGGATTGATCGCAATAAACTCCGGCGTGAATTGGTCGCCTTTGGTTATATCGATTTTGTGAACGGTGTAGGGCAGTTCTACCTCTTCTAGTGGGTCATTTGCTACGGTTGCTGCCATTCTCTAAAGGCTCGAAAATGATGACATTCTAGCGTGAGGTGAGGCTATGACTCGTCATCAAAAACATCCCCTTCGGAGTCTCACTCCAGAAGAGCAGCAATATTTAGAAAAAGTGAGTCGGTCGCAAAGTGAAAGCGCCAGTCGAGTTACCCGCGCCAAACTATTACTGGCGGTAGCAGAGGGTTGCGATTACACGGATGCAGCTCGAAGAGTCGGACGACGCTCTGGAGATGCAGTTGCCCAATTAGTGGCACGGTTCAACCAAGAAGGGATTACAGCACTGAACTTCCGACATGGAGGAGGCCCTGAAGTTGTGTATGGGAGTGAACAACGCTCCAAAATCCTTCAGGCAGTGCAACGCAAACCGGAACGACTAACCGATGGAACGGCAACCTGGAGCTTGAGTACTCTACAGCGGAGCATTCGAGAGCAGGAACCAGAGTTATCGCGGGTGAGTACCTACACCTTACACAAGGTGTTGAAAGAGTCAGGATGGAGTTGGCAGAAGAACCGGAGTTGGTGTGAAACCGGGAAAGTGGTGCGAAAACGAAAATCGGGAGTGGTGACAGTGGTAGACCCGGATGGTGAAGCAAAAAAGCATTAATTGAGCAAGCCTATACCGTCGCAGAGGCAATGGGATTAGCCGTTTGGTGTGAAGATGAAGCAGGTCCGTTTACCACGGTTCCTTACCCAGGCGAGAGTTGGCAACCCCAGGAACATCCAGCAACTTATTCGCATGAGTATGTCAAAGATGGGACTGCCAAGCTGTTAACACTCTTTCATCCCAGGGACGGGAAAGTCCGAGTCAAAGGGGTACAAAGCTGTACCAATCAGGTATTACATCCTTGGTTGAAACAAGAATTAGCAGAGATTGTCCAATCTCTACCTGCCCCGATTGCTGCAACGAGTGCAACGGATACGCGTTTATTATGGCAACGATGGCGCGAAAATCTGAGCATCAAATTTACATTGCCCCAACCACTGCCGCCCTTAAGAATGCTGTTAATTTGCGACAATCTGGCAGGACATAAAACACCTGAGTTTGTCCTCTGGCTATGCGCTCATGGCATCTTACCCCTTTACACTCCTTTGGGCGGAAGTTGGCTCAATATGGCAGAATCCATCCAACGGATTTTGAAACGACGAGCCTTATCTGGGCAACATCCCCAAACCCCTCAGCAAATTATGGATTGGTTTGAAGCAGTTGCTCAAGCTTGGAATCAGCATCCAACTCCCTTTGAGTGGAGTGGCAAACGGTCTGCGCGACGACAGAGAGCACGAATCCGACGGCAGCATCAGTTGGGTGGTTCAGGTGCTTGTACGGCTTCCCCAATTTCTAGAAATCGTCCCTCTAAATATGGCAATACTCATGCCAAATGACCCACTAGCATGATGGAGGCTTTGCGACCGTTGGGTGTAGTGAACGTATAAAGGTCAATCATCAGAATACCCGGTAGGAATACAACAAGCATTGAAAGGCTTGATGGCAGTCTAGCGCGATCGCTTGGAACACGCTGACCTCGTGAAACGCACTCCTGATCCCAGCGATCGCCGAGGAACCCTGATTCAGTTGACGGATAAAGGTTTTAATCTGATTGAAAAAGCGGTCGAGGCTCATGTTGCCAATGAACATACCCTTCTTAGCGTTTTAGACGAGGCAGACCGTAAAACTCTTACTCAATTGCTGAGTAAGCTTTTAATTTCATTTGAGAAGTAGCGATTGAGTATTGTTCAAGTCCAAATACAGAGTTGAAAAAACAAGTAACAAAATCTGCTACGAATTAAATTGAAGCTAGCTGCTAACCACAATGCTTGCTAACTTCAGGTTTAATCGTTCGTTGACGGCGACATAATTAAGACTTGTAATCTTCACAATCAGCCGCCATGTCTCGCGATCTCGCCCGTCACTCACCACCATAATAAGTTAGCCAGATGATGCAGCGGTTCTTTTCGAGACGATGAAGCCGAACGCACAAACCTGTAGTTGGTGTTCAAGCCGTGATTTGAAAGTAAAAGTATTAGATTCAGTGGGGAGATGATTGATTCATTTGTTGTCCGAATAAAACACTCATCAACACGATCGCCATTCCAAGCAGTTGAATTGGGGTCAAGGTTTGATGGAGGAAAATAAATCCAATCAGGGTTGCGATGACAGGACTCATCAATCCTAGAGACGAAACAGCCGAAGCTTTAAGTTTATCAATCCCTCGAAACCAAAGCGCGTAAGCCAGTCCAGTGCCAACTATCCCTAGATAAACAAAGCCCAACAAGTTAGTCGTTGAGATTTGCGTGATGGGTTCTTCAAACGTTAGGGCGATAGGCAGCAGAACGATGCCGCCGACTGCTAACTGCCATGCTGTAAAGACCAGTAGAGGAACTGGGCGTTTCCACCGCTTGCCTAGCACGGTTCCTAGACCCATTGTTGCGGCTCCAGAGATCGCAGCAGCAATGCCAACACTATCAAGGCGCGCCGCCGGACTCAAAACCAGCAATCCAACCCCAATCAAGCCTGCGATCGCTGCCACAATCGATAGCTTGGACGGTTTTTCGTGCAAGATGATCCAAGAAAACCAGACGACTAATAAAGGTTGGATTGAGCCTGCGGTTGCTGCAACACCTCCCGGAAGGCGATAAGCAGCGATAAATAATAGTGCTTGAAAGAGACCGATATTAAGACTGCCTAAGAGCAAAATCCGCCACCACCAAACTCCTTTTGGCAGTTGTCTTAACCAGGCTGTTAGCAAAATACCAATCGGCAGCGATCGCAAAGAAGCCACTAATAGGGGATGATTCGGCGGCAAGAGTTCAGTTGCCACAAAATACGTCGTGCCCCAAATCATCGGCGCTAGAGCCGTCAGCAAAATATCCGACAGGCGAACAGAAGTAGTTTTCACAGCTTTTATCTTGATGTTAAGATACTCGTCGTCGAGATTCTAGCATTTATCTTGATGTTAAGATGGTTGACATAAAGATTTTTAAGATAAGTGGCATTTGAATGAAAGCCGATCCGGTCGATGCAATTTTGGCGCAATGGCAGAGCGTGCGCCCTGACTTAGATATCTCACCCATGGGCATCATAGGTAGGATGACGCGACTCGCTAAGCATTTGGAACGAGCGATTCAAAAAACCTTTTCAGACTTTGGCTTGAATGTTGGGGAATTTGATGTGTTGGCAACATTGCGCCGTTCGGGTCAGCCGTACCAACTTTCGCCGACCGAGCTATTTAACACGATGATGGTTTCATCCGGTACGATGACGCATCGGATTGATCGCCTAGAACACGCTGACCTGGTGAAACGCATTCCTGATCCCAGAGATCGCCGAGGAACCCTAATTCAGTTGACGGATAAAGGTTTTAATCTGATTGAAAAAGCGGTCGAGGCTCATGTTGCCAATGAACATAACCTCCTTAGCGGTTTAGACGAAGCAGAACGTGAAGCACTTACTCACTTGTTGAGTAAGCTTTTAATTTCATTTGAGAAGTAGCGATTGATATTGTTTGAGTCCGATACAGAGTTGAAAAAACAAATGACAGAATCTGCTACGAATTAAATTGAAGCTAGCGGCGAATCACACTGCTTTCTAACTTCAGGTTTAATCACTCGTTGACTACGACATAATTAAGACTTGTAATCTTCACAATCAGCCGCCATGTCCCGCGATCGCGCCCAAGCCCCATCTGACCCGCAAACCACCTTAGAAGAGATTCGTGCTACTCGCCTTGCAAAGGTGGAACAGTTGCAGCAAGCAGGGTTAACGCCCTATGCCTACCGCTGGGAATCGACCCACCATGCCGCAGAGTTGCAAGCGAACTATGCCGACCTGCCCAATGGCGAAGAGGCAGAGGTGGAAGTAGCGATCGCAGGGCGGATTATGGCAAAGCGCGTTTTTGGCAAACTGGCGTTTTTCACGTTGCAAGACGAAACGGGCACGATTCAGCTTTATCTAGAAAAAAGTCGGATTCAAGAGACGATGGCGGCGAAGGACGAAAGCGCTTTTGACCATCTGAAGCAGTTGACCGATGCAGGCGACATTATTGGTGTGACGGGCAGCATCAAGCGCACCGAAAAAGGCGAACTGTCAGTCTATGTGCGGGAATACGCCATGCTGACCAAATCCCTGTTGCCCTTGCCGGATAAGTGGCACGGCTTAACCGATGTTGCTAAGCGTTACCGTCAGCGCTATGTGGATTTGATCGTCAATCCTGAAGTGCGGGAAACCTTTCGGCGACGGGCGTTGATCACTGCCTCCATGCGCCGTTATCTCGATCAGCAGGGCTTCATTGAGATCGAAACGCCTGTGCTGCAAACTGAAGCCGGGGGAGCAGAAGCGCGTCCATTCATCACCTATCACAACACGCTGGATATGAGCCTGTACCTCCGGATCGCCACGGAGCTACACCTGAAGCGGCTGATTGTGGGTGGCTTTGAGAAGGTGTTTGAACTGGGGCGCGTGTTTCGGAATGAAGGCATTTCTACCCGCCACAATCCCGAATTCACGACGCTGGAGGTCTATCAGGCATACGCCGATTACAACGACATGATGACGCTGACCGAGGCGATCGTCACGACTGCTGCTCAGGATGTCTTGGGCACTTTGAAAATCACCTATCAAGATGAACCCGTGGATCTAACTCCGCCTTGGCGCAGGGTAACCATGCATGAGGCGGTGAAGGAAAAAACCGGGATTGACTTTGCAGCGTTTACTAGCCTGGAAGAGGCTAAAGCTGCGGTAACTCAAGCAAAATTGCACAGTGTAGACAAGGCAGAATCTATTGGCGCTTTGCTGAATCAGGCATTTGAACAAACGGTGGAAGAAACTCTGATTCAGCCGACCTTTGTGATAGATTATCCGGTGGAAATTTCGCCTCTGGCAAAACCGCATCGCTCTAAGCCCAGTCTGGTAGAACGGTTTGAACTGTTTATGGTGGGGCGCGAAACGGCAAATAGCTTCTCGGAGTTGACCGATCCGGTAGATCAATTACAGCGTTTGCAAGCCCAAGCCGATCGCAAAGAGGCGGGTGATTTAGAAGCCCACAGCGTCGATGAAGATTTTGTGACCGCCCTGGAATATGGAATGCCGCCCACAGGAGGCTTAGGCATCGGCATCGATCGCCTGGTCATGCTCCTCACCGACTGCGCCAGTATCCGCGACGCGATTGCGTTTCCCCTGCTCAAGCCCGAAAAAGCTGAAGAAGCATAAGTGGCGTTGCTGAATGTAGGGATAAATCGCTAAATACAGCAACACTCTCAATTACAGTCGCGATCGCAGAGGCAAATCTTGGACTGTGCCAGCACTGGTTCTGCAATTTCTGGGCAGTTAAATCAGCAGGCGCGATTGCCCTATCTGCTTACTTTGCTGTCCCCGGCTTGTAGTATTGCTTTTTCTAGCACTTCTGCATGAATCAGGGCGCGATCGACGAGAAATTGAATTTGGTCAAGCGACAGCGGTTCACCATTAACGTAGTGTTCTAGCCAGGTTTGGCAGATGGCGTTAGGGTCGGTGGGAATGTTAGCGAGTTCCCATCCGGGTAGATCGAGATCCTTCATTAATTGGCTGACTTTCGGATCATAGCTGAGGGCAAAGCAGCGACACTCAGAAGCCGCCGCCATAATCAGCCCATGAAACCGCATGGCGATCGCCATTTCTACGCCGCGAAATAAGCCTTTTAGCTGCTGGGGATCTTCTAACATCAGCACTTTTGAACCCGGAATTTGAGGCTGAAGGGTTTCAGCGATCGCTAAATCCTGCGATCGCTGAAACGGCACCAATAAAATACAGGCTTGGGTTGCTTTCTGAAACAAGATTAGGGCTTGGGTCAGGGCTGCCAGACGCTCTGGAGTGAGTTGAGGATGAACGCGCAGATTGACCGCCACTCTGGGAGCAGGCAAATCCCACAATCCTTGAACGGGGCTACCGGTCATCGCCCAAACGGGATCGGGTGCCAGCGTAAAGGGAATGCCCCACTTAGAAACCCAGCTAGCAGACTGACTATCGCGCACACTGACTGCCGTACAGCGGGAAAAAGTTTGTTGCGCCAGCCATTGGGTCCTAGGGCGGTGGAGCGGTCCAATCCCCTGTGCCCACGCGATCGTGATCAAGCCCATGCGCTGGGCTAACTGCATCAGCCCCGTGTAGTAAAGCGGGCTGAGAGCGCTGGTGGCATCTTGGATCAGACTGCCGCCACCCCAAACGAATACCTGAGACTGACGGAGAGCGTTGAAAACCGCGATCGCGTTGTTTCGATCAATCGCCTCGACCCCAAAGCGATCGCGCGTTTGGCTAGGATTACCCGACAGCACCAGCGGCGTGACCGTCTTGGGCAATCGTTGTAACAAGGATGCTAGAAGCGCCTCATCCCCGCCGTTGCCTTTGCCATAGTAGCCACATAAAACCGCTTGTATTCCCATAAAAGTAAGTAATAAGTTGGGGTCGCGTAGCGTTTCCGCAGACAATATTTTAAGTTTTGAGTGAGATTTCCCTTCTTCTCTGGAAGGGAATAGATCCCCTACTTAAACTATCCTGAAGATAGCCCCCAGCGATCGCATTGCCCTGAATCCATTTCTATGAACGCATTATCAATTCCCACCTGGATTATTCATATTTCAAGTGTTGTTGAGTGGATTGTTGCCATTTGGTTGATTTGGACGTATGGCGAAGTGACTAATAATCCGGCTTGGAAAGCGCTTTCGTTTGGGATGTTGCCTGCTTTGGTAAGTGCGATGTGTGCCTGCACTTGGCACTTTTTTGATAATTCGCCATCGCTCACTTGGCTAGTTACCCTGCAAGCGGCAATGACCGTTTTAGGAAATGTGACCGTTATGCTAGCAGCCTGGTGGATTTGGCAAAGCGCTCGAACTAAGGTAGATAGCTAGTAGTTCATGATTGGGGTGTGTATTAAAAGAGTGGGGTATCTATGAAAGATTGGATGTTGCCAACGCTGGGAGCGATGATTTTTTGGGGGTTCTGGGGGTTTTTACCAAAAATCACAACAACCTATCTTAATCCTCGAAGTGCCATTGTTTATGAGGTTCTTGGCGCGATTGTGTTGGCGATCGCGATGCTGATTTCCCTCAACTTCCAGCCCCAAGTTCACCCGATTGGCATTGGCTTAGCCATGACCACCGGAATGCTAGGGTTTGCTGGTGCATTTTGCTTTCTCAGCGCCGTGCTGACCGGTCCCGTCACTCTGGTTGCCACCATTTCCGCCTTATATCCCACGGTGAGTATTTTTCTCGCGATCGCCTTCCTCCATGAAACTATCACCCTCCAGCAAGGAATCGGCATCGCGCTGGCAATAGTAGCCATGATCCTAGTGGCAGCATAAAGAATGTGTGAATGCCGAGGGGCGATGTGCGCATGAGAATACAAAATCTAGAACTGATCATTCGCCACTGGCATGTTGCTTCAGTTCCTCTAGGCTGACGTGTTTCAATGCAGCGGCGTGGGTTGATGCCAAAATTATGGGCGGTGCAACTCCATCGTCTAGGGCTTCTTTCCAGCGGGAGGCGCACAAACACCAGCGATCGCCCGGTTTCAAGCCAGGAAAGCCATAGGCAGGCATGGGCGTTGATAGGTCATTCCCTTGGGCTTTGGTGTAGGTCAGAAACTCTGCCGTGACTTGGGCGCATACTACATGCACCCCCACATCGCCGTCGCCGGTGGTGCAGTATCCATCGCGGTAATAGCCCGTCATAGGCGAGGTACAGCAAAGTTCTAGCGGTTCCCCTAATACGTTCTTGGCGTTGGTCATGATGGTTACGGAGGTAGGGACTAATGACAGAATGTTAAGAGCATACTACAAGTTTTTTGAGAAGGCAGAGACAGTCATTCCAGCCTGACGTAATCGTTCTAGCAAAACATCGCCTAATCCGGTTGCTGGAGTAAGGATGCCTCCCCTCGCTTGCCCTCCCGGTAGTTCGTCGGGTTGAAGTGCCAGACCCAAGGCAGACTCGCACAAGAATTTGACTGTCGCTCGATTGCCGGGATCTCCTTGGTCGCGAATAAGCCCCCGCACTTTGCGTCCGTCAATAGCGGTGCCCACCAGTTCACAGGAAAACCAGCCTTCGTTCATGGTTTGCTCAGAAGGTCCGCTACCGGGTTGGGGCAGCAAGGGTTGCAGCAGTCCGCGTCCCTGAGGCTGTTGTAGAATCCCCATAAATAGCGCAAGTCCTGTGGTGGCACCTGTTGCCTTCAACCATGCCAGTGGTTCGTCAAACTTGAGATATTCCTGATAGGTGAAGTCCGATCCATAGGGTTCCTGCCACTCCTGATACAGGGCACTGCTGCGGCGGACGATGCGGGTATTCACAACTCCCATAAAAAAGGGCGCAACCCAAGTGTTGAGGTCGGCATCAAACAATGGGGCTTGCGGATCACGGGTGCGATCGCCTTCGGCGTGAGGCTGAGATGTAGAGGGATTTAGCAGAAAGGGTTGATTCATCTGGGTTCCCCCCGGCGTATCGTAGAGATTAAATGCCGATGCCAGCGTGCCACCGTTAAAGCCGCCAATAGCCTGAAAATAGGCATTTACCTGTTTGCAAGCCACACCCAGTTCCCGTTGTAGGTGACGAACGACCAGGTAAGTCCCTAAATCGGAGGGCACCGAATCGAAACCACAGCAGGGAATGATGCGGGTGCCGTCGTTGGCTGCTTGAGTGTGATAGAGATCGATTAAAGTTCTGACCCAAGGCGTTTCTCCAGTAATGTCTACGTAATGAGTTTTGAAGCGAACGCAGGCATCAACTAGGGCATTGCCATAAAGGGCAAAGGGTCCGGCGGTAGTGAGTAATACTTGGGTTTGAGAGGCGATCGCGTCGATCGCCTGCTGATCCTGACTATCCGCAACCAGCACATCCACGGCAACCCCAATTTCATCCCGAATGGCTTCTAGTTTCTGACGGTTGCGCCCCGCGATCGCCCATCGCACCTGCCCCGGGGAAGTATGGTTAGCAAAGTACTGCACGGTTTGTTTACCGACAAAACCACTGGCACCATAAAGGACAACATCATAGGCACGATCAGACATGGTGAAAGCACTCCTGACGACGGGTTACACTGGCAACTTTACTCTTTTCAAAGTAGAAGTCGCCACGCGATCGCTGTTAAGAAGAATTTGCCTGAAAAGAAATGGAGCTAAGCGGATTCGAACCGCTGACCTTCTCAATGCCATTGAGACGCGCTACCAACTGTGCTATAGCCCCTTGTGCATCAATTATAATGCCTTGAGACGGGAAGAAACGTCAACCTGTTAAATTTACTTTTCACTAAACTTTTCACCGACCTTAACTTATGACTGACAATTCCCACGAGGATGCTTCATCCACTCCCGATAAAGCTGAGATCAACGCCTCAGAACTATTTCTCAATCTTCGTCGCAAGCAGGGAAGTTGGGTCGAATGGGGGCAAGCCTGCCAAGCGCTGCAAAAAGCGGGTTATGACGGTCAAACCATTTTTGAAGAGACGGGATTTGAACCGATTCAACAAAACCAGGTGATTGTGGGCGCTCAGGTGTATGCCACGATTATGGCGGTGGGCGTGTCTGAGGAAACCAAGGCGCTGTTCGATCGCAAGGGCAGCGACATTTTATATGAGCTACGAATCTTAACCCAGTCTGAACGAGCCGCAACTGCGGATTTAGTTCAAGAAAAGGGCTTGGATATTGATGAAGCGAAGGATGTGGTCAAAGCGGTCAAAGATTTTTCTCGGTTGGGTGCAATTCCTGAAGGATTTAGCCAGCATCCAGGGGATGTGGTCGCCTATCAATCTTGGAAGCAGGCACGCCAAAAAGCTGATTTACAAGAGCGATCGCGATTGATTGCAAAAGGGTTGCGCTTTGCCCATAGCGAACCTGCCCGCCAGCAAATCGAAAAACTTCTCACCGATTTCGCCGTGGTGTCAGCCAAGTCAGAGCCGATGTTGCCGCTTTATCGGTTGGAAGAGGACGAATTCCTGCCCCGAATCATTCCAGTTGTGGGCAAGTTTCCCCTCACCAAAACCGATCTTCAAGCGGTTCCTCTAGTCGAAGAAAACGACTCCTTCGGCATGGTGCAGTTTTCCGGAACAGGGGCTTGGGTTGCGGTGCCCGGTTGGCAGGTGATTCGACTAGCAGAAGACCCGGTTGCTGTTTTGGAAGTCAGCGATCGCCTTCCTACCACGCTTCCGGGTAGAGCCGAAGAAGTGTTAATCATCGTCGATCGCGCTCAGCGCACTTGGAATGCCAACAGCTACTTTTTAATCGAAGAAGCCAATCAACTCCACATTCGTTGGTTTACTGAAGCGCCAGAAGCCGCCATTTTAGGGCAAATCGTGTTGATTATGCGTCCCAAAAAGGTGTTGGACAACGAGTACACCAAAGATCCCTGGCAAATGGAAGAATAGCCGGGTGGAGAACTGTCTCCGGCTTGGCTTATTTTTGGCACTGATAAAGCTGATAGGGTACGCCAAGACGGTGATAGTGGGCTGGATCGAGGGTGCAAGCATGGGGAGTGCCTGCGCGATCGCGGATTGAAAGCTGCGGTTTAAAGTCACGGCGTTTCAATCCTGGACTGATCACCCACAAATTCAGCGGTAATGTCAACGGCTGTTTTAATTGGGCAAGATCAGACCAAACTTGATCGTATCCATTGGTTTGGGCAAGGAGTGCAAAGTGCGTGCGTGAGGAACTTTCGGTTGAATGCTCTTGGTGTTGCAGGTTCAGGGCAAAACTGAGTCCCAAGGCAATATCTTGAAAGTCTTGATAGGCATTCACTACTAAGCGATTTTTGGTTGGCTCAACAGATAAGTTCTGTGCCACTAGATTAGGATTGTAGGGTTTTTGAAAGACCAAATCCTGTACGACAAAGATGCTGCTTAAGAGTGATACCAATAAGACGATCGCGATTGCTTGGGGACTTTTAGATCCTAGAAAAGTCAATTTTTTTGATTGATTACGGATGGGCGATCGCTGGCTTAAACAGGCTCCAATTAATGCACATACCGCTGGAAAGTAGATGAAATTGTAGCGCGGCACTTGGGTGAGATCGGTGCCCATCAAATAGGCGATCGCCAAAAACTCCAGCACCACTACCAGTATGAATGTGACAAGCATCCAAGCTCCCAAATGAGACGGCGGCGATCGCCACAGTTGCCGCAACCCTACTCTGATTTGCCAAATGAGCCAGCCCACAAAAATTAGCGTCAGCAACCCCCAAAAACCGACGATCCACAGTGGTTGTTGCTCCACCGGAAATGCCACCACCATCAAGATCCAGCCGAGCGGAAGCTGATATAAAGGTGCAATCACATGCTGCCAGCCAGGAGCATAAGGCTTCATCCAATCGATTTCTGGACGACGCATATGGCTCAAAAACGTGGGTAGCCAAGGCAAGTAGGTCAGGCAAACCACGAAGATAGGAATTAAGCAAAGGGCAGACAATTTAGCGGTGGTGAGAGGGAAGACATCGGGGAAAATGGAATAGCCCGGTACGCCTTTCTCTGTTTCTCTGAAATCTCTATCCTTAATAATCTTTCTGCGATCGCCGCTTGTAAACGACAGAGCATTCTGGGGTTGTTGCCAGTTAGCGGTTGCAGACTCGGAATTCATTGCCAACTGGCTTGCCGCTTTGTGGGACTGAGCGATTTTGTGAGCGCCTAAAACTAGCGTCACACTTTGAGCAAAAAAGGCGAGTAAAAAGAAGTAGTGAACATAGAACCCAATGCTATTGGTGGCAATCCAACCCAACCAAATGGGGAGCCTAATCTGCTGTCTTTGCAGATCGACGAGCATGGCATACAACCCCGTTAACGCCAAAATCACTAGCAGCATGGGCAAGGTATAGTGACGAGCTTCTTGGGATAGATAGACGGCAAACGGCGACACTGCCATCAGAGCCGCGCCCACGAGTCCCGCTTTGGCAGAAAAGGCGATGCGATTAAGTAGATAAAGAGCCGCGATCGCCCCAACCCCAAACAACGCCGGCAGCGATCGCAGTTTCCATACCCAGTTTATGGAAATCTCATTGACCCACCTCAGCCATTGGTGCATCCCACAAAAAAACAGCGGCGGATGCACCGATTGCACGGATACCGTTTCGCTAATCTGCGCGCAGGTTGCCTGGGAATTTAGGGTGAAAACCTGCTCAAACGCTGATACTGGCAGCGCTTCTCCCACTGGCACATCCTGATAAGTATGCCCTAGGCTAAACACTGCTGTGATCACTTCATCCATCCACAGCGGCTTAAAATCTAGATTCCAAAACCGCAGCACCGCCCCCAGCAGCAAAATGCCAGTCAGTAACCAGTAGTGTCGAGAACTTTTCATGGTGATATTCAACCATACTCAAGTTCTTCTTGGGAGAGAATAATTGCTAGGGAGGAGAGGGGCGAGAGGCATTTGAGTAAAACCGCTACAGCACCCCAAACTCCGAACTCCGAACTCCAAACTCCGAACTCCGAACTCCAAACTCATCTCTCACTCACCGGACGAGCAACCAGTCCAGGATAGGGTTCTAAGGCAAACTCGTGATCGGGATTGCTGAGTAAATAGCGATCGCACACCGATCGCAGGTCAGAGTCGGTTTGTGTCCGGCGCATGTCGCGGAGGAAAGCACCTGCTGCATCCACACTTTGAGCAATGTAGTTGAGGTACATCTTGAGATAGCTTACCCGCGATCGCTCTGGGATTGTGGACGCAGTCGTCGTTTGGCGCAATCGCTCAATGTAATCGTGAACTTCAGCCAGCGTGACGATAGATACAGGTTCCGCCGTGAGGATTTGGCGAATCTGCTTGAAAATCCAGGGATTGCGGATGGCAGCGCGACCTACCATCACCCCGGCGGCTCTAGTCTGAGCGAGGATGGCGGCGGCAGATTGAGCAGAGGTGACATTGCCATTGGCTAAAACTGGGCAATTGACCCGTTGAACCGCGTGGGCAATCAGGTCGTAATGCACGGCACCCCGATACATTTCTTTGACCGTCCGACCATGCAAGCTGAGGAGATCAATCTGGTGCCGATTGATCAGGTCAAGGATGCGATCGAAGTGGTCGGTATTATCAAAGCCGATTCGCATTTTGACGCTCAAGCGTCCATCAACGGACTGTCTCAACTCACCCAAAATTCGGTTCACCTGTTCAGGATCGCGCAACAATCCGCCGCCCACATTTTTACGATAAATTCTGGGGGCAGGGCAGCCCATATTCAAGTCGATGCCTGCGATCGGGTAATGACTGAGGGTTTGGGCAATTCGCACCAAGTCGGGGATGCTCTCGCCAATCATCTGGGCAAAAATGGGGCGATCGCTAGTGTTTTCAGTAATTGATCGCAGAATTTTTTTGTCTAGGGTGGAAGTCGGGTGAACCCGAAAATACTCCGTAAAAAAGTAATCGGGACTACCGTAACTGGCAATCACATTCATGAAAAACAAATCGGTCACATCTTGCATCGGGGCAAGCGCAGTTAAGGCAAGCCCTGAACAGATGGGAGCAGGCAGGCGATCGCACAGTGACAGGGTTGTAGTCATATAGATTGCCGCTTAGAGCGTCGCTTTGATTTTTTACCCGGTGGCGTTTGATGCGCCCCAAAATATTTTTCACTGCGATACCGTAACCAAACGCGCAGCACTTGAGGAATTTGATCTTTTTGTTCTTTAGTCAGCGTGTTGTATAGTTCCAACGCGCGATCGCGTTCTGCACGGCAGGCAGCATTATTGTGAGCATCCCAATAGCTGCGAGCAACGCGGATTCTCCGACATACTTCCTTGATTAAATCTGCTTCTGTCACAGGCTTTCCTTGGTTTGCCATTTTTCTCATTGATCTAATTCAGGTATAGCAAGAAGATCCGTCCGTAATGGCGTTTTGTTGGAGTGTATCCACACCCGAACCACTGAATTCAACGAAACAGTGGACAATTTCATACTACAAGTGTAGTCTGTGAATAGTCTTTGTAATACAAGAAACTACAAGCTTCTCATGATACGTCAATCCTCTCTAGCCTTACATCATGCCATGCCATGCCGACCCCATCTGGGTTTAGGTAAGGCAATCCTATTGTCAAGATTTGAGATGGATTGTGGCGACCAATATAGTGGCGACAAATATATCAGTGGAAGCAATGGGACAGCGTTTGTCCAGTGGCTCAATCGGTTTCAACAAATTCAGAGCGGCAGGTGCAGGGCAATCCTGTCACCAACCTAGGGCAAAGCATCATCCCCTTTCCCAATCCCCCGCTTCTGTGACCAGAGGTGGGGGTTCTTTTTTGAGGAGTGAATTTTATGCAAACTCATCAGCCACGAATACTACAAAACCAGGTGGTGGTGTTTTCTAAGAACTATCTGCCCTTGGCACGAATCAACATTAAGCGGGCGATCGCGCTGTTGGTCACGGGTCAGGCAGAATCCCTGGAATTTAGCAGTACACAACAGTGGGAAGTGCGATCGCCCAGCATCGTACTACAAGTTACCGAGCATATTCGCCTCACCAGTGGCAACCCAGGACGGCATTGGAAAGTGCCACCTGTCAACCGTCGGGAGGTCTTCCGCCGCGATAACCATACCTGCCAATACTGCGGCAGCACCAAGCATCTAACGCTGGATCATGTCATCCCTCGTTCAAAAAATGGATCACACAGTTGGGATAACGTGGTCACGGCTTGCGAAAAATGCAACTCAAAGAAAGGCGATCGCCTGCTGCATGAAATTGGCATGGTGCTACAAAGCAAGCCAAAAGCACCCATCCATCCGGCTGTTGCCTTCGCAGACCAGTTCTGGAAAGAGCAACAAAGCAGCGTTGAACCCTAGGCATCCAGCTTCAGTTCTCCATCTCCAAAAAAAGTTGTAGTACCCCCTTGACACCCCGTAATACATATACTACATTTGTAGCATGAGATGAAACACAAAGGAGCCAATCCAATGGGTACTCGGTCAATCGAGCGAGTCAGTCATCTACCGAAGTCTTTAGAGTTCCCAAAAACTCCCAAACCAAAGGCTTTTGCCCGACTTGACAATGATCCATCCAATCAGAAAACCCAATTTCTGAACACAACTAACCACAATCAGGCACTTCGCCACCTCAGGCAAACCTATCACCTGGAACGGCGCACATTTCTCTAGCAGATTTCTTTAACAGATTTCTCTACCAGATTTCTTTAACTTTGGCTGACATCAAGCCACCCTGAACCTTGAAAACTGAATTGCCATTTGATTTCTAGGAAGCAAGAACTAGAGGAGGGAAGCAGGCATTTTACCGATGTCCTATTCTCTAGCTCTTTCCTTCCTCTCTTTTTGGGGGTGTAGCTTAGCTGGTTCAAAGCGATCGCCTGTCGAGCGAAAGATCGTGGGTTCAAATCCCATCATCCCCGTGTAGCCCTGTGGAGAAGCGAGAGCAATCCTTGTCACGGCTACTCACTCTGTCCGAGTTGCCAAGTGGGAAGGCGTTGGTCTGCAAAACCAACCAGCGTGGGTTCGATTGCCACCTCGGACTCCAATTATTGCAGTGTCACCTAACGGCTAAGGTACTCGGCTCATATCCGAGGCTATGCGAGTTCAACTCTCGCCACTGCAACCAAGCAGAGATGGTGTAACGGCAGCATCGGGGTCTCCAAAGCCTTTGGTTCGGATACCGCTTCGCGGAAGCAAGCTACAAATCCTGATCTCTGCGTTCTACGGTGTGACCTAATCCAAGAAGCTTACAAACTGGTAAAAACTGATTTTCCCATCAGTCTTATAGGTTCGAGTCCTATACCCTGTTCGCAGGTTAAAAGCAGCTTCTTAAACTTGCACATTGTAGATACTTTCAAACCTTGGTGCCGTAGGCAAATTGGTAAAGCCACAGGACTTTCAATCTTGTGTTTGCGGGTTCAACTCCCGTCGGCACTGCCTGACTAATCAGTTTTGAGTTCTGAGTTTTGAGTTTTGAGTAGGCAATTCAAAACTTATCATTCAAAACTCTATCTCTTGGGTCGGCTCGCCTACTGGTGTGGGCAACGGTCTGTAAAACCGCCGCGATCGCGTTGCTGGTTCAATTCCAGCCCGACCTACCAAATTCTGGAGAGTAGCCCGATTAGGCGATCGGCGCTGTTTGCTAAACAGATGGAGTTTTGCGCTTGTGGTTCGAGTCCACTGCTCTCCGCCTTTGAAAACGTGGTGTACCTGGATAAATAGCTCATCCAGTAGCCACTCGATTTTCGCCACTTATGGAGGTTGTCCGGCATGGACGAGGAAAGCGTCTTGAAAACGCCTGCGGGTTAAACCGTCAAGAGTTCGATTCTCTTAGCCTCCGCCTTTTGGGAAGTTGGTGAAGCTGGTGCTCACGTGCCGCTGAAGACGGCGAGACGACGGTTCAATCCCGTCACTTCCCACTTATTGCCTTGTAGCTCAGCGGTAGTAGCGATCGCCTGTTAAGCGAGAGGTCGTGGGTTCGATCCCCACCGAGGCAGCCATTCATTGCCGAGTAGACGAATTGGTAAAGTCACCTGTCTCTGAAACAGGAGTTTTGTAGGTTCAAGCCCTACCTCGGCATCCAATCTTGCTCGCTAGCGAGCAGCAAAAGATTTGATGGAAAGTACGCAAATAGGCAAAGCGACTTGACTTTGAATCAAGTGTTTGAAGGTTCGATTCCTTCCTTTCCAGTCGGGAGGCGTGAGATATCTCTGGGTCGAGATCTCTATCCTCCCGTTTCATACTCCTGTAGCCCAACTGGCAGAGGCGGCTGTCTCAAAAACAGTCTATGTGTGAGTTCGATTCTCACCGGGAGTACCAAGTTTCGGGATGTAATTCAGCGGTCTAGAAGCCTTGGTTTGGGACCAAGGAGTCGTGGGTTCAAATCCTACCATCCCGACCATTTGCCCTTGTGACGGAACTGGTATACGTGCTGGTCTTAGAAACCAGATTTTGTGGGTTCGACTCCCATCGAGGGTACTGAGAGGCAGTTCTGAATTTTGAATGATGAGTTTTGAGTGTTTCACTCACAATTCAAAACTTAAAACTCAAAACTTAAAACTCTTTTCGGGTCGTTGGCAGAACGGTTATGCAGCCGCCTTTTAAGCGGAAAGATCAGGGTTCAACCCCCTGGCGACCCACCAATTTGAACCCTTGGGTTGTTAGCTCAGTTGGCAGAGCAGCCGCCTCTTAAGCGGAAGTGCGTAGGTTCAAGCCCTACACAGCCCACCTCTCATCCCCCTCACGCCCCTATGACGCAATTGGCAGACGTGGCTTGCTTAAACCAAGCATGGTGCAGGTTCGAGTCCTGTTAGGGGTATGCGGAGATGGAGCAAGAGTGGCTCGGCAGTCTCATAAGCTGCACATCAGGTGGGTGCAACTCCCCCCTCCGTGACCAAATGCAGATGTGGTGTCGTAGGTTCAGCATCAGGATTTGGTATGTCCTAAACCTGACCCTATGGAAAGCAAGCTTATATCTTGAAATCATCTGCTTGTGCTGGTGTAGCTCAATTTGGTAGAGCGTCTGACTTGTAATCAGATGGTTGCAGGTTCAATTCCTGTCTCCAGCCCCACTATAAAAAAGAAGGAAAAATGCGATCGTGGTGTAATGGCAGCATCAGAGTTTTCCAAACTCACGGCACGAGTGTCTCCAAGGGAGACGCTTTGCGAACGAGTCTCGTCGATCGCTTAGGCGGA
This sequence comes from Leptolyngbya sp. CALU 1928, assembly GCF_056784215.1. NCBI lineage: Bacteria > Bacillati > Cyanobacteriota > Cyanophyceae > Leptolyngbyales > Leptolyngbyaceae > Leptolyngbya > Leptolyngbya sp. CALU 1928. The sequence goes on along the minus strand of NZ_JBXBCE010000001.1, from coordinate 850,851 downwards.
TGTGATGTAATGGCTAGCATCTGAGTGCGCCACACTCAGCGCATGGGTTCAAATCCCATCATTCGCTTTTGTCGCCCTGTTGCTCAATCTGGTGGAGCATCTGTCTTACAAACAGAGGGATGTAGGTACTGCTTCGCAGAAGCGAGCTACAACTCCTACCGGGTGACGTACCTCCATAGCTCAATGGAAAGAGCCACACTCTTCTAAAGTGTTCGTTCCAGGTTCGAGTCCTGGTGGAGGTGTTGTAATTGATGGTCCTTCAAGGAGGCTATTTTCTAGCTTAATAAATGAGTTTAATTGATGTTTTTAACTGTGCGATCGCTCGGCGTGCCCCAACTCTAAGAGCCTACATACAAGTACGAGAGGAACAGTAACACTGCCATGCAGTGGGCGTTTGCGAACTAGGAGTGCAAAGAACCCGATAGGTAGGCTTGAAAGTAGCCATCCTTTAAAGAGTGTGTAACAACTCATCGGCGGAGTCCCTGTAGTAGCTGAGAAAACGCATTGCTCTAGAAACTTGCACGATCGCGGCGATCGCCCAAAAACCTTTTTCTCTTTTCTCTTTTAACTATGGGTCTGTAGCTCTAGGGGTAGAGCGCCCGGATGTCACTCGTGCCCAAACGGAAAAAGCTTACATACTAGCTCAATGGATGAGCACCGCCTGTAAAGCGACTGATGCGGGTTCAAATCCCGCGTGTGTTACCACAGCTTTTTCAACTTGCACGAGGAGTGAGTGTAACTCTCACAGGGAAGGTGTCGGTTCAACTCCGACCAGATCCACTTTCAAGAGTTCTGAAGGTTGAATTTTGAGTGTTGAGTTAGTTCCTCAATTCAAAACTTAAAACTCAAAACTCAAAACTTTCTTACCTGGGTTCGTAGCTCTAACTGGGAGAGCGCCTGTCTTGCAAACAGGAGGCTGTGGGTTCAAATCCCACCGGATCCACTGTGGCTGAAACCGAAGAGATCGAGGTGCTGGTCTGTGAAACCAGTGTTAGCGAGTTTGAGTCTCGTCAGTCACTCCAAATCAAGTTTCCACCAGAGGCGGACATAGTGACGCGCTGTGCTGATAACGCAGTCGTAGCAGGGGCAGTACCTGCCTGGTGGACTTCCACGCAAGTGGAATTTTGGGGAGGTCGCCTAAATGGAATGGCAACCGTAGAAACGTAATGGAACGGTTCTCACAAGGACGATCGGGAGATAAAACTCTGGTGACGGGTTGCAGAGGCACTGAAAGGAATTAGTAGTCCGAGGTGGGGGAAGTTCCCATTTGCCTACGGGTAGTAAGAAAGCGCGTTTCCTAAAAGTTACCGGCGATCGATGCGGGTTCGATTCCCGTCCTCTCCATTCTCTCTACCAGCGGATTTGGGGGGCAAAAGACTGGGTTAGTGGTGAATTCTTACCCTTTGCGAGAAACGGCTGAACAGCCAGCTAAATACCAGCGCCAAGGCAGATCAATTCCTTGGGTTAACCCAATACGAGTCGTTTGAACCAAAGACAGCTTGCCCTGATCTAACTGTTGCTGAAACTTAATATGACGATGTTCTAACCATAAAGCTTGACCCGGCAGGAGGGGCATTCCGGTCAACGTCAGGTCAATTTTGAAAGCGCGGCATAGCTTTCCTGGACCGGCTGCCACTTTATCAGGCTTAAGTTGCTGTTGAGGATCAATCCAAGCAGGCATGGTTTCTAACTGAAGTGCCCGAATTAAAACAGCACTGGGAATATTGACCCGATCTGTCACCACATTAAAGCAATGGTAAATACCATAGATGAGATACACATAAGTGATTCCAGGCTCACCGAACATGACTTGATTTCGAGCGGTGGCGCGACGATAGGCGTGCATTGCCGGATCATTTAAGCCATAGGCTTCTGCCTCAACGATTAACCCGCGTAAGAGCGTTCCATCGGGCATCTGGCGAACGAGTGTGCAGCCAATCAGGTCGGGTGCCACTAAAGTCGAGTCTCGGTTTAACCATTCAGCAGCGATCGGAGTCGGCGAGTCAAATACTTCCATTTTGTTAGAACACTGGCAACGACTTGTACTCTAAGTCATTTGCTCAAACAGGGTTGGAGGGTGGCAACCACTGACTGGGCGATCGCCTCTAGGTCATAGCCCCCTTCTAAGCCAAAGAGAATTTTGCGGGTCAGGTGTAAACAGTGCTGAGTCAAAATGCTGTAATCTTCAGGTTTGAGGCATATTCCCGCCAAGGGGTCAGCTTGAGTGGCATCATAACCCGCGCTAATGATCAGCAGATCGGGCTGAAATTGGGTGAGAAACGGCATTACCTGCTGCTCAAATGCGGTTTGATATTGAGCGATCGCGCTCCCCGATCGCATCGGAATATTCAACACATTTTGATAGACTCCCCGTTCCTCAGTGGCTCCAGTGCCGGGGTATTGGGGCGATTCATGCAAAGAGCAGTAGGCAATGTTGGGATTGGTTTCGACGATCGCTTGGGTACCATTGCCGTGATGCACATCCCAATCCAAAATCGCCACGCGATCGATAGCGGGTTGCTGAAGGGCATAAAATGCCGCGATCGCCGCATTGGAAAACAGGCAGAACCCCATGCCGCGATCGCTCAGGGCATGATGACCGGGCGGACGGGCTAATACGAACGCTGGATTTTCAGTTTTGATCACTTGATCGATGCCATCTCGCCACGCGCTGACGGCTAACAGGGCAACCTCATAGCTACGCGCCGAAACAGGGGTATCGCCATCTAAATAGCCCCCCCCGCGATCGGCGAGTTGCTGCACGGTGTTGATGTAGTGCGGCGTATGCACTCGTTCAAGATCTACCATGACCGGACGGAGGGCGATCGCGGTGGGAGTTTGCCAATTTAACTGATGTGCCCAGGGTGCCGCCAACAGCGCTTTTTTGATCGCAGTCAGACGCTCTGGCTTTTCGGGGTGGAAATAGCCAGTTTCATGCAGCAAAAACTCGTCGGAATAAATGACTGGAATCATAGATGAATTGCGAATGACGAAGGGCGAATGGAGTATCTCTAGTACTAATTGTTAGGCAGATTTTAAGGGGATGATGCCCTGGTCAAACACTTGATGGTTGGTGGCGATCGCTTGAATGTTGATGCGATCTCTAAACACCTCAAAGGCGGTGAATCCATAGCGAGAAACGGAATACTCTGTCCAAGGCGATCGCTCAACGGGACGCAAGTAGGCACCCCCGTTTCCAGTAATCAGATAAGTCGTGCCATTGATGGGGCGGGTGCGTTCATAGCTGTGTTCATGCCCGTTGATATAAAGCTGCACACCATATTTTTTAAACAGTGGAGTCAGCGTTTCAATGAATGCTTGAGTGTTGCCATAAACCCCAGAGGAATAAATCGGGTGATGCCCATAGACAATTTTCCAGGGAGCATTGCTGCGGCTCAGTTCTTTTGCGAGCCAGGGCTGCTGGGCGCTCCAATCAGCATTCACGTTGGTATCCAGCACAAAAAACTGGACGGCTTTATCCCGAAATGTATAGTACCGCCCCGGCATATTAAAGCCGGGATATTGCACTTGGGGATCGCCATTGGCGCTCCGAATATCGTGGTTGCCGAGACAAGCACGAAAAATCACGCCATTTTTGAGCAAGGCTTGATAGGGTCGCTCAAAAGCACCGTTGACTTTGCTGATTTCGCCATTGTCATAGATATTGTCACCTGCCAAAACTACTAGCTTGTAAGGATTTTTCTGGTAATAACGGGTCATTGCGGTGGCAACTGCGGCTTGATTTTCGTTGCTGCTGCCGCTGTCTGCGGTGGCAACAAACCGGAGCCATAGCTGGTTGCGATTGGCGGGCGCGATCGCCCCGCTAGAGTCACTCAGTTTGGGTGAGGGCACCGTATTGATCGAACTGAAAGCAGCTTTCCCTAGCCCAACAGCCGCTGCTGCCCCACCCAAAAATAGAAGATTGCGTCGTTGCATATCAGCCTTTTGATCTCCAAGTTAGCCCTGCTCTGTTTATCATGCGTTGCAAAAACCATTTTAAGCCCCTTCTATAACCAAATATCTTTAGGCTAACCACTTGCCAAACACCCGTTTTACTTCTGCACTCAGCAAACTGTGAGATCAGCGCTAGTTCTGATGCTAGTTGCGATGGGTAGATTTCATTAGTTCCTTGGAGATCGATCCCTCATCCAGCTTAGATGAACTGAAATATCAACTTGGTTGATCCTGCTAACCGAATCTCCTAAGGCTGCGGGGTGGGGGGAACTATTGCCGAAAGTCAGAGTAGTTTTGTGGGCACTGGACGAGGAGGCATCCCGCCCAGACCGACGCTCAAAATAGTGGAGCCGTGCCTATTCTTTGGGTCAGCCGCAGTGCTGTTGTCTGCGAAACCCAAAAGTGTATTCTTGGCGGCGATCGTGGGCGGCGATCATGGAAGCTCAGGGAATCGCGATCGCTACCGATGCTTATAGTCATCCTCGTTTTTGAGCAGCCTACATTCTGGTCGGCAGTTGGCTGAACCAGTCATCCTTTACAGACTGTCAATTTAATGGGTGCGTTCGCTCACTGTTAATTGTGGGTACTCTGTTGGTTATTGGCACTAGTCAGAAATGTCATGCTTGCAAGGGTTTGGAGTGCGTCACTCATTGGCGTTGATGCCGTCAAAGTGGGAGTTGAGGTGGATATTGCGGGAGGTCTGCCTGGAATTGTGGTGGTTGGCTTACCCGATACTGCTGTGCAGGAGTCGAAGGAGCGAGTGCGAACCGCCGTTAAGAATGCGGGCTTTGCGTTTCCAATGCGAAAGATTGTGGTGAACTTAACTCCGGCAGATCTGCGGAAAGAAGGGCCTAGCTTTGATTTGCCGATTAGTGTGGGCATTTTGGCAGCGGCAGAACAGGTGAAAACGACCTTGTTAGACGATTATTTATTCATTGGCGAATTATCTTTAGATGGTAGCATTCGTGCGGTTAGCGGAGTCTTGGCGATCGCCGCCGCTGCAAAACGCATGGGGATCAAAGGCTTAGTCATTCCGGCAGATAATGTGCGTGAAGCCGCCGTTGTCAAAGGTATATCGGTGTTTGGCTTTAAGCATCTGTCGGAAATTGGCGATTTTCTCAATAACCCCGATCGCTATCAGGCGGCGGAAGTGGATGGGTTGGCAGAACTGGAGCGCGATCGCTTTTGTGGTGCCGATTTGCATGACGTGAAAGGACAAGCCCATGCCCGTCGCGCCCTAGAAATTGCAGCAGCAGGAGGGCATAACCTCGTTTTTGTAGGACCTCCTGGTAGTGGCAAAACCATGTTAGCGCGCCGTTTGCCGTCCATTTTGCCACCCTTGAGCTTTGAAGAAGCCTTGGAAGTCACCCAAATTCACTCGGTCGCCGGACTGCTGAAAAATAAGGGTTCTCTCGTAACCACACGCCCGTTCCGCAGCCCCCATCATTCGGCATCGGGCCCCTCTCTGGTGGGCGGCGGCAGCTTTCCACGACCGGGAGAAATTTCTCTGGCGCACCGAGGCATCCTCTTTTTGGATGAGTTGACAGAGTTTAAGCGCGATGTGCTGGAGTTTTTGCGACAGCCCTTGGAAGATGGGCATGTCAATATTTCTAGAACTCGCCAGTCTGTTACTTTTCCTGCCCAGTTTACCTTGGTTGCCAGCACAAATCCCTGTCCCTGTGGGTTTTACGGCGATACAATTCAGCCTTGCACCTGCACACCGCGATCGCGAGAGCAATATTGGTCGCGGCTATCAGGTCCGCTCATGGATCGCATTGATTTACAAGTTGGGGTGAATCGGCTGAAGCCAGAGGAGATTACTCAACAACCTACAGGCGAAGACTCCGCCACGGTGCGATCGCGGGTAGAAACGGCGCGATCGCAGGCACAACAACGATTTCAAGGAACTGCTTTGCGATGCAATGCGGAAATGCAATCCGCAAATTTGCGGGAGTGGTGTGTATTGGATGATGCCACCAAAACCCTGCTAGAATCCGCGATTCGTAAGTTGGGGCTATCTGTCAGAGCCAGCGATCGCATTCTTAAAGTGGGTCGCACCATTGCCGACCTCGCTGGCGATGAGGCTCTGCAAACGCATCACATCGCAGAAGCGATTCAGTACCGCACCATCGATCGCCTGCAATAAAGATCAGTCATTGGAGGGGGTGAATCAATAAAACTACTCACTCTCACGCGGATTAAATAGTCTTGACTGGTCTATTGAATTTTCTCCATTGTTTTGGAGCCGCAAACGCAGGCTAACACGTTGCTGTACTGGACTCCTAAAAAGAAGATCGGCTTGGTACGATAAGTTATCCCCAGCCGAGAAGTGTTTATCAATGGTAGAAAAAATGGAAACACTAGAAAGCTCCCAGTCGATTCTTAAAACTGCTAAAGCGACAACCGAACAAGCTTTACAATTGTTTGACGCTCTAGAATCGGTAAGCCTAGACTTTATGCTCGGTCGTTGGCAAGGCTCTGGGCTTCATACGTCACACCCCATGGATGGCTTATTAGAAGCTTCTAATTGGTACGGGAAAGAATTTATAAATCCTGAGACTGTCCATCCCTTATTGTTTTTAGATAATCAGGGGAAAATCATTAAGGTTGCGCCCCATCCCATGGCGATGAACTGGGCTTTGAAATTTCCGGTTATCAAAAATGATTTGATGAAACCTTTGCTAAGGCTGACTAATTCCCTATTGAAAACAGAAAGGAGTCAAGCCCGACTGCGGATGATGGAATATCGAGGAAAAGTCAGTGCCACAATGATCTATGACTACTTACCGATCAATGACTCTTTTAGAAAAGTAGACGACAATACTGTGTTAGGAATTATGGACTTTAAAGACTTGCCCCAACCATTCTTTTTTATTCTTAAGCGATGCTCTGGAGAATAAGCGACGTTATCAACTGGTTTCACACCGCTCAACTTTACTGTTGGGTTGAGAGTTGGTAAAGCGATCGCGTGGCAAGCTAGGCTACCTGTTGGTGGAGGCGATCGCGTAAATTATCTTCAGCCGCAAGTTCATCCTGTCGGCATTCCTCCAAAAAATCGTAGAGCCATTCTTTAGGAACGGTGGGAAATGTGGGGCTAGATTCTACTTCGACATAGGCTTGGTTTTGTAGTTGATAAATGCGAAGGATGCGACCATCAAATCGCCAAAATTCAGGCACGTTCATACTGGCACAAAGCCGATTTTTATCAATATCGGTGTTAGTAATATCCACTTCCACAATCAAATCAGGGACTGGATCGGCTTCCATGTCAACGTTTCGACCCGATACAAGCGGCTGGTTTTGAATATAAAAGGCTTCATCGGGTTCTGCGCCTTTTTTCAATTCTGAAAAATTGAGCGTGGTTGACCCCATCGTTTTAATTTTCTTGCCAAACCCTCGAACTAAAACCCGAATAAATAAGCCAATCATTCGCCCAGAAAAATCGTGATCTTCGGTTGGCATAGTGAATTCGAGGGTTCCTTCGTCATAAATCAGACGGGTGCTGCGAGATTGGGGCAGCGCATCCAAAATTTGCAGATACCCTTCCCAAGAAGTCACCCCATGAATCACAACACGCTGTTCCCCTTGGGTAGTGTCATTATGTAAAGGATGGAGAAAAAGAAACCATCTGCTCCCGTCGCAATTGCTCTCGAATCTTTTGATTGTAGTGATGAATGAAATTCCAAATCGCTCCAATGTGATTCTCTAACTTCTTCGAGAACGATAAAGTTTGGCGCACTAAGCGTGAAATGCGTTGTCGTAACGTGTTATTCAACCGCTCAATATAGCTGGTTAACCCAGAATCCTTGTCTACTGCAAAATGTCGTTTGCTCGGTAGCACACAGGCATAGGCTTCCCAGTGGTCGGTGTAGATCCGGGCATATTGTCGATAGCGGCGCGGCAGGCTATCCCATAGGGCTTGCGCTGACTCGGCAGAACGATCACCGACATGACACCCAATGATTTCGCGGGTCGCTACATCCATTGCTAACCAAACCCATTGTTTATTGCCTTTGTCATCCACCAAAGACCACAACTCATCCATCTGAACCGTCAACCTTGCGGTTGTTTTGGGCAGCACCTCAGCTTGTTGGCGCACCTGCTCATAGGTCTGATTGACGTACTGTTGCAACCAACTTTCCGACAGCTTCAGGACTCTAGCAATCCCCGCTAAAGGAATCCGCTCTAGCAATAACCGATCAATTAGAGCCTTGGTATCTTGATCCTTGGGCTTCCACTGGGGATCTTCGACAAACTGACGACCACAGTCTCGGCATTTATGGTTTTGCTTGCCCCGGCGAGTTGTCCCGTTTTTCATGATGTCATCCGATCCACAATTCGGACAGATTAAGTATGGTTTCATGGTTGATCTCGGTTTACTTAAGCCGTTGGCTCTATTTTCCCTCACCCTTTACGAAAAAGCACTACCTCCCCTTGAAGGGCGATTCCCTGAGGGATCGTTTCACGAATCGCGTTGGGTTGGGTATCCGGTGCAGTGCTGACCATAACAGCCTCCAGTTAAACAGGAACAGGAATTTTGGCGTTGACTTTGAGCAGATCTAAGCCTTTCTAAAGCGTTAGCAAAGTTGAAAATTGGGGAACTTTTGGGATAGCAATAAGTGAAATAAGAAATTAGGGCATCAAAAGTGCAAGAAATATCAAAAAAACGCATTAACTGGATACCTGCGTTAGTTTTTCAATCAATCGCTTTGGCTTTGGGAATAGTCCTTGGTTTATTTGTGTTGCGAAGAGAAAAGCCAGCGGCTGAAGGTAGCGCTTTAATTAGTTTACCCATTATTGCTTTAGCTGTAGTATTTTGGGCGATCATGCATTACGAATGCTGGAAAGCTTTGCCAGAGAGGTATCGTGAGACGACTCCAGGAAAAGCCATTGGCTTCATGTTTATACCTTTCTATAATTTTTATTGGGCATTTACTAGCATTCCTGAACTTGCAAAGGGCTTCTACGAATATGGTCGTCGGAATGGAATAAAAGAAATTGAGAATAAAACAGGGTTAGGAATAGCATTCGCAGTCGTTTTTGTTTGCTACAACATAATTGGACTTGTTCCTGGATTCACATCCATTCTTGGAATTGCCAACTTTGTACTTTTTATCTTGTTTTATAAAGATATTGTGGAGTACGCTAACCGAGTTTTAGAAAGCTAAAAATTTATTGTGTTTAGTTTGTTTTGGACAAGACGATCGACAAAACATCTTCAGCCGTAAGTTTCTTTCATGAATAAACAGGAATTTTAGCGTTGACTTTGAGCAGATCTAAACCTTGTTCAAATATGGTATCAATGGTTTGCATGGTGCCGTCGGTGGTCATGAATTGGTGATCGGGGGTGGCGCGGAGAGTGGTGCCGTCGTCAAGCTGATATTCAAATAGGGCTTGGGTGCCGCGATCGTGCCATTGAGAGATCGCCTGAGTATAAACAAATCCGTTTTCATCCACGCTGTAAACCGTGCAGGCGAGTTGTTTTTCGACGATTTCGCTAATGGCGATCGCGCCATATTCTACCGTTAAGATCAGCGTATCGGCGCTGAGGCAATATTCCGCAAACTGCACCATGGTTTCCCACAAATCCGTGGCAACCTTGGCTTTCACGTCTTTTTTTTCTGCACCCTGCACAAAGAGTTCCTGGTGCTTCTCCATCTCGGATTTTTTCTTTTTACCCATGGCGCGCCGCAGCAAGTCGGCTTGACCCAACGAGTAACCACCCATATCCTGGGCAATTTTCATGATCTGCTCTTGATAGACCATGATGCCGTAGGTTTCGTTGAGGATTGGCTCCAGGATTTGGTGAGGATAGTCGATTTTTTCGCGCCCATGTTTGCGGTTGATAAACTTGGGAATCAAGCCAGCATCCAATGGACCGGGACGATAGAGCGCTAGGACTGAGGAAATATCTTCTAGGCTGGAGGGTTTGAGGTCGCGCACGATTTGTCGCATTCCCGATGATTCCAATTGAAAGATGCCTTCCAGATCGCCCTTGGCAAGCAGCTTGTAGGTGTTGGGATCGTCAAGCGGCAAATGATCCAAATCGATCGCGGGTTTGCCCGTCAGCGCGATTAGTTCGATCGCCTTTTGAATCATGGTCAGGTTTCGCAGCCCCAAAAAGTCCATTTTCAGCAAACCCAGGGCTTCAATATCTTCCATGTAGTATTGGGTGAATACGGCTCCATCGGCATTGCGTTGAAGCGGCACAATTTCATCTAGCGGGTCGGAGGAAATCACGACTCCAGCGGCGTGAATGCCAACGCTTTTGTTGGTGCCTTCAATTCGGATTGCCATGTCGATCCAGCGGCGAAAAGTAATGGCGGGATCGGTGCCGGGAACAGTTAGGTTTTTGTGATATTTTTCTTTGAATTCTGGGGCGGGGGTTTCGTCAGAAATCATCACCTTCAGCTTGACGGGTTTGCCCCGCACAACCGGAATCATTTTGGTCATGCGATCGCTTTCGCCATAGGGAATGTTCAGCACCCGCGCCACGTCCTTTAGCACCGCTTTAGAAGTCATGCGGTTGTAGGTGATGATTTGGGCAACGCGATCGGTGCCATATTTTTCGGTGACGTATTCGATCACTTCTTCCCGGCGATCAATACAAAAATCGGTGTCAATATCCGGCATGGATTTGCGTTCGGGATTGAGGAAGCGCTCAAACAGCAAGCCGTGATGTACTGGATCAATGTTGGTGATGCCCAGGGCGTAGGCAACCAGCGAACCCGCTGCCGAACCGCGCCCTGGACCAACGGGAATGGCATTGTCACGGGCATATTTGATGTAGTCCCAAACCACAAGAAAGTAGGTGGCAAACCCCATTTGCTGCATGATCTGGAGTTCGTAGACCAGGCGATCGCGATACTCATCCGTAATTTGCTCACGAGAGGTACATTCACGCCGCCACAGCAAGCCTTCCCAGGAAATTTCGACCAGATATTCATCGTGGGTATAGCCATCCGGGATGGCATAGTTGGGAATGCGTGGGATTCCCATAATTTCGTAAGACTCTACCTTGTTTGCGACTTCTATTGTCGTGGCGATCGCCTCTTCAATCACGTCGTCAGTCAGATGATCACGAAATAGCTGCCGCATCTCATCCGCCGACTTCAAATATTCCGTGCCGCTATAGCGCAGGCGTTTATCTTCCGAAATCAGCTTGCCCGTTTGAATGCACAACAGGGCATCGTGCGCCTCTACGTCATTGCAGGAAATATAGTGAGAATCATTGGTACACAGGATTTTGATGTCTAGCTCACGGGCAATATTCACCACTTCCACATTCACAATCCGGTCTTCAGGGGAACCGTGATCCTGAAGCTCTAGATAATAATCCTCGCCAAATAAATCCTTGTACCACTGAGCAACCCGCCGCGCAATTTCGGGCTTGTGTTGCAAAATCGCTTGGGGCACTTCTCCGCCCAAGCAGGCTGAAGTGACAATTAGCCCTTCTTTATATTGCTCCAGCACATCTTTGTTGATGCAGGGACGCGCAAAAATCCCCTTGCCCTGGTAGCCTTGCAGGTTAGAAATAGTGGTCAGCTTGACCAGATTTTTGTAGCCTTGAGTGTTTTTTGCCAGCACCACCTGGTGATACTTGGGGCGACGCTCTTGCTTAGTAATGTCGCCGTTGATCACATACATCTCATTGCCAATGATCGGCTTTATGTTTTTTCCTTTGCACACCTTCAGCAGTTCGATCGCCCCATACATCACCCCGTGATCCGTTAGAGCGATCGCGGGCATCCCTAGTTCTAGGGCGCGGTCGATTAAAGCCGGTAGCTGACTGGCACCGTCAAGCAGGCTGTAATCACTGTGAATATGAAGACCAACAAAGGACATAATGGCTCAGGCGATCGCAGGGTCGAGTTTAGAATACTCGAAGTGAGTCGCTATGACTAGCGTTCTTGATAAGATGCAACCCTAAATATGGATTCTGAATCGATCAAGCAGATCGAAAATTATCCTATCTATGATCTAGCACGGATGTATTACTAAGATCCGATTTTCTTGAGTTCCTCGGTGCGATCAAATCGGTAACGATACACTAAATTCAGGACGAACCGCGATCGTTGTAGGAGAGTATCCATGCTGGCAAACCTTCGCCTGATCACCGTGCAGGAATACCACCAAATGGCAGAAGCTGGCATTCTGGACTCCGATGAGCGAGTCGAGTTAATTGATGGATACATTCTAAAAATGGCTGCAAAAGGAACTGCCCATTCGTCAGCAAACACCCGCACAGCAAGACTAATGGAGCAACTCTTGTCAGGTCAGGTATGGATACGGGTGCAAGAACCGATTCGGCTCAACAACTATTCAGAACCAGAACCCGATATTGCTGTGGTGCAGATTGATCCGTTGGATTATGCAGACCACCATCCCACCGCATCGGAAGTTTACTTGGTCATTGAAGTAGCCGATTCTAGCTTGCAGAAAGACTGCGGTTTGAAGGCAAAGGCATATGCGCGATCGCACATCTTAGATTACTGGGTACTTGACGTAACCGAACGCAAACTACACGTCTTTCGAGAACCCAGCCAGGACGGATATCAAAGCGAAACCGTGCTGCGAGAAGATGCCGTCGTCTCACCGTTGCAGTTCTCCAACGCGATCGCGATCGTCCGAGATTTGCTACCCAAACTTCGCGCTGATTGATTGGGAATGTGTTGGGTGCGATGCTCCGAGAATAATTCAGAAATTTTATTGTCCGCGCCCTGGTTTGCAATCTGCAAAACCTAATGCTTCTGTATCCAGAAAACTGGCGATCGCCATCTCAATCACGGCTTCGACTGGATATTCAATTTCAGTGGCACGAGCAGTGAGAGCCGCTTGAATTCGCTTAGGTAAGCGTCCTAAAATAACTTCGGCATCAGTGGAAGAAAGTTGCTCTTGAAGTTTGGCTTGCATCGCTTCACCTATCGGCTGGAATCTGGACGTTATAAGGAGGTTCAGTGACTCTTAAAATGATCGCTTCTAGCTCCAATAGTAGCGTAGGGTTTCCCCAGTAAAAAATGAACTGGATTGCAATCCGCACATCGTCATCATTGTATTTGTCGAGCCATGCCCACAAAAAAGCTTTGTGCCCACCACTAAAACGACCTCGCAGACTCTTGGTTTTTCCGATGTAGAGCAATCCATCGGTTTTGTGCCTGATTGCATAAATGCCGGGACGTGCGGGAATATTATCAAACTCGCGGTTTAAGAGTAGGCACTGTTCAAAGGGAGTAAAGGCGATCGCATCCAGAATTCTCCGAGCCTGGATTTGCAGTTCAGAATCGTTTGTTGTCATGAAGGCAAGAAGACGTGGCACCCAAATTATGCTCCCACAAATCCTGCCGCAGCCTACTTAATCGATACTGATGTGCGCGATTGTCCGCGATTTACTGCCCAAAGTTCGCGCTGATTGATTGGGGATGTGGTGGGTGCGAGTCGGCTGCTATTCAGCATTGAAATAGTCACAAAGTAAATGTTCAGGCAGTCTCAAAACTATTACTGAGTGATATTACTACACAAGACTTATGACTTTATGCCAGGATTGGCAAGTATTTCAGTGGATAGTTATGATCTTGGAAGTTAAGAGGTTGAACCATATTCGTAGGCTAAATCGAAAATGAAGCCCTCAGACAGAATAAGAATAATTTCAGAAATTGCGAGTAGTCTTCAATGTTCTGAATGGTCGCTAATAGACTTGACACTTCGACAATACGGGCTTCCCTGGAAAGACCAATGGTCTGGAAACGAAACTGACTACATTATTGAGATGATTCAGGAGAGCGACGATGAACACCTGCTAGATTTGGCATCTCATCTCGGAATTGCCTTCACAAATAACATTAGCAAAATAGCATTTACTTATTCCGATGTTAAAGATCTTTTGCAGAATATTGACAAGCAAAAAACTGGGATGATTGATGTTGCCACTGGAGGGTCACGTATTCAAGAGGTAAATGAGGAATACAAAGAAAGAAGAATTTCAATCATTTCAAAACTAAAGGTAATGGGTCTTGAAGACCCAAATCCATTTTCAGATTTATGGAGTTGGTATAACAAATGGAGTGATGGCAGCCTGCCAAATTACAGCTCTCGTCGAGGCTATATTACTGATTTATATCAACAGCTTGTTGATAATTTAATAGTGTCATTACAACAGGCAGAACCTCAACAGATAGTAGAACCAACTGGCTGGGCTAGAGTTGACCGCAACATAGACAAAATAGTAGAGACATTAACTAATGCTCATAACGAAGAAGATTACCAAGCGACAGGACTGCTGTGTCGAGAGGCAATCATATCTCTAGCGCAAGCAGTCTACGAACCAGAGAGGCATCTCTCCTTGGATGGAACAGTTCCAAGTGAAACTGATGCAAAAAGAATGCTTGAGAATTATATTGCTGTTGAGTTAGCTGGTAGCTCAAATGAAGCGTTGCGGAAATATGTTAAGGATGCTTATCAATTAGCTGTCACCTTGCAACATAAACGAAATGCAGCTTTTCGAGAGGCTGCTCTCTGCGTGGAAGCTACTCGTTCGCTTGTAAACTCTATTGCAATCATTTTTGGACAAAGAGATCCATAACGCAGGCTAACGCTCATTGCAGAGGATGGTCGGAGGCGGCTAATGTGTAGGACGAGTGAGCAATCCCACCGCTGCCTATAACTAGTTGTAACCAATGCCCTTCAATATGAGTGACTGAGATTCATTTGATTCGCGCACTTTACTAGCCCTATCGAGTTGTCAATTTAGTCGATTAGGACACGCGATCGCTTCAGCTAAAATGTTGGTGGTAGTTGGGATGTCTATCTTGCTACTGAAGGCAAAGTTATAATCTTGCTATGTGTAAAATAACTGTCTCTCTATAGCGCGTAGCAGGAGTAGAAATGGTTACAACTCTCAATAAGCCGTCTTCGCTGATTCATGAAATTCAGCTTCAAAAAGTTGGGGACTGGAATTTATTCAAGTTCAGTGAGTCTCTTCAACTCCAGATGGAGAACCTTCTGGAAAAAAGGAAGGCTGATCAGCTAAGCTCGGATGAAATCATTGAACTGGATACCATCGGTGAGCTAGACCGTATTTTTACTCATATCAATGCAATGCTTGCTGCTCAAAATGCCAATTAGTGATGAAGTCAAGCAGGCTATTCGGGAACGAGCCAAATATGTATGTGAGTATTGCCATTCTTCAGAACGTTTGAGTGCCAATCGATTTACCGTTGATCATGTCATTCCAAAGTCCTTGGGTGGTTCTGATGACATTGGCAATCTTGCACTTGCCTGCCGTCGTTGCAATGAGAGACGTTACAACTTTGTTGCAGGTGTCGATCCAGAGACTCAAGAGATTGTTCCTATTTTCAATCCCCGTCGGCAGAAGTGGGAGGAGCATTTTGTTTGGGTAGATCAGGGTGTTGTAATTGAAGGAATTACACCAACTGGTCGGGCAACTTGCATTCGTCTTGATTTGAATGATCGACGCTATCCAGACAATGATTCCATTCGAGAAACAAGACGATTTTGGATTAAAACTGGATTACATCCTCCGTCTGCTGATCTGTGAGTCGATCGCACCTCAACCCCATGCCTATCCGCCAATTTGGGACATGGTACGGACGTAGCGTCCAGTGGTGCCAGAGTCGCGTTCTTTGTAGTTGATTTCGGGTTTGAGGAACACCAGTTCGCGGACTTGGCGGCGCAGGTCTGAGAGAGGAACGCCCGATCGCAAGCCTCCTTTCAAGTCAATTTGCCCCGTTTCATTTAGCAGGCAGGGGCGCAGCCAACCATCAGCAGACAGGCGCATTCGGTTACAGCGATCGCAAAAGCTTCTCGTAAGCACAGCGCGAAATTTAAGCTCAACGATGCCCAAACTTGGTGGCAGCCTCAGCAAACTCTAGAAGTCCAGTCCAACTCGCTTGGACTCGTGCGATTGCAACTGTGGCAAGATTTGCATTTCTATCACTCATCCACTCATCCGATGCATCTGATTCGAGTCGAATCAATTGGCGATGGGCTGCCTCGCCGTCCTTTGTGGTTGATCTGGGTAGGACAAAGCTTGCCCGATTTAAGCCACCTATGGCAACGCTATCTGCGTCGCTTTACCGTTGACCATTGGTATCGCTTGATCAAGCAACGCTTGCACTGGTTCTTACCCTGCTTCGCCACCCCAGAGCAATCCCAGAAGTGGAGTGACCTGATGCCAGTCCTCAGTTGGCAACTCTGGTTAGCCCGTCCCCTAGCACTTCAGACTCCTTTGCTTTGGCAAAAGCACTTGCCTGTCTCCTCACCCGGTCGAGTTGCGGATAGCTTTGCTGCACTTTTAGTCCGAATTGGCTCTCCTGCACCTGTCCCCGAACCTCGCGGAAAGTCGACCGGGTAGTTGCCCGATCGCATCCGTACTCGGCGCATCCGCTATCCCACCGTCAAAAAAGGCTTCAAAAAACCAAAAAAACTGCAATCCAAGTCAGCTTAAACCTCTTTTTGACAAGCAATTGTAGGTGCCCTCGGTCAAACTGTTTGACTGAGCAGTCTTGCTCTTAGTCTAAACTCCAGATTCATGGTCAAGGCTGAAATTGTGGTTAATCTCAGCATCGACTATTGAGCGATTGCCTGCATTGTTGGCGATCGCTCTTTTCTCGTTTAGTCTAAACTCCAGTAACCTACTGCAAAGCAAAAAAACCGGGATTACAAAGCTTTGCAATCCCGGTTTTTAAATGAATTAAATTAGAGGCAAGTGCGAAACCGCGATCGCCGATTGCATTCAAGCGTTATGGAATTGTGACGTTGCTGTTGAGCGTCAGGGTCAAATCTGAACTGGTGTTGAATACAATCACCTCGCCCACAGTGCCGCGATCAATAGCGCCCCCGACTGCTGCTCCTGCGGCGGCACCTGTCAATACCTTTTTGGGGGTAATCGTGCGATCGCCCGTCACACCCGCTGCTCCTGCGCCCAACACCGCCCCGATCGCCGCATCCCGAATCGCCGATCCCAAATTGCGACCTTGATTTGACCCAACAGCTGCCCCAATGCTGCTTGCCAAGATCAGGTTTCCAGCCCCTTGCATCCCATCGCCAGTCACTTCGCCAATAATCGCTGCTGCTCCGGCCCCTAAGGCTGCACCACCTAAGGTTTTGATCAGGCTAACATCCCGCAGATTTTTCTTGGTTTGCACCACATTAGAGGATGCATTGATCGAATATTGCTGACCGCTAATGATTACAGTACGAGAGACAAACTGGGAGCCGCCATTGACGGGCACCAGTTGCCCAACCACTTGGCTTCCTTGAGGAATCGCGATCTCGCCTGCCGTATTTCGCACATCGGAAGCAACTGTCACCGTCAAATCAACGGTTTCATTGGGTGCCACCACAATTTGTGGAGCCGCCCCATAGCTGACTGGAATTTGAGTTCCTGCCACAATTTGCGATCGCTGCACCGCCACCGTCGCCCCCACCACATACTGACTGGGAACTACGGAGGAAATTTGTCCTGCGCCTGCAAGAGACTGGCACAGAAATGTAGAGACTTCTGCCCGATTCGCAAGCTGATTAGGATTTAGGAAATTCACATCAGGATAGTTCACTACCAGCCGTTTTTCAGTTGCCGCTGCAATGCCTGTTTGAGCATAGGCTGGGATAGCCGGAGCATCCGCAAATACACTTAACGTGTTCGCAACAGGTTGAGTGGGGGCAAAGTTTAGCCCACTTGCCAGGGAAACTAAGGCTTGAGCGCGAGGAATGCTTTGGCTAGGATTAAACACATTGCCGGGGTAGCCAGAGAGAAACCCGGTTTGAGAGGCATTGCTAATGGCGTTATAAGCCCAATAATTGGAGGGCACATCGACAAACCGAACGGCACCGCGATTGCGAGGCGCATTGGGAAACGCTTTGCCAACCATGGAAGCATATTCAGCGCGGGTGACGGGATTATTGGGGCGAAAGGTGCCGTCGGGATAACCGCTAATAATATTTCGTTGGGTTAATTCTACAATGCAGGCTTGCGCCCAGCTTCCCTGCACGTCTGAAAAGGTGGATTGTGCCACGCTAGGGGCGATCGCAATAAAGGGGGCTAAGGAACTGGTCACCATTGACAAAGCAAGCAACAAAGCAGGTGAAGATTGAAGTTTCATAGGGTGAGACATGGTGAATATTTTTAACGCAACTGATTACTAAGAAGTGAAAGAATCAGAGGTGTTCCTGAAAATTGTCACCATGCAGTTAAATCATCCTTTTGATGAAGCACTCGTCAAAAATCGCGATCGCGAGGAACCTTTTTGACACGAAGAGTCTCTTTTCCAGGTATCGCATTAAAAGGGGCGCTATCCGGATGGTTTTAGGATAAATATTGAAGACTGCGATCGCGTAATATTGTCATTTCTTGTTGTCTGGAAGAGAGGGGCGATCGCGCTTCCAGGGAATTATCAAACACTGCCAAGGGAAAACAACGCTAAAAAAGATCGTTATCTCAAAGCAGTCAATGAGAAACGCTTGGGCGAACTTGAACCGACTCAAACGATCAGTCATCTCTGTCAGTAGCAGGATTTAGAGTCTGTGTAACCAGATCCGTGACCGCTTTTACGCCAAACCCTGTCACCTTTCGACCAGATCTGCCAGGGTTTGGCATGGTTTAAGAATCTCTGAGATCTCTCTACTACCGACGTTCTCCCCAAAGGCGGCACCCAGATTCGAACTGGGGGTAAAGGATTTGCAATCCTCTGCCTTACCACTTGGCCATGCCGCCGTACCAGACAATCAATATATCAAGTTTAGGGTTCCTTTGCCTATTGCTAGCGAGAATCTAGATTCAGGAGGGTTAGCTGTTGATACTAAATCCCTGTCATATCAGCTATCTTGAGTGACGTACAAACAGATCATTAGAAAGTGTAAAACTATAATTCTCCAGCGAGTACGCCATAAACTGCCCAAATTGCCATTGCCCGCAGGTAATGACTAGCGCGAAAGGTGCCAGATGGAGTAATCGCTTCAGGTGTGCGGAACTGTAAACCGTTGTCGTAAATTTGCTGGATAACTGCGTGGGCGATCGCCAGTGCTTCATCTTTCATCTCCATTTGTGCCATGAATGCGGCAAGCCCAAAGTTGATGCCGATCCATACTTCAAGGGGATGGGTAGAGTTGGGGTTTTCTGGGGTGCCGTCGGGTCGAACTCCGTTGGCGGCTCCAATGGGAAGTAAAGAAGTGTTGAAGGGTGAATGTCGGGTGTCGAATTGAGCGGCTGTTTTCAGCGTTTGCTGTTCTGCTAGGCGAGCTTCTTGGACAGTGGTGAATTGTTGGGCTTGCAGGTTGCCAGATTTTAGATAATCGTTGAATTTTATGAAACAGGCATCGTAGATTGTGCGGAGGGTGGTTTGGGCACGATCGCAGGGCACGATGTCGGGGAGGTGCAACAACCGGGCGTAGAACTGTCCACAGAGTTGATCGGTCATGACAATATCGGAACCGCTGTCGCTGTCAATCCGGTAATATTGCCCGTTCCACAGCTTTTCTTGGTACAGAGGAGAAGATTGTTCTAGCCAAAGTTGGAAGTTACCAATGTCGTTGGATAGGTTGGTGAGTAGGCGGATGTCGGCGGTGTTTTCAGCAAGGATGCGACCGATCGCGATCGCGGCTTCCAAGGCGGCTAACCACAAACCGCCACAATAGGCGCTGATTCCCTGAAGTTTCCAATCATCAAAGGTTTGATCGGGGGCACCGGAGTTTTCGGGAATGCCATCGAAGTTTTGATCGAAGCGTTTGAGGTAATGCATCGTTTGGGAAATTGCCCCCCAGCACTCTTGCAAAAAGCTGATATCGCTTGGGTCAGTCAGCAAAAAGGCGCGATAGACTTGCAGGACAAAATCGCAGGACAAATCTTTCCACAGATTGCAATCTTGATAGCTGGTGTAGTTGGTTTTCTCCCAGACATGTTCGTTGGGTGCGCCGAGATCATGGGGAGTGGCTCCAGCAGTTTTGCGAACCGCCATGGGGCTATCTGCGCCAATGGTCATGTAGTAGCCGATTACACGGGTGCGATCGTCGCTGGCAGGAATGGCACGGGCAAAGGCGCGAATCACTGCTTTTTCCAGTTCCGGGAACAGCATTAGCAGACCAAAGGAACCGTAAAGTCTGACATCTAAGCTTTCATACCAGCGGTAGTCGATGCATTCCAACACCGCGAATTGCCCGACCGGATCTTGCTCGGTTGCCGCACTCCATAGGGTGCCGCCATCCGTCAGGATATACAGTTCATTAAACAGCGCCATTTTGAACCAGTCGGGCAATGGCTTTTCTAAAATAGGCTGTTGCCAGGTTTGAATCTGCTGTTGCCAGGTTTGGTAGTGTTCTAGGGCAGTGTGAGCGATCGCCCAAGCATTCTTGCCGCTGCGATCAAAAAAATCGGTGTAGCGCTTAAAATACTCCACGCCTTGGGCAAACTCCATCACCGGAAAATCCCAGCTTAGGGTGAAAGGAATCTGCTGAGTTTCCCCCGGTTGCAAGGTGAACCGCACCGCGATCGCGGCGGCAATCTGTTCCCCCGATTTTGCGGTAGTTGCATCCTCTCGATTGGGCAATGAGCCATTTTGAGAAAAAGAGCGCCATACTTCAGCACCATCGCCTACTGGATTCCAGCGGGTCTGATAAAAAACTTCGGTGTTAGCGATCGGTTCAACCGCGATTCCGCTTTGCGGATCTCCCACGAGAATCGCCCACTGTCCATCGCCTTCAGCAGGCTGTGAAGCCGCTCCATTATTCCCTCGTCCCATCACGATCCCAACTTGCGTTCCCTCTTTCACCCAGCGATTTACATTCCCGGTGCTTTCTCCTAGCCGGGGCTGATACTCGTATACGGGGCTACCATCATCGCGCAGCTTCACTTCTGGAGACTTAGAAGCATTGGTGAACCAGCCCACCATATTTTGCCAAGTCAGCATAATACTAAGGGTGATGGGCTGATCGGTGGGGTTGTGCGCCGTCCACTCGAAGATCGCAACGGGATAGCTGGTTTCCTGATAGTTATCGGGCAAGATTGGCGAAAACTGTTCGCAGGTTAAGCTTGCCTGAAACACATTCTCGTAAACAAACCAACTGCGGGGATAGAGGGCGTGATAGGTGCCTGTAGAAGGTGCCGGGTGACCGGTTTCAGGTTTCAGGTGAGGTGTTGATGACCCATCGTCCGTGTCCTGTTCCCTATTGCCTGTTCCTTGACTGGCTGGATACCATTGCCAGGTGCTTAAACTTCCGTCTTCTGGCGGTTCTGTGGATAATCCGTAGGATTGGGATTGATCGCCAACTTGCTCAAAAAGGCTGAACTGGCAGGCTGGCATGGTTTGAAAGACGTGTTCGCCGCTGTCGATATGCCACAGGCTAAAGTCGCCCCGATGCGATCGCCCGATGCAGCCGGCTCCAAATCCGCCCAGGGGCATCCCATGCCAAGGGCCATCATCTAGGTTGCTGGGATAGCGAACGGTGTAGGGAGTTTCCCAGCCCAAACCGATAGGGCGCTGCCAGGTGCAGTTAGGAATTTTGGGTGAAGTGGGTTGATTTTGCATGTCCTGATTTTAAGGGCGATCGCGCCCAGTAGAAACGCGGTTGTTTTGGAAACTTTGGCATAAAGTCCTGTAAAACTCCTGATGCTTCTTGAGCAACAAATATCGCATCCTAAAAACTATGGGGGAAGCAAAGACAGGAACATTCACCCGTCAACCAATAGTTAGGAATAAATGCAGTTTTTCCTAGCCATTATTTATCCATTTGGGCAAAGAGGTATTCAGTGAAATTTCAGATTGCCGGATTCTTTGCAGCCAGTTTGACATCATTTGCCGGGATCTCTACCGGATTGGTTCACCATACGACCCAGCAGCTATGGAAACCTGAAATAGCTCATGCCGCCAAAATTACGACAATGCTGCTCAAAAGTAAACCTAGGCTGTTGTCTCGCAGTTTGAGACCCGTAAGCCTAACGACTCAACCGAATGTTCGGGATTTGCTGGCTCCTCAGGCAACGGATGCAAGCAACCTTTAGATTCGCGATCGCGGTTGCTCCTCTTAAAGCGGTCATACATTCGCTTAAAATGGCAAGCTAGCCGCGCATGATGGAGTGCCATTGATGAAGAGTGAGTTAAAGGAGTCGCAGGCAACGCTGAAGCCGTGTCCGCAGGTTTTGGGGATTGATTTAGGGGGAACGGCGATTAAGCTAGGGCGATTTAGTCACGATGGAGCGTGCTTGCAGTCGTTAACGGTGCCCACGCCCCAACCGTCTACCCCAGAAGCCGTGGTCACAGCAATGCTGGCGGCGATCGCCCAACTCGACCCAACGCACCAAGCACAGGCGATCGGGATTGGAACTCCGGGTCCCGCTGATGCTACAGGGCGAATTGCCAGAGTTGCCATTAACTTAAAGGACTGGCATGATATACCGCTAGCGGATTGGATTGAAGCAAAGACTGGGCTACCCACCACCGTCGCCAACGATGCGAACTGTGCTGGAATGGGCGAAGCTTGGCTGGGTGCAGGGCGCTGGTTTCGCAACCTGATTTTGTTGACTTTAGGCACGGGCGTAGGCGGAGCCATTATTCTAGACGGTAGACTATTTGTCGGGCACCACGGCACCGCAGGCGAACTAGGACTGATCACCCTCAACCCTGATGGACCTGCCTGCAACAGCGGCAATCAAGGATCTTTGGAACAATACGCCTCGGTGCAGGCAATTCGCCGCCGCACTGGATTAGAACCCGATACCCTGGGCGCAATGGCGATCGCGGGGGATGCTAAAGCCTTGGAATTTTGGCAGCATTATGGGCATGATTTGGGCGCTGGAATAGCCAGTTTGCTCTACGTCCTGTCACCCGAAGCCGTCATCATTGGCGGTGGGGTTAGCGCCAGCGCCGACCTATTTTTTCCGTCAATTCAGGCTGAGCTAGAACGACGGGTTCTTCCTTGCTCCCGCGCTGGATTGCAACTCTTAAAGGCAGAATTGGGCAATCAAGCAGGCATGGTAGGTGCAGCAAAACTGGCGTGGCAATTGACTATTGATTAAGAGACTTCAGCCGGAGCAATAAAGGCAGAGGAATCTTGTCGGTTTACGGCGATGTTAGGTGCCTCAGAAACGTAGTTTTTAGTTGACGCTAGCTCTCGTTGGGCAAGGGATGCTCGGATAAGTCCCTTGAACAACGGATGGGGCAGGCTGGGGCGAGACTGAAACTCTGGATGAAATTGGCTAGCAATAAAGAAGGGATGATTGGAAAGCTCAACAATTTCGACTAAACGCCCATCGGGTGAGGTGCCGCTGATCACATACCCCGACTCTATGAGTAGATTGCGATAGGCGTTATTAAACTCATAGCGATGACGATGACGCTCGTAAATCACTTCTTCTTGATACAAACTGAACGCAAGGGTATTGGGTGCAAGCCGGCAGGGATATAGCCCTAGCCGCATAGTGCCACCCAAATCTACAACATCTTGCTGTTCTGGCAATAAATTGATCACTGGGTTCTGAGCATCAGCGTTAAATTCTGAACTATTGGCATCCTCTAAGTGAGCAAGGTGGCGTGCCCATTCAATCACAGAACATTGCATCCCTAGGCACAACCCTAAAAAGGGAATTTGGTGCGATCGCGCATAGTGGACTGCCGCAACTTTGCCATCAATCCCACGGGCACCAAAACCGCCGGGAACGATAATGCCGTCCACACCTTGCAAAAATTGTTCGGCACCCTGAGCCTCAATATCTTCAGAATTGACCCATCGAATACTGAGGTCGCTATCTAGCTCAATCGCCGCATGGCGCAATGCTTCCATCACGGATAAGTAGGCATCGCCCAAACGCACATATTTACCCACAATCGCAATTTCGACGCGCTTGGTTGGATGATACAGGCGATCGACCAATCGTGCCCACTGGGTTAAATCAGGCTCCCGTTGTTCGAGTTGCAATAGCTCTAGGGCTTGATGGGCTAAGCCTTCCCGTTCCAGCAACAAAGGTACTTCATAAATACTGTTGGCATCAGGGCAAGAAATCACACATTCCGCTGCCACATCGCAAAAGCCCGACACTTTTTCCTTAAAGCCTTCTGGCAACGGGCGATCGCTGCGACAAACCAGCATATCTGGCTGAATCCCAATCGATCGCAGTTCCTTCACCGAATGCTGAGTCGGCTTGGTTTTCATCTCGCCTGCTGCGGGAATCCACGGCACCAACGTTACATGCATATACAATGCATGTTGCCGCCCCACATCCTTACGAAACTGGCGAATCGCCTCCAAAAATGGCAACGATTCAATATCGCCCACCGTGCCGCCAATCTCGGTAATCACCACGTCAGGATTCGTATTTTTTGCCACCCGCAGCACTCGATCCTTAATCTCATTCGTGATGTGCGGAATCACCTGCACCGTGCCGCCTTGGTAATCTCCTCGCCGCTCCCGATTTAGCACTGCCTGATAAATAGACCCGGTAGTGACGCTGTTTAAGCGCGACATCGACGTGTCAGTAAAGCGCTCATAGTGCCCCAAATCTAAATCGGTTTCTGCGCCATCCTCCGTAACAAACACTTCACCATGCTGAAACGGACTCATTGTGCCCGGATCGACATTGATATAAGGGTCTAGCTTGAGAATTGAAACCGAGTAGTTGCGTGACTTGAGCAACCGCCCCAAACTTGCAGCCACAATGCCTTTACCGATACTAGAGACAACACCACCGGTAACAAATACAAACTTAGTCATAAAATTTTAGAGGGGCACTTAGGTAGGAAGCAGAATACATCCCGTTTATTTTGCCACAGTCTTTTGATCTTCCGCTGTTAGGGATCACGATCGCGGGTGGAATTCTCCTTGTCGTCGCCCTTGGGCAGATGTCTGAGAAGTCCCCTGGAGGATGCTTCATTCATGAAAGAATCGGCATTTCAGGCGTTGTGTCTTAACGAAAGAATGCGGGTTTCAGCCTTCTCGGCTACCTTTTAAGACATCCTCTCATGGTTTTAGATCAGTACGGCTATAATATCGGCAACATCGCTACTTATCCTGTCAGGTAAAGATTGGTTGGAGCAGTTACATTGAAACTTCGTCGTCCCACAGCATGCAGATTCTTTCCAAGGTAAATTTTTCAGCTCGATCTTCTGCATTTTTACTGGTTATTTATCTGCTTCCATTTGCCTTTTTGTTGTGGTTTGTTGCAACCTTTGGCGTGAATGTTCCCTACTGGGATCAATGGGAATTAGTCGGTTTATTTCAACGCATTGCTGCTGGAGAAGCAACATTTCAAGATTTTTTTGCTCAACATAATGAGCATCGAATTCTGTTCCCAAAGTTAATTATTAGTGTTCTCGCGTTTATATCAAGCTGGAATATTCAATGGGAACTCTATCTGAATGTAGTGCTTGCCGCGATCGCGTTTTTATTACTCTACAAAATTTCCTTTGATCAAACAGTGCAGCACAATCGCTCTTTTCATCTAGCCAACATTTCAACTTGCTTAATTGTATTTTCAGTGGGTCAGTGGGAAAACTGGATGTGGGGCTTTCAGATCGCCTGGTTTTTCATGAATGTTTGTCTGGCGATCGCAATTTTAGTCCTTTCCGTGAGTCTCAATTTGGCGCTATGGGTTCGATTAACTGTAGCGGCTCTGGCGTGTACGGTTGCAACTTTTTCATCTGCCCATGGGTTATTAGTCTGGCTGGCTGTTATTCCATCACTGATCATTTGCTGTAAAGACGACCGCCAACTAAGAAAAGTTGGCTCAATATGGACACTCCTATTTATAACGGCTTGTTATCTTTACCTGATTGATTATCACAAGCCTTCTGGTCATCCTAGTGTATTGTCTTTTTTAGAAAAACCTTTTCTATCGTTAGAGTATTTTCTTACATTGCTGGGTTCGCCTCTCCTTCATCGCTCCAGCTTTGCGGCTGAAGGAGGGTTGGCGATTTTACTTAATTTCATTTTTTTTGTAATTTTCTATCTCAAACGATTTGGCTCACAGTTTTCTAAAGATGCTGCACCCTGGCTTTCACTAGGATGTTTCACAGTTTTGTTTTCTTTAATGACAACGGTTGGCAGATCGGGTTTTGGGGTTGACCAAGCCAGTGCAAGTCGGTATTTTACAGTGGGAATTTTGTTAGTCATTGCCTTGGTGCAGTTATGGCGCTTAGCTTTAATAAATACTAAAGATGGGGTTGAAAATTGGCTGGATTCGCCAATCCAATTGAGCAGTATATTAAAGTTACGGTTTGCTTCAATCAAGCCATTGATTGGAAGTATTTTGACGCTTTTGGTCTTGATTACTTCAATTAATTCAATTCCGTCTGCAACAAAACTTCGATCGCGATTGCTCCATGGTCAAGCGTGTTTAGAGGTTGCAGATTACATTGATCGATCGCCGGATAACTGTCTTCAATTAATGTATCCAGATGCCAATACCGTCAGCGATCGGGCAAAAGTACTGAATCAAATTGGTTTTAGACATTTTCCCCAAAAGCCAATTGAGTTTGTGGAAATCCCTGATCAGGTTCATGGCTATATTGATAATCCACCGACCAGCCAAACTCCAGCCGTTGTGAAAAGAAAATGTATTAATTGTGAAGCAGTGACCGTGAATGGTTGGGCAGTTTTACCAAAGCAAGTGCAGCCGTCCCAATTAGTGTTACTCAGCCACCATAGAAATCCTGAACACGAGCCAGATGCTTTCTTTGCCAATGCTCATGTCCGGTTACCCAGCCCTGATGTAGCGAAAGCGCTGCGAACAAATCGCTACGCTCGATCGCGGTGGGAAGTGTCGTTTTCACCAGAATTATTACCTCCAGGTGAGCGAGTGTTGACAGCTTGGACATACGAACCGAATAGCCAGCAGTTCATCAAGTTAAATGGTGAACCAACGCTAAAAGTGGAATAGCTATCTGTCTGATTCCTTAAGTTCCATCCTGATTGGGCTTCAAATGGCTCTGGTGATCTGTGCCGTGTAAATGTCTTTCAGGATGTCTTGTAAGCCGTATTGATACTGCCAAGTTGGGTAATGGGACTGAAACTTTCTCACATCAGAGATGTACCAGATGTGATCGCCTGAGCGGTTATCTTCGGCATAGGTATGCTGCAATACTTTGCCCGTTAGTGCTTCACATTGGGCGATCGCTTCTAGCATGGAACAGTTGCTATGGCGAGAACCACCGATGTTATACACCTCACCGCAACGTGGTTTTTGATAAAAGTGATAGAACGCATTCACCAAGTCATAGCTGTGAATATTGTCCCGCACTTGCTTGCCCTTGTAGCCAAAAATGGTGTACGGCTCATCCGTGACTGTGCATTTCATTAGATAGGCTAAAAAGCCATGGAGTTTCGCGCCTGAGTGAGCCGGTCCGGTCAAACAGCCTCCCCGAAAGCTGGCGGTTTTCATATTGAAATATCTGCCATACTCCTGCACCAATACATCCGCAGCCACTTTAGAAGCACCAAACAGAGAATGTTTCGACTGGTCAATGCTCATGGACTCGTCAATTCCCAGCCAGTAGGGGTGATCGGGGGCAATTTCCCAGCGAGTTTCCAGTTCTTGTAAGGGCAAGAAGTTGGGTAGATCGCCATACACCTTATTCGTAGATGTGAAAATAAACACTGCATCGGGGCAGTGTTTACGGGTTGCCTCTAGCAATACGAGCGTTCCGTTGGCGTTGACGGTGAAGTCGGTGTGTGGGTCATTGGCTGCCCAGTCATGAGAGGGTTGGGCAGCGGTGTGAATGATCAAGTTGATGTCGGTGGAATGATCGTTAAAGATGCGTTCAATGGCATCGCGATCGCGAATATCCAAATCATAGTGGCGATATTGCTCTCCATATTTATCTTTGAGCAGATCTCGATTCCATTGAGTTGAAGCAGACTCACCAAAAAAGTAAGATCGCAAGTCATTGTCAATGCCAATGATACTAAAGCCAAGTTGAGCAAAAAAACGAACTGATTCAGAGCCAATCAGTCCAGCAGAACCAGTAATTAAAACTGTGGGCATAGGATGATTATTCCGTTAATAGGGGATGAATAATGGGGGTGTTTTCAATTTCAATTTCAAACCGTTGTTTAGCCAACTGATAGAATATCCAGATTATTCCTCCTGTGGAAATAACCATTAAACCCAGCATAAAAATATTAGGCGCTACAATCAGGCGATCGCTCGTACTAACTGAACTGGTTATTACCCAATTCGTCACGAACACAACACTTTGAAACGCCAACAGCAAGTAGCATACCCAACGAGGAAGTTTAGTTAATAGTGTTGCTAATCCTACAAATAGCAGAATCATTGTCGCATAGGAACCTTGGTGAATGCTGGTTGTTCCAGGACCAAACATCGCCAAAATCCAAACGACTACACTCCATACTCCAACGCTCAAAACTAAATGAACCCGTTTAACATCTACCTGGGAATTAAGCCGTTTCAAAAAGGGGGATGCTAACCAGATTAGCCAACCGATGTTAAGCACACCCAACGCCCTGAAGAGGTGAAAAAAATCTTTCTCTCTGGCTGCGTATTCATTTTTGCCATCTGATATGGGACTCCCTATAAGCATCTTGAAGTTTTCCCATTTGTTATTAGCCATTTGAGCAAAACTTAACTGCTGATAACCGTCTTTGAAGGCTTGAGAAAAGGAGCGAGAATCAACATCAATCACTCCAGCAAGATGCCATTTCATTAAGCGATCGCCTGGGGGTTCATAAAATTTCTGATAGGCAACCCAAGGAGCTAACGTTAACCCAAATATGAGACAACCGATGAGAATTTGACGGACTCCCGGAAAGCACCGGGGGCGAACTAGCATCAAGGCGATCGCAGGTAGGGTGAAAATCACTCCACCGTGAGCAAGCAGCCCTAATGCCGCCGATCCTGCCGCTAAGCCTGCCTCAACCGTAGTTGGGCGGCGGGACTCATACACCGCTGGCATCAGGAGAGCAAAGGCAAACACCATCAAGGCTCCGGCGAGTAGCTTGGGCCAAACGTACACACTGTTGAATAAGAAGAATCCAGAAAAGGTCGAAAACGCAAGGGCGATCGCAATTTGCCATCCTGAAAGGCGGATGTTGCGGCACACCGCCCACAAAGCCGCTATCCAGGCAGATTGAGCAATTGTGCCGATTATTTGATAGTGCAGCCCGACATCCGAGCCGCTGAGAAAAGCGATGGGTCGTTGAACAAGGGTAATGCCTGTTTGTAGCGGCGGGCGATCGCTGCTTAACCATTCTCCAAACAAAGAGCGCGGATCTTGCCCTCTATAAAGCCTATCGGCAAACATTTTAGGCAGCCCATTGTCGGGGGGAAATACTGCGAAGAAACGCACCTGGGCACTAGATATTGGTGAATCTCCTGCGTCAATCAGGTACAGCACTGATAGGTATGCTAAACCAACCGCCAGCATTATCAAAATCGGGAAGATTGTATCTACAGACGCAAGCGGCTGGGCAATTGATTTAGCAAAAGGCTTTTTTGTGAACAGCCGCACTAACCCCGCCACAGTGAATAAAAGAACAAGAACACTAAAAATAAACCCTGCGATGTAGTTGAAGAAATAAACCCAAAAAGTTACGTAACCGATCAATGAACTGATAGCTACTGCCAAAATAACTGTAAATGCAGGGTGAAGGCTCTGTCGTTGAATGATAGATGCGCCTATGAGTAACCCTGGAGTTAGGAAAAGAGCAAAATAAAAGATATAGAAGGGTGCAAAGGAAATGGCTGAAATTTGGCTCTTTAACAAACTCAAAAAACTTACCTGCGATGGTGAGCTAATTCCTATCCATCCATAAGATTTTTGATTGCCATCCACAGCAATGATTTGCATCGGATGTCCGTACCAGGATACGGGCAAAAACCAGTGCAATTTTTCCCAGCGATCGCCCGTATCTGCTGCTTTCAGTTGAAACTGCTCCCCCGTATCAATCCGTTTTGCAGCTAGCTTGTTGCCATTACCATTTGTCCAACCAGCAACAAAAAGACTCAGAATAGCTGGCGCTTGAAATGAGGGAGAAGTGAGTGTTCCAGTACTTTTATCTTCATTATTAATTCCTGACCCCCACAAAATAATGTCTTTGCTCTCTGCTTCAACTGCTTTTACAGAACTTCGTTTCATCGCGGGCGTTCTCTGAACAGCAAACTCTCCGGTGATGGTATAACCAGTGCTGCCGGGAACTAAAACCTGGTCTGATCCACAAATAAGGGTCAGTACGATGCCCACTAGCAGACCCACTAGCAGAATCGAAGAAATAAGTAATGTTAGCGGTCGATGCAAAAACTTGTGAGCCAGCATGGCAGGTTCCAATGTCTTCAGAAAAGCACAGACTTCAAAAGCGATTCATTATCAACTATCCATCGATAAATATCTTGCAACGTCGCTTTTGGATCGATTGCAGGCTTCCACCCGGTCTTTGCAATGACCTTGGAAGAATCGGTCACAAAAACGGGCACATCGCCGAGGCGCTCTTCTAGCAAAGGATCTACAGGAATCGTTTGCCCAGTAATTTCTTGACACAGTTGAGTGGTTTCTAGCAGGGATAGGCTGTTGTGGATGCCACCGCCGACGTTAAAGATTTCGCCGTCTAGATCAGCAAAGTGAGTTAGCTGATAATCAACCAGCGCCAGCAAGTCACTGATATGGAGTAAATCTCTAACCTGCTTTCCCGTGCCGTTAAAGCCAATGTAGCTGAGGGATTTTTGAAAATAGTGAGCCGCAACCCAAAGCACAAATACACCCTGATCGACTTTGCCCATTTGCCAAGGACCCGTCAGCACACCACATCGATTGATGATTGCCTGAATGCGGTAAGCGTCCCGGTATTCTTCAATCAGCAGTTCAGATGCAAGTTTGGTAGTGCCATAGAGCGATCGCGCTCCCTGCAAGCCAAACTCCTCCGAGATTCCCAAAGCTGAAGCCCCTGGTAGTGCCTGATCGTCCGCTAGTTCAAAGCGGGTGGGCAGTTCCTTAAGCGTTAGAGACTTGAGAGCATGAATGGGGTAAACCCGACTAGTAGACAGAAACAGCAGACGGCTTTGGGTTTGCCGAGCCAGTTCCAGCAGATTAATAGTGCCCAGCAGGTTCGTTTGCAATACATATTGAGGCGAACTAAATCCTGCCAGAACAGACGGCTCCGCTGAACAGTCGATGATAGTACTGACCGGAAAGGTGGATGGATCAAGATCAGAGGGCGATCGCACATCTCCATGGACAAACTGCACATCCGCTTGCTTGAATCTAGATAAATTCAACTCAGAGCCACGTCTTCGCAAATTGTCTAGACAAATAATTTTCCAGTCAGGATACATTCGCTTCAGACCCAGAGCAAGAGAGCTACCCACAAATCCCGCTCCGCCCGGTATCAGAACAGTCTCAGACATTCACTTGAGCCTTGTCATAGTTTTTACTACAGTAATAATCTCCACGGGATAAATGTCTTTCTAGCCAAACGTAAAGGACGATGAATAGATAACGGCTACCCATCTCCTTAATCTTCAACTTAGAAATTCCCGTTTGTCGGTTGTACCAACGGATCGGAATTACAGCGTAGGAATAGCCTCGAACTAATGCCTTTAAAGGTAATTCTACTGTGAGGTTAAAATGATGACTTAAGATGGGCTGCACCCCTTCAATCACTTCCCGTCGGTACAGCTTAAAAGCGTTAGTCGTGTCGTTGTAACGCAAACCAAACAACACTTTAATAAACAAGTTGGCTAATCGATTAATGAAAAGCTTGTGAAAAGGATAATCGACTACTTTTCCACCTTTAATAAAGCGGGAGCCAAATACACAGTCGTATCCTTCGATTAGCTTGTAATATCCTGCAAGAAGATCTTCCGGGTCATCCGAAGCATCTGCCATGACAATGGCAACGGCATCCCCTTCAAACTCTGCCAACCCACGCCGTACTGCAAATCCAAAACCGTTGGGAGGATGATTATCAACATGTCGAACGGTTGGAAACTCTAGCGCTAATTGCTGACAAATTTTCTTCGTATTATCCGTACTGTTGTCGTTAACAATGACAACTTCATGGAGAATTCTTTCAGTCTGAAGTTTACTTACAATATTATATACGGTGTCGTATATACAATCCTCTTCATTATGAGCAGGAATCACAACTGATAACTTCATCACTCCTAACACTCCACCACTAATTTGCCTTAACAATTTGCCTCAGCCAGATAGCAAATCATTTTCTGGTCATGATCATACATCCACAGTTGGATACTTGTCTTACTCAACTGTGTGTCTATGGAAATCTGCCTTTCACTTGCTCGCTTCAAGTAGTGTTAATTCTGCTGATAAAAAGCTCGGATACTAGGAGTGCATAGTAGTACTTAAGTGGATCGTTTGATCTATTCGGCGATAGCATTCCCTTGGAGGGCAGTTTAAATTTCACAGGACCTCCAGGCTTCATATGCAGGTGGCTCGGTTTCCATTGCCAATTTCTCAACACACTATATTCTTCTTTTAAGCCACTTTACAATCCCCAAGGTGATTTCTAGACTGCCAGAACTGGAAAATATTGCGGTAACCGTAATAGATGGTTCCTTTTTCTCGTTTATGCCCTTTCCCGATCGCCACTTTGGCTTACTTCAATTTCAAGTGAAGGGGCAGGAGGATTATTTACTGCTGTGCCCATCTCTACGCGATCGTATCTCTACCGCAAGGAGTACAAAGTGTTCAAAAAGGTTTAGAGCAACAGTAAGCGTTCATCCCTTCTTCCTGTCAAAATAGCGTGTGAGTCTATTGTCTTTTGAGGAGTCCACGTTGCAAGGCAAGGATGTTCAAGAAGAACTCAAACGGTTAATTCAGGAAGCCACAAATATCGATCCTGCATTGGCAAAACGGTTGGAAGAAATAGATCGCTGGATCAAAGATTTGAAACCTGGAGCATTAACAGCAAAACGAGTTGTGATGGCTTTTTTGCTGGAAGTGATTATGGATGCCAAGCTTTGGTTAGCTCTCAAAACTGAACATTCAGGGGACGATCAACGGGTTGCATTACTTCAACTGACTTCTCCTGAGCAGTATTGGTTCGGTGAATTATTTCCCCGATGGCTGGAAGAAAATGATCCCAAGTTTTATGTTTGGCGGCAAAAACTGATGACTGGAGTATTTAGTCAGGCAGATGATTCGACCATTAAATCCATTGCCAAAGCCGTAAAACAACAGGAGGGGGAATTCTTGCACCGTTACATTGCCGATCTATCAATGGCAACCGATTTGATTGTGAGTCATCGGCAGCAGCGATCGCTTTGCACCCAAATCACTATGTTATCGGATGAATATTCTCAACAAAAGTATGAAGACTGGAAAACCACGCTGCAAACTTGGAGAATAGAGAGAGGGCTGTTCGTTAGCTATAACCCTGGAGTTCCAGATTACATTCAGCAACTGGCGACTCTGGCGCTGGAAAACAGCGATATTCTAGAACCAGGCACTTACCAAAAAGTTTCATAAGAAAAGGAACTCAAATCTACTGCCGTTCTCAAGGCTAGATCCATGCCATCCAACAACAAACCTCAATCATCATCGAACCTTCCCAGTTTTGCCGAAGCTCTCGCCGCTTCTAGGCAAATGCAGCAAGACTGGCTGGAACATGGTGTGAATTTCGTGGATCTGTATGTCGAGGATATTGACGGTAATTGGTTGGAGGAATGGGGCGAGGATGAATTAGCAGAAAATGGTTCGTCCTCCATCGACTCGAAGCTTTGAGAACCTTTGAGTGCTTTCATGGGTTGAGCGATCGCGGCTTTATCTTGCCTCAATTTTAGGTAAAGGGGCAACTCTCACAAAGAGTCTGTTATCTTCTAGGAAATTGAATAATACAGATGTATTTAAGGTTATCAGTTTGAACCAAACCTTATTTTGTTAAATGCTGAAATCCTTCACAGTTCAAAAGTTCCTGATCACCTCCGCTGGATTTTTGATAATTCTTGTTGTACTTAGCATTTGGAAGATCCCACAATTACAGGTACAGCCCATTCAGAAGCAAATTGATGTCCTCAAAAAATCCAAGCAAGCAGTTGATCCAAAAGAAATTGCAGCCCTGGAAAAATCTAAGCTGGATGCAGAAAATGCTGCTCGAACAGTTTTAGTTCAAGGGGCAGGAGGACTTTTTGCCGCTGCTGCCGCTTACATTGCATGGCGGAATCTGAAAGCGACTCAAGAAAAACAAGTTGCTGAACGCTTCAGCAAAGCCGTTGAACAATTGGGTAATAACAATATTCACACTCGCTTAGGCGGCATTTATGCATTGGAACAAATTGCGAAGGATGCAGAAGAAAAATACTACTGGCAAGTGATGGAAACTTTGACAGCCTATGTAAGAGAGCAATCGCCTACTGCAATAAGAGCAATTTCAAAAAGTTCAACTCTGGAAAAATATGCGGACAAGTGGCAGAGAGTCTGGAAAATTTCTGGTACACCAGAAACAGATATTCAAACCGTATTGGTTGTTTTATCTAGACGAAGGCATTTTTATGGACATTCATTAGAACCATTCCGCCTTAACTTGAACGGAATAGACCTACCAGGTTTAGAAGTTCCTGCTAATTCTCAATTAACAGGAATTGATTTATTGAGTTCTAACCTCCAATGGGCTGATCTAGCATTTGTAGACATGAGAGAGTCTCGTTTTTGCGATGCCGATTTACGTCAAGCTAATTTTGTTGGAGCTAACTTACGTAATGCCAATTTTGTTAAAGCTAAATTGCAAGAAGCAAATTTGGGCGGAGCAAACTTGATAGAGGCGAGGTTTTCCCATGCCAATTTAAAAAAGGTGATCTTTATAGAAGCAAATTTGAAAGAGGCTGATTTAGGAGGAGCAGATTTACAAGAAGCAGACTTTATGAAAGCAAATTTACAAAATGCTAAGTTTGGAGGTGCAAACTTGAATGGAGCAGTGCTTTCAGACGCTAAAGTCTACGGAACTAGCTTTTACCAAGCTTCCTTACGAAATGTCAATTTAACAAATACAAAAGGACTTACAGACAAACAACTGCATGAAGCTGAATCTTATGAAGGAGCATTTTGTGACTTAACTTTGAATAGATCTTAGTTTCAATTTCGACGGGGTTGTAGCCATTCAAACTTATGATCTTACTTGGACAGGCATGACAAGGTAGGTCATCTTTAAGCCGCCCAGGGGAGTCAGGATAGCGGGACTGGTGGGGGTGTTGAACTGAAGCTGGATTTCGCTCGTGTTGAGGGCTTTTAAGCCGTCGAGCAGGTATTTGACGTTGAAGGCGATCGCCATATCTTCGCCGGTAATCTGAGCCGGAATGGTTTCTTTACCGCTGCCTACGTCGGGTGCATCTACCGACAGCGACATTGCCTGATTAGCCGTGTCTACGGTCAGTTTAACGATGTTGTTTTTTTGGTCTGCCAAGACTGCAATGCGCTCTAGGGAACTGAGAAATAGGCGGCGATCGACGGTGGTTTGGTGAGTAAACTGGCGGGGAATCAGTTGGCGATAGTTGGGATATTGCCCTTCCAGTAAGCGACTGGTGAGTCGTTGATCCACCCATTCAAAAATCACCTGGTTGCGATCGAGCTTCACTGCAACCGAACTACCCGTTTGCCGCTCCAGCATCTTGGCAAGCTCTTGTAGCGCCTTTGCCGGAATCGTTACATCCAAGGCTTCAGCATCGTCAGCCGTGCTATTTTTGGCTCGGTTGCCTTCATCGTCCACATTTGTCGTTTGCACGACCGACAAGCGATGTCCATCCGTGGCGGCAAACTCCAACTCTTCCGCTGCCAAAGTCAGGTGAACCCCCGTGAGAACCTGCTTTGTTTCATCGGCACTGGCAGCAAACAGGGCACCTCTCAACCCATCTAGCATTGCCTCAGAAGGAAGATGCAAGCTCTCGCCATCGGTGACGGTAGGCAGTTCAGGAAACTCTTCGGCACTCATGCCGCGCACCTGATAGCGACCGGAGGAACAGGTAAGGGTCGTCAGAAAGCTAGCGTCGTCCTCAGAGTCATTTTCTAGGGTGATGTCTCCTTCGGGCAAGCGGGACACGATGTCGGTCAGCAGTTTGGCAGGTAGGGTCAGGGTTCCTTCGGTTTCCACAGTTGCAGCAAAACTGGTTTGAATGCCCAAGCTCAAATCGAAGGCGCTGAGGCTGACTTGCTGGGTTTCGGCGTTGGCAACAAGCAGCACGTTGGCTAAAACTGGATGCGTGGGGCGGGTAGAAACAGCGCGGCTAACCAGAGAAAGGCTTGTGCTAAGGCTGTTTTGGGTGCAGACCAGTTTCATTTGAAGGCGCTCTGAAGTCGTTGTCTGGAGATCCTACCACTGTTGCTCGAAACGATCCACCTGAGCCTATTTCCCGATTTTTGGGCGTTGCTAAGATTAATCCGGACTTAAGAAAAACTTATTTAAACAGTAGTAGTAGAGGCTGTGGAAACTGTGGAAAAGATCGTCAGATCAAAGTGTGCTAGGGATCACATCCATTTTCACCTGTGGATAACTTGTGGAAAAAAACGGGGTATTTCCACAGAGTATTTATACTTAGCAAGTCTTTCCACGATCGCTAGATCGTTATCAACCGATTTTCCACAGGTTTATCCACAGAAATCAGGGGGCTTTTCCACAGGCGATCGCTCACTTTACAGAAGTTTACATTCTTTAAACGCAAAAATTTACTACCTTGATTTGCCTAAAGTGGGGAAAAGCTAAATTAGCCAAACATAATTTAAACACCATCAGTCCAATTTTCTGGGGAAAACTCCAATTCTTTGTTGATAAGTCAACCTGATCAATCAGAATAATCCACAGCATAAAACAGTCTGAAATCTGCTTGACTCAGACTGTTTTAATAAGCAGCAATTTTTTAGGGTTTGTTGCGGGATTGACTCGCTTGGTTAATGCGATCGCTTAACTGACGCAGGGTTTGCGCCATTGAAGTATCATTTTCTTTGAGTTGGGCAATCTTATCGCAGCTATACATCACGGTCGTATGGTCTTTGCCGCCAAACACTTCGCCAATTTTGGGCAGACTTAGCCCCGTGTGGTGGCGCATCAGGTACATGCCAATCTGTCGGGCTGTACTGACCTCCCGGCGGCGAGAATGACCCTTCAACTCTTCAATGGGTACATTAAAGTTCTCTGCAATGATGGTCATGACTTCCGCAGGGGACGCTTCTACTTGTTCCACCGGTGGGTTCAGCACAGGCGAAATATTGGCGACCGTCATGGGAAGACCGGAGATAGAAATATAGGCAACTGCCCGAATCAACGCGCCTTCCAACTCTCGAATGTTGGAAGTGTAGCTAGAAGCGATATATTCAATTACATCGCGGGGCAGACGCATGTTTTCATACTCAGCTTTCTTTTGTAGAATCGCCATTCGGGTTTCTAGGTCGGGCGATTGAATGTCGGCAATTAAACCCATGGAAAACCGGGAGCAAAGCCGCTCTTGCAGTCGAGGAATCTGGTTGGGGGGGCGATCGGACGCTATCACAACCTGTTTTCCTGCCTCATGCAACGTATTAAACGTGTGAAAAAATTCTTCTTGAGTATATTCTTTCCCTTCAATGAACTGGATGTCATCCACGAGCAGCACGTCTGCCGCGCGATAGTGTTCCCGAAAGCTCTGCATGCTGTCGCGCCGGATCGCAGTGATCAAATCGTTGGTAAATTGCTCCGTAGACACGTAAAAAACCCGTGAGTTGCGGCAAATTTCTAAGCGACAATGCCCGATCGCCTGCATTAAATGGGTTTTGCCCAATCCAACGCCGCCACACAAAAACAAAGGGTTAAACTCGCGACCGGGCGATTCTGCCACTGCCAGCGATGCGGCATGAGCCATGCGATTGTTGGAGCCAACGACTAAGCGAGAGAAGACATACTTTGAATTGAGATCGCTCGATCGCGGGCGATCGGTTGGCTCAGGTGAAATAGGCACAGCAGGAGCCTCCATCGGGCTAGTCAAATCGGCAAGGTTGGGTTCCATCGGCAGCGCCCAGAAAAAATCAGAATCGACTGGATTGCCCTCATCATCACAGGCAACCGTCATTTGAATTTCGATCGGGCGCTGCAAAATTTCTTGAACCACCTCGGTCAGGGTTTTGATGTAATACTTCTGCAACCACTTTCGGGCAAAAGGATTAGGGGTTCGCAGAACAAGTCTCTCCTCGGTCAACTCTTCTACGATCGCCGTTTTAATCCATGCCTCAAAGGTTGGGCGGCTCAGCAAAAGCTGGAGACGGTCTAGGGCTTCTGTCCAAAAAGTTTCAATTGCCGTGGCTTCCACAACTGACCTCATGTTTTAGCGGACGGTAGGGAAAATAGAAAAGCTGCGTCTCAAAAGAATGGGTAAAAGGTGCTTAAATCCTTTTTGTTGGTTCCCAACGTTGCGAGTCATCCGCTTGTGGTCAGCTACCTTACCATAGGACAAAACGCTAGAGACAGCATTCAGATGTCTTGAAGACTCTACTGCTAGAGTAGCAAGCATCAAACTAGGGCAGAGTGGAGGCGGATACAAAACTCAAAAAAATTCCTTTAACTGGACTACAGCTAAAGCAGCATACAGCACTCACCTCGTGAAAAGTAGGGAACTCCAAAGATATTTAAAGATTGACGAACTAAGACTACTTGTGCCGCCGCGATCGCCAAGCTAAATCTTTATTCACCCTTCCTTGCCTGTAAAAGTCGGTGCTGCTTCAACCTTTTCCACGGGAGAGGGGTTTGCTTCGGGAATGCTTGCTTCCAACTTCAAACAATTCTTCCCATTCACCTGTAACCGATATTCCACCCGGTCCATTAGTCGATTCAAAATTAGCCAACCATAGCCGCTCTCCTGTTTCGCTTCTGGTGTGGGCGGGAGATAGGTGGATAGATCAAATCCTTGTCCGTGATCCCAAATTTCTAGAGCAATATCACGATCTTTTAGCTCCAAACGAATTAGAACGGGGAGGTTTGGCTGATCTTTATGAGCATGACGGACTACGTTGGAATAGGCTTCTACTAGCACTAAACGAAGTCGATTCGATTGTCGGGGCCAATCTACATGGTCGCCTAGCTCAACCTCTAAACTGCCTAACAGCCAGTTTTCGACAATGCTCAAAAACTGTAGATCGCTGGGAATGTGAAGTTCAGTTCTCATTCGTTACAGAACCTCCAAAGAGAGAATAGTTTGGTCGTCTTCTTGTATATCATTGTGCGATCGAATCTGGGCAAGCAAGTTGTTTAGATCCAAAGAGGATTGCTCTTGAATCAATAATTGCCATAGCCCGGTTTGTTGCAGCATGGCGTTGGCTTGATTGCTGCCGTTAGCAGGTTCCGCATTGTGGATCGTTGCCTCAGTAATCCCGTCACTGGTCAGCAACAGGATTTCGCCAGAATTGAGATCCGTCCTGCCAGACGCAGCCTTCCAATGGGGCAAGATGCCAAGAGGCACCCCCCGCACTTTCAGATAATTGGGTTCAATCGTCACGGGCTGTCCTTGAGCGAGATGGGCTGAAACGGTTTCTCTAGACCAGACCATGGGGTAAATGTGTCCGGCATTGGCATAAATCAGCGTGTGGGTGGAGGGAGTGTAGCAAGCTAAAACCATCGTGATAAAACAGTTGGTGCTGACTAAATCTTCAGACAGACTGCGATTTAAGTTCTGCATCACAATATGGGGTTCTGGCGGCATTTCTTGAGAAAGCTCTCGCCGCAAAACGGAAATTGCGCTTGCCATAAACAGGGCAGCCGGAACACCTTTTCCAGACACATCCCCTACGGCTAGCCAGACATTGCCTTGAGGATGGGCATAGACTTCAAAAAAGTCGCCGCCAACCTCCCGCGCCGGATAGCAACACGCTTGGACTTTCATCCCTTCTAATTCGGGTAACGTTTGCCTGAGCAGGTTGCCCTGAATTTGACGAGCAACTTCCAATTCTGCCCGCATTTGCTCGGCTTGCGTTTGCGTTTGCAGATAAAGCTTGGCTTGAGAAATGGCAAGGGCGGCTTGTTCGGCAACTTCTTGAATCAGGGTAATGTCTTCCCTAGACCAAGGTGTGCCATCCACTGCCCGGTGTATGGCAAAAATGGCGAGAAAATCCTGCTGATAGGTAATCGGAACAATTAATCGGTGGGGGTTGGGGGTTGGGTCGGTTTGAATTTGGCGGGTATTCAGGACATTTTGAATCAGGGGATCAGCGGTAGACAGGGATTTTGCGGAACTGCTGTCGGCGGCGATCGCGGAGTGATAAAAAACCTCAGCCGTTAGGCGATCGCCCTCGATGGGCTGCAAAATACATTCACTGGCGTTGAAGGTTTGCCCTAAGGTGGCTGCGATCGTTTGCAGCATACTATCGTAATTCAGCGATTCTCGAATGGCAGTAGTCACCGCATTAAACAACGATTCACGACGGAGGGCGCGCCTCAGTTCGTTAGTCCGCTGTTTGACGATGCGGTAGGTTTCGCCCGCCTGCTGAATCACGACCTTAAGCTGGTCGGGTATCCACGGCTTAGTGATGTACTTAAATACCTTCCCCGCATTAATCGCTTCCACCAAGTCTTCCACATCGGTGTAGCCAGTTAACACAATCCGAATGGTATCGGGATAGCGATCGACGGTTTTGCTCAGAAACTCCGTCCCTAGCATTTCTGGCATTCGTTGGTCGGAGATGATGATTGCCATCTCGCCCTGTTCATCCAGAATTTTCAGTGCGGCGATCGCGCTTTCTGCTTTAACCACTTCAAAATCGCGCCGAAAAGTCCGATACAACAGCGCCAAGTTATCTGGCTCGTCATCCACGACCATTAATTTCAGCTTGCGATCGATTTCCTCAGCCATGCGATACCCCAACCTTGTACACCATGGCAAATTGCAGTCTCATCCGCCATTATGCCCCTTGCGCGTCTACCTCAAAATACCCTAGATAACAGTCAAGCTAACAGGCAAGTTAGGGATGAATGGCGAATGACGTTCGCGTAGCGTCTCCGCAGGAGATATGGCGAATTCAGAAATCAAAACATAAGGCTTAAAACTTGCCCTATTCTTTTATCTCTCGCCTTTCACCTGTTGGCGACGGAATTGGTAGGATTCGGTTTTTGCCCCCCAGACTTGTTTGCCTTGAGCATCGAAGCCCCGATCCCAGGTGTTCATGCTGGCAGGGGTAAGTTCAATGTGGTTGGTGATGC
Source organism: Leptolyngbya sp. CALU 1928 (assembly GCF_056784215.1). Taxonomy (NCBI): domain Bacteria; kingdom Bacillati; phylum Cyanobacteriota; class Cyanophyceae; order Leptolyngbyales; family Leptolyngbyaceae; genus Leptolyngbya; species Leptolyngbya sp. CALU 1928. The sequence goes on along the minus strand of NZ_JBXBCE010000001.1, from coordinate 809,775 downwards.
GAACGGCTCCGCGCACGTTAGCAGGGCAGCCATCGACGGGAGTGTTACCCATGTAGCTAGTGCCAACCTGTTTAAGAAAGACGTTACAAACCGGAGTGCCTAAATCGTTGAGAGTAACAGATTGCTGTGAACTGGCTGCGCGATTCGTGGAACGTTCGCGCAGCGTCTCCGTAGCTCTTGCTTCCCGCAGGGTAGGAGAATCCCTAGGGGAATCGCATAATCCAGACCAGCGGGTGGGGTCGGCTGGTTTAAAGGAGCGCGATCGCACGCTTTGGCTGAGAGGACTGGGCGAAATTTGCAAAAATCGCTGACGGTATGGTTTATCAAGAGACGTGGACATTGCCTGTTCTTGATATAAAAAAATGGACTGCGGATCGGCTGGATTAAGCAACTCAATCCGGCAGGTCGTCATTTGCACATTAGGCGCTTTGGGGTTGGCGATCGCTTGGGCGGAGGTGTCCATTTTGCCTGTCAGCATCACCGCAACTGCTTCTGCCTGTTGTGCCAAAGTGCTGGAAGTGTTGACTGTTGGCTGTGCGATTGCAATGTTAGGAGTGAGGAGATAGACGAGGGCGATCGCCCAACTCGCTTTGATGGGGAGCGTATTCATAACTGTTGCAGAGAAACGCATTGCAGGGATCTTAGCGCGTCCTTATCGAGTTGCGATCGCTCCATTGGCTTTCATCAATATCGATTGCCAAGCAGCGTATCCTTTAGCACTAAGGTGTAAACCGTCGGTCGTGAAATCCTGCCGCAAGCTGCCAGTGGCATCTGCCATTTGAGTGGAAAGATCGAGAAAATAGGCACCATTGCGGGTGGAAAGTGCCCTGAGTTGGCGATTCAGTTGGGTAATGCGATCGCGAGAGGCAACGACAGAGCGAGTCGGCAACACCGATTGCACAATCACAGTTGCTTGCGGCTGGGTTTGGTGCAGTTGGGTAATAATCTGGCGCATGTTCCACAAAATTTCGTTGTCGGTGGCTCCCTGTTTTAGGTCGTTGATGCCTGCCATCAGATAAATCACGCGGGGACGAGTTGCCGCAAAATCAGACAAGCGCCGCAGAATGCCACCTGTGGTGTCGCCGGAAATGGATTGGTTCAGCCAGGTTTGCGGTTGTGGCAGGCGATCGCTGGGAAACCACAGGCTCAATGAGTCTCCCAGCAACACATCAAGCGGCTGAGTTGGTTCTTTGGCGGCGATCGCGGCTTCTCGTGCCATCAACGTCCGCCATTGCTCGTAGGTGGGCTGTTGGGTAACATGACTCCAAGTCGATTGAAAGCTATTACTGGGCAACCGGGTCTGAAGATGCCCTGTGCGTAAGGCGGCGACTCGCTGTGAATATAGCTGGCTTCCCGACCTGGGTACGGTTGGCGCTGGAGAAAATTCTGTAGTTGCGATCGCCTCTGGACGGTGAGATCTTAGCTTGAGCAAGAGTTGATTTAACCGCTGCTTTTCCGCTTGCACTGCTTGACTATGAAGGGTACGGGGTTCGTCTTTTGAAGCGATCGCCTGAGCGGGAGGAATTTGAGTGGAGGCAAGTATGAGCGAATCAAGCATGGTGAATTGACAGCAAACTCTGCCTACTATTCACACTCGATCCTGCCGCATTTCAGGAAATCTGGGAGCAAACTATGTCATCTGCGATGAAGTCTGGTGATAGTGCGGCTAAATTATGGGGGCGAGAGTTCATAGGTTTGCTGCTTTCCTAGGGGTGTCGTCACCACGGCGGTAATGCGTCGATTTTGGGCAGATGCGGGAATTGTAATATCGAAATTTCCCTGTCGGTCGGTGGTTTGGGGAAGGTTGGAGATCGCTAGCAGATTAACTGGGTCAACCTGCCCCACAATTCGTACCTGCTGGTTTCCTCCAGAGCTTAACTGGCGAATATCTAACCGAGGGTCGTCTTTGAGCGGCACAGCAGGCGATGGCGCTTCTCCAGGAATAACGAGACTTTGAAAGCCAGCTTTGACTAAAACACTTTTTCCTTGGGCTGCGGTGGCAACTCCTCCTTTTAGGGTGGCGACTCCTGTTTTGCCGTTGGGCTGTACGCTGATGCCAAACTCGGTGCCGCGAACGCCGCTGATGCCTGCCGGGGTTTGAATCTCCAAACGAGAGGATTGATGGGTGAAGGGGCGGACTTGCAGGCGCACCTGTCCGCTAGTTACCTGCAATTGGGTAATTTGCCCGCCGTTGTCAGTTCTCTGCATTTTTTGGATGACGAGATTAGTTTTTTCGGCAACATGAACGAAGCCTGCCCCAGTGTTTACTTCTAGCACCATGCTGGAGCGATCGCCCGTTTTAACGCGATCTCCAATGGCTTGCAGGCGCATTCCAGCTTTTGCTGGCAGGGCAGCCTGCTGGTTGGGCTGATAAACCACCTTGCCTGAAGTTTGGCGGATTGCTAACCAGCGGTTGACCCCAACTTGTAAAGCGCTGGCATCAGGGCGATTGAGCAGGCTGAAAAGACTAATCCCCAAGCCAGCGCCTAGCAATAAATAAGGAAGTTTTAATCGAATCTTCATAAGATGTGTGAAGTGGTTTCAATGTTTCTGTGAATATATCCAGTGTTCCCCAATGCATGTCTAAACCTTAATTATGAGAGAGTTTTTCGGGCGATCGCGCCTTAGTTTTCTCTCCCACAATTGCAAAAAAAGTGGTGGGCTGTTGTCGCCCTCTTAATTGAATGGTGCCTGCGGGGTTGACGGCATAGCGATCGCCCAAGCAAGACAGGGTTTCCTCCGTGATCAACAAGCAGTAAGGATTGTCTGCTACCACGTTTTTATTCAAGGCTTCCAACCGGGCAGCAATGTTGACCACATCTCCCAAAACGGAGTAATTCATCCGGCGAGAGCCGCCCACACTGCCAGCAATCACCATGCCCGTGTGAATGCCAATGCCAAATTGGATCAGCGGTTTTCCTTCCAGTGTCAATTGGCGATTGAGGCGTTGTAACTGATGATGCATGGCAAGACTTGCCGCGATCGCGTTAGCCGCATCCTGCTGAATTTCAGCCTGGGTTGTGTGCGGAATGGGCACCCCAAACACCGCCATGATTGCGTCGCCGATGTATTTATCAATCACGCCGCCATGATTCATGATGCAATCAGTCATCGTTTCCAGATAACGGTTGAGCCAGTTCAGCAAGTCGCGGGGCGTGAGCGTTTCTGAAATCGAGGTGAACCCGCGAATATCCATGAACAGAACCGTCGCAATCTGCTCGTGGGCGTTTAATTGACCGTCTTCTAAAATGTCGTCTTTCTGTTTCCACAGCAATTTGGCAGTTTCGGGCGCAACGTATTTAGAAAATAAATCCATCAGTCGCAGTTTTTCGCGCTGTTCTCGGAGTTCCATGCCCACCCCCGTTAGCATAATGGTGGCTAGGGGCGCAGCGATCGGGAGCCATTGATAATAAAGGCAGAATAGGGTTAAAGCGGCGATCGCCCAACCCGTCGATAGTCCCATCACCACGCCGACTCGCCCAATCGGTTCCCGCTTGAAGAGTAGCCCACTGGTCAAGATGCCCAAGCCGAACAGCACGACGATAATGATGGGTTTGGGTAAGGGCTGAAGGGTGCGGTGATTGAGCAGGTTATCAATCACGGTCGCATGTTTGTAAATGCCGACGGTGGGCGGGTTGTAGTTGAGCGGGGTTCGCAGTGGATCGATGCCAGTGGCGGATGTGCCCACTAGCACGAGCTTGTTGGTAAACTGGGCGACATTTACCTTGCCCTGAACCACATCAGCAAAGGAATAGGTGGGAATGTTTTGAACGGGTTCTATCCAGTTGAGCCAGATCGACTGTTCTGCCAAATCGAGCATAGGCGGCAATGAGATCGCTTTGGGTGGCTTTGGGCGATCGCTGCCAACGGTATTTTGAATGCTGTCGTTATAAACCTGGAGCATCACCAACCCCAAGGATGGAAATTGGTTGAGATAAAGCTGGCTCTGGCGTGTAATGCCGTCTGCATCGGGGCGATGGTAAACATGCCCCTGCTGGGCAACTTGGGCAAAAGCAGGCACCAAGCTAATTTGCCGCCCTTGGTCATCTGCGGCGATCGCCAGCACAACGTTGCCGCTCATTGCCATTGCCTCTGCCAATCCTTGATCCTGCTGGGTGGTTTCCGCAAAGAGAATATCGAAGCCGATGACGGCGGGTTGAGCAGGCTGAAGCGTCTCCAGTAGTTGGGTATAGTAGCGACGCGACCACGGAAACCGACCATATTGTTTAAGGCTCGCTTCATCAATCGCAATCACCGCAATCCTAGAATCCCAAGGGACATGGGGCAGTGCTTCACGCGCTCTGAACAGCAATGTATAGGCAAACCGTTCAAAGGATTGCCACCCACTGAATAAAAAGATTGCTAGGACGATAGTTGCTGCTGCTAGCCCTGGAAAAACAGGGTGAATGACCGAAAAGTAGCGACGAATTTTGGGTTTTAAGCTGCTCAGGCGCTTGACCCATTGGCGAACTGGCATATGAATCCCTATGGAAAGTAGACGACCCTAGCATCTAAGCCGCGCGATCGCAGCATTGCAGATAAGCTTGCAGCCCAGTTATAGTCAGCAAATGCGCCTGCATGAACATAGTTGCCTAAGCGAGAGTTGGTTAGAAAGGCATTTGGAACGCATTGACGCACAGCATCCAAGGTTATGGGGCTAGTAGAAGGCACCACCACGACATGAGGGTTTTCCTTCGTTCGTCCGACAATGATTACCTTGCCCGTTACGCTCGGCTGAATGCGATCGCTAAAAGGCAGGCAAGGCTGAGCATTTCCCTTTGAGGTCAGCATTCCCGATAGCCCAATGCCAGCGACGCAAATAAGCAACCTATTCATGGCAAGTTCTCTCTAATTTTTCGCTATTTATAAAGACACTGTAAAGAGTATCGACAAGTATTGAGTGAATCTAACGAGCGATTAATTTGGTATTGGTTGGCGTTTCGCGATCGCCCATCTTTTCAACCTTAGGCAAAATTTGGAAACGAGAGCGGTAAAATGGCATCTGGACACTAATTTTTAACAAGCCGAATTTAAGATGGAGAACGCTGCGATTAACTGCGCTGAAGCTTGTATCAATGGTTGTGTCTTAGGCGACAAGTGCCCCAACCTAGAGTACAAAGCGAAAGCCGTGAGTTTTGTAAACGAAACATCACTTGATAAAATGCTTGAAATTGCCGAGTCCGCTCGCATGAAGAAAATGACGGAGCCGCCCAAGTGGATTTTGCCAGAAGACTAAGAGAATTGCGACTTGCGAAGGGCAACCCTCAACCCTCACTCGACACTAGTCATTCGCCACTCACTTGTTTTGGTTCAATCACTTCGCGTACCCGATAAATTGGTCGTCCCTGGGATTCGTGATAGGTTCGCATTAGAAGTTCTGCCAATAGCCCAAAGCAAAACAACTGCACTCCGGTCAAAATCAAGACGACAACTAAAATCAGCAGGGGACGGTTAATGCTTTCCCCAAAGCTGAGCTTGAGGGTTGTGAGGTATAACCCAATTACCGTTCCTAAAAAGATGGATAACACGCCCATGGAGCCGAATACGTGCATCGGGCGTGTCAAAAATTTACGCATAAAGAAGACGGTGATCAGATCCATGACGACGCGAATGGTGCGATCGAGTCCATATTTGCTTTTGCCAAACTGCCGGGGATGATGGCGTACCGGGATTTCGGCAATCCGCGCCCCTTCAATAAACGCCAATGCCGGCAAAAAGCGGTGCAACTCTCCATAGAGATTCATGTCGGCGATCAGTTCGGCGCGATAGGCTTTGAGCGAGCAGCCGTAGTCGTGAACCTTCACTCCGGTGACTTGAGCGATTAGCCAATTGGCGATTTGGGAGGGGATTAGGCGAGTAATTGTGGCATCCTGCCGATTTTTCCGCCAGCCGCTCACGAGGTCATAGCCTTCATTTAGCTTATCAATCAGAACGGGAATATCTGCCGGATCGTTTTGCATATCGCCGTCCATCGTCACGATGATTTGCCCTTTGGCATAGCTAAATCCTGCCGCCATGGCGGCGGTTTGCCCATAGTTGCGCCGCAAGATCACACTGCGAAGATCGGTGCGATCGCTGGCAATTTGTTTGAGCAGATCACCAGAACCATCGGTAGAGCCATCATCGATACACAAAATTTCGTAGCGGATGTTGGCAGTGATCAGCGCGGCAGAAATTGCGTCTAATAAACGAGGCAAATTTTCGTATTCGTTATGAATCGGAACCACGACGGAAACGTGTGGCGGTAGGGCTGGTGCCCACAGTTTGCTGCTTTCAACAGTGAAGGATGTCATGCAAAAGTGAGAAGGTAGGGTGCAATGAGGGTAAAAGGTTGCGATCTGATCTTAGCTAGAGGCAATCTTACTAGACGCAAGAGGCGATAGGAAGAATGTGCAAGGAGGGCGAGGGATGCGATCTGATTTTACAGGGGTTGGCTAGGTTGATAGGGGGCAACAATTCGTCCGGCTCCGCGCAACTGAGCGTAGTAGGTTTGACTGACGCGGCTTGCTTGATCCGATAAGACATCGATCGCGATGCCATTGTGCCCCTGATCTTTACCGGAACTGTGAATGTAGTGGTTGTTGCCTAGGTAAAGTCCAACGTGGGTGGCTTTTTGGGGGGTGCCAAAAAAGATTAGATCGCCGAGTTGCAAGTCGGAAATTGCGATCGCCTGAGTAAAGGCTTCTTGCTGATAGGCATCCCGTGGCAACCATACGCCAACGGAGGCAAAAGCGGCTTGCACCAAACCTGAGCAGTCGTAGTTGGGTGCCACAGTGCCGCCCCAAAGATAATAGTTGGGCTGATTTTTGGCTGCCTGAGTGAAGGCGATCGCGTCTGGAATTTTTGCTTGAATCTCGGTTGCAGTCAGCGCGATCGGCTGATAGGGCTGAGTTACTGCTTCTAAATAGGCAAGATCGGTGACTGAAATCCATCCGGGATAGTCATCTTCACAGAGGCAAACAGCAATCTCATCTGAACTTCGGTCACCCTCCAATTGTTCCAGCACTCTGGAAGTTCGTAGATGTCTGCCTATTGCTGCTTGAGTTGCCAACCGCTCCAACGCTGGCGAATCGAATAAGTCTAAAGCTTGGCTACAAACGTATTCTGTCTGACTTCTGTTCGTTTGAACTTGAGCCTGAAGTGTCTGCAAAGAAATCACGGCTAAAATCTCCCCACTATCACACCGCGCACATCATACCAGCAATGCCACTATCCATTCACGGCAACGAGTTTTTAGAAACTTGTCGGAGTTTTCCGGATAGAAGAGAAGAACTTGGAATAGTGGAGTGGTAGATGCACCCTGATTGTCGCCCTCAGCCTCAAGCTGGGGGCTTTTTGTTGGGATACTCTATACGTCCTCAAGACTGGGCGATCGCGCCTTGATGATCAATTTGCAGCACCTGGACGATCGCGTCGATATTGTGATTTTTCCAGGCAGTGGCGATCGCGGCTCGGACTGGTTCAGCTTGGGTTACTTCTACCAGTGCCAATAGAGTTGGTCCTGCGCCGCTAATCACTAATCCATAGGCACCAGCGGCGATCGCCGCTTGATGCACGGCTGCATACCCCGGAATTAGCGCTTGCCGATAGGGTTGATGGATGCGATCGTGCAAAGCCGCTTGCAGCCAGTCAGCGTTACCAGTTTCTAAGCCGCGCAGCAATAAGCCTAAATGGGCAGCGTTGAAGATGGCATCCGCTCGACTGTAGCTGTCAGGAAGCACACGGCGCGCTTCGGCGGTGGATAGCTCAAAGTTGGGAATGGCAGCGATCGCGGCAATGCTGGAATGCCAGGGAATCTCGCAAATTTGCCACTCCCCATTCACGCCCGTAGCCGCCAACCGACAGCCGCCCATCAGCGCCGGCACCACATTATCGGGATGTCCTTCAATGTCTACCGCGAGTTTCACCACAGCTTCTAAACTCAGCGGTGAACCAGCCAAACTATTTGCGCCCATGACTCCCGCCGCGATCGCCGTTGCCGAACTGCCTAGCCCCCGCGCCAAGGGCACTCCTAGTTGAATGTCAATGTTGACGGAGGGCACTGGCTGACCAATCTGGTGATAGAGCTTGGCAAAGGCTTGATATGCCAAATTGGATGCATTGGTTGAAACCCGCGCCGCTTCTGCCCCGGTTGCCGTGATCACAACGGTTGTAGGGCTAGAGTCCAACCGCGAAAATGTGAAGGAATTGTAGAGAGACAACGCTGCCCCCAAACAGTCAAAACCAGATCCAATATTGGCGGTAGTGGCAGGAACCGCGATCGCAACAGAAGTAGGATGAGACATCAAAAAAAGCCAAATCTGGCAGAGGGTGAAGCATTGCTAATGATATAGCGAATCCCTGGAACCTGGAACCTGACTCTGCAACCTGCCGTCTCAAACTTCATTCATATCTTGATCCTTTATGTGAAGCCTCAATAAGGTCAAAGCGTTTGGTATACGAAAATATACGGAGTTTACGTAAGATAATAAGGCGATCGCATCAGTTTTTCCCTCGCTCTGCATTGCACCCTGCACTATGAGGTGACTAAATAGGGTGGGGAGCTAGATGCTGCGGTGCCTGAAGTGTCACAGGGTCTCTATTTTTGAACTCATAAAACCCTTAAGCTTAAGATGCCTGTTGATTTACGCTGGTGGCGATCGAATCGATTAGAACACCCTTCTTTTATGGCTCGTGCTTCGTCTAAATTTTCTCAAACCAAAGTCTCTATGCAATTAAACGACTCTACGCAGTCATTGGAGCGTCAGCTTTGGAATGAACGCTGTGTGGCGTTGTTAGGGCAGCAGATCGCTGACTCTGTAACTGCTTATTTGCAAGATGAACAGGCAATCACACCCGATAGTGTTGAGCAAGCTGAACTGTCGCTTTTCCAACGGATTACCTCGGAGTTGAGCCGTTTGTTAGACGATACACCCGTTGCGATCGCCCTGCCAGCGACCCAATATTCTAAAACCGAATTTGTGGTGTCCTGTGTTGCCGGGTGTGAGCGATCGTCCTTACTGTGGAAATTACCTAAAGGCAAACCGATTTCTCTAAAGCAAGGACAACCGATCAGCCGCGCAAACATCGCCAAGTTGCAGCAGCAGGTTGATTCATCAGGGCAACCCCCATATCGCGTTTGTGAAATTCGTGGAGAGCAGTGCGAAGCATGGCTGCTGATGGGGCATGCGATCGATGATCTCAGTAATTCCTCGGATGATTCGCTTCCGTTGCCCTGTGACTATCAGACCTTGGAGCGAGTTGCTCAACAGTGCGGGGCGGCACTCCATCAGATTCGGCTGATTGCCAGCCAGCGTCAGAGCTACCAAGCGCTACAGGCAAAGAATCAAGAATTGGAGCAGACCAATCAGCTAAAAAATGAGTTTCTTGCCAACACCAGCCACGAAATTCGCACGCCCTTAAGCTCTATTTTGGGGTTTACTCATCTCTTGCAGCAACAGGGCTTTGATCCATTGAATCTGCGCCACCAAGAATATCTCAGAATTATTTTGAGTAGTGGTCGGCACCTATTAGCGTTGATTAACGACATTTTGGATTTGTCTAAGATCGAAGCCAATCAGATGACCTTGCAATGGGAAACAGTTGATATTGCGGAACTCTGTAACGTGTGCTTGACCTTAGTCCGCGAAAAAGCCAGCGACAAAGGACTGAGTGTGCAGTTAGAGTTGCAGCCTAGCCTGAAAACAGTTGGAGCCGATGGTTTACGACTGAAGCAAATGCTGTTTAACTTGTTGTCGAATGCGGTTAAGTTTACGGTGCGGGGCACGGTGGGGCTACAAGTGCGGTCTACGGAGGGGCACGTTCACTTTACGGTGTGGGATAGCGGTACTGGAATTTCACCCGAACAGCAGGCGTTTCTGTTCAAACCTTACTCCCAGATTGCTAACGCTGCCGTAGAGCGCAGTGAAGGAACCGGGCTAGGATTGTTACTGACTCAAAAGCTTGCAGAGCTTCACGGTGGGTGGGTTGAGGTTCGCTCGGAACTAAATCAAGGATCTCGGTTTACAGTGGTGCTGCCGTTCCAGCCGATTGAGTTAACCAAAGATTTTGAGGGTGATGAGGCGCAAAATAATGTGCCTCAATTTGCTCCCGCGATCGCCCAGCCGCACCCCATTCATCAGGGAATTGTAGCGAAACAAGGAGTGTCAGAAACCGTAAAAGCACAGGATAGAGCGATCGCGATAGATGATCCTGACCCCATGCCAGCCGCATTGTTTGCAAGTGAGATGAGGGACATACAAGATATTGCATTTAATCGGGTGGTGGTGGTAGAAGACAATTTTCCCAACGCGAAATTGATGCTGACCTATTTAAGTCGGTTGGGCTATGAGGTCACTTGGGCAAAAGATGGCACGGAAATGTGGGCGGCGCTGGAGCGATCGCTGCCTGCGGTAATTTTGATGGATGTGAATTTACCGGATGCTGATGGGCTGGCTTTGACGCGGCAATTAAAGCAACATTCTCGCTATCAAACGATTCCGGTGATTGTGCAAACGGCAATGGCAATGAAGGGCGATCGCGCTGTTTGCCTAGAATCTGGAGCCGATGACTATATTTCTAAGCCGCTTGATCTAGAGGCTCTGGCAAAACTGATGATGAAATACACAGAGCTTGGGCTAAAGGCATAGCCATACCCACGCTAATTTAGAATAAATTAAACTGAATCCTATGCCAACATTGCGCTTCCGATGGGCAACCAGAAATTGAACTTTTCAAGTCAATTTGGCAAGGACTGGAAGCTATATCTTTTGTGGCAAGGAGTTCAGATGAAGCGATCGCTGTTAGAAGACTGGGTAACCGCGATCGTGTTCTACGAGTATATGTGCGTAGCAGAAATCTAGTTACTTACGAAGTCAAATTGGAGTGAAGCATGAATTCAGACAGCGATATCGTTACCGTAAGACCGGAAATGACAATAGACACGCTTCAGAAACTACCAAATTATGTTGGTATATCCGCATTGACGGCGGGTGCTAAAGGGATATCTATGAACATGGTAGTCATCCCGCCCGGTGCTAAAGCAGAACCACATTTCCACAAAGGTTTTGAGACCGCAATATATCTGTTGAAAGGCAAGGTGGAGACTTTGTATGGTGAAAACCTAACAAAGTCAACTGTGAATGAGGAGGGCGATTTTATCTTTATCCCGGCAGGGGTTCCTCATCAACCCCGAAACCTGAGTGATAGTGAATCTGCCATAGCAATCGTGTCTCGCAATGACCCAAATGAGCAAGAGAGCGTTCAGATTTATTACCCAAATAAAAATGATCCTGGCTAACAAGTCGTAGGAGCGGAATGAAAGATTAGACGGTGGGTGATGAGATCGGGATTTGCGCGTCTGCTCAATCGTCAGCCTAGATGGCTTGCTAACTCCCCTTGGCAGTCAGGGCATGGATAAATAGGGGCAATGGTCAACTGCGATCGCGGTGCGCGTCAAGATTCACCACCTGCCGAAATTGCTTCATCATTTCAGCCCATTGCTCGTTGTCAAACAGGAACGATGATAAAGAGCGCTATGCAGGGAGATGATACAAACTGTGATCGGTTGCACCCGACAATGCAATTTCATAGGCATCTTGCCACTCCGTCCGTCCGCCCAGCAAATCTTCTAGCATATGGGCTTCTGTAAAGGTGAGTTCACCTACTTCTAGCGCATAGGAAATCCGCCCCACCAAAATCAATCTGGCATCACGAGGAGCTTCATTTTTCAGCGCTAGTTCGACAATTTCTTTAAAGTCTTCAAATCGTTGCTTGCTCATGATTCAAAGCGGGTGCGATCGTAAACGTCCATGCTACCGTCTCTAAAGATCAGAACTACCTTATCGATCTGCTCAGCCGTATCTAAATCCAAGTCTCTCTTAATTCCTCGTTCAATTTCACTAAGGTCATATTCTGATCTGTCACTATGGTATCCGACATTCATAGCGCTTTGCTTCATCGCTTGTTTAATTCCCGCCTGAACTCGATTTGCTAGGGCTGTTGCGTCCTCAGTTAACCGCTTAAAATCCCACAGCACACGCTCGATTTCAGCATCAGGAGTCTTCACTCCTTCAGGTAAGCCAATTTCTTTCAGCAGCCGAACTCGCTTTCCCTGTTTAGCAAACGCTTGGGCGACAAATTGCTCAGACTGAATATCCTGCTTGCCATGCTGCTCATGAGTCAGAACAAACCCACCTGTTTGCTCATCGAAATAAGTTCGTTGATACTCAGATTCAGCGCTTTTATAAAGTTCTTGGCTTTTGAAAATATATCGTTCTTGCTTTGCCACTTGCTTACTGCCTCCAATGCATATCTATAGGAAACAGATTCGCATAGGTGCGCCGCTCCAAATAGCGTTCTTGGCAAGATGCAACCCTAGATATGGATTGCTGATACCAAGTTGCAGCTAAATACGTAACTTTGAGATAAGCGCTGAGTGCTGAGTGCTAGGTACTTTCATAAATTCTGATAATTACGCTTTAGAAAACGACTTGGTATGAAATATAAGGTAGTGAGCAAGTCGAATTGCCCATTCCTCACGATTTGTTTTCTATCTTGTGTCGCACTACCAAATGTTTTACCAGCCAAAGGGGGTTGGGGCGATCGGTTCAATGTCGGGATCATTGCCGCCGATTTGGTTGGTTCGCAATACCCAGAGGGTGGCACCCTGGTCGAGAAACTGTTTTGCGATCGCTTCACTGGCAACGCGGGGTAATAGAGTTCTCCAGCTTCGCAACCCGATCGATACGCCTTGAAAAAAGTCTTCCTCTGGGCTAATCCCCAGATTGAATTCGTTGTTAGACCAATCCGCCCGCGCAGCACCAAATGGCAGTAGTTTTCGCCGAATTCCTTCCGTCAGTTTTACCAGTTGCTTAAACCGCTCCGCTTCGCCAGGGTCATCTTGCAGTTCTTCCACAAATTTAGGGTCAGATGCGATCGCATTCCGAACTCGCTTGAGCGCTGCATACAAAGCCTGGTTAGAATCCTGACAGCAATTGTGCGCGGGTCCCACATAGGTGCCGCCCGTGCCGTCGCCAATTCGGTATCGCGCGATCATCACTTCAAGCTCATAAAGCAGCACGTTTAGCACAGAATATTTCTTGCCATACACATCGAATGCACCTGTGAAGGCTTCTAGTTTGATCAGCACATCGCAAACGGGACGATTTCCTAACCAACCCACCTGGCGATCGCCCATAAATCGATTCCACGCAAATCGTCCGGCGACAATGCCATCAATGTTATGGGTGTAAACCTGATGGTATTGAATGTCAAACTTGAGTTCATTCGCTAGCGGCTCCCGGATCACCGTCGCCATCCCATAGGAAGAATGTCCAAAGAAGATGGGTGTTCTGGCGGCAGGTTCTCGTTTTTTGCCGCCAATGCCCCCGTAAACGTGCAAAACAAGGGCGCGATCGCCTTCTTTCCAAAAATCAGATTCTAGGTTTTGGGTTTCAGGTTTCAGGTTTCGGGTTTCAGGTTTCAGAGGGGACACAGGTTCCAGGTTTCGGGTTAACTCCTGCGGAGACGCTATGCGAACAGGTTTCAGGTCATGGTCAGGTATGGAATCCTCTGCCCCCCGTTTCCTGCTCCCTGTTCCTTGTTCCCTGTTCCCTGTTCCCTGCTCTTCTCCTACCAACATCACCGACTTAATCTGTCCTTTTTTTCCTTTGACTTGCCATGCTTGTTTTTTGAGATAGCGCCAAGATGATTGTTTGCCAATGATGATTTTATCTGGGGAAAGACGGAACAGGGCGCGGGGCGCGATCGCCTGCACGACAAACATTCCGCTGGCATCTTTCGCGCCGTAGATGTACCATCCTGTCTGATTCAACGGCATTTTTTCAATGTCGTGAGTGGTGGAAGGATAGCTGCCATATTTGGACAAAACGACTTGGGGAAAGGCAACGATTTCTTCAACGCCGTCAAATTGGTGAGTGGCGCGATCGTAGTGAGCCACCCGAAATAGTCGAGCGGTTTGGATTGCCGGAGCCGCTAGGATCGGTGTTTCAGGGGCGTTTGTGACCGTTAAGGTTTCTACGGCTGTCTGAGCTTGAAGTTCGGCAACCTGAAGAATTTTAACTAAGGCATAGTAGCGTCCCGTAATTTGCACGGGTTCCTGGCGAATGCAAAGCCGATAGACAGGACGTTCCTCTGGAGTGAAAACTTCTACTTCTTGGACTTCTACGAAGTCAGGCAACGCTACGATCACATCATCATTGGGTCTTGCACCTGCCAAAGATTCTAGGGGATTAACCTGCTGCCAATGGTTGAGGCGATTGGGATGAATTACGCCTTGACGCTGACTGTCTTCCGCTTCTTGGCTAAAATGCACGGCTTTGGTGGTCGTTTTCACAAAGCGCTGAGTGATTGGATCATTGCTCCAGCCTAGGGGAATGACTTGTCCGACTAGGTGCTGATATTCTGCTGGCGCGTGATGCACTTCAAACCAAACTCCTCGTAGGCTGTAGCGCTCTTGTGGGCTAGGGAGAATCAGCCGTCCGATCCAAGGCGCGATCGCCTGATATAAATTGGGGTCAACCGTCTGATCCAGCGGATAAAACTCTGGTCGATTAAAGGCGGCTTGCTGATACAAATCATAGTGACTAGGCGTAATTGCCTGAGCCGCAGACACCACCGCTGAAGTTTCCTGAAGAATGCCAGAAATCACTTCAACCGTTTGCTGCAAGTGAGTTCGTCCATCGGGTAAGCGCGCTTCTGCCCCATAGGGACCCTCGGCGGCATTATGTCCTACGGGACCCAGTGAAATGAAACTAATTTTGCCCCGTGCCTTTGCCCGATTCCAGTACGACAAAAACAGCAGCTTCCAACGGCGTGGAAAGATAACCGGACCTTGTTTCTCAACTAAATCTTTGTCGCCAACAAGGTGATAAAGATGCTCCACTGCTAGCAGATTATGATTGCCGCTGATCACCCCCGCCAAAGACACCAACTCGATCGGGGCTTCTAGTGCCCGCTTTAGATAGGGAGCCGCACCCGCCGCCATTTGTCCGCCACCGCTATAGCCCAAGATCGCGATGGGGATGCCACACCCTCGCTGATAGCCATGATGAATCAGGCTGTCGTACATCATTTGAGCCGTTGCCTGGTTGTAGATCGGTCCATAGCGTTGATCGGCTGCTACGCCCACAATCAACGTGTTGCGAATGTTGATGGTAACTCCAATTAAGAGACCCAAAATACCCCCGGAAGCGGTCATTTGATAATGATCCGCTTTGCGCCAAAGAAACGATAGCCAGCGATCCTCAGTCAACGGCTTATTGAGGACGCTGTAGGGCATCAGACCGCGAATCAGGGCAATGTCAGCGGGTAGAGCGGTGGCTAACTCATTCAAAAAAATCTCTACTTCGGGTAGATATTGGGAATGGGATTGGCAGATCCCATCTAGATAAATCACATATTTACGAATGTCCGTATAGTCAGGAATCGGCTCTTCTAGCGTGCCGGGATAGCTGGTTGTATCTAGGTCATCGTCGTACCAGCCTGCCCACCAACCCAATGCTTCCAACGGCACCAGCAATCCGGCAAACATCAGGGTGATGATCAGAATGAAAATCACTTGGAGGGAAAAGTTCCAGGTTGCCACTAAGCCCGTGATTGCCAAGGCGATCGCCAGCCAAATGCCCTGAATCACAGTGCTGAATCCAATCACTAAAGTAAGGATTAGGGCAAATAAACCTAGCCCAATCCAGCGAGAGATTCTACGGTTGCTCACGATCGCCGCCCCTGTTCAATGATGCGTTCTAAATCTTTTAAATCAGTCACCAGTGGCACCCCGGCGGCAGAATTGCGAATCCACCGTCCAATGGTGGTTACGGGTCGCCCTACGGTTCGTTCTAGCACTTGCAGCACTGCCCAGCCCAACACGCCGCACCAAAATGCTTGCCACAAATCTAAACCGAGGGTAGCTTGGATGCCAACTAAAAAGGCGAGAAAGCTCCAAATGGAAAGGAGGATAGAAATGGGAACACCGAGATAGGGCAAGGCAATGAAGATGCCAAAAATTTTGGGCGCAAAAGAGATTGCTAGGGTGATCAGGAGTTGGGCGAAGGGTGTAGAGATTTCAAAAAAGAGTCTGAGCACAATCCAGGTGCTACCTGCCCAAAACAAAAAACCGAAGATGAACAAAATCGCCGCGATCGCCAAGCTCAACACAAATCGCAGTGGCTTGACCCGATTGACAAACAGCACAATCCCTTGGGCGATCGCCTCAGACAAGCCAGCTAACAGCAGCACTCCGAAAGATATGAGTCCACCAGAAGGCGATTGCACCAGGTGCCGATACGCTGCTGGATTCAACGAAATCGCCCCAACCCCAATATCCCAGAGGTTCATGACACTAAGCTCCTGAGTCAATGGCTATGCTGGATCAATGATTACCCGAAATGACCCGGAAAACCAGCCTTTTGAGTTTTGGGTTTTAAGTTTTGAATTTTGAGTTTTAATCCCTTTCGTTAATCGCCAGTTGTCAATCGCTAATCCTCAATCGCCCCCTCAACCGCCCACAGTCGTCTACTCGCCTAAAATCGCTGTAAGATGTATCCTCGCGCGCTTGCATGAGCCTGCTCTGCCCCCTGAAACCCGACCCCTGACCCCTGCCGCCCGTGAGCTATTACCGTCAACAGTCGAATGTGTTTTCTGCCGATGACCTGAACGATTTGAATGGCAAAATTTTGGCGTGTCCTTACTTTACAGTCAATAATCTCAACCGCGATTTTGTGGGCACTAAAGGATTTTCGATCGCGTTTCAGCGATCGCAGCTTGCCGAAGTGGAACGCCAATTTCCGTTTTTTAGCGCCTACCTAAATTTAGCCCTTGAACCAAGCTGTAATGCGTTTTACCTGAATCCGCTTTTGTTAAAGGAAGGTTCTCGCGTTGATCCGCACATCGATCGCTCCTTGCGTTCCTATTGCAAAACCATTGATCCCCCTGCGATCGTCAGTGTGTTGTATGTGCAGGTGCCGGACCCGCTTCAGGGCGGCGAATTGGTTTTGCGAAACCATCGGCAGCAAGTGGGGCAGATTAAGCCGCAAGTCGGTAAATTACTATGGTTTCAAGGCGATTTGACTCATTCGGTGAATGCGGTGAAAACGCCTGGAAGTCGGCTCAGCTTAGTCTGTGAGCAATACAACCTGGTGGATACAGAACTGGAGGATATTCCACCATTTGAGATCGAGTCTAGAGTGCTAAAACCAAAACGCAGCGGTAGATAAGTGCTGCGTGCGAGGAAGTGGGGATGAAAGATTTGCGTCTCTGCAATGTGATAGGTTGCATCATGGAAGGGTCGTACTGTTGCTAAAGATGCTGAAAGCCGTTCTGTTTGACTTCAATGGGGTGATCATCAACGATGAAGCGATTCACGACAAGCTAATCGATCAGTTGTTGATTGAAGAAAATCTGCGACCCAAACGCGGCGAACTGCGCCAGATTTGCTTGGGGCGCAGCGATCGCGCTTGCCTTAGCGATTTATTTGCCAATCGCAGCAGAATTTTGTCTGATGCAAACCTAGATAGACTCATCAGCCGTAAATCCGCAGCCTATCAACAAGAACTTGCCAATTTAGAAAAACTGCCGATCTATGCAGGCTTGTCTGATATTTTGTTTAATATCCATGCCGCCCAACTCAAACTTGCCATCGTTACTGGCGCGCTGCGATCGGAAGTGACCACCGTATTAGCACGGGCTGAATTAACAGACGAGTTTCCGGTGATTGTCTCCGGTGATGAGCCGTTTCCAAGCAAGCCAGAACCCGATAGTTACTTATTGGCGGTGAAGCGCCTGAATGAATTTTATCCAGAGTTAAATCTACTGCCTGCGAATTGCTTGGCGATCGAGGATACTTTTGCTGGGATCACAGCTGCCAAAAAAGCAGGCATTCCGGTCGTCGGCGTTGCCAATACTTACCCGTTTCATATGCTGCAACGCTGCGCCAATTGGACGGTGGATTACCTCTCTGATTTAGAATTAGAGCGAGTTCGCCAAACCTACGATCGCGTTGCGGCTTAAATCCCTTCCCTGCAAGTCAGTGATAAAATGGCTAAGCTTAGGGCTTAGGCTTGGGGAGTTAGCTCAGTTGGTAGAGCGCTGCGATCGCACCGCAGAGGTCATCGGTTCGACTCCGTTACTCTCCATTTCTTGTTGTTGTACGTTCGCACATTAAAGGAGCTTCTCTTTAGCCCATGTGTAACTTTCCCGATTTGCCTCACCCTAAATCCCGCTCTGGGAGAGGGATAGGGACTTTGACTAATTCTTGCCCCCCGCTATCGCTTTGGGAGAAGGGATTGGGGATAAGGGCTAATTTTAGTTGTACACCGCATTCTCTTTATAAAATGTGAGGCTCAGCGATCGTCATGCAGCAGTCAGATAGTCAAGCAGATACTCAAAATTCCTCAATGCAATCGCTTCAGCGAGTACTGAAGAGTCTGAATGCATACCGCTGGCTGTCGCTGGGGGCGTTGTCTAGCCTGCTGCTGTTGACGGCAGCAAATGCGGTGACTCCGCAACTGTTTCGCTGGGGAATCGACCAGGGGATTGCAAAACAAGATTTGCAAATTGTGCTGTACAGCGCTGGGGCAATGGTGATCACCGCGATCGCCCGGGGCGTGTTCAACTTTGGACAGAGCTTTTGGGCGGAAGCTGCATCTCAAGGAGTTGCCTATGATTTGCGAAACCGGATTTTTAGCAAAATTCAAACCCTCAGTTTTAGCTATCACGATCAGGCGCAAACGTCACAACTGCTAACCCGTGTGACCAGCGACATTGAGCAAATTCGCACGTTCTTAGGCACTAGCCTGATTCAGGTGCTTAGCTCCGTGGTGACGCTGGTGACAATCGCCGTGATTTTGCTAGTGATGAACTGGCAGTTAGCCTTGATTACGCTGACGGTCGTGCCTATGGCGGGTTGGCTGTTAGCCCGATTTCTGACGCGCAACGGCAACCTGTTTCGCCAAGTGCAGGAACAATTGAGCGACCTGAATGCCATCTTGCAGGAGAACTTGCTGGGGGTGCGAGTGGTGAAAGCGTTTGTGCGAGAGTCTGCTGAAGCGCAGCGCTACACGGCGTTGAATGAGGCGCTGGTGACGGCGAATATGAAAACCATTCGGGCGATTCATAATACGTTTCCAGTGATTTTTTTGCTGAGTAATTTGGTCACCCTGGTGGTGTTTGGCTATGGCGGGGCGCAGGTGATTGGTGGCAACTTTTCGATTGGCGAACTGGTAGCGTTTAACTCCTATTTGCTGGTGATTTTGCAGCCGATCTTGCTGATTGGCTTTGCAGCACCGGCGATCGCCCAGGCGGCGGCTTCTGCGGAACGGGTCTATGAAGTGGTGGATGCCAAGGTGGAAATTCGCGATCGCCCCGGTGCGGTGCCGTTTGAAACCTGTGGCGGCAGAATCACCTTTGAAAACGTCTCGTTTCGCTATCCGGGAGCAACGACTGAAGCGCTGAAGGGCATGTCGTTTGAGACGAAACCCAAGGAACTAATCGCCGTGTTGGGCATGACGGCTTCGGGCAAAAGCACGATTATGAACCTGATTCCGCGCTTTTATGATGTGACAACCGGAGCCGTGCGGATTGATGGGCGGGATGTGCGAGATTTTACGTTGGCAAGCTTGCGGTCGCACATTGGCATTGTCTTTCAAGAAACAACGCTATTCTCTGGCACCCTACGGGAAAACATTGCCTACGCCAAACCCAACGCCACCCTGGAGCAAGTGATTGAAGCGGCAACCACAGCGCAAATCCATGACTTTATTGCCGCCTTGCCCGATGGCTATGAAACGATTGTGGGAGAGCGAGGCGTGGGCTTGTCGGGGGGACAAAAGCAGCGAGTGGCGATCGCCCGAACTCTGCTGACCGACTACAGCATTTTGATTTTGGATGACAGCACCTCGGCGGTGGATGCCCAGACCGCATCCCAAATTCAGGCAGCCTTAGATGACCTGATGCGCCGCCGCGCCTGCGTTACCTTTGTCGTCGCTCAACGCATCAGCACCGTGCAAAACGCCGATCGCATTTTTCTAATGGACAAAGGACGCTTGATGGCACAGGGCACCCACGAAGAATTGATGCAAACCAGCCCATTGTATGGCGCAATTTTGGAGTCGCAAGTGGCGCGATCGCCGGAGCGATCGCCCGCAAAGCAAGCCATTTGATCAAAACGTAGACCAGGCGAAAGGTTGCAGGAGTGGAGGCATAGGTTTGTAATCCCACCGTGCAGCGCTTACTCTCTATGTCAGTATGATGGAAGGTAAACACAGTCTTCCTGGTGCAATGAACGAAGCCCGCCTTGCCATTTTTCAGCAAGCTTATCGAGATCTGGATCTGTTCCCCCTGATCGAGCCAAAGGAGATTGAAAGCTTTCGGGTGGACTATGGACGCGAGGTGTTGGTGCGACTGAGGCAGGAAGTGAATGCTTCCGTCAAGGATCAAAAATTTGTATTTGCCGGACATCGCGGCTGTGGTAAATCGACCTTGCTGAAGCGGTTTGCGATAGAAATGCAGCCCCACCACTTTGTCGTGTTTTTCTCCATTGCCGATTTGATTGAGCCGTCGGCAGTCACCCATCGAAATATTTTGTATGCGATCGCCCTACAACTTCTGAGCGCCGCCACTCAACAGAACATCCCGATTGCAGAGGACATTAAAGAAAGCTTGTTGGGCTGGATAACTACGACTCACAAGCAAAAATCGGAGAAAACTACCAAGTCTGAAATCGGGTTCGGGCTTGATAAATTGCTTCCGATGGCAACCCTTAAGTTTCAGCAAGAGCAGGCATTTCGGGATGAAATTGAGCGGGTGTATGAAAAGAGGGTCGCAGATTTAGTCGGCAAAGCGGATCGGATTGCGGCGGCGATTCAAACTACGACCCAAAAGCCTGTACTTGTAGTGATTGATGACCTCGACAAGCTGGATTTGGATCTCGTCGAGTCACTCTATCTCAACAACATTAAAGTGTTGTTTTCACCTGGATTCCGAATTGTGTTTACGATTCCGATCTCGGCAACCCAAGAGCCAAAAGTGATGGGAGCGCTGACTTCAGAAGGCATTGTTCGCCCCTCGTTGTTTCCGGTATCCAAGTTTTATGCCAAGCCAGACTGTCGGAATCCCCAGGCAGAGGCGATCGCCCAAACTGTGGAACTCTTTCTAGCGGTCTTAGCTAAACGCATTCCCGCAGACCAGATTGAACCCGAAACCGCCCGCAAAATGGTGCTGAAGAGTGGCGGCGTGATGCGCGAACTGGTACGCATTGGGCGAGAATGCTGCACCGAATGTATGGTGCAACTGGAGCTAGAACCCGATCGCACCGATCTGAAAATCGATGATCAGATTTTGACGGTGGCGCTGCGGAATCTTCGCAATGACTTTGCTCGCCAAATCGGCACAAAACTGTTTCCCGCCCTGGTGCAGGTTTACGAGACGCTGAATAACGAAGAGACAGACAGCGATGCCTTTGTGAAATTGCTGCATGGACTGATGGTGCTGGAGTATCAGAATGATGCTCTGTGGTATGACGTACACCCGATTGTGGTGGATTTGCTGCGACAGAAGGCGCTGATTCAGTAAAAGCCATGCCCCAGCCTGCCACCACTGACTCCTCGGAACTCGCCACTGCCAACCAGCGCAGTTTGCGGCGACTGGTGCTATCGGTGCAGGCAAGTTTGCATAAACTCAATCTGCTGATTGCCGTCTGTGATAATCCCCTGTATCGGGATGAACTAATTCGCACCTATGAGGCAGAACTGACCGCAATCGGCATTGCCTGTTATCAGGCACGGTTGGATCGCCAGCAGCCCAGTCTCAAGCAAAGCCTGCTGGACTGGCAAACCCACACTCCCGATTGGCAGGAAGCCTCAACGCTGGTGACAGTGCGCGGCGGCGATGAACTGCTATCAGTCCGCTTGCAGCAACCCAAATCTGCCCAGGAGAAATTCTTCTTTTCGGTGCAGTGGACGCGGGAGGGTTTACGAGATTTTCAGTTTCCGATTGTGCTGTGGGTAACAGAGGCAGTGGCACAGGGTTTAGCGCAGCAGGCTCCCGATTTTTGGAGTTGGCGCGGCGGCGTATTTGAATTTGCCCAGCCCATGGCGTGGCAGGTGTCCGATCAACCGCAAGGGAATGAACCCGAAACCACTTATTTCCCCGAAACTCTGGCAGACCCCACCGAGCTAGAGCAGCAAATTGCTGCCCTGCAAGCCGAAGACCCTGATTCACCCCTGCTAGGCAGTTTGTATCAAAGTTTGGGTGCAACCTATTACAACCGTTTACAGCAGGGCATTGCAGTAGATCGCCCCCAGGAAGAGGCAAAGGTGATCGCTGCCTTTCAAGCCGCGATCTCGCGCCGTGAATCCCTCACTGACCAAATATCCTTAGCCTCCAGCCTCGGTTATCTGGCATTACTCTACACATCGCAGGGACGCTACGGGGAGGCAGAACCGCTGTACCTGAGAGCATTGACAATCAGCGAACACCAACTAGGCGCAGACCATCCTGATGTGGCAACTAATCTGAACAATCTGGCAAATCTCTATTGTGATCAGGGACGCTACGGGGAGGCAGAACCGCTGTACCTGAGAGACTTAGCAATCAGTGAACAGCAATTAGGCGCAGACTATCCTGATGTGGCAACCAGTCTGAACAATCTGGCATTACTCTACAAATCGCAGGGGCGCTATGGGGAGGCAGAACCGCTGTACCTGAGAGCATTGACAATCAGTGAACAGCAGTTGGGCGCAGACCATCCTACCTTGGCAATCTGGCTGAACAATCTGGCATCACTCTACCGTGCTCAGGGACGCACCGGAGAGGCAGAACCGCTGTTCCTCAGAGCATTGGCAATTAGTGAACAGCAGTTAGGCGTAAACCATCCGAACGTGGCAACTAGGCTGAACAATCTGGCAGAACTTTACCGTGCTCAGGGACGCTACGGGGAGGCAGAACCGCTGTACCTAAGAGCATTGGCAATCCTGGTTGAGAAACTGGGAGACGACCATCCCAATACCCAAACGGGGCGGCAAAACTTCCGACGTTTCTTGCAGCAGGTGATGCAGGCGGGGCAAACGGCGCAACTATCGCAGCATCCGCTGACGCAAGACCTGTTGCGTCAGATGCAGGAGCAGTGATAGTAGCTCATCTACTACACTAGAATTCACACCGCTAATTCCGCTAAATTCCCATGCAAGTCAAAGACCTCACTACTGACGAACTCAAAGTACTGATTCGCGAAACTGTATTGGAAGCGATAGAAGAACTCCTGCCCGATCCTGATGTAGGGCTAACTGTTAAACCAGAGATTGAGCAAAGTCTGTTGGCAATTCGCAGCCGTCGAGAAACGGAAACTGTTGGTATTCCCGCAGCAGAGGTTGCCCGTCGATTGGGTCTTAAAGGCTGGTGGGTTATACCGTTATCTATGAACCGGATGCTTTTGCTGATTTAGAAAAGCTCTCGCAAGATGTTCGTCAACGCATTATCAACAAAATTAATTGGTTGGCTGAGAACTTTGAGCAAATCACACCTCAACCCTTGTCGAATAAATTATTCGGCTTTTTCAAATTGAGAATTGGCGATTATCGGGTTATTTATGAATTCAGCCCTATAGAAAAGACCGTCACAATTGATCGAGTGGGGCATCGCAGTCAAATTTACGACCTTATGTAGAACCGATTCAACCTGTGAAGTAAGGTTTATGCTTAAAGACATCGTGGCGGTTAAACCGTTAGCAGGCTATCAACTCTGGCTGCGCTTTGAAGACGGCGTTGAGGGAGTTGTTGATGTCAGCCAGTTGATTCAGTTCTCCGGCATCTTCGCCCCCTTGCAAGACCGAGCAACATTTGCCCAAGTCGAGATTCATCCAGAGCTAGGCACCCTCGTTTGGCAAAATGGAGCTGACCTTGATCCAGATGTGCTGTATGCCATTGTTGCTAAAAGCCCCATTCCAGATTATTCCAGAACAGCCCGGTAAAAAATTAGTGTGGGTGCCAGGAAATGGTTTATTACAAGCGATTACAGTCAGGAGCATGAAATGACCGAAGGGCGATCGCTCAATCCAGGTTCTTCAGGGACGACTAACTAAGATAGACCCCTATTGAACAAGTTTTTTGAAAGTTTTTGATCGCGCTGGCAAAAAAAGACCCCAATCCTTTGGGGGATCAGGGTACTAAATTAGGGTGCATCTACCACTCCATACTTCTTGCCACAAAGGAACAGTCCGGATGGTTTCTCAAAAAGTTTTTAGAGTATGGGAAATGGGTAAAAATTTGAACGCGATCGCCGTGGTTCTTGGCTATGGGTCATGAGATCCCCTCTAAGAAATTACACTTAGCGAACTGACACAGCCCCGATTGAAGTTTACGCAGGCTTCATATAAGTTGTGGATATTTGCAGATTATTATCTTTATGCGCCACAGTAGAAGAATCAAGAGAGTGTTGTTTAAAGCTTTCTAGCAAGCAACGGTCATTTGGGGTGTTAAACGAGCATCCTAGAACCTAAATAGCTTGTGTGAAAAATCTATGAAAAGTTGGTTCAAATTGCGTTTCTGTCTGATTAAGGCGGTCAGTCGTTGTTTACTAAAGGTGGACGCGATCGCCCTAATTGCCGCGATACCTTGCAGCACCAACGCCTATAGTCTTCTGGGAGGATAGTTGTGACCCAGGAATTTCACCTTTCTGTCACGCCAATTCGAGAAAATGAATATTTGGTGCGAACTGAAGACGTTGCGCCCGGTGTGCCGTTGGCAGAAGAACAGGTCATTTGGTCGGTCGAAGATTGGTTGACTGAAGCCAGTCGATTAATGGGTGACCCGCTGATCGGCTTGCTGCAACATCCAACAATGCCCGGTAGTTTTAATTCTGCATCCCTGCGATCGCCCACCGATGGCACTCTATCCACTAACCTAGCGACCTTTGGGCAACGGCTCTACAGCGCGGTGTTTCAAGGCACCATTCGAGATAGCTGGATGACGGCTCAAGGCATTGCCCAACATCGGCGGGAACGGCTGCGCTTTCGGCTGGGTTTGAAAGGAACTCGGCTGCATCGGTTGCCGTGGGAAGTGCTATATGCCGGCGATCGCCCCCTCGCAACGGGAACCGATGTCGTTTTCTCTCGCTATCACTCCAGCTTTTCCATTGTTAAATCACACCGATCTGACCCCAAAGCCTTTACGAGCGAATCGCCCCATACCCTCAAAATTTTGATGGTGTTAGCCGTTCCCGCCGATCAAGATGCCTTGGCGCTCAAGCAAGAAGCCGAACAGCTAAAACAAGAACTGCAAGTCTCCTCCAGGGGGGCTGGTCATCCCACTATTGAACTGACCATTTTGGAGCAGCCCGGACGAGAGCAACTGACTCAAGCTTTAGAACACAACCATTACCAAGTTTTACACTACGCCGGACATAGCAACCTCAGCGCGGCGGGCGGCAACCTTTACCTGGTCAATCGCCGTACTGGATTAAGTGAGGTGTTGAGTGGCGACGATTTGGCAGGGCTGTTGGTCAACAATGGCATTCGGATGGCGGTGTTTAACTCCTGTCGGGGCGGGTATTCAGCTACGGTAGAATCGAGCCGTGAAGCCGAGGGAAATCTGGCTGAGGCGCTGGTCAAACGAGGAATTCCGGCAGTTTTGGTGATGGCAGAGCGCATTCCTGATGAGGTGGCGCTGAATCTGAGTCGGTTGTTTTATCGCAATTTAAAACAAGGGTATCCGGTCGATCTTAGCTTGAGTCGATCGCGTCAGGGCTTAATTTCTACCTATAGCTCGGATCAGCTTTATTGGGCGCTACCGATCCTCTACTTGCATCCTAAATTTGATGGCTATCTGCAACCCATTCCCTCTAGTGCGGTGAATCATGGCATGTCTCTCGATGCCCCCTCCCCTGGTGGACTGTATGATGGCGGTGAGGTAGCCATGCCGCCCTTGCCCTTGCCTCAGACTCTTTCAGGGCGATCGCAGTCCGTAGAAAAGCCAGTAGAAAATCCTTCTTTCCAGCCTCAGATTGAACTCAGTGAAGCCGATTACTTCCTAGAGTTTGAGGATTTGGAGTTTGAAGATCTAGAGTTTTCGGTCGAAGAAGACGATGTAATCAAACTGGTCAATGCGTTAGAAAAAGCCAAAGACTTGGAGCTTGCCAAAGAGCAAGATATTTCCGCTCGTTGGATGGATGAGGTTTCTGATAGCCCAACGGTGTTGGAGCCAGAGGAACCCTTATTGCCGGCGATTCCTGGCGAGGATTTGCTGGCGGATGGTGATGCAGACACGAAGTTAGACGACTATTGGACGCTGCCCGATCGCCCCGATTCGCCGCCTTCTGATCAATCCGGTGGCTATTCTAATCGTGCGTCTTTGTCCTACTCTAATTACACGGCTACCGCTACGATCGCTCAGCCTGTGGATGTGAAAGTCTACTCTGAACTGGAAACTGTGCTAGCAGAAATGGGCACTTTGACCGATGCGATCGCGGCTGGAAACCGAGCCGTGCAGTCCAACCCAACCAGTGCTGATGCCTATATTAATCTAGGTTGGGCGCTCTATCAGCAGGGCTATTTAGCCGAAGCGATCGCGGCTTATCACCAAGCGCTGCACCTCAACGCCAGTTCGCCAGTTGCCTACAATCGGCTAGGGTTGGCGCTCTATCAGCAAGGCAACCTCCAAGAAGCAGTGCAAGCCTACACCCAGGCAGTTGAGCTAGATCCACACTATACCGATGCCAGCAGGAATCTAAAGGCGTTGTTGTATCGCCCCAGCTTATCTTTCTCGTCACCTGCAACATTTCCAGCAACAGTACCTGCTAAATCGTCTCCAGTTGCCCCGATTGGCTCCAATTCAGACACGACTGCAAAATCCTCCGCGACGGCAAGCAAACCCCAGCGATCGCTCTTTTGGCTAGGCTCGAGTATTTTTGCGCTGTCTGCCTTGCTGAGCGGGTGGGCGTTTCATGCCCAAATTTTAGAGGCGATTCCCAGCATTCCCTTACCTCCAGGCATGGCTCCAAGTCCAAATCCATCGAGCGGAAATGAGTTGAGCCAGACGAGTTCTACTGCCTTAGTTGCTTTAGCCACCGAGCAGATCAGCCAAGGCAATATCGACCAGGCGCAACCTGCGATCGAATTACTCTTAGATCGAGGGTCGCGCAAAGAAGCAGAAGCCATTCTCAATGCCGTTTCGAGTAAAGATGCCAATCCCAGCATCAATTTTCTGAGGGGCAGATTGGCATGGGAACTTTGGCTGTCGGGCGATCGCGCTTATAGCGCTCAAAAAGCTAGCATTCAAACAGCGCGTGATTTTTGGGATGCTGGGTTAAAAGCGCAACCCAATCCTCGCTACCAAAACGCCCTAGGGTTTGCTTATTATGCCGAGGGTAGGTTTGATCTCGCCGAGCAAGCCTGGTCACAAGCCCTGATTTTATCTAGAGAAAACCCCCAGTCTACCCGTGAAAATCTTGCCCCCAATCGAGAAACTTTACAATCCTATGCAGGACTGGCATTGGCATCGCTTAAACTAGCAGACAATCAACCCCCAGAAAAGCAAGCCGCCGCCCGTAACGTTGCGATGAAACTACGACAACAAGTTCTCGCCGCTGACCCTATAAACTTTACTCCCGCCGCACTGCGACTCACCTGGATGTGGTCTGAAAAAACGATTCAAGACTGGGAATTATTGTTAGGCATGAAGTGAAGCGGATATCGCCGGCGTAAATCCATGGCATCGGCGAGTCGTGCCTCACCCCAATCGAGCGGCGGCGTGTCTTCAAGCGGCATCAGGGTGACTGGAACTGGCTCCGCTAGATCGTTGGGAGGCAAGGGAACGTCAATATACTGCGTTGCCGCAACCCATTCTACAGGGAATGTTTCAACAGCCAATGTTTCAATAGGGAATGCTTGAACTTGCGGCGATCGCTCTAGTTGCATAAAGGGCAATGCTTCCATCGGTTCGTAGGGTTTAAGCCGCTTTGCAGTCTGTGGGGAATACCCCAAGTGGCGCTGCGATCGCGCCTCTAAGGTTGGCTGCATCGTTGCAATGGTTTCCTCAAACTCACCTTCAACACCAATATCAGCGGTTTCCATCTCAATGGGCTTGATGTACTGGGCAAGAATAAAGCAGCTTGCCGTACAGCTCAGTGCGATCGCGCCAAACACCCACAGCGGCAGTTGTCCGGCATCGGGAACCGGTTTAGGCATTGGCTCACCAGCTTTCATCTTGGAATTCTGGGCGATCGCGTTGGGTGGCAAACTCTCAGTGTTTGGGTTCATTAAACTGCTAATGGCAAATCCAGACGGCAATGCGATGGACATCCAGATCAGGCTCCAAAAAATGATTGGATGCTGCTTCAAGCGATCGCTCACGCTGAATAATGGCTGAAAACGGCTTTTCCAAGAATGATCAAATGACTGGGAAATGGCATTGCCTGAAACATTCACCGTCTTAAAATGTGGCTGCTTGACCATGGGCTTAAACAGAGATTAAACAGTTGAGTCGTGCAAGAATCGCTCAAGAATCGCTTAGTACGTTTATCTCTGAAGTTAACATTCAAAAACTGACTTTTGGATTAAACGGAACTTTGATTGGTAAAGATTTACCCCAAGCTCCCCGTTTTATTCATAGACTGGAAAGGAGAATTCTTAAAAATCGGGTTTTGGCTATCCAATGGAATTTTCGCTGGCTGATGTAACCAATTTTCGGGCAAACGTGCTGCGTCAGACTCCCTTGGGTAGATTATGTGGCACGAAGCAACGGTTTCGCGATCGCTATGAAATTTTGAAAATTTTAGGACGCGGCGGCTTTGGAGTCACGTTCTTAGTCCGAGATGTCGCGCTGCCGGGGGAACCGCTTTGTGTGATCAAACAGCTTTGCCCTAAAGTGAGCGATCCAACAGCCTTGCAGCGCGCCCGTCAGCGATTTCAGCAAGAAGCCAAAACCCTAGCTAACCTTGGCAGTCATGCCCAGATTCCGCTGTTGCTGAATTATTTTGAGGCTGAAGGCGAGTTTTATTTAGTCCAAGAATTTATTTGCGGTAATACGTTAGCCAAAGAAGTGCGGCGATCGGGAACGTTTACTGAAACTGCTGTTAAACAGTTTTTGCGTGAGATTTTACCGCTGCTGCAATACATTCACGACAATAATGTGATTCACCGAGATATTAAGCCGCCCAACCTGATTCGATGTAAAGATGACGGTCGGCTGGTGCTGATTGATTTTGGTGCTGTCAAAGAACACATCGCTCAAGCGGAAGAATCCAGTCTTCGGCATTCCACAACTCAGTTTGTTGGGACGGTTGGGTTTGCGCCCCCTGAGCAGTTAGCATCCCGCCCGGTCTATTCCAGTGATCTTTATGCCGTGGGAATTACCTGTTTATATTTATTGTCTGGCAAATCACCGTTAGATTTTGATTATGAGTTTCTGACGGGCGAAGTGCGCTGGCGAGACTATGCAGATGTGAGCGATCATTTGGCGCGAGTGCTGAGCAGAATGCTGAAAATTTCTGCCCATGAACGGTATCACTCGGCAACCGATGTCATGAAAGCATTGCAGTTAGAGGCAGACTGGGATAACCTACGCACCTGTATGACCGATGTTTCAACGGGGCTTCATGCTAAGCCAGAGCCAGAGTTGCTTCTAGAGGGCTATGTTCCCCCGCTGATGCGCCAAGCTCAGGCAATTCGAGAGCGAAGAGCCAAGTTTCAAGCTAGACAAGCCCATAGCGATCGCGCTCATCTCAAGCTTTACAGCAGTTCTGGCTTTTAAAGCAAATGCCTTAGACGGTTTAATATCTAGGGCATTTATTCAAGCGTATTAAAAAAGGACTGAGCCGCGATCGCATCGCTTAGCATTTACTTCATCGCCACAGCATTCACATCGACAAACGTACCTTCAGCCGCCGTAGCATTTGCCGCAACTTCTGCATCAACCGGATCAACGGGGTTGCTCTCTTTCTTGCCCTTCAATCGGCTTAGTAAGACTTGAGAGAGTTCTGTTACTAATAAAGTTGCAATCACGCCATCGTCAATCCAGCCAATAATTGGAAAGACATCGGGTGAGATATCCAGTGGGCTGACCAAATACAACAACGAACCACCGATGACCCACCAGCGATATTTTGGGTTGCGAATCACATCGCGATACCATTTATACAAAGACTCAATTGAAAAATTCATTTGCTTAACCTTTGACTACACTATTAATCCTGCCAGAGTTGATTTGAAAGATCTGGTGTGGATACCTTCTAGTTTTGTCGTAATAGCATCACTTTGACCTCTGCAATGAGGCAGATTGTTTCAACTCTGCTAGGGTTGCATTTCCAGTACACAGCATCGTGATGGCAATCTCTGCCTGCAAAATTTCCACCAGTTGATTGGTCGCTTCTTCAGACTCGTTTGCCGCCTGCAAAAACGGCATTGCCAGCCCCACCAGATCGGCACCTAGGGCGATCGCTTTTGCCGCATCCAGCCCATTTCGCAATCCACCAGAGGCAATCAGCGGCACGGTTGGCGCAACTGCCCGAATCGAGGTAATGCAATCCGCTGTGGGAATGCCCCAATCTGCAAAGGTTGCCCCCAAACGCTGCTGTCGAGCATCTTGCGCCCGTTCGCTTTCCACCTTTGCCCAAGAGGTGCCGCCTGCGCCTGCCACGTCGATCGCGCTCACGCCTGCCGCGATTAATTTCTCCGCCATCAGCGCTGAAATGCCGTTGCCCACCTCTTTGGCAATCACTGGCACAGGCAACTTTTTACACAGGGTTGCAATCTTGTCGAGCAATCCCCGAAAGTTCGTATCGCCCTTAGTCTGAACGCATTCCTGAATCGGGTTGAGGTGCAATATCAGCGCATCTGCTTCCAATAGATCTACTACCTTGCGGCATTCCTCCAGACCATAGCGATAGTTCAACTGCACCGCGCCCAAGTTTGCAAACAGCAAAATATCAGGAGCCAGCGATCGCACCGTAAACGTGGATGCCACGTCTGGATTTTCCACAGCCACCCGCTGAGAACCCACTCCCATTGCCAATCCATAGCGCTGGGCAACCGCAGCTAGGCGAAAGTTAATGGTCTTTGCTAAATCTGTGCCGCCCGTCATAGAGGAAATCAGCAGCGGACTAGACAACGATTTACCCAAAAAAGTAGTCGTTTGATCAATATCCTGAATATCCAGTTCGGGCAGGCAACAGTGGAGAAAGTGATAGCGCTCTAAGCCGCTGCTCGTTTGACGAAATTGCACATCTTCCTCTAAACAAATTCGGAGATGATCTGCTTTGCGGACTTGAGTTTCTTGTGAAAGATCCATAAGTGGCGAGTGGCGAATAGCGAATTACGAGTGATGAATGGCGAATGACAATGGCGATCGCGTAGCAAATCACCCCAAAAAAGTGAAAGCCATTCTTATCCATTATGGGAGGTTCAAGTATTGCTGAAGCGATCGCCGCATCACATCCACAGGGGCAGGCTGCTGGAGCCAGATTTCTAGGGCGGCGGCTCCTTGCTGCACCAGCATTTCTAGACCATCGATCGCGATCGCACCTTGTTGGGCTGCTTGCTGTAAAAATAGCGTTGGTTTTGGCACATAGATTAGGTCATAGGCGATCGCGCCCGGTTGCAGCATTTCCAGCAGGGAACGTTCGATAGGGGATTGATCGACCTGAGGATGCATTCCCATTGGAGTCGTGTTCACGACTAAGCCTGCTGTGGGTAAAAGCGTTACTAAGTCATGCCACTCATGGACTTGAATTAAAGTTGCCGCGGCTGAATTTGCCCAACTTTGCTGAAAGGCAGCGAGTTTGGCGCGATCGCGTCCAACTACGTGAATTGAGCGACAGCCCAACTCGGCACACCCGGCAACTACAGCACGCGCCGCGCCGCCATTGCCCAAAATCACTACATCGGTTTCGCTCCAAAGTTGATCAAGCTGCTGGAGTGGAGCCAGAAACCCGATCGCGTCCGTATTGGTGCCGCTCCAGCCTTGTTCAGTTCGCCAAACGGTGTTCACTGCGCCGATCTCCTCAGCAATAGGACTAATTTCCGTCAGAAACGGCATGATTGCCTGCTTGTGTGGAATGGTAATGTTAAAACCCTGTAGCCCGATCGCTGCAAACCCTGCGATCGCGGCCGCTAAATTATCGGGTTTGACAGGCAACGGCAGATAAACAAAATCTACGCCCAGATGAGCGATCGCGGCATTGTGCATCACGGGCGATAAAGAATGGGACACTGGATGCCCAATTACGCCAAGTAGCTTTGTTTGACCAGTAATCACAGAATATAAAAAGGAAATGGAATTAAGCTACCGATTCTGGTTTGGCGGGTTCTGTAGGTGCAGGAGAAAATTCAAGATCTGCCACTTCTACAGAACCCTCTAAAGCCACTTCGGATGGGATGGCAGGATCAAGCGTGGCTTCAGTTTGTGCAGTTTCGGGAAGGGGTGCCGCGATCGGGTCGCCTGATTCAGTTAAGGTCACTTCTGGAATGGCAATCTCTGCGGTGGCGGGGCGATCGAGTTCGGTAGAAGAGATCACTCGACGAATGGGCAAATTGGCGATTAGCGCCGTTGATCGCTGATTGCTTTCTAGGGAAAATTCCATACTTTCCGTGTCTAGCTCAACGTAGCGGGCAACTACTTCTAGAATCTCTTTTCGCATGGATTCGATCAGGTGAGGCGGTAAATCAGCGCGATCGTGCGCCAAAACCAATCTCAATCGGTTCTTCACATCATGACGACTGTTAGTTGGGCGAGCAAAGAGACGTTCGATCAGTTCAAATAACATGAAGCACGGGGGTAGTGTGGAGAACGACTTTTAGAAAAGCTTGGTCGAGAACATTTTGCGAAGACGAGAGAGCAATCCATCGTTGGGCACCGTCAGATCCAAAAAGTCAACAGTTTCACCTTCTAGTCTGCGGGCAATATTGTCGAAGGCGGTTCCCGCTAAGGAGGGAATTTCCGACAAGACAAGCGGTTCGCCTTTATTAGTGGACACAATCACGCGCTCGTCATCAGGAACCACGCCAATTAAGGGAACTGCCAAAATTTCCTGCACATCTGCCACGCTCATCATGTCATTTGCCTGCACCATAGCGGGTCGCAGACGGTTAATGATCAGGTGTACCTTTTTAATATTATTGGCTTCGAGTAACCCAATCACGCGATCGGCATCCCTCACCGCTGCAATCTCAGGTGTAGTCACGATTAGGGCTTCTTTTGCTGCCACGATCGCATTCTGAAACCCCATTTCAATTCCCGCCGGACAATCCACCAGCACATAGTTAAACGCTTTCGTCAGCGCATTCACCAACTGCTTCATCTGATCGGGCTTGACCGCATCCTTTGTCCGATTTTGCGCCGCTGGCAGCAGCATCAATGTGGGAAAGCGCTTATCTTTAACCAATGCCTGCTCCAAGCGGCAATGTCCCGCCAACACATCCACGGCGGTATAGACAACCCGATTTTCTAGACCCAACAGCAAATCAAGATTGCGTAGACCAAAATCCGCATCGATCACAATCACCTTGCGACCTCGCTTTGCCAATGCCATACCCAAGTTGGCGGTGGTAGTGGTTTTGCCTACACCACCCTTGCCAGAGGTGACTACAATAACGCGACTCATGGAATGAGGTTCATCACTAAACAACTAAACGCTGGTCATAACCCACAGGCACGCCCTGAGTTATACAACCATATCAAACTTGCCTTCCTTATACTCGAAAAGCGCCAAGATGATGAAAAGTAGGGATTGAAAATTAGAAAATAGATCGCTGCCGATTTAGGTGACTACCGTTGAGCGCAATCAGGGATGATTGTTAGCATAACCTCAGAAATTCGCCATATACCTATGAGAATTAAAGCAATTATTCATCCCGCAGAAGAAGGTGGTTATTGGGCAGAGGTGCCTGCGCTGCCGGGTTGCATTACTGAAGGCGACTCAATGGAAGAGGTAACGGCTAATTTAAAGGATGCGATCGCGGGATGGCTTGAAGTAGCCAACAGCCGTAATCTAGGGGGATTAACCGATCAAGTGGTCGAAATTTCTGTATGAAATCTGTCTCTGGCAAACAGTTGTGCAAGATTGTTGAGTAAAGAGACTGGACTTTGTGGAAAGTCATTTATTTACAAAAAACTGGAAAATATCGCAGTATGTTGTGTTTTATGCTTTAACACAGTCTGCGCGAGCACAAATCAAGTATTGAGTAGGTTTTGTGCAAGTTAGTTAATATATACCAAAGAGATAAAATCCTCGCTTTTGTGTATTAAGTATAAGAATTTACTCCTTACTTTACTTTTGCCGAAACAAAATAATTAATCATTAGTTAACAGTAATTAATAATTGCGGTAACTATGGCTCGTTTAGTAGGTAAGAACCGCTATCAGATTATACAGACTCTAGGAAGTGGTGGCTTTGGTGAAACCTATCTGGCTAGAGACTTACTTTTGCCAGATCGTCCATTACGTGTTGTAAAACAATTTAGAGGACATATAGGCAATCTACGTATTATAAAAATCTTTACGAAAGAAGCAGAGGTTCTCAATAGATTAGGGAAACACCACGAATGTATCCCTGAATTGTTTGCAAGTTTTCAAGAAGGAAGCTTCTTTTATTTAGTTCAAGAGTATGTTGAAGGAGACAATCTCGCTAGATATATTCAACTTAAATTTTCTTGGACTGAACAACAGGTAATTACCTTATTAGATCAGATCCTCAACATTCTTTTTTTTGTCCATCAGCAAAAAGCAATCCATTGCGATATTAAACCCGAAAATTTAATTTTGCGAAGACGTGATAGGAAGTACGTTTTAATTGATTTTGGAGCCGTTAAGCGAAATAGCACTTCTGACAATAGAAGTACAGTCTGTTTTACAGTAGGTTATGTTGCTCCAGAACATAGTCAAGGAAACCCACAGTTCAAAAGTGATATTTATTCACTAGGCATAGTTGGAATTCAATTTTTAACAGGATTGAATCCATCATTAATACCGATTGATTCAAAAACGGGTGAACTTGTGTGGCGAGATAAAGTTAAGGTTAGTGTCAGTCCAGCTTTTGCAGACATCTTAGATAAGATGGTGCGGCAAAATCATTACGAACGCCCGGATGCTCAACAGGCATTAGCTTCACTCAAAAATTTGCTACAACCTCTTCAAACTCAAAAAGTAGAGATCCTCTCCAGCGGTTTTAGCCAAAAAAAATCTGTCAAAGCGTCACTTTTTAGGTATGTTATTCCGTGTGTACTTATAGTGTCAATGATCGTCAATATGCGTCAAGAAGCTCCACCCTCAAATGAGCCTCCGCAACCGCAACCGCCTAGTAATAGTGCTATTCCCTTAGTTCCATCTGCTTCTCCTACAATCGAGCCTTTACATTCAGATGTAAAGGTAGACTATTCACTGTTAAGAGATTTTTTGGCAGCAAAAGATTGGAAAAGTGCGGAGCAAGAAACTACTAAAGTTATGCTACAGGCATTTGGATTAATCAATGGAAAACTGAGAGCAGAGCAAGTTGTTAGATTTCCTTGTAAGGATCTCCAAACAATTGATAGTTTGTGGGCAAGATATAGTAACGGATATTTCGGAATTAGCACTCAAAAATCTATTTGGCAGGGTTTGCGAGGTAGTCGTAATGTTTGGAAAGAGACTGCCAGCCAAATAGGATGGCTCACTCAAAGTGGTTCTCTAATATCTAGTAAAGATGTCACGTATGATTTGAAGTCACCAAGAGGTCATTTACCTTTTCTAGAGATTCTTTCCACTGAAAAGCTTTTATTACGTGCTGAAAAATGTGGTTTGTAGAAAGTTTTTGAGGCTTTGGTTAGGTCAAAGTCTCAATAAAATATGACAAATTTAGGCGATCGCGCTTATCCTTAGTCCTACTTGCGATCGCCACCCGCTTGGTTGCGAGAAAACTCCAAAGCTCTGGCAATGCGGATAGTGCCTTGAGGGGCAACATAAGCAACTTCAGGATAGTACTGGGCGGGAGGATTTTCGGGCGCTCTGGCAACAAAGTCGGCAATGCGGATCTGGTTGGGTTCCATTTGCAGCGCCATGATCAGGCATTGAGCATTGCCTTTGGCACCGGCATGGGCAGTGCCGCGCAGGCGACCCCAAACGAGAATATCGCCCGTGGCAACCACAGAACTGCCGGGGTTCAGATCGCCCAAAATAATCACCGTGCCATTGTGACGAACATCGCCGCCCGATCGCAGCGTGGTTTGCAAATACAGCGGTTCTTCCATTGCCTGGGCAGATTCAGCGCCAGTGGGGTTTAGTTGGGCGATGGAGGATTGTTGCTCCACCGAATAGCCAGTGGTGGCAGCGGCAACAGCAGTTTGGCGACGGCTGGTATAGACACGGGTGAGGCGGAGTTGGGCTTCGGTGAGGGCATCGGCGATCGCCTGAAGTTGGCGACCATCTAGCAAGCGATCGCGGGCAATTAGATGCACCGAGGTGTCTGACTGCCAGAGCCGTTCCCCTGCATTCAACCGCTGCTTAAGCTGCTGCAATATCTCCGACCAGGATAACGAACTGGCAGGATTTTCCGCTTCTGATTCAATTTCTGGCGGCAACATGAGCAAGAGCTTGCCCCCCTCACTTTTGAGCCGCACCTGAAGATCTCGCTCCTGCAAGCCCTCTGCGGGTGTATCAGGGTTGACCTCTGTTGAAGCATTGCCATCCAAGTCGAGAACGATTTCAGCTATCTCTGGCGTGACATCAGAAATCGGTAGGGCAGAAGAGGGAACTGAAGTATCAGAAGTCATAGATCAAGCGTGTTATGGCAGCAATGTGCTGTGATTTTAGCGACCCAGAGCGTGCCCTTGCACAAAAACCTGAGGCAACCATTATAGGCAGGCAGCGGGAAATGAGCGTAAATCATCGGTTAAAAGTGAGTAGCAAAAGAGCGGATGGACAAAGGCAAGACCTATCTTAAGCTGTTAACAATGTCCGACTTGCTCGCTATTACTCCATAGCCTCAATCAGGCTGTCTAAAAATTCCAAACACTGAGGTAAACCCATGCAAAAAGGTGCTGCCGCCAACGGGACCGATTTCGCCGTTGCAGAAAAAGCCGCCCAGAGGAAGAGTGGGCAAGTAGCGATTGAATAAGAGAGAATCGAAGCTAGGCGAGCCGTAAAGCCCTTCACCCCTTCCAGTGCAAGAAAACATTAAGGCTCCACTGCCAGCCAACGTATGATCAGGCTGACTGGAGGTATAGCGGAGCAACAGCGTTTCTAGATCTTCTTCTGCGGCTTTGGCATCGCGCAAATGAAACTGAACCCGTTGACCAGGGCGAATCCGATCGCCAATCGCGATCGCCCCCACTCTGGGATCAACCCCAATCAACTGGCGAATTAAAAAATCGCCCTGTTCCAGCGTTTGCTTAAATTCACTTTGGGCAACGCCAATAAACAACGAGTGTTGCGCCAACTCGCGATCATCTTCATCCAGCGTTTGGATCAACTCTTGCAGCACCTCCAGCGGCGTACCCTTCTGAGACACCCGCGACCCACCCCCCGTAGGCGCAAAACTGACATCTGCCTGCGCGATCGCCAGCATGATATTGCGCTCACCCTCAGTCACCAGGTAAGGCTGCCCAATGGGACGACACCCTTGTGCCACGATCGCATCTAACACAATATTGCCGCTGAGTGCCACGCCAACCATGCCCTCTTGATGCAACCGATCATCACAAAAAATCCCGCCAGAGTGGGTAATACTCCCGCTGATCAAGCCGCCAATTTTGGTAGACCCCGCATAGGCAAAATCTAGCCCTTGCAACAAGTCATTCAGCCGCCCAAACGATGGATCACCCAGCAGCACAAACTGAGGTTGCTCATCTGGAGCAACCCCGATCGCATCTATCCAAGCACTTGGAGGGCTATCTAAATCAGGTAATTCTTCAGGCATGAGATGAAAGGTATGAACGTGAACCTCTGGGAGGGATGCCAGCATTAACGTTAAGGCAGGTTCTCCTTCCAATTCACAGGGGTTGCCTTGATCATTTATTCCGGTAATGCCAGCCCCACCACAGCCAATGAGGGGCACCCCCGGCAGATGCTCATGCAGCAAAGGCATTAACCGAGAATATTCACTCGCAAAGGCAGACGAAATGAAAATCAATGCTAGATCAGGTGATGTTTGCAGCGCTGCTTGGGTCTGTTGCACCACCTCAGCGATCGCCGCCTCCAACGAAGGACGAGTCGATAAAAAACTTGCCCACTTCATTTGTTTTCTTTGCGGCTCTGCCATTGTGGTTTCCTGCATTGGACTGCCCTCATAAAATTTAGGATGGATTGCCAAAGTGCCTCTACTGAAGGAATTTTTTGCTGAACTAATAAAGTATTCTTGCAAACGCCGTTGTAGAAGATATTCTTGCAAAAAATAGGGTGAAAAAACCGCCGCCAAATCGCTGATTCTGACAAAGCCTTTACTCAAGGAAGGGTGACTTCGCGTTACACTGAACGTTAGTTCGCATTTGAAGCGATCGCTTTCTGTATCCTAGTGGGTACATGACACATTTATCTGTTTATCATTTATGCTCGTTATTGGGCAGTCCTACTTTTAACGGTTGAGGTAGCTCACCACACTCCTAATCTCCTTAAAAAGTTGTCTAGAAAATATCCATCATGAGCGACATTAAGCAAAAAATTCAAGAAGAGCTACAAGAGGCTCGCGAAGTGTGCGATATCAAAGGGGGCGGCTCACCAGAGTGTGCTGCTGCTTGGGATGCCGTGGAAGAACTGCAAGCGGAAGCTTCTCATCAGAAACAAGTGAAGCCTAAAAACTCCCTTGAAAAGTATTGTGATGATAATCCTGAAGCGGCTGAATGTCGCATTTATGACGATTAAGAGTAGCACCAGTTTTTGGGCTTGGCTGATTTCTAGCCTCCAAGATTTATGAAGTAGCTTGAATGCGAGTCTGCGTTCAGGCTACTTTATTTTTTGCGATCATTTTCTCGTTTTTTCTAACACTGTTATGCAAAGCCCATCTTGGCTCCCTTCTCTCGTTTGGACTGATTATCGACTGGCCGTTTTGTTCACCGTTTTGTTCCCGTTGGCGTTGCTTATTTGGGCGTTTGTCCAAAAATCAGAGTCAATTCAGCACCTAATGATTATTTATTGGCGGGTTGCTAGCCTGTTAGCAATTACGGTGGGGTTATTTATTGCCGCAATTCCTTTAGGTTTTTTGACGGGTTGGATTGCCAAAATTCTGATCCCACTGTCTTTGTGGTTTTGGGTGGATTTGAACTATGAGATTAATGAACAACCCAAGAGTCAACTGAAGCTGGCGTTTAGCTCATGGCGGTGGGGCGTGTCGCTTTATAGTTTGCTGGGCGCGATCGCGGCAATTCCCATCCTTCAATGTGCCTTTTTGCCCTCAAAGCAACTGATCGATCAGCCATTTTGTAGCATTTGGCTCCAGCCCCCGTGGATATTCAAACAATATTTTATTGGCGGTATGAAGCCTTATACCATCGGGCTGCTTTCCACGTTGGCACTGGTCATCTACATTCTATATTTGGGTTATTTCGTGTTTGTGCGGTTGGGTAAGCAAGGACGTTCTGCCACGGGCGTATAAGTGAATGACCGTGAATAAACTCCTGCGCTTAGAGCAATACACCCTGAAACGCCCTCAAGAACTGCTGCTCGTGAAGGCAAGTATTGGCGATGAACTAGATGAAGTGGCTATTTTTAAAGGCTTTTCCAGTTCTTTAACTCGTTCCACTGCTTTTGATCCAGATGTGCCGGTGTTGCCAGATGCCGCCGTCATTATTGAGATTGATCGCCTCCGCAGTCCCTACAATCCTGATGCGCCGCAGTACCTCCAGCAAGGGCTGACTTGGGCGGCGATCGAGCCGTTGTTGATCCAGATAGGAGTTTAGTCCGGAGCGCAATACTGGAGACAGAAGATAGAAGGGTGATGGGTGATCCTTAGCTATGCTCCCTGACCGGGATCACATTTTTTTGGATCTCTATCATCTTTTAAGCAGCTTTTTCTAAAGAAAGTGTTATCTTCCTCTGTGTGTAGTGTGCGGAGTTAATCTATGGTTTCGTCCCCTGTCAGATTGCAGAAAATGGGCAGTATCACCATTCCTGCGGAGTCTTTGACCCATCCATTGCCTAAAGACACTAGCAAGGTGCAGCCGGAAACGGTCAGTCTAGGTTTTGCCGCTGGAACGCTGCCTTTGCCAGAAAGTCGCCTATTTGGGACTGATGGGATTCGGGGGCGGGCCGGCGAGTTGCTGAGTGCGCCATTGGCATTGCAGGTTGGGTTTTGGGCAGGGCGGATCTTGTTGGCAAATGCCGCTGAGATCGGACCCGTGGTGATTGGACAAGATTCTCGTAATTCCAGCAGCATGTTGGCAATGGCATTGTCTGCGGGGTTAACGGCGGCGGGGCTAGAAGTATGGGATTTGGGATTGTGTCCCACGCCAGCAGTCGCTCATGTGACTTATGACAGTGCGGCGATCGGTGGGGTGATGATCTCTGCTAGCCACAATCCGCCACCGGATAACGGCATCAAGTTTTTTGGCGCAAACGGCAGCAAACTGGCGATCGCTCTTCAAAATCAAATCGAAGCTGCCTTAAGGGGTGATTTGCAAGAATTTATTCAACCTGCCATCAGCGGCTGGGGAACTCATTATCACCGTCCAGAACTAGCCAAAGACTATTGCACTGCCATTCAGAAAACGTTGGACTCTGATGTTAAGGGTTTACCTTTAAGCGGGATGCGAGTTGTGCTGGATTTAGCGTGGGGTGCCGCCGTGGAACTCGCCCCGATCGCCTTCCAAGCGCTAGGTGCGGAAGTGATTTGTTTGCACGACCGACCTGATGGCGATCGAATTAACGTTCAGTGTGGTTCTACTCATTTGGGCACGCTTCAAGCGGCGGTCAAAGCGCATCGGGCAGACTTGGGGGTTGGCTTTGATGGCGATGCCGATCGCGTGTTGGCGGTCGATAATCTGGGTCGCCCGGTGGATGGCGACTACATCTTGTATCTATGGGGCACTGCGCTAAACCAGAACCATCAATTGCCCGGAAGTACCATTGTGGCAACCGTGATGTCGAATCTGGGCTTTGAACGTGCCTGGGAAAAACAAGGCGGCAGGCTAGTGAGGGCGGCAGTCGGGGATCAATATGTTCATGCAGAAATGCTCAGCCATGGTGCCATGTTGGGCGGCGAACAGTCTGGGCATGTTTTATGTCGTCATTACGGGGTGAGTGGTGATGGGCTGTTAACGGCTCTCCATTTGGCACAGTTGATTAAGCGCTCAGGAACATCATTTGCCGATTTGATTGATCAGAGTTTTCAAACATTTCCCC
Organism: Leptolyngbya sp. CALU 1928; assembly: GCF_056784215.1. Lineage (NCBI taxonomy): Bacteria > Bacillati > Cyanobacteriota > Cyanophyceae > Leptolyngbyales > Leptolyngbyaceae > Leptolyngbya > Leptolyngbya sp. CALU 1928. The sequence continues at coordinate 768,487 of NZ_JBXBCE010000001.1, read as the reverse complement.
AGAAGCTAGAAAATGTCCGGGTTGAAGATCGGGTGCGGCGGGTAAATTGGCAGGAGTGCGACCCATTGATGCAGGCGATCGCCGCTGCGGAACTGGCAATGGGCGATCAAGGGCGGGTGTTGGTGCGGGCTTCTGGAACCGAACCGTTAATTCGCGTGATGGTGGAAGCCGCTACTGAAGAACTGGTTCTCCACTGGACTGATACTCTGGCATTTACTGCCCAACGTCACCTAACCTAGAATAGGTTGTCCTGAAAACCGATAAACTTTCTGCTAGTAGGCTTTTTGGGAAGAAGACTGTATGAGTAGCGAAACGCCTGAGACGATTTTTAGCAAGATTATTCGCAAGGAAATCCCGGCGGATATTGTGTATGAGGATAACTTGGCGATCGCTTTTCGGGATGTGAATCCGCAAGCGCCCGTCCATATTTTGGTGATTCCGAAGGAGGCGATCGCCCAGCTTTCCGATGCCGAATCTAAGGATCATGCCCTGATGGGGCATTTGCTGCTGACCGTCAAGCGCGTTGCCGAACAGGAAGGGCTAGCCAATGGCTATCGGGTGGTGATTAACAATGGCGATGATGGCGGACAAACGGTTCACCACTTGCATCTGCACATTTTGGGTGGACGTCAAATGACGTGGCCTCCTGGCTAAGCACCATTTGACGAATTACCGTTTCATCGTTAGCCGTCGTTCCAAGAAGCCAATGCCGTAGTCGGCGGTTAGGGCGATCGCGGCGGCTGGAACGGCTCCCGCCAAAATCAGTTGGTTGTTGACTACAGCGATCCCGCGAAAAATAAACACGCCCAAACCACCTGCCCCGATCGCGGCTGCAATGGTGGCAATGCCCACGGCAATCACGACGGCAACCCGCACTCCTGCCAAAATCACGCCCAACGCCAGCGGCAGTTCCACACGAGACAGCAATTGCCAATCGGTCATGCCCATGCCTCGTCCGGCTTCTCGCACGGACGGATCGACGTTCATGATGCCCGTATAGGTGTTGCGGATGATGGGCAGGAAGGAATAAACCGTCAGCGCAATGATGGCGGGAACGGCTCCAATGCCAACCAAGGGAATCAACAAGCCGAACAGCGCCAAGCTCGGAATGGTTTGCAGAATGTTGGCGATCGCCAGTACCGGCTGACGCAATGATTTTTTGCGGGTGATCAACACACCCAGGGGAATGCTGATCAGAATGGCGATCGCGACGGCAATGCCCACCAGTAAAAGATGTTCGCCTGTGCGCTGCACAATCTCGGAACCATAGCGAATCAAAAAGAAATCTTGCATGGGTTAAGCTCCCCCTACAAATTCAGGAACTGATCGCAGCGTGTTGAGAAAAGTTTGGGCTTCGGGATGGGGCGATCGCGCAAAGGCTTCGGGGGTGGCTAGTTCCACCAACCGTCCGTTTTCCAGCAAGCCGATCCGGGATGCCAAAATGAAGGCTTCTTGAATGTCGTGGGTGACAAACACGACAGTTTTATTAAGATCCTGCTGCAAGCGACGAAACTCCTGCTGCAAGTCCATACGAGTGATCGGATCGAGCGCGCCAAACGGTTCATCCATCAGCAAAATCGGCGGATCAGCAGCCAGCGATCGCGCCACGCCTACCCGTTGCCGTTGCCCACCCGACAGTTGATGGGGATAGCGACTGGCAAACTGCGCCGGATCAAGCCCCACCTTGTGCAGCAATTCATGGGCACGGGCTTTCACCCGCTGCGGTTTCTCGCCTTGCAATGTGGGCACCACTCCCACATTTTGCTCAATCGTAAAATGGGGAAACAGCCCGGTTTCTTGAATCACATAGCCGATTTGCCGCCGCAGTTGAATTTCATCCCAATCAGTGGTTGCTTTTCCTTGAACCAGCACTTGCCCTGACGTGGGCGTGATTAAGCGATTAATCAGCTTCATGGTGGTGGTTTTGCCAGAACCGCTGCGCCCCAAAAGCACCAGAAATTCGCCTGTTTGAATCGTGAAGCTTAAATCGGACAGGAGGGTTCGCTCATTTGCCACGACCTCAACCTGCTGAAACTGCACAATCGGCTCAGCTGCTGCGATGCGGCTTGATTCATTCCACTCCATGCTTTCTCCATTTCAACCAACGAGCTTCAATGTCTTCTAACCCTACCATTTGGCAAATCGTTATTGCGAATCCCTCAGGGCAATGCGGAAATGCCAGGACAAATTATCCTTTCACCCGATAAATATTTAGTGGTTTGGGCTGTCCTTTGACTGGATGAGGCGGCAGAGCTTCCGTTAAAAAGCCTGCTGGTAGTGCTTGTTGGGTGGCATCTGTCAGCAAGATCGGCTCTCCCACTTCCTTCGTCAGGGATTCCACCCGTGAGGCAATGTTGATCGTGTTGCCGATCGCCGTATATTCCAACCGCCGACTGGAGCCAATGCTGCCCACTACCGCAATTCCAGTATGAATGCCAACCCCCATCGCTAAAGGAGCCAATCCTTGCTGTTCTAGATGACGATTAATGCCTTTCAAACTTACTAACATCTCTTGAGCAGCAGTCACGGCTTGCGCCGCATGATCAGGCAGATTTTCGCCAACCCCAAACAGCGCCATAAAGCCATCGCCTAAAAACTTGTTCACCATGCCGCCGTGGCGTTGCTCCACAATTTCCACCATCTCGGTGAGAAATAAGTTAAGCAGCGTCACAATGTTTTGCGGCGATTCAGTGGAGCAGCGACGGGTAAAGTTTCGCAAATCGGCAAACACGACGGTCAGTTCTTGTTCAATGCCGCCCAAGTTGGGGTCACGGCGCAACAGTTGACTGGCGGCTTGTTCCCCCACATGCTGCCCAAAGGTTTCTCGCAGGTGTTGCTTTTCTTGGAGTTCTTCAATTAGATAGTTGACCTCATCAATCAACGGACCAAATTCATCCGCACGTAAGGACGTAATTCGGGCATCAAGGTTGCCGTTCGCCACTTCAGTTGCCACGCGCTGGAGTTTTTTAATGGGTTCAATCACCAATTGGCTGACCATCCAGGCGCTCGTTAGGCTGAAAAGGATGCCCAAGGTGCCAACGGCGATCGCAAACCAGGCATCTTTTTGTTCACAGGTATGGGGAGCAACCACCAGCAACAGCAGTGATGCGATCGGGCAAATGCTGCCGCAAAATGCTAAAAATACCCAACGCCAGCGCAAATTGAGGGGAAAAGTGCCGGGGGTCTGGGCAGGACGAGCATCTTGAAACAAAATTGGATAGAGCAACGGCTGAGTCAACAGTTCAATGGAGAAAAAGCCGTGAGTGGTGGCAATCAGGGTTGCCACGATGAACGAGATGGGCAAATCAGACCAGATGCGGGGGTTGAGCGTACCCGGAGCCAAGGAAAGCGTCAATAAAAAAACGGGAATGCAGAACAGCCAAAGAATACCTGAGATCGCCATGCCCCACCACGGCAAATTGATCACGCGCTGCCGTGCTTTGAGCAGGCGATCGGCTGAGATCGGTTGATTGTGCAGCAGCTTTTGACAAGGGCGATGCAGAACCAGGACTGTCCAAATCCACAAGGCTGCGCCCACGGGGTAAACCACCGCATTAAACACCACCACGGTGCCTAAAAACACTGACAATTGCTCGGCGCTCAACAACGGTCGAATGTAGGTGAAGTTGTACCAAATATTAAAGGCACTGCCCAACAACTGAGCCATGCTGGGCGCACCAATCACCAAGGCTAACCGTCGCCCTAATGGGTTATACCAAGATGCTTGCGGCGCGATCACTGGCGCAATTCCCATATCATCTCCCACAGTGTGCCTTCTTCAAGCTAATCAGGGAACTTCAGCCTGTTTCAGGAAAATTCCTGGTTTATCTACACCCTAGCTTCTCTAATCCATCACCTGCTACGTTCAGGATGCGATGCAGTGATGACTAGTCTGGTAGGACATACATCTGGCTGACAGCGAAAGCATTGTCAGTTGTGATAGCCCTTGCCACCCAGACTTCCGAATAAAGTTATCCTTAAACGAGAGTTTTTGACCTCGAAACTATCCCAATATGTCGAAACAGGATTACAAATGGAAGCGTTTTTGGTGTTCTCGGTCAGGCAGTATTAATTTGGCTGATGGTGGCTACCTTTGCGATCCAGATGATAATCCGGATTTGGTAACTTTTGAGGCGATTGCTCACTTCCCGTGCTTAGCACTCTTGGGTGAACCGGGAATTGGTAAAACTCAGGCTCTAGAGGCTGAGCGAACTGAAATTTTTAACAAAATTCAAGAACAAGGTGATCAAGTACTCTTCCTAGATCTGCGTTCTTACGGAGATGAAAGCAGGTTAGTTCGTAAACTCTTTGAAAGTCCACAATTCACTGCATGGCAGACTGGCACGCATCAGCTACATATTTTTCTAGATAGTTTTGATGAATGCTTGCTACGAGTAGATACGTTGGCAGCACTCTTAGTTGATGAATTTAAATGCTATCAGAATGCAGTCCATCGTTTATGTTTGCGTATTGCTTGTCGAACGGCTATATGGCAATCCGTTCTGGAAGAAGGGTTAAAAGAAATTTGGGGTGAAAATTCTGTAGGAGTATATGAACTAGCTCCGCTTCGTCGTGTTGACGTTATCGAAGCTGCCAAAACTCAAGGATTTTCTTCTGCTGATTTTCTAAGGGAAGTTGGACAGAAAAATATTGTACCGCTGGCGATAAAACCAGTCACTCTAGAATTTCTGCTGAATACTTACCGCCGTCATGATGGTCAATTCCCTCCTAATCAAAGACTTCATGAACTCTATCTTGAGGGGTGCAAGCATCTCTGTGAGGAAATTAATGAAAGCCGCCAAGGTTCAAACCGAAGAGGCAATCTTGATGTTGATCAACGTCTAATAGTTGCTGCCCGAATTGCAGCTATCACAATCTTTGCTAACCGCTTTGCTGTCTGGACTGGAGTTGATCAGGGGAATGTACCCACCGAAGATGTCCTTCGTCAAACGTTGTGCCACGGTTATGAAAATGCCAACGGAAGAGAATTTGAGATTAACAAAGAAGTCATTAAAGAAGTTTTAGAAGATACTGGTTTGTTTTCGTCTCGTGGTTTGCAGCGAATGGGATGGGCACACCAAACCTATGCTGAGTTTTTAGCTGCCTGGTATTTGAAACAACATCAACTCAAACTGCCCCAAATTCTAAAACTAATAGTTCATGCTGATGATCCAGATAACAGAATTGCTCCTCAGTTACACGAAACTGTAGCTTGGTTAGCAAGTATGAATTCTGAAGTATTTCAGAAAGTCATGGAAACAGATCCGGATGTGCTGCTCCGGAGCGATATAGAAACTACTACTGATTCGGATCGTTTAGTTTTAGTAGAAAACCTACTACGACTATATGACAAAGGAAAATTGGCATACGATATTTTCAACAACTATAGAAACTACAAAAAATTAAGTCATCAAGGGCTATCAGAACAGCTTCGACTATATATTTGTGATGCTTCTAAAAGTTTAAATGCCAGATATGTGGCAATTGATATTGCTAAAGCTTGTGAACAGAGATCGCTTCAGAATGAACTAGCAGAAATAGCTTTAAATTTTTCGGAATCGGTTGCGATTCGGAGAAATGCAGTAAGCGCAATATGCCGTATTGGGGATGCTTTTGAAAAGGAGAGATTGAGACCTTTAGCTCTCATAGATTCAGGAGATGATCCAGATGACGAAATTAAAGGCTATGCACTCAAGGCAGTATATCCAAATCACATCACTATCCATGAGTTATTGAATGCAATAACGCCTCCTAAAGCAAAATTTTTGGGTGGAACGTATCAGCGGTTTATAGCAAGCGAAATTGTAGAATACCTCCAGCCGACCGATTTGCTAGTAGCTTTGAAGTGGGTCGAACAGGAACCTGATCGAGGATGGCAGTATCCGTTTCAACAACTAGTTGATGCAATTTTATTTAAAGCGTGGGAATGCCTTGATGCCCCGGAAATTCTACAGACTTTTGCAAAAATAGCGATAGCACGATGGCGCAATTATGAAGCATTGATTAGTGATAGGCACGACCCGCCTTTTGAAAATGTTCTAATTCAGAATGATGAGAAACGTCACAAACTGTTGAAAACAATAGTTTCTATATTGCCTTCATTGGATCAAAAACCATTGTGGCTTTTTGGCTCTAGAACAGGAATTGTCCTTCAGAAGGACATTTTATGGATGCTTGAGAGTATTCAACAGTGTGAAACTGAGCAAGAGATGTCTGTCTGGTCTAGTTTAATTCGTAGAGCTTTCCGATACCCAGAGCAAATGCCCGAAGAGGCAAAAGCAATCCTTGATGTTAGTCAAGAAAATTTAATCCTACATAACGAATTCTCATTCTGGCTTAAAACAATAGATTTAGATTCAGCAGAAGCTATCAAGATTTGGACAGCTTATCTGCAAGAACAAGCATGGCAAAACCATCAAGATACTCCTTCTGTGGAGCCACCTCCAGTTCAGCGAGTCATTAACTGCTTAGACAGTTTTGAGGCTGGTAATTTTCAGTCATGGTGGAGTCTCAATTTGGAAATGACTTTGTTACCTACTAGCCAATATTACGACGATATTTGTAGGCAACCCGATATTACAGAGCTTCCGGGATGGAAGGATGCAGATGCTTTGACTAGGATAAGAATTATCAAAGCAGCAGAGATATTTATACAAAACTGGAAATCAGAAAGCAGTGGATTAGATCTCCATAAAATTGATGTTGCAGCATATAAAGCACTTCGATTGTTATTAATTGAAAACTCCGACTATCTCTTACTTGTTTCTCCTGATGTTTGGAAGCAATTTGCAAGGATTATTCTGCTAGTTTATTCTTATACGAGTGATAGTAAATACGTTGAGCGTCACCGTATGCTAATGAAAATTGCATACCATCACGCACCTCAAGAAGCAATCAAAGCTTTTATTGCATTAATAGAAAGAGATAATAGCCAACATGGTGATATACACACTATTGATGCTTTTCAGGAGTGTTGGGACGACAAATCATTGTCAGCTTTATCGGAAAAGCTTACGGATCAAGCTCTCTCTCCTCAATCATTAGGACGCTTGCTTGAAGTTCTTCTAATTCATAGTTTTGAGAAGACATTAGATATTGCGAAATCATTTATTCCGCTGCCATTATCTTCTGATCGGCAAGAACGCTCAAGAGCAGTTTTTGCAGCGATCGCTCTCGTGCTTCATACAAAAGATGCAGGATGGACAGTGATATGGCAAGCGGTTCAACAAGATCCTAGCTTCGGTCGAGAAATATTCAAGAAAATATCTTATTTGGTGAAATGGGATGGAAATCTTGAGCTAAAACTTCAAGAAAGCTACATCGCAGATCTTTACATCTTCCTTGCAAAAGAGTTTCCCGAAACTGATGCGGAAAAGCGAGTAGATGAGGATTCAGATTCCAGTAAAAATAAAGATTTTGATGCAAATGAGATCAATTTGAAAAATTATGAAACTACTGAAGAAAAGAGTATCAATATTTGGAAAAATTACATTCCGCAACGTCTTCAAGAACGTGGTACACAAGAGGCTTGTGATGCACTGCAAAAGATAATTCACGAGCTTCCACAATTAAAAGATAAATTGCAGTGGAGATTGTTGGAGGCTAAGGCTTTAACTCGCCGTCAAAACTGGCAACCTCCAACGCCAGAAGATATTCTTCAGCTTGTAATTAGCCGCGAACCCTCAAACTTAGACTTGTCCAATCAGCTTGGCATGATAGACCAGAGAACAAAGAAAATGGAAGACGAACCAAAAATCGAAAATAAAATCACCATTTCAAATTCGCCAAATTCACCTATTAATGCCCCTATTGGCACAAGTGGCGTAACTAATAGCCAAGTGACCGTTCCTAGTTCCGATGCCAAGAAAGGAATTAATTGGGGAAACTCGCTTGCTGTGATTGGGATTCTTGTGGCAATCATTGCTATCCCACTCTCGATGAGTGTAAGCGGCGCATTTAACGAAGAGTTTAAGCAATGGTTCAACCACATTTTTCCTTCTAAAGTTGAGCCGCAACCTACGCCAAAAAGCCAGTAGTTAAATGTGAGGAGAACATAACTATGCAAATCACGATCGACTTACCGACCGATCTGGAACAAGACCTGATCCGTCAAGCTGCTCAATCGAATGTTCCGCTCCAAACTCTGATTCTCGAAACTCTACGTCAGCGAACCCAAACCACCTCTAGTCCAATTTCCCAATGGTCAGATGTCATCCTGTCCTATGAAGGAAATCCTGACTTTCCCGCGATCGAATCCTATCGTAATGAACTTCTGCCACCCTGTGAGCCGGATTTATTCTGATGCGCTATCTACTCGACACCTGCGTCATCAGCGATTTCATCAAAGGTGAACCTGGAACTCAAGCCAGACTGAAGCAAACTCTGCCTGTCGATATTGCAATTTCGGTAATCACGGTCATGGAGTTACGCTACGGCTTGGCACTCAATCCTCAACGCGCTCAACAAGTTGAACCTGCGATCGCCAGTTTTCTGGCTTCTGTAACAATCCTTGCTTTCAGCACCGCAGAAGCTGAACAAGCGGCTCAAATTCGTGCCATTCTCAAAACTCAGGGACAGCCAATCGGTGCTTATGATGTTTTAATTGCTGCAACTGCCCTGCAATATCATCTGCTGATGGTGACGGCAAACCCGCGAGAATTTGATCGCGTCCCTAGGCTACAGACCGAAAATTGGCGACAGTCATAGAAATTGGGTTGATCAAACCCTAGACTAACTAAGCCGTTAGAGATAAAGGAGCGATCGAGATGCAGCTAAAACACGCAATCAATTTGCATAAGGGTTTGACTACCCCATTCGTATTTGGGCTAATGGTGGCGTATCAAAATTTCACGTTGGGTGCGTGGGTCTATCTAGCGCTGCATGGCACTTATGGCATTCTTTGGCTAGTCAAGGATCGAATTTATCCCGACAGACAGTGGGAACAGGAAACAACTCTGGGAATGGGAATGATCACCTTTTTGGGGCTGGGACTGTATTGGGTTGCCCCGTTTCTATTGATTCGCTCCGGGGTGGTGCCGCCCTTGCCGTTGGTTGCTGCTGCGATCGCCTGTAATATCGTAGGAGTCTTTTTGCATTACACCAGCGATGCCCAAAAACACTACACCCTGAAATATAATCCCGGACTAATTACGGAAGGCTTTTTTGCAAATTGCCGCAATACCAACTACCTGGGCGAAATTTTGATTTACAGTTCCTTTGCGTTGCTAGCCTGCCATTGGGTGCCATGGCTAATTTTGGCAGCGTTTGGCTGCGTTGTTTTTGTGCCCAATATGCGAAAGAAAGATCAATCCCTGGCGCGGTATCCAGAGTTTGGTAGCTATCAGGCGCAGTCTGGATTAATTCTGCCAAAGCTTTTTGGTTTAGGTGCGTCATCTAATTCAACCCAGGCAGAAGCTCAGTCTTCGTCAGAAGTTTAATCTAGCCTTTTCATCTCACTGCTTTTATCTCTATACTTTTGCCAAATATTGCTGATTTTTAGTGGAATTTTAGAGTCACATCAATAAAACCTTCGTTGTCCTTTATCCTGCTACTAACAACATTGGATAATTTAGCCGTTATTTTAGGATTGATTTGTGCTGCACCCTTTGCGATCGCACTCTGAACGAATTCGCTTTCCCCTCTGGCTAAAATGGCTGCTGATAGGCTTGCTAGTGCTTGGAGTAGTGTTTCGGTTCGTTAATTTGAACCACAAAGTCTATTGGCATGATGAAACTTACACATCCCTAAGGGCAGCAGGCTATACCCGGGGCGAAATCGATGAGGAGTTATTTCAAAATCGGGTGATTGCGACTAGCGAGTTGCAGAAGTTTCAGCGAATCAAACCAGGAAGTACGCCGATGGATACGCTGCGATCGCTAGCAGTGGAAGATCCTCAACATCCACCGCTGTATTTTTTGATGACGCGGTTTTGGATGCAAGCCTTGGGAGCGCCCCTAGAGTGGATGTTTCACAGCCCGCTAACCGTGACGCGATCGCTGTCAGCATTGATTAGTTTACTGGCACTGCCTGCCATGTATGCCCTTGCCTGGGAACTGTTCGCTTCTCACAACCTGGCATTGCTGGCAACAACCTTATTAGCGTTGTCTCCCTTTGATGTATTGTTCGCCCAAACGGCTCGCCAGTATAGCTTGCTTACAGTCATGGTCGTGGTTAGCAGCTATGTATTATTACGAGCATTGCGTTTGACGAATGCCCCACCGCCTCAACGTTCTCATCACTACCGTAAGCCGCCACCGCTCTGGCATTGTTGGGCACTCTATAGCTTCTCTGCCACGATTGGGCTATACACCCATCCCTTTTTCGCCTTAACCTTAGCCGCACATATGGCTTATCTAGGGCTGGATGCGTGGGTTACTCAGGGCACCATACCACTCAAAAACACTTTGACAGGATTTGCAGGCGCGATCTCCGGGGCAGTCATTCTCTATCTGCCATGGCTTGGAGTGATGATTGTTAATGCCCAGCGTGCTTTTGCCACCACCGACTGGACACAGTTCTCTCCAGGAATTGACTACCTGCTAAAACTCTGGACACTCAGTTTTACTGCCCTGTTTTTCGACCTAGATTTTGGCTTCGACAACCCCTGGACTTACTGGCTCAGGGTGCCCGTGCTGCTCTTGATTCTGGTCTCGCTCTATAGCCTCTGCCGGAATACGCGTCCCAGCACATGGCTGTTTGTGTTGACCTCTATCTTGGTGCCGTTTTTGCTGCTGGCAGTCCCAGATTTGGTGCTAGGCAATAAACGCTCGGCGGTCAGTCGCTATCTCATTTCCAGCTTTCCAGGAGTGCAGCTTGCAGTTGCCTACTTTTTGGCAACCAAGCTGTCGATGAAAACGCTTTATAGTGGGCGATCTCAGCAGTCTACCTCCCCAACCACGCCGCTTGTCCCATTTCTGTGGCGCGGCACCCTAGCTGTTTTGCTAACGGGCTGTCTCCTTTCGCTGACGGTTAGCGCTCTTTCCACCAGTTGGTGGAACAAAGACTTGAGCTATGCCAATGACAAAACTGCTGATGTGATTAATCAAACGCCTAACCCACTGATTATTAGCGATATTGGAGACGACTTTACAAACACAGGGGATCTGATTTCTCTGAGCTACCGATTGAATAAACCCGTCAGCTTTCTGTTAGTCAATAATCCGGAAATTGTCACCACGCCTGAGTTTCAAGCCGCACTTCAAGGAAACAACGCGATCGCGTTTCGCCCGTCTAGAAACCTTCAAGCAACGCTAGAACAAACCTACGGCAAGTTATCTAGCGCACTTACCATAGAGAAACTCTGGAAAATACCTCCATCAAACTCTATTTCTGAGAAAGAAGCAGGCAAAAGCAAAAGAAATGTTAAGTAAAACTTTGAGGAAAGTTTAGAGAACGCTTCAGATCTCAAAAAAACACCTATTTGCCAATCTTTCAATATCGCTACTATGCACTTCTACAGAGACTTTGCAGCCTCAAATATAAGAATGATAGGATTGACTCCTAACCGATGAAGTGTTAGCAAAATTACTTTGGAAGTGTAAACAAACCCCCGACATTGTAAATATATCCAACGAACCCTTATCTTTTATTTGGTAATTCCCTATACTCAGTTTCATTAGACCCCCGGTGTGGGGAAAACATTTAATATTCCAAAAATTCAAGTCCCTTTATTTTTTAGGAGGAAGACATGGCTCTCTCTCAAAGCCCAAGCTTGGGTAATTTTTATGCATTGTTAATGATCAAAAGTTTTCTAATTTGGACGTTTACATTAGCCGTTTGTTTGCTAATTGCAGGCTTTCCCCTGGTTATTTTGATGGTTGTCGCTGGCTCATTGCTCGCAGTCATTTTGCAGTCTGTGATGCCGATGAGTTCTGTATTGCTGGTGGCAGGTGGCATTATTGGTCTCAATATTTTGGGGGTCATGTTCGGTGCTGCCATGCTGACGCTGCGGGGCGTTCATCCTGATCAAGTGACTTGGTTGCGCTGGCTGCAAGGCGAGGAAAATCCTAAAAATAGCTCGGTGTATGCTGCTTGCCCTTTGACCTGTGCCACTCGTAGTTAAATCTTTTTTCATTTGATTCCCTGCCGACTCTGCGAACTGACTCTGCGAACTAACATGACGTTTCCTCTTGAAAACCCGGCATGCCCGGGTTTTTTATGGGCTGATAATCTCTCTTCAGTCGCGATCGTCTGATTGCTGCACCTGACCAAGCGTATGATGGGAGTGATCTAAACCTGTTGGGGTTTTCTTAAACCCGCGATCGCAATGCCCCATCCTATTCCTGTCAGCCTAATTGTTGGCACCCGTCCCGAAGCAATTAAAATGGCTCCGGTCATCCAAAAATTTCGCGCCTCTCCAGACTTTGAGGCTCAGGTTGTTTTGACCGGGCAGCATCGAGAAATGGTAGACCAGGTGATGCAACTGTTTGACCTAACTGCCGATCGCGATTTGGCAATTATGCAGCCGAAACAAACCCTAACTGATATCACCTGTTGGAGTTTGCAAGGATTGCAGGACTTGTTTCAGCAGTTACAACCCCAGTTAGTGCTGGTGCAAGGAGACACAACCACGGCTTTTGCGGCGGCTCTGGCTGCGTTCTACCAAAAAATCCCCGTCGGGCATGTGGAAGCTGGACTACGCACCGACAATCTCTACAATCCCTATCCCGAAGAAGCCAACCGCCGCCTGATTTCTCAGCTTGCCTCCCTGCATTTTGCGCCGACTTCCCTGGCAATGGATCATTTGCATCAATCGCGGGTGCCGGGAGCCATCCACCAAACCGGAAATACTGTAATTGACGCGCTCCTATCTGTGGCAAGCCGTCAACCGGAATGTCAGATCCCTGGCTTAGACTGGAATCAATATCGGATGATCTTGGCAACTGTTCATCGCCGAGAAAATTGGGGCGCACCGTTGCTCGATATTGCCGCAGGCTTTTTGCAAGTGCTAGAAAAGTTCCCTGATACGGCGCTGCTGTTGCCGCTCCACCGCAACCCGACCGTTCGCGAACCGCTGCAAGCAAAGCTGGGCAATCATCCCAGGGTCTTTTTAACCGAACCGCTGGACTATGCCGAATTGGTGGGCGCGATTCAGCGATCAACATTAGTGTTAACCGATTCTGGCGGATTGCAGGAAGAAGCCCCCAGCCTTGGCAAACCAGTGCTGGTGCTGCGAGAAACCACAGAGCGCCCGGAAGCGGTAATGGCAGGAACAGCGAAGCTGGTAGGCACGAACCCAACCAAAATTTTCCAAACGGCATCAGAGCTACTCAGCAATCCTGAAGCCTATGACGCGATGGCAAAAGCAGTGAATCCCTTTGGAGATGGACATGCCAGCGATCGCATCCTCTCCATTGTCAAAGACTATTTTGCAGATGCTTGACTGGTGAAAATCCAGCCCAGTCGCAATCGCCGATATCATCAAACAAACCCAATTATTTGAGGAATTCTAGAACTCCAGATTGATTAACTTTCCATATCAAAAACAACGCAGCGGGCAGTAAAAACCACCAGAACCAGACCAGCAAAATCATCAATCGACACCAAGCATGGAATAGCCGTTGGCATAGGTTAGGGTAGACCTTCTGCTGGCTGGGGCGTTTATAGAACGAAAGCACTCCATGAACAATGTGTTTGTGGGCAAAAAGACTCAGGGGCACCACATCCCACCACAGCCGCTCATGACCCAACGTTTTGTAGTGAGTGTGGTGCATGTTGTAGCGATGATAGCCCCGGCGTGATTTACCCAGAGGAAGAAAGGGAAGGGCGGCACACGCATTAAACGACTTCAGCCATTTGGGATGTTTACCAAGCCACTCTTTAGAGCGGATGTATTGGCTGTAGACCTTGGGTTTCATGATCTTTGGTTTCATGAAAATAATTAAGACTACCTTTTCTATTGAAATTTTCTACTGCGGGTCATTCCCGCCATCCTCTGGCAGATCGGGTTTAGGAGGTTTCGCTTGATCGAGCAATTCTTTTTTAGAGCGCTTCACGGTAGCCCATAAATTTTTGATTTGGTGATAAGCCTCCTTTGAGGTAATCTTGCCGCCGGTTTCTAATCCACAAATGAGAGAAACGCGCTGAGCAAATTCTTGTAAATTGGCATTGAAAGCCAGTTGCTCTGGCGTAAACTCGCCCCGATAGCGTCCAGTGGGATAGAGGAAGTTATCCTTTACGTTATCTTTTTCGTTGCTGTTAACCACGACAAAACACCTGCTTTATTAAGGAATAGTTTGGGCGCGAAAGCTGCACCCGTCAATTATCGTTTTCTAAATTAAGAAAACATAGCTTTTACTACTTATCTTGGTTTGATTTCTTAGTCTACTACCGAAAGAAATAGGTTTTTGGTTCGTTTGTGAACAGGGTAAAGGAGGGGAGATCGCAAACTACCAACGATCGCTGCCTACAATTGAGCATTTACGGCGGTGCGAATCTCTGCCAAGCGAATCGTTCTGCCGCCTTCGGTGCCGGGGCATGCAGTGGCAACGCGATCGCGGTGTCCGCAGATGAGCGGCAGGTTGCGTGTGCCAAAATCCGCCGTTGGGGTGGAAACTGGAGTAACCGTATTCTTAAACCCATACCGTTTACAGAGTACCGTACAAAGCGCCACCGCCGCCTGATACTGCTGCTGACTAATGGTATTAGAACTATAAACGCCATCAAAGGCAATGCCCAACCCATCATTCACCAAATCGTGAGCGCCGCGTTTCCGTTCCGATCGCCCTTCATAGACCCGTCCACTCGGCATGATGATGAAGTGATAGCCCATATCTGCCCAGCCGTTGCCATTGATGTGCCCATTGTAAATGACCCGCATTCGGGCAACCTCCTGAGCTTGGGTGCCGCTGATTGCCGCTTGTCCGCTGAGCGCCGTGTGATGCATCGTAATCCGTTTAGGCGTGAGGTTGGGCAAGTCTGCGGGTGTTGGGTTACTCGTCCAGGTGTTACGCGACAACACCCGAAAGGTCGGGGCTGGCGGAGCTTGAACTTCAATAATGATTTGTGCCCGATCTTGCTCAGACCCAATAATTTCAATCAAGCGATTTCCGGCTTGACGAAACAAAGTTCGTGCCTGCCATTTGCCATTCATCACTTCTGGGCGCGCCAATTCTGACTTTTGATCTATTCGTAATACCAGTTGATCGTCGTCATTATAATTTTCTGCGGTTCCAGTCAGGGTAACCACAGTTTCTACCTGCACGCGCTGCGGCGGATTGGTAAAGCTAAGGCGGGGTGGACGGGGCTTCGCTTCCACCACATCAATTTCCGTCTCTGCCCGAATCGTTCCATCTGTACTTAAAATTTCAATCACTCGCCGACCCGCTTGATTAAACCCAATGGTCGATCGCCACTTGCCTGCCAATACCGTTGGGCGCGCCAATTCAAACCTACGATCCGATCGCAGGATTAGTTGAGTACCCTCTGCAAAATTAGTAGCCGTACCCTCTACTGTGGCAGACTGCAATGCAGGTAGCCGAGCGGGAATTTGCGTAAAACGAAGCTGTTGGGCTTGGGGCAGTGTGGCTACAACCTGCACCACTATTGTCGTGTTGTCAGTCCCCAATTCAATTCTTAGGCGGCGATTACCAGCCGCTTGAAACAAAAAATCGACCTGCCAAGTTCCATTAGGCTTGATTACAGGACCATCCGTGCGAAATTGGTCATCCACCACTAATGAAAGCGTTCTGCCTGCATCTGTGACCGACGCGACTCCCAAAATCGAGAATCGCTGTTGAGCCAAAACCGGACCTGTTGGAGCTTGGGTAACTTGGAGCATAGTTGAACCTTGAAAAAACTGGAGTGCATCACCTGTAGAACCAGTTTGCTCAAAGCAACGGGAATGGTCAATAGCAAACAACTTACGAATGACGAATGACGAATGACGAAGGGTTATTTCCAACTCAGAACTCAGAACTCAGAACTTGTAACTTAGACAGGTTCGATACATCCGATACAATAGAGCAAACGCGGGTAGGAGAAACAGAATTGAATGGCAGGTCAACTGTTGTTGGTGGATGATGAACCAGGGTTGCGCGAAGCGGTGCAAGCGTACTTGGAAGATAGTGGGTTTACGGTGGATGTTGCCAGTAATGCGCGGGAGGGGCTGGAGCTAGCACGGCAAAAGCTGCCCGATTTGGTCATTACCGATATCATGATGCCCCAAGTAGACGGCTATCAGTTTCTAAAGCAGTTGCGAGAAGAGCCTCAGTTTAAGGGGTTGCCTGTGGTTTTTTTGACGGCACGGGGAATGACCAGCGATCGCATTCAAGGATATACCGCAGGCTGTGATGCCTATCTGCCAAAGCCGTTTGATCCTGATGAGTTGGTGGCGATCGTCACTAATTTGCTGAAACAATCCGCCGCACGGGTTGCAACCAGTGATGATGAAGGTCACAATATTGCTGACTTGGCGCGGCAAATTGCTGATATTAAAAGTATGTTGACTCAACGGGGCGCGATCGTCCAGTCGTCCAGCCCCGTCAAGCTTGATTTCACCCCCCGCGAACAAAGCGTCTTAGACTTAGTAGTGGATGGCTTAATGAATAAAGAAATTGCTCGTCGTCTGGAAACCAGCGTCCGCAATGTCGAAAAATACGTCAGCCGCCTCTTCGTCAAAACAGGCACCAACAGCCGCACCGAACTCGTCCGTTTTGCCCTAGAAAACGGGTTGAATACCTCCATGACAAGGGGAAATGGGGAATGACGTTTGCCTAGCATTGACCTAGGAAATATAGCGAGTAGCGAAGCATGAATTCAAAACTCAAGACTTAAAACTCAAAACTTCCCTTCACGCTTCGCACTTTTTCCCCCTGCCTCTGTTCGCGCTAAGACAATGATTCCTTGAACCCGGATTCCGTGTCGTCTCAAGGTTTGTGCTGCGGAGACAGCGGTTGCTCCGGTTGTGTAAATGTCATCCAGCAGCCACACCGGGCGAGAAGGCGGCTTTTGCAAAAAGGGTTTGCCGACACTGAACGCTTCCGATAAGTTTTGCTCCCGTTCTGCACTGGATAGTTTGAACTGGGCTTCTGTAGCGCGATCGCGGTTCAATCCATTAACCGCGATCGGTAGCTGGGTAATATGGCAAAAGTGGTGTGCCAGCAATTCTGCCTGATTAAACCCCCGCTGTCGTTTCTTGCTGGGATGCATGGGAATCGGCACAATGATTACATTTGACGATGGATTCGCCGATCTCCATGATTCCGCCATCCAGGCTCCCAAAATCTCTGCCAGATGAGGGTTTCCTTCATATTTCAGCGCCGCGATCGCCCGCTTCAATGCGCCATTATATTGACCCCAAGCAAAAACTGGCAATGGTTCCACTTGACCCGCATCCATCGATTCACACCGACACCGCTGAACTTGTCGCTGGCAAGAAACACATAAGGCTTGAGCCTGCGATCGCTGACAAAGAGGACAAGGCGACTCTAGAAATAGCCCCAATAGCTTATTCAACTTCCAAGCTGGATTCATGTCGTTCCGTTGAATGAACCATCCGCCTTCAGAGTGCCCGTGGGAGACGCAAAAAGAACAGGTTTCGGGTTCCAGGAATTAGGTTTCGGGTTCCAGGAATTAGGTCGTGGTCGAGTATGGAAACCCCTGTTCCCTGACCCCTGACCCCTGAAACCTACTCTCTGACCCCTGACACCTGCTATACCATCAAAGGATGTGTAACTTTTTTATCTTGTGAATACGCTGTATCGGCTTGATCAAATTCAACCGGATCAGATGGTGCTTGTGGGGCAAAAAGCGTTTTATTTAGGGCAACTCCTGCAAAAAGGGCATCCTGTTGTGCCGGGAGTCGTGATTCCTGCAACCGTTTTCCAGGCGTTTTTGGCACAGGTAGACTGGTCTGATCCGCTGTTTGAAGATATCCCGAACTCGTCGCTGCGGTTGAATATCGAGGATTGGCAGCAGTTGCAGGCGATCGCTCAACATTTGCGCCGCGCAATTTTGGCGACTCCAGTGCCGACTGAGGTAAAGCAGTCATTGGCAGAAATCACGGCTGATTGGCACCCGGCAATGTTGATTGTGCGTCCTTCCTTAGGGGTGGCAGGCATCCAGCGTTCCCATCTAGCTAAAGCAGAACTAGAGCCATTGTTAAGAACCTCTGGGTTGTTGACCAGTCAGATCTGTGGATTAGAAAACGCAGCGCTGGAACAGGCAATCCAACACCTGTGGGCAGATTTCTTTGGGGCTAAAAGCCTATTTTATTGGCAGCGCTTGGGGATTCCGCTGCACCAGGTGAAATTGTCTACTTTGATCCAGCCACTACCAGCAGCGATCGCGGCTGGAACGTTGCGTTTAGTGAATGACCAGGTGGAAATTCAGGCAACCCTGGGGTTGGGAATGGCGATCGCCCGTGGAGAAGTGATTCCTGACACCTATCAAGTTCAAGCCCTAGAGAAAATTATTACTAGAAAAAAGTTAGGGTTTAGAACGATTGCCTATCGAGCGATCGCGCCGACTTCCAATTCCCAACCCCTGCAAATCCAGATTCTGAATGCTGCTCAGCAGGAAAACTTTGCTTTAGAGGAAGCACAGATCATGGATCTCGCCAAATTAGGGCAGCAGGTGTTGGCAGAAGTGCGGTCGCCCATTGAGCTTGAGTGGGTGTTGCATTCCCAAAATGGAACGCCCACTCTGGAGTTTACTCAGGTGATTCCGCTCAGTGCGCCCTTGCCGTCAACCGTTAAAGTTCTGCCTGTGGCGGCAATGCGCGATCGCCAATCTACTCAAGCGCGGATGCCAGAAGGATTATCAGAAGCGATACTCGTAGCATCGGGAACGGCGGCTTCACCAGGGCACGCGATCGCGCCTGCTTGGATCTTGCAGGTGGAAAATGACCTGCCTTCAGAGTTGCCGACAGGCTCTATCCTTGTGACCACAACCCTGCCGCTGGAGTGGTTGCCACTCTTGCAAAATGCTGCTGCCATTGTGATGGAGCAGGGTAGCTTAACCAGCCACAGCGCAATTGTGGCAAGAGGTTTGGGGATTCCGGCGGTGGTTGGGGCACCCCATGCAACGGAGACGATTCAGCCTGGAGATTTCCTGTGGGTAGATGGCGATCTCGGTCAGGTCTATCGGGTTCCGCAGGCTCTCAAAGCTCATCCCGACTCATTCACCCATCCAACAGCTAGCCCACTATCATCTGAACAGTTTGAAATAGATCATCCTGCGATCGCCACTCAACTGATGGTAAACCTGAGTCACTTAGATCAATTAGAGCCGTTGATGGCACTGCCGATTGACGGAATTGGCTTGATTCGAGCAGAACTTTTGGCACCCTCAATTTTAGGAACAGAGCATCCCACTACCTGGCTTCAGCACCACACGAGCGCTGAGTTGATTGCTGGTTTCACAAAAAGCCTGCTTCCCCTCGCCCAAGCAATCAACCCACGCCCTGTTTTTTATCGGTCTCTCGATTTGCGCCCTCAAGAGTTTCGTCCTTTAGCATCTACCAGTACCCGTTCTACGCCGGAACGGGGTCTGGGTGGAACTCGAAGCTATCAAGCCGATCCTGCTTTGTTTGATTTAGAACTGGCAGCACTCGCGCAAATGCAACAGGCGGGGGCAACCAATCTATGTTTAATCCTGCCCTTTGTGCGGACGGTGGAAGAGTTTGAATTTTGCCGCGATCGCGTGGAACAAGCTGGACTGACTCAGCATCCTGCTTTTCAGCTTTGGATTATGGCAGAAGTGCCTTCTGTGTTGTTTCTTCTGCCCGATTACGTCAAAGCTGGAGTCCAAGGCATTTCTTTAGGCACCAATGATCTAACTCAGCTTCTCTTTGATCTTGATCGCAATCAACCTCAAACAGGCGCAACAATTGATGAAAGGCATCCGGCGGTAAAACGAGCGATCGCCCAACTGATTCAGCAAGCACAGGAAAATAACATTCCTTGCTCCATTTGTGGAGAAGCGCCTGTGCGTTACCCAGAACTGATTCCCGACCTGATTCGCTGGGGCATCACATCCATTTCAGTTGCGCCAGAAGCGGTAGAAACTACTTATGATGCGATCGTCGAAGCGGAACGAATGGTGAAGTTGTGCAGCGACAGATACCCTTGAACTCTCACAGAGAGCTTTTCTGTCGCACCGACGCAGTGTCAGGTAGCTGGCAACTAGCAACTCGTTTAATAATCGCCACAACTAATCGACAGTGCCATAAGTTTAAGCTCCCTCGCCTAGCATTGCAGGTACATCAATCTCTTTAATACAAGTAGCTCGTGACAAAGAGAGAATACAGTTAATGATGGAAAGCAGATCGCTGAGAGGAATGGCTGCACCATCCGTCATATTGGCTGCCGCAAGATCTGCCAAAACTTCGGGTGTGCCAACATTGCCAGGGTTGATCACCGTTACCCCAATTTGCTGCGATCGCAGTTCTTCCCGTAAAGAATGCACCACTCCCCGCAGTCCAAACTTCGATGCACTATTGGCAACCTCTCTTCCTGGGAAATTATCTCGACCGGAAAGCGCCCCCATAAAAATGATTTTGGGATTATCCGATCGCCGCAGGGCAGGCAGTAACGCTTTTACCAATCGAATGGGCGCGACCAGATTGACAGCAATCACACGAACAATGTCCTCATCAGAACACTCTTCAAAGCTGTATTGACTGGTAAACGCATGGGTTTCCCAAGTTCCACCCATGTATAACAAAGCATCTAAGCAATCATCTCCAATCGCATTTACGGTCGTTTCTACACCGACCAGGTTAGACAAATCTGCCTGTACCCATTCACCGACCGGAGGCGCTGTCCGAGACACTGCCAATAGGCGATCGCACTGGTCTATCAAATGGTCTGCAACCGCCAGTCCAATACCGCGACTCGCACCAGCGACCAGAATGGTTTTAAAGGACATTAGTTTTCTCCCGTTCATTGAGGCGCAGACCAAACTTGGTCACTCCCGGAAACTCGATATTGAATTGTTCCGAGAAGTAATCGGCGTGGAAGGTTTGATAGGGCTTAAATCCAATGGACTCATAGGTATGGCGAGCGACATCATTGCCGTTGATCACCATAATTCCAGCAAATTCATGCTGCTGCGATCGCCCCTCCTCTAGCAACGCTCGAAGTAACGCTTTGCCAAAGCCTTGCCCTCGCGCTTCTGGCAATACGGCAACATTTTCAATGATCCAGGTTGCCTGGGGTGTAAGGAAAAACGGTTGCACATCCCCTCCCCACAGTGTCAGATAGCGATCGCAAAAGACGCTTAAAGTTTCGGTAGACCAGTTTAATTCCTGGGCGATCGCCTCAAGACGGGAAAGGCGCAACGGGCAGTAGTCTTCTGTATCGGGTACATAGCCTGCTGCGGCAGCAACGGGCTTCCCTTCAGCCTCCAAGATCAGAAAATCTTCAACGTTGCCCCAGTTAGAAGCCTCTGTCCTCAGTTCTGCCTCGATAAATTGCAAGGCAGTCGTTCCAGTCCCCTCTAATAGATCTTCCCAAAAGCAGTGATCGAATGGCGGCAACGAAGCTTCGTACTCAATCTGGGCGAGGAATGGAATATCAGCAGTGGTTGCTTTGCGAGTGCTGAGAATGGCTAACATAAAACCCCTTGGAGGAAGTCCCCCACCTTAAGATACAATCTGTATGTATCTTAAGGTAGCGAGAGAGCCTTCCTCTTGTCAAGATACATACTGTCTGAATGTTAAAGTTGAGTTATTCACCATGCCTGCAAAGTTGACCAAAGCGGAACAAACTCGTCGCACTCGTCGCGCTATTCTGGATCAAGCGCGGCACCTATTTGCCACAAAGGGGTATGCCGCTACGGGCACCGAGGAAATCATCAGCGAATTAGGGATTACGCGGGGAGCCTTGTATCACCAATTCAACGATAAGTTGGGCGTGTTTAAGGCGGTCATCGTTGAAGCCTATGGTGAGATCACAGACTACATCCAAACTAAAATTCAGCCCTTAGACACCAATTGGCAACAGCTTATCGTCGGCTGTCAGGCATTTCTCGAAGTCGCTCACCAAGAGGAACTGCGACGGTTAGTTTTCGTTGAGGCTCCAGCGGTTTTGGCAGCAGATGACTTGGCTGAAATGGATCAGTATGGCTTTGCTTTGCTGCGTGAGTCTATTCAGATTGCGGTCACTGAGGGTGAGCTAAACACGATCGATGCAGAGGGTTTTGCTCACCTGGTCAATGGTTCGCTGAATGATTTAGCGGATTGGGTTGCACAGTCGAATGATCCTAATCGATTGAAAACAGCACAATCTCTAGTGGAGACATTACTGATGCGGCACCGGAGTTAATCCTACTGATCGAATGTTAAATATTTGGCTTGGCGATCGCAGTCATCTCATTAACAGGTTGCTTCTTGATGCAGATGGGTAGAAGTTGGCTCAGAACCCGATCAATAGCTCAAGCTACCTAACTCTGGGTTTAGAGACTACTCGCTTTTCTAGTTGAGTGCTGAGTACTCAGCACTCAGCACTTTATTACAGTCCCATTGGCAAACCAGTAGGCTTCCCTTTGATACTTGTAACCACTCTTCCCCAACCCGCTTCACTGCCTTGATCCCAAAAAATCTTTTGCATGGTGCCGTAAGTATAGGCATCGTATTTGCCGCCAAAGCCCACATCATAGGAGTCGCTAGATCCATAGCGGGTGCCATAGGGGTCGTGGACAAGCCAAGCCTTGTTGATGGGATCATGCCCGACAATGACACAGATATGCCCCGACCCTTTGTAGGCGAACCCAACCACGACTGGAATACCCGCTTTCAGGGATAGCAACACATCTTTTCCAGACAGCGTATAGGTGAAATAGGATTCGATGCCGAGGTCTTTCAATGCCTTAGTTTGAGCTTCGTGGTCAATGGTATCGCCATACTTGTTGACCAGGCGCATGTAAACCGACTCTGGCTCAGGAAACCCTTGTTGCTTCGCTTGTTTGGAGACCTCTCCTTTGAGCAAATAATTTGCCAGCATCGTGTTGCTGGTGGTGTTGCACTGCCGCCAGCCGGGTCCAAAGACTGTGGGGTCGTTGTTTAGCTGAGAGCAGTAAGGAACATCCAGTTTGATCACTTGCTTAGCGTCTTCCCCTTCGATGGTAATGTGAGGGTCGTAAACATAGACTTCCTGGATCTTTGTCTGACCGTCTTTTGCCGTGAGGGGAGATGCCAACATCAGGCGAATATGTTGGTTGCGATCGGGGCTGAATTCAGTGACGCTAAAGGTTTTGCCCTTTTCCATGAAAATCTTATCGGCATCTGGCAAATCATTGGCAGCTAAGACGCGTCTTTTGAGAAAGGTATCTGCATTGGTGGTTGCTTTTGGCATGATGGTAGACCCCTGAAATTTAGTAATACTTAGATTTGGCAATGCTTCTGCTGCGAAGCTAGAACAATCTTTTGTTAGACTGCCCCACATTGAGTTGTTGCTAACCAAACCTGAGTATTTTCTCTAAATGAAGGTTTAGATATTTCTAAATCTCTCAACGCTGCTAGCTTAAAAAACTTTCAGCGATCGCACCGCTTGGATCAGTTCGGGCACTACCTCGGCAGCCCAATGTCCTTCGCCCCGTCGCCCGGTTAACAGCATTAAATGCAGGCTGTAGCTATGGGGATAACCATTTGCTTCTAGCCAAATCAAATCGCCCTCTACTTCACAGGCGATCGCTTCTTCATCCATTAACTCGGATTGCATGTGGGCGATCGCCCTAACCAGTTGATTGAGCAATCGAGCAAACTCTTCGAGTTCAGCATTCGTTAGCTCTATTGCCCAGTCTTCTGCACCCACCAAGCCTTGAAAGGTAGCGGCTTCTGCATCCCAACCAATTCGCCAGCCAACGCCAGTTTTGAGCAGTCGAGCCATGGAGGTTAAGAGAGAAAAAAGAAGAGAGAAGAGAGAAGAGAGAAAAAAGAAGCTAGTTGGAAAGGGGCGATCGCGCGGATTGGGGAGAAAATCCATTGACTAAGGCTTGTACGAGGGCATCTCGCTGGGCGCGGTTTAGCTGGCGAATGGCTGCTACATCTCCTTCAGCAGGATTTTTTTTCAGTTTGTTAGCCCCAGGATAGTCGCTCGTCTCCAGCGCTCCGGTCAAACCTAGATACTCAGCAAGGGTAATCTTCCAATCCAAGCGATAGATAGGAGGTCGCCCTTTGACGTAGAGATGGTAGCGAATCAGCCGACTCACTAAGGTGTTTTCCGGAGCGACCTTGCCTGTTTCTTTGCTGATGTATTGGTTTTCTCGCGGAAAGTCGGGAATCTGTTCGTAAACAGTTCGCCATACGCCTTCTGAGCGAACGATTGATTGCGCGATCGCGGCAGATGAGGGCTGCCATCCTGCAAACCCGTCTCCACTCGCTAGCGCCAATCCGATTGCGACCATTGAACCGACGGCGATCGTGGCCAAACGATGAAAGCGTTTTAGCATAGTCAGTCAACCTCAATCGTCAGCTTTTAACTTTTAATTCGAGAGAATCCCTTATTCGCCAATGATTTCAGGCTGGGTTAATTCATCCGACATTTCCATAATTGCTCGCAGCACTGGCTTCATGGAAGGGTCTTCATTATTGTCAAAATCTTCAAAGCGTCGTCTTTTAGCACGATTGGCAACCTGAACCGTAATCCGATAGCGATTAGAGGCTGCTCCAATCAGTTCATCGGCACGGCGCATCACATGAGTGCTGTCATACACAAGACGCTTTTGCATAAAACGTAGTTTCCAATAAAAAAGGCTTCCTCAGTCTATCAATAGAATCGGCGATTCGTGAAACGATCCCTACGGGAATCGCGGTTAAATCTGCTTGGGTTTTCCCCTAGGTGTCATCCAAACGGAATGAATTGAGGCGCGATCGCAACTCAACAACCTTGAGAAGTCCTGAGAAACCAAACATAGGTAAATCTTTAGCTTTGTCATAGTAACTTTCTATACATTTTCCAATTGTTTTTTGCGCCGTGTGCCGCTAAAGTATTTTCAAGATAGATTTTTAGTTATCTTTACTCAAAAATAGATAGACTTTTTTCGATGAAGCGAATTGATAGCTTCAATGCTCTTTAAGAGATCAGATAAAAGTCAGATATTTCCCTCTTTTCGTGATTGAGGACTAGGCGATCTGAGCCATCTCGTGAGGGTATTTGAACCCGATGTTTTGTCGCAAGACAACTACATTTGTCCATCGCACATTTTTAACAACCTACGTTGGGATATTAGGAGATAGAATGTCTATTTTTTCAAGGGTTTCTCGTCGTCGGTTCATCACGATCGCTGCGGCATCGTCTGGGACTGTATTACTAAAGGGCTGTTTGGGCAATCCACCAGATGCAACCACTTCTAGTCAAAGTTCGCCAGTTGCCAGCCCAGTTACAGACATCAAACCGGAAATGATGCCGGAAGTGAAAACGGTTAAGCTGGGTTATCTGCCGATTGTGGAAGCGGCACCTCTGATTGTTGCTAAGGAGAAAGGATTTTTCGCTAAGCATGGGTTGCCTGATGTTCAGATTGACAAACAGGCAAATTGGGGAGCCGCACGAGACAATGTGAAAATTGGGTCGGCTGGTGGCGGCATTGACGGCGGACAGTGGCAAATGCCAATGCCTTATCTGATTTCGGAAGGCATCATCACCGACAAAACCAAAGTGCCGATGTATGTGTTGGCGCAGTTGAATACCCAAGGAAATGGGATTGCGGTCGCCAACAAGCATCTGGGTAAAGGCTTATCGACTAAAATGTCCGAACAAGTTGCCTTCTTTGACAAATTGAAGTCAGAGGGAGGGAAATTCAAAGCGGCATACACTTTTCCCAAAGCAAACCAAGAATTTTGGATTCGCTATTGGCTCGCTGGAAATGGCATTGATCCCGACAAAGAAGTTGAATTGTTAACAGTTCCAACGGCTCAAACGGTTGCCGATATGAAAGCAAACGCAATGGATGCCTTCAGCACGGGCGATCCCTGGCCCAACCGGATTGTGTCTGATAAGATTGGCTTCGTCGCAACCCTTACAGCGGAGATTTGGAAGAATCACCCCGAAGAATATTTGGCAATTCGCAAAGATTGGGTAGATAAGCATCCCAAGGCGACCAAAGCAGTCCTCAAAGCAGTCATGGAAGCCCAACAGTGGTGTGATAACTTCGACAATCGCCAGGAGCTAGCAAGCATTCTGGCTAAGCGCGAATACTTTGGGGTGCCAGAGAAGGTCTTACTTGAACCACTGATGGGCAAATATAACTTGGGTGAGCGATCGGTGGATGATAAATCACTGGCAGTACTGTATTGGAAGGATGAGAAAGGCAGTGTCTCCTATCCTTACCAGAGCCATGATTTGTGGTTCCTGACTGAAAGTGTGCGTTGGGGCTTTTTGCCGAAAGATACGCTGACTAAAGCGAAAGACTTAATCAAACAAGTGAACCGAGAAGACCTTTGGCGGGAGGCAGCGAAGGAACTCGGTATTGCGGCGGCGGATATCCCAACTAGCACCTCTCGCGGGGTTGAAACATTCTTTGACGGCGCTAAGTTTGATCCCGAAAATCCCCAAGCTTACCTGAACAGCTTAAAGATTAAGAAAGCTTAGAATCTGACAGTTTTGCAGCTTTTCGAGTCAAGAAAAGCTGCTTCTGTTTAAACATTGTTGACATACTACTCAACCTGAAGGCATAGACTCATGACGATCGCTCCCAATACCACTAAAACAACCTTTGATCCTTCCTTCATTGAACGTTGGAAAATAAAAGAACGACTCAAAGATTTAATCCCACCCACGATCGCGATCATCATCTTTCTCACCCTTTGGCAACTTTTCTCATTGCTTCCAGGTGCAGTATTGCCTGGTCCAATTAAGGTCGTGCAAGATACCTGGATGTTGATCCTCTATCCCTTTTATGACAGAGGCGGTACGGATAAGGGATTATTCTGGCAGGTGGCTGCTAGTTTGCAGCGGGTGGCGATTGGCTATACGTTTGCGGCGATCATTGGCATCAGTGTCGGGGTTTTGGTCGGACTCAACGACACCCTATCTAAAGCTCTTGATCCAATTTTTCAACTGCTGCGAACAGTGCCACCTCTAGCATGGGTGCCGATTGCACTGGCAGCACTACAGCAAAACCAGCCTGCCGCTCTGTTCGTCATCTTCATTACGGCGGTCTGGCCCATCCTAATCAACACATCTGTGGGGGTTCGCCAGATTCCTCAGGATTACAACAACGTGGCGCGTGTGTTGCAGCTATCGCAGAAAAAGTATTTCTTCAAGGTCCTCTTTCCGGCATCGTTGCCCTACATTTTTACCGGATTGCGAATCTCGATCGGTCTGGCATGGCTCGCCATTATTGCTGCTGAAATTGTCATGTCAGGCGTAGTTGGCATTGGCTCCTTCATCTGGAATTCTTATCAAAATGGTCAGGTGAGTGAAATTATTTTGTCCCTGTTTTACATCGGCATGGTGGGACTGATCCTCGATAAGTCCTTAGCGTGGTTACAAACAGCGATTTTGCCAGAAGAACAACGATAGAACGAATGACGAAGTGCGAAGTGCGGCGAAAGTTTTGAGTTTTGTTCGCGCAGCGTCTCCGTAGGAGATATTTTGAATTCGCCCCTCGCTACTTGCCCCTCGACAGTCCCTAACACCTGACCCCTGAAACCTATCCCCTATTTCCTATGACCTCCTTTGTTGCTGTTGAAAATATCAAAAAAGCGTTTTCCTTAGCCAATGGCGATCGCTATATCGCGTTGAAAGGAATTGATCTAAACATCCGTGAGGGTGAATTTGTTTCACTGATTGGTCACTCTGGCTGTGGCAAATCAACGCTGTTAAACATCATTGCCGGGTTAGATTTGCCTACCGAGGGCGTGGTTCTGCTGGATGGTGAGACGGTTCGCCAACCGGGTCCCGACAAAATGGTCGTGTTTCAAAACTACTCGCTGCTGCCCTGGTTGACGGTGCGAGAAAACATTGCCCTAGCCGTGGATGAAGTGCTATCTCATTTACCGGTTTCGGAACGCCGCGAAGTGATCGAACATCACATTAATTTGGTGGGCTTACAACATGCTGCTGATAAACCACCGGGTCAATTGTCGGGCGGCATGAAACAGCGAGTGGCGATCGCCCGTGCTTTGGCAATCCGTCCCAAACTACTGTTGCTCGATGAACCCTTTGGCGCACTGGATGCGTTGACACGCGGCAATTTGCAAGAACGCCTGATGCAAATTTGCGATGAAAGCAAGGTGACAGCGGTGATGGTGACTCACGATGTCGATGAGGCGTTGTTACTCAGCGATCGCGTGGTCATGTTGACCAATGGCCCTGAATCTAAAATCGGGCAAATCCTAGAGGTCGATATTCCTCGCCCCCGCAAGCGCTTGGAAGTGATCAATCATCCCAGCTATTACTCCATGCGGAGTGAAATCATCTATTTCCTCAATCAGCAAAAGCGAATCAAACAAATGCGGGCGCGCAAAAAACCAGCTATTGCCCGTCATGGTTTAGAAAAAGTCAACTTAGAAATTGGTTTTGTGCCCCTGACCGCTTGTGCGCCCCTCGCCGTTGCCCAAGAGAAAGGCTTCTTTGCCCATCATGGCTTAGATGAAGTCCACTTAGTTCGCGAATCCAGTTGGCGTGGCATTCAAGATGGGCTTGCAGGGAATTATCTAGATGCTGCCCAAATGCCCTCTGGGATGCCAATCTGGCTAACCTTGGGAGGAATGGATGGGCGATATCTACCCACGGTTAGTGCATTGACCCTAACTCGGAACGGGAATGCCGTCACCCTCGACAAACGCTTCTATGACCAGGGAATTCATACTCTCCCAGACCTGAAGCGAATGTTGCTCGACACGCAATCGAAACAGCATGTGTTTGGGATGGTTCATCCAGCCTCTATGCATAATTTATTATTGCGCTATTGGTTGGCAGCCGGGGGCATTGACCCAGACCACGATGTCCAACTCGATACAATTCCTCCCGCCCAAATGATCGCCAACCTGCAAGCGGGCAACATTGATGGTTTTTGTGTCGGCGAACCCTGGAATGTCCGAGCAGCCGTTGAGGGCATTGGCTACACGATCGCGACTGATTTGGAAGTGTGGGAAGGACATCCTGGAAAAGTGCTGGGAGTTCGAGAGGAGTGGGCTTTGGCATACCCTAACACCCACATAGCACTCGTGAAGGCATTGTTAGAAGCTTGTCGATATTGTACCGATGAGGCAAATCATGAAGAAATTCGCCAAATTCTTGCCCGTCGCGAATACCTGAGTACTGACCTGCAATATATTCATCTTGGTGACCCCAATTCCCAGATCTGTAGTCTTCGTCCTTCACCCAAGGAATACGCGCATCATCAATTCTATGGTCAGGG
The DNA here is from genome assembly GCF_056784215.1 of Leptolyngbya sp. CALU 1928. Taxonomy (NCBI): domain Bacteria; kingdom Bacillati; phylum Cyanobacteriota; class Cyanophyceae; order Leptolyngbyales; family Leptolyngbyaceae; genus Leptolyngbya; species Leptolyngbya sp. CALU 1928. Next base: position 739,183 of record NZ_JBXBCE010000001.1, on the reverse strand, counting down.
TATCAACCGTCCTAGCCGGACAGAGCATCTCTGGACGATGACGCAAATGGCACGTTGGGGTGATGTTCCCTTTCCCCGCAATTGGGTTGAGATTCTAGAGCGCGTGTGTCGGGTTAGTGCCTTTAGTACGGCGGCACGGGAGTTGGGCTTGACTGACATCACCTATAGTCGAGGTCCAATTCAGCTATTTGACGGTACGACATTCAATGCAGATGACCCGATCTCTTATCTCAATAACTTAGAGATCAAGCACGACATCTACATGGCAGAAGTGCCCTTAACCCATTCCCTCACGACCGCATAAAAATCATTCATCTTTTTTAATAACGGAAGGAACGATGCAAACTCTACCGGCACAAACCACTCACAATCCCCAATCTAGCCAAGAACCGTTTCTCGTCATTGATAATGTTTCCAAGGTCTATCCAACTCCCACGGGCAGCTATGTGGTGCTTGAAGGAGTTAATCTACAAGTTCAAGAAGGCGAGTTTGTCTGCGTGATTGGTCATTCGGGCTGTGGTAAATCCACCTTGTTGAATATGGTGGCTGGGTTCTCGCAGCCCACCGAGGGACTCGTGACGTTGCAGGGTAAGCGGATCACTGAGCCGGGACCCGATCGCATGATGGTCTTTCAAGGCTATGCCCTGTTGCCCTGGCTGACTGCTTACGAAAATGTGTATCTGGCTGTGGATTCGGTCTATTCCAACAAATCTGACGCTGAGAAGAAGCAGATTGTTCAGGATCATCTGGCAATGGTTGGGCTGACTGAAGCTGCCGATAAGCAACCAGGGCAACTGTCGGGTGGAATGCGCCAACGAGTGTCGATCGCCCGCGCTTTGTCCATTCGCCCTGAAGTGTTGATTCTGGATGAACCGTTTGGTGCCTTAGATGCGATTACCAAAGAGGAATTGCAGATTGAGTTGCTAAAGATCTGGAATGATCATCGCTGCACCGTATTGATGATTACCCACGACATTGATGAGGCGTTGTTCCTCTGCGATCGCTTAGTGATGATGACCAATGGTCCGGCGGCAAAGATTGGAGAAATTGTTGATATTCCGTTTCCAAGACCGCGAGATCGCGATCGGATTATGGAAGATCCTGAATTCTACAAGCTACGGAACTATATTCTCGACTACCTCTACAACCGATTTGCCCATGATGATGATGGTGGTTGATTGTTAAAGGCAAGTCGGGTTATTAAAGCGTCATGGGTGCGATCGGGGCGATATTTGGATCGTGACCCCCAATCTGGCTAGTCCGAAGCACCCAAACGCTAGCACCCTGCTTCAAGAAAATGCGAACAACCGTGTCGCTGGCAAGACGCGGCAGGATGGTGCGCCAGCTTCCCAAACCCGTCTTTATGTTTTGCAGTGGGTTATCTTCCATTGTGCTGCCTAAGTTAAACTCGTTCTTTGCCCAATCAGAACGAGGACCGCCTAAGGGCTGAAGCTCCGACTCAAGACCCTCCCCCAACTGCTGAAGTACCTGCAATCGTTGGGCTTGTTCAGGGTTTTCTCTCAGCGATCGCAGCAGTTCGGGGTTTGCTTGGAATGCCTTAGTGGTTTGTTGAATGCTGGCAAACAATGCTTGGTTCGAGTCTTGGGTGCAGTTGTTGGCAAGACCAACAAACGTAGCGCCCGTGCCATCCCCAATCCGATAGCGAGAAGTCATCACTTGCAACTGGCGCATCATTAAATCTAAGGGGCTGTTGATCTCGCCATTCACGTCGTAGTCTTTGGTAAATGCATCTAGCTTCACCAGAAGGTCGCAGGTAGGGCGGGTGCCTGCCCAACCCATTTGGCGATCGCCCATGTAGCGCGACCAGTGGATTGTTCCCGCAATCAGACCATCGGTGTTTTGGCAATAGACCTGGTGATAGAGAATCTCAAAGCGCAGTTCATCCGTCAGCGGGTCGCGCACCACTTTAGCCATGCCATAGGCGAAATGCCCAAAGAAAATTGGGGTGGCAGCGGCAGGTTCTTTTTGAATGCCGCCAATCCCACCATAGTTATGGATCAGCAGAGCGCGATCGCCTTCTTGCCAATCAGCGATCGCCGATTGAATGGTGCCCGATGATCCATTCGATTTTGGGGCACACAACACCGACGAAATCTTGCCCTTTTGCGCCTCAACCTCTGCCCAAGCGCGTTTGCGAATATAGCGGTAGCCCGCTTTCGAGCCAAAAACAACCTCCTGCGGCTGCAAGCGAAACAATGATCGAGGAGCCAAAGACTGCACTACAAATACGCCTGCTGCATTTTTCGCTCCGTAGATATACCAACCCGCTTCGTTTAAGGGCGATCGTTCAATGTCGCGAGTCGTTGAAGGATAGCTGCCATATTCGGGTGCCATCAAAACTTGGGGCACCGAAACGACTTCTTGCACACCATCAAACTGACGAGAAGATCGGTTGAAATGCACAACTCGATACTGTTCCCCAGTCACAGGTGCCAAAAACTGAACCACTGCGTAGTAACGCCCCGTAATTTCTGTAGGCAGACTACGAATGTAGAGGCTGACCGGTTGTTTTTCACCGATCCACTCATCAGCCCTACGCCTCTCCATCTGCTCAACATCAACCGGATAATTGAGCATCACCATCATGTCATCAACGGGACGAGAACCCGCTAGAGACTCTAAGGGATCGACCTGTCGCCAGTGATTGAGGCGATCGGGATTGACTGATCCACCAAACTTGCTGCCATATTCAGCATCGGCGCTAAAGTGAACATCCTTTGTCACTGCCATCACCAGTTTTTTGAGAATTGGGCGATCTGCCCAGCGCAGATTTACCACCTGCCCAATGAATGACTGATGCTCTGCTGGCGCATGATGCACCTCAAACAGCGAACCTTGCACGTAGTCACGTTCTTCTGGCTTAGGCAGGATCAGCCGCCCCATCCACGGATTACTCGGTTGGTATAAGGTTAGATCTACCGTCTGATCAAGCGGGTAATAGTCAGAATGAAGAAAGGCTAACTGTTGATAAACCGAATAATTGCTGGCTTTCTGAGGAATGGTTTTATCTGCTAGCAGCACTTCGCCCCGCAGAATTTGCAGGATCAGTTCAATCGTAGTTTGCAAAATGGTGCGTTCATCAGGCAGTTTTGTTATGGGGTCCATGTAGCCACCCGGAACTTGGTGTCCTACGCCCTTCATCGACAGCACCGTGATTTTACCGCGCCGCATTGCCCGATTCCAGTAAGATAGGAAAAACCACTTACGGCGACCGGGGAAGAGTACTGGACCCGCTCGCTCAACAAAATCTTTGTCTCCCACTAAGTGGTAGAGATGCTCTAGCTTGAGGAGATTATTGTTGGCGCTCATTACCCCGCCTAGGGAAATTGCGTCGATCGGTGCGCCCGTTGCTCGTTTTAGGTAAGGTGCAGACGCAACGGACATTTGACCACCACCGCTATAGCCAATCAGCGTAATCGGGATGCCGCTTCCGGGTTGATAGCCGCGCTTGGTTAGCCCATCATAAAGGACCTGAGCAATGCCCTGGTTGTAGATTGGACCATAGCGTTTATCGGCTGAAACTGCCACGATGAACATATTTCGCACGTTGAGCATTAACCCCAAAATTGCCGCTGGGTTACTCCATCGCATTTTGTCCGCCAGTCTCCAGACAAAGGCTAAGGGGCGATCTTGATCTAAGGGTTGATTCAAGACGGAATACATCATCAATCCCTGCACCAGTTCCATGTTGTTGGGTAGGACTGGCTCGAATGCATTCAGAAAATCCACGATATCGGGTGTGTATGCTTCGCCCGATTGTCCAACGCCGTCGAGGTAAACGACATAGCGGGATACGGGATTGATTGCAGACATCGGCGATGCGATCGCATCATCTACAGTCACAGTTTGGCTCGTATCCAGATCGTCCCCATACCAGCCAGCCCACCAGCCTAAAGTTTCCAACGGAGCCAGAATTGCCGCAAAGACGATCGCAACGACCCCAATCCAAATTAAATCAAAGACAAATTTGAATAGCTTGGGCAAGCTACTGTGCCAGCCAAATAAATTTTCTCGAATCGGGCGTAGCAGTAGGGCGATCACCACAAACACGACAATCATTGCCAATAACCCGACCAGCAGCTTGATCTGCTGGGGAATGCCGTTGTTTTTTTGCTTAAGCTGCACCAGTGGATTAGAGAGATCTGCCCGCTGAGCGATAGTAGCAGCAGTGGTATTGCCTGCGTTGTTAACGACCGCTTGAGCCACAGCTTGGGCGGCTTCTGGATCGGATCGCTCCGAGGCTTGAATCAACTGATTCATTTCCGGTGCAGTGGTTTGAGTGTCAGTCACGATGGGAGCCGCCACACGCCCTGCCTGCACTCGATCGCGTAGTTCGGATCGATTCTCTACCAGTTCCACACCTGCCACGCGATCGGAAAGCCTTTGACCCAATCGAGCGATCGGTTGTCCAATGCTGCCTTCCAAAAATTGCAGCGCCACCCAGCCAACGGCAACATAGCCAAATGCCGTTGCACCATCTACTCCAGCGGCGGCTTCAAAGCCCACCACTGCTGCCAGCAATCGCCACACCGACAAGACATTTAAGATTGGCAGCCCTGCATAGGGCAATGCACCTAAAAAGCTGAATAATTGGGGCGCATAGCTGAACCCAAATACTTTGATCAGCGTTCTGAAGGAAACCTGCACCGACGAGGGCAATAGACAAATCAACCAGGTGCTAAACGCCAGAAACAAGAAGCCCAAGGTAAATAGAATGGCATTGAGCAAGAGACTAAAGACAAAGCGAATCGGCTTAACCCGATTGATGAAGAGCACAATACTTTGCCCGATCGCCAAAGATAATCCGGCGAATATCACCACTAGCACCGATGGCAATATTCCTCTCTGTAAGGAGGCAATCTCTTGAAAGGCTTCTAAGCTCAGGCTAAATACCCCGCTCAGCAAGTCCCAAAATTGATATGAACTGGTTGCCGTCATGACCGTATTTTCCTAGCGATCGCCTGACACCATTTGTGTCATCACATTTGTGCAATCAGATTACATCAGAAAGATTACACAACAAATATATGAAAGGAATAAATTTGATTTTGGCTGAATAAATTAGAGCATTGCTGAATCAGACTATGAATTCTGAAGATTCCCACTCCCATGCCCTTCTCTCCCATGGAAAGGAGAAAAGGGCGGGATGCGGGTAAAGTCGCTGCACAGTAGGAGATTATTAATCCTATTTCTATTGATTTTCAGCGATTAGCTCACTCGATTCAGCAGTTGGCTCAGATGTAGGCTTTGAAGTGTTGGGTAGAAGCCAGCTAAGCAAAATTGCGGTTAATCCGCCTGTTGAGATTGCCGAACCAAAGAGGTTTTTGATCAAAGGATCTTTGTTCGCGAACAACTCAGGCACATAAATAACCCCTAAACCCATGCTGAGGGAAACTGCTACGATTATCACCGATCGCCGATCCATGCCTGCGGATGAGATGATGTTTAATCCAGCCACTGCGATCGAGCCAAACATAACCAAGGTCGCACCCCCTAAAACAGGCTGAGGCAACGCTTGAAAGACACCGCCAACAACCGGTAATAATCCTAGGATGGCAAGAATCCCCGCCACATAAAAGCCAATATGCCGACTTGCAACCCCTGTCATTTGGATTACGCCGTTGTTTTGGCTAAAGGTTGTGTTTGGAAATGTATTCAGAACTGCTGCAATTAGCGAGTTGACTCCGTCTCCCAAGACTCCCCCTTTAATGCGGCGAACATAGAGCGATCCTTTGACGGGTTCTCCCGATACGGCTGAGGTTGCCGTTAGGTCACCCACTGTTTCAATGGCAGTTAACACATACAAAAGAATGAATGGTGCAAAGGCAGCCCAATCAAAGCTCATGCCATACCGAAATGGAATGGGTATTCTAAACAGGGGCAGGCTACCCAGCGCACTGAAGTTGACGATACCCAGAAATAGTGAAATTACATAGCCGACTGCTAACCCAATGGCGATCGCGCCCATTCGCAGAAAGCGGTTCTTGGATAACGTTAGCACCGACACTAATAAGAGGACAGTGCCGCCAAGTGCTAAATTTTGCCAGCTTGCAAACGAGCCATCGTTTTTCGCGAGTGCCCCTGCCCCACCCGCTAAGCTGATCATCCCAGTCTTAATTAATCCTAATCCAATGATCATTACGACGGTGCCAGATACGACCGGAGTAATGATTTTACTGAGCAGATGCAGGAACCTACTCAGAATAATTTCCACAAAAGAGCCAAAGAAGGAAACGCCAAAAATCAGTGCCAGTGCTTGTTCAGGTGTTTTTCCTCCTTGCAGTGCCACCGCGCCAACTCCCATGATTGGTCCGAGGAATGCGAAGCTAGTGCCTTGCAAACTTAACAATCCTGATCCTACAGGTCCAATTCTTTTGCATTGAATGAAGGTGCAAACTCCAGATGCAAACAGCGACATACTGATGATGTAGCTAGTATTGACTGGATCGAGGCCCAATCCACTACAGATGATTAGAGCAGGGGTAATGATGCCAACAAAAGCAGCTAGAACATGCTGAAATGCCACAAAAATCGATTCTGAGACAGGAGGTTTGTCATTCAAGCTATAGAGCAGATCTGAGATTCCTTCTCTGGTCTGTGCTTCCTCAACCTCCTCTACAACAAGGCTATTCTGCATTTCAGTCATAATGAGGTTCCTCAGATCTGCGTACTGTATCCTGCATACAATCGCAAAACAAGCTTGTATTTTCTGTCAAAACGAATACAAACAGCTAGGGCGCAGGCGATCCGGGTAGTCTGGCTTTAATCTATGGATATTTGACTACCTTGCATTATGATTCGATGGTGTTGCTTTTTTCTAAGATTGGATCTGCGATCGCCGCTTCCCCGCTTCCCGCTTCCCCGCTTACCACTTCACCAGTTTCTACTTCCCCGCTGCTCATGTCCCCATCTAGCAATGCATCTTCCTCTGCATCCGAAGCGGGCACTAACGCTACTGCCACAATCTCATCGTCTTCGTCCAAGCGTTGCAGGCGAACTCCAGAAGCAACGCGAGATTGACACGAAATGGCGTTGATCGCTTGACGAATAATAATGCCGCGACTGGTGATCAGCATCAATTCTTCGCCTTCGTGGACGATTCGCAGCGATGCCATGTGATCGCCAGGTTTGCGGAACTTCGTCGCCACAATGCCCAAGCCTGCCCGATTTTGTAAGCGGAACTGGTTTACAGGCACCCGCTTACCATAGCCAAAGGCAGTGACCGTTAGAATCCAAGGACCGGAAGGCGCTACGGTTTCCAGGGCTTCCAAGGTTTCCGTTGCGTCATCGCTGGTCACCTCTTCCTCGCCAACCCCATCAGACTCCAGATCCGCCGCGAGAGTTTCGACAATCTCGCTGGGCAAAATATCTAGACCCACTAAACTATCGCCCTGACGCAGTGCCATTGCTCTCACGCCCCGTGTGGCGCGACCCAGCGGACGCAGTTGGTCGTGGCTTGCCCGAAAGTGAATCGATTTGCCGAACTCCGAACCAATTAAGATGGTGTCTTCAGCACGGGCACGGCGCACCCAACGCAGCAGATCGGCTTCTTCCAGAGAAATGGCAATCAAGCCATTGGCGCGAATATTCTTAAATGCCGAAAGTGCCGTTTTTTTGATGTAGCCTTTATTCGTCAGCATCACCAAATATTCATCCTCGCTGAATTCACTCACGGGAATGATCGAGGTGATTTTTTCGTTGTGAGGAATGGGCAATAGCTGCACGATCGCGGTGCCACGGGCAGTCCGAGAACTAACCGGAATCTGATAGGCGCGCAGGCAATACACCACACCGCGATCGCTAAAGAACAGAATGCTATCGTGATCGCGACAGGCGAGGAACTGTTCCACCCCATCATCATCTTTCATGCGGGTGCCCGACTTACCCCGCGTTGCCCGATTTTGGGACTCAAACGTGCTGACAGGCATCCGCTTAATGTAGCCCTGCTCGGTCAGCAAAATCACCGCCCGTTCATTGGCAATTAGATCCGCATCCAGAATCTCATCTTCCGACTGCTCAATCACCGTGCGGCGAGGAGTAGCGTGGGCAGCTTTGAGAGCAGCCAATTCGGTTTCAATGATCGTTAGAATCCGTTCTCGACGTGCCAAAATATCCCGCAAGTCCGCAATTTGAGTTTGCAGATCATCATGTTCATGCTGAATCTTATCGGCTTCTAGGGCGGTGAGACGGCGCAGTTGCATTTGCAAAATGGCATCCGCTTGCACGTCTGACAGACCAAACCGTTCAATGAGTTCCAACCGGGCAGTGGGAGCATCAGCGGCACCGCGAATCAGGTTAATGATGGCATCTAGATTTAGCAGGGCAATCAGCAATCCTTGGAGGATGTGATCTCGCTCTTCCGCTTTTCGCAGTTGATATTGGGTGCGACGGGTGATCGTGACGATGCGGAAATCTAGGAAAACAGAGAGGAAATGTTTGAGGCTGAGCAGTTGCGGATAGGCATCCACCAGCGCTAGCATGTTTGCCCCAAAGTTTGTTTGGAGAGGCGTTTGCTTGTAGAGATTATTGACGACCACGCGGGGATAGGCATCGCGCCGCAGTTCAATCACGATTCGCATTCCATCGCGATCGCTCTCATCCCGAATATCTGAAATGCCTTCTAAGCGTCGCTCATTCACCATTTCCGCGATTTTTTCAATCAGCGCGGCTTTGTTGGTTTGGTAGGGTAGCTCGGTGATGATGATGGCTTCGCGATCGGGTCTGCCGCGATGCTCGATCGTTTCAATGCTGGCAACCCCGCGCATGATGATGGAGCCGCGTCCGGTATTGTAGGCTTCGCGAATGCCAGTTAAACCCAGGATTTGACCGCCCGTGGGAAAGTCAGGTCCAGGAATATAGTGCATCAACTCCTTCACCGTGATGTCGGGGTTGTGAATCAGGGCAACTAGCCCATCAATCAGTTCTCCCAAGTTGTGGGGTGGAATGTTGGTCGCCATCCCAACGGCAATTCCAGAAGACCCGTTTAGCAACAGTTGAGGAATACGAGAGGGCAACACCAGCGGTTCTTGCTGAGAGCCATCAAAGTTGTCGCCAAAATCGACCGTTTCCGATTCGATGTCTTGCAGCAGTGAATCCCGCGTCAGGGGGCGCAAGCGACACTCGGTATACCGCATGGCGGCAGGTGGATCGTTGTCAATCGAACCAAAGTTACCATGCCCATCAATCAGGGGCGATCGCATGGAAAAATCTTGCGCCATCCGCACCAAGGCATCGTAAACCGCCGTATCGCCGTGGGGATGGTATTTACCTAGCACTTCCCCCACCACACGGGCGCATTTTCTAAAGGGGCGATCGGGTGCCAAACCCAACTCATGCATCGCGTACAAAATGCGGCGGTGGACGGGCTTCAACCCATCTCTGGCATCGGGGAGCGCTCGCCCGACAATCACGCTCATGGCGTATTCCAGGTAAGACCGCTGCATCTCGTTTCGTAAATCTGTGGGGACGATGCGATCTTGAGGCGGCTCCTGGGAAAAAGTCATAGTATGAAAGACTCCGAAAGATCAATATTTTCGCAAAAGGAACAGCTTTTGAAAGATGAACAAACTTAACTGAATTTGTATGCTCAAAAAGCTAGCCTTTAGCCTATTAATTGTATCATGGGAAACTAAGTTTCGTGGCGCGATCGCGCCTAAGCCATAGGAGTTTATCAACCCTCACTGGCTCAATTCATGCTTGCTTTTCTGAATACCTCAAGCGATCGCTGTGCAATCAAAAACTTGAGTATTTCAAGCAAGTTTTAATCCCCTTTTTAATCATCTTTGAGTGAAAACTAATTGAGTGTTTAAGGTGTTCTTTGAACGATGCAAAAAAACTCCAAAACCATAGCCCTGTGGATTGCCATTCAGCAGTTTTTCCTATGTTTCCTCAATACGCCCATCGGTCGATCGCATAGCTCCAAGTCACCGAATAATTCAGGACAACCATCAGAGCCAGAGAGCCAATTTTGATCCAAGGAGGAAACCGAGAGAGGCGATCGCCCAACACAAACCATACTGAAAACAACACTGCCCCATAGCGAAAGATATTAATTAGCTCACCCTGTTGCAGCATCACCCCCAACGATAAGGCTGTGTAGAGAGCCATGGGACGAGAAACCCGCCACAGCAAAACGGTTCCGCCCCATAAAAGCCCATAAACCGCATGATGCAGCACGGAACCCAAATTTGTATTTTGCCAGGGGTTGCCAAACCATAGGGTTTGCAACATTGAAAACCAGGATGTGGCGTGACTCCAGTTTGATCGCGCTTGCACCGATTGCCAAGGATTGCCCGTTTGCCAATATTGATAAAGCGGAAACAGCAGCATAATCGCGATGCCACCTAAGCAAACGCAGGCAAAATGGCGCACTTGAACCCTGCGATCGCGTGGATGAGCCGCAATGATCAGTGCGATGCAAACGACCACAAAAAGTCCCTGAGTGCGCGTTAGTCCAGACAGCCCAGCCGAGATCGTCGCCAGTCTGGGTTTGCGGAAAACGGCAGCGGCAACTGCAAGATAGGACAGGAGCAAAAACAGCGATTCGGTATGATGCGAGTGAAAGATAAACGATCCAGGCGAGTACAAAAATAGAAGCCACCCCCAAATCGTATTAGGTAATAAGCCTGCCTGGATTGCCTCAGAATTTTGGGGTGAAGCTTGCAACCAAACCACCACAGCCAGCCAGCCCAGAAAAATCAACGACGATAGCAATGTGCCTGCAACTTGGGGCACCGCCGACAATCCTGTTACCGCTGCCCCGGCGCGAACCAGCAAGGGATAGAGCGGAAAAAAAGCCCAATTTGCACCTTCATAGCCTTGGGTGGCAATTATGCTGTAATGCTCTGCATCCCAGTGGTTTAGCAACGTTACCCAGGAGATGCCTTTTGTGTGAGCGATCCACAGCCAGATTATTCCATGCTGCACCCAAACCGCGATCGCCAAAATCAAGTAAAGCACAGTGGGTTTGTCAATCCAGCGAGATTCCATCATTTCATTCCACAGGTATTTTGGAACAGAAACACATCATCCTGCTGAAAGCTAAGCTGAAAACAAGAGCTTTTCTGTGCCTGATTGACTAACTCCAACACTATTTCAGGCGTACTTAATCCTCCAGGGTGACGCTGATTGAGTAGTAAATAGTGATAGTTTTCTAACCTCACGCCTGCTGCATTCTTGACAACGTTAATCATCGGGCGATGGCTTAAATGGGGCACGAGAGCGGCTGGGGCTAAAACAGGGTTTTGGGTAGTGATGTGGGCGATCGCGCGGTGAGTTGCCTGCCAAGTACTCAGCTTAGTCAGATAGCGGGTGCCAAATAAATGCCACTGCCCCAGCGCCATAAACGCCACTAGCGACCACAGCATAATAGGTTTGGGACGCTGAATCCAAGCGTTGCCTGCTGCCAAAGTCGCAATGACCACCAACAGCATAAACGGCAGAATTGGCAGGGAATATTGATGCACCAAGTTTTTTTGCACATCTTTTTCAGACAGCAGATTCATTGCCAATTGGGGAACTGCCGCTATCATGGGCGAAAAATAGCGCGGATTCAATCCCCATGCCAACGGAGCAAACAGAATCACCAGATAGCCAAGGTTGGCAAAAGTCAGCACTCGCCGCAACACCACATCCGGCTTTAGCACCAGACTTAAGGCGATTTCGGGAATGGAGTTGCCCAATTCAGCATACAGCGACAGCCCCAACACACCCGCAGGCTGAAAATGCGGCAAAATCACCTGAGTTGCTAGATAAAACCAGACTAAACCCGCGATGAAGGCGATCGCGCCACAGACCCGCTTTTTCTCAAAGATAAATAGCCATACGCCCATTGCTGCCACCGTTAGCGCCAGGGCATCTCGACAGCCTAGGATGATCACAATGCAGATGACAAAGCCGACAATCCGATCGGCGCGTGCCAGCCAAACGGCTGCCAGCATTAACGGCAAGGCAATCACTTCGGGATGAAAGTCAAATAAATTCAGGTTAAAGATCAGCGGATAGAGCAAATAAGCTAGGGCAACTGCCACCGCCTGCTTTTCTGGTGATCCTGCCTGCCGCGCTAGATGATAAGTCGGCAAAACCCCTAGCGCCAGCGCGATCGCCTGCACCGCAAACAGCCAATGGACATCGGGATAAATCCAGTACAGTCCTGCAATCGGATAAAAGATCCAGGCGGCATGGTCGCCTAAAATATGCACCCCAATGATCGAAGAAATGGGCGGCAATCCGCGACTGAGCAAATAGAGCGGCTGATCAAAAATGCCCAAATCCCAGGCATTGGAGTGAAATAATCCATGTCGCAATGTGCTGCTGGTAAACAAAATCACTGCACTGATGACCACCATCCACCGCAGCGATCGCGGTGGCATCCAAGTTTTCAAATTCCTCACCGTCAAATCACCCATGCTTGCCATCGCCCAAAGTCATATCAAGCGCCTACACGAGAGAACAAGTACACGCCATCTTGTTCCACTAACGGCTTAAAACCAGGCTCACGCTGGAGCCGCTCCACCAAACCCTGCTGAAGGCTGGAGGTACTCGCCCAACCAGGATGCCGCACATTCAGCAGCACCTCGTCAAACTGATCGAAGTCGATCGCTTCCGTTCCAGCGATCGCCAATTGCACTGTAGGGCGATGGGTTAGATGGGGTGCCAAGAATGCAGTGGTCAAAATCCGGCTTTGGGGCTGAATTTGAGCGATCGCGCTGCGGCTTGCCTGCCAGGTATCCAGCGAGTTGAGATAGCGATCAGCAAAGTAGCCAAACTTTGCCAGCGCCAAAAAGCCAATCAGCGAACACAGCAAAATTCCCCGCCGACTTTGCACCCACCCTTTGCCATCCGCAAGGGTCGCAATAATCGCCACCATCAAAAACGGTAGCGCTGGTAGAGAATACTGATGCAGCAAATCCTTTTGGGTTTCCAAGGTGCTCAGCAGATTCAGCAGCAAGGTGGGAATGATTGGGATTAGCGGCGCTAGATGCTGCCAGGATAAGCCCCAAATAACCGGTAAAAATAACAGGCAAAGATATTGCAGATTGGGCAAGGTGAATAAAGCAGACAAAACCAAATTGGGTTTTAAGAATAAATTTAGGATAATTTCCCCAACGGAACTGCCCAAATAGTCAAATCGGGCAACCGAGATCACACCACCGGGCGGAAAAGAAGGGATAAGCACCTGTGTGGCAAACAAGAACCAGCCACCGCCTAAGATCAGCGCGATCGCACCGCACATTCGCTTTTTCTCAAACAGATATAGCCAAAACCCCATGGCAAACACGGTGAGCGATAAGGCATCTCGGCAACCCAAAATTAGGATGACACACCAAACAAACCAGCCCACTTGATTCCGTCGTGCGGTCAAAATCGCAGTCAAAATCAGCGGTAGGGCAATCACTTCGGGATGAAAATCAAACAGATTCAGATTGAAAATGATGGGATGCAACAAATAAGCTGCCGCCATCGCCGTCGCCTGACCATTTTTAAGTCCCGCCTGTTGTGCTAGATGATAGGTGGGCAAAGCGCCGAGTGATAAAGCGACCGCTTGAATGCCCAACAGCCAAAACACAGACGGATAGATTTTATATGGGAGCGCTACAAAATACATAATCCAATCGGCATGTCCGCCTAAAAAGTGATATCCCCAAAAGGAAATCACCGGCGGCAATCCTTGACTCAGCAAGTAGGATAGTTGATCGAAATAGCCCAGATCGTAGGCGGTGGAGTGAAACAGTAGATGTCGAATGCTGCTGCACAAAAACAAAATCACCGTGCTGGCTGCGATCATCCCAGTTAGCCGCTGATGATCTGCTTGCTGAAACCAACCCGGCAGCGATCGCTGAGACATTCGTAAGGGTTTGCTCATGCTGCCACAGGCGTTTCACTAACTTCTGGGGTCGCAATGAGAGCAACATCCACCAATTCGTCGTCCAAAGCATTCACTTCTACCCGCACACCCGGACCGAAGAAGCCAGTTAGCTTTTGTTCTTTATCTTTCCAGGCTTGAGCCGGAAAAAACGGCGACTCAAATTGCAGCACTAGAGTATAAGCTCCGTTGGTTTCCTCTTCACGAATGCTCTGCAACATGGGGCATTCTTCATCGGTGGGGCTGAGTTTCAATGCCTTGAGGGAGGTATCCAAATGGGCGCGCTGTCCATAGCGAAACCGGGTTACATCTTTGCGGATTTGAGTTTGAGTGGCAGTAGCTTGGCGATCGCGCAGTGCCACGATTGCTTCAGAGGTTGGCTGTGAATAGGGAGCAGGCTCTAGCTCAGACGCTTTCAGCGCCAACCCACCCAGCAAAATGGGAATTCCATAGAAAAAACCGATCAAATTTAGCGTGGCATTGTCCAAAATAAAGTAGGCAATAAAGCCGACGATGGTTAGAACACCACCGACCACCAACCCCACCATTCCTAAGGAAATTTGACGTAGCATAGAGTTACAATTAGTCGCGCTATAAAACCTGGTCAGCTTTATATTATCCCTGACTCCTGAACCCCATCACCGCCGATTGATGAATCAAGTTTTCTGGATTGAACTATGACAATGGCTAAAGATGATCATCAGCAGGCTGCTAAAGACCAGATTTTAATGGAGCAAATCAATTCTCTCAAGCGGGAAGACGAAATATTGCAGAATATTTTGGCGGTGGATGTGTGGGCGATCGCCAAAACAATGGATGAATTTCATCCCGGTTTTTGGGCGGCATTCATGAAAAATCGCGAACAAGCCCTCAAGCGGTTTATGGATGAGGTGATTAAAACAAAACCTGTCGATCCAAAGCGTCCCCCATTTTTACGATAAGTGGAATTAGGTTTCAGGAGTCAGGAATTAGGTTTCAGGGGTCAGAGAGTAAATTTTCAGGGATATAAGGACTCGGTGCAAGCTGTCTGCACGTTAGACCTGAAACCCGAAACCCGAAACCTGAAACCTGAAACTCGAAACCTGTACGCTACCGTAGAATAAGTTTGCACACCTCGTTGATATTTAAGAAGGAAAGAAAGGCTCATGGTAGATCCGCAAACGATGCGAGAGCAATTTACTCAGATCGAGGGCAAGCGTGAGTTTTTAGTGAAACTCTTGGAACAGCCCAACTTAGGTACTTTGAGAATTGATGTAAATCAAGCGATCGAGGAAGTGGATGACTTAATTGATGAATTCAAGCGCACGTTTCCTGATGGGACTACAGAAAACTAATTTTTTAAGAGGGACGAGGGCGCAAATACCAAGTAATCAGCATTTCTCTTAGGAAAACGCTCCGCACTCAACCCCCGCCGCACACCGCACTTTAGAAACCCGTAAAAAAGCCAGGAGTGAGTTTTTACACGCTCCTGGCTTTTAGCTTCTATCTCCTGATCGCTCAGAAGCTTGTAATGTGAGTGTCTTTCTGCTTAACGCATCCAATCCTTTAAAAGCGCTTGCCGTCTGGGGTGGCGTAGCTTCCGCATCGCTTTTGCTTGGATTTGGCGAACGCGCTCTCTTGAAAGTTGATACCGCTCACCAATTTCAGAAAGGGTGTAATGTTGTCCATCGGTTAAACCAAACCGCAATCGAATGATTTCTTGTTCCCGTTCGCTCAAATGTTCTAAAACAGAATCGAGGCGATCGCAGAGCAATTTGTGATCTAAACAATCGTTGGGTGCAACATTATCCGAATCTTCGATTAATTGCATCAATTCGGTATCTTCTTCTCGCCCCACCCAAGCATGGAGAGAAAGAGTACCCTGACTCACATCTAAAACATGATCTAACTTATCTTCGTCAATGCCTAACTCATCAGCAATTTCTTGCTTTGTTGGCTTGCGTCCATGCTTTTGAGAAAGCAATTGCCGAGCTTTGCGAACTTGGTTCAGTTTTTCAACCATATGAACAGGTAAACGAACCGTTCGGGATTGGGAAGCGATCGCGCGGGTAATTCCCTGGCGAATCCACCAATACGCATAAGTTGAGAACTTATAGCCCCGCTCATAGTCAAACTTTTCAGCCGCCCGCATTAAACCCATGGCACCTTCTTGAATTAAATCCAAGAAAGGAACACCACGATTGAGATATTTCTTGGCGATCGAAACCACTAATCGCAGGTTTGAACGAACCAATTTACGTTTAGCCCGTTCCGCTTGAGAACCGCCTTTGGCAATCTCCCGCGCCAACTCAATTTCTTGGGTTTGAGTCAGCAACGGATAGCGCGCCATCTCACGCAGGAATAGCCCGACTGAATCATCGGTCAGTCCTAGACGCTCTGCTTTGCTAATTTTAACGGGTGGTTTACTAGGAGCAAATTCAACCGTTTCAAATTTCTCTAAACTGTTCAGTTCATCCAAGTCAATATCAATTTCAACGGAGAGATCGACATTGAATTCTTGTTCAAGAGAACTGACTTCAGCATCAATTTGACTGATTTTAGAAGGCGATTCGGCACTCATACACACTCACATAATCTTTAAGAAAAAAGTTGCGTAAAATTGCCTCCAACTCTACCAAAAATCTTGGTAAATGCACCCCTTTCTTCCAAAAAAAGTCTAAATTTTTGTATTAAATATCGGGGCATTCAAGATGTTTTGCGAAAACCACTCATTTCCTTAAAAAGGATTCTAAGCGGCGATGAATGAGTCGCTATAAAAGCTGACTCACCAAAAGTTTTGAGCGGCGAAGTAGTCAGAATTGTGAAGGAGAAGAATACTTGTAAAAAAGATTCAAATCTACTTTTGAGCAACTGAATTTAAGTCACTCTTTTCATCAATCCAAACTAAGGCTTTATCCTACACGACGATGGCGAAAATGATTACGTAATTTCCATCAATTTTTTTTGAGAACTTTGTTCTGGGCTATTTCCTGCGGGATGACGCTGAATATAACGCCCATCGGGAAGTAAATCCCAGGCTTGGCGATTGTCTGCCAGCATGATGCCCAAAATCTCTTGTAGGTCTTTGGCGATCGCCGGGTCTTCAATCGGCACAACGGCTTCCACTCGGCGATCCAGGTTGCGCGTCATCCAATCAGCACTGCCAATAAAGATCTCTTCCTGCCCCTGATTATGGAAATAAAAGATGCGGGAGTGTTCTAAAAAGCGCCCCACAATGCTGATCACGCGAATATTGTCGCTCACACCCGGTACTCCAGGACGCAAGCAACACATGCCCCGCACAATCAAATCAATTTGCACCCCTGCTTGAGAAGCTTGATATAACGCAACAATGATGGCTGGATCAACCAGGGCGTTCATCTTAGCGACAATGCGGGCATGGTGACCTTGACGCGCGATCGCGGCTTCTCGGTTAATCAATTCCGTCATGCGGTTCCGCAAACCGGAAGGTGCCACTAGCAATTTTTGGTAGGTGTGATGGCGCGAATAGCCCGTTAAATAGTTAAATAAATTGCTTAAATCAGCCCCCAAATCCTCGCGACAGCTTAACAGCCCCATATCGGTATAGATCCGAGAGGTTTTTGGGTTGTAGTTTCCGGTGCCAATATGAACATAGCGGCGAATGTGCCCCTCCTCTCGCCGAACGACTAGCACCACCTTGGTATGGGTTTTGAGTCCTGCCAACCCATAAATCACATGAACCCCAGCGCTTTCTAGCTTACGCGCCCAGTTAATGTTATTTTCCTCATCAAATCGGGCTTTGATTTCCACCAATGCCGCCACCTGGATGCCATTTTCCGCTGCCGTGATCAGTGCCTGCACAATGGGCGAATCCCCAGAGGTGCGGTAGAGCGTCATTTTAATTGCCAGCACATGGGGATCTTCGGCTGCTTCCGTGATGAATCGTTGAACCGTGCGCGAAAAAGATTGGTAAGGATGGTGCACCATCAGATCTTGCTTGCGAATCATCGCAAATAAATTATCTTCTGGCTCGGTGCTATCTAAGCTGAGCTTGCTGCGATCGCGCAGAGCTTGGGGCACAGACGAATAGCACGGTGGATCTTTGAGGTCGGGTAAGGGGACTTCCAAAAACGTGATCAAATCTCGCAAACAGAGGATACCCGTTGCTTCGTAGACATCTCCATCCGTCAGATCCATCTCTTCCATCAGCATGACTCGCAAGGCTTCAGGCATTGATGAATGAATTTCTAAGCGGACAATCGAACCACCTAATCGCCGTTTATGGAGTTCTTGCTCAATCGCCAGCAGCAAATCATCTGCCTCATCTTCTGCCAGCATCAAATCACTGTCGCGGGTGACTCGAAAAGTATGATATTCCTGAATATCCATTCCTGGAAATAGCTCTACCAAATTATGGGCGATCACTTGCTCTAGGGGCACGCCTGTCCAGATGGCAGTAACCTCTTTTTGCTGATGGCGCAGGGTTTCGGGCAGCGGCAGAAACCGAGGTAGGCTCTTGGGCACCTTGACCCGCGCAAACAGTTCTTTGCCGGTTTCCCCGTCTTTCATGACTACGGCAAGATTGAGGCTGAGGTTAGAAATGTAGGGAAACGGATGGCTAGGGTCGATCGCCAGCGGGGTTAACACTGGAAAAATTTGCTCGTCAAAATATTGCTGAAAATAGGTGCGCTGCTCTTGGTTGAGATCGATGTAGTCCAGCAGATAAACACCGTGGGAAGAGAGGGGGGGGCGGAGTGCCTGATCAAAATGAAGATGGGCTTGGGATGCCATCGGGTGCAAGCGCTGCCGAATTAGAGCAAGTTGTTCTTGGGCGGTTCGTCCGTCGGGCGATCGCTGGGTGACTTGTGCCTCAACCTGTTGCTTCAAGGCAGCGACCCGCACCATAAAGTACTCATCTAAGTTAGAGCTAAAAATCGCTAAGAACTTTAGTCGCTCTAGCAGTGGAGTGCGTGGATCAAAGGCTTCATTCAACACGCGGTTGTTAAACTCTAGCCAACTGAGTTCACGGCTGAAATAATATTGTGGGTCGCTTAGGTCTAGCTCAGTCGTCGTCGAAATTTTGCGTCTAGGCATGATTAACTAAACACCTCATCTTCTTGCCCAGTCCACCATTCTCCCAGGTTCATCAGATCGGCATGAATATCCTTCAGTGCAGCTTCGTAGGCTTCTGTCGATAAACTTTCTCGGTCTTCTTGGAGTTTTTTGAGCCGCAGTTGGGTCAGCAGCCACGGCTTGGAGATGCCATTAGTCGCCTCCATGTAACGAGCCAGTTTTTCACTATCCATTTGACTATCCACAAGCGAACAACCCTTCTATAATTCCCGGTAATGCCCATCTCCACAGTTTACACTCGACTGATTATGCCTTCTGAAAACCCATTGGAACTGGCAAAACAAGGCGACCCAATCGCGATCGCCACGATTCTTAATTACACAGTAGCTCAGCGCTACGACGCTACCGCTAGCGTCATTCGGTTAGGCAATTACCTATCTGTGTTCATTGAGACCGTTTCCAGCGTCGAGCAGGAGGTTATGGTGCGCTTAGTATATGAAGTGATCAGCGAATTAGCAATTGAGGAAATTTCAACCGTAGAAATTAATGCTCATCATCAGAGCGATCGCGCGATGTTGTGGACACAAACCCTTGAAGCACCTTTTACAGCAACTCAACCTTGCTCTGTCGTAAGCACCTCGCCTGATTCAGCGATCGATTCCAACCTTTCGCCTGAACGTTCGACAGCACTGATACCGATGGCATTGATTGAGCCAAAAATCAAAATAGATTCCACGGTAAATGAAGATTTGAACTCTCTACAAACCATTTTGCAGCGACCAGAAATTGTTGCCATGATGGCGCTGGCGCTGATGTTAGTTTTTTGGGATTCCTACCTGGAGTGGATGGCTGAAGCGGAGACTCAATCCCTCTCTGGCAGACAGCTTGCCCACCGCCTTGGAGTCAGCAGCAGTACGATCAGTCGCTATAAAGAGCGCACAAATTTCGGCGAGTGGAGCCAAACGCTCGATCCTCAAGGTATTGCTTGGAGTTACACCGGAAAAGGGTTTGTGCAAAAAGAGGCGAGAGGTGAGGGGCAATTGGCAATTGGTGAATGAGACACGCGATCGCGTCTAGTGAATTGAGCGAAGTCGAAACGCGCTAAACCAACGCTTTGGCGGGTTGCCATTGTTCCAGCCCTTTAAGCACTTCTGCCGCGATCGCCGTCCAGCCGACAATACCGCCCTGCGCTCTCACCATTTCAAGGGTCGCTTGCTTAAATTCAGGAAAATAACTTTCGGTGCAGTCTTCCACCATGAGGCATTCATAGCCGCGATCGTTGGCTTCTCGCATCGTGGTTTGCACACACACTTCAGTGGTCACCCCAGTAATAAATAAGTGAGTAATCCCTTGCTCTTTCAAAATTGAGTCAAGATTGGTGGCATAAAAAGCCCCCTTCCCCGGCTTGTGAATCACAACTTCTCCCGGCAAAGGCGCGAGTTCTGCAATAATGCCGTTGCCCGGTTCGCCCTTTATTAAAATTCTTCCCATCCCAGCTTCACTGCCAATCGTCAGATCTCCCTTACCGCGCTTGAGTTTAGCAGGCGGACAATCCGACAAATCGGGCTGATGGCATTCGATCGTATGGATGATGGGCAATCCCATAGAGCGAAACCCTTCAATCAGGGATTTGAGGCTGGGCACGATCGCCCGTAGCAAACTCACATCATTGCCCAACGCATCACCAAAGCCCCCCGGCTCTAGAAAATCGCGCTGCATATCAATCACAATCAGTGCTACGTTGCCTGATTCGGGTAGCTCATAGTCGTAGGGAAGAGCGGCGATAGTCGTAGTCATGATTAGTGCCCCGCCATGGCTTGACCGATCGCCTTAAAGTCTGCCTGCTCAATTGGGCTATCGTAGGTAAAGTTTCCTTCGCTAATGACTAGAATGCGATCGCTGAGTTTCAGTAGTTCATCTAAATCTTCACTGACCAACAGCACCGCTACGCCGCGATTTCGAGCAGCCAAAATTTGCGTGTGAATCGTATCCACCATAGCAAAATCCAGACCGAAGCACGGGTTCGCCGCAATCAGCAGATTAATATGATCGGCAGATAGCTCCCGTGCCAGAACTGTTCGCTGCACATTGCCCCCCGATAAGTTCCCGACTGGCGTTTCGGGGGAAGGCGTTTTAATCTTGAAGGAGGTGATTAAGCCCGTTGCCATTTCGCGAATGGCTTTGAACAGAACCAAAATACCGCCCATGGCTTGCGGCGGGCGATCGAAGGTGCGGAACGCCAAATTCTCCGCCACACTCATATGAGCAACGCAGGCATTTTTCAGCGGTTCTTCTGGCAACAAAAATACCCGATGTTTATACATTTCAGAACGGGTCATGCCATAGGCTTCACCATTCACCAAAATTTGTCCAGATGTGGGCGATCGCTGCCCCGCCAACACCTCCACAAATTCCCGCTGTCCATTGCCAGAAATTCCAGCAATGCCCACAATCTCACCACTATTCACCGTCAAACTCAATCCTTGAACGGCTTCCACGCCATTATCTTTGTTAGCGCGCATTTCTTGCACTTGCAAAACAGGCGTTATTTCAGTCTGAGTGGTTTTTTCAACGGGGGTTGGCTCCCGCTTTTCACCCATCATCATCTCAGCCATATCGGACACAGCCAGATCTTTAACCAAGCCCGTTCCTGCAAATTTCCCTTTCCGCAGCACCGTAATTTCGTCGCAGAATGCCGTCACTTCCCGGAACTTGTGGCTAATAATCAGCACACTCAACTTGCGATCGGTCACCTGTTCTCGAATCAACCCCAACACTTCGTCCGCTTCACTGGGAGTTAATACAGAGGTTGGCTCATCCAAAATCAAAATTCTGCTTTTTAGATAAAGCTGCTTCAAGATCTCTAACTTTTGCTTTTGCCCTGCCGCTAATTGACTCACCGGCAATTCTAAAGGCACCTTGAACGGCGAACTTTCCATAAAGGCAGCCAGATGCTCCATTTCCTGCTTCCAATTGATCACGCTAGGACTTTCCAGGCGCGATAAAACCAGGTTCTCGGCAACCGTCATGGCAGGCACAGAAGTGAAATGCTGATAGACCATGCCAATGCCATACCGTTGAGCATCGCGAGGACTATCGATTTCGCGGGAATGCTTGTCAACTAACACATCCCCATGAGTCGGACGATAGAAGCCCATGATGCATTTCACCAAAGTGCTTTTTCCGGCACCATTCTCACCAAGCAGCGCATGAAACGTGGCAGGCTTGAGATGCAGCGACACATTATCCAAGGCAACGAGGCTACCAAATCGTTTAGTCATATTGACCACTTCTAGATCTGGAGGCGCGGAGGCATGAATCACAGTCGGCGTAGCCTGATCAACCTGATCAATTGAGTTCGCAACTTCTGCCATCTTAAAATCTCCGATTGCTTTCCGTACATCTCTAGAATTCAGCCTGTGCGATCGCATCCCGTGGCGATCGTTTCATGAAATCGCCTTAGCCGTTAATCGTTCCTAATGCACCCGGAGCGCCTGATAAAGTCTTTTTAGGCGAACAGGTAATAATCATAATTAGCAGAGTCAAAATATAGGGCATGGCATTGAATAAGTAACGTCCTTGATCCACGCCAACGGATTGGAGGGCAGGACCGATCGCCTGAGCGCCACCAAAAAATAAGGATGCCCAAAGACACTGAACCGGATTCCAACGGGCAAAAATGACGAGGGCAACTGCCATTAAACCCTGACCACTGGAAATACTCTCTGACCACAGCCCCGGATAATAGAGAGACAAACAAGCTCCGCCGATTCCTGCTAAGAAGCTACCCGCAATAATACAAAGCATCCGCACGCGCTTAATAGAGACTCCCATTGCCAAAGCCGCATCGGGACTGTCACCCACCGCCCGCACAAACAAGCCCCAGCGAGTCGATTTGAAGAACCATGCCATTAGAGGAGCAAGTAAGACACCAAAAATAAATAGGGGACTAATTTTGAGGGCAGATTGTAGAGCGGGCAACGAACTCCATCCACCGAGATCAAATGTTGGTAACTGAGGCGCTTTGGGTTGAATGAACGCCTTACCAAAAAAGAAAGCGATGCCGCTGCCAAAAATAATCATGGCAATCCCAACCGCAATATCATTCACCTTGGGCTGCTGAGACAACCAGGCATGGATGAATCCCAGAATCATGCCTGCACACCCTGCCACCAGAACACCCAGCCATGGAGAAACTGAGGTTGGAATACCCCATTTATCGGATGCTAGATAGGAAACGGCATAGGCGCTCATTGCGCCTGTAAGCAAGGTTCCTTCCAATCCCAGATTAATTTTGCCGCTTTTTTCAGTCAGGCATTCCCCCAAACTGACGAACAAAAAGGGAGCGCTTCCTCGCAGGGTGCCTGCCAAGATGCCCAAGGGAACCCCCAACCAACCGAGTGCCTCTGCTGCCATCTAATGAGTTCCTCTAAATCAAATTACTGAACTGCGTTAAATCAATTGAAATAATCAACAATGAGCGACCTTAATCAATCGTTAGACAGGCACCGCTGTAGACGGCACAGGAGGGGGAGTCATGGGAATCTCTGGCTCCTTGAAGATTTTGAAACGTCCATACAGCGATTCACTGTATAGAACAACTAAAAAGACGAGTCCTTGGAATACGAGGACGGTGGCATCGGGCATTCCAAACGATCGCTGAAGTGCGCCGCCACTGTTAATAATTCCGCCTAGCAAGATCGCAACTACGGCTGCTGCCAAAGCGTTATATCGAGCGATAAACGCAACGAGAATGCCTGCATATCCATAGCCAGCGACAATCGAGGCATTTGCCTGACCCTGAACGGCTGCTACTTCAACCATGCCTGCCAACCCTGCACAGGAGCCAGCCAGGAAGCAAATAATGATAGTTAGTTTACCAACAGGTAACCCAGCAATCCGAGCCGCTTTGACGTTGCCCCCCGCAGTCCGAGCCGCAAACCCAAAGGTGGTGTGCTGAATCAAAAAGTAGGCGATCGCACAAGCCACCAAGCCATAAATCAGCCCATAGTGAATCCGAGTAGAACCAATGTTTCCAATCTGATATAGCTCTGGAATCGGGAAACTGGAAGGCTTGTTCAAAGAGGCAGGATCTTTCCAGGGACCTTCGACCAAGTGGTTAAGCAGGGCGATCGCAATGTAGTTCATCAGCAAACTGCTGATTGTTTCATTGACCGCTCGATAATGGCGCAAAGCACCCACGATCGCAATCCAAATGCCGCCTGCGATAATCCCTCCCAAAGCCATGCCAATCTGCACCACGGTTGGAGCCAGACCCAACGTGGTTTGCAGTTGGGCTGGATTCGGAGTAATGCTGCCATAGGACAAAATCAGCCCTACCGCTGCTGCCCCCAATCCTCCCAAAACCAAGGCTCCTTCATTCCCAATCACCATTAATCCCAATCGAGCCGGAAGCGCCGTGCATAGCGCTGTTAGCATCAAGGGAGCAGCCCGCAGCAACGTTCCTTGAAACGCGTTCCAGCTTCCAAATGCGGTTTTATAAATGGCTCCGTAAACCGCAAAGGGATTTTTGCCAGCAAACATGCAGAATATACCGAACAAAACTAGGGCGACCAATAGTGCAGCCAGCGGAATCACTATGGATTCAGCGGTCGATCGCCAGTTAGAACGACTCAGTGCCATATCAACCCGTCTTTCCAGAAACGCCTTCAGCCAACCAATCCATTTTTGTCAATTCAGGAGCAGTCACTTTGTAGGTCGTGCCTGCGGGAATTCTGACTGCGCCAGCATTATCTTTAATGGCACCCTTATAAACCACGGCTGACCCATCAACCAGCTTCGCTTTTACCGCCTCTACATCTTTTTTGATTGGCTCAGTCACCGCTGGACCAAACGTTGCCAGACCAATATAGTCGTCTGCAACGCCGCCGATATATTGAGGCTCAATACCGCCATTCATCAGCGTCTTACCTGCCGTTAAAAGCGCTACATAATTTTTATAAATCGTACCCCAGTTGTACATTGTTCCAGTTAAGTAGCCTTTGGGTGCCAAAGCAGACTGATCGGAGTGAAATCCGCTGGACAATACCCCACGCTTCTCGGCAGTTTCAATCACCACTTTAGGACTATCCACATGCACTGCGATCACATCAAAACCTTGGTCGGCAAGGGAGTTCGTGGCTTCTGCTTCTTTCACGGGCAGCGACCAGTCACCTGTAAAAATCACCTGCATTTTGATATCGGGCTTAACGCTCCGCGCCCCTAACATAAAGCTGTTAATGTTCCGCAGCACCGGATTAATCGGTTTTGCACCCACAAACCCAATTTTGCCCCCTTTACTCGCTTGGGCTGCAATCCGTCCGGCAAGGTATTGACCTTCATCCACTAGGGCAAAAAAGCTGCCGATATTTTTGGCTAATCCTTCTTTCCACAGGGTGCCGCAGTGCAAAAACTGCACGTCTGGATACGCTTTGGCAACTTCCAATACATGGGGATCAAAGTAGCCAAACGAGGTCGCAATGACAACGGTTGCACCATCTTGATCGATCATATTTCGCATGACTTCCTGCACCTCTTTGGTTTCAGGAACGCTCTCTTGCTCGATGATTTTGATGCCGGGCATACTGGCGATCGCGGCTGCACCGACCGCATGAGCTTGGTTCCAGCCATAGTCCGCTTTGGGAGCGTTGTAGATAAAACCAATAGTGATCGGTTTGCTTGCATCTGGGCTAGCGCCACCACCGCTTGTACCAGCGGTATCGGTTGGAGAAGACGAACAGCCCGTCCAGAGCTTAGAAGTTGCACCAAATGCAGCAGTGGCTAGAAGCCCTCGAATCACCTGACGGCGGGGAACATAAATATATCGATTACTCACTCTGCAAAAATCTCCTTGATGACTCGTCTAATCCTAATGGCGCACATATGCTGAGGAAGAATTGCTAATTAATTACTTCAAAAGCAACCTTTTGCCAGCCTATTTGAAAATAAATTATCGGAGTGTATCCTAAACAACACTGAAGAAGGATGCAAAATTTAACACTATGTGAATGTTTAAGTTTAATCGTTGAACAGTTATCCTGAATCAACAAAAAACTTTCCTATGCAATCTGCTTTGAGGTGACTACAAGTTGTGAGGCGAAATCTGTTCACTGTTACTCTGCTAATCACACTATGCGCCATCACACTTGTTATCACTGTGGCAACTGGGCACACTCAACGATCTGAATTTGAGGCTCCTACGGTCTCTAGGTCTGTAGATATTAAACCCTTAGCCAAATCGATCGCGCGACCAAAGGTGCCCTCTGCAAAAAGGCAGCCCGTAAAAGTTGCGTCGTCAACTCCTAAAGTTAGCCAATCTATCAAAGTTAGCCAATCTATCAATCCTTTAGACTGTGCTTTGCAGCCGAACACTGGCGGCGCTTCTAAATCGCGTAATTCAGCTAATTCAACGGCTCAGCGCCCTTTAGGATCAGTAGAATTGGAGCGCTTTCGACGGACCATGTTAGCCAACACAAGTACCTCCAATACTCCGCTCAGCCTGATTAATCCCAATCAATCCCGCGATCAGCCACCCGAAGCGGTTTTCTTGATTGATCCCACAAACTACGGCGATCGCTACTTCAAAGACATAAATGGCAAACCCGCCCTTCTGCCCCCGCTGGTCGTGCTGCACGAAACCGTAGGATCTGCTGGCAGCGCCTTAAATTTTTTTCGCACGCGGCACCTCAACGACAGCAACCAGGCAAGCTACCACACCTTGATCCAGCGAGATGGCACCGTTTTGTATCTTGTTCCTCCCGACAAACGAGCCTATGGTGCTGGCAACTCAATCTTCTTTGGGGTTAATGGCATAGCAGAAGCCGTTAAAACCCATCCCAAGTTTCCGCCATCGGTCAATAACTTTGCCTATCATGTCGCCCTAGAAAGTCCACCCGATGGCAACACAAACGCCCCGACTCACAGCGGCTATACAATCCAGCAGTATCAATCTCTTGCTTGGCTCATTTCTAAAACAGGCGTAGCCAATGATCGAATTACTACTCATAAAGCGGTCGATCGCTCTGGGGAACGAATGGACCCTAGAAACTTTAGCTTTTCACGTTTCTTTCAGCTAATGCAAATTTACCCTAAAACGGTCGAAATCCCCATAGGATGTACAGCGCCTCAAGCAGTCTCCAAACTCAAGCAGCCGACTAAGGAAGCCAAAAAAGCGACTCGCCCACCCCATCAAAACTGAGGGATTTGGACAATTTTCTTTGCGATCAATTGCAGAGTCAGAAAGCGCTATGGTTGACTTGAGTGAAGACGTTCTCAAGTTTTATATGGGCTGGGTTAAACAAGCAACGTTTGGTCTATTGGTGTCCCCAATCTTAATAGGCGCGATCGCACCTACCACCCACTCAGCAACCCCTGCTGCAGGCGATGTGATCGTGGAAGTTAAGATTGAGCCAACCACCGGGCAATCCCCAAAGGGATCGTTTCATGAATTGCCCCCTTTTGTGATCCCGCAGCCTGCTCAAATCTCACCTTCTCCAACCGGTGCTATCCCTCCCGCCAAAAGCCCTTTGCCGCACTCCCGCTATCCTTCGTTTAACAGCCAGCAACTCGATCGCCAACTCCAGCTTTATACTCACTACTTAGCTCAATTTGGCAAGCCCGATATTTTGATTGTAGGCAGTTCTCGTGCCTTACAAGGAGTCGATCCGATAGCCCTTCAGCAAGCCCTCGCCAAACGCGGCTATCCTAACCTAAAAATCTTCAACTTTGGGATCAATGGTGCCACGGCGCAGGTTGTAGACTGGCTGCTGCGGCAACTACTTACTGCCGAGCAGTTGCCGCGTCTGATTGTGTGGGCAGATGGATCACGCGCGTTCAACAGCGGTCGGATTGACCATACCTTCAACAAAATTCGGGCTTCTCAGGGCTATCAAGCGCTCAACGCTGGAACTCGCCCCTCTATTCCTCAACCGAATTGGTTAGACGTTGGGCAAATCTGCATGGATGGACTGCCGCTGAAACTGATCTCTCAACCAAAATCTATCTCGACTCCTGCCCAGAAGATGCCGTCGAATGCAATGGAGGACGGGCAGTGTCAGCAAAGCGCCAAGGTGACGATCCGCTTAGGGCTTTCTTCACCCTCGCCGTCGATGCCATTGATAACAACTGCTGAAACATTAGGCTTTCAAGTGGTTAACACGCAATTTAACCCTAAAACTTACTTTCAGCGATTTTCCAGGGTGTCGGGTTACTACGATGCTGACTATCTCAGGTTTGCCCTAGCGGGTAGACAAATTAATGCACTAGAGCGAGTGGCAGCTTTTGCGAATAGGCAGCAAATTCCGCTGGTGTTTGTCAATCTTCCGCTAACGCAAACCTATTTAGATTCGGCGCGATTTGCCTATGAAGACCAGTTTCGCAGGCAAATGAAACGGCTGGAGCGATCGCGGCGATTTACATTCAAAGATCTTAGCCTGCACCACACGCTAAATTCAAATCAGTACTTTGCTGATCCTAGCCATCTAAATCGTCATGGTGCTGCGGTTGTTGCGATGCATATTAGCGCTGACGTAGCCCGTCTGACTGGAAAACTGCAATCGTCTGTAAAACCAAATTCGGCGCGATCTCGCTCCAGTTCACTGGTTCAGTGTGAAAAAGGATGCCTCTACCTGCCCAAAATCTTTGCGGGCTTTCATAAAAAAAGTCTAGATCTCGCAATTTATCCTTTTTTGCACTAAAAATCTACTTGAATTGAAAATAAGGTGCGTTTAACGAAGAAAAACATCAGAACTTTAAATAAGCGATGTCATTTCAAAGATTAAGCAAACGCTTTAACTTTTACTAGGTACGCTCAGCGTAATTACGTATGGTCATCATAGGGCAAGTCAATCTCTTCTACTTGTACAGGCAATGACCGTGATTACTACTAATGCATCAACCGTGAAATCAGTCCTGTTAGAACAAGCAAATCACTTTTCCCTGCCATCAAGCAGAGAAGCTCACAATTCGCCTTCCGTGGTGCATCCTTCTGTGCAGAGCAGCGTTAAGCGCTTGATTGATATTGCAGGGGCTTTAGTTGGGCTAATGATCACCGCAATGGTTGCAGTTCCAGTAGCGATCGCAACCCAATTTGATAGCCCTGGTCCGCTTTTTTATAGCCAACTTCGATGCGGATACCAAGGCAAAACCTTCAAAATTTGGAAATTCCGCTCCATGGTGATGGATGCAGATCAGTTAAAGCATTTAGTTCATAACGAAGCAAAGAGCGGCATCTTTAAAAATCGCAACGATCCTAGAGTGACGCGGGTTGGCAGATTTTTACGCAAAACTAGCCTAGATGAACTTCCTCAATTTTGGAACGTGTTGCAAGGCGATATGAGTTTAGTGGGCACCCGTCCGCCTACGATTGATGAGGCTATTGCCTATAAACGGCACCACTGGGAGCGCTTGAATGTAAAGCCTGGAATCACAGGCGAATGGCAAGCAAACGGGCGATCGACGGTGTTGGACTTTGAAGCGATCGTGAAAATGGATGTAGCCTATCAAGCAAAATGGTCAATTCTTTACGATCTACAGTTGATTCTAAAAACTGTGTTAGTCGTACTCGCCAAGAAGGGTGCCTTTTAGGTCGTTAACACAGTTCATCGCTTTGCCTGCCAGTTGCTTTTGATGAGCATTAAGTTAACGATCTACAGGCAACTCCCACCTTGGATAAAGTCGATTGAACGTTTGACGCTGATGATTGAGGTCAATTTGCGGTAAGCACTGCTCTACAAGATCGAATGTTTCCTCCACAAGTCGTCGCAACTCACGAGTTCCACTTGCAGCATCAGATAAAAAAACTTGCTCCAACCGGGTAAAAAACTCAGGTGGTTTGATTTTCATTTCTTCAACAAAGTAACGTGTCCACTTGAAGCCTGGGTGATAAGTGCGATTTAGCCCGAACAGCATGTTGAGAAGCCATCGCACGATGGTACAGTTGTTTTCATATAGCATTGGGATCTCAAGGCGTTCGGTCAAAATGTTTTGACCATCGAACGGACGGAATTTTAGATGCTTTTGAACCATTGCAACAGCAAGTTCTTCAGGATAAGGAGAAAGCTGAGTTTGCCACTGTTTGATGGTGTTTTCGCCGTGAAGAACTACTGCGTTTTGAAGATGGGATGCGATCGCTTGCTTCTCAAATAAAAGCCCAGTTTGCGACACCTCATAACACTCAACAACATCACTCACAATGTTGTCCATCGTATTTTGCGACCAATGACCCGCTTCTACTTTCATGCCGTACATATAGAACTGCTCCAACCATGCTTGTTTCGCTTCTCCATACGGCTCAATTTCCCATCCTTTGACACCAACACTTTGCGCTGTGGTTTGTAATTCTTCGACGGATGGTAATTGTGACCAGATGAAGCCTAATTCAAGATCGGAATATTGATCTGAAATCCCTAATGCGGCTGAGCCAAATACAAAACACGCTTCAACTTTACGATTCGCTGTGAAAGCAGGAGCGATTTTGTGAGCTAATGAAATTCGCCATGCGCTGTGTTCAGTCATGTTGAGGATTACAACTTCTTCTGCTGAAAACAATGTAGCGCACAGCAGGAAAACGTATTCTTAAGCCAGTGAAGGCTACCTCTCAAGAGGGTCAAGGAGTCTTCCGCCAAAATTACCCTTAGCGGCTTAGAATCAAGTCTGTGGCACGGTGATTATCTACAGCCGTCACTTGTCCATCGTTCTTAGGAGAACGTCCCTTGTTTTCTTCCTTGCTGCTTCCTGCTTTTCAATTTACGTCTCCAGGGTCAGAGCTTCCTTGGTTTCAGGGGACTGGATTTTCGATTCGCTGGTATGGATTGCTGATTGCATCGGCGGTCTTAATCGGAGTGAATTTATCTCAGTATTTAGCGCGCCGTCGTCGAGTCGATCCAGAGTTGATTGCTGATCTGGCGATTTGGCTAGTTGTTGCCGCTATTCCAAGCGCCCGCTTATATTACGTTCTGTTTCAGTGGCAAGAATATGTGAATCATCCTGAGCAAATCATTGCAATTTGGAAAGGAGGTATTGCGATTCATGGTGCTATCTTAGGCGGCTTGCTGGCAGCACTAATTTTTTCGCGCTTAAAGCAGATTTCTTTTTGGCAGCTAGCTGATTTGGTTGCGCCTTCGCTAATTTTGGGGCAGGCAATTGGACGCTGGGGCAATTTTTTTAACTCTGAGGCATTTGGTAGCCCAACCGATTTGCCGTGGAAATTGTTTATTCCGCGAGATCGCCGTCCATTAGGCTTTGAAACCGTGGAGTTTTACCATCCCACTTTTTTATATGAGTCGCTGTGGAATCTAATGGTTTTCACCCTGCTCATGGTGCTGTTTTTTAGAGACTTGAAAGGCAAGCCAAAACTCAAGACAGGCACGCTGTTTTTGGTTTACTTGGTTGCATATAGCTCTGGGCGACTGTGGATTGAAGGATTGCGAACCGATAGCTTGATGTTCGGTGCGCTCCGCATTGCTCAAGTGATCAGCCTAGTCGAAATTACTTTGGGAGTTTTGGGATTATTTTGGTTGTATAAGCTGGGGCGATCGCTCCCGGATGTGGTGCCTGCTGCGGCACTTCAAAAAACGGATTTGAGTGATTCTAACCAATAAAACTCGCGGATTTAAGAGCAAGCCGATCCTCGTAGACAAGCGACTGACCCAATGCGATAAAAAAGAAAACCCTAGAGATAAACTCCAGGGTTTTAATCAGGGTGCATCTACCACTCCTTTCTTCTAAAAATCAGCACCCTATCCGGAGTAATTGAATTTAAATTGCAAAATTTATGACCGGACTGTCAAAACAACCTATTCAGCCATCGCTTCAACCCGCCGTTTACATTGTTGGGGCAGGGTCTGGCGATCCAGAACTGCTGACCGTTAAAGCGCATCGCCTACTAACTCAAGCGGATGTAATTGTGTTTGCTGATTCGTTAGTGCCTGAGGAGATATTGCAAGCTGTTCGAGCCGATGCTGAAGTCATTCGGACTGCCGACAAAACCTTGGATGAAATCTTAGCGATAATGGTGGCAAGAGTTCAGGCGGGGAAGTCAGTCGTGCGGCTTCATTCAGGCGATCCCTGCTTATATGGAGCAATCCAAGAGCAAATGCAAGCTTTATTAGAAGCAGAGATTCCTTTTGACGTTACCCCAGGAATTAGCGCTTTTCAAGCTGCTGCTGCAAAGTTGCGAGTGGAGCTAACGGTTCCTGGGGTGGTGCAAAGCATCATTTTGACCCGTATCAGTGGACGTACTCAAGTACCAGAAGCAGAAGAGCTATCAACTTTGGCAGCCCATCAGGCTAGCCTTTGTTTATACCTGAGCGCTCGACATGTGGAGGATGCTCAACAGCGGTTAATGCAACACTATCCAGAAAACACACCTGTGGCGATTTGCTTTCGCGTGGGCTGGCAAGATGAGAAAATTTTGCTGGTGCCATTGACCCAAATGGCAAAGATGACTCAGGCAGAAAATTTGATTCGGACGACCATGTATATTATTAGCCCTGCTTTAGCGGCTGCCACGGTGCCAAATGAGATCGCTAATCAAGAAGCGACTGCTGCTATTTCACAAGCGCGATCGCGCTTGTATAACCCACAACATAAGCACCTTTTTCGCCCCGATCATCCGTGAAAATTACTTCTTGAGCAAAAACGATATTTGTTGAAAAATCAATAGCGTTTTCTCTTAGATGGAATCGGACTCCTGCTTTATTAGGGAACCATGGGTATTTTAGATAAATTCTTCACTTGCTTACATAAGCGAAGTTCTGTTCCTTGTAGGTTCCACTGCACCTTATCGAAAACCTGGTGAAGAATGTATAAGCCGCGACCACATTCTTGCTCTTGGCAAACCGGACTTTGATCTAGTGCAATTTCCCAAGCTTGAGGAGGTCTAAACCCACCCCCCTCATCTGAAATAATCCACCAATATTGATCAGTGATAATTGAAAACCGAACTAAGATCGTTTTTCCAGGGTCTAGCTTGTTCCCATGCTTTGCTGCATTTACCAAGGCTTCTTGCAGACCAAGCTTTACCTCTGAACGCCACTGGTGTGGAATTTCTGCTAGCAGCAACTCCAAAATAGGAACTAGATAGAGAGTTGAAGCAAAGCTTATCGTGTTCCAACTTCGCTTCACTGAATGAGAAGAAATAGCTACCACTCAAAAAACCCTGTAGTATTCAACAGGTCAGACAGACAACTCAAGAATTAAGCGCCGTACTAGCAATAAATCAAAATAAATATAATAAACCTGTAGGCTTTCAATAAGACCTACCAAAGCTCTTAGCTGATCTAGCTTTATGAAATTGCATCTAAAAAATTTCAGAGAGATTGTGTGAGAAGCACGTCTCAAAACATAGAACCAAAGCCCTAAATAGAAATCCCCTCACTTAAACTATATCAAAGTCTTTCTGAAAATGCACCTGTAGCGGGAAATTTTGCCTTTTTGTGAGGGTTGTAAGGTGCGATTAAGTCAAGATTCAGTATTTTCTCTTAGAGCCTTTGAGCAATACAACGAAAATCTTTTTCAACTTCTGCCCACAGAGAACGGTTATGGGGGTCAGTCTGTAGAGCCTTTCTCAAATAAATTCGGGCTTTGTCAATTTGATGATCCCGAATTAGAAAACGCCCCCACTGCTGGTAGACGATCGCCTGCCACTGAATCACTTCTGGATCACGAGACATGCGGTGAGCTAAGCTTTCGACTAGGGCGATCGCTCTGGGAAATTTTTGGGTTTTCAAAAGCTGCTGTAGCTGTTGATAGGAACTAGCCTTTAGCTGCTGCTCCAAAGGAGAAAGCGATGGGTTCACTTGAACCTGCACCACTTGTTTAGCCTGTTTGCTAGGACTGGATTTTGATTTTGATGCTTGATGCTTATGCTGGGTCGTGACAGCTTGACGTTGATTAACTTCACGAGGCAAGCTGTTTAGCAACCACTTGTAGGCAATAGTCGCTTCAATGAACTTATCCTTAGCACGTTGATCGCCACAGCTAACATCGGGATGATATTTTCTTGCTAAACCTCGATAGGCAGATTTGACATCCTCAAAGGAAGCCTCACTAGAAAGTCCAAGCAATCGATAGCAGTCTGCGGAATTCATTAAGCTCAGCAACAGCAAAATAATAAGCATTCTGCCATTGCTGAGGTCACTTGGTGACAAGAACTTGAAGATAGTTTCTAATTGACCGTTTCAATGACGCTATCAATTAAGCCGTATTCTTTTGCTTCTTGGGCAGACATGAAGTAGTCGCGATCGGTATCCTTTTGGATTTTTTCGATCGATTGCCCGGTTCGCTCTGCCATCAAACCATTAAGCTCTTGGCGAATCCGCAAAATTTCCTTTGCTTCAATTTCAATATCCGTCGCTTGCCGTCGTCCGGTGCCCCCTAGCGGTTGGTGAATCATAATCCGCGCATGAGGTAGCGCCAACCGTTTGCCTTTACTGCCTGCGGTTAGCAAAAAGGCTCCCATGGATGCCGCTAAACCCACACAAATGGTGACTACCTCAGATTTAATGTGTTGCATGGTGTCATAAATTGCCATGCCAGCGGTTACAGAACCCCCTGGAGAGTTGATATACAAATAGATGGGCTTGTTTTGATCATCCGAATCCAGGTACAGCATGGCTGCAATGGTGGAATTTGCTAAGGAATCAGTCACCTCTTGCCCCAAGAAAATGATCCGTTCTTGGTTTAGCCGGGTGTAAATATCAATCCAGCGCTCATAAGTGCTACCAGGAAGACGATAAGGAACGCTAGGAATGCCAATAGGCATAAGAAATACTCCTTTGAATAAGAAAAATTACTGGGGTTGAAACTGCTAACTGGCGGCAGCAAGCACTTCTTTTGGTGCTTCTTTGGTGCTTTCTAAAACGCGATCAATCAGCCCATACTCGACCGCTTGGTGCGGAGTCATGTAAAGCATCCGATCCGTATCTTTTGCCAGCTTTTCAGGAGGTTGACCGGTGGTTTTAGCTAAGATGTCCAGCATGGATTGCTTGTTCGCCAGCACTTCTTTGGCGCGGATTTGAATATCGGTTGCCTGTCCCTGCGCGCCTGTACGAGGTTGGTTTAACACAATGGAGGCATGGGGAAGGCTAGCACGGAACCCTTTAGCGCCAGCAGATAGAATGATGGCTGCGGTGCCTAAGGCTTGACCAATACAAATCGTGTGTACGGGAGGTTTAATGTAGCTGAGGGTATCGCAAATTGCGAAGGCTTCGGTTTCGTAGCCGATCGCGTCGCCATCGTACCAGGAGGTGCCAGTGGAATTGATATAAAACCGAATTGGCTTTTCTGGGTCTTCAAATTGAAGATAAAGCAGTTGAGCAATAATCAATTCGGTCACATCGATCCCAACTCGCCGCTTCACATCGTCGGATGAGAAAAGGGGCAATCCAAGGTAAATGATCCGCTCTTTCAAGAGAAGAGACGGCATATCCGGCGGCGGAGTCCGCATGTAGGAATCTCCACCACCATAGGGAGACTGAGCAGCTTGAATGGATGATGTCATAACAGCGATCGCCTGAAATGTTTTGCCTAGGAGAACGGCACTGTTTATTCATATTAGCGTGACAGTCCCTATTCCAGCATTTCGCCTATGCTGGAGTATGAGATTAAGCTTTGAATCCTTGGACGCTTTGAGTCGCTCCTCCTTCTAGCCTTTAAGTCCTGACCTTGTTCTACTTCGCGCTACGACAGGATAATTCATTTATGAGAGTTGGTTTACAAGTTGCCCTGAGTGATGCCAGTGTGGATGTGGCTCAACCCTTGAGTCAGCGCCAGCTATCGATTTCGATGTCGGCGATTCGTGAAACGCTCGCTGCGGGAATCGTGGATGAATTCAGCCGCACGGCACCGCTGAATCTCTGCCTAATTTTGGATCACAGTGGTTCCATGAGCGGACGACCAATCGACACGATTCGTCAAGCGGCTCAGCGATTGGTAGATCGACTGTCGTTGGGCGATCGCATTTCGATCATTGGGTTTGACCATAAGGCAAAAGTATTAGTGCCTTATCAAGTTGTGGATAATCCTGCTAGCTTAAAGATGCAAATTAATCAACTGAAGGCAAGTGGGGGAACGGCGATCGACGAGGGGCTGCGTCTTGGTGTTGAAGAAATGGCAAAAGGCAAGCAAGGCACCATCTCCCAAGCATTTTTACTGACGGATGGCGAAAATGAGCATGGCGATAACGATCGCTGCTTGAAATTAGCAAAATTGGCGATGGGCTATAACCTAACGATTAACACTCTTGGCTTAGGTGATGCCTGGAATCAAGATGTGTTGGAAAGCCTTGCCGATGCGGGTGGGGGTGCCATGTCCTATATTCAAAGTCCTGAAGAAGCCGTGGCAGAGTTTAGTCGATTGCTAAACCGGGTGCAATCCATTGGGTTAACCAACGCTCATTTATTGTTGTCTCTTGCTCCTGGGGTACGACTGGCAGAGCTAAAGCCCGTTTCTCAGGTGGCACCCGACACGATTGAGCTAACGGTGCTGCAAGAAAGTTCTCAGTCCGTTGTGCGACTCGGAGATCTGATGGTAGAAGTGCCCAGGGTGATTTTGGCGAACTTGTACCTGAATCAAATGGCAACCGGATCACAGGCGATCGCTCAGGCACAGATTCGCTACGATGACCCTGCAACCAACGCCGAAGGGTTGCTCTCTGAAAAAATTTCCGTCTATGCCGACTATCTCAGCGACTTTCAACCCAATCCCAACCCTGACGTGCAGCGACAAATCCTGGCATTAGGAAAATATCGACAAACCAAAATTGCGGAAACCAAGTTGCAACAAGGGGATATGGCAGGTGCGGCAACCATGATGCAAACTGCCGCCAAAACCGCCTTGCAAATGGGCGATGAATCCGCCGCTACCGTGCTGCAACAAAATGCGACGCGACTCCAATCCGGTGAGGGTCTGTCGGAAGGCGATCGCAAGAAAACCCGCATGGTTTCTAAAACGACGCTTCAAACAGAATGATTTGCCCTAACAAAGTGTCCAAGATCGCCCTTATGCCCCGCCTACCAGTACGCTAGGAATGTCGCTACTAATTTATACGGAACCATGACCCTTCCCCAACTTCCAATTTCTACGCCTGCTGCATTGCTTTATGGCATTGTGGCAGCAGCAGCGTTGATTTATTTGCCTTTTTTGTTGGTGGCGTATGGGCGTATCCAGATCGGGTTTCAGGCGTTAGAAACTCCACGGGCGCTAGTGGATAAGTTGCCGATCTATGCTCAACGGGCAACTTGGGCACATCAAAATGCCTTTGAAGCTTTCATGCTATTTACAGCCGCTGCACTGATGGCATACACAACTCAGGTGACTTCTCCCAACGCGGCTTGGGCTGCGATCGCCTTTGTCATCGCCCGCGCTTTGTATCCCGTCTTTTATGTGTTGAATTTCGTTCCAGGGCGATCGCTCATGTTTGCGATCGGCTCCACTAGCATTTTTACCCTGTTTGCCCTTAGCCTTAAGCAGCTAGGGTAAGTCATAGCGCAACAGAACGTAACGTGTTGAGTGAGGTCTTCATCAACAGAACGTTTTAGACTTTTAAGAACTGATGCATCCTTAACCTGAATTATGTTTCCAGTTCATCGTCCTCGTCGTCTTCGTAGCCATCCTCAACTTCGTCGTATGGTGCGTGAAACGGTACTCACGACCAGCGATTTAATCTATCCGCTGTTTGCGGTTGCCGGTGAGGCGATCGCCAAAGAAGTAAAATCCATGCCGGGAGTGTTTCAGCTTTCGGTAGATAAGATTGTTGAGGAAGCCAAAGAAGTCTATGACTTGGGTATTCCTGGCATTATTTTATTTGGTATTCCCAGTGACAAGGATGACGATGCCACGGGCGCTTGGCACGATTGCGGCATTGTTCAAAAAGCGGCGACGGCGGTTAAAGAAGCGGTGCCTGACCTGATCGTGATTGCGGATACCTGCTTGTGTGAATACACGGCTCATGGACACTGCGGCTATTTGGAAGTGGGCGACCTGACGGGACGAGTACTCAACGATCCCACGCTGGAACTGCTGAAAAAAACGGCCGTTTCCCAAGCAAAAGCAGGCGCAGATATTATTGCTCCTTCAGGAATGATGGATGGCTTTGTTCAGGCTGTGCGCCAAGGGCTGGATGCCGCAGGTTTTCAAGACACGCCAATTATGTCCTATGCGGCAAAATATGCCTCAGCTTACTACGGTCCGTTCCGGGATGCTGCCGATTCTACGCCTCAGTTTGGCGATCGCCGCACCTACCAAATGGATCCAGGCAACGCCCGTGAAGCCCTCAAAGAAATTGAGCTAGACATTGCCGAAGGTGCAGACATGCTAATGGTCAAGCCTGCTCTGTCGTACATGGATATTATCTGGCGTGTTAAAGAAGCCTCTAACCTGCCTGTCGCTGCCTACAACGTCTCCGGCGAATATGCCATGGTCAAAGCCGCTGCGCTCAACGGTTGGATCGATGAACAGCGAGTCGTTTTGGAAACCCTCACCAGCTTCAAACGCGCCGGAGCCGACTTGATTCTCACCTACCATGCCAAAGATGCCGCCCGTTGGTTAGGCGCTTGAAGTCGGAAGTTTGTGTAGGGTGTGTTTCGGCTATGTTCAACTCACCCTAATTCTTCAAGTCAGGCCGGGATCACAGTAATGCGCCCTTGACATACGATTCCCTGTGGATGAATTGTCAACTCTTCTAAACAAACCTCCGAACCAAGATCAAACATAAAACTGGTTGGCAAATCGACTGGCGATCGCTCTCCTGATCCCAATTGACAACAAAACTGCTCCAGCCGCAAGCGATCGCCCCCTTCAAGCGCTAGCTGAGTTTGCACTGTCAGCGAATAGTGTTGATTGTCCTGCACTAGCGTTGCATTAAATATCAGCCCA
This sequence comes from Leptolyngbya sp. CALU 1928, assembly GCF_056784215.1. Lineage (NCBI taxonomy): Bacteria > Bacillati > Cyanobacteriota > Cyanophyceae > Leptolyngbyales > Leptolyngbyaceae > Leptolyngbya > Leptolyngbya sp. CALU 1928. The sequence continues at coordinate 700,389 of NZ_JBXBCE010000001.1, read as the reverse complement.
CCTTCTTGCAATTCAACCTGAATATTTTGCATTTCAGCAGTTTTGGTTGTGTTCCTCAAACTGCCTTCTAACTTGTCTTGCAGTAAGCTAAGCAAAAAATTGCTGACCGCATTTCCCAATAGGGGCGCATGAAGCGACATATTTAAATCGGTGGCTGATAAAGTCACCGTACCGCTGACCGGAAACGGAACCAGTAACCGAAAAGGCTTTCCTCGCAGCACTTGCCCCAAGTTCGTTTGAATCGCTTGAGCGGTCACGCGCACTTGGCTGAAGTGCAAACCCTTATAAATAGCTTTCTTTGCAGACGCAACCACTTGGGATAGTGAACCTGATAAAAGCTGGCGATCGCCAGCCTCAATCTCCAGTTCCAGGGCTTCCACATCATCAAGCTGCGATCGCAGCCAAAGTTTCACCGCAGGCGACAATACTCGGCTAATGATCCGACTTTGCTTGTGTTCTCCGGGAGTAGACGGCGGATCATCAGTTTCATCTACCACCGCCAAATCAAGCTCTGACAACTGGCTTGGTTCTTGAAGTTCGGAACTTGACATGCTGAATATGTTTTTTGAGGATCACACGATGCTCCCTGAGTATATCGAGTTGTGCTATTCAATCGGCTTAAATCTGATGCCATGATCATCGCCAATCTCACCTGCTCAAGTGATCCCCCATCAAAATCAAAATATTATGAATTCTTGACATGATGATCTCGCGATCGCTTAAGAATCCGTCAAACGCCTCAAATTTCTTTGTTTTAGCCCTTGACCCCGCTTCAGCTTTCTTGCAACATGAACTTAACAATTTGCACTCAATGCGCCAAAATACCTAATTTGCCATCAGGCGCTAGTTAGAGATCATCGGTTTTTTATAGCAAGTCATCTTTAGCCTTTTACCTAGTTTGGAGCCAATATCTGCAATGTCTACAGAACGTCTTCCTATCGATGAAATGACTTTACGGCAACTCCGTAGAGTCGCTAGTGAATGCGGCGTTTCTCGCTATAGCCGGATGCGTAAAGATCAGCTATTGGCAGCGATTCAAGCCATTCAGGCAATGCAGCAACAAGGCGAAATCGCGGCTCAGCGTGAAAGAGCGCCTCAAGAAGTCGTGGAAACTGCCAAATTTGATCTAGGTCAAGGCGATGTCGCGGGTGTAACGGGTGAAAACTGGGCATCCGTTGACGAAGGCTTACCCGACTTACCCCAAGGATATGGCGACAGCCGCATTGTACTCATGCCCCGTGATCCTCAGTGGGCATATACCTATTGGGATATTTCCTTCGCAGCAAAGCAAGAACTCCGGCAGCAAGGAGGACAACAACTTGCCTTGCGTATCTATGATACGACCGATGTTAGCCTTCTGTTTCAAGCACCCCACAGCATTCAAGAATATCCCTGCGATGAGCTAGCGCAAGAGTGGTATTTACCTATTCCCGTGAGCGATCGCGACTACGTTATCGAGATTGGCTATCGCTGTGCTGATGGACGCTGGTTAATATTGGCACGCTCAGCCCCCGTTCGGATTCCGCCCATTTACCCATCCGATTGGATTGAAGACCATTTTCTCACAGTTCCCTGGGAGGAAGAACTACGCGGCAAAACCTACGCTACTTTGACCTCTCCCGGAAAGCAGATAACTGTTGATCCATCTGTTTCTGCCTATGAGACAGTTTATGGTTTGACAGAAGCCAATCAAGCGGATCATGTTGCCGGGTCTATTCATAGCTCTACGCAGCAAACGCAAGTTCCAGGCTCAATCCCACATGTAGCTGGTTCAATGCAACATGTGGCTGGTTCAATGCAACAGTCTGTAAGCTCCTATGTACTTGCTTCTGGTTCGGGGATGTGGGCAACTTCTAGTGCTGGAATGTCTGGTGCTGGAATGTCTGGTGCTGGAATGTCTGGTGCTGGAATGTCTGGGGTTGGCATATCGTCTGGGACTGGGATGTCTGGGGTTGGCATGATGTCCGGTGTGGGTATGTCTGCCATGACAACTTCTGGTATCGGAATGTCAGGAGTCGGAATGTCTGGAGTTGGCATGTCGGGAGTCGGAATGTCGGGAGCCGGAATGTCTGGAGTCGGAATGTCGGGAGCCGGAATGTCTGGAGTCGGAATGTCTGGAGTTGGCATGTCTGGGGTGGGTTTCTCAGGCTCTTTACCTATTATTCGTCCCCGTCAATTTTGGCTAATTGCAGATGCAGAACTGATTGTGCATGGGGCTACTGAGCCAGATGCCACAGTCACAGTCGGCGGGCGACCGATCGCGCTCAATCCTGATGGCACCTTCCGGTTTCAAATGTCTTTCCAGGATGGTCTGATTGACTACCCAATCATGGCAGTTGCCGCCGATGGTGAGCAGATTCGCGCTATTCATATGAAGTTCAACCGCGAAACCCCAGAGCGCCGGACTAATACAAAGGACGAAGCCGTTGAGGAATGGATTCCCTAGGGTTTTTGCTTAAAGTTACCCCTTAGCGTTCTCCCCTGATCCAATTCGGGGGAGTTTTTCATTATGGGTAGATAAATCTTTCATCCTTTGGCAGATCACAAGGCGATCGCGGTATGCGAAGATACTCAAAAACCATGATCCCACCTGAACTATCTACTCAACTAAGCCAGCTATTTGGTGAACAGGTCGAGCTATTAGCACCTGGATCATGGCAAGTAGATACTCCCGAATTTCGTTTGTTAGTGCTGCTGTCGGATGATCAGTCGTGGTTAAGATTGCTGGTGGCGATCGCGCCGATCCAAGAGGCTCAACCGTTTATTGAGCAATTGATGGAAGACAACTTTGATCTGACGCAAGAAACCCGATACGCTCTACAACAAAATGTTTTGTGGGGCGTTTATCAACATAGTTGTGCAACCTTAACGCCAGAAGATTTTGTCTCCGCCGTACAACGGCTGCTCCATCTTCGCCAGAAAGGCTTAAATGACTGCTTTAGCCGTCTCATAGAAACTAGAGTTCGTCAGATTGTTCAGGTTGCCAAGCAACAAGGGCAATCCCTCGAAGCAACGTTACAAACACTAGACCGTTTCTACGAAGAGGGAATGCTAGGCGATATGAAAGCCGGTGCCGAAGCGCGAGAACAAACCCTCAGCGCGTGGCGTTACCGGTTGACGCGACTCTGGGAAGAAATTAATCCATAAGGGAGATTGAAATGGATACAAGAGAGATTAAACAAGAAGCCAGCAGCTTGTATACAGAAGTTCTACCATTGCTGCAACAAAATAAAGAATATGAACAGCTTCTGCTAGCAGATTTAGCCCAAATTGTGTTGATTTGTGGACGCAGTAACAATGAAATTACTGCCAATGAACTACTAGGCTTCATTACAATTTACGCCTTAATTAAACAAGATAAAGAACGGCTAAAAGCAGTGTTTGATCAGTGGGAGTTTTTACCAGATGTTCGGCTGAAATATCAGAAAGAAGCTCTAAAAATTCTGTTAGAACTACAAAAAGAAGCGCCTACTAATCAGCTTTCTTTACCTGTACTGCTCAAAAAAATGGATGAGGAAAAGGAAACAAATTTTCTAAACAAAACTGTGAATAGCTTTTATCGTTTTGCCCAGTCTGTTGTTAAAGCAGACGGCAATATTACCTTAGAGGAAGCGGGGGCACTCGCCACAATTTGGCAACTTCTGCATACTTATGAAAATGATCCAAAGGTCTTATCTGGTGATGCTAAAGCTTCACAGGAGAAAGTGGCTGCTACCGAAGAACCAGAAAGCCTGGAAAAAGTTTTAGACGAACTCAATCAGTTGATTGGAATGGCGAATATTAAAGAAGAAATTCGTACATTAACTAATTTTTTGAAAGTACAAAAGGTTCGGACAGAACGCGGTTTGGCAACTACTTCAGTGTCTTTGCATTCTGTGTTTTCGGGTCCGCCGGGAACGGGGAAAACGACAGTTGCCCGATTAACGGGTCGAATTTTCAAAGCATTAGGATTTCTTGCCAAAGGGCATTTAGTTGAAACCGATCGCGCAGGCATGGTGGCAGAATTTATCGGCGGCACCGCTAAAAAAGTGGATGAGAAAGTAACCTCTGCATTGGATGGTGTGTTGTTTGTGGATGAAGCCTATGCACTCATTCCCGCAGATAGCTCCCGTGATTTTGGGCAAGAAGCGGTGGATGTATTATTAAAACGGATGGAAGATTATCGCAGTCGTTTGGTGGTCATTGCCGCCGGATATACCGATGAAATGGCGCGGTTTGTGGAATCAAATCCTGGGTTGAAATCGCGGTTTAATCGCTATTTTTATTTCAACGATTATACGCCCGATGAACTGGTCGCCATCTTCAAGAAAATGTGCAAAGACAGCCATTTTTCACCGACAGAAGAGGCAAATCAAAAATTGAAAACGTTGCTAACCGAACTGTATGAAAATCGCGATCGCACGTTTGGTAATGGGCGCTTAGTCCGAAATTTATTTGAAAAAACAATCGAACAACAGGCAAATCGATTAGCGGTTATTAACACCTTAACTGATGAGATTTTGACTACCATTTTGCCGGAAGATATTCCCGCAGCGAATGTGGTAGACCCTAGACAGGCAATGCGCGCTCCCGTTCTACCCGCAAAAGGCGCTGATGTCTTTCCTGTAGAGACTGCAACATTAAGCCCTGAAGCGATGCTAGACCAGTTGACAACGCTGATGCTGCAATCGCTTAAACCGATGGGAGTGACTACCAAATTGCGGATGACGAGCGGCGATTGCCTCCAGGTTGTTTTTGAAGCCGATCCTACGCCTGATCCCGTAGAAATGTCATCGCTAACTGTGAGTCTGCTCAAACGAGTGCCTTGGCAAGCCATCAGCCAGATTCAGCTTTATGGGCGGCTACCCAACGCAGATTTTCCCGATTGGAACCGCGAATTTGACTTAAATGAAGCGTCGAAATAAGTTACCAGAGTTATTAGTCTGCCCACTCACGCCACTAGAGAAGCTTTGGGACGAGCAAAAATCATCCGCCCTGCGGAGGTTTGCAGCGCACTTGTGACAATCACTTGAACTTCTCCACTACCCAAATAGCTGCGCCCTTCTTCCACCACAACCATGGTGCCGTCATCCAGGTAGCCAATTCCTTGAGTCGGTTCTTTGCCCTCTTTCACAATCTTCAGGTCAATGCTGTCTCCTGGCAAATAGCTCGGACGCACCGCCTGAGTCAGGTCATTCACATTTAAAACCTGAACCTTTTGGACGGTGGCAACCTTGCTCAGGTTGTAATCCGTCGTTAGCAACGTGCCGTTGATTTCTTGCGCCAGCTTGACCAACTTGGCATCCACTGTAGGCACATCGTCATAGTCCGCAGAATTAATCACAATGCGATCGGGGTATGCTTCTCGCATTCGGTTCAAAATATCTAATCCCCGCCGGCCGCGCACCCGCTTTTGGTCGTTGGATGCATCCGCAACTTGCTGTAACTCCTGCAAAATAAACTGAGGTACAAGCAACTGTCCTTCCAAAAAACCGGTTGCCAGTAACTCTTCAATTCGACCGTCAATGATACAACTGGTATCCAGCAATTTAGTCGAAGCAGGCTTCAAGGTTCCTTCGGAAAACAGCAAGGTTTCTACAGAGTTTGGATTGATTAGCCTCAGCAACGCCCGCCCGTGAGTATCTGCCAGAGAAACCCCTGACACCGCAGAAAGAATGCTGCCTACCACCGCAATCAGCGGCTTGATAAACGAAAATTCTGAGGGAATTGGCAGTAAAAACGTGGGAGCCAACAGCAAGTTAGCCACAAGCAAGCCCAGCACCAAGCCGATCGCCCGACTCAACAGCACATCTACAGGCATGGCGCGAACCTGACGCTCTAACCGCCGAAACCCGGTTTGCACCGCGAAGCCCACAACTAGCCCAATCAACGCTCCAAAAACCGCGATGATAAATTGAAGCGCGCCCTCGTTGGACACTTGCTGCAAAACACTAGCAGGCAGGTCTTCAATGCCGTAGAAGCCGATCCCTGCTCCTGCCAGCATGAATGAAATGATTATAATTGCGTCTAGCATAGATTCAAGGGTGTTAGAGGACGTATCCCTATGCCAAAAGGCTCAAGGAACTGCCAAGCTGGGCTATACCGCCAATTCTCCCATGATAGAGGACGGATGGAAAAAGACGGGCAACGATTCTGGCTGCGCTAACAGGCTGACATAGTTCATTATACTCTCCCCATCTGTTCTCATTGTGACAAAAGTATGCTAGCTGCTTACATTCATATTCCGTTCTGTCGGCGACGCTGCTACTACTGCGACTTTCCGGTGTCTGTGGTAGGAGATAAAAACCCGAAGACCGGCGATCGCATGAATGGCAGCAATTCTGGCACGATCGCGCAGTACATCGAGTTTTTGTGTCAAGAAATTCGACAGCAAGAACCCGTACCTGCTCCTAGTAAGCCGCTCAACACCATTTTCTTCGGGGGTGGAACGCCCTCCTTGCTGGCAGTTACCCAAGTCGATCAAGTTTTGCAAACCCTGGCTCAACGGTTTGGCATTGCAGCCGAGGCAGAAATCTCCATGGAAGTTGATCCGGGAACCTTCGATCCAGCGCAAGTTTTGGGTTATCGCACCGCTGGAGTGAACCGGGTCAGCGTGGGAGTTCAGGCATTTCAAGCAACCCTGCTGCAAGCCGCTGGGCGATCGCACACCGTAGAAGACATTTACCGGGCGTTTGACTATATTCGCGCTGCCGGATTTACCAACATCAGCCTTGATTTGATTTCAGGACTGCCGCATCAAACCTTAACCGATTGGCAAGTTTCCCTAGAAAAAGCGATTGCCCTTTCCCCTACTCATACTTCCTGCTATGACCTAACTGTAGAGCCAATCACTGCTTTTGGTCGGCAATATAAACCCGGAGCTAAGCCGCTCCCTTCTGATGAAACCACCGCCGAAATGTATCGTATGGCGCATCAAGTCTTAACCAGGGCAGGCTACGAGCATTACGAAATTTCTAACTACGCCAAACCGGGCTATCCGTGCCGCCACAATCGCGTTTATTGGGAAAATCTCCCTTTTTATGGCTTTGGCATGGGCGCAACCAGTTATATTGCTGGCGATCGCGTTGCCCGTCCCCGGAAAACTGGGGAATATTATAAGTGGGTTGAGGCAGGGGGCAGGGGGCAGGGAACAGGGAACAGGGAACAGGGAACAGGGGACAGGGATCAATCTGAAACCCGGAACTTGAAACCTGAAACCTTCTCTTTAGATTTGCTGCTAGACACGCTGATGTTAGGATTGCGCTTGCAGGAAGGGTTAGCGATCGCGCCCTTGGTAGAGCAGTTTGGCGAAGCGGCGATCGCGCGAGTCTGGCAACGTTTGCAGCCTTACTGCAAAACCGGATGGGTCGCCGTTGAGCCAGAAAGCGCGATTGAGATGGCAGCGATCGCACGAATCAAGCTGACTAACCCTGAAGGCTTCCTCTTCTCTAACGTCGTCTTAACCGATCTGTTTGAGGAATTTGGAGAAGACTAGATCACGACCAAGTGAGAAGTTCGCCCTTATTCCCTGCCTCTTACAAAAGCCCTTGCATATCGGGGTTTGCCTGGATTTCTTTTAGCACTTGCTTAATGTCTTGCGTGCGGTCTTTCTTCACAATCAGCGTCACTTTCCCATCTCGCACCACGACGACATCTTCTAGACCCACGGTAACGATCACTTCTTCTGGATCGGAGGCATAGAGCAGAGCGCCCTTGGTATCTAATCCAACATGGGTTGCCAGTTCCACGTTGGGCTTATCGCTTTGCATCAGGCGATCGATCGCGTTCCAGTCCCCCAAATCATCCCACCCAAAAGAAACGGGCAGCACGTATGCCTGCTGGGTGTTCTCCATCAGGGCATAGTCAATACTTTTCTTGGGCAGAGTGGGATAAATCGCCACGCCGCTTTCTTCCAAAGGAGTCAAAATTTCGGGCGCATGGATTCGCAGTTCATCCAAAGCTACGCCAGCCCGAAAGACGAACATGCCGCTGTTCCAGCTAAATTTGCCCGTTGCTAAAAACGCTTCTGCCGTGGCGCGATCGGGTTTTTCGGTGAAGCGATCGACGCGATAAGCTGCAAAGCCAGCCTCCGTCGTGGCGCGATCGCCTCCATAAATCCCCTGCTTCTCGCCTTGCTGAATGTAGCCATAGCCTGTAGCGGGATAGGTGGGGGCGATTCCTAGCGTAACGATCGCGCTTTCCTTCACCGCTAGTTCCGCCGCCGCCGATAAAGTAGCGCGAAAAGCATCCTCATCCGCAATCCAATGATCTGCCGGGAAAAATCCTACGACTGCCTCATTGCCATGACGACGGGCAATTTCTAAGGTACTCCAAGCCAGCGCAGGCGCGGTATCGCGACCTTCAGGTTCAACCAGCAAATTGCTTTCTGGCATTTGGGGCAACTGTTCCCGCACCAAGTCCGCCAAGTGTGAAGCGGTCACCACCCAAACCGCATCCCAACTGCCTGCCATCGCCAGTAAGCGATCGGCGGTTGACTGCAACAAGCTCTTACCGCTGCCATCGAGGCTGAGGAACTGTTTGGGGCGACTGCGACGGCTGAGGGGCCAGAAGCGCTCACCTTTGCCACCTGCCAAAATTACAGGGATTAAAGAGGGGTTGCTCATGGGAAGTCTCCAAAAGTTAGGAATGGGTTAGCCGTGGGGAAGCGCACCGCGCCCTATTAGTGTTCACAAGATTGCAACCCTTTGCACAGTGCGATCGCACAAATCTTCATCAAGTTTTGAATTTACCCATTGGTTTACATTGGGTTAATAAAGCGCGATCGCGCCAGTGCCCCATCTGCATCTCTAAAATTTTCTAGTCATTCAAGAACTGAGATGCCTGGGTGCTGTTCAGGAAGGATAAGCATAAATCCAAACAATTCACACCTAGAAATTTACGCGACTTTGTATTTTTCTACGAGTCAAAAGTTCCGAGTTGCTTCCGTAGTGGAGAACACTACACCTCTGTAAAAGTATGGAAAGCGGATAACGCTGAAACAGTAGAACCTATTCCAAAATTCTGAAACATCTGATTGCCATAGGTTCTGTAAGGCTTTGATAAAGCATCTCTTCCATAAAATATCTCTTTCATAAGTGTCTTCGAGATATTCGGACAACACCTAGAACCCTCGATTAAGGTATTCGATGGCACACGCGATCGCCCAACCTTTCGCCCAACGCTGTAATTATCCCTGCCCGTAGTCGTTGAAACCCTCTACCCGCTCACCCCAGTTCACCTGACCCTTAATCCCTGGAGCGTCTATCCATGCCCGTTAACTTCACTGGTTCCTACACCCAAAACTTCAATACCCTGGCAAGCACAGGCACCAGCAATCCTTGGGCGAACGATAGCACGATCTTGGGTTGGTCGCTCTTCAGGCAACCCATTCCTGGTACTGCCATCACCACCTACGGCGCAGATAATGGCGGTAGTGGGACTGGAAATTTCTACAGTTACGGTGCCGCCGTCACTGACAGAGCCTTAGGCGGACTTGGCTCCAATAGCAATTATTTTGGTACTCCTGTTCCTGGAAATGGTGCAGTTGCCGGATGGATTGCCTTCTCCGCAACTAATACCACAGGTGCAACCCTCAACACGGTCAACCTTGCCTTCGATGGCGAACAGTGGCGCAATGGCGGTAATGCCACTGCCCAAACAATGGTTTTGCAGTATGGTTTTGGGACAAGTTTTACCGCTGTCTCCACCTGGAATACCCCCGGCGGCAACTTTGACTGGACATCGCTACAAGCAACAACAACCGCCGCCGCAGTGAATGGCAATGTTGCGGGTCTGGTTGCCAATCGGGGTGGGACACTCACCAGTCTCAATTGGGCAAATAACAGCACTCTATGGGTGCGCTGGGTTGAGAACAATGACACTGGCACTGATCATGGATTAGCCATTGATAACTTCGCTTTGTCTGTGCCCACCACTCCTACAGTCAACCTTTCAGTCAACACCAACGCAGGCACGGAAGCAGGCACCACTGCTGTTACCGTCACCGCCACCGCCGCCAGTGCTGTTGTTGGTAACCAGACTGTGAATCTGGGAGTTTCTGGTACAGGCATCACCGCAGGCGACTACACTCTCAGCAACCCCACCATCACCATTCCCAACGGAGCAACCACTGGCTCTGTCACCTTCACCGTCTTCGATGATGCTCTCGTTGAAGGCACCGAAACCGCCACCCTGACGATTAGCAGCCCTTCCTCCGGCATTACTCTGGGCACAACGACGACGCAAAGTATTACCATTACCGACAACGATTTTGCTCTGCCTGATTTAAGTTCAGGCATTAGCACACCAGGACCGATCGCGGTTGGTATCCCCTTTAACTACGGTCTGGATGTACAAAACAACGGGACTGCTAATGCCAGCGGTATCACGCTCACCTTTACCCTGCCTGCCAACGTCACCTACAACTCTGCCACCATTCTCGGAGGCGGTTTTAACGCTCCTACCCTGTCTGGGTCTACCCTCACCTTTACCGGGGGCAGCATCAACACCGGTAGCTTTGCCCAAATTCAAGTGAACGTCACCCCAACTCAGGCAGGCACTCTCGGTGCCACGACTCTAGTAGCTGATCCGGGTAATACCATTCTCGAAAGCAATGAGACCAATAACTCCATTACCACGGGCACCTTTACGGTTAACCCTGCCCCTGGAGTCACCATTACTCAGTCGGGTGGGTCAACCGCCATCACCGAGGGCGGCACTATCGATACCTATACCGTTGTCCTAGATTCTGCGCCAACTACGAATGTCACTGTAACGCTGAACGGAGATACTCAAGCAAGCGCCACCCCCTCCAGCCCCCTCATCTTTGCGCCAGGAAATTGGAGTACGCCGCAAACCGTCACCGTCACCGCGATCGATGACAGCGTGATTGAAGGCACTCATACAGGGAGCATCACCCACATAGTTAACAGTACAGACACTCGGTACAACGGCATCACTGTTGTTCCAGTCGTCGCCACCATTACCGACAATGATTTTCCCGCTGTCAATCTCTCCGTCACCAGCACCACAGGCATAGAAGCAGGCAGCACCGTTATCACTGTCACCGCCACCGCCTCTAGTGCTGTTGTTGGTAACCAGACTGTGAATCTGGGAGTTTCTGGTACGGGCATTACCGCAGGCGACTACACCCTCAGCAACTCCATCATCACCATTCCCGGCGGAGCAACCACTGGCTCGGTCACTTTCACTGTCTTCGATGATGTCCTGATTGAAGGCAGCGAAACCGCCACCCTGACCATTAGCAGCCCTTCGACTGGCATTACTCTGGGTACAACGACGACGCAAAACATCGCCATTACCGACAACGATTTTCCGGCTGTCAACCTCTCCGTTACCAGCACCGCAGGCACGGAAGCAGGCACCACTATCATCACCATCACCGCCACGGCATCCAGTGCCGTTACTGGTAACCAAACCCTCAACCTAGGAGTATCCGGCACAGGCATTACCGCTGGCGACTACAGCCTCAGCAACTCCACTATCACTATTCCCAACGGGCAAACCACGGGCACCGCGACCTTCACTGTGAAAGACGATTTCATCATTGAAGGCAGCGAAACCGCCACCCTCACCCTCAGCAGTCCCTCCACTGGTATTACCCTCGGCAGTACTACGACGCAAAATATCCTCATCGCCGACAACGACTTTCCCATCATCAGCCTAGCGGCTGGCACCAACCCCGCCGAGGGCAGCACCCAGGGCATTTACACTCTGACCCTCAACACCCCCGCCCCCGCTGGTGGCTTAACCGTCAACTTCAGCCTCACGGGCAGCACCGCCAATAACCCCGCCGACTACACCTTAACCGCAGGCACCAACATCACCGGGGTTACGGGCAGCAGCTTCACCATCGCCGCCGGAGAAACCAGCGCCACCCTCCTGGTCAATGCCGTCAACGATGGCATTGCTGACCCCAACGAAACCGTGAAGCTCAACCTGGCAGCAGGCAGTGGCTACATCACAGGCTATAACTCCACGACCCCGTTTGCGGCTGCCACTGCCGTTGCGATCGGGACACAGCCCTATTCCGTGGCGATCGGCGATTTTAATGGCGATGGCAAGGCAGATTTTGCCACCGCAAACCTTAACGCCAGCACGGTTTCAATTCGCTTGGGTGATGGACTGGGCGGCTTCACGAGCACCGCCAACATCCCGGTCGGCGCAGGTCCCCTTTCCGTGGCGATCGGCGACTTTAATGGCGATGGCAAGGCAGACGTTGCCACTGCAAATAGCGATAGCACGGTTTCGATCCGCTTGGGCAATGGCTCAGGCGGCTTCACGGGCACCACTACCGTCCCGGTCGGACTAAATCCCCGTTCCGTGGCGATCGGTGACTTTAATGGCGATGGCAAGGCAGATTTTGCCACTGCAAACTTTAACGCCAGCACGGTTTCAATTCGCTTGGGCGATGGCTCAGGCGGCTTCACGGGCACTCTTGATGTCCCGGTCGGGTCAAATCCCTATTCCGTGGCGATCGGCGACTTTAATGGCGATGGCAAGGCAGACTTTGCCGCTGCAAACTATTTCTCCAACAATGTTTCGATCCGCTTGGGTAATGGACTGGGCGGCTTCACGGGCACTACCAATGTCGCGGTCGGACCACGTCCCTATTCTGTGGCGATCGGCGACTTTAATGGCGATGGCAAGGCAGATTTTGCCGCTACAAGCACTAACTCCAGCACGGTTTCGATTCGCTTGGGCGATGGACTGGGCAACTTCACGGGCACTACCGATGTTGCGGTCGGGTTAAATCCCCAGTCTGTAGCGATCGGCGATTTTAATGGCGATGGCAAGGCAGATTTTGCCACCGCAAACCTTAACTCCAACAGTGTTTCGATCCGCTTGGGTGATGGAGCGGGTGACTTCACGGGCACGACCGATGTCGCGGTCGGGTCAGGTCCCTGGTCCGTAGCGATCGGCGACTTCAATGGCGATGGCAAGGCAGACATTGCCACTGGAAGTGCTAACTCCGGCAACGTCTCGGTGCTGTTGAACAATTCTCCCACCGCCACCCTTACCATTGCCGATGCGCCCACCGTCAACCTCTCAGTCAGCAGCACCGCTGGCACGGAAGCAGGCACCACCGCCATCACCGTCACCGCCACCGCCTCTAGTGCCGTCTCTAGCGCCCAAACTGTCAGCCTAGGCGTGTCGGGCACCGGGATCACCGCTGGTGACTATACCCTTAGCAACAACACCATCACTATTCCCGCTGGGCAAACCACGGGTTTTGTCACCTTCACCGTATTCAACGATGCCATAGCGGAAGGAACAGAAACCGCTACGTTGACCCTTAGCAATCCGTCAGCAGGGATTACCCTTGGCACCACCACCGCTCGATCCATCAATATTACCGACAACGACAATGCCGGAGTCACCATCACCCAGACCGGGGGCACCACCCTCACCGAAAGCGGCGCAACCGATACTTACAGCGTCGTCCTCACCTCCGAACCCACCTCCGATGTCACCATCACCCTTGCCAACAGCAGTCAAACCACAACGAGCGTTCCGACCCTCACCTTCACCAGTGCCAACTGGAACGTTGCTCAAACCGTGACCGTCACCGCAGTAAATGACAACATCGCCGAAGGCAGTCCCCACAACGGCACCATCAGCCACACCGCTACCAGCCTTGACCCCAACTACAGCGGCATCCCCATTGGTTCTGTCATCGCTGCCATCACCGACAACGACAATGCCGGAGTCAGCATCATTCAAAGTGGCGGCACCGCGATCTCTGAAAGCGGCACCACCGATACCTACAGCGTCGTCCTCACCTCCCAGCCCACCGCTGATGTCACGATTAACCTAAATCCTGGTACTCAAACCACCACGAGCGTTCCGACCCTCACCTTCACCAGTGCCAACTGGAACGTTGCTCAAACCGTGACCGTCACCGCAGTAAATGACAACATCGCCGAAGGCAGTCCCCACAACGGCACCATCAGCCACACCGCTACCAGCCTTGACCCCAACTACAGCGGCATCCCCATTGGTTCTGTCATCGCTGCCATCACCGACAACGACAATGCCGGAGTCAGCATCATTCAAAGTGGCGGCACCGCGATCTCTGAAAGCGGCACCACCGATACCTACAGCGTCGTCCTCACCTCCCAGCCCACCGCTGATGTCACGATTAACCTAAATCCTGGTACTCAAACCACCACGAGCGTTCCGACCCTCACCTTCACCAGTGCCAACTGGAACGTTGCTCAAACCGTGACCGTCACCGCAGTAAATGACAACATCGCCGAAGGCAGTCCCCACAACGGCACCATCAGCCACACCGCTACCAGCCTTGACCCCAACTACAGCGGCATCCCCATTGGTTCTGTCATCGCTGCCATCACCGACAACGACAATCCACCCACCGACCTGATCCTTAGCGCCAACACCATCGATGAAAACGTTGCCCCCAACACTTTTATTGGCACCTTCACCACCCTCGACCCCGATGGCGGCACCTTCACCTACAGCTTTGTTCCTGGCACCGGCAGCACCCACAACAGCGCCTTTACTATCACAAACGACGACGAACTGCGGCTGAATGCCTCCCCCGATTTTGAAACCCAACCCAGCTATAGCATTCGGGTTCGCACCACTGACTTTAGTGGACTGACCTACGACAAACAGCTTTCGATTATCGTCAAAGACCTCAATGATGCCCCGATTCTGACCGATACTGTCGTTACCCTCAATAGTGTGCGGAGCAATGCCCCGGCTCCCCTCGGTGCAGTCGGCACCAGCATCACCCAACTCGCCAACCTCACAGGCGGCAGTGGACAAAACAACGTGATTGACCCCGATGCTGGCGCACTCACAGGCATCGCCATCACTGACACCGACACCAGCCACGGCTCTTGGTTCTATAGCACCAATAATGGCGCAAACTGGGCTGAGATTGCTGGAGTCTCCAATACCAGTGCGCTCCTGCTTGCCGACAACGCCAGCACCCGTTTATACTTCCGTCCCAATGTAGGCTACACAGGCACCCTTGCCAACGCCATAACCTACCGCGCTTGGGATCAAACTAGTGGTATTAACGGGGCAACGGCAAACACCACGACCAACGGCAACTCCACCGCGTTCAGTGTGCAATTTGATACTGCATCGCTCCAAGTCAACCGCAACGCAACGACCGACTTCACCAATGATGGCAAAACCGATATTCTCTGGCGCAATGGGTTAAATGGGCAAAACCTAGTCTGGGAGATGGATAACACGACCTACAAAAACGGCACTTTTCTCAAAAGCGAGGCGGCAGGTTCAGGGTGGAATGCCGTTGCCACAGGCGACTTCACCAATGATGGCAAAACCGATATTCTCTGGCGCAATAGTAGCAGTGGGCAAAATCTTGTATGGGAAATGGATGGCACCACTTACAAAACTGCCACTTTCATTAATAGCGTGGCGGTGAGTTCTGGGTGGGAAGTTGTTGGAGCAGGTGACTTCACGAATGATGGCAAAACCGATATTCTCTGGCGCAACAGGGGCAGTGGGCAAAACCTAGTCTGGGAAATGGATGGCACGACTTACAAGAAATCCACTTTCCTCAACAGCGTGGCGGCAGGCTCAGGATGGGAGGTTGTCGGAACGGGTGACTTTACCAAAGATGGCAAAACTGACATTCTCTGGCGCAACAGTGGCAGTGGGCAAAACCTAGTCTGGGAAATGGATGGCACGACTTACAAGAAATCTACTGTTATCGAGAGTGTGCCGAGTAGCTCAGGGTGGAAGATTGTTGGGGTGGGTGATTTCACCAGTGATGGCAATGCGGATGTGCTTTGGTACAATAGCTCGAACGGCAGCGTGGCGATATGGGGTATGAATGGCACCGCGCGCAGTAGCTTTGTCAATATCGGCAGTGTCTCAACTTCAAGCGGGTGGAACGTCGTTTAAGCAACGCTCATGCTAAGGGAGGTGGGTTCTGCTTGTTCTTTTGTAAACTACTTTCTTGATAGACCCGATATTAACCACCACTCACTGGAGGTATCAAAACCACTTCGTCGCCTGATTGCAAAATGGTTTCTGGTGGAACAAATTGTAAATTTACGCCAAACCGGGTTAAATCTTGCCACTGATCGAGTTGAGGATGGGCAGCAATCAGGCGATCGCGCACCGCCTCAACCTTGGTGTCTGTAGGTAGGTCTAGTGTCAAGTCTGACACTCCACAAGCCTCTTGATACGCTGCAAATAGCTTAACTGTGACTGTAATAGTTGAATCAGACATGGTGAATGAAAGCGCGATCGTGACAACTCTAATTTTAAGGCGAGGGAAGGCTTCCTCGGTTCATCAGGTCTCCTCTACCCTCTAAAGCTTGACTTGAAAGAAGAAAAGAACCGAAAATTTAAAGATAAATTTCATTTTCTGTCCCTATCCAAGGCTGCACAAAGGCTAGAAAGTCGCTAAGTTGGAAGCAATCACAGTTAGCCTGACTGATTTTTGTGAATAATCCCTACGCTTGTAGTGCTGCACACGGATTCTTGTGGAACGTAGTCTACCCTGATAATTGAGAGTCGGATTTTTTAGACAACATATCCGTACTCTGTTGTAAATTGATAGCGTACTTTTAAGACTGATTAATGCCCAAGCTAATGCTAGAAATACAGTCTGAATCCTGATGTGCAGCAACTTCAATCGTTTTTACAAAGGATTTTTTAGGTTTAAGCATCATTAGCTTTTTGGTTGCCTGTTAGAAGGGAGAGATTTGTGAATATTCCAGGTTCAATTACAACGCTATTAGTTGGGGTCGTATTGACGATTGTGAGTCTTTGGTATGGGCAAAATCATGGCTTAATGCCTGTGGCAGCTTCTACAGATGCGCCGCGGGTAGATAAGTTATTCGATATTATGATGACGATTGGAACCGGATTATTCTTGCTGGTTCAAGGGGCGCTCGTTTATTCATTCTTTAAATTTCGGCGTAAACCGGGCGATGATACCGATGGACCTTACATTGAGGGCAATATTCCTCTAGAGATTCTCTGGACTTCAATTCCGGCGGTCATTGTATTAGGAATTGCGGTCTACAGCTTTGACATTTACAATTCCATGGGCGGCTTAGATCCGATGGATCATTCCGTTGCCCACCACAGCCAGTCCACTCATGAGATGGCAAAAATGCCGGGGGCTGCGATCGCTGGCACCTTAACTGATGCAACCGTTGATGCCGTTTCAGCACCTTCAGCGCCCGCAGTGACAGATACCCCGGCAGAAATGACGATTCAAACGGCTGGATTGCAATATGCTTGGATTTTCACCTACCCAGACAGCGGAGTAATT
The DNA here is from genome assembly GCF_056784215.1 of Leptolyngbya sp. CALU 1928. Lineage (NCBI taxonomy): Bacteria > Bacillati > Cyanobacteriota > Cyanophyceae > Leptolyngbyales > Leptolyngbyaceae > Leptolyngbya > Leptolyngbya sp. CALU 1928. The sequence goes on along the minus strand of NZ_JBXBCE010000001.1, from coordinate 683,102 downwards.
TCAGGTGAACTGCATGTGCCAGTCGGCACCCGGATTAATCTAGCGATTTCTGCCAACGACGTGCTTCATGCCTTTTGGGTGCCAGAGTATCGGGTTAAGCAGGATGCGATCCCTGGCACACCCACACAGCTTGCCTTTACCCCGTCTCGCGTTGGTGAATATCCAGTGATCTGTGCTGAATTGTGTGGTCCTTACCACGGCGCAATGAATACTAAAGTGATTGCTGAAACTCCAGCAGACTTCAATGCTTGGATCGCCAGTCAGCAGGTAGCCAGTGCGACGGGATTAAATGACGCGATCGCCCTTACCGCTGCCGAGAAACCAGTCGATCAGTTTCTTGCGCCCTTTGTTGATCCGCTTGGCGTGGATGCAGCCACCCTTCAGCAGCTTCATTCAGCCCATCACCCTTCTGCTAGCTAGCCATTTATTGATCTGTTAAAGTCCTATGACTCAGCTACTCCAAGACGAAGCGGCAAAAATCCCGCAGCCCTCCCCAATTCAGGCAAAAAAGCGCGAATGGCTGAAATACTTTAGCTTCAGCACTGACCATAAAGTGATTGGCATCCAATACCTGGTCACCTCGTTCTTTTTCTATTTTGTGGGCGGTTTCTTAGCCACGCTAATTCGCACCGAACTCGCAACCCCTGAAGTCGATTTTGTTAGCCGCGAAACCTATAACGGCTTATTTACGGTTCATGCCACAGTGATGATTTTTCTGTGGATTGTGCCTGCGGCAACCGGAGCCTTTGGCAATTACCTGATTCCGCTGCTGGTTGGCGCACGGGATATGGCATTTCCTAAGCTGAATGCCGTCGCTTTTTGGATGATTCCACCCGGTGGAATTCTACTGCTCAGCAGTTTCTTTGTTGGCGCTCCCGGCGCTGGCTGGACTTCCTATCCACCCTTGAGCTTGGTTTATAACAAGCCGGGGGAAATGATTTGGATTTTGAGCCTGCTCATTTTAGGCACCTCTTCCATTTTGGGTGCCGTGAATTTTCTGGTGACGATCCTGAAAATGCGTGCCCCCGGCATGACCTTAAATAAAATGCCCTTATTTTGTTGGGCAATGTTGGCGACCTCGGCGCTGATCTTGATTTCCACTCCAGTCCTGGCAGGGGCGCTGATTCTCTTGTCGTTTGATCTGGTGGTGGGTACTGCCTTTTTCAACCCCACGGGCGGCGGCAATCCGGTGGTATACCAGCACATGTTTTGGTTTTACTCCCACCCGGCGGTCTACATCATGGTGCTGCCAGTGTTTGGGTTGATCTCCGAGATTTTACCCGTTCACTCTCGTAAGCCGATTTTTGGCTATAAGGCGATCGCTTACTCCAGTTTTGCCATCAGCTTTTTAGGCTTGATTGTCTGGGCACACCACATGTTTACCAGTGGCACCCCTCCTTGGCTGCGGATGTTTTTCATGATCAACACCATGATCATCGCCGTGCCTACAGGCATTAAAGTATTTGGCTGGTTAGCCACCATTTGGGGCGGCAAACTGCGGCTGAATAGCGCCATGCTGTTTGCCATGGGCTTCCTCTCTATGTTTGTGATTGGCGGCATTAGTGGAGTCATGCTGGCAGCCGTACCGTTTGACATTCATGTCCACGATACCTACTTTGTGGTTGCCCATCTGCACTACGTCTTGTTTGGTGGCAGCGTCTTTGGCATCTACGCCGGAACCTACCACTGGTTCCCCAAAATGACCGGACGCATGGTGAACGAAACCTTGGGTAGAATTCACTTTGCCCTAACGTTGATTGGCTTTAATCTTGCGTTTTTGCCGATGCACAAGTTAGGTCTAGAAGGGATGAACCGCCGGATCGCGGAATATGATCCTAAGTTTACGGCGCTCAATTTGATTTGTACTGTGGGCACTTATATCTTGGCGGTTTCTACCTTCCCGTTCATCTTTAACGTCATCTGGAGCGTGTTCAAGGGCGAGAAAGCGTCTAGCAATCCTTGGGGTGGCTTAACCTTTGAATGGCAAACCACGTCTCCACCGCCGGTAGAAAACTTTGAGATTGATCCAATCCTTGAAATCGGTCCTTATGAGTACGGTACGGAAGAGGCGGTGAAAATTATTAAAGCGGGACCATTTTTGGCACTGGAAGCGGCGGCAGCACAAGGATAAGGAGAGACACTATGCAAAGTTCCGCACTTGATACGACCACGATTGTTACCAGCCACCAGTCGGAGACCGCCCACGGACATCACGCTCACCCTGATCACCGGATTTTTGGCATCATTGTTTTTCTCGTGGCGGAAGCAATGATTTTTATGGGGCTGTTTATTGCCTATCTGACGTTTCGGGCAGTGGCTCCAGTGTGGCCCCCCCCAGGAACGCCAGAGCTAGAATTGCTGCTGCCGGGAGTGAACACCATCATCCTAATTTCCAGTAGCTTTGTGATCCACAATGCTGACACGGCAATTAAAAAGGATGACGTGAAAGGAATGCGGATGTGGTTTGCCATTACTGCCGCGATCGGTGCTGTATTTCTGGCAGGTCAGCTTTATGAGTATTTCCATCTAGAGTTTGGACTCAAGACTAATCTGTTTGCCAGTACGTTTTATGTATTGACGGGCTTCCACGGGCTGCACGTCTTCTTTGGCGTGATCCTGATGTTGGGTGTGCTGTGGCGATCGCGCAAACCGGGTCACTATTCCAGCACCAGTCACTTTGGCATCGAAGCCGCCGAAATCTACTGGCACTTCGTCGATGTCATCTGGATTATCTTGTTTATCTTGCTGTACTTGTTGAAGTAAAGTCAACCACAAAAGATCTGGTAAAAATTGGTTAAACCAAGTCAAGCAGAAGAAACGCTGATGTTTCTTCTGCTTTTTTCGTTGAATCGAGACCATGGTTACTATAGCCTTGCTTATTGGCATGAGGACGATTATCCAAACCCCATAGCGGCTAAGCTGAAATGATGCCAGTTTTTTGTGATTGGTTTGTGGATTGCTAGGAAGCATAACAGGCAAGTCTCACTGTAGTTAAACACTATTGCTCTGCTTCAACTGCCCTGCTTCAACTGCCCTGTTTCAACACAGCGACGTTCGTGAAAATCACCCATGAAAATTCCTGTTTCGTTTACCCTAGTGACCTGTTTTTGCCTCTCTATGGTGTGTACGATCGCCGTTTCGGTTGGCGCAATTGCAGCCCAGCCTAAGCTGTTTATCGCCTATCCACCGCCGATCCATCAAACTACGGCGAACAAAATCTTTTTCATTGGAACGGCTCCCGTGGGTGGTCAGGTTTTGGTCAACGGACAGGCGATCGCCCGCAGTGCCGCCGGACACTTTGCTCCCAGCTTTCCCTTGCAAATTGGCACAAATCAGTTCACCTTTCGCTATGGCACCCAAGAACTAAAACGCACCGTCACCCGCGAAACCAGCGGTGTCACCTTGCCGATTGGCACCACGTTTGCCAAAGAGTCCCTTACCCCTGCTGTGAATATTGGCAGGTTGCCAGATGAGTTGATTTGCTTTGGCGCGATCGCTCCACCGGGAGCCACCGTTGGAGTTCGCCTAGGCACGAGCCAAACTGTGCCGCTTCAGCCGCAATCTCAATTTGTCGAGTTGCCGCCGAACTCAGCAGTATTAACTCAGCAAAATCAACCCGTTGCCGTAACTGAACCAAGCTTTTACCGAGGGTGTGGGCGCAGCGTTTTAATCGGCGATTTGGGCAGACCCGTATTTGAACTAAACTTGGGCGGCAATACCACGCGCCAACTGGGAACGGGCAATATTCAAATTCTGTCGCCTACTCAGCTAGAAGTAGCGGAAGTCACCGCCGATTTCGGCACCGCCCGCACAGGACCCAGCACTGATTATTCTCGTTTAACCCCGCTCCCGAAAGGAACCTTAGCAAGCGTTACCGGGTATGAAGGCGACTGGGTGCGCTTGGACTATGGTGCTTGGATCAAGCGGCAGGAAGTGCAAGTGCGTCGCGCAGCGGTTCCGCCCACCTCGTTGATTCGGAGCGTCAAGGCAAGACGGGCAGGCGACTGGACGGAGATTGTTTTTCCATTACAGGTTCCGGTTCCGCTAAATGTGCAGCAGGGCGATCGCACGTTTACCCTCACCCTTTACAACACCACCGCCCAAACAGACACCATCCGGCTAGACGACGATCCATTAATTGCCCGCCTCGACTGGCAGCAAACCCAACCCGGACAGGTGCAATATGTCTTTAACCTGAAAACACTTCAGCAATGGGGCTATACGCTGCGATATGAGGGCACCAGTTTAGTCTTGGCGCTCCGGCATCCACCCAATCTGAAGAGTAGTGGGAAAGGAACCGCGATCGCGGCAAAACCGCTTTCAGGAACAAAAATTCTGCTCGACCCAGGACATGGTGGACCCGAAGATTTAGGCTCAGTCGGACCCACTGGTTTACCAGAAAAAGCCGTCACATTGAAAACTTCCAAACTGCTGCGAGACGAATTGATCCAGAGGGGCGCAACCGTGATCATGACTCGTGAAAAAGATCTCGATGTGGGGCTGCAAGACCGGGTGAATCTAATTGCTACATCACAGCCGACGATCGCCCTCAGCGTTCACTACAACGCCCTCCCGGATAGTGGCGATGCCATCAAAACTCAGGGCGTTTCAATGTTTTGGTATCAAACTCAGGCTCATAGCTTAGCCATCTTTTTACACAACTACTTGGTCAAAACACTCAAACGCCCTTCCTATGGAGTGTTTTGGAACAATTTAGCCTTGACTCGCCCATCCAATACGCCATCAGTACTGTTAGAGCTAGGATTCATGATTAACCCTAACGAATACGAATGGATTGCCAGTGAAGCAGAGCAAAAGAAACTCGCACGCGCGATCGCTGATGGAGTCACTGCATGGTTAAAAGCAAGCCGTTAATCCATTCAACAGTTAGTAGCTATCACCATTCGTAGCGGTTTTCATTCCCAAAAAATGATTCGCTTGCATGAGGCGATCTGCAATCACCATCCGCCGCGCAAGGCTAATACCCGACTCAGACAGCGCTTCTTGAGCCAACTGACGATATTGGGCACCTGTAACAGAATCGACCTCATCGATGTGCTTAAGATTGGCATAGACTTTACGAACATTAATAGCCATAAATCCTCTCTATAAATCTTTGGGAAACCCGTGACACTGCATCATAGCCGTCTACCCGATAATCAAGGCTGCTAAAAACCATGCGTTTTCAGCTTAAAGAGCATAGATAAACGAATCCTATGACGCAACATCCTATATCTTAGCCAGTTCTTATGATTGAAGCCCGACAAAAATGGGAACGATTCATCACGAAGCATCACAAACTTGCAACACTTCCATTCAAACGGCAAGGGTTAACAATACATATCGCAACACTGAGTGCAGTTTTAATTTTAGATAATCGCCCCTTATTTCCCAATTTTCCTTCTACTTCTTCAAAGTTCACTAGCCAAGTGGAGACAGCGCACAGAGGCTAGTTTCTAGTTTTGGCTATGCCTTTCTCTAGGAAGACTGCCCGATAGGGCTGGCAGAATTCCCAATAACAAACTTTCAATAAAAAAGGGAGAGGCGCTAAGCGTCTCTCCCTATCATCAGGGTGCATCTACTAAACACAGTATGCCACTTTAGGGGTGGGGGGTGACACCCCTAAATGATGTTTTTTTCGTGAAGAAATCTCTCTTTCTAGCTTTAAAATTAGGAGGTAAGCCCTTTTGCGGAATTTGTTAAAGCTTGAAAGTGCTGGTATCAAACACTTGTATCTAGTTGTTTAGTTTTTTGCTAACCAGTTGATTGGTCAATTTGGGATCGGCACGACCGCCCGTTTTTTTCATCACTTGACCCACAAAAAATCCTAGGAGCTTTGTTTTGCCTCCTCGATATTGTTCCAGTTCCTTCGGGTTTTCGATCAATACTTCGTCGATCGCGCTTTCCAACGCACCCGTATCCGAAATTTGCCCTAACCCATCTCGCGCTACGATCGCCTTTGCCGAGCCGCCCTCAGTCAGCAGTTCTTGCAAAATAGTTTTAGCCGCCGCATTGCTAATCGTGCGATCGTCAATGAGTCCAATCAGTTCTGCCAAACTCTCTGGTTTTAGGGGTAGCTCACTAATGCTTAGATTAGCGTTGTTGTTGAGATAGGCACCTAAATCGCCCATAATCCAGTTGGCTGCCAGTTTTGCCGAAGCCCCCGCCGCGATCGCGGCTTCAAAGTATGCCGTTGTGGCATGGTCGTTGGTCAACACGCGAGCATCGTAAACTGACAAGCCCAACTCGGTGGTGTAGCGCTGACGTTTTTGAGCAGGCAATTCGGGCAGTTGCGATCTCCAGTCTGCCAGTTGTGCCGCAGAGACTTCGATGGGTCCCAAATCAGGTTCTGGAAAGTAGCGATAATCGCTAGACCCTTCTTTCTTCCGCATACTAATCGTGCGCTGAGAGCCTTCTTCCCAGAGTCGCGTTTCTTGTACCAGCGGTTCGCCTGCTTCCACTGCTGCAATCTGCCGCTCAATTTCATAGTCGATCGCCCGCTGAATTGCACTGAAGGAGTTCATGTTTTTGATCTCCACCTTCGTGCCAAACTCCTTTTGCCCCACCGGACGCACGGAAATATTCACGTCACAACGAAGCGAACCTTCTTGCATATTGCCATCGCCAACGCCCAGATATCGGACAATTCGGCGAATCTCTTGAGCATATTCAGCCGCTTCTTGTCCCGTGCGAATATCGGGTTCAGACACAATCTCCATCAACGGCACGCCTGCTCGGTTATAGTCCACCAGCGAGTAGGTAGACCCAGAAAGCCGTTCTCCACCGCCATGTACAAGTTTTCCCGCGTCTTCTTCCATGTGCAGTCGGGTCACGCCAATCCGCTTATGAGTGGCAGTTCCCGTTTCTTTGTCATACAGTTCAATGTTTAAAAACCCATGTTCTGCGATCGGCAGATCAAACTGAGAAATTTGGTAGTTTTTCGGCAAATCAGGATAAAAATACTGTTTGCGATCGAACTTGCTATAGGGCGCAATTTGACAGTTTAAGGCAAGCCCCATTTTTACTGAGGATTCCAACACGGCTTGATTCAACACGGGCAGTGTTCCGGGTAAACCCATGCATACCGGGTCAATCAACGTATTAGGAGGTTCGCCAAACTTGGTTGAACTTGGAGAGAAAATTTTAGTGTTTGTGTTGAGTTGACAGTGAGTTTCCAACCCAATCACTGCTTCATACTGCGTTTTTGCGGGAGCGGATGCTGTCATGGAAACTTTCTTGCACAACAATAGGCTTCCATTTTAGCGGCAAGCAGCGGCGATCGCTTAAGATTGCACCACCCCAGACAATTTTAATAATCACAGACGACCTCTCGGCAATTGATTCAGCGTTGGCAAAGTGATCAGTATCGTTCGTTGCTTTTACCCAAACTCTCTGTCTCCTCAATCAAGTTTTCCAAAGCAATCTGGCTAAAATCTTGCGATCGCAACTGTGCCACGGTTTTATCTAGGCAAAGCTGGTCGTCCCTGTCATATAGAGATACAAGACGGTTCTGAAAAGGCGGCACCATCAAGGATACGCGTTACTGGGATAGGAGGGCAGCTTCTGCAAATGTCCAATCAGGACGGAGGTTTTTTGCATGACGCAGATAAGGGTGATGGATTTCAACATCAGGATTCGGCGTGTTGAAATGGATCAAAAAGCGGATGCATCGGGGCAGGCTTCCTTTAACATACATCTGCTGCACATCCAACAGGGGAACCTGCGACCAATGAGGACGTTCACGGGCGATCGCCGCTGGAAAGATAGCATCCAAATCGTTAGTCACCGAAAAAGTGACGCTAACAATTTCTTCCATGTCTAATTGATTGCGGACTTCAAGCTCATTGAGCAGTTCATGCACTGCTTCTCGAATCGCATCAATAGAATTATCTGTAACCGTTGTTGCACCACGAATAGCTCGAATTCGCCAACCCACGCTGATTTCCTCCACTTTCAAAAGCAACTGCTATCTGGCTTAATACTAAAAAATAGTTAGAACTTAATCATTAAAGCTATCAATGATCATGGCTGAAAATTTGCTAAACGTCAGCAATTAAAGTATCTATCGCTAAAATATTTTTGAAGCGGGTCTGTTTGCCCAACTTTACTGAAAATGTGCTTGACAGATGCGATCGCAATTCGTGACAATTGGAAGCTGTTGTATTTTTTGCTCGGATCAGGTTATCTCCAAAAGTTGAAGGACGCGATCGCGCTTCGGCTACCTGTACGGCGCACTTAAGGTGAAAATTAATGGTTTACGCAATTATTGAGACGGGTGGCAAGCAACTTCGGGTTGAGCCAGGTCGCTTTTATGATGTAGAAAGACTGGCTGTTGAGCTTGATGGCAAGGTTAATATCGATAAGGTATTCTACATCCAAAACGATAGCGATATTCATGTTGGGCAGCCTCTTGTCGATGGGGCAACAGTCGAAGGTACTGTAGTTAGGCATATGCGGGGTCGCAAGATCATTGTTTACAAGATGCAACCCAAAAAGAAGACTCGTAAGAAACAGGGTCACCGTCAAGAGTTAACACGATTAATGATTGACAGCATTAACATTTCTGGGCGATCGCTGGGTAGTGCCAGCACTGTTGCTGATACTCCTACTCAATATGTCGATTTTGAAAAAGCTGAAGCAGTTGCACAAGCTGCCGAATAAAATTTTGAGATGTCTCAATCTATCAGTTTAAGCGCTAAAAAAGCAGGAAGGTAAGTATGGCTCATAAGAAAGGGACAGGCAGTACACGCAACGGGCGCGATTCTAACGCTCAACGCCTCGGTGTTAAGCGCTATGGCGGTCAGGTGGTTAAAGCAGGCAACATTTTGGTGCGTCAACGCGGCACCAAACATCATCCTGGGAACAACGTCGGCATCGGCAGCGATGATACTTTGTTTGCTTTGATTGCAGGCGTTGTGACCTTTGAGCGACTGGGGAAAACACGCAAGAAAGTGAGCGTTTATCCAGTCGCGGCAGCGATCGCATCCGAATCTGTCACACCTGAGCTAGTTGCGGCAGAATAACTTAATCGGAAACCAACAATTTGTTGTTTTAAAGTAAAAAGCAGTGAGCGATTCCGTTCACTGCTTTTTATTATGCTGAGCTATTTCAAAACGTTGAGTTATTTCAAGACATTGACCAACGAGCGACCATTTTGAGCGAAGCGTTCTGCCAAAACCTTTTGATAGACGGCTTCATAGCCATCCGTCATTCGCTTAGCGCTAAAATTGGTTTCCACATGCTGACGACAGGCTTGCCGATCAATCGTGTCAATTTTGCTTAATGCTTGGATGCATTCATCTACGGTGTGGCACAAAAATCCGGTTTTGCCATGAGCAATTACTTCGGGCGCAGATCCCAAATTCATCGCAATTACGGGCGTTCCTGCTGCCATAGACTCAGCCATCACTAAGCCGAACGGTTCTCTCCAGGTAATGGGAAACAGCGTTGCCACTGCATTTCCTAGAAGAACGTTTTTCTGAGCGTGATTTGCTTCGCCCAAAAATTGGATTTGCGTACCGTCGATGTGAGGTTTGATCTCTTCTTCAAAGTACTTTACATCAACCGGATCGATTTTACCGGCGATTCTGAGGTTCCATCCTGTAGCTTTCGCGATCGCGATGGCGATGTGAGTTCCCTTTTCTGGGGACATCCGACCCAAAAACGCTAAATAGGGCGGGTCAATGGGTTTGGGATAAAATCGATAAGCCGACGTATCCACTCCGTTGTAGACTGTTGCCACGCAGTTCAAATTGAGCCTGGGTTCCCGTTGAGAGTTAGAAATGCTAATGAACGGCTGGCGACGGGCATGAACAAACATTTTTTCGTTGTCGGGCGTGAAAATACCATGCAAGGTATACACGGTGGGCGTTTTCACCAGATTAGCGTAGGGTAGCCCAGCACAGCCCATATGGGAGTGAATGACATCAAACTCGTTAGCCCGTTCATAGACTTGACTCAACTGAAGCATTTCATAAATGCCCACTTCTTTAATGGATGGGTCAAGCCGTAGTGCTTTTGGGTGAACTGATTCGAGCTTGGCAGTCGTGGTGGAATCGCCAGAGGCAAATAGAGTAACTTCATGCCCGCGCCGCACTAATTCCTCCGTGAGTAGACTTACCACCAATTCTGAACCCCCATATGTAGCGGGTGGAACCTGTTCCCAAAGGGGTGCTATTTGTGCAATTCGCATGAATACCTCCTAATTAATAATTAGCTTAATTTCTCAAAGCGATAAATTTCTCAGGGCACTATTGCTAAGTGTTGCAAAGAGAAAATGTTTGTTAAAAAAGTAAAGTGTATTTACCGACATGTTTAATGAAAGACTAAGAATGTGTCAGGTACGGATAACCGTAATTATTGCTTTTATTCTCTTGAGATATTTTCCGCTAGGGAATGCTCTCAACACATCATGCTAAAGCTATAGAAATTAATCATCTTTAGAAAGATTTTGTTGATTTTCTAGATGGTGAGAGTACTAGCTTCAGTTTTCTACAACTCTTCAGCCGCACTAACGCCCAGCCCCGTTAAAAGCCCGTGCAGCAATCTTTGAGTCACCAGAATAATTGCTAAGTGGGCAGTCTGGCGATCGCGTCCCGCCTTCTCCAGCGCGCCCCAAATCTGGCATTGCCGATGCATTGTACTAAATGCTTCAGCCAAATTTTGAGCAAGTGCTACGATTCGAGATGGCTTCAGCGATGGAGCTTGACTGTTTTCGGGTGAACTATCAACTTGCCAGGGGAGTTCATCCAATAGGATCATGCATTGCTTGATTAACTGGCGCTCTGAAACATGACTCACCCAAAGTTGTTGCTCTGGGGTTAACCAAGAGATTGGGTTTGGCTGTGTCCATTGCCCTTGGGAAGGTTGCGACTGCCAGTTCAGCCCAATTATCTGCTGTTGGGCTGCAAGACGTAGCAATGAACAGCAGCGGGCGTGAGCATGTTGAATTGAAAACAGGCTGGGGTGTAAGCCTTTGGCTGGGTAAGACTGGAGATCCGCAAAAACAAACAGTGGGGTAATAGGATGGGTTAGGCAGGTGAGCCAATCAGCGATCGCCCAATCATCCAGTCTAAATTCCAGATAGCCGGATGAGGTTGCTTGAATATCAATATGATCTAGCAAGGTCGGCGATAACCCGGCAGGAATTTGAAAATAAGTGTGATCAGATATGTAGGTAGATAGCTGTGCCGCCAAACTATTTGCCACCATCACAGAACTCATATTTGCATAGACACATATTTGATGAGAAATGGCTGATAGATAAGCTAGCTGATCTTTTTTTGGAATGGGTTTCAGCAAGCTTTTAGAGTTTTGCACCCTACTTTTTAGCAAGCAGAGATGAGTAGGATGAAGACCAGAAAATGATTTTTCTACAGGAATTTCCTGGCACAGAAAAGCTTCCTGTAGTATTATTTGCAACAATTGTTTAGGTGAACAAAGTGTAACCTGCACTACAGCACTCGTTGAAATAGCGAATTTCTTGTTTCTAGGGTTACTCTTTAGTGAGCAGATAGTTTATGTGGCACTAGTGTTTATATGTCACTAGTCTATTAAGCCATTTATTGCTGGCTCGTCGCTGTGGGCAAGACCAAAACTCTATCGCCCACGATTGTTTTCCTATGATGTTTAAGCAGGGTTCCTTGGACAGATATATTTTTGCGGTTACCTAAACACACATTTTATAGTTCTAAAAGGTTACAAGAGAGGAGTAGAGTTACACTGATGACCAAAGAGTAAAATTTCTCCCTGTAGAGAATCTTCGCAGAGTCAGCTAAAAAATAATCTTAAACGTTTGCTGTTCATCTTAGCCTTGTACCTATGTACTCAGTATCTTCTAATATTTCAGAGGCATCACGTCCATTTTTAACCTGGCAGCGAATCATTGATTGGTCGCAGGAACACTATCGGGTGCGATCGTTCGCTAAAGATGAAAAAATTCCAGCAAGACCCGGATTGCTCTATCTGGTGCAGCGGGGTGCGGTGCGCTTAGTCGGTAGTGCTCAAGTGAATGCGACCAGCAACATAGCCCGAACCGTAAACGTGACCCCTGAGGAAGCATTTCTAGGATTTGTGGGAGCAGGTCAGCCTTTTGAGATTGTGGCGCAGTCCCCGTTTACGTTACAAAGCTATGCTCATGTTGATCAAACTTCTGTTCTGTGGATGTATTGGCACGATCTAGACAATTGGCCGCACTTTCGTCGAGAAGTTCTGGATGCGTTTCGTTATCAACATCAACGTAAGTTGCTTTGGCTTAGCACTTTAGGGCAGCGACGCACGATTGATCGGCTGTTGGGCTTTCTAACCCTGCTGATAGAAGAGTTTGGGGAACCTTCCGAAAATGGCTATTGTCTACCTTTTCCTCTGACTCATGCACAAATTGGTAGTGCAATTGGTTCTACCCGCGTCACTGTGACCCGGCTAATGGGCAAACTGCGGCAAAAGGGGATGATTTGCACCCAAGGTGATAATTTGATTTGTATCCCAACCGATTCGATGTTGAGCAAATGCTAAGAATGGGGATGCACAGCTAAATATTTAGAATGGTCAGGATGCCGAGGAGTGCCGCGATCGCGCCTGCAACGGTAGACCAAACTGGATGAGCGCTTTGACTCACTCGTCCACTCGAACTTCGCAATGTGTCTACATCTAGCCACGCTGTTGTGCCTCGTCGTAGCCATCCCGTTGCCACAATGGTTTGATTGACTAGATCTGCTGGACGAGTCGTTTTGGGCAATAAATCGCCCAAAAAACCAAAGCGCGAAGTGCAATGAAGTGTAACCATCCCAGTTGCAGTTTCTAAAAGCAGGTCTTGGTTGAGGTGATTATCAATTTCACTGCGACCCAGTATCCGTCCTTCTAGACGAACCGTTTGGCTGTTGATTGGCAAAGCATGAGCCTGTTGAATTGCGTTGGCTAACGGAAGGCTTGGAGCCGATGCTTTTAGCGAAACGGGGCGAATCTCTGGGAAAAAGGGATTGATGCGAATGATGGTGCCAATGCAGAATCCTACAAATGGTAAGCCGCGTAACAGGGTGCGATCGCCTGCCATCCAGCTAATCGCTTCCACGTTAAGCTGTTTACCGATTCCGCCAATCACGAAAAGCAGATAGGCACTTAACACCCCGAAAACTATCCCAAAATAGGGTGCGCCTTGAAAGAGCAAGCTGCGCCATTGGTGACCCGTTAAAGCCGAGGGTCGTGTTTTTTGGGCTGGCATCGATTGCCAATTCAATTCGGGATCAAGCTGCCAATGACGGGCATAGAGTGAGAGCAGTTGCAGGCGATCGCCCGTAGTCGGATGAGAACTATTGATGGTTAACCACTGGCGGTAAGGATTGGTGCTTTCCCAGTGTAATATTGGCTCAATCGGCAGGTGAGAATGCAAACTGCCTAACGAAATTGCGGCGCGATGACCAAGAGGCATCAGCAGATCAAATCCTTCGAGCAGATAGCTAGTTTGCTGTTGTTGCTGCACACCTTTAGCCGTGCCGATCGCAATTTTTAGCAGGGCGCGGGTATAGCCATTGGGATTACCCGTCAGATCAGTCGCCACGCGATCGCTGTAATAAACTCGCTGCCGCGATAGCCAGAGCGGAATCCAATGTAACAGCCAATAAAGTCCATAACTGGCGGCGGCAATCAACGAGGCGCAGGCGCGTGAAACAGCAGCGGTCTTTTTGCTGCCCCAATCTGCCACGACTCGATAAAGCGTGTAGGGAATTTGCAGGATCACCATCGCCACCGACATCAGCGGCACATCCCAATTAGCAAGATGTCCCAATTCGCTGGCATAAATAGCCGCTATTTCATCATCTGCAAGTTGGTCTAGCAATCCTTGACTAATGACAATTCGGGCGATCGCAGGCATTGCGCCATAGGTGAACGCGATCGGGGTCTGGGTAGGTAAAATTCCTAGCGCTGGCGGAGAAATTCCATGTTGGCGACAAAAGCGAGGTAAGAGTTGGGTCGTTTCAGGGCTATAGCCTGCCAATTTGGGTAAGGTTAAGGGCTGCAAACCGTAGAGGATTGTCAGTAACCCATCCAAAATCCAGCGGGAGCCTGCCAAGACAATCAATAGCAAGACCGCTGTAAAAGCACCTGTCCATCTCGGTTCACCCGATTGCACAATACTAAATCCCAGTCGGGGCAACAGCCTAACCAGCATCGTTTCGTAAGACGCAAACACCCAGTAAAGTAGCTGCTGAATGCCGACGAAGAGGGCGATCGCCGTCACGATTTGAATCGCCGCTAACTGAAGCCGTTTTACTTTTCCTAAAGGCTTCCAGTTTTTTGCCCGTCCCGCATTACGCCAAGTGGGTTGATAAAGATTTACCGATGGTTCAACGGGCGCTTCAGGGGGTGCCGAAATTGGCGGAAGTGAAGTAGAAGTCGAACCGATGGGGAATGAAGCGGTATTAGAGAGATTGGATGCAGGATTGATTGAAACGAACCCTGTTTGGTTAGAGGCTTGGCTAGAGACTGTAGCCGCTGGATTAGCCGACGTGGGTGATGGTAATGGCACAAAGCCACTGCGATCTATTGAGGAATCTAAACCGTCTAAATCTGAAAACCTTGGCTCTTCTGACGTGACAGGGATAGGGGTTAAGGATGCTAGGTGAGGATGGCGTTTGACCAAACTGCCTAGAGTGCGGGTTGCCCAGGTTTGCACCTGCTCACTGGAACTATTCTGTAGCTGTTGACATACTTGCGCCGCTTGATCGGTTTCGCCCAATCGCTCATAGGCGATCGCCAGCGCCATTTGTGCCCGTGCAACCAAGGATTGATCAACCGACAGGGAGAGCGAATTTTCCAGCAGCAGCGCCGCAGTGGAATACTCTTCTTGTTTGAATGCGGCTAATCCCGCTTCTAAATCAGCAAGTTCGGCAGAATTGGTAGACGACGACTGAGAAGAAGTCATAAGGTGGACTCCCACTTGGAACCTTATAAGGATACCTCTACAATGAAGCAGGTTCTCTCCCAGAAACTACGGGGGCGATCGCGTTCAGTTGTAACTCCGGGTGATCCGCTTCCACTTGCCCCACATTCCACTCATTGCGAAACAGCAGCACCGGACGGTCCCAGCTATCTTTCACCGCCACCGTGTTAAACAGCCGCCCTGCTTTTTCAAGGGCTTCCCAGCCACCTACTACCCACCGCGCTACGGAATAGGGCAACAGTTCCAAAGTGGTTTCCACCCCATATTCACTTTGCATCCGAAATTGCACTACTTCAAACTGTAACTGCCCCACCGCTGCCAAAATCGGTTCTCGTTTTGAGTCATCGGCGGAATGCATGATTTGCACGGCACCTTCTTCTCGCAGTTCCTGCACGCCTTTTTGAAATTGCTTAAATTTGGATGGGTTCGGATTTTTCAGGTAGGCAAACAGTTCTGGAGAAAACGAAGGAATGCCTTCATACTCCAGCTTTTGACCCACGTAAATCGTATCGCCGATCGCAAATACGCCGGGATTGTTCAAGCCAATCACATCGCCGGGATAGGCAGTTTCAATCACTTCTCGATCTTGGGCGAATAGCTTTTGCGGACGAGAGAGGCGCACCAGTTTTCCAGTCCGGGCATGATTGACGGTCATATCTTTTTCAAATTTGCCAGAACACACCCGCACAAAGGCAACGCGATCGCGGTGTTTTGGGTCCATGTTTGCCTGAAGCTTGAAGATAAACCCTGAAAAATCGGGATAGGTTGGCTCAATTTCGCCTTGATTGCTCACATGAGGCGTTGGCTTAAGGGCATACTCTAAAAAGGCATTGAGGAATGGCTCGACCCCAAAGTTGGTCATAGCACTGCCAAAGAAGACTGGAGTCATCATGCCAGCATGAACTTCCTCCAGATTCAGTTCTGAGCCAACGCCTTCTAGCAGTTCCAAGTCATCTTTGAATTGGTAATACAAATCTTGTTCTAACAACTGCTCAATCCGGGGATCGCCGAAGTCAATCATGGTGTCTACGGCTTCTCTTTGCCCATGGGCACTGCGTTCAAACAGGTGAATTTTCTGGGTGCTGCGCTCAAACACGCCCTTGAAGCGATCGCCCATGCCAATGGGCCAATTTGCCGCATAGGTGGCTAAACCCAATTCCTGCTCAATTTCATCCAGCAGTTCCAGCGGCTCCCTGCCAGGGCGATCGAGCTTGTTCACAAACGTAAAAATCGGCAAGCCGCGCAACCGACAAACCTCGAACAGCTTGCGGGTTTGTGGCTCTAACCCTTTTGCAGCATCGATCAGCATGACTGCGTTATCCGCAGCGGCAAGGGTGCGATAGGTGTCTTCACTAAAATCTTGGTGACCCGGCGTATCCAGCAAGTTGATTTGAAAGCCTTTGTAATCAAACTGCAACACGGTAGACGTAATCGAAATGCCACGCTGCTGCTCCATTTCCATCCAGTCGGAAGTGGCATGACGCTGCGCTCTCCGAGCTTTGACGGCTCCGGCTTGGTGAATCGCACCTCCATACAGCAACAGCTTTTCCGTCAACGTGGTTTTACCAGCATCTGGGTGAGAGATGATGGCAAAGTTACGGCGACGCTCAACCTGGGTTTGCAATTCAGCCTGGATTTCAGTGGACATTCATTCACCGGATAGGTAAATCTTGAAAACCGGAGTTTATCCGATAGGATATCAAGTCTAGCAGCACCTTAAACAGAGCTACAAGGGCAAGAATTTATTGGATGAAACCCGATCAGAATAAAGTTAGACTAAACCATATGTGAGCAGTGCCTAGCACAAATTTGCTGTCTTCACAGTTCTCACCGTATGGATTGAATACTCACTATGGACGATTTGACTCAACGTCGTAAACTATTGTCTGCTTTGTCTCACGGAGCCATTTTCTTTAGCTCCACGGTGATTTCAATTGGGATTCCGATCGCGGTTCTATTCATGTCAGATGATTCGGTCGTTAAAGATAACGCGAAAGAATCGATTAACTTTCACTTTAATCTTTATATCTATGCGGCAGTTTTCGCCTTGCTAATATTTATTGTCATTGGATTTCCGCTTTTAATCTTGTTGGGCATTGCCAGTTTTGTTTTGCCCATTATTGCGATCGTTCACTCAGTCAGCGAGCCAAATAAACCTTATCGGTATCCTTTTATTTATCGATTGTTGAAGTGAACTTTGGTGCAAGGTGTGGGTCTGGTTACGAAGAGATCTGTTTTAGCCGCTCTACGGAAACCTCGCTAATTTGGGGTGGGTTTTTGCGATCGCGGCTCTTGGCCGATCGCAGTATAGTAGCAATGTAGTGCAGCCCAAGTGAATGTAAGGTGCTTTATGCAAACTCCTAATACTTTTGATTCTGATAAGCGCAAGCTTCTATCCTCATTGGCTCACGGGTCAATTTTTATCAGCGCTACCTTCATCTCCATCTTAATTCCGATTGCGATTTTAAATGTTTCTGATGATCCTGTCGTGAAAGATAATGCCAGAGAAGCGATTAATTTTCACTTCAATGTTTGGCTTTACGGAATCATTCTGATTCCTCTTTCGTTCATCACCTTTGGATTAGCTAATGGGATTTGGTGGTTAATTCATTGGGGTTTGACAGGCTGGGCAATTCTTCATTGTCTCAACACTCCCGATCAACCATTCCGCTACCCATTTATTTTTCGGCTTTTGAAATAGACGCGATCGCTGAAGCATCGCCCTCCGTCTACAGCAAAACTGCAAATAAAATTGCCCCGCAGTCGAGCTACCGCAGGGCATGAAGGTACAGTTAAACGCTTGTGTGCTTAGTATTGCGAAATTTTTAACAGGCGTGTTTCAAGGTTGTGCCAATCCTTAGAGTGTCTATTTTCATTAGATCGTATCTAAAATAGTAACCAAATCGGTTTTGGCACGATCGTATCCTACAGTAGAATCATTCACCTCATGCACTAACAAACTCAGCAGCCGCTAAGGCTGCTTTTCTATTTCCATCTTCGCTCTTTTCCAATTTTGTCATTTGCCCTTACCAGATTGTATTACAGCTCCAACCAAACCCTAAACCAATCAGACAAACGGTTGTTAATAGCCAAAAGGATTGCATTCCATTCACGTCTCTTGTTTGCAGGTCAATTCGGGCTAGGGTTTCAGCCGCTAGAATTGTCAGAATTTGGGTAAAAACATGCAGCCAATACAGCATGACGGCTGCCAAGGCTGCGAGTAAAAAGATGGCAGTGAATGCGACTGTATCTGAACGAAACCAACGGTTGACAAAAGCGCTGAAGCTGGTCAGAGGCGCTATGAATGCAATGGAGGATACGATGATCCAGCTAATGGCTAAGATGGCAGTGAATAAATTGTGGACAAGGGCAAGCTGACACAGGTTGCTAGGCTGAGGTGTTAGTGTTTTGGAGGCTTTGTTTCCATTGGGCATTGGAGATACTTCTGGGTTGACAGCGCTTGAGGATTGCGATCGCTTTTGCATCCCCGTGGGTTCCTGCCGAGCTTGTGGCTCAGTGAGCATCGGCTCGCCAATCATCTGATAGCATTCCGCAATTAACCAGGTGGGCTTTGGGGAAGGCAATCCTGCAAGATACCAACCAAAGCTGGCATAGCAAACCATGAGTAAGGCTAAAGATGCCCAAGGAAATCGCTTTGCAGACATTTTTACTTTCAACTTTAAGCCTCTAGCCTTTGATTAAGTTTAAGGTTTATTTTCTTGTAAAAGAGTTTTCTAAAAGAGGAGCCTTTCAAGTTGAATCCTTTAATTTTGCCAGGATATTCTTAAAGAAAAAGCGATTCAGCCCAGCATTTGAGCAACTCAATTTTCTTACTTATCTGAAGCTTGTAAAAATCCGTCTATTGGACGACTCAATTAGCTTGAGAAACTAAGTAAAGCATGTAAAGATCGCTGTCATACTAGCAACAGTCTTGCCACATTCAAGCTGCAAGGGAATTTATGACGCGAATTTTGATCCTACATGCTTCATTAGGAGCGGGACACCTGAATGCAGCGAAAGCATTATGTAATGCATTTGAGCGCATTTCAGAGGTGGAAGTTCGTAGCGAAGATGCCTTGAGCTATGCCAATCCGCTTTACCGAAGTGCGGTGACGCAAGCTTATAAGCAATTGAGCGAAAAGGCTCCCCAATTGTACAAAGCCTTTTATGAAGGGAGCGACATCAGCGATCTGGAAAAATCCCTTGACAGCAACCTAACCTGGGCAAAACTAGAGCGTCCCTTTTTTGCAGATTTGGAACAGTTGCTCAAAGAGTTCGATCCCGATGCGATCGTCTGTGTCCAGCAAATTCCTAGCCGTTTGTTGCAAATTTTGGAGCAAAATGCTCACACAGCAAAACCACAATATGTTGTAGTAACAGATGTGATCGCCCATAGTACTTGGATTAATCACGGCGTGCGTGGCTATTTTCTACCCAATAGTCTCAGCGCCAATTTGCTGATTCAGCGGGGTGTCAATCCGGCAGTGCTGCATGTGACGGGGATTCCGGTCAAGCTGGAAATTATGGAGCCAAGAACGCGGGAAGAAGCGCGATCTCGTCACTCTTTGCCCAATCATCTCCCCGTCATCACCTTATTTGGGGGCGGCTTGAATCCCCGCCGGGTCAAATCAATGGTGGTCGATTTGCTGACCAGTCCATTGCCTATGGTTTTAATCGTAGTGGCTGGACGAAATGAAAAATTAGCGGAAGCGCTGGAAGAGGTGACCAATAGCGGCTATGTCCAATTGTGGAAACTGGAACAGATCGATTATGTCGATGATTTAGTCGTGGCAAGTGATTTGGTAGTGACCAAAGCCGGGGGCTTAATTACCAGCGAAATTTTGGCGCGAGGCACCCCCATGGTGATTGTAGACCCCATTCCTGGGCAAGAAGAGCAAAATGCCGATGTGATTGCGGCGGCGGGTGCGGGAGTGCAGCTACGATTGTTAGAGATGGTGGCACCTGCCGTGCAATATCTGTTGAAGCGCCCTGATCGCCTTGCCGAAATGCATCAGTCAGCCTTAGAGCTAGGGCAACCACGGGCGGCACTCAATATCGCCGAACACATCCTGAATGATCTTCGCGATCGTCGGGTGATGCAGACGCTAGAAGTCAGTGAATTAGAAACAAGTGAAATAGAATCAAACGCGATCGCCCATGCAGAGTAATTTTAATTCCGCTCTCCCTACAGCAGCAGAGACATTTCTCTGGGGAGTCGCAACATCCGGCTATCAAATTGAAGGCGGCTACAACGGCGAAGGAGAACCTAAAAACAATTGGTTTCTCAGTGAGCAGCGCGGCAGTGTGATGAAAACGGGCGCAGCCGCAGAATTTTGGACGCGCTACGAAGAAGACTTTCAAGCCTGCCATCACATGGGGCTAACTGCCTTTCGGTTGGGTTTAGAGTGGGCGCGGATTCAGCCTTCCCCAGAACTATCGCCTGATTCAATTCCAGCATTTGACTTAGAAGCATTGGATGGATATGCCGATCGCATTGCTGCCTGTCGTCGCTATGGATTGGAACCGATAATCACCCTGCATCACTTCACCCATCCCGCTTGGCTGGGATTGGATGCATGGCTAGCGGAAGACACTATCAATCTCTTTGGCGAGTATGTTCAAACCACCGTTGCTCACATTAACCGTCGCCTGATTGACCATCATCAGCTTGCTCCAATCCACTGGTATATCACCCTCAACGAACCCAATATTTTGGTTTCCAACACCTACCTCAGCGGACAGTTTCCCACCGATTCCATGGTGGGGATCGGGTCGGTGTTTCCCGCCTACAACCATTTACTAGCGGCTCATGTACGGGCTTACAACCTAATTCACGACCTGTATGAAGCCGAAGATTGGGTAACTCCCCGCGTATCGCTCAACACCTATTGCAGTGATCTCTACTGGTCTGAAAAAGTCATTTGGGATTTGCTCAGTTTGCGGCTGCGATCGGTGAACCCCACTGAACTACAAGCCTACGTCTACGCTAACGCTCAACGAATGGAAGCCGCGCTAAAAAACGCTAATCTTTCGTTTCGGCGAGATTTGCCCTATCAACTGGGGCGCTTTGCTCACTGGTTTGGCAATCGTTTGGGACGACGTAACTTTGATGCGCGTCACTTGGGCAGCTTTTTGCAAGAACTGGAAGCCTCACCCCGCGCCCAAGTGTTCGATTTCATTGGGATTGATTACTACGATCCTTTTATTGCCCATGTTTTTCGCTTGCCCTCATTCTCTGATTTTGAGTTTGAGACGAAAGATTTTCGCGGCTGGCTGATGAGTGGCATCACCAGCAAATGGTGGGATTGGCGCAGTTTGCCAGAAGGGTTGCATTTTTTCTGTAAGTTTTATGCTCAGGAAATTGGCAATTATCCGATTTTGATTGCAGAAAACGGCATGGCGTTACGGCGCAAACCCGATAACAGCGTGGCATCTCGTCGCGGGGATCAACTACAACGCAGCGAGTTTTTGAAAGCCCATGTGTTTCAAGTAGAGCGCTTGATCAAAGAAGGCGTGCCGATGGTGGGCTATATGCACTGGTCGCTAACGGATAACTACGAGTGGGGATCGTATACGCCGCGATTTGGGTTGCTTTCGATCGATTTTACCCAGGGCAGCGATCGCATCGTGGAAGATCATTTGGGCGATCGCCCCTCAGAAACCTACGCCCAACTAATCCGCGAAATGAAAGGCAGTCTATCCACTCAAGTTCCAGGCAGTTAGGCAATGGCAGAGTGCAGAGTGCGGAGTTTAAAAACGCACCCCATACTCCTAAAACCTGAAACCCGGCACCTGAAACCCGGCACCTGAAACCCGGCACCTGAAACCTGCTCCTATAGCTCAAACCCCTGAACGAGAGTTTTACCCAAAGTGCCCTCAAAAGCGCGTTGAGTGGAAGTTAGCAGCACCACAATATTTTTGCCGTTGGGAGATAGCACCACTTCGCGGATGGAAAAATCGACCGTCTCATCTTGACTTAAACCAAGCGCCCTTGTTTTCCCGCCATAGTTGACTTGCATTTGCAGAAATGCCTGATCTTTTTGAGCAGTGCCCCCAAACATGGATGAAACTGTGGCTTTTTGCTGCAACCGAATTTGGATCGCGGGTTTGCCTGTTCCTAGATCCACGGTGGCTGTTTCGGTGCCGTCAGGAGTGCGCGATCGCTGCGTGACGGGCAAACTCGTGCCAGCCACCGGAGCCTCTAGCTGAAGATTTTTTCGTAGAGCTTGGGTTTGTTTCAGTAAATTCTTTTCCGCTACTTCCAAACTTAACCCCGCATCAACTTCACCATACTGAGTTTCCACGCAGCCTGCCTCAACACAGGCATTCTTTGTCACATCTACCATGTGTAGTGCTGATTTGGGAATTCCTGCCCCTAAATCTCGCCAGCTTTCTAAATATAAAAAGTAGCGTCCATCGGCTGAAAACCCTGCGGTTTTTTGTAGGGTTCGCTGGGAAGGGGCAGAGAAATCGACTGATTCGATCGCCGCCGTCGGGGCAGAAGTTAGAGTTGGACTTGGCTTCACCTGGTTCAGTGGCTCGTTAGATGACGGTTTAGTTTGAGTTAGTTCCGCATTCACCGCAGAGATGGAGCCAATTGCAGAAGCCAGCCCCACGAACAGCACGGGCAAAAGCAAGATTCGAGTATTTATATTTTTTGGCAGCATAAAACTAAAACGTAGCGCAATTGTATTGAGATCTTGAGACGGCTAAGGCTAATTTTTCGTTCCAAGCCAATATCAAAATCTCTCCCACCTTTTAGATAGGTTTACAGTTCGCTAGGATTCGGTTCAACTCTTTGAGGATGAACCTGGTAAAGGACAAGATTAGGCGATCGCGCGAAGCGTGACGTTGCTTGTCCCAGGAATAGCCGCTCACTAAATTAGATGGGTTTGAAAAAAATAGAACCCGGCGGCGGAAGCTAGCGCCAAAAAACAGGCGATCGCGGTGAGGCGCACCCGCTTTGTGTGGGGTGAAGGCATGACACACTCGCGCACCAAAATAGAGGCGATCGCACCAAATAGGTAGCTAAGGCACAGGGTCAAATACTGCCAATCTTGCCGAACCCACCATGCTGCACAAAGCGCTAGGGACAAGCCCAACATAACCGCTTCTACCAGTTGGGGCGGGTTATATCGACTCGTCATCTCCAACCCACGCCACCAGGCACGCCATTGTCTCATACAAAATTCTGCAAAACTACCTGTAGGATAATGCAGCCAGCAACAATTGGCTAGACCTAAAAGAAACACCTACCCAAGCTCTTTCCTCTTTCTTAAACACTCGATCGCCTCTTCCATCTTCACTTGGGGAAACTCTTTGTAAAATCGGCTGACACTTTGAAACGGTTGAGGAGTTGCCAGCACCACCACGCGATCGCTCCAAGTTTGCAACTGGGGCATAATCTCTGGCGGTGCCACGGGAACGCAAATCCAAATCTCAGCCGGATTTTTGGCGCGTAGGGCTTGGGCTGCCACTGCCATTGTCATTCCTGTGGCAATCCCGTCGTCTACGAGCAGCGCGATCGCCCCTGTTGGATCGACCTGCGGACTAAACGGTGCCAATTGTTCCCATTGAGCTTGGGCACGCTCTTGGGTTTGCTGCAACATTTGTTCATAAAGGGTAGAAGGAAATACTTTCCCTTGGGTTAGCCACAAAACATGTCCATTTGATGTGGCAGCCCCGATCGCGAGTTCTGGGTTTTCAGGGCGAGTAATCTTCTTTGCCACGATTACATCCAGTGGGCAATGCAACGCCTGGGCGATTGGAGCCGCCACTGCAATTCCGCCCCTTGGCAACGCATAAACTACAAAGCGATCGGTTGCCTCAGGTGGGTTAGTTGACGTTTGAGCTTCCAAGATAGCCAGAACCGCTGCGGCTAAGCAATTGCCTGCCTCCAGCCGATTTGCAAAAACCGTTGGATTTGAACGCAGAGGCGATGAATGATCAGCCATGGTGACCCCAGCAACCTAATAGTGGGATTTTCTCCATCATGCCTAAGTTTGTCTGAATCTGCCGACTGACACTGGAAAAATTCTCAGACCTGTCCTACGCTAACCCAAAGGTATCAAATCATTTTCCCAAGTCATGACTGCCGAAAACCAAATCGACCTATTCAATTTATCTAATATCCCAACTGTCTCGCCGCCGATTGACCCGGAGCAAATTCCAGTGGATGCTAAAGTTCCAATTCCGGTAGGAACTTACGCCACGATGGATGCGATGAAAGAACATTGCAACCGCTGTTATCGATGTGAACTGGGTCATACGCGCACGAATGCCGTAGTGGGAGAAGGCAATTTGAACGCTGATGTCATGATTGTGGGAGAAGGTCCAGGGCAAACTGAGGATGCCACCGGACGACCGTTTGTGGGGCGATCGGGCGAACTGCTCGATAAGATTTTGGCATCCGTCAAGCTAACGCGCGATCAAGATATGTTTATTTGTAACGTGGTCAAGTGCCGTCCGCCGGAAAACCGTGATCCTAAACCGGCGGAAGCAGCAGCTTGCAAAGGCTACTTATTAGAGCAAATTCGGTTGGTCGATCCCAAAATTATTTTACTGACTGGGAAAGTTGCCCTGTTGAATTTGCTGGGAATTAAGCAGGGAATTACTAAAGTGCGGGGGCAGTGGATTGAGCAGGATGGTCGGTTGTATATGCCAATCTTTCACCCGGCATATCTGCTTAGAAACCAATCGCGGGAGGTGGGACAGCCCAAATGGTTGATGTGGCAGGATGTTCAATCGGTGCGAACTAAGCTAGATGAGTTGCGGGGATAAAGGGAAGAGGATGAGCGAGATCGCGCTGTAGCCTGCTTTCCAAAATGGGTAAGGCGAGCGATCGCCTTTTCTAGATCTCAACAAAAAGGGAGATGATGAGCATCTCCCTTTTGTTTCAATCGCCTAATTCCCTGAGCTAGTTACTTATTAGGTTGGGGAGTGGTTCGCAAGTAGGGCTTAATTTCAGTCACGCCTTTAGGAAACTTCTGCCTCGCTTCTTCGGTAGGAATTGTAGGCACTACTACCACGTCATCGCCATCTTTCCAATTGGCTGGAGTGGCTACGCTGTAGTTGTCGGTCAATTGCAGCGAGTCAATTACCCGCAAGATTTCATCAAAATTGCGACCTGCACTCGGTGGATAGGTCAGGCTCAACCTAAGCTTTTTGCTGGGGTCAATTACAAAAACGGTACGCACGGTCACCTTTGCATTGGCGTTTGGGTGAATCATGTCGTAAAGGTCGGACACTTTCTTATCCGCATCTGCCAAGATTGGATAGTTTACGGTTGTTTTTTGAGTTTCATTAATATCTCCAATCCAGCCAGCATGGGAGGTTGCGTCATCTACACTTAAAGCAATGGTTTTAACATTTCGCTTGTCAAATTCAGGCTTGAGTTTAGCAACTTCGCCAAGCTCTGTGGTGCAAACGGGCGTGTAGTCGGCAGGGTGAGAAAAAAGCACAACCCAGCTATCGGCTGCCCAATCGTAGAAGTTAATCTCTCCTTCGGAGGATTGCTGGGTAAAGTTGGGCACTGTGTCGCCAAGGTAGAGAGCCATAACCAATTAATTCCTTTCTGCTATCTAAATTACATAATCACTGTTTAGATCATGCCATAAACCCCGGTTCCCCGGTCGGATTCCAGATCTATTTATTTTTTGAGAGGGGTGGAGGAGGCGATCGCGCCCTATATGTTTCAAACTCGTTACATCTTTAGACAAATCATACGGTTGATAGTTTATAAGATAGGCAAGCGATCGCGCCCTTAATCACTCTTCTCAGCATTCATTAGGCTTAAATCTTTAAGCATTCGACACCATCCCAAGCAATCTATCTGTTGACGATCTGAGTTGTCTGCGCCTTACTTCAGTTATTACCAAATCTCATTATCACCAAATCTTACAGTCTGCAAAAAACCTTCAGGAAAAAGCGATAATTTCAGACGAGACAGTCCTCAAAAAAAATTCAGAGTTAGAGATTCATGGAAGCAAACGTCGCAAACGTCACAGAACCAAATGCACTCCTCATTGTGGACGAAAAGCCTCTTTCGCTGAGGCAATGTTTACGCTACCTGCAAATGGGCGGAAAATTACAAGTATTTATTGGAGATGTTTTGCGCCAGTATGTTCTAGAACAAGAATTAAACACTCGCGAAGGGTTGGAGATTAACCCTGCTGCGGTGGAACAAGCATCGGTTGATTTCCGTTTGCAAAATCAATTGACCGATCAGCAATCGTTTCAAGACTGGCTCGTGCGGAATGGCACAACCTATGACTTATTTCATGATCAAATTAAAAACAGCTTTAAGCTTGAAAAACTTAAGGCTCAGGTGACCGAACCTCGTCTACAAGAGCATTTTATTGAACGGAAGTTGATGCTCGATCGGATTGTACTGTCGCGCATTGTGGTAGAAAGCAAAGAAATGGCAGAAGAACTGCATACTCAAATTGCTGAAGGCGGTAGTTTTGAGCAACTTGCTCGCGAATACTCCAAGGCAGATGAGCGAGTTGCCAATGGCATGATGGGACCGGTGAGCCGTGGCACAATGCCCGATGTCCTTAGGTCAGCACTGGATTCGGTTGAGCCGGGAAGTGTGGTGGGTCCTATGCCAATTGAGAGTTACTGGGCAATTTTTCGGGTTGAACAATTTCTGCCTGCGACTTTAGAGGATGCCCAACTCAAGCAAACGATGCAGGGTGAATTATTTGAGAAATGGCTCACTGAAAAAATACAAGCGATGACGGTCAAGCTGCAAGTGAACGAGTAACACTCTGAGTTTCTTCATACTGTTTAATTTGCTCCATTTGTTAAAGTAGCGCTGTTGATGTCTTACGAAGTCTGGTTACCCCCATCCCTTAAACGCATTAGTCCAGGAACTCTTCATGATTGCAACTGATCTCACCACCAATCTGCCTTGGAATTCTCCGCCGCTTAGCTTGCTGAATGCAGACCAACAGGTTCAGTTTCAGCAGCAAGCAGAAGTTCGCCGCTATGGTCTAGGAGAGGTCATTTGGGCAACTGATTCTCCTGGGATGCAAGGGTATATCGTCAAGGGCAAGGTGCGCTTGGTGCCTGAAGATGATCAGTCTATCATTCTCAAAGCGGGAGACTGGGTGGGAGATTTGCTGGAGTTGCCGGGAGCTTGGAAGGCAAGGGCGGCAGAGAAGGATGTGGAGTTGGTAACTTGGCGAACCGATCTATGGCAAGCGATCGCTACTCCAGCGTTAGAAAGTTACTGGGCATCTCACCGAATTCGTCTTCAACCTAAAACAGATAACGCCCCCCAGCCTGTGACTGGCTTTCCCTTTGTGGCAGGTGTGAATACTCCTGCTGCCTGCCTGACCATGGTAGCCAATCATTTGCAAATTTCGACCCAGTTGGATTGGGTGCAGCGGCAACTGTCTAGTCAACGTCCAGCGGATGTGATTGAAGCGGCTGAAAAAGTAGGGTTGCAGTTACGTCATATTGATTTACGCAGTAGTCAAGGGATTGATTGGACGGGTTTGCGGCGGCTAGAGTATCCCGTTCTAATGATGTGGCAAGACCAAGACACGTCATCATCAACGTTTCAAAATAATGCGTCTAAGGGATCGGCTCATTGGGTGGTGGTTTATAGCACGAAGGGCGATCGCTTAATTATTGCCGATCCCTTGAACCCCAACAGAACCTGCGAAAGCATTCCTCGTTCGATTATCCAAACGGTTTGGGACGGGCAACTATGGCAAGTTGAAACGATTCAAAAGCAAGAACGCTTTGGCTTATCTTGGTTCTTGCCAGCCGTCTGGCGCTATCGCCAACTCCTGAGTGAAGTGCTGTTAGCCTCTTTCACCCTGCAAATCTTGGGTTTGGCAGGTCCAATTTTGACGCAGGTCATCATTGACAAGGTTATGGTGCAGGGCAGTCTGTCCACCTTGGATGTCATGGCGTTTGCGTTCTTAGCGGTGGCATTCTTTGAAGCATTTTTGGGAACACTGCGCCTGTTCGTTTTTACCCATACTGCACGACGGCTAGACCTGAGTCTTTCGGCTCAGCTTTTTCGACACCTGATGCGGCTGCCCTTATCCTACTTTGAGGCACGACGGGTTGGCGATACGGTTGCACGGGTGCAAGAGCTAGAAAATATCCGTAGCTTTCTCACCGGCACTGCCATGACGGTCGTTTTAGACGCAGTGTTCGCCAGCGTTTATCTAACGGTCATGTTTTATTACAGTGTCACCCTAACCTGGGTGGCGCTAGCAGTATTACCTCTGTTCGCAGCTTTAACCATCATTGCAACCCCAATTTTACGAGGATGGCTCAATGAAACCTTTAACCGCAGTGCCGACAGTCAATCCTTTTTAGTTGAAACGGTGACGGGCATTCACTCGGTTAAAGCTCATACAGCAGAGCCAGTTTCGCGGGAACGCTGGGAAGGACTATTTGCCAGATTTATTCGCACCAGCTTCAAAGCTTCAACGACTTCTAACATCAGTGGCAACATTGCGGACTTCCTCACTAAACTTTCTTCCGTGCTTATCCTGTGGTTTGGAGCAAAGCTGGTGATTGAGCAAAAGCTGACAATTGGTCAACTGGTTGCATTTCAAATGCTATCTGGTCGCATGACGGGACCCTTGCTGCGATTGATTCAGCTTTGGCAAACGCTTCAGCAAGTCCTGCTTTCAGTTGATCGCATTGGCGATATTCTTAACACGGCTCCCGAAACCGAAGCAGGCACTGGCTTAGTGCTACCCCCCTTACAAGGGCAAGTTATATTTGATCAAGTCTTTTTCCGCTACCACCCCAATCAAGAACCAGTATTACGAGGGATTTCTTTTACGGTTGAGCCAGGAATGCTCGTAGGCGTAGTCGGTCGAAGTGGTTCAGGAAAAAGCACTCTTTCTAAAGTGATTCAGCGGCTTTATCCAGCGGAATCCGGACGAATTTTGGTCGATGGATTTGACATTAAAAGCGCAGATTTGGTGTCTTTGCGACAACAAATTGGGGTCGTGCTGCAAGAAGACTTCATGTTTAACGGCACGGTTTTTGACAATATCAGCCTTGGAAACCCCAATGTCACAGCCGAACAGGTCGTTGAAGCGGCTCGCTTAGCGGCTGCCCATGACTTTATTAGTGATCAAGTCCATGGGTATGAAACCAATATTGGGGAACGAGGCACAGCCCTATCGGGTGGACAACGGCAGCGGTTAGCATTGGCGCGCCTGTTTCTTTCGCAAGCTCCAATTTTAGTGCTGGATGAGGCAACGAGTGCTTTGGATAGTGAAACCGAGCAGCAAGTTTTGCAAAACCTACAGCGTGTTTCAGCCAATCGCACTGTTTTTCTGATTGCTCACCGATTTGCACCATTGAAAAAAGCAGATTTGATTTTAGTGTTGGAAAAAGGGGTTCTGGTAGAGAAGGGCACCCATGATGATCTGCTCAAAAGCAAGGGATTGTACTGGTCGCTTTATCAGAGACAACAAGCAGCGGTTTAGCAGAATGAAGTGATTAGGGGAATGAGAAAGGGCGATCGCAAACGGCAACTTCACGGTAGCCGAATCTAAGAAAATAGGATACGCTTTGTTTCCCCTTGGGAGTTATTGTATAAAATGCTGGCTGGCTAGGGTAAATTCACGTTTCTTCAAGCTGCTCGGCGGTTTTTGTAACGTTGTGTAACGTGTGTATGCCAAGATCAACTCATAGGGCATCATAGCAATGCCATTTGATGGGGTGATAGCCGCGATGCCTGACAGTATTGGAAATACCCTAAGTACCGCTCTTCCGATTTCCTTAGGTACAAATACAAAAACATTTACCGACTCCGTAGAGTTCGGCGATGTGGACTATTACAAATTTACGCTAAATAAAAATAGCAGCTTTAACCTAGCCCTGACAGGTTTAAGCGCCAATGCAGATGTTGCCATTGTTGATGCCAGTGACGCGGTGGTCTCCGTTGGTGGTGTTCTACTTCAGTCCCTTAATCAAGGATCGTTGATTGAAACAATCAACACCGTTCTTCCTCCAGGGGACTATTTCATTCGAGTGCTTCCGGGTGCTCCAACTGATCCTGCTGACCCTCCCAACACTACTCCTAGCACAAACTACACGCTTAATGTGCGAAGCGATACAGGCGTTCGGACTGATTTGGTTTGGCGTGATTATGCTAATGGCGTAAATCGCCTCTGGACACTGGCTGGCACAACCTTGGCTGCTAATACTGTCATTGAAAGCATTCCAGATACTGGCTGGCAAATCTCAGGCTCAGGTGATTTCAACAATGATGGAATTGGTGATCTTGTTTTTCGCTACTATGGCACCACCGCTGCTCCCATAGGCACTAATACGGGTTGGCTGCTCAATGCTAGCGGTCAGCGAACTGGCTCTTTTACCCTACCTCGTGAACCCAATGCCGGGGTGGTTATTGCTGGAGTTGCCAATCTGAATGGTGATACTGTTCCAGATCTTATTTTTCAAAATATTGCGACTGGTACGGTTAGCGCTTGGTTATTAAATTCAACCTCTTCTATAGCCAGCACTGTAACTATAGGATCTTTGCCTGGTGCGGGTTGGCGCGTTGAGGGAGTTGGTGATTTCAATAATGATAACTCTCCTGACTTGCTGTGGCATAACTCTACTACGCGTGCCAATTTAGTTTGGTTCTTGAATGGAACAACCTTGGCTTCCTCCACTAGTTTGCTTGCTTCACCTGCTTTTACTCCTCAAGTTGTTGGAGATTTTAATGGGGATGGACGGAATGATATTCTCTTCCGCAACTTCTCTACAGGGGCAAACCAAGTTTGGCTAATGGACGGCACAACCCGCACGGCAGTGGTTCCAATTACTACAGTTAATGGCGCGAATTGGCAACCCGCTGCACCTCGGACGCGATCGCTGCCCGTCGTCCAGCAAGATGCAGCCGGAAACACCTTGGCGGCATCCCTCAATATAGGCACCTTAAATGCCAGCGGAATTTACCGTGATTCTATTACAGCCAGTGATCCGAATGATTACTATAGATTCTCACTGAATGCGCGATCGCTGGTTGGCTTGAACCTAAATGGCGTAGGGGGTGCTCCCCTAACCGGTGACTTAAACGTACAAATTTTGAACAGTAGTGGAGGAGTGGTTGCCTCTTCAAGTAACGGATCCATAACACCCGAAAGCCTGACAAACCTGAATCTTGCTAGCGGGACTTACTATGTTCGAGTCTTTGCGGGTGCGACGGGTGCGGCTAGCTCTTACGAGCTAAGCTTGCAGGCAAATAGCGCGCCTGTGTTGGTTTCTAGCGGTCCACTCACGATTAACGAGTCATCATTACGAACGATTAGCAGTAACTTGCTCTTGGTCACAGATGCAAATAATTCACCCACACAATTAACTTATCAACTAGCCGTCGCACCTAACATTGCCAATGGCAGTCTGCTGCGTAATGGAGCCGCAATCAGCACGGGTGATATTTTCACTCAGCAAGATATTAATCAGGGAAGGCTCGTCTATCAGCAAAACGGTAGCGAACAAGTTAATCTAACCGATCGGTTTATCTTCAGCGTATCTGATGGTCAGGGTGGCTCAATTCCCGACACGACCTTTAGCATTAGTACCATTCCAGTTAATGACTTGCCTGTTTTGGTTTCTCTTGCGCCCGTCACGGTTGCAGAAGGATCGACAACTACCATTAGCAGCAGCAGTCTGTCCGTTACCGATGTGGAGCAAGGGGCATCTCAAATTGTCTATAGCTTAAACAGTTCGCCTACGAGGGGTACATTGCTGCTGAATGTTTTAGGTGGAGCGCAGCCGCTGACATTGGGCAATACTTTTACCCAAGCAGACATTGATGGCGGTAATCTGAGATACCAACAGAATGGCAGTGAAACTTACGACACAAACGGAGCCGATATACCGGGTAGTGACCGATTTACCTTTACCGTAACCGATGGTGCGGGTGGGTTCTTGGTGCCAGCCCAGCGCACGTTCAGCATCTCAGTGTTGCAGGAAAACGATGCGCCAGTACTAGTCACTAATGCAGGAACGACGGTCAGCACTGGCTCAACCAGGGTCATTACTAATTCTCTTTTGAGAGCAACCGATGCTGAGCTTTTATCTGCGGCGGCTCAAGATTTTATTACATTCTCAGTCACAGGCTCACCGGCTCAAGGGACGCTCTTTCTCAACTCTACTGTGGCGAATACCTTCACCCAAGCCGATTTGAATGCCGGTCGTGTCTCCTACGTGCATAACGGGACTTCTACCAACAGCGATAGCTTTACTTTCACCGTTTCGGATGGTGTCAACACGACCGCCCCATCGACCTTTGATATCTTTGTGCTGGGAGTAAAAAGACCTCCTGTTTTATTAACAACCAACCCAAGTTTGACCCTCAGTGAAGGCAGTAGTTTTACCCTATCCAATGTTGAGCTAAATATTAGCGACTCTGACAGCGCTCCACCCTTCATTCGATATACCGTCGGCGCTCTTGCTCCACTAAACGGGCAGCTAGCCGTAGCCGGTTCCCCTATTTCCGTGGGTGGCATCTTCACGCAAGACGACATCAACAATGGTCTGGTTACTTACCAACAAAACGGCAGTGAAACGACCAGAGATGCCTTCACGTTTACCTTTACCGATGAGTCGGGTAATACCACTCTGCTGGCACCCAAAACCTTTAGCATCAGTGTTCTTCCGGTCAACGATCTGCCCATCTTACTCACGACTAACCCGCAGGCTACCGTAACAGAAGGGGGAAGTGTTAGCTTCTCCAGTTCGCTGCTTAATGCAACTGATCCGGATGGTCTAGCTTCTCAGATTACCTATGCGGTTGCGACCGCACCATTGGGTGGGGGTATCTCGCTCAATGGAACGGCAGTCACCAGCTTTACTCAGGCGGATATTAATAGTGGGCTGGTGAGGTATCAACAGAATGGCTCAGAGGCTTCATCGGATAGCTTCTCATTCACCATTACAGACCAGTCGGGTACGCTTGGAGATCCGGCGACATTCAACATCAATGTTGTTTCCGTCAACGATGCTCCTGGGCTATCGAATAACGTCAGTCTGACGGTGGACGAAGGCGCTACTACTGCGCTCAATAGCGGCAACTTGCTGATTACAGACAATGATGGACCGGGAGAAACGACTTACACGCTAGGAAATGAACCTCAGCGGGGTGTTCTACTCAGTCGCAACACGACACTGTCGGCTGGAGGAACCTTTACCCAAACAGAGTTGAATAGTGGTCAGGTCTTTTATGTCCACAATGGCGGCGAGTTTACGAGCGATCGCTTTACTTTCACCGCTTCCGATGGAGCAACCTCTGGCTTAGGCGCACCTGGGTTAATTGGTTTAACCACCTTTAGCATCAACATCACCCCTAGCAATGATGCGCCCACCATTGCCACCAACTTCGGCGTTACGCTTCTAGAAGAAGGCGTGGTTCTCCTGACTAAATCCATTCTCAGCGCAACCGATCCGGATAATGTATCTTCGCAGCTAACCTTCAACGTCTCTTCCGCTCCGGCTAATGGCACCCTCCTGAAAGCAGGTGTTGCTGTTAGTTCCTTTACTCAAGCAGACATCGACGGCAGTCTCATCTCCTACAAACACAACGGTAGTGAAACGACAACTGACAACTTTGTGTTTGACGTAACGGATACGGCTGGTGCGGCGGCAGGCGTTCAAACTTTCAATATCTCCGTCACTCCAGTAAACGATAGACCCAAAATCGTATTGAACACCGGATCAGTAGTTGATGAAGAGAACACGCTGATCATTAGTGATACAGAGCTTCTCATCACCGATCCCGATGGTCCGGCGCTTAGCCCAATCTATACCCTTAGTGCTGCGCCAACCCGTGGTTCTCTTCTGAGGGATGGCACCACGCTTTCTTCTGGGCAAACCTTCACCCAAGCAGATATTAGCGCCACGCTGCTGACCTATGTGAATAACGGCAGTGAGGGAACCAGCGATCGCTTTACATTCACTGCATCCGATGGCTCAACCGGCACCTTGCCTCTATCCACGTTTAGCCTCACGATCAATCCCGTTAATGATGCGCCCACAATCACCATACCCACTGCCGCACTCTTAAATGTGAATGAAGATACTCAATTCACGTTCTCCGGCATCAATCGCATCAACGCCACCGACCCAGATTCCACGCCGCTAACAGTAACCCTCACTAGCGAGTTTGGCGGCACCTTAGTATTGGGTTCCACCATTGGATTAAGCGGTTTAACAGGAAATGGTACAGGTTCTATTTCCTTTAGCGGCATTCCTAGTGCAATCTCAGGTGCCCTAAGCGGTCTGAAATACAAAGGAACGCAAGACTTTAACGGAACTGAGCAAATCACTATCAATGTGACAGACGGCACAACGCCCACCACTCAGATCGTCACCATGAACGTGATTGCGGTCAATGATGCGCCTACGCTAACGGTGCCAACTGCAACCATTACAGTGGGCGAGGATCTCCCAACGACCGCACTGAACCTGACCTTGAATGATGTGGACTCTGGAGATAGCCCGATTCAGATAACCCTGACTGCTCCCAATGGGACGTTGACCGTCATTGACAATGGCTCGCTCAGCTTTATCAATGACACAACCAATGGCAGCAGTTCTCTAACCTTTACCGGCTTATTGGCGGATGCCCAAGCGGCACTCGCGGGGCTGGTGTATCAAGGTAACCCCAATTACTTTGGCAGCGATCGCATCACGGTGACAGTGGACGACCAAGGCGCCACCGGGCTATCTGGATCGTTATCCGTAACGAAATTCATTAGCCTGAACGTCACTGCCATTAACGACAAGCCAACCTTTACACCCATTGCCACCAGCTTCACAATTAATGAATCTGGCTCATCAACCACAGCAGCGCCTCAAGTGACTGTTCCGGGTTGGGCAACGGGTATTTCATCCGGTGCGCCGAATGAATCGCAGTCATTGTCTTTCCTAGTCACAGGCAACGATAACCCTAGCTTGTTCCAAACGCCTCCAGCGATCAACGCCTTAACGGGCGCGCTCACCTATACGCCGCGCGCCGATGCAAATGGGGTGGCAAACGTGACTGTGGTTCTCAGAGACAACGGTGGCATTCTTAATGGTGGCATCAACACCTCTGACCCGGTTGTTCTGACTATCACCATTGACCCTGTGAATGACGCGCCCTCTTTCACAAAGGGAGGCAATCAGACTATTAACGAGGATGCCGCTGCTGTCACGGTCAGTGGCTGGGCAACCAACATTCGCTCTGGTCCGACCACAACGTTGGCAAATGAAAGTACTCAAACGGCGAACTTCCTGGTTAGTACCAATAACGACTCCTTGTTTAGTGTCGCTCCTGCGATTGACCCAACAACGGGCACTCTCACCTATACGGCGGCACCGGATGCGTTTGGAACAGCAGTTGTCACGGTGAGTCTGCAAGATGATGGGGGGACTGATAATGGTGGAGTAGACACTTCTGCGGCACAACTGTTTACGATTGTGGTGCAATCGGTGAACGATGCCCCCACCTTCACTCCCTCGCCATTGACCCAGTTTGACGTGCTTGAGGATGATGTGGCTCAGAGCATTCAAATCGCCACTGATCTGTCCGTTGGACCAACTAACGAAGCGGCTCAAACCCTCAGCTTTGGCATTGTAAACAGCAATCCAAACCTGTTCCTGTCTAATGCAAGACCTACGATCGATGCAACGACTGGATTGCTTACCTTCCAAACTGCTCCTAATGCCTTTGGTTCTGCGGTAATCACGGCAACGTTGCGAGATAACGGCGGCACCGCGAATGGCGGGGTGAATGCAGCAGCGCCTTATGTCTTCACGATTAATGTGCTGCCCGTCAATGATGCACCTTCCTTTACTCAAGGCTCCACTCAAACGACATCTGCTGAAGATAGCGGAATCAGAACGGTGCCTGGTTTTGCCTCTAACATTACCGCCGGTGCGGGTGAAGGCAGTTCGCAGACGGTGAGCTTCTTGGTTGCGAACGATAATCCATCGCTGTTCTCAGTGGCACCCACCATTAGCCCAACGGGGACGCTAACTTATACCGCTGCGCCGAATGCCAACGGCACAGCGGTAGTGACGGTTCAGTTAACTGATGACGGTGGGCTTACCCCTGGCAGTGGACAGGACACTTCGGCTCCGCAACTATTCACTATCATCGTCACTCCGGTGAATGATGCGCCAACATTGACCTTGCCTGGAACCCAGACCATTCAGGAAGATCCGCTAACGCCACTGGTGTTTAGTGGAGCGAATGCGATTCAGTTTACCGATATTGATTCGGGTAGCAGTCCTGTCCGGGTCATACTCTCGGTACAGCAAGGGACGATTACGTTGCCACAAGCTGCTGGGCTGAATGTGACAGGTGGCTCGAATGGCGGTCGTTTCGTTACCTTTACAGGGGCGATCGCCGACTTTGTGAGTGCCTTTGCCAACGTCAGCTACCAACCCAATGCCAACTTCTCTGGCACCGATCGGCTAACTATTAACATCAGTGATCTAGGAGCAACGGGTTCTGGTTCAATAGTTCCGGCGATCGGCACTGTCACAATCAATGTGACTTCGGTGAATGATGATCCGGTTTTGCTATCCGTCAACACCTTAACCGTTGGTGAAAGTAGCGGAACTCCAACGAATGTCATCATCAGCAACAGTTTGCTTCGATCAACGGATGTAGACAACACTGCGGCTCAGATTAGTTACGTGGTTGCTGGAACACCAACCGCCGGACAGTTACGTATCTCTAATGGAGCCGGATTTACCACGCTGACGGCAGGTAGCCGATTCACTCAGGCAGATATTGACAGCAACCGCCTGAGATATGCCCAAGACGGCAGCGAGGCAACCTCAGATAGCTTCACCTTCCAAATTTCGGATGGTGGAACGCTCTTGCCAGCAACACCAGAGACCTTCAATATTGCGATTCTGCCGTTTAATGATCCACCGAGGGCATTGGTCAA
The DNA here is from genome assembly GCF_056784215.1 of Leptolyngbya sp. CALU 1928. Classification (NCBI taxonomy): domain Bacteria; kingdom Bacillati; phylum Cyanobacteriota; class Cyanophyceae; order Leptolyngbyales; family Leptolyngbyaceae; genus Leptolyngbya; species Leptolyngbya sp. CALU 1928. The sequence continues at coordinate 646,229 of NZ_JBXBCE010000001.1, read as the reverse complement.
TACGGGGCTGGCTCTCTCTGAAGGGGCGAGTAGCGCAATTTTGGATACTCTCCTGTCGTTCACAGATGTGGATAACCCTGATCCTGCTGAACTCGTTTACACCTTAGAGAGTGACCTGAATGCAGGAGAACTACAGTTCGGCGGCACGCCGTTGAGCCAAGGTCAAACCTTTACCCAGGAAGATATCAACAATGGTCTGCTGATTTATCAGAATAATGGTGCTGAGTCGCCTACGGATGGATTCAACTTCTCGGTGACAGATGGCAACAGTACGGTATTGGGATCGTTCAATATTGCTGTCACTGCGATTAATGATGCGCCCACGCTGGTTTCGACTGGTTCAGTGTCTCTGAATGAGGGCACCTCTCGCAATCTGCGAAACGTGCTGTTCACCACTGATCCGGATAATCTGCCGTCTGAAGTGCGCTATACCCTACAAGGTCAGCCAATCTTCGGAGCGTTACTCAGAGGAAGCCTAAGTCTTGGAACTGGCGCTATCTTTACCCAGCAAGATATTAATAACGGCTTAATTAGCTACCAGCATAACGGTAGCGAACAGCCGGCAGATGCCTTTACCTTTGTGGTAGGAGATGGTTTATCTGCGCCGATTCCTGGCATTATCAATATCGCAGTTGCCCCTGTAAATGATGCGCCGGTTATAGTGACTAATCTTCCATTAACGCTAACTGCGGGAACTCCGGCAACTCGTCAGATTAGCAGCAGCATCTTACGGGCAACGGATAGTGATAACCTACCGGCTGAAGTACTCTTTAGATTAGGATCGCTACCCAGTGCGGGATCATTAAGTCGCGCTGGTCAACCTTTGACTACAGGACAAACCTTTAGCCAGAAGGATATTACGGATGGCGTTGTCCTCTACAGCTATTCTGGGGTTGGTTCCAGCGATGGCTTCCAATTCACGATTGTAGATTCTCTAGGTAAGGTGGGAGGCAGCGGTTTCTTCCAAATCTCCTTCACTTCTGCTTAAAGTTCTCTGAAAAAAGGGACAGGGGCTACTTAGTAACTCCTGTCCCTTTTTAGTATGTTTAATTCAGCAACCCTAAAAGACTTATGACTTGCCTAATTCCTGCGATCGCACGTAGGCAGCGCGAACAGACTCAATCAAAGCAGAGCGAACTCCAGCACGCTCTAAATGAGCAATACCAGCAATAGTAGTGCCGCCGGGGCTAGTCACCTGATCTTTTAGTTGAGCCGGGTGCATTCCAGTGTTTTGCAGCAGTTGGGCGGAGCCTTTAACGGTTTGAACGGCAAGTTTTGTAGCGATCGCTCTCGGCAATCCTACTGCGACCCCGCCATCCGCCAAGGCTTCGATCATCAGGGCGACATACCCTGGACCAGAGCCAGATAAACCTGTAATGGCATCCATATAGGACTCTGCCACTTCTACCACTTCTCCAACCGCTGCAAAAATGTGCGTTGCTGCTTCTAAGTGATGGGGTTGAGCAAGCAGACCCGGCGCGATCGCAGTGATTCCTGCGCCAACGGTTGCAGGAGTATTGGGCATCGCTCTGATCACCGCTTTTCCAGGAAAAGCCCGTTCTAATTTTTCTAAGGGTGTGCCTGCCAGAATCGATAAGATCAGTGCCAGCAATGGGGTTTTATCCTCTGCAAGCTCAGCCGCAACTCGATCAAATACCTGCGGCTTAATTGCCAACAGCAGCACCTCTGCCTGGGCAACTTCTAAATTTTGAGCAGTCGTTTGAACGCCGTAGCGATCGCTCAAAAACTTCCGGCGTTCTGCTTGCGGATCGCTCACTAAAATTTGCTCAGCCGCATACACGTCTTGAACAACAAGGCGGGAAATGAGAGCTTCTCCCATCATCCCGCCACCGATCATGCCAAGTTGAATCGACATTTCATCTCCTGAGCTGTTTGACCGCGCTCTTCAAATCAAGAAGCGCAAAAATGAATCATCAATCGTTAATCTACAATCAGCAAGCGACAACGACTAATGATTAATTTTTAACAGCTTATGTTACTGTGCCATGCGGACTTGCTCACCACCCCATGTTGCAGCGGGGTTCGTTGCACGGGGAATGCGAACTTGAGGCTGTGGGACTTCGTGAACCACGTTATTTTGCGTGCTGACTTGAACACAGCTAGGCGTGAACAAGAAGATGCTTTCGCCAATTCGCTCTTGGTGACCATCGATCGCGTAGGTGCCACCTGCCACAAAGTCAACTGCTCGCTGAGCCTGATCAGGGTCCATAATCGTTAGATTTAGCACAACAGACTTGCGTTCCCGCAGAGCCTGAATCACTTGGGGCATTTCTTCAAAAGAGCGCGGCTCCATCACCACTACTTCAGAAATGCCATTGACGGCTCCCGGCATACCAATTACGTTGCTCATTGAGGCTGCATTCATGGTTGGTGCTCCCACAGTAGTTGTTTCAGTCATCATCGGGCGATCGCGAAAACGACTCCGGCGAGCGCGAGGCTCTTCAAGAGAAGGTTGTTGATCTTGATCTTGTTGATAAAGACCTTGATAGTCTTCCCCGTCCATTTCGTCATACTCATATTCATATTCCGCTGGCTCATTAAAACCAACAAAATCTCGTAGCTTACCAAAAATATTGTTGCTCACTGTTTACGCTCCATCACGATCAGTTAATTATTCACACACATTTTCCAATACTCACCGATGCACTCTGATAATCAGCAGTTTCAATCTGTCAAAGCACAATAAAAACTGCCTTTCAGGTTACGCGCTAATTAAAAACTTTTAGATGATGGCATTGGTTGACGCGGTAGGTCAATCAATTCAATGCTCCTACCCATTTTTGCTTAATTGATAGGTTAGTATACTCTTACTTGGGGAAAGTGGATCTTTTGTTAAGATTTTTAATTTTTCTGTTGAAGATGAAGAAAGAAAGTTTCAAAAAGCCTGATTTTGCTCAATTTAACAGCCTTATCACCCAACAGAATCCAAAACCTCAGCACTAATGATCCTTCCTAGAAAACAGAAGAACTCGTTGATGTTAGTAAATTAAACCTTTTTGCTAATTTATTTCTACTTTCTTGGTTGAACTATGAAACTCTAAAAGCAATGCTAGAAGCTAAAGCAAACAAACGCTTTAAAGAGTTTGACGCTATCCCTAGTAGTCTGTGTTTACTACCATTAACTCTTTAGTTTTTTCTGTCAATTTTTATACATTCGACTAACGCTTAAGATTGACGATTCCTGTAGGGAGTCCTGCGGAAAGCTTCGCTAACGTTTCACGAATCGGCAAACAAAACCCGTCCCAAGCGAATCATCGTCGCTCCTGCTTGAATGGCTAGAGGAAAATCTCCTGACATCCCCATGGAAAGTTCCCTTAACTGAACTCGCTGCCAGTTTTGTGCTTGAATTGTGCTGGAAAGCTGACGATTTTGTTCAAATAATTTAAGCACTTCTGTATCACTCAAGCCCATTGGCGGAATGGTCATCAATCCTTTGATGTGAAGATGCTGACACTGCTCTAGTTCGGTGAGATCAGTTAATAGCTCCGATGGTGCCCAGCCGTATTTGTTAGGGTCTGGCAACAGTTTTATCTGCAAGCAAATCTGAGGCTTTTGGGTGAGTTGGGCGGCTAGACGATCAAGCCGCAGAGCCAGTTTCAAGCTATCAACCGACTGAATCCATTGAAAACATTGCAAGGCTTTCTGGGCTTTATTCATTTGCAAATGTCCAATCAAGTGCCAAACGATGTCGGGCAGATCGACTAATTCTCTTTGCTTACTTTCAGCTTCTTGAACTTTACTTTCCCCAAAATCTCGAACTCCCGCTGCATAAGCCTCTCGCATTGCTTCTATCGGCACCCGTTTGGTGACTGCGATTAACCGAACGGAGGGCGGCAGGGACGCTTGAATGGCAGCAATGCGCTCGGAAATTGTACCGACTAATTGAATCGTCATTGAAAGGTTTGTTTGTAGAGTTTGAGGAGTTCAGTGTGTTCGGGTGAAGAGCCTAAACGTCGCAATTGCCGAATACGATTTTCAATCGCTAATCGGGCATCAGCTCGACCAACAGGCTCAAACTCTAAGCCGCTTTCGCCCGTGGACACTAGGAAAAACAACCTCTGGGCGTAAAGCGTTGTGAATAACTCACGGTTTGCATCAACTAGACACATTCTAAAAAGCAAGCCAAAGTTTGGATGATTTAAGTAATTTTCGTCGCTCATTGAAACTTGCTTTGGATAAACGCTCTCGATAGTACATGGTTTTGGTTCTACGCCTATCGATTACCCTATTTTCTTATGAGGTAATCGATCCAACGATGGGACTGGAACGATAAATCAATCCATTAAAGACCGACATTCCAGAAGATGCGAACTCCCCAGAATAGAATGATAGCCGCGATCGCCACCCAATCTAGAATTCTCAGGCGAAATTGGTGCCATGGAACGTGGTGCTGATTTGGTGTGGTAAACCCGCGAACGGTCATCGCGCTGGAGATTTGCTCTGCCCTAAGCAACAGGTTCTCTAGCAATCGCTCCGCCACGAGCAGCCAAATCTGAAGGGTGCGACGTAGCCCCAGCTTTTTCCAGTTAATGGCGCGGGTGCTGACCGATCGCACCAGATTTTGAAATTCTTCTAGCACGAGTGGAATAAACCTCAAAGAAAGAGTCAGCGTTAGGGCAATTTCCGTGACGGGTACTTTGAAGCGGCGTAGTGGACTCAGCCAATTTTCGATCGCAGCAGTCACGGCTTCGGGTGCGGTCGTTAGCAAAAACAGGTTTGTACTATAAAGCAGCGTGAATAGTAAGGTGCTAACTCGAATGGCAAGATCCAGCGATCGACGGGTGACGGTCAACGAACCCACCTTCAGCAGCACATAGCGATAATCAGTGGGCTGTGATAATGCGATCTCTGGCGGTAGTTCTATAGGATTCTCTGGAGCTTTCGTCCAAGTGAATGGATTCCAGGATTGGGATTCTTGGGGGGGTGGCAGTGTTGTTTGTTGAGAAAACGCAAGTTCATTTTCAGGCAGTCGGGGCTGGTGACTGGCATTTAACCCGTCAGGAAGCAGCGTTGTCAGCACAAAAGTGAGGACACAAACGAACGTTAGCCAACCAAGCTGTTGCCGCCAAACTCGCAGCGGGATTTGGGCGGAAAGAGTTAATAACAGCAGCAATGCCACCAACAGAAGCCGCCAGAGTGGAGTTGCTAGGATTGGCGCTAGCAGGAAAGTTAATAGCCATGCTAGTTTGATCCGAGGATCAAGGCGATGCAGCCAGGTGGTGGGTTGTTCTAAAAAAAGCCCCAATGGGAGCGATCGCAGCAAATCCATACGCTACTTTGTTTTCACTCGTGTGGCTCGGTTCACAGTTCGTTCAGTCTTTTCTAGATCGCGAAGCTTTTTGCCCCGCCAAAATAGCCGCAGCGGCGTTCCTGTAAATCCAAGAGATTGACGAAACTGGCGCTCAATATAGCGTCGATAGCCATCGCTAAATAGGTCAGGATCATTGACAAATAATGCGATCGAGGGCGGTTGAGTGCTAACCTGAGTGCCGTAGTAAATCTTGCCTTGGCGACCTCCACGGGTGGTGGGCGGCGTATGCCAACTAGCGGCATCTTCCAGCACTTCGTTAATCACGGAGGTTGTCACGCGACGACGATGCTGCTCAGCGCCAACGTTCACAAGATCCAAAATCTTTTCGACCCGTTGTCCCGTTTTTGCACTAATGAAAATCATCTCTGCCCAATCTACAAAGTGCAGCCGATTGCGAATGTCACGTTCGTACTCATAAATTGTTTCATTATCTTTTTCAATGGCATCCCATTTGTTGACAATTAGCACACAGGAGCGCCCTTCTTCTTCAATGCGTCCTGCCAGTTTTTGATCTTGCTCGGTCACGCCATCGATCGCATCTAGGACAAACAAAACCACATCGGCACGGGCGATCGCCTTAAAGGCGCGGTTGATGCCAAAAAATTCGGGACCGTATTCCACACTCTTTTTTTTGCGAATGCCAGCAGTGTCAATCAAGCGATAGGTTTTGCCATCCCGCTCGATCAGGGTATCGATCGCGTCGCGAGTGGTGCCCGAAATGGGGCTAACAATGGCACGATTTGAGCCAACAAACGCATTCAAGAGGCTCGATTTGCCGACGTTCGGTCTTCCTGCGATCGCCACTTTGATTTCGTCATTTTCAACGATTTCATCCTGGGGCGGCAAATGCTTCAGCAATTCATCCAACAGATCCCCGGTGCCGCTGCCATGAATGCCAGAAACCGGGTAGGGTTCACCCAAGCCCAATTCCCAAAACTCCATTGCCTGCATGATGCCATGATCAACTGATTCGCACTTGTTCACTGCCACCAACACGGGTACAGGCTGTTGTCGTAGCCAGTCAGCAATTTCTAGATCGCCACCGGTTGGTCCAGTCATACCATCCACAATGAAGATCGCCGCGCTCGCCTCGGCTAATGCGGTCAATGCTTGTTCGCGGATCAGGGGTAAAAATTCTGTGTCGTCGTCAAATACTAAGCCGCCCGTATCGACTACCATAAATTCACGATCGCGCCAATAGGCGGGCTTGTAGGTGCGATCGCGCGTTACGCCGGGTTCGTCATAGACGATCGCTTCTTGCACCCCCGCCAACCGATTGACAACAGTAGACTTGCCCACATTTGGGCGACCAATAATGGCAACAATAGGGAGTGGCATAGGTGAAGACGCTGAAAGGAAAGCGAGTTCAAACTATTAATTTGTTTAATGCAAATTCGTTTGAATCTCAGTTCTTCATTCTAACGATCTTTGCAAGATGCTGTTGTGTTGATTTTATGCGACTTCCTTTTTTCTTAAATAACGCCACAATTTTCTGCCCACTTTCCTGAGAAGACCAAAAAACTCTGAAAGAGAGTGATATGTCCTAAATGCCGCCAGAGCCTCTTGATCCAAAGGCTCTGGCATTGATTTTTTTAACCATGACATTTGCCGACTGCCCTACGCCTGCCATTGTGATGAATGCTGCCGCTTATTCTATTTCTGGAGCAAACCAGAAGCTGTATTCGCGGCTGAAAACGTCGCTGCAACTTAATTTGCGTCGTCAAATCTTTTTAGCAGTCTGCGATGATCTAGAGCTACGCAGTTATCTGGTTGCCCAGTTGCAGACGGCGCTTTGCTCTCCGCGCTTTGTGAGTTTGAATTTGAATCTGAGTGATCCTAACCCGATGGCTCAAGTGGCTCAGTGGTTATCGCAGCATGATCATTCGTCCGATACGAGCCACTCTCCGGGCTTTCAGATTCTTGGGGTCGAGCATCTCACCCGCCAGCCCGCTCCTGTGCAAAAACGATTTTTGACCCATCTTCAAGCGATTGAATATTATTTGCCAGGAATCGACGGCACGATCGTGTTGTGGTTGCCGCGTCCTTGGCTGCGATCGCTGCAACAATCGGCTCCAGCTTTTTGGGATTGGCACACGGCATTATTTGAGTTTGAGGGTGATCCCGCCCCGCTGCGAAGCCTCAGTCAATCCCGGCTAAGCAGCGATCGCCCCCTAGAGTCTGCGATCGCCCCGCTTCAAATATTGCCAGCAACTCGCTACACCGATCATTCCAGCCCTGCCCAATCTTCTATCCCCGCCCCCGCCATTCCCGTTTATCACCCTGAGCCTTTGCCTGAATCTTTCCTAGAAGTTGCCCCAGTCGAAGAATCCATTTGGGATATGCTGACCTATGATTTAGCCCAGTTAGACGCAGGCAACCCGCAGCGCAACGGAGCAAAACACACCATTACGGAAGCGATCGTTGATGCAGTTAGTTCAAATACCTTACAAAACTCACAAGTCACCTCTTCTTTCGCTTCTACATCTCGCCTGACTCAGCAAATTCTCGCCGCAATTGCCAAAGAACCGACCCTAGCCGAACATCAAATAGCCCTGAGAAGCTTGCAGCAAATCGATCAGCTATTGGTGCAACGAGCCGCTCAAAAAACGATCGCAGCAGCCTATCGCGAGTTGGGTCGGCTCTATCAAAATCGATTGGAGCGGGGCAATCCATCACCCGAAACCCTAGATATTGCGATCGCGGTTCATGAAGAGACTCTGGAATGGCTGCAAGATGACACCCGGCAATGGGTGGATGGGGCAAATGATTTAGGCAATCTGTATTGGATGCAGTCTCACAGCGGGGTGACAGCCGATCCGCAACAACCGCTTAGCAGCTTGCAAAAAGCGATTCACATTTATACCTTGGCGTTGGATAAAACCCCGCCTCAAGCCAATCCTCACACCTACGCCATGATCCAAAACAATTTGGGATCGGCTTACGGAGATTTGGCTCACCATCAAGACCCAGCCAATAATTTACTGAAATCGGTTGAAGCCTACGAATCGGCTTTGCGCTATGGCGATCCACAAGAGGACACGGCACGCAACGCCGCCACTCAGAACAACTTAGGCACTGCCTGTTGGAATCTAGCTCAGCATCAACAGCCCATCGTTCGACTCAATCAGGCGATCGCCGCCTATCACGCTGCCCTCCAGTATTACAGCCCAAACTCTGAGCCGATGCACTATGCCATGATTCAAAATAATTTGGGCACTGCTTACTGGAATCTAGCGCAGCATCTTAAACCTAACCCAAATCCAAATCTGGCTCATTCTACGGTGTCTCCAACTCGACTGTTGCAACTGGCGATCGCCGCTTATCACACTGCCCTTAACTACCGCACGGTGGACACTGTACCTGCGTCTTTTGCGGCAACCCAAAATAATTTGGGTACTGCTTATTGGAACCTGGCAAACTTGAAAACAACTGCCCAGAGCGATCGCGGGCAACAGTTACAGCAAGCGATTAAAGCTTATGAAGCTGCGATCGCGGCGGTAGAATCACTCTCCGCCCCAACTGAACAGCGCCCTGCCCTCACTTTTGATATCTGCGCCACGTTTAACAACTTGGGCTTGTCTTATTTTCAGCTTGCGGGCGATCGACATAATAGCCTCACCCTACCTCAGCGCCAAACCTTGTTAGAGTCCGCTCTAAATCAACATGTGCGAGCGCTCCAAGGGTGGGAACCCCACTCCGATTTTTATCAGACAACCTTAGACTACATCACCCAAACGACCCGCGCTTTCCATAGTGAATTTGGTATCCAGGGTCAAACTCTGGCGCTTTCCAACATTCCAGCCAATCTTTTGCCAGAAATCATGAGAAAGCTGTGAAAAAGATGGCGCAAATATCACGTTTTCTGTAGAAGCGGGCTGTTCGGCTGAGAGCAATGATAGATAGGCACCGGGAAATGATAGGCTCTAAGAAATACCACACATCATCAAAATTCCGTGAGATGGAATGGGAGATATGAACTTTATGAAACGACTATTCTGCCTGTTGGTAACCTGCATGGTTAGCTTTTTGAGTTGGTCAGGTTTAAGCCAAACTGCATTCGCTACGACCCAAACTGCTTCAGCCAGCCAACTTTCGATCGCTCAATTTAGCTGGCTCAATACCGCTTCAGCCCCTAGGTTTTTTGCGAAAGCAGAAGTAGAAGCCGAAGCCGATCTTCGGGATGTTGTTAGCGACAAAATGAACGAGTTGGGTGCAAAAATCGATTTGAACAATACCAATATGCGGTCATTTCGGTTATATCAAGGGATGTATCCGACTTTGGCAAGCTTAATTGTTAAAAACGCCCCCTACGAAAACGTAGAGGATGTATTGGAGATTGATGGCTTAAGCGATCGCCAAAAGGAAATCTTGCGGACAAACCTAGATAGCTTCACCGCAACCACTCAAGAATCAGCGTTGGTTGAAGGGGCAGACCGAATTAATAACGGCATCTATCGTTAGATCATTTTCCTACCGCCTATCTTAAGTTGCTCAATGTCTATGCTTAAAGTAGACAAAGAGCAACTTTTTTTTATCCACCACTTTCTCAGAAAAATCTGTTTATGGGGTTAGCCCTTGTCTTCTAGCTTTGCAGCAACACCTCAATCTCTGTCACTGCTCCCAGCCTTTGATGTGCTGATTATTGGAGCGGGTGCAGCAGGGCTATACACCTCGCTTTGCTTGCCCAAACATCTCAGCATTGGTCTGATCACCAAAGAGCCAATTTCCCTGTCAGCCAGTGATTGGGCGCAGGGTGGAATCGCGGCTGTAATTGACCCAAACGATTCTTCAGATCTACATATCCAGGATACTCTTAGCGCTGGGGCAGGCTTATGTGATTATGATGCGGTTAAGTTTTTGGTAGAGCAAGCGCCCTCGTGTATTCAGGCGCTGGTGGAAATGGGAGTGGGCTTTGATCGCGATCGCGGCACCTTAGCCTTAACCCTAGAAGCCGCCCACTCTCGTCGTCGGGTGCTTCATGCTGCCGATACCACTGGACGTGCCCTCGTCAGCACCTTAGCAGAACAGGTTCTGATTCAGAAAAATATTCAAGTGCTGCAAGGCTTTGCGCTGGATCTGTGGATGGATGACACAACTCAACGCTGCTTAGGTGTTGCGATTGTTTACGGAGAACAAATCGGTTGGATTCGCGCTGGAGCCGTAATTTTGGCGACTGGCGGCGGCGGACAGGTGTTTGCCCAAACGACGAATCCAGAGTTGAGTACGGGCGATGGTGTGGCGATCGCCCATCGGGCTGGAGCGACCCTACGGGATTTAGAATTTGTTCAATTTCACCCTACCGCTTTAACGAAACCAGGTGCGCCTCGATTTCTCATTAGTGAAGCAGTGCGGGGTGAAGGTGCCCATTTAGTGGATGATCAGGGACGGCGTTTTGCTTTTGACTACCATCCTGATGGGGAACTAGCGCCACGAGATGTGGTCAGTCGAGCCATTTTCAGCTATCTACAAGCCACCAAAACCGATCCGGCAACTGCCCATGTCTGGCTCGATTTGCGCTCCATTCCTGCTGATAAAATTCAGCATCGGTTCCCTAACATTATCCAAGTGTGCAAACGGTGGGGAATTGATGTTTTTAACGAACCGATCCCCGTTGCACCTGCCGCCCACTATTGGATGGGGGGCATCACCACAGATATCGCTAACCGCACCTCTATTTCAGGCTTGTATGCAGTGGGCGAAACCGCTAGCACGGGCGTACAGGGTGCTAATCGCCTCGCGAGTAACTCGTTGTTGGAATGTTTGGTGTTTGGTGCTCAGTTTCGAGAAATGACGAGTGGCGAATGGGAAATGACGAGTGGCGTTCGCGTAGCGTCTCCGCAGGAGATATGGCGAGTGGCGAATGGCGAGCAAAATCTTTGTCCTAGTCCCTCTGAGATTGAATCTTTAGAACTTTTGCGGCGAGAACTGCCGCGCTTGATGTGGCAAAGTGCTGGAATTTGTCGAAATCAACACCAGATGGAAGCGGCGATCGCTCAAGTTGAAATCTGGCAACAGGAGTTGGCAGCCCTTCCCATGAGTCGATCGCTACAGGCAGTGAATCCGGGGCAAACAATTGAATTCACTTCGCCCAATCTCGCCCCTATTTTGCGGCTATGGGGCGAAACGCGGAACTTACTAGAAGTGGCTGGTTTAATGCTGAAAAGCGCTAACTTCCGCACAGAAAGCCGAGGTGGACACTATCGCCTAGACTATCCACAAACGCAACCTGAATGGCAAGTTCATACCTTAGTGCAAGCGGATCGCTGGTGGACAGAACCTGTTAAAACAGAGTAATTAGGGGGCGGGTGTGAGACGTGTGAGTTAGCTCATGCAAGCAAGAATAGCGCTACAAAAACTATGACTCAGTGCTGTTGCACTCAGCTTTTTTGAGAAACGTTTCGAGTTCAGGAAAGGTGCAAGCATAGGCGATCGCGGGTGCCTCATAGCCATGCATTGTGACGGTATGCTCTGACAAGGGCGTGGAGCCGTTCCCCAAGGTTGAGATATATTGAAAAGTCGTTTTACCTACAGAAATATCTTTGCCAATTTCCTTGGTAGACGTTTCTAAGCGGAAGGCAGCATTGACGGTATCACCCAAAGCTGTGTAATCTGGGCGATCGCCACTGCCCGTATTGCCAACCATGGCATGACCTGTGTTAATTCCCGCACCAATCCGCAGTGGAAACGGTAGGGGATAATGATTATAGAGATCGGTGGTCATTTTTTGCATCGCGCTAAGTGCCTGCAAAATTTGTAGCATTTCATGGTTATCCACTTCTTGTGCGCCGTGAATCCAAACTGCCATCACCGCATCGCCGATATACTTATCAACCCAACTGCCGTTTTCACGAATAATCTCTCCCGCATGGCGGAACCAAGTCCCAATCATTTCAGAAAGTATTTTTTCATCAAGCTGACGGGTTAATCCAGTGAAGTTGCGAATGTCTACGACCAGTACTGAAATCAACCGTCGCACATGCAAAGTTGCTGTTGCGGTGAAATCTTTTTCACTCCCTGGTTCTACCTCTTCAAAATGCTTTGAAGACGGACAGTAAAACTCAAGCTCAGTTTGCCCGAAGGTAAGATGGTCACCGTTTTTAAGCGTGACGGGAATGCTAACACGGCGATCATTGACAAACGACCCGTTGCGGCTACCTAAATCGATCAAATAAAACTCACCGCTTTCCATGTACTGCAACATGGCATGATTACGCGAAATCCACCGATCTGGCAGTACGAAGTTATTGTCCTCACTGCGACCTACTGTCCAACAGTTTGTCCCAGTCAACGGCAAGCGACGGTAGCCCGAATCAGTACGGAGCAGCAAATGAGGAGTGGGTTGTGTAGTCAACACAGACTGCATTTAAAGAAAAAACTTCCCCTATGATGCATCCCAACACATTAAGGCAGTGTCAGCATAGCGCCAAAGAGTGACTGACCACTCTTCATTTCGAGTGTACTCTGACAACGGGCGAATAGACATCCCCCTGACCCAACTTGGAATTATAATTCACAGACTGTCTCAGTATAGGTTTCTGCGACGCTGATGTAGCGTTGGGCGATCGCACTCTTAATCTTGTGACATTGCGTAACCAGTAGTCGAAGTTGACTTATAAAGAGGATGCTTGAACGTCAAAGATATTACAGAGTTAGTATTACAGAGTTATAAGTTGCTCTTTTTTTATCTAGGTTCACTATGCATCCCGATCGCATCGATCCTCAGCCCGGTCAAGAATCTGTGTGGGACTATCCCCGCCCTCCACGCTTGGAAGAAACCTCAAAACACATCCAAATTATTTTTAATGGAGTGGCGATCGCCGATACTCATCACGCTAAACGAGTCGTGGAAACCAGCCATCCGCCTGTTTATTACATTCCTCCGACTGACATCAAGCTGGAATATTTGGTGAAAAGTCCACGCGCTACTTACTGCGAATGGAAAGGACAGGGCGCTTACTATACGGTTGTGGTAGGGGATAAGCAGGCTGAAAATGTCGGCTGGTATTATCCACAGCCAACAGATGACTTTGCCGATATCAAAGATCATGTGGCTTTTTATCCAGCCCCCATGGATGCCTGCTACGTGGATGGCGAAAAAGTGGAGCCTCAGCCCGGTGGCTTTTATGGCGGCTGGATTACCCATGATGTGGTGGGTCCGTTTAAAGGTGCGGCTGGAAGCTGGGGCTGGTAAATCATGTCTATCGTTGTCTTTGGCAGCCTGAATATGGATTTGGTCGTGCGAACACCGCGCTTACTTGAGTCGGGTGAAACGCTGATTGGCTCAGATTTTTACACGACACCGGGCGGTAAGGGCGCAAATCAGGCGGTGGCGGCGGCAAAGTTGGGTATTTCGACAGAAATTATTGGTCGCGTGGGCGACGATGCGTTTGGGCTGGAGCTTTTAGCCGGGTTGAAAGCCGTCGGTGTTGGAACGGATGGCGTTCTGGTGGATGGTACTCATTCTGGCGTGGCGGTGATCACGGTGGCGGCAACGGGCGAGAACCAAATTATTGGGGTGTTTGGGGCAAATGGCACTGTGGATGAGACGGATGTAGAGCGGCTGAAGACCCGGCTGTCTGGCACCAAGCTTTTGCTGTTGCAATTAGAGATCCCGATCGCGGCTGTGAAGCAAGCGGCGCAAGTGGCTCATGCCGCAGGGATTCAGGTGATTCTCGATCCGGCTCCGGTGCCCGATGAAGCGATCGCGTCCTTATATCCATTCATCGATATTCTTGTACCCAATGAAATAGAAGCCGGACAGTTGGGTGGTTTTTCGGTGAATTCCCCTGAAACTGCGGCGATGGCGGCTAAGGCGCTGCAACACCAGGGAGTCAAAACCGTGATCATCAAGCTGGGCGCTCAAGGGGTCTTTTGTGCCACGCCGGATGAAACATTTTTTGTTCCAGCGTTTACAGTGGAAGCGATCGACACCGTGGCGGCAGGAGATGCCTTTGCGGGAGGCTTGGCGGCGGCGTTAGTAGAAGGTGCCTTACTCCAGCAGGCGGTGATTTGGGGTGCGGCGGCGGGCGCTTTGGCGACCACAAAAAAAGGGGCGCAAGCTGCAATGCCCGATCGCCCCACTTTCAATGCATTTCTCGTTGCCAAGGGCGTTACTTAACCGCCCCATAGCTCTCGAAACTCAAGACTCGAAACTTTTTTACCCAGCGCCCAAAAGTTCCACGTCAAATATTAGAGTTGCATTGGGCGGAATCACGCCACCGGCTCCGCGATCGCCGTACCCTAATCCGGGCGGAATCACCAACTGCCGACGACCGCCAACTTTCATGGTGGAAAGCCCTTCATCCCAGCCTTTGATCACTTGTCCAGCCCCCAGCTTGAATTTAAAGGGAGCGCCGCGATCGCGAGAGCTATCAAACTTGGTGCCATCTTCCAGAGTGCCGATGTAATGCACACTCACGGTTTGACCTTTGACCGGATCAGCACCCGTGCCTTCAACCAAATCAAGATATTTAAGACCAGAGGCGGTTGTAACGTAATTTTTAGATGCTTCCACTTTTTTTGCAGTTGTAATAGGGATTTCAGAAGATTGCGCGATCAGTTGGGCAGACGGGGCAAAGGTGGCTTCAATCGTTTCCGTCGTTGGCAGTTGAGACGCGATCGCGGAGTGTCCAGCGCTAAACTGAGAAACGACTAGCACCAGCACACATGCCAGCATCACTCCTACACTGACTAAAATTTCTTTCACAGCAAGCCTCCTGTGTCGTACCTGTTTACGGTCAGTCGTTGCGACACCAACGCTAACGCTTGAACATTGTAACTATTTCAAGGTTCCTTCGATCCATCGAGTTCGGTCACAGTTTGAACCTGCGGGTTTGGGATTTGCGGAATTATTGCCCTTCTGCCAGAGATCGCGCCAGTGCTAGATCAAAATAGGATTTGCCGCCTGAATTGCCTGCGATCACTTGAAAAGGCGCATCGGGTTCGCCAAACTGATCCAGCACGATCGCCGCTCCTGAAAAGTTGTGGTTTTTCGTGTAATCATTCAGCGTGATCACCGTTTTCAGCCCCGCTTGAACGGCAGATTTTAAGCCTTGCTGCGAATCTTCTAGTGCCAAACAATCCTCTGGCTTCAGCCCCATTTTTTCGAGGGCATACAGATAAATATCAGGAGCCGGCTTTTTCGCCGGAACAATATCTCCCGCCGCAATTACCTCAAACCAGGAGAGACTATCGGGCGCGAGGGCAGCTTCCAACAGTGCCGTTACGTTTTCTGGCGTGGTCGTGGTGGCGATCGCCAGTCTCACTCCCGCTTCCCGCGCTTCCTGAATCAGCCTGTGCGCTCCCGGACGCAAAGGAATGCTGCCTGCCTGAATCAAGGCTTTGTAGTGTTTCGTTTTCAGCTTGTGAATCGTAGCTGCCCACGTGGGCGCATCGGTGGCTAAGGGGTAATCGGGCTGATCTTCCTTCAAATATTGCTGCAATCGCTCCTTGCCGCCCGTGGTTTCTAGCAATTCACCATAGCGTTCCACCGTCCATTCCCAGTCCAGTCCAGACTCGGCAAAGGCTCGGTTAAACGCAATGCGGTGTCCATCTCGCTCGGTATCGGCAAGGGTTCCATCTACATCGAAAATCAGGGCTTGAAGCATGGGAAGGTAAAGGGTAAAAGGTAAAAGTAAAAAGGTGGAAGGAAAAACTTAAGACTATTTTTCCGTCTTGTCCGCCGTATCTGCCCAGAGGTCGTCTGGTTCCAGGGGATTGTCAGTGGGTTGCAGGACGGTTTCGGTGAGGACGGCAGGGTCGTCAGCAGTAGGAGATTGGAAAGCTCGTTTGTTAGGGAGTGGTGTATTCCACCGATCCATAATGTCTTCTACCAGCACTCGTCGAATCCAGATTTGGCAAACGACGACGAGAGGTAGGGCAAGCAGCAAGCCCCAAAAACCAAAGATGGTAGCGAAGAAAACTTGAGCCAGTAAGGTAATGGCAGGCAGCAAATTAACCTGTTGCGACATAACGTAGGGCGTGAGAAAGTTGCTCTCAAACTGTTGAATGGCAACGTAAAGACCGAGTACCAGCAGCGCTTTCACGGGGGAGTCCAGCAGGGCGATCGCCATCGGGGGCACCACGCTAAAGGCGGGACCCAGGTTAGGAATAAAGTTCAGCAAGCCTGCCAACACCCCATTTGCCAACGCTGCTTTGACTCCAATAATCGACAGCCCGAGGGTACTAAGCACGGCAATCACGCTCATGCTGATCAGCGCTGCTACGATCCAGCTTCCCAACGAGCTTTCACACTCTTCGAGAATGCTATCCACTCGCCGCCGATAAAACGATGGGAAAAATCGGATAAATCCACCGCGATAGGCAGCAGGATTCACCAGCATCATAATGCCCAGCACCACAATCAGCAGGACATTTAGCAATGACCCCAAAGAATCGGAGAAGAGGGCAAAGGAGCCACCCAGCAAGCGGTTACCAAACGGCGTTGCCTGCTGAATCAAATCATCCACATCTGGAACGTAGCGCTCAAGGTTATCAGGAACTACATCATCCACCGAATTAACCCAGGTGTTTAGCTGGCTGATTCCCTGGGGCACCAAAATATAGATTTCTTGAATCTGTTTGGCAAAGGCTGGCACGATGATTTGGAAAAATAGCGCTAGCGCAGCCACCAAAAATCCAATGGCGATCAACACGGCGAGCGATCGCTGAATTCCCAATTTTTTTCGCAGCCACCGCGCAAACAAATTTAAGCTATTGGCAAGCACGACTGCCGCAAACACCAGCAGCAGCACCTCTTTGATTTGCCAAAGAATATAAACAGAGGCAACTAACCCCAGTAGCGCAATCCATTCTCCCAGTTTCACAAGCCGCTCCCAGAACTATCGAGATCGCCAACCCAACGCGATCGCCATTAGTATACTTGGCAACAAGACCACCGCGATCGCCGTTGCATTCGTTTCAGAAACCGCAAGATAGGGCGCACCATATTTGATGGCAACAGAAATGAGGGTTGAAAGCCCAAAAACTTTGACAATAAAACCAGTCATTGTGATTTAGATGTGATTTAGAAATGTAAAACGGCTAGGTGAAAATCTTTGTTTAATCCAAAACATAGCAGGCGAAGATTGCACGCCACCTGAAAACATCGGCGAGTCGCCTGCAAAATTGTTAAGATTCTTAAAGAAAGTTTTCTTGATCAAGGCACAAGTTTGTCATGTTGACCCGCGATCGCATCTCTACTTCCTCAACGAACCCGCTGCCTGCGGGCGGCAGTGACCCGAACCGCTTTCATCCTACCGAAGCCTGGTATCCGGTTCACTACGTTCGCGATCTGGATAAAACGAAGCCGACTAAGTTCACATTGTTGGATCAAGATCTGGTGATCTGGTGGGATCAACAGGCGAACTGCTGGCGGGCTTTTGCCGATCAATGTCCCCATCGGTTGGTGCCCCTATCGGAAGGGCGAATTGCCGAGGATGGACTGCTAGAGTGTCCCTATCATGGCTGGGCGTTTAAGGGTGATGGTGAGTGCGATCGCATTCCTCAGCAGCCCACGGGCGATCGTGCCAATGAATCGAAACGAGCCTGTGCCACTGTTTTCCCCACCATAGAACGACAGGGTTTGCTGTTTATCTACCCTGGCAAGTCCGAAAATGCTTTGCAGGTTAGCATTCCTATTATCGAGCCGCTGGAAGAAGACCCAGACAAGTGGGTTTGCCTCAACACCTTTCGCGATTTGCCCTACGATGCGCTCACCCTGCTAGAAAATGTCCTGGATTCTAGCCATGTTCCGTTTACCCATCATCGCTCTGTAGGCAACCGATCCACCGCCTCTCCTGTAGAACTGGAAGTAGTGCAAACCGGAAAACAGGGGTTCGATGGCTTTTGGGAAGCCGGACCCCGCAAGGGCACGTTAGGGTCGCAGCACACCAGATTTATTGCCCCTAACTTGATGTGGCATGATCTCACCTCTAAGCAGTTTGGCCGCACCATGACGGTTGTATACGCGACTCCTATGCGAAAAGGCGAGTGTCGGGTGTTTGCTCGGTTTCCGTTTCAGTTTTCCTCGAAACTGCCTGCCTTTTTCATCAAGCTCACACCCCGCTGGTATTCTCACATTGGCAACAACGCCATTTTGGAAGACGATCAGATTTTCTTGCACCATCAAGAGCGCTATCTAGAAGCGAAAGGGGGCGGTGCCAATCTTGCCAAGGCATTTTATCTGCCGACTCGTGCCGATGCCTATGTTTCTGCGCTGCGGAAGTGGGTAACTGACTATGAAGCCGATCCGTTTCCAGAGCAACGGCTAACGCCACCGTTAACAGATGCGGTACTGCTCGATCGCTACCAGTCCCACACTCAACACTGCGCCAGTTGTCGCGCTGCCCTTGCTAATATTCAAAGACTTCGGTTAGGAATGGCGATCGCCGGGGCAATTCTGTGGGCAGTGCTGCCACTCCTCACCCTTGCGTCCGGCACTCCATCCCAATCTATTGCAATTCTGATGGCGATGATTCCCCTAACCGCAGGTGGACTCTGGCTATGGCTGGGCACTTTGGAACGTCAGTTTTATCAAGGACGCGCCGTGCCGCCTCGCAATTTGCCAGAGAAGAAAAAGCTAGAGAAGAAAGGTTAGGTTAGCCTTTTTGTGCCTGAATCACCTGCAAGCTGCCGCCCGCATGGAGAGCGTGCTTCGTCACCTGAAACCCGATCGCCGTCAGCGCTTCTACTAAATCTGTTTTGAGTAGGTGCCAAGCGGTTTCGGTTTCAAACAGTAGCAAAAAGATAACTATTCCTGGCACAAACACTGGATTCGTCGGCTGATGAAAATCCACCATGGCAAAGGAGCCGCCTGGTTTCAAGACCCGATGCACTTCGCTAAAGATTTTTTGCAGTTGGTCGGGTTCCATTTCGTGCATGGCAACGCTGCTATGTACCAGATCAAACTGGTTATCGGCAAAGGGCATCGCCTCGGCAAAGGCTTCCACATACTCGGCTTGGGGCACATTTTTCTGGGCGCGCTTGATGGAAAACGGTGAGGCATCTAGCCCAGTCACCTGATGCGATCGCTCAACTAATACCTGGGTCGTCTGTCCACTGCCACAGCATAAATCCAGCACAGCAGTTTCTGGTTCAATCCTTAGTCCCTCCAATGCCAGCCGACGAAATCGCTCTTCGCCGCCCACACTCAACGCCGACAACCGAGAAATGCCGTCATAAAGCCATTGATAGCGATAGCTGAGATCTCGAAGAATGGTTGCCATGGGAGAATTTTACGAATAACAAAATCAACGCAATGTTATGTGGTTACCCTAACAGTTTCTGGTGCAACAGCCACGATTCCTTCAGGGAGACTCCTCATAGATTGCCACTCGACTCACAGCATAATCTGATAGAGCAGGTACGGTAGTTCCAAAGTACAGTTGGAATTCGTCCGCTAAATGATCAGCGATTGCCTCAAATTCTTCAGTTTCTTGAATAAGATAATCTTCTGATTGCTGTAATATTAAATGCTCTTTGTTGTACTTTAAAAATTAACAAAGTCTAAAACTTCCAGGAACTTAACTTTGGGTAGAGACTGGAGTCCTCGCACAATTTCTGCAATCAATGCTTCCATAGTTCCTTCTATTTAAGATACGAATTTGCCCACTGATATTGAACTGGATCTTTGCTGAGAAGATACTCCGCAACTTCTCTACGTTTCTTTTTATCTTTTGTCATTCTGACAATTCTTTCAATCTGATCCTCAGTATCATTAGCCCCACGCTCTGCCGCCATCTCAAACCAGTGATCACCTTCAGAATATTTACCTCTGTCATAGCAGATTGCGCCCAGCAAGGTATAGGGTTGGTGGCTATCAGGTTGGCATTCCATCGCTTGCATTGCACAGTTTTCTGCTTCACCTAGCTGAGCAAGATCTCGAAAAGCTGCACCTCTCGTTACCCATAGAGCCGATTTCAGATCAGATTCTGGTATGCTGTTCCAGTTCACCTTCTCTGTGACTTTCAACGCTCTTTCAGGATTGTCTGCTTTACGCCAGTTACTACTCGCACTGGGCAAATTTCGTGTGTTGCCCGTTCGTTGATATTCTCTTTCATAAAACATGGCTTCTAATCGATAGTAGGCGATCGCTATCTTTCCATGTCGAGAAAGACGACCTTCTTCAATAAGTTGAATAACTTGTTTTGGGTCGAGTCTCTCCTCACGCTCAAGTTTGAGCATAATTTCATAAAATGGAGCGATCTCTAATTGACCCACCATCTGATATTTAGCTTTTAATGTCTTGAAATGAATCTGTTTGGCAATCTCTCCTGTTTCAATAAGTCCTTCCTCTGCCAACCATTGAATATCCTTTTCGGAGATTTGAAATTCTATGTTTTCAACTACCGCTCTCAAGTCTCTAGAAATATTTGAATTTTTTAACTCACTAAATTCAAGCTCTCTAAGGATTAGAAATAAACGACTAGAAGGATCGGAGATTAGATATTGAGTCGCTTTATATTTATCTTTAAGTTCCGCAAAGTATCTTCTATCTTTACGATTTCGATCAATTGTGATTAACTCGTTTAGGTTTTGCTGTTTCAACCATTTACATTCACTATGCTCTAATTCTTTTTTCGCTTTCAATTTCTTTAAAATGGAATAGAGCAGGCTAGAAATAGAAGTATCTGGATGCGAATCAACTCGATATTTAGACTTTAATTCTGCAAATTCAAGTTCAGCTTTTCTCTCATTCTCCTGCTGCCAATGAATTTCTAGTGTTTCTTCAAAATCATACTCTAGTAGCCAATCAGCTTCAGAGTCAGTTAATTGCTCCTTTATATCAAGCTTCTTTAGGATTGAACAGAGAGGCTCTTCAGGCAACTGATTTAGGTGTTTGGTTGCCTTATAGTTAACTTTTAGTTTTGAAAAGTTTAGAATATCCTGAATCAGGATAACTGTGTCTATGAAACCCTGATTATTTAGTAATTCAAGTTCTGAATCTGTAACAGTATCTCCCGCATCCAATTTCCAGCAGATCGAATAAACTGGGCTAGTGAGCGGAAGCTCTAAATCTTTTGGAATATGGTATTTAGTTTGCAGTTGTAGAAATTCAGCCTCCAGCCTCTTATGATCTTCTGCTTGGTATTGCTGTAAGTGAATGGTTTCAACGGCTGCAAAAAGGTTATTCTCTGCTAACCATTGAAGCTCTAGATTTGGAACTTGAATACTCAAGTCGGCTTTTCTCAGTATCAGATATAAGAAACTATCAGACGCAGAACTCTTATATTGACCTACTTGATATTTGGCTCTAAGAGCAGCAAAGTGTCTCTTCTGTAGCTCACTATTATCCATAACTGTTTGATTTAGTCCCGTTCGCTAAACCTAGCTTACCCACTGAGTTATCGAACTGCTACAAGCTTTCAGTGGAAGAGATATCAAAACTAGCTGACTCTAGTTCAAACTCTATCACTTCAACCACGGCATCTAGATTGAGTGAGCCGTAGAGATGAGGAAATAACTCTCCGGTTTCAATTTCGTCAAATTGTATAGGGGCTTTGAGGCGATCGCACTCTATCTTGAGTAACACCAGTCCGGTTTGTCCACGATAAAAACGGTTAGCAGATCCCACAACTTGAGCAGATGTAGAGCAATGAATGAACCCTTCTGTCTCTAGACTGTCCACTCGATATTCACCGAGTTGTCGTGCCTGTTCCCACTGCGATCGCGTCGTGATATGAAAAATCATGCTGTTCATTCCTCAAAACTGAATCAATGGGTTGAAGGTCGTCTCGGAAAGCGATGACGGCATGGGGGGCACTTTGGCAGATTCCTTAGGTTTCATTCTAAGCTGCAAGATACAGAGATCAGTTCACAAATCCTGTCACACAGTCGTCGCTTGAGTGGTCTACGATAGGCAGTGGTTAATCGCAGCCCAATGAGGTCGCACCAAGATGAGGTGGACATGATTGAAGTGGAGCATCTGAGCAAAATTTACGGCACGGCATCGACAAGTCGTGGAACGATCCCTATGGGAATCGCAGATGTCACCTTTTCCGTGGAGTCGGGGGAGATTTTGGGCTTTTTGGGACCCAACGGAGCCGGAAAAACCACCACTATGCGGATTTTGTCGGGCTATTTGCCAGCCACCACTGGAACGGCGAAGGTGGCAGGTTATGAAGTGCATTCTGACTCGATGGCGGTGCGATCGCGGATTGGCTATTTACCCGAAACGCCGCCGCTGTATCCCGATATGACAGTGGAAGGATTTCTGCATTTTGTGGCGCGGATTAAGGGCGTGAATGCAGGCGATCGCACTGCAAAGGTTACGTCGGCACTGGAGAAAACTAGCTTGACAGAACGGCGGTCTAGCCTGATTCGCAAGCTTTCTAAAGGCTATCGGCAGCGGGTGGGCATTGCTCAGGCGATCGTCCATGATCCCCCCGTGATTATTTTGGATGAACCGACTGTGGGGCTTGATCCACGGCAAATTATCGAAGTCCGCAACTTGATCAAAAATTTGGCGGGCAGCCATACGGTGATTCTCTCAACGCATATTTTGCCGGAAGTCAGCATGACCTGTAATCGGGTGGCGATTATTCACCAAGGGCGAGTGGTGGCGACGAATACGCCGGAACAGTTGATGGCGCAGCGGGTGGGCGGTTCTGGCTATGAACTGGAAATTGAAGGCAGTTGGGAGGAGGCGCAAGGGGTGTTGCGATCGCTAGCGGGAGTGCAGGATGTGAAGGCGGTGGCGGCTGAGTTGCCAGAGGGATTTTGCCGGGTGCGGGTAGTGGGTGCTGAGGGCGAGTTGGTGGGGCGATCGCTGGCGGCGGCGATCGTGGGGGCTGGGTTGGGCTTGTTGGAAATGCGGCGAGTTGAAGCCAGTTTGGAGGATGTGTTTTTGCAGTTGACCATGGAAGATGTCACACCTGAAGAGGCGAGTGGTGAAATAGGTGGTGAACTCCATCCGGTGGATCAGTCTTAAGCTTATTGAGAAAAGCCGTCTAGGGGTAGGTGCGATGGCTAAAGAGGGAAAACCAAAGCATTGGGGTCGCCCCCACGCCCCCTCCACAAGGTTTTTTGGAAGACAATTTTTGGGTTGCTTTGGACGCTTCTATGCAGAATTTTGGATTTGGGTAAGCGGCAATGGTTGTTTTCAAGGGAAGTGTGGGGCGTAAATGAAAATTTTGAATAGGATTCAAGTTGTTTTTGCGAATATTGTGGCGATCTATCGCCGGGAGTTGCAGAGCTATTTTGTCTCGCCGCTGGCGTATCTGATTGCAGGGGTGTTTTGGCTGCTGGCGGGTTTTTTCTTTGTAGCGCTGCTGCTGGGTCCGCAGGGAATTATTCAGCAAGCGGCGCAGGCTGATTTGGTGGGTCAGCAAGCGGGAATTCCGGTGCCCTCCGTGGATGTACCCTATCAATTTTTGCAGTTTTTCTTGAGTGTTTTGGGGTCGCTGTCGTTGTTTATTTTGCCCGTGCTGTCCATGGGGCTGTATGCGGAGGAACGCAAGCGACGGACATTGGAGCTTCTGGCAACGTCGCCCATTACCAATTGGGCGATCGCCGTGGGAAAATTGCTGGCAGTGGTTACTTTTTTCACAACGCTAGTGTTGCCGCTGATGGTCTATCAAGCGATCGCCCTGAATGCCAGTAGTCCACCAATCAGTAGTGCCATCATGTTCTCTGGACATTTGGGTTTGATTTTGCTGGCGGCTGCCATTTTGTCCCTCGGTATGTTCATCTCGTCTCTGACGGAAAGCACGATTCTGGCGGCGGTGTTTACCTTTGCGCTGGTGCTATTCCTCTGGGTAATTGACCTGCTGGGCAAAAGTATTGGCGGCTCAGTGGGTGACGCGATCGCCCATTTCTCCCTACTCAAGCACTACACCAACCTGGTTCAGGGCATTGTTGATAGCAGCAGCCTCATCGTCTTTGCCAGCTACATTTTTCTTGGCATTTTTCTGACCGCCCAATCGATCGATGGACTGCGGTTTCAGCGATCGTGAGTCAGGAGGAGTTTTGAGTTTTGGGTTCACCAATCGTCAATCGTCATTCGCCCTTCGTCGTTTCCCCTCACCCCTTGCCTCTTCTATGAAATCTCTCCGTCCTTTTCTTAAATATCTGTTCTGGTTGGCTCCCATGCTGGTTGTGGCGGGGCTAACGGCTGGGGTGGTGTCGGGGAGTTGGGGGGCAATTCCAGTAGGAATGATGGTGGTAGGAGCGGCGATCGCGGGGCTGGGATTGCTGGCATTAGGCAGTACGCCGTCGGATCAACCGGAATTTTGGCGGCGGCGATCGACGGAGGCGGGGGCAAATGCTGTTGTGACAACGCTGGCGGTGCTGGCAATTTTGGGGCTGCTCAATTTTTTAGCCGCAAAGAATGTTTGGCGTGTGGATTTGACGGAAAATCAGCAGTTTACTCTGGCACCCCAAACCCAAGAGTTGGTTCGCAGTTTGCCGCAGCCGGTAAAGGTGTGGGTGTTTGACAAGCAACAAAATCCTCAAGATCGGGAATTGCTGGAAAGCTATCGGCGGCTGGGCAAACAATTTAGCTTTGAGTTTGTCGATCCGCAAGCCGCGCCTTCCCTGGCAAAACAGCTTGAGGTAAAAAATATTGGCGAGGTGATTTTGGAACGATCGCCCAATCAGCGTAAGCAATTTGTGCAATCGGTGAATGCTCAGGATCGCCTGTCTGAGGTGAAACTGACCAACGCGATTGAGCAGATCAATAGCGATCGCAAATCCATGGTTTATTTTTTACAAGGGCATGGGGAACGGGCGATCGATGGCGGACAGGGAGCCATGGATCAAGCGGTGAAGCTGCTAGGCGAAAAGAATTTTGTCGCAAAACCACTCAATCTAGCAGAGAGTCGAAAACTGCCGGAGGATGCCGATGTCATTGTTGTTGCTGGACCGCAAAAGCCCTTATTAGCTGCTGAAGTGACTACTCTCAAAACCTATTTAGACACAGGCGGCAATTTACTGCTGCTGATTGACCCGACCAATCCTGACCCCAAGCTGGAACCGTTGCTGAATCAGTGGGGCGTGTCGTTGGATCAGCGCGTGGCGATCGACACCTCTGGCGGCGGTAAATTGGTCAACCTTGGACCTGCGGATGCTATGGTCAGTCAGTTTGGCGATCATCCCATTACCAAAGATTTGCAGGGCAATTTAGCATTTTTCTCCCTGGCGCGACCCTTGGGCATCAAAGAAGTAACCGGAGTGCAAGCCACACCCTTATTGTTTACCAGTGCCACCAGTTGGGCAGAAAGCAATTTGAAATCTCAACCCCTTCAGTATGATGCGCCTGCCGATCAGAAAGGACCTTTGGTGTTGGGGTTTGCCTTGACTCGTTCGGCAAGCGGGAAAAAACCAGAGTCCCGGCTGGTGGTGATTGGTAATTCTAGTTTTGTTGCCAATGGCTTGCTAGAACAGGTGGCAAACGGGGATGTGTTTTTCAACTCGGTGCGCTGGCTGAGTCAACAGGAGCAGCCGACCCTCACAGTGCGCCCCAAGGATGCCAAAAATCGCCGGATTAACCTGACAACGGCGCAGGCAAGCTTAGCGGGTTGGTTGGCGTTGGGAATTTTGCCTTTATTCGCATTCGGAACTGCGATCGCCGTCTGGTGGAAACGCCGATGATTGCAGTGTTGGGCGCTTGGGATGAGTGGTTGAGCGCAGTCGAAACGCCCTATCACTCATCCCAAGCGCCCATATTGGCGATCCCATATTCATCCCGCAGAGATTTTAGCGATCGCCCCATGACGCGATCGGATTGAATATAGGCATCAATCTTTTTGCTAACCGTTAAGCCTTGACGAATTCCTTGCAGATAGAGTTGGCAAACCTGCATTGGGTTCAAGTAGTTGCCACCCCACGCTTCCCCCCGAAACGATTGCGCCAGTAGCTCCAAAAATACGCCCACGCTTTGAAGGTAGTAATACCAGGGTCGCCGCCAAGTCAACGCCGTCAGCAAAAAGCCGATCAGCCGCAGTTCGTGATCCAAGCTGGTGCTGTAACCCGTGACCACATGCATGATGTCGTGGCGCTGCAAATCATGCCAGGGAATATGCAGAATGCCAACTTGCATATCGCGATCGCGCACAAACGTTGGATTTGCCTGATAGTAATGCTCCAAACCTTGTTGCAGGGTCAGAGGTGTTGAGGCTATCGTTGAAATTTCTAGTGGTTGCACTATCTCACTAATTATCTCCATTGCGACGCATTTATCCGCCTTCACTCTCTTGTTGCGCTATGAACTTCCACCTAGTCTAGGGTATGTTGAATAAAGCTTTTAAGACAAAGATCAGAAACTGCTTTAAACCTTTGAGCAGAAGAAATTTTGGGTTTTCATCAATCAAAGCTGGAGTGATGATCGCTAAAACGTTTTAGGCATTTTTTAAAGAGTGTTTCCCGATCGCTGCAATGCACCGCTTCCATAAATCTTAGGTGTTTCCGTGGAAAAACCTGGTCTTAAACCTCAATTTCCGCCTCGCGTGCGTGGCATTCCACTGCGACTAGTACTGATTTTGCCATTTGTGCTGCAAGTAGTGGGTGTAGTGGGGCTAATAGGCTATTTGTCGTTTCGCAATGGGCAAGCGGCGGTTAACAGCTTTGCAACTCAGTTAACCAGTCAAGTAAGCGATCGCATTCAAGAACGCATCCGTACTTATTTAGAAGCGCCACAGTTGATCAATAAAATCAACCTGAATGCCGTTAAATCAGGAACACTTAGCCTAAAAGATCCTAATCAAATTCAGCATCAGTTTTGGGCGGAACAGCGATTTCTAGAATCGATGATGGCGGTTTACTATGCCAGCGAAGCACAAGAATTTGTCAGTGTTACCAAGTTTGCCAATGGGCTTTCCTATCTATCGACCTTGAAGCAGTCCGATCGCGGCTTGCGGCGCAATTACCTCTTGAATGCTCAAGGTCAAATCAAACAACCGATTGCTCAAAGTTCTAACCATGATCCTCGCGTAAGTCCCTGGTATACCCTGGCAAAACAGGCAGGCAAATCGGTCTGGAGTCCTATTTTTCAACATCCACTAAATTCTAGGGCGGCGATCTCTTTTGCATCTCCCCTATTTGAGCAGGGCTAGTTCATCAGTGGTAGAAAAATGATAATGGGTGATGCTCTTTCACCCCTAGCTAGCCATGAGCCTGATTGATGCTCTCAAACAAGTACGAGACTATCGAACCCAACCCCAGTATCCATTGTGGGTGATTTTGTTGCTGGTACTGATGGCAACGATGAGCGGGTGTGTGGGGTATCGAGCGATCGCGTGCTTTGTGGAGCGCCATCAAACCCAATTGTTAGGGGTACTCGAAGTGCCCTATGAGCGGTTACCCTGCTACTCGACGATTCGCCGCGCTTTGGTGCGAGTGGACTTTGAGGCGTTAACCGAGGTTTTCAATCAATGGGCACAGGAAACGGTTGAGCTGGAAGAGCAAGCCGCTTGTGCCGTTGACGGCAAGAGCATCCGAGTCAGTCTGAGAGATTACGACCAGGCGTATCAAGATTTTGTCAGTGTGGTGTCGGTGGTCAGCACTCGACTGGGACTGGTCGTTGGGGTGCAATCCATGCACAACAAAACGAGTAGTGAAATTGTAACGGTACAAACCTTGTTGGAGCACCTTCAGTTGCAAGGGGTGTGTTTTAGTTTTGATGCCCTGCACGCCAAAAAAAAAACAGTTCAGCAAATTATAGCCAGTCAGAACCACTACTTAATTGCCATCAAAGGGAATCAACCCAAATTATTAGCCCAAATCCAGCAGCAGTTTGAACACTCGTCTCCCCTCAGTTGTCACGTGGACTCAGAGCGGACGCGCAATCGCTCAACCCAACGCCGTGTGTGTGTATTGGAGCCAAGTGCCACCATTGACCCAAGTTGGGTCGCTCTTAAACGAGTGATTCGGGTCGAACGCACCGGACTAAGAGCAGGCATACCCGTTTCACAGACGGTGTTTTATATCAGTTCGCTGGCAACCGATGCCGCCGAGTTTGCCCGTCGTATCCGGCAGCATTGGCACATTGAGAATCGCCTCCACTGGTGTAAAGATGTGGTCTTTCAAGAAGATACGACTCCACTGTGTGAGGGTCACGCTTTGATTAATATGGCAATTGTGCGAACCTTTGCCCTTAATCTCTTCCGGCAGCATGGGTTTGACTCTTTGACTCAGGCGATTCGACAGGTTGCTCATGATATCCCTCGCCTATTTTCCTTCTGCCAATGAATCAGCCCTGCCTATTTGAGCCAGCGGGTAAGTTTAAGGGAGTATTTGTTTCAGAACTCCATCTCGAAGAAATTAGCAAATTTTTACAGCAATTAAATATTTCTTCCGGTGGGCAGGCGTTTTTGATGGAGCGATCGGGTGAACTCGTAGCGACTTCTACCCTAGAAACTCCGTTTCGATTCAAGTCGCCTCAAAAAAATTCTGCCCCACAAAAAAGCTTTCGGGTTCCTGCTGCCAGCAGCCAGAATTTCCTGACTCAAGCAACGGCAGAGTATTTGAAGGATGAGTTTGGGGATCTGAAGGCGATCGCCGCACCCAAAAATTTGAGTTTCGTCGAAAATCACCAGCGAAACTTTGTGCAAGTAGTGCCCTATAGAGACAAAGCCGGTCTAGATTGGCTGATTGTCGTGGTCGTGCCTGAAGCCGATTTTATTGCCGATATTAACCGTAGCAATCAGATCACTATTCAGCTAATGATAGCGGCTTTGGCGGGTTCTCTTGCCCTAGGGTTAGTCACTACTTACTGGATTACCAAACCCATTTCTCAGCTTAGCCAAGCCAGTCGAGATCTCGCCTTAGACCAGTTAGAAAATCCGGTTGACGAAAATAGCCCGATCGCCGAACTAGAAATCTTGGCATACACCTTCAATCAAATGACTGCCTACTTGCAAGAGTCATTTGAAGAAGTGAAAGGTGCCTTGCAGGAGTCGGAAGAGCGATTTGCCAAAATTTTTCGCGCCTCTCCAGATCCAATTAGCTTGAGAAGTTTCCCAGAAGGAAAATATTTAGAAGTTAATGAAAGCTTTATAAACCTGCTGGAATATTCTAAAGAAGACATTATTGGGCAGACCCTAGATGATTTGGGTACGTGGGTCGCATCTCCTGAAGAACAACAGCAAGCGATGCAAACCTTAAATGACTCTGGTAGGCTTCAGGGTCTGGAAATTGAGTGGACGACTGGCTCTGGCAAGCAGATATTTTTGCTGGCATCCTGTGAGCTGGTTGAACTGGATGGGCGACGCTGCTTGCTTTCCGTTGGCAAAGATATCACCAATCGCAAACAGCTAGAAGTGGCGTTGCAAAAATCAGAAGCTAAGCTAACCGACATTCTCAATAGTTCCAAAGCGGCAATTTGCTGCTTTAAGATTTACCCCGGTGAGCGCCGCCAGTATGAATATTTTTCACCCAGTCACGAAACTATGTTTGGCTTTTCATCGGCTGAAATCATGGCAGAACCTGATCTCTGGCTCTCGCGGGTGCATCCCGACGATTACAATAAACTATTTTTGACCTACAGCCAGATTCCAGAAGACCGCTACTTCACCGCCGAGTATCGCTTTTGTCACAAAGATGGTCACTGGCTCTGGATCGTAGACTACATGACCTTTCGCCGGGATGTCACCGATAGCTACTGGCTTGCCACCATCGCCGCCATCGATGTTACCGATCGCAAACAGCTAGAGCTTGCCCTGCAAAAATCAGAAGCCAAGCTAAACCAAGTGCTAGACACGGCAAGCATTGCCATTTGTAGCTATGACCTCTACCCCGATGGTGAAATCCACTATGAGTATTTTTCATCGAACAATGAACGCGTCTTCGGCTATTCGCCAGAGGAGTTTTTTGCAGATACCAAGCTTTGGTTTTCGCGGGTGCATCCTGACGATCGCCACAAACCCGTGGGTGTCATTCTTCCCACTGAAGAGGGAACGGTTACAACGGAATATCGTTTCTATCACAAAAATGGCACCCTGCGCTGGATTTCTGATCAAGTAACGTTTCGCCAAAATCCGATCAAAAATTGCTGGATTGTAACAGCGGCGGCGCTTGATATTAGCGAAGCGAAGCGCGACGAAGTCGCTCGTAAACAGATTGAAGGCAGTTTGCGGCAGCAGGAAGCTAGTTTGCGAGAAGCCCAGCAAATCGCCCATATTGGTAGTTGGGAGTTAGATCTTGCCACTGGCAAGGTGCGAATGAGCGAAGAATTGTTTCACATGATTGGCATGGCTCCAAGCCAATCAGTGCCTTTTTTAGAGCAGCTTGTTCAGATGATTCATCCTGATGATCGCGATCGCTTCAATCAGGTATTTCAAACCGCGATCGCCCAAGAAACCTGCTACAAGATCGATTTGCGCTTTCTTCACTGCGATGGTTCAATCCGCCATACCGAAAATCGCGGCAAGCCTATTTTTAACGAAATTGGACAGGTGGTTCGCATGGTGGGCACGAGCTTAGATATTGCCGCTCGTAGAGAAATTGAAGCCCGGTTTGAGCAGCTATCCGCAACCATTCCCGGCAATATTTATACGGTGGTGCAGTCTTTGGATGGGCGCGTCTGGTTTGAATATATGAGTGTAGCGATCGAAGAAATTCACGAGCTATCTGCCACCGATATCCTTCAGGATGCCTCTACTCTATTGCGCTGTATTCATCCTGAGGATAGGGCTGCCTATCAATCAGCGGTCGCCCATAGCGCTGAAACCCTAACCCTGTTTAAGCATGAGTGGCGTATCATTACACCCTCTGGCAAGCTGAAATGGCTACAGGGTAACTCTCGCCCAGAGCGGCGGGCAAATGGAGACACAGCTTGGCATGGCATTGTGGTGGATGTGAGTGAGCGTAAACAGGTTGAAGCGGCACTCCAGGCACAGCAGTTGTATTTGCGCCAGGTGATTGATGCCGTGCCTTCTGCCGTTTTTGTGAAAGATCGTGAGGGGCGCTATCTCATGGTAAATCAAGCCTTTGCTGATATTTATAACACCACGATCGCCGCTGTTGTGGGCAAGCAGGATGCCGATTTTAATCCAGCGGGTGCCCAAGTTGAAAACTTCCGCGAGATCGATCAAGAAGTGATGCAAACTCGCCAACCCCAAACTATTTCACCCAAAGCAATTTCTACTCCCCAAGGTAAATTGCGCTGGCATCAAGTCAATCTTCACCCATTGATTGATGCGGAAAATCAGGTGCAGGGCGTTATTGGTTCCGCGATCGATATTAGTGATCTCGTGCGACTTGAAACGATGCTGGCAGTCGTAAACGACCCTACTAATCAGGTTAAAGGGGTGAAAAATCAGGTTTTCCCAGAACTCAATGCCCCGCTGTTTCCCTCCGTGGAAGTTATTAGGACTGAATATCAACAGGATTGGGCATGGTTTAACCAATCTAATCCTGATTTAGACTGACCTAGGACGGATTGCACAGCGCGCGACGCATCGTTTTCATGTTGGTAGGCAGATCATACTGAATTGCTTGCTGAATGAACAGGCTGGGAACGGGGATCAAGGGGGTTGCCTGAACAAAATAGGTTAATAGAGTGCCGTTAGCAAAGTCCTGGAGGGTTAATTCAGCTAGAAAGTCATGAAAACTGCCGGATTCAAGCTGAAACTGGATCTGTTGCTGAAATGTTTCGACCACCTTAAGATAAACTTCGACTTGGGCTGATAAAAATAGGAAGCTTTTGCTGGCAGTTTGATACAGCCGTTTGTAATTTACCGAGTCAATGGTATCAGCGCTTTGCAAATCATCGGCAAGTTGATAGCTGTGCTTGACATCTGGAAAATATCGCGTCCATTGCGGATAATCAACCAGTTGTTGCCAAGCCGATTCGCGGGAAATGGGCAAATGCATCTGAGCCGTAACTGATGCGCCCCAAGCGGTGTGGGCACGAGTTTCAAGTAAAACATCTCCCTGCATGAGTGCTGCTGAGTTAGGCAGCTGAGAGAACCCTACGGAAAGAGTGCGATCTCCCTTGAAGCTTGGTGCAGTTGAAACAACCATATGGATTCTTAACTCTCCGACTAAGGTCAACGCTAAAGATAAATACAAGCTTTAATCAATTAAAGTGCTTTAAATAAACGGTTCTTTCTCAGAGGTTACTCCTATTTTGGAAAAGAACGTTGCGTGAGAATGCTGAAGGATATGAAAATTTCACAAATGGGGATGTCATCCTCTTCCCAAGTTAATCCTTGAAAGTGTAAAGTTTGCTGTGAACAAGTTTCTCAATCTTTTTATTACTATTGGGCTGTATATTCTTGGCATCTCCTTGGTGATGCTGGCGATATTAGTAGTGCTGAAGGGTTTAGGATGGGTGACTAAAATTCCCGATTATGTAGCTTGGGCGCTGACTCTGTTTGCGATCGGCGGTGGCATTCTAGGTGGGTTGCGGAGCCTCAAGCCTTAACTTACTTCCATCACAGGTAATTCTAATGACCAGACGCTTCAAAGTAACGACGCTTGTGTTCTTAAGTGTTGCCGCATTAACGCTGGCGCTCTGGATTTTGCGCGGATTAACGCTATTAGGCTTTATGCCGGGGTGGATTCTTTGGGGGTTGATCATTGCCTCCATTTTGCTGGCGGTATTGAGCGCGATTCGCTAGATCACGATTGGCGCGATCGCCAGCGGGTCGAATTTTGCTTAGGGATTGCGGCTTGGGATGCATCGCTTTGCCAACGGTGAAATTGAGTTGTGCCCCAATCAACAGGGTTAAAGCTCCTAACTGCAGCCAAAGTAGCACCACAATCACGGCTCCAACTGCTCCATAAATGCGGTTATAGTTGCCAAAGTTTGCGACATAAAAACTAAACAGCTTAGAACAGACCGCCCATGCCAGGGTTGCTAAAAAGGCACCCGGTAAAATTGGCGTACCTTTATACCAACGGCTCGGTCCAAATCGATAAATGAAGGCAAAGGCGATCGCCACCATACTCAGCGCCAACGGCATACTCAATTTTTGCCATGCTCGGAGGAGTTGAGGCTCCATAAAACTCGGACGTTGCACCACCGCTTCTACAAGCTGATCGCTTTGATTGACTACCGTTTTGATGATCACATCGCTAACAAACACGACGGTAGAAGCGGCAACCAGCAGCAAAATCGTTCCAACCGTCAAAATAATTGAGACAATCTTAGCTTTCCAAAAAGGGCGCAGTTGCCGAGGGGAAACTTGATGGATGCGATCAAGAGCGCTCATGGTGGAGCTAACGGCTCCAGAAGCCGCCCATAATGCTGCCAAGAAACTAATCGATAGCAAACTGCGACTGCTACCCGGACTCACTTCTTGAATAAATCGCTGAATGATCTGTAGCACTTCCGCTGGAGCGATCCAGCTTAGCTGTTTTGCCATCTCGCCAAAGGCTGCCTGAGAAGACCCAACTAAGCCGATCGCGGTCAACAGTGCTAGGGTTGCTGGAAACATCGCTAGCGCAGCACTATAAGCAATTTCTGCCGCCAATCCAGGTAGGCGTTGATTGCCAGTGCAGACGACCACCTCTTTCACTGTTGCAAGATTGAGGTATCTGAAAAAGCGAAAAAATCGGCGAGTCATCATTAAACGGGGCACACGATACCCACCTGATTAAGGGAATTATTTACAGTCTGACTGATCTAGAAATACTCGTGAACTCAAATTCGGTTATCGCGTTTGTGCCAGTTTTGATCGATGTGATCCAGAGGTTCTTGGCGATTCCCGTAGGGAGTGCTGTGGAAAGCTTCGCTAACGTTTCACGAATCGCCTAAAAATTTCGCCTTTTGTTCACAGAGCCTTCAGTGAGATAATTAGAATCGCGTAAGCAAACAATGGTGTAAGCGGAAGAGGTTGACCCGTGGGACAGTATGAACGCTTGATCATGATGGCAGAAGATGAACTGACGCAATACAGCACCGATGCCCGAAAACTAGAGAAACTACGCCAAAAAATCGGGTTGTCCGTCAGTGCAAGAGAGCAAAAGCAAATCAAAGAAACCTTAGTGGCAGAAATTCCGACTGACCCGATTAG
The DNA here is from genome assembly GCF_056784215.1 of Leptolyngbya sp. CALU 1928. NCBI lineage: Bacteria > Bacillati > Cyanobacteriota > Cyanophyceae > Leptolyngbyales > Leptolyngbyaceae > Leptolyngbya > Leptolyngbya sp. CALU 1928. Next base: position 611,942 of record NZ_JBXBCE010000001.1, on the reverse strand, counting down.
TCAAATCATTGTTGATCAGCGGCAAACCGTAGCTCTGCCTTTTTGGGGGATTGCTGGTTTGGGCTTGCTGTTTGGCATCTCCATGCTGCAACCGTTAGACCTGATCGTCACTGTCGTTGCAGGTGGATTGGCGATCGCCCTTCAACGCTACGGCTGGAAACTTGAGGCAAAACGCTTAGTGCTGCAAACCTTATCAGAGATTGAGGAAAGCACACGGAAGCCAGAAAAATAGGGGTCAGGTTTAGGGTTTCGGGTGTCAGGGAAATTTTCAAAACTCAAAACTTTTTTAACAGAGTTGGCGGAAATGATCGCCGCGTTGCTCGAAGTTTTGATAGTGATCAAAGCTGGCGCAGGCGGGTGAGAGTAGGACTACGGCAGCACCCAACTGGGGAGCTAGTTCCCGCGATCGCGCGACCGCCCGATCCATCGTTTCAACGATTTCATAGTTGGAATAGTTTGCTTCATCCAGTCGCGCCGCAAACGTTGGGGCAGCGTTGCCAATTAGGAGAACCGCCGCTGCTTTTTGGTGAATAGTGGCAATCCAGGCGCGATCGTCTCCTTGTTTGGCTTCGCCGCCTGCGATCAAGATTGCTGGGCTTTTGACGGCAGCTAGCCCAACTTGAGCGGCATCGTAATTTGTGGCTTTGCTGTCGTTGATAAAGTCAATGCCTTGCCAGGTGCAAATGTGTTCCAATCGATGGGGCACACCGGGGAAGCTTGCCACGGCTTCGGCGATCGCTTTCTTATCAATTCCTGCCAGTCGCGCGGCGGCTACTGCCATCAACAGGTTTTGCTGATTGTGACCTCCAGGCATTTTGAATAGACTGGCTGGCAAGATTAATTCCGCTTGAGTTCTCACCCAACCGTCTTCAATGTAAACGCTTAGCTCAGGGTTGCCAGGGATAGTTGCCAGACCTTGCACACTCGTCCAGCAAGTATCCGATCGCACTGGATCTGCCATCAAGTTACCCACGCTGCGAAGGTGGGGATCATCAGCGTTAAAGATTTGAAGGTGTGATCGCTGTAACAGTTGCGCCTTGATGCTGTAATAGCGCTCCAGGGTTTTATGCCGACTGAGATGATCGGGTGTGAAGGTTGTCCAGATGCCAATTTGGGGAGCGATGGAGGAAGACGCTTCAATTTGATAACTGCTGAGTTCGGCGATCGCCCAATCGGGTCTTTTTTTTGCCAACGCCACTTCACAGGCAGCATAGCCAATATTGCCAAATGCCGGAGCATCCAGCCCAGCCGCCGCAAAAATCGCCGCCGTTAATGCCGTGGTCGTCGTTTTGCCATTGGTGCCTGTAATGCCCACCCAAGGAATATCCCTTAAATTGCGCCACGCCAATTCCATTTCGCCAATGGTTTCAATCCCCAACTCGCGGCAACGCAACAGTCCCGGCACATCCCACGGCACTCCCGGACTGACCACGACTAACTTTGGAGCGATCGCGTCAGGATCAAAAAAACTGCCTAAATTGACCCCAATCCCTTCAGATGCCAACTGCTGTTGCTGTTGCTGCAATGCTTCTGAGTTGCCAGAATCATTGATCGCTACCTGCCAGCCTTCACGTTTGAGCAATCGGGCTGCTGCCATTCCTGATTTTCCCAGACCGATTACACAGGCTTGAGGCATCGCTTTTGAGTCGGAGTCCCTAAAATTTCATCCCTCATAGTACTGTTAATTTGGATTGCGCGATCGCCATCTCTCTTCTTTCAACCGCGCACTTCATCTTAATCTGGCTCAAGCCAAGGAATTTCAAGTCGTCAAAAGTCACGATCAAAGGAGGCAACAGTTCCTCCGGTTTGGCGAGTCACTTCAGCAAGATAGGCATCGACAAAATCAACATTTGCACTTGCCATGCGGTCTAACGCGGCTAAAGAAAGTTGTAGGTCTTGAACAATTAATCCGTCCGATCCCAAAAATGCAATAAGGGTTTCGGCAATTTGGGGGCGTGGATATTTGTAAAACGAGCCTAGCACCCAAACGACCTCAGCAATGACTAAAGATGTAATTTGAAGAGTGATTTCTCCCCGTTCTGCCCGTTGAATAAAGCGGAGGGCACGTTCAGCAAGATCTTGTGGTTCACGCGTGAGAAAGCGCAGGATCAGATTGGCATCAATCCAAAAGCCGTTCATGATTCGGTTAGATGATGTTTTTGAGTCAGGCGCTCGGCGATGCTTTGACGAATTTCTTCCTTCCCTGGATAGGGCTGAGTGGCTGGTAATACTCCATAAAAATCGCTGAGACGTTTTTTATGGTTTGGAGAAAGTTTAAGTTTAGCGATGAATACAGCCACTTGCTGGAGTTGCTGCTCATCAAGCTTGGAGAGATCTTGATTAATTTGGTCAAGCATTGTCATGATTTTTCCCTACCTTCCTATCTTAATTTCGCCTTTTGTAAGGTTTGATTGTGCCTTAAATTCCATGGAAATATTTTTTGCAGATCCCCATTTTCGCTCTTTTGGCAAAAAATTTGCCTTGCTTCAAATGTATACTTTCATATCTGCTCGTGCTTGGCCTAGTCTCTTAGCAACACTTTCAGCTTCCTGATGTATTTGTTTACGCTTTTCGACCAAAGTATTTCGATTATGGGCAAGTTGGGCTTTTCCGCTAACTAGCTTACTTTCTAGCTCACTTCGTGTACGGACATACTTTTGATCAACCCAGTTTAAAGCTGCTAAATCTTTGGGGGAGGGTCGGTATTGCTGAAAGCTAACCTCAAGAGTGTTGCGCCAGTCAACAAGCTTTTGAGTAAGCACTGGACCAAAGCCAGGAATTGAAGAAACCCTCTTATGAGAGACATCTGCGGCTGTCTCTACTCCATATGACGCAAGAACAAGTGCCCTTGTTCTACCAATATTTGAAATTTCTGCGTTCTCTATAAAATATCGTTCTAGATAAATCTTTAATAGAGCAGACCTTCGCTCAACTTGATGTTTATTTGGAAGATTTTTATATTTATTAAAATTATTTTGTAGTCCTTGATAAGTAGAATTGAAATCTGAAGCAGATTTTAGTACTTGCCATTGCCTCTCAATATTTTGCCATTCTTGTTCCGCCTGATCAAGACGAGATTTACGTCTGCTCCTTTCTCCTTTATCATCATGAAAATTAATAAAGAAATTAACAAAACCTAGAAGACCTGTAGGTGGTTTAGCATATTCAGGTAGAGGAGTTGGTAAAACTTGTATGGATATAGCAGGTAGATTCCCTAAAGAAGGTACTTTAATAGCTTGTATTTGTGACCATACATCTTCAAGATTGAATGCATTTTGAGCTGGTCCAGTGCTGGTATAAGCTAAGAAAAACACGGTTCCACTGACATTTTCCAGTTTGCACCAAGGGCAGGAACTGAAGTCTCTATGATACTTGTGTGATGAGTTTTGATTGCAAGAGCGAAGCCCTGCTCGTAAAGCATCAAGTTGATTGACCCACTCTTGCGCTCTTGGACGATTCTCCTGGTGAGATGTTGCTTCACTAAAAGCTCTTTCAAAAAGCTGCCCGACTGATGCAGTGCATACGGATAGATCTAAAGCGTTGGGAGGAGGAGCCATTTGTTTCGCAGAAGCTCTTCCTCCAAAGGCAAAACGGCATTCCTGTATAGCTCGCTCGATAGGCATTTCACCGGAGCCTGAATAGCGTCCTGCAAAGGGATGGCGACCCATAAATAGTAACTGGAAGATAATAACTGCCAACCCAAAGTTATCGTGATTCTCTTTCCGTAAAACATCTCGAAATGATCTTCCTTGAAGTTCAGGCGGCGTAAAGTGAGGAGTGCCTACTTCACAGGAATAAACCTTATTTCCTAAACGTATCTGAAAACTGTCTGTATCAATCAAACGGCAGAGAGCCTGTTGTGAGATTAGAATACCGCTTTGATTAACGTCGCCTATGGTATGACCAAAATCATGAATGGACTGAAAAGCAGCAGCAACATTTCTAGCAGCATGGATAAGAAAAGCCCAGTCTGCTTGAGGAAATTGTGCTTTACGATGTGCTGGTCCATATAATTCGTGAACTTCTCTATGTCCGGCTACTCGCGGCATAATGAAGCCTTTTATCGTACTTTTTGACCCATCCCAAAGTGTTGCCAATGGCCAAGCCGTAAATCTGGATAAATCTAAGCTGTTTGCAACCATCACCTTGAGTTTTTCTGCTTTCTCAGTTGATATGGGCTGGTGATATATCTTCGCTACATTCGCTGTATCTCCTTGTATGGTGTAAACTAAGCCCTCTCCACCGCGCCCTAGTTCCTCTCCTAATAAAATAGGTCGATTGCGGTGATCATAAAGCTGCATTTGATTCTGATTCCTCTTCTAACACTGCGGGTGAAAAAAGGTTGCAGCGGCAAGTTGACAAAATCAGGGTTTTGTCGTCGTCTGTGCGATCGCAAACTAATTGACTATCAAGAAATTTTTCTAGAGAAGCGCTTAGAAGTTCAGAGAAGCCTGGATAACTCTCTTCTGCTAGGCGAGTAAACATAGGTTTAAAAAATGGGCTATGGGCTGTTTTGGTTGCGAATTGCAAGGCTAGTCCCTGCAAACCATCGCTCATCAACGCGACATCTTCAATGAGTTTGTTGTTAACAAACTCAAACTGAATTTTCTCTATAGCGGACTCATCAGTTATGAAGTAAGTAGAATTCGCATATTCGCCCATCATGGGCCAGAAAACAGGGTAATAGTTCTGCTCTAAGCCAACAACGATTGCACCATCACCAACCTGGAAAAATAGACCCTCTGTTGGTCTTGCGACAGCAACCAGTAAAGTACAAGCATAGTCACGACGACTTAAGCCTTCCTCATTTGCTAATTCACCTATTTGATCTGAAATTTGATTAACCCACTGTTCAACAGTAATTTTTGACAGTTCAGCTAATGCTCCTCCTTGCTTGAAAAATTCTTCAAACTTTCTGAGAATCCACCTTGTAGCAATCTCAGATCCATACTCACTACAGCAGGCACTACCAGCCCCATCGGCTACAGCCCCAAAAAAGATTTCCTGCCCGTTGCCATCAATAATAATCTTGCTCAAAGCCCGATCTTGACAAGGCAAATCACTTATCAGATGGGAAGTTCCGCTGCTGCACGCTTGGACATACCGCCAATATTTCATACTGAAGCCCAACCATCAGGAGTAGTAGGATTTTGGAGTGGAACTTCATCTCCTGGTGTTGAACGTGATACGGATTTCAAACTACTTGACAACCACTGAAATAAATCACGAAAACGCAGTTCTTTGAGCTTAAGTGGTTCTCTTGTAGAAATTTGGGAAAGAATATCCACTCTTGCACCTTCAACGCCAATGCAGAAGAAAGCAAAAGATTTATTTCCCTCCCCTTCATGAACCCTACGAGCAGCCGTTTGCCAGTAATCGGTTGGACCGCCGTCTGTAATCAGAAATACCCAGGGACGGTAATATGCAATACCGTTAGCCCTATAGGTATCTTTGCGACTTTGCAACAAATCTAAAGCAGTTTCAATTGCCGATCCCATTGGGGTATCCGCTTCGGCTCGAAGTTGCGGAGGATTAAAATAGTCTGCTGTAACAAAATCTTGTAGGACTTTAACTGGACCAAAACCGACGATCGCAACTTCTACTCGTTTGGAAGCTAAAGTATCGGCTAATAGCTCATCTCTAAATAGTTCAATTCCAGCATTTAATTCCAGAACTGGGGTTCCTCGCATCGAGCCGGACGTATCAAGTAACAGAATTACAGGGCATCGAGGTTCCGGGTTGCTAGCAAAATCGTCTGTTCCAAAAGCAGGTAAATCTTGAGAATTCGCATATTCGTCACTGAAAGGTAATTGTCCAGAAGAAGTATTGTACATAAGCTCGGTTTTGGATTTCAGGTAATTTTTTCTCAGGCTAATCTTTCTACATAATTCCCGCGAGTTCTTAGAAAATCACACTTGTTTACGCCTTGAAACAGAAAGCCCTCCGAGGTTTAGAGAGATTTGTGTTGTTTTTACAACCATTGTCAAACAGGTAAGGACAATTCACGAATTGGCCCTTACAGAGATTTGTGGTCTACCCAGGTGGAAACCGTTGCACGTAGGCGAACTCAATTATTTAAGGATGGGTTAGCAAAGCGTAAACCCTACCACTGAAAAGATGCATTACGTTGGCACTAATACACTCTGCGTTTAACTACTAACCGCGTTGAACAATGCAAATCGCTATAATCCCAGACATCAGGCAAATTCACTAAAACTCCTATGAATTTAACCGACAAACGCGTTCAAGCTCCCACGATCAAACGCTTCACGCTAGAGGAGTATCATCGCCTGGGTGAGCTTGGTTTTTTTACGGACGGCGATCGCATCGAATTGATTCGAGGAGAATTGGTATACATGGCAGCAAAAGGCACCGCCCATGAAGCTTATAACCGAAAACTAATTCGAGAACTTCCTAAACTGATTGGCGAGCGGGCAACACTTCAAGATCAATCTCCTGTAGTCATGCCAACGGATGGGGCACCGGAACCTGATTTTGCTGTCGTCAAAAACCGTGATGATGACTATGTATTCACCCACCCGATTCCAGAAGATATTTTATTGCTGATTGAAATTTCTGACTCTTTTTTGACTTACGACCAGGATACAAAACTGAGTCTCTATGCTGAAAATAATATTCAAGATTACTGGATTTTCAACCTGCTGGAAAACGTTTTAGAAACTTACAGCAAACCCTATTAAAAATTGTCAGGAGAGTTTAGTTATCAAATTAAAAGAGTGTTGTTGCCTAACGAAGCGATCGCCCTACCGCACTTCCCAGATTTAATCTTAGATTTGTCCAAAACCTTTCCCTCAAAAACATAAAGTGCCTCGACCCTGAGCGATCGCTGTCTGGCTCCGATTCCTAGTCAACTTTAAGCGAATTTTTTTAAGCGAATTTTGAATACTTGCTTCGATTCACTATTTTTTCTGCGATCGAGGTTTAAACTAAAGTTTCGCAAGTGAGAGAACGTTGATGAATTTAGGATGGCTAATGATTGGGCTTGTGGCTGGGTTTATGGCGGGCTGGCGAAGCCGTCCGGCTGCATCATCGCCGCCTGTCGCAACAGCCCCCGACCTGAACCATCAAAACGCCTACTCTACCCAACAGGAAACTCAGTCGCAGCAATCGCTTCAACTAGCCTATGACATGGCAGCGGAGATGAGCCGTTTGAAGGGTGGTTTTTTGGCGCGAACTTCCCATGAACTGCGATCGCCCATGAGCGGGTTGATCGGAATGCAGCAGTTGATTTTGGCAGATTTGTGTGACAACCCAGCGGAAGAACGAGACTTTGTTAAACAGGCAAATGAAGCAGCCTTACGCATGGTGAAGGTGCTAGATGATGTGATTGATGTTGCCAAGGTAGAACATGGCACGAGCGAACTGGCGCTGCAATCGGTACAACTCAATATGGTGTTGTTGAATCTCTACACCGCAACCCATTTACAGGCACAAAATCGTAACCTACAGCTCCATATTCCAGCGGTAAATGAAGCGCTCTATGTCATGGCTGATCCGCGTCGATTGCAGCAAGCGCTGATCCATTTAGTAGATGGGGCGATCGCACATTTGGAGGATGGCAGCATTACTATCTTGCTAGGGACAGAGGCTTCAGACTCGATTCAGCTTTGGATCGACCAGCCGATCCCCTTAACTGTATGGAATCAACCGCTGGAATTTGTGCCGCCTGATATCGCGCCCCTGGAGTCAGTTTTGGATAATACCCTGGAGAAAGCCGCGATCGTTGAGCAAGCATCCATATCCTTTCCGTCGCTAAGCTTTACCCGATTGTTAGCTCAAAAACTATTGATTTCCATGGGCGGCAGCTTAGAGATTCTGCCTCTACAAGACCCACCATTCCCCAATCAAACCCGGCTTCAATGCACGATTCCGCTGGTTGTTGCATAGGCTGAGAATGTTTCTGTGGCATGATTACAAGGTAGAGAGATACCCCGCCGCGATCACATCTACACAGCATCTACATACGGACGGGTCTTCTGCGAAACTAGATACAGTGCAAGTTCACACCCTAACGAATCACCCCCTAAAGATGAATTATTCAAGCAACCCACCTTTGGATGCGCCGATTGCAGAAAAGCGCCCCCATGTTTTGTTAATGCATGGCGATCGCCGAGTAGACGATTACTACTGGCTGAGCGATCGCGATGATCCCCAGGTGATTGCTTATTTAGAAGCCGAAAACGACTATACCGCCGCGATGATGCAGCATACCGAAGCCCTGCAAACGGCTCTTTATGACGAAATGCTCGCCCGAATTCAAGAAACTGATTTGTCTGTACCCTACCGCAAGGGCGATTTTTACTATTACTCGCGCACCGAAGCAGGGAAAGCCTATCCTATCTACTGCCGTAAGCAAGGCAGTTTGGAGGCAACCGAAGAAATATTGCTCGATCAAAACGAGTTAGCCGCAGACCACGAATTTTTTACCTTAGGAGCATTGGCAATCAGCCCCAATCATCAAATTTTGGCATACTCCACGGATACGACGGGTTCTGAGCGCTATACCCTGTGCTTTTTAGATTTAGCCACGGGTCAGCTTTATCCAGAAGCGATTCCCGAAACCTACTATGGGGTTGTGTGGGGCAACGACAACCAAACCGTGTTTTATACCCAACTGGATGCCGCCAATCGCCCGTTTAAGCTGCTTCGCCATCAGTTAGGCAGCGCGATCGCCGACGATGTGCTGGTATATCACGAGCCAGATGACTCTTACTTTTTGAGTGTGGGCAAAACCCGCAGTGAAGCCTACATTTTGCTGGAACTGGGCAGTAAAGTGACCTCTGAGGTGCATTTCCTGGATGCCAATCAGCCCACGGGTGACTTTCAGGTGATTCAGCCGCGATCGCCCGGAATTGAGTACATGGTTGAGCATCACAGCACCGTTTTCTACATCACTACCAATGAAGACGCGCTCAACTTCAAACTAATGAAAACGCCCGTGACTTCTTCTGCGAAAGAAAACTGGGAGCCAATGATTCCCCACCGCGAAGACGTTTTGCTAGAAGGAGTCAGCGCCTTTACCAATCATCTAGTAATTTATGAGCGAGAAGCCGGATTGCCTACGGTACGAATTCGGCAGTTGGCGACGGGTGAAGAACACGCGATCGCGTTTCCTGATGCAACCTACAGCGTCGGCGAAGATGCCAATCCAGAGTTTGATACTACGATTTTGCGATATAGCTATACGTCCTTGGTGACTCCGAGATCGGTGTTTGATTATCACCTCGATACCCGCGAACAAGAGCTTAAAAAGGAAACGCCTGTTTTGGGTGGATACAATCGACAAAACTACGCCAGCGATCGCCTCCTCGCCACTGCCCCCGACGGGACTAAAGTACCGATTTCAATTGTGTACAAGAAAGGCATTGAGCACGAAGGCAAAAATCCGCTGCTGTTGACGGGCTACGGCTCCTATGGCTATAGCTATGATCCAGGATTTTCATCGGGCCGGTTGTCCCTGTTGGATCGCGGCGCAGTCGTGGCGATCGCCCACATTCGCGGCGGCTCAGAAATGGGACGACGCTGGTATGAAACTGGCAAATTTCTCAACAAAACCAACACTTTCACTGATTTCATCGCCTGCGCCGAACACCTGATCGAGCAAGGCTGGACTTCTGCCGATCATCTCGCTATCTCTGGCGGCAGCGCTGGCGGACTGTTGATGGGAGCCGTGATTAATCTGCGTCCTGACCTGTTTCATGCAGTGGTCGCCGATGTGCCCTTTGTGGATGTTCTCACTACTATTTTGGATGATTCTTTGCCGCTATCAATTCTAGAACGAGAAGAATGGGGCGACCCCAACGAAAAACCCTACTACGACTATATGAAAGCCTACTCGCCCTACGACAACGTGACGGCAAAAGCCTACCCTAATCTGTTGATCACGGGCGGTCTGAATGATTCCCGCGTGTCCTATTGGGAGCCTGCCAAATGGACGGCTAAACTGCGCGCCCTCAAAACCGATACCAACACCCTGCTGCTGAAAACCAACATGGGCGCAGGGCACGGCGGCGCATCTGGGCGCTACGAAAGCCTCAAGGAAGGCGCGTTTGAATATGCCTTTTTGCTAGACCAATGGAAACTAGCAGAAGTTTGAGAATGGGACGCCTGGGATTCGAACCCAGGACCAGTCGGTTAAAAGCCGAATGCTCTACCACTGAGCTAGCGTCCCTTATTGCGTTTGGCAACGTTTTTTAATATAACACAGCACGACTCCTCAGGTTAGACAATATTCCTCAACTTAAAATAGAGGCTACGGTATGAGATCGCTAGTAAAGTAAGTTGCGAAGTTTTTTCTTGGCAAAAAATTCTGGGTGGGCATCCTAACCATAGAAAAGTTGCCATTTCCTATGAAAGATCTTAACCGCCGTAAAAACGTTATCCCACCCCACGCCGAATCTGCCTACAATCTGGGAAAAGTTGGAGAATGCCGAAAAAATATTAAGCGTTTAGAGACTGAAAAGGACGAGAAGGAAGAACTATCTGAAAAGCTTGAGCAAGAGAAAACTGAAGAACGCAGCTTTAAAGAGCAGCTTGAACAAGCAATGCGAGATCTAGGGATTTTCCAGGATGAGCAAACGCCAGCGATCGCGGTTTGGGATCAGGCGATTTCATCTCGCAACTCTGCGATCGCAACTGGGTCGATGAAACCCTGCGACACTACCGCATTCGGATTCAAGAGTTTGTCGATTAAGATCATGAATCTGAAGAAGAAATCTACGCCGAAAGCACCTATTCTTATCAGAAAAAATAAGGAAAAAGAGGCTAGCAATGAGCAACGAAAGGTTAAGATGCACTGTTCCAAATTAATGAGCCACTAGTACTAGAAAGTAGTTGTAGCAGCACATAAAAATCAGATTGAATTCAGTCCCAATACTTAACTTAAATCCAAAAACAATACTTCTTTAGAGAGACGAAATCATCTTAAAAAACTGCTTATCATACCAATGAAATTAATACTACTAAAGCGCGATTTCTTTGAAAATAAACTCTCTGAAAAGTAAGGAATGGCATTCTATGAACATTGAAGTAATGGCTAGGCACGTTTAATCTAACCGTTGGCATAATGTATCGTGAGTAGGGCATTTTTTACTTTCTAAAGATAGATTCAAAACACTTTATCTAATAGCTATTTTTGGTAACTATGACCAGCTTAGCTATTAATCTAGTGATTCATTCTTCATTTCATTTTCAGGAAGTCACGTTCTAGCGACTTAGCTCTCACCTGTAAATCTGGAAACACAGCAAAAATTAAAATCAGGAGATAAAACTGTGAGTAAACATGGCAATCATGTATTACTAAAGCAGCCAAGTCTTGCCAATTTACCATCTCCTAAACCTGCTTTAACTCTTGCTGATGCCGTAGGTTTAATTGTTGGGATTGTCATCGGAGCAGGAATTTTTGAAACACCTGCATTGGTAGCTGCCAACACAGGGAGTGGTGCAGCTTTGTTGATAGTTTGGCTGACTGGGGGTGGAGTTTCGATTATTGGAGCACTTTGTTACGCCGAATTAGCAACGACTTATCCGAATGTGGGTGGAGGTTACTATTACCTGAAACGTGCCTTTGGCAGCAATACCGCCTTTCTTTTTGCATGGGCACGGCTGACTATTATTCAGACTGGCTCAATCGCGCTCTTGGCATTTGTATTTGGAGATTATGCCTCTCAACTCCTGCCACTCGGTACTTTTTCACCATCGATTTATGCTGTCCTCGCGATCGCGTTGCTCACCGGGCTAAACATCGTCGGCTTACGGCAGGGCAAGCAAACCCAAAACATACTCACGGTTGCTAAAGTTTTAGGCTTATTGCTGGTGGTTGGAGTTGGGTTGCTATTCATCGCGTCCCCAGCAAGTCCGGTTCCTACCAGTTCACAACCCTCAAATTGGGGAATGGCAATGCTGTTTGTCCTGCTGTCCTATGGTGGTTGGAATGAAGCCGCCTACATTTCAGCAGAAATCTATGATGCCAAACGCAATATTGTTCGCTCCCTGCTGTGGAGTATTGGCATTATCACCGTTATTTTTTTGCTGATTAACCTTGCATTTTTACAAGGTTTAGGACTAGCAGGGATGGCACAGTCTGATGCAGTGGCAGCAGATTTAATGCGACGGGCATTTGGTGAGCCAGGAGCCAGATTTATTAGCGTTCTAATCGCGATTTCTACGCTTGGTGCCATCAATGCCACAATTTTCACAGGCGCACGGACAAACTTTGCGCTAGGTCAAGATTTTTCTCTATTCAGTCTGCTTGGGCGATGGGAACAGCAACCGGGTTCCCCCAAGACGGCATACCTGTTACAAGGAGCAATCACACTAGCGCTGGTAGTGCTTGGCACGACGACCCGCAAGGGGTTTGAAACAATGGTTGAATACACGGCTCCGGTATTCTGGTTCTTCTTCTTGCTGACTGGGCTTTCGCTCTTAGTGTTGCGCTATCGAGAGCCTGAACGACAACGCCCTTTTCAAGTGCCGTTCTATCCGCTGACTCCTTTGCTCTTTTGCGGAGTGTGTGGCTACTTGCTTTACTCCAGCATGGCTTACACCGGAACTGGCGCGATCGCCGGAATTATTGTAGTCGCCCTCGGTATTCCTCTGATCTGGTGGGAGCGAACCCAACAGCGCAAAGCCTAGTCAAAGTTTCTTCAAAGAAGACAACTAAAGCGGATCTGGTTGGAAAACCGCTTAACGTACCCCGTGACTATACAGCACTCGTTTGATTGGTGTAGTTCATATACAAAAGGAGAGTTTGGTCATGATATTTCAAAGAGCATTGCTTGTTTTAATGGCAGGTATTGGATCTGTCAGTTTTGGAATTGTTGGATGTAGCCAACAGCAAGACATTGCAGAAGCCCAACAATCTGAAGAGATGGCGCAAAATACTCCAGCGCAAACTCAACCCCGCCGACAACTTGATGTGCCCTATGTGCCTACGCCTCAGGCTGTTGTGGATCGAATGCTAAGCCTTGCTGATGTGAAACAAGGCGATCGGCTTTACGATCTTGGTAGTGGAGACGGGCGAATTGTGGTTACAGCCGCCAAAAAGTTTGGGACACGAGGAGTAGGGGTAGATCTGAATCCAGATCGGGTTCAAGAAGCCAATGAAAATGCCCAACGCGCAGGAGTTACTAATCTTGTGGAGTTTCGTCAGCAAGATCTGTTTCAAACAGATTTGAGTGATGCGACCGTGGTAACGCTCTATCTGTTGCCCGAAATCAATCTCAGGCTGCGTCCCAAGTTACAGCAACTCAAACCTGGCACTCGCATTGTTTCCCATGCTTTTGATATGGGCGATTGGAAACCAGAAAAAACTGTGGAGGTTCAAGGTAAAACAATTTACTACTGGACTGTACCCAACCGGGTTGGCAACAATCCGCAATAGTACCACTTTGATTTTGGCTCTATATCCACTTAAGATCCTCTTTGGAAAAACCGAGGAGGATCTTAAAGCTGAGTTGCAAGTAGTTTTTGAATCAGTTTAAGAAATTCAATGCTCGTTGAGCCATCCCATTTACTGATGTAACAACCTGTTGAGTCTGGTTGGGCGATCGCCGCTATTCCCTACAATGGGTTCAGACCTTGTGTAGAACCCGCGAATTATGGCTAAGACTGTTGGGGATGTAATGACCCATGACCCGATTACAGCGAACCGCAACACGTCGCTGACGGAGGTCATCAAAATATTGGCAGAAAAACGCATTAGCGGTCTGCCCGTAGTGGATGAAGCTGGCAAACTGGTTGGTGTGATTTCCGAAACAGATTTAATGTGGCGAGAAACAGGAGCCACCATGCCGCCCTACATCATGTTTTTAGACAGCGTGATCTATCTAGAAAACCCTGCCCAATACGAACGGGAAGTGCATAAAGCGCTAGGTGAAACCGTGGGGGAAGCCATGACCAGTGAGCATCTGGTGACGATCGCTGCCGATCAATCCCTGCGAGATGCTGCCCAGTTAATGCACGATCGCAAAGTGCATCGTTTGCCCGTAGTCGATGCCAGCGATCGCGTGATTGGCATCTTGACTCGCGGCGACATCATCCGCTCTATGGCGGCAGATCAGGGCTAGGGAAGAGGAAAGAGAATTTAATTTTTCTGAAAACTATTTAATAACAAACAATTTTTATGGACATTACTCCTGAATCTGTTAGAACCCTTTTAGAGTCGGCTGATCTGGGCGATCGCCTGAGAGCCGTGAACCAAATGCGAACCCTTGATCCCAGCATTACATTTGGGATGATTTTGCAAGCGGTGGATGATGTCAATCCTAGGGTGCGCTATGCCGCTGTCAGCCAGTTGTCGTCTTTGGGTGGGCAAGATCGGGAGAAAATTTTGGAAACCTTGCGCGATCGCCTGCACGATGCCGAACCCGATGTGCAAGCCGCCGCTGCGGATTCTATTGGCGCACTCAAGCTGACTGAGGCATTTGAAGATTTACGATTTTTGTATAACACCAGCCCCGAATGGTTGGTCAAATTTAGCATTGTGGCGGCGTTAGGAGAATTGGGCGATCCACGCGGCTTTGAACTATTGGAAGACGCGATCGTGTCGCCGAATGAATTGATGCAAATGGCGGCGATCGGCTCCTTTGGCGAACTAGGCGATACCCGTGCTGTACCGCTCCTAATCGGTCATGCAGCGAATCCTGACTGGCAAGTCCGCTATCGAGTGGCTCAAGCTCTCAGTCGATTGGGCACCCCCGAAGCTAAAACGACCCTGGCAACCTTAGCCCAAGACCCCACAGACCAAGTTGCCGAAGAAGCCAAATTGGGTCTGGTTTGATTGAAGGAAGGTTTCGTAAAACGCTCTACAGTAGTAAGTAGTATTTGAATAAAATCAGCCAGATCTGCTCTGGTATTGTCTATTCTGTATAAGTCTGCAAAAGCAGATTCAACGGAGAAGGACTCCCCAGCATGAATTCCCTCATTGGTAAAACCTTACAAAGCGGCAAATATACCTTAGATCATCTGTTGGGTGAAGGCGGCTTTGGTGTTACCTTTCGAGCAACCCATCACTACCTCCAACAAACGGTGGTGATCAAAACGCTGAATGCGCTGAACCAAGGCAATCTAGAGTTTACCCAGGTGCAGCAGCAGTTTCAAGATGAGGGAAGACGGCTGGCGCTCTGTAGTCATCCGAATATTGTGCGAGTCAGCGACTTTTTTGTAGAAGACGGGATGCCTTACATTGTCATGGATTATATTCCAGGGCATACCCTTGAAGAAGTGGTGTTTCCCGATCGCCCCTTGCCCGAAGCTACTGCGCTGCACTACATCCGCCAAGTTGCCGCCGCGTTGCAGGTGGTTCATACCAACGGGTTGCTGCATCGAGATGTCAAGCCCCAAAACATTATGCTGCGTCAGGGCACCCAAGATGTCGTGCTGATTGATTTTGGCATCTCTAGAGAGTTTACGATGGGTGCTACCCAAGCCCATACCAGCATCACATCAGCTGGCTATGCGCCCATTGAGCAGTATATATCCCAGGCAAAACGTACTCCCGCCACGGATATCTATGGATTGGCGGCAACCCTGTATGCCCTGTTGACGGCTCACGCACCAGTCGCCGCAATTCTGCGCGATCGCCAACCGATGCCGTCTCCCCGCGATTTGGTTCCCCAAATTACCCCAGCGACCAATCAAGCCGTGGTGCGCGGCATGGCGATCGAGGCTCACTATCGTCCCCAAACGATCGCCGAGTGGGTGAACTTGCTGTCGAGTGCAGCCCCATCATCCTTTCCACCTGCCATTCCCATTGCGAATCCCATTGCGAATCCCATTGCGAATCCCATTGCGAATCCCGTGGGCGACCCTATCTCCCAGATGGCGACTCAAGCTTACAGTCCAGCCAATCTCCCTGCTCCTACGATCGCGCCTGTCGCCTCTAAACCGCGATCGCGCCAAGGAACGTGGCTGTTTGTAGGCGTTGCTATGCTTGCCAGTGCTACTGCTGCCGCCTTTGGAGCAATCTGGCACAACGCGCGCTCGCCCCAAGTGACCCAACAGCCTACGCCCATTGCTACCCCAGAAACCGTAACGCCCACTTCTAGCCCCCCCTCTCCCACGCCAACACCCGTCGCCCCAATCCCTGCTCCTCCGCCAAAATCTCCTGATCCAATCCCCTCTTCCCCGTCGCCAGAACCCTCCAGCACCGACACTAGCGGCAGTGCCAGCGCCCCCGTACCCGGCTTTCCACCAGGGGTTGCTGAACAAACGATTATTGCAAAGCTGGGCGAACCTTCCAAATCAGGCACTGGATACTGGAACAATACCCGCTCCGCCCAATATGATCTGGTTCCCGATCAAGTGACGGTGGCTTACCTGTATGACAAAGACACCGCCAAAGTGCGGCAAACCGAAGCCTCCTTCGCCCAAGCCATCGATCGCGCCGTCATGACTGAAACCCTTAACGGTATGTTAGATGGCGGACTGACTGCCCCGATCGACGAAGGATTTAACAGCGTCTGGAAGCGGAATTCTAACCAATACACTTTTTCTACCGCAACCCTCAAAGGCACCATTGAGCGCAACGATCGCGATCGCATCTATATCGCCATTTGGGAAGCTGATTTGCATTAAAGCGGCGATCGCTGATCCCTTGCTCTGATGCAAAATCCGGTTGGGTCACTTCACCAGACCGTCTTAAGAAGTAGAGTCCTTCAGTCATATCATTCAGTCATAATAGATAAAAGCCTTGCGATACTTGTGATCATGACTCCCTCTGTTGACTTTTTGGATGCCTATGATGTGGTCGTTGTTGGAGCCGGACACGCGGGTTGCGAAGCGGCACTGGCAGCGGCTCGGCTGGGTTCTCGGACACTATTGCTGACGCTGAATCTAGACAAAATCGCGTGGCAGCCCTGCAATCCGGCGGTGGGCGGTCCAGCAAAATCGCAACTGGTGCATGAAGTCGATGCCCTAGGCGGCGAGATAGGCAAAGTCAGCGATCGCACCTATCTGCAAAAGCGAGTGCTGAACTCCTCTAGAGGTCCGGCGGTCTGGGCACTGCGGGCGCAAACCGACAAGCGCGAATATGCCGCCGTGATGAAAGGCATCGTGGAAAACCAGCCCAACTTAACCGTGCGGGAAGGCATGGCGACGGATCTAGTACTCGGCACCAACAACGAAGTAATCGGCGTTCAAACCTACTTTGGCGTAGCGTTTCAGTGCAAAACAGTAATTTTGACCACAGGCACCTTTCTGGGTGGGCGTATTTGGGTCGGCAACAAATCCATGGAAGCCGGACGCGCCGGGGAATTTGCCGCCGTGGGCTTAACCGATACCCTAAACCGATTGGGCTTTGAAACTGGGCGACTGAAAACCGGAACGCCTGCACGAGTCGATCGCCGCACCATCCAATTCAACGGACTAGAACCGCAACCCGGCGACACAGACCTGCGCTGGTTTAGCTTTGATCCGGCGGCGTGGATTGAGCGCGAACAAATGCCTTGCCATCTGACCCGCACCACTCCCGAAACTCATAGGATTATTCAAGAAAATTTGCATCTGTCGCCCGTTTATGGGGGTTGGGTAGATGCCAAAGGTCCGCGCTATTGTCCCAGCATTGAAGACAAAATCGTTCGGTTTGTTGACAAAGACAGCCACCAGATTTTTTTGGAACCCGAAGGACGGGACAGTCCTGAAATCTATGTCCAGGGTTTTTCGACTGGACTGCCGGAAACGCTTCAGCTTGCCATGCTGCGATCGCTCCCCGGTTTGGAACAGTGTGCCATGCTGCGACCTGCCTACGCCGTCGAGTATGACTACCTGCCTGCCACCCAGTGCTACCCCACTTTGATGACCAAGAAAACTGAGGGTTTGTTTTGCGCCGGACAAATCAATGGCACCACAGGTTACGAAGAAGCCGCCGCTCAAGGCTTTGTCGCCGGATTGAACGCCGCCCGATTCTGTCACGGTCAGGAAATGATCACCTTTCCGCGAGAACACAGCTACATCGGCACCCTGATCGACGATCTGTGTACTAAAGATTTGCGGGAGCCGTATCGGATGTTGACTAGCCGTTCCGAATATCGGCTGCTGCTGCGATCGGATAACGCCGATCAACGCCTTACCCCGTTAGGACGAGAAATCGGGCTAATTGACGATCGCCGCTGGCAATTATTTCAACAAAAACAAGCAAACATTACGACTGAAAAACAGCGGCTACGAGTGACTCGCATCAAGGAACATGACGACCTAGGAAAAGCGATCGCTGCTCATACTCAACAACTGATCAAAGGCTCAATCACCCTAGCGGATCTGCTGCGGAAACCAGGGTTTCACTATGCCAATCTAGTGCAATTTGAGCTAGGCAATCCCGCCCTCGATCGCGCCGAAAAAGAAGCCGCCGAAATCGACATCAAATATTCTGGCTACATCCAGCGACAGCAGCACCAAATTGACACGATCGCCCGTCAGGAACACCGTAAACTTCCTGCCAATTTGGATTATGATGCGATCGCTACTCTTTCCAAAGAATCCCGTGAAAAGCTCTCCAAAGTGCGCCCCCTCACGATTGGTCAAGCAACCCGCATTGGTGGAGTCAACCCCGCCGACATCAACGCCCTATTGGTTCACCTAGAAATCCAATCTCGTCAAAATCAGGCGGTTGCTGCCAGTGCTAACCCGGTTGCGGCATTGAAACTATGAACTTTGAACGGCAGTCAATAAAGGTGGCAGCAACCCTTTAGTTATTTAGCTTGGGCTTCAGACTGATTGACCTGCTGCTCAGACTGCATGACTGATTGCTGAACTTGGTTTTTTTTCTGCTCAAGCTTGTTAGCTTGCTGTTGGGCAGCTTCTTCGCGCTGATTCACCACTTTGGTCGTGGGCGATGAGACAGCTTCTGGCTTGGGGGCAGTAGTCGCTTTGGGTTTATTGCAAGCGCTAAGGGTGAGAGTGCTAAGGGCGATCGCCATGAGCATGATAGAAAAATTAATCATTTTCGATGTGCATAGTTTGCTGCTCTATAGTGCCCTTTTCCTTAAAGAACACTCACCTGCCATCTGAAACCCGAAAACCAGAACCCGACTCCTGCAACCTGCTTATCCATTGAATTCTTCCAACAGCAGTTCTAACGCGGTCTTCATTTCTGCTGGCGTAGTTGGAGTGGTGCCAAATTGCCGGACTACAATGCTGGCAGCCAAGTTGCCTAAAACAGCAGCTTCCCAGGAAGAAGCTCCCAGCGTCAAGCCCAAGGTCAAAGCGGCAACTACGGTATCTCCGGCTCCGGTGACATCAAATACGTCGGTTCGGTTAAAGGCGGGAATGTGATACTCAGCCCCGTCGTTTTGAAATAGGCTCATGCCATCTTCGCCGCGAGTAATCAGCATTTTTTGCGCTTGAGTTAACTGCAACAGGTCGTTGCCGCCTTGACGCAACAGAGCCTCGCTTTTACTACCGTCTATTTTGACGAGCGGGTAGCCCACGGCTTGTTCGGCTTCAGGCAGGTTAGGCGTAAAAATGCTGGCTCCTTGATAGCGATCGAGATCTTTTTGGGCATCCACAACGCTAAAAGGATGATCTAGGGCGGCGGCAATCACGATGTCCGAAAGGGTGCCATCGCCGTAGTCAGAGCAAACGACTGCATCAACGCTGCCGATGTGTTGACGAATGTAGTCGGCGAGTTGGGTTTGCAATTCAGCAGAGGGCAATTCATCGGACTTGCGATCGACGCGCACAATTTGCTGCGTTACGGATTGGCGGGCGTGTCCTGAGATGCGGGTTTTGGTAACGGTGGGGCGATCGCCATCTAACAAAATTCCTTCAATGTTCACGCCAGCCGTTTCAAAAATCTGGCGCAATGCTTTGCCTTGATCGTCTTTGCCCACTAGCCCAACAGCTTTGACTTGGGCACCCAATTTTGCAAAGTTATAGACCGCGTTTGCACCACCACCCGCGACTTGCTGAGTCTGTTCATGGCGAATAATCAGCACCGGTGCTTCTCGTGAAAGCCGCTCTACTTGTCCGGTCAAAAATTCATCTAGGCAGAGATCCCCTACCACTAACACGGTTGGCTGATGGAAACAGTCCAGCAGATTAAATAGGCGATCGGCAGACTTAGCAAGTTTTGCGGCGAAAGTTAAATCAAAAGTCATAGGTAACTGGTACTATTCCAGTGCCCTATTGTCTCGCAAATTCTTGGGTTTAGATATTCTTTTGAGCAAACTTATGAGAATTGAATCGAAGTATTCGCAACTAAGAGATCACCCTAACGGGGCAGAAGCCTCCTGCCTGAAGCCCTTATCTAAACATTTTGCGGTTCTATTGGCTGAGATAAGTTTCAGTTAGTAGAATAAGCTGTACAGGGGATAAAGCCATCTTCAGATTCAAACTGACTCGGTATGCAAGTTCCAGCAGTTGAATTTTTTTGAAAGAGGAACTAGCACGATCGGTTGACAGTCGAATGATTTGAGAGTCAACCCATGGAAAACTGATGGCTAAGTGCGTCTATACATTTATCTTTCAAGCTTTTCTCTTTTTTGAGTACCAGCCGTGGATTTATCCGGCTGAGCTTGATGGCTCTATGTAGAGTGTTTTTGACAGGCTACACAGAGCCAAAAATGTGAACTAGTGTTTCCCGCGATCGCTTACCCCCGTTTACTCTGCTTGCATGGCACATTCCCAAAGAAGAGTTACTAATTTTATCCAGAGCAGTCGCCGGGTCGTTCGCTCTATTGTGAAGCATCCTGCCCTGCTGACTAGCCTGCTGGTTGCAGGATTTATAGTCGGCATCCGCAGTGTGGGCGGATTGGAATCATCAGAACTGCTAGCCTACGACCAGATGATTCGGCTGCGACCCGATCGTCCAGCAGATCCCAGGCTTTTAGTTGTCACGATCACTGAAGCAGATATTCGATCGCAAAAGCGCTGGCCCATTTCCGATGCTGTCATTGCTGAATTAATTGAAAAATTGCAATCTTACCAACCTCGCACGATCGGGTTAGACATTTATCGGGATGTGCCTCATTCGCCAGGAGAGGCTGCCTTAGCAAAACAGTTGCAAGCCCCTAATTTAATTGCAATTATGCTGCTGGGAAATGCCGATAAAGATGCAGTTCCCGCTCCTGATGGGGTTCTTCCTAATCGGGTAGGAATCAGCGATATCGTCGTTGATCCAGATGCAGTGGTGCGGCGTAATTTGATGTATGCCACCGTTAAAGGCAAAGCTTTTTACTCATTCTCGCTGCAATTAGCGTTGCATTACTTATCCAATCAAAAACAGTTCAAGTTTGAGGTGGTGCCCAGTGAAGCAATTAAAGTGGGTAAGACCGTTTTTCCTGCCCTCAATCCAGATGCCGGCGGCTACCAAACCTTGGACGATAGCGGCTATCAGGTACTACTAGACTACCGCTCTACCTACAATGTAGCGCGTCAAGTCAGCCTATCTGACGTACTCAATGGACGGGTTGATCCAGCTTGGGTGAAAGACAAGTTAGTCATTATTGGTACTACGGCTCCTAGCACTAGGGATTTATTTTTAACGCCCTATAATCTTTCCAACGATAAAAGCCCTGAAATGCCTGGGGTAATTGTCCATGCTCAAAAGGCTAGCCAAATTCTCAGCACTGTTCTGGATGGCTATCCACTGACCTGGTTTTGGTGGCAGGAAGGTGAAATTCTCTGGATTGTTGCCTGGTCTTGTGCGGGGGGAGTGTTGGGGTGGCGCTTCCGACATCCTCTCACGTTGGGCGTTGGCAATGTTGTGGCGATCGCCGGATTATTTGGTGGCTGTTTTATCCTGTTTTTATCCAATGGTTGGATACCGTTTGTGCCACCCGCGATCGCCTTTGTTAGCTCCAGTGTGGCAGCAGTTGCCTATCGCCTTTTATATGATGCACTTCACGACGAACTCACGGGATTGCCAAATCGGGCTTTGTTTGTCCAGCGGCTTCAATGGTCACTCAATCGTTCTCCAAAAAAGTTGAGCCAATCGGTTGAAGAGCCGCCTGGAATAGCCGTTTTGCTTTTAGGACTCGATAGCTTTAAAACCATTAACGAAAGTTTGGGGCATCAACGAGCCGATCAATTGCTGGTTGCGATCGCTCAACGATTACAAGCGTACCTCCGGTCTCATGACGAACTGGCGCGGGTGGGGGGAGATGAGTTTGCGATTCTGCTGCGACCCGTCAGAGATAAAGATGAAGTGAGCCATTTAGCCGATCGCTTTCAAAAGCAACTGAAATTACCGTTTAATCTGGATGGGCAAGATGTCTTTACAACCGCTAGTGCGGGCATTGTCTGGTGTCCGGCAAACCAAGCCTACCAGCCCGAAGAAGTGTTGAGAGATGCCCATACTGCAATGAACCAGGCAAAGGCATCCGGAAAAGCTCGCTATCAGATGTTTATCTCTGGAATGCGCGTACAAGTGATGACGCGGATGCAGCTTGAGATTGATTTGCGGGGGGCGATCGATCGCCAAGAGTTCCAATTGCACTACCAGCCATTTGTTTGCTTAGAAACCGGCAAAATTGCTGGATTTGAAGCATTACTACGCTGGCAACATCCTCAGCGGGGATTTGTTCATCCCCTAGAATTTATTCCAGTTGCCGAAGAAACTGACTTGATTATTCCGATTGGCGCATGGGTGATTGAGGAAGCCTGTCGTCAATTAAAAATCTGGCAAAACCAATTTCCTAGTAGCGCTCCTTTGGTGGTTAGCGTCAACCTATCCATTAAACAGTTTAGTCAACCCAATGATCTGGTCAATCAAATTGAGCAAATCCTAAAAGATACTCATATAGATGGACGTTGCCTTAAGCTTGAGATTACCGAAAGCATTGCGATGACCAACGTGGAAACCACGATCGCCTTATTGCTACGCCTTAAAGCGCTCAATCTTCAACTGAGCATTGATGATTTTGGCACGGGGTATTCTTCTCTCAGCTATCTCCATCAGTTTCCGACGGATACCATCAAAGTGGATCGGTCTTTTGTCAGCCGGATGGGGTTTGAACGGGAGGACATTCACATTGTCAAAACCATCATCATGCTAGGACACAATCTGGGTATGTATATTGTGGCGGAAGGCGTGGAAACAGCCGAGCAGCTAGCCCTGTTGCGATCGCTCCAGTGTGAATATGGTCAAGGGTATTTCTTTGCAAAACCTCTCCCTTCAGATATGGCAACAGCTTTACTAGAAAGCGCCCCTCAGTGGTAATTCGTTAATTCCTATCCCTTTAGCCGTCATAATTGTAAGGTGGGAACTGGAGTGACAATCTAAATGGGACGAGTCATTTGGGCGATCGCGCTGACACTGTTGCTTACTGCTTGCGGAACAATAGGCATAAAGTTGCCAAACGATTTAGTTGAGCAAGCGATCGCGCTCCAGCTAAGCCAAACTCAGCAACAGCTTAACCAACAGCTTCGTTTAGATCTTCAGCCTGAAATCGACATTCGGCGCATCAAAATCACCGAAAAGAACCCGTTACAAATCCAACAGCTTCAGGCATATCAAGTAAAAGGCACCTGCGACTATACGATCAAACTGCCCAAACGGGACATCACCCAACGTCAGGCTCCCTTTGAAGTGTATTTGCAACGCCAAAAAGAAGGGAAAACTTGGCGCTTAGCTTTCATTAAAACCACCGAAAATGGCGAACCCATCTGGGCAACCCAACGCATTTCAACTGATACGTTCTAGTCTCATACCTGTACGGGTTTAGCCTTCGGAACATAACTTTTGGATAAGTTGCAGGGATCATTGCCCGTAGATTGCTTGCCGCAGGGTATGCTAAACCCCTACTAAATCCTGATCTGTAATTCACAATTCTCATTCGCCACTCGCCATTCGTAACTCCTATGCAATCACCCTGGACTCACGGCTTTATCACCACCAACGGTATTCGGCTGCACTATGTGACTCAAGGCAGTGGACCTTTAATGCTGTTTCTTCACGGATTTCCAGAGTTTTGGTATTCTTGGCGGCACCAAATTCCAGAGTTTGCCAAAGATCACAAAGTGGTGGCGATCGACCTGCGTGGCTACAACAATAGCGATAAACCAGCAGAGTCTACCGCCTACTCCATGCCTGAATTGATCAACGATGTGCAGGGCGTGATTACAGGTTTAGGATATGACCAATGTGTGTTGGTGGGTCACGATTGGGGTGGCGCGATCGCCTGGTCTTTTGCTTACGCCCATCCCGAAATGGTAGAACGCCTGATCATTCTCAACCTTCCCCACCCCGCCAAATTTGCCGAAGGCTTACGTACTCCCCAGCAGCTTCTTCGCAGTTGGTATATCTTCTTTTTCCAGCTTCCCTTTCTGCCAGAACTTGTGATTCAGTTGAATGACTACCAGGCTTTAGAACAAGCATTTCGAGGCATGGCAGTTAATAAAAGTGCTTTTACCAATGCGGATATCGAAGCCTACAAAAATGCCCTTGCCAAACCCGGCGTTCTCACTGCTGCCGTTAATTACTACCGTAATGTCCTTCAATTAGGTTCCTCCCTACAAAGGTCGTGGACTGTTTTGGACGTGCCCACCCTGATGATTTGGGGTGAAGATGACCTTCCCCTAGGCAAAGAACTCAGCTACGGCACTGAGCAATATGTTCGTGATTTTCAGATCAAATACATTCCCAATTGCAGCCATTGGGTGCAACAAGAGCAGCCCCAACTCGTCAATCAATATATGCGCGAATTTCTGACACGCTAAACTCAAGCTGGTAAAGCTTTCCCATTTAGTCAGACGAACGAACTGAGAGGAGTTAGAGTGTTTTTTAGTGTAGTCATTCCCACCTATAACCGTCAGCCAATTTTGGAGAAATGCCTGAAGGCGTTGGAGCATCAAGTATTTGATCCGAGCCACATTGCCGGATACGAAGTGGTGGTAGTGGATGATGGCTCCACGGATGAAACGGTGGAATGGTTGCACAGTACGGCTGATTTCCCTCATGTGCGACTGTTTCAGCAAGATCACAAAGGTGCAGCGGCGGCGCGAAACTTGGGCGTGGAAAAGGCAACGGGCGACACGATTATTTTTATTGATAGTGATTTGGTGGTCACAGAAATATTTTTGCAATCCCACGCCGAAAAGTTGGTAGAAGGGGCGCGATCGCTGGGTCACGATCGCCTTTTCACCTATGGGCGCGTGATCAACACCTGCAACTTTGACGACCCCACCTCAGAACCGTTCAAAGTTACCGATTATTCTCAGGCGTTTTTTGCGACTGGAAACGTGGCGATCGCCCGCACCTGGCTAATCCAAGCCGGACTTTTTGATACCCAATTCCAACTCTACGGCTGGGAAGACCTGGAACTCGGCGTGCGGCTCAAAAATCTAGGCTTACAGCTAATCAAATGTCCCGATGCCGTCGGCTATCACTGGCATCCGCCCTTCTCCCTCAGTCAGATTCCCAAACTGATCGACCAAGAAATTCAGCGGGGCAAAATGGGCGTGTTGTTCTACCAAAAACACCCCACCTGGAATGTGCGGCTAATGATTCAAATGACCTGGCTGCATCGCATTCTCTGGGGCGTTCTCTCCTTGGGCGGCTCCCTCAACGAACGCACCATGGCTCCCCTACTCCAATGGCTGATCGACCAAGGCAAGCCTCAACTCGCCCTAGAACTCGCCCGGATTTTCCTCAACTGGTACAACGTCCAGGGAGTCTACCAAGCCTATCGAGAAATGCAGCACAGCTAATATAGATACAGCTAAATAAATGACATCCTCGCTGCGCTACACTGGGAATGTTGTTTAAATTCACACATCCGGAATTTCGGGTGTCTCAATTCAGAGATGCAACCGGATGGAGGAATAACCCGAACAGGAGAAAAGTTGATATGCCAGTCGTTTCATTGGCTCAATTGTTAGAGTCTGGGGTTCACTTTGGGCACCAAACCCGCCGTTGGAATCCCAAAATGGATACCTACATTTACACGTCCCGTAATGGCGTTCATATCATTGATTTGGTGCAAACCGCCCGATTGATGGATGAAGCCTATAACTATGTGCGGACTGCATCTGAGCAGGGTAAAAAGTTTCTGTTCATTGGCACCAAGCGTCAAGCTGCCGGAATCGTGGCACAAGAAGCGAGTCGCTGCGGTGCTTACTATGTAAACCAGCGCTGGTTGGGCGGAATGCTGACCAACTGGGCGACGATTAAAACTCGCGTCGATCGCCTAAAAGATCTCGAACACCGTGAAGCTACGGGTGGACTCGATTTGTTGCCCAAGAAAGAAGCGTCTGTCTTGCGGCGCGAACTCGAAAAGCTCCAGAAATATCTGGGTGGCATTAAAGCCATGCGGAAAGTGCCCGACATTGTGGTGATCGTGGATCAAAAGCGAGAATACAACGCAGTTCAAGAGTGCCAAAAGCTCAACCTGCCCATTGTGTCTATGTTGGACACCAACTGCGACCCTGATGTGGTGGATGTTCCCATTCCAGCGAATGATGATGCCATCCGGTCAATTAAGCTAATAGTGGGCAAGTTGGCAGATGCGATCTATGAAGGTCGGCATGGTCAGCTTGAAGCCGATGAAGAATACGATGATTATGATGGCGCTGATGGGGAGTACGACTATGAAGATAGTGATGCTCCTCCTGAGGAAAATGAGGAAACCGCAAATTAAATAGTAGTGAATGATGAGTGATAAGTTACAGACCCTAACTTGTCACTGATCATTCATTGCTTTAGACCGTTAGGAGTAAGGGCAATGGCAGACATCTCGGCAAAATTGGTTAAAGAACTGCGCGAAAAAACGGGCGCAGGCATGATGGATTGTAAGAAAGCACTCCAAGAAACGGAGGGCAATATTGAAAAGGCAAGCGAATGGCTACGGAAAAAGGGAATTTCATCGGCTGAGAAAAAAGCTGGTAAAGTGGCTGCGGAAGGGTTAGTGGGTCAATACATCCACATTGGTGGTCGGATTGGCGTGTTGGTAGAAGTGAACTGCCAAACGGATTTTGTGGCTCGGAATGAGGCGTTTAAGGCACTCGTTCAAAATATTGCGATGCAAATTGCAGCGTCCAAGGTGGAGTACGTCAAAATTAGCGACATTCCTGCCGCGATCGCCGACAAGGAAAAAGAAATTGAGATGGGTCGAGATGACCTATCGGGCAAGCCTGAGGCAATGAAGGAAAAGATTGTGCAGGGGCGCATTGAAAAACGGTTGAAAGAACTGTGCTTGATCGATCAGGCATATGTTAAGGATCAAACCATTACGATCGCAGAGTTGGTTGCCCAGCATGTGGCAAGTTTGGGTGAAAACATTCAAGTACGCCGCTTTGTCCGGTTTGAACTAGGCGAAGGAATTGAGAAGGAAGAAACCGATTTTGCGGCAGAGGTTGCGGCTCAAATGGGAGTTTCTACGGCTGTAGCCCCTGAAGCCTCTGCAACGGCAGAGGCAAACGGTGAGTCGAAAGACGACAAAAAGAAAGAGAGCAAGAAAGACGGCAAGAAAGGTAAGAAATAGTTGGCTTTTGCAAGGCTAATTGGCTTAAACCAAACTTTAGAGGGAGTCCAATTGGGTTCCCTCTATTTTTTGACGAGAAATGGAGGGAGCTAATTCAGGTAGAGTAGATATTTAGGCATTTTATTAAGACAAATAAAGTCTCTTTAAACAGAGTCGTTTGATTTAGAAAAAGGGTTTGGGATGTTCACGGCAATAACTGAAGATTTAACACTACTGACCGTTGCTTTTGGAGTTGGCTTGTTAGCTTGGGGATTTTTCCGCGCTAGACCCTCAGGCAAGGTTGGAATTTTTGCGTGGTTGCAGTCTGTGGTGCTGATGTTGCCTTGGCTGCTATTCCTTGGGCTTGCTGCGGCTGGAGTGATGCTAAATCTGGTGATTATGTTGCTGTTGCTAGTGGTGTCGGCCGGAGTTTACATGGGCTTGGGTGGTCAAGTGCGATCGCTTAAGCAAGAAACAGCGGCTCACCGAGTAGATGCGATCGCGGCTTCCGACAAACCTAATCATGAGTCCTTAGATCACTCACCTCAACCTGAACCTAGCCTAGATCCATCTCAGGCAAGCGCAACACCAGACGATCTGGATGTCGTCCCCCTGCCGCCCGAAGACCTCAAAGCAATTCAAGGCATTTTTGGGATTGATACCTTTTTTGCCACCGAAACTATCCCTTATCAAGAAGGCGCAATCTTTCGGGGCAATCTGCGCGGCGACCCAGATGTGGCTTACACCAAACTATCCGAAAGCCTAAAAACGCGCTTGGGAGAAACCTATCGTCTATTTCTAGTTGAGAATCAGGATGAGAAGCCTGTAATTATCGTCTTGCCAAGCAGTCGTGATCCACAACCGCTGAACCCGTCACAAAAGCTGCTATCAGGCGTTTTACTCATTCTTAGCATCATCGCTTGTTTAGAAAGTGCAGGGTTGATGTTGGGGTTTGACTTGTTTGAAAACCCAAATAGAGTCGCTGAAACGATCCCATTCGCGGCAGGCATTATTGGAATTCTGGCTGCTCACGAAGTTGCTCATTGGGCGATCGCTAACCGCCATACTGTCCGCTTGAGTCTGCCCTTCTTTATTCCCACTCTGCAAATTGGCTCATTTGGCGCTCTAACCAAGTTTCTTTCCATCTTGCCCAATCGCAATGTTTTATTCGATGTCGCATTTGCAGGACCCGCCGCTGGAGGGTTCGTTTCCTTTTTGGTGCTGCTTCTCGGCTTACTGCTCTCCCATAAAGGCAGCTTATTTCAACTGCCGTCCGAATTTTTTCAGGGTTCCATTTTGGTTGCCACTTTGGCACGAGTCGTGTTGCAAGAACCCTTAAAACAACCCATTGTTGATGTTCACCCATTCGTTGTTTTAGGGTGGCTAGGTCTGGTAATTACGGCACTCAATCTGCTACCCGCTGGGCAACTGGATGGCGGGCGAATCGTCCAGGCAGTTTATGGACGCAAAATTGCTGCTCGAACCACCGTTGCAGTTTTGATTGTGTTGGGCTTGGCTTCTTTTGTGAATCCATTAGCATTTTATTGGGCGCTAATTCTGCTCTTTGTTCAGCGTGATTTGGAGCGTCCTTGCGCGAACGAACTGACCGAACCAGATGATGCACGAGCCGCATTGTGCTTACTGGCACTGTTTTTGATGATTGTGACGTTGCTGCCACTGACACCCAGTTTGGCAGGGCGGTTAGGCATTGGCATGTGAGTCGCTGAACTATTTAAACCCCTTGCAGGACAGGAGTTAATTCTAGGATTGATTCATTTGAGGTTTGACCAACAGTGATCATTGGGTCGGTCACTTGCTCTTCCTCTAGGAAAATAGGCGCAGCATTAGCAATAACGACTTGGGTGTTCACTGCGCTGATTGGGTCAGTCGTCTGCTCTTCCTGCATGGAAAGAGGCACAGCATTCGTAACAACACCTTGGGTGTTCACCGGGTTGATTGGGTTGGTTGGTTCCTCTTCCGGCACGGAAAGGGGCGCAGCATTAGCAATAACTTGAGTACTCGTTAGGTTCGTTGGCTGATCCACTTCCGCTACGGGTGGCACACTGATTGGAGGCACCACCGGAGGGAAGGGCGCGTTAACCCCATATACCCGGTAGCCACTGTCTGCCAGCATGGCAAAATCCATTTCGGTTGGACCCGGTAGATAGTAAAGCCACTGGTAAGACATGATGGATGAGACTCTGCCGGCTGGATGCCAATAGTCATACTGAGCCGTTACAGGATTAGCGCCATCTTGAGACTGCAAAGGAATATATTGTCCACCGTTGAGGGCTTTGGAGTATTCCCCTTTAAAAACAGCGGTTTGAGGAGTCGTAAAGTCTTGCTTCAAATACCCTTCCCAGTTTAACCCTAGCAATCCTAAGGTATGCCCCAATTCGTGGGACACCGCATTGTAAAGGTAGGTATTGCTGACGGCTTCATCGATCGTAATTTGCCCAACGCGAGGCATCAAATCGGCGGAGGTGATCCATCCACCATAGTCATATTCAACTCCGCCATAGCCGCCAGCAGTGCCATTGGAGTTGATGGTATTCACAAACACAACCAAATCATCTACATAGCGCTGGGTTTGAAACGCCGTAGTAGCCGTAGTAGTGGAGCCAGCCTGTAATTTGTTAATCGTTCCATTTAGCTGCAAGCCAGTCCATTCATTCGCAATTCGGCTTGACCAATCCAAAGATGCTTGTTGGGCGATCGCCCGTCGCTCAATCGTCCAAAAGCCAGAGGTATCGTTGCGAAAATCGAGGTCAATATTAAACCGTGAGGTATCAGGAGTATAGGTGTTCGTAATTGAGCCTAGATCATAGGTGCCGCTGGAGATGGTGCCGCTGGAGATCGCTCCACCGTTTAACTGGTAGTCGAGAGTATTGCCAATCGTCCGATCGGTTGCAACGCCATCTACTTCAGCAATAAACCAAACGGTTTGAATTTGATCCCAAGTTTGGGGCGTAAAGGTCACAAAATTTTGAGTACCGTTTTGTAGACTGCCATCCGCATCTACGACCAAAAAGCTACCTGGTGTGAATGCCAGCGTAATGTTTGAAGTGGGTGCTTGCGCTAAATTAAGTTTTAGTTGAAAGGTTCCTGTATCGCCTTCCTTTCCACTAAACAGAAGATTGCTAAAAGTCACCAAGCTGGGCGGAGTCGGCTCATTGGGAGGAATGATCAGCGCAATAACGCTCGGATCATTATTTACTGTTTCTACTGGCACCCTAGGGCGGGTCACCCGTTGAGCAGTAACCCCTTGATCAGTACTCAACACAGGAGCAATAGTGGGTGAGGGCACAAAAGCGATTGCCCCAGGATCTAACACCGTCAGACCGGGCAAAGCTTGATCAAGTGGGGTGAAACTAGAATCTTGTCCAATGCTCAAGTCAGTGTAATCCGCGTTAGCCAGAGAGCTAGAAGCACTGGAAAGATTCATCGGCAGCGAATCTGTTAATGCTGAGTTAGAAGCAATATTGGAATGGGATGTAGATTGAACAATGGAGTCTGATAGAGAGGAGCCAAAGCCTAACGGAGACTCAAGGGCACGATAGGTACAATTTATACACATAAACTAAAGTCAGTCGTGTTTATTATTGGGTCAAATAGAGAAATATAGCCATTGCTCAGGTGTAGGGTAATTTACTCAGCTAAACTTAGCCCGCACTCCCCAACCCTTCTCCTTAAGCGGTAAGAGAGAAGTAAGATATAGAGTCAAAGCTTTTTCCCAAAACGGTAGAAAGATCTAAGGAAAGGGCAATCGAGAAAACTGCACATTGCGTCTAGGTTAAAAATCTTGCTCGTGATGATGTGGACATCGGAAACGACATCCCTGCTGAATTTGTTCATCCGTCTAAAAGCGCCAAATACCAATGCACTCAGCAATAAAACAAATTACAAATCTGAAAATACATCACGCTAGAGATTTAGAAGAGAGCCAATGTATTTTGCAATCTTGGATCGGAATCTTGCCCAGCCACCCTTGATTAAGAATAACAAGGAAAGTTTTCAAAGTTGATGAAGTCTTGACAAAGATGAACAGTTCGTCAAGATTCTCGACAAAAAATTTGGTTGACCACTATTTAATTGATCGATGTGTGGCGATCGCCCTTTAATATGGACCACCACAGACTTTGCGCTTTTCCATAAACAAAACCTTTCTCTATCCGTGAATATCTCAAGCTGAAATCTTCATGGTTTCTTCATGCAAATCCACGATGCTTTTAAGCTTTTCTGGGTAATTCCTCGGAACCCTTGAAACTACTTTGTTGCGATCCTTATAGATAGGGTGGAGTAGCTTCGGAAATTTCCTGGCTGTCGCTACATAGACTTGTAAACTCTGGAAGATTGGCAAGTTATGCTGGGCAAAATTCTTGGAAGCCGTTACGAAATTAAACAGCATTTGGGGGGCGGTGGTTTTGGGCAAACCTATTTGGCAGACGATTTACATTTGCCGGGACAGCCTACCTGTGTAGTCAAGCAGCTAAAACCTAAAAAGGTTGATCCAGAAACGTTTCAGGCTGCAAAGCGCTTATTCGATACAGAAGCTGAGGTGCTTTATGCCTTAGGCAGCCATAGCCAGATTCCTAGGCTATTCGCTCACTTTGAAGAAGAGCAGAACTTTTTCCTGGTGCAAGAATTTATTGAAGGAACCGTTTTTAATCAGGAATTACGGCAGCGGACGCAGTTTGCTGAAGCAGAAATCCTGCATCTTTTGCAAGATATTTTAACGGTGCTGGAGTTTGTGCATCAGCAGCAGGTGGTTCACCGCGACATTAAACCATCTAATCTCATTCGCCGATCGCAGGATCAATGTTTGGTTCTGATCGATTTTGGTGCTGTTAAGCAAATCGGCTGGGCGGATGGTGACCATCGGCACTCAACCGATAGTGTGGCGATCGGGTCTTCTGGTTACATGCCGAACGAGCAATTGGCGGGAATGCCATGTTTTAGCAGTGATATTTATGCGCTTGGGATTTTGGCGATTCAATGCCTGACTGGAAGTTATCTCCAGAAG
Organism: Leptolyngbya sp. CALU 1928; assembly: GCF_056784215.1. Classification (NCBI taxonomy): domain Bacteria; kingdom Bacillati; phylum Cyanobacteriota; class Cyanophyceae; order Leptolyngbyales; family Leptolyngbyaceae; genus Leptolyngbya; species Leptolyngbya sp. CALU 1928. The sequence continues at coordinate 579,503 of NZ_JBXBCE010000001.1, read as the reverse complement.
CTGCCTAAAGATGTGAAAACGAGCGAAATTCTGTGGCGCGATCGCGCTCCAGTTAGCTCCGAACTTGCTACCATTTTAGATAGGATGGTGCGCTACGATTTTCGCGATCGCTATCCCTCTGCTGCCGAAGCACTGGCAGATTTGAACGGTTTGATGGGAGTGACTTCGGTTTCAGATTTATTAACAGAACAAACGATTGTCACCGTAGAGGGGCATCTCGTTTGGCTCGAACGGGGAGATGAATTATTCCAGCAGCAGCGCTATCGAGAAGCCGTAGTTGCTTACGATCGAGTGATCCAAGCCAGTTCCAGTGATTATGTAGCCTGGTTTAAACGGGGAATTGCCTTAGAAAATTTGGAGTGTTACGAAGAAGCAGCGGATTCCTATGAACGGGTGCTTCAGCTTCAACCAGAGGATTACTTGGCGTGGTATAAGCGCGGGAATGCCTTTGAACGGCTTCAGCGATCGACCGAAGCACTCCAGGCTTACGAGCAAGTGGTGCAGCTAAAGCCTGATAACTACTGGGCGTGGCACGATCGCGGCAAAATGTTGGAGACTTTGAATCGGTTTGACGAGGCAATTGCATCCTACGATCGGGCGGTCAACCTCAAGCCTGATTTTCAGGTTGCCATTGCCAGCCGTAAGCAACTTTTGAGCCGATTAAAACAGGTCGATACGCTCTACCATTTGCAGCATTATGATGAAGCGATCGCCTCCTGCGATCGCGCCATTCAAGAGAATCCAGATGATGGGCTTGCCTGGTTTATGCGCGGCATGGCAATGGAAAATTTGCAGGAATTTGATCTTGCGATCGCGGCATATCAGCGCGTGGTCGAAATTCAGCCCGATGATCATCTTGCCTGGTTTAAACAAGCGACGCTGCTCGCCACCGTGAGAAAACCCCATGAAGCACTGATGGCGTTTCAACAGGTCATCCAGCTACAGCCAGCCAATTATTGGGCATGGCACGATCGCGGGAAACTGCTCGAAAAATTGGGGCAATCGGAAGCGGCGATCGCCAGCTATGACCGGGTTTTGCAGCTTAAGCCCGATTTTCAAGCATCCGTAGATGCACGCACCCGCATTTTGAAGCAGCTTCACCAAAGCGTGATTGCGCCAACGGTTGATGAAGATGTGACCGTTTTTTCGGGGACGACTGAAAAAGACGGCTTAACTTCCTCAAACTTGAGATTACGCCAAGCGTCTTTTAGCAATGCTCAGCCACCCCAACCGGATGCGGCGGCTTTGAATCTTGATACCTCTAGTGACTTTTTTGAAGAAACTTCCATTATCAACTGCACCCCAGACGCGCCAGATACCGAGTTGATCCACCTGATTGAAGAAGAGGAAACTCAGATTAATTTTTTGGTTACCAGTCTCATCGGTGCAGACCTTGCGCCTGAAACCCCCAACACGACAGAATCAGACACCCATCACATTTGGTTTAATCAAGGGCGCACTTTAGAGAAGTTGCAGCGCTATGAAGAAGCCCTAACTGCGTTTAATCAAGCGCTACAAACCTGTTCCGATGACCCAGAATTGTGGCGGTGTCAGGCAAATGTGTTGACCCTCTTGAGTCGTCATGATGAAGCGGCGACTGCTTATAACAAAGCGCTTCAGCTTCACCCGAAGCATGTGGAACTTTGGTGTTGTCTAGGGGCTAGCCTCATGCGATCGCAGCGCTATAAAGAAGCGATCGCCGCATTTGAGCGGGCAATCCGGCTGAAGCCTAAACGCCACATTCCCTGGTATTGGCGGGGGCGAGCCTTAGCAGAACTGAAACAGTATGCAGAAGCCGTGCGGTCGTTTGAAAACGCGATCGCCTTAAAGCCAGACTTTCAACCCGCGATCGCTGACTACAAACGCATCCAAAATCGTCTGAAACAATTAGAGCAGAGTGCGGGTTGTCGAGTCTAGCGAGTGGATGTTAAGCAGAGCGGGGCTGGATGCGAGACAGAGCCTCTGCTTCTGTATTTAATGCATGGTATAAATCCCATCGCAGTTGTAAAGTCATCCAGAAATCAACTGAGGTTCCAAAGTATTTTGCCAGCCGTAGGGCTAGGCTAGGCGTAATTGCCTGCTGCTGCTGAACGATCGTCTGAATGTCCACCACAGGGACATGGATCGCGGCAGCAAGTTCTTGGATCGGTAGGTTAATAGGCACCAAAAACTCTTCCATTAGCATTTCGCCGGGATGGGTGGGTGCGCGATGGGTGGGAACTCAAATCATTGGATTGGGTAAGGTGACGGTTAGTGATAATCGACAATTTCTACGTCGCTAGGTTCGTTTTCGTGCCAGATAAAACAAAGGCGATATTAGTCGTTAATGCGAATGCTGTATTGTCCTGAGCGATCGCCCTCCAAAGCTTCCAGACGATTTCCCGGTGGTACTCGCAAATCTTCTAAACTTGCTACTGAATCTAACTGATCGAGTTTCTGGGCAGCGACTTTCCAAAGTGACTGGGGACTCAATGAAATAGTGCGTTTGCTTTGTAGCAATATACTCTGCAAGACTGGCTATCGCGCTTCCAATTCATCCTCAACGCGATTACTCTTTACTCTATTGAACAATAGCGGTGTTTTGTTAGCGGTTCAGTGTACGATCGCAGCGCCCATTATGCTTGCACACCTCGCTTGGATACGCGATCTCCCAGTTCAATCTATCGATTCATTGTCAGTAGGTTAATTGCCCTACTGCTGTTTGTTGGTTTACTGATCCCGTTTCCCGTTTCCCTGTTCCCTTGCTCTGCGGCACAGGCAGCGATCGCCCAGCCCGATCGCGTGCCGCTGACGCTAGAAATTTTGCAGGATCGGCTCAAAAATTTAGTGCAAAGCGATGGGTTACCTACGGTCGATTTGCATGGATTAATCATCGATTTAAGTCCAGGGAATGCAGACTTTCGCGATCAGTTTTATCGACTGGTTAAAGTCCAAATTCAGCGTCCAGGAACGCCAGTGGGTCTCGATTTGAGTAATTCTGTGATCCAAGGTGATTTTCAAGTCAGTCAGCTTGGGCTACGAGCGCCCCTGTATGGGCAAGCACTCGCTCCAATTTTCTCTGCCGCCGAGCAAGTTCAGCTTCAGCGTGATCGCCGCCGCCTATCTCAATTGGGCAAGCTTTCCAAATCCTTGCTGACGACCCCCAATCTTGATCCTCAAGCCACTTCCCTGCAAATCACCGCCTTTCGCGGTGCCCTCAAACTGATGCAAGCGCGGTTTATGGGCAATGCAGATTTTACCAACACCTTTTTTCTGAATCGGGTTGAAGCGCAAGGCGCACAGTTTTTGCAAGCCGCCGATTGGTCGCAAGCGCGATTTAGCCAGTCTACTAACTTTGCGGGAGCGTCCTTTAGCCGCGATGCCCGTTTTCGCAGTAGCATCTTTTTTACCAAAGTAGACTTTGATCAGGTTCAGTTTCAGGGCACCGTCAATTTTCAAAACAGTGAGTTTCAAGCAACTGCGAATTTTAACCGAGCAGTTTTTCAGAAAACTGCCAATTTTTCACGGATTCAGTGGCAAGGAAACGCCGATTTTGCTCAAACCCTTTGGCATGATCAAGTGATATTTACGCGCAGCACTTTTAGCCAAGCCCTATTTCTGGCGGATGCGGTGTTTGAAAAAACGGGGTTGTTTCGAGAAGTGCGATTTAACCAGCCGGTTAATTTGCGGGGAGCGACGCTGCTAGGGCGTATGGACTTTGGCTATGCGGGATTTGCCAAAGGCGCTTATCTGAATGTGCCGGGATTGAGGTTTGATTCGGACCAAGCGAAAATTGTCGGAAATCCGGGGCAAATTGGCAAATATATTTCCGTGCCGACGCTGCAAGGCAATGAGAATCTGCTGCGGGAACTGGTGGGTAACTTTCGGCGATTGGAGCAAATTTCAGATGCAAATCAGTTGGAGTATACGCGAGAGCGCTTGCGCTGGGGCGAATTACGGCAGCAAATCTATGGCGTAAATATCAATACGGCTCCAGTGATGCAGTTGACGCGGCTAGGTTTTTCGAGTGATCAGGCAGCCGCGATCGCCCAACGTCGCACCCAACTTCCCTTCCGAAATCCGACTGAATTGCTGTCCCTAGGAGCGGTGGATTTGGCGACCTACATTAATGTGCGCGATCGCGTGATTGCCAGAGACGTGATGTCTCCTACCCAAGAATTGCTGAGTCGTCTCGGCACGGGGCTAGCCTGTATCAGTTTGGGATTGCTGTTGCTGCTTAGTCGCTATGGCACCAACACTTGGTTGATTTTTGGGGTCGGTCTGGTGGCGATCGCTTATTTTGGGGTGTTATTTTGGCTGGTCGATCGCTGGCGACGCATCGCCCCCAATCCCATTGTGCCGTCACCCACGGAAGCAATTTGGGTGATGAGTACCTACAGCCTTCTGACCTTGGCAGGATTTAGCGCTATTTTTCGCAATGCCGAATATCCAATTTGGACGCTGCTGAGCTTAGGCGCGATCGCGGTTCCCTTCCCGGCGCTGCTGCTGATCAGCCTCTATCAACAAGGGCGCTATCACTCCTTAATGAATGTTAGCTACTTTAGCGAAGAAGGCTCTCTGCGCCAGTTACGCATCTTAATTGGGCGACTTCCCATCCTGCCTCGCTTCGAGATGTTTCGTGAACGCTATGTTCCCATCCTCTGGGATCGGCGCTGGAGTTGGCTCAACTACTTTGACTTCAGCTTTAACAACCTGCTGAAATTTGGCTTTAATGACATTCGCTTGCGCGATGAACATCTGCCCGGACTGATTACGACCCTGGTTTGGTATCAGTGGTCGCTTGGCATCCTTTACATCGCCCTCTTGCTCTGGACGCTCTCTCGCACGATTCCCGGACTCAATCTGTTGATTTACTTTAAGTGATCAACAGGGAGAGTATTATTATCCTCTCAACTGAAGATATTGATGGGATCATGTTGAACGAGCAGGCTCCCTGGTTGCTTCGCGCAGCCGTTCCACATCACGCATGGGTGGGGCACCAAAGAGTCGCTTGTACTCCCGGTTGAAGTGTGAGGCATCGTCATAGCCCACTCGGTAGGCGGCACTGGTTGCATCCAGGCTTTCCCCCAGCATCAAGCGGCGAGCTTCCTGAAGCCGCAGGTTCTTCTGGAACTGCAAGGGACTCATGGCAGTGACAGACTTGAAATGATGATGAAAGCCTGAAACACTCATGCCAAGTTCGCGGGCGATGGTTTCTATCCGCAGCGGTTGGTCAAAGTCTTGACGCAGGCGATCAACGGCTCTGGCAATGTGGTGAGTGTAGCCGCCCAGAACAGCAATTTGTCGCAGCCGATTCCCTTGCGCTCCCGTCAGCAGGCGATAAATGATTTCCCGCTTAATCAAGGGTGCCAGCACAGGCGCTTCCGCCGGGGCATCGAGCAACCGGACAAGCCGCACCGTAGCGTCTAGCAGATTGGCATCCAATGGGCTAACGTCGATCGCTTTGACATTGGCACCCCGCTGGTCTGAGGGATAGCCTGCCTCAACCATGACGGCGCTAACTAAGGTGGGGGCAAGATCCAGCCGCAGGCTCAGGTGAGGTTTATCTGGAGTGGCTTCTAGAATTTGACTGGCGATCGGCATTTCAACGGTCGCCAGCAGATAGCGCAGCGGGTCGTACTGATAGCGATCGCTACCCAGCAGTACTTCTTTGCTGCCTTGAGCAATCACACAAAAGGAAGGAACCGAGACACTATGCAGGCATTCCGAAGGGGAAGAGATGCGATAGACGTGCAAGCCTTGCAGTGGCTCGATCGTCCCATCCTGACCCATTGCCTGGGCAAGCCGATCAGCCAGTTCGTCTCGGTTGGCTTGCGCTCTGTCTGCCTCGCGTTTTGCCTGCGGATTGTTAATGGAAGCTCGATCGAACTCTGCTATGACTTTAGTCGCATTCATGGCTAGGTTTGCAGGATTGTACAACCATTCTAGACAATCATCCTATTGCTTACCTTTCAGGATGCCTAGAATGAGGTTAAAGCAATAGAAAACGATTCCAACGGCTTGTAATCGTCTGGACTTTTATTAAAGGAAATACACAGGTTGGTTGGAGCGATCACTTCTTGCGATCCACAGGAAGCACCAGCCAATCCACAGCGACTCGCTGTGGGCAAGTTTTTCATGGGCGTTGCATTAAACATGGAGGAACAACAATGAAACGGCTCACGATACCTGTCATGGCATTCTCATTCGCTTTGGGGTTTGCACAGGCAGGGCATACTCAAGTCTCATCGGGCGATCGCCCACAAAGCGTAGAAATCACACGGAATGGTTCGCAGCCTTCCACTAAAGGATCAGCCGACTATTTCACGGGTTCTGTAAGCATCAATCCTCTGTTTCCAGTACACGAGCCGTCACGCGCATCTGGTGCAAGTGTCACCTTCCAGCCTGGTGCCCGCACCGCATGGCATACCCATCCTTTGGGGCAAACCCTCATTGTGACGGATGGAATGGGCTGGGTGCAGCAGTGGGGCGGTCAAATTCAGGAAATTAGACCGGGGGATGTTGTCTGGATTCCACCCAGTGTGAAACACTGGCACGGCGCTACCGCCACGACAGCCATGACTCATATTGCCATTCATGAGGCGCTCAATGGCAGCCCTGTGGACTGGCTGGAACAGGTCAGCGACGAGCAGTATAAGGGGGAAACTTGATGCTTTCGAGATGGCTGACCGCTAGAGGAAAAAACGGTCAGAAGCGAATGCTGATTTTGCTCCTCGCCCTGGCAATGTCTCTTAGCTCCTCAGCTTGCCGTGCCAACAACAGTATCACCAGCAGTACCTCATCAGAGATACCGTCAGAGACACCGACTGAACCATCAACTGAGCAGGCAAACAGGATGAAGATCAACATCAGGGTCGGAAACGAAGTGATGACAGCGACGTTGATTGATAGCAAAACCACTCAGGTTTTTATTTCCCTGCTGCCATTAACGTTGACGTTGAAAGACCACGCGAACACCGAAAAAGTTAGTGATTTGCCAAGACGGTTATCAACAGAAGATGCACCTCCGGGTAGTGATCCGTCTGTTGGCGATCTTGCGTATTACGCTCCCTGGGGGAACTTGGCGATCTATTACAACGATTTTGGCTACTCAGACGGACTCGTGATCCTCGGCAAAATTGACGGTGATCTGACGGCGTTGAATGTGCCTGCTTCTGTCAAGGTGACGATCGAGCTGCAAACGCCATAGAAGGGTACGGCAATGAAACTTGGTAACGACGATCGCACTGCAAACCCATTCGATCAACTCAACTATCCGAAGCAAGCAATGAAACATGCTGTTTTCATACCAACCCTCTTGATGAGTGCAATCTGCACAACGACAGCGTTTGTGATCGACCAACCCCACATCTCGCGTCGGATCGCCCAAGCACCTGTGCAACCGTCCGCTGTGGTCGAGGGGGCAGACAATTTCTACAAAAGCGACAAGGTAACGATGCAGAAGGTGACGTTCAAAAACCAATACAACATGCAGGTTGCCGGGACTCTCTTCATGCCCAACGCCTTGGATCAGACCGCCAAGCATCCCGCCATCATTGTGGGGCATCCGATGGGTGCGGTCAAAGAACAGAGCGCCAATCTGTATGCCCAAAAGCTGGCTGAACAGGGATTCATCACCCTGTCCCTCGATTTGTCCTTCTGGGGCGAGAGTGAGGGGCAGCCTCGTAACGTTGTTGCGCCAGATATTTATGCCGAGGATTTCAGTGCTGCGATCGACTTTCTAGGCACCCGTCCATTCGTTGACCGGAACCGGATTGGCGCTCTTGGGATTTGCGGCAGCGGCAGCTTTGTCATCAGCGCCGCCAAAATTGACCCGCGCATGAGGGCGATCGCGACGGTCAGTATGTACGACATGGGTGCAGCCAACCGTAATGGGCTGAGACGTTCGACAACCCTTGAACAGAGGAAGGAAGTCATTGCACAGACGGCTGAGCAACGCTATGCAGAGTTCACAGGCGGCGAGACTCAATACACAGGTGGAACCGTACATCAACTGAAGGAAAACTCCACCCCCATTGAGCGTGAGTTTTATGACTTCTACCGCACTTCCAGGGGCGAATATACCCCCAAAGGTACGTCACCACAACTGACAACCCACCCGACGCTGACCAGTAACGTCAAATTCATGAACTTCTACCCATTCGATGACATTGAAACGATTTCGCCTCGTCCCATGCTGTTCATCACGGGGGCAGATGCCCACTCCAGGGAGTTCAGCGAAGATGCTTACAAACGTGCCGCCGAGCCAAAGGAGCTTTACATCGTTCCCAAGGCGGGACACGTCGATTTGTACGATCGAGTGAATCTCATTCCCTGGGACAAACTTGCGTCCTTCTTCGTTCAGCATCTCAGCTAGTAAGCAAGCCATTGGCAAGAGCCATAGAATGTAAACAAATAGGAGCATTAATTCATGTCCAACACCAAAGCGTATGCTGCCGCCAGCGCAACCACACCGTTAGCCGCCACGATGATCGCCCGACGCGATCTCACTGAAACCGATGTGCAGATCGAAATCCTCTTCTGCGGCATTTGCCACTCTGACCTTCATGCAGCGCGGGACGAGTGGAGCGAATTCATGTCCACCACCTATCCGATCGTCCCCGGTCACGAGATCGTCGGTCGCGTCACCGAAGTTGGCTCGGCAGTGACAAAGTACAAACCCGGTGATGCGGTGGGAGTTGGCTGCATGGTTGACTCCGACGGCACCTGCCCGAACTGCAAAGCGGGCTTTGAGCAGTTTTGCCAAAATACGATCTTCACCTACAACTCCCCAGACAAGCACAAGACGGCTCCCGTCACCTATGGCGGCTACTCCAATAGCATCGTTGTGGATGAACGCTTCGTGCTGCGCGTTCCAGAGAACCTCGATCTGGCTGGAGTTGCACCGCTTCTCTGTGCTGGGATTACCACCTACTCGCCCCTGCACCACTGGGGTGTGACTGAGGGCAAGAAAGTGGGGGTGGTGGGTCTTGGCGGACTGGGACACATGGGCGTGAAGATTGCTCATGCACTGGGAGCGCACGTTGTGGTTTTTACCACGTCCCCCGGCAAGACGGAAGATGCCCTGCGTCTCGGTGCGGATGAAGTCGTGGTGTCCCGCAATGCCGACGAAATGCAGAAACACGCGGGCAGCTTCGATTTCATCCTCGATACCGTCGCCGCCAAGCACGACATTAACGCCTATCTCAACCTGCTCCGTCTCGACGGCAACATTACTCTGGTTGGCGCACCGGAAAAGCCCTTGGAGGTTGCAGCCTTTAGCCTGATCATGGGTCGCCGTAGCCTCTCTGGCTCGATGATCGGCGGCATTGCCGAAACCCAGGAGATGCTCGACTTTTGCGGTGAGCATAATATTACCGCAGATGTCGAAGTCATTCCCATTCAAAAGGTCAATGAAGCCTACGATCGCCTGCTCAAGTCCGATGTGAAATACCGCTTCGTGATCGATATGGCATCCCTGAAATCTGAATAACCATAAGCTTGACAATAGCAATTTATCAAGTCTTAGCGATCAGGCTGCATGGGCATAGACATCTCCTAGGGACTGCCCAAACATACCTAGGAGATTCCCAATGGGCTGTGGGCTACGGCTAATCGCGGCATGATATTTTTCGATGATGCACTCCGAACCTCGGACTTCATCAAGCCTCAATGAATGACTCGATCGCCTGAGCCGTGATTCCAGGTTTTTCCAAATGGGGCACATGTCCACAGTTGGGCACCCAAACAAGTTTGCTGTGGGGCAATGCACTGGTGAATTTTTCGGCATCGGCGATTCCTAAAATGCGATCGCGATCACCCCAAATAATCAGCGTTGGTTGAGTAATTTGAGCAATTTTGTTGGCAAGAAAGTTGTAACCATTGCTTTTAGTAAAGGCAATCAGGGCTTGTTGCCAGCCAGACAGTTGGAGATGCAGCGCAGCGCACAGTTCGGCATCGGCGGTGACGAAACTGGGGTCGGCGTAGGCTTTCAGGCTCACCTGCCGGCGAACCCCAGGGCGACGCAAAAATTCGGTGGCTAAGTAACCTAGGGGCGGAATCATAAATTTGCCCATTTCTGGACCTGCGGCAAAACCAGCGCTGTCTATTAAGATCAGTTGTCTGACGGCTTCAGGATAGGTCAGAGCAAAGTCGATCGCCGCTGCTCCGCCCATGGAAGCACCCACTAGCACTATCGGCTGACCGATCAAGGTTTTCCAGGTGCAGTAAAGATGGGTTTTGATGGCAGCGGGGGTAAAGGGCCCATCGGTTGGGCGATCGGTGAAGCCAAACCCTAGTAAATCTACGTTCCAAGTCGCATGATTGGCGGCAAGCAATGGCTGCAATCGGCGAAATTCAAATACGGAACTATCAAAGCCGTGTAGCAACAAAATCGGCGGATCGCCTCCGCCTTGCTGGACAAACGCGGTGGCGATCGCATTCGATCTAAGCGGTGTCAAAATCGCTTGCCGCTGGATTTGCTGTGCCAACGAGATCGAGGTCGGTTCAGTCAGTTGGGCAACCGTGGCAGGTAGAAAATTTGGATACATTTCTTTAGTCTACAGGGCAACTGTTTACAGCAAATCTTAAGCATGGCAATCTAGAACTCACTCTTTTGCTGATTTTCTGATGACTCCTGAACAAGAGCAAGCCGTTTTAGACCTCCGCACTCGTAATGTTGCGCCGAAGCAGATTGCTCGTCAGCTTGGGCTACGTCCGGCAGAAGTAAGCACCCTAATTAAAGCCCACGCCGAACAAGCAGCGATGGCTCGGCTGGCGGCTGGAGAGTTAAACCCCCTCTTTCAATGCTTAATCAATCAAAATTGCTTAGCGAGTCTACTGCGGGAACGCCAAACGGAAAGCGCGATCTCCCCCTCAGACGAATTAGAAGACGACATGGATGCTGGATTAGCCGTGATTATCTTATCTCGCAAGGCAGGATTTAATCGACTGGAAGTTTGCACCTACCTGGTCGATTTGTGGTGCTTGGGCGTAAAAGATGCGTCAGGTCCACGCCTGATGAACCCCAGCACCTACAAAGACTTTGTAGAATTTGTCTACAGTCAGTTTCCGGCGGGAACAGAAGACATTCCTTTAGAACTGGCGCAAGCGATCGTATTTGGCGGCGCTGACTATGCCAAAACTTTAGGCTTTCAACCCCATCCAGATTTTGAACAAGCGCGATCGCAGCTAGGAGACTGGAAAGGAACGCCCATTTTAACCTTTGGGCGAGGCGGCAAGCCCTGCTACATGAATGGTCCCTATGATGACCCCATCAAAACTCTTAAAACTCTTCATGAAACGGTCGGCGAAGGAAATTTTGATTTTATTTTGGGCGATGGAGGCTAAAACCTGCCCAATCTATCAGTTTTCAATGAATCCCTGCTTAAAGTTCTGGCTGTCTGGAACCCATTGCCATCTGAACCACAAAGGATACGCCGCCAACTTGGTGATAGCGATCTGCCCACGCTCGGATGACTTCATCAAGTTCTTCAATTGCCTGATCAACCCGATCGGGGGGGATATCCAACTCTTCCAAAATCCGCATCACTTGAGGATGGCGATTTGCCCAATCGTTCATTAGGCGAAAATATTGGGCGGTGTCTTCGACCATGATGAACGTGCGCTCCTCATCTGCGGCAGGAGAATAGGAAACACGAGTCAGGGCATAAAAGGGCATTCCCCAAGGAGAATCTATCCGAGTGACGGTGCCAGAATAGATGAGGCGACGTTTAATATGTTCTGCGAGTGCTTCGCTGAGAGGCATTCGGCGATCGCTCGGCAAGTCCTCCTGCGATCGCCCATGCAAAAATTCGATCAGATCTAAAAACTGAAAAGAGTTAATGATCTGAGCATCGGGCAAACTGATAGCGCCAAGTTTTTGTTCAAGCTGCCGTTTTTCTTCCGAGGTGAGGCTAGACCCTACAATCCGCGATCGCCCCGGTTGCCAGGGAAACTGCTCCATCCACACATAGGGAAACTGAATCAGATAGCGAGGCTCCTGCGAGCCTAGCATTTTTAGCAGTTTTCCTTCCGTTAAAGCTTCTCGAACCTCCTCCACAATTGCCTTAACGCGCTTTGGCTCAATGTGGTGCAAGTGCCCCGTCATTCGGAGATTGTGTTCCTGCTCCAAATAAGTCATGTAAATAGCACACTTTGCCGCCGTCGCTGCCGCGTCTAGAAACGCTCCATGTCGGTGCCCGCCAGTCCGCATCGCGCTAAACGCTAAATAAAGCATGATTTGATCCATCGCACTTGGACTAAGGCGTTTGATCAAATCGATATCGTTGGTCATGTTTAAACCGCTATTCCTTTAAACCGCAATGCTACGAGTATCTTGGGTGCAATGCGCATACCCCATAATAATTCCACTTTCATACAGACAGGCAGTTTTTTGAGAGTCAGTAATGCTGCCAAAATTCGCCCCTACAAACCGCCATCGCTTAACCATAGTTAAAAGAAAAAGCTTTAAATCATGGTTATTAGCGTCAGTATTCCCTGAATTTGCTTGTATGAAGCTGATAACACTTCAAAAATATTAAATTTTACAGCTTTAACCAAATTCAGTTGCCTTTTAGCTCTCTCCTGCCATAAAGTCAATCCTGCCATGAGTCAGTTGAGCGAAATGACCCTGCTTGCCCCCTGCAAAATGACCAGTCAGTGCTACGCGATCGCTTAAGTTACAATAGTGCGTATTCAAACATAATAAACTTTTGCAAAGCCTGCTCTAGTTTTTCCGAACAACTTGTCCGAATTGGCACAAGCCAACTATCTCTTAATTGGGCTAGCAGTTAGCTACACAATCTCAGTAAAAAACCTGATTTCGCCCATGCCTCGATTTATCATACTGAGAAGACAGTATTTTTCAGAAGCTAGTAGGGCAATTTAGCTAAATGCTTTTGCATGCTCCCTAATTCCTATTGCAAGGTTGGCATCCCGTGAATTACCTCGATTCAGATCATCCGAAAGTTCTTGTAGTAGATGATCATCCTTCTAGCAGGATGACAGCAGTCGCGCTCTTATCTGTTGAAGGCTACAACGTAATCGAAGCGGATAGTGGTCCCAGCGCTCTGGAAATAGTCAATTCTGGCAATCCAGATTTGATTTTGCTAGATGTAATGATGCCAGGAATGGACGGTTTTGAAGTGTGTCGTCGTCTCAAACAAGATGACCAGACCCGCCTCACCCCCATTGTATTTATTACGGCATTGGACGATCGCCGCTCTCGACTGCGCGGTATCGAAGCGGGGGGCGATGACTTTTTGACTAAACCCTTCGATCAGCTAGAGCTATCCGCACGGGTTAAATCATTGATTCGGCAAAAGCGGCTGAACGAAGATTTAGATCATGCCGAGAAAGTCCTATTTTCGATCGCGCGCACCATTGAAAGTCGCGACCCGAATACAGGTGACCATTGTGAGCGCCTAGTCACTCGTGGCAAGGAATTTGGCGAATTTTTGGGGCTAACTCGTGGCGAAGTTCGCGATTTAATGTGGGGTGGCTATTTACACGACATTGGCAAAGTGGGCATTCCAGATGCCGTTTTATTAAAGCCAGGAAAACTCACCTCTGAGGAATGGGATATTATGCGAAAGCATGTTTCCATCGGTGAGCAGATTTGCCAACCTTTGCGAACCATGCGGGGAGTCGTGCCCATTATCCGCTCTCACCATGAACGCTGGGATGGCTCTGGGTATCCTGATGGATTAGTGGGTGAGCAAATTCCGCTCCTAGCGCAGATCTTTCAACTGATTGATATTTATGATGCCCTAACCAGTGAGCGTCCTTACAAACGTGCCTTTACTCATATCGAAGCACTCGCTATTTTGGATGAGGAAACAGCAAAGGGCTGGCGTAATCCAGAATTAATGCTGAAGTTTAAGGGATTTATTCTGTCAACTGTGCAGGATACTATTTCGGCAAACGCGATGATTCAACCTGCGCCCTCTGCGGCATAAGTTTTAAATATGAAAGCCTAATCTATGAAAGCTTTGGTCACTGGAGCCAACGGATTTACTGGATCGCACTTGGTTAAAGCGCTAAATCAGCGGGGCGATCGCGTGGTGGCATTCGTCCGCAAGTCCAGCGATTTACACCGTTTGTCAAGCTGTCAGGTCGATCTAGTCTATGGAGAGATTAGCGATCGCGCTGCCATCCAAGCTGCCATGACCGGAATAGAGGTGGTGTTTCATCTGGCTGCGTATGTGGAGTTAGGCATTGTTAACGAAGCAGAGATGCAGCGGGTGAATGTGGAAGGCACTCGTGCGATCGTGGAAGCAGCCCAGGCAGCCGGAGCCAAACTGGTTTATTGCAGCACCATTGGCATTTTTGGTGATACCAACGGGCAAACAGTTGATGAAACTTATATTCGCCAACAGCAAGGATTTTCTTCTGCCTACGATCGCACCAAATACGAAGCCCAACAACTGGTTGATCGTGCGGCTGCCCAAGGATTACAAACCGTCAGCGTCTTACCCTCTGGCATTTTTGGTGCAGATGATCCCCATTTTGGTCCTGTGCTTCAGTCTTTTTTGAAAGGACGCTTAAAGCTGTGGGCAGGTGGGCAACGGGTCACGGGCATTGTGCAGGTAGACGATCTGGCGATCGCCCTGCTGTTAGCTGCCGAAAAAGGTCGGGCAGGGGAACACTACATCATTTCTGCCGGGGATCTAACAACCCGCGAGATGTTTGAGATTTTAGGGCGGGAAGTCGGGATTTCTGCTCCTGCCGATGCCCCAGAATGGCTGGTACGATTGCTTGGCACTCTGCTTGATCCCATCGGGCGGTTGTCGTCTTGGCAGCCTCCCTTAAGCCGAGAGCGAGTTCACTATATCTACGATCGCTGTGTGCAAGTGGATGCCACTAAAGCACGGCAAGAACTCGGTTGGCAGCCGCGTTCCGTGGAACAAACCCTAAAAGAATTAGTGCCCGCTAGCCGCTAATTTTCACCCCTCGTGATCGGCTCCTGTAGCTCACTTCCCATAAGGTGAGCCAATTGAGTAATTAATGTCTAGATTAAGCAACGCCAAAAACGCCTCTCCTCCAAAAGGCGGATGTGCTAGTGTGCCTTTACGGGAGTTAATGAGTTAATAAAAACCCTATTATTCGTTAATCTGAGCCAATATTGATTATTGTCATTGACGCTATTTAAGCAACGCCAAATTAAGCAACGCCAAACCCCGCGCCGTTGACCAATGATTTCCCCCCCCCCCAAAAAAAATAAAAATCACCCGACTGGACTACATCTAAAATGAGCGATCCAGATCAATCCGCTTCACCTGATCGCGCTTTTCCAGTGGTGGGCATTGCGGCTTCAGCCGGAGGTCTGGAAGCCTTTACAGACCTCATCCGTCACTTACCCACCGATACGGGCATGGCGTTTGTGCTGATTCAGCATTTAGCCCCCGATCACGAAAGCCTGCTGGCTGAAATTTTGGGGCGAGTGACTGAAATGCCTGTGCGACAGGTGGAAGATGGCATGAGGGTGGAGCCAAACGAGGTTTATGTGATTCCGCCCAATACTCAAATGACGCTGGTAGACGGATTATTGCGTCTCGTTCCCCGGCAGAAGACGGGTGGAAAATATATGCAGGGGGATACGTTTTTCCAGTCTCTGGCAATTGATCGCGGCAACAAAGCGATCGCCGTAGTGCTGTCGGGCAGCGATGGCGACGGCTCCGTGGGGTTAACAGCCGTTAAGGTGGCGGGCGGTGTGACGTTTGCTCAATGTGAAGCGACCGCCAAATTTGACAGTATGCCGCATACAGCGGTTGCTACGGGAGACGTGGATTTTGTTTTGCCGCCCCAAGCCATTGCCGCAGAACTGGCAAATATGAGTCGCAGTCCCTCCCTGTTTTACCCAAAGCCAATGCCGGTCGTGAAGGAATTGCCCGGGGCTAGTGATGCGTTGACCGCCATTTTTGCGCGGCTGCGGACGACGACGGGCGTTGACTTCACTGCCTATAAATCGACCACCCTCGATCGCCGAATGCAGCGCCGGATGCTGCTGTATAAGTTTGAAAACCTACAAGACTACGCCCAGTACTTACAAGAACACCCAGAGGAAGTGAAAGCACTGTATGAAGAAATTCTGATTCACGTCACCAGTTTCTTTCGTGACCCGGAGGCATTTGAACAGCTAAAGGAACTGGTTTTTCCCACCATTAGTCAAAACAAATCGGGCGATACGCCGATTCGGATTTGGGTGGCAGGCTGCTCCACTGGGGAAGAAGTTTACTCGATCGCCATCTGCCTCCTAGAGTTTTTCCACGATCGCGCCACGATGCCGCCGATTCAGATCTTTGCCACCGACATTAGCGAAGCCGCGATCGCCAAAGCTAGGGCGGGCTTTTACCTCGAAAGCCAAATGGAAGGGGTTTCACCAGAGCGGCTCAATCGCTTCTTTGTGCCGATGTCTATGGGGGGCTATCAAATCAGCGGCACCGTCCGTGAAATGTGTGTGTTTGCCCGCCATAACTTAGTCGGCGATCCGCCGTTCTCCAATCTGGATCTGATTAGCTGTCGCAATGTGCTGATTTACTTATCAGACCCGTTGCAGGAGCGTGTTATTTCTCTGTTTCACTACAGTCTCAACTTGATGGGCTTTTTGATGCTGGGCACTTCAGAAAGCGTTAAGCAAGCTTCAGACTTGTTTACTGCGGTGCATGAACCCACCAAGATCTATAGTCGAAAATTGTCCCTGACTCGTCCCCTGTTCTCATTTTCAAACAGTGCCTATCCCCCCACCGCCAGCATCGAGAGTCAGCGGCAGGCGGCGACAACGATCGCCAATCAGTTTGAGTTGGGGCGAGAAGTGGATCAATTCATTTCCAGTCGCTATGCTCCGGTCTTTGTGCTGGTCAATGATCAGATGCACATTCTCCATCTGCGAGGAGATACCGATCCCTATTTGAAGCTGCCGTTTGGAACGACGAACCTGAATCTCCTGCTGATGGCACGGGAAGGATTGGAGATTCCGCTGCGGACGGCAACCTATCAGGCTCAAACTCAGAATATGGCGGTTCGACAAGACCAGATTCAAATTGAATCGGATGGGCGACCCACTTGTCTCAATTTGGAAGTGATTCCATTCCAGCCAACGACCTCAAACGGGCTTTATTTCCTGGTGATTTTTGAAGCCGTTTCTGCCGTCACACCTCCCCCTGCCACGACCTCTGACCGCCCCGCCCCCGAAGCCTTAGATCGGGAAATTGTGCAACTCCGTCAGGCACTTGCCGCCGCCACTCAACGAGAGCTTTCGGCTCAGGCCCACCTCCAAGCGGTGATTCAGGAACAGGGGTTTCTCAACCAAAACCTGCGAGTCGCTAACGAAGAAATTCTATCGAGCAATGAGGAGTTGCAAAGCACCAATGAAGAACTCCAAACCGCTAAAGAAGAGATCCAGGCGACCAACGAAGAACTCTCCACCACCAACGACGAACTCCGCAGCCGCAACCTGCAACAAAGCCGCAACAGCAGCGACATCAATAATTTTGTGGACAGCATCAGCGTTCCGATTTTAATGCTGACCAATGATTTAAAAATTCGCCGATTTACCCTCGCAGCCCAGCGCTTGTTCAACTTCCTTCCCACGGATATTGACCGACCCTTTAACGACTTCCGCACCGATTTTGATGTTTCCCACTTGGAAGCGATCGCTTTGGAGGTGCTAGAAACCCTCAACACAAAAGACCAGGAGATTCAAACGCAAGCAGGCTACTGGTATCGCATCCGAGTTCGTCCCTATCGCACCACAGAGAACCAAATTGACGGGGTGACGATCGTTTTTCTGGATATCGACGCGCTCAAACGCTATGCTGCTACCTTAGAGTCGGCTCGTAACTATGCAGAAGCGATCGTCGAAACCGTTCAAGTCCCCCTATTGGTGCTGGATGCCGATCTGCGGGTGAAGACTGTTAATCGAGCGTTTTGCGAGACGTTTCAAGTTGCAGTGCCAGAAACCGAGCAAACTCTGTTGTTTGAGCTAGGCAATGGGCAGTGGGATATTCCTCAATTGCGATCGCTGTTGAGCGAGATTTTAACCAGTTCTCGCGAGGTTCAAAATTTTGAAGTAGACCATCATTTTGAGCACATTGGGCAGAAAACCATGTTGCTTAATGCTTGCAAGCTCCAACAAGACGGAGCGGTAACCTTGATTTTGCTGGCGATTTTAGACATCACTGAACGTCAGCAGTTTGAAGTGGAGCGATCTCAGCTCTTGGCGCAAGAACAATCAGCCCGTCAGCTAGCAGAATTTGCCAATCGCGCCAAAGATGAATTTCTTTCAAACCTCTCCCATGAACTCCGAAACCCCCTGAACGCCATACTAGGCTGGGCTGGAATGCTTCGTCTGGGAAACCTTGATGCCGACACTGTTGCTCAGGCTCTAGAAGTGATTGAGCGAAATGCCAGAGCGCAATCTCAATTAATCGAAGATATCTTAGATGTCTCTCGCATCATCAGCGGCAAGACCCAGCTCAACACCAGCCTGCTTGATCTGAGTTGGGTCATCCGAGCGGCGATCGAAACCGTTCAGCTATCCGCCGAAGCCAAAAACATCCGCATCATTTCGCAGTTGAGTTCTGCCAATATCTTGGGTGATGCCCATCGCTTGCAGCAAGTCCTGTGGAACTTATTGTCAAACGCCATTAAATTTACCCCCGCCGACGGATGCATTGAAATTACGCTGGAGGCAGTCGAGGGACAGGCTCAAATCCGAGTTGCCGACACCGGACAGGGCATTTCGGCAGACCTATTGCCCTATATTTTTGAGCGATTTCGGCAAGGAGATTCCAGCAGCACCAAAGCCAAGGCAGGGCTGGGACTAGGACTCTCGATCGTCAAGCATTTAGTTGAACTCCATGGCGGCACCATTGAGGCAGAAAGTCCCGGTGAGGCGCAAGGAGCGACGTTTACCGTCCAATTGCCGCTGCAAAATCCGCCCCCCGATCTAACTCCAGCGATCGCTTTAGAGCCGCCTGCCTTAGAACCCTCTGGAGATTCGAGGGAATCTGTCCCATCTTTAGCAGGCTTACGAATCTTAGTGGTTGATGATGCAATTGATACCCGTGAGCTATTCAAGTTTGTGCTGGAAGGGTATGGATCAGAAGTGTTTACTGCATCATCTGCCAGAGAAGCGTTGTCTGCTCTCAATCAAGCTCCCAATCCATACAACCTGCTCATTAGCGATATTGGGATGCCAGAAGAAGATGGGTACTGGCTAATCCAGCAAGTGCGATCGCTGAGTGTAGAAGCCGGAGGGCAAATTCCAGCCGTGGCGCTGACTGCCTATGCGGGTGAGATGGCTCAACAACAGGCGATCGAGGCTGGATTTCAAACTCACCTGGCTAAACCCGTCGATCCAGTTCAACTGGCAGTGCTAATTGCAGACCTGGCAAAACAAGCTTAGACACTTAACAGCAAGTTTATGGTGTGGTCTGTGTGTTCCACGCAGTCTATATCAAAGTGCTGATCGCGATACCCGCGATCGCCTGAAAAAACGCAAGGCATTCTGACCACTAGCCTTCTTTTTAAGTCGTGGCTTACAGTGAAGAAACGTGTCTATCGAAACCTGACACCTAACACCCGACACCTGAAACCTAATACATGGGAGTGAACGATGAAAATTGGGTCTGAGGCTCACAAAGATCTGTTTTGTCAGAGCTTTATGGATAGCCATCTGCTGTATGAACCGGAAACACTCGCGTGGCCCGAACTCGACAGCGCCATGATTGAACGGTTGCAAAAGATTCCCTTTTGGGATGAAGCGCTATATACCGAGCGAAAAGCTGGCGTGATGCTAAAAGCCTATGCAGAAACCGTGGAAGACCCACAAATTCGAGCGGCGATCGCCCTGCAATCGGCAGAAGAAGCCCGTCATGGTCGCGTGATTGGCTATATGATCAACCACTACGGCATTCAAGTTGCTGAACGGGCTGAAAAGCCTTTGCCTAACGATTTAGAGCCTGCCTTTGTGAGATTTGGCTATGGCGAATGCTTCGATTCATTTTTTGCCTTTGGCTTGTTTGGCATCGCTCGGCAGGGTGGCTTCATTCCCGATCCCCTATTCACGATTTTCAACACCTTAGTAGACGAAGAAGCGCGTCATATGGTGTTTTTTGTCAACTGGATTGCCCACAAGCAGATCGCGGAAGGTCGGGGAGCGCTGCGTCCCATCTCCTCATTCCAGCAATACACCGGGGCAGCCTTTCGGCGACTCGATAACCTGATGAGTATGGGCAAAGGTAAAAAGAAATCGGCGAATAAAAAAGGCTTCACCGCCGCAGGAGCCAAAGCGGTAAAAGTTGATTTAACCCTGGAATCCTTCTTGGAGATGTGTATTGCGGAAAACGCTAAGCGGATGCAGGCGTATCCTGAAGAACTGCTGCGTCCCGATTTCCTCCCGGCGATCGCATCCCTTGCCTACAACACGGTGAAGTTATTGCCCAAGCACAAAGATCGCCAGATCGTACAAGAAAGAGGGGCTAACGGCTAGATTGTTTATCGCTTGGCTTGACCTTCCCGCTTTATCTATCGAGAAATTCCAGTGTGCAAAGGAAGCATTATGCTTTTGCTCTGTTAACAAGCTCTTGAAGTTGGATCATATTTAATGATGTTGAAGCCTTCGTCTGAGGTCGGTGGTTGAAAATACGCCGTGATGTAGTCGAATTCTGCCTCCGACATGATCATTGAACCTTCGGGCTGTTCAGCGTTTCGCTTCCGCAATTGCTCTTTGCACAAGGAATCAGGCGCAACAATATAGTGGAGTGCATGATTCACTTTAGTTGCTTCAAATATTGAACGAAACCATTGTCGTTGAGAAGGAACATTACCTGGAAAATCTAGAACAACGGATATTCTCTGTGCAAGAATGTCTTGCACATGCTGTGAGACTACAGACTTAAAGCGGGACGAATATCTTAAATAATCATCAAAGGTACTAATCTCTTCGGGGTATAACTTTGACAACCAAATATCTTCACTGATAAGAATGGCATTATGATCGAATGCCAGCTTTTTCGATAACGTTGTCTTGCCTGATGCCATTTTCCCGCAGAAAAAGTGCAGAACGGGATCTGTCTCCACCATCGTTACATTGTTCCAAGTTTACTTAAAGCTTAACAATTTGATCCAAACAATTCTAGTGCCTCAAGGGGCAGAGCATCGCGCAGTTTGCCGGGGATTGCGGGGCATTGCCGAGCCGCCCACGGTGTTTGATACCCCTGCCGGAGCCGCGATCGCACCCTATTTGCGATCGCTACAAACCGCAGGCTGTCTTGACAAAGGGCAGCGGGTTTTGCTGATGGGCTTATGCGGCAGCTTAACGTCCAAATTTGCAATTGGAGATGCGGTGCTGTACGAGAATAGTCTGGCTTCTACAGCCTATCTATGCGATCGCGCCTTGACCGCTCAACTTCAAGTTTTGCTCGACGTGCCAATCGTTTGCAGTGTCACCAGCGATCGCGTTATTTCCACCGTTCACGATAAACAGCAGTTGGCAACTCAGTTCAGCGCGGATGTTGTAGATATGGAAAGTGCGGCTGCGCTGGAGATCTTGAACGCGATCGGTGTTTCCACTGCTATCTTGCGC
Source organism: Leptolyngbya sp. CALU 1928 (assembly GCF_056784215.1). Classification (NCBI taxonomy): domain Bacteria; kingdom Bacillati; phylum Cyanobacteriota; class Cyanophyceae; order Leptolyngbyales; family Leptolyngbyaceae; genus Leptolyngbya; species Leptolyngbya sp. CALU 1928. Next base: position 557,935 of record NZ_JBXBCE010000001.1, on the reverse strand, counting down.
GTTGTCAGCGATGACTGTCATCACAATATCCCCGATCTCAGCCATGCCTTCAATGCCGAAGGTTCCTTGCAGCCTATAGCCTTGGCGATCGCAATGTTACGCCAACCGATCGCCGCCACCCATCTCATCCGTGGTTCCCTGCATGGGTTGAAAAGCTTACAAGAGTTGACTCAAAAGCTATTTAGGATAGCGAATTAAATAAGATCGGGGGTAGTCCTATCTCTTATAAAGGATGGATATATCCTATCTCTTATAAAGGATGGATATAGAGGAGGGTTTTAGCGTCTAACCTGAGATGTGTGTACACAGTAGCCTGCTCTGGGAGAGGGCTGAGAGCGGGAGAGTTTTGGCACTCAACTAGGCATTGCGACTTAACGATGGCACGTCTTCCTTCTTTGTCTTCATTTTGACTTTTCCAATGCTGGCAGTAGTGGATTTCCAGGGTTGCGAGGGTGTCATTGTGAGTAGTCCTGCCCGCAAGAAAAATAGCATTGCCAGTGGCAAGCCTATTAGTTTGATGTGATCCGCAAGCCGAATTGCCAGGGCTGCAATGGTCAGCGTGGGATTTGCATACCCCCCTGTAGGAAACACAGAACTGCTCGCAATAAACAAATTAGAGACCCCATGCACTTTGCAATTGGCATCCACAACCCCTTGCCTGGGATCTTCATTCATGCGAGTACCGCCCATGTGGTGGTGAATACTGGTGATGAACATATGAGGCAAGCCCTTATCCCGTTCAAGCTTCATCGTGCCGATGCCTGCTTTGGCAAACTCTTGGGTAAAGATTTCCTGGGAACGCTGCACACTGCGAATATCAATATCATTCCAGTGCCAATAGAGTTGAGGTTTACGACACCCTAAGCGATCGCGCGCTTCGCCCAGTGTAATCCGATTATTTGGATCGGGTGCCTGTTCTGTAATATGCAGCACTTCAAAGCAGTTAAATGCCTTCTCCAGGTTTTTTTCATTGACCCACCCAGAGCTATCAAACCCATATTTTGATCCAGAGTTTAGAGCTTGGTTGCCCCATGCATTTCCCTTGCGCCCTTGATAGTACAAAATGTCATCAATCCCTTTGAGACAGGTGATTAATTGCTTAAGCACATGGTCGGGAAGTTTCCGCTTTCTCGCGGCATTCAGCAACACTTTACTCGCCTCAACCGCTTCTGAACGATACGCTTTGCCGTTGGGAAACAGCATCCTGAGTAGATTGATCCGAAATAAGGCAGAGCGAGGAAAGATGGCAGCGTTGATGCCCAATAGATGTTGCTCTTGTCGATGTTGTTCAGTGATGACAGGTTTGCCAATCACCATTGAGCCATTGAGCCAATGGGCATCATACAGCCCTAAGGCTTTAAATCCACGAGAGTTTTTAGGAATGAGCAACCCCGACCGAATCACAGGGTGATCCATAAAGTAGCGACCCACGTTGTCATAGTGGTTGCCCAGACCGCCCTGCTGGTGCTTATCAGACAGCAGCAGCAAGCGCACGTTTTCAATGCCACCCATCGCTAAAACCACAATTTTGGCAGCTATGTGGAACTGGTTTCCTTCTAGGGTGGCAATCTTCACCTGGGTCACGGCTTGAGCCAGGTCATTGGTTTCTAGTTCAATGGCAGTCCCGTATGTCAGTATCTGAATATTCTTAGATTGCTCCAATTGCTGGCGATATTCATCTTTGAAAATATCGGCTGGACCGAATTGAAACATTTGGGTTGAGACGCGATCGCTCTCAAACGGAATCTGACGAGTGTTCTCACGTTCCCAGGTTGACACATCATAATCGTAGGGACCTGACTGACACGCAACATGGGCGCGTTGATAGTAGGGATCAAGGTGCGATCGAGAAAATGCCCAACCGCTGTGCGGCAACCAATCGCGCTTTTCAAAATCAGTCGCATCTAGGGGAATATAGCGGACTCCTTTGCGCCCTTTGCCGTACTGAATCTCCCACATGTTAGAGGTTCCCCCAAATTGACGCTGGTGCGAGTAGCGAAGATTTGGGTAGAAATCACCAATTGCCTCCTCAGCGCTGGCAGTCATTGCTTGAATGTCTGGCTCCGGCTGCAATCCACCGGATTCAACTAAACAAACCCGAAAATCCTGCCCAGCCAGTTCTCGCGCTAACAGGATTCCGGCAGGACCCGCGCCAATCACACAGACTTCCGTAGTAACAATCTCACCGTCAGGCACCTGTCGGGCATCAATCATCATAGTGTTTACAACCTTAAATTACAGGTTAGGGATAAAGCCTTACTTCTGATCAGCTGCACGGTTCTGTTTAAGCGAGAACTTTAGGTGCTTTGATCAAGAGTCCCTGAATTCTAGTGGCAAAGCCAATGCGTTTCTTTATCAAAGAAGAAAACTTTATACAACCCTCATCCGATACAGATTTTTATTATGTTTTGGTATTAAATTCAGATTGAAAATTCAAGGAGCCTCGCTACTTGGATAGGTACGCCCTTTCCAGGCTCCGCCTTGTCCGCGCCAGTGACGGATTGCAGAATCGATGGTCATCAGGTTATAGAGGAGGGCGATCGCGGGTAAGCCAACTGCCCATAGAAAGGACAGTTGATATAGCCGGATAGTTGGCAAATAGGCGATCGTCATCAACGCCCAGCCCAGTAAACCCGCCGCGCTCAGCATCCAGTTTTGGGTCAAGGCTCCACTCAAAGCGGCGATCGGCGAGACTAGATACACTAGCGTCATGCCAAACACGGTTCCCACCAACAGCAACGGTGAGTAGCCCAATTGGGTATAGGCAGTGCGTGCCACCATCTCCCAAATCGTTTGTAGGGAATCATAAGGGCGCAGACTGCGCGTGGTTTGAGTCAATCCCAGCCAGATTTTGCCAGAGGTGCCAGAGGTGATGGACGGATGCTGTTCCTCGACCTCTAATCCTTTAACTGCCGATCTTTTCACTTTTTGCGCCAAGGAACAGTCATCGATCAGCGCTTGCCGCAGACTTGGTAAACCGCCAATAGCTGTTAACGCTTCCTGTTTGATCAAAATACACCCTCCAGCAGCAGCGGCAGTCGAACGATCGCGATTGTTGACCCAGGGAAAGGGATAGAGCTTTTGAAAGAAGAAGACAAAGGCGGGAATCAGTAGTTTTTCCCAGAAACTCTGACAGCGGAGCAGCACCATTAGGGAAACCAAATCTAAATCATCGTGTTGAGCCTTAGTGACCAGTTGGCGCAGGTTGGCGCGATCGTGTTCAATATCGGCATCGGTCAACAAAAAATAGTCTGGCAATGGATCAAAGGTTTGAGCCTGTTGCACACCTTGCTCCATTGCCCATAGTTTGCCTGTCCAGCCTGGGGGTAGCGGTTTGGCGTGAATCACCGTTAGCTTCTCAGATTGACTGAGTTCTTGGGCGATCGCTGTCGCAATTGCACCCGTTCCATCGGTGCTTTGGTCATCCACCACAATAATGTGAAACTCACCGGGATAGTCTTGCAGCAAGAGCGATCGCAGAGTCATCGGCAGCATATCCGCTTCATTTCGCGCCGGAATGATCGCGCAGATAAAAGGTGTCGGGTGTCGGGTGTTGGGTGTCAGAGTGTTTTTTGTTAACCCCGCATTCTCAACGCCCAACGCTGAACTCTTGTCCAGCCGCTGATTGCAGCGCCAAAATTGTCCCCAAACCATCAGCAGTCCCGCCCAAATCAGCACAGACAGCAGCGCAATTATCAGCCCTAGTTCACTCATCCGCACGATTGCCAAACTCAACGTACAAGGGCACAATACATCAACGTTGGGGAGGAGTGTGAATCAATCCAAACACAGGATCGGGTTTCACCGTCCAGCATATCGCTAGAAAAACTGAATCAGGTCAATCATCCGTGGTTCTAAATTCAACTTAGGCGGTCAGCCGTCCTGCACAACACTAATTCCTACTTGTGAGAAAATCTTATTAAGATCCATAGGCTGATGGTTGAGTCATGCCATTCTTTTTGGGAGCAAGAGTCTGAGGCAATGGCGATTAGAGCGCTACTTTACCCAGTCAGTTTACACCCGGATTTTATATGACCCACGACCAGCACTTTACTCAGGAAGGGCTTGTGATTTTGTTGAGTGACTGAAACCAAGATGAGAGTATTTGTGTGGTGCCTGAAGAGCGATCGCCTTCTGACCTCTAAGCACTGGTATGAAACAGAATGACATCGCCTTCCTTAACGACATATTCTTTTCCTTCACTGCGAACCAATCCTTTCTCCTTAGCCGCAGGCTTGGAACCCGCCGCAATCAGATCATCGTAGGCAACGGTTTCAGCGCGAATAAAGCAGCGTTCAAAATCAGTGTGGATTACGCCAGCGGCTTGGGGTGCAACCATACCAGCGGTGATTGTCCAGGCGCGGGCTTCTTTCGGTCCTACGGTGAAGTAGGTGCGGAGTCCCAAGAGATCGTAAGTGGCACGAATTAGAGACTTTAGACCGCCTTCCTGCACGCCCAAAGAGTCGAGGAAATCAGCGCGTTCGTCTTCCGGCAGTTCCACCAATTCCGATTCCACTTGGGCGGATACGATCACGACTTGAGCATTTTCTTGGGCTGCCAGTTCGCGCACTTGTTCCACCCAAGCGTTGCCCGTTGCCAGGTCGTCTTCTGAAACGTTCGCAGCATAGATGATCGGCTTTTGGGTGAGCAATCCCAGCGCTTTAACCGCGATCGCTTCTTCTTCCGTGAGATTTACTTGTCGGGCAGGCTTCCCTTCGTTCAGCACAGGAATCAGTTTTTCTAAGGCATCCACTTCGATTTGGAGTTCTTTGTTGCCACGGGCTTGTTTTTTGGCGCGATCGAGTCTTTTTTCAATCTGCCCCAGATCCGCCAGTATCAGTTCCAAGTTGATGATTTCGATATCGCGAATGGGATCAATGGAGCCAGAAACATGGATGATGTCATCGTTTTCAAAGCAGCGCACTACATGGGCGATCGCATCCACTTCTCGGATATTTGCCAAAAACTGATTGCCCAATCCTTCCCCTTTACTGGCACCCTTGACCAATCCAGCAATGTCTACAAACTCGACCCGCGTGGGGATAATTTCGGCAGAAGCGGCTATCTTTGCCAAAACTGGTAGGCGTTCATCGGGCACTGCCACGATGCCCACATTGGGTTCAATCGTGCAAAATGGAAAGTTGGCAGCTTGCGCCTTGGCATTGGCAACCAGGGCATTAAATAGAGTGGATTTTCCCACGTTTGGCAATCCAACAATCCCGGCTTGAAGCATAACTTACCTAAGCGATCGCGCTATGTAGAACAGCCTTCAATTGTATCGGTTTGTGACAGGTGTTGGAGAACAGAAAAAACTAACTCAGGTATCAAGAGGAGAATTGTTTGCACAGGGCATTGGTTCGCTCTGCTGTCGCATTGGTTCGCAGATAATCTCCGACCCAACGGCAGCCATAATCCAGCGGCTTGAGATGCAGGATTGGATCTAAATTCCAAAAAATGATGGTTTGATCATCTCCGGCGGAGGCAAGAATGGGAAGATGAGGATGAAAGGCGAGCGATCGCACTCCTGACGTGTGCCCTTCGAGGGTGGTGAGCAGGGTGCCGTCTCGCGTCCAAAGTTTAACCGTTTCATCGATGCTGGCTGTTGCAATCAGCGACCCATTTGGACTGAAGGCAATTCCCCAGACGGCGGCTTTGTGACCAGTCAGCGTTTTTTGGAGCGTTCCCGCTCGTGTCCACAGTTTGACGGTGGTATCTCCACTGCTAGAGGCTAAGAGTTGGCTATCGGGGCTAAATGCAACCTGCCAGACAGCAGCCGTGTGTCCTTTCAGCGTTTTCAGCGCAGTTCCATTCGAGTCCCAGAGGCGGAGGGTGGAATCGTTGCTTGCTGAAACGAGCAGTTGACCATCTGGGCTGAACTTCACATCCCAAATAGGGGCGGTGTGTCCCTTCCAAGTTTTTAGTAACGCGCCATCGGCTTTCCAGAGCCAAAGGGTTCCAGCCGCATCACTCGCCGCAATTTTCTGTCCACTGGGGTGCCAAGCAACCGAGATCAGGGCAGTAGTCGAGTCTTTGACGACCTGCAATAATGTGCCATCCAGCCGCCAGAGCTTGAGGGTTTTATCTTCACTCACCGAGGCAAGGGTGCTGCCATCGGGACTAAGATCAATTCTTCCAGCCGTGGCATCATGGGCAGAGATTGACCGCAGTGGCGTACCATCCAGTTGCCACAGTTTAATCATTTTGTCATTTCCCGCTGCGGTAATGATGGTGCCATCTTTGCTAAATAGGAGCTTGAGCGTGATATCGGTCACGCCACGAATCGTGCGTTGGAAGGCGTTCTCAGTTTTCCACAGCAGGGTCGTATTGTCGGCTCCCGCAGAGGCGATCGCGCGGTTATCTGGGCTGAAAGCCACATCCCAAATGGCAGCATTATGTCCTTGAAGCGTCGTCAGTAAGGCTCCATCGGGTTTCCACAATTTCACGGTTTTATCTCGGCTGCCGGAGGCAAACATTTTACCGTTGGGGCTAAACTCTACGCTCCAAATGCCCGTATCATGTCCTTGCATTGTCTTCAACAGTTTGCCTTGCGGATTCCACAGTTTGATGATGCCATCGGAGCTGCCTGAAACCAGGGTTTGCCCATCGGGACTGAAGGCGATCGCGTGTACGGGCGCGGTATGTCCTCCTAGCACTTGGCGTTGAGTGCCATCCCGGTGCCAAAGCGTGACCGTGGTGTCGCTATTCCCCGCCGCAATGGTTTGACCATCTGGGCTATATGCAACCACTCGGATGCCGGATTGTTTCCCTGGCAAGGTCATCAACCAGTTTCCCTGGCGATCCCACAGTTCCACCGAGCGATCATTGCCTCCAGAGATCAAGGTCGCTCCATCGGGGCTAAAGTCGATGCTCCACACTCCCGCCGTATGGGTCTGGATGCTCCGGATCAGGGTGCCGTCTCGCCATAGCTTAATGGTTTTGTCATCGCTTGCGGTGGCAAGCAGCAATCCATCGGGGCTGAATTTGACTGAACGAATCAGGGCAGTATGTCCCTTCACAGTCTGAAGCAGTGTGCCATCGGGTTGCCACAGTTTGATGGTGCCATCTACGCCTGCGGTGGCAATCTGCTGACCATCGGGGCTAAAGTCAACCGCTAAAACGGCAGCCTTATGTCCATCCAACCGATTATATTCCTGAATGCTTAGCACCACTTGCCAGAGAGTTTCATCCACCTTCGCTTGTAGGAGTGCATCTGCTGGCAGGTGTGGGAGACGTTCTTTGGCACGAATCGCTTGCAGCAATGCATCAAATCCTTTGTGAGAGGCAAACAAGGCTTCTGAGGAAAGGTCGATCGCCCGCAATTCACTCAGGGCAGCTTGCTGATATTGGCGATAGGCAACCAGTCCTAGGGCGATCGCGATCGTCATCACCACACTGACAATGCCGAGCAGCACCTGCTGTCGTCTGAGGTTGTGGCGCTGCTCAAGCACCCGTTGTCGTTCCAGCTTCAGCCGTGCCTCCACTTCCGTGAATCGCTCTGCCTCCAGAAGGCGCTGACTCTCTTGGCGATCGCACTCCTGACTGGCTGCCAAAAAGCGATAATCCAAATCACTCAGACTTTTGTGTTGTGCCCAACTGAGCGCATCTTGCAAGGCTTTTCCCCTGAGCAGCCGCGATTCATCCAGGTAGCCAGACATTATCCAGGTATTGATTGCCTGGGAATAGGGGCGGAGGTTGGCTAATTGCTGGTTCACCCACTCCAAGCTGAAGACTTGTTGATAGAGGGGGTTCTTAATCTGCAACTGCCCATGCCGCTTCTCCACTAATCCCGTTAAAACCAGATCCATCTGTTCCGGGCTGTCGTTTGTGGCAATGCCTTCAGACGCAGCGAGTTCTGAGGAATCACGGGAGGCTCGTAGCAGAATTTGTTGATAAAGTCCTAGCAATCTTCCGGCTTTTTGTTCGCTATAGAGCAAGCGATCTCGGATGGTTTTCAAATGCTCCGGTTCGTCTTGAGCTTCCCAGTTGTGCAGGATATGGGTTTGAATCAGGCGATCGATCTCGCTCCCATGCTTCCATGTCTGCACCACTAACTGACACACCTTCTGGGTTAAAAACGGCTGTCCACCCGTCCAATCTAGAATGTCAGCTAGGACAAGTTCTGCATTGGGAACTGTTTCCACCAATCCAGAGAGCAGGGGGAAAGCGTCAGAAGCTTGGAAGCCGCTTAGCTCGATCGCCTGCCCAATGTTGAACGGTGTGCGGCTAATATCCGAAATGAGATCTGTGGGGGTGGCAACGCCAAACAGGGCAAAGGTGAGTCGTTGATAATCTGGGCGATCGGCGCGACGGTTATAGCAAGCACGAATCAAGGCAAAGAAATCATCGGTTGAGAACGGCAAGCTGAGGACGCTATCAATTTCGTCGATAAAAATCACGATCGGGTCGGTTCCTTGAGGCAGCAGCACCTCATCGAAAAATTCGCTCAATCGATGAACCACCGACAGATGCAGGCGATCGCGCCACCACTGCACCAGATTCACTTCTAACTCAAAGGCTTTGGTTAACAGTCCGGCGATCGAGGCATACCATTGATCGGGCGTAATGTTGCGAGTGCCGATCGCCGTAATATCAATCACGCCACAGCGCACCCCAACAGCTTGCAGCCGATCGGTAGTATGTACCCGCAAGCTCGACTTGCCCATCTGTCGAGCATTAAACACATAGCAAAATTCACCCCGCTGTAACGCTTCAAACAGTGCCTCATCCGCTTGCCGCCGCACATAGGTCGAAGCAGTGGAGGGCAAACTGCCGCCCACTTGATAAAACGGATTGGGGCTGGAGGCAATGAGCATCGCTAGGGATTCAACAGGTGAGAAAAATAGTTCTGATATAGCTGACAACTGCATACTGCCAGTTGATCCTCAAACCGGATTAGCCCAACCCCTTGCAGCTTAAACGCTTGAGTGGGGTAAAGCGCCACGCCATTTGGTGAACTGACGACTTGCTGCATGGCGGCTTTAAGTTCGGGTTGCTCTTCCACATAGCCCAACTGTTGCCGCAGGTGACTATCAAAAATACTGGTTGGAGTCGTCGCGATCGCTAAAAAGTGATCAAGATCTGCTTTCCGCTGGCTCAGATGAAACAACGCTAACTGGGTCAGATAGGGGTGTCCGCCTAACAGCGTCATCAACGCAGCCGCATAGGGTTCTGAGGGTGCTAACCCATAGCGAAGGGATAGCTCTTGGACTTGTGCCTCGGTAAACGCGGGTAAGACAATCAGCAACCCTACATTGAAAGGGGATTGATTCACATTCAGCGGCAGAAAGACATCGGTGGAGTAAACAATCACCAGCCGCAATCGTTGCCACAACTGACTCACTGCCGTGCTGTAGCGCGATCGCTCATACCACGCTCGTAACATGCCAAAAAAATCCGCCGCCACCTCCGGGTAGCTGAACAGCATATTCACCTCATCTAGCACCAGCAACATTGGACTGTCAGTTGCCGGCAATAAATACCGTTCAAAATAATCCATGCAGCTATAGTTACTGCCAAAAATTGGACTCCAAAACTCCTCTAAACGATTAGGTAGCCCCAAACTGTCGCCCACCATCAAGCAGAGCCATTGCAAAAACTGACCTAAATTGCTCAGCACTTCGCGATCGGTGAGTTGCAAACTGACCATTGCGGTGCGAAATCCGCTGTCTTTTGCCTGACTCAACCCTTGAGCCATAAACGAGGTTTTGCCAAACTGCCGGGGTGCTCGTACCCGAACTAAAGCCCCTGGCTGAAGAATTTCTCTGGCGAACAGCTTTTCGATCGGGGGGCGATAAATCCAAAAGGGGGAATCCAGCGATAATTGCCCTTTGATTGGGGCTTGAAGCAAGCCCGATAGGACGGAAAGGGAGGCTTCGCTGTCTGCCTCCTGGCTGACATAATCATCGGTTGCTAAAGTCAACCCAAAGGCTTCAAAATACGCTGCGAGTGTGGGCTGATCAACCGGATTCTGGCGACGGCGAACTTTGGTTAGAGTTTTGGTGCTGAGTTGGGTGCGATCGCCCAACTGCTCTAAGGTGTAGGCATTCCCGCCATTCTCCCGCGCTGCCGAGAGTAATTCTGCTGCCTGGAGACGCTGCCAGCCCTGCACGCTGAGAATAATCCCTCGTCTGCGCTTGAGGGTTTGAGATTGATCAGAATAGTCTGTCATGAAAAACACACACGAAAATGTCACCTGATTTTTATGTAACCTGGTGTTCTCAATAGACTTTACAGGACTTATCCTCGCTCTTAAGTAAGATTCCTATCTAAGTTCTTAAGTTACAGGCTTAACGTTCCATCAGGGCTGGTAGTTCAAGTCGCCAGATGCCACGATGACAAGTTGAAAGCAAAATTTCCTTGTTAGATTTAAAAGAAGCTGACTGCTTCGATGGTTCGCTAACTTCTCTAGTTATTTGAGTGTCCTTAATTGCTGCAAACTACGACCTCTAATTCGTTCTTTATGGGAAGACCATGCTGGAACTAATTACCACTTTACTGTCACCCAATCAGTATATTCCTCATGGTCATTGCTATCTGTGGCAGACTCCCTTGGTCGGATTGCATGTGGTGAGCGATGCGCTGATCGCGATCGCCTATTTCTCCATTCCAGCGATGCTGATCTACTTTGTGAAAAAACGGGGCGACATTCCGTTTTCCAGGGTATTCATGCTATTTGGGGCATTCATTATTTTGTGTGGCACCGGGCACACGCTGGATATCTGGACGCTCTGGCATCCCGATTATTGGGTTTCGGGGGGCGTGAGGGCGCTGACTGCCCTGGTTTCTTGCTACACCGCTTTGCAGCTAGTGGAACTGTTGCCCCAATTCCTCGCGCTGAAAACGCCAGAACAACTAGAAGCGCTGAATCGCCAGTTGGAGCAGCAGTTTGAAGCACGAACCGTAGAATTGGTGGTTTCCAATGCTGCCCTAGAGGCTGAAGTGCGAGAACGGATTGCGGCAGAAGCAGCGTTACAGGAAAGTCAAGAACAGTTTTCTAAAGCGTTTCACTCCAATCCCATCGCCTGCTGTATTTCCACGCTCAGCGAAGGGCGATTGTTAGATGTGAATACCAGTTTTCTCACCCTGTTTGGCTATAGCCGAGACGAAACCATTGGGCGCACCTCGGCAGAGTTGCGAGTTTGGTCAAATCCAGCTGATCGCGATCGCCTGATTCAGGCATTGCAGCACCAGCAATCGGTACAGCTAGATGCGCCTTTCTGCGTTCGCTCTGGAGAAGTTCGATATGGGATGTTTTCTTTTGAAAAGATTGAGCTTCAGGGGAAACCTTGTCTTCTCAGCATGATTTACGACATCACAGAGCGGAAGCAGGCAGAAGCAGAGCAAGTGCAGCAAATGAAGCTAGCCGCCCTGAGAGCCGCGATCGGCACGGCATTGACCCAAGGCGAATCTCTGCAAGATATGCTCAACCGTTGCGCCATCGCCCTGCATCAACATCTAGATGCCGCGTTTGCCCGAATTTGGACTTTAGACGACTCTGAACAGGTGCTAGTTTTGCAGGCAAGCGCGGGTCTGTATACCCACATTGACGGCAACCATAGCCGCGTTCCCGTGGGGCAATTCAAGATCGGCTGGATCGCTCAACATCAACAGCCTCACCTGACCAATCAGGTCACTACTGATCCGCGTGTGGGTGATCATGAATGGGCAAAACGAGAAGGCATGGTTGCCTTTGCGGGATATCCTTTAATCATCAAAAATCGCCTGCTGGGAGTTATGGCAATTTTTGCCCGCTATGCCCTGCCTGAAAGAACTCTGACGGAAATGGCATCGGTTTCTAGCGCGATCGCCGTAGGCATCGATCGCAAACTGGCAGAAATCGAACTCCGCCGCACTGCCGAACGAGAACGAGCCGCCGCACGAGTGCTGCAACGGATGCGGGCAACCCTAGAATTGGAAACTATTTTCTCCACAACTACGGAAGAATTGCGGCAAGCCATTAGCTGCGATCGCGCCTTGATCTATCAATTCGATGCTGAGTGGAGTGGGCAGGTGGTGGCGGAATCGGTGGGCGATCGCTGGAACGCCATCCTGCCGATTCGGGTCGAAAACACGTCGCTAAACCAGGGAACGGTCGAGCAAGCTAATTGTATTGTTAAACAATTCAATGATACCGAAGTCATCATTCGAGATACTTACTTGCAGGAGCATGAAGGAGGGCTACACCGTCAACAATCAAACTACTGCTGTGTCATCGATATCTATCAGCAAGAGTTCGATGCCTGCTATCTGGAATTCTTAGAAACCCTGCAAGCACGAGCCTACATCATCGTGCCTATCTTTTGTGGCAACCAATTGTGGGGCTTGCTTGCCACTTATCAAAATGCAGAGCCTCGTCAATGGCAATTAGCCGAAATTCAAATGGTGTCCCAAATTGGCAATCAGCTTGGGGTTGCCGTGCAGCAGGCAGAGCTATTCGCGCAAACCCAACACCAAGCAACCGCCTTGAAACTCGCCAAAGAAGCGGCGGACGCGGCGAATCGGGCAAAAAGTGAGTTTTTGGCAAACATGAGCCACGAACTCCGCACTCCCCTCAACGCGATTTTGGGCTTTACTCAATTGATGCAGCGAGATTCCTCTCTCAGCACAGACCATCGCCGCTCCGTCAAAATTGTCAACCAGAGCGGTGAGCATCTATTGGCATTGATCAACGATGTGCTAGAGATGTCCAAGATTGAAGCGGGGCAAGTGACTCTGCATGAAACAGACTGTGACCTACACAAGCTGTTGCAAAATTTGGAAGATATGCTGCAACTCAAAGCCCAATCCAAAGGGTTGCAACTCCAATTTGACTGGGATGCGACGCTACCGGAGTCTATCAAAACCGACGAAAATAAACTGCGCCAAGTCTTGATTAATTTAATAGGGAATGGAATTAAGTTCACCGATACCGGCAGAGTCACGGTTAGGGTGAAAAGCTTGCAGGACAACAGCAGGAAGAAACTAAACGGCTCCGTCTTCTTCCTGCGATTTGAAGTGGAAGATACGGGACCCGGAATTGCGGCAGAGGAATTGGGCGATTTGTTTCAAGCCTTTAAGCAGACTCAATCGGGACAGAAATCTCAAGAAGGAACGGGGTTAGGATTACGAATTAGTCAACAATTTGTGCAGTTGATGGGGGGCAAAATTACGGTGCAGACCGAACTCGGTGAAGGCAGTTGTTTTGCGTTTCAGATTCAAGTGGAGCGATCTCACTCGGCATCAATCACAACCGCAATACCAACGAACTCGACCGTCAAGATTACGTCTCAACAGATTAATCACCGCATTCTGATTGCCGAAGATAGTCCTGTTAATCGATTGCTATTGAACAAACTGTTGAGCGAGGTAGGATTTGAGATCCAAGAGGCTGAAAACGGACAGGTTGCGATCGAACTTTGGGAACAGTGGCAGCCCCATTTGATCTTTATGGATATGCACATGCCGATCGTCAATGGCTATGAAGCGACCAGACGGATTCGCGCTAGGGAACAGGCAATCAGGAACGAGGAGCTAGGGGCAGAAACAGTCCTTGACTCCCAGCCCCGCACCCCAACTAAAATCATTGCCCTCACAGCTAGCGCCTTTACCGAACAGCGGCAAGACAGTTTTGCAGCGGGCTGTGATGATTTTGTCAGTAAACCCTTCCGCCGGGAAGAATTGCTGAATGTTTTATCTCAACATTTGGGATTACAAAATTTGGATGAGGATGTCGCGATCGCAACAGAACCCGTCTTTCAACCCTCAATGCCTGATGAACCTTCTTTGAGTCTGGATATCTCTGCCGTCATGTCAGCCGAATGGATTGCCCAACTTTGCCTTGCCGCGACTCAGGGCAACGATACTCGCAGTCTCACCTTGCTCACCCAAATTCCTTCGGAACATCGCTCCCTAATTCAAACATTGACCCATTTGATTGAGAACTACCAGTTCGATCGCCTACTCGCGCTGCTTCAGCCAACCCGTTCCGAAAGTTAGAATAGCTGGATGGACACCGAAAACCGCACGATTCACCACTCTCAGGCAGAGATGCCCTTGGTCGATGCGTTGCGCCAGTGCCGCGATCGCCCCAATGCTCCCTTTTATACACCGGGACATAAACGCGGACAGAGCATCGCAACACCCCTGAAAGAATTGCTAGGAGAACAGGTTTTTCGGACAGATTTGCCAGAACTGCCGGAGCTAGACAACTTGTTTGCACCCAAAGGCGTAATTTTGGCAGCGCAAGAACTCGCCGCCGCCGCATTTGGAAGCGATCGCACTTGGTTTTTGGCGAATGGTTCCACTAGCGGTGTGATTGCGGCAATTTTAGCAACCTGCAATCCGGGAGATAGCCTCATCTTGCCGCGCACAGTGCATCAGTCGGTTATTTCGGGGTTGATTTTGTCTGGTGCGGTTCCCGTGTTTATCAATCCCGACTACGATCCGGTACTGGATATTGCCCACTGCATTACTCCCGAAGCGGTAAAGCTTGCCTTAGTCCAGCATCCCACTGCAAAAGCTGTGTTGATGGTTTCACCGACTTACTATGGTGCCTGTGGAGATGTGAACGCGATCGCCCAGATTGCCCATGACCACGGCATTCCCCTGATCGTCGATGAAGCCCACGGTGCCCATTTTGCCTTTCATGCCGATTTGCCGATCTCAGCCTTACAAGCCGGTGCTGATGTTGCAGTGCAATCTACTCACAAAACTCTGTCTGCCCTGACGCAGGCGGCAATGATTCATGTTCAGGGCGATTTAATCGATCGCGATCGCCTCTCCAAATCTCTCGCCTTAGTGCAATCCACTAGCCCCAATTACTTATTATTAGCGTCTCTTGATGCGGCTCGGTGGCAAATGGCAACGCAGGGAGAAGCCCTCATGACCCACACTTTACGCTTGGCGGAAAAAGCGCGATCGCAGATCAACCAGATTCCCAACCTGGCGACCTTGAGCCACCACCACGCCACCACACCCGGATTTGTTGATTTTGACACTACCCGCCTCACTGTCTCCGTCTCCGGTTTGGGTATGGACGGCTTCACCGCCGACGACATTTTAAATACTCAGCTAGGCGTAACCGCCGAATTTCCTTCTCTACAACACCTTACCTTCATCATCAGCCTAGGCAACACAGCGGCAGATATTGATCAGCTAATCAACGCCTTTGAAAAACTAGCAAAACAGGAGTTCCGAGTTCTGAGTTCCGTTCGCGTAGCGTCTCCGCAGGAGTTATTCCGAATTCCGAACCTAAAATCCTTACCTTCATTCGCCATTTCTCCGCGTAAGGCATTTTTTGCGGCTACCGAAACAGTCGCGATCGCTCAGGCTATTAACCGCATCAGCGCCGAACTCGTCTGCCCCTATCCACCGGGTATTCCCGTGCTGATCCCCGGAGAAATGGTGACCGAAAACGCGATCGCTCACTTGCAAAAAATCCTAGCATCGGGTGGCATGATCAGCGGTTGCGCCGATCCGAGTTTTGCCACCTTGAAAGTCATCAAAGCTTAGTCTGTTGCGTCATTATCCCAATCATCCATGGGGATCACGGTTTCATCATAGTTTTGGGGGCGTACCTGCTCTGGTTCTTGCTCCTGGAGATGATAAGTGGCGTGAATCTTAGGACCAAACCGAATTTCGTCGCGATCGCTCAGGTTGCAGGCTTGCACTTTTCGCCCATTCACCAACAACCCATTAGAACTTGGTTTTCCCTTGGGCGTGCCATCCACAATCCGATAGTGATACTCTTCTTCGTCCTCAATAATTTGTACCAACGTTGCATGACGACGCGAAACAAACTGAGAAGCTAGACGAATATCGCAGTTAGGATCTCTACCAATCGAATACATTGGCGCATCAAGAATATGCTCTTTGCGTCCTTGATCGTCTTCAACAATCAACACATGCTTAGCGTCTAAAACCATTAGTAGAAAGCAAATTTAATGAAGGTATTCTATTATTCACTACCAGATAGCGATCGCCCGGATCTTCGCCCAAATGAGTAAAATATCCTCGTTCATAGAAGGGCGAGTGTAAGGTGTAAGCAGTTGGGTTAGCCAGCTTTACCAGCCTACTTATCCCGTGCAACTTTTTCTCATGCTTTCCTCCTCATGGTCTTATGTTACTCCAGGAATCCCAGATGAGATGTTTGAGCGTCTGCCTGGTATTCCTATGACTCCCCGCGAAATTCGGCTCCTGCTCCTGTCTTATTTGCGATTAGAGTCAACGTCGGTACTGTGGGATATTGGCGCAGGCACGGGCACCATTTCTGTCGAAGCGGGATTGCTTTGTTCCCAAGGACATGTAATTGCGATCGAGCGCGATGAAGAGGTTGCTAGCTTAATTCGCCGCAACTGCGATCGCTTTGGAGCCACTAATGTTGAAGTGATTGAAGGCATTGCTCCAGAGTGCCTCAAAGATTTAGCGCGATCGCCCCAGCGGGTGTGCATTGGAGGGGGGCGATCGCTCAAAGTAATTTTGATGGAGGTCTGGAAATACTTACCAGCGACAGGGCGAGTAGTGGCGATCGCCGCTAGCTTGGAAGGACTGTATCAGGTATCAGAAAGTTTTGCCGAGCTACAGGTTCGTAATGTGGAAGTGGTGCAGCTTGCCGTGAACCGATTGGAAAAACGCGGAATTAGCCAGGTTTTTACGGCAACTGACCCAATTTTTGTCCTCAGCGGCGAAAAGCTCTAATTGTCTGCGCTTATTGCAAAGTGCCCAGATAAATGGACGATTGTCGTCTTGATAAATGAATTGTTGAGCTAGTTGGAACGCGTGTGGGTAGTGCTCAAGATGTAATGATGGAGAAGTAGAGTTTTTGCTGTTCTCCCATCATGCCTCTCTGCCCCATCTGTGACTCCGCCAAAACGGTTAAGAACGGTCGCATCCACAATGGTAAACAACGATTCAAATGCCACGACTGCGGACGACAGTTCATCGAACAACCCAGCAAAAAAGTTATCGACCAAGCGACGCGGGCACTAATCACATTGGTGCCATTTGGTATTTCATCCATCACTACAACGTATCATTACTTGTGTAGCACTACCTGATTGGGGAATTGAACAGGGGATTCAAAGAGAAGCGCGATCGCTGATCACTCCGGCTCCTAAACCGACAACTGGGAGAACTACCAAATAGCTCCAGCTGCAAATCGACGCACTCTCCACGGCTCAGTTAGAGGCATTGGGCGAGGCATTGCTGGATTTTAGAGAAATCGCTGATTTCAATACCTGGTTACGAGCCAATCAGTAGATGCGATCGCACTAACCATCTTCTCAAAGCCGAGCAAAATTACCATTTTTTACGCTACAAAATTGCCGTATTCTCCTCGGTATCCGAAGCGAGGTGAGGCTCAAGTATAGATGTTGGCGGCTCTTCAACCAGGCTATCATCGTGAGCAGGATGGAAGTAAGTATAAATTTGCTGGGCTAAGCGAGGACCAATCCCAGGAACTGTGGCAATTTTTTCAGCGCTGGCTTCCCGCAGATAGTCGATCGATCGAAAGGTGGAGAGCAACAGCTTTTGGCGATGGAACCCCAATCCAGGAATTTCATCGAGACGCGATCGCCGCATTCGCTCCGTGCGTTTTTGGCGATGGAAGCTGACCGCAAATCGATGTGCCTCATCTCGCAAACGTCGCAAAAGCTGAACTCCAGGCTGTTCTGCTTCCGTCTTCAGGGGCAGCGATTCACCCGGCAAGAAAATCTCTTCTCGCTGCTTGGCAAGGCTGACTACCCGCACCTCTTCCAGCAAGTTCATCTCTCGTAAAACGCTGACTACGGCGGATAGTTGCCCCTTGCCCCCATCAATCATGACCAAATCGGGAAAATCTGAAGTAGCACTCACATGGCGATCGAGAACAGAAGTCTCGTCACGTTTTACCAGTTCTCCCCGCTCTTTTAGGGCAGCATACTTGCGAAACCGCCGGGTAATTACTTCAGCCATCGATGCAAAGTCGTCTGAATGCCCACTTGTCACCGTAGGATTTTTAATCTTGTAGTGGCGGTAGTGCTGCTTTGCGGGCATTCCATCCATGAAAACGACCTGAGAAGCAACAGCATCCGACCCTTGAATATGGGAGATGTCATAGCCTTCAATCCGGCGTGGAAAATCGGGCATATCCAGTAGTTCTGCTAGATCTTGCATTGCTTGGGTGTTGCGATCGGCAAAGCGTTGAGCGCGTGCCAACTCAAAGCCGGCATTGCGTTCCACCATTTCCAGCAGGTCAGCTTTAGTTTGCCGTTGGGGATGAATGATCGTGACTTTTCGTCCCTTCGCTGTGGTGAGAAACGCTGCCAACATCTCGGCTTCCGGCAATTCATGCTGCACCAAAATCTCGCCAGGAATTTCGATTGGGTCAATGTGTTGATAATGTTCTTCTAAAACACGTTGAAGAATTTCCCCAGGAGTCCCCGATTGGGCATCGGCAACGAAGCCCAACCGACCCACCAATCGCCCGGTGCGAATTTGAAATAGCTGAATACAGGCATGGTTTTCATCGGCAGCCAAGGCGATCGCATCCCGCGACACCGTATCATCTGCCAGATCCACCTTCTGATCGGCTCCTAGGGTTTTCACTCCCGCAATCTGATCACGAATCCGGGCTGCTACTTCAAAATTCAACTCGTCGGCAGCTTTTGCCATCTGCATCGATAGAATATCTACCAGTTCGTCAATTCGTCCCTGAAACACCATCGCCACTTTGCGAACAATCTTGTGATACTCCTCCGAGGAAATGAGCTGCTGGCAAACCCCCGGACAACGCCCAATGTCGTAGTTAAGGCAAGGGCGATCCTTAAAGAGCGATTGAGGACGTTGCCGCAATGGGAACACCCGCTTCACCAAATGCAGCGTACTCCGCAGCAACCCCACATCCACGTAGGGGCCATAAAAGCGATCGGCTTTTTTACCCAACTGACGTTTGCGGGTAATAAAAATTCGCGGATAGTCTTCAGACCAAGTAATACACAGCCAGGGATATTTTTTGTCATCCTTCAGCAGCACGTTGTAGTAGGGCTGGTGCTGCTTGATCAAATTGGCTTCTAGGGCAAGGGCTTCGGCTTCGGTATCCGTGACGATGAACTCGATATCGGCGATTTGCCGCACCATCATGGCAATCCGGGGACTGTGGTGATGATCATCGCGAAAATACGATCGCACCCGCGATCGCAGCTTTTTCGACTTGCCAATGTAAAGCACCTGATCAGTCGCATCCTTCATGTAGTAGACTCCCGGCTCCGGGGGAATCTCTTTCAGGCGAGTCTCTAGGCGCTCTAGATCTTGAAGTAAGGGCAGAATCTTAGTGGTCACACGAAAAAAATAGCTCGGTATACTCTTCGATCTTAGTGCGAATTTCAGATATGAACCTGACTCAAAATCGTGCGGAGGCGATCGTAATCATCTTTCAAATAGAGACTCAACATTCGTCCGGCTTGCACCAACCAGTCTCGATCTGCCCGTCTCAACCCATATACTTCCCGCAGCATCGCAGCGACCAAAGCATCCACAGGCACCCCGTTCATTTGCAACAAGGTTCGCAGAAAATCGAGCCGATCCGTGAAGCGCAAAATTTCATCAGCGTCGCATTGATACACTGCCTGGTGAAGTTGGGGCGGGCGGGGTGGCAAATGTTGATAGATCACAGATGCGTCTGACTTTACACCATTATTTCTGGCAGCGTAGGGTTCAAACCCGACGATCGCTGCCCGGAACTCTGTCTTCAACATTGCGAAGATTTGCGGCTGTTGTTCTCGCAACTCTTCCAGCGACAAACCTAGTGCCCGCGCTCGATGCACCGAATCGATCGGGCTGGTGGAAGCGTAATACACGATCGCATAGATCTGATTGCCTGACTCTTCTTCCGCCGATTTTACCCAACTGCCAAAGGGCGGCATCGCGGGAAAGCTGAGATCATCGGGATCTAAACACTGCGCTAGAAACTCCGCAGTGGAAGTTTCAATCACCTCGGCAATATGATTGGGCTGGCGATTTTGGGCAGCAAACTGAGGAAGAGGAAGACGCATGAGACAAGCAGGAAGACTTTAAATTCTAAGCTACATTTCTTCATAGCTTAATCCTTCACCATCAAACCTGAGTTATTTTCCCTTTTTCTTTGTGGCTGCTAAGTCTACTTCCTCTAGTTCTGATAGCTTAAATGTGACTGATTTATCCCAATTGCCGCCTTCAAACAAGACGAGCGCTTTGCCATCGCTCATCCGTTGAACCAGCCCTTGAAATTGATAGTAAGTATCTTGAGCGTTGGTTACTCGAACCACTGAACCCGGAAAAATCATAGCGTTTGCTCAGATGTATTCAATAAACAAGCTTACAAGGTGGAAGGCAAGAATGGTCAATCCTTTGATTGTTTTTTGTTTATGTCGACAATAGGAAACAGCAATAATCGTTCTCGCTAAAATTTCAGCCGCTGTCGGAAATTTGCAACGGATTGCACCACTCCGATCGCCAGAAAATTCATCAGCAGAGCAGATTTGCCATAACTCAAAAAGGGTAGCGGAATACCTGTCACGGGTGACAATCCAATCGTCATGCCAACATTCACGGCAACCTGAAACACGATCATCGAAAAAACACCGATCGCAATCAGGGAGCCGAAATTATCTTTGGAATTCTGAGCAATAATCACCAGCCGTAAGCAAATCAGCCAGAAAGCAATGAGGACTAGAATGCCGCCCACAAAGCCTAACTCTTCACCGATGGCGGTGAAAACAAAGTCGGTATGTTGTTCTGGAATGAAACTTAGTTGTGTCTGCGTCCCTTTATATAGCCCTCTGCCCCACATTTCCCCGGCACCAATGGCAATACGCGATTGAATCAAGTGATAGCCACCTTTAAGCGGTTCTTGGTCGGGATCTAAAAAAATAATCAGACGTTTTTTTTGATAGTCCTTCAGCAATCCCCAAAGCAAATGTCCTAGACCGCCGGACACCAAATTAACCACTACAGCACCCAACGTGCCGAGCCGATACCAGGGAAGGCTGCGCCATGCAACCACCCCAATCACTGCAATCCAGGCAAACCAAAAGGGCAGCGCAGTGTTAAACAGAATGGCAGAAATAAATGGAGAGAGCAGCAGCAGCAGCCAGCCCGGATTGGCGTTACCCCAATACAACATGCCCATGGTGATAGCACCAAAGACCAAAGAGGTGCCCAAGTTAGGCTCTAGAAAAACGAGCGCCCACGGAACGGCTACTACTGCCATGACTCGCAACGCTGCTGGAATGGTTGAAGCCGGACGATCGCTGAGCAGGGCGGCGATCGTAATAATCGCCCCCAGTTTGGCAAATTCTGACGGTTGCAGATTAAACCCTGCGATCGTGATCCAGCGTTGTGCACCTAACCCTTCCGTGCCAAAGAATTTTACGGATAGCAGCAGCAAGATGGTGATGCCATAAATGATCCAGTGCCACTGAAGCAATCGCTCATACCGACAACGGGCGATCGCCAGCGCTACGATAATCCCTATGCCACAGGTGATCAAATGTTGGGATGCCCAATTCGCACCCTCTTGGCTCAACTCGATGCTGTGAATCATCACGCCCCCTAAAACAGTCAGTCCAATGGGGAAAATAAACAGCCACCAGTCTATGTTTTGCCAAGGCTGAACTAGGGTTTTCCAACGAATTTTGGGCAACGATTTGTGTAGCATGAATCAGGAAGAACTCACTAATCATTGGGAGGATGCCACTGCTTCTGCGAGTGACACGCTTCCCTAATCATTCACATCTTTTAGAACCTTCGTCCTCAGTTAAGTCTGAAAAAAAACTTATGTCAACGCGGCGATCGAAACTTTTGCCGCAATCTGCTGCGCGATCGCCGTCAGCGCTTTGGCAGAAGCCGATTCAGGATCAGCGAGAACAATAGGCAGACCGCGATCGCCGCCTTCTCGCAACGGGATTTCCAGCGGCACACAGCCCAACAACGGCACCTGAAGCTCATCTGCGGTTTTCTTGCCGCCTGCCGAACCAAAAATGTCATATTGCTTGTCGGGCATATCCGGTGGAATGAAGTAGCTCATGTTTTCCACAATCCCTAAAACAGAAACTCCAAGCTGCTGAAACATTTTTAAGCCCCGCCGCGCATCCAATAAAGCAACAGTTTGAGGAGTCGTCACAATCACCACTCCCGCCATCGGGACTGCCTGCGCCATCGTTAGTTGCGCGTCACCCGTTCCAGGCGGCATATCTACGATCAAATAATCCAATTCGCCCCATGCCACTTGATAGAGAAACTGGCGAATCACGCCGTTAAGCATGGGACCTCGCCAGATCACAGGCTGATCTTTATCGATTAAAAAACCCATGGAAACCAGTTTTACGCCGTGATTAAAAGCAGGTTCTAAAATATCTCCATCTGCGCCTTTTTGCACCGTCACCGTGGCATCGGTTAAGCCCAACATGGTTGGTGCATTAGGACCGTAAATATCGGCATCGATTAACCCCACCTTTGCCCCCGCCTGTGCCAAAGCCACCGCAATATTCACCGCGATCGTGCTTTTGCCCACGCCGCCTTTGCCGCTGGACACTGCCAAAATATTTTTCACGCCGCCAATTCCCTGGCGATCGGGTAAGGCTTTTTGCTGAGGCGTTTCAGCCGTCACGTCTACTCGCACCTCTGTGACTCCAGGCAATGTGCGAACGGCTCTCTCGCAATCTTCCACAATAAACTGGCGCAATGGGCAAGCGGGAGTGGTTAACACGAGGGTGAAGCGAACAATGCCCTGATCCACCTCGACGTTGCGGATCATGTTCAAGTCCACCAAACTTTTTTGCAGTTCGGGATCTTGGACGGGTTTCAACACTTCTAAAATAGAACTGGAACTTAAGGTATCAAGCATTTCTTCACTCTGACTAAAGCAATGGGAGACGGATCGTGCCCTTTCGATCTTAGAGCCAGTTGTTAGCCATTTTCGGAGAACTGCTGAGTATTTCCGCGATCGCCCAACTGATTCAGCTTGATTCATTCCCTGAGTTAACCGATTACTCGATCAGCATTGAGATCGATGGAAGTCCTATAGTTACGCTGTTTTTTGAGCCAAAGTGTTCTTGCCGAATAGGAATTTTAATCAAAAACTCAGCCCCGCGATCGCTCAGCGGTAGGTATTCCAAGGTGCCTCCATGCCGCTCAATCACTTGGTAGCTGATGGATAGCCCTAAACCAGTGCCCTTGCCCACGGGTTTGGTGGTAAAAAATGGATTGAACAGTTTGCTTTGTACTTCTGCTGGAATACCAGACCCGTTATCTTGAATGGAAATATGCACCCAGTCTGAATCGATCGCCTGAGTGGTGATGGTAATTTTGCCTTGTTCTTGAAGGGGGGCATCAGACGGTAAGCTTTCATAAAACTCTTGGATGGCATCGATCGCATTTGCCAGCAGATTCATAAACACCTGGTTTAGCTGACCGGCAAGGCAATCTATCAAGGGCAACGCGCCATAATTTTTAATCACGTCAATGCCAAATCGGAGAGACGTTGGCTTCAGCCGATGCTGCAAAATCCGCAGAGTGCTGTCTAATCCCTCGTGAATGTTCACTTCTTTGACTTCGGCTTGATCTAACCGAGAAAAATTCCGTAATGATAGAACAATTTCTCGAATGCGCTCCGAGCCGATTTTCATAGACTTCAATAGTTTCGGCAAATCTTCTGCCAGGAAATCGAGATCCATCGATTCCAGTTTTTCCTGCACTTCTATACTGGCAGAGGTGTCGTACTGTTCATAAAGCTGCAACAATTCCAACAGGTCACGCGTGTAGATATCGACATAGTTGATGTTGCCATAAATAAAATTTACCGGATTATTAATTTCGTGGGCGATGCCTGCTACCAGTTGACCCAGAGCAGACATTTTTTCGTTTTGCACTAGATGAAGCTGAAGTTGCTTTAATTCATCCAGCGATCGCTCAAGCTGTTGAGTCTTTTGCTGCGTTTGGCTTAATAGCTCTGCCTGATAAAGGGCAACGTCAAGCTGTATGGCAATCTGTTTAACAAAATCAATCTCCGCTGCTTGCCATTCGCGGGGCGCAGAGCATTGATGGATACACAACAAGCCCCACAAAGCCTCGCCTCGTCGCAGGGGAATGATTAGGTTGGCGCGAATTTGAAATTGAGACAACACCGCTACATGACAATCTGACAGACCCGCATTGAGGATATCGCTGACCGCTTGAATTCGCCCACTGCTATAGTGAGCCGCATAGCGATCGCCAAAGCAATGATCGTGAATCCGAATCTTCAGCGCCGAATCATAGGGCGGCAATACTGC
Source organism: Leptolyngbya sp. CALU 1928 (assembly GCF_056784215.1). Taxonomy (NCBI): domain Bacteria; kingdom Bacillati; phylum Cyanobacteriota; class Cyanophyceae; order Leptolyngbyales; family Leptolyngbyaceae; genus Leptolyngbya; species Leptolyngbya sp. CALU 1928. The sequence continues at coordinate 533,672 of NZ_JBXBCE010000001.1, read as the reverse complement.
TTCTGAAATAAATTCACCATCGTCGTAACCTGACTCAGGATAAAAGCGAAAGATCCCGACGCGATCGACCTCTAGCAGTTGGCGAACTTCAATTGCAGCCAGCTTAAAGATCGTGTTCAAATCCAGAGAAGACCGGATTTTGCTGATCACTTCCGACAGGGCGGCTTGCTGCTCACTTAAGCGCTGCAACTCAGTGGTGCGCTGTTGAACATTTGACTCTAGATCCCAAGTTCGCTGATGCAGTTCAGCCTCACGCTGCTGCAAGTCTTGAATGTGGCGATGTTCAAGCTGACTAATCTTTCTGCGAAAGGCTACTGCCGCTATCGTCAGGCTGAGAGTTGAAAAAGCCCCTAGCAGCCATAAAGCAGGAGCGATCGCCGAACCTGCACCAGCTATTGAGGAAAGCATATGAGTAACCTACAGAAAACAGCGAATAATGCACTTACATAACGTTTTCCCAAAACGCTAGCACTGACAGCGCCAAGAAGCGACCGTAAAAGTATTGAGACTTTTTTGAAGAAATAAGTGTGAGCCGAAAAACCGTCGCGTGAGAAAGGCACAGTAAATTTTAAAGGGTCAACTTATCTCACTCGGCGATCGCAGTCGGCAACCTAGATTCTACAAACTGTTTTCCACAATTTTTACAGCAATAGCACTGCTTCCCCCGGCGATACCCATTTTTCGATAGTTGCTCTGATTGACAATGGGGGCATTTCATTACTTTCATTACATTATCCGCTAGGTTATCCCCCACATATGGCTCTAAATATGACACCAACAACTCCTCAATTTGCTGAGTCAATTGGTGGCGCTCTTCTAGGTCAGGAGTGCGAAGCGCCGCTAGCATGACCGCATTGCTACTATGCACACAAACCTCTGCGAGTAATCGACAGTGCGCCTGACTCAAAGCCGAGCTTCGCTGGGTCAAGATAGTGGCTAGAAAGTTGATTGCCTCTTGGGTCATGCTCTCGTCAATCGACTGAAAAATCTCGCGTGCCGTGTAAAACTGCACAAACACGACCCGCGATACGGGTTGCTCAAATAGTTCTGCTACGCCAGTAGCAAGCGCATGGATCATTGAGCGCAGCGGCAACTTGACAATTTCCGGGATGTTTACCCGTGACCACATGAGCTTGACCCGCTCGACATGGCGCAACTCCATCGCCTTAAAAATAGCGGCTTTATCTGGAAAGAACTGATACAGCGATCCGATCGCTGTTCCCGCTTTTGCAGCAATTAGATGAGTGGTTGCCGCAGCATAGCCTACTTCATCAAACACCGCCGCCGCCGCATCTAGAATTTTTTCGACTCGATCTTTGCCGCGCTGCTGTTTTGGCTGGCGGCGCAAAGTCTTCGAGGATTCGATTGACGAACGTGAATCTTCTGTCATATTGTGAAAACACGACGGATTTTTCACAATTTTATATCGAGCGGAGAACACCATGCAGTCTATGCTTCCCGGTGCGCCTTGGCTATTGGCGCACAAGTCGATGTTGACCGTAAACCAACCCCGAAAAATTTCCTTGTACTCAACCGACTATGTGATGTGGAAAGATGCGAGTGGAGAAATTCATGCACTCCCCAATGCCTGCCCTCATATGGGAGCCATGCTGTCGGAAGGATGGTGTGAACAAAAGAATGGAACAAGCGCGATCGCATGTCCATTTCATGCGTTGCAGTTTGATGCGGCAGGCTGCACGGTTCTACCCGGATCAGACCAAAAAACTTTACCCCAATTGCAACCTCTAGAGCTGATCATTCAAGGAGATTTCATTTGGTCTTACGGAGGCTACGAACCGAAAATTCCGATTCCTCCGGTGCTGAATGAGATTGCAAACGAGTATTACTTTGTGGGACATATCGGCGATCGCAGCATTGAGACAGATTTGCTAACCATGCTGCTGAATATGCACGACTACAATCATCAAAACGGCACTCACCGCGACCTATTTCGGATTACAGAGGTAGAGTTTCACCAGTTCATTGATGAGGGACACTATTCCCATGCGTTTTACGATATGCCCACCGCCCTTTATACCCTGGCAGAAAAGTTAAGAAAGCCAGATGTCATGTTGCTGCCCCGCACGATTAAAGCGCATCTAGAAAACCACTTCCCCTGTCTGGTGATTTTTCATGGAGAAATGCCCTTCGGCAAGGCAGCACAATGTCACATTTTTGTGCCCGAAGCTGAAAACCGTACCCGGACTTACATCTTGCTCTTTGGTCAAGCGAAGCATCCCGTCTTTAAGCTATTAGGTGGAACGTATCTTAAGTTTGGCAAGGTCGTTGTAGATCAAGACGCAGATATTTTAGGCAAGATTTATCCTGATAGCCCTCAGAAAATCAAACTGAACAATGAAGTCGGAATAGATTGGGTCAGGCGCAATTTTGAGAGTTTCCCTGATGTGGTAGCACCAAATCTCTCTAAATAGAGAGTCTAAATCCTCATTCTGTCAGTTCAGGCTTACAACCTCTGCCGCAAACCCGTCCAGCCAATAATAATGTAACCGATCGCTAATAGCAGGCTGTTCAGTCCAGTTCTTAGCCCAGAGCGGAGTGCATTCCCCTGAGTTTGGCTTTCCAACTCTTGCTGCCGCGTTTTGATTTTATTCAGTTCTTCGTTTTTCTTAGGAGCAATTTCGGCATCAAATGCTTTGGGATCAGACTTCAGCCGCTTCAGTTGGGTCTGCTGCTGCTTTGCTTGGGCTAGCTGAGGATCTTTTAATTGCCCACTACTAATCAGCTGATCAATTTGAGCCAACTGAGAATCTAATTGACCCCTAAATTGCTGGACTTGGGCATCGATTTGACTTTCCGCTTTAGAGGCTTCTTGCCCAATCTGCTTCATTTGAGCATCCACTGCATCACGAGTGGCGACAACACCCCAAGGCACTACCAGCAAGAAAAATAGTCCTAGGATGCTCGCTAAAATGAGTGAAGTAAGCTTGAGCCAAGACGCAGTCCGGGCGATATCGCTGATGCCAGCCTCTAGCCAAAAACCGATAAATATCAATGCTAGCCCTATCAAGGGGAAGACTCCGCGATCGACGACCTGGGTTGTAAAAGTGATGACCCACTGGCTATCTTGAAATTTTGCCGTTGAAAGCAACACAAGGTAATCAATCAGGCTCGTTAAAAGGAGTAAGGCTCCAATTAGTTTGAGGATTAGAGGAGTCCAGGGGGAAGAATTAATGGCTTTCATGGCTCGGTGTTTTGTGTCAGTGTCTTGTGCTTGTGTCAGTGTCTTGTGCTTGTGTCAGTGTCTTGTGATAGAGGCGAATAGCGATCGCGTAGGGATTCTTGTGGAAAGCTCGCTAGCATTTTACGAATCGCAGACTTGTTTAATCGGCAGAAATTTAAACCGATTCAGTAGCTTACCTATACTAGACCAGATGGGTCGGTCGTCATAAAACCCTTAGCGCTCAAGATAGTGCGACATCGGTGGCAAGCTCTGGTATGGTCTTGTCCTAAATTCGGCATTCATCTTGTAAAGTTGATAGAACTGAATACGAGAGGCGATCGCTCCTTTCCCATAAATCCCTCAGAGAAATCATCTAAAAATCATCCACTCATTTTTGATAAACCGGGTTATGCTTACCTGACTTTGATTCCTTTGAAGTGTTTGTGAGCGTTGCCTACGTCTGAAGTAATCTCATAGAAATTAATAGAGATTGTTCTAGTAGTCCTTTAGATCACTTCTTTACTTACCTAGGTTGGCTATCCTTTTTGCCAAGTGTTGCCCTGATGACTGCTGTGCCTCTTCCTCGACAACCCTCTCAACCGCCCGATCGCTCTGGTAGCAATATGCCTCCGGAGATAACCCCTGTGTTTGCGTTGAAAGAGTTAGTGGCGCGTCTGAATCGAGAGCAACATAAGATTCAAGATTTACTAAGTTCCTTGGGCTTTGCGCTCCGCAGCTTTAACAACCTCAATCAGTTTTTAGAGTTAATCCCGCTGATGGCAAGCCGGGTGACTGATTGTGATGGGGGCGCGCTGCTGTTGTTCAAACCCAATGGGCAAGTGCGTTTGGAGCGAATGCACTGCCAAGATAGCCGCTGGAGTAAAGATTTGCGGAAAGCGCTGGAAACAGCGACCCGGCAGTCATCGGCGTTTGGCAATCGCAGCGATGGCGCGATCGCTCCAACAGCACAAGCGATCGCCGAGTTAGACCATCAGGTGAACCACTACTTAGGGTCTAGCGTTCAGTTATTTGGCACCGCTATCTTAGTCAAAAACGCAGAGCGCGGTCGGTTGTATGTGTTTAGCCGCGATTCTCAATATACTTGGACAGAAACACGCCAAAAACTGGTGCGGCTGGTGGCCGATCAAACTGCCGTTGCGATTGAAAACGACGAACTATCGGTGGAGCTTCGCAAAAAAGAACGGCTCGATCGCGAACTAGAAATTGGGGCAGAAATTCAACTGCGCTTACTGCCCCGCCACTGTCCCAAAATATTAGGCGTAGATCTGGCAGCGCGATGCCTCACCGCTAGCCGAGTTGGCGGTGATTATTACGACTTTATTCCTGCCAGCTATGACCAAATTCGCTCGAAACGAGATGGGGGTAGCGAAACGGCAAAATGGAGTGTGGCGATCGGCGATGTCATGGGCAAAGGCGTTCCCGCTGGGCTAATTATGACCATGACTCGCGGTATGTTGCGGGCTGAAGTATTGAACGGTCACTCACCTGCCCGGATTTTGCAGCACCTCAACCGGGTCATGTATGCCGATCTAGAAAACTCCAATCGATTTGTCACTCTGTTTTATTCAGAGTACGATCCCCAAACGCGAATCTTGTCCTACAGCAACGCTGCCCACAACCCGCCACTGCTGTGGCACGCTGCCACCAAAACAATCAAACGCTTAGATACCTTGGGAATGCTGATTGGGCTAGATGCTGACACACATTACCAAGATGCCCAAATTCAGCTACAGGAAGGCGACACACTGATTTACTACACTGATGGCTTTACAGATGCTGCGAACCAAGGAGGAGAGCGATTTGATGAAGAAAATCTGACGAAAGCATTTCTTGAGGCATGTCAACAGTGTCGATCGCCCCAAGAAATCCTGGATCATTTATTTGAGCAAGTTCAAGATTTTATTGGGGCTGGCAATCGCAATGCAGACGATATGACTCTGATTGTGATGCAAGTTCAGCCCAGTTGATATTTCAGTATTCTGCTGTAAGATTGTCCTTTTTAGACTGCGATTAGATAGGAGAAAAAACATGGTGATGCATATGGTTCAAGATGTGGGATCGCTGTTAATTAACAGCACTCATTGGGTCGATTCACTACCGCTGATGTCCTGGCATTTGCCTTCAGATTTTTCAGTTCTAGCTCAGATTAAACAGACCGATTTGGGGCGCGATATTGGTGTTTGGTGGAATGGCTTTGTAAAAACCGGGCAACTGGCTGCGTTTATCGCAGGGATTGTTTTTGGATACATGGTAAAAACATTTACCAGTTTTGGTTAATTTGTGAACTTTAGATTGTCAGTGGATCAGGTTCAATAGATCAATCACTCAGTCTGGATAGTTTTTCCTTTGAATAATCCTGTGCCACACTCTGCTTCTAACCCGGCTGCTTCTCACCCATCTGAAACTTGGAGCCAGCGATTTGAATCGGCGCTGCATCCCGCGATCGCCCGATTTAACGCCAGCATTGGCTTTGACATGCAACTGATCGAATATGACCTGACCGGCTCCCAAGCCCACGCCAAAATGCTGGCGCATACAGGCATCATCTCCACAGACGAAGGCGAACAACTGGTCAGTGGACTGGAGCAAATTCGTCAGGAATATCGGGCGGGGCAGTTTACTCCCGGCATTGAAGCCGAAGACGTGCATTTTGCTGTAGAACGTCGTTTGACCGAGTTAGTGGGCGATGTGGGTAAAAAACTCCATACCGCTCGATCGCGCAATGATCAAGTCGGCACCGACACGCGACTGTATTTGCGATCGCAGATTCAAACCATTCGGGAGCGGCTGCGCGAGTTTCAAACCGTATTGCTGACCCTCGCAGAGCAAAACGTCGAAACCTTGATTCCTGGCTACACCCACTTGCAGCGCGCCCAGCCCCTCAGCCTTGCCCACCATTTGCTGGCATATTTTGAAATGGCGCAGCGCGATTGGCAGCGGTTGGGCGAAATTTATCAGCGGGTGAATGTGTCTCCCTTGGGATCAGGCGCATTGGCAGGCACGACTTTTCCGATCGATCGCCATTACACCGCCGAGTTGCTCAATTTTGGCGGCGTGTATGCCAACAGCTTGGATGGAGTCAGCGATCGCGATTTTGCGATCGAGTTCCTCTGTGCCTCCAGCCTGATCATGGTGCATCTCAGCCGCTTATCTGAAGAAGTGATTTTGTGGGCATCAGAAGAATTTCGCTTTGTCACCCTGAAAGATAGCTGCTCTACGGGTTCCAGCATTATGCCCCAAAAGAAAAACCCAGATGTGCCAGAACTGGTGCGGGGGAAGACTGGGCGCGTGTTTGGACATCTGCAAGGGCTGCTGGTGCTAATGAAAGGCTTACCCCTGGCATACAACAAGGATTTGCAGGAAGACAAAGAAGCGCTGTTTGATACGGTGCTGACGGTGCAATCGTGTCTAGAAGCGATGACGATTTTGCTCAGGGAAGGAATGGAGTTTCGCCGCGATCGCTTGGAAGCTGCCGTTAGCGAGGACTTTTCCAACGCAACGGATGTAGCGGACTATCTGGCAACCAAAGGCGTTCCCTTCCGCGAAGCCTATAATCTCGTAGGCAAAGTGGTGAAAACCTCGCTCACTCAAGGCAAATTACTGAAGGATCTCACCCTAGAGGAATGGCAAACCCTCCATCCCAAATTTGAAGCAGATATTTATGATGCGATCGCGCCTCGGCAAGTGGTCGCTGCTCGGAATAGCTACGGCGGCACCGGGTTCGACCAAGTTCGTCACGCCCTAAAATCTGCCCAAGAACGCATCACGGAATTACCCTCCCCCTAGCTTTCTCCCAGAAGGAAAGGGAACAGGATTTCTACTTTCCTTCCTCCTCAAAGAAAAATTACTAGAGCCGCTTTCATGAACCTGATTGAATTCATCCAAACGGCTCTCCAAAGCTCCCTTGTGTGGGTCAAGGGCTTGGGAGCGATCGGGGTGTTCGCTTACATTCTGATCTACAATCTGGCGACTGTATTGTTCATTCCCGGTTCCCTGCTCACCTTGGGCGGTGGCGCAATCTATGGCGTAGTTTGGGGTTCCATTTACGTGTTCATAGCCGCAACGTTGGGAGCAACCCTTGCCTTCTTGATTGGTCGCTATATTGCCCAAGATTGGGTCAGTAAAAAGATTGCCGGAAATGTCACGTTCAACGCGATTGCCTCAGCCGTTGCCCAAGACGGCTTCAAAGTTGTGTTACTCACTCGCCTCTCACCCATTTTTCCATTCAACCTACTCAACTATGCCTTTGGCGTGACTCAAGTTTCCCTCACGGATTACATACTAGGCTCAATTGGGATGCTGCCAGGAACGATTCTATACGTCTACTTAGGGTCTCTGGCAGGAGATTTGACTTCTATCACGACTCAACAACCCCTCAGTTCTGAAGCGCAAACCGCGCAGTGGGTGATTCGCATCATCGGTCTGGTTGCCACGATCGCCGTCACCCTCTACATTACCCGAATTGCCAAAAAAGCCTTGGCTGAAAGTGTTGCAGGAAGCACCGATGATTTCTCCCCTCCAAACTGACTCTTTAATTTCGCCGTTGGATGACTATAATCAGGCATTGCTTGCCCAAGTGCATCCATCGGACTGGGTGAACCCGACCCCGGCTGAGCGCTACGATTTGGTCGTGATTGGAGCCGGAACCGCAGGCTTGGTTGTTGCCGCCGGAGCCGCCGGATTGGGGATAGGGTTGAAAGTGGCGCTGATTGAAAAGCACCTGATGGGCGGCGATTGCCTCAATGTTGGCTGTGTGCCCTCCAAATGCATGATTCGCTCCTCGCGAGTGGTGGCTGAAATTCGAGACAGCGATCGCTTTGGGGTAAAGCTGAATGGAGCAGTCGAGGTAGACTTTCCTGCTGTCATGGCACGAATGCGGCAAATTAGAGCTGACATTAGCCCAAACGACTCCGCTGCTCGGATGCAAAAGCTAGGCGTAGATGTGTTTTTAGGACAGGGACACTTTCACTCTAGCGACACGATTCAGGTGGATGACGCAATCCTCAGGTTCAAAAAAGCGGTGATTGCCACGGGCGCACGGGCAAGCAAGCCGACTATTCCCGGACTGGCAGAAGCAGGCTTTTTGACTAACGAAACGGTGTTTAATCTGACAGATCGCCCCGCTCGACTTGCCGTGATTGGCGGTGGACCCATTGGCTGTGAACTGGCGCAAACTTTCCAGCGATTGGGATCTGAGGTTGTGCTATTCCATAAAAATAGTCATCTCCTCGATCGCGAAGATAGCGATGCCGCCGAGATCATCCAGCAAGTCTTCATTCAAGAAGGGATTCATCTTCAACTCAATTCCCAACTGGAGCGGGTCGAAAAATCCGAGTTGGGCAAAGTGCTGCACTTTAGCCGTAACGGTCAGCCAGAAAGTATCACCGTAGACGAAATTTTGATTGGGGCAGGGCGATCGCCCAACGTCGAAGGATTGAACTTAGAGCAAGTCGGCGTGAATTACGACCCGCACAAAGGCGTAATCGTTAATGATTACCTGCAAACCACCAACCCCACAATTTACGCCGCTGGCGACATTTGCATGGATTGGAAATTTACCCATGCTGCCGATGCTGCCGCCCGAATCGTAATTAAAAATACCCTCTTTTCTCCCTTTGGCATCGGACGCGCCAAACTCAGCAGTCTGGTCATGCCTTGGTGTACCTACACCTCACCCGAAATTGCCCATGTCGGGCTGTACCAGCGGGACGCGATCGCCAAAGGACTTGAGGTAGACGTGATTCATATTCCTTTTGATACCGTTGATCGGGCGATCGCGGATGGTGAAACCAACGGCTTCATCAAAATTCTGCACAAACGCGGCTCTGACGAAATTGTGGGCGCGACTATCGTTGCCAGTCATGCTGGAGACTTGATCAGCGAAATCACCCTCGCCATCACCGCCAAAATTGGACTCAGCAAATTGTCTACCGTGATTCATCCTTACCCCACCCAAGCAGAGGCAATCAAAAAAGCTGCCGATGCCTACCGCCGCACCCTGCTAACCCCGAAAAGCAAGAACCTATTGGGAATCTTGGCTCGATTAGGATAAGGACAAGGACAAGGTGCGAGGTTTCGGGTTCAGGATACGAACAGATTAATTCTTTCGATCGCCATTCGCCATACGTCACTCGCCATTTTCTGCCATACGGCAATCCCTCCATTTATTGTCGAGTATCTACCTGAAGACTCTTGAGAAGAGTGATCTAAAGTAGAACTATAGATTATGAGATGACTGATCGAGTCACACATTAGTCATACATTGGAGGCTACAAGGATGGGTTCCCTGGGCGATCGCTTTAATCAAATGACAGGCAAAACTCGCTTTGTTGTTTTTCGCCTATTTCTACACTTGGCTGGCAAGGAAGTCGCGCCGCTGCTGGGTGTGCTGAATAGTGCGGCTCGTCATGCGATCGACGCAGATGGAGATATTCAAACCTTTGGCGAAGGGTTAGGGGAAATTTGCCAGAGCCTTCTGCAATACGATGTTTACTGGCAATCGGTGTCCAATGAGGGCGATGTATTTTGGGATGAAGGGGAAGCAGGTGACTTTGTTGAGGAACTGTTTACCGATTCTGCCCAGCGCTATCACAGTGGTACTGAAGTAGAAGGTTTAGAGATATCCAACGATGTTTTGTCAGTGCCCATTACTCAAAACCTGATTGTCATGTTGACCGTTGCCTACGAAGGGGACGTGCCTGCTTTAGAAACTGACCTTTCCAATGTCAGCGCTCTCAAAACCGCTCTAAAGGCGTTGACTAATTTGCACTACCAAGACCGATTACGCGCCGTGCAGATTCACTTCTCTCCAGCCCAACTGGGTGATGAATTAACCTCTGATCAGTTAATCCTCCATTTTCCAGAGTTGATTCCGTTGTAATGAATCAGGGTGGTAATAGCGCGATTCATCAAATGTTCGCCGTTCCACAGAACTTCTTATGGAAATGGCTCAACGCCATAATTCGCCTGTAACTATCCCTTTTTTGAATCCACTATTGATAGTCCCAACTCCTTTTTTACTATGAACATGCTCCGTCGATTTCTTGTCTATGCAATGGTTCTGACTCTCGCCATCACGACCGTTTCTTGTGGCGGCAGTCCAAATCAGGGCGGTTCATCTTCCAACCCCACGGCTCAAACTGCAAGTGCTGTCCAAAATCGCTTGAGCAACGGGCAATATCCCGTACAACAGGCAACCTATAACGATGCTGATGGCGAGTATACAGTGATGCTGCTCAACACAAAGCCCGGTGAGTCTTCTGCTTATCGCACTACAAACCTGCAAATGGCTCAACTGACCGATGAAGAAGTCTCCAAGGGACAGAAGAACTACCTGAAGTTGGAGAACAATCAGGCTTCTATGCACGTTGAAAAGGATTTCAAAATTGACTACGTCCATAACGTGACGGAAGAGCAAACTAATCAACAAACTGGACAAACAGAACGGGTCGTGGTGCGACAAGAATCTAGTTTCTGGTCACCGTTTGCCGGGGCGCTGGCAGGTCAGGCGATCGGCAGCATGTTGTTTAGACCGCAATATTACGTGCCGCCTGTTTATCAGTCCGGTGGCATTTTCGGTCATGGGGGCTATGGCAGTAACTATAACCAGGCAGTTAGCAGCTATCAACAGCGCTACAATGCTCCTCCAGCAGCCGTTCGCAATCGCCAAACCGTGCGCTCGACGGGCAATTTGAGAACGCCGACAGCCAGCCAGAGACGGACTACTGGGGGCGATCGCTCCACTGGGGCAGGCTTTGGCACTAACACTCTCCGCCGTAGCAATACCCCAAGCTATCGTCAGCCTTCCAGAACGGGTTTTGGCAGTGGTTCCCGTAGTCGCAGCTTTGGCAGAAGACGATAAGTTACAACGGACTTGTGGGCGGCACTTTGGGCGGAAAAGTACACTTCACTGAAATCTCCAGGTTGCTTTCAGCAGAGCCTTCTGTGATGTAGGGAACCCCTGCTTTACCGCCCAACTTTACGCCAAACTTCAGGTTGACTTCCTGCACATCAGCCGCGCCAAAGTTGCGAAAGGCGCTGACTGCTTGAATAGCACAGGTACGAATCATTAGGCGAGTTCGATCCATTTGAGCGATCGCGTCTTCCATCGGACCATAATTTTCATATTCATCGTTTATGGGGGGGTTCGGTGAGGCAGTCATCTCATACACCTGACCATCCACTTCAAATGCTAAATATTCTTCGTTTTCCATCGGTTCCTTAAGCTTTATTGGATTTTTGCTGGATTGCGGAAAAAAGCTATGCCTTAATGAGGTTAATCCTAACCTTATCCCCATCGCTTCTACCCAATGGCTCAGCGCTATGCTCTTGTAATCGGTATCTCGAATTATCATCGATCGCTAGGCAACTTAACCAAACCTGCCACGGATGCCCAGGCAGTGGCACGATGTTTGCAAGAATACGGCGGCTTTCAAGTCACGCTATTGGCGGAAACACTGGCTCTAGAGACGTTGCGGCAGACATTAAAGCAATTTTTGTTGGAGCAGGCAAACGGCAATGATGCCCTGATTTATTTCACGGGACACGGGATTCTGCTGGAAAGCATCACCGGATACCGAGAAACCTTTTTGGCAGCCTCGGACACAGAGATTATCCGGCAAGCTAGAAAGCCAATGGAGCCGCTTTATAGTTTGCCCTTTGGTGAACTGAACAGCTTGATTCAGCAATCCAGCCTCAGCAGTTTGGTGTTGCTGCTCGACTGCTGCCACAGCGGCGATATGCTGGAGCGCGATCCGGTGGAACGGGCGTTGACTGCATTCAATTCTACGCAGCGAAACTATTGCTTTATCACCGCCTGCCGCAGCTTTGAAGAATCCCGTGCCAAACGCAGCGACGATCACAGCCTGTTTACGGGTGCCTTGTTGCAGGCCCTGTCTCCACCCACTCGCCCAGAAGACGATCGCACCATCACCAGCGGATTGCTGTTTTATCGCCTTTCCCAAAGCCTGAAAGGATCGGGACAGGAAGCGCTGCATTTGGGTTGGGGAAATGACATCTCGATCGCCATTCACCCCGCCCTGCCAAAAGATAACTCAGAGCCAGCCCTGAATCTGGCGAATCCCTATATCGGGTTAGCCTCCTTTGATAGCGCCACAGCCCAGTATTTTTATGGACGCGAAGAGGCAGTCCGGGCATTGCAAGCGCGTTTACTGAATTGTCGAGTGCTGACGGTGTTTGGTCCTTCTGGCTGTGGCAAATCTTCCTTGGTGAAAGCGGGACTGCTGCCAGAACTACGCGATCGCCCGTTTGAAAGCACAACCTGGCAAGTAGAAATGTTAACTCCCACGGCGCAACCCCTGGAAAATCTGGGCGATCGCTTGAAGCAGCGCTCCCAATCCACTGCGCCGTTTATTCTATTTATTGACCAATTTGAGGAACTGTTTACCCTTTGTGACTCGGAAGCTGAGCAGCGCAGTTTTATTCAGTTGATGACCACGGCGATTGGCTCATTGAATCACCTGAAGCGGATTGTGATTGCCATTCGGGGCGACTTTTTGGATCGCTGCGCCAAAATTCCCGAATCTGCCACGCTGATCAACCGCGAAACCGAACTGACTACCTACATGGTGACTCACCTATCTGCTCAGGAAATGGCTGAGGCAATTGAACGTCCTGCCGCTCAGCAAGGTGCCAGATTTGAAATGGGGTTAGTGCCGCAGATCATCGCCGATGTGGGCAATGAACCCGGTGCCCTGCCGTTGTTGCAATATGCCCTGACCCAACTTTGGGATCTGTGCATTCAACCCGACAGTGTGCCCATCCTGACGTTTCAGGGCTACGAACAAATCGGTGGTGTGCAGGGTGCCTTGAAGCAACGTGCCGACCAGCTTTATCGCAGTTTGCATCCCGATGATCAGGGGTTTACGCGGCAACTGCTGATGGAACTGGTGCAGTTGGGCGATGGGCAGGAAGTGACCCGCCGCAAAGCCCACTGGGAAAAGCTGAGGGCGATCGCGCCTGCTGCCCAACTCGATCGCGTGGTGGCACGCCTGACCCAAGAACGGCTGATCGTCACCGATGAAAAAACCGTGGAAGTTGCCCACGAAGCGCTGTTAAGCGAATGGACGCTGCTGAAAACCTGGATCGAAGAAAACCGCGAAAATATCCGCCTCAGCCGCCGCCTAGAAAGCGATTGCCACGACTGGCAAGAGAAAGAGCGATCGCAGGATTTTCTCCTATCCGCAGGTCGCCTTGCCGCAATTCAAGAATGGGTGGCAAAAGAACAACCAAAACTGACCCAAACTGAAACCGAGTTTTTGAATCAAAGTATTGAGAAACGCGATCGCGAAATTCAATCGCAACTCGACCAAGAACGCAAGTTGAGAGAAGAAGCCGAGGGCAGAGCGATCGCGGAAATCGGCGAAAAAATTGAAGCTGAAAGACGAGAAAAAGAAGCCTTGGGCAGAGTTAAAGCTGAAAGGCAAAAAAATCGTATTGCTGCAATATCTGGAGTTGCGTTAGCTGTACTAGCGGCGGTAGCCGGTGTATCAGCATTGTGGGCACAAGCAGAGAAACAAAATGCACAAGCAAAAGAAATTAAGGCATTAGTAGCTTATTCGGAAGCAGTAGCTCGCACCCATGATCAACTTGGAGCGCTTAGGGCAACTGTGAAAGTCTTAAAACAATTGCGGGGAAGACAACTTCAAACACCCGAAGAACTTCAAAGAATCATTGCTGAAACTCAAGAAGTCAATCGTCTAGAAGGACATACTGAAGAAGTAAACACGGTCAGTTTTAGTCCTGATGGTACGACTATTGCATCTGGTGGTTTCGACGGAAGTATTAAAATTTGGGATCAGGAAGGTAAGCTACTATCAAGTAGTAATAACTCTAGAGGAAATATCCAAGGAGTGACGTTTAGTTTAGATAGCAAAACAATAGCTTCTGTTGGCTTAGGTGAAACTATTAGACTTTGGGATATTAAAGGAAACCTGATCAAAGAAATAAATCCGCAGCCTCTTAAAGAGGATACTGCTATCCTGGCTGTTAAATTTAGTCCCGACAGTAAGATAATTGCTACTGGAAATTACGACAAGTATGTAAAACTTTGGCGTGTATCAGATGGAAAGCTTCTAAAAAGCTTTCAGCAACCTAGACCAGTGTATGGAGTAAGTTTCAGCCCTAATGGTCAAATAATTGCTTCTGCAAGCACGGATAAGACGGTCAGGTTATGGAGAGTCGCTGATGGCAAACTGCTAAAAATCTTCTACCACGGAGACCAAGTTGAGGACGTGAGCTTTAGTCCCGATGGTCAAATGATCGCTTCTGCTAGTTGGGATAAATCTGTCAGAATATGGAGGATCTCGGATGGTAAAGAGTTGAAAAATTTACAACATAAAAGCAAAGTTTTTAGTATTGATTTTAGCCCAAATGGTCAAATGCTTGCTTCTGGAGATGAGCAAGGAATTAATATTTGGAAGCTCACAAATGGAAAACTTATTAAAAAAATTAGCGGACATTCCAATTCAGTAAACACTGTAAATTTTAATCGGAAAAATAATTTGTTAATCTCTGCCAGTGATGATAAGACAGTAAGAATCTGGAATTTAGAACCTAATATTGTTAGCCGCTCAAGCGTAGCTGATTCAATAGTATTGAGTTGCAACTGGATGAAGTCTTATCTAAAAAATAATCTTAAATTAAATCAAAATGAACGTCAGGTCTGTGATGACACTTGACATTTTGAAGTTGGCAAAATATGGTTGAATTATAAAAATAAGCAAGATACTTTATTTGATTCAAGCATTATGTAAAGTATCTGTCTATGACATTCAGAAAATATTAAGGAGATCAGCAATGGATGAAAAAATGAAAAAATCTTTGGATGATTCTTTAGTTTTTATAGAAATGAATATAAATCTTTTGCGTACAGCTTTATCTAAAACTCCCGTGTCAAGCGAGCAAGTATTAAGCAATGAGAAAGCAAATCTAGTTATATTGGAAAGCTTAGATTTACTCAAAAGTATTGTACTTGCGTTTGAAGATATTGGACAGCCAACTGAAGAGGAGTTGGAAAAAATTGCGAAAGGATTATATGTAAGTCTAAAAAACTCTCTTGATGTGTCTGCTTCAGTTTTAGATGCATCAACTAAGGAACAAGCTCAAAAAAACAAAGAAAAATTAAAGAAAATTGAAGAAGAGCATCGTGAACGTAGGCACCTTATAGAGCCCGCCAAGTGCGCAGTACCTGCCTTTTGTAGAGGTAGTTGAAAAGGCGATCGCATTTTTGAGTCCAAACATTCAGCGATTTTATGAATGAATTGGGAACGCGATCGCATGTTGGGTTCAAACATTGCGCGATTTTGTGAACAAATTGGAAGGGCGATCGCTCTTTTTCTAAACTGGAAACGCGATCGTCTTTTCGAGTCCAGATTTTGTGAATGAAGTGGGAGAGCGATCGCATTTTCGAGTCTAACCATATCGAAAACGCGATCGCATTTTTGAGTTCAAACATTGTGCGATTTTGGGAATGAATTGGAAACGCGATCGCATTTTCGAGTCCGACCGTATCGAAAACGCGATCGCCCTAAGTGAAATTTATGCTTGTAACTGCTTGAATTCCATGTAGCTTTTGATCAGCAGTTATCAGCATTTTGAAGAGACTCACTTACCTGCTGATCGCCTTGAAGCAAAGCAATGATTGCGTTAGTATCCAATAGATAGCGGCTACCATTCATTTCGGAGCTTTCTCTGTTCTGCAACACCGTCTCCCCGCCAGTTGAGTTTTCCAGCCAAGGCAGAAAAATCGTAGTGTTTAGGCTTTTCATCCTGAGACGTGGGATGAACAAATAACCGTTCTTTTAAGGCACCTGAAGAAAGTCCGCGATCGCGTCCAGTTTGATAATCTTGCAACGCTGCATCGCTATCTGCAATTTCAGCCGCAGAGATGACTTCGTTTGTACCTTCAATCGTGATCGGTTCATAGACCAAAACCTTCAGGTCTTCCAATAGTCGAAACCGATCATCAGAATTGAGGTTTTGAACGAGAGTTAGGATTTCTTCATACGTTGGCATACGCTGTATTTCCCAACCAATTTTCTTCAGTATAGTTTCTCGTTGTAGTCGAGCGATCGCCCTTTTTTCCCAATCAAACCGCGATCGCGTCTTCCAAAAGAAAAGATCTCTAGGGTTATTCCCTCCCTCCTGCTCCGCCCACAGGAGCCAACACAGGCGGTGCTTCGGGGGCCACAATCCGAGTCGGCTGCTTGCCACGGGGGGTAACAACCCAGTGGCTATGTCCATGTAAATGGTCATAAAGTCCCACGACAGAGATCATATTTTTCAGAGTGGTATAGCCAAAGATGAGGATTGCGTGCTGAGCAAAATAGTAAATTGGGTAGCGGATGTAGGATACCCGCATGGTCACCACTGTTTGATAGATGCCGCTAAAGAAGGTAACTACGGTGCTAAACCAAAGATAGGCATTATCCGATTGGGGGAGATAACCATGAAACAAAAATAAGCTCAAAATTAGCGGCAGAATTTGCAGCGCCAGCAAAGAATAGATTACGCAGTAGTACAGCAAATAAGTCCAGTAGAATTTTTGCTTGAGGGTGAGGTGTTTAGATTTCCAAACGCGCCGTTGATACTTAAAGCTGACTTCTAACCAGCCCTGCGCCCACCGTTTACGCTGAAACCAAAATGAGTTGAAATCAATGGGGGCAAGTTCGGTGGCAATAATGCTGCGATCGTGGAGGATATGATATCCATTCAGTAAGGTTCGCAGGGTTGCATCGATATCCTCCGTCATCATCATCGGGTTAAAGCGAATCCGTTTTAGAACGGCAGTCCGCCAATAGCCATTGGAACCCCCAAAAATAGTGGAGTCGGTGAGAAATGATTTGGCGGGATGACTTACGCCATAAAGCGATTCAAACTCAACGGCAATATTTTGGGTGAGCAAGTTGTGCCCGTGATTGCGGATAATATTACGCCCTTGCACCACGTCATAGCCTTGCTCTAACCAGCGCCATGCCCGCAGAAAGCAATCTGGGGAAGGATGATGATCCGCATCTAAAATACAGGTCACTTCGCCCGTGACAATTTCCAGTGCAGCATTTAAGTTCTCGGCTTTGGAATGGCTACCCTCAACCCGTAATAAACGCAGTTCAGCATGAATCTGGGCAAAGACTCTCAGGTCATCTTCAATGGATAAGTCTAGGGGGGTGTTGTATGCCAGGATGACTTCTAGTCCTGCTTCTGGGCAATAGACTGTGCTGAGAATCTGGCGCAATGTTTCTAAAATAATATCTTGTTCATTGGGCAGGTAGGCAACCACAATGATGGAGCAGCGAGGTAAGGGAGTGGTTGGGACAGGTCGTTGAGAGCCGCTAATCCCTAAAGATGTTTTGATGGAATGAATGAACTGATCCCAGCGATCGCCCCTAGGTTTATGAGGTTGAACAGCAAATCTACGAAATAGAGCCGTAGAAGCCTCTAACAGAATCATTAAGGAGCTAAAGAGGAAAAAGGTGGCGATCGCCATATGGACATTGACCAGTTGCAGCCCTCCCATCCGTAGGCAAAAATAAAAGATGGTGGGAATTCCGATCATTAAGACATGGGTATAGATCAGCTTATGCAGATCGACTGACCACTTCTTCACGTAAGCCATCCTCCAATCGTTAGGGTGAATTGTTGCGCTATCCCTAGGAGCATTCGCACGCCTATAGATAGACAGTCCAATGGGAGTCCCATTTCTGGACTAACTAAGTACTTATGGCTTCTCATCATCGGAAGTGTTTTCCGGCAGGTTCCAAGTCTCCTTGATTCACCCACAGCGATCGCTGCCCATCGCTCACTTGGCACAGAAAAAATTCCTGCTCATCCAATAGCTTTTCTACTTTCAGCACAATCCACCCCGCCTCACTCCGATAGCACACTTTATCACCCACTTGCGGTTCGCGAACACGGCGCTGTAACGATGGAGATTTTGTTAAGACATAATCCACATCTCGCAGCAAACCCAAAACAATCCGTTGAATTAAAGGACTGACATAGACAACCAAGATTGCTAAAACAAGCGTTATGCCAATCATGATTGGCAGCATCACAGCATACCGTGTTGCATCGCCTTGAATGATCAGTTGCAAACTGCGATCAACGACCAAGCCATGCAACAAAAAAAAGGTATAGCTATAGCCTCCCATTGCGACGAAAAATAAGGCGATTTGTCTCTGTTCTGCCAAAATGCGACCCATGACCATGCAGATTAAGCTCAAGCCGATAGACAAAAGTAAATCTGCAAAAATCCATCCCCAAGTATAGAACTGACAGATAAAACCAGCGACATAAACTAGAGTCCCGATCGTTAAAGCACGGGGCAAACTCCAATAAACGGGACCCTCATCCTTAAGATAGAGATCACCCACTGCCATCCCGATCGCAAAGGTGCCCAGTTTAGATAAAAATAGAGCGAAGGGCTGCCATCCGGCGGGCGTATCCCAAATCACATGAGTGGGGTGTCCTCCTAAGAGATAAATTGCGATCGCTCGATAGCCAATTGTTAGCAACACACAAACCAGAACTAAATTTGCGGCTCCCCAGCGCTGAAGTAATTGCCACAAAAATGGGAACAGCACCGCAAAACTAAAAATGAGCGAAACCAACCACCATGAGCCGCTAGTCGCCATGAGCATCTCCCCGTTGTAGTCATACACTAAGGGAAAACTAATGCCTGCAAAAACATACCAGGGATTGGGAAAATCAGTTTTAAACGCCATGGCGATCGCCCACATTACGGGAAACGATAACCACAGCACCGCCCAAAAAGGAAACAAAATTTGGGGCAGTCGTCGCCTTAAAAAATTTCCGACGTTTAATGGCTTGCCCTTGAGCGATATCATCAAACTAAAGCCACTGATCAGCACAAAGACATCGATAAACTGAAACCCAAACCAAGATGGCAAGCTCAAAAGGTAGGGCAATGCCCCCTGTTTAGGCAGAGTACTCATTGCCGCTGCCAAATAGCGCAGATTACTGACTAATCCGGTCGGTTGAGGCGTATAAGCGGAGCCTGTAAAGCCCATCTGAGCATAGTAAAGCAGTAGCATTACCACTGCGAGGAGGCGAGTTCCTTCTAACCAAGCTAAACGCTGCGATCGTTCGACCCGTTGATTAATCATCTAGGTGTTGTCTTTTTTCTCTGGTAGGCTTATTCTCTGTTGGGCAAGAGATAAGGGAAAGCGCTCTCACAACGCAGCTTAAACGATTACCAATGGTATATTACCAATGGTTTTTAGATTTTCCATCATCCCTATTTTCTTCTTAGGGAATAGCAATCATCCCAAAAAAACAAGAAAATCCATCGTAAAAAACTAAGTTTTAGGACAACTGGAGTCAGCGATCGCCAACGAGTGTCCTGTAGATTTGAGTTTGTTAGTTGGATTTGATTCCTTGAGATAAAAGAAACACAATCTTAAAATACAAGGCTGCTTTCCATCAGGTCAGTAGGCTTGTATTGCACTCTAATGCTTATCCTTCGCTGGCTGGTTCACTTCGCTTAACTGGTTTTGGCGGCGGCACAGGGCGAGAACCCGTCGCAGGGCGAGGAGATGCAGCATTTCGGGGAGCACCGCCAGTAGGGGGTCTTCGTCCAAATTGGGGTCTGCGACGATCGCGATCGTCCCCGTCTTTAGACCGTTTTTTGGGCGGTGCCAATCCAATACAGGTGCCCTCGGTAATCGTTAAGGTTACGCCTATGAGTTTAATATTGAGATCCCAAAAGTAGCCCACTTGACGGGGGTTTTCTAGCTTGCCGCGCAACGGTAGTTTAAATGCTTTTGCTTTTTGAGAGTTTTTGCGGGGAGCCTGCTGAATTTTGACGACCACATAAGTCTCATCTTGAGCGACATATACAATTTCACCCCGAATGGAAAAATAGCGATCGTGTAGATCTGCATCGGTTGGAGCCGTTGGCTCTTCTGCTTTAACGCCTTCTGCTTCAATATCTTTTCCTTCAGTCTCACCTTGTTTAAGCGTCTCTGGCTCCCATATCCCTACAATTTGCAGGTGAATATCTGGTTCCCCTTCACGGGTGCGAGGATACACAACCCAAAGATGATCTTTTTCCAGGTCGATGTGATTTCGCACTAAACTCATGACGCGACCCAACAGCACCGCTTTGAGCAGGGTGCCATCTGGAGTGAGCATTTCACCTCGCGTAAACTCATCCTCAATGGCGGTATAACGCCCTTTCACTAACCCGATTGCCCGATACTGTTTAGGCTCACTCGGTGGCGGAATGGGGTGCGGTCGTAGGGATGCTTGAGTGGCGGTATCAGTCTCATTGCTGGGGGGCGCGGCTGTAGTCGATGAAGCTGAAACTGCGGTGATTGCTACAGGCTCAGACTTAGGAGCAGGAGTAGGAACAGGCACAACTTTTGCGATCGCGGGGGTGACCGCAGGTGGGGGCGAGGGACGGTTAACCGGACGCGCTAGAGGACGACGTAACGTAGGGGTTGCATCTGTAGCGGCAGATTTTGCCTCTTCACTACTATCCTCAGTTTTGGCATTCTCAGTTTTGACATGCTCAGTTTTAGAATGGTCTGGGGTCGGTGGCTCTGTCACGGGCAAAGACGGTTCCGATTGAATGGGTTCAGCCGGAGTGCTTTTAGAAGATTGGGGAGACGAATCAGGCAAGGGGCTCATAGGCTTTCATTCAGGCTAGGTCAAAGCGGCATCGGTTGGTTACTTTACTAATTGCAAATTAGAAATGAGCAGATCAGTAAAGTTTGTGCAATTTTCACACAACAAGTATCTAAAAAGAATTCTGTGCTTTACAAAAGCTTAACTGTCCTACCACCGGCAAAACAGAAAAGTTATATGTCACATCCAGGAAAGTCATTCTTAACACTTGCCAACTCAAGACAGCAATAGCGATGCACCCATCATATCGAAAAGCTAGCGATGCGCTGCTTATTCTCCAATCCTCCAATTTTGAATGCTGTGGGCGATCTCGCAAAATTGCCCCCTTTGTCAAAAAAAATCTCCACCCATGAGGTTCTTTCTGAAAGCTTTGGTGTCTCCCCGTTTGCTTTTGTGGTCAAGGCGCTTTTGCTGAGAGCTACGGGTTGGCTGACTAAGTTTGCGTTTTTTTGGCACCACGACTGCACTTTTAATCAAGCCTTTCAAGCGTTTCAGTGCTTCTTCCCGGTTTTGTTCTTGGCTGCGATGCTCTTGAGCCTTGATGACGATAACGCCATCTTTGGTAATGCGCTGGTCGTTTAGCTGCAAGAGTCGTTCTTTATAGCGATCGGGCAGGGAAGAAGCCGAAATATTAAAGCGTAAGTGAATCGCTGATGCGACTTTATTGACATTTTGTCCGCCTGCCCCCTGCGATCGAATCGCACTGATTTCGATTTCATTAGCAGGAATGGCGACGGTGTTGGAGATTTGTAGCATTGCTGAGCGATTGACGACATGACTATGGAATGATTTAGGGCGATCGCATCTCAAAAAAGGTTACCCGAAAGTTACATGGATGTTGCTTGGTCAATCTGCTCAACCTCGATCGCGGATAGATCAATCGCCGCCGCTTTTACCGAGTCTTCGATGCTGCTCACTTTACTCGCACCGGGAATCGGCACCACACAAGGCGATTTCGCCCTCAACCATGCCAACACCAGGCAATAAACCGAAACGCCCTTTTCTTGGGCAAGCTGGGCGATCGGCTTGATTTCTGGCAGGTCTTTGACCCGACGACTGCCCCCTAAAGGACTCCAAGGCAAAAACGTGAGTGTTTCTTGCTCACAGTATGCCAACACGCCATCCCGCTCTGGTTCACGATGCCAAGGGTTGTATTGGTTTTGCACTGAAACAATATCAACAACCTCTCTCGCCTGCTGAATTTGTTCCACCGAAAAGTTAGATACGCCCACATAGCGAATCAGCCCTGCTTCAACGGCTTCTCGCACAGGCGAAAGGGATGCCGCAATTGAATAGTCTGGATCAGGCGCATGATATTGCCAAAGGGCGATCGCCTGCTTGCCGCCTAATGCCTCAAAACTTTCACGAATCGTTTTTCGCAAGTGGTCTGGGCTGCCGTTGCGAGTCCAAGATCCGTTGGGGCGCATCAATCCCCCTTTCGTTGCGATCGTCACTTGGCTGGTATCCCCGTTGTAGTGCTGCAAGGCTTTGGCAAATAGACGCTCATTGTGATGTTTGTCGGTTTCATCTTGGCAGTAGGAATCGGCTGTATCTAGAAGCGTGACCCCCAGATCTAATGCGCGATGGATGACCGCGATCGCGTCTGCCTCACTGGGTCTACCCTTTAAAGAGAGCGGCATTCCCCCGAAACCAATCGCGCTAATTGAGACAGCGGTTGCGCCCAACTGTTTAGTTTTCATCGTTTCTCAAGATATATAAGATCGATCCAGTTTCAGCATAATTGAGCAATCGAGATCGCTCAATCTACCAAAAGGCTACGCTGACCAAACTTGATGAACTGCCAAGCAGTGTTGAGGATGAGAGAAATTCATACTTTCATTCAGCAATGTCGATTTCTAAAACGATTTCTGAAACGATGCCGTATCTTGCTAACCTACTAAAAATTGTTGACTCTCAGTTTCTTGTACTGTTGCAGGTAGCTCCAAACAATAGCCTGCGCCATAAACAGTTTTGATGTAGCGGGGATGGCGGGGATCGGGTTCTAATTTAGTCCGCAGGTGACGGACATGCACGCGAATCGTTTCAATGTCATCGTTTGGATCGTAGCCCCAAACTTCTTTAAGAATTTCGCTAGGCGAGACGGTTTGCCCGTGGCGCTGAAGTAGGCAATGCAATAATTCAAATTCTAGATGAGTCAGCTTGACGGTGCGATCGAACCAAATTGCCTCGAATCGCTCAGGCACTAGAGTTAGCGGACCATAGTTTAAAATCTCGCTGTGTTTGGCGGCTTGGGGAATGCGATCGGTGCGACGCAGCAATGCCCGCACTCTCGCTAGCATCTCCTCTAGCTCAAAGGGCTTCGTGAGGTAATCATCGGCACCAGCATTAAACCCATCCACTTTATCCTGAGTTTGTCCTAGCGCAGTCAGCATCAGCACAGGAATATCAGCAGTGCGTTCATCTCGCCGGAGTCTCTGGCAGACTGTAAATCCATCTACTTTTGGCAGCATCAAATCCAGCATGATCAGGTCAGGCTGAATCTGTAATGCCATGGCTTGCCCTTTGATGCCATCTGGAGCCTGATTAACATCATATCCAGCCATTTCTAGGTTGACGGCGACTAGTTCAGAAATTGCAGGGTCGTCATCAATGACGAGTATCTGAGGCATTATCAAGTAAGGTAATTTACTGAGTGTTGACTAAAAACTTCTAGAAGCTGCGAATCTTTTTGTGAAAACTATACGGAATGTTTTAATGTTTCTGAACAACAAGATTTTGTCACAATTCTTTTGTTTTTGGTTAACAAATTTATTAGGCTTGGCGATCGCGCTAATCTAGCATCTCAACCAAGAGTTCCACCTCATCAAGGCTCGCACGGCAAACTGAAGCGGTTGCATTGCTGAAGAATAAACCAACTGCCCTCATGATATTCTCTGCCAACCTGCTGATCGAGAAGGAGAGCGGGCTGGAATCCGAGAGTGCGATCGCACCCTAGAAATTTCGCTAAAGTTAAGATCCTGCTAGGACGCAAGCTCTCTTCACTTAATCTATTCGTCCTTCGCCCTTGGTTACTTGTCTGCCCTTCGTCATGCTCATGGAAATTCCCCGCCTCCACCCCGACACAATCGAACAGGTTAAGCAGCGTACCGACATTGTGGATGTGGTGTCGGAGCATGTGGTGCTGCGAAAACAAGGAAAGGATTTTGTCGGGCTGTGTCCGTTTCACGATGACAAGTCGCCCAGCTTTTCCGTTAGTCCCGGCAAGCAGTTTTATTACTGCTTTAGCTGTGGAGCCGGGGGCAACGCGATTAAATTTTTGATGGAGTTGGGCAAGCGCCCTTTTAGCGATGTGGTGCTGTCCTTGGCGCAACGCTATGACGTGCCTGTGCAAACCTTGAAGCCAGAAGAGCGGCAGGAATTTCAACGACAGGTTTCCTTGCGAGAACAGCTTTATGAACTGATGGCGATCGCGGCAAAATTTTATGAACATGCGCTCTATCAATCGGCGGGATTGGCGGCATTGGAATATCTGGAAACAAAGCGGGGTTTGAGTCGGGCGACCATGCAGCAGTTTCAGCTAGGGTATGCGCCGGGCGGCTGGGAAACCTTAACGGGCTATTTGGTGGAGCAAAAGAAATATCCGGTGGAACTGGTGGAGCGCGCTGGGTTGATTGTGCCGCGAAAAACGGGCGATGGATATTACGATCGCTTTCGCGATCGCTTGATGATTCCGATTCACGATTTGCAAGGGCGGGTTGTGGGTTTTGGCGGTCGTACTCTCACCGATGAGCAGCCAAAATATCTCAACTCGCCCGATACGGAACTATTTGATAAAGGAAAACTGCTGTTTGGACTGGATAAAGCCCGTGCCGCGATCGCCAAACAGGATCAAGCCGTCATTGTAGAAGGCTACTTTGATGTGATTGCCCTGCATCATGCCGGGATTACCAACGTGGTCGCCTCCATGGGAACCGCCCTCAGTTCTGCCCAAGTGCGCCAACTGCTGCGCTACACCGAATCAAAGCGAATTGTTCTCAATTTTGATGCCGATAACGCAGGCAACAAGGCTACTGAAAGAATCATCAGCGATGTTGCGAACCTGGCTTATCAAGGGGAAATTCAGTTGCGAATTCTCAATCTTCCTCTTGGAAAAGACTCCGACGAGTTTTTGAAAGAACGCTCCTCCGAAGATTACAAAGTATTAGTCGAAAATAGTTCAATTTCTGGTTATTCACATCTATCCAGCCTCAGTATTGAGGAGTACGCGGATCTTCCTCCAGATAAATGTAAAGCTCTGTTTGATAAAGCCCCGCTCTGGCTCGATTGGCAAATGGAACGGGCGATCGCGGACAAAGATCTGAAACAATCTGACCAGTTCCAGGCAGCCGTGCAGGCGATCGTCAAATTGCTCGGCAACCTGCCCAACGCTCCTCTGCGGACTCACTACATCCACCGCTACGCCGAGCGGCTCAGCCAAGGAGATTCTCATCTGATGCTGCGGCTAGAAGAAGATTTGCGGTTGCAGGTGCGGGGTGAACGGTGGCACGGGCGATCGCAAAAGTGGCAAACCAAAAGCGATCGCAACTTACTCGAAGAAGCCGAAATCCAGCTACTGCGGCTATATCTGTATGCTCCAGAATACCAAGCCGCGATCGTCACTGCTTTAGAAGAGCGTGATTTGGAGTTTAGCCTCTCCCATCACCGATTTCTCTGGCGGCAAATTCAGGAAGTGGAAGAGAGGCAAGCAAGAGAACACCAAATCAGAGAATTAGAAAATGCAGCCATTACTCGTACCCCCCATTCCCCAACGCTGCTATCCTCCATTCAAGACCGCTGTACTGACTACCCTGCCGAGATGATGCAGCTTTACTCATTGTTCCAGCTAGATGAAAAAACAAAACGGGATATTCTTCGGGTCGATCTGACCATTCGAGCGGCAACTGCGGCAATGGAACGAATTATGTGTGAAAAACGCTGCCGTCACTTTCAGCAGCTTTTAGCAGAAACCGATGATTCCAGCGCTCCTGAACTGGGGCAATATTACTGGCGAAAAATACACACCGAAAAACGCCGCATTGCTGACCTCGATCGCGAACGCCAGGTTAGCTTTGAAGACCTCGTTCAGGCTCCGTGGGTTGGAGATGGGCAATAGGAAAGTACGAATTGCGAATTGCGAGGTACGAATTATAAACCACTGCTAGCTGGAGCTCTATCGGACATTTGTCACCCGTCATTCTCTAGTCACATTCCAGCGTTTTCCGTGTTTCTCGACCTGTCACTGGATTCGTGCCTTTTGCCGTTTTACACAACAAATCATGGGCATCTTGGCGCAGATCTACATCAGTAAAATCTGCTCCATCAATGATGGCTCCGTCAAACTTAGCATTAAAGGCAAATGCGCCCTCCAGTAAAGCATTGGTCAAGTTTGCTCGTGAAAACCTCGCCGTGTCTAAGGTCGTGGTTCGCAGGTCAGCACCCTCCAGATTGGCACTGTCTAGATTGGCACTAAAAAAGCTCACGCCGCGCAGATCTGAACCGCTAAAGTTACTTTCCCGCAGATTTGCCTTGGTGAAACTGTCGTCGGTTAATATCTGCCCTGAGAAATCCGCACCCACTAAAAACTCTCGATTGTAATCTTCTGCCCAAGCTGGAGCCATTGCAAAGCCCCAAAACCCTATTCCTACAGAAACCAGCAACCCGACTATACCGACTGCAACTATCTGTTTCTGTAGGATTTTCATAGCTGCCCAGGCACTTTGCACAAAGTCCTCTGGGTTGAATCGTTGACTATTCATTACTGCTGCCTAACTGTCTATGAAGACTGTCTATGAAGGGTGATTAACCTACTTTTCCTAAAGTTTTGTGTTGAGGCTTGAGAGCGTTCACCACAAACCGCTGTGTTTGATCCTAACGGAATTCGTTGACCATGATGAACTAGACACTTCAAACTGAAACAGTTGTATAGAATTTTTTGATCGTTCATGACTGAGCGCCGTCCGCGATCGCCCTCCAAAATGGCTACATCAATGCTAGGCTCTCTCGGCGAGGAGTTTGTGGCGCGGTGGGCAGAAGCGCAAGGCTGGGTCATTTTAGAACGACAATGGCGCTGCCGTTGGGGAGAATTAGACGTGGTGATGGCACAGCGATCGCCCACTTGTTCTCTCCCTGCTGATCAATGGGAACTCATTGCCTTTGTCGAAGTTAAAACTCGTAGTTCTGGCAATTGGGATGAAAATGGCGCTTTGGCGATTACTGCCCAAAAACGGGCGAAGCTTTGGCGAACCGCAGAGTTATTTTTAAGCGCTCACCCGGCACTGGCAGAAGTGCCTTGCCGATTTGACGTAGCGCTTGTTCTAGGTAAGCGTCTCCAACGTGAAAATGATCTCGCCCAAGTAGATGGCAAAACCATAGCGATCGCGTCTGGCTATAAGCTGACCCTACACGAGTATATTCCAGCGGCGTTTAGTGGGTGAGTCCAGAAGTTTAGGATTCAAATATAAAGTTTTCCCCTTGAACGAGGGCAATTTCCAGAAAACTGAGGATAAATATTACAAAGTATTACGTAGAGACTTGGGGTGTTAACCCAATGCCGCACAATAATTTCGGAAGGTCATTGAATCTGAAGGTTCTGCATAGCGGGTACTGAAGATGCCTTAAACATCTGTATTTTGTATGTAGAAGTACAAGATCAATCGTTGATGCCGTCTTGAGCCTTCAACCGCTCAAATGAAACTTCTTCAAGGCGACTATGAGTTTCTTTAATAGGCTCAAAGTGTTTTCTGAATAGGTTTTAGGCTAGAACTCAGCCTTCCATTTGGGAATCCCCATTCAAACACAATCGGTTCTATTCTTCTGGAGGAATCCATCAATGAGTATTGTCACGAAGTCAATCGTGAATGCAGACGCTGAAGCTCGTTACCTCAGCCCTGGTGAACTCGACCGGATTAAAGGCTTTGTCACTACGGGTGAAAAGCGACTACGGATCGCTCAAACCTTGAGTGAGTCTCGTGAGCGCATCGTTAAGCAAGCCGGCGACCAACTGTTCCAAAAGCGTCCTGATGTGGTTTCTCCTGGTGGAAACGCATACGGCGAAGAAATGACCGCTACTTGCCTGCGTGATCTAGATTACTATCTACGTCTTGTGACCTACGGCGTGGTAGCAGGTGATGTGACTCCGATCGAAGAAATCGGAATCGTTGGCGTTCGCGAAATGTATAACTCCTTAGGCACCCCCATTCCTGCGGTTGCTGAAGGCGTTCGCGCAATGAAGAACGTCGCAGCATCTTTGCTTTCTGGTGATGATGCCTCTGAAGCAGGTGCTTATTTCGACTACATTATCGGCGCAATGCAATAATTAAGGATTTGGTGCCTAGAAAATAAGGGCTAGATCATGAAAATTGTCTAACACCCGACCTCTGACACCCAACCCCTGTTTTATCTGTAACCCAAGCATTTCGTAAGACTACGTGATTTAAGGAATTTCAATCATGCAAGACGCAATTACCGCTGTCATTAATTCCTCTGATGTTCAAGGCAAATACCTTGACTCATCGGCTTTGGAAAGACTAAAAGGCTACTTCAACACTGGCGAACTGCGGGTTCGTGCAGCGACTGCAATCAGCGCTAACTCGGCTGCGATCGTCAAAGAAGCTGTGGCAAAATCCCTGCTTTACTCTGACATCACCCGTCCGGGCGGCAATATGTATACCACCCGTCGTTATGCTGCTTGCATCCGCGACCTTGACTACTACCTGCGCTACTCTACCTACGCAATGCTGGCTGGCGATCCTTCCATCTTGGATGAGCGCGTCTTGAACGGTTTGAAAGAAACCTATAACTCCCTAGGTGTACCGGTTGGTGCAACGGTGCAAGCCATTCAAGCCATTAAGGAAGTTGCGGCGGGTTTAGTGGGTACTGAGGCTGGTAAAGAGCTAGGCGTTTACCTTGACTACATTTCTTCTGGCTTAAGCTAACGAGAAGGCTGTCAGCTTGTATCATCAGCGAAATAGCTTTTTATGAGGTTTGGAAGTTTAGAGTGATGATTAGCTCATCGAAGACTATCTTCATCGGCAGATTAGTTTTGATAATCTAGTGTGACTCTTAACTTCCAGCCTTACTATTAAAAAAGTTAGAAATTTAGAATTGAAAGTTATCCATTGCCTCAAGTTCTTTGTACTTACTTTTCGGCATTCAGTCTTCACTTTTTAATTCTTGCCTTCCTTTCAATTTGCGGGTTTCCGCTTCAGATTAAAATTTTTCAGCCACTCAGGAGAAAGCTTTCCATGCGCATGTTTAAGATTACTGCTTGCGTTCCTAGCCAAACTCGTATTCGGACGCAGCGCGAACTCCAGAATACATTTTTTACAAAGCTAGTTCCCTACGAAAACTGGTTTCGTGAACAGCAACGAATTCAAAAAATGGGTGGCAAGATTGTTAAGGTTGAGTTGGCAACTGGCAAACCGGGCGCAAATACTGGTTTGTCGTAGTTAATATTTTTGTTTTAGACAGATGAGTGTGTTCAAATTCTTGTCAGGAAAGGGGTCGGCTGACCTCTTTTTTTGTGCATGACCGTTTTGTGTATGGAGAGGGCAGGATGAACGATCTCGCCAACCCGATCGCAACTCCAGCAATCACCTATCCTCAGTGGGAAATTGCAGCAGATTTGCCTCCGTTGATCCATGGCACTGTTCACATTTGGCGGGCTAGCGCCTGTCAACCGCCACAGATTTTAGATCAACTGCTGCAAACTCTTTCACAGGACGAGCAAGACCGGGCAATCCGGCTGCGATTTGACCACCATCGCTATCGGGCGATCGCTAGTCGGGGTGTTTTGCGATCGATCCTGGCACGGTACGCGAACTGTGACCCTCAAACCATCATGTTTCAGTATGGAACTCACGGTAAGCCTAGGGTTGATGTTACGTCCTTGCCCAATCTAGAATTTAACCTGTCTCATTCTGAGGATTTAATTGTCTGCGCGATCGCCCTCCAGCCCGTTGGCATTGACCTAGAGTTTTTCAAAGAGATTCCTTATCTCGATCAACTCATCCACCGCTACTTTTCTCTACAAGAGCAAGCGATGCTTAATGCGCTGTCTGTCGAAGCGAGACAACAGGCTTTTTTTCACTATTGGACGGGTAAAGAAGCGGTGCTAAAAGCAGCAGGGTTAGGCATTTTCGACTTAGAAAAAATTGAGTTGCACTCACTGGGTAAAAGCGTTCAGCTATCCTCTGCCCCTGGATGGGATCAATCCTTAGCTGCTTGGCATCTGCACTTTTTTGAGCCAGAGCCTAATTATTTTGCAAGTATGGCGATCGCAATGCCCCCAATGCAGCTTAAATATTGGCAGTGGTAATGCAAAACTTGACAGATTTAGCCCCAATGCAAAAGTAGAGTGGTTGGGTAATAAGCTGAAAGAGTCTTGAAACCCTTTCCCAGAAAGCTTTTCAGCTATATTCCGTGAAAAACTCTGAAAGCAATTCTAGGCAGGAGTTTCAGCGATTTTCGTCGTTATATCCCAACAAGCCTAGTATTCATTAGAGTATGGGAACTATAGAAGATTGTGATCATTTCCAGAGATTAAATAAAATTGTGGTAGTTGGATCGATTAATCTAAAGATATGAACTGTGCCTTTTAAGCAGTCATCCATCTCTTGAGAGTAAAAAACCGTCTGCGATGCCTTCTAAATCTTAGGGCAGCTATGCCAAGATGTCATCGCATTGCGGGCTTCTCCATCGCACTACTCATTTGAGCTATAGCGGCAGAGAAACAATCCAGGGAATCACGCTTAAACACCCTGGATTGACGGCAACGTTGGAATGCAATCATACGGACAAGGATCAATCGCTTCATGGACTTTTCGATCGCAGCCCTGCTGGCAAACTTCACAGACGATAAATTGGTTGCGCCTAAGGCGTTGGAAAAGAAACTAGATTGCAAGGACGACCTCAGCATTCGCAAACTACAAATTGCGTTGGATGCCCTGGAAAAAATTGGTGTACTGGCAAAAGATCGAGGGCGCTACCGCCGTCTAACCGAAGATGGGGTCATTGAAGGTAAGCTGCGTTGCTCTAGCAAAGGGTTTTGCTTTGCAATTCAAGATATTGAAGGTGCGGACGATATTTATATCCGTGAGAGTCAGTTAAACAACGCTTGGAACAGCGATCGCGTGCTGGTTAAAGTGACCAAAGAAGGTAGCCGTCGCCGCAGCCCTGAGGGTGAGGTTAAGCTAATTTTAGAGCGGTCTAATCCTTCCATTTTGGCGCGAGTCAAACAGGGTGATGAAGGGTTTCGTGCCGTTCCCTTAGACGATCGACTCTTGTTTGAACTGCACTTGCAATTGAATGGAACGAGTTTAGAGCAAGCGATCGACCAGTTGGTTCACATTCAAGTTTTGCGGTATCCCTTAGGTCAACAACCTCCCATCGGCAAAGTTGCCCGGATCTTAGGCGGTGACTCCGATGCCTCCGATGTCGATATTGTCTGCTGCAAGCATGATCTGCTGCTGAATTTTCCAGAAGCCGTGCAGCAGGCTGCCAAAGCCCTTCCTACCAAAATCACCAAAACGGAACTCAAAAAACGGCTCGATTTACGCGACTTAACCACGATTTCTATTAAGGCAGATAGCCAGCACGCGAATCCTGACAGTATCGACGATGCCATTACCCTAGAAAAAACAGAGGCGGGGCAGTGGCGATTGGGCGTTCATATTGCCGATGTCTCCCACTATGTGGAACCCGATTCAGCGATCGATCGCGAAGCCCAAAAACGCGGAGTCTCCGTTTATTTAGGTGACTTAATTGTGCCCATGTTGCCCCAGCAGTTGAGTGGCAACCTATGCGCCTTTCTCGTGGGTAAAGAGCGATTAGCCGTCTCCGTTTTGGTCACCCTTGATAGCGTAGGGCAAGTGATTGAGTATGAGATTCAACCCACTGCCATCCAGGTTGATTATCAACTGAATTACCAACAAGCACAGGCAATTTTAGAGCGTAACAATTCTGAGCCTGCGGCGATAGATATTCAAGATTTCGCCCCTATTTTTGATTTGCTCGATAATGTGGCAGCAGTCAGCCAAATTCTCAAAGAGCAGCGCCGCCAGCGCGGAGCGTTTGAACTCAACTTGCCAGAAAAGAACTTGGCTAGCCGAAACTCTGAGAGTGGCACTACGCTGCAATTCACACCCAAATTCCACTACGACGATGAAGGGGCACTCGGTGCTATGGTCGTGTCTCCCTCTGTTCCAACCCACGCCATGCTAGCTGAGTGGATGTTGCTGGCAAATCAGCTAGTTGCCTCTCATTTACAAACCCTCGGCACTCCAGGTATTTATCGAGTGCATCCAACGCCTGACCCGGATGATGTTCAGGAATTAATGAAGCTGTCTGGCAGCATGGGGATCGATTTACGGCTAGAACAAGACGATGTAGTCAAACCTCAAGATTATCAAGCCTTTACCCAGAAGTTTGCAGAATCTGATGCCGAGCGGGTACTCACCTATTTACTGCTAGAAACGCTCAAGCCTGGTTTTTATAGCACGACTCCTAAATCTCATTTTGGATTGGGGTTGGATCATGGCTATACCCATTTCACCTCACCCGTCAGGCGCTATCCTGATTTGCTGGTGCATCGAGTGCTTCATGCCGTGTTTAACCATGGACGCGATCGCAAATCAACCCGCGCTAAAGAAGTCGTGAACCTGCGCCACAGCAACGCTCAGGGAGAAATTAGCTGGAACGTCCTACCGCCAGAGATGCAACAGGAACTGGAAACCTATTTCCATACGGTGGTGATTCATTTGACTGAACGAGAGCGCATTGCTCAAGAAGCGGAACAAGATCTAGAAGGGCTGAAAAAAGCGGAACTGATGCGAGAACGCACGGGTGAAATCTTCCACGGTTTGATTACCGGGGTTCAATCCTACGGGCTATTTGTAGAAATTGAAGAACTACTGGTTGAAGGCTTAGTCCATGTCAGTTCTCTTAAAGATGACTGGTATGAATACCGCTCCCGCCAGCAAACCTTGGTAGGTCGCAAAAACCGCAAACAGTATCGCTTGGGCGATCGCATTGAAGTTCAGGTGAAAAGTGTCGATTACTACCGTCAGCAAATCGACCTATTGGCAGTGGGTGGCGGTAGTGAAGCGAGCGATGACGATATTGAAGGCGATGATCAAGACGACACGGAGAGGGAAGACAATCCTGAAAACGGCGGAGAGGAGTGATAGGCTGAGGTAGTAGGAGTTATTTTGCGAAATACTTTTACGAAGGCTTCCTTTCTCTAAATTTTCAACGTGCATTCCTCTCCTCTCATTCTCGGTATTACGGGTGCCTCTGGGCTAATATACGCGGTACGGGCGCTCAAATTTTTGTTGCAGGCAGACTATGCGGTTGAGCTAGTGGCTTCTAAGTCTGTCTATATGGTGTGGCAGGCTGAACAGTCCGTGAGAATGCCGCCGGATCTCGCTCAGCAGGAAGAGTTTTGGCGACAGCAATCTGGTGTGGAAACAGCGGGTAAATTGATCTGTCATGCTTGGAGCAATGTGGGAGCCACGATCGCCAGTGGTTCGTTTCGCACATTAGGCATGGTGATCATCCCCTGTAGCATGAGTACCGTTGGCAAACTAGCGGCAGGTCTAAGTTCTGATCTGCTAGAACGCGCCGCCGATGTGCAGCTAAAAGAAGGGCGTAAGCTGATATTGGTGCCTCGAGAAACGCCTTTCAGCCTGATCCATCTGCGAAATTTGACGACTCTGGCAGAATCGGGGGTTCGCATCGTTCCCGCCATTCCCGCCTGGTATCACCGCCCCGAAACCATTGAAGATTTAGTCGATTTTGTGGTCGCCCGTGCCTTAGATCAGCTAGATATTGACTGTGTACCGCTACGGCGATGGGATGGCGGGCAGGACGATTGAGGCTTGCGATCGCTCTTTCAGCAGATAGGTAGTCATGTCACCCTTTCCTTTGATGGGAATGGTGCCGCGTGCTTCAAAGCGATAGTCTTGCTTGAGGTAGTCGTAGGTTGTTTGCGTCACTTGGATTTCGCCGGGAATGCCGCTTGCCTCCATGCGACTGGCAGTATTCACCGTATCGCCCCAGAGGTCATAGGCAAATTTTTTTAAGCCGATCACACCGGCGACGACGGGTCCCGTGTGAATCCCAACTCGAATGTGAAGGGTGTGTCCAATTTGATGATTTAAAAGGGTAAGGGATTGCTGCATTTCGAGTGCCATATCAGCGATCGCGGCGACATGATTAGCTCTCGCTTCTGGCAAACCCGCGACCACCATATAGGCATCGCCAATGGTTTTAATCTTTTCTAGG
This sequence comes from Leptolyngbya sp. CALU 1928, assembly GCF_056784215.1. Classification (NCBI taxonomy): domain Bacteria; kingdom Bacillati; phylum Cyanobacteriota; class Cyanophyceae; order Leptolyngbyales; family Leptolyngbyaceae; genus Leptolyngbya; species Leptolyngbya sp. CALU 1928. Next base: position 499,522 of record NZ_JBXBCE010000001.1, on the reverse strand, counting down.
CTATGTCGAGCGGCAAGTTGGTCAAACAAGGAAAACACCTGATTCAACAGCTTGACCAAATCTTCGGGCGGCATCTGGGCAGACAGTTGAGTAAAGCCGACAATATCGGCAAACAGCACCGTCACTTCGGTGAAATTATCAGCAATGCTGTCAGGCTCGTGTTTAAGCCGCTCAGCGATCGAATGGGGCAAAATGTTGAGTAACAGGCGCTCCGATTTGGCTTGCTCAGCTATCAATACTTGACGCGATTTAAACACGATGCGCGCCAATCGCTCATACATAAACACCGACAGATTGCAGACAAAACAAAACCAAAACAGCGTTAGATAAGTTTCTTCGGGCAAGTCAACGGTCGTCCCGGTGGTTGCCGTGATGCGATTACCCAACACTAAATTCACTCCCACGTAGTACAAAATGATGCCCAGTTGAGCCGCTAAATGTAGCCGCCATCGCACTGGAATAACGGCTGCTAGGGCAAAAAACGGCATCATCCAAAGATAGTAGTTGGTTTCAATTTGACCGCGTATCGTCAGCAAAATGTTAAACGTGAGAGGAACGCTCCAAGCAACACCCAGAAAAACTAATGCTAGATGTTGCCGTCCCCATCGAGTCTGCAACAGTGCCAAACAAATCAGCAAGCCAATTGAGCTATACGCCGAAACGGTCAGCCAAAGGTTGTTAAAGCGATCGCGATCAAACAGCGCACTGGATAGATCAAACGGGAGAAAGCTGAGGTGATAGAGCAGCCATAGCCCAATGGCAATGTGCAAGCGCTTCAGCAAGAATTGCTGCTGCCAGTGGTCATAACTCGCAGCGCCGGAGTCACCGGGATTTTCAAACAGTGTTGGAATCCATCGCTTCCACTGAGGTTGTTGTCTCTGTCCCAATCCACCCTGGTTCATAGTTGATTGCCCCTGCTTTTTTCCACCGTACCAGAGTGCCCTAAACCGGGCTGCTTATTCAAGCGGAGTCTGAACTAAAGATGGGAGAGGCATTTTAGGAGACATTTTAAAGTTGATTTCGGGCTTTGAGTTGTAGGTAGCGATCGACTAACTCTTCACTCAGGCGATCGGCGGGGGCATCCAAAACTAACACCCCTTTTTGTTTCAGTTTTGCTAGGGCAAGTTGCCGCTGTGCCAACAGATCTAAGGCGACGGCACGGGTATAAGCATCAGGAACTGTGTTTGTGGGGGTATGAGCTTTGACATCAACCTGGGGATCGCGCAGGGTGACGCAAAAGGGGAGATGGCGCGGAGCTAAGCGAGTCATGGCAGCCAGCAATTCTGCTGAGGCGATTTCATCCACTAGATCGGTGATCAACACCACGAGGGCGCGCCGAGTTTGGCGGGTGGCGATCGCGCTCACGGTTCCTAAATAATCGGGTTCCAATAATTCCGGCTGAATCGGACTGAGCCGCTCTAGAATTTTTGGTAGTTGAGTTTGCCCCCGCTCTGGTGGAATCCAGGTATGGATCTGGCGATCGAACACTCCCACCCCGACGCGATCGCCCCGTTGTAAGCCTGCCAACGCTAGAGACAACGTAGCATTCAGCCCCCAATCAAACCGCGCCAAGCCTTTCACCTGTGCCGTCATCAGCCGCCCCCGATCTAACAGCACAATTAAGGTTTGCTCCTGTTCTGGCTCCAACACCCGCACCACCACTCGACTGCGCCGCGCCGTTGCCTTCCAGTCAATCAAGCGCGTATCGTCACCGCTGGCATATTCGCGCAATTCCGAAAACTCGGTGCCCATGCCGTGCCTGCGAGCCTGCCGCATGTTTCCTGTGGTTTGCAAAGTTAGCCGAATCGAGAGCGATCGCAGCCCGATCAAATCGGGATACACTGCGATCGTTTGGCTCTGAGGAATCTTCCAGTCATGCCAAGCCAAGCCCCACCGCCCCAACTGCTGCACCTGAATATCGCCCCATTCATATTCACCCCGCTTCGACGGAAATGCAGTGTAGGTCAACTCTTGGGTTTGGTCAGCCGACAAATTCAAAGACAAAATCCCTTTAGAGGTGGAAAACTCTTGAGGGGCATAATCCCGAATTTGCAGGACTGTGGGGTGTTTTCCTGATTTCACCGTCAGCCGCACCAGATTCTCCCGCCCAATCGAGAGCCGCTCTAGGCGATCGCGCGTCACTGTCACTCGATTTGCTTTTCCAGTCAGTCCATCTAGCACCATTAAACCCAACACCACCGCATCGAAGCTTAAAATCAATCCGATGGCAAATCCTAGAAGACGCGGATTGATCAAGGTACTGCCCACCGTGGCAATCCCTAATGAGATCGCAGTTCCTAAAAGCAGTAAGCCATAAACACGACGAGAGGGAATCATTGCAAGTTAACCGTGAAAATTCATTACCCGCGACAATCAGGAGTTACTTGATCCGCGATTGGTTCAGTCAGCATTCGTCTATGCCAATTGGTCTATGCCAAGTGGATTTTTCTTCTAAGGTGACTGGCTTACAATTTTCCAAATCGGCGATCGCGCTGTTGATAGTCAAGCAATGCCTGATGAAATTGAGTGCGATCGAAGTCAGGCCATAGCGTATCGGTAACGTAAATTTCACTGTACGCCATTTGCCACAGCAAGAAGTTGCTGAGCCGCATTTCGCCACTGGTACGAATCAGTAAATCTGGGTCACAAATGCCAGCCGTATAAAGATGGCGCTCAAACTGGGCTTCATCAATGTGTTCTGGGTCAATCAAACCTTGCTGAACTTTTTGAGCGATCGCCCGACATGCCTGCACAATCTCCTGCCGTCCCCCATAGTTTTTCGCAACCGTAAACTGAATTCCCTGGTTATCTTGAGTTGCTATTACAGCCTGGTCAATCCGATTCCGCAGAACCTCAGGCAATGCGCTCAAGTCTCCAGCAAACCGAATTCTCACATCTGCCCGAATGAGTTCCTCCAGTTCTCGCCTGAGAACACGTTCATAAAGCATCATCAAAAATTCGACTTCCTCCAACGGTCGTCCCCAATTTTCGGTTGAAAAAGAGTAGACTGTGAGCGCCTGAATCCCCCAATCTTTACAGCAGCGGAGCAATTCCTTTAAAACGTCCGCTCCCCGTTGGTGCCCGCGAATTCTAGGCATTCCGCGCTGCTTTGCCCAACGACCATTGCCATCCATAATCACAGCAACGTGTTTTGGCAACCGATCTTGTAGAAGGTCAGCAGGCAGCTTTTGCAAGGCAACTGAGTGTGCAGTCATGGTTTCTCCATCGATTGTGCCCTATGTCCAGTGAAGCTCAGGCTAGGAAGATTTGGGTGTATCGCCTATCCAGGCTTTATCTACTTTTTATGTTTCCGCCATGGTATTGCTTGTTTCATCAACGACCACGAATTAGCAGCAAGTTGGCGACCCATGGTTCGCAAATTAGGGGCAACGGCTTCGCGATCGACGGATTGAGATAACCGCGCATCCAAAAGCTCTTTTAGTTTACTGCTCGTTAAAGGACGATTTAGCATACCCCGTTCCGCTAAGGAAATAGAGCCTGTCTCTTCAGATACAACAACACAAATGCAGTTTTCGACCCGTTCTGTAATTCCCATGGCGGCTCGATGGCGAGTGCCCAACTGACGGGAAGCGGTGCGCTCAGACAACGGCAAAATTACACCTGCTGCCACCACTCGTGTATCCCGAATCAACACTGCTCCATCATGCAACAGCGTACTGGTCTGAAAAATGGTTTGCAAAAGCTCTTTTGAAACTTCTGCATTGAGACGCACTCCTGGCACCGAAAAGTCGCGTTCATCAATCGGGCTTGCGGTTTCAATAATCATCAATGCGCCTGTGCGATTTTGGGAGAGTTCTTTGACGGCATCAACTATTTCATCTACCGTATCAGTAGACTTATGAGCGCTCCGTTGATAAGGCTGAATTAGCTGTAAAAGTTGACCTCGACCCAACTGTTCCAAAAAACGACGGAATTCAGATTGTAGAATGAATGCCATTGCGACCGCAGAACCAACCACCAGATTGCTCAATACGAAGCTGAGCAGCCTTAGCTCTAGACGAGTACTAACGGCAGCCGCCAGCATGAGGATAATAAATCCCCTTACCATCCACAGAGTCCGGCGTTCTCCAATGATGACTAGCATCATGTAGGTTAGGGTGACGACCAACCCAACATCCAAGAGTGACCAGAGTGCTTCGGCAATATTTTCAGGCAGAAATCGGGTGAGCAGGTTTTGGAAGGCTAAAAAGCATAAGGGTTTTGTCCAACCAGGATTTACCAGCCATTGCTTCCACAAATCTCCCATTGATCTGGTTGAACCTTTTGCCGTTTAAGGTCATGCCGTGCTACATCGTGAGACTCAGTTCACTCTAAGCCTTGATCGCTCCCTGTCTTAAGCGTTCCGGCAACCGATCCTGGCGAATTAGGTCGTCATAGGTTTCGCGCTGTAAGATCAAGTTTGCTTCGCCCTTGTTGACCAATACTGCGGCTGGACGAGGAATGCGATTGTAGTTGGATGACATGCTGTAATTGTAAGCTCCCGTCGCCGGAATGACGAGGGTATCTCCCGGTGACGCGGTTGCTAATTGGGCATCTTTGATCAGCACATCTCCCGATTCACAGTGCTTTCCAGCGATCGTAATGGTTTCCGTTAATGGGGCAGACATCCGACTGGCAATTACGGCTCGATAAACCGATTGGTAGGTGATAGGGCGAGGATTATCGGACATGCCACCATCAACAGACCAATAGGTTCGCAGGTTGGGGATCACTTTTTGCGCCCCGATGGTGTATCCAGTGACGCAGGCGGAGCCGATCAGCGATCGCCCCGGTTCAGAGATCAGCAGAGGATAAGGCACCTGATGAGCATCACAGGCTTGGGCGATCGCCTGAGACACGGTTTTTACCCATGCTTCAATGCTAGGGGGATCATCCGATTCGGTGTAGCGAATGCCTAAACCGCCGCCAATATTCAAAATTGCGATCGGCAAACCGTAATGCGTTGCTTTGAGCAACCACTGCACCATCACATCCGCTAGATCATGATGGGGTTCCAGTTCAAAAATTTGTGAACCAATGTGAGCATGTAGCCCAACACAAGATAACTCTGGATGTTGGACGAGAAATTGAAAGACCTGATCCAATTGGTTTAGATCAAAGCCAAATTTGCTATCAATGCTGCCGGTGCGAATGTAGTCGTGGGTATGACACTCAATTCCTGGCGTGAGCCGAAGCATCACGCGAATTGTGGGTGCACCAGGATTTGAATGCTTCTCACTAGAGATTTCTGCTAGGGTCTTTAGCTCCAGCCAGTTGTCTATCACAATGGTGCAGCCTGAGTCCGCAGCAAGCACCAGTTCATCCCGCGATTTATTGTTGCCGTGGAAGTATAGCTGGATCGGATCAACGCCTGCTTGCAGCGCCGTGTAGAGTTCGCCGCCCGAAACCACATCGATTCCTAGCCCTTCAGATGCCACGATCGCGCAGACTGCCAAGCAATTCCACGCCTTCGATGCATAAATCACCTGGGATTCTCCGGGGTAATACTTTGCAAAGGAATCCCGATATTGCCGACACGCAGTCCGCAAAGTTTTCTCATCTAATATATAGAGAGGAGAACCGAATTTTTGCAGCAAATCAACGACATCGCAACCGCCTACCTCCAAGTGATCCGCCTGATTTACCTGAGCAGTCAGCGGAAATACTTGCTGATTGGGCGAAAGTGATGCACTAGAAAGTTCTGGTAGGTAGTGACGACCAGATTGAGTTTTGGCGGGGCGAGTCGATACCATTACGCGATCGAAAGTCCTAAATAGCAGGTATGCAGCAATTGCTAACTATATCAGTTTACAATCGACTGCCAATGATATCTTTGATCGATTAACTTTTGTGCGTAATCTCCAAGTTCGAGTGCTTACTCCTCAAGATCTGCCCAATGCCCTTGATCTCGATCGCCGTTGTTTGGGTGGCTTGTGGAACTTAGACGGCTATCAGCGAGAAATCGACAGCCCAAACAGTGATCTACTCGTGTTGCAGAGCCAAGTCCTTGATCCCCGATACCCAACACCCGACACCCGACACCCGCCTTCCCTGCTTGCGATCGGCTGCTCTTGGACAATTTTAGAAGAAGCCCACATCACCTTATTAGCGGTTGATTTTGACTATCAACGGCAAGGATTGGGGCAAGCATTACTCTACTGTTTACTAAAAGCTGCCCACGCTCGCGGTCTAGAGCGGGCAACCCTAGAAGTGCGAGTGTCCAATCAAGCGGCGATCGCGCTCTACGAAAAATTTGGCTTTCAAACCGCAGGACGGCGTAAGCGCTACTACGCAAAAACAGGTGAAGATGCCCTAGTGCTATGGCGAGGTGGACTGCATCACCCTCACTTTCCAGCAACCTTGGCAGATTGGCAGCAAGCCGCTAGCGATCGCTTGGGGCGATCGGGCTGGCAGTTGAATGACGAATGACGAGTGACGAATGGCGAATACAAATAGCCAACGCCTAACATTTGATTACTACTTTTTCCTCGCTTCCTGTTCTTCCCTTCGTATTTCGCACTTTGTCATTCGCAATTTCAAACTTGACTTTTAATATCTTTTCAGTTAAGAATCTTCAACTGTGGCAATATTTCAAGTTTTGGTTTCGTTCTGGGAAGCGATTTTTCGCTAAGGTACGGGAATCACGTATGCTTTCGTCTGTTTATCGCAAACAGACGGACAATTTTACTGTGTTAGAATCAACTCTACCCGGCAATGCAGCAGGCGACACAGGAACTAAACCATGTTTGAACGCTTCACAGAAAAAGCCATCAAAGTGATCATGCTTGCCCAGGAGGAAGCGCGCCGCCTGGGGCATAATTTTGTGGGTACAGAGCAGATCCTCCTGGGTCTGATTGGAGAAGGGACTGGCGTAGCTGCCAAAGTCCTAAAATCTATGGGTGTCAATCTTAAAGATGCCCGGATAGAAGTTGAAAAGATTATTGGTCGAGGGTCTGGCTTTGTAGCTGTAGAAATCCCTTTCACTCCCAGAGCGAAACGGGTTTTGGAGCTATCGCTAGAGGAAGCTCGCCAGCTTGGACATAATTATATTGGAACAGAGCATCTTCTCTTAGGGTTGATTCGCGAAGGAGAGGGAGTTGCTGCCAGAGTACTAGAAAACTTAGGGGTTGATTTATCTAAGGTTCGCACTCAAGTGATTCGGATGCTGGGAGAAACGGCGGAGGTTACCTCTGGTGGTTCTCAAGGGCGCACCAAAACTCCAACCTTGGATGAATTTGGCTCTAACCTAACCCAAATGGCGGCGGAAGGAAAGCTTGACCCAGTGGTGGGTCGCCAAAAGGAAATTGAGCGCGTGATCCAAATTTTGGGTCGCCGAACCAAAAATAACCCAGTCCTAATTGGCGAACCCGGCGTAGGTAAAACCGCGATCGCGGAAGGATTAGCCCAGCGCATCGCCAATGATGACATCCCCGACATCCTTGAAGATAAGCGTGTTGTCACTCTAGACATTGGTCTACTGGTTGCAGGCACCAAATATCGGGGTGAATTTGAGGAACGTCTGAAAAAAATCATGGATGAGATCCGCTCTGCCGGAAACGTCATCCTGGTGATTGATGAAGTTCACACCCTAATTGGTGCAGGGGCAGCAGAAGGCGCGATCGATGCAGCGAATATCCTCAAGCCAGCGTTGGCGCGGGGCGAACTGCAATGTATTGGTGCCACTACTCTAGATGAATACCGCAAACATATTGAGCGGGATGCAGCCCTAGAGCGTCGTTTCCAACCTGTCATGGTGGGTGAACCTTCGGTGGATGAAACCATTGAAATTCTCCGGGGTCTGCGGGAACGCTACGAGCAACATCACAAGCTCAAAATTTCCGATCTCGCATTAGAAGCTGCCGCTAAGCTGTCTGATCGCTATATTTCCGATCGCTTCCTTCCTGACAAAGCGATTGACTTAGTAGATGAAGCAGGCTCACGCGTTCGGCTACTCAACTCTCAGTTGCCTCCTGCGGCTAAAGAGTTAGACAAGGAACTGCGCCAAGTCTTAAAAGATAAGGATGATGCCGTTCGGTCTCAAAACTTTGATAAAGCAGGTCAACTGCGCGATCGCGAAATGGAGATCAAGGCTGAAATCCGGGCGATCGCTCAGACTAAAAAAACCGAATCATCGGGTGAAGGCGGCGAAATGCCTGAGGTTGGCGAAGAAGACATCGCTCAGATCGTGGCTTCTTGGACAGGTGTTCCAGTCAATAAGCTGACGGAATCGGAATCCGAAAAGCTGCTGCACATGGAAGACACCCTGCACCAACGCTTGATTGGTCAAGAAGAAGCCGTCAAAGCAGTATCTCGTGCCATCCGACGTGCCCGTGTTGGCTTGAAGAATCCAAACCGACCGATCGCTAGCTTTATCTTCTCTGGTCCAACCGGGGTGGGTAAGACCGAATTGACGAAGGCATTGGCAACCTACTTCTTCGGAGCCGAAGAAGCGATGATCCGCCTGGATATGTCGGAATACATGGAGCGCCACACGGTTTCTAAACTGATCGGGTCACCTCCAGGTTACGTTGGCTACAACGAAGGCGGTCAGCTAACGGAAGCGGTGCGTCGTCGTCCTTACACGGTGGTGCTATTCGACGAAATTGAAAAGGCTCACCCTGATGTCTTCAACATGCTGCTGCAAATCTTGGAAGATGGTCGCCTGACCGATGCCAAAGGACGCACAGTAGACTTCAAAAACACCCTATTGATCATGACCTCCAACATTGGGTCTAAGGTCATCGAAAAAGGTGGCGGCGGATTGGGCTTTGAGTTTGCGTCCGAAGGGAACGCGGCTGAATCTCAGTACAACCGCATTCGTTCTTTAGTCAATGAAGAACTGAAGAACTACTTCCGCCCAGAGTTTTTGAACCGTTTGGATGAAATCATCGTCTTCCGTCAACTGAAGGAAGAGGAGATCAAGGAAATCGCCGATATCATGCTCAAAGACATCTTTAACCGATTGCAAGAGCAAGGTATTACCTTGGAAGTCACCGAGAAGTTTAAGGATCGCTTGGTCAAGGAAGGCTATAACCCTGCCTACGGTGCCCGTCCATTGCGTCGTGCCATCATGCGCCTGCTAGAAGATTCCCTTGCGGAAGAAATCCTGTCGGGTCGGATTAAAGATGGTCATACTGCCATCATGGATGTGGATGAGGAAGGTCAAGTGAGAGTCCTTATGGGCGAACAACGCGAACTTTTGCCTCAAGCGGTTGAGTAGCAGTTCAATACGCAACTAAATCCACAAAGGTAGGAAGGACAATCTTCCTACCTTTTTTGTTGGACGCGATCGCCACTTCCATTCGGCGATTGCCACCGTTGGTAAAGTCAATACTCAAACTATTGAGCGCAAACACCTGATCTTACGCACCAGAATTAAGCGACTGACGCGTAAAACCATTTGCTTTTCCAAGTCCATCTGGCTGCATGGTGTAGCTATTGGACTATTCATCAACCGTTATGAGTTTGGATTGTCCATCTAGCTTTCGATCCACCCGCCTAGAACACTGCCCAATCGCCATAAGACCATTTTTGGGAAACGCGATCGCAGAGAGAAACTAATGAGCGATCGCGGTTTTAGTTGAAAGTGAGATTGCGATTAGGAAGCAGAGCGATGGATCGATTCTGATCAAATGGACGTAAAATCTAACCACACATACGACCCGCAATCGCGGGATCATGAGCAACCTAGGAGAAAACCTTGAAGGTTCCTAACTTCCCCGCTTAAGTGCCAGCTTAACTATCTGTAATACTTAAGCCAATTGAAAAGCCCGTCAATTGGTAGTCACACTGCGGTAAGGTGAAAAAAGTTACTTTATTAAAGACCCCTTAAATTTGCGCCATGTCTACAGTCGCAGCACCCACGGTTTCCAGTTCCACCCGCACCATTCGTATTGGTTCTCGTAAAAGCCAACTGGCGCTAGTGCAGACTTATTGGGTAAAAGATTGCCTCCAAGCCGCGTTTCCAGATATCACCTTTGAAGTTCACACGATGAGTACTCAAGGGGACAAAATTTTGGATGTGGCGCTGGCAAAAATCGGTGATAAAGGATTGTTTACGAAAGAACTCGAAGTTAGCATGATCAATGGGGATATTGATTTTGCGGTTCATTCCCTCAAAGATTTGCCGACCAACCTGCCCGATGGCTTAATGCTGGGCTGTGTGACTGAGCGAGAAAACCCTGCCGATGCGCTGGTGGTTCACGCCAAACACCAGGGTCTTCAGCTTGAAACGTTACCAGAAGGGGCGGTGATTGGCACCTCTTCGCTACGTCGGCTAGCACAATTGCGCCACCATTTTCCCCATCTTGCTTTTAAAGATGTGCGCGGCAACTTGAATACGCGGCTGGCAAAGCTGGATGCAGGTGAATATGACGGACTGATTTTGGCGGTGGCGGGGTTGCAGCGTTTAGGGATGGGCGATCGCGTTCATCAGGCAATTCCCGCAGATATTTCTCTCCATGCCGTAGGTCAAGGTGCCTTGGGGATTGAATGCCGCGTTGGGGATGATGACGTACTCACGGTGCTGAAGGCATTGGAGCATTTACCCACTGCCTATCGTTGCTATGCGGAGCGGTCATTTTTACGTGAATTAGAAGGCGGTTGTCAGGTGCCCATTGGCGTAAACACCGTTTTGGAAGGCGATTCACTCACCTTGACGGGCATTGTAGCTAGCCTGGATGGTCAGCGGTTGGTGCAAGATACGGTCACAGGAGCGGCGATCGATGCAGATAAAATCGGCATCCAGCTTGCCCAGCAGCTACGTCAACAGGGTGCCCAAGCGATTTTGGATGAGATTATTTCCACCCTCGATCGCGAATAGGCAAAGGTGGCAAATCGCTTTGATCTTAATCATCGTTAGTCTTACCAGGAGTTTGCTGGTGTTTATCCCGAACTTGATCAGGCGCTAATTGAGCAGCAGGTTGGCGCGATTTCGATGGAGTTTTAGGGAAGAGTGAGGGGCGATCGCGCCTACCGATGGATTAATGGATTAAGATTTTAAGACCTAGGCTGCACTGTTCATAACACAATTGCTCATCGCATCTACCTGATTTCTCATTGCTCCAGCGTCATGACTAAATCCAAACGCTCTGAAGATGTTCCCAAGGCAAGCGAAGCGAAGTTCAATAGCATTGTTGAACTCACCGATGAATTTGCACGGCAGCATCTCAATGATGAGTACGCCCAACTGATGCGGCAAGCCACGGCTGCTCTCTGTCGGAAGCGACCTTCTCCGCTCGATAAGGGACAGGCAAAAACCTGGGCTTGTGGCATTGCCCATGCGATCGGGATGGTCAATTTTCTGTTTGATAGTTCTCAGACTCCTCATATCAGTGCCAGTGAACTCTATCGATGGTTTGGAGTGGCTGACAGTACCGGGCAAGGCAAATCGAAGTTGGTGCGGGATACGCTGAAGATGCGGCAGCTTGACCCGGATTGGTGTTTGCCTAGCCGGATAGAGGATAATCCGTTGATCTGGATGCTGACGGTGAATGGCTTCATCATGGATATCCGAAACGCGCCCCTTGGGGCACAGGTGGAAGCCTATCGGAAAGGGCTGATTCCCTACATTCCAGGACAAAAGGACAACAGTGACGCGATCTCGAACGCCATCTCTCAGACCCCTCTTGCTCCGCGCAAAACTCGTAACGTCCAATCTAAAAAGCGGGTGGCTGCAAATCAATCGCCTTCTCCAGAGGCTCTCCAGGCTTTATATGTTTTGGAAGTTGTGTTGCTTGACGGTCCGATTACCGAGAAGTTCGTTAAGAAAAATCCACAAGTCATCCGAACAATCGAGATTCGGGGCGATCAAACGCTGGCAGATTTGCATCAGATTATCTTCAAGGCATTTGATCGGGAAGAAGAACACATGTATGAATTCCAATTACGAGGCAACGGACCGAATGATCCCAATGCCGATCGCTACGGATTAGCGATGACCTTAGAAGATGATTTTGGTGAACCGTTGGCTGGGGACGTTGCCAAGACCAAAATTGGAGCGCTAGGTTTAGCGATCGAGGAACTGTTCGGCTATTGGTTTGATTTTGGCGATGATTGGTGGCATCAGGTGGGTGTTGTGGCGATTATGGAACCACAACCCAAGGTGAAATACCCTCGGATTACAGAACGGATTGGCGCAAGTCCGCCCCAGTACGCTGAATTTTAAGGCAATTCAAAGATGGCACCCATACTGTCCAGTCTGTCTCGCTCTGCTGATGATCCAGTAGAAACCGCAGAAATTATGCTAACGGGGCGGTGCTTCGGGCGTTGAATGGCTATTTCTAAATATTCATGGCATTTTATGGTTGCTTTAACACCACAACACCACACGCTGGATGTATTTGGGCGATCGCCCTTGATTCCGATGCTTTCTTCGCAGTTTCCCGTTCATCTGAACCGTTAGGAGCGTCCCCTACTGGTTTATGATCACAGTGCGAACCTGAGCAAATTCTGATTGGGTCGTCAACTGAGCAAGGGTAGACCGTTTAGGGGATAGAAACCAGCATGAGAATCCTGTTTGTTGCAGCAGAAGCCGCTCCATTTGCCAAAGTGGGCGGCATGGGGGATGTGGTTGGTGCCCTGCCCAAAGTTTTGAGAAAAATGGGGCACGATGTGCGGATTCTGATGCCCTACTACGGGTTTATCTCCGAAAAGGTAAAAGTTCCCAAAGAGCCGATTTGGGAAGGCAAAGTCATGTTTCAGGATGTCCAAATTTTTGAAACGAAACTGCCTAATTCTGATGTGCCCGTGTATTTGTTTGGGCACCCTGCGTTTGTGCCTCGGCGCGTTTATGGAGGCGAAGATGAAGCATGGCGGTTCACACTATTTGCCAATGGCGCGGCTGAGTTTGCCTGGAACTATGCTTGGCGACCCCAAATCATTCATTGCAATGACTGGCATACGGGCATGATCCCCGTCTGGATGCATGAAACTCCTGACATTTCTACCGTATTCACGATTCACAATTTGGCATATCAAGGTCCTTGGCGCTGGTATTTGGAGCAAATAACTTGGTGCCCTTGGTACATGCAAGGACACAACACCATGGCAGCAGCGGTGCAGTTTGCCGATCGCGTGACCACCGTTTCGCCCACCTACGCCCAACAAATTCAAACGCCTGCCTACGGCGAACAGCTAGAAGGATTAATGTCTTTTGTCAGCGGCAAACTGTCTGGGATTGTCAATGGCATTGATGCGGGATCTTACAATCCTGCGACCGACAAGAGCCTGACGCACACCTTTACACCGGAGACTTTAGACGATCGCACCGCCAATAAAATTGCCCTGCAAGAAGAAGTCGGCTTAGAAATGAATTCTGGCGCATTTCTGATGGGCATGATCACCCGCTTGGTCGAACAAAAAGGGCTGGATTTAGTCATCCAAATTTTGGATCGCTTCATGGCATACAGCAATGCCCAAATGATTTTGCTGGGCACGGGCGATCGCTATTATGAAACCCAAATGTGGCAGCTAGCCTCTCGCTATCCCGGTCGGATGTCGGTTTATCTCTTGCATAACGATATTTTGGCACGACGGATTTATGCCGGCTGCGATACCTTCCTCATGCCCTCCCGCTTTGAACCCTGCGGCATTAGCCAAATGCTGGCAATGCGCTATGGCTGCGTTCCTGTGGTGCGGCGAACGGGTGGATTAGTAGATACCGTGCAGCATCATGAGCCAATGAATCAGTCGGGTACGGGCTACTGTTTCGATCGCTACGAGCCGTTGGATTTGTACACCTGCCTAGTTAGAGCGTGGGAAGGGTTCCAATATAAAAAAGAGTGGCGCGAGTTACAGCAGCGCGGCATGATGCAAGACTTTAGCTGGGATCAATCGGCAGTGCAATACATTAATCTCTATCGGGGGATGTTGGGTGCCGCCGCCGATGAGCCGGATCTGAATCCTGCTCAAGCAGAACCAGAAACCCTGCCCAAAAAGGCGCTCGTATCCTAAAAAAAGTAGAGAGGTCAAGGAGTAAAGAGAGATAGGATTACTTCTACGCACTGCTCCCTGCAACCCGAAACAAATATTTTTAGGAGTAGGCGAGTTTATTCGGCAGAACACGTTATAGTCTTCCCGTTAGGTCAGTGATATTGTGAGCGATCGTGGCAGTGCAAGTGTCTTCTCAGATTACATCCGATCCCATTAAGAAAGGGGACAGCTCGTTTGAGCTAGGGAGTCGGGTATTGGTGGTACTCAATGGCAAAGGTGGAGTTGGCAAAACCACAACAGCAGTCAATTTGGCAGCTACGTTGGCTGAACACTACACCACACTACTAGTGGATGCCGATCCCCAAGGCTCGGCGACTTGGTGGGTTGAGCGCAGCAACAAGCCTGTTAAGTTTGATATAACCAAAGAAACCGATCCACTGCTGTTGGCAAATTTGCGATCGCTCCAACAATATCAGGTGATTGTAGTAGATACGCCCCCCGCTCTTGGATCAGATGCACTGCTTGCCGTTGTTCCGGCTGCGGATTATGTTGTATTGCCCACACCCCCCGCGCCGATGGATCTCGCTGCATTGATTGAAACCGTGAGGGCAACCGTGACCCCGGTAGGTGTTGCCCATCGGGTTTTGCTGACCAAGGTTGATCCGCGCTGCTTAGGGGAAGCTCTAGAAGCGCAGAATACTCTAATGGAATTAGGGATTCCTGCCTGTCATGCATTTATTCGAGCCTATAAAGCTCATGAACGGGCAGCCTTGGATGGAGTCGCTATTACCCAATGGCGAGGAAAAAACGCCAAGGAAGCCGAAGCCGATTATCGCCGTGTAGCCGATGAAATTCAGCGCGATTGGAGAAATTAATGGTTAGAAAACGATTGTCAGATATGTTGCGTGAGGAAGCGCAAAAGCCTGCTGAAACAGAGCTAGAAACAACGCCTGACGAAGCGATCTCGTCCAGCACGACTCCATCCCAAACTGCGACAAAACGCAAAAGCACAACGACCGGATTACGGGCTGCTGCTAGCCCTCAGTCTTCTAATGCTTCTAAAACTACAGCTTCTAAAACTACAGCCTCTAAAGAAAAAGCAGCCGCGATCGCGTTAGAAGTCACCAGATTAACAGCCGATCTGGAAACGGCAGCGAAGCAGGTGACCGATTTAAATCAACAAGTTACGAATCTAAAAGCTGAGCTTGAAGATCAGATAACCACTTCAAAAAAACTACAACCCACTTTAGAGAAAGCCGAAAAGCGCAATCAACAGCTAGACGCTGAACTCAGCGAAGCCAAACAAACCATCTTGCAGCTTGTCGAGGTCAATTCTCAACTAAAGCAAGATCTGGCTGTAAAACAACAGGCTGTGGCAATCCCTGCAACGATTCCTAAGGAAATTGCTCCTTCCTCCAAAACCTCCCTTCCAAAGCCCTCGCCGATTGTTCCGGTTGAACCCAAGAAGAGTCCTTTGGCATCTGCAACCTCAATCCATCAGGAGTTCTTGCGGCGGCAGCAACAGTCTTTGGCACATCCAGTCTTTCCAGTGGGTAACTCTCCGGGTCACTTGTCTGACCAAGATTTGGGTTGGGTCGATTAGAATCACTCTTTAAAGATTAGAATCACTCTTTAAAGAATTGAGAAAGAACTTAGCAGGTTCTTCGGTTTCCATGGGATGTTTTTTGATAGCGCTGTTGCGGCTCAACAGCCTGATAAATGACTACTAAACTTTGAAAAATCACCTGAACAGAATGGGTAAGCAAACACTCTCAGTAGATATTGGTGGAAGCGGCATCAAAGTGATGGTGCTGGATGAAGCAGGAACACCGCTAACGGAGCGCGATCGCCGAGATACGCCCCAAACTCCATCTCCTAGCGTGGTGATTGACATGGTGAGGGAACTGGCAGCCACCAAAGAATTCGATCGCGTTTCCGTGGGGTTTCCAGGTGTGGTTCGCAACGGCATCACCGAAACGGCGGTGAACCTCACGCCGGAATGGATGGATTTTGATCTTGCCACGGCAGTGGCAGAGGCTCTTGGGAAACCCACTCGCGCAATTAACGACGCAGATATGCAGGGGTTGGGTGCGATCGCCGGAGTCGGCGTAGAACTCGTCGCCACCTTGGGAACTGGGTTTGGGTCTGCTTTATTCCTGAATGGTCAGCTAGTGCCTAACTTGGAAATGGGACACCACCGTTTTCGTAAAGGTGAAACCTACGAGCAACAATTGGGACGAGCAGCCTTAGATCGAGCCGGTAAGAGACGGTGGAACGATCGCCTTCAAAAAGCGATCGCCACTCTACAGCATCTCTTCAACTTCGACACTCTCTATCTGGGAGGTGGAAACACCAAATTTATTACGATAGAATTACCGCCCACAGTCAAAGTGGTGCCTAATGTCTCTGGACTGCTAGGCGGCATCGCCTTATGGAAAGAGTAGCTCCTAGGATGCTTTTGTCATCGCCGCTGCCGGAGTTGTAAGACGCTGGCTGCTAGGTTGCCACAAGCCTTCATGGGAAATCGACTGTGCCAAAAGATTACGATACAAATTGCTGAGGTGAGCGGCAACTCCTGACCAGCTAAAGTTTTGTTGAACTCGAATCGATGCCTGTCGCCGTAGTTTTTTCGCCCAAAGCTCTTGGCTGAGAATGCGATCGATCGCATTAGCAAACCCATCCACATCTTTCGGCGGCACCAGCAAACCGGTTTCTTCGGGAACCACGGTAAACTTTAATCCGCCCACATCGGAAGCCACCACTGGAGTGCCGCACGCCATCGCCTCGATCGCCACCAATCCAAATGGCTCATAGTGACTTGGAATCACACACACATCCGCAGCCGTGTAGTACAGCGGCAACAAATCATGTCCAACACGCCCCACAAATTGAGTTTGGTCTGCCAATCCTAGCTCCCGCACTTTAGCTTCAATTCGCTGCCGTTCCTGTCCATCGGCTTGATCAGGCTCACTCCCGCCCACAATCACCAGCTTCAGCTTGGAGGGGTTTAGGGCATAGGGGGTAGGCATTAGACAAGACCCATCCACGCCTAATACGCGGCAGTTCACCCCGTCTTTCAGCCTTGCACAGGCTTTCACGAGAGTCTCAATCCCTTTGCGGGGATCAAACCGTCCGACGTAAAGCACGATCGCCTCATCCTGTCCTAATCCAAGTTGGGCGCGCGCTTCAGCTTTAGGAATGGCATGAAAATTTTCGATATCGGTGCCGCAAGGAATCACTTCGATGCAGCCCGACTGAGAAACGAGCGATCGCAACGTTTCTTCTTCTTGAGGGCTGGTCGCCACAATGCAATTCGCATTTTCTAAGACTTCTTGTTCAATGCTCAAACGAGTATCCGCGATCTCCGGACGCAGGGGAACCGCTTGATATTTCACAGCACCCAAGGAATGGTAGGTATGAACGAGTTGAATATTAGTCTGTTGCTTCAGTTGCAAGCCAACCCAAGCCGACATCCAATAGTTGGTGTGAATCAATGGATAGTTAGTGCCTTCTTTTGCTTGAAACGCTTGAAATGCACTGACAAACTCTGGCATGTAGCTAAAAAGCTGATCGCGAGGAATAAAATCTTGAGGACCTGCAACCAGCCGAATGGTGCGGCAATGGGGCGAGTGTTGCACGATGCTGGGGTCGTCTGCTTTCGTCTTACGGGTAAACATATCAACCTGCCAACCCAGCTTTGCCAGCGCTTCCCCAACCTGACGAACGTAAACATTTTGTCCGCCTGCTTCTTCCTTGCCAATATCTGCCGCCGGATCGCCATGGTCAGAAATCAATGCAATTGCCTGACGACCGGGAACCAGTGGGCGAGAGAAAGCAATGGGTCTGGCTGGTTTTGGAGCCGCGACTGAAACACTGGGCTTAGCGTTAAAACTCACCATACTTTTACCTCATCAATTCAAACAGTTGATCGATTCTGAATAGAGACGAAACTAGCGCTACACGCATGACTAAAGATGCTAACTTTTGAAGAATTTTCCTTCAGCGATCGCGGCTAGGTGACTAATGATCATCTAAATACGCAAATTCCACCTTTTTAGATAAATTACTGCCCATAAGTTGGATCTACAAACTCTCTAGAGACATAAATCTAAAGAACCATTGAAAGCTAGGAAAAAAAGCAACCTAGGCTACATCTTTCTTAACAATATTGTTACAATTTGGGTGAGTAGAGTGTAGCACCTCAACTAGGATGTTGATGTTTAATTGACGTTCAGAGCAAAACGTCCCATTCATAAAATGGCGCAACTACTAGGTTTCAGATAGCAAGTTTCAGATAGATGCTAGATGCTAAATAAAAAATGAATGAAGAATATTGACACCCCTGTAGCCGTTTCAAATGCCGAATCTTCTAGTCATAAATTTCAGGTTTGGAATTGGAAAGGATTTTCCATTCGTTACCAAACTCAAGGCGACAGTGGACCCGCGATCGTTTTAATCCACGGGTTTGGGGCTTCCTTAGGGCACTGGCGCAAAAATATTCCAGAGTTAGCAACGGTCGGACGGGTGTTTGCGATCGACCTAATTGGTTTTGGTGGATCAGATAAACCCACACCTGGAGTCTTCAAAGCTGGCGAACAGGTAGAATACACCTTTGAAACTTGGGGAGAGCAGATTGCCGATTTTTGCTGTGAAGTGGTGGGTGAGCCTGCATTTTTGATTGGCAACTCAATTGGGTGTATTGTCGCCATGCAGACAGCGGTCGATCATCCTGACTGGGTGCGCGCAGTGGCGCTGCTCAATTGCTCTTTGCGGCTACTGCACGATCGCCGCCGTGCTACCCAACCTTGGTTCAAGCGCATGGGCACCCCAATTTTGCAGCAGGTGCTAAAAAAACGGGCGATCGGACGGGCATTTTTTCGGCAAGTTGCCCAGCCTCAAACCGTGCGTAAGATTTTGCTCCAAGCCTATGCACATCCAGAAGCCGTCACCGATGAATTAATCGAGATTCTCATGGCTCCTGCCAAAGATCCGGGTGCAGCGGATGTGTTTCTCGCGTTTACAGGCTACTCTCAAGGACCACTGCCCGAAGATTTGCTCGAAATTTTGCCCTGTTCGGCTCTGATTTTGTGGGGAAGCGCTGACCCATGGGAACCGATCGCCCTTGGTAGAGAATTTGCCAAGTTTGCCTGTGTTGAGCAGTTTATTACCCTAGAAGGATTGGGTCACTGTCCTCAAGATGAATCGCCAGAGGTCGTAAATCCGATTCTGCGACAATGGATTTTGGATCACGCGATCGCATAGCGACTGAGGCTTAAGCAAGCGCAATGTGTGACTTTAATGACTGAAAACCCTTCTCTTGGGGAAGAAGGGTTAGGATGAGGGCAATTAGCTACCCATCGCGTTCAAGCAAGTGTTTTACACCACGTTCCAACCGCTTGAAGGCGACACAGTGCCAACATTGACAAAGCTACTGCGTGCAGTGCCATTCATGCCCCACACTGCCACGCTGCCATCTAAACTGTTGCGCCAAAGAACATCCGCATTGCCATCATTGGTGAAGTCAGCCACCCCAGCAATCTTCCACCCTGAGCTACTCGGCACACTCTCAATAAAAGTAGATTTTGTGCGAGTGGTGCCATCCATTTCCCACACAAGATTTTGCCCACTGCTACCATTGCGCCAAAGAATGTCGGTTTTACCATCTTTGGTAAAGTCACCCGTTCCGACCACTTCCCAGCCTAACCCTACCGCCACGCTATTGAGAAAAGTAGATTTTGTGCGAGTGGTGCCATCCATTTCCCAGACCAGGTTTTGCCCATTGCTACTATTGCGCCAGAGAATGTCGATTTTACCATCTTTGGTAAAGTCACCCGTTCCGACCACTTCCCATCCTGAACCCACCGCCACGCTATCGATAAAAGTAGATTTTGTGCGAGTGGTGCCATCCATTTCCCAGACCAGATTCTGCCCACTGCCACTGTTGCGCCAGAGAATGTCGGTTTTGCCATCTTTGGTGAAGTCGCCCGTTCCGACAGCCTCCCACCCTGAATTTGCCGCTATGCTATTGATGAAAGTGCCAGTTTTGTAAGTGGTGCCATCCATTTCCCAGACCAGATTCTGCCCACTGCCACTGTTGCGCCAGAGAATGTCAGTTTTGCCATCTTTGGTAAAGTCGGTTGTATCTGTGCGATTGACTTGCAGCGATGCGGTATCAAATTGCACACTGAAGGCGGTGGAGTTGCCGTTGGTTGTGGTGTCTGCTATTGCCCCATTGGTGCCACTGGTTTGATCCCAGGCGCGGTAGGCGATTGCCTTGTCAAGGGTGCCCGTGTAGCCAGTGTTGGGACGGAAGTATAGGCGGGTGCTGGCGTTATCGGCAAGCAGGAGCGCATTGGTATCGGAGACTGGGTCAAGGGGTGTCCAGTTTGCGCCATTATTGGTGCTATAAAACCAAGAGCCGTGGCTGGTGTCGGTGTCAGTGATGGCGATGCCAGTGACTGCGCCCGCATCGGGGTCAATCACGTTGTTTTGTCCACCACCGCCCGTGAGGTTGGCGAGTTGGGAGATGCTGGTGCCGACGGCACCGAGGGGAGCGGGGGCGTTGAGCCGCACACTGTTGAGGGTAACGACAGTATCAATCAGAATGGGGGCATCATTAGGAAAATCATTGTCGGTAATCGCAATCGCTTGAGTAGTCGTGCCACCCAGGACAATGCCAGTCGAAGGGCTGCTGAGGGTCAAGGTCGCAGTTTCGGTGCCTTCAACCAGGACATCATTAACTACGGTGAAGGTCGCGGTGCCTGTGGTTTGTCCACTGAGAATGGTGATGGTGGGACTGCTCAAGGTATAGTCGTCGGCGGTGATGCCGGTGCCTGACACTCCTAAGTTGAGGGTCTGGTCACCCACAACCGCACTGGCGGCGGTGGCAGTGACGGTGATGACGGTGGTGTTGGCTTCCGTGCCTGCGGTGCTGTTGACTGAGAGGTTGACCTTGGGAACAGGGATACCGGTTGCTCCTAGAAATGCTAAATATCCAGTGCTGTCTGTTTTTTCAACCGTGATACTGCTCACCGTTTTAGTGGGATTAGGATTGACAAAGCGAAACCCAAATACAGCAGGGTTATTTGTGTCTTGATAGCCAGATGCGTCAGGAGTAGCCCGATCCAGCCCATCAATCAGATAGTATTGCGACGTTGATTGAGCAATTGAACTGAACCAGTCGGGGATTGGAACTGAATTGGTTAGCTCAGTGGTGCCATCGCTGTAATTAAACACAAGGCTTGCGGCAGTAGCTTGTTGTGTTGCAAAGGCAGCAATATGAATCTCACTGTAAGTATCTAAGGTGACAGCGAAATTGAAAGAACCAGTTGGAGTTTCTATTAACCTGGCGTTGTTACCATTGTTCGCATTATTGTATTGAAGAGCAATTGTGGGATGGTAGATGTTGGCGGCAAAGAGTCCGTCATCAGGTAACCCATTCGGATTGAGAGGGAAAGTATAATCGGCGAAGGACTGGGTAACTAGAGCATAGACATTATCAAGGCTGTCTTGAGTTAAGTCCGTTGCTCCTCCAGTGCGATTGACAATGACATCGGCATTAAAGACTGAAGAGACATCAAAGTAAACTTCTGCAAAGGTGCCCTTGTAACTTGCCAAGGCGGTTGCCTGAAATGCCGAAGAAACTGCAATTTGTCCAACCGTAATGTCCAACAACCAATTGCTTTTAAGTGAACTGTTGCCAAGCACATCAGAGGCGGCAGCGATTCCGGCTCCTGTTAGTTGATGCAAATATTCTAATAATTTTTGATTTTGTCCGACTTGACAACCATAGAGCAGGATTTCCTGCACTTGCCACCGAGACACGATCGCGGCGTGAGTGGCGATCGTAGCAGTACTCAGTTCTCCTCGTCCCAAGTGCATGATTCCTGGTGCGCCGTGACCGATTAAATAAAGCGCATGGACTGTACCCGTGAGCTTGAGTACTGCATCTATTTGCTCAATGCAGTCTTCTTCAGGGTGCAGAATATAGGTTTGAATGCCCGTTCTCAAAGCTGCTATTAGAACAGATAAGTCATTTATGCGGGAGTCGATGAAGGCGATCTCACAGGAAGAGTTCTGTATGGCTGGAAGACTGGGTCCCGTAATGAAATGGTTGACATTAGAGCGAGAAAGAGTGGGTGCGGACATTTTTTCTCCAAGTAAGTTTGCCGACAGTTTGTTGGGTTGGATCAGTAGCGGTGCCGGTGAAGCCGATTGTTCACTAACCCATATAAGCGGTCGCGTGTGCCATCAACTACCTCAATCCCCAGTTCTGAGTGTTACCCGGAGGTGTTGGCAACGCTTTATAAAAGGTTTGAGAAACTTAGAAGTGCCTTATAAAGGCTTTACAGAGCCTAGGGCAATCAGATAGTTCAGAATCTTGGGATGGGTTCTAATGGCTCAGAGTTATCCGCTTCCTGTGCTTTTACAGAAGTACAGTCTTTTCCATTACGGAAACTCCAAGTAGCTTTTGGCTAGGGAAGAGGAGCAGATCAAAAATAACGGGTCAAAACAGCCTACAATGCAGGGCGATGGAGAAGATTGGCGCTGGCGCAAAATAGGGAACTATGGAACTGGAAAATAAGCTGAAAGAGGTGAACACAAAGGCACTGGAGCAGGCGATCGCTAAAGTCATCACCGATGCCACAGGCTGGGAATATGACTGCACTTTTAAGGTGATTGAGTATGTGAATACGGGCACCGCAGAAGTGAAGCTGGTGCTGGAAACCACTGACTGGCTAATGCCCAAGCAAGATTAGGTTAGGCTCGTTACAGGTTAAGGACGAACGGTGCAGGCTTTGCGATCACTGCCTGCTTGTTTCAGTGTGGTTTGCATGAATCGTGCACAATAGGAGAGTATCAATCAGCCGTCGATGGTATCTAGGAAGGTATACTTAAGCAAATGTGAGCACGATGATCCCAGTTAATGAAGCTGAACAACAGTTGCAGAGTTTGATTGATGCGGTCAGCCAATCGCATCAACCCATTGTGATTATAGGGCAGAGTAGCAACGCCGTATTGTTGTCTGAAGCAGACTGGGTATCGGTGCAAGAAACACTGTATCTGCTCTCGGTGCCGGGAATGCGAGAATCGATTCGAGAAGGATTGGCAACATCGATCGAGGAATGCAATCCGGAGTTGGAGTGGTAAGTTGGGATTTGGTTTACACTAAGCAGGCACAGAAAGATGCCAAAAAGCTGACTTCTAGTAATTTACGAGATAAAGCGCAAACTTTACTTGACATTGTTCAAACCGATCCATTTCAGAACCCACCACCCTACGAAAAGTTAGTGGGAGATCTAGAAGGGGCGTATTCACGGCGAATTAACATTCAGCATCGTCTTGGGTACGAGGTAATCGAGTCTGAGCATACGGTGAAAATTTTGCGAATGTGGACACATTATGAGTAGTATGATTCGCGTATGAGCGATCGCTGTCTGCTTGTTTAAAGGCGATCGCAGGCTTTAAGGACGGACGGTGCAGGCTTTGCGATCTAAGGTTGTAGAGCTACCCTCAAATTGGTATTGAGGCGATCGCTTCCGATAGGCATTTTGAGCAGGAGTTGTAGGCTAAGATCAAAGGGACTCCTGCTATTGGGTAGCTGATATGACAACCGTAGGGCGTGTTATTCATAGTGATCCTGACATCTTGGGAGGAATCCCTGTTTTTGTTGGAACTCGTGTGCCAGTGAAAACGTTACTCGACTATCTCGAAGCGGGTGATCCACTCGATGAATTTTTAAGGAGATAGCTCTTTCAGAAAAGTAGCGCAGCGCTTCTGTGTCAGCAAAAACTGTGTCGAGCGGTGGGTCACTCAGAAGCGGACAGAAGGTCATGTGGTGCCACGCAAGCAGGGTGGGTCGGTGAGTGCGGTGATGGAGCATCAAGATCAGTTGATGGCGATCTTCGAGCAACAGACCGATGCGACCTTGGCAGAATACTGTGAGTTATTGTTTGATGCGACTGGACTATGGGTAAGCCAAAGCACCATGTGTCGGACATTCCAGCGACTAGATTTACCACGCCAAAAAAAACACTCCGCGCCCACCAAGCGACGAGCGAACGCGTACAACGCTTAAGAGCGGAGTATTGGACCCAAGTCAAGGGGGTAGACCTCAAGGACTTAGTGTTTCTTGATGAGATGGGAGTTTTGCTGGGACTGATGCGAACGCATGCCCGTGCAAGGTCTGGAGCACGAGCTTACGACTTCAAACCCTTTTATCGCGGTAGTAAGGTGAGTGTCATTGGTGCGATCTCGGTCTCAAAAGTCCTGGCTGTAGATCATTTTCCAAGTGTTCGACGTGAGCAAGCGATCGCTGTCTGTTTGCTTAAGGGCGATCGCACGCTTTAAGGGCGAACGGTGCAGGCTTTGCGATCGCGGTCTGAGCCGGGTTCTTGCCAAGAATAGGCAAAATGGCTCACCGATTTAAGTTGCGGTGCCATCTGATAAAGCACCTGCATTTGGTTTTCCAACGGTGGACGGTTGCCCACGGATTTTTGCCAGACTCCAGCCAGTACTGGTTTCACTTGCACTCCCGCCGGGGCACGGCTTAACACTCGCTGAATTTGCTGCATGATGCAACTGGTATTGCCACAGACCCCATATGCCATGGGGTGCCACTCTGCCGTAGTTGGAAATCGATCCCACAGTTGCAGCCGCGAATCATAGCCCTGCCCGATCGTCAGGTTGCCATCAGGAAAAAACACCACTCCAGTCGCCATGCCTCGATTTTGGACATTGCCTGTGGCTTCATTGACAAAATCAATTACTCCTTGACCCGCATGGGCAACCGCTAATCGCCAGAGTTCTGCCTGAAATAGTGTGGCTTGTTTCGCAGTTGGCAAGGTGGTAGGAATCCGTGAGCTATCAATTCCCTGCCAAGTAGGGCGCTGTTCTGACAGGGAGGAAGTTGTCAGATTTTTAACGCTATTGGTTTCTTTCAAATCATTGGCTTTAAGAAAGCCATATTGCAAAAAACGTCGTAGTAGCTCCACGCCGCTGGCATTTTGGGCACGTTGCAAAAGCGTCTGTTGGGATGCGTCACCATACACCCATAAATCTTGGACTTTGCTAGCGACTGAAGCACCGCCACTGCCGCGTGGATATCGGATGTAGTCGAATAGGATGCCATCGGGTTTGCGCTGAGCGATCGCCGAAATTAGCGACGAATAATCCTGTCGGGCTTGAGGACTGTAGGGATCAACAAACACTTCATCTGGATTGAGTTTTCCTAACTCGGTGCTGAGTCCCGGCATCACATGGGCGGTTAAGCTCGTTTGCCCTAACCCATTTTTTGCTAAGGTTTGCTGGCGATCAAAGCGGCGCAGATAGTTTGCGCCAAAATTCAGACCAAACATCCAGGCATACACTTTCAGCCCGCGCGCTCGTCCTTTTTGAATCGCTTGTGCTAATAAATCAACATTGTCGGCACCAGAACCCGCCAAGGTAGATAGCCAAGGAGTGGCATTTTGGTTGACGGGCAGCAGCGCCCGACCCGTGTAAAATGCCTCGACATAAACCTGGTTGTAGCCACGATCTACAATGCGATCGAGGACTGCTTCAAGTGCGCCGGGTTTGGTATCACACGCATAGAGCCGAATCCAGATTGCTTGATTTTGAGGCCAGGTCTGGGTGCGGCAAGTTCGCAGGCGATCGCCCTGTTGCACCAGCAATGCTTTATATTTTTTCTGAGCGTCTGCGTTACCTTTCACCGCTTC
This sequence comes from Leptolyngbya sp. CALU 1928, assembly GCF_056784215.1. Lineage (NCBI taxonomy): Bacteria > Bacillati > Cyanobacteriota > Cyanophyceae > Leptolyngbyales > Leptolyngbyaceae > Leptolyngbya > Leptolyngbya sp. CALU 1928. Next base: position 473,873 of record NZ_JBXBCE010000001.1, on the reverse strand, counting down.
CACACGCAGCTTGGCTTTCTGGGCGATCGCGGCGGCTGTTTGCTGGCAGTAGGGCGTGTTTTGGGCTTGGGCAGACTGAGGCGGCAATGCCGCAGCGACCAATCCTGCCGTAATACTGATGACAACAGCACGGCAACCAAGGCGCGATCGCTGACTCAGCCCCTGCGCCAAAGATGATTGGTTCGATGAAAACTGCCCAATAACATGCACATCGTTAGAACCGCTAGAAGTCATGGCACAAATCAGGAGGATCAAAAATCTGCTTTACAAGGCTAATCCAGGATCGCGAATTTGGCACAAAAACTAAAACAGCTAGAATCTATTGCTAGACTTTTCACACTGGTAACGGAGAGCGCCACTCAATGCCCCTCTCGATTCGTCTCCTTCAAGAACATGAGCTAACGGCGGCTGAACATATCTTTCGGCTTGCCTTTGGCACTTTTATTGGATTGCCTCAACCCACCGACTTTGGCGGTGATGCCCACTATATTCGCCCCCGATGGCAAACTGATCCGACATCTGCGTTTGCGGCGGAGATGGATGGGAAACTGGTCGGTTCCAACATTGCTATTTCTTGGGGTAGCGTGGGTCTGTTTGGCCCGCTCACAATTCATCCAGATTTTTGGGGTCAAGGCATTGCTCAACATCTAATTGAACCTATGTTGGCTCGATTTGCTGAATGGGGAACGCAACACGCTGGGCTATTTACCTTTCCCAATAGCCCCAAGCACCATGCGCTTTATCAAAAGTTTGGGTTCTATCCAAACTTTCTGACATTCATCATGACAAAACCTATTCAGGCAGTTCAGCAAGATTTACCGGGAATGAAGTACTCTGAACTCGATCCTCAGCAGCGATCGCAGTATCTTAAGGAGTGTTCTCAACTCACAGATGCAATTTATGCAGGGCTAGATTTGTCGCGTGAGATTGAAGCTGTTTATGCTCAGAATCTAGGGGATACCGTTTTGATGGGGGATGACACAGGTCTAACAGGATTCGCGATTTGTCATTGTGGTGCAGGCAGCGAAGCCGGCAGCGATGTCTGTTACATCAAGTTTGGAGCCGTACGCCCAGGACTACAAGCCGGAGAACAGTTTGAGCAGTTACTTGATCAGTGTGAAGCCTATGGGGCGACTCAAAATATGTTGCGGCTCGTTGCTGGAGTGAATACTAGCCGTGATGCAGCTTATACCAGAATGCTGGCTCGACAGTTTCGCACTGAAATCATCGGTGTCATCATGCACAAGCCAAATGAGCCTGGTTACAACCGATCAGATGTTTTCGTACTAGACGATTGGCGCTGATTGAAACAGGACTGTGAATACCACTTTGCTCATTACGAAGGCTCATCTAATCGACCTGTGACTGAGTTTGGCTCGGTTCAACCTATAGATTAGCTAATCACCGAAAATTCGCCCTTGGCGATCGCGGGTTTTTGGTTAAAAGTTAGCTTTCCATCTGCGACATCAATCATGATCGTGTCGCCTTCTGCAAAGGTGTTTTCCAAAATTTTGGTGGCGATCGGGTTCTGTAGTTCGCGCTGAATGGCGCGTTTGAGGGGACGTGCGCCATAGGTCGGGTCGTATCCGGCGGCGGCAATGTGGTCTTGGGCGGCGGGGGTAATGTCTAGCTTCAGTTTTTGGTCGGATAGCATCGCCTGAATTTTGAGGATTTGCAATCCCACAATCTGGCTGAGTTCGCCGCGACCCAACGCATGGAAGATGATCAAGTCATCAATCCGATTGAGAAATTCTGGGCGGAAATGCTTTCGCAGGGAAGCCGTCACCCGTTTTTGCATTTCTTCATAGCGATCATCATCGCCTGACACATCCAAAATAAACTCGCTGCCAATGTTGCTCGTCATCACAATAACTGTGTTGCGAAAGTCTGCTGTACGCCCCAGTCCGTCGGTAATCCGACCATCATCTAACATTTGCAAAAATATATTAAACACGTCTGGATGAGCTTTCTCAATCTCATCTAACAACACGACCGAATAGGGTTTGCGACGAACGGCTTCAGTCAGTTGTCCGCCCCTTTCCGAATCGACATAGCCTGGAGGTGACCCAACTATTCGCATAACGGAATTCTTTTCCATATACTCCGACATATCCAGCCGGATCAGCGCATCGTCGGAGTCGAAGAGGAATTCGGCAAGGGCGCGGGCAAGCTCGGTTTTGCCTACGCCAGTGGGACCCATGAATAGGAAGGAACCGATCGGACGACCGAGATCTTTCATGCCTGCACGGGCGCGTCGAATAGCAGCAGACACGGCTTCCACCGCTTCGTTTTGTCCAATCACTCGTTCATGTAAATGGGTTTCCAACTGCAACAGCTTTTGTCGTTCCGATTCCAGCAGGCGGTTCACAGGAATCCCCGTCCATCGGGCGACGATTTCGGCAATGTCGGCTTCGGTGACTTGCTCTCGGAGGAGAGCCGATCCCCGCGCCTGAATTTCCAGCAGACTGGCTTCTTGGGCTTCGCGATCGCGCTGCACTTTTTCCAACATGCCGTATTTCAGTTGGGCAGCAATATTCAGGTCATAGGCGCGTTCTGCCTGCTCAATTTGCACCCGCAGTTTGTCTTCTTCTTCTTTGAGCTTTTTGATTTCTTCCAGGACATGCTTTTCGCCCTGCCACTGGCTGCTAAGGACTTCTTGCTTCACTTGCAGATCGACAATTTCTTGCTCAATTCGATCCAGTCGCTCTTTAGAGGCGCGAGTAGACGCTAACATGCCCAGTTTCCCTTCGCCTTCCAGAGAGAGCTTCTCCATTTCTAGCTGCATCAAGCGGCGATCGATGGTTTCCAGTTCCACAGGTTTGGAGGTAATCTCCATTTTCAGCTTGGCGGCGGCTTCGTCTACCAGGTCGATCGCCTTATCAGGCAAAAAGCGATCGGCAATGTAGCGCGATGACAGAGTGGCAGCGGCAACCAGGGAAGAGTCAGTAATCTTGACCCCGTGGTGGACTTCATAGCGCTCCTTCAAGCCGCGCAGGATAGAAATGGTGTCTTCCACGCTGGGTTCATTCACCAACACTTGCTGAAACCTGCGCTCTAGAGCAGCATCTTTTTCAATATATTTGCGGTATTCATCGATCGTCGTTGCACCAATGCAGCGGAGTTCGCCCCGTGCCAGCATCGGTTTCAGCAGATTCCCTGCATCCATGGCACCCTGAGTGGAACCCGTGCCGATGACGGTATGCAGTTCGTCGATGAATAGAACAATTTGCCCGTCGGAGTTCATCACTTCTTTGAGAACCGATCGCAGCCGATCTTCAAAATCCCCGCGATATTTAGCTCCGGCAATCAATGAACCCATATCCAGCGCAATCAGCTTGCGGTTTTTTAGCGATTCCGGCACATCGCCATTGATGATCCGTTGCGCCAATCCTTCGGCGATCGCGGTTTTGCCCACCCCTGGTTCCCCAATTAGCACCGGATTATTTTTTGTCCGACGAGACAACACCTGCACCACGCGGCGAATCTCTTCATCGCGCCCAATCACTGGATCGATCTTGCCGGCTTTTGCCTGCTCTGTCAGGTCGCGCCCATACTTTTCCAGCGCTCCATAGCGAGATTCAGGGTTTTGATCCACCACCTTTTGGCTACCGCGTATCTCTTTAATAACCACCTCTAGCTTTTTGGGATCAAGCTCGTAGGTTCGCATCAATCGCATCCCTAATCGCGGATCGACCACAAACCCCATCAGCATATGTTCCACGGAGATGAACTCATCCTGAAACTTGATGCGGGCTTCTTCGGCGCGATCGAGCAGCACATCCAAATTGCGCCCTAAATATAGTTGTTCACTGCTTGCCACCTTGGGCTGTCGCTTGGTGAAATCATCGATCTGCTGGAACAAACGCGGGGTTTCGGCTCCCGCTTTGCTTAACACCTTTGCCGCCAGCCCATCTTTTTGTTCTAGCAGGGCAACCATCAAGTGTTCCACTTCAAGCTGTTGATGCTTGTAGCGGCGAACCACATCCTGTGCTTGAACGATCGCTTCCCATGCTTTGTCAGTAAACTTATTCGGGTCGGTGGGCTGCATTTTGAATAAAAATTTGAGTAGAAATACAGTAGGCGTTGGAACTCAAGTATAACTCTATAGAGACTAGGGGCTAGGGGCGAAAGGTGAAGAGAGTCGAATGGCGAAAGCGGGAAAAGGGCGAATGGTTTGAGCCATTTCTACCAAATTGCTGCTCACTGTAAGGGATTCATCAAAGATAGGCTACAACGAAAGCAAGCAGTTTGAGGTAGCACCGATGGCAGATCCGATTACGTTAACAGCCACAGCGATTGCAACGCTGGCATTCACCAAGTTTGTGGAAAGTGCGGCGGGAGAAACGGGCAAAAAGATCACAGAAGCGACGCTGAAAAAGATGAGCGATCGCTAACAGCCATGCACCTCAAACGGCATCGTATACGGAAAAATTCCACCTACTCATCTATTTTGGGATGTTACATTTTGGGAATCCTGCTATGTAGCTATCTGTCGAAAATATTGGGAGAAGCACCATGTACTCTGGTAATCCGTTAGAACTAGCGATTAAGGCGTTTGATTTCTACAAGACAGTGAAGCCTGCATACGATCAGTATCAAGTTTGGAAACAAGAACAGGCAAACTTAGAACGCCAACAACTTTGGCAATCTGTATCCAGTTTCCTTGATCAAGGAAATTATGAGAAAGCTTTACCTCTACTTCAGCAATTAACTCAGAAAGCCCCAGACGAAAAAGCTCGTTCTTTATACTTATCTGCTTGGTGCTACTTCAAGCTACGTCGCCATGACGAAGCGTTGCAGACCTGTGAAGCCGCCATTCAATCTTCTCCGAATGAAGAACTCCTTCAAAACATTTATACACTGAAGGCAAAAATTAAATTTGGTTTGGGTTTCTGGATTCAATGGCTGCTTGCGACGGTTGTTGTTGGAGCAATAAGCCTATTTGGAATGCTTGGATTTTTAGGTAACCAGTATGAAAGCGGCACCGCTGGAATTTGGGGGATGTTGTCAATGGGGATTTCAATTGGATTAGTCCAGTGGCTGCTCACACGGGTAAGGGTTAGAGTTGGTATTGAGTCTTTGCTGGCTAATGTAGTTGGAGTCTTGGTTATCCTGGCTATTTCAACCATCCTGCTCGCAGTAAACGTGTGGCTGGGCTTACTATCTTTTCTGGGGTGCATGATAGTTTTTACAGCATTATCCATTGGTCATCTAGTAAAGCAGCTAGAGGCGGCAACTTGATGCAGATTTTTCACTTCGTCACCTTGATGAATCCAGGGTTTCATTGAGTGGAAACAATTTTTTAGCACTAATTACTAGATATAGAGATACTAGCTATGCATTTCTCAGCTATCTCAGGTTTTATGAAAAGAGTACTTTTGCTCTTTTTGATGTTTTGCTTCATGCTAAATAATTCGATTGCTTATGCAGCACCACTCCCTGAGCAGGCAGACTATCTTCTTCCTCAGTGTGAAGAAATTAATGAAGCACAATTACGTCGTGAGCTAAACGACACTATCCAAAAATTTCTGAACGATCAACCTAACGTTGACTTTGGAAAGGCTGTTAATCAGCAATGGCAGACATTAAAGCTTGACTCAGTTATTGACTCTGAGATCGATAAGGCAGGATTGACGGTCAAGAATGATGCTGGCTTGGTTAATCGATTTCAGAGTAGTTGGTTGCCCAATAAAGCAGAAGAATTGGCTAATGAAGTTACTCAGCTTGCGTTCAATTCATCCTCTTTGAAGAATGGGCTGAATCAGCTATCTGAAAATATGGCTGAAGACCTTGCAGATAAACTAGAAGTAGTTGCTGCTCAATCCTCATCTTATGCAATGGATTGTCTCCAGAAGTTTATTGGTAGCCAATATTCACAAACTTTTGTCACCACTTTCGGCAAATTTCCACCCACTATACCAGATCCTGCTGTGATCACTTCTTTGAAACCAGATACCGTTCAGTATATTAATAAGCATAAATTTGCATTCGCAGGAACTAGTGTTGTGTTGGTTGCCGCTATCACAGCAAGAATCAGAAAGAAAGTTGTTGGCACTATTGTAAATAGGGTTTTTCAGCAAGTAGGAGAAAGGCTTTTGGGTCGTTTTGCAATTGGCGTGATCCCTGGTATTGGTCACTTTGTGGGTGTTGTCTTGATTGCTGGTGATTTTGTCCAAAGTTTCGAGGGAGCATTGCCAGAGATTCAGAGAAATCTGAAAAAACCAGAGATTAAGCAAGATATTCAGACCGAGATAGCGAAAACAATCGAGCAAGAAATTGGTAGTGAGACTTCCCAACTTTCACGAGAAATTTCCAATGAACTCTATGCTGTGTGGTTAGACTTCCAAAAAGATTATCGAGAAACACTGAGCTTAGCTAAGGAACTACCTGAGTTCAAAGCAATTTTGTCTAAAAAAGAATTTGATTTATCTGATTTATCAAGGATATCTTTATTAGTCGGTATCGCCTTAAACAATATGGGGCGTAGCCAATTGATCGCATCCATTAAGGATGGGACGTTCGAGCGTGTATTATCCTTGCCAGAAATTAGCTATAAAATTCTTGAAACCACTCACGATTTATCCTCATTAGTTGCCTGGATGGATCTAGCAGGTAAATATATTGAGGATGTAGTAAATTTAGAGTTATATAAGCAGCTATCTCCTCAAGATCTAGATCGTCAACTCTTAATAGAACTTTTAGATCTTAAAGATCCCTTGACCATATCTAAGCTCTCCCTGCTTGATATTGGTTCTATTCGTCAGCTACTATCGCTATCCAAACCGAATTTAGTAGGACTGTCTAAGCAGTTGTCATCAGAAGATTTTCAACGGTTAGCTGGATATTTAGGGGATCTAACACAGTTAGAGAAAAATCAACTTGTCATGTTTCTGATAAATGATTATCCTCCAATCGTTAGAAACGCTAATGTTATGGCTCACATTGTTCAGAGTCGTAAGATTACTACTGCGATTCAGTTTTGGGAATCAGAAAAGAATTCATTTTCGTTACTGGTTGATGGAACTTTAAAGGTGCTTTCTGGTACTATTTCCTGGCGCTTAATAGCGGATAAGTTTGGTATTCCAACAACTCTACTTTTCATTGCCGTACCCATCGTTGTGCTGATTTGCTTACTTGCAGCAGCAGGTATTTGGATTTACCGTCAACTGATGAAAATCAAGAAGCCGTAAAAATTATTGAGTGAATCAAATGCTGATTAGTCTAGATCATCTACAAGAACCGGAAATCGAGGTTGGTGAATTGTTGACTGTTGTTATTGTCAACTCAGCTAATGTTATCAAGGACATTCAATCAAATGTTAAAGATATGTTAGGTGGACGCATGAAGCATTATGAGAAGATGATCCAAGATGCTGTGGATATTGCTTTGAAAGAATTAGAGCAAAAGGCTAAAAATGCTGGCTACGATGGAGTCATAGGCGTAAAAATTGTTAGCCCGACAGTAGTGAATGGGGGTGCAGAGGTGGTTGTTTATGGTAACGGATTTAGAAGAAAATCCAGCATTCATAATTGATACTGGGAGGCTATACCTCTGAATTTTGATAGTAAATAAGCTTGGCAGGGTAGATAATATCTGCCCCAGTTTCTTACACTAGATATTATTGTTTGAGTCAATGAAATTGGAAGCTAAAGCGATTGAAGGCGATCGCGATCGCCTTTTTCTTCAGCGGGTCGGTGGGCGAGATCGCTTTATCCATCTGCTGGGAAGATACCAGTGCTACCACGCTTCATGCCTGAATTGCTTCGCTAGTCACTGTCAGTTATTAAGCAACTCCGTTAGAGTGCCAAGCTATAATTTTAGATTCATCTCGCGAAATGGGGCTGCGATCGCCGACAATAGCGATGCCGAGATCATCCTAAATATCCTATGAGTAGAGCCGCCGTATTTCTCGATCGCGATGGAGTTCTCAACATCGAAGCAGGCTACATCCGCAAAGTAGAAGATTTACATTTGATACCGGGTGTTGCCCAGGCAGTGCGTCAACTCAACGATCGCGGATTGTTTTGTTGCCTCGTTTCCAACCAATCCGGTCCCGCTCGTGGCTACTATCCCGCCAGTCATGTGGATGCCCTCCACGATCGCCTCTGCCGCCTTTTGCAAGAAGAAGCCGGAGCACGATTAGATGCCCTTTACTACTGCCCTTACCTCAGCCATCCCGAAGGCGGCACCGATCCGCAATACACCCGCTACAGCACTTGGCGCAAACCCAACACAGGGATGTTCGTCGCCGCCGCTTGGGAGCACGATCTAGATATTGCCCAAAGCTTTATGGTGGGCGACAAAGCCACCGATATCGACATGGCGCACAATGCAGGCTGCGTCGGGATTTTGGTGCAAACAGGCTTTGGCGAACAAGTCCTCAGCGGCGATTATCAACACGAAACCCAGCCTGACTACATCGCCAAAGATCTTGCCAATGCAGCCCAATGGATTTTGGAGCAAACCCATGCTGCCTAAAGAATTATTTTTACCAGCCTTGAATCCTGAAACTGTTTTACCCAGAACGGGATCGAATTATCCTGAGCCGCTAAAAGCAAAGGTGGCTGGACGCAGCAGGTATGCTTTGGGAGATGCGCTAGGACTAAAAAACTTTGGGGTGAATCGAGTTTATTTAGCACCCGGAGCCGCGTCTTCCATTCGTCATTGGCATACTCGCCAAGATGAGTTTGTCTATGTGTTGGAGGGTGAGCTAACGCTGCTTACGGATTCTGGAGAGCAAGTTTTGCAAGCAGGGATGGCGGCAGGGTTTCCGGCAGGAAAAGCAGACGGGCACCAGTTAGTAAATCGATCGCAAGCAGACGCAGTTTATTTGGAAGTGGGCGATCGCGCTCCGGGTGATGAGGTTGTTTACCCAGATGATGACTTGGCAGCCACTCAGTCTACCCGCTGGAGTTTTACCCATAAAGACGGCAGTGCTTATTAGCCAAGGCGTGTCTTAGAATCGTGCGATCGCTAGCGCTGATTTGTCGGTAGGTGTTTTGCATAAATACTACAAATAGCCCTTCTCCTGGGGGAGAAGGGTTGGAATGAGGGCGTGTCAGTTGTACATCAGGTTTGGATAGTCTAACGAACAGTCTATTTAGAACTTTGCAATGACTTTGGCTGCGGCTGCAACACCGGCACCAGGGGAAAAGTTTTCATAGCCCAACTCTTGCAAGGTGGCTTCTAAAGACGCGATCGCCGCCAAAATATCGCGATCGCCGACAAACCCTAAGTGCCCAATCCGAAAGATTTTACCTTTCAGATGATCTTGTCCACCGGCTAAAACAATATCAAACCGCTTCTTCATCACCGATCTAACTTTTTCCGCGTCTACCTGGTCGGGCATCACCGCTGTAATCGCAGCACTGGCATTCTCATCGGGAGCTAACAGCGGTAGCCCCATTGCTTTCACAGCCGATCTCGTGGCTTGAGTGAGTCGTTGATGGCGCGCAAAGATAGTTTCTAATCCTTCTGCCTTCATCATCTGCAAGGATGCCTGCAACGCAAAAATTAGGTTAATTGCCGGAGTAAAAGGAGTGGTGTTTTTGGCAGAATCTTTTTTATATTTGCCCAGATCAAAATAGAATCGCGGCAATTTTGCGGTGGCGTAGGCTTTCCATGCCTTAGCGCTAACGGCAACAAAGCTTAATCCCGGCGGAATCATGTAGCCCTTTTGCGAACCCGACGCGACTACATCCAGCCCTAATTCATCGGTTGGAACACTGACTGCGCCCAAACTGGTGACTGTATCCACGATGATCAACGCTTCTTCATGAGCTTTGACGTGGCGATTAATAGCGACCAAATCATTCAAAACACCTGTGGAGGTTTCGCTGTGGGTAATGATCACAGCTTTAATAGTTTTAGTGGCATCTGCTTCTAAAACTGCACGAAATTGCTCTGGATCGAGCGGTTTACCCCACTCGGCGGTGATTTTCTCAGTTTTCAGCCCATATGCATCGCACACTTCCGCCCACCGATCGCCAAATTTACCATTGCAGCCCACCAAAACGCGATCGCCTGGACTGAGGAAATTAATAATGCCTGCTTCCATTGCGCCTGTCCCGCTTGCCGCCAAAATCAGCAGATCATTCTGGGTTTGGTGCAGCCACTTTAAGTTTTCCGTAACTTCTGCCATGATTGCGGAAAAATCACCGCTGCGATGTCCGATTGGATGCTTTGCCATTGCCAATAGCACAGTTTCCGGTACCGGTGTTGGTCCGGGAATCATCAACATCAATTTGTTATCCATGCGCTCTCAGCCTCTCAAAAATTCATCTCAAAAATGCAATGGTTCGCTTCCATGTTTGAGGATTATATCTTTTTGCGATCGCCGCTCCATAGTTCAAGTGTCAGAGTCAGATCATAAAGAGCTAATCATAAAGAGCCAAGAGAATTGGGCAACGTTTTCCAAGCTGTTTCAATAACCTCCCCCAGACAACGGCGCTGTTGCCCATCTAGCAACGCATCGTCTGCCAAAACGTCACGCATTAAATCTTCCAAAGATTGTCCATTAGAACGAGCACTTTGAATCACCCCCGCGATCGCAGCAGCAATCAGTTCCTCACTCACTGGCTTTTTGGAGGACACATTTTGAGGGTTGGCTGAAATAGAATAATTCATAGCAAAGATAACAACAGAAGCACTATTAAAACTAGGATGAGAAGGACTTAAAGATTTTCAGCGTGCGAACTTGTGCAGAGTTTAACGTATTTAAGAATTTCTTAACCCGATTGTTGGCGGCGGTTCATAGGAGTTTATAAGTGCAAATGAAAGAAGTTCTTTATATTGAAATTCCTACCCCAGATACAGCAGCCGTTAAACTCTGGATACAAGGCGTTTTTACACCGTTAGCTGGGGAAAAACGCATCACCCCATCAGGAATTAAGATTTACGCTTCTTCAACTACCCCCCCGGATCAAAAAATTTCTGAACCCGCAATTCATAAAATGATTCCTGCGAAAATCGCCCTGCCAGATGAACTTTCGATTTTCGTCTGGACGGTTCAGCGAACAACCTATTTGAAGGCGTTTCGCTGGGGAAGTCCTCTTCCTCGTGAGCAAGATATTTTAAGATACCTGATCAAATCAATTCGGGAACAATTTCCCAATCATTACCCGGCTCCACCCAAAATCGATTTAACCCAACAGTCGGTTTTTGCCGCGTTAGAGGATCACTATCCTCTCACTGTCAAATATTTTCAGGCAATGCCCAATGGCGAGTATGACTTGAAACGGGTTTATTGGTGGGAGCAACGCTGGCGGGAGAGTGTGCAAAATCCTCAGCAGCCGAAGCAAGTAATTTTTAGGAAAGAAGAGAGAAAAGAGAAGAAAGAAGAGAAATATGACCTGATTTATCTGGGTGGTGCTTTGGGCGTGATTCATGCGGCGGTGATGGCTCGGTTGGGCTATCGAGTGCTGCTGATTGAGCGTTTGCCGTTTGGCAAGATGAACCGAGAATGGAATATTTCTCGCAGTGAATTTCAAAATCTGATTGATCTGGGGTTGTTTACGTCGGCTGAGTTTGAAAGTGCGATCGCCCGCGAATATATAGATGGATTTCATAAGTTCTTTGATGCCAATAATCCCCCTCAAGCAAAAGCTCCGGTCTTGCATACCCCGACGGTGCTGAACGTGGGATTGGATGCCGAAAAGTTGCTGCGCCTGTGTGGAGCCAAACTGCGGGAGCATGGTGGTGAGATTTGGGATGAAACAGAGTTTGTTAAAGCAGAGGTGGGCAGAGATCAAGTCACAGTACAGTGTCAGTATTTGCCAACTCAAACGGCTAAAGAAGTCAGCGGTCGCCTGTTGGTTGATGCCATGGGCACTGCTTCGCCGATCGCGTGGCAACTCAACGGCGGACGCACCTTTGACAGCGTATGTCCAACAGTGGGCGCAGTCATTTCTAGCGGGTTTGAACCCGGCGTATGGGATCAGCGCTACGGTGACGTGCTCAACAGCCACGGGGATATTTCGCGGGGGCGGCAGCTAATTTGGGAGCTATTTCCAGCGGAAGGTGAAGAATTGACCGTTTACCTCTTCCATTACCATCAAGTGAATCCTGCAAATCCTGGCTCTTTGTTGGAAATGTATGAAGACTTTTTTGCGATTTTGCCAGAATATCGCCGCTGTGACCTGGAAAAACTGGTGTGGAAAAAGCCAACGTTTGGCTATATTCCAGGGCACTTTAGCGTGGGCAGCCGCGATCGCACCGTGGCGTTTGATCGGCTGATTGCTATTGGGGATTCTGCGTCTCTGCAATCACCTTTGGTGTTTACTGGGTTTGGCTCCCTTGTGCGAAATCTACCCCGCCTAACACACCTGCTGGATACTGCCCTCAAACACGATTTGTTAGATGCCCATCATCTGAATCAAATTCGCGCCTTTCAGAGCAATGTAGCGGTGACTTGGCTGTTTTCTAAAGGCATGATGGTGCCCACTGGAAAGTTTATTGCGCCAGAACGAGTAAACGCGATGCTTAATACCTTCTTTGGCATTCTGGCAGACGAGCCTCCCGCGATCGCTGAAGCATTCATTAAAGACCGGGTAAGCTGGCTGCAATTTAACCGGATGGCATTGACGGCTGCCTGGAAAAATCCGGCTTTGTTGCTGTGGATCTGGCAAATGGCAGGGGCAAAAGATTTATTGCGCTGGCTTGGCAGTTATTTCGATTTCACGCTGCAAGCTTTTATCAGTGCGCTATTTGCCAGTTGGTTTCCCCGTTGGATACGACAGATGCAACCTTGGATAGAATTCAAGTTTCCAACCCTGTGGCTTTGGTTGCTGGCACGCAGTTATGGCATGACCGACGGCATGGGAAAACCCCAAGCGACTGGAAAAAAAGCCGGAGGATTTAGTGTGGAACGCGATCGCCCTCTGACAACCCAAGCTCCAACTATTTCACCGTTGCCCGAATCAACAATGGACTGTAAAAGCCCTTAATTCAACGCGCCGCATGTCAGAAGGATGGCAAATCTACGGCTGACATTGATTGCAGCTTTTTAGTAGGGCGAAAGGGGTACAAGATTGGTGAAGGGCAAGGAATGGACTTGCTTTTGCTCGTGGCAGGTTGGCTAGACGACGACTCTGGCGCTTCTTCAGGGGCGGCTGTCTTTTTCTCAAAATGAGACAGATTTGCGTTTGCATTAGGCTTAGGGGTGGAAGCAGCGTTCAAAGCCTCAGGTCTAGGCGTGTCCGATCTGGGTGTATCAGATTTGGGTGTATTAGCCGCCTTTTTTTCAATGTAAGCAAAGAAATCTAACGACAGGGGTTTTGCTGCCTTAGAGCGATCTCCCTTGTTAGGTTGCTCACCGGGTTCCTGATTAGCGTCCTCATGGCTCATCAAGCTAGCAGCCGATTGAAATGGATTCGCAGGTGCTGAAACCTGCTCCACCGTTTGATTAGGCAAGTCAGGTGTAGAAGCCTCTGTAGAAGCATTGTCTATTAACGAATCCGGCTCAATCAGTTTGGCTAAATCCGCCCACAAATTCTCTTCGCGAGCACCCGGTTGACGCACGGCTGGGGGTGGCGCTGTTGCTTCTAAAGGGGTTGGTTGAGGGGCTACGGATTGTTTAGGGCGGGGTGGATGCAATAACGGCGGCAAAATAGTCTTGGCGATCGGTCGCAGTTCCACAGCAGGAGTTTTGATTGAATTCGATTCACCTGCCTCCAAAAATGGACTAACGTCAAAAACGGCTTCTTGCGATGGGGAAACTGGGTGAGGGTGAGAAGGGGCATCAATCTGCTTGGGAAAAATCAAACTCATATAGTGAGACACCTCTTCAAAAGTGACAACTTCGGTGGAAGGGGATAGCGGCTTGCTCAATGGCGCGGATGCCAGCTCACTATCAGCAGGTTGATTCTTCTGATCCGCCCTTGGAACCTCTTGAAGTGAGGCTAACTCAACCTCTTGAAATTGCTCTACCCTTGGAGCCACTTGAATCGACGCTAACTCAACTTCTTGGATTGGGGTTATTTCTATTTCTTCTGCGGGCTGCTGATCCGCCATTAACAGTTTAGAAAATAGATTAAGTAGAACCTGTTCCTCGCCCCGACAACTTGCAGAGTGCGAATCGGTTGCTATTCCCTGTGACCAAGGTTGCACTGGCTGCACTTTAGGAATAAAAGGAGTTGCCGTATCGATCTCGTCGGGTGAAGTTAAATCAGACTGGGCGATCGCTGCTCCCTGCACCGATCCCATCTCCAAGCTTTTTTCTAAGGCGGCTTTGAACTGGAGTGCTTGTCGCTGCTGGCGGTGTAATCGCATTCGCAAATCCCGACAAACATTTTCTGCCTGCAATACTAACTGCACCTGTTCGTTATATCGCTGCTGAGTGATGGCGCAATCTCGCTCTAGGTGGGCAATGCGTTCCTGACCGCTTTCTAACTGGGCGCTGAGCGTTTCGACTAAAATCTGCTGACGATGCCCCATTTTCTGAGACAAGTCTAATTCTTGAGAAAGGTGGCTGATCTGCTGATGAATAGCAGCCAGATTTTTAGAGTTCAGCGGTGACTGAGGCGCAGTTCCCTTAAGGGCTTCGCTTTGCGAAATCGCTGCTTCAGAGTCTTTGCAATAAAAGCGCGTAACTTCTAGCTGAAGCTCCACCTGCGCTTGGGTTAGATCGCGCTCTAGCTGGCTCACTTGAACCCGAAACGCTGAATTTTCTTGCTGTAATTGCTCAATTTGATTTCTCAAATCTGATTGACGAGCTTCCGTATCTAAAGTGCTGGGCTGAGCAAGCTCACTTTTAGAAGACACTGGCTGAGATAGCTGAGCCAAACTCATTGCATCAGGAAATTCTACTGGCTGCCAATCAGCGGTTTCCAAAGGACTCACTTCATGAATCGCCCCTTGCAAAGACTTGCCTGAAGCTCCCTCGTTACTCTGCCGGGAAGTAAAATCTTCTTGCTTCACAGGCATCCCTTTAGTCTGGGTGGCTTCGGATAATCTTGAATTTGGATCGGGGTTTGAACTCGCCGCTTCACTCATAGCTCTGAATCCTGAAAGATAGAAAAGTTAGACAAATCAATCAGCGCGATGCTAATGATATATTCGCTTTGGCAATTTGCGCTCAATTCAAGGCAATCTATTGCTGAAAACTTCCGACTAATACCCGAAACTTTGAGAGAACAACGTTGCAATGCTAAATTTTGCAATGCTAAATATCCCCACTGTACTACCATACAAAATCTACATTTGGCAGATTGTTAAGCAACAATACAAAAGGAGTTCAGAGTTACAAGTGTAGAGTTGAGGGTCATTCGCGTTTCCTACCTTTCAATTTGCAAGTCTTGAACAATTTTCAACAGGGCTTGATCAAGCGGACTATTCGGATCGATCAGTTCGCCGATTTGCTCTAATTGAACCCATTGGTAATTAGAGTCATATTCGCTGCTGGTTAATTCAAGTAACTGGGTTTCCGACTCGCTCAACGTGACTTGATAGGTTAAATTAACGCTGTGCGAACCATGATGAATTGGAGCCTGTTCTCGCAAGGCGAAAGAAGTGGAATATACACCAATGTATTGAAACCGTTCAGCAGTGAGGTCATGGAGTTGAGCTTCTTCGGATGACTTTCGTTGAGCAGATTCTATAGGAGTTTCTCCCGCAACCATCCGTCCCCCAATAATCCACCATGATTTGCGTGGGTAGCGATTGCGTTTTGCGAGCAACAGGCGATCGCCATACAGAAAAGCAATATCCACACAGGTGAAGACAATGTAATCCAATGCAGCGCTGTAGGCTACCTCTGGCATCAAATCCTGAGAAGTTTTAGGATTGATGCGCCCTGGCTCTGCAAAATGAGGAACCTGAGCGGGTGAATGCAATGGGTTCAGCAGAATACTCCTTGGGTGAAAAGAAAACCGATAAAGCCGATAAAGTTTCCAGTGTATATGTTGAAACTGATCGATCGCTTCAGCTAGCGAGCACAATAGCAGTTCGGCTTGACTCCATCTAGTATTCACAGTTACGAATTCAGCCAATCAAATGACTCTTGTTGGTTGTTACCTGCTCTTCGCCCTTTAGCAGTAAAACTTTACACACACTTCTACCCAGATTTCTGGTGAGCAGGTCTCCCCCTTTTGATAGACTGATACATTGAAGTGGATGTACGAAACCGCGCAAAATCAGCAGTTTGGAGGACTTACGAGGTGGATAACTCACTCGGTTTAGAAATTATTGAAGTCGTTGAGCAGGCTGCGATCGCCTCTGCCCGGTTAATGGGCAAGGGAGACAAGAATGAAGCAGACCGGGTGGCAGTCGAAGCTATGCGGGAGCGGATGAATAAAATTTACATGCGAGGTCGCATTGTGATTGGGGAAGGGGAACGGGATGATGCCCCTATGCTCTACATTGGCGAAGAAGTGGGCATTTGTTCCCAACCGGATGCCAAAACGTTTTGCAATCCCGATGAACTCGTCGAAATTGACATTGCAGTCGATCCTTGCGAAGGCACTAATCTCTGTGCGTATGGTCAACCGGGTTCGATGGCAGTGTTGGCGATTTCTGAAAAAGGTGGACTGTTTGCGGCACCCGATTTCTATATGAGAAAACTGGCGGCTCCTCCGGCAGCCAAAGGACATGTAGACATCACCAAGTCTGCTACCGAAAATCTAAAGATTCTCTCAGATTGTCTGGATCGTGCCATTGATGAACTGGTCGTGGTGGTGATGAAGCGCGATCGCCACATTGACTTGATCAAAGAAATCCGAGAAGCTGGCGCACGAGTCCAACTGATCAGTGATGGCGACGTGGGTGCTGCGATTAACTGTGGTTTTTCTGGAACCAATATTCATGCCCTCATGGGAATTGGTGCTGCACCTGAAGGAGTCATTTCCGCTGCTGCCATGCGCTGCTTAGGGGGGCACTTCCAAGGACAACTGATTTACGATCCCGCTGTTGTCAAAACGGGGCTAATTGGAGAAAGCAAGGAAGCAAACATTGCTCGATTGAATGAGATGGGCATTACTGACCCAGACAAGATCTATGACGCAGACGAACTTGCGTCCGGTAAAGATGTGTTATTTGCCGGAACCGGGATTACCTCTGGCAACCTGATCAAGGGCGTAAGCTTCTTCAAAGGTGGGGCACGTAGCCAAACGCTGGTTATTTCTAGCCAATCAAAAACGGCTCGATTTGTAGATACCATTCACATGTTTGATCAGCCTAAAGTGATTCAATTGCACTAAAAAGTAGAGCCAATCACCAGTTAGCTGCTAAAAACTAACCTAAAGCTGGCTGTTGATTGGCTAATAATTTCATTCAAAAAAGCGGTTTAATAAATAAGACATCAATAAGACATATGAACATCGTTGTTGTGGGTTTGAGCCATAAAACTGCCCCGGTCGAAGTTCGAGAAAAGCTAAGTATTCCAGAAACTAGCTGCGATAAAGCGATCGCTCAGCTATGCAGCTATCCTCATCTTGAAGAAGTTGCCATTCTTAGCACCTGCAATCGTCTGGAAATTTATGTGGTCGTCAACGAGACTGAAAACGGCATTCGGGAAATTACTCAGTTTTTGAGTGACCATAGCAAACTGCCGATCGCCTACTTGCGTCCATACCTATTTATGTTGCTCCATCAAGATGCAGTCATGCACTTAATGCGGGTCTCAGCCGGATTAGATAGCCTGGTCTTGGGCGAAGGGCAAATTTTGGCGCAGGTCAAACAGTGCCATAAATTGGGTCAAGAGCATAAAGGAGTTGGACGAACCCTAAACCAGCTTTTCAAGCAATCTCTGACTGCCGGAAAACGGGTTCGCACCGAAACCAGTATTGGGACAGGAGCCGTTTCGATCAGTTCAGCCGCAGTGGAAATGGCGCAAACAAAGGTGCAGAACCTAGCCGCCTGTCGCGTTACGATTTTGGGAGCCGGTAAAATGTCGCGCTTATTGGTGCAGCATTTACTCTCTAAGGGCGCAAACAACATCACAATTTTGAACCGCTCTATGGAACGGGCAAAAGAGCTTGCTCGCGAGTTTCCTGAGGTGACGCTTCAGTTGCATCCCATTTCTGACTTAGCCCAACGGTTGCCCCATGCCGATCTGGTGTTCACCAGCACTGCCGCCACTGAACCGATTCTCGATCGCGCCAAGCTAGAAGCTGTTCTTGATCCGGCTCAGCATTTGATGGTGTTCGATATTGCGGTGCCGCGTAATGTCCATTCTGATGTGAATGAACTGCCCCATGTGCAGGCGTTCAACGTAGATGATCTGAAAGCGGTGGTTGCCCAAAACCATGAAGCCCGTCGGCGAATGGCAATGGAGGCAGAAGTGCTGTTGGATGAAGAAGTGGAGACTTTTGCAACTTGGTGGCGATCGCTGGATACCGTGTCTACCATCAGCAGTCTGCGCGACAAGGTAGAAACGATTCGTGCCCAAGAATTGGAAAAAGCCCTGTCTCGTTTAGGCACGGAATTTGCCGAAAAGCATCAAGAAATCATCGAAGCGCTGACTCGCGGCATCGTCAACAAAATTCTGCATGATCCAATGGTGCAACTCCGTGCCCAGCAAGACATTGAGGCAAGACAGCAGGCAATGCAAACCCTAAGCGTTTTGTTCAATTTAGAGAAGGCTAGTAAGAAGCAGTTTAGCTAATTCACCTGAGTCTTAAAATAAAACAAACAAGAGACGTGAGCGATCGCGTCTCTTGTCATTTATCAAGCTATAAAAGAGCGATTCCATGACAGAAGTTGTGTTGTATATTGCCACTAGCCTCGATGGCTATATTGCCCGAAGCAACGGCAGTGTAGATTGGTTACCTACAGATGAAACAGGTGAGGATTTTGGCTACGCTGACTTTTATCAGTCGGTGGATGTGCTAGCAATGGGACGCACCACCTATGAGCAAGTTTTGAGCTTTGGCGAGTGGGCGTACCCCGGCAAACCGTCCTATGTCTTTACTCGGCAGGCTCTCACCAGCGATCGCCCCGATGTTTTTTTCACTTCAACCTCACCCGATCAGTTCGTACAGGAAATGACATCACAAGGGCTTCAGCGCATTTGGCTTGTGGGAGGAGCCGCCCTCGTTGCCGCTTTTATGAAACTTGAACTGGTGGATCACTATATCCTCTCTATCATGCCGATCATTTTAGGAGAAGGAATTCCTCTGCTCTCATCACCAAACCCGGAAACAGCACTGAAATTAGTAGAGGTGCGTCAGTATCAATCCATCGGGGCGGTGCAGTTAACCTACTGCACCAAAAAGGGTAACCTACTTTGAGGTTACCCCTAGCTAAGAAAATTGACTTGCCGGAATCAGGTTTTTACCATTTAAGCTATACAGTTTGCAGTTAAGCAATAGTTGCCATTTTGACATCACTGTTTGCCAGCAGTTCTTGCAACTCGTCTGAATCCACCGTTTCTTTTTCAATCAGCAAATTTGCGAGATCGTCCAACACATGGCGATTCCCGGAAAGCACTGCTTTCGAGCGACGGTAGGCTTGATCCACCAAGTTGCGGACTTCATCGTCAATCGTGGCTGCGGTTTCTTCGGAGAAATCACGCTCAGCCGCAATATCACGTCCTAAGAACATGTTGCCCTGCTGACGACCTAATGCGACTGGACCCAAGCGATCGCTCATGCCAAACCGCGTTACCATTTGACGGGCAACCCGCGCTACTTGCTGCAAGTCATTAGAAGCACCCGTGGTCACTTCTTCTTCACCAAAGATCAGTTCTTCAGCAATCCGACCACCCAAAGCAACCGCCATCTGATTTTGCAGATAGGAGCGAGAATACAAGCCAGAATCCATCCGATCTTCGCTGGGTGTGAACCAGGTCAAACCGCCAGCCCGACCACGAGGAATGATGCTAATTTTTTGCACCGGATCATAATCGGGCATCAAAGCACCGACTAAGGCATGACCCGCTTCATGGTAGGCAACTAAAGTTTTGCGCTTTTCGCTCATGACCCGATCTTTCTTTTCGGGACCCGCCAAGACGCGATCGATCGCATCATTGACTTCATCCATTGAAATCTCGGTCAGGTTGCGCCGTGCCGCTAAGATTGCTGCTTCATTCAGCAAGTTGGACAGATCCGCACCTGTGAAACCGGGTGTCCGACGAGCGATCTTGTCTAGATCCACATCACTCGACAAGGTTTTACCCCGCGCATGAACCCGCAAAATCTCCGCACGACCCGCAAAATCGGGGCGATCGACCACCACTTGACGGTCAAATCGACCGGGACGCAAGAGCGCCGAGTCCAAAACGTCAGGGCGGTTGGTGGCGGCAATAATAATGATGCCAGTATTGCCTTCAAAGCCATCCATTTCGGTCAGCAATTGGTTCAGGGTTTGCTCCCGCTCATCATTACCACCGCCTAAGCCAGCACCCCGTTGACGACCCACTGCATCGATTTCATCAATAAATACGATGCAGGGCGCGTTTGCTTTGGCTTGCTCGAACAAATCACGAACGCGAGATGCACCGACCCCCACAAACATTTCCACAAACTCGGAACCAGAGATCGAGAAGAAGGGTACGCCTGCTTCTCCGGCAACCGCACGAGCCAGCAGGGTTTTACCGGTTCCGGGAGGTCCAACCAGCAAAACGCCCTTAGGAATCTTGGCACCGATCGCAGTAAAGCGGTCGGCATTCTTAAGGAAGTCTACTACTTCATTTAGCTCTAGCTTTGCCTGATCAATTCCAGCCACATCGCCAAAGGTAACCTGGGTCTGAGGCTCCATTTGCACTCGCGCTTTGGATTTACCAAAGTTCATGGCTTGGCTACCCGGACCACTTTGGGCACGACGCAGCAGAAAGAATAAACCCACCAGCAACAAAACCGGGAAGAATAGACTGCTGAGTGCTTTGAACCAGAAGTCTCCTCCTTCAGCTTGAGGCATCACGGCAATGTCTACGCCGTTCTTCGTCAAAATATCAATCAAGTCAGGATCGCTGGGCAGGTTAACCGAAACCTCGGTCGTGCCATCACGGAAGCGAGCATAGGAGCGATCGCCGCTAATCCGAACTTTGCCTATCTTCGTGTTTTCAGTGTCGCCGGGTTGTGGTTTTCCTGCTTCAACCCGCTGCACGAATTCACTATAGGGCATGCTGTCTCGGCCGCCTTGGGGTTGACGACCATCAAAAAAGGCGGTTGCCAAAGAAATGACAACTATCGCCAGTAGAGCGTATAAACCAACGTTTCTCCACCGCTTATTCACCGGGGTGTATCCTCCTGTTATCAGAGTTTGGAGCTAATTTTTATCGTGCTGTGTTAAATAATATTAACGTATCTGAGAAGCCACTGAACGGAATTCTCAGAAAGCAAATCGGCAAAAACCGCAATTCATCCGTTTGTCTGGGGTTGAGCCTCCATCCTAGCGATTCAGCTTTACAAAGTGTAGATTCTCACGGTGAGCTAGCAAGAACTGATTGGTGAATGGGATAGCTAGAAAAAATGAGATCGCTCTCCTTTATTTCCTCTCACCTTGTATCTTTTACCCATGTCTTGCTGCGGCGAAGTTCTCATTGCAATCCTTAATAACCGGGCAGACCTGGAGATTGCCCGCGATCAGCACTGGTATCGCATTCCGGTTGACCAAGTGGCAAAGCTAAAACAGCGGAAATGCTGGCAACCAAAATGGCTGGCATTCTATCAAACGAAAGTGTTTGGCACTGAAGCTCATGCGGTTCGCTACTATGCTGAGGTGACTGCAATCCATGAAGTCTACCGCTGGGAATTATTTCCTGAAGAATCTCGAACTGCCAACAGTGAAAAACGTTACTGCAAGCTGGAGTTGGGGACGCTTGAAAAACTACCTCAGCAGATCGCCAGCAGTCGGTTGAAACGCATCCTATTTATTCCAACAACCTGGGAAAAGTTTACTCTGGCAAAAGAGATCGGCGAGTTGTGAGCCGTGCCGTTGCTGATAAACCTTCCTACGCAAGTAATCCGCTAATACCAGACTGCAAGAACAATAGACCGAAAACAAGCGAGACCGTGATGGTGATGGGTCGGTTATTTCTAGTCAACCAGGCTGAAAGGCTTGTAAGTACAGACTTTGATCGTTCGGGAATTAAAATACGCATCAAAATTGGCAATAGCAGCAAGGATTCAGCCAGCACGATAAAGAGTAAGTAGGCGATCGCGCTGGTGGGTTGCCCCAATTGTGCTGCTGCGATCGTCGCCAATGCACTGAGCGTAAAAACCCACAGCTTGGCTGCAATCAAGGGTAGTGCAAGTCCAATTCCCAAGGCTTTAAGCGGCGTTAAGCTGTCAATCGTGGTGATCCACTTGGGCGGTGGATCATCTGGATCATCCGCCTTGCGCCATTTTTTGTAGGCGGCGATCAGTAAGAGAATGCCCAGCACTAGAAGCAATGTTGAAATGACTGGACTCTTCCCACTACTGCCGTCAGCAAATGTTGTAGATCTGGATAAAATAAAACCAAACAGCAAGCCTTGTAGCAGACGTGTAATCGTCATTCCAGCCACATAGGCGATCGCCTTAAACAATCCCTGTTTGGGGCTTTTTAGTAGCAACAAACCGATGATGATTTGCAGCGGCACGACCGCACTGCCGATGATATACGGGAGGAGCGAAATGAGCAGAGTTCCCATAAAACACTTTCTAGCCAGGATAGGACTTGCAGGTTTACAAAGGTTTGAAACCTTATCATATTATCCTCAACGTATAATAAAGCGTTAAACGTGAGTCAGCGCAGGCTTAGACGATCGCTCCAATATTTGTTTCAGAACCAGTGCTGTCCAGTCGATATCCTCAATGGTGGTGTGGTGTCCGAGGGTAAGGCGGATGCCAGATTTGGCAACGCGATCGCGGTATCCCATTGCTTGCAAAATGGGGCTGGGGGTAACCTTGCCACTGCGACAGGCAGCTCCGGCGCTGATGCCAATCCCGGCTAAATTCATCTGGCGCACCAAGGCTTTGCCCGTGAGAATTTCACCATCGGCGTGATCGAGACAAAAACTGACGTGGTGCGGCAACCGATGGAGGCGATCGCCTGTGGGCATCAATCCGGGTACATCGGCAAGCTGGTCAAACAGGCGATCTCGCAGATGTAGCAAGCGGGGTGTTTCGATTTCCAGTTCTGCGGCAGCCAGTTCTGCGGCAATCCCAAAACCTGCGATCGTTGAAACGGCCTGAGTGCCTGAGCGTAATCGAGATTCCTGTCCGCCACCCAGCAATAACGGCAACAGTGCCACACCCGGACGCACATAGAGCGCTCCCGCTCCTTGCGATCCATACAGCTTGTGACTGGATAGGGACAGCAAATCTACGGGCAGGGTTTGTACGTCAATCGGCAACCGTCCAGCAACCTGCACGGCATCGGTGTGAAATAGCGCACCATGGCGATGGGTTATTTCTGCCAAGGTAGAAATAGGCTGTAGCGTTCCCACTTCGCTTTGACCGTAAATAATCGACACCAGCACCGTATTGGAACATAGCGCTGCTTGCAAATCCAGTGGGTTGACTCGTCCCTGGCGATTGACGGGTAGCCGAGTCACCTGCCAGCCTTGGTGTTCTAGTGACCGGACAGGCTCTGTGATCGCGGAATGTTCCACGCTAGAGATGATCAAATGCTGAGGCGCGTCATAGTGCTGAGCAACTCCCATAATTGCCAGGTTATCGGCTTCAGTGCCGCCAGAGGTAAACACAATGGACTCCGGGGGCGCATTGATTAACCGGGCAACCTGCACACGCGCACGCTCCAGCGCGATCGCCGAGCGCTGACCCCACGCATGGAGGCTAGAGGGGTTTCCCCATTCTTCTGCCAAAACCCGCTGAATAGCAGCGATCGCCTCTGGTCGAGTGGGGGTAGTTGCACTGTAGTCCAAGTAGATTTGCATGGGAGAAATCAAGAACGATCGCGAACTCTTACTAGCTTACGCCTTCTCCAGTTCACCCGGTTCAAGAATTCGCTGGAACAAATAGCCCGTGCCCCGTGCGGTCAAAATCAGTTCTGGATTGCTGGGGTCATCTTCCAACTTGGCGCGCAGGCGAGAGATGTGAACGTCTACCACGCGGGTATCCACATGGCGCTCCGGCGTATAGCCCCAGACTTCTTGCAAAATTTCAGAGCGAGAAAATGCCTCCCCCGAACGGCTGACTAGCAATTCTAATAAGCTGAATTCCATTCCGGTTAAGCGAATGCGTTCATCCCCTTTGTATACCTGACGCTTGTTGGTATCAATCCGAATGCTGTTGATATGAATCACGCCGGAGCTAGGAATGCCAGAGCTACCCGTTTTTTCAACGCGACGCAAAACTGAGCGAATCCGAGCTTCTAATTCTTTCGGAGAAAAAGGTTTGACCACGTAATCATCTGCGCCGAGTTCCAAACCCGTGATGCGATCGGCAACATCGCCCAGCGCGGTCAACATAATGATCGGAACATCCGATTCTTTGCGTAACTCCTGACACACTCCGTATCCATCGAGCTTGGGCATCATTACATCTAGCACAACCAAATCAGGAGCGGCATTGCGAAAGGTGTCTAGCGCTTCTTCTCCATCCGCCGCCGTTACCACATCGTATCCAATCATTGAAAGGCGCGTTTCAAGAATACGGCGAATGCTGGCTTCATCATCCACAACCAATATTTTTTCTTTATGGTTTTCCAACGTCCTTCCGCTCCTTAAGTTGAGTTTCTAATCATTAATTTTCGTACCCTATCATTAAGATAGTACTTCATAGATAAACATTGAAATCCTCAAAGATTCCTACCTGGTTACATTTCAGTGTTTTTTAACAATTTATGACGAATAGGTCTCTTTCATAAACAAAGCTATTTTATAACTGATAAAAATAATGGCCAAATCGCGATCGCTGTATGTTTGCAATGAGTGCGGGGCTGAGTTTTCCCAATATTTTGGCAAATGTTTAGCTTGTGAAAGCTGGAACTCTTTACAAGAACAAGTGGTTTCGGCAGCGAATTCATCCACCCGGCAAAGCGTCAGCAGCACTGCAAGCCGGAAACGCACCACTGCTCAAACCGTCGCTCAACCTAAAGCGTCCCTGACGCTGGCTCAAATCTCCGATCATCCCCAAGCCCGTCTTGGCTCCGGCTACATTGAACTCGATCGCGTTCTGGGTGGCGGCATCGTTCCGGGTTCGCTGGTGCTGATTGGCGGCGACCCCGGCATTGGTAAATCGACTTTGCTGCTCCAAACTGCGAATCAATTGGCACAACACTATCGCGTGCTATACGTGTGCGCCGAAGAATCAGGGCAACAGGTGAAACTGCGAGCAATGCGGTTGGGGGAAGGGAACAGGGAACAGGAGTCGGGGAGCAGAAAGCAGGGGTTAGAAACTCAATCTATCTCTGAAACCCGGAACCCGAAACCTGAAACCTCCTCTTCTGACTCGTCCCTTTATCTTTTGCCTGAAACCGACTTAGACACGATTTTGGAAGAACTGGAGTCGCTTCAGCCTCAAGTTGCGGTGATTGATAGTATTCAGGCGTTACATTTCAATGCCTTGACTTCGGCTTCGGGGTCGGTGGCGCAGGTGCGAGAATGTACCTCCATGCTGATGCAGTTTGCCAAACGCCAGAATATTTCGCTGTTTATTGTGGGTCATGTGACGAAGGAAGGAGCGATCGCGGGTCCTAAAGTATTGGAACACTTAGTCGATACAGTGCTGTATTTTGAAGGCGATCGCTTTGCCAGCCATCGATTGCTGCGATCGGTGAAAAATCGGTTTGGTCCGACTCACGAAATTGGCGTATTTGAAATGGTGGATCAGGGTTTGCAGGAAGTGCTGAATCCCTCAGAATTATTTTTGGGCAACCGTGAAGAAGTTTCGCCGGGAAGTGCCACAATTGTCGCCTGTGAGGGCACCCGTCCGATTGTGGTGGAACTGCAAGCCTTGGTTAGCCCCACTAGCTATAGTTCGCCTCGCCGTTCTACTACGGGCATTGAATACAATCGACTGCTGCAAATTTTGGCAGTGCTAGAGAAACGAGTCGGCATTCCATTATCGAAACTGGATGCCTATGTTGCTTCATCAGGGGGGTTGAACGTGAGTGAACCTGCTGCAGATTTGGGTGTGGCAGTGGCAGTCGTCGCCAGCTTTCGCGATCGCCTGGTCGATCCACGCTTGGTGTTGATTGGCGAAGTGGGTTTAGGGGGACAGGTGCGCCCCGTCTCGCAAATGGAACTGCGGCTAAAGGAAGCGGCTAAGCTAGGTTTCAAGCAGGCGATTATTCCGAAAGGTCAATCTTTTTCCCTACCCGGCTTTGAGGTGATAGAGGTAGCGCGGGTAGTGGATGCGATCGCAACGGCTTTAGGCGGACGACCTGAGATTAAGGAAGATTTCGATTAATCTAGAGTCGGCAACTATTCATCGCCCGGTTGCGTCTTGCTGTCAGTGATTTTGTCTGCGCCCACTTTTTTGGAGAATTGTCATGCTGAGGAGTTTACAGGGTGGGTTGGGTGCGATCGCGGCCTTGAGCAGTCTCGTACTGGCAAGTACCATTCACGACCAATCGACTGCCCAGTCTAAATTTAAGGGCAACCTAACTGTTGAAATTAGTGGACTGCAAAACCAAAAAGGTCTCCTCTGCATTCGGCTCTTTCCTGAAAATAAAGGCTTTCCCGAAGGAGATGGAAAATCCACAAAACGAGAGTGTGTCAAAATTACTGAGGAGCCAATACGGTTTTCCTTCAAAAATCTGGCGGCAGGCAGCTATGCGGTAGCAGCATTTCACGACGCAAATGGCGATCGCAAACTCAACCGCAACGCTGCTGGAATGCCCACCGAAGGCTATGGCTTTTCCAATAATCCAGTCGTGAAAACAGGACCTCCGAAATTTGGTCAGGCTGTCTTCTTAGTGGCAGGTCCCAACACTGGAGTCAAAATTCAAATGAAGTATGGCACTTGAGACGGTGCAAAGACACGGATTTTGCATCTGGCGTAGGTGGCACTTTCGCCTTAGCAGCACACTTCAAATTAAGATGCTTGAACTGCAAGCCAGATGGGAGCAAGATTGTTATGTATCCCCTGGTCTATTAAATTTAACATCTTGGTAGTCTCTACGCGCTATAATGCTTTTCAATAGAAGCTGTTGCGGACTGGGATTGCCTGGGGAACCGCTTCATACGCCAGTGTTAATACTGGGAGCAGCTTGCTTCACTAAGCTTTCTACTAATGAACAAGACCTTGATACCCTAATGAATATGGGCTTTCCAGTCTTAGATATAGTTGCTTGGCTCAGTTGTTCTATGTTGGGGCTAGCTGTTTTTAGGCTCTTCACCTAGCTTAGATGAGAGTTTTTTGCTGCATCTGCAAGTCCCATCGCTTCTATCGCTTTCAAAAATTGTTTTTAACCCGATGAGTGGTTTATTAAGCAGGACGCTTGCCACTCAATGAGATCGCTGAATCTTGAGGAAACTGAATGCCGAAACAAATTATCATCGCGGAACAGCACCGCATCGCTGCTGTTTTTTCAGAAGATCAAATTCAAGAGCTAATTGTTGCCACTGGAACTCACCAAGTTAGTGATGTTTATCTA
Source organism: Leptolyngbya sp. CALU 1928 (assembly GCF_056784215.1). Lineage (NCBI taxonomy): Bacteria > Bacillati > Cyanobacteriota > Cyanophyceae > Leptolyngbyales > Leptolyngbyaceae > Leptolyngbya > Leptolyngbya sp. CALU 1928. The sequence goes on along the minus strand of NZ_JBXBCE010000001.1, from coordinate 446,393 downwards.
GGGGTTGTTGAAAATGTGTTGCCAGGGATTGATGCCGCATTTGTCAACATTGGAGACTCTGACCGCAATGGCTTTATTCATGTTACTGATTTAGGACCTTTAAAGCTGCAACGAGCCGCCGGATCAATTACTGAATTGCTACGCCCTCAGCAAAAAGTGCTAGTGCAGGTGATGAAAGAGCCGACTGGCAACAAAGGACCTCGATTAACTGGAAATATTTCTTTTCCAGGTCGGTATCTGGTTTTGATGCCCCATGGAAAAGGCGTTAACCTTTCGCGTCGGATTCGCGTTGAAAACGAACGCAACCGCTTGAGAGCATTAGCTATTTTGATTAAGCCTGCTGGGATGGGTTTAGTCGTGCGAACTGAAGCGGAGGGAGTGCCGGAAGAAGCCATCATCGAAGATTTGGAAGCGTTGCAAGAGCAGTGGGAAACCATTTGCCGGGAAGCGGCTTCGACGCGTGCCCCAGCGCTGCTCAATCGAGATGATGACTTTATTCAGCGAGTGTTGCGAGATGTATACAGTGGTGATGTAAATCGAATTGTGGCAGATTCACACACCGGGTTGAGACGAATAAAGCAGCATTTAACAACGTGGGGCGGTGGTAAGTTACCTCAAGGCGTTTTAATTGATCATCACCGCGATCGCGTCTCAGTATTAGAGTATTTCCGCATCAATGCCGCCATCCGAGAAGCGCTCAAACCCAGAGTTGATTTGCCTTCTGGTGGCTACATTATCATCGAACGCACCGAAGCTTTAACGGTTGTTGACGTAAACTCTGGCTCCTTCACTCGGTCTGCAACGGCACGAGAAACAGTATTGTGGACAAACTGTGAAGCGGCAACCGAAATTGCTCGTCAACTTCGGCTACGAAATATTGCTGGGGTGATTATTGTAGATTTCATTGATATGGAATCTCGCCGCGATCAGTTGCAAGTATTGGAGCACTTCAATAAAGCCCTGCGATCGGATAAAGCCCGTCCTCAAATTGCTCAACTGACAGAATTAGGATTGATTGAGCTAACCCGGAAGCGTCAAGGTAAAAACATCTATGAACTCTTTGGGCGAGCTTGCCCAACCTGTAGTGGTACGGGGCAAATCGTACATTTGCCAGGTGAACTCGATCATGCCGATGAAGAAGTTGCTGAAAGCTCTACGGTGACTCCCATTCGGGAATATCGTTCAGACCGTGGAGCGCCCCGTGGACGAGAGTTACCTAGCCGTGAGTTACCTGATATTTCTCTGCCTGCCGAATTTCCTTGGGAAGACCGGGAGGATGAAGAAACAGACGATTTGCAAGAGATGCTGAGCCATCCCAATTATCAAGAAGTAGGAGGGAATAATCGCCGCCGCCGCCGCCGCCGCACGGGTGAGGAAGCACCGCCTCCAACTGGTCGAGATCGCGGTCGAGGTGGCGCTTCGAGCGAAAGTCGAGTGCCCAGTAGGCTTCCGAATAATGGGTTAGAAGATCGAGGTGCGTTAGATGGAGATACTAAAGGAGAAGAGTCTGTTGAAAGCAAGCCTAGAGAGCGGGAAGTGCCTCGTGGACGGCGCGACTCCCGCGAGGCGACTGCTTTGCGGAGTCGAACTCGTTCAGATGGCGCTCGTCCTGACACTGGATTAGAGCAAGGAGAGATAGCAGAAGAAAAAGAGGCAGCCGTCTCAACTGAAGTAGAAGAAAAGCGGGGGCGATCGCGGCGTGAAAGTAAGCCGATGGAACCACAAGAGATGGTGATGGTTGAAATGACCCCCGAAGAACAAGAGGTTTATGCTTGGATGGGGGTTTCTCCCTTGGTGTTGTCTCAACAGACTGTAAAAAATCCTAAATCAGCGGTTATTTCGGTTGTTTTACCCGGACAAGTGCCCCCACTTCCACTAACAGTCGATGCCTTAGAAGCATCGGCGAGTCCGGTAGAGCCAAGGATAGTGGAAAAATCCACCTATCTTCAACCTATCGAAGAGAAAGAGGAAACAGCGATCGCGGCTCCCATTAAAATTGCGCCTAGGCTAGCAAAAGCGATCATTGAGCCTGTGGAACCCGAACTCAAACTCGAACCTGAACCTGAACCTGAACCCGATAATGGAATTGTTCGTCGCCGTCGCCGTCGGTCTTCCGCCAGCACGACTGATTAAACAATTATTCATGGTGCGCAGGAAACCCCTTACTGCTGAGCAGCTTGAATTTCCGGGACTAACCCACTCTTGGGATTCCAGCTTAATCATCGCTGGAGTCGATGAGGTTGGGCGTGGGGCGTTGTTTGGTCCAGTGGTTGCCGCCGCCGTGATCTTGCCCGATAGCGCTTTGGATGATTTAGCGATCGCTGGAGTCACTGATAGCAAATTGCTGTCTGCATCACAACGTCAACAGTTTGCTATTCAAATTCGCTCTCTTGCGATTGCCTATCAGATTGGATATGCTTCGGTGCGGGAAATTGATCGGCTCAATATCTTGCAAGCATCCCTCTTAGCAATGAAGCGGGCGATCATGAAACTACCCGTTCAGCCAACTTTTTGCTTAATTGATGGAAATCAACCCATCCCTGACCTATCGATCCTACAAGAAACACTAGTGAAAGGCGATCAAAAATCTACCGTTATTGCGGCGGCTAGTATCCTTGCGAAAGTATGGCGAGATGAACTACTGACTCGGATGGCACTGCGCTACCCGCAATATGGACTCGCAACCAATAAGGGCTATGGCACTTCTGCCCATCGACAAGCTATTCTCAACTACGGCATCACGCTTTACCACCGTAGATCTTTTAGTCCTTGTCGTCTAGCGCTTTTAGAAGATAGCTCTAATTCTTTAAGTCAGGATTGAAAGCTAACCTAAAAACTACTAGCGGGTAAGGTTATAGGCTGATTCAAAGCTCCATCCTCAATTTTTCTATCTTCAATTTGCGCGATCGCCCAAGTTCGATAGTCTGATAGCAACTGATACAGTAGTCGCTGTTTAATAGTCAGTAAAACACTCTTCAAAAGTCCATTTCCAGTCGTTTCCAAAATAGACTTAGGAGTTAACCAAAGGGGCGGCGGCAACTCTACCAATACTTCTAAATCAGCTTTTCCCTTTAGCCGAGTCGTTTGTTGATCATTAATAACCTGCAAGTGTCCTGTCAGATTTAATGAAAACCGCTGGTTAATATATTCAACCCCTCGAATTTCACACCGCACTGATTGCAACCGAACTACGCCATCTGATGCTGCCCAAACTCGCATATCCACCGTAGGCTGCAAGCTTAACAGCATAAATTTAAGGGGGCGCATTTTCAGCCGAAACAGGTCATTGCCCAAAACTTCAATCTGGCTAGAGCCTGCCAAAGCATTAATGAGCCGTTGAGGTTGACGCAAATAGTGCTGAATAGGCACAGGCTGTTCAACAACAGGAATATCTACCGATTGAGCAGCTAAAAACTGAATATCCATTGGAGGCGCAACTGAAAAAACGGGATGAAGTGTAACGAATTACTAATTATTGTAACAAGTTGAGAAGTGGATACGGTTAGTCTTTTGAGAGAAGACCCTTATAACTCAAGTATATTCCTCCTTGCCACTTGGAGTAGAAGTCTCTTTAAAGTAGCTTTGCTGTGGCACCCGTGCTAGAAAGCTTTTCGAGCTACAGCTTAAAAATAGAAATTATTCAGTTTGGAAATCCTTTTGATTTGTAATGTTTGAGTCTTGTTTAGGTGAAGGGCTGTAACAATCCTGAGAATCTGTAACCTTGTCAGAGGGTAAAATTTATGGTGAAAGGTATAACTGCTGGTAATTTAGGTACAAGAGAGATTAGAACAGGATGACAGTATCGATCGCGCACTTGGGACCTTCTGGCACTTATGCTGAAGCCGCTGCTTTAATCTATTCCACCTGGTTGACCCAAAATTTTCATCAAGAATCTTTGCTATGCGCGTATCCGAGTATTGCTCAAACGCTTCATGCTGTCGCGCTGAAACAAGCAGACTTAGCCGTAGTACCGATTGAAAACTCGATTGAGGGCAGCGTCACCACGACTCTCGATACTCTTTGGACATTAGATGTGCTGCAAATTCAGCGGGCGTTAGTCCTGCCAATTTCTCATGCCTTGCTGTCCCATGCCAATGAAATTGAGTCGATTCAAACAATTTTTTCCCATCCCCAAGCGCTTGCCCAATGTCAGGCTTGGTTAGAGCGCTATCGCCCTGACGCTCAGTTGATTCCTACCAACTCCACAACGGAAGCTCTGCAACAACTTGGAAACAATAGGAGTGCTGGAGCAATTTCTTCTCAAAGAGCCGCATTGTTATACAAAGTGCCAATTTTGGCGCATCCAATCAATGACCACCCTGATAATTGCACTCGCTTTTGGGTGCTAGGCTTGCAACCTTCTTTAGGCGGAAATCATACCTCGCTTGCTTTCAGTCTGCATGATATGCCAGGAGCGCTAGTAAAGCCGCTGGATATTTTTGCCCAAAAGGGCATTAACCTTAGCCGGATTGAATCGCGCCCAACTAAGCGATCGCTGGGTGATTATTTATTTTTTATTGATCTAGAAGCGGATACTCGCCAAGATACGGTTCAATCGGCATTAGCAGAGTTAAGACATCACACAGATACCCTAAAAGTGTTAGGTAGCTATGATATTTTGCCTAAGAGCGTAGTAGATTTAGCTAATTTGTGAAGTTGAGGGTTGAGCAGCGGTGCAGTCAAGCTTAAGAAAATTGGATAAGTGTTTCAGGTAAGTAGGCGCATCTTCCAGCATTGGGAAATGAGCAGTATCCGGCATAACAATGTACTGAATGTGTTCAGGATTAAGGGCGGCGGCTCTTTGCCCCAGTTCAGCCGGAATAATAATATCGCGATCGCCGGCAACAAGAAGAGTTGGAACCTTTAACCGGGCGAACTCTCCAGGCATCTCTTCCGCTGCTTTTTTGCTAACACAAGTAAAAATTGTGCCTACTGCTGCTTCGTAATCTGCCATTAAAAAGTCATTTAAAAAGTCTCGGCTGATGGTTCCCGACAGGGGACGGTGCAAAAAGCGTTGCATAAACAGCCGATCCATAAATGGCAGTTGATAGAGCCAGCGGGGACGAAACTTTACAACATAACCGCCAAACGTATAAAACGCTTCAAACGATTTTTTGTCATATTCAAAAATGCCGCTGCAAGTTAGGATTGCTTGTTGAACCCGCTCTGGATATAAGTTTATAAAGAAAACTGCGATCGAGGCACCCATGGAGTGAGCGTTAAGGTATACCTTCTCTAATCCCAGAGTGTTTAGTAACTCAACCAGATCATGGGCATAGGTTTCTAGCTCGTAGCTAGGAGATAGGGAGCTAAGATTACCCGCGATCGCTAAATCTGAAGAGTTAGAAAAAGTCGATCGCCCAAAGCCCCGTAAATCACAGAGGAGACAGTCGAAAGTATGGGAAATTGCTTGGGCAGTGCTTTCCCAGTATCGAGCAGAACCACCCCACCCATGAATAAACAGCATGACTGGTTTCCCAGAAGGCTCAGCGCCTCCGGAGGCGGTAATCCACTCATAATAGTGGCTAATCCCGTTAACCAAACTGTAGGGCATAATTAAAGACACATAAAAATAATCTAAAGGCGCAAAATTGCACCTTTATCATAGTTAAGCAGTAAACTGAACTTACTAAGCAGATTCTGGCTTTGGCAAAGATGACGGATGGAGTAGTAACTCAGCAGTAGAGCGTTTTTCTACCATATCGCGAGTAATAGTACAACAGGTAACATCCTTTCGAGAAGGCAACTCGTACATTACATCTAGCATTAACTCTTCAACAATGCTCCGAAGTGCCCGTGCCCCTGTTTTGCGGCGATATCCTTCTTGAGCGATCGCCCGAATCGCATCCTGCTTAAACTCAAGAATGACATTGTCCATCTTCAGTAGCTTTTGGTATTGCTTCACTAAAGCGTTGCGTGGCTCAGTTAGAATAGCGGTTAATGTATCTTCATCTAGGGGATCGACCACTGCCATTACTGGAATGCGCCCGATGAACTCTGGAATCATCCCAAACTTCACAAGATCATCCGGTTCAAGATGCTTCAACATATCCGCCGTGCGCTTGTCTTTCGATTGGGTGTCTCCAGGCTGAATAAAACCAATAGACTTTCTGCCAATGCGTTGTTCGATTGCCTTATCCAACCCAACAAAGGCACCACCGCAAATAAACAAAATATTGCTGGTGTCAATCTGGATGCAGTCCTGATACGGATGCTTGCGTCCACCCTGCGGCGGAACATTTGCCACCGTCCCTTCGAGCATCTTAAGCAAAGCTTGCTGAACGCCCTCTCCCGAAACATCCCGCGTAATCGAAGGATTTTCGCTTTTTCGGGCAATCTTATCGATCTCATCAATATAGATGATGCCACGCTGGGCTTCTTCCACATCCAAATCTGCTACTTGCAGCAAACGCAGTAAGATATTTTCCACATCTTCACCAACGTAACCTGCCTCAGTCAAGGTAGTCGCATCTGCCACAGCAAAAGGAACTTCCAAAATCTCGGCTAAAGTCTGAGCAAGCAGGGTCTTGCCGCACCCAGTAGGTCCAATGAGTAAAATATTGGACTTCTGTAATTCGATGGAATCTTCAGGCGAAACCTTTCCATTCCCTTTAGCCTGCAAAAAACTTAACCGCTTGTAGTGGTTATAGACTGCTACTGAAAGCACCTTCTTTGCGTCGTCTTGACCAATCACATGATCGTCCAAGTACCCTTTGATTTCTCGTGGTTTTGGAAGCTGACCCAAGGAAATGTTGGACGATCGCGACTTTCGCTTTTCAGGAGAGGCTTCGCGGCGTGGAACAGGTTGAGGAGCCGTTGCACTAGAGTCAAACAACTCTTCATCCAAAATCTCGTTGCACAAGTCTACACATTCGTCACAAATGTAAACCCCTGGTCCGGCAATCAGTTTGCGAACCTGTTCCTGAGATTTGCCACAAAAAGAACATTTCAAATGAGAGTCGTACTTAGACATATGTTCCTCTTAACCTATACCGCAGCAACCGCTTCTCCGGGTTTTGGAAGATTTTGTCGAACTATAACCTGATCAATCAGACCGTAGTTCTTTGCTTCCTCGGCAGACATGAAAAAATCTCTTTCGGTATCTGCTTCTAATTTTTCAAATGGCTGCTTTGTGTGATAAGACAGTAGCTCATTCAGCTTCCGCTTATGATAAAGAATTTCTTTAGCCTGAATCTCAATGTCTACTGCTTGCCCTTGGGCACCGCCAAGGGGTTGATGAATCATAATCCGAGAACTGGGAAGCGACATCCGTTTACCAAAGGCACCTGCTGTCAGTAAGAAAGCTCCCATGCTTGCAGCCAACCCGAAGCAAATTGTAGCAACATCACAGCGAACTTGCTGCATTGTGTCATAAATCGCCATGCCAGCCGTAACAGAACCGCCTGGAGAGTTGATGTAAAACTGAATGTCTTTTTCAGGATCTTCCGCTTCCAAAAAAAGCATTTGAGCCACGATAGAATCAGCGACCGTATCATCCACAGGAGTGCCCAAGAAGATTATCCGCTCTCTTAGAAGCCGCGAATAAATATCAAAGGCGCGCTCTCCTCGTCCTGATTGTTCGACCACCATTGGAACAACGTTATTGGGAGTTAGAGAGGAAACCTCCAAAGAATTAAAACTGGTTACTAAATAGTTAGCAGCGTTGGATGTAAGCATAGCCAGCGTTTTGCCTGAAGTTATTCAAATTTAGATTGGGCATTTGCGATCGCACGATTGCACAAGCCTTCTTCAACATTATGCCTCAACTCATTAAAGACTTGTGAAAGCCGAAGAAAGGTTAGTCTTCTGAGCCTGCTTTAGACTTCTTAGTGGTCTTACGTGCTTTTTCAACCACTTCAGGGACGACTGGCTCATCAACATCAGCGATCGCGTCTACTTCCACCTTGGAATCAGCTATAGATTGGGTTGTAGGTTCAGCTTCTTCCACAAAGTCTCTTGCAGCAATGGTTTCCGCTGAACTTTCTGGAGATATTTCAGTAGCTTCACCATCCTCCGCTAGTTCCTCCACGTCTTCTTCCTTAGTCAACGTGCCTTCTGGAACAAGCTCGAATGTAGAATGCTCAATCAGCCAATCCACAATTTTTTCTTTGAGTAAATCTTCTGAAACCACATCTTGTAGCCGCGCTTGGTCAATCGGCTGATCATATTTTTGATCTTCCAACTCTTTCAAAAGCTCAGCAACCTTGGTAGCTAGTTCATCCGGTTGAACTTGAATAGACTCTTGTTTTGCGACTTCGCCCATCGCTAGGGTACGCTTGATCCGCTGAGTTGCATCAGGTCGAGAGTTTTCGCGCAGGCGCTCAACCATATCTTGGGTGAAGAGTTGGCGAACATCAATCCCTTGATTTTGGAGTTGCATTGCAGTCTGGTTAATCATGAACGTCACTTCACGCTCAATCAATGTCTCTGGAATATCCACTTCGACATGATTCAGCAGTTCATCCAAGACCGCTTGTTCTTTATTAGATTTTGTCTTGTCTTCAGCTTCTTGATTAAACTTAGTTTCTAAAGATGCTTGTAGGTCTGCGAGAGTTTCAAACTCGCCATCACTGGCATCTTGAGCAAATTCATCGTCTAGCTCAGGAAATTCTTTTTCCTTTAGCTCCTTCAAGGTGATCGTAAAAATGGCTTCCCGCCCAGCCACATCGGGCTGAGGATAGGCTTCAGGGAAGGTTGCCGATACATCCTTCGTCTCACCAGAATTCATACCTACAATGCCATCGATAAATCCTGGGATAAACTGACCTTCTGCAAGTTCAAGCTGAAACCCTTGAGCCTCTCCACCCGGAACCGGTTCGGGTTCTTGCTCTGGATTGTCGCTGCGTAACACGCCCTTGAAATCTATTACAGTCACATCTGTCAGTTGAGCCGCACGCCCCTCAACCGGAACCAAGGTCGCCATTTGTTCACGATATTGTTGCAATGCAACCTCAACCTTTTTAGGATCGGGTTTTATTTCTTCTGCTTGAACCTGCAAACCTGAGTGCTGCTTCAACACAACACTCGGCTGCACATCAACCGACGCAGAAAAGGTTAGGGGTTGGGTTGGGTCAAATTGACTGACCAACTCTTCAAAAGACGATCGCAATTGGAAATTGCCTAACGCCTCAATGTTTTCTTGCTTAACCGCCTCTTTAATACTGTCTTCCACGATCTCTTCAACCGCAGCAGCTTTGAGCCGACTTGAGCCGATTTGTTGAATCAAGACTTGGCGGGGAACTTTGCCTTTGCGAAATCCAGGAACATTAGCTGACCGTGTGAACTCTTTCACTACTCGTTCGTAGGCTTTCTTAGATACTTCGGAGGGAATTTCGATTTGCAAACCGATCTGGCTGGCGGGAAGCTTTTCCTGGATGACTTTCATTGATTTCTAAAGAGATTGCGGTGATTTTAGCGTGAGAGTTAAACTGGAGAAATGAGAGCAGCTTTTCAAAAGGCATTCCTCAAAAAACTAGAGTCTAGTTTTACCTGAATTTTCTAAATTGCATAATAACGCTAGAAAAATGGCTAGTTTTAGCTTTTGCTTTCGCTCTATAAAGATTGCTCAACTAATAGCAAGTTAAATAGTTTGCAGTGCTGCAATTAGATATATTAACGGATTCTGATTGCCTATGGGTGATGCCTTATCGATGGAATCCAAATTCACACCCGCAAACTACCATGAAGCTAGAGTCTTAGGCTCATCCTTCCACTTTGACGAAGGGAGATAAACATACATAGTTACGAGGTGACAGCCTAAAATATGCAGCATTACGCAGCCAATCTTGTCATTAATCTAGTCAAGAATCCGCTAAAATCTTGAGCACCGTTAAAAAAAGATCGTTAAAAAAACAGTTTTGTTAGGAAAGCGTTAGGCAACGCTATCAGTTGATTTACGCTAATAGTGATTTTTAGGCAATTTTATTTTTCAGAAGAGTTACTGATTAACCGAGCCAATCTATTGGAGGATATGTAATTTGGTTGAATCTTATCGAGTTGCCATATTAGGCGCAACAGGAGCCGTTGGCACTGAATTGATGACGCTGTTGGAAGAGCGTCACTTTCCGGTTTCCAATTTAAAGCTATTGGCTTCTTCACGATCGGCAGGGCAAACACTGCAATTTCGAGGCGAACTACTAACGGTTGAGGCAGTTGACGATCGCTCTTTTGATGGCATTGATTTAGTGCTAGCTTCGGCAGGCGCATCTATCTCTAAAGCTTGGGCACCGAAAGCGATCGCGGCGGGAGCCGTGGTCGTAGATAACTCCAGCGCTTTTCGGATGGATGCCACCGTGCCGCTGATTATCCCTGAAGTTAACCCTCAAGCCGCCGCCCACCACCAGGGAATTATTGCGAACCCTAACTGCACCACTATTTTGATGGCAGTCGCAATTTATCCGTTGCATTTAGTTCAACCCATTCAACGGATTGTTGCCGCCACTTATCAATCTGCTAGTGGCGCAGGCACAAGAGCAATGGAAGAAATGAAGACTCAGGCGCAGGCAATTCTCAACGGGCAGGAGCCAGTGGCTGAAATATTTCCTTACCCCTTAGCGTTTAATCTTTTTCCGCATAACTCTCCCTTGAACGAGCAGGGCTATTGTGAGGAAGAGATGAAGATGGTGAACGAGACGCGCAAAATTTTTGGAGTTGCCGATTTGCAAATCACTCCAACCTGTATACGGGTTCCCGTAATGCGCGCGCACTCAGAAGCGATTAACCTAGAGTTTGAGCAGCCTTTTAGCGTGGCTCAGGCAAAAGACATTCTGAGTCATTCTGCTGGAGTCCGCTTGGTAGATGATTGGTCAGCGAACTATTTTCCAATGCCGATAGACGCGAGTGGGAAGGATGATGTGCTGGTGGGTCGAATTCGCCAAGATATTTCTCATCCCTGTGGTTTGGAGCTTTGGCTGTGTGGCGACCAGATTCGTAAAGGGGCAGCGCTGAATGCTGTTCAAATTGCCGAGTTGCTTGTGCAAAAACAGCTACTTAAGCCTATGGTGGCAGTGACTTAATTCGCAGTATGGAGTAACCTGCTTAAAATGAGCAGTAGTGACTTGTAATAACCTTTTATAGATCGATACAGTGTGGAGAATTTTGGACGAGTCTTAACTGCGATGGTCACGCCCTTTAATGAGGATGGCGCTGTAGATTACGCGATCGCAGAAAAATTAGCTGACTACCTAGTCAACAATGGCAGTGATGCTTTAGTCGTGTGTGGAACCACGGGTGAATCGCCCACTTTGACTTGGAGCGAAGAATATGAATTATTTCGGGTCGTTCAGCAGGCTGTGGCAGGAAAAGCGAAAGTAATTGCAGGCACCGGATCAAATTCTACTCAGGAAGCCATCGAAGCTACTCAAAAAGCAGCTAAACTAGGGTTAGATGGTTCGTTGCAGGTTGTTCCCTACTACAACAAGCCGCCCCAAGCCGGGATGTATAATCACTTTAAGGCGATCGCAGAAGCAATTCCCGATCTGCCCATGGTGCTGTACAACATTCCAGGAAGAACAGGACAAAACCTTTTGCCTGAAACAGTTATTCAGCTTTCAGAAATTGCTAATGTGGTAGCAATCAAGGAAGCAAGCGGTAACCTTGATCAAGTCAGCCAAATCCGCCGCTCTACTCCTGATGATTTTGCTATTTACGCTGGAGATGACTCCCTGACCTTGCCTCTGCTGGCAATTGGAGGGTATGGAGTTATCAGCGTTGCAAGTCATCTTGTCGGAACAAAGATTCAATCGATGATTCAAGCCTTTTCTGACGGTAATATTCAAGCAGCGATTCACACTCACCTTGCTCTATTCCCTTTATTTAAGGCGTTGTTTTTGACCACTAACCCAATTCCAGTGAAAGCAGCACTGCAAATTCAAGGCTGGCAGGTTGGCTCTACCCGCTCTCCGCTCACCAATGCGCCTCCTGAGGTCATTCAAACCTTAAAATCAGTTCTGGCAGAATTAGCGCTTCTCTAGTTCTAGATTATTTAAGCTTTCTACAACTGAATAACGTCTGCTTAACACTGTAGAAACATGAAGATGGACACTCTCAAACCCTGTCTACTTCTTCAAATCCGCTCATATTTCATCTATTCAACTCAGCTTCAACAAGCGACTGCTTTCCCCAAGACTTCATTCAATCGAACCTCTTTCAGTGAACTCTGAATTCTCTTTAACTCAAAATCTTTCTATCTAAATGATGCAAATGACCCAAACAAATTCTGCAACCGCTCTCAAAATTATTCCGCTCGGTGGTCTCCACGAGATTGGCAAAAACACTTGTGTGTTTGAATTTAACGATGAAATTATTCTGTTAGATGCAGGTCTGGCTTTTCCAACTGACGGGATGCACGGAGTGAACATCGTTCTCCCCGACATGACTTATCTCCGGGAAAATCGCCACAAAATTAAAGGCATGATCGTCACCCACGGGCACGAAGACCACATTGGCGGCATCGCTTTTCATCTAAAGCAGTTTGATATTCCAGTGATTTATGGTCCTCGGCTGGCAATGGCGCTGCTGCAAGACAAGCTTGAAGAGGCTGGAGTCAGCGATCGCACTGAACTTCGCACCGTGGGTCCACGAGATATTGTCCGGCTTGGCTCTGCTTTCTTTGTAGAATTTATCCGCAACACACACTCCATGGCGGATAGCTTCACCGTTGCCATTCGGACTCCTGTTGGAGTCGTGATTCACACCGGTGACTTCAAAGTTGACCATACACCTGTAGATGGCGAGTTTTTCGACTTTCAGCGGTTAGCTGACTATGGCGAACAGGGCGTTCAATGTTTAATTAGCGACTCCACTAATTCCGAACTTCCTGGTTTTACGCCTTCGGAGCGCGCAGTTTATCCCAACCTCGATCGCGTCTTTGGGCAAGCTCAGGGACGGATATTAGTCACCACCTTTGCCTCCTCAGTTCATCGGATTAACATGATCTTGGATCTGGCTAAAAAACATGGCAGAGTGGTAGGCATCCTAGGGCGCTCCATGCTAAACGTGATTGCTCATGCTCGAAATCTAGGCTACGTCAAGTGTGAAGATGATCTGTTGCAACCGTTGCACCTGATTCAAAAAGTGCCCGACGAAAATGTGCTGATTTTGACTACAGGCTCTCAGGGCGAACCGCTTTCGGCAATGACACGGATTGCCAATGGTGATCATCGCCAAATTAAGGTGCGTTCCGGCGATACAGTTGTCTTTTCTGCTAATCCCATTCCTGGAAACACGATCGCAGTCGTAAACACCATTGATAAGCTGATGATGTTGGGCGCTAAGGTGATCTATGGCAAAGAACATGGAATTCATGTGTCTGGGCATGGTTGTCAAGAAGACCAAAAATTGATGCTGGGCTTAACCAGACCTAAATTTTTCCTGCCGGTTCATGGCGAACATCGAATGTTGGTCAAACACTCCCAAACGGCTCAAAGTGTCGGAGTGCCAGCAGAAAATATGATCATCATTGACAATGGGGATGTGGTTGAACTAACTGAAAATTCTATCCGGGTTGCTGGTAAAGTGCCTTCTGGGATTGAATTGGTTGATTCCTCTCGCTCTGGTGTAGTGAACGCTCAAGTGCTGAAAGAACGTCAGCGGCTTGCTGGGGAAGGCATTGTTACGATTGCCGCTACCATTAACAACCAAGGCGAATTAGTGGCTCAGCCAGAAGTGCATTTCCGAGGGGTGGTCACTTCCGTTGAGCGATCGCGCTTTCAAGATAAAACTCGTGAAACGATCTCGATCGTTCTCCGAAACTACTGGAAAGAACTGGCACCCTCCCATGCTGATGTTGCCAACAGCATTGATTGGGTTGGAGTAAAAACTCAAATTGAGCGAGAACTCGTGAAAATGCTCAGGCGCGAAATGCAAAGCGCTCCTTTGCTTGTGTTCCTGATGCAAACTACAGATGCGCCAGTTACTCGTAAGGTGAGCAAGGAACCCACCAGAAAAGTTGCAGCAGCGGTCGCGTCTTAGTTCATTTACGCCTCAGTTTCAAAAAAGGGGGAGGTTATCCGCAGATAAGCTCCCCCTTTTCGCAATATTTTTGCAGGGGCTGTAATTATTTTACTAAGACGCGATCGCTAAGGACGGTCGGTTTATAACTGGTTCACGCGATACTTGACGAATAGAGCCAGACACAACAGCATGTTGAAGCAACATAAATGCTTTGAAGTCTTTCGCATCATATTTTGTTCTTAAAAGCTGTCGCAGTTGCTCCTCTGCTTCTACTGTTAGTAGACCTGTCGTAAATGCCTCTTTAACAATCTCCTGAATCGAAAGCATAGTATTCCCTGACCCGTTTTTCTATAAAAACAGCAATTCCCTTGAATTTTTATGTCAATATGCCCTAAAAACCAATGCTTTTAACGCCTAACGCTTTTTGACTGCACACAAAGAACACCTAAAAAAAGCTTAAGTGATTCTACTCAATCCGTCAAATCGGCTCTGTATCATGCATTAAGCTACGCTGATCTCTTGCTTGTTTTTCACAAAACGTAATACAAATTTTTAGTAGGTTGATTATCTAAACAAAATCTATTCTTTAATAATCAAGCGCCCTAAGAATAGTTTTTAAGCAAAAAGGTGGACTTTGAATCCACTTTTAAAGCGAGAGTTGAGTTACGGCAATCTGCCCTGAAAAACAGATCTCCACATCTCTCCCCGCATCATAGGCACGGTTTCTATACTCACCACTATAGACTCACCACTATAGAAAAAGTGGTTATTTTCTACTCGGAACATATTGGGCAGAGGCTGAGTGCAAGGATCGCAGACTATCAGCTTAGGTTCTGGGGATTGAGCAAAATATTGGGGTAAGTTTACGTTCCAGTAAGTTCCTGGTTCTATCGGTTCAGACAGCAACTTATCAAGAACTGGGATGCTTCGGCTTGTTGCGATCGCCCAATCAATGTCACAGTCTCCCTGCCGATAATTGGATAGGGCAATGCTAGGAATCCGATGCATGGCAGCTTCTCGAACAGCGGCTACTGTGCCAGAGATATAAACATCCGTTCCCAAATTGCCGCCAGCATTAATGCCAGACAGTACGCCTTCAGCGTGTGGGCAAAGATGGCCGAGAGCAATACGAATACAGTCTACCGGGGTGCCCGCGATCGCATACTCATATTCAGAACGCTGCTCTACTAGAATTGGCTTGGTTGTTGTAACCTGATGACCACAGCCTGAAAATTGAGACTGTGGAGCAACCACGATCGCCTCTAAATTCAGTTGATGAACTGCATTAAGCAGCGATCGAATTCCAGGCGCATCAATTCCATCATCATTTGTAATTACAAACACCATGACACCTGAAGACGAGAGTTTTAACAATAATTTGACCGAAAGCAGATTGATGGAAACAGGGTTAATTCCCAAAGCTCCCCTCGGATTTAAATCTGGATTTGTGGGTATTGTTGGTCGCCCCAATGTCGGCAAGTCTACCTTAATGAACCAGCTAGTGGGACAAAAAATTGCAATTACCTCCCCGATCGCCCAAACAACCCGTAATCGACTCCGTGGCATTTTGACTACTCCAACCGCTCAGCTTATTTTTGTGGATACGCCCGGAATTCATAAACCCCAGCATCAACTGGGAGAAGTTTTAGTCAAAAACGCACAGATTGCCATGCATTCTGTTGACTTATTGCTCTTTGTTGTAGATGGCTCTGTCGAAGTGGGCAAGGGCGATCGCTTCATTGCCGAACTGGTCAAGCATTGTCCTATTCCGGTAATTTTAGGCATTAACAAAATTGATCAGCAGGATTCAAATGCGGAGGCAATTGTGGCGAGCTACACCCATCTGGCGGCTGAATATGGCTGGGCGATCACGCTTTTTTCTGCGGTCACAGGAGAAGGTGCGACCGCATTATTAGAACAACTGATTCAGCGCCTTGAAGTAGGGCCTTACTACTATCCGCCGGATCTCGTCACCGATCAACCAGAGCGGTTCATTATGGGCGAACTGATTCGAGAACAAGTTCTCAGGCTGACTCGCGAAGAAGTGCCCCACTCTACCGCGATCGCAATTGATCGAGTCGATGAAGAACCGACACTCACTCGTGTTTTAGCAACTATTCATGTGGAGCGCCCTTCCCAAAAAGGAATTTTGATTGGCAAAGGTGGCAGTATGCTCAAAGAAATTGGCACCGCTGCCCGCCAACAAATTCAAAAAATGATTGCGGGTAAAGTTTATCTTGAGTTATTCGTTAAAGTGCAACCTAAATGGCGATATTCCCGCAGTGATCTTGCGGACTTAGGCTACAAAGTTGATAATTCCTAGGTGCGATCGGCGTAAATATTGAAAACTTTGCCAAACTCACTAAGGCGCATTTTTGAGGGGTGGATTTTTGAGCAACTTTTATCAGTAACCCTATCGGCATCGATTGAACGACTAAGCCACTAACATCTGTTTAAGGACGGCTCGAATCACGTCGGTTGAGACTTGATCAGTCACAATCGCAGCTCCAATTTGCGTCGGCAATACAAAACGCACTTGCCCCGCTTTCACCTTTTTATCCGTTTGTAGTGCCTGCACAATCGCTTCAATCTCTATATTTGTGGGCAACTGGGTCGGCAACCCAGCTTTTTGGATTAAGGTCGTCTGTCGCTCGGTTGCCGTTGACTCCCATAAATTCAGCCTGCTGGCAATTTCGGCGGCTGCCACCATCCCGATCGCGACTCCTTCCCCATGATTGATCACTCGATAACCCGTGAGGCTTTCCACCGCATGACCAATCGTGTGTCCATAGTTCAAAATTGCCCGCAGCCCAGCTTCTTTTTCATCCTTGCTAACCACATGCGCCTTTGCCTCACACGATCGCGTTAAAATCTCCTGCAATCGGTCTTCACCCAGAGCAGCTAGCCGATCCAATCGCGGCGTTTGTTCCAACGAATCAAACAAATCTGCGTCCCAAATGACCCCATACTTAATCACTTCTGCCATCCCAGCTCGAAACTCTCTAGGCGGCAAGGTTTTTAGCACTTCAGGATCAATCAGCACAAGGCGGGGCTGATGAAAAGCGCCAATCAAATTCTTGCCCTGGGGATGATTAACCCCAGTTTTGCCCCCGATCGCCGCATCCACCATTGCCAGTAGCGACGTGGGCACCTGCACCACCGACACTCCCCGCAGCCAGGTTGCCGCCGCAAAACCCGTCATATCGCCAATCACGCCGCCGCCGAGGGCGACAAAGGTAGAAGAGCGCTCCACCCGATGGTCTAGGGCTGCATCATAGATTTTTTGAAGCGTCGCCGGGGTTTTATACCGTTCTCCGGCAGGCAACAGGCAGGTTGCGACCGAAAACCCGGCAGCAGATAGGGACGCGATCGCCGATTCGCCATAGCCCCGAAAAATTGCAGGATTAGACACCAACAATACTTTTTGCCCAACCTGCAAAGATTGTAGCCGCGAACCAAGCTGGCTCAACCCATTGGGCGCAATCACAATCTCGTAAGCGCACTGCGGCAGGGGAACTGAAATAACCGACTGCTTTGACACCATGAATTAATGACGGGGTAACGAAAAACGTCTGTGCGCTGATTCTACTGCACTACCGGGGTCAATTCTTTTGTATAGTTTGTCTAGGTGAACTGTGTTTGATGAAAGTGGAGATAAGTTTAAAATGACTGCTGTAATTTCCTACGTTGCAATTTTAGGTGGTGCTTTTGCAGTGGCAATGGGGCTTTACCTTGGATTTAGAGCGCTAAAACTCATTTAAGGTAGAGGACGCTTTCTGGCTAGGGTTTGATCGAACTAAAGTAAATTATTTTATCCAAGCGCGTTAGGACTCTAGCGTGCTTATTTCATTGGTTTATATATGAAATCTGCTTTGTCTCAGCTTAAACCGCTCCTACGCTGGGTTATTTTGGGTGCCAGTGTATTTTTCTTGGCGAGTGTCTTAAAGCAAAACTGGCAGAGTGTTACGTCATTTCGCTTGGATGCTGCGGGATGGGCGTGTTTAGCGATCGCCCTAGGAATCACATTATCGGCTCACATTTGCGCGGGCTGGATTTGGAGCCAAACGCTCCGCCGTGATTTTCAACAACCCGTAGACAGCGGACAAATGATTCAAGCATACCTTCAGACCAATATTGCAAAATATCTTCCCGGTAATGTCTGGCACTATTACGGTCGGGTTAACGCTGCCACTCAAGCAGGTGCGTCTTTAGAGGCTGCCACCGTATCAGTGCTGCTAGAACCCTTGCTGATGGCTGCGTCTGCCTTGCTAGTGGCGTTACTAGCAAGCAAAACTATTGTTGATCGCTACGGGTCTATGGCTCTGTTGCTGCAATGGCTCGGCTTAGTGGGTGTCCTACTCGCAATTCATCCCCGAATTCTTAATCCAGTCATGGGGTATGTGGGCACCCTCAAGCAATCAGCGGTAGGTTCTTCAGAAAAATCATCGCTAGTCAAGCTAACGCATTATCCAGTGCTGCCATTGGCAGGAGGATTAAGCTTTCTCTTATTGAGAGGTGCGGGATTTTTGGCGACTTTTTGGGCGATCGCGCCCTTTACAGCAGAACAAATTCCACTATTGCTCAGTGGATTTAGCCTATCTTGGTTAGTCGGATTTTTGGTTCCCGGTGCGCCCGGTGGAGTGGGAGTGTTTGAAGCAACCGCGATCGCGCTGCTGGGTCGAGATTTTTCAGCAGGATTACTTTTAGGCAGTGTCGCCCTATATCGATTAGTTAGCGTAACCTCTGAAGCAATGGGGTCAGGGTTGGCTTGGTTAGATCAACAACGGGGTCATTAGTCGGGTCATCAATCAATCGTTTCGTCTTCCAGATTTAATTCTTCCATAGGGAGCGCCCCAGAGAAAAGTTCTCTTTTGTCAATATGCTTTAATTGGGAAAAGATTCGATAAGTATCTGGATCAAAAGTATGTTCATGAGTTTTAACGGTTTCCTTTTCCTTATCCTGCATTTTAATTAAGTTGTACTGAACATTTTCAGCATAAATTGCAAACGTAACATTGAAAACTTCTAAAAAGCTCACAACCCATTCACAATCCACTTCAGGATATTCTTGATAGTGACGAATCAACTCCGCAATTCGAGATTCTAAGTGTGTTCTCGAGTGTTTGCAAATTAGAATAATTTTTAGAAAAATAATGACTAACGTAACTGGATTTCCTTGGGAGAGGAGCTGAATAAAAAGTGAAGATGGCTCAGCCTGGTTATCGGTTGTCAAAATATCAATGATCCGATTACAGGTTCTTAAGATTAATGCGGTTGAAACCGTTTCTTCGTCATGTCTAGAATAAAGACTTTCTAGTTTTTCACTTAGCTTAACTGTGATTGTTTCTGCAAAATTTTTATTATCTACAGCAAAGGTAAGATATTTTTGCAAGCTATATTTAAACTCTCTAAATGTTAGCTGCTCAGTTTGGTTAAGAAAAATGTTGGCTATATTAACATGGCTAAACTGCCCTCTTCTTGCCACGATCATTTTGATCAGTCGTAGTGCCTCATCCCCAAGTGCCGTTGGGTTCTTGAGGGAAGAATTGCCATCGGTTGGGCGAGTTTGCGATCGCGCAATAAACATTGCCAAATCAAACTTAAACCGATCCTTCAACTGTTTAGAGAGCGCTCTTGCCGCCTCGCGTTGCTCAATCGGATTTTTGAGATCGATATATTGTGGAACTAATAAGTAAGAGGTGTAGCGAGAAGCCCAAGGACCTTTGCCTTGATCTTCATACCGAGATGTAAAAAGTTTTAGTTCTTCAAAATCTTGACTTGTGACAAATTCATTAATCCAAAATCTTAGTCGCTTTAAGGTTGGAGAGGCAGTATGGCGATTAAAAGATGGATCACAAAATAATTGAATCAGTTCTCGGATAGGTTTGTAATTTCTACTAGCATCCCAATTATTAATTAGAATGTAACAAGATCGCTTAAGAGTGTTTCTAAAATCTTCTTGATTATTGGAAAAAACAATATCATAAACTGCTTGTATTGCACCTGAACTGATGGAGTCAACATGGTAAATAAACAGCCGCTTGAACTCCAGCAGAACTTCTTCAGGAGGCCACTTCTTAACAATCTCTAGCAAAAAGGCGTAGATCGTTTCTTGAGACTGCTGAATATTTACCCCCTGCCTTGATCGGTAGGGCTGTTCATTCCTCTGGATATCTTTTGACTCCCCAATCGTCATAAATACTCAAAATGCTTAAACGTAGCTTTTGTAAGTATGCAATTCTTTAACTATTCGCTTTCACTGGTGCTAAAGCTAGCTTTATTAAAAGCGATCGCTGTTTAAAGTGATCTGCAAGCCACCTGATCTCCACCACGGATCAAGCAAACTGCTTTCGATAGATACAATTAAGTTATTTTAGGCGGGTAGTTTTTGCATGAAGGTTTTACCAATTAAAGGTGAGTGATGAGATTTGAGCAGATCGTCACACTCTAGCAAGTAGCAATCGAAACCATAAATGACACTACTTGAGAATACTCAATAGTGACGTTCATTCTATGTAACGATCGATTCACATCGGTCGATTAAAGTGTTGCCTCAAGATTTAATGCTGCTGAGTCTGTCAGTTAATTTATCTCACCAATAAGGAAATCAATGCTTGCAATGCACCCATATCAAAACGTTTAAATTCATGGAAGCTAACACGCTAATCGTTTAAGCAAGCGCTAGTTCATTCCATAAATTTAGACATGTCAGTAATCATACGCGAGGGAAGCCCAAAATGTCTCACCTTTTTAGGTTAGGCTAATTTATTCATTGCTCAAGCTATCTCGTCCGGAAAACACAACCCAATTTTTTAGCGATCCGGGCAGAACAAAAAATCCACGAATGAGTACCCGCTATCACTACAGCGCAGCAAAAGCATATGTAATCGTGCTCAGTTTATTGAATGGGGGCAGAGGGACTTGAACCCTCACGATCTTGCGATCAACGGATTTTCATCCTCTCGCAGTTTTCACTGCTGCTCAACTGTTGCTGATGAGTTTTGAGAATTGGACTCTCCCTTTACCCACGCCTTACACAGGCAATCTGCTTGTAAAAGCGCTAGGGTAGCTCCCGTCGAGTCTCTGCACCTTCCGCAAGAATTTCAGATAAATCTCAGATTTTTTAATTGACACCAGTCAAAAAATCTGTTTTTACAATCTGCAACTTTTTTGGCTTGGCTCAGGATTGCCATATCTTAAGTGATACAAAAGCTTAAATACTGAGATTAGATATTTCTCTAGTATTGGGCGCTCAGTGCATCACTCAAAACGCAGGTTTCCCTGAATTTGAGAGCCGTCACTTACTGAGTTACTCCAGTAAGGCTCAGTTTTCTAAGTCCGTAGCGTCTACCATTCCGCCATGCCCCCATGGCTAAAGAGCTAGTTAAAAACTAACCCCGTACTATTCCACCATTAATTAGGGGGTTATGCAATGGTTAAAAAAAGTTTTCGTGGACTGCCCGTTCGCACGTATGCGATCGCTCAATCCTTTTACGTGAATTTTTCAATGCGTGAATCACTTGTCTTACAGGCTGCAAGAGGTAGAATGATGCCATTCTGAAAAAGTTATGACTTGATTTAAAGTTGAATCTATTTCAGTCTAAATATTTTTTTTGAAGCTACTCCCTTTGAACTTATGGTTGTTGCACTGCTTTATTTGGCGATCGCTGGGGCATTTCTAGTGGTGATTCCAGGCGCTCTATATTTTTATCTGCAAGCTCGTTGGTATGTGGCAAGTTCGTTTGAACGGGCATTTATGTACTTTCTGGTGTTCTTCTTTTTTCCTGGCATGTTACTCCTAGCGCCTTTTCTAAACTTTCGTCCTAAACGCCGTCCGGTTGAGGGCTAAATGCGACGGATTGATGTTTTGGGCATTGGCTTAGGAGTTTGTGTCGCAACGGGTTTAATTTATATCGCATTCCAAGTTGTCGGTTTGGAGGCAACGAATGCAGGTATTTGGACTCAGGTTTTGCTATTTGGTGGATTAGTCGGTTGGCTTGCAACCTATGTGTTACGTGCTGTCACGGGTTCTATGACTTACCATCAGCAGCGACGTGATTATGAAAATGCTGTTTTGCAAAAGCGACTAGACGAGCTTACTCCAGAAGAGTTGGCAACGCTGCAAGCCGAAATTGAACAGGAGAAGAAATCTGCTTCCAAGCCAATTCAGTGAAAGAATGATGAATAATGGGCTTGATTGATGATTGGCTGAATTGAACATGACTTCTGTATCTCAATGCTTTGAGCAGCTTCGGAGCCACGCCCGCTGCGCTCTGATTCCATTTGTGACGGCGGGTGATCCTAGTTTAGAAGTGACTGCGAAAGCACTAAAGCGCCTAGATGAAAGCGGTGCTGATTTAATTGAGTTAGGGGTGCCCTATTCCGATCCATTGGCAGACGGTCCGGTGATTCAAGCGGCAGCAACTAGAGCGCTTCAGCGAGGCACTCGGTTTGAGCAAGTGCTGGAGGTGGTGCAGCAGGTGAGTCCTCAGTTGCGATCGCCCATCATTTTGTTTACCTACTACAATCCGATTTTGAATCGGGGGATCGACTCGTTCTTGCAACAAATCGCTACGGCGGGCGTAAAAGGGCTAGTGGTACCCGATTTGCCGCTGGAAGAAGCAGAGATTTTGTTGAAGCCTGCCGCAGTTCATGGGATTGAGTTGACATTGCTGGTGGCTCCAACCACGCCCAAAGAACGGCTATTGGCGATCGCTCAGCAGTCTCAAGGGTTTATCTATTTGGTCAGCACAACGGGGGTAACCGGGATGCGTGCCCAGATGGAATCTCGTGTCAAAGATATGATCCTAGAGTTACGTAGTGTCACGGATAAGCCGATTGGAGTTGGGTTTGGCATTTCCCAACCGGAACATGCACGCCAAGCGATGGACTGGGGCGCAGATGGGGTAATTGTTGGGAGCGCTTTTGTGAAACGGTTAGCGGAATCTTCCCCTGAGAAAGGCTTGCAGGATATTGGCGATTTTTGTCGGACGTTAAAGTCTGCGATCTCGCCTACTTAACGCGATCGCTTTTAATGAGTTGAGCGGCGGCAGTGAACTAACCTAGTCTATTTTTTCTCTGATGGGGTTGACTTAAGTGTTACTGAAGCGGTAACTTCTAACGGATGAGCATTCCTGCACTAAATACGTATGAATACGGATTCATTTTTTATTAGATGATCACTTTCTTTGTATTGCAGTATTTGTATTGCAGTAGAGTATGTGTCAAACGCTTGATTGCAACAATTTGTCCACTCATCTAATCTGAGATTCATTGCTTTAACACGAGTTGTTGGACCCCTGGTTCTGCCTCCAAAGTTCTCCTCCACACACTGTAGACATTTGTAATAAGGTCCGAGCTTTTGGATGACTACTCCACCATCACCATTGGGGGCTAGATGCCTGCGATCGCTTTTCTTTGCGGTGTTTGCAGGTGGTCTCAACTACCAAGGATTTGCTGCTTACGCACAAACTAGTCTGATTCCTAACACTGCAACGGCAGGTTTTCAAAATACACCGGGAGGACCGTTCCGCACGGTTCGCTCCAATACAGTCACCGTGCCGCTGCTGAGCGAACGGCTGGAAATTATTAAGGTTGCCGATCGCGGTGCGGCAGAACCGGGAGACACGGTATCCTATCGGCTGCTGGTCAAAAATTCTGGTAGCAACCCCGTCACGAATGTTGTAGTGACCGATACCCTGCCTTTGGGGTTTAAATTTTTGAATAACTCTGCAAAAGCAGCGATCAGCACTGCGGGTAGCCCAGAAACACCGGTTACGTTGTCCAGCGTCACCACGAACGGTCAAACAATTACGTTTACTTACCCAGTCCTCCAGCCTCAACAGACTTTGGTGATTGTCTATGCGTCGCTGCTTTCACCGGATGCCATTCGGGGATCGGGGCGAAATGTGGTGGTCGCTGCCGCTAAAAATGTGGGGGGTGGAGAGGTGCGAAGCAATGAGGCTAGCGCTCAACTACGGATTCGTCCTGGCATTTTGTCAGATTGTGGCACGGTAGTCGGTCGCGTATTTGTAGACAAAAACTTCGACGGAGAACAGCAGTCTGGAGAGCCGGGAATTCCCAATGCGGTGATTTTTATGGATGACGGCAATCGGGTAACGACCGATCCAAATGGCTTGTTTTCGTTGCCCTTTGCGATCGCGGGTTATCGCTCAGGCACATTAGATTTAACCAGTTTGCCGGGGTATACACTCGCTCCAAATCTCTATCGGATTGAGGCAAACAGCCCCTCTCGCCTAGTTAAGTTATCGCCGGGAGGGATGGTGCGGATGAATTTTGCGGTAACGCCAACCTTTAGGGAGGGACAGCGATAATGCGAATTGACTCAATTGCCTTATTCGGACTGAATCTCTTAACAAACCTTTTGGGTGCGATCGGCATCGTGGTAGCCCATGCTGCTGAGCCAATGAAGTCGCCTGTGAAGGGTGCCAATCTGGAAGCTAGTCAGCCAATCGAAGCGGCTCGGACAGAAGCAGAAAGACCTGCACCCATCAAAACAGCCGACCTTAAGCCAGCACCCGCAGCAACACTATTAAAATCGGCTGAAGTCAAATCGGCTGAAGTCAAGCAGACTCAAGCCCAAACGCCAGAAGTCGCCCCATCCCCAGCGCCCATTCAAATTCTCAGCCCCGCTAATTTAGTCAGTGGAGCCAAGTTTACAGACCTAGTGGTGCAGTATCCCGCTGGCGCAAAAGTTCAAATCACCGTTAATCAGCAGCTGCTTGATCCCGCTACTCCGACCCAGACTCAAGAAAACCCGACCACAAATCAGGTGACTCAGGTTTGGTATCGAGTACCGCTGATGTCTGGAGAGAACATTATCACGGCACAAGTCAAAGATTTCGCCCCCGTTAGCATCACGGTGACCGTTAAGGAAACCTCCGCCAAGATTGAGTTCCTGCCGACGCAGGAGTCCAGAATTCCGGCAGATGGGCGATCGGTGCTACCGATCGCAGGACGTATTTTGGATGAAGCGGGACAACCGATCGCCCAAGATACTGTAGTCACTCTGACGGCTGGCAGCGGCAAATTTGTCGGAGCAGATTATGACAAAGATCGCCCTGGGTTTCAGGTGTTGGCGCGGGAGGGTAAGTTTCAGGCGCGGCTTCAGTCGGGGTTAGAGGCGCAGATGGTGAGGATTCGAGCCGCCGTTGATCGCCAAGAACCGGTGACGCGATCGGAGACGAAGCAGCCCGTTGTGCCCTTTCCTGACCTAAACAAGCCTCCTTATCTTCTGGCTCCCAACCCAACGGATAAAACCTTAGAAGCCTATACCCAAGCTGAATTTATTACCAACCTCCGCCCCTTTATTTTATCGGGTGCGGTCAATCTGCGCTTAGGGCAAGGAGGCTTAGATTACTTCGGCAGTTTTGAAGATTATTTGCGTCCGAGCCTACTCAACGATGGCTATCGGGTGGATTTCAGCACGGCAGCTTTTGCCCAAGGGCGCATTGGCGAGTGGCTGTTTACGGGTGCCTTCAACAATCAGCGTGCCTTAAACAAAGACTGTTCTGGCGCAACCCGGCTATTCCGCGAGCCGCAGTTTTGCGATCAGGTTTATCCCGTTTATGGCGATAATTCCACCGTCGATTACCTCACACCGTCGATCGATAGTGTCTACTTCAAGCTAGAGCGCACATCGCCCACAATCGGTGCAGGGTCAGACTTTGCCATGTGGGGCGACTACACTACCTCAGAGTTTTCCAGAGCCTCCCAGTTTTACAGCGCCACTACTCGCCAACTGCATGGATTTAAGCTCAACTACAATTTGGGCGATTTGCAATTGACGGGGATGTATGCCAACAACGTCAGCGGGTTTCAGCGAGATGCGATCGCCCCCAACGGCACCAGCGGCTACTACTATTTATCGCGTCGCTTGCTGACGAGAGGCAGCGAAAATATCTTCCTGGAAACCGAGGAATTCAACCGTCCTGGAACCGTGGTCGAGCGCAAACCGCTCTATCGTGGCACGGATTATGACATTGATTACGATCGCGGTGCAATCATTTTTCGGCGCGTCGTCAATGCCTTGGAGTTTGATCCCTTTGGTCGCACCCTAGTTCGTCGGATTGTTGCCACCTATCAGTTTGAAGACCTGGAAGATGGCGGCAAACTCTATGCTGGACGCGCCCAATATAACGTGTCACGAGAATTAGGCAAAGAAATTTGGGCAGGGGTCACCTACCTTCAAGAAAACCAGGGCGATCAGCGATTCCAGTTATATGGCGGGGATGCGTTGATATCTCTGGGTAAAGATGCCCAACTGACTGGAGAAGTGGCTCGTTCTGACTTTGACTCGATTTTTCAAGGCGACATTGGCGGCTATGCCTATCGGTTTGAACTGCTGGGCACTTTGACTCCCGGAGTCGTCGGTAAGGCATTTTATCGCTCGGTTGAATCGGGCTTTGTCAACAACGCCTCGGCAAGCTTTACGCCTGGGCAAACTCGCTATGGGGCAGAGTTTGCTGCGAAAGTTACCCCCACGACTCAAGCAACGGTGCAGTTTGACCGAGAGGTTAACTTTGGGATTGCGCCAGCGATTCGGGGAATTACGGCAATCACGCGATCGGGCTTTGGAGATTTATTTAACCCTACGACTGAGCCGATTCCGGGCAGTCGGGTAGACAACAGCACGAGTACATTTCGGGCAGGAGTGCTGCAAAAGCTGGGACCCATTGAGCTAGGGTTAGATTTTGTTCGGCGATCGCGTCAAGATCGAATTTTCCCTCAATTGCTCGAAGCCGATACCAACCAATTTGTGTCCCGGCTCAACTATCCCATTCTCAAAGCCCTCACTTTCCGGGTTCAAGATGAACGCAACTTGGGCAGTAGTCCCGATCCGCTGTATCCAAACCGCACCACAATCGGCTTAGACTGGGCAGCCGATAAAGATGTTACCGTCCGTTTGGCGCAGCAATTTATTGGTAGCACTGCCCAACTCAGAGACAACTCCTTCACCAGCCTAGATATTTTGTCGGACAAGCGCATCTCCGATGACACCACCTTCACCAACCGCTATTCCTTAATCAATGGGATCAATGGCTGGTCGAGTCAGGCGGCAATGGGGATGAGCCATCGGATTTTGATTGCTCCTGGCTTACGGGCAAGTTTGGGCTTAGAGCGAATTTCTGGCGATGTCGTTCCCTACGCCGCCGCTGGGCAGCAGTTTCTCCAACCGATCGCGTCTGGGCAAAGCGCGTCTTCTTTAGGGCTTTCTGCTTACACCAGCTATAGCGCTGGGCTGGACTATACTGACAATCCCAACTTTAAAGCAAACGGTCGGTTTGAATATCGTGATGGCGAAGGTCGGAATGACACGATGGTGATTTCGGCAGGAGCCGCCGGAAAGCTATCGCCCTCGTTGACGATGCTAGGTCGCTACCAGCAGGGTAATTTTGCGAACCAATTGCTAACGGATTCTGGCTTGTCGGATACGGTCAACCTGAAGATAGGGATGGCATACCGCAATCCGAGTGATGATAAATTCAACGCTCTACTGCGCTACGAATATCGGCAAAACCCTGCCCTCACGCCGGACACGATTTTGTTTGGCTCAGGGACGGGTTCTAACGTGCATCTAGTCGCACTAGAAACGATTTATGCTCCAAACTGGCGCTGGGAGTTTTACGGCAAGTTTGCCCTGCGAAGCACCAAGTCTTTCTTGGCGAGAGATTTACTAGGCACCAATGCCATTACCTTGGGGCAATTTCGGACTACCTATCGGTTGGGCTATCGGGTTGATGTCGCAGGTGAAGTGCGCTGGATTAGCCAGTCGGTGATCGGCTTTGATGAAGTGGGCTTGGCGGTGGAAGCGGGCTATTACCTTAACCCTAATCTGCGGGTCGCGCTGGGCTACAACTTTGGACAGGCGAACGATCGCGACCTAAGCCGGAATAAAGATGGCGTATATGTCACCCTCAACCTCAAGCTAGATCAACTATTGAGCGGGTTTGGCGTGAGTCTGCCCGGTCGCAAAGTTGCCCCACCGCAACAGCAAGAGTCACTAGTGAAACCGATCGCTACTCAGCCAGCTACGGCTCCCCCGTCTTCCAGCTTGCTATCGCCTAATTCTGGTCAACTCAATTCTACTCAAGCCCCCGTGGCAGTCCAATCGGCTGAGGAGGTGGCGCAATGACAACAAGAGGAGTGAATCATTTGCACAGCAGCACTCAGCCACGAGTCTCTTGCTTGGTGGCGCAGCGCAATGTTCCCAGAGATTGGGCACAGTACCCGATGAGATCGGGCATCTATGTCGCGGCAGCTTTTCTAGCGATCGCAGCAGCAACCCCAGCATTCGCGCAAACCGATCCCCAACTCGTGCGGGTGATTGTCAATAGCGCCAAAGACGGAATTCAGCCAGATTCCGAACTGACGCTGCGGGAAGCGATTTCGATTGTGAATGGCACCTTGTCGGCTGATAAGCTCACTGATGCTGAGAAAATGCAGGTTAACCCCAGCACCGAGCGATCGCGGATTGAGTTTAACCTGACGGGCGACACCACCATTCGCTTAACGGAAGAATTGCCGCCCCTTGCAACGAGCTTAACGATCGATGGCGCGACCCAGCCCGAATATAAGGGCGATCGCTCCGTGATTACTGAACTATCCCTGCCCGCGCCGATTGTGGCGATCGCTCCAGCCGAGGGCGTATTCATCTTTCGCGGTTTAACCGTGGCAGCCGACGATGTAACCATTCGGGGCTTAAGCCTCTATGGGTTCACTTCCAATCATGAAGAACCTTCCCTCAGAACGCAGAATACCCCTACAACGCCACCTGCCGACATCTTCATTGCCCATCGTCTCCCACCCCCAGATATTCGCAAACAGCGAATTCCCGCCAACTTCGCCCCGTTTTACCCGGATGATTTGCCGCCCAAGGGCACTATTATCGAAAATAATTGGCTGGGTATTCCCCCGTCTGCGGATGGAACTGGGCGGACTGCGGGTGTTCGCTCTGCATTTGGCGTGTCAGTTTTCAACGGCACGGGCACGATCATTCGGCGCAACTGGATTGCCGATCACGATGGGAGTGCGGTGATCACCTCGGTGAGAGCCACGGATTTGCAGGTCACTGAAAACGCCATCTTAGCGAATGGCGTGGCGGGAATGCCCGATGCGATTCGGCTGGAAGGCAACGTAGATCAGGCTCAGATTACGGGCAACGTGATCTGCGGCAACGATGGCAGTGGCGTGTATTTGTTTAAACCCGATGGCGCAGTGCAAATTCGCGATAACCAAATTACCTATAACGGTCGCCGCCTGCGACGGGCTGCGGTGTACCTGATGGGCAATAATCACCAGGTGACGAATAACCAAGTGGCTTATCAAGCGGGTCCCGGCGTGGTGGTGGCGGCAGCGCCCCTGAGCGAACGGGCAGTGATTACTGGAAATCGTTTTACAGGCTTAGAAGGGCTGAGCATTGACCTGATTACTCAGCAAAACTCTAATGTGCTGGATTATCAGGTGGGCGATGGCTTAAATCCCCCGCGCAATAACTTCTTCCGCCGCTTGGAAACGGGAAATGCCGCGATCGCCTCGCCCCAATTCATCACCCGTAACTTTATCGCCCTTGCCAGTGCCAATGGACCCGATCAGACCGGGCTAATCCAAGTAGACGGCAAAGCTGATCCCGGCTCCGAAATTGAAATTTATCGAGTCACCAGCACGGGCGGCGAAACGTCCTTAACCGAGCCGATCGCCAAAGTCACAACCGACAGCAAAGGTGAATTTACCGCCGCCCTCAGCGGATTGAAACTAGGTGAGAAAATTAGCGCGATCGCCACCGATCCACGCTATGGCACCTCCGAGCCTGCGGATGCGGCTCAGATTCAAGCGGTTCCCTTAGGGAGCGTTTCCCGAATCTCAGCCAGCAGCACAGATTCCCCGCTGCCGGTTTCACCCACTTTTGCCCCAAACTGTGTCACTCTGTCACCGCCGCCCCCGGAACCGCCGCCTGTAGTGCCCACGCCGATTGTGCTGAAAGTGCCTCGAAACGTTCACTTTGCTCTAGATAAAGACTTTATTAGTCCTACTACCGCAAAAGTTCTCGATCAAATTGCCAAAGTTCTGCAAGAAAACCCTGTGGTGATGGTCACTATTGTGGGGCATACCGATCCCCGCTATACCTACGAGTACAACCTGGCATTGGGCGAACGCCGTGCCAGAAACACCCGCAACTACTTACTCAAACGAGGGATTGCAGCAGAACGGATGACGATCCGTTCAGAGGGAAAGCGCCAACCCGCAACCCCCGGCAGAAACAAACTAGACTTTGCCCGCGATCGCCGTGCCGAATTCATTTACAAAGACGCTCGCGACATCGAAATCATCATCCAAGAATACGACCTGCAAATCGAACGCTGATTGTGCTGGCTGAGATCGCGATCGCTGAATTAAAGCTGAACTAGACCCGACCCCTAACCGCCCCGACCAATCGCCCACCCGTGAGGAGAATTGATGAAACGCCCCTTGAGGACACTGGCAAGCCTAGCCTCCCTTAGCACCCTGCTGGTTTCCCAGCCCCTCTTTTTGCCCGAACCCGCCCAATCGCAAACTCCGGTAGATAACAATGGCTGCCCCGCTGGAACCAAAGAAGCTACTAGGAACCGCATCACCAACGGTAACTTTGTCAACAATACTGGCTTTACGAGCCAATTGCCCTATCGGGGAGATTTTGTCTATCCTGATGATGCCGGCGGCGGTGGCATTTCCATTCAAAACGGCGCGATTGGCACAAATGGTGCTCCTCCTCCAGCAGCAGTGAACGGTCGCGGGGTCAATCCTGATGAAGCCGCCCGTGCTGGTGTTGATCCAGTCAGCACCTATCTCTATTCCAATCCCAACCTTGACAACTCCCTCCCTGTCGGACAGCCGACCACCATTCCACCCGCCCCGCCAGGAACTCCGCCTCCAGTCGTGTGGCAGCAAACCTTAAACCAACTCGCCCCCAACACCACTTACAACTTCAAAGGACTCTTTTTCAACCTCCTCACCCTTCCACAAGGAACTGCATTTGACCCTCGAATTGTTCTTCAGGTGGGACCTCCAGGTGGACCTTATATTTCTGCGACTGCCGTAACAGTGGGTGATAACAGTAGTGTTCCTGGATTTCCGAATGTTCCGAATGTCCGTCAAGCCTGGATTCCTGTGCAGCTATCTTTCACCACCGCACCGGGTCAAACCAGCGCGGATCTGCGAATTGTAGATTCCACTCAAAATCTATTTGGGGATGATTTTGGTTTAACTGCGATTGGTTTGCGTGAGTGCGCTCCTAACATTGGGGTGGCAAAAAGTGCAGGCACCCCGATCGATAATGGCAATGGCACATTCACCATTCCCTACACCGTTCGCGTTAGCAACTTGGCTCCGGTTCCCCTGCCGACTCAGCCTCAAACTACCTACGACCTGAGAAATTTGCAGTTAACCGATCCGCTCACTGATCTGGCGGCAAAAGCGACCATTAACTCGATTACCGGCATTCAAAGCCCCACCCTAGCAGTCAACCCCGCCTACTCTGGCACTGGTAATCCCAACCTCCTGTTGGGCACCGATACTTTAGCGCCTCAAACAACGGCAGTGGTCAGCTTCAACGTCATTCTCACGCCAGGTACGGGGCCCGAAGGCTTTGGACCTTTTAGCAACACGGTAGTCGGGGATGCTACGACTCAGGGCGGTTCCCGCGTTTCTAACCGATCCAACGATGGAGTTTCAACAGATCCATCGGGCAACCAGACGGGCGACGGGGATACTCCAACCGTTGTGCAACTTCCGCCGCTCGGCAGTGGACAAGCCAATCTGCTTCTGGTCAAGCGGATTACCAATGTGACTCGGAATGGTACTACCTTGGGCGGAGTGAATTTTGGTGGGTTTGTGGATGATCCGGGCACAACGGATGATACCAATCCGGGCTGGACGCAGCTACTCTCCACCGGGTCTCCGGTTGGGGTGCCTGCTTTAGATATCAGTACACCCGTGACTCCGGGCGACGAAGTGGAATATACGGTCTATTTCCTGTCTAGCGGCTCAACTGCTGCCCTGGCAACGAATGTGTGCGACCTGATTCCAGCTGGAACGTCCTTGGTTCCAAATACTACTCAAGTTCAAGCTGGCACCACTCCTGCCTCATCGGGCGGCACAGTGTTTACACCCCCCGCGCCCTTGCCTGCAAATAATTCTTGCCTGAATCAATCCAACCCCAATGGAGCGGTTATTTTCAACTTGAGCGACTTGCCCAATACGCCAGCCGGGAATGTGGGCTTTGTTCGCTTTCGTGTCCGAATCAATTAGCGCTATAGAGTCTTGAAACTTAGTCTCCAAAACCTGACATTTGAACCCTAGCACCTGATACACTACTAGACTCTGAATTTAAGTTTTTGCTCTAGCGATCGCATGAAGGCGGCGTTAGAGCTTCTGCTTTTTGGGGTGCTTAGGCAATTCGCGTTTTGGCAGGGCTTGGAACCCTGATTCACCCGCATCTTTAGCCTAACAGGGCGCATCTACGACTCAAGCCGCTCATGTTTTGCTGAAGTGTGAAGAAAAAAATGGTTTTCGTTTTTCCTGCGATCGCTGCTAGAGCGATCGCATTTTCTGTTACGGCTAGTGGATTTCTCATGCCACTGGTTTTTTGGTTGCCTGCTCCACCGCTTCGCGCCCAAGTGTTTGAAGGAACCCAAGGGTGTCCGATTGGCACTCAGGAAGGGGGGCGAAACTTTGTGGTAAATGGCACCTTTGACCGGAATGCCGATACGGGCGACGGAGTGTTTACGGCACCTGCCCCTGTGCCTGCAAATCTTGGGTTTTCCAGCGAACTTCCCTATCGAGGAGACAGCGTTTATCCCAATGATCCGATTGGGGGACTCTCCATTCAAGGAGGACCCTATCCCATTGTGTATTCAGGTGGCGTGGTCAGAGCCGATCCATTTCCGGGCGATCCGATCAATCGAGTGCCAGCCTCCAACACGTTTCTTTACTCCAATCCATCTCAAAATCTGGCGGGTGGATCTGCCTTTCCTGACCCGCTGATTTGGCAGCAAGTGGTCAATGAATTAGTGCCCAATGTTGCCTATAATTTCAGCGCCTACTTTTATAATTTGCTCAGCATAGGCACGCCGGGCAGTCCACCCGTGATTCGATACTTGGCAGGTCCGCCCGGTGGAGCCGATGCCGCATTTGTACCCAACTTGGCAGGCATCAGCGTTACTACGCCTCAACAGTGGACGCGAGTCCAAGGGTTGTTTAGAACCTCGCCGGGTCAAGCGGCTTTAGAACTGCGAATTGAGGATGAAGCGAATACCATCAGCGGAGACGATTTTGGCTTCACCGCCGCTGCTCTCCGGGAGTGTCTTCCCAATCTTGGGGTGGCAAAACAGGCTGGCAACCCTCAGGAAAACTCAGATGGCACGTTCAGTATTCCTTATACGCTTGTGGTGCAAAATTTTGCGCCCGCGATCGCATCCAACCCATACGCCATTCGCAATCTCCAGCTTCAAGATAATTTGGCAGCCGCCTTTGCGGGGGCAACGGTGAATGGGATCAGAAATCTCCGTAGCCCAACCCTAACGGTGAATCCAGGGTTTAATGGCACAACCGACCAAAATTTATTGGTTGGCACGGATACTTTAGCCGGAGGAACCAGCGCCACGGTGAGCTTTGAGGTGATTATCACACCGGGCAGCGCAGAGAATTTAGGTCCGTTTCAAAATACCGCGATCGCCACGGGGCTAAGTCCTGGGGGGGAACCGATCCGCGATCGCTCCACCGATGGCAGCAACCCTGACCCAAACGGCGATCGCAATCCCGGCAGCACGGGAGAAGACAGCCCCACTTCTGTCTCTCTTCTGCCTGCTCGGTTGCGCTTGGCGAAACGGATTACCAACGTGCTGCGGGATGGCGTGTCTTTTAGCGGCGTAAACTTTGGGGCGCTCATCGTCACCAATTCAGACGACACCGCTCCCGGCTGGAGTCAACTTGTTCCCCAGGGCGCACCGCTTGGCGCAATCAGTTTGAGCGATCGCACCCCGCTCCAACCCGGCGACGAAGTGGAATATACCGTTTATTTTTTATCCGATGGTCGCACAGGCGTGAATGCCGTCAGCCTTTGCGATCAAATTCCGCCCGGTACGCGCTTTGTTTTGGGCAGTAACCGCGTTCGGATTGGCAGCCAACCTCTGGCGAACGACTCCGTCGCGCGAAGCGCTATCGCAGGAGAATTCTTTACGCCCCTTGCTCCCCTTCCTGGCAATAATCCCTGTAGCAATCAGACGAATCCTAATGGCTCCCTAATCTTTAACTTAGGCAACTTGCCCAATGTGCCGAACAATAATGTCGGGTATGCTCAATTTCGGGTCAAAATCGAGTAGAACAATCCAATAGAACCGAGTAGAGCCACCGCCGCAGTCAATTATGGAGCGTAAACCCCCCAAATTAGTGAATTCAAGCCATGTAGAAGATTCGCCTTACCGCTATGTGCTGTTTTATAAGCCCTACAATGTCCTTTGCCAATTCACCGACTCAGAAGGCGATCGCTCTACCCTGAAGCCCTACATTCCAATTCCAGATATCTACGCCGTGGGGCGGCTTGATTATGATAGTGAAGGGTTGCTCTTGCTAACGAACCATGGACAACTTCAGCATCGCCTCAGTAACCCCAAGTTTCGGCATCCCCGCACCTATTGGGTTCAGGTAGAGCATGTGCCCGATGAAGCTGACCTTGAGCCACTTCGACAAGGCATAATTCTTCAGGATTATCAGACTCGTCCTGCCGCGATCGCTTTATTGCCCAGCGAACCACCCCTGCCGCCTCGTGATCCGCCAATCCGCGTTCGCAAAACCATCCCCACTGCCTGGTTAGAACTGACATTAACCGAAGGGCGCAATCGACAAGTGAGACGAATGACTGCTGCGATTGGCTTTCCAACTTTGCGGCTGGTGCGTGCTGCGATCGCCGATCTCAGTATCGCCGGACTAGAACCGGGGCAATGGCGAGAATTAACGAATGCTGAAGTAGCGGCATTGAAAGAATTGTGTCAGATTCGTAAAATTTGAAGGTCTTCTGAAGAAAATCCCTGAAATAGGCAAAAGGCATGAGTATCTGTTAGTAGTTGAAAATAAAAATCCGTCACTTGTGAGAGCGATCGCTCCTTGGAATGAACGTCCCAAAGCTTCATAATCTGCAAATAACCTGTAAGTCAGAGACTTTTTTGGTGAATCCTGTTTAAATAGATTAAACTCGCGTTTTCAGGTTTATTTGCTAGAGGAACCGTCTCAAAATTTTCTGTAATGAACACTAGACAAGCTATTACAGTTTGTTGAAGAAAGACCACCGTTTTCCTTCGCAGTGTTCCTTAAAAGAAAGGCAAAAGACACCGTTGAAGCCGTTCCTGTGTGTGACATTAATCATCTGATCTGCCGGGAATTGAGGAAGAGTTCATCATGCTGGTTTGTCCCCATTGTCAGTTTGAAAACCCCACGGCAAACAAGTTTTGTCAGAAGTGTGGAACTTCTTTAGTACAAAACACTTGCCCTGAGTGCAGCAGTCTTGTGCCATTTGACCAGTTGAATTGCCACGTTTGTGGGGCGATCGCCGGAGTCACCTGGTGGGCGATTCTATCGACCCAACCCTCCACCGCTGAATCCGCGTCTACTTCAGATCCCGTAACCTTAGCAACAGGTTGTAACGACTACCTGGATATCCAGCAGCGCTATAAGTTGATCGATGCGCTTCCAGCCGCCGATGACTTCGGAGAACGCCAACTGCCCGTGCTAGATTGCCAACCGTTTCAATTGTCCTTGTTGGAGGCATTAGTGCTACAACAAGACTCGAACGAAACCGAATCGCAAAACCCCGCTTTAGAATTTGCCACCCCCGGCGCAGAAGGCTGGACAGATTCAATGAATGCGCTAGCGATTCCAGAAGTGGCTCAGCCCTACGTTGCCCTCAATCATGATCTTTATCCAGTTTTGCCAGCGATTCACAATGCCTGGAAATGGAACAATCAAGATGTATTGCTGCTAGAAGATCGATCGCACTTCCCGCTTTTGATCGACGTGTGGTGTGATCAAGAGCGGTTTCCTCCCCTGCTGCAAGTGTTGCAATGGCTTTATGAAATGACTGAGCTTTGGCACGCGCTAGAACCGTGGCAGTGTCAGCAGAGTGTTTTAATTTCCAGCAATCTCCGGGCAGACGCTGAAGATGATACGCTACTGCTGCAACGGCTATATGCCAATCCATCAGGGCAACTGTTGACGCTACACCATTTAGGGAAACAATGGCAGGCAATGTTTGCAGAATCTCAACGGACTCAGCTAGAGTCTGTGTCTCAACTGTTGGCAGATGTGGAAGATGGCACGTTGAAAACAGTCAATGCGGTGCGATCGCGAATTGAGGCGATCGCCGACTCCTTGCAGACCGATACCTCTCCCCCCACCCAGCCTTTAGAGCCTTTTATGCCTTCTCCATCGGCACCTATCCATGCAAATGGATTCAATGGCACAGCTTATCAGCCAACCGACGTAGTATTCGATGCAGCATCCGACGGTATGATAGTCACCCTTCCGCCTGAAGAAGAGGCAGCGGATGACCAGATCGACAACGACGACATGCCAACCATCGTCCTACCCATGCAGCTTTTCAACTTAGAAGAGGTGGGGCGCACGGATGTTGGGCGACAACGGGATCACAATGAAGACTACTTTGGACTGGATATTCAAGTCAGCAAGCTAGAAAGCCCCTCTGGCAAAACGGTTCATGCGCGCAATCTTTATATCTTGTGCGATGGAATGGGTGGACATGCCAGCGGTGAAGTTGCCAGTGCCCTTGCTGTAGACGCAATTCGCAAATATTTCAAAGAGAAGTGGCTAGAATCGCCGTTTCCGAGCGCTGGAATTAATGATTTGCCCAACGTCACCATGATGACGGAAGCCGTTCAGGTTGCCAACAAAGCGATCTATGATGTGAACCAAGAAAACGCCCGCTCTGGAAGTGGACGCATGGGCACAACTCTCGTCATGGTGCTGATTCAAGATACGGAAGTGGCAGTTGCCCATGTGGGAGATAGCCGCCTTTATCGCTACACTCGCAAACGCGGCTTAGAACAAGTCACCATTGACCATGAAGTGGGGCAGAGAGAAATTCAACGGGGGGTTGATCCCGATGTTGCCTACAGTCGCCCGGATGCTTATCAGTTAACTCAAGCCCTTGGACCTCGCGATGAACCCTTTGTGAAACCCGATGTCCAGTTTTTTGAATTGAATGAGGATATGATTTTGCTGCTCTGCTCCGATGGCTTATCGGACAATGACTTGCTGGAAAATCATTGGGAAACCCATGTGCAGCCGTTGCTGAGTTCTCAAACGAACCTAGATAAAGGCGTGGGTGAATTGATTGAATTGGCAAACAGCTACAATGGTCATGATAATATTTCCGCGATCGCCATTCGGGCTAAAGTGCGCCCTAGCCTAGAACATTTGCGATAAGCTAGCTTGGTTCAATTCAGGGCGTTTTCCTCAGTTCATGGTAGCCAATCAGCTAAGGGTTGTTTTAACTCTGTTGCATCCTCAAAACCATACTCCTCTGCGGCAGTGGCAATTTGACCATGAAGCAGTGATTCGAGTCGGGCGCGCCCCCACAAACCAGGTGATATTAAGCGAGGTAGTTGTCTCACGGCATCACCTAGAGATTCGTCAAATAGAGACAGATCAGGCAACGGCGAGTTGGCAATTAATTAACCTGAGCAACAACGGCACTTTGGTTGAGGGGGAAGCGATCGCCCAAAAACTTTTGGTCAACAACACCGTATTTCAGCTTGCCCAAAATGGTCCTATCCTGCGGTTTGAAACGTTCCTCATTTCAACGTCTCAGCCCTTCAATCTTTCGCCTCAGTCTGTGTATGAAACGATCCCTACAGGCATCATCACCCCGTTTGCAGGCTCCCTAACTCCTTCATTCGGGGCTGGGCAGTCTGCTCCAACCCGCTGCACTCATACGGGCAATCCTTCTGACAACTTATTTTGTATTCACTGTGGGCAACCGATTCGTGTGGATAAAACCGTTCGGCAATACCAGGTTTTGCGAGTTTTAGGGCGCGGCGGCATGGGCACCACTTATTTGGTGTGGAATCCGACTGGTTTATCAAAATCAAGTGGAATGCCAGAAGGAAAACTGCAAGTGCTGAAGGAAATGAATGCAGATGTGGCTCATATTCCTAAAGCCCAAGAACTATTTGTGAGAGAAGCTAGCACGCTAAGGTCGCTAAATCATCCCGGCATTCCGCGCTATTACGATTTTTTTATAGAAGGGGACAAAAAATATCTGGTGATGGAATTGATCCATGGACAAGATTTGGAAAAGCGAGTTCGCAAGCAAGGGGCAGTTTCGGCTCAAGAGGCGATCGCTTGGATGGTGCAAGTGTGTGAGGTATTAACCTATTTGCATAGTCGCCCCATTCCAATCATCCACCGCGATATTAAACCAGGCAACCTACTGGTTCGTGCTTTGGATAGCCAGATTGTGGTGCTAGATTTTGGTGCGGTGAAAGCCTTGGCGATCGCACCCGGAACCCGCATTGGGGCAGAAGGCTACAGCGCACCAGAGCAAGTGCAAGGGCGACCCGTGATTCAGTCTGATCTCTACGCGATCGCCCCAACGCTCGTGTTTTTGCTGACCAGCATTAGCCCACAGCGATTTTACAAAAAGCAAAGGAAATCAATGCGCTTACACTTAGATGAAGAAACGCGAATCCCCAAAAACTTGAGGGCTGTAATCGAAAAAGTAACAGCCATAGACATTAGCGATCGCTATCAAACTGCCCAAGAACTCAGTCAAGCGCTCAAAGCTTGCTTATAACAGCACAAACATCTGTGCTACTCTTCATCGTCCCATCGTTCCACTAGCATTAGTTCGCTGACGGGATCTTGCATCGTGAATTCGTAATCAAGCAATTCTTGCTTCAAGAATGCCCAATCATCGCCATACAGTAATGCAATTTTCCAGATGCTGTCCGATGGCTTGAGCAATTTACGTTCAACCAGCGATCGCACCTGACGCTGTAGTTTAGCCAGCGGGTGTATAACCTGCTGATTCATATCGTCTGTAATCATGGATTAGTAGTGTGAATTTCTAACAAACAAGCTTCTTAAAAGCTTTTCCGAGAACTTATTGAATAACTGCAACGTTGCAGAATTCACAGTCTTCCAGTCAGCTTTAACTACTTTTAAACATCGTCCCTCGACAAACCAGATGTTCTTGTAGCCCTATAGAAGCATCGATTTCAGCTATTGATATTAGCACAACCCAATAGTAGCGCAAGCCTTTTTAAGAAATGCCTTTCTTAGGAGAGAGATAACCGCCATGAGGGGATTACGGGTACAAGGCGAGAGGCAAGGGGTTGGCTCAAGATGGATACCAAATGGATTCAATCTGGTGGGCGATCGCGCTTCCCATACCGGAGTCATTCGCCCGATCTTGCGAAACTGCGGCTTCATTCAGCAATACCGTAACATGCCCTAACTTGCGCCCCAAACGGGATTCAGTTTTGCCATACCAATGCACCTGAGCGTCAGGAATAGCGGCTAGTGCTTGTCGCTTAGCCGCATAATCACTGACTGATTGCTCATAGCCCAATAAATTGACCATCACGGCTCCAGCCGTAGTCATTGCGGCACTGCCCAACGGCAACCCACAAATTGCTCTCAACTGCTGCTCAAACTGAGAGGTGGCGCAGGCATCCAGAGTGTAATGCCCAGAGTTGTGGGTACGGGGGGCAATCTCGTTAATCAGCACGGTGCCCTCTTTCGTCAAGAAAAACTCAATCCCAAAAATGCCCACTACTTGCAAGTGAGTCAATAAGGTGCGAACAATGGTTTCGACTAAAGTGGTGATTTCATCGTTGATTTGTGCAGGCGCAATTACTCGGCGACAGACTTGGGCTTCTTGCTGAGTTTCCACAATGGGGTAAATGGCAATGTCTCCATTCAGCGATCGCGCTGCCATCACCGCAAGCTCTCGCTCAAACGGCACAAACTTTTCCAATAGCACGGGCACGGATGCCAACTGAGCCAAGGTTGTTTCCAGTTCGACTGCGGAGTGGACGATAAAAGTGCCCTGCCCGTCGTAGCCATGCCGTCGGGTTTTAAGCACTACAGGAAAAGAGGAAGGAAACGAGTCTGCGTGAGGAAGTAACTCCTGAATAGTGAAAGAGGGCGTTGGCAATCCCAGGCTTTCCATTAAGGTTCGCTGATCATATTTATCGAGCAACGGTCGCAGGGCATCCAGACTAGGACGAAAACAGGTGCCTTGCTGGGCGAGGTGTTTTAATGCAGGAAGATCAACAAACTCGTTTTCAAAGGTGATTACGTCACACTGGGCGGCAAGTTGAGCGGTGGCGATCGCATCGTCAATTGGCGCAAGAATGGTTTGGGTGGCGATCGCGACTGCTGGATCGGTGGGGCTGGGCGTTTGTACCCATAGCTCCAACCCCAGTTTCTCAGCGGCTTCTGCCATCATCCAGGCAAGTTGTCCGCCGCCAATCACTCCCACCCGTTGCACCGAGGTTTGCGAAGGTGCCACCGAATCTGGGAAAACCATTAGTACTGACCTATCTCTGGATCAAAAAAGAACATTCTTAGGAAAGGCAACCGAGAGACTCCCGTGTGGAGATCCCAGTTTTAGAGTTTACACCGTCAGCGGTTTTGCACAACTGCCGAATCTGGGCACCATCTAAAATGGCATCGGTGAAATCGGCTCCAGTAATCTCTGGATGATCAAAGGTTGTCCGAAGCAAAATAGCATTGACTAGAACAGCATCTTGCAGATTCGTCCGAGTCATTTTGACTTGATCCATCATAGATTGAGTTAGATCTGCACCTTGAAGATTGGTTTCAACCATCGTGGAGGCACTCAACACGGCACCCGTCAAATCGGCGTTGGAAAAGTTGGCTCCATTCATATTTGCGTTAGAAAATTCTGCAACGCGCAGGCTTTGCCCAGAAAAGTCCTGGTTTTTCAACTCGGCGTTGCTGTAAGACGGGGGCGGAGCATATTGCTTAGTATATTTTTCCCCAATAATCGCGGCATTCGCTGGCTGGGTGCCACACAGAAAAACGATCGCGCACAGCATTCCAATGAACCAACGAATAGGATGCAGCGATGATAGATGATGATTTGGCATGGGCAGCGATCGCAACAGAGCATCTTTTAGTGTAATCATTCTGCTGCACCAAATCATATAAGCGATTCACACTATTGGGATTTGAGCGGTGTATTCTTGCTCCGCTTGGGCGATCGCGATCGTTACGGCTCCGAGATGATCGGTGAGGCGAAAGATTTGTTTAGGAACAATGAGGCGAGAGGCGAGAGGTGGGCGGCAATCTGAAGCAGCGAGGATGGCGGCGGCTTCGGCGACGCTGGGAGTTCCGACGTTGGAGTGAACGCGGGTGGAGGGATTGAGAACCGCGATCGCCCGTAATGCTTCGGCTGAGAAAAATATAAGCGGTAAGTTGAGGTCGCGGCAGTACTCTACCAGTCCAACTTCATTCACTTTGTGATCGATAGTCGCAATGCCAGCGATCGCCCCTGCTGCCAAGTGACGCGATCGCAACGCTTGTTGGATGGCGTAGGCGATCACGTCTTCAGATGTACTGCGTTCACAGCCAATGCCAACCCATAGCACCCGTGGATGCCACTGCACTTTTGGCAACTCCACACTATGCCCAAAGCGCCGCTGAATAGAGCTAATCCAGATTCTCGCCTTTGGAATTGGGCGCTCTTCTCGCGCTTCGGCAGTAAATT
Organism: Leptolyngbya sp. CALU 1928; assembly: GCF_056784215.1. NCBI lineage: Bacteria > Bacillati > Cyanobacteriota > Cyanophyceae > Leptolyngbyales > Leptolyngbyaceae > Leptolyngbya > Leptolyngbya sp. CALU 1928. Next base: position 404,635 of record NZ_JBXBCE010000001.1, on the reverse strand, counting down.
CTGGAAACCCAAACTGAAACGGATGCTGGGCTGGTAAAGCAACTTGCCACTGGGTTGATCCGGCTTCTTGAATCACCTGCACCGAGTCTCCACGGGCGATCGCAGCATTAACACCTGCCCAATCCCCGGCTCCTTGTCGCCAACCATAGGGCATACCCAGTCGAGCAATTTCCGGCAAGATTGCGATGGCTTTGGTCATGCGCTTATCTAGAGCACTCATTCATAAATTTACAAAAAGCCCCTCCTAGTGGAAGGGCTGGCGTTCATAAAATTGGAATAGCAATCAGCTTACGCAGCCAAGTTGGCAGCGGCAAAATCCCAATTCACCAAGTTATCCAAGTAGTTTTTGATGAACGCAGGGCGAGCGTTGCGGAAATCAATGTAGTAGGCGTGTTCCCACACATCCAACGTGAGCAAAGCTTTTTGACCTTCTGCCACAGGATTAACCGCATTAGCAGTTTTAGTCACTTTCAAGGTGCCGTTGTCATCGATCAACCAAGCCCAACCGCTACCAAACTGAGTGGTTGCCGCCGCCGTAAACTCTTCCTTGAATTTGTCAAAACTGCCAAAATCTTTGTCGATTCGAGCGGCAAGATCGCCTGTAGGCGCGCCACCGCCACCGGGCTTGATGCTGCTCCAAAAGAACGTGTGGTTCCAGACTTGAGCCGCGTTGTTAAACACGCCCTGCTTGCTGGCATCGTTGTAGGTTACTTTGATCACTTCTTCTAAAGACTTGCTTGCCAACTCAGTGTCAGCCGTCAGCTTATTTAGGTTATCCACATAGGTTTTGTGGTGCTTGCCATAATGGTATTCAAAGGTTTCAGCCTTCATACCATATTCCTCTAGCGCGTTAAAGTCGTAGGGGAGGGGTGCCTGTTCAAATGCCATGAGTTCTTCTCTCTACTAAATCTAGGATCAGGATCTAAAGCCTTTCTGCAAGGTTGTTACCTGGACGGATTACACGTTCCGCAGCGGGAACCTCTCATCTAACAGAAACAGAACTTTACAACTAGATTCTAATGCGAAAAGCCCTTTTCAGGGAACGCCCATAAGGTTGATTCGATCGCGATCTATTCTGTGACATAAAGAAGGTCTGTGACATATGAGGTGTGTGGACAATGAGGAGATGGCAGTGGTGAAGCAAGTGTTTAAGAGGAGCGAGATCAAGCGACAGGTGCTGGGATTGGCGGCGATCAGTTGGGTGCTGGTATCGCTGAGTAGCTGTACGGCAGAGGGTGAGTTGGTGAGTGAAACGGACTGTACCGAAGCGATCGCCCGTGCGACTCAAGCATGGCGAGTGAATTACTATAGCGATCGCACACACCTTAACCCGAACAATGAACGCATTGTTGAGTTTGGTAGCGCCAAATTAGTCACTCGCAATGGCAAAGTTGAACCACCCAGGTCGGGGACTAACCCTATAGAACCTGGCGCTCAGCAGAATGGTGTGTGGTATCCGATCGTGCCGCCCCAACCCACCGCTAGCGAACTGGCAGAAAGTCGTCAAACCGGGGAGCGGATTGCCTCGCCAGAACTGTATCGAGCAGTGAAATACACCTTAGTCTGTGGAGCGGGAGAACTGGAAGCGGGCGCAGACACCTATCAAACGGCACTGGCGCAAATCCAAGCGGAGCAGCAGGTTCGGGTTGCTTACAGCCTGGGACGAGTGCTGAAAACGATTTTACCCACGAATGCCGTGATTGGGAATAATCCTGACCCGGACTGGACTCCCCCCGCGGACGATCCTAGCCCCAGCCCTGAACTCACACCGTCTAAAACCGCACCCTTGCCCACGATTTTGTATGTGGATGCTAAAACTGGTAGCGATCGCAATCCGGGCAATACTCAATCGCCATTGAAGACAATTACCCAGGCGATCTCCCAAGTGCGCCCCGGTATGACGATCCAGCTTAGCCCCGGCGTTTACAGCACAGAAACGGGCGAAGTCTTTCCGTTAAAACTGCCCCAGGGCGTAACGTTGCGAGGAAATTCAGAAGCTCAAGGGAAAGGCACTCAAATCACGGGCGGCGGCAAGTTTCTTAGCCCCACTTGGGCAGGGCAAAGCGTCACGATCTTGGCAACCGATGGCAGTCAGGTTGTGGGGTTAAGCCTGACCAATCCGAATCCACGCGGTACGGCAATTTGGATTGAAACGGGTGCGCCGTTGATTGAAGCCAATCGGTTCGTGGGCAGCGATCGCGAAGGCGTATTTGCTTCGGGCACTGCCACGCCTACGGTTCGCAACAATCTGTTTGAGCAAAACGGCGGCAATGGCATCTCTTTTACTCGCGACAGTGGCGGCATTCTGGAAGGCAACACAATCCGCTATAACGGTTTTGGCATCTCGGTCAGCGATCGCGCCAAACCCAGATTAACTCGCAATCAGGTTAGCCAAAACAAAGATGGCATGGTGATCAACGGCGACTCGCGCCCCCTGCTGACCTCCAACCGCGTCACCGACAACGGACGCGATGGCATCGTCGTCACCAATAACGCCAGCCCCACCCTTAACCAAAATTCCTTCAGCGACAACGAACAATACGATCTGCACAACACCAGTAAACAGCCCCTCAACGTAGAAGCAGGCGCGATCGCGGGGCTAAAAGTAGAAGGCAAAATTAATTAAATAAAGGCGTGGCTTTTGTCGATCCGCTGCCGTAAAACGCCCACTGGCTGAATTATGTAGAACCAAGAAAGATCAATAAGTCTTACTGAACATCAACGCCTCTGGATTTCCAAAACTCGATACGTTCTCGGTTTGCGTGCTCAAGCTTCACTTGTCTCAAATTCTCATTCAGCACCTCTGAAACTTGCTGGCTCATAAAGCTACTATAGTTATCTTGCAAGCCCTGCACTGGTTGCAAAAGACTAATGACTTCTGCCCCCAAGCATTTCCACCAAGTATGTTGCTGCGAAGAAAGGTTAATGCCATGAAGGACATAGTTAGCAAAATGCTCACAGTTGTTGACTGCGATACTGTACCTAGCAACTGACATAAACTTTTCTATACGTTCAAGCTCTTTCGGTGTTATTCTTGCTAATCCTTGCAACTCAAGCCCACTCGAACCCCAGCCTAGAGAGTTATAAAGATTTGCGGTTTCAGCAAGGTAGTAGTGATCAGCAAAACCTACAAGTTCCTGAATCGGCACTTTGAAGAGTTTTAAGACGCTGGATTCTACAACTTCAAACCTCATAATGTGCCTGCCTACTGAGCCGTTTCGCCGTTGTTGACCGTTGCTTGCATCTGCTTTAAAACTGCTGCGTGCATCTTTGCATCAAAGTCGGGATCATCCACAGTGGTTATTACATGACGTGGGCGATCGCCCAATCTATCCAGATAGGCTCGAAGCGCTAGTTTATCCTCACGGTGTCGGAGAAAATATTGTCTCAACTCCTGATCAGACATAGCTGCATAGTTAACTTGATTCATTAAAATACCTCTCCATCCGGCATGATTTGAAACTCAAGGTTCTCAGTGCCTCCAGCCAAAATATAAAAATTGCTGGTTCGATCATCGAGACATACAAGATGTACGGGCTGAAGCATAACGTACGTTAGCCAGTAGCTAAGACGATATAGACCCCTCAGTTGTTCAGCAGTCGGCATTTGGGACAATCACTCAACACTCATTCATTTTATCCCATTGCTGCTTTAAGCTTTTTCTCGCAAGTATTGAGATATTTCCATAAACGTCAATCTAACTGAACTAGAAGACGTAAATGCTCTTTCTGAGCGGTTTAGTGGCTGTTCAGGTTGACTCGATTTTAAGGAGACAATTTTTGAGCGATCGCATTCGCCGACCCACAGAGCGATCGCTCTAGCGCTTAATCCATAGTTCAGCCTATGATTGCAGCAGCAAGGTAAGCTTAATTGGTGAGAGCAGTTGGTGTGAGAATCTTATGACGACGACCCCTTATCTATCCGTTGTTGCAACTTCGCGCAATGACAACCACGGCGGCAACATGCTGCGGCGGATGCAGATTTTCATCAATGGCTTGTTAGAGCAATGCCGTCGTCATCAGCTTGATGCAGAGCTAATCATCGTTGAGTGGAACCCGCCCTCCGATAATCCGCCCTTGGCAGAGGTACTCTCTTGGCAAATTGAAGACAGTCCTTGCGTAGTCAGAATTATCCAAGTGCCGCCAGAGCTACATGATCAACTTAATCACGCCGCCTCTCTGCCGCTGTTCCAAATGATTGCCAAAAATGTGGGCATTCGTCGCGCTAGAGGGCAATTTGTCTTAGCAACCAACATCGACCTACTTTTCTCCGACGAGCTATTTAGCTTGATTGCCTCTCGTCAGTTACAACCGGGAGCAGTGTATCGCCTCGATCGCTACGATGCTGCATCAGACGTTCCCCTCAACGCCCCTCTGAGTGAACAGCTAAACTACTGTGCCCAAAATATTCTTCGGATTTGTCACAAGGATGGGTTCACTGAAATGCAGCGCGAGGAAACACATGCTGAATCAGACCTGCCACTAGTCGAAACAACCCAACCAAAATGGTACAAACAGGTACTACAACCCGCCAAACCTGCTCTCGTTCCATTGCGAAAAGTTTATCAGCGTCTCTTTCCTAAAGTGGTTAGAGATACCATCCTCAAAACAGTGCCCGTTGACGTTGCCGATTGGCTGATTAGTCAAAATCTGCTGACCGCTCAGCGATCGCCCCACCTCCCAGAATCTGATCCAGACACTCCCTCCCACGAGCCAGAGGAAGATCTATCTGCACTGTGGCGCTATCCCCAACTCCACACCAATGCATGTGGTGATTTTACACTCATGTCTAGAGAGGATTGGTTTGCGGTGCGCGGCTATCCAGAGTGGGAAATATTCTCGTTTCACCTCGATTCTGTGCTGCTTTACATCGCGCACTATGCTGGAATTAAAGAAATCATTCTAGATGACCCCATGCGGATGTATCACATTGAGCATACTTCCGGCTGGACTCCAGAAACTGAACGGACTCAAATTCTCAACAAACGTCTAGCATCGTTAAAAGTGCCTCAACTCAGCGGCGAACAGTTTGATGCGGTTGTAAAACTGATGCACCAATTAAACAAACCGCTGATTTTTAATGACGAAAACTGGGGCATGGTAGCAGAATCTCTGCCAGAAACGACTGCGACTAGCGATCGCGATATAAACCCGGCGATCGCTCACTCCATGAACCCAACTTGAGCGGGGTTGGGTGGCTGACTTCTAATAGCAAGTCCAAGCTCCAAAAAACTAGGAGTTATGGGTGTGAGAGGAAGCTAGCACTCAGTATAGTTGGATTTAGAAGTGCCGAAACTGCTACAACCGCTGGGCTTTCATTTTGCCGCGGTTGCCGCGATTTTTTGAGCTTGTTTTAGAATCCCAGGAGCCGCATTACTGGCTCCTTCAATCCCTAAAGGATAAAGAAATAAGAATAACAAGTTAGGTGGATAGCCTTCTGCTGGAAAGAATCGACTTATTTCTTTTTGCAGTGGGCTATACCGGGCAAGTAAATCTAACGTTATTCCATGCTTACACTTATACGTTTGCTTCCCTGGAATTGATTCACACTGAAGCTGCTTAGTGCTAACTTCCCAAATTTGAGGAGGAATCTGTTTACTGCAAAGCAAATTGTCTCTTTTGGCACCTTGATCTTGAACAACTTTAATCTTATTTTCCTGGCGGTTTTTGAGCAATTTTATCAACTCAAAGTAATCAAGTGGCGAACCGTCTAAATGCGTATAAGTATTATTAAGATAACCATCCTGAACAACTAGCAACTTTCGTCCCTTATGGGGAATCTTCACCAAAACTAATACGTGGGTCAGTGATGAACCAACAGGCGGGTTTCCCCTGATCAAGAACTGAGAAGCAGATGGTTTTCCCATGTTTAAGGCATAGGACTCAAATCCATACTGTTCATATAATTTCATTAGAAAAATGGACATACCAGCACACCACACTCCGCCCGCATCCTTCTGAAAAGATGAAAAAATTTCTGCTACGCTTTTAGGACGAAGATCAGGGCTATCAATAAGACAGCCTGTTGCCATCGTTAGATCAGAGTTTTGATAAGCCCATCGACGTAATAAATTGACTTTCTCCCAATCACTAACATTGGGATTATTAATTTCAGGAATGGCTGTAGCGACTGATTTTTTAAGAGACTGCGTCAAGGCATCTTGAGGGGAACCCTTCTCAGGTATTGGCTTGAGCCTTTGAGCATAGAAGCCAAACCCAATCGAAAGGAAAGTGACTGTTGCTAGAAATGTAACACCAAGTTTGTCGTGATTTGTTTTCTTGGACACTCTGATTTACCTAAGTTAGGTTGTTTAATGAGTAAGCAATGATTCCTGAATGAGGCGATTTGTAAAAATAGTATTGCGACATTTGGTATGGAAGCAACTACGATATGACTGTATTGGTTGATGTAAAAACTGGGTCAATACAAGCATGGTGACGTAGCAAATATTTGAGGCAATAAAACAGGGTGCTGCAAAGAAGTGATGCTTAGCCTCCCAAATAATTAATAACTGCGTGAATTACTTGGTTCACGTCATTGTCTGTCATCCCAAGCCAGAGGGGAAGTCTGACCAAACGTTCACTGAGCGCTTGTGTGTGAATTAAATCGGCGGCAGGTCGCCCATATTTTTTGCCTGCTGGCGAAGAGTGCAGCGGGATGTAATGAAAGACGGTTTGAATTCCTTGCTGTTTTAATGCATCAATAAAAGCGGTTCGGGTTGCTAAATCAGGCAAGAGTAGATAATACATATGAGCATTGTGTTGACAATGCTGGGGCACAATCGGACGGCGCAGTTTGTTTTGAGTTTCTAATTCGGTAAAGGCTTGGTGATACTGATGCCATATCTCTAGGCGGCGTTGGATAATGCGATCGCATACTTCTAATTGCGCCCACAAAACAGCGGCATTGATATCACTAGGCAAATAAGAAGAACCGACATCGACCCACGTATATTTATCAACTTGACCCCGAATAAACTGGCTGCGATTTGTGCCTTTCTCCCACAAAATTTCTGCTCTTTCTGCCCAACTTGGGTAGTTCACCAGTAAGGCACCGCCTTCGCCAGATGTAAGATTTTTTGTCTCATGAAAGCTAAAAGCTGCCAATTGTCCAAAACTGCCGAGTGGCTTACTTTTATAAGTAGCTGAGATTGCCTGAGCCGCATCTTCAACCACCCAGAGTTGATGCTGTTGAGCGATCGCCAAAATAGCATCCATCTCACAGCCCACGCCTGCATAATGCACAGGGACGATCGCTTTTGTTTTAGAAGTAATTGCCGCCTCAATCTTAGACTCATCCAAATTCAGCGTATCCGGGCGAATATCAACGAACACAGGAACTGCGCCACGCAGCACAAAGGCATTAGCTGTTGAAACGAAAGTGTACGAAGGCATAATCACTTCATCCCCTGGCTGCAAATCCATCAAAATTCCGGACATTTCCAGCGCTGCAGTGCAAGAGGTTGTTAAAAACGCCTTATTGCAATGGGTGTTGTCTTGTAGCCAAACTTGACACTGTTTGGTAAATTTCCCGTTGCCGGAAAGGTGCCCACTCTCAAGCACCTGCTGGATAAATAGGATTTCATTGCCTGCAAGGGGGGGGCGGTTAAAGGGAATTACTTTATGCATTGAGCATTAAATAGAATGATATGGGTGTAAGGAATCTGTAGCACGTTACCGAGGTACCAACGATAATACCCTTCGAGAATACCTATTAGAGTTTAAATCGGCTTGATTAAATCACTTGTTTGTGCTAACTTGCCTCTTGCTATCATCTTACAGTTTGTGATCAACTTACCTTCTTCAAATGGCGCTCATTTCAGTTGTAATCCCTGTTTATAATGCCGAAAATTGTCTACACGAACTTTATCGCCGCTTGAGGGATTCATTAGAAACAATTTCAAATAACTTCGAGATTCTTTTAATTGAAGACTGTGGAGGCGATCGCTCCTGGGAAATCATTATAGAGCTTGCTAGCAAAGATTCGAGAGTAAAGGGAATGCAGTTCAGCCGCAATTTTGGTCAGCACTACGGTATTACCGCAGGTCTAGACCATTGTGATGGTGACTGGGTTGTAGTGATGGACTGTGACTTACAAGATCGACCCGAAGAAATTCCCCGTCTATATCTGAAGGCTCAAGAAGGCTACGATATCGTACTTGCTCGACGAGGACAACGTAAAGATCCACTTCTGAAGCGGCTAACGTCTCGGATATTTTATGGTGTGCTTAACTACTTAGCTGATTTGAACTATGATCCTGAAGTTGGAAACTTTCGTATAATTTCTCGAAAAGTTGTTACGGCGTTTAACTCTATGCGTGAGCGTCTAAGATTTTTTGGCGCTTTAATTGACTGGATGGGTTTTCCAGCCGCAAGCATTGACGTTGAGCATAGCCTTTCTTCACGACAAAGTACTTACACATTCAAAAAACTGTGGAAGCTCTCCTCAGAAACAATTATTGCTTACTCAGATAAGCCTTTGAAGTTATCTGTCCGACTTGGTTTTTTGATGTCGATGGTAGCTTTTATATATGGTACTTTTACACTTTTGCACTCGTTAATTTATCGCTCACCTATTGCAGGTTGGACTAGTCTAATAGTCTCCTTATATTTTATTGGTGGCATTATCATCTTCAATCTAGGTATTGTTGGAATTTATTTGGGAAAAACCTTTGACGAAACCAAAAAAAGACCACTTTACATCGTCAGGAATTCTACATTCAGTTCAGTAAATTCGTTTACATATGCAAGCCAGCCGTCAAATGGTTCCAAAACATCTTAGTGAATTTATTAGGTTCACACCCTGGGATTCAAGAGCTTTAGGGTTGGATACTTTTGAAATTTTAGCGTGTCCAGAAGAGGTATTTAGGCTAATTGTCCAAAATGCTGCGCCTGGTCATTATGCAGTGAGGGTTGATCCGTTATCTTCAAAAAAAGCATTGCATGACTGTGGATTTTACTACTGTGATACGTTGATTGAGCCATTTTGTGACTTGGAGAGTTTTATTGATTTTCAGCACGACAACGTTCATCTTTCAACATCTACACCGATAGAGGATTTAATATCTATCTCAGCTAATGCTTTTTTTAATGGGCGCTTTCATCGTGACTTTAATATTGACAAAAGCTTAGCGGACTTAAGATATACGTTGTGGCTAAAAGACATTCATCATGCTAAGAGTATTTTTGGGCTGATGTATTACGAAACACTAGCTGGTTTTTGGGGCTATTCTGAAAATAAGATAGTTTTACATGCTCTCGGTAGTGATTTTAGAGGGAAGGGATTATCTAAATACTTTTGGAGTGCAGCTTGTCGAGAGCTATTTCAGCAAGGTCATAGTGAGTTGGTAAGCTCTATTTCTTTCTCAAACACTCCTGCATTAAATCTTTATATTTCTCTCGGGTTTAGGTTTAGGAATTCTTATGACCTATATCATTTAATGATTCAGTAATAGAGTTTTTAATAATTTAATAGCAGGTGGTGTTGCTACACTGTCTGATAGAGAAAAGTTATAGTTGGCAATTACTTTTTGCAAGCAGATAAGTCTGTTAAAGCATATTCTTATGAAAAGATGCCTACGCTGTAAAACTAAGTTTGGCGGTCTGGGATGGATTTGTCCTCAATGCGGATATCAGCCATCAATCGTGGGTAACCACTTATCGTTTGCTCCTAGTTTGGCGGAGGATAGCGACACCTATGAAGCTGATTTCTTTGCTCAACTGTTTGAATTGGAAGCCAAAAATTTTTGGTTTCGTTCTCGCAACAAACTATTAATGTGGATTCTTGAAAGCACATTTCCGATCGCTCAAAGTTTTTTAGAAGTTGGTTGTGGCACTGGGTTTGTTCTCTCAGAAGTTGAGCGATCGCACCCCCGTCTCACTGCCGTAGGTGCCGAATTATTTGCCACAGGACTAAACTTTGCATCTTATCGCTTGCCTAAAGCTGAGCTCTTGCAGATGGATGCTCGTTTCATTCCATACGAGGATGAGTTTGATGTGGTAGGTGCCTTTGATGTTTTAGAGCATATTCCAGAAGATACAGTGGTTTTCTCTGAAATGCATCGAGCTATTACTAAAGGTGGCGGACTGATCTTAACCGTACCGCAGCACCCTTGGCTATGGAGTCAAGCAGATACTTATGCTCATCATGTGCGTCGCTATACAGCAACGGAACTAAGGCTAAAAGTAGAGGATGCTGGCTTCCAGATCGTTAGAATGACCTCTTTTATGTCGTTACTATTGCCGCTCATGTTCCTCTCCCGCTTGCATCAGAGGCAATCGAAGGATGAGTACGATCCGATCGCAGAGTTGAAAATCAGCAGTGGGTTAAATACTATTTTTGAGATTGTTCTCAATCTAGAGCGAATGATTATACGATCTGGTCTATCGTTACCCTTCGGTGGGTCACTATTACTAGTCGCTAAAAAACTATAGGAGTTATCTGTGCCTCAAACCAATCAGGGTGTTCGTTCACTCTTGTCAGTTCCATCTGTTTACAACTTATTCACTAGGTTGATCGGAGAAACTGCTTATCGAAAGACTCTAGTTGATCAGTACATCTGCCCACAAGAGAACGATCGCATTTTAGATATTGGCTGCGGTACAGGTAAGATCGTTCAATATTTACCTAACGTTGACTACTTAGGATTTGATGCAAGTCAAGAGTATATTAAGGCAGCCCAAGCAGAGTTTTGCGAAAAAACTAAAGATCTAGCACTGAATAGGCAGATCAAGTTTATTTGTGAAGAAGTGAATGAAAACAACATCAAAGACGAAGCTTGTTTTGACATCGTTTTAGCATTAGGAGTACTCCACCACCTTAGCGATCTGGAGGTTTTAAAACTTTTCAACACAGCAATTTGTAGTCTTAAACCGGGTGGCAAGCTGGTTACTATTGATGGAGTATATGTATCTAATCAATCTTCTATAGCGCGATGGATAATCTCAAAAGATAGAGGTCAAAATGTTCGGACTGAAGAGGCTTACTTAACATTAGCTTCTCAAGTGTTTTCTAAGATCACCACGAGCATTCGCTACGACTTGCTAAGAATTCCATATACACATATCGTATTAACTTGCACAAAATAACTTTACTACTTCTTAAAATCTGCAACAGTAAAGCTCTGTTTTACCTTACTCAAATCCAGTACTCGTTTAGCTTCCTGTCCATTCAATCCATCTATCAAGCGAATGAGAGTACTTAACCAGCGAATTAAGGCGAACTGGGAGATTTTACTTCTTCTCCTGCTGCCGTTACTGTTACTGTCAATCACTCAAATCTGGATATTTAACCTAAATGGTCAGCTTGATCCGTGGTTTTATTTAGGTTACTTCATTCGATTAAAGCAATACCTAATCGCTTTTCCAGATACTTACTATGGGTCGCGGTTGTCTTGGGTTCTGCCAGGATACTTAGCATATTTTCTCTTCCCGCCCTTAGTCGCAAATTATGTTTTACATCTAAGTTTTTATTACCTTGCCACACTCTCTCTTTACTTCATTCTGAGACCTAGCGTTGGCAGACGAGCCGCCTTCCTAGCCAGTGCCTCTATGGGCAGCTACGCTTTTTTCCTGCTGGCAATTGGATGGGACTACGTGGATGGGGCAGGAATTACCTATTTCTTACTCACCGTACTGATGCTTAGTTGGGCAGCGAGAAAGGAACGCTGGACAGCATGGATGGTTCTATCGGGTGTTTTTTTTGGAGCTTTGATTTATACAAATATTATTTGGTTATTATTTGCGCCTTCCCTGCTCATCTACTATGTGCTGACTAATCAGCCCCATCGAAGACGAAAAACCTTGATAAAAATTGCTGCTTTTATCGGTGGCATTTTGGCAATCACTTTGGTGTTAGGCAGCATCAACTATGCGATCGGGGGCAAGTTTTTCTTTTTTATGCCTTCAGTCAATATGGTCTTGGGTAACGCAGGTAAGCCCAATCCTTGGAGAATAGATTGGCAGGAATGGTTACCGAGGGCAACTTGGTTAATCTTGCCACTCGTTGTCTTATTGGGTAGTACCGGAACCCTGATTTTGTCTAGGTTGAGGAAGGCTTTTGGGCAGTCCGATGTCGTTCCGCTTCCAGCAATTTTTATTGCAAGCTGTCTGAGCATGATTTTTCTGGAAGTAAAAGCTGTACCTGTTTTGCAGAATACTTACTATGTCAGCTATCTAATCCCCCCCATGTTTCTGGCCATTGGAGCGCCATTGAAATCGCTTTCAACTTTGTCAAGCGATCGCTTCGCAGTTGTTGCAGGCTTTGCACTAATTCTAATGATATTTCCGCTCATAGCTGTTCTTGTATCTAGTGATCAGCCAATCATTTTTTGTTTGCTATTTGTGGCAGCTATCTCATTCGCAGTTGCTAGTCATTTCAATCAAAAGAAAATCGGTAGCGTTCTGGCAATTCTACTGCTGACTGTTAGCGCCAGCATAGCTTTTGGTCAAGGGTGGACTTTAAATCAGAGCGTGAAGCAACTTCAAGCAAATGCAGTGACCTCAAAGGCTGCACTGGATAGCCAACTCACCGTCAGCACCGTACAAAAGTTGTTTAGAGATATTGATCCAACCGTGAGTGTGTTCTTTTGGTACTCAGCGGAAGAGTTAGGAGTCTATCGGTCGATCGCTTCAGCAACTCTTTGGGGATATCGTTTGATCGGTGAAGAGTTTCCTAGCTTACAAGGGTATGGAGTTTCTAGTAGCACGCCTTTGTCGCCTGAAAAGCTCCGCGAGTTAAAGACTCGGTTTTCAGCATCACCAAAAATTGCCATATTTTCTCAGCAACAAGATGCATTGCAACAGGCAATTAATTCGTTGAGAATAGCAGGCTTCACGGCTCAGTCTACCGCGACTTACCCTGTCAAGCAAGATACGATCGCGTTCACAATCACCATTATTGAAGTCTCAAAACTAACAGATACTCTCTAAACCTCGACTGAATTGAAAGTTTGTAATGGATTACTCAAAATCCCAATAGGCTATTAAACTCTTGCTGGTATTAGATATTGTGAAACTTACTGCTTACATTACCAGACCGTAATAGTTTTACTACCTTCTAATATAGGTAAGGGTGGAACCTTGCCCGCCTCATCCAGATTTCAGACTCATTTCGCTCCAATCTCCTCAATACATCTACTAAGTTAATGAGAGAAATCAAACGAGAATTTAAAGCGAATTGGGAGATTCTACTTCTTCTCTTGCTGCCGTTATTATTGCTGCTGATCAATCAAGTCTGGATATTTAACCGCAGCAACGTCGATTCTTGGGTTTATTTTGGTTATTTTATTCGATTAAAGCAATACTTAATTGCTTTTCCAGATGCTTACTATGGCACACGTTTATCATGGATTTTGCCAGGATACTTAGCCTACTTTCTCTTCTCGCCCTTAGTCGCCAATTACATTTTGCACCTAGGGTTTTATTACCTTGCCACACTCTCACTCTACTTTATTCTTAAACCTAGCGTTGGCAGACGAGCCGCTTTCCTAGCCAGCGCTTCTATGGGGAGCTACGCTTTCTTCCTGCTGTCAATTGGCTGGAACTATGTGGATGGGGCAGGAATCACCTATTTCCTGCTCACCGTACTGATGCTTAGTTGGGCGGCGAGAAAGCAAAACTGGGTAACTTGGATGATCCTATCGGGTGTTTTTTTTGGAGCTTTAATTTACACCAACATCGTTTGGTTAGCATTATCTCCCTCCCTAATCACCTATTACGTTCTGACTCATTCTCCTCATCGAAGACGAAAAACTTTTATCAGTGTTGCTGCTTTTATAGGTGGCGTTTTGGCAATCACCCTGCTGTTAGGCAGCATCAACTACGCTATGGTTGGAAGATTTTTCTTTTTTGTACCCTCAGTGAATATGGCACAAGCGTATGCAGGCAAGCCAAATCCTTGGAGAATTGATTGGCGTGAATGGTTACCCGGAGCAACTTGGTTAGTTTTACCACTCATCGTATTAGTGGGTAGTACGATGACCCTCGCTCTATCTAAGTTTAAAAAGCCTTTTGAACAGGCAGAGGTTCTCCCACTTCACGCAACTTTTGTTGTAACCTGCCTGATCATGATTTTTCTGGAAGTCAAAGCCATTCCTGTTTTGCAGTTTACTGTTTATGCCAGCTATCTAATTCCATCTATGTTTTTAGCGATTGGAGCGCCTTTAAAATCGCTTGCGAACCTCTCAAATGGCAGCTTTGCTTTTGTTGCTAGTTTCTCATTAATGCTGCTGATTTTTCCGCTCATAGCCGTTTTTACATCTGATAGCCAGCCAATTATTTTTTGTTTGCTATTTGTGGCAGCTATTTTCTTCTCAATTGCTAGTAACTTTAATCGAAAGAAAGTCGGTAGCGTTCTGGCAATTCTGCTGTTGACGGTCAGCGCAAGTATCGCTTTGGGTCAAGGATGGAATGCAACTTTGATTGCAAAACAGCTTCAAGCGAATGCAGTAACCTCGAAGACTGCAATTGATAGCCACCTTACCGTTACTAGTGTACAAAAGCTTTTTAGAGATATCGATCCAACCGTGAGTCTATTTTTTTGGTATTCGTTAGAAGAATTAAAAGTCTATAAATCGATCGCTTCAGCCTCTTTATGGGGGTATCGTTTTATCAGCGAAGAATTTCCTAGTTTGCAAGGGTATAAAGTCTCTAGTAGTACGCCTCTATCTTCTGAACGGTTGGGCTATCTGAAACATCACTTTACTAAGGTATCGTCAAAGATTGCTATCTTCTCTCAACAAAAAGACGCATTGCAACAGGCAATTAATTCGTTAAAGACAGTAGGTTTCACGGCGAAGTCTACCGCGACTTACCCTGTCAAGCAAGATACGATCGCGTTCACCATTACTATTATTGAAGTTTCAAAACTAAAAGACGCTCTATAAATTTCATCCACCTTGCTATTATTCAACGAGCAGCCGATCGCCAATAGGAACTAACTCTGACCATGGGTATCAATCAATTTTTCCAGGAAACACCGGTTCAGCAAGTCAAAGATTACTGGAACAGTCGTCCTTGCAATATTCGCCACTCCACGAAACCAGTGGGAACCCGTGAATACTTTGATGAGGTGGAAGCCCGTAAACACTTTGTCGAGCCGCATATTCCCACCTTTGCCGAGTTTGAGCGCTGGAATGGCAAAAAGGTGCTAGAAATTGGCTGCGGTCTTGGCACGGCTATGATTAACTTTGCGCGATCGGGGGCTGAAGTCACGGCGGTTGACTTATCCGACGAGTCTTTGAAATTGGCAAAACAACGGGCAGAGGTGTATGACCTGAGCGATCGCATTTCTTTCTACCATGGCAATGCGGAAGAGCTAAATCAATGGCTCCCTCCCGAAACCTATGACCTCGTTTACTCGTTTGGGGTGATTCACCACACGCCCCATCCTGAGCGGGTGATTGAGCAAATTCGTAGCTATGTCAAACCGGGTAGCACCGTCAAAATTATGGTGTACTACCGCTATTCCTGGAAAGTACTATGGATTTTGCTGACTTACGGTAAGGGGCAGTTTTGGCGGATTAATGAACTGGTTGCCTGCTACTCTGAAGCGCAAGAGGGTTGTCCAATTACCTATGTTTACTCGAAGCAGGAAGCCAAAGAACTACTGAGCGGGTTTGACATCGTTAGCATGGAAGTAGACCACATTTTTCCATATGAAATTCCCGACTATAAGCAGTACAAATATACGAAAGTTTGGTATTTCCGCTGGATGCCTGACTTTCTGTTTCGCTGGCTAGAAAAGACTTTTGGTTGGCATCTATGCATTACTGCCCAAGTGCCCAACAAGAGTTAAGCCTTTACAAGCTGTTGGCATGTATTAGGTTTGTTGCACCTTGAATACATGCCATTGCTACTATTTTGCAAAGTAGCTACAGTCAATGGGTTACGGTTTAGATTGACTCGATCGCTCGCTTGAGATCGCAGGTTTCGTCTCGATTGTTGCGGATAGCCAACGATTGGCGATCGGCATTCGCCAGCCCACCCCAAAGGCGCGATCGGTGATTTTGAGGACTGGGGGAGCTTGCCGCCGCTTAAATTCGGCACGGGAGACGAGTCGGGTAATTTTGTTGACGATCGCCGGGTCATGTCCCGCTGCCACAATTTGGTCGGGTGTTTGCTGATTTTGGGTCAGCCGTGCCAGGATGTCATCCAAAATTTCGTAGGCAGGCAGGGAATCTTGATCCACCTGTCCCGGTTTGAGTTCGGCGCTGGGCGGTTTGGTTAGGATGTTGGGGGGAATGATTTCTGAGGAAAGTTCGGAGTTTGGAGTTCGGAGTATCTCCTTCGGAGACGCTACGCGAACGGAGTTCGGGGTTCGGGGTTCGCACCTCGTACTTCGCACCTCATACTTCGCACTTCGTACTTCGGCATTCGTCCTTGCGTTCAGCCATTCGCAGAGGGAATAGACGCGGGTTTTGGGAACATCGGCGATGACAGCAAGACCGCCGTTCATATCGCCATAAAGGGTGCAGTAGCCGACTGCCATTTCGGATTTGTTGCCCGTAGACAGGAGCAGATGCCCAAATTTGTTGGCGATCGCCATTAGCAAATTGCCGCGAATCCGGGATTGAATGTTTTCTTCGGCAATGCCAAACTCGGTTCCGGTGAACATGGCATCTAAGGTGTGATCGTAGCCCGTCATCAGTTCGCCGATCGCCAAGGTTTGGGTGGGGATGCCCAGGTTTTCTGCCAATTCCAGCGCATCATTAACGGAATGATCGGAACTATAGGGCGAGGGCATCAGCACCCCTAACACATTCTCGGCACCCAAGGCTTCAGCAGCGATCGCGGCAACCAGGGCAGAATCAATCCCACCGCTCAAGCCAATCACCGCCTTCGTGAAGCCACACTTACGGGCATAATCGCGCACTCCCAACACCAACGCTCCCCAAATTTCCGCATCTTCGTTTTCGGGCGGCAGGGCGATCTCCTCTGGCATGGCGACTAAATCTTTTGCTTCCAGGTCGTATTCTACGAGCATCAGATCGGTGGCGTAGGCATAGGCGCGACCGATCAATTCTCCCTGCCGATTGACTGCCACACTGTTGCCATCAAAAATCAGGTCATCGTTGCCGCCGACCTGGTTCACATACACGAGGGGCTGCTTAAAGCGGATGGCAGCGTGCTTCAGCATTGCCTCCCGCAACTGCTGTTTGCCTGCGGTAAAGGGCGATGCTGACAGATTAATGATTAAATCCACTTCCAGACCTGCTAAGTCGGCGATCGGGTTGACCTGATAATTGCGCTTGCCCCAAAACTCCTCATCGTTCCACAGGTCTTCGCAAATAGTGACCCCGATATGGATGGAGGGGCAAGGGGCAAGGGGCGAGGGGTGTTCGCGTAGCGTCTCCGTAGGAGAGGAGGCGAGGTAGAAATGGTTGGCTTCCTGCCCCGCTTCAAAGTAGCGGTCTTCATCAAACACGTCGTAAGTCGGTAATAGGCGCTTATGAAACACTTGTTGAATTTGTCCGTTTGCCACCAACGCCACACTATTGAATAACGGTTTACCGCCTTCCTGTCTGGCTTGAGAGTTGGCTGTAACGATGCCGATTAGGACAGTCAATTGAGGCGGCAGTTCCGTGGCTAGCTGATCGATGGCGATCGCCATGGACTCGATAAAATCGGGATGCATCAATAGGTCGCGGGGTGGATAGCCACACAGGGAAAGTTCTGGCGTGAGGAGCAACTGCGCGCCTTGCTGGGCTGCCTGATTTGCAGCCGCTAAAATCTGCTGAGCATTGCCAGCAATATCTCCGATGGTGGGGTTAAGTTGGGCGATCGCAATGGCAACCTTCGTTGAGGCAATGTTCATAATTAAGGTTTAAGTCGAATATGTAAGTCTTTTACCGTTGCACTTTTACCGTGAGGTGTTTCTCGAACCTCAAACATATCAGTTGCTCGAACTAAATCGCTGAGCTTTTTGTAACCATAATTTCGAGAGTCGAAAGCGGAAGATAGTTTGGTTAACTGTGCCCCAAATATATTGTTTGCGTCAATTAACCCAGCCAGTCGATCAGACTTAAATTGCACTTCTCTGCTCATAATATTTTTTAAGGAACATTTTGCTTTTACTTAATCAAAAGAAGCTGCAATCCTGCCGACTAAAGAGTATCAATAGCTTCGACATCAACTTGATCGAGCGCCTCTTCATCAATTTGATTTAGCTCTCCTCCACGATATGCACTTACATCCCAAGTATGTCCAGTTAATTTGATGGCATGTGCCTTTGGAACATTTTTGCCAACCCATTCCATAAAGTCACCTACGCCAATTGTTGAAGGAACTCTTACGGAAACGAATTTGGGACTACCAGAAGGAGTGTATTCATTGAGTCGGATCTTGAAAAACTTAGAACCTTTAGCAGTAAATTTTGCTTTGCTGGCAGCAAGTTCTGCTGGGCTAACATCTGGCAAACCCAGCTTATGGGCACAGCGAACTCTGACGTAATGATGCAAAATCCGATCAATTTTTTCTTGCCTTAGCTCTTCTTCAGAGCGTTCGTTACTATCTTCTTTGTGCTCTTTCAGTGTGGAAATTAGAACCTTTGCATATTGCGCTTGCTTGAGGTCGTTCAATGCAAAATAGATTGATTCATCTTCTGACTCTAAGACTTCATAAGTCAAAAACTCGATTTCTAAGGAGCTATATTTTTGATCGATTAGATTGTGTTCATGATACGCAGGAGCGATCGCGATTAAACGAATGGGAAGGTCATAGTCTATTTCGGAGGCAAGTGGTTTTTCGGTGATGAGACGATCGTAATAGCGGGTTAGTTGCTGAACAATGTAGCGATCTGCTGTATTTTTGAGTTCCAAAACCGTTAATTTTCCAGCTTCATCGACAGCTAAAATATCGCATACATCTTGTTTAATCATATATTGGCGTTTAAATCCTTTGATTGCCAAAAGCTCATTTAAGTGAACCCAAACAAAATCTTCTAGATCTCGTTCACTTTTGAAACAAAGCTTTTTCTTACGTCGATGTAGCATTCAGAAATCCTGCTATTTCTGCAACTTTTCAATAACTCAAAATATCTCCTACGGAGACGCTTTGCGAACAAAACTCAAAACTAAATAAACACTAGCGCTTTATCTTTCAGGGGTGCAAATGCTTCGGCATCAAAGCGGTAGAGGCTGGCGGGTCGTCCGGCTCCACGGGAGACTTTGACCCCTGTATCGGCTAAAAAACCGAGTTTCAGCAGGCGCGATCGAAAGTTGGAATAATCTGAAAAGTTGTCGCCTAAAACAGTGGTGTAAAGCTGGTATAAGTCGCTAAGCGTGAAGAGTTCTGGCAGCACTTCAAAGGCGACCGGACTATATTCCAGCTTATTTCGCAAGCGCCGATGCCCATATTCCAACACTTCATTATGGTCAAACGCCAGGGCTGGAACTTGGCTGAGGGGATACCAGGCAATGCCGCTCACGCCATCGGCAATCAGTTCCGCTTCCGCAAACCGCACCAGGGCGAAATAGCTGACTGCAAGATAGCGATCGCCATAGCTGTCGGCAGATTCACGCGGGTCTCGTTGAGGACCACCAAAGGTATAAAGCTGTTCTAGATAAAGGTTTTTGGCACGAATTTTTTCCGCCAAGATGCGGTAGGCGGCATCTTCTAGCGATTCGCCTTGCTGCACGAGCGTTCCTGGCAGGCTCCACTGTCCCAGAAACGGGGGTTCATCGCGCATAACCAGCAGCACTAGCAGCCGATTTTGCTCGGTGTCCACGGAAAAGATCACATTATCGACTCCCACTTTGAAGTCGGCTAGCGGTGGGCTGTCTGGCACTGGAGTTGCTTTTTTGGGGATGCGTCCTCGCATTCGTATAGATGCTCCCGGTGAATGTAGTCTTCGATCGCAGCAGTGAGTCCGTTGGTATCTCTGTGGGTACGGTAGGCAGTGGATGAGGTATCGGGACCCATGAGATCCGCGATCGCTACCCTGGCTCCTCGCTGCCTCAACTGCGCCAACGCTGCCTCACTCAAAGGATAGCCCGGTCTTGGCACAACGAGCAGATTCACTTCTTGTAATAAATCTTCAATCTGATACCAGGTCGGCATTTGGATGATCAGATCGGACCCTACCACCAAGGTAAACTGGGCATCACTCCAGCGACGTTTGGCGATCGCTAAGGTATGAATTGTGCGCGGCTGGCTCAGATCTGGGCACAACTGCACAGTGGGGCGAGATCGCTGGAGGTCATAAATCAGCAGCTTTAGCATTGCCATCCGGTGAGCCAACGGAGTTTGCTGCGCCTTAAAGGGATTATCCGATGCCCATACTGCCACGCCATCAAAGCGATAGGATAACCACGCCAAAATTGCCTGGTGCCCAAAGGTTGGCGGATCGGCACTGGTGCCAAAAAGAGCGATCGTTTGCATAAGCGTCTGGGGTTGGGAGTACGGGGTTGGGAGTACGGGGTTGGAAGTGCGGAATACGGGGTTAGGATTTGCGTTGGGTTTGGGTAATCAGGTCGAGGAGAGCAGAAGACGGATCAACCGGAAAAGAGACTGGGCTGTGAATCTGGCGGGTAGCAAGGGGAAGGCTGGCGACGGATTGGGTGGTACGTTGGGCGATCGCGTTGAGCGATTCAGGCGACTGAGTTAGCTTGCCATTTTGCATCACGAGGTGAAGGAGAGGAGTGGAGGAGTGGAGGAGTGAAGGGGTGGAGGAGTTTTGTTCCCTGTTCCCTGTTTCCTGTTCCCTATTCCCTGGTTCCTGTTCCCTCTCCTCTGTCATCAACCCTAGGCGATCGCTGACTGCAATGCCATTGTCGTACTGCCGAAAAATCTGCTTACGACCGGGATAAGTGACCTTGCCTGTGGATTCTTTCATCACGGGAATGGTGTCAATTTCCACCAGTTTGTAAACGCCATTCACGGGTGATCCTGTCACGAGTTGGGTGCCCAGTCCGTAGCCATTGATGCAGGCTCCAGCGGCTTTTAGTTCGGCAATTTTGAATTCATCCAGGTCACCGCTAGCAAAAATAGGCACGTTGGGCAAAAGCTGGCTAATTCGTTGGGATTGCGAAACTAAATCTCCAGAATCCAGCCGAACTCCGGCTAACTGAATTTCGCCGGACTGGAGTTGGGCGGCAAGTTTTTCAGCAGCGGCGATCGCGTCATAGGTATCAATCAACAGCGGCGCACCGGGAAAATAGCGGTGAAAAGCGGTGAATGCTTGCGCTTCGGTGCCTTGAGTTGCCGCCAATGCCATCACTAAAGAATGCGCCATCGTGCCAGCGGGTTTGCGCCCTAGCTTGAGCGCCGCCAAGACATTCGAGGTGGCATCTAACCCCCCTGCCAACGTTGCCCGTGCTGCCCAAACAGACGCTTGAGGGCTAAAAGCGCGACGGGTGCCAAACTCTAGCAGCGTGGCTTCTGCACCTGCCACATCTCGTAATCGAGCGGCGCGGGTGGCAATTAAGGTTTGATAATTCAGCGTGTTCAGCAAGTAGGTTTCCACCAGTTGTGCTTGCCAGAGGGGAGCTTCCACCCGCAGCAGCGGCTCATTCGCAAAGACTGCCGTTCCTTCGGGCACCGCCCACACATCTCCGGTAAATTTTGTCTCTGCCAATAAAGTCCAAAATGCATCGGGCGCATGGTCAAAAATGCCCGTGGCTTGCAGCGCCGCAATTTGAGCCGGACTAAAGCGCAGTTTTTCCAGATAATCCAATGCCTGGGCTAGCCCCATGGCAATTAAATAGCCAAAGTTTTCAGGCAAGCGCCGGGTAAACAGTTCAAAGCTAGCATGTCGCTGTTCCAGCCCTTCACCAACATAGCAAGCCGTCATGGTGAGTTGATACAGGTCAGTGAGCAGGCTGTAATCTTCGGGAGCGATCGCCAATTCTTGATCATTCAATGCCGATGCCACAGCCTGTGGAGTAAGAGGCGTAGACCTATTCATGCTCTACCTGAAATCGTGCCTTCTAATTATAGTGATAAAAACCATAATTTGTCGAATCAGACTAGCTGAAACCGATCAGGTTTACCCGAGGTTTTCAATTAAAGACCAGCAGATATATAAGATTCAGAGATTTTGAATTCAAAGATTTATAGTGAATTCCATTAAAATAGAAGCTTTTTAGATCGGTATTGTCTTACCTGTTGTCAAACTGATTGATTGAGAAACATCTCACTTTTAGTTGTTTGTCGCCAGATGCCCAAGGAGCGATTAGAATCTTTAGAAACACACCACTGGGAGCTTTTCGGGCATCATGGCGGCATTGTTTTATTTGCACATTAGTAGAGTTCAGCGCCAATGACCCTGAATGATGGGGTGATGCAAATCAAAAATGTGGCAGATATGGTGGTGTATGTCTGGCTGGGGGCGATCGCGATCGCCTTTCTGTTTGGCAAAAAAATCCACCAGTGGGGCTTCAACCTGCCAACGTTGCCAGGGTTATGGAGTGCGCCTATGGGAGACTTCATCCACCAGCCCTACCGCTATCTCATCCAAAATGCCGAATCTTTTCTGTTTTTAGGCGGTTTACTCTTGCTGCGGGGCACTCGCGACTGGGTGATTGTCACCTTAGCAGCACTTCTGATTGATTGCTTTAACGGCTTATTCTTTCCCAAACGAGCAAAATATTTTGGGGCAAACAGCATTTTGTTTAGCTATCTAGGGTTTTTGCTGCTCCGGGGTTACGTCGAAGGCGGCATTATTGCGATTTTGATGACCATTTTGGTGGGCTTTGTTTGCAGCAAAATGCTTTGGGGTATGGTGCCTCTGGCAAATTCTCCCGGCTGGAAGGGGCATCTGCTCAGCTTTTTAGGCGGTGCGCTGATGGCATGGGGACTTGATGCGATCGCTCCTTTCTTCCCCATTAGCCAGTTTTGGTAAAAGTCTTCATGGTACAAAACACGAGGCGCTAACGAGCTAAGGGATTTTTGTTTTGTGCAGCGGCGATCGCCGTTTGCTCAATTCGTTTAAGCCGAGTTTCAGGACGCTTAGCGCTCTCAATCCAAAAAAGAATCGTCTTCTTAGAGGAATTATTGAACTGCTCAAAGTTTTGCTGGGAGATCGGGTTGATAGCTAAGGCGGCGACTAAATCGGCTGGCATGATCAGGGCTTCTATCGCATCTAGGCTTGTCCAAGAGTTATCCTGCTTTGCGGCTAAAATCTTTGCCAGCCCTGCATCCGTCATCAATCCTTGATCGATCAGTTCTGTAATATATTGCTTGTTTAACTTTGACCAAACGCTTTTGGGTTTTCGGGGCGTAAAAATTTGTTGATAGCGCTCTTCATCGATAGATTTCACCTTGCTGTCTATCCAGCCAAAACAGAGCGCTTCCTTAACCGCTTCAGCATAGAGAACACTGGGCTTGCTGCTTTTTACTTTGTAGTAGATCAGCCAAATACCAGAAGATAGCCGATGATTTTGCTCCAGCCATCCTCGCCAACTGGCGCGATCGCTCGCATAAATGCTCTCTAGCCGCTCCTCCATCCCCATCCTTTCTTTTCCCTCTTCCCTCTCCTATCCCCTACTCCTCAACCCCGACACCAATGTATCGCCTGCCTGATAGGTGATGCCTGCCTGTTTAAACCGACGTAATGCTTCCCCTAGGCGATCGCAATCCGCAATCAAACTAATTCGCACATAGCCTTCGCCACCCTTGCCAAATGCATTCCCCGGCGTGACCACTACGCCCGTTTGCTCCAGCACCGAAAAGGCAAAATCTGTAGAGCCAATGCCGGGTGGACACGCAATCCATAGGTACATCGTGGCTTTGGGTTTAGGCACCGTCCAGCCCAGTTCTCCCAAGCCTTCAATTAAGAAATCGCGGCGCGTGCGGTAACGGGCTTGGACTTCATGCAAATACACATCCGGCAGTTGCAGCGCCGTTTCTGCCGCCGTTTGCAGCACCCGAAAAATACCGTAGTCAAGGTTGGTTTTTAGTGTCCGCAAACCCTGAACCACATGGCGATTGCCCACCACAAAGCCAACCCGCCAGCCTGCCATGTTGTAGGTTTTGGAGAGCGTATGAAACTCTACGCCAATCTCCATTGCGCCCGGAATTTCGAGCAGGCTGGTGGGCTGATAGCCATCGAATGCCAGTTCGGCGTAGCACAAGTCATGCACCAGCAGAATTTCATAATGACGGGCAAAGGCGACGGCTTCTTCAAAAAACTCGCGGGGGGCGGTGGCGGCAGTGGGGTTGCTGGGGTAATTGAAGTAAAGGATTTTTGCCCGTTGTGCAACTTGCTCAGGAATAGTCGCAAAATCAATCACCCAGCCATTTTCGGGCTTAAGCATTACATCGTAAATTTCGGCACCGGCAATTAGGGGACCGCGAAAGTGAGCCGGGTAAGCCGGACTCGGCACCAACACCAAATCGCCAGGATTGACATAGGCAAGCGCCAAATGGGTTAAGCCTTCCTTGGAACCTAACAGCGGCAGAGCTTCTCCTTCAGGATCAAGCTTGACTCCATAGCGCCGCTGATACCAATCGGTAATGGTGCGGCGAAAACTGGCAGTCCCTTCAAACGGGGGATAGCCATGATTGGCAGGATCTTGAATAGCGGCGATCGCGGCATCCACGACAGGCTGAGGCGTAGCACCATCTGGGTTTCCCATTCCTAGATCAATCAGATCTAACCCTTGCTGACGGGCGTTTACCTTCAATTCATCTAGCCGCGCAAACACGTAAGGAGGCAGCGTTTTCAGCCGATCTGCTTGAGTCAGCCAATCCAAATTCATTGCGATACCTCGTTATCAATAGAAAACTGAGAGGGAGACACGGAAAAAAGAGCAGTATTACTCTGGCTGCCCACTTGAGATCCGCCCACCTGAGCGAAAATGCCGTCGTCATCTCCCCATTTGCCTGAGGCTCGACAGGTGGCTGTTGTAGAAACCATGGCAGCCATCAACTGAGCCGGTTCTACCTCAAACGGCAACCGATGAATATCAGAGGTTTCGGCACAGGCGACTTCTGCGGCGTGTTGTAAATCGGCGATCGAAACAGTTGCCATACCCAGATCCATCAGACTTTGGGGCAAGCCGATTTCTGCATAAAACTTCAGCAGTTGTTGCCGTGAAGTTGCCGCCAGTTGGCTGCTCTGTACCAGTTCTTCCAACCGTAGCTGCACCAAAATTCCATACGCCACCTTCTCGCCGTGAAGAGTGCCGTGGCTGGCTGTTAGGTGGGTTAAGCCATTGTGAACCGCATGGGCGGCAACAGTCCGGCATTGGGCACCCCCCAAGCCGCCAATCACCCCTGCCAGCAGCACCGAAGCATCGACCACATCCTGCCAGTCTTCGCTACCCGGATTTTGCAGAGCGGTAGAGGATTTTTGCAGCAAGATGTCGCGCAAGACTCTTGCTTGCTGCACGGCACCGATCAAGAGCGTGCGCTGAGAATGCCCACTGCTGACGGAGGCTTCATACCACTTGGCGATCGCGTCTCCAATGCCAGCCACTAGCGTTCGTGGAGGAGCCGTAGCAATCAGGTCATAATCTAGCACGAGTAGCTGGGGGCACTGAGACAGGGGCACATCATACAAAAATGCGCCCTCTTCGGAATAAACATTGGACAATGCCGTCCAAGCCGCACAAGTTGCGGCGGAAGTGGGCACTGTGACAACGGGCAACCCGCACTGATGTGCCACTAGCTTAGAGGTGTCCAGTGCCTTACCGCCGCCCACGCCAATAATTACATCTGCTCGATGAGCCTGGGCTGCCTGCCGTAAGGTTTCTAGGGTTGCCTCGCTACAATCGGGATGATAGCTGGCTTGAGTAGCATCCAAGCAATGCTCTGTGAAAGCAGGCTGGAGCAATGGGTAAACCATGGCTAATGTGCGATCGCCCCCTACCACTAAAGGACGCTGTCCTAATTGGGCGATCGCGCTCCCTACCGTTGCCAACACCCCCTGTCCACGAATGACTTGAGCAGGCGAAACGCACAAGGTCGGCAGAATGGCAGAATGATTAGGCATGGCAAGTCAAGTTTTTAAGGAAAAACGATAGAAAAATAGGTGCTTACGATGCAGTCGCTTGAGGCAACTGGGCAAGCTTCGCTGGATCGAGATAGATTTCCATTTGCTCATCGTAACGAGAAGCTAGCGATCGCTTCACTTCACCTAGATATAGCGGCACCGACACACCTGGTTCTGGATGCAGAATCGTCCGTATCCGAATCGTCATTTTATCAGTCCCCTGAGCTAGTCGCCCTGAAGAATATAAATCGGCGGCAGCCTGTCGCAAAGTGGCTTCTATCTGAGTTGGGGTTATGTCGGGCGATACGGCAATGACGACTGTAGTTCCACCATTATCAAACACGCGAGAAAACTGCACCGCATGGGGAATAGAGGGGCGGATATAAAAGCCTAAACTCAGGGCATATAAACCGCCCGTTAATACTGCCATGAAACTGGTAATGCCGATCAAACGAAAGCGGATGCCCCATTTAAGCAGCAAGCCGAGAACCGTCAAGACAGCACAAAAAATGGTGAAGTATCCAACCCACTGGGCGATCGCGGTAATTTGAGCGGTTAGTGCCATAGTGCCATCACAAGAATCTAAAAATCTGATATTGAGTCATCCAGATGTAGCGAAACATCTAGACGCAAAGCCGTCGATGTCAAGCTTTAGGCAAACCTTAGTCAAACAACCAAGCTTTCACCCGCTCCAAGTTTTTCCAGTCGGGCTTGCGAACTAGCCCATCCTGAATGTTCTGTTCTACTTCTTCTCGCAGTTCAGCCGAAACCATGAGAATTTGCTGAGTCAGTTCGATGTGTTCCCGCACTCCCTTCTTGCCCGCTTCTAACATGGCTAAGGTTAGATTCACCCGCGCTTGAGGATCTTGAGGATTGAGTTTGACTGCTTTTTGAGCCGCATCGTAGGCTTTGCTAGGTTTTTCGGTCAATAGATAGAGCCACGATAAACAAGTCCAAGCGGAACTCGTTTTAGGAGCGCGATCGCAGACCTCTTTGAATACTGGAATCAGACCTTCAGGAGCTTCTCCCGCTTTATACCGCTCCAGTCCTTCATCAAAGAGAGTTTCAACAGTCTGAGTCATAGGTGAAAAATGCAAAAATCATCAAAAATGGGCGATCAGTCAATCCCTAAAAATGGGCGATCGATCAATCCCTTAACTTTAAGCTGAAAACGACTTGCCACAGCCGCAAGTTTGGTTAGCGTTAGGATTCGTGAACTGGAAACCGCCCCCAATCAAAGCATCGCTGTAATCAAGCTGCATCCCATATAAATACAGCAAGCTTTTTGGATCGCAGACCACCTTAAAGCCCTCGTAATCATACACTTCATCCGTTGCTTGGATATTTGCCGGATCTTCAAAATCCATCATGTAAGACATCCCAGAGCAGCCGCCGCCTCTCACGCCAACCCGCAGGCACAGGTCAACTCCTTGCTTCTCACGAAGCGCCAAAACATGGCTCAGGGCTGAGTCACTCATTAAAATTCCGCGTTGCTGAGATTGTGTCGCTTGGGTCATTGGCTTTCAAACTCCTTTGCAATTACGAACAGTAAATCACAAGTATTTTTTTCGGTTCATCTTCCATACTACCAAGGATAGATCAGGTCGGGATAGCCGATGCTTTCTAGTCAGCAATTGCTGAAGGTTGGCAAAATCCGTCGTAGTGGCAAAAACTCTACACAGTAAGATGAATATCTACCCGATGATCAAGCATAATTTTAATCATTGCTTTTGAATATGGGTAGTGCCGCCTTTATCGCTTTGTGAATGTCTATGAATGCACTCAATCGTTCTACCCGTCGTCGCCTACAGCAGCTTAAACAAACCCCTGGTAGCGTATGGGAAGGCGATCGCCGCCAGTTGGTTGGCTCACAAAGCTCAGATTGGCTGGAAACTGGTAGTCATCCCACCGATGGCGACTGCATCCTCTGGGTTGATGGCTCCCAAGGAATGGTCAGAGCAATGGATATTGTTACGCCGGATACGGGTTCCGAAGCAGTTGTGCGAACCCTGATTCGGGCGATGGAGCATCCTCACAATCCGGGAATGCCTGCCCGACCTAAAAAAATCGTGGTTCGCGATCGCGAACTACAGTTTTTTTTGCGGGGTGTGCTACAGGATCTCGACATTACGCTCGATTACGTGCCTGAACTGCCGTTAATTGACGAAATTTTTCGGGGATTTCAAGAAACCGTCGGCACTCGTCAGCCCCAACTGCCGCCCCACTACGAAGAGGTTCTACTCGCCAAAGTCGATGAAGTTTGGCATGATGCCCCATGGGAAGTGCTTGCCGATCATCAAATTCTGGCGATTGAACTCAATTATGGAGATGTAGGAACGCTCTATGTTTCCGTCATGGGCATGTTAGGGATGGAGTTTGGTGCTTTGTTTTATCGCTCGCTCGATTCACTCAGGCAGTTTCGGCAGCGGGCGATTGATCAAAGCTCGATCGAGGAAATGCAAGCTGCCTTCCTAGGTCAAGATTGCTTATTCATTACCTATGAAACTGACGAGGATGATTTGGAAGACATCCCGCTCGATTTTCGGCAGCGATCATCCGATGAGGTTGAGCCAGTATTTGGCAACTTGCATCCTTTAGAAGGGTTGCGATCGTTCTTATATAACGAAGAAGCTGCAACCCTATTGTTAGGCTTAGAAGCGCTGCATCGATTTCTGGGGAAGCATCGTCAAAAATTCAAGAATGATGCCTTTCCGCCCATTAGTAGCAGCTATAAAATTTCGATTCCCGATGAAACCGACGATACAAAAACAACCCAAATTTCGGTCAAAGTCACAACCCTGCCCGATTTGGCAAACGAACTCCTAGCGATGGAGGAAGGAGACGAGGATTCTGAACTCTCTTTTCCGATCGTGCAAGATGATCTCATTCCTGAAAGTTCTTTCCTCAGCTTGGGGATGATGCCGTGGGAAGTGCTAGAAATGCTGCGGATGGGTGGGGCATACTATCAACCGAACGAAGCGTTGACGCAGGGGGGAGAAGGGTTGCCCGTCGTGATGATTCAAACATCGCGCCCCAAAGCAAAAACGCTGATTGAAGCGATACAAGCGGCGGGTGGTTTGCAGGGCATTTGTTTTAATCCAGGCGAAAATCCTTTAATCGGCGATCGCTACGATATTGGTCTGCTGCAAACTGGCAACGGTGATTTGCATCTATTTGGTGAGTTTGGTGAAACCGATCCAACCCACGCCGCCGCTCGCAAAAAATGGGATCAGCGCTGCAAGAAAACAAAAGGAGTGTGTGGGCTGATTATTGCCAAAGGGTTAACGGGCGCTGCACGGGGTAACCCGCAGTTCAAGGACATGATGGCGCTCTTTGAAGCTAGTGCTATTTCAACAAACGACTTGGGCTTAGGCACGCTGCAACTCACCATTGCAATGGATGAGTTTTGAGGGGAAAAGTTGGGAGTTTGGAGTTCGGAGTTCGGAGTTTGGAGTTCGTAGATATGAACACTCCTCATCCGTACATCGCACTCCGTACTTTTTTTTCCGCACTCCGTACCTCGTACCTCTTAAAATCTTGCTTCATATTCAAGCTGAGCGCGGGTATCGCCCGAAAAATCGGTGGAGCTACGGAACAAGAGGCGATCGTTAATCCGGTAGCGCAACCCAAGTTGGGGTAATTGATCATTCGTTAATACTTTCAGCACACTCACTGAAATGGTGGGGGTAATATCCAGCGATGCTTCTGCGCCTAGCCCCAAGGTGCTGGTTTTGCCTGACCCGCGTCCTACATCGGTGGTGCTAGTGGGAAACAGACGAAATTCGCTGAGTCCGAGGGCATTGCCGATCGCCGTTTGAACATTCGTGAATAGAGGCGTAGACCCTGCCAGGTTGGCAATTCCGAGCAGCGTATCGCCGCGCCCAAACGTATCGACAAAACCGCCGCCAATCAACGACACAATCTCTTCCTCACTGCGAGGTGGGCTACTGGTCAGTTCTAGAATGTCTGCTAATTGGCTAGAGGGTCCATTCACTTCTGCCCGAACCCGAATGGTTTGCAATGACCCAAAGCTGGATACCGGAGTGGGCACATCTAAAATCTCGGAGGGTGCCAATACCAATGGCTGCCGACGATTGTTGACTTGAGCCACCAGCGCCACTAAGCGAATATTCAGTTCGGGGTCAAGTTGGCGAGCGGGGGTAAAGGTTGCGGTTTGGGCAAAGCCACGCTCTAAGGAGAATTGGGTGGTGAACAAGTAGAGTTGTCCCGCCGTGAGACGGATTACGCCTTCGGGACGAATTTCGTTGAAATTGCCGTTTACCGTCAGGTCTCCTCTGGCGATGAAGTTGAGCAGGGGTGGCTGAACAATGGCAACGCGATCGCCCAAAGTCAACTGCAAGTCCGCAAATTCTACACCCGGTGCATTGCCAGCATCGCCTCCGGTTTGAGCGGCGACTGCTGCCGGATCGGAGAGGGCTACTTGACCATTACTGAGCAAAATAGTACCGCCGAGCGTGGGGTTCAATGCGGTTCTACCTACAATCACTTCCCCATCGACTCCCCCTTGATAAATGCCTTTAAGGTTGAGGTCAATTTTCTTCATTGATACCGTTAAAGGCGTGTTCCAATCCGGATCTAGAGGCGTGAGTCGTCTTGACAGGGGAATCACGCCTTGGGCGGTGACGCTGCCTTCACTAAAGGTGCCCACGATTTTTTCGACCCGAATGCGATCGCTGTCAAACCGGGCAACTCCAGTCACATTAGTCAGCGGATCGGGCAGGGCGCGTGCTTGCAGGGTGGCATTGTTGACTGTAACCACACCCGTTGCGATCGGGTTATCGAGGGTGCCGCGTACTTTCACTTTGACTTCGCCCTTGCCGCTGATCCAACTCACTTGATTGGTCAGCACATTCAGTAGCGCCAATCCTTCATCTTTCACGTTCAGATCAAGGCTGATTTGATCGCTCGCTGGGGCAACCGTGGCAAAGGGCAACTGAAAGGGTAAGCTGCCGGTTACGCCCAAAGGTTCTGTTTTAACGATCGCCACCGTGGTGGTAAAGTCGAGCCGCGCATCATTATAAGTAAAATTGCCCCGTGCTTCTTGAACGGGAGTTCCATTCAGCACGCCATTGGCAAGGCTAAAGGAACCCAAGGCTTGAGGATTGGTGAATTTGCCAGAGATAGTTGCAGAGCCGTTCAGCAATCCTTCTGAGGCAATCGGCAGGTCAACAAAGCCCGTCAGAATATCCAGGGGCAGATTTTCGACTCGTAGCTGACCCGATTGTTCATCGCCCAATACTCGCCCAGAAAACGCGATCGTGGCATTTCCTGATTGCAATCGCAGGGGCAGCAGGGTCAGGGCACCATTGTTAAAGCTGCCGATCGCCACAATCTTATCCGCGTTAAATCGTCCCCATTTGAACTGATCCCCTTGAATATTAAACTTGGCGTTAACTCCAGTATTGAGCGAAGCTGCTACGTCGATCGTGCCCGTAAACATTCCTTTTAAATCGCGCAGTTCTGGTAAAGGAGCCGCAGCGGCGATCGCTTGATTCTGGGCTTCTAGGGTTTGAAGTTCTGCCAACCGCCGTAATTGGGTTTGAATCGGAACCAAAGTCGTATCAAAGGGAACGGTTTTCAAATCCGCCGCAGTGCCAGAAATTGGGGTGCGGCTGTCCCGCTGAAAGTCTTGCAACTCAAAAAGCTGAAGGGCTGTTAAGACATCTTGAATATTGCCTTGGTTAATCGCGATCTTGGCAGTGGCTTGAGGATCGGCGGCAAAGGGTTTGACCGTCGCGCCAATTGCAAGCAGGGTGTTGCCTCGACGCAGTTGCCCCTCGGTGAGCGTGGCGATGCTGTTGGCGTAGTTAATCCGCCCGGTGAATTGATCGGCTCGGTAGTCGCCTAAACCGGGTCGGGCGATCGCCACGGTGCCATTGGCGGTTTGGCGGTCTAAGTTGATCGCAATGTCGCCATCCAAAATACCGCTAGGAGAAAACTCTGACTGCACACCGGGGATTTGAATTAGGGCAAGGGGCACGTTTCGCAATTCGGTTAACAATAGACCGCTTTGGGTGCGACCACGGGCGATCGCCTGATCTCGCTGAATGTAAAAGCCAGTAGGACGAAAGCGAGGATCGAGGGCAAGGGCAATTCGATCGCGATCGCCCCGCAAATCCAGCGCTACTCCTTGCGATACCCGCACGGGACCTCGCAAATAGGGTTCAAAGGCAACACCATTCAGCACAAACTGTTTTAGTGCCGCCGTGCCATTCACCATCGGAGCCGTAGGGGTTCCAGTGATGCGCCCGGTAAAGTCGGCGCGCCCCGCATATTGAACTGCTGCGGGAACGGGCACTGCGGCATCTTTCAGATTAAAATCGCTGAGGCTGACATTCAGATCAAACCCGGTAATGGCGGGATTGTCCGTGCGTACTGCAATCACCCCATTGGCGCTAAAGCCTGTTGCCGTTGCCTGTTGCAACATAATTTGTCTGCCGTCCCACTGCACTTGAGCCGTCAATGGTGCTTGAATGACCGATAGCCCTTGAGACAGCAGGGCAGTTCCTTGAACGCGAATACCGGAGGGCTGAAACGATGCCAGAGTGCCAGAAGCATTAAATTTACCGCTGAGCAAACCGCGCAGTTCAGGCGAAAACTGAGCTAACCCGATGCCTGCGAGAGCGGCGGAGCCACGCCAAAGACCATTCGCAACGATCGCTTGGGGCGCAACGGTGCCGCCTGCCACTTTGAATGAGCTATTTTGTAACGTGATCACACCATTGGCAACAACGACTTCTCCAAAGCCGGGATAGGTGCCATTGGGCGCTTGGAACTGCGCCACCGTTTTGATCTGACTGGCGAGTCCTGAGACTTGCACTTGGGCATTCACTCGACCCACGGTAATGGGCACGGGGCGATCGCTATAAGCTTGGGCGATCGCGTCTCCAGAGACATTCAACGCCCTCCCACTAATCGCCACAGTGGGATTAGACTTGCCAGCGCTATCTTTTGTCGCCAAGTTCACCCGCCCAGAACCGATGATTTGTCCGCCACCAATAGGCGTTGCCCGGACATCTTGAATCACCAGTTCTTCGGTAGCCGTATTCAGCTTGAAGGCGGCAGAGTATTGGCTTAAGGGAATGCGATCAACCTTGCCAGGAGCCGTACTGCGCGCAATTCCGGTTAAAACGGGTTTTTCAGGTGCGCCCCTGAGCTTCAAATTGGTTTCGACTTTCCCTAGGACAGGCACAGGAGCCGCAAGATTTAGGGTTTGCAGCAGATCGGGCAGGCTCGTAGATGGCACTTTGATCGCCAAGTCAAAGCCTTTCTTCAAATCTAAGGTGCCATTGGCAAATCCCGTCGCTTTGCCATAAGTGCCTTTCACCCCATCTAATCGAATTTGGGTATCGCGGAACTGTAATCGCCCACTGGCATTGGTCACCGGGCGTGGCACAGCCGGAACGCCCAAGGACGCGGCTTCAAACTCAGCAACTCCATTAATTGGCGTATCTTTTGTGTCCGGGCGAAGTTCAACAGTCAGGTTGCCGCCGCCGCGCCCGGTATATAGGTTGAACGGTAGCCCAATCAAGCGATCGACTTCTGCCAGTTCAAAATTTTTGGCGCGGACGTTGAGCTTAGTTTTTTGGGAGGGCAACACGGTTTCACCCGCGATCGCCACGGTGCCTCCTGTTTGCGATCGCCCATCTAACTCATACACAAACCGCTTGTTCTGATCAAAAATACTGGCGTTGCCGTTAACATCCGTCAGAAAAACGGGAACGCGCTTGTTTCTAAAGGGCTTAAGCGGCAGTAGTTCAATATCGCCATCCTGCAATCGGATGGTGCCCAAGGCAATCATGCCCTCTTCTTGCTCACTTGCCAGTTGAGTGCCAATCCAGCCTTGCTTTTCCTGCTCCAAGAAAACCTTAGGCTGCTCCAACGTCACATCTAGTTCAAGTTTGCGGCTCCATAGTGATTGCCATAGATTGAACTTAACGCCCACAGCTTTTATTTCAGCACTATCGCGATCGGTTGCTGTGGGTGGAACGCTAGACTTGCCAAACCGGATGCCGTTGAAAGTAAGCCCTTCCAACTCGCCCACCTTCACCGGACGATTCAACGCTTCGCTCAAATTTTTAGCAACCAGTGGCGAGAGTTCCTCGTGCAGAAACCTCCAGCCCCACCAAGTGGCACCCCCCAACCCTGCTGCCAGCCCAATTCCAAGGGGCAAAGCAATCCGACGAAAACGGCGAAATCGAGACGGAGGCAGCGGCGGTGGCGGTGTGGGGGTATTTTCTGAATTTGGCGAATGAGTCATTTCCTGGGGCTTAGAAGACGGGTTTGCTAAAAATATACCGTCTACACTACTGGTTCTTGCGCCACAGTCAAGTTTAATTTAGACAGTCTACCAATCGGCTCTCTTCTCGCTTTTTTCTTCTTTCTTCTTTTTTCTCTTTTCTTTCTTAATTTTTCCCTAGCCGTTTCAAGTAATCCCAACCCCGCTGGGGCCACACATGCGATCGCCCAGTTTTTTCAGCAATCCACCGAGCGACCTTTGGTCCCGACCAATTCCCGCCATCGGGGGCAGGTTCCCGCAGAAGTTGCTGGAGTTCTTGCTGTTGCTCATCGGTCAACAGCGATCGCGCGGAAGAGTGCTGTCGTTGCTGGCGGTTTTTGATAGCATCCGGTCCAGCGTGGTTATATCGCCGGATGATGTCTTTGGCATAGTCATAATTCAAATCTACGGCTTGAGCCGCCCGTTTGATCGTCCAATCTTGGGCAACCAAATGAAGCAGTTGCCATCGACGCGCTTCCGAAATATCCTCTGCTTGGCGATAGCGGGTTTTTAGCTCATCAACCGTTAGGTGAGTGTGGAGTTCTGCTTTGGGTGGCATTCCTCATCATCAGGGGTCAGGGGTCAGGGGGTAGAAGAAAGAATTCTTTTTAAAGAAGATATTCTGGGCGGGCGATTGAGTAGTAGGCGTAGTGGTAGGTGGGGGCATCACTGCGATAGGCGCGATCGAGGTCGGGAAGTTGGAGCCGGCGATCGCTGTAGGACGAGTCATCGTAGCTGTAAGACCAAGAAGAGCCATCATCATAATCGGCATCATAATTGGCGGCTTGACTGGGTTGGCTGAAAACAGCGGTGACTCCTAGGGCGATCGCGGTTGCTGAGAAAATGGGGGAAATCGACTCAGGCTTCATGGCAGTATCTAGATCAGTGCAAAGTATGTTTCATTTATCTGGTTTTCTTGAAATAGTCCGGATGAAACGAGATCTGCTGTGAAAACATTTCGGCTTTTTTCTAGATAAAATGACGCAACATAAACCCGATATTGGCTTCATTCCCACCCCAATCGTCGTGCTAGAGGGGATGCTTGACCTGCTCCAAGCGACTCCCCAAGATGTGATTTACGATTTGGGCTGTGGGGATGGGCGCATCTTAATCGCGGCGGCTCAGCGGTTTGGGGCGACAGGAGTTGGCATTGATGTAGACCCTGATCGCATTCAGGAGGCAACGACTCAGGCGATCGCGGCGGGCGTGGGCGATCGCGTCAGCTTTCGTCACCAAAATTTATATGAAAGTGACTTTAGCTCTGCAACCATTGTGATTCTCTATCTTTTGACTCATCTCAACTTAAAACTTAAACCCCACTTGTTCCGACAGCTTAAACCAGGGACGCGGATTGTATCGCACGATTTTGATATGGGCGACTGGACTCCAGAAAAAGTGATTCAAATTCCTATAGAAGCTGATGAAATTGCCACCCTTTACTACTGGATAATGCCCTTTAACCCATCCGTAAGGGATCAGTTTTGAATCTTTCGAGGGGGGGATGCGTAAATAGGAGGGTGTTGTGAGTAAAATAAGGACAGATTACTTAAAGTTTCGTAACTTATCCTCAGAGTCGGACATTCATGACTCCAGCCACTTCTCTTTTTTCTCCCGTTGAAGATGACCTTGATCTACTCACGGAAAATCTCAAAAACCTAATTGGTGCCCGTCACCCGATCTTGTATGCCGCCGCAGAACATCTCTTTGGCGCAAAGGGGAAGCGCGTTAGACCTGCGATCGTGCTGTTAGTGTCGAAGGCAACTATGCCAAAACATGAGCTAACTCCTCGCCATCGGCGGCTAGCTGAAATCACCGAAATGATTCATACCGCTAGTTTGGTTCATGATGATGTGGTGGATGAATCCGATCTTCGTCGTGGAGTATCCACGGTTCACAGCAGTTTTGGCAACCGGATTGCCGTCCTAGCTGGAGATTTCTTATTTGCTCAATCTTCTTGGTATTTAGCAAATCTAGATAATTTGGAAGTGGTCAAACTGCTTTCTCAAGTGATCATGGATTTAGCAGAAGGTGAGATCCAGCAGGGCTTAAATCGCTTTTCTACCAACTTATCGATCGATGCTTACTTGGAGAAAAGCTATTACAAAACAGCAAGCTTGCTTGCCAACAGTTCTAAGGCGGCGGCAGTTCTCAGCGATGCTTCCCCAGACTTGACTGAATCCCTCTATGGCTATGGTCGTCATATTGGTCTGGCTTTTCAAATCGTGGATGATATTTTCGATTTCACAGGGTCTATGGAAGAGCTAGGAAAACCGATTGGCTCCGATCTGAAAGATGGTATTTTGACGGCACCAGTGCTATATGCCTTGGAAGAAAAGCCATCTTTAGAGGTGTTGATTGAACGAGAGTTTGCTCAACCCGGAGATTTGGAGCAGGCGATCGCGTTTGTGAAAGATAGCCAAGGAATTGAGCGATCGCGCGTCCTTGCCAAACAACATTCTAAAAGCGCGATCGAGTGCCTGAAGGAATTACCCCCTTCCGCCTCTCGTCAAGTCTTAGTAAAGCTCGCAGACTATGTTTTAAGTCGCCTCTATTAATTCGGGGTTCAAAGTCTAATAGCCATTGCTTCTGGCGGCACTCAACCCTCAACAGGTTGCTCTATGCAGTCAAAGCTGTAGCGAAGTTCCTTAGCCGAACAGCGCCAAGCTAAATGCAAAGTCGAGCCTTACGCATAATAGTAAGCTGATATGCGTCTAAGTCTCATGAACAAGGGGCTTAAGCCCCTTGTTCAAAGCGCTTCCCAACTTTTGAAGGCTGTAGCTTAAGTGACAATTAGCCTAAGCAGGTTAGCCCATTGCTTTAATAAGCAAGACTTATTTCATTGAAAAAACAAATACGATTTTCTTATAGTTGGATTCTTCCTTAACAGTTCTTTTATTTACATTACTAAAATTTTTCTCGGCGAAAACCCGTGTAGGAAAATAGAGCTAAGATGAGCGATCGCCTTTTTTATCAGCACTTTTCCTGCAAATTAGAAATTTCTAATATTTCTCAATTGAAGAACTAAAAGATACCTCTGCTGCATTTAAAAAAGCAGTTGGGTAGTTTTGACTGCTTCCATACCATGCCATCTTTTCAATAAGTTGTGTTAAAGTTTTGAACATCGTAATTCAGTTCATCTTGACTAGATTCTCTTAACCCCATTCAACCTATCCGTTGTTAAGGCTGTTACCAATAATACAGTTCTGCCGTAAGGCTGATATGGGCTAAGAACCTTGACTTTTCGATCCTAGCTTTAGTCCCTTAACTCGACTCATTCCTCACTCCTCTATTTTGTAGAGTTGTTTAACGTTCTAGAGGATCTTGATTCATCTGCTATCAATCGATATTCCTTAGTATCTAATACCATGGCAGGACGATAGTTTTAGATCGGTTTATTTACACGGAATGCGTACATTTTATTCCCCTTAATAAATCACTTCTTTCGTGTATTGTTAAGGCTTTTCAGTTTGTTTCTCCAGGGAGATGAATAGGTTAAATATGAGCCTTGCAGTTGATAAATACGTCTCTGGTTAGATCTTCTGAATGATAAACGAACCATAATTAGGTTTTACCTAACCCAAGAAACATTGGTAGGTGTGAGAGGAATCACTACTTTTTGTAGAAAATGCAGTTACTTTCAATCCATTCAGTGTTGCTCTAATCAATAGAACTATGTTTTTCCAAAACCAAAAGTGCATTGCTCTAATCTCAGTTCATGGAGATCCCTCTGCTGAGATTGGTAAGGAAGAAGCGGGCGGTCAAAATGTATATGTCCGTCAGGTGGGTGAGGCTTTATCGCGGCAAGGCTGGCAGGTTGATATGTTTACACGGCGGGCTGATCCTAACCAAGATCCCATTGTTCAACATAACGATCGCTGCCGCACCATTCGCATTACAGCAGGTCCGCAAACCTTTATTCCTCGCGATGAATTATTTGAGTATTTGCCAACATTTGTGCAGGGATTTTTGAAGTTTCAGCGTCAGTGTGGGATGCAATATCGTGTTTTACACACTAATTACTGGCTATCTTCTTGGGTGGGAATGCAACTGAAAAAGGTTCTAGAGATCCCTCAAGTTCATACTTACCATTCGCTAGGCGCGGTCAAATATCAGTCGATTCCAACGGTTCCTATTGTTGCAACAACGCGACTAGACGTAGAAAAAACGCTTTTGGAAACTGCCGAGAGAGTTGTGGCAACTAGTCCGCAGGAAAAGGAACACATGCGATCGCTCGTGTCTGGCAAAGGCAAGATTGACATTATTCCCTGTGGCACTGATATCAGCCATTTTGGTTCTGTTTCCCGCCAAGATGCACGACAAACTTTAGGCATTGCCCCCGATGAAAAAGTGGTACTTTACGTGGGGCGATTTGATCCTCGTAAAGGGATTGAGACGCTTGTTCGGGCAATGGGTCGCTCTAGCCTGCGCGATAGTGGCAAACTGCGGTTGATTATTGGCGGTGGCAGCCGTCCGGGTCAAAGCGATGGCTATGAGCGAGAACGGATTGAAGGCATTGTGGCTGAGTTAGGACTGACTGAAATCACTGAATTTCCCGGTCGCCTCAATCCCTCAATTTTGCCAATCTATTATGGCGCAGCAGATGTGAGCGTGGTTCCCAGTCACTATGAGCCGTTTGGCTTAGTGGCGATCGAGGCGATGGCGTGTCGGATTCCGGTTGTGGCGAGCGATGTGGGTGGGTTGCAGTTTACGGTGCGATCGCAAGAAACTGGGCTATTGGCAGCGCCTAAAGATGACGCGGCATTTGCAACCGCTATTGATCGCATCCTCGCTAATCCTGAATGGCAAGCTCAATTAGGACAACAAGCGCGGCTGCATGTAGAAGAGAAATTTAGCTGGGATGGAGTGGCTAATCAACTGAGTCAGCTTTATTTACATCTAGCCAAGCAATCGGCTAAAAAAGCGGAACTGTCTGCTGTTAGCGCTTAAGAGTCAAAGGAGCAATCAATTAAAAAGCACGATCGCGGTTTCCAAAGTGAACCGCGATCGTGCCTTTGGGCGGAGTGTGAAAGTGATTGATTTTTCGATATGGGACAGTTTGTTGCGCCAATATGTGGACGCGCAGGGACGAGTAGACTATCGGTCTTGGAGCCAGCATCCCGAAACGCTAGTGAATTGGTTAGCAAGTTTGGCACCGCTAGATTTGAACCCCAATCTGCCTGATGAAGCACTACCGCTCTGGATTAATCTCTACAATGCATTCACAATTTCCACGATTTTAGAACGATACCCGATCGCGTCAATCCGACCTGTGGTTTTGGGCATTCCCAATTGGTTCAGCTTTCTGCGATTTTTCCAGCGTCGAGTCTATCGAGTTTCAAATCAAACCTATAGTCTTACTCAAATTGAGAACGATATACTGCGCGATCACTTCAATGATCCACGGATTCATTTTGCGATCGTCTGTGCTTCTATTGGGTGCCCATTGCTCCGTAATGAAGCCTACACAGCCGATCTCGTAGAAGATCAATTAGAAAAAGATGCTCATCGTTTTATCAGCAATCCCGACAAAGTGCGCTACGACGATCAAACTGAAACACTCTATTGCAGCAAGATCTTTAAGTGGTATCGCCAAGATTTTCGACAAGCCGCAGGTTCAATTCCAGACTATATTTCCACCTATCGGCGAGACTTGCCTTTAACAGCCTCAACTCCAATCACTTACCTCCACTATGATTGGAGCTTGAATCAGCGGACATCTTCATAAAACCGCTTCAAATAATCCGCAGATACTCCAACTCCCCATAAACAGCCGATATATAAATAGATGGCGGTTGCTTTCCAGGCTCCCCAATAAGCAACCCGGCGATCGGAGCTTTGCACAATTCGGTTCACCTGACGAATTCGCCCTTTTTTCACCAACCGTAAACACAAATCCCCGTCCTCCAAAATCGGCAGCGCCTCATTGAAACCACCACCAGTCCAAAAGTCAGATCGACGGCAAAACATGGCTTGATCGCCAAATAAGAGACGTAATCCTTTAAAGAATAAATGGGGTCTAAACAGCAGCGGCGCATAGTAGGTTTTGAGGTAGTTGTGCAGTGAAATTCCCCAGCGGGTTGTTTTGGCTCCGGTCATTAGAGAAATAAAACCGCCACAGGCAATAGTGTGATCGGCTAAGGTTTTCTCAATCACGGCGATTAGATCATCGGGAACCTGAGTATCGGCATGGAGAAAGCAGAGAACATTACCCCGCGCTAATTTTGCTGCGTAATTCATTTGAACCGAGCGTCCGCTGCGATCGCACATCAACACTTGCACCCCCGCCAATTGAGCGATCGCAACAGTTTCATCTTGGCTGCCTCCATCTACAACCAATACCTCAACCGGCGGTGGATCAAGCACGGTCAGTTGCCGCAAGGTGCGTCCGAGGCTGCTGGCTTCGTTGAGTGTGGGAATGATGATTGAAACCTGAAACATCTGGCATTCCCTGGATATTTGATTATCGGGTGAGTGATCATCAAGTTAGTCAGCGCGATCGCCCCTTTCGAGTAGGATTCTCCACACTGCATTGTAGGGGTGAATCCGTTGAGTCGGGTTTCCTAAATGGGATAAGGGTCGATTTTCATTTGCCCATTGAAATAACCCACCCTCTAGATTGAACACTTGATTAAATCCAGCTTTTTTAAGCTGTTGAGCCGCTTTTGCACTTCGATAGCCAACTGAACAGTAAACGATGATCGCCTGATTGATTGACTGTTTTAGCGCTTGGTTGATCAAGTCAGAGTTGATATCAACTTGTTTTGCTTTTACAAGATGGCTAACTTCATACTCCTGCTTGCTTCTAACATCTAAAACAAGTGGATACAGTTCGCTAGAATTTTCCATCTGAGCAAATTCTATTGTCGTCATTTGGGGGATGAGCGGAAATCTGAGTCGAATATATCTTTTGAGTAAATCGAACATCAGCGATCGCCCAATCCACCCCATTGTATTGCACCAAAATTAGCTTCAACTCTCTTTCATTATGCAACGCCACAATTCTATCAAGGGATAGATTCTGTTTGTAGTACAGCCATTCACAATGGTCTTGATTACACAAGATCAAGAGATTGCAATCATGTATTTGGACTGTGATCATTCAGTGCATTTGAACGAGCAGCAGGTTGCCCTATGAAGGTTGCCTGTCTGAAAGCGATCGCGGCTCCATCGGTTCATTGGCTTCCCAAAGTTGGATCTGATTCTTTAATTTCCACGCCTCCACTTCCTCAATGCGAGGTGTGTGTAGTGGTTCCAGTACGAAATGAATCGGAGATATTAAAAAGCACATTGACTGCGTTGGCAAACCAACTTGATTTAGCAAGCAACTCGTTTGACCCAAAGCGCTATGAAGTGATTTTGTTAGCGAACAACTGCGAGGATGATTCCGCCGCGATCGCCGCTCGATTTGCCAGAGAACATCCTGATCTGGTGTTGCATGTTGTTGAGAAAACCCTTCCTGCCGCTGATGCTCACATTGGCTGGGTGAGAAGGCGGTTAATGGACGAAGCATACAACCGTTTGACGTCCATTGGTTGCAATCGGGGTGTCATTGCCTCGACCGATGGAGATACCTGCGTTGCGCCTAACTGGGTTGCAGCAATTCTACATGAGATTGCGAATGGTGCGGATGCTGTTGGAGGACGAATTGTTACAGATCGCCGCGATCGCGCTGCTCTGACTCCTTATGCAAGAGCTTGTCATCTACGGGAAGTGGGATATCGATTTTTAGTGGCTGAACTGGAAGCTTATCTAGATCCCAATCCATCCGTTGCGTGCCCCCGTCACTTTCAGCACTATGGCGCAAGTTTAGCCGTGACCGCCGAAGCCTATGGACGTGCGGGTGGAATCCCATTGGTTAGGACGGCGGAGGATGTTGCACTGTATCGATCGCTGATGCGGATAGATGCAAGCTTTCGCCACAGCCCATTCGTGCGGGTAACGACTTCCGCCCGACAAGTGGGACGCGCTCAACACGGTTTGGCAGATCAGTTGAGCCAAT
Organism: Leptolyngbya sp. CALU 1928; assembly: GCF_056784215.1. Classification (NCBI taxonomy): domain Bacteria; kingdom Bacillati; phylum Cyanobacteriota; class Cyanophyceae; order Leptolyngbyales; family Leptolyngbyaceae; genus Leptolyngbya; species Leptolyngbya sp. CALU 1928. The sequence goes on along the minus strand of NZ_JBXBCE010000001.1, from coordinate 362,405 downwards.
GGACAGCCATGGGAGAAGAAAAACAGCCCTTTTTAGTGGAGTCAGCCGCCGCCATCACGACTCGCTTAAAAGCCCGTCGAGAACTGCGATCGCTCTGGCAACAGGTGCATGATGGATATGAACCCACGCTCAAAGATGTCGCATTGCCTGCCAGTAGGCTAGGGATTGCAGCCGATTGGGTGCTGGATAAGGTAATACAGGCTCAATTTTTTGGTGAGTTGGCTGAGCAGATCGAACACCGACAAGAGCAGGAAGGAATTTGGCAACAGCGCTGGTCTTTGGGCAAAATTGAACAGGCAATTGATGATTTGCGGCTACTGCTAGAACCCATCCGACAGCAGCAAAGACGGACACACACTACTAAACAGACTATTCATTGACTCGTTCAAATAAATCAAGTCGATATTGATCGGCGCGATCGCCCTTTAAATGCTTGAGTTGCGATTTAGGCAATGCCAGAAACGATTCATGAACCTGATCGCCACTCAATGGATTGTGATAATCATCGTCATAGGGTGTCCAATGCACCAATAGGAGATGTCCACCCGGTTCAAGATGCCGCAACATCAACTGCTGTGCTTTTTCGAGATCTTCTCGACACCAGTAATAGCCCACTTCTGAAAGCACTGTCAGGTCAAACTGCTCGTCAGGATAAACCTCTGGAACAGCCATCAATTGAAAGCGGACGTTCGATAAAGACTGACACCGGGCGATCGCCTGCTGCTGAGCAATTTCTGAAACATCAATTGATAAGAGAGAAGTGCAACGCTCAGCCAGCATTTTGGTTAAAACCCCAATGGACGTGCCAATTTCCAGCGCTGATCGATATGGATGTTCCGATAAAGCAGCAAGGGTTGCTGTATATTTCTGGGCTTCATATTCACTGGTTTCAAACTTCCAAGGATCAGGGTCAGTGGTGTAAAGCGCATCGAAATAGTCAGGCGTGAGGGTTTGTTTCAAGGGCAAGTCCATCACAGTTCCTCCAAATATAGTTCCCAGGGTTGAGCGAAGTTTGCCAGCATCTCAGGTGTGAGCAGAAAGCCTTCTGGATCATCATCAATCAAATCCGTTGTTTGAGAACGATAGGCGGCGATCGCGGTTCGCTTTACCTCCAACACCGTGCTGATATCCAGTCGCCAGCCAATCACCCGATCATCTGCCAACTCTCCTCGCTGCACGGGGTCCCAATCCCAAATTGGGTATTCAATCAAGCGCGGCGAATAGGTCTTATCAACGTGTTCTAAATCTGCCAAAGCCCTGTGAATCAGTTGCCAAGTGGCTCGATGATCGGGGTGAGGGTCGAATCTCCACGGCAAAAAAATTGTTGAGGGCATTGATGTACTTAAAAACTTGCTGCAACGCCCCACAGCCTCTCGAATTCTGAGAGATTTCAGGTTTGAAATGGAGCCATCTTGCAATCGTAAAAAGCTGGTTTTTGACTTCTCCAGACCTAAAACAGCCAAGGCTTCAAGCGTTTCCGCTTCTCGCAAGATTCGTAAGCGAGGAGCCGGATACTTGACTGAGCGAGGATGGGAAAGGGTTCCATCACTCATCACTAAAACCTGAACAGCACAACCCAACGCCCGAAGCAGCGCGATCGCGCCCCCACAGCCCAAGGTTTCATCATCGGGGTGAGGAGCGACCACTAAAACCGAATGGGTTGCGATCGAACTCGCTGATCGCAATGGCAACAGGGTTGGATTGGAAAAAGAGAATTGGCTATTCGCTATAAGGTTCATCGGTTGATCATTTAGGAGATTCATTAGGAAATTCATCCAACCATAGGCGACTTGCAGGTACTTCCTGAGACAGCGCATATTGCCCTACGGTGGCAAGCGCTCCATCAAAGACAGGTTGACGCAGATATAAGCTTAAATCTCGGATAATCCGCTCCATGGGATGGGGCGGGAGCAAGCCACGAGTTCCCACCGATCGCTCACACAATTGGATCATCTCCATGCAAATCTGCTCGATCGCGGTTCGCACCATATTGGCATAAGCAACCAGTTGATCTGCTTGTTCAGAAGATTGGGTTGGATCGCCACCAAAAATAGGCGCATAGGCTTTGATCTGATCTGCCGCTCCTCGTAGCCAAAGATTGCCGCTTTCAAGGGCGATCGCCATGCGTCCCAATCGGTGCTGTTGGTAAGGATCACTGGTTCGATTCAAGCTCTGCAAATACTCGCGGGTGGCGTTGAATAATGCTTCTGCTCCACCTAACTGCACAGCGGCAAAGCGAATGACACCAGCGGTCAGCCACGGTTGTCGGAAGTAGTCTCCCGGCTTGCCAATCAGCGACATGGCATCCAATTCAACACCGCTAAAATCTACTTTGAAGCTGGCAGTTGCGCGCATTCCAGAGGGTTGCCACCAAGCCGGATCGCTGACCGTTGCTACCTCTTCCATAGGCACAATACACATCTGGCAACTGCCATCGGGTAACGCACCATTTACAAACGGACGCTCTACAAAGCCAGAACCAGAGCAAAACGTTTTTGAACCTTCCAGGCGATATCGTCCACTCTCTAGCCTGTGAACTTTAACGCCGTCTTTTGCTTCCGCATTCCACACCCCAAAGATTTTATGGCGATCGCGGGCATCACTGGCATAAGCTTCTATTTGCGCGGGTGTGCCAAAGGTCTGAATGATTTGAAGCGCGTTGATATGTCCCTCGTAAATGCGCCCGACTGCCAAATTACCGCGTCCTATTTGTTTAAGCAACATCAGCAGTTCATGCGTTGCGTCTGCATCAATGCCTAAACCCACTCCACCAAACTTAGCCTGTAGCGGTGCTGCCAATAAATCCGCTTTGGCAATTTGCTCAAATTCTGCGATCGGAAACGCACCATTGCGATCGATCTCCGCCGCATTATTAGCGCAAAAATCAGCAATTTCAGTCGCACGAGCAAGGATATCAGCAGTCTGCAAAGTAGTATGTCGATACGCTACATTAACCAAAGGATTAGCTGTAATAGGTGCCACCTTTTAGAATCTCTCTCAACGGCTATTAAGAGATATTGCACTAATTTCATTCAAAAACCCTCTATCTTCTGGTAGCTTCTAACTGCCTTGAACTAGATTTTTGGATTGGAGATGGCACCCATAAATAATAGTGTTCCAGTCTGATCATCGCGGATGGCACAAAAGAAGGGGCGATCGACCACCATGCGAAAAGGCTCTTCTATGGGTCTGGCAGAGGTTGCCCGAATGCCAATGGAGGTCACGGCGGCGGCTTCCGTGCCTGCTTCATTCACTTCCACAAAGGTTTTATGCTTCACCTCGTCAATTTTGGTAGGCACAAGGCTCAACCCCGAAAAGTTGGCGCGATTGCTAAAGGCTTCTGCCATACCCAATTGGGAAAGGGCGCTTTTCAGATCCACATCATACTCCAGCTTAAAACGCGGCACTTGGATCGATCCTTGGCGTTGGCGGAACTGAGCCATCCACTGCTCCCAGTTTTCCGCCGTTAAGGTCTTTTGAAACTCGGCAAGGTTGGAGGAAGATTGGGGCAAGAATAGATAAAAGCTAACCCGCTGATTAGTGCCATAGGGCAGTCTGACTGCTTGAAATTGGCTGGTTTCATAATAGCGATACTCACCGTTCTGAGCCATCATGGGATGTTTTTTTGGCTGATTGTTGAGTAGTTGAAAAGTTTGGAGGGACGTTTGCTGTGGATCAAATTTGCGTGACCAATTGCCTTTGAAATAGATGGCATTGATCAAAAACATGACATCGTTGTGATCAATGCTGTCGATGATGGTATCAATTTTGCCGCTTGTATTTTGGCTGACCCAGTTGTTGATAGTCGCCACCGATCGCGGATTGCCAAAATCTAATTCACTCACTTTTGCTTGATAGAACTGGCGGTTGCGCTGAAGGAATTCTGGCTTGAACGCAATGCCTTGCCGAGTCCAGAGGGAGTTAGCGATCGCCAATTGCACATCCGGGTCAGGGTTTGCCAGCATCGTTTTTAAGCTAGAATTTGCCTGGTTTAGCGCTTGCAAGCTCATGCCTTGCAGTTCCATTGCTCGCGCCATCGCCTGCTGAGTTTCTCCGTTTGCGCCGTTGTATGCCATTGCTAGGGCGATCGCCACACTCGACGGCGAAATGAATACATTCTTGCCAGCATCTTGCTTTGTCACGGCAGAAAATAGCTTAAAGCCAAAGCGAGTGTTGGCATTGATCAATTTTGGGCTGACGGTCATAGTCTGGGCAACTCTACGAGATTTGGGAGGGGTGGACTGAGGCTGGGTTGCGACTGTCGATGCGATCGCAGTCTGAAACGGCATAACTTTGACTAAACTGACTAAGCCGCCCATCATCAAACTGCCCATCAGCACCACACCAATTGTTTGATTCATTCGTGTTCCCATCTCTTGCTCCCCACTTCATAGCCCATCATTTACTTTTTACTGATCCAGCCTGCCATGTTTAGCCTGACGACTGGGTTCTGTTACAGTTCCAGCAACCAATCATGCCGTTTTGATAAGAAGAGATCAGAATCTTGTACGCTATTCCTTAATTCTCTTCCACGTCCCTTCCTGCCTCATGCTAAAACGAGTTCTCCCTTTTCTCGTTGCCTTTCTAATATTACGAGTGGTGTTCTGGTTGGTCACCTTTCCCAACCCAGATGAAGCCTATTACTGGCTGTGGGGAAAGCATCCAGCCTTGTCTTACTACGATCATCCGCCTTTTCATGCGTGGATTCAGGGTATCTTTACAACAGTTTTGGGTCAATCTTTTTTTGTGTTGCGATTACCCAATTTATTAAGCAATATCGCTTTTTTCTATTGTTATTATCAGATTTCAAAATATCTCTATGGCAAGTGGGCAAGTGATTATTTCTGGATAATGACAGTCTTAATCCTTGCATCGCCGTTATATTTCTTATTTTTTAATTTAGCTTGGCAAGATCATTGGTTAATTACATTTTGCTTAAATTCTGCCTATCTTTTTATTCGATTTTTAGATAGCTATCTTATAGATAAAAAAGGAGATGCTTTATTGCTTTATGGCTCAGCTTTTTTACTGGGCTTAGCTTTTTTGTGTAAGTATAATGCTGTGTTTGTGGGCGCAGGATTTGTAGCTACGATACTAACGCTGCCACCTTTGAGATCGCTGTTGTGCGATCGCCGCTTCTACATTGCTATCTTGATTACTCTTAGCGTTCTTTTGCCAATCGTGCTGTGGAATTTCAGCAATGATTTTCAGTCTTTTCGCTACTATGCCACTCGCAGCGTGGATTCTGGCGTGGGCTTTCAGCTTAAGTGGTCGCAGCCGCTCAGTTTTCTGCTGTTTTCAATCTTGATGGTGTCCCCGATTAACGTCTGGGCGATGGTGAAAGCCATTCGTCAGCCAAGCCCCCAGATTCGTTCTGACACACTCTATCGCACGGTAGCGCTGTGGATTTTTGCTATTTCGACCGTTTCCTTAACCGCGATCGCCCTTTTTTCCACCGCCCTTTACTACTGGAACATCACCGCCTATCTGCTCCTATTTCCCCTCCTCCCCCCCGTTTTTCTAAAGCATCCCGAACCCCAAGCTCCGAACTCGAAACTCCGAACTCCCAAGCTATTCACTGCGGGTCAACTCTACGGCTTACTCTTCGCCACGCTGCTCGTGGTTCACTACAGCCTGATTCCCCTCTCTGCCTTTGCCGACCCCAGCGGTGATCCTGATTCGCAAATGCTATTTGGTTGGGAGGCCGTGGGGAAAGCCGTGAAAATTCAGCAGCAAGAACTCGGAGAATCCTTTTTAGTCACGACTGACTATCGATCAGCATCGGCATTAGCTTACGAGTTGGATGATCCCACTGTGACGGCTATTTCTGATCGCATTGATCAGTTTGATGTTTGGTACAAGCCCGATTTGCTCACGGGCAAAAATGCAGTGATTCTAACGGATGATTGGCATCCCGCTGACCCGAAACTATTGGCGCAGTTTGAACGCACTTCAGAGCCGATCGCCATTCCCATCACTCGATTTGGGCGATCGCTCAAAACTTACTACCTGATCAAAGGCTATGGCTTTCAAGGAAAAATGACGAGTGGCGAATGACGAATGGCGAATTCAAAACCTTGCTATTTGGGGATGCGTTTAACTAAGATCCAATAGTCGATCGCGGCGATTTGTTGAAGTGACTTTAAATTTAACTGGTCTAGAGTGGGTTGATCGGTAAGTAGATAGGGCGGCGGATTTTGCTGCCAACGTTGGGAGATCGCGTCTATAGCGATGGGACTCACCCAGCGATCGCTATAGAAGTTGAGTGAAGGACGGCTATAGGGATAGGAGGTGATGATAGGTTCACCCACAGGAGTATGCTGTTGCAGCATCAACGCCACCGGTTTAACCGGATATTGCTCTTGGAGTTCCCACACCCAATAGGGCGACACCATCAGCATTAACAAAGAAACATAGCTGCCCCAAATCAGCACTAGGATAAATTGAGAATCTTGGCGGATTGCCAGCACGGTAGCAGCGGTGAGGGTAATAGTCAGCATCATCCCCAGAATGGCAAGCGTGGGAGTCGGAGCCAATCCGATCGGGCTAAAGTAAACGCTGAGGGCAGCGGCGGCGATCGCCAGGATGCCCAGCAAGATTTTCCACACTTTAGGATAGGGGCGATCGGATAACCAACGAATACCAAACACATCTTCCGGTTCCCAAATGGTGGCAAGCACCACCCCGCCCACCAGCGCCAGAGCCGGATACAGCGGCAGAATATACCAGGGTAGTTTGGTTTGCATCAGTGAGATCGTCAGCAAATAACCCCCCGCCCACACCAATACCAGCTTTGCCCACCCTAAGCCGCGATGGTCCCAGGCGAGCCGGAAACCCTGGGGTAGAAAGATTAGCCAGGGTAGCCCATATTTCAACAGTTCTAGCAGGTAATACCAGGGAGGCCCACTGTTATTTTCCACCGCATTCCAAACGCGGCTAAGGGATTGATTAACCAAATGGGTATCTAAAAAGACAGTGCCATATCGTTGCAATTGCGCCCAATACCATGCGATGAAAGGCGCAATGCCCAAAGCGAGACTGCCCCATAGATAGCCAGATGTCAGCAGGCGCGGCGTATCCCACAGAATAAACAGCAGGGCGATCGCCCCCAGTAATATGCCCACCATTCCTTTTGTCAGGCACATCAGCCCAATCCCAGCACCAACGCCCAATCCCCAACGCAAATCACGTCGCATCCGCAGCAGGGAATAAAACATGATCAGAGAAAAGCTAACCAGCGCTCCATCCAGCATGGCAAGTCGTCCGTGGCGCACAAAGGGGAGCAGCACGAGGAGGATCAGCGCTGAGAAAATCGCTGGAGTTCGCTTAAGAAACAGTTCTCGTCCAATCCAATACAATAGCGGGATCGATAAAGACGTGAGGAATGCGCCCGGAAACCGCGCCGTCCATTCATTCACCCCGGCGATCGCATAGCACTGAGCAATCAACCAATGAATCAAGGTCGGTTTGTTTTGATAGGGCACATTGCCCAGGGTGGGGTAAAGCCAGGTGAAAGCAGTCGCCTCGGTGGGATTTGTTTGCGATCGCCAAATATCCTTTGCCACCTGCGCCACAATGCCTTCATCCCAATCGCGCAAGGGCACATTCCCCAAGCCCACCATGAAAAGAAGCAGGGCTGCCAGCCAAAGCGCGATCGCCCACGTCCAATCAATTCGATGCTTTGCAAACAAACGTCTCACCTTATGCCCAACTCATTATCTACTCTTCACTCTTTTTTATTCTCTTCCGCAGCTTCAACCAATCTTCTAGCTGCCTTTCCGCAATTAATACAGTTAGGGTCATGCCAGTTCCCACCAAGCAAATTTGCCATAAACCACAGGCTGCCAATGCTCCTAATGCTGCGGTGACCCAAATGGCAGCGGCTGAAGTTAATCCATAGACTTGGGGCTTTCCAGGATGGCGATGATGCTGCACAATTTCTCCAGCCCCCAAAAAACCAATCCCCGTCGCCACACCTTGGATTGCTCGACTAATGCTGTCAGGTGAAGATGTAGAGGAAAGGGAAAGGGGCACCATAATAAACAAAGTCGTTCCTAAGCTGACTAAGGTGTGAGTTCGCAATCCTGCGGCTTTTCCAGAGAGTTGTCTCTCCAAGCCGATCGCTCCACCGACAACCATCGAGAGCGTTAATCTCAGGGTAAATTCAATCCAATCATTTGGGTTAATACCCGCTACAGTCACCAAAGATGTCATCTATGTAAATTTATAAAATGGAGGTTGTGGTCGCGATAGATCAACCACCAACCATCAGGACTCTAGTGTAGCGAAGAGCGCGATCGCATGGATTCAAGAATAAAACAGCCCTGCTCGGTGACCTTTTCCCTCAATTCATCCAACGATTGATCGCGATTAGCCCCCGGCAGCTTACAGAAAAAGTTGGGCGATCGCAGTACTAAATTCGGGCAGTAGGGGGGAGGTGAGAGTGTCGCCTTCGAGCAGGGTGGCGACGAGGTGAAGTTGAGCGTCGCTACGGCGATAAATTTCCAGAGTTTTCTGCTGCCAGTTGACGATCCAATATTCCTGAACCCCATACAGAGAGTAGAGTTTGAGCTTAACTTCTTTATCTCGCTGTTCGTTGCGATCGCCTGGAGAAAGAACTTCCACCATTATTTCAGGAGCGATCGTCAGGTGTCCCGCTTCATCAGTGCCGTTAGCAAGGCGATCGCGGCTAATCCAAACCACATCAGGAATCACTGCGTCAGTAGGGCTAAAAATCACGCCTGGAGCCTGAAATGGGCTACCAAGTTGGGTCTGTCTGGACCAAATCTCCAGTTCTACTTGAATTTTGCCTGCTGCACCTTGATGGCGAATGTGTGGGGAGCGAGTCACAAATAGTTCTCCATCAATGATTTCATAGCGTTTCCAGCCGCCATCGTCGGGCATGGCATCCAGATCTCGCGTTGTCCAGCGGATAGAGTTGGCAACCATAGAATTCACCGTTGAGCTTAGGTTCCAGTGTAAGTGATTGGGTCGGTTAAGCAAGCTAGAACGGATTGGACTGGATTCAGCTAAAAGCCGATTGCGACGATCTAGGCATAACGTCCCATTTAATAGGAGAGTGGCAACGGAGCGAGGGGCGAGATGGCAGAAGACTCTAGTTTCGGCTGATTTTTTGAAGAGACGGGTTGCTTCAAAGAGATGGACTTGAGCGACTGCTCAGAAGGTAAACGTTTGACTGGGGCTAATTTTTTCGCGATCGCACCCGTTTTTTTAGTAGAACGACTGGCAACAAAGGTTTCTAGAGTTTCTAGAGCGACAGGGGTTTTCTCATCCGCAGGCACATCCACCACAATTAGATAACCCGCAAAGTTTTTGCCACCCACCATTTGCAATGCCTGCAAGATTTTGGGCATATCGGCATGGAGCAACTTTCCTTTTTCGCTATAAAGCTCTTGGGCGGACAGACAGCCTAACGTGGGGTTCCAGTTATAGCTATCGGGATAGTTTTTGTCTTTGCCTCTAAAAAAGTCGGCAGATTCGCCAGAGCCGTGAATCCGAAATAAACTGCGCCCCGCTTTGCCTGCCCAATAGCTTTGCTGGAGGGGACGATAAGTGCGCCAAGTCGGAGGTAACAAGGCTTGATACTGGTCTAAACTGCCGCCAAAGGTTCCTGGTTTGCCAGGGATAAACTGTTTGGCACCTGCTTCAAAGGGCACAAATAAATTGACCAAGGGAAACTGTCCATAGGCGCGGAAATATTCATCTTCAGCGGCTGGCACCACGCTCTCAATGCGATAGATGCCTTGCGGAGTTTGCCCCCGTGTGAAATTCCAACTCAATCCATGAATCGACTCTAATAGCAACGGAACTGACCAAAGTTTGCCCTCTTGCCGTACCCATTGCCCCGTGCGATCTTTAAGGATGGTGCGGCATAGAATCCGGCGATCGCTGCGGCAAAGTGCATAGAGATGAAGCTGTTGATCTGCTACTTCCCACTTTAGTAAATCTTTTAGCGGTGGCAACGATTGAGGATCAACAGAGTTTGCAATGTCCATCAAGGTCGTTTGCAAAACTACGTTATTCGACCACCGGGGAAATCGAGCTTTCGTTTTTTCGGCAAGGCGTTGTAGTTCGCTGGGCTGCATTCCCCCTTTTGCTAGGGAGGAAAGAGATTGGGCAACCCATTCGGGGTCGGGACTTTGGGCGATCGTGTCTAAGAATCGCTGTCCCACAGCACTATAGAAGGCGGGATCACCCAGATACAACTGGTTTGCCACCTGCATTGCCATATCTACCGTGCGGGTTTGGGCATCGGTTAGCCGCGATCGCGGTGTCATTGCCAAAATCTGATTCAGGGCTTCGACTACAAACGGCTGCTTGGGTTCAACGATTGCCGTCGTCCACAGTAAATGTTTCCAGTGTTGCTCGTGTTCTTTCCCAATCGGAAATTGATCGAAATTGTAGTTTTCAGAACGAACTTGGCGCTCTTGCTTTTGGCGCTGCAAAATCCGAGCCGTGGAGGTTGCCTGCACTTTTTCTAGCTCATTAGGAGAGGCGCTGAGGCTGCGGGCATTGGAGCGAGTTGCAGGTTTCAGTGCCCATCCCCCCAGAACCAGCAGGCTAACCAGAGCGATCGCTTCAGCTTTTTTACGAGTTGAAGCAACCTGCCAATGGGATAAAAAGCGTCGCATGTCCAAATGCTAACAATCCTAAGAAAGTACAACCCCCTTGAGGAAGGTTCCCTACTTTCTAGCATTCCTCAAGCAACTCGCCAACTATCAAATAAAACCGGATTAAAAACTAAGAAACTTGACTCAAAACAGTTTGCGCTTGCAGGAACCTCTACTGCACTTTGGAATTCTTTATAAAGATAGTCGCTGTGGTACTATCTGGATGGCTAATCAGGCATATGGTGACGAACTAGCCCTTTTTGGTGGTGGAGGAGATGACAGGAGTGCAAAATAGTATGTTGGCAGGTTCCCAAAACTCCCAGTTGCAGCGGAATCAGCCTGAACCGATTCGTGTGGGAGTGGTTGGGGTCGGCAATATGGGGCAGCACCATACTCGCGTCCTCAGTATGCTTAAGGATGTGGAGTTGGTTGGCATCTCCGACATTAACATGGAGCGCGGCATTGATACCGCCAGCAAGTATCGAGTTCGATTTTTTGAAGACTATCGCGATTTACTGCCTCATATTGATGCGGTCTGTGTGGCGGTGCCCACGCGCTTGCACCATTCCGTCGGTCTAACCTGCCTCCAAGCCGGGGTGCATGTGCTGATTGAAAAACCGATCGCCGCCAGCATTACCGAGGCGGAATCACTGGTGAATGCAGCCGCAGAATCGCAATGCATCCTTCAAGTGGGGCACATTGAGCGCTTTAATCCGGCGTTTCAAGAACTCAGCAAGGTGTTGAAGACAGAAGAACTGTTGGCGTTAGAAGCGCATCGCATGAGTCCTTACAGCGATCGCGCCAATGATGTATCCGTTGTGCTTGACTTGATGATCCACGACATTGATTTATTGTTGGAACTGGCAGCGGCTCCGGTGATCAAGCTGACCGCCAGTGGCAGTCGCGGTTCTGGAGGTTCCAGCTATTTGGATTATGTCACCGCCACGCTAAATTTTGCCAATGGCATTGTGGCAACTCTCACCGCCAGCAAAGTCACCCATCGCAAAATTCGCCGGATCGCCGCCCACTGCAAGCATTCATTAACCGAAGCCAATTTTCTGAATAACGAAATTTTGATTCATCGCCAAACCACTGCTAACTACATGACCGAGTATGGGCAAGTGCTATATCGGCAAGATGGCTTGATTGAGAAGGTGCATACTAGCAATATTGAGCCTCTGCACGCTGAGCTAGAACATTTTGTTAGCTGTGTTCGGGGTGGCGATCAGCCCTCGGTAGGCGGTGAGCAAGCATTGAAAGCGCTGCGCCTTGCCAGCATGATTGAACAAATGGCACTGGATGGTCAACCCTGGATGCACAATCAGGAATTGGAAGCGAGTGCGGTCAATCCTTCGGTGGTGGCGGTTTAGATAGGTGTCAGGTTTCGGGTGTTAGGTTTCAGGCGGCGACATGAGACGTTCGGCGAGCGCTCAGTCGAGTCGCTTTCAGCCGAACCAGGCTAGCCCAGACTTCAGGTAAGAAAGAAAGGCAATAAATTTACGGGCGTTTTTAATCTTGAAAGACTTGGATGCTGCCGGAGTAGGCGGCGACCCAAATTTGCTGGGTGTCGTTGTCGTAGGTGATGCCGATCGGGGCTGAGTTAACCGCGATCGCCTGCACTACTTGCATATCCGCCGTCCGAACTTTGCTGATGGTGTCTGAATCGTAGTTGACCACGTATAGAAATTGCCCATCGCCAGAAATCGTCATGCTACGGGGAGCGCTGCCTGTAGCAACTTTGGCGACGACTGTTTGAGTTGCCAGATCAATTTTGGCGACCTGCCCTTCTCCATTCAAGGTGGCGTAGAGGTATTTACCAGCCGGATCAAGGTTGAGATGACGCGGCGCATTGCCCACATTCTGCAACCAGTTCACCGAGAAATCATTCAAATTAATCGCTGCCACATCCGAGGAACCCATCACCGCGACGTAGGCAATTTGATTGGGAGCGATCGCGATTCCCCGTGGATAAGGACCTAACGGAATCCGGCGAACTTCCTTGTTTTGCGTGGGATCAATCACGCTGACATCCCAGCTACACCAATTGCTTGCCAGCACATAACGATTGTTGGGCGTGGTCGCCACATACTTCGGCACTGCTCCAACCTGCACCGCCCTATCAATCGTCAGACCTTGGGCACTAATGCGATAGAGAAAGCTCTGGGCGTGGTTTTGCTCTGGGCTACAAACATCATCCGCAGTCCCGCTAAAGCCATCGCCATACATCTCATAGTTAGACACCCACGCAGTTTGTCCATCAGGGCTAAAAGCCGCTTCTACCGGAGACCCTTGCTGAGTGCCGGGATAGCGCGTATAGCCGGAATCTGCCAGTTTCACCTGATCAGGAATCGTTTTGATCAACTTGAACTGGCGATCGTAGACCGTGACGCTGTGGCGATACATCATGTTTTGGGCAAAAAATAGCCCCTTGCCCGAATGCACAATCGATTTAGGCGAAATATCCCCGGTAATAGTTTTTACTAGCACCATTCCCTGAGAGGTCAGCCTATCTTTGATCACATAGCCCAACTGCTGCTGATATTCAGCCAGCTTTTGTTGGGAGATCGCGGCTTGAGCATCAGACTTGGGAACTGTTTTCAGTAGGGCGATCGCCTGCTTCCAATGAGTCGCCGCTTTCTGCCAATCTTGCTTAGACTGGGCAGTTGTGCCAATCACATAGGCTTGATTTGCCTGACTCAACGCTTTATTGAAAGCCTCAGAGGTTGGCTTAGAGCTTGCTTTTAGGCTTGGTGACAGTGTGGGAGTTGCTGTCACGCTTGTCGTTGGGTCAGATGCCAGATAGCGAAACCAGATCACGCCATTGCCGAGCAAAAATACTAGCGGCAGACTTACCAGCATCGACAGCGTGAACGGGCTGACGGTTTGCCACTGGGGAATGGGAAACACCCAATCCTTATTGCCAGTTTCTGCGCCACTGGTAGAAATAGTGGGGGCGATTCCCTTTGGGATCGTGGAACGAATCGCAAATGGATTGTCAACTAGCTCTGGGGTGCCAAACCGAACTTCCTGCACCCACACTGGAGAACTTTGTCCCGCCAGCCGACTGTACACCACCGCAGAAGACAGCCAGCCTAGCCCCAACCGAGCAATGCCGCGCCGAACAAACGCGATCGCTGGAGACGGTGCTAACGTTCGTTCCGACTCCAGCAGCACATGCAGATTGCCCTCTCGAAAAACTGCCCGTGCCGATACCCCGATCGCCTGTAAACTCGCATTCATCAATGCTGCGATCGCATCCGCATCTCCGGATTGAGCAAGCTGTACCACATTTGCCTGAGTCATTGCGCCATCCACCGACCACACTGAGCCACGATAGCCGAAGATAGGAGATTTGAAACAGTACCGAGTTCTGTCATGAATCCCTTAAAAAGGAAAGAACTGAGTGATTAATTAGCTAGAATTATGGCGGTGTTAAGCTGACCAGAGGAAACTCAACTATGTCGGATTTCAATCGTGGAATTATGAAGTTCGATGGAGCAGACAGTCCAGCGGCGATCGTCCTTTCGGCGATCGTGGTTCTAGGTGGCATTGGCGCTCTGATTGTCTGGGCACTTCGGTCTGCCTACGTCTTGGGCTAGCCTGTTTCAAGCGGCTAGTGAGAAGCGACAATTCATTTCAATCAAGACTATTTTCAGGGGCGCAGTTTCGGCTGTGCCCCTTATTGTTTGCGGTTTGGTGTGATAATAGTTCGGCTGTATGTCGGGTGGATGAGGAATGGAGCAAGTAGCTGATGAGGCTCAGGTGACCTCTACAATGCTGGGGAATGGAGCAAACCTCGAATTTGAGCTTCCCGACCCTGAAGATGATCTGATCCCAGAGTTTGAATTTCAGCAGCAGATCGACCAGGCGTGGCAGGTGTGCGATCGCTTTGACCTGCAAACCGATATCTGGCGGGGACGGATTTTGCGAACGGTGCGCGATCGCGAAAAACGCAACAGCGACGGGCGGGGAACGGGCTTTCTCAACTGGCTGAAAGACCGCGAAATCAGCAAAAGTCAGGCATACGCGCTGATAGAAGTTGCGACCAGCGCCGATACCTTACTCGAAGGTGGCTTTCTAGAACCCGATGATGTCAACCAGTTCAGCAAGCGTGCCTTTGTTGAAACTGCCCAGTCTGCCCCAGAAGTGCAGCAGTTGGTCAGCGATGCCGCCCGCCGGGGCGATCGCATTACTCGCCGAGAAGTGCGCCAACTATCCGATGATTGGACAGCCGTTACTTCTGATCTGCTGCCTCAGCAAGTCAAGGAAAAAGCCGCCGATCACACCCTGCCTACGCGCTACTTGGCTCCCTTGGTGAAAGAAATGCAAAAGCTGCCGATTACGCACCAAGTTGTCCTACGCGATACGGTGGCAGAAACGCCCGACGTAGATACGATCAAACAAGTGACTGCCGAAGCGCGTTACCTAGCGAAATACCTGGAAGCTGCTGCTCGTGTGCAAGCTCTGACCAATGAATCCTTGGATTTAGAACTGGCGCTCGAAGAAGCTCTGCGGGTGGGGTGTCTCAGCGCCACGGCGGATCTGGTTAGCCAAGCCTCTCAACTTGAACAAACCGCCGTCAAACTGTTTCTCACATGGAAACGCTTGAATAGCCTGTCGGAACGGGTATATCTCGATAGTGGACAGAGTACGCCCCATCTCCGCACTTTGCTAAGCTGCTTGGGCAATCTTTCGAGTGAAATGATTCAAACACCGCTGGATGACTTAGGCGATCGCGTTGTGCGCCTTCAGGTTTTTCCAGATGAAGAAGAGTTCTAATTGCCCACTAGATCTTTGAAGGGGAGACCCGTTTCTTCGACTAAAACCTGCCCAAATGCATGAGTATTCTCATAGGATTTGTGTGCGCTAATCAGTCGAGCTTGATGATAATCTTGACAACCGATTCGTAGCTCGATCGCATGTTGAGTGCAATAGATCAAGAAGATGGCATTTTTTAGCTTTGGTAACGAATCGCGCTGCATCAACAACCACTCGTGAAAGGGCGTTAGTAATTGGTTTGATAGTTCTTTAACATGCGATGAGCTTCTGCTTCTGAAGAAAATCGATAGTTTGTTTTGAATAGAAACGGCAGAATGCGAGATTCAGTGACCTGAGCAGGCTCCCAAATGCTAAGAACAATCTCAGCACCGCTAGAGATCATGCTGTAGGTCATGCCGTTTGGGAGTTGGGTTGATTTCATGGGAAATACCTCAGGGCTATTTGTAGCTTAGTAAATTGCGTAGTAGTCTGAATTTTCAAATAAAAGCGATCGCCTTTCTATCTATCAAAAGGACTGAATGCATTGTCTCCAAGTATCAATCATGTGAATTTTCTTGGTTTATAGTTGCCAAAAGAGAAATCACCCCTTCTGGATCAAGAAAAAATTCCTCTGCTAACTGTTTGAAGTTTGCTGCCTTTTGAAGCCCCTGCTCAATCTGTTGTATCAAGGAAAAGTAAGTCCGGCGTGAACCAAGAGGGACTTTTGCCAACAGTTGCAATTTCAGCACTTTAAGCTGTTGCTCTGCTGTTTCAATTCGTTTGACCTGCTCCTGAATTGAAACTTGCCCCGCAGAAGGCTTCAGATAAATTTGAGTGTGAAGTTGATTAACCTGCTCCAAAACTTGCTGAAAGGCTTTTTGTCTATTCATGAGGAACTTTTTGGCTATTCTTTATTAAGCCTAACTTTCTAGATGGAATCTGATATCGCTTAAAAGTCAGCAAAAAGTCTGTAAAAAGTCAGGTCTTTGTGCGTTTTGGCAATCAAGGGCGATCGCTCCTGATTGCTTTAGAAATCCTGCAAACTTGTAATCTATAAAAGTATTTTGATTGGCAGTAGATAGATTGAGTTGATGTCAAGAAAACAACACCCATGTTCATTGCATGAGTGTTGAGTTGAGGAACGCGAAATACTGATGGGAACGACGCGATCGCGCATCGGATGAAGCTAGAGCGATCGCCTTTTGGTTCCATACTTTTCTGACTAATCTAGATGAAGACTCCAGCCCTGAATCGCATAAACTTCACTATCTAGAATCTCTTCATCTCGCTCCGAACTATACCAACGAAAACTAAGTCCCTTGATGACTGAGCAAAGACAGTTGATGCTGAAAGGCGACAAAACTCTGCGACGGTAAGCGATGCAGCTACAGCAATATAAATTCCTTTGTGCTTCATCATTGAACTTAAACCCTCATTAGAACGAACCTTCCAAACAACTTAACTGCCTGAGATAGGGTTTGGCGGTCGGTAAAAAGTCATGAAAAAGTCAGTTTTTTTCTGAGGGTGGCGGATGGATGAGGGGCATTTTGAGTAGAACGGAACAGCGAGGACACCTCAAGCGATCGCTCAATCAGGTTCGATGATATCCAGGATTCAATTGGTAGGGGCTGGACTTCGTGCATTCGTTGAAAGTCGCGATAGACCGTCGGGGTCGTCCACCCGATTTTGCCGAGGGCAACGATGTAGACAGAAGTTCCATTGCTCTTGGCTCCTGTCAGTCGGATAGGATAGTTTCATCCCTCTCATTTTTCTGTCTAGCGCTATTTCTTCTGACAGGTTTGAGGATGAGGGCTGCTTTAATCCCACCTGATCTTATGCCTGGACTTTTAAGACTGCCTCTCAGAAGTAGCTTTAGTTAAGAGGCATGGTGAATAGCATCTAAAAAACGCTCTAACTCTAATTCAAAAACATCATCCCAAGCGCCAAATCGAAGGTTGCGCTGGCGATCCCATTCCGCTTCTACTAAAGTGCGGGTTTGAGGATTCATTGACTGAAAAGAAAGGGATTTTCCTAGAATAGTTGCTTTTTCCAACCCTGCCACTAATGCTTTTATTCCTTTAGAGTCAGTGACATCCCCCCACAGAAAATCTACAATTACACTCTCTCCGGCTAAATCTAGCGCTTCTTCTAAGGAGTGTTGAAAACTGTTGCTAGAAAAAGAGTCCAGGTCATTATTGGGCTGAAGCACGATAGTTTGTGGGTTGCAGGAATTGAATGGGTCAATTTCAAAGGGGATTTCTGGGCGACGAAGTGTGCTTTCCATAGGAACCTGATTAAAAATTTGAATGGGTGACGATAGACAGTGGAAAGGAGAAGTTCTCACTCCTCTACAGTGGGATAATTGCATGGAAAAAGCCTATTGCTGGGTCACACCTTTTTGTGTTTTCCATCAGTTCAAAGTGTGCCGCTGGTCATGATAGGGCGTGTTTTATGTCCTGCGATCGCGTGTTGTTTATCACCTTTCCCTAGGATCTAGATCACATATCACCCCTATTCATTGTTTTTATGCCTACTCCCCCTCGCGCTGGATATACGCTGCCGGTTTTTGCTTGTGCGGCGGCGATCGCAGCTTTGCAAAAACTGCAAGATCCTGATCCGGTTCCATCGGTTTTTCTCAACTTGATTGAACCGCCCAAACGGGTAGAAATTGCGATCGAGCAAGCGGTTTGTTTACAGCCGGGAGTTGCCCTTGCCGTAACTCGCAGCGATCCGGGCGATAACTTAGATCTCACCCGTCATACTCCCATTTGGGCGCTTGTGGAATGGGGCACCGCTGAGCAAACCGACGCGATCTCGTTGCAGGGTGGAGAGGGCGTGGGGCGGCTTGCCGATGGACAGGCGGCTTTTTATGCCTATGCAAAACGGCTACTGCTAGAAAACCTGCTGCCTTTACTGCCACCTGGAAAAAAGCTCAGGGTCACCGTGATTTTGCCGGAAGGGAGGCAGTTAGCAAAACGTACCTCCAATGAAGCCTTTGGCGTGGTTGAAGGATTGTCGCTGTTGGGAACGAGCGGCATTTCCCAGCCGTTGAGCGCTCCAGGGCAGTTGGAACTCTTTCGAGCAGATCTCAAACAAAAGCAGACTCAGTTTAATGAATTGGTGTTTTGCATTGGTGAAAACGGTCTGGATTTGGCACAACAGCTTGGGATCGAGCCGAACCGCTTGGTGAAAACTGCAAACTGGTTAGGACCCATGTTAGTGGAAGCGGCGCTCCAAGGGGTGCAGTCCATTCTTTTGTTTGGCTATCATGGAAAACTATTGAAACTGGCAGGTGGAATTTTTCATACCCATCATCATGTTGCCGATGGGCGCATGGAAATTTTGACGGCGCACTGTGCAAAAGTGGGGGTGCCTGCTGCTGACTTGCCAATTATTTTTGCGGTGCCGACCGCTGAGGATGGGTTGAAGTATTTAAGAAATCTGGATGCAAGCAGCGGTACAACGTGGACAGAACAGGTCTATGGCGAAATTGCTGAAGCGATTGATCAGCGATCGCAGACCTACGTTCATGCCCACAGCGATCGCGCGCTGACGATTGGCAGCGTTTTGTTTGATCGTCATCGAAAAATTATTGTAGCCAGCAAAACAGGAGCAGGTTTACTTAAACGATTGATTGAGTCGGGTTAGAATAAAAGGATTAACTTTTAATATTTGTAAAGCCCTCTCTAGGCAGACCTTTAAATTAAATTCTTGCTCACATTTACTCAAATCAGAATTATGGTGACTCTACAAACTCAACAAGAACAAGCTGAATCGGTAGAGAAGCTTGATCGCCAAATCATTATCATTTTGGATTTTGGCTCTCAATATTCTGAGTTGATTGCTCGCCGCATTCGCGAAACCCAAGTTTATTCCGAAGTGTTGTCCTATCGCACAACCGCTGAAGAGATTCAGGAGGTTGCGCCTAAAGGCATTATCTTATCGGGTGGTCCCAGTTCTGTGTATGGAGAGCGTGCCCCCCACTGTGATCCTAAAATTTGGAGCTTAGGCATTCCCATTTTGGGGGTTTGCTATGGGATGCAGTTGATGGTGCAGCAGTTGGGCGGCGGCGTGGAACAGTCGGAACGGGGCGAGTATGGCAAAGCGTCTCTGGTGATTGATGATGCCACTGACCTGCTGACCAATGTGGACGATCTCACAACTATGTGGATGAGCCACGGCGATTCGGTAACCCATTTGCCAGAGGGTTTCGAGGTTTTGGCGCATACAGACAATACGCCTTCTGCCGCGATCGCCCATCATGAGAAAAAACTCTATGGCGTGCAGTTTCATCCAGAAGTCGTGCATTCGATCGGGGGACAGGCGCTGATTCGCAATTTTGTTTATCACATTTGCAATTGTGAACCGACGTGGACGACTGCCGCCTTTGTCGAACAAGCGACGAGAGATATTCAGGCAAAGGTGGGGGATAAGCGGGTGCTGCTGGCGCTATCGGGCGGGGTTGATTCCTCAACGCTGGCGTTTTTGCTGCATCAGGCGATCGGCGATAAACTCACCTGCATGTTTATCGACCAAGGCTTTATGCGAAAACTGGAGCCAGAACGCTTGGTCAAGTTATTTCATGAGCAGTTTCATATTCCAGTGGAGTACGTGGATGCACGCGATCGCTTTTTGGCAGCGGTTGCAGGTGTTACCGATCCGGAGGAAAAGCGCAAACGTATTGGTCACGAATTTATTAGCGTTTTTGAAGAAGAATCTAAGCGCTTGGGACCGTTTGACTATTTGGCGCAAGGCACACTGTATCCCGATGTGATCGAATCGGCGGATACCAATGTTGATCCTAAAACGGGCGATCGCGTTGCCGTAAAAATTAAAAGTCACCACAATGTGGGCGGATTGCCTAAGGATTTGCGCTTTAAGCTAGTAGAACCGCTGCGAAAACTATTTAAAGATGAAGTTCGCAGAGTGGGGACTTCGATCGGCTTGCCTGACGAAATTATCAAACGTCATCCGTTTCCCGGTCCCGGTTTAGCGATTCGGATCTTAGGTGAGGTGACTGAAGAGCGCTTAGAAATTCTGCGAGATGCCGATCTAATTGTTCGGCAAGAAATCAACCGTAATGGAGTATATGACGATTTTTGGCAGGCATTTGCGGTTCTGTTGCCCATTCGTAGCGTGGGAGTCATGGGCGATCAGCGCACCTATGCGTATCCCATTGTGTTGCGGTTTGTCAGCAGTGAAGACGGCATGACGGCAGACTGGTCACGGGCACCTTACGATTTATTGGAGACCATTTCCAACCGGATTGTGAATGAGGTGAAAGGAGTCAATCGAGTGGTGTACGACATTACATCCAAGCCGCCTGGAACCATTGAATGGGAGTGAGTTTATTCAAAGAACTGTGGAAAACTTGAAAGAATCTGTGGAAAACCTGCATATTGTGCATGTCTCCTGTGGAAAACCCCTGTATTAGTTTGGGGAAAAGAAAGCCAGAAACAAAGAGAAACTGCCCACCTGTTTCTGGCATCTAAGTTTTAGAAAGTGATAGTAGATGCTTTTCCCTAAAGGGCTTCTTCTGTCTCTTTGATCTTCGACTTGGCTTTTGCAGCGCTTTTCTTTAAAGCATTAAGCCGTGCTTCATACTTTGATCGGAGCTTCTTTTTAGGAGATTGCTCGATTAGTACTTTTAAGGCACTTCCCAAACTTTTGTAAGCATTGGGTAACGTATAGCCAAACCGGGTGGCAAGGGCGATCGCGCGCTCATCCGCATCCGTTAGCTCCTGCAACGTTTTTTCATTGTTATTTTTTTGCCAAAGCCGCCAGCCCGACACGCCGCACAGAGACAAAGCCAGCACAAGCAGCAAGCCATCTTGTACCCATAGCTCACCCACCGCACCACCTAAGCCGATCGCCAGCGCCGCCATTTCCCACCCATCTCGTGGAATAGTGTCGTTTTGAATGCGCCCAACCTCATGCCAAAACAGCAGGTTGCGCTGGTCGGTTGCCAACTGTTCCCACTTAACCATATCAATCTGAACTTCAACCTCATCTTTGCCGATTTCTTCAGAAAGAATCAGCGCGGGGTTGACAGCAGTCGTCGCTTCCACTGAAACCCAACTTTGCAACTCTGGAGGCAGCAGACCCCGCAGTCGTCGCAATTCGCTCATTTCGGCTCTTGCCGTAGAGGATGCATAAGATGCCATGGACAACTTAAAATACTTCCAAAATCAATACAACTTTATCTCTAGGATCATAGCGATCTTGGTGCCAATTTGGGGAGTAAAATAATTTTTGATTAATAAAAGCTGAAGAGGACGCTAAGAGGTTTGCGATTTGTGAAATGTTAGCGAGGCTTTTCACAGGACTCCTACGGGAATCGCGTTAGCGCATAATTGCTGTTTGAAGGGGCTTCAGAATTGAACTGAGAATAGTAGAGAATCACAAAAGCGGGTAATATCAGCGTTAAGACAGCAATTAGGGTTCCTACGACATTTGCGACTTGATGATCAGACTGTTGAGATGCACGATTAGAACGACTGCCAATATCCATAAATGATGTTCGAGTGAAATCTTGAAGTAAGGGGTTAAATAACGGTGTGATGTAACGTTCCCGTCATATCCTATCTTAACGAGAGATTTTAGAAGTGTCTCTCTTAGTCACTAATCTCAATCAACCCTTGGACAACTATGGCAAAAGTGTACGATCGCATTTCTGATGAGTTGCAAGACTTTATTCGTCAGCAGCCCCTCTTCTTTGTGGCAACGGCTCCACTCAGCGCCACTGGGCATGTCAACCTGTCGCCCAAAGGATTGGATAGCTTGCGGGTCTTGTCGCCGAATCGAGTTGCCTATCTCGATTTGACAGGCAGCGGCAATGAAACATCGGCACACCTGCTGGAAAACGGACGGATCACGCTGATGTTTTGCGCTTTTCAGGAACCGCCTCTGATTCTGCGGCTCTATGGTCAGGGGCGCGTCGTGCTGCCGCATGACTCCGATTGGCAGGAGATCTACTCGATGTTTTCTCCTTTGCCCGGAGCGCGCCAAATTATTGTGGCAGAAGTTGATCGGGTGCAAACGTCTTGTGGCTTGGGCGTGCCGCTGTATGAACTGCAAGACCAGCGATCGCGCTTATTAGAGTGGGCAACGAAAAAGGGAGAAGACGGGTTACAAGACTATCGCCAGCAAAAAAATTCCGTTAGCGTAGATGGCTCACCGACTCCCCTTGCCCATCAAAATATTGATTAAAAGTCTACGCCTCGCTTCAGGTCTACGCCTTTTTCAGCATAGTGTTTGTGGCAGATCATTTCAGAGTGAACGCTTGCCAGATCAAAGTAGGCGGGCAAGTTTTTGCAGCGCCCAGTAATAATGATTTCAGTGTCGCGGGGTTTGCGGAGGAGTGCCTGCACAATCGGTTCTTCGGGCAACAGTTCGAGATCAACAGTGGGATTGAGTTCATCCAAAATCAAAGTTTTGTAAAGTCCAGAGGCGATCGCAGCTCTAGCAATTTCCCAGCCCCGCTCCGCTTCCACATAGTCTAATTCTTGTTGCTGTCCCCGCCAGACGATCGCATCCCGTCCACAGCGCTGATGATCCACTAGATTGGGATAGCTTTGGCGCAGGGCAGCGATCGCGGCATCCTCGGTATAGCCTGAGCCACCTTTGAGCCACTGCATGATCAGCACCCGATGGGATTTATCCTGACTAATGCCGCGCCCGATCGCCTGAAGCGCCTTGCCCAAAGCACTGGTAGACTTACCCTTGCCCTCGCCCGTATAAATTTCAATCCCCTCAATGCCGTTATTCTGCGCCTTGGAGTGATAGTGAGGACGCATTTCTGAGTGCAAATCGGCAATATCTAGCAAGGGTTGGGGTGCAGCGCGCCCGGTGGCAATCACTTCCATGTGATCAGGTTTGCGTTGCAATGTGCTGACCACCTCATCCACAGGCAGCAAACCTAGATCGAGAACCGGATTCAACTCGTCTAGCACCACAACGGAATATAGCCCAGAGGCGATCGCGCCTTTCGCCACATCCCAACCCCGCTGCGCTTCTAGCGTGTCAAATCGAGTAATTTGCTCGACTCCAAAAAATTCAGCCCGTCCAGTGCGCACCTGATCAATGAGATGCGGGAAGCCCCGTTGTAAAGCTTCGATCGCGGCATCTTCATCGTAGGTGCGCCCTGGACCTTTGAGGAAGCGCAACAACAACACGCGGGTTTGCAAATCGCTGTGAATGCCCAATCCAATCGATCGCAACACTACGCCTAATGCCGCTTGAGATTTGCCTTTTCCAGCCCCATCGTAAACATGGATTTGCCCCGTCAAGCGCTCCGATCTGGTTTGAGCCGTCCGAATGCCCACTCCGCTTCGTGTCATTGTTCTCACTATTTCCCTGCTGCTTCATCCTAGCGAATATCCACTTCGCTGCTGGGTAGTGCTACACAAGTAATGATGCGTTGTAGTGATGCGTTGTAGTGATGGATGAAATACCAAATGGCACCAATGTGATTCTCTACTGATTTTGAGAAAGATAAGGTTTTGCGAACCAAGCGAGACACTGGTATCTCACTCTCAAAATCAGCGATGCGTGAAATTGAAACTCGATTGCAGCGCAATCCAGACTTCCCCAAATGGGACATCCTGGTTCAACCTGCTGGTGGGTAGATTTGTTCCTGGAAATCTCCTTAGTAGCGAACTTGGCTGTAGGCGGCTTCTGAAATCGTGGGAATTTCTGCATAGCGACCCAGCGCAGACTGCACAATCGAATAGCCAGCCGCGCCGACTGCTGCTAAAAATAGCGTGTTGAAAAGAGTCTGCGTCACAATGCTAGTGGTTGGAAAAATGGGCGCAAGCACCAACCGCCAGACAATTGAAAATAGGCTGAGCACGATTCCAATCAGAATCGCCTGCATGACGTTGAAGCGGATAAAATGTGAAACTTTGTCGTTCCGAACGACCAGCATATACAGCGCAAAGAAAATTATCAGCGGCATAAATCCGCCAAAGCCGTAGTAGATGCTTATCAGCGGCTGCAATGGTGCAAAGATGAGAATCAACAAGGGCGCAAGAAAAGAGCCTGAGCCAACAATAACCCCAACAACAACCCCAAAAACATCCAGCAAAGGCAATAGATAAGCCAGACAGGAAAAAATGCGATCAGAAGGGGAGACAGAACCACGCCAAGACATATTTTATTTCTCCGATTTGTGGGGTTAGTGACGCTAACAAATTCTTGGATATTGTTAATCTTGAATACTGCTAAGGATAGCGCAGGTGCCTACGGAATGGGTTGTTGGGTATTGGGTTTCAGGAATTAGTGCCTTAGGAACTAGTGCCTGTAGTTGCCGCGCCCAAATATTTTTCTAGATAGGGCGAAAACACTTCATAGATCAGCGTGAGCGGCTGCCCATGATGCCAGAAGAGATAGTGCCGTCCCCACAAAGGACCCGGTTGTTCAAAAGCTTGTTCTAGTTCAACAGAATGTCCATAGTACACACCTTGTACGTCTCGATACAGTTCCGTTCGCAACCGGGCGAGGCTTGCCCAAATAGGGAGCGATCGATTTTGTAGATATTCATCCACGTGACTGGCTTCCCACCAGGATGTAGCATAGGCGAGACGCTGACCCGAAGCCGTTCGCAGCCAGACTTGACGGCGCAAGCGTGGGCTGGGAAGCACCTGGATTTGCTTTGGCGCTCCATCTGATTCCATGCCGATCGCTGACATATCAATCACATCTACTTCCGTCGGTTCGCCAGTCAAAAGCTGAAGATGCCGGGTGGGAGAACCATCGCCCAACATTAATATTTGCCATGCGGGAGAAAGCTGATCGTGGGGCAATCCTCGTTGAATGTCTGTCTCAGTTGCCTGCCAAAGTGGGGTTAGAGAATGCCAAGTCTTTGGCAATAGGGCGCTGTCCGTGGGAATAAAGGTTGCAGTCAATTTTCTTTACACAACTTAACCTCCTCTCAATCATAACCCGTGACGAGTGGGGAATTGCGAATTTCATTGGAGTGCTGTGATTTGTTGAGAAGTAGGCAGAGAGAAAAGTTTCAGCGTTAAGATGCGATCTAGGCAAAACTCAAAACTCCCCATCTGCCGCCCATGCTTTTTTTCTCTGCGATCGCCCGCTTTCTCATCTCTCTCATTCCTTCAGCCAAAGCGTCTCGTAGGGTAGGCTGGGTAATTCTCTGTTTACTGACTGCGCTTTTGGTTGCCGTACCGGTGCTGTCTCAGCAGCCCGTGACGCTGAAATTGCTGATGAGTGCGCCCGATGTCCCACCTTGGACAAATTATCTGGTGAAGGAGTTTGAGGCGCAGAATCCAGGAATTCGTCTGCAAGTGATCGAAGGTCCGAACAATGTCAGTTTGCTAGAAGACCTATACACTACGGCGTTTTTGTTGGGCGATTCTCCTTACGATCTGGTCAGCATGGATATTGTCTGGACTCCCAAGTTTGCGGCAGCAGGTTGGCTAAAAGATCTGACAGAGGAGTTTTCGGAGCAGGATTTAGCCCCTTTTTCACCCTCTGCGATCGCGGGTGGACGCTACCAAAATCGGCTCTATCGCTTGCCAACTCGCAGCGATGCCGGAATGTTGTACTATCGCAAAGATTTACTACAAGCGGCAGGCTTTGACCCACCCAGAACCTTTGAAGATGTAGAACGTATTTCTAAAGCATTGCAACAGCAGAAAGCCGTTCGTTGGGGCTACTTGTGGCAGGGCAAACAATATGAAGGTGCCGCCGCCATGTTTGTCGAGGTACTCCAAGGCTTTGGTGGCTTTTGGGTGAATCCCGACACGCTGGCAGTGGGGCTAGATCAACCCGCCGCGATTCGTGCCGTCGAGTTTCTTCGCAACACCGTCAGTCAGGGCATTTCTCCTCCCGGCGTAACGACCTATGGGGAAGAAGACACGCGCCGGATTTTTCAAAATGGAGAGGCTGCTTTTTTGCGAAATTGGCCCTACGCTTGGTCGTTGCTGAATGCAGATAACTCCCCGGTTAAAGGAAAAGTGGGCATTATGCCAATGATTCCTGCTGCTGGGCAAACGGGCGGATCGTGCTTAGGTGGGTGGGGCTTAGGCATTTCCAAAACCTCCAAACATCCAAAGGAAGCGCTCAAGGCAATTCGGTTTTTGATAGGTGAAACTGCCCAAAAGCAAGTCGTGCTGGATGCTGGCTATGTGCCAACTCGTGAAGCCCTATTCACCGATACCGCCGTAGTCGCCAAATATAACCACTATCCTGAATTACAAAAAGTGGTACAAAACGGCGTGCTGCGTCCCCCGGTCGCCCAATATGCCCAAGCCTCCGATATCCTTCAGCGCTATCTCAGCGCCGCCCTCACCAATCAGCAATCTTCTGAGCAGGCGATGAAAGGTGCCGCAGCAGAGACACGGCGACTGGTGGAAGCGGGGAGAGGGGTGAAATCTGAAACCTGAAACCTGGAACCTGAAACCCAATGACCAACCAATCAACTCTGCGATCGCAAGAACAACGTACTGGGCTGTACCTGATATTGCCTGCCCTCGCGATTTTACTGCTGGTGTTTGCCTATCCAATTGGGCGATCGCTGTGGTTAGGTTTTTTTGCCCAAAACTTGGGAACCGAGTTGAAACCTGTTTTTGTGGGCATCAGTAACTATGCTCGCATTTTTGGGGATGGACACTTTTGGCAAACGTTTGGGATTACGGTGCGATTTACAGTGTTATCGGTGCTGCTGGAAGTGATCTTGGGCATTGGCATTGCGCTAATCCTAAACCAGACGTTTCGTGGGAGAAATGCGGTAAGGGCGATCGCCCTGCTTCCCTGGGCATTGCCCACCGCGCTAATTGCACTGGGCTGGACGTGGATTTTTAACGATCAGTACGGCATTGCTAACGATATTTTACTCCGGCTGAATCTGGTGCAGTCGGGGATCAACTGGTTAGGAGAACCCTTCACCGCAACCCTAGCGCTGATCGTGGCAGATGTTTGGAAAACGACCCCCTTCGTCAGCATTTTGCTGCTGGCAGGGTTGCAATCCATTTCAGGCGATCTCTACGAAGCTCATTCTTTGGATGGGGCTTCTTCCTGGCAAAGCTTTTGGCAAATTACGCTGCCGCTTTTGCTCCCTCAAATTGTGATCGCGGCGCTGTTTCGGTTTGCCCAAGCCTTTGGCATTTTTGATCTAGTGCAAGTAATGACGGGCGGCGGTCCCGGCGGCTCTACGGAAGTAGTATCGCTCTACATTTACGCAAATGCCATGCGCTACCTAGATTTTGGCTATGCTTCTGCCCTGATCGTTGTCACCTTTTTGCTGCTAGTAATTGCCATTTTGTTGAGCAGTTGGCTGATCCAGCGATCGACTTCGGTCAATGAATAGATTTGCAAAAGCTATTAATGCACCGTAGCTTACCGCTTGATTCACTACCCCACTGCACTTTTATAGAAGGCTGATTCGTTTTATTTTTATGCTGTAAAAAAGTGCGATCGCAATAGGCATAGGAGCAAAGCAGTTTGGATTTTATTGTGATGGATACGGAAGGTAGTCCAGAACTTCGGGAGATTGCAATTCTCAACTGTCAAGGACATCTGATCTATGAAGCTTTTTCTTCTGATCATCTCGAAAACTATAACATCCGACTCAACCTGAAGCCGCTGAATAAAATTGTTCAAGATGTCGCCAAAATCATCCAATCGAGGCGTGTAATCTGCCACTATGCCAAACATGATCGAGAAGTGTTACAACATAGCTTTTACAAAGCGCAAGTCCCTTGGATAGACGTTGCTTTTGCCTGTACTTGGGAACTTGCCAAACAACAATTTCAGGTAGATAGCTATTCGTTAGACCACCTAAGCAAATATTTACATCTCAAAGTCAACGGCAAGCGCTTCAATTCAAATCAGGCTCACACTGCTCGGTATGATGCAGAGTTTACATATCAACTCTACTTAAAAATTCTAGACAATCAGCAGGCAATGACACAAATCCAATCGCATTCCACCGCCAATCCGTTTAGCAGTAGTCGTGTTGATACCCCTTTTCAAGATCACGTTGATTTCCAATCAATTTATCACACTGAATTTGAACTTCTTAAGTCTAGTCTAGGTGACATTAAAGCTGACCCTAATCAACAAAGCAAAGGCGCGATCGTCATCGGTGAACCCGGTTCGGGCAAGACTCACCTGATCATGCGGATGGCTAAGGAACTATTGCGTACCAATCGCCTACTGTTCATCCGACAACCCAACAACGCCGAGCATGTTCTACACCACACCTATTCTCGAATTTTGGAATCTTTCGCTGAGAAGGTAGTCGGCAGCGATCGGACTCAACTCGAACTGCTAATTGCGAATAGTTTTGTCAAAATTCTTAATTCACTCCCTATGGTGACTGGCACTCAAAGGGGACAGGAGATTCTCGCTGCGCTTGAGAATAACAGTCTAAATCTTTACAGTCGTTTAGGAGGAGAAGATACCCAACGCAATCGAGAAAACTGGCAATATATTGAGCGTCATCTCAACGAATGGTGGAGTCAAAAGTACACAGCGGCTGGTTATTCTACAACAATCCTCAAAGGGATTATCAAGTTTTGTACCTATAGTGACTTAAATAAAAAAGACTTGGTAAGACGATGGTTAGCTGCTTACGAGCTTGAAGAGGGGCAAGCCCAAAGCATTGGTTTAGACGATTGGCAGTCAGATATTAGCCGAGAAGAGTTTGCGCTAGAAGCAATTAGCGTATTTGGCAAACTATCAACTCTTGATGAACCTCTAATTATTGTTTTTGATCAGCTAGAAAGCTTGGGATTAGCTCATAACGCACCCATTTTGGAGAGTTTTGGATCTGCTGTCAAAGAAATTTTGACGCATGTTCCCAATAGTTTGGTTATTCTTAATTTATTTCCTGAGCGCTGGGAGCAATTCAAAACATTTTTCGATGGTTCTGTGATTGATAGAGTTTCTGAATGTATCGTCAGATTAGAACGCCCTAGCACTGAGCAACTAGAGAAACTTTTAGTCCTTAAAGCAACATCTGTGGGGCTTGAGTTAGCCGATCTTTTCAATTCATCAGAACTTAATAATATTCTTAATCAAAACTCAATTCGGGCGGTTTTTAATCGTGCAAGTGCTTACTTTCGCTACAAAGTCCACAATATTCCAGTACCGATCGACCATCAACCCTCTACCGATACCGAAAAGCCTTCGATCGAGTTTAGAGTCGAACAACTTGAACAGGTAATTTCTCAGATTGGAAATCTTGTTCGACCTTTTATAAACAGCCCATCTATAGAAGCTGTCTCCAACATTGAAGGTCTAGAAATACCCTCAACTGCTGCGCAAGCAGTCAATAACTCACCCGTTGATCTTCGCAATCAACCTCAGATGGTAGTAACTCCAAGAAGGCAGCTTTCTGTAGAAGACTCGATTCTTGAATATCTAGAATACAAGAAAGATGATTTGCTCGATGCCTATAATAAACCCACCATCATTAATGATGCGGATGATATCGGAAAGTTAGCTGCGATCGCTGAGGCTTTTAAGCTTTATCGAGCATTAGAGTTTTATCCTCTGCGGCTAGGAAAGAGTAAATTACCAGAGCATTTTAATATTAAGACTTCCCAAGGAGAAATTGTGATTGGCTTCCTCAATGCCAGTGGAAGTGGCTTTACGGCTCGCATCAAAAACTTTAACCAATTAGTAACTAGTTACCCCCGAACTAAGTTTTTTTTAGTTAGAGATGCCCGTGAATCTGCAATTACTGGGAAAGTCGGCTCAGATGAAATTGCAAAACTGAACCACAGCCGAAATGGTCAATTTCTCATTAGTGAGCAGAGCGATCGAGTAAATTTTGACCTGACTTACAACCTGATTATTGATATTCAAGAAAGAGATTTAGAAGTTGATTTGGCAGTGGCTTTGCGAGTCCTGACTTCTTATTTGAATGATTATTGGCTCATTTCAGCTTTAGGTAGTTATTAGGGGATGTTTGAAAAGTCTTTTAGTTTCTCCGGTTGATTTGAGCGTGTTACCTCCTAAGGCAGGCACGGATTTATTTTTATGCTGCTAAAATTTATTCTTTCGATGAAGAGTGCGATCGCGACTTCATAAAGCGAATGTTTTCTAAAAAGCACACTAAATCTGTGCTCCACAGGCACTATAGATAGATCTAGCTCCAAATCCGCTTGAAACCCATCGAATAAATCTATGCTTAGAGTGTGAAATAAGCGGGTTAGGGAATCCTGAGGAAAGACAGCCAGGGATAATTGCAGAGGAGTACCTGATGAACGCCGAAGAAATCTTAAAACAGTACGCCACAGGAGAACGCAATTTTTCAGCCGTAAACCTGACTGAAGCGAACTTAAGTGGAGTGAACCTGAGCAAAGCAAACCTGAGTGGAGCCAATCTCACCGTAGCGAACTTGTGTGGCAGTAACTTGAGTGAAGTGGATCTCAGCAAAGCTAAGCTAAATGTGGCAAAACTGAGCGGCGCAAATTTGACCAAAGCCAATTTGTATGAAGCGAACCTTAACGTTGCCAACTTGACCTTAGCAGACTTGAGTAACGCGGAAATGCGCCAAGCGTCTTTGGTTCGAGCCGAAATGGCACGGGCTGATTTGAGTGGGGCAAATCTGAGCTATGCCAATTTATCGGGGGCAGATTTGAAAGATGCCAAGTTGAGGAGTGTCAACTTGAGCCATGCCAACTTGAGTCGGGCAGACATGAAATGGGCAACTTTCACGGGTGCCAATCTCTCAATGGCAAATCTGCACGGTGCCGATTTGAGCAGTGCAGATCTGAGCGGTGCCGACCTTAACCATACCGAACTACGCCAAGCCACCTTGAGTCGGGCAAACCTTCAGGGTGTTAACTTGAGCGGAGCCAATTTACGCTGGGCAGATCTGAGCGGTGCAGATTTAAGCTGGGCAGATCTGAGCGGTGCGCGGCTAAGTGGTGCCAACCTGACGGGAGTCAACCTGAGCAATGCCAATCTTTTGGGCACTATTTTGGTTCATGCGGATCTCACCCGCGCCAGTCTAATCGATGTGGATTGGGCAGGAGCCGATTTGAGTGGCGCGACCCTCAGCGGCGCTAAATTGTATGGGGTGTTGCGGTTTGGCATTAAAACAGAAGGCATGATTTGTGAATGGGTAGACCTTAGCCCCAACGGCGATCAAAGCAAAATTTATAAGCTAGATGCCGTCAGTATTAATACCTTTTTTCATGAGGCACCGCCAACGGTTAGCCTGACGGTGGATGCGACTTTTGACCAAGACGCTCACTATGCTTTGGCGATCGCCTATCGCCAGTTAGCAACGCACTATCAAGTGCCTATGGAGCCGCCTAACATTCGGCTCGGACGACGCAGAACCACGCTAACGTTTGAAATACAAGATGATACTCAGTTATTTATGACCGCCTATTTAGCAATTTGCCCGTTTAATGATGCTGTTTATGCTCAGAGCAACTTGCTAGCAGTGCTGGATATTCTGCAATCTGCCAACAGCGGCGGTAAACTCAAAAACTCTAACCTGGTTCATTGGGTCGATCGCACGCTAAATAGCATTAGAGGCAATACTGAGCTATTCACTTTTGGATCTGAACTAGCAACCCTGCTGGCTAAAGTGAAGTTTTTTGATTCGCCGACTCAAATGACGTTAATTACTTCAAAAAATCACTCTCTCGCCATTTACAACAATCCTCATTTTGGCAAGCGGTCAAAGCAAGCGGTAGGCAATGTAGGCAATACCCTACCCATGATCGCTCTAGAAGAGAAGCAACCTAGCTTGCCTGCTATTGGGCTGTTAATCGAGTTTATTCATAGTTTTCAGGAAATTGCAATAGAGCGATCGCCCCAGCCGGCGATAGAGTTAGGCGATAGAGTTAGCTGAGTAATTGCCACTCCAGACAGTTGAGAAGCAATGTCATGGCTATGGGCGATCCATGGTGTGTCGTGTTCAATCTCACAATGATCAGGACTGCATATGTCAAAATTGAAGGGCATTCATTTCAGAAGAGCGATCGCTTGTGATTGAGGTAGAAGTTCATCAGCAGTTACGCGCCTTTTTGCGGCAGCAGGGTGAACCTCACTGGCACCACCATTTAACGATGGCGCGATTGGTGGCACGAGCGCTGCGGTTGGGCAGAAGTGCGCTGATTCAAACTAGTGCATTTTCTGGGTATCACGAGCGCTATCGCCTCAGCTATTTGGTGCCCGTTTTAATGTGGCAAGCGCCCGTGGTTGTGGTCGCATCTGAAGCCGTTCAGCAGCGGTTGCTCATGGTGGAAATTCCTCAGCTACGCCAGTGGATTCGCTTTCCGAAGTCGATTCAAGTGGGCGATCGCGTTCCCGCTGGAGGCTTTCAGGGCTTGCTGTTGACGACTCCCGAAGCATGGCTGAGCGATCGGCTTAATCCCCAAGGTCGCTTTCCTGATGGCATTCCCATCATTATTGATGGGGTGGATGATTTGGAAACTTGGGCGCGATCGCAACTGACTCACCACCTTCAGCCTGGGGATTGGGATGCCCTCATGTTGGCTTGCCCTGAACAGTGCAATGTGATTCGAGATGCGCGAGTGCAGTTGACCAAAGCTATTTTTCAGCGTCCTGCTAATCCTTACGATTGCTACCTGATTGAGCCACCCGAACAAACTCTGCTTCAAAACTTTTTTCAAACTTTGGTGCCAGCTACTTCCGCCATTTCTGAGCCTCCGAGTGTTCCAGCTTTGCCCACTCCATGGCAAGCATTTTGGGATGCTCTTCAGCGTCAAGAAGCTCTCACTTGGGCAACCCTCACCCGCCAGCAGGGCGCTTTTTCCCTCCACTGTGGCTTGGCAGATATTGCCGCAATCATGGAGCCGATTTGGCAGCGGCAGCCGATTGTGTTAGTGGGGGGTGCCCTAGATTTGGAAGCAGAGGCAACCGTCTACCGTCAGCGGTTGGGCGTGGGGGATGTCACCTGTCTCAAGTTCTCGCCCGATCGCCAAGACGAACTGATTCAGCTTTATTTGCCTGAAAAACTGCCCCTGCCTAATACTCCCCAGTTTCAGACTGCCTTAATTCAGGAAATGCATACCCTGCTCCGGGTAAGCTCAGGCACGCCAGGGCTAACGGTGCTGTTAGTAGGCGATATGCCGTTGAAAGCCCAAGTAGGGTCGCTTTTAGCCTCGGAGTTTGGCTCACGCGTTCAAGTCGAACGCACCTGTCTGGATGAGAATGGCGTATTGGTGACGGGATGGGATTTTTGGCGACAGCATCAGCAGGTGTTGCCGTCGCCGCGTCTATTGGCGATCGCCACCTTACCCATTCCCTCCCTGGAAGATCCCTTGGTGGCGGGACGAGTCAACTATTACAAAAAACTGCGCCAAGATTGGTTCCGGTTATATTTGCTGCCCACTGCCTTGAGTGAACTGCAACGGGCGATCGCCCCCGTTCGTGAACGGCAAGGAGTTGTTGCCCTACTCGATAGCCGCGTGATTCATCGAAGCTATGGACACCATGTGCTGGCGGCAATGAACCCCGTAGCACGGATCAACTATATTGATGCCAGCTTGTTTTCTCGGTCAGACTATTCCGTTTTAGACTGAAAGTCTGAGACCAATCGTTTTAGACTAAATAGATAGAGTTGATCAACGGCTAACAAATCATGGGCGAAGCAAAACGACGAAAAGATAGCCTGGGCGAAGAATATGGACAGTCTCCTCGAATTTTTCCCTGGCTGCCGATAACAAAAGCCCAGTCAGGTGACTTTGTGAAGTGGAGTAGCCGCGGAGCGTGGGGCGGTATTGTGCTGCTAGTTGCCTGGTGGCTGAGTGTCCGGTTCATTGGTCCCGCTCTAGGCTGGTGGCAGGTTGATTAGTGGAAGCACTTTAACAGTTTTGTTCGCGTTCGCGCAGCGTGTGTATTGCACTCAGCGTTGACCTAGCTTTGGCTTCTCGAAGGGTAGGAGATATTTTGAGTTTTGAATGGATACGCGCTTCCAGCCTGAGTCCTTTTGTTAGGCTTTTTGGGGGATCGCGATCGCGCGGCTAATGCTATTCGCTTTGTAGTGATCAGCAGCATACTGATCCACATGTTGATAGATTGCCACAGGCGCAGTGATCCGACAGGTAAAAAACTCTGTAGTAGCTCGCTTATCTGGATAAATCATTACCTTAGGCGATAGGTCTTTGGGTGGAGTTGGCACTCGCCATTGCCAATTTCGCTGACTGGGTAAGGCGTTGATCAAACGATGATGCGACCAATCACAAGATTTTCCTAGGGCACCCATTTCCTTGAATTCGTGCCGCAATATAGAGGCAATCACATAGGACAGTGGGGAGCGATCGCCCTCCAGCGCATCCATCACATCAGCTAAACATCCGTTTGGTTGAGGAGTTTTGGAAACACCTGTGCCTCCGACCAGTGCTTCTTGCAAGTGAGCCGTAGTACTGAACTTTTCTGGTACTGCCCAAACGGCTCCCATGCCGTCTGTTCCAGATCGAAGTAAATAGGTAACTAACCGCAAAGTAGGTTTTAGTTTTAACCCCGGTAGTTTCATCAAAGCGGCTCCCGGATCGGCAGCGCTAACAAACCACTGCCCGTTACAGTTAGGAGCATAGGTTTCTAATTCGGGCATTCCACCCAGGCTAAACAGACCGCCCAAATCGCTCAGAGAATCTGGTTCTGGCGGTTCATCATCGGTTAACCCCTGCGATCGCGGATGGTTTTCCGCATTGGGCACCCTCAAAGCGTTGGTAATATGCTGACGAACTTTTTGACAAGCATCAAGCGAAATAGTTTGAATAGGCATGGCAAAAAAGCGCCATTGAAACAACGTGACAAACAAACGGGATAGACTGTTCGCTTAATATTCCCAGTTTGACTCACCGACTATCGGCTTCATCACCATCCTTTACGAGTGTATCTTCCACTATTGCTTCACGCTTCATTAGCTGGGGATAGACTAAGAGAAAAAATCCCATCCATGTTAGTACAGGGATTGCCACAATCCCTGTACTAACATGGATGGGATGGAATAGCCCCCAACTGCCGACGATTAGGCAGCAGCCCGTCAGTAAAATTGACCAGGGCTGACACCACCATGGCTTATAGCTCCAAACAGTTGGTATAGCCGTTGTCATAATGTTAGGACTTAGATTAGATATGTCATGCGATAAAGAGTCTTAAGCCTGCTTGTCTTAAGTTGAGTGTCTGTAGGTATCGTTAACGTGCGATCGCGGAGGTTGAGAAATTATACCTTGAACGATCGCAGCTTTAGCTTTTGGATCTAGAGGCGATCGTGAGTGCATCCCAGGAGAAATCAATTGCCCACTGGTGAGCGAAGACATCAACAAAAATTGCAAAATGCTATAGAAGGATTGCCTTACCCCAAGCAGATGTTGATATCGCTAAATATCGGCTTGATTAGACTCAGAATTCAACCTTCCTAACATGACACCCAACTTCACACCAATCATGCCAACGAGCACACTCCCGAACCAATAAATTAAAGCAATGGTTGTATTCCCTTGATCGATTAGATTGAATGTCTCTAATCCATAGGCGGAAAACGTGGTGTAAACACCGCAAAACCCAGTTGCGATCGCCAGCCGAACGCCAGGTGGAAATTTGCTAATCCGGTGTTCGTTCAAGGTGTAAAACAGAGCAATGATAAAACAGCCCGTCACATTAACAAAAAACGTACCGTAGTAAGAAAAATCTTTGCCAAACATTGCTTTGGCTAATTCAGTGATGAGGTAGCGTCCTAAAGCGCCCGGAATCGCACCCGCACTAATCGCGATGATAGTGGGAATAGACGTGTTTTTCGTCATGCAAGGAGTTCCTGAAATTGATTCAGACTTGGTCAGAACTGGAGTGTTCGTTTCGGTTGTGTGAACGGTTACTATTTCACAAATAGCATGGCTAAAGAGCGACCTACCGCAGTCCCCACTACTCCTAACACTGCACTACCAGCCCAATAGAATAGGGTGGCTCCTGGCTTGTTATTTCGCCACAGCGCCAATGTATCGTATCCATAGGTTGAGAAGGTGGTATGAGCACCCAAGAAACCCGTTCTGACCAGCAAGTCTATCTCAGGTGGAAAGCCTGGAATCCCTTTAAATAAGGTGAAGAAAAATCCCATGAGTAAACAGCCTGTCACATTGATAATAAAAGTGCCATAAGGAAAGTTTGTACCGATGGCGCTTTTGCAAAACTCAGTCAAATAATAGCGGCTCACAGCCCCTGGAATCGCACCGATCGCGATCGCAAACAAACCAAGCACAGTAACATTCTGTAGCACTGAAGAGGCTCCTAGCTGAATTCATAGGTGGCGAGAAACTGATCACCAAAAATATAATGCTGTGAATATCTAAGTTCACACTTCTCTCTAGGGGCAATCTCTGAAAGATTAATTCAGCTTGTCAATTTGCGGTGTGCCTTGGCAGACTTAGGTTAGACTTAATAGCTGTGCAGAAATCAGCAAAACCATGATTTTTTGGGAATTCCAAATCCAGCTTGTCTCCTTTCTCATTGCAAATGGCATCGAGCGAACTAGCTAGGGGCAAGGTTTATAGCCCCACTCATTCACTTAGCCTGTCATTCTGCAAATGGTCTAGAAATTTGGAGCGATTCCCATGCCTGCAATAGAAACTCAACCTGAAAAAATTCATCTGCCCAAAACCAGCGAATCCGAGCAGCTTAAAAAGATTCGGCATACCACCTCCCATGTGATGGCGATGGCGGTGCAAAAGCTGTTTCCCAAAGCCCAGGTGACGATTGGTCCGTTTATTGAAAATGGGTTCTATTACGACTTTGACAGTCCAGACCCCTTCACTGAGAAGGATTTGAAAGCCATTAAGAAAGAAATGGCAAAGATCATTCGGCGAAAGTTACCGGTTAGTCGGGAAGAAGTTAGCCGAGAAGAAGCCGATCGCCGCATTCGAGCAGTCAACGAGCCTTACAAGCTAGAGATTCTAGAAGGGCTGCAAGACCCAATCACGCTATATCACTTGGGCGAAGAATGGTGGGATTTGTGCGCCGGACCTCATGTGGAAACCACCGCAGAGTTGAACCCGGACGCGATCGCCCTAGAAAGTGTGGCGGGAGCCTATTGGCGGGGCGACGAAACCAAAGCCCAACTGCAACGCATCTATGGCACCGCCTGGGAAACCCCTGAGCAACTGGCAGAATATCAACGCCGCAAGGAAGAAGCTCTGCGCCGGGATCACCGCAAGCTGGGTAAAGAATTGGGGCTGTTCATCTTTGCCGATCCCGTTGGTCCCGGTTTGCCCCTGTGGACTCCCAAGGGAACCATTTTGCGATCGCTCCTGGAAGACTTTTTGAAAAAAGAACAGGTGAAGCGCGGCTATTTACCCGTCGTTACGCCCCACATTGCCCGCGTAGACCTGTTCAAACTGTCGGGGCACTGGCAAAAGTACAGCGAAGATATGTTCCCGATGATGGCGGATAGTGACGGCGATCGCGCCCAAGAACAGGGCTTTGTGATGAAGCCGATGAACTGTCCGTTTCACATTCAAATTTATAAAAGTGAGTTGCGCTCTTACCGCGAATTGCCCATGCGACTGGCAGAATTTGGCACGGTTTATCGCTATGAGCAATCCGGCGAATTGGGCGGCTTAACCCGTGTGCGCGGCTTCACGGTGGATGACTCGCATCTCTTCGTCACCCCTGAACAATTGGACTCGGAATTTCTCAGTGTTGTAGATTTGATCCTGGAAGTTTTCAAAAGTTTGCAGCTTAAAAATTTCCGCGCCCGTCTCAGTTTTCGCGATCCGACCTCTGACAAATATATTGGCTCCGATGATGCCTGGGAAAAAGCGGAAGGGGCAATCCGGCGTGCGGTGGAAACTTTGGGCATGGATCACTTTGAGGGCATTGGCGAAGCCGCGTTTTATGGTCCCAAGCTAGATTTTATTTTCCAGGATGCGCTAGATCGAGAGTGGCAACTGGGCACCGTGCAGGTGGATTACAACTTGCCAGAGCGGTTTGAACTAGAGTATGTGGCAGAAGATGGCACCCGCAAACGCCCGGTGATGATTCATCGTGCGCCCTTTGGCTCTTTAGAACGGCTGATCGGCATTTTGATTGAAGAGTATGCCGGAGATTTTCCCCTATGGTTGGCTCCAATTCAGGTGCGCCTGTTAGCCGTGGGCGAGGAGCAATTGCCCTTTGCGAAACAGGTGGCGACTGAGATGCAACTGCTGGGGATTCGGGCGGAAGCCGACACCAGCGGAGATCGCCTTGGCAAACTAATCCGCAATGCTGAGAAAGCCAAAATTCCCGTCATGGCAGTAATCGGCGCAAAAGAAGTAGAAGCCAATGCCCTCAGCATCCGCACCCGCGCCGCTGGTGAACTGGGTGCCTTGCCGGTCGCGGAAGTCTGCGATCGCCTGAACATTGCCAACCAATCCCACGGCAACTTTTAGCCTAACTACAAGGATGCCTTTGACTTCACATCATGCCCAAAAAGATCCGAGAGTTAAAGCAGATGTTACGTTAGGCTGGTTTAGCCAACTTCCTGGTAAAGGAAGCCATACGAACTGGATTCATCCTTTGTATGCTGGAAAAATCACGGTTTCTGGTAAAGACGGCGCAGATGCTAAACGCTATCAAGAAAAGGAAATAGAACAAGCAATTGAAGCAGTTGAGGCAATGGAAGACGATGGCTAAACTGAAGTACTCAATGGTAATCCAATGGTCTGATGAAGACGACTGCTTTTTAGTTGGGTTTCCCGACTTTCCAGGGCAACGCTGGCGAACGCATGGCAACACCTATGAACTAGCCGTCAGTAATGGTATTGAAGCGTTGGAGTCGCTGATCATGGCTTATGAAGCGACGGGTGAATCCTTACCAAAACCGACTGTTTGTGAAGCCGCCTAGAAGTCGTCCTCGGTTTACGGCATCGTCACCACGGGCAGCATTTGTCGATTTCTGAAACTGGAAGGAACTACATAATATTCGACCTGAATGAGGCTTCTCTCACTCCGCTAGAGGTGTTGCTAGGATTATTAGCAGCAACTCTAAAAGGATAAAAAAGTTTCTGATTATTTTGAAGATGAGTAAAACTCAAGTTTTCAGAAAGAAATCTTTAAGTTTTTGGCAACTTGTAGGGTAGCGCCTAGTGTAGTGCTAGGTTGAGTTTTTTGAATGGGGATAGAAGACGCGATCGCAATTAGAAACAGAAAACCAAAGAGCGCGATCGCGGTTTGAAAAAAGAGTGGAAATTCAGAACTCGGTTGCATGGGAACCTCCTAGTTAGGTAGGAACTATGATGTGAGATGTTGCTTTAAGTGCCTACAGTGATCATCATCTAGGATCGCTCTAATTCCTGAAGTGATCTTAAACTCTTGCAGTTGTGATATTGATCTCTCAAAACTGGTGCAGTTGCTACAGAACGGGCAGTAGGGCGATCTCGATTAGAAACAGAAACCCAAAAAGAGCGATCGCGATTTCAAGCAACTCAGTCGTAACTACTTACCGCAGAACCAATGCTTGAAATTATCGCTCAACTGATGCAGTAGTCTATGGTTGGCGGGTTAGCTAAAAGCGATCGCGCTACTGCTTAGAGATCGCTTATCCTTAAAGCTAAGATAGCCCAATCTCTTCTACCAAAAACCGATGAGTGTTGTAATCCCTAATGACATCCTCCAATCGATTAAGATGACCGAGGATGAATTGAAATTAGAAATTGCCATCATGCTGTACGAGCAACAACAAATCAGCAGTGGTAAACTTCGGGCTTGGACAGGGCTAACCGTCATTGAGTTCCAACACGAATTGGCAAAACGGGGACTGTATATTAACTACGATGTGGAAGATTTTCAATCTGACATTAAAACGCTTCAGTCGCTGGGATTGCGGTTTCAAGTAACCTCAGTCATAATCACTGACGCAGAACA
Source organism: Leptolyngbya sp. CALU 1928 (assembly GCF_056784215.1). NCBI lineage: Bacteria > Bacillati > Cyanobacteriota > Cyanophyceae > Leptolyngbyales > Leptolyngbyaceae > Leptolyngbya > Leptolyngbya sp. CALU 1928. Next base: position 322,167 of record NZ_JBXBCE010000001.1, on the reverse strand, counting down.
GATGCTTGTAACGATCGCTTAAAGCAACTGCTAAGCGTTAGCCCGTCTTCAGTTGTTCTAACTTTTGCCTAATCAAGATGTCAACTTCCTCAAACTCAGCATTTGATTTTGGAATATCAAAAGTCTCTGAGGATGCATCAGAGGTGAAGCGATCTACAAAGGCACGAAACGCTGCCTTATCATCAGGATGAGCAATGACATAAGTTCTTAGTTCGACTTTGGTCATTGCATTAAAATCAGGCTGAATCACAAGAACCTCCAAAGACCATTGCGATAGATTTCTATCTCTATGTTATCTCCTGCCAAAATAAACACATTGCCTGTGCGATCGTCGAGACGAACCACAAAAATGGGAGTAAATGTATTAGTTAAGGATTGGCACAATACAACACACCTAATTCCTTGTTCAGCAGTTGGCAAAATCTATATTCCTCACAACCAAATCGCTCTGCCTAGAGTAGCAGCTAAAGGGAAAACATAAAGTAAGCTTTTTAAATCCTGTTAAAAGTAGATGATCTCGCGGAATTTTGGTGGGCATAAAAATGTGAATAGTAACTCAGTGATGCCTGAAATTACACCTCGATTCTTTCGGCGGCATTGTTCTTAAAACGGCACAAATCTTGAACCAAGCATATAGTCGCCAATCATGCCGATGTACTCGATTGTTAGTCTGAAATCACTACTCAACTGCTAGTTTCTTACGACCCAGCCGAATCAGATTGTCATAAGCAGAACAAATTTGGTTGGTAGTCTGATGCATATCATCAATAGCTTTTTTGTATATGTCGTGCTTAGAATTTTTGATGTCAGGATAAACCGCTATTTCTGGATACTTTTCTGTCCATCTATCAGTTGTAAAACCGACTCTAAACAATGTTTCTATGAATTTTTCTATACATTTTGTTAATTGGCATCTATGAATCTCTAAATCTAAGTCGATGAACTCAAAATCAGGATTTTGACAATACAATCTATAATTCTTCAAATCATCATGCGCTTCAAAAAACCAAGGAACCGCATAATCATGATTGCGAATGAAAGCAATTGATCCTCCTGTTACTGGAAGAATCTCTTTAATCTTAAGAAAAAGCTTTCGATCTAGTTCAATACATTCTGGATGAAAAAGCAACAAACAATCATTTCTTACTTTTTCGTACCATCTATTTCTATGTTCTATCAACTCTGACTCTGTATATTTTCGTCCTTTTGGATGCTTGGGATCGTAAGCTTTCACCTCCGCATGACAATCTAAGCAAAGCGGAATGCAGTTCTCATAGGAGTCTTCACCTTTTTCTGATCTCTGAATAATGTGATGAAGCTCTATTTTGAAACCACAAAACTTGTGACATATGCTACAGCATCTACCACAATCTAGAAGTGCCTTTTCAGCGATATTAGCAGGGAAAGCCATTGCAATTGCGTTAGTGAAATAATGTGGAAGATGAATTTATGAATCAGTGTAACAATCTATCTAATAAGCATACGCAGCTTGGACTTGTCTTTACAAATACCTTTTCTAGATTGCTTCATAGTAACTTGATCGTAAATTGAGCTTAACCACCAACAGGCAATCTTGAAAGACTGTCCTCAAAAACGCCTCTGCGAATCAAATTAATTTAGTAAGGAAATTTCCGTATATCATCCTGAATTAGGCGAATAGACAGATGAGTTTTGCGTATCACCATAAAACGGGAGAGCGGCGGAAACTTTCTGCGTTGGGTATTGTGTTGGTAAATGGACAAAAAACCTGTCACAAACTTAACGATCACCATCTAGTTCTTGATCAGCCGTGGTTGGGGGAGAAGCGCGATCGCCCTTCAACATATGCCGTAGTTGTGTCAGGTCTTTGTAATAGGATTAAAGGCGTGGGTGCAAGTGGCTGTGGATTGAGTTGAGCGTATGTCTAAAACGAGCAGTGTGATTGTGGTGGGTGCTGGAATTGCGGGGCTGGCGGCGGCTAGCAGGCTTCAGTCCTTTGGATATAGCGTGATTGTATTGGAAGGGCGCGATCGCATTGGCGGCAGAATCCACACTGATCGCGGCTGGGGCGTTCCCATAGAACTGGGGGCAACGTGGGTGCATGGCATGGATGGCAACCCGGTGATGGATCTGGCGCAGCAATGGGATCTGGAAACGGTGATTACGGATTATGAAAACCTTTGGCTGCACGACACCAAGGGCGTTGTCTTGGAAGATGACGATCAAGTAGAGCTAGAGGATCAATTTTGGGAAGTTCTGGATGAGGTGGAAGAACTCGTCGAGCAAATGGAGGAGGCAGATGAAGCGGATATTTCTTTGCAAACTGCATTGGACATTGTGTTGAGCAAGTGGGAACTTTCTGCCCAAGATCGGCGCGAGTTGGATTATGCGATTGCCTCGTTGATCGAACATGAATATGCCGCCGACAGTGCTGATCTTTCTTGCTATTACTGGGATGAAGGCGAAGAATTTGACGGCGAGGATTGCCTGTTTTCCAAAGGTTACGATCAGCTTGTGACCGCAGTGGCAGAGGATTTAGATATTCGGTTAGAGCATCTTGTGCAAACGGTGGAGTACAGAAAAACGGGTGTGCGGGTGCAGTGTGATGATGCCACGTTTGAAGCCGATTATGCGATCGTTACGGTGCCACTGGGAGTCTTGAAGGCAGGTTCAGTCACGTTCTCTCCAGCCTTGCCGGACGATAAGCAAAAAGCGATTCACCGCTTGGGGATGGGGGGGCTGAATAAAGTTGTTTTGCGCTTTTCCAAGGTGTTTTGGGAGAAGTCGGCAGAAGTGATTGGCTACATTCCGAAGAAAAAGGGTGAATGGGTCGAATTTTTTAATCTTTATCACACTACTGGAAAGCCGATTCTGGTTGGGTTTAATGCCGGTAGCTATGCCCAAACTTTGGAAGACTGGTCGGATGAGAAAATCGTAGCCGCCGCGATGCAAACCCTGCGAACAATCTACGGTGCAAAAGTCCCCGACCCCACCCATTACGCCATTACGCGTTGGGGCGCAGATCCGTTTGCTCACGGTGCCTACTCGTTTTTGGCAACTCACGCCACCGATGAAGATTACGATAGGCTGGCGGAACCCGTGGGCGATCGCCTGTTTTTTGCAGGAGAAGCGACTTCTCGACAATATGCCGCAACCGTTCACGGGGCGCTGCTTTCAGGCTGGCGAGAAGCTGATCGTATCCATAAACTCGACTAGAATAAAATCTTTTGCTACCTTTTGCTACGAAGATAAGAAGCTATAGGCGCTGGAGAGAAAGACATGGCGGGTCAAATTTTGGGCGATCGCTACCAAGTTGAGCGGCAGATCGGTAAACAAACCGGGCGCTGGACGCTGCTTGCCCGTGACCTTCAAACCCAGGAATTGGTTGTCTTGAAGTTGCTATTTATTGATGAGCAACTGCAATGGGATGACCTGAAGCTATTTGAGCGCGAGGTCGAAATCCTTCAAGCTCTTTCCCACCCATCGATCCCATCTTATTTGGGCTACTTTGAACACGAGCTACCCAACGCCAAAGCGCTGACGCTGATTCAAACCTATGTGGAAGGCAAATCCCTAGAGCAATGCTTGCAGCAGGGGCGATTGTTTACTGAACCAGAAACGAAGCAGATTGCCAAAGCTTTGTTGGGGATTTTGACCTATCTGCACGGAAGGCAACCGCCGATCATTCATCGGGATCTGAAACCGAGCAACGTGTTACTCGCCAATCGCCAGCTTTATCTAACCGATTTTGGTTCCGTCAAGCGTGTCTCTGGGAACGATACCACCGCCTTCACGGTTGTGGGCACCTATGGCTATATGGCACCCGAACAGTTCAGCGGCAGAGCCGTTACTGCATCCGATTTATTTAGTTTAGGGGCGACTTTGTTGGCATTGATCACTGGCACTCACCCCTCCAGCCTGCCGCGTCTGGGCACCAAAATCGACTATGCGAAACTGCCCAATATCAGCCCAGAGTTTGCCGATTGGCTAGGCTGGCTCTATGAACCCAATTTAGATCGGCGGGCAAAGTCAACGCAGGAAGCCCTTCACGCGTTGGATCACGGACGGCAGATTGAGGCAACACCCGCCAAAATTCCCCCAGCCCGAAAACCTGCTGATACTAAAATTACTTTGAAGAAGGAACCGACCTTTTTAGAAGTCACCCTACCCTCTCGTATGGGGCAAATTCAACTGCAAATTGATCAGCAACAGATCTCCCTAACCCAGAAACGATTGGGCATTCAAACCGGGCGATCGCAAACTTCACCCCGCAAAGACATCACTCAATTGGCATGTTCGCAATCGGCGGATGGAGAGGCTATTTTGATCATTTGGGCAGGCACCCAAAAATATGAACTCAAAAGTACGCCATCCTTTACTAAACCTGAACTGGACTGGCTGACCTATGAGCTTTCCACTTGGCTAAAAGTGCCGATCAGCCGTTGAGCACAGCTTATCGATTCTTCTACTTCAATCCACAACTAAGCCATCTTTAACATGAATGACTCGTTGGGTTTGAGCCGCAATATCAGGTTCGTGAGTGACGATGATAATCGTAATGCCCTGATAGTTGAGGTCTGCCAACAGGTGCATTACTTCTTGAGAAGTTTCAGTATCTAAGGCTCCTGTGGGTTCATCCGCCAGCACCAACGCGGGACGATTGACCAAAGCACGGGCGATCGCTACTCGCTGCTGTTGCCCTCCCGATAGCTGATTAGGACGGTTTTTCATCCGTTCTGCCAACCCTACACGGCTCAGGGCTTCCTCTGCCCGCTGTTTGCGCTGCGACTTGGAGACATTGGCATAGACCATCGGCAGCATTACGTTATCTAGTGCGGTTGCACGAGCCAACAAGTTGAACTGCTGAAAAACAAAGCCAATCCGACGATTGCGAATGTAAGCTAGTTCATCATTATTGAGTGTGGTCAGGTTTCTGCCTTCCAGCACATAATGCCCCTGAGTTGGGCGATCGAGGCAACCCAAGATATTCATTAGCGTCGATTTGCCCGACCCAGAAACCCCCATAATCGAGACATATTCCCCTTCTTCAATCGTCAGGTCAATCCCTTTTAGCACAGGCACATCCACCTCACCCAATCGGTAGGTTTTCGTGATGTTTTCCATCCAGATCATCGTTGCCATCTCACCGCCTCCTAGCCGCGACGGTAGAGGCGCGAAATTTCGCGTCTCTACAGCCCTTTAGTATTCTGGAACCGATGGATCGACTTCTCGGCTCCAAGCCGTAATTCCGCCTGTGACATTGATTCCGTCGATGCCAGCCTGCTTGAGGATGCCCAACGCCTTCGCCGATCGCCCACCCAGTTTGCAATGGGCAATCAATTTGTGACCATTCAACGCCTCTTTGACTTGCTGCACACCAGCGCCGTTTTCGATGTCGGGCAGCGGAATCAGCACCGCACCGGGAATTCGGGCAATTTCATACTCATTTGGATTGCGAACATCAATCAACACGAAATCATCTGCACCGCTATCAAACAGTTGTTTTAACTCGGTGACAGTCATTTCTTTGAGCGCGGACTGTTGTTCTGCTTCCGCTGCTTTTGCTTGCGGAATGCCACAGAACATTTCATAGTCAATCAGCTTTTCGATCACGGGGCGGACGGGATTGGGGCGCAGTTTCAACTCACGGAATGTCATATCCAGCGCGTTATAGAGCAACAGGCGACCGTTCAAGGTGGTGCCCTTACCCAAAATGATCTTGACCGTTTCTGTGGCTTGAATCACGCCAATGATCCCCGGCAAAATGCCCAATACGCCACCTTCGGCACAGGAGGGCACCAATCCAGGTGGGGGTGGTTCGGGATACAAGTCGCGGTAGTTGGGTCCACCTTCGTAGTTGAAGACGGTTGCCTGTCCTTCAAATCGGTAGATAGAGCCGTAAACATTGGGTTTGTCCAGCAGCACACAGGCATCATTCACCAAATAGCGAGTCGGAAAGTTATCGGTGCCATCCACTACGATGTCGTAGGGTTCCATGATTTGCAGAGCGTTTTCGGAACTCAGGCGCGTTTCATACAAATCAATCTGGCAGTAGGGGTTAATTTCTAAAATCCGATCTTTGGCAGACTGAATCTTAGGCTTGCCGACCCAGGAAGTCCCGTGGATCACTTGACGTTGCAGATTGGAGCGATCGACCACATCAAAATCTACCAGCCCAATGCGCCCAACGCCAGCGGCAGCGAGATAGAGCAGGAGGGGTGACCCTAAGCCGCCGCTACCAATGCACAAAACGCTGGCGGCTTTGAGGCGTTTTTGTCCTTCTAGACCCACTTCGGGCAAAATCAGGTGGCGCGAATAGCGCTCATATTCTTCTTTGTCTAACTGGATGTCGTCCAGATTTGGATTTAGCATAGCGGTGATAAGAAATAGGGATCAGGGATTGGGGATCAGGGGGCAGAGTATAGATTCATGAGGAATGGCTTCCTGGATCACCACTTCCGATTGGAACTGATGATTTACATCTAGACTCCAACTATAAAACTCTGTGGCTTTTCCCTGCTGAACGGAAATAATACTGTAAGAATAGTGGTGCCATGCGAGGCGACGATCGCACTCTGAGGGCACTGCTGGATGATCGGGATGGGAGTGATAGATCCCAATAATAGCTAAATTACGGCGGCGTGCATCTTGCATTGCCTTTAACATTTCTTCGGGCGCGATCGCGTATCGGCGGGTTTTGGAGGGTGATTCATCTTGGAGATCGGTGGCTACGTGCTGATCCCAGCTATTTTCAACGGGATAGAGCGCGGTCACAACCCGCATGGATTCGTCAGCGAGATTCCTCTCCTGAACTTTGCCCAGCATCAAACCACAGCACTCTTCAGGATAAGCGCGTTCGGCATGGGTCGTCATCGCCTGGATGTGATCAGCGCTTAGCCTTAGCGTCATCGTTTAGTCGCTCCCAAATATAATTCGCCCACCTTGGGATCATTGAGCAGATCAATTCCCCGCCCTTCAAAGCGATCGCGTCCTGCCTCCAGCACATAGCCCCGATCTGCCATCTCCAAAGCTTTACGGGCGTTTTGTTCCACTAAAGCGATCGCGGTTCCCGTCCGATTAATTTCTCGAATTTGCTCAAACACACTGTCTACCAACAAAGGCGATAATGCCGCAGACGGTTCATCCAGCAGCAGCAGTTTGGGTTTTAGCATTAGCGCTCTGCCCATTGCCAGCATTTGCCGTTCTCCACCAGACAAGGTTCCAGCCCGTTGGTTACGGCGTTCTGCCAGTTTAGGAAAGCGCGTAAAAATCTCATCTTTTAGCGGTTGGATGGGCTGATCCAGCACAAAGGCACCCATTTCTAGATTTTCTTCCACAGTGAGTGATCGAAACACGTTAGAGATTTGCGGCACATAACACATGCCCTGCTGCACAATTTCGTCTGACTTCAAGCCCACAATGCTTTTGCCAGCAAACACGATGCTGCCCTTCTCAGGAGTCAACAAGCCAAAAATTGTTTTTGCTAGGGTCGATTTTCCGGCTCCGTTAGGACCAATCACCGCCACCAGTTCCCCTGGATGAATCCGAAAATTCACGCCCTGCAAAATGTTTAAATCTTTGACATAGCCAGCGTATACATTTTCAACTTCGAGTAGGGGTGCAGAGTCGGGCATGGCAAGAGGGGATAGGGAATAGGCAAAAGAGAGTTCATTAAAGAGGTGTTTGTTGCAGGTCGGGGCGCTCTTCTGGAATGATCGCGCCTTCCACGGGGCACACTTGCAGGCAAATACCACAGTCGATGCAGGTGGAAAAATCGATCCAATACCAATCCATTCCTTTCAGGTTTTTGCCAGAACTTGGATGAATACAGGCAACGGGGCAGGCATCAACACAATCTGCTACGCCTTCACAGGTTTCAGTCACAATTGAATGGGGCACAGAGAATCTCCAACAGGGGGCAAAGGGCGAGGGGACTAGGGGCAGAGGTCAGGGCTTTCTCATTATCTGAAAACTGAAACCCGAAACCTCATCCCCATTTCGTTACTCAATTATTCCAGTTTGACGGGTTCAATTTTGGCGGTGCCGTCTGGCGAAATCCAGGCGATCGCGGCAATTTGACGATGCTGGGCATAATCATGAATTTCGGCGGGAGTGCGTCCTCCTAAATCTAGTTCGACTCTTACTGTATCTGAAGTTGTCCGAAGTTTTTGAGTATGGGCAAGAGCCGCAGTGTAGGCTTGGGGATTTTCTGGAACCACGAGCCAATCGCTGGTGGAAATGTGCTGAGGAATTTGGTTCGTGAGGGCGATCGCTTGATGCAGTTGTTCAATTTGTAAGGCAAATCCAATCCCTGGAGCGGTTTCGCCTTGGGGATGATACAACCCTAGTAGTTGATCATAGCGTCCGCCTTGCCCCAATACTTGCTGCCCATTAGGAGTATCGCTAACCACTTCAAACACAATGCCGGTGTAGTAGTCCAAGGTTTGGATTAAGCTGAGGTCGAGAACGAGGGCATAAGGTGTCGGGTGTCGGGTGTCGGGCGTATTTTGTAATAGGTCAATTAGGGATTTGAGGTTATCTAGGGCGGTCTGCTGGGTTGGGTTAAGATCTAAACTAGATACTTTTTGCAAAACTTCAGCAGGAGTGCCGCGCAGATCGAGCAATAGCAAGGCGCGATCGCGGAGTTCCTGACTCATGGGCAAGGTTTCGAGGGTAATGCGATCCAGAGTGGCGATCGCCTGCCGCACGGCTGCTTGTATGGTTGATGGAAACACAGACAGCAGCGATCGCGTTAATCCGGCTTCGCCTAGCACAATCGACCACTGGCTCAAGCCCAGGCTTTGGAGACAATCCATCAATAGCAATAATGTTTCTGCGTCAGCCAGCAATCCCCCGCTGCCGAGTAGCTCGACCCCTGCCTGATAAAACTCCTGCTGGCGCGTGTGGCTGGTTTCTTGGGCGCGGCGAAAGATGTTGGCATTGTAGTAGAGCCGGAGCGGGTAGGTTGCGTCTGCCATGCGCGTTACGACCGTTCTGGCGATCGAGGCGGTTAATTCAGGGCGTAATCCCAAATCTTCCTCATCTAGCCCCTGTAGCTGCAACACGGTTGACCGCTGAATGGCTCCCCCTGCCATCAAGGTGTCTAAGCGCTCTAGGGTTGAGGTGATGATGCGGTGGTAGCCCCACTGATGAAACACTTGCTGCAAGCGCTCTTCAATCCAACGCTTTTGAGCAACATCTAAAGGGAGCAAATCTCTGGCTCCCGCAGGCGGTTGATAGACCATTACTTCTTTTTCCCAAATAAACCAAATAGACCGCCACCTGCGTTATCGTCGGGTTTATTTTTGTTGCCTGACTTATTTTTTTTATCGTCGGGTTTCTGGGTCGATTGTTTGGAGTTTGTTGAAGTGCCCGTTGCTTTTTCTAACTTCTGTTTCCCTTCAAGCGCGATTTCATTCGTCGGATCAAACTCCAGCGCCTTATTAAAGTGAATTTTTGCCATGGTTGCCTGACCTTGCTTTAAGTGAACTGCGCCTAGCAACGCATGGCAACTGCTATTTCTGGGTTCAAGCTGGAGGGCATCTCGCAGTTCCAAAACTGCTTTAGCATAATTGTTTTTTGCCATATAGCCTTCTGCCCGACGGTAATATTGATCGGCGACTGACTCTGGGCGTGCTGCCTGCGGTTGCTGGGTTGCGGCGGGTCTAGTGGAGGATTGCGAAGAATCTGGTAGATTGCTACCCGTGTAAATTGTTCGTTGAGGTTCGCCCGTGCTAAGCCCACCTTGGCTTTCCTTCCGCATCAAATAGACCATATTGAGTTCGCTGATTTGCCCTGTAATTTCTAGCGCTTGTTCTAAGTGCTCATACTGTTTATCGACAAGCCCTTTCAACGAAGCGCGATAAAAATGCTCAGGATTGCTGGCATTGGCAATCTCTTTGCCCAAATTGCCCAATTCCCAGTTTCCCCGACGACTCGCTTGCTGCCCTTTCAAATTCAACACGATGCCGTATTCTGTGCGGTCTTTTTCTTGAGAAAGCTTTTCCCAGGCAGGATTCACTAGCTTTGATAACAATTCGCTAGCCAGCTTTTTGTCTGCTTCCCCCTCTAGGGCCCCGCTGTCAGGGTGCAGCTTACGAGCCACTTTAAGATAGCGTTTCCGAATGGTTTGCACATCTGCATCAATGGGCACCCCTAGTATGGCGTGATGGTCTACAAAATCTAATAGAAACAACCCTCGCTCAAATTGGAAAGACATGGTGTACTGCTTGCCTGCCGTGGAATTTTCTCTAGTGTAATCTGACTGTTCATGGTCTGCGCTAAGGTCAGCCAACAAACTTGGTGGAATCTGCCCAGGTTGCTAACGGAGGAACCTGTTGCAGTGCTTGGCTAAGATTAACGTGAATGGTTCCATTCGTTGCCAAAATGCGCCCAGAATTAATCTGTAAAGGGGATTGATCGTAAGCTGTGACTGTGCCGCCTGCTTCTTGCAGCAGAATGACCCCGGCGGTCATATCCCAAGGAGCTAAGCCCCGCTCCCAATAGCCATCCAGCCTACCGCAGGCAACATAGGCGAGATCCATCGCAGCCGAGCCGCTGCGCCGCACGCCATGGGTCAGGTGGGTGAGGTAGCAAAATTCAGCATAGTTGTTATCGGTAGTTTGGCAGCGATCGTAGGCAAAGCCCGTCACCAGCAAACTTTGGCTCAGGTCAGCGGTTTTGGAGACGCGAATGGGGCGGCGGTTGCAGGTAGCTCCTTGCCCTGCCGCTGCCCGAAATAACTCTTGCCGAAATGGGTCAAAAATAGCTCCAACAATCGGCACTCCGTCTAGCATGAGACCGATCGACACGGCAGAGACAGGATAGGAGTGGGCATAGTTGGTGGTGCCATCCAATGGATCGATCGCCCATAAAAATTCGCTTTCTGAATTGCCCAGTTGCCCCGATTCTTCAGCCAAAATGTTGTGATCTGGCACATGGCGTTGAAGCACCTGCAAAACTGCCGCCTCTGCTTGGCGATCGGCGATCGTCACCAGATCTCCAGAGCGCCCTTTTTCTTCCACACGTTCCAAGTTGCCCCAGTGCTGCTGCAAAATTGCGCCTGCGGCTAAGGCGGCTTCAGTGGCAATATCCAGAAAGATTTGAAGTTGACTAGGAGAGAGCGGCATAGAAACTTAAGGACGAGATCTGACGGACACACTATTCTTCATCAAGGGGAAGTCTGCGTTTGACTTTACCCTTGCCAAAGTATCGCCCAAATTGCAACTCATACACTTCATCTTCATCTTGAGTTTCTACTTTTAGATCGGAACGTGGGTAGCTAACGCAGAGCAACGCATAGCCCTGACGCTGCAAAGCGGGAGACAGACCCATGGCTTCAGGCTGGTATAGCTCACCCGAAACAACCCGAACGGCACAGGTGGTGCAGGCTCCATTGCGACAGGCAAAAGGAAGTGGAACCCCTTGATTTTCCGCCGTTTGCAGAATGTAGCGATCTTCAGGAATTTGAACAGTGTGAAGCGTATTGGTTCGGCGATCGCGAATTTGAATAGTGTGAAAAGGCATGAATTCAGTCTTTATTACCAAAATGACACTTGTTTTGCTACTATAGTTCTCTCATGGCTGTTTACACAGCACAACTTTTTGGAGAGATGGCCGAGTGGTTGAAGGCGCAGCACTGGAAATGCTGTTTAGGGGTAACTTTAACGAGGGTTCGAATCCCTCTCTCTCCGTTCCCAAACTTTACAAGTCTTGCAGTTTTTTCTGACCGTTGTTTTCTGAGGTTTTGCAGCATCTTTCTAGTTTCTTCTTGAAACGCCTGCTGCACTCATTGAGGAATCATGCTTGTCCTAGTTTTTCTTCTCTCTTATTTCTTTGGCTTACTCACCGGGGGCTGAATCATCATTTTTCCATCTTTTTCAAAAATCTTGCCCCCTAGCTTTTCAATTTCTTTTTTTGCCCGTTTTTGAGTTTGCCGATCGCCCACCATTTGCGCCTGTTCATAAATTGATCCCCATGCAGAAACTCGTACAGGGATGCTATTAGGATCTTTGCGGAGAAAATTTGCAGTTCCTTGAAAAAGCGGCGCGAGATCCTCATCTGGTGATCCTTTGACCCACTTGGCTGCCATCTCGTGGGAACGAATGGAGCCGGGAACATCTCCTTGCAATAACAATTGATCTAGCCCCATAAACCGCCAGACTTGAAACGCCTTTGGATTTGCTTTGGGCGAAAGAGCGGCTGTACCCCGCTTCATCAGGTCAACGGCAAGGTCGGGCTTGCCCAATTGATAAGACACGGCACCCGAAATAAACATATAAACATCAATAAACTGAGGATCAAGCCGGGTCACAATGTCAAAATACTGGGGGCTGAGAGCGTACCCGGTTTTTTTGCGTGCGTCCTCATCGCCGTAGTACTGCAAAAAGTTGAGGAATACCCAATCCGACAAGACATTATCAAACCCAAAAGTGGGAGTACGGCTCAACAACTTTAATTTTAGGGTTTCTTGCTCTTCAGCCTGTTTTGGGTTTTCTGCCCATTGGGATGGTTGATCAAGCTGCGATCGCTGCATCACAATCACGCCAACCAGAGCAGCAAGGGCGATCGCTCCTAGCCCGACGAATCCCAACCATCTTGGACTATTTTTTTGCTTGAGCAGTGCCATCCGTCAATCCTTTAGCAAAACCCTGATGATTGCTTAGATCAATGTAATTAAATTTTACTCTGCCATCAGTGAGGTAGGCAGAAGTGAGGTAAGCAGATAAAAAACGTTACGAGAGGGTGATTGTCCGGGTGAGAATGGGTCAAACCAATGAAAACACCTGAAGCCTGAGTGCCCCGGCACTTCAAACCGCGATCGCGCCACTTGATCAATAGATTCGTGGTGATAAAGTCATGCTCCATAGCATTCCTTGAATCACACCAGACAGGGAAGACTCTAGACTGAGAGCAAGGGGTAACTGCAAATTGCCCATATTCAAGGCGCTAAAAACAAGGCTTTGAAAAACCTGTCAGCCACTAGGGCACACCCAATCCTATGTCTAAGAACTCAATTCCTGAAAACGACTTCCTTGAATCGGCTGCCTACATGGATATTGACCAATGGCTTGAACGGCTGCGCCATAGCGATCGCGCTCTTTATAACTCAATGGCGCTAGAAGTTTGGGCGATCGCTCACACCATGGACGGCTTAATTCCAGGCTTCTGGAACCGCTTTATGGAAAACCGCCAAACTGCGCTAAAACAATTTGTGATTCAACAGAGAAGAGAAGAGAACCGGGAATAGGTTATACAGGTGTGAGGTGTGAGGTGCTAGTGTCCAATGCTTATCTGTTGTTTATCTGTACTCTCGTCATTTATCACTCGTCATTTTTAAATGAATTCCACCTCGACCCTCTCCGTTTGGCAACAGCTTAAAAAGCGCGAAATTACTTGTGAAGAAGCGTTGCGATGGCTTGTTGATGAAGATGGCACTGTTACCTTAAGTTTGCTGGATATTGAAGTTAGCTACCGCTTTTTGCGAGAGTTTCCTGATCGCTCGACGCTGCCGCCCTTGCTGCCACTGTTGTTGTGGCAAAACTGCTTTTACCTGGGCTGTCCGGTGCCTGTCTCGCTGGATACGATTCGCAAGTTGAGCGATCGCACCTTCACCAACATCAAAATCATTCCCATCACCGACAAAAGCTACACTACCTGGTATCGCACCCAAAATATTGATGCAAACTGCCTCAGTTCTCAGCCATTCATCAATCCGCTGACGGGAGAACATGAGCAGGAAAACATTAGCGAGATTACCCGTGAACTGCTGGCAAAAGCCGTCGATCAAATTGGACGGATCAAAACCATCATTTCGGGAGCCTTGCGGAACCGTGCCAGTGATATTCACTTAGAACCCACCACCGACGGCTTGCGAATTCGCTATCGGATCGACGGCATTTTGCGAGATATTACCCTGTTGCCGCCGGAGATTAGCCGACGAGCGATCGTCGCATTGAAAGTCATGGCGGATATGGATATTGCCGAAAGCCGCCGTCCTCAAGATGCCCGGATTGGCGATAAATATACTAGCGGCTCTGAGTCCGACTTGGGTCTGGATATGCGAGTTAGCACCTTACCCTGCGTCGGCGGTGAAAAAGCGGTGATTCGCTTGCTGCCGCGCGAAAATCCGTTTACTGGCATGGATGAGTTGGGTTTTAGCGATCGCACCCTCGCTCTTTACAAAGGCTGGCTGAAGCAACCTCAAGGCATGATTATTTTTACTGGACCCACTGGCTCCGGCAAAACTAGCACCCTCTACACCAGCCTGCAAACCGTGGCGACCGAATATGTGAATGTGGTGACCGTGGAAGACCCAGTGGAATATATTCTGCCCCGCATCACCCAAACCCAAGTGCATGAACTGGCAGGAATGACCTTTGCCGCCGGACTCCGCGCCATTTTGCGACAAGACCCCGATATCATTATGCTAGGAGAAATCCGAGATCACGAAACTGCCGAAACTGCCTTCCGAGCCGCGTTGACTGGGCACTTAGTTCTAACCACACTCCACACCAATGATGCTGCCAGTGCCATTCCTCGGCTCAAAGATATTGGTCCCGATCCCGGTTTGATTAGTGATGCGCTGCTGGGAATTGTGGCACAGCGACTCGTCCGCAAAGTGTGCCCTCATTGTGCAACTCCCTATACGCCTACGCAGTCTGATTTGAAACTGCTAGGGCTTCATCCAGACAAGGCAAAACCAGAGGAGTGGCGGATGGGTAAGGGCTGCGCTCGCTGTTTTCACTCTGGCTATTCCGGGCGGGAGGCAATTATCGAATTGCTGGATGTGGATGATACGCTGCGGCAGATTATCTATGAAGGCACCATGACTCAGATGTATCGCTACCTTGCAGAGTCGGGGTTTGAGTCGTTTCGGATGGCAGCGATCGCCAAAGTCACCAGCGGCATCACCACCCTTCAAGAAGTGCTGCGCGTTTTGCCCCACAGCGCCATGAGTCGCCGCTCTGTCAACTTATCCTGATATCTGTTGCTTGCGAAATCATGGTCATAGTGCCCGTCTGTGAAGGATCGCTTGTGTGGAACAACCCATTCAACTATGGGATTTGCAACCGGGCAAAAAGGCATTTGAAACGCTACATCACCGGAAAAAGCAGGTGGTGCCGCTCCATAGGCTGGTCACGCGATCGGTTGGTTTGTTCCCACTCAGCAACCCTCCCAGACCACCCGCAGAAAATTCGGTTCCTAGAGAACTTTGGCTTACTTTGACGGTGTAAGCCTTATTGAGTTGAGTTCGAGTTGAGCCAGTGCCAATTCCAGAGATAGTCGTCAGTTTATTGGCTCCTTTGCTGCGACTATTGATGCTCCATCCAGCAAAGAGACCTTTATTAAACTGGAGGGACAATCCATCTGCCCAACTGGCAAAGCCAAGTGGACCCGCTCCGCACTCTTGATTCACGCCGCGATTGCGGGGGGTTCCCCGTAAGTTCGTCAGGATTGAAACCACATCGGCTTCCTTGGTGCCAAACTCGATCGACCGAGTGGCTCCCGTAGACTTATTCACCACTCGTAAGCCCTGGGAGTCGAGGGCTAACACTGCCAAACTTGGCTTAGCTTGAGCGATCGGTTTCAAGGCGATCGTCCTAGCGGGCGTAACTGATGCTAAATCAGAAGCTTTTGCAGACACATTGCCTAAATAAAGTAGAGAGACACCCGACACACAGAGTGAAATCAAGAGGGCATTAGTCAGTTTCATCGCTCGTTTTCCGTTTGTGAATGGGCAGAAGTGGGGTGAGACTTTAGTTTTGCTGGCAATGTGCCCACAGCTTTCAAGCTCCCCCAATCAACAATTACACTGTCTTAGCACCCTATTTCCAGAAATTTTGTCAATACCACTGCGATCGCTCCCTTTTTCCGCAGCGCGATCGCCTTTCTCAAGCAAGCAACTCAATTGTGGGATCTGCAACGTGGCGAAACAGTAAAAGTCTTAAAGCGCAAACTCCATGATGAAGGTATGAAATCGCTGGAGTGACGGGGATTTCCGGAGGGCAAAAAGCGAACCCTAAAGTGTTAGGGGCGATCGCAGTGTGAAAGCCTCTTACGGTACGCTATCCTACCTTTTTAGGGCATTACTGTTATGTTTACATCGCTGCCAGAAATTACGGTTGATCAATTGGCGACTCTGTTACAGGAAGGGGGCGATCTCCAGTTTGTCGATGTGCGGGAACCTCATGAATTGGAATTGGCTCAGTTAGAGGGCTTTGTCAACTTGCCCCTAAGTCAGCATGGTGAGTGGTCAACCGACATTCATAGCCGCTTGGATGCGAATAAAGAAACTTTGGTGTTGTGCCATCACGGGATGCGCTCTGCTCAGATGTGCCAGTGGCTGATGAATCAGGGTTTTACGAATGTAAAAAATGTGACAGGCGGCATTGATGCTTACTCCTGCGTCGTTGATGCTGCCATTCCTCGATATTAAGGTTGAGGTTTGGCAGTATGGTTTGCCAAAAGTGGCATGTCAATAACTTTCCACCTTATAGTGGATTTAGAAGCCATCTACTCAATAGTTCGCTGAGAACGCCTTTCATTCAGCATTTCACTCATAATGATTTTCTATACATAGCGATGAGCCGTGCGATCGCCCTGAATGCCATCCCTTTAGAATTCGCGCCTTACCCTCATGTCGTCACCCATCAAACTTACAAATCGTCAGCAGCAGGTGCTTTGGGCAACCGTTCGTCACTACATTGCCACCGCAGAACCCGTTGGCTCCGAAGCATTGCTGAAGGAATATAACCTGAGCGTTAGTTCTGCCACAATTCGTAACTCAATGGGCGTATTGGAAAAAGTCGGACTGCTTTATCAGCCTCATATTTCTGCGGGCAGAGTGCCTTCCGATTCGGGCTATCGAATTTATGTAGACAAGCTGCTGACCCCATCCAGTGACTTCGCACTTCAGATCGAGCAGTTGTTAAGCGATCGCCGCACCCGCGAAGATGGCAGCTTGGAAGCGATGCTGCGGGGAGCCGCTCACATTTTGGCAACTGTCAGCGGCTATATTGCCCTGATTACCATGCCTCAAACCTACACGGCGCGGCTACATCACATTCAACTGGTGCTGGTTGATTCCAATCGGGTGATGCTCATCTTTGTCACCGATTCATACGAAACCCAGTCGGCTCTGTTAGATCTGGCAACGGGAGAAGACAACACACCTGCCGAAGCAGAACTGCTGGAACGTGAATTGCAGATTTTGTCCAATTTTCTGAATAGCCATTTGCGCGGTAAGGCGATCGCAGAACTTACCCAAATGGATTGGACTGAACTCGATCGCGAATTTCAACGGTATGGCGATTTTCTCAAAAACATCTTAACCGAACTGACGCGCCGCTCTCAGTCTCCTGCGCCAACCCAACTGATGATGAGTGGGATATCAGAAGTGATGCGCCAACCCGAATTTTCCGAAGTGCATCAGGTTCAAACTATTGTGCATTTGCTTGAAGATGAGCAAGATCAACTCATTCCCCTGATTTTTGAACCCTCTCCTTTCGGCAAGCGCGTCTCCATTCGGATTGGCTCGGAAAATTCTCTAGAGCCGATTCGCGCTTGCACCCTAATTTCATCCACCTACTGCAAAGGCAAAACCCCTGTGGGCAGCGTTGGCATGTTAGGACCCACGCGGATGGCGTATGAAAACGCGATCGCCTTAGTAGAAGCCACTGCCGACTATATTTCAGAGGCAATTAGTTAAGAGCGGGAACAGTGGGTAGGGGCTAGGTGGCGAAGGACAAATTCAAAACTCAAAACTTTTGACTGCACTTCTCACCGTTGCGCGTACTAGATCGATCAACTTTGTCATACCAACTCTATTTTAAGAAGCATAGAATAGGGCGTAGAGTCGTGAAGCCGATTGTTTATGGCGCGATCGTTGAAGATCGAGATCAGCGAGAGTGAAGAATATTAGCAAAAAGTCTGCGGTATGCTCAAACCGTAAGCCAGAAGGCAAAGCTACAAGTGTTAATCCCATTCGCCTTACTAGCAGTCTACCAAAGGAGTTTTGCCTAGTTCAATGGCGGCTGGTACTCTGACTTAAAAAACAGAGAGTGTATGAGCCAGAAGAAATATACCGTGAACCTAAGCGATAAAGAAGTCAATGAGTTAGAAGCCCTGTTGAGAGCTGGAAAGCATTCGGCTCGGAGGCAGAGCCGTGCGCGGATTTTGCTGCAAGTGCATAAAGGACAAACTGACCAAGCCATCGCCGAAAATCTACGAGTCAATGTCTCAACGGTCGAACGTACCCGCGAGAAATATGTATTTGCAGGTAGCCTGGAAACAGCGCTCAAAGACCGACCCCAGCCAGCCAAAGCCCGCAAACTTGATGCCAGCGCTGAAGCGTTTTTAATTGCCACCGCCTGTTCGGATGCACCAACTGGGCGAGCAGAGTGGACGATGCAGCGATTGGCAGACCGTTTAGTCGAAGTGGGAATGGTGGAGTCAATATCGAGTCAATATCGGATGAGACCGTGCGGCAAACGCTGAAAAAAACGACATCCAACCGTGGCTGAAGGAGCAATAGTGCATTCCCAAAGTCGATGCCGTCCATGTCTGGCGAATGGAAGATTTACTCGACTTTTATGGAGAAGCCTAGGACCCCA
The DNA here is from genome assembly GCF_056784215.1 of Leptolyngbya sp. CALU 1928. Lineage (NCBI taxonomy): Bacteria > Bacillati > Cyanobacteriota > Cyanophyceae > Leptolyngbyales > Leptolyngbyaceae > Leptolyngbya > Leptolyngbya sp. CALU 1928. The sequence continues at coordinate 303,574 of NZ_JBXBCE010000001.1, read as the reverse complement.
AACGCCCTGTCATTTGTTTGGATGAACGTCCCTGTGTGCTCATTGAGGAAATGAGAACGCACATTCCCGCTCGACCGAAACAGCCCCAGCGCTATGACTATGAGTACAAACGCAATGGCGTGGTTAATCTGTTTGGCTTATTTGAACCGCTAGCTCGATGGCGACAGATGGAAGTCACCAATAGCCGCACCAAGACTGACTTTGCTCAACAAATGAAGGGTTTCGTAGACATTCATCGTCCTGATGTAGACTACATCCGCTTAGTCGTGGACAATCTCAACATTCATCATCCGTCTGCTCTGTATGAGACGCTTGCCCCAAAGGAAGCTAATCGCATTCTCAAGAGACTAGAATTTCACTACACCCCTAAGCACGCCAGTTGGCTCAATCAAGTCGAAATTGAATTCTCGGTGCTCTCACGCCAATGTCTAAACCGTCGTATTCCAACTCAGCAGGAATTGAGCGACGAAATTAGCACTTGGCAACAGCAACGGAATCGGCAAAAAGCAACGGTCAATTGGCGCTTCAAAACGACCGATGCGCGAGTTAAATTAGGGCGATTGTATTCTGTCGTTGAACCCAGCAACGTTAGCTTGGTAAACCACTAGTGGGTCATTTGGCATGAGTATTGCCATATTTAGAGGGACGATTTCTAGAAATTGGGGAAGCCGTACAAGCACCTGAACCACCCAACTGATGCTGCCGTCGGATTCGTGCTCTCTGTCGTCGCGCAGACCGTTTGCCACTCCACTCAAAGGGAGTTGGATGCTGATTCCAAGCTTGAGCAACTGCTTCAAACCAATCCATAATTTGCTGAGGGGTTTGGGGATGTTGCCCAGATAAGGCTCGTCGTTTCAAAATCCGTTGGATGGATTCTGCCATATTGAGCCAACTTCCGCCCAAAGGAGTGTAAAGGGGTAAGATGCCATGAGCGCATAGCCAGAGGACAAACTCAGGTGTTTTATGTCCTGCCAGATTGTCGCAAATTAACAGCATTCTTAAGGGCGGCAGTGGTTGGGGCAATGTAAATTTGATGCTCAGATTTTCGCGCCATCGTTGCCATAATAAACGCGTATCCGTTGCACTCGTTGCAGCAATCGGGGCAGGTAGAGATTGGACAATCTCTGCTAATTCTTGTTTCAACCAAGGATGTAATACCTGATTGGTACAGCTTTGTACCCCTTTGACTCGGACTTTCCCGTCCCTGGGATGAAAGAGTGTTAACAGCTTGGCAGTCCCATCTTTGACATACTCATGCGAATAAGTTGCTGGATGTTCCTGGGGTTGCCAACTCTCGCCTGGGTAAGGAACCGTGGTAAACGGACCTGCTTCATCTTCACACCAAACGGCTAATCCCATTGCCTCTGCGACGGTATAGGCTTGCTCAATTAATGCTTTTTTGCTTCACCATCCGGGTCTACCACTGTCACCACTCCCGATTTTCGTTTTCGCACCACTTTCCCGGTTTCACACCAACTCCGGTTCTTCTGCCAACTCCATCCTGACTCTTTCAACACCTTGTGTAAGGTGTAGGTACTCACCCGCGATAACTCTGGTTCCTGCTCTCGAATGCTCCGCTGTAGAGTACTCAAGCTCCAGGTTGCCGTTCCATCGGTTAGTCGTTCCGGTTTGCGTTGCACTGCCTGAAGGATTTTGGAGCGTTGTTCACTCCCATACACAACTTCAGGGCCTCCTCCATGTCGGAAGTTCAGTGCTGTAATCCCTTCTTGGTTGAACCGTGCCACTAATTGGGCAACTGCATCTCCAGAGCGTCGTCCGACTCTTCGAGCTGCATCCGTGTAATCGCAACCCTCTGCTACCGCCAGTAATAGTTTGGCGCGGGTAACTCGACTGGCGCTTTCACTTTGCGACCGACTCACTTTTTCTAAATATTGCTGCTCTTCTGGAGTGAGACTCCGAAGGGGATGTTTTTGATGACGAGTCATAGCCTCACCTCACGCTAGAATGTCATCATTTTCGAGCCTTTAGAGAATGGCAGCAACCGTAGCAAATGACCCACTAGTGCTGGCGAGCGTTAAAGGAGCTAAAGAATCCTGGGCAGTCGCCACCGATGAGATGCCCTTGTTGCGAACCTTATGGCAATACGCGCTGCGGTTTCGAGTCGGAGAATTGTTTTTGGATAGCAAGTCAGGGGCATTTGAGTTAGAAGATTCTCGCTTACGGCGTGAAGCCGCCTTGGAACGACTCTATCTGGTGGCTGCATTAACTCTGCTCTATGCCACCGCGCAGGGAATGTCGGTGCAAATCGCGGGCTTGCGTCAGCAGGTTGACCCGCACTGGCGGCGTGGCATTAGCTATCTCAAAATTGGTCTCAGGTGGTTGAAAGGGGTGGTTCATAAAGGACGGAATCTGCTCACTCCAGTTCCACTACTGCCGAAAGATCCGCAACCTGTGTTTGCCTCGAAACGGGCAGAGCGAGATTTCTACGACGAAATTTGGTTTTCTCGTGTCCGGTCATTAACCTGTAAAACTTGATGTGCTTGGAATTTACCGAGATGTGTCAGGCAAACAGCTTATTTTGAACTTGGGCATTCTGTACTTGAAAAGCTAGTCTGGTATGGATAAAAGTAGGAAGCAACAGAATCATGGCGCAACCAACGATCTTAGTAACGGGCGGAGCAGGTTACATTGGCTCCCACGCGGTGCTGGCATTACAGCAGGCAGGCTATGGGGTGGTGGTGCTAGATAATCTTGCCTATGGGCATCAAGATATTGCAAAGGATGTGTTGAAGGTGGAGATGGTGGTGGGGGATACCTGCGATCGCCCGCTATTGGATAACCTCTTTGCTACTCGCGATATTGCTGCTGTGATACATTTTGCTGCCTTTACCTATGTCGGCGAATCGGTTACCGATCCAGCAAAATACTATCGCAACAACTTTGTGGGCACCCTCACACTGCTGGAAGCGATGATGGCGGCTTCCATTGATAAGTTTGTCTTTTCATCCACTTGTGCAACCTACGGTGTTCCTAAAACTGTTCCCATCCCAGAAGATCATCCCCAAGATCCAATTAGCCCTTATGGGGTTAGCAAACTGATGGTTGAGCAAGTACTCCAAGATTTCGACAGCGCTTATCAGTTTAAATCCGTTCGTTTTCGCTATTTCAACGCTGCGGGGGCTGATCCGGCAGGGCGATTAGGCGAGGATCATGTTCCCGAAACTCATCTAATTCCCCTTGTGTTGCTGACGGCTTTGGGCAAACGAGAGTCTATTTCTATTTTTGGCACCGATTACCCAACTCCCGATGGCACTTGCGTTCGCGATTATATTCACGTCACCGATTTGGCAGAGGCTCATGTGTTAGGGCTGGAGTATTTGCTCAAAGGCGGCGAGACGACGGTATTCAACTTGGGCAATGGCAACGGTTTTTCAGTCAAAGAGGTGATTGAAACGGCGCGTCAAATTACTGATCGTGAGATTAAAGTAGTCGAATCTCCCCGTCGTCCTGGCGATCCACCTGCGCTAGTGGGCAGCAGCGATCGCGCCCGCAGCATCTTAGGCTGGAATCCCCAATACGCTGACCTGAAACAGATCATTGCCCATGCCTGGAAGTGGCACCAAAAACGACACGGAAATGGTGCTTGACAACGGTTGAGTGACGAATGAAAAAAAGCGATCGCCGTGGGTGCGTTGAGTGAAATCGAAACGCACCCTAGAAAATTGCCATATGGAAAAAAGAAATGCCTCAGCGTAAAATCATCGGGCTTGTAATCATGGGGCTATTGCTGGGGGGCGGGGTTGTTAGCATGGCGCGATCGCTAGAAGTACGAGTGATATGGCTGATTGTCACTCGATATTGCCCTGGCTGCGATTTGCAGGGCGCACAGTTGCCAAGAGCCAATTTGCAAAATGCCAATTTGCAGAACGCTAAACTAAACCGCATCAACCTCAGTGAAGCGAACTTACAGGGAGCGAATCTGACTCAGGTGAGCTTGCAAGATTCAGATCTCAGTCTTGCTAACCTTGCTAACACCAATTTATTGAGTGCTAGTCTAGAAAAAACGGATCTCAGTGGGGCAATTCTCTCCCAAGCCAACCTCCAAAATGCATCCTTGGAACAAACAAGCTTACGATTTGCCGATTTAGAAGCCGCTAATCTCACCGGAGCGAACCTGCTTCAAGCAGATTTAGATGGCGCTAGTGGGGTACGGCAGGAGGACAAAGTGCGGAGGGCAGAGAACTGATCTCAAAACTTCAACTCCCCAACTCAAAACTCCGAATTCTAAACTAAACCGTTCCCTATGTAACTGACAGATGAGGCTGAGTTTGAGAAGCTGCCATTATGCAATTTAATCCTTCAGTTAAATCTGCCGCGATCGCGGGGGGACTTAGTCTTTTGCTGGGCGGCATTGCCGTTGCTTACTGGCAACTTGGCAGATATCCAACCTGTCTCCGCATGGTGTCGGGCAGCAATTTAGAAAGTGTTTACAGTACAGGCTGCGTCTATCCTCAGCGGTATCGACGATGGACAGTCACCGCCCAACGAGAACAAAACGCCCTACCCCGTACCCCAAACTGACCTCAAAATGATGAGATCGGGTAGCCATGTCCCGTCAAATCGCTGCTTCTAGCCTTGCTCCGGCTCGATGTTGGCTCCAAAGGGTTAGATCAGCAAAGGAGCGATCGCGATAGATGCCATAGCGTTCTTGTTTATTGCGAATGCGATCGGGCAGCGCAGGCAAAATGCCAAAGTTTGGCGGCATCGGCTGAAAATGTTTGGGCGATGCCGAACTAATAAACTCAAACAGCGCTCCGATCATCGTCGTCCCCGGCAACACGAGGGGTGTTTGCCCCAATGCCACCCTTGCCGCGTTGGTTCCCGCCAGCCAACCACCCGCCGCTGCTGCCGTGTAACCTTCTGTGCCCACCAACTGCCCCGCCGCCAGTAAGGTTGAGCGCTGTTTAAATTGCAGGGTTGGGTGCAGCAATTCCGGCGCATTGATAAACGTATTGCGGTGCATCACCCCCATTCGCACAAATTCAGCGTTTTCTAAACCCGGAATTAACTTGAATACCCGTTTTTGTTCGCCCCAGCGCAGGTTGGTCTGGAACCCAACCATATTCCACAATTGACCCGCCTTATCTTCTTGCCGCAGTTGCACCACCGCATAGGGGCGCTTCGCCTTGTTTTCGGGTTCGCGAAAATCTCCTAGGCGGGGATCAAACAAGCCGACGGGTTTGAGTGGACCGTAGCGCATGGTATCTTCGCCCCGTCGCGCCATTTCTTCAATCGGCAGGCAGGCTTCAAAAAACTTGGCGGTTTCTCGCTCAAAGTCTTTTAATTCTGCCTGTTCTGCTTGGCAAAGTTCTTGCCAAAAGTGCAGGTATTGCTCCCGGTTCATGGGGCAGTTGAGATAGGCTGCTTCGCCGCGATCGTACCGAGACGCCAAAAAAGCAAGATCATAGTTAATCGATTCGCCAACCACAATTGGGCTTGCTGCATCAAAAAAGCTCATATAATCCATGCCCGTCAAGCGACGCAGATCGTCCGTTAAATCGGGACTGGTTAAAGGTCCTGTGGTCAGCACGACAACCCCATCCGCAGGAATGGTGCGAACTTCGCCTCGTCGCAGTTCAATCAACGGATGATTAGCCAGGGTTTCGGTCAAAGTTTGGCTGAAGACGGCGCGATCTACGGCTAAGGCTCCTCCAGCCGGAACGGAGTGACTGTCAGCAGTGGAAATCACGATCGCACCAAGCCGACGCAGTTCTTCATGCAATAGTCCAGAGGCGCGATCGCTTGCCTGTGCCCCAAAGGAATTACTGCAAACCAATTCTGCCAAATGCTCGGAGTGATGCGCCGGACTCAGCCGCTGGGGGCGCATTTCGTGCAAAATCACAGGCACGCCTGCTTGAGCAATTTGCCATGCTGCCTCGGTTCCTGCCAATCCGCCGCCAATCACATGAATGGGTTGCTGCATACCACCCGCTTCTCCATACTGTTCTGAACTGTTCTGATTGCCTCTTTTCACCGTACTAGATTGGCTTCAGATTTAGGCGCAGAAGCACCTTTTTTCTTCAAATTAAAGTATGCCTTCAGCACTTGCCGGACAATCGGCGCACCCACAGAGCCACCCCCACCCCCGGATTTTTCAGCAAAAGCGACTACCACAATTTCAGGCGATTCTGCGGGGGAATAGGCACCAAACCACGTATCCGATCCATCGCCCATATCTTCAGAAGTGCCGCTTTTACCCGCGATCGCGGGTAAACTTGGATCATCCACTGCCCCGCCCGTGCCATAAGTCACAACTTCTCGCAGCCCTTCACGAATCTTTTGCGATGTGGTCGGCAGCATATTTAAAGATTCTCGCCAGTTTTTCGATTCTTCATTGTCTTTGAGCAAGTGAGGCTTCACCAAAAAGCCGCCATTGGCAGGCACCGCAAACATCACGGCAACTTGCAGCGGCGAGGTTAACAGGTAACCTTGCCCGATCGACATATTTACGGTATCGCCCAAAAACCAGCCTTCCTTCAATTCCTTGCGCTTCCAAGCATCATCGGGCACCAACCCAGGAGACTCTTCAACCCCTAGCTCAATCCCTGTTTTGCGCCCAAAGCCAAAGCGCCGAGTCCAGTCGATCAGGGTTTTGTCGCCCACCGTCATTGCGACTTGGTAGAAAAAAGTGTCGCTGCTATGGGCGATCGCCCCCGGAAAACCTAACGGACCAAAGCCTGCCCGGTTCCAATCATTAAATACAATGCCGCCAATGGTGAGGGACGGATAGGTCGGCAATACGGTATCTGGACCAAACTTGCCAGACTCCAGACCTGCCGCCGTGGTCACAATCTTAAACGTACTCGCGGGTTGAAAGGCTTGCAATGCTCGATTCACAAAGGGATGATCCGCACTTTGTAACTGTTTCCATTGGGCATCGGTGATCCGGGTTGAAAACAAATTAGGATCGAATGCGGGACGACTCACCATTGCCAAAACAGCCCCATTGCGAGGATCAAGCGCCACGATCGCCCCTTTGCGATCGCCCAATGCCTGCTCTGCCACCTTTTGCAAATCCACATCCAGCGTCAGTGTCACATCCTGTCCTGCCTTAGTAGCTTTCTGCCCCAAAATTCGCACTACCTGTCCGGCACCGTCTACCTCCACCTGCTGACCGCCCCATTCTCCCCGCAGCAAATTCTCGTATGCCAATTCAATTCCCATTTGCCCCGTCACATCGCCCAATCGATAGCCATCGTCTTTGCGCTGCTTCAGTTCCTCATCGCTGAGTTCGCCCGTATAGCCCAATATATGGGCTGCCAGATCTCCATTCGGGTAGTAGCGCACCGCCTCCGCATCTACCTGCACCCCGTCCAACTCTGCACTATATTCGGTGAGAGCCGTCACTTGCGCCGGACTGATGCCCCGTGCCATCCGTACCAAAAACGGTGAGTTATACCCTGCCTGATCAAGGCGGGATTGAACAACCGTTTCAGGAATTTTGAGAATTTGAGCTAGCCGCTTCACTGTGCTACCCCATTCTCCTTTTTTGCGAGCTAGGGGCCACAAGAAAACTGAATGCGACAATCGGCTTCCTGCTAATATCCGACCTTTGCGATCCAAAACCTTGCCGCGCTCAGGTTGCTTCGGAATTAGCCGAATGCGATTGTTTTCAGCGAGTTTTCGATTAGTCGCTCCGTCTAAAAGCTGTAGATAGACTAGGCGACCGCCCAACCCTCCCAATACCAGGAAAGATGCGATCGCCATCAAAAAAATCGAGCGATAGCGCTGTCCCACCGTGCGGGTTTCAGATTGAGTAGCTGTCGTAAAAGGCGATTGAGTTAGCGTCATGAACCAGCAACAGTAACAACGTGTTCACTTAGCAGCCAAGACCCACTGAGTAAACATAAACCCTAACGCAAGAGGTGATTGCCATTCGTGCATCACAGATATCAGTGCATCACTAGTACCAGTGCATTACCAGTATCAAAGTGATAAAGTTTCCCCTTGTGCCCTAGAAAGTTCGATAGGCGCAACGCAAAAGAAAAATGACTAGTTGATAACTCTCTTTGCGAGTTGGGCATCTTATAATCATTCAATCTAAAGAAATTTGCAATTCCTCTAGATTGCTAGGATAGTCTACTTTGGGTGCGGTCTAGATGAACGTATGGCGTAATTGCAAGCTAGGTGGGCTTAACCTGGCTTTGTGAACAGAGAATGAATGGATACAATAAACCAAATGTCTGCTTTAATACCTTATCAAATTACGAGATGAGGATTGAACGCTTACAGGAACATCTTCCCCTATGTCTCAGGCTGCAATCCAAAATCGAACTTTCACGACAGCCGACACCGAATTCGATGTCGAGCTTCGTAAGGTCTCCAAAGTTTATAATCACGACCCTGTCGTTCGCGGCATTGATTTGACCATTCGTCGAGGAGAATTTTTTAGCATCCTAGGTCCCTCTGGCTGTGGCAAAACTACCACGCTGCGCTTGGTTGCGGGTTTTGAGACTCCCTCTTCAGGAGAAGTTTTAATTCGAGGTCAGTCGGTCAATCGAGTGCCGCCCTATCGTCGCCCAGTGAACACCGTCTTTCAAAGCTATGCGTTGTTTAGCCATCTCACGGTTTGGGAAAATGTCGCCTTTGGGCTTCGACTTAAAAAACAAAGTAAGGCAGAAGTACAAAGTCAAGTAGATCAGGCGTTAAATCTGGTCAAAATGGACGGGTTTGCCAAGCGATTTCCCGCCCAACTCTCTGGTGGACAACAGCAACGGGTGGCGTTGGCAAGAGCCTTAATTAATCGCCCTGCGGTGCTGTTGTTGGATGAACCTTTGGGCGCGCTCGATTTGAAACTGCGGAAAGAAATGCAGGTAGAGCTATCGACGCTTCATCAGGAACTGGGTTTGACCTTTGTGATGGTGACTCACGACCAAGAAGAAGCGATGAGTTTGAGCGATCGCATTGCAGTCATGAATCAAGGCAACATTGAGCAAATTGATTCTCCAGAACGGATTTATGAACATCCCAAAACATCCTTTGTGGCAGACTTCATTGGGGATACTAATCTGTTCTATGGCAAAATCGAGGGTTTTTCTGCGAATGTCCTATGGCTAATTACCGATAACGGGTTGAAAATGAAGGCAAAGCCATCCAATGGAGAATCCCTGACTTCTGGCTCGGTGGTTGTGAGTGTCCGCCCTGAAAAAATTCGCTTGAGTCTATCGCCCTTTGACCACGAAGCCAACACTTTTGAAGGGCGGCTTCGCACCGTGATGTATCTAGGAACCCATGTTCACTATGTGGTGGAGTTAGCATCGGGCGATCGCCTCACTGTTAGACAGCCTAGCTTCTCTGGTGACCTCCCTGGCGAAGATACTCCGCTCTATCTTGTATGGGAGATGGATGACTGTCTGGCGCTCCCGTTGACGGGAGAAAGGTAATAGGAGGCAGGTATCAGGCATCAGGTGTCAGGTATCGGGTATCAGGTGTTAGATAGTTAGATAGTTAGATAGGGAGATACACAGCAATTTTGCATCACTCTTCATCTCATCATCTGGGTCGTCGTCAGTTTTTGCAGACCGCGATCGCGTCTGCTTCTGGGTTAGCGCTATCGGGCTGTGGCTGGACATTGGCAGAAGTGCGCCCAGTGCAAGGGAAATCAGGCGCAGCGAATGAACTTTATATTTATACCTGGTCTAACTATATTGATGCTGATTTGCTGCGGGAGTTTACTGCCCAAACTGGAATTCGGGTGATTGCGGATACCTTTGATGCGAATGAAACCATGCTGGCAACGTTTCAGGCAGGTAAAGGAGCCGCCTACAGCATTGTTTACCCGTCGGACTATTCGGTTGCCAAAATGCTGGAACTCAAGCTGCTGAAAGAGTTAGAAGAATCTAAAATTTCAGGCTTGGAAAATATTTTGCCTAAATTTCGGGCTTCCGTCCACGATCCTGGCAATCGTCATCATGTGCCGATCAGTTGGGGCACCACGGGCTTAATCTATAACAGCGATAAGATTGACCCGCCACCTGAAGATTGGAATTATCTTTGGGAAAATCAGGAAAAATTAAGTGGTCGAATCACGCTCTTAAACGATACGCGGGAAGTATTTGGGGCGGCGCTGCGATCTCTGGGTTACTCTTATAATTCTACGAATCCTCAGGAAATCCAGGCAGCCTTTGAAAAACTGAAGGTGCTAAAACCTGCGATCGCTAGCTTTACCACCGACGCATGGCGAGATCAGCTATTAGCTGGAGATTTAGTCATGGCAATGGGCTTTTCGATCGATGGCGTACTGGTTGCCCAACAAAACCCAAAAATAGACTATGTCGTTCCGAAAAGTGGCACCTCATTGTGGAGTGATGCCATGGTGATTCCTAAAAATGCGCCCAATCCAGATGCGGCTTACGCTTGGATCAACTATATGTTGCAACCCGCCGTTGCCTCCCAAGTCACTGAGCGTCTCTTTTTTGCGACTCCCAACAAAGCCGCCTTTGATCAACTGCCTGCTCCAGTCCGCAACAACGAAGCCTTATTTCCGCCCGATAGCGTCCTGCAACACTCTGAGGGCATTGTGCCCTTGCCCCGTGCCGCAGAAGCACTTTACGAAAAATACTGGACAATTCTCACCAGCAGCTAACTATATTTCCCACTTTGCCATTCGTAACTCGCAACTCCCATGACTTCCCCCCCCGCCACGTCAGAAACCAGTTCCAAATCTATGCCCCAGTGGCTAGAACCGATCGCGTTGCTGGCTCCCGCTGGAATTTGGCTAGGGTTGTTACTCGTCATTCCAACCCTGTTAATTTTTCAGTTAAGTTTGGTGCCAGGAATCCGCCCTGGAGAAGTGGTCAATCCTTCGGGGTTAGATAATTATCTGAAAATTTTTCAAGCGGTAGAAATTAAACCAGCTACCGCTACTGAACCCGCTGTGACATCATTTGTCTATCTAAAGGTGATTTGGCGATCGCTATCATTTGCGATCGGAACCACGCTCATGTGTCTGCTATTGGGCTTTCCCGTGGCTTATTTCATCGCCATCAAAGCGCCAAAAAACTGGCGAAACCTTCTGCTGGTCGGGTTTGTCTTACCCCTGTGGACTTCTTCCCTGCTGCGCTCCTATGCTTGGATTACGATTTTGCGCCCAACAGGAGTTTTAAACAGTATCCTCACGGCAATTGGGCTACCGGCTTTGAACCTGCTCAATCGCCCCCCGGCGGTCTACATTGGCATGACTTACAGCTTGCTTCCCTACATGGTGCTGATTCTTTATGCTTCCCTGGAAAAGCTGGATAGACGGTTGTTGGAAGCTGCCGCTGACCTAGGAGCCACTCCCATACAAGCGTTTTGGAAAGTGACCATTCCTCAAGTATTGCCGGGAATTGCTGCCGCATCGCTGTTGGTTTTCATTACCAGCATTGGCGATTTTATAGACCCAGAATTATTGGGAGGCGCGTCTAGTATGACACTAGCTCGTTTAATTTATAACCAATTTTTAGGAGCCAGCCAAAACTGGGGATTTGGATCAGCCCTGAGCATGATTATCATTTTTGCGGTGAGTATTTCGATTGGGTTGCTGCTGAAATATGGCGATCGGAGTAGTGCAAATTTATGATTACCTCCAAAAACACCCCTCGGTTTTCACTCCCTTGGCAGGCACTTTTCACCCTGCTGATGTTTGGCTTTATGTATTTGCCGATTTTGGTGCTGACATTTTATAGTTTTAATGAATCGCCCTATAGTGCTGGCTGGACTGGCTTTACGCTAACGTGGTATCAAAAGTTTTTTGGCGATGAGCGAATTATTGCGGCGCTGCGTACCAGCTTAATTGTGGCGCTGTGTGCGGTGGCGATCGCGGCGGTGGTGGGCACCCTGATGGTAGTCGGTTTGTCGCGCTATCGCTTTCCGGGTAAAGACCTCTATCAAGGCGTTGCTTATTTACCGCTGATCATTCCTGACATTGCGATCGCCGTTTCCACTTTGGTTTTCCTGGCAGCAGTTGCCATTCCTTGGAGCGGTGGCTTAATCCAACTTAGCCTGGGTACGATCGTGGCTGCTCATGTGGTGTTTTGCATCTCTTATGTTGCGCTCGTTGTCTCTACCCGGCTCACCAACATTGATCCCCATTTGGAAGAAGCTGCGCTAGATTTAGGCGCAACCCCTTTTCAAGCCTTTATTCAAGTATTGCTGCCCGAACTCACCCCGGCGATCGTCTCTGGTTGCCTACTTGCCTTTGTCCTCAGCCTGGATGATTTTCTAATAGCCAGTTTTACCGCAGGCGGCGGTGCAAACACTCTGCCTATGGAGATTTTTAGCCGCATTCGCACAGGAGTTAAACCCGATATTAATGCCCTTAGCGTCATCCTCATTAGCGCATCTGGCTTTCTCTTCGTGATTGCTGAATACTTCCGCTACCAAAGTGAACAAAGGCGGTTGAAGTGAAGCATGAGTCCGAGTAGAATGCCTTGCTCTGGCATTTATTCTGGCGCTTACTTGTGACGGAAACGGTGGCGATGATGTTTAGGGCGCACTTTGGCGATTGCAGATGAAGCTGCATCAACCTCTGAAGCCGCGCTAACGTCGAGGGTTGGAGCATCCACTTCCAGGGTCAGCAGCGGATCGGGGGCGGCTATATCCTGCAAAACTTCCACCTCCTTAGGCTCAACTTCCCTCGGTTCAGCGGCGATCGGGTTAAACTCTGGAGCAGTTTGAATCGGTTCTAACCGTTTCTGCTCCAGTGGTATAGCTAAGGGCTGAGCATCTTGCACCAGTTCGGGCAGTGCCACCAGCTCCTTTTCCGTTTCTTTTACCGTTAGCGGAATCCGTAGGGGTTGAACTTCCTCAATCCAGCAGCTTGCCAGCGGTAGGGTTTGGTCGAGATCTTCCAGCGGTCGGGGAACGAGCATGACGGCGTGCAGTTCACCAATACGCTCAGCCTCGATCATGCCAGCATCCAGCGCCATGGCTACATTTGCTACTGACCCTCGAATAATCGCCGTACATAATCCTGCGCCAATTGTTTCGTAAGCCGCAAGCACCACATCTGCCGATTTCATCATGGCATCTGCTGCCCCGACCATAGCCGGGAAGCCGCGTGTTTCTAGCAAGCCCACGGCTTGATTGCTCAACTTGCTATGTCCGCGACCTGTGGCGATCTGCGCGAGTCGATTCCCAATCGGCAGCACCACTTCTAGGTTAGGCATGGGGCGCGGCACCACAAGGGTCGAAAGTTTTTGCCCAAATTGCTGCGCTCGTTCAGCGCCTTCCTGCACCGCTAGGCGCACATCCGCAACGGAGCCTCGCACGATCGCCGTACAGTGACCACTGCCAATCTTTTCATAGCCCACGAGCGTCACCCCAGAGGACTTCAGCATGTGATCGGCAATTCCAACAATTGCAGGAAAGCTCTGGGCAGAAACCAAACCCAACGCGGTATCGGTGAAATCTTGTCGGTTGCTCATGCGTGAAAGCGGGTATCCATCGGTACTCTTATCCTAACTGCAATTAACCAAGAGAAGCGTTGAAATAGCGTCTTTCACCCAACCGTTAACCGCTTAATCTTCCCAAGGATCATCCGCATTGGATAGCTGAGTGGATGAAGGGGGGGGCTGATTGAGTTGGTGATGGGGAAACATCTTCACTAGAAGCTGGTTGACATACACTTGCCCATATACGTTTAGGCTTTGGGCTGAAGGATCGGAATTATTGACCAGCGTGGACTCTGGGGCTTGGGCAAAGTCTGGCTTTGGGGGTGGCGTTTTCGCTGGGGGCACTGATTCGGCAGGCGGATAAAATACGGTTTCGGTCACCTGCAACTCATCAGGCGGACGGCTTAAATCGCCTATCACTGAACCGGAGGGAATCAAGATGCCCGATGCAACTGAGCTATTCAGAATCGTTGAAGCAGCCCCAATACAGGCATTTCTGCCAATCGAAACCTGCCCAACAAGCAACGCTTCCGCTCCAATGTTTGCACCTTCTCCAATCTCCAAGATGCCCTTGGACGCATGAAGAATCGCACCGATGCCAATACAAGCTCCGGTTTTAATGATCACACAACTATCAGGATCTGCCTGAATTAGAACACCGGGAGCGATCGCAACTCCTTCCTGAATCGTCACATCGCCACTAATGTAGTAGTGCGATATGCTGATGGGTCGCAGTTGCAAAGATAGCAAAGACATAATCCCCCTTGATGGAGTCTGAAGTTTTGAGTTAAATCAATTCATCTTTTAACTCAAAACTCAAAAATATCTCCTACGGAGATGCTACGCGAACGAAACCCACAACCAACCCCGCAAGACTCTCAGATTCATCACTAGCGACTGGCTGGTTGCTTACCGGGCTGTTGAATCACCTTTTCAACTACTCGACGCTTTGCTTTGGGATCAGTGCCAATCAACCGGACATATTCACCCGCATGTTGGTTCATAAACCCATCTAGCGCCGTCATTACATCCGCCTCACGAGTTCCCTGCATGGCAGTTCCACCTTGCCAAGAACTGGTTTTGTAGCGCCGCTCATCCGCATATTCAGTGCTAATCTTAAAGCCTTGAGCTAATAAATGACGCACTTGTTCAGCGATCGCCCCATCTTTTTGAGCGCCATTGCTCGAACGATGACTCTGGGCTTGATTATTATGAGCGTGATTATTATGAGCGTGACTACTGTGGCTAGAAGCTGATCGATTGGGAGCCGCCGCCGGTGTTGTGCCAGTCTTGCCGTTAGGACGATGCACAATCATTTCCACCATTCGCTTTTTCACTTTGGGATCGATCCCAACCAGCCGAACATAATCACGGTTATGGGCACTGATGAATGATTCAATCTCCGCGATCGCATCCGCTTCACGTCGCGCTTGGATCATCGGTGCATTTTGCCAAGAACTGGTCTTGTAGCGCCGCTCATCCGCATACTCCACTCCAATGTGATAGCCCTGAGCAATCAATTGCCCAACCTGCTTCGACAAATCAGAACCCATACTACTAGAAGAAGTTGCATAGGAAGACGGATTGCTAGCCGCATGAGCAGAGCTTTGAGCCGAACCCGTACTTTGATTAGCACCCTGAGACGTTTTCCCATCGGGACGCTGGATAATCATCTCAGCCAACCGCCGCTTTGCCTGTGGATCAATCCCAATCAACCGCACATATTCGCCAGAATGCTCACGAATACAAGCTTCCAAACCCGCCAGCACATCGCTTTCTCGCGTTGATTGAATGGGGGAACAACTTGTCCACGAACTAGTCTGGAATCGCCGTGTATCGGCATGTTCCATCCCAATTCGTGCGCCCTGCATCAACAGGTTTCGCACTTGAGCAACCACCTCTGCTGCCAACTTGCCAGACGGAGACTGCCCATTATGAGTCCCAACATTAGGGGCTGCTTTAGGAATCGCATAACTCTTGGCAGAATAGTCAGAACTGCCACGACTAGAACTAGTTGAGGGTTGACCAGGCTGATCCTGAGGACGCTGAATAATCGTTTCTACTACCCGCTTTTTCGCCTGTGGATCGATCCCAATTAGGCGCACATATTGCCCTGTGTGTTCTGAAAGACAAGCTTGTAAGCCCGCCACAACTTCGGATTCACGCGTTGTCTGGATAGGCGCACAACTTTTCCAAGAACCCGTTTGGAACTGTCGCTTATCCGCGTGTTCTGTTCCGATCCGATATCCCTGCGCCAACAGTTGACGCACCTGACCCATGACCTCTGTATCCATACTTCCTCCCTTTGTAAGACGGCTGTGAGATTCACCGCCCTCACTTGCCTTAGTTGCGGTAGACTGTTGCCTTTCTTGAAATGATGTTACAGGGGCAACACTTTCGGCAGAGTGATAGCCCGATCGCAGCGCATCATTAACACCCATCACCTGAACCACGAACTGTTTATCAGATTCCCGTACATTTGGTAGCTGATCTGCTTGTTGCTGGCTAGTAATAATTGCCCCCGAAGGCACAAACTTCCCCGGTGGAATTTCCACATCTTGAACCAAAGCGTGCATCATCACAATACAGCCGCGTCCAATTCGAGCATTAAATATTGTTGAGCGAAACCCAACAAAACATCCATCTCCGATATAAGCAGGTCCATGAACCAATGCCATATGAGCAATAGATGCGTTTTGCCCAATCCAAACAGAATAGGAATTGCCATCATCCCCAACCACACGAGCTTGCTCTAGCCCATGAATTACCACACCATCTTGAACTTTAGATCCTGTACCAATTCGGAACGAATTCCCCTTGTCTGCTCGGATAGAAACACCCGGCGCAATTACAACATTGGCACCCACCCGAACATCCCCCATGACATTAGAGAATGAATGGATATGAGCTGTTTCATCAACCAAATCATTGACTAGGTTTGCACGAGATGTCGGAGCATCCGCATAACCACGGGCTACCATAGAATCAAACTCTCCAAACTGAAACCGTAGTGAGTTGGCGTTACAGCCTGTGCCAATGCCTAAAGCGAAGCGTAGAACAGAATTTGAGTTTGGAAAACCAAGCTCTAACCATAAACGCCTTAGATGAAGACGCTTCGTTTACGCTAGCGATCTTGATCTCGCTTGCTGTAGAGAAGCCGATTTTCAAGGCTAACTGTATCAATAATGGCAATCACTGCTGCATCAACAGGACGCTGTTCACTTCCTGAGACTTGACGAGCGGCACTACCATGACTCACTAACACCCATTCATCAATACCAGCACCGACGTTATCCGCTGCAACCTCATACCCAGGAAGCGGTTCCCCATCATCGTCAATGAATTGAAGGACGAGGAACTTAATACCCCTGAGAGTGGGTTCTTTTTGCGTGCTGGTAACCGTGCCAAGAACTCTGGCAATCTGCATTCGACGTTACGGACGGTTAAGAGGACGAATACCGCTGACGCTCTCACGGAATGGCTCTACGGCTTCGGTGTAACGAATGGGCAGAACATATTCCAGGTTTTCATGAGGGCGAGCAATGATGTGAGTGGAAAGAACCTGTCCACCGTTAACCCGCTTGACGTTTTCAATACCTGCTGCCACAGAAGCTTGCACTTCAGAGACATCACCCCGGACAATGACCGTCACGCGACCACTGCCAATTTTTTCGTAGCCGACCAGGGTAACGCGAGCCGCTTTTACCATTGCGTCTGCGGCTTCGACTACTGCTGGGAAACCTAGGGTTTCAACCATTCCAACTGCGATTGCCATTGTATAAATTCCCTTCCAAATAAACTTTAAGCAATGTGTGATATGACCAAACAAAACTTGAACCTACTTCTACCGCCCGAAAACGGAGTTGCACTGTTTAAGCATTAGCTGCGAAATTGATCTACGGCTTCGGTGTAGCGAATCGGTAGAACATATTCCAGGTTTTCGTGAGGGCGGGCAATGATGTGAGTGGAAAGAACTTCACCTCCATTGACTCGCTTGACGTTTTCAACACCAGCGGCTATCGAAGCCTGAACTTCGGACACGTCACCTCGAATAATCACGGTAACGCGACCACTGCCGATCTTCTCATACCCTACTAATGTGACGCGAGCGGCTTTCACCATGGCATCTGCGGCTTCAACAACTGCCGGGAAACCCCGGGTTTCTAACATTCCAACTGCAATCGGCATCCCTAGTCTCCTGATAAGTGAAACTAATCATTGTGAACAAGAGTGAAAATTTTGACGGAGATCCCACGATTCCAAGGCTTGTCGAGTTTTTCACTAGGCATAACAAGCATAGAGGCGGAACCGACACTTATGCAATATAAAGACCAATGATAGTTGCAAATCTTGGACATCAGAGAAGCTTATCAAATTAGTGGAATTGTAATTTTTGCCACTATTTCAGCTCTGACATGGATCTTCTCACATTTTGTGCCCTATCTTTTATATCTCTAAAAAATGGATTTAAAATGCTGAAATTTACGTCTATCAATGCTTTAAGGGCTTAACAAGGGATGATATCAGCGCGATCGCCCATCAATTTTTGTAACCAGTAGCTCTTGAGTCAGCCTAGACTTTTTCTAAACAATGTTCAAGAAAACATTACGTAGACATAAGTTACATTTATGCAAATAAGTTAGCAGTTCGCTAAGATTGTTTTTCCTAGACAAACATTGATATGGTGAGGGAATTGCAAGCAAGATAGCTTAAATATTAATTAAGATTTGCTAAGACGCAGATTAACTGATTTTTAGCTCTGATAGGGTGCGTTCAGTTGTCTGTGTCGCTGTAGTCATTACCATAAAGTACTTAATAGAAGGCTGTCTGGATGGGCGAGTTTCTACTGCAAACAAGCTGGTGTCTTCCAATCTATGGATTGATAGGAGCGGTGTTGACGCTGCCTTGGTCAATCGGATACGTTCGTCGAACAGGTCCTCGCCCAGCTGCATATTTTAATATTCTGATGACATTGGCGGCGTTAGTGCATGGCACGATCGCATTTCGGACGAGTCTACAGGTTGATCCGCAACTCATTCAGTTTCATTGGTTCCATGCTGCCGATCTTGAGCTTACCTTCGCGATCGATATCTCTTCGGTGAGTTTGGGTGCTGCCGAACTGGTGGGTACACTCAGCCTTTTAGCTCAGATTTTTTCCTTAGGATATATGGAGAAAGACTGGGCGATCGCCCGCTTCTTCGCCTTAATGGGCTTTTTTGAAGCTGCCATGACGGGTTTAGCGCTCAGTGACTCCCTGTTTTTGACCTATGCCTTACTGGAAACCCTCACCCTGTCTACTTATCTATTGGTGGGGTTTTGGTACGCTCAGCCTTTAGTGGTGACCGCCGCACGAGATGCGTTCTTGACCAAGCGGGTGGGGGATGTGTTGTTGCTCATGGGAGTGGTGACGCTGGCAACCTTTGCGGGATCGCTAAACTTTGTGGATTTATACGAATGGTCTGAAACAGCATTGTTGCCCCCCACTGTTGCCACGTTGTTAGGCTTGGCGCTGATTGCAGGACCAACCGGAAAGTGCGCGCAGTTTCCGCTCCATGGGTGGCTAGATGAAGCGATGGAAGGACCTAACCCAGCGTCTATTCTGCGAAATTCGGTGGTGGTCTCTTGCGGAGCTTACGTCTTAATTAAACTCCAACCGATTTTAATTTTGTCTCCAGTGTCATCGATTGCGCTTGTGGTCATTGGAACCATGACCGCGATCGGCGCTTCTTTGGTGGCGATCGCCCAAATTGATATCAAGCGTGCCCTTGCCCACTCCACCAGTGCTTATCTAGGGCTGGTGTTTATTGCCATTGGCATGCAGTGGAGTGATGTTGCCCTGCTAATTCTATTTACTCACGCGATCGCAAAAGCCTTAATATTTATGAGCATTGGCTCCATCATCACTACTACTGTGACTCAAGATGTAACCGAAATGGGTGGATTATGGTCACGAATGCCAGCAACAACCACAGCATTTTTAGTCGGCAGTGCTGGCTTGGTTGGGCTGTTTCCATTAGGCGGTTTCTGGGCACTGCGAGAAGGAGTGAATGCATTTTGGTATGACAACCCTTGGTTGGTGGTTGTGGTGCTGGTAGTCAATGCCTTAACCACTTTTAACTTGACCCGTGTTTTTCGACTTGTCTTTTTGGGTGATCCTCAGGTCAAAACTCGCCGCGCTCCAGAAGTGCCTTGGACAATGGCAGTCCCCATGGTATCGCTAACTATCATGACCCTATTAGTTCCCGCCATGCTACAGCGGCTCTCGCTGGTTCCCGATTGGGCATATTTGAACCATAGGGCGGTTCTTTTGCTAATGCTATCGGGTTTGGGTGGTTTTCTTGCTGGGTGTTTCGTTCCTTTTACTCGCGTCTGGTCTCGTCCGGTTCAAATGCCGTTTAAGTTGATTCAAGACTTATTGGCGTATGACTTTTATGTGGATCAGCTTTATCGCGTGACAGTGGTTGGATTTGTAGCTATGGTGTCGCGGCTGAGCGCATGGTGCGATCGCGTCGTAGTAGATGGCTTCGTTAATTTCATTGGCATCGCTTCAATTTTCAGCGGTGAAAGCTTGAAATATAGCGCTTCTGGACAATCGCAGCTTTATCTATTCACAATTCTCACTGGAGTGAGTGTGTTAGGAGTTTTACTCACTTATCGTCTCTGGTAAGTTTGAAAACAACGCAACCCAAACCCCCGGGCATCCAAACTTTACTCTGTAAAAGCCTATCAACTTTGGCTAGAGGGAAAGCATTACAGGATTAGGGACTCCTTCACGGTTTTACTCTTTCACTCCTTTACTGATTGTTTGCCCTAACTAGTTCATTTATTCTTTATTCTCTTTTGATATGCTCAGTGCCCTAGTTTGGATTCCCGTACTTGGAGCCGTCTTAATTGGACTGTTGCCGCAAACTGATGAGTCAACAACCGCACGATTCGTGAAACAATCCCTATGGGAATCGCTGCTCTCTAACGCTGAGCGACTCATTGCCCTGATTACAGCCGCAATCACCTTTGTGCTATCGATCTCTTTGGCACTCCAGTTTGATTCGAGCAGCCTCCCGTCTCAGTTTCAAGAACAGATTCCTTGGCTTGAGCCGCTAGGACTCAATTATCAGCTAGGACTGGATGGCTTATCCCTGCCGTTAGTCGTCTTAAACGGGTTGTTGACCTGGATTGCCATTTACAGTACAGAAAAATCAATTCAGCGTCCTCGCTTGTATTACATTTTGGTACTGTTGCTCAACACGGGTGTGGCTGGAGCCTTTTTATCAGAGAACTTACTATTATTTTTCCTGTTTTATGAGTTGGAGTTAATTCCGCTATACTTCCTGATTGCAATTTGGGGTGGCGCTCAACGGAGCTATGCGGCAACCAAATTTTTAATCTATACGGCTGTTTCGGGCATTCTTATTCTGGCGGCATTTTTAGGAATCGTTTGGCTGAGCCAGTCATCCACGTTTGATTATGCGGATATTCATACTGAATCACTGCCCTTAATCACCCAATGTTTATTACTGGGGCTGCTGCTGGTGGGTTTTGGCATCAAAATTCCGCTTTTCCCCTTTCACACTTGGTTGCCCGATGCCCATGTGGAAGCGTCTACCCCAATTTCGGTGCTGTTGGCAGGGGTGCTACTTAAAC
Source organism: Leptolyngbya sp. CALU 1928 (assembly GCF_056784215.1). Classification (NCBI taxonomy): domain Bacteria; kingdom Bacillati; phylum Cyanobacteriota; class Cyanophyceae; order Leptolyngbyales; family Leptolyngbyaceae; genus Leptolyngbya; species Leptolyngbya sp. CALU 1928. Next base: position 282,539 of record NZ_JBXBCE010000001.1, on the reverse strand, counting down.
TGGGCACCTACGGGCTATTGCGGTTTGGACTGGGATTACTGCCTGAAGCCTGGACGGTGCTATCGCCTTGGTTAGCAACTTGGGCAGTGGTGAGTGTGCTGTATGGTGCGTTTGCCGCGATCGCCCAGATTGATATGAAAAAGATGGTTGCTTACAGTTCCCTCGCGCACATGGGCTATGTGTTGCTCGCTGGAGCCGCTGCTACCCCCTTGAGCATTTTGGGTACGGTGTTCCAAATGGTGAGCCATGGGCTGATTTCTGCCATGCTGTTTCTGTTAGTGGGAGTGGTTTATAAAAAGACAGGCACCCGTGATATTACCGTTCTGTGCGGATTGCTCAATCCTGAGCGGGGAATGCCCATCGTTGGTTCGCTCATGGTGATAGGAGTCATGGCAAGTGCCGGAATTCCGGGCATGACGGGGTTTATTTCTGAGTTTTTGATCTTCCGAGGCAGTTTTCCGGTCTTCCCGGTGCAAACTCTCATTTCTATGATTGGTACTGGGCTAACAGCCGTCTATTTTTTGCTGCTGGTAAATCGCACCTTTTTTGGACGCTTACCTGAACAGTTTGCTAATTTACCCAGAGTTGCTTGGTCGGAACGCTTACCTGCCTTTGCTCTAGCGCTTTTAATCGTAGTCCTCGGCTTGCAGCCCAATTGGCTAGGGTATTGGAGCGAGACGACGACGGCACTACTGGCACCCCCATCCGCAATCGCAATTGCTCCACAAATCCCCCCACTGCCCAAGCAGCCTGCAATTTTACTGCCGATTGTTCAATCGACCTCTGCCGCAAATTCTCCCTAAGGCACCTATTTTAACTACTGATTTTTCAACTTCCTCACTATGAACAGGACGATCGCCCCCAAACCATCCACGTCTAGCCATCCCCTCATCGAGATTATTCATCAGATGCAAGCGGGAGGAGCGTTACTGCCCGATTCGCCAGAAAATGTGATTGAGGTCGTTGGCATTCTCAAAAGCTATGGCATTGTTTTAGATGCCTATTGGAAAAATCTCATCTACATTTCAGAACATCAGTTTTTGGAGCTTTTTCCTTTTTTCAAATACTTTAATGGTGACTTGTCGCTCAATAAGCTTTTAAAGCATTGGGGACACGATCGCATTAACTACGAATTTGCCGAATACTGCATGAAATCCATGATGTATCACGGGGGCGGCAAGCTAGACGCGTACTTAGATACACCTGAGTTTAACGAACTGGCACAGCAGGCGATCGCGGCAAAACTGAAAGGTAACTTTTTGATGCAGGGGCTTTCTAATACGTTCCCTGAATTTTTGCCAGAACAAATTCGACAATCAGCCTATTACAGCGCTTTAGGGCAGTTTTGGAACGTGATGAGCGCCATGTTTCTCAGCTTGTCCGATCGCTATGATCAAGGAGACATTAAGACCATTCCCGATATCGTCGCCCACATTTTGGCAGCCTTGGTAGAAGCCGCCAATCAGCCCATCACCTACGCCGTCAAAATTGGCGACCAAAACTACGACATTATTCCTAAATCTGCCGAAATCACCTTTTTAATGGACACCGCCGTCCCCTACATCGAAGCGGTGTTTTTTCGCTCGTTTCCCTTCATGGGCACCATCTCCTATAACGCCCAAGCTCGCCAGATTTCTCCCGATCCCGGTCGTTTTAACTACGGGGCTCTATATGCCGATCCCTTGCCAGTCGGCGGGGCGGGCATTCCTCCGACGCTGCTAATGCAGGATATGCGCCATTATTTGCCAGATTATCTACACACAATTTACCAGCGATCGCCTAGAGGCGAAGAAAACCTGCGGGTGCTGATTTGCGTCAGCTTTCAGAAATCTATGTTTTGTGTGATGACTGCTGCCATATTGGGATTAATGCCTTATCCAATCGATACAACCGACCTGGATCAGCAGCAAACCAATCAAGTTTATCTAGAAGCCTGGTTGGATCGGTTAGTAGACTCGCGGCTGCCCACGTTACAAGCCTCGACATCTAGAGCCTCAACGATTTAGGGGACATCTCACTCGAAAGTTGGCAGTCAAATAACTGTTTAGAGGTGGCATAAAAGATCGCAAATGGTTAGCTTTAAAAAATGACCATCCATCAGAAAGAAAAAGCAGGTTTAAACGATCTTTTCGTTTAAACCTTCTCGAACTGGTAGATACAAACTATCTTTATATGGTCAATACTAGGGGAATCGGCTGCCAAACTATAAGTTCCAAGGTTTCAGCAAATCAGCGGTTGAATAGTAGTTTGCCTCGCCCCCCATATTGGAGAATCATCTGTCTTGGTTGAACCGCCACTATTGCCATCTGTGACTAAACCTCACGCTGCTTCTCACGATTTAGCGCAACGCCTATATCAGCATTTTCCTGTCGCTGTTTTTGTTAAGGCACAGAATGGCGTGATCACGTTCTGGAATAAACAGGCAGAGTTACTGTTTGGCATCGCTGCGGAACAGGTGCATGGCACAACCCTACATAGTTTTTTACCACAGACCTTAGCCGATCGCATGGAAGTGTGCGATCGCATCGTATTGCAGCAAGGAATTCAAACAACGGTTGAAGAAACCATTGAATACCCTGCTGAAAAACAGAAAACTCTAAAAATCGTGCGAGTGCCTCTGGTTGAAGGTGATCAGCTTGTAGAAAACCAGCCTGACGAAAACCAGTTGCTCTGTGTTCTGTATGTGATTGAAGACATCTCAGATCAAAAACAGGCAGAAACAAGTCGGCAGCAGCAAGCAGAACAAACTCATCGACTGACCCAAATTGCCAATCAAATTCGCGAATCGCTTGAGTTGAAGGAAATCTTTAGCCTGTATGTAAACGGCATTCGTGAATTTTTGCAAACTGATCGCGTCGGAGTATTTCGGTTTCGCCCCAACTGGAGCGGCATGGTTTTAAGCGAATCCATTGCTGTAGGCTGGGAAACTCTGCTCGGTAAAACCTTTGAAGATCCCTGTTTTGTTAATTCCAAGCGCTTTTATCAGCAAGGGCAAATTAAGGCGATCTCGGATATTCACACCGCCAACCTGACACCCTGCTATTTCACCTTTTTAGAAACCCTTCAGGTGAGGGCTATTTTAACCCTGCCCATTTTGCACCAAGATCAACTGTGGGGGCTACTGGTAATCCATCACTGCTGTGCCCCGCGCTCCTGGACAGCCTTTGAAATTGACTCTTTGAAGCAATTAACCTCTCAGGTCGGCAGATCGATTGAACAATCAGAAATTTATCAGCAGGTGCAGCGCACCAATGCAGAGCTAGAACGTCAGGTGCAAATTCGCACGGCAGAATTACAGCTTGCCTCAGAATTTGAAGCCACCTTAAAGCGAATCACTGATCGCGTGCGGGACAATTTGGATGAAGACCAAATTTTGCAAACCGCTGTACGGGAATTGGCGATCGGCATTGGGGTAACGGGCTGTAATGCCGCAATCTATGACCTAGAAAACCGCACGTCCAAAGTTTCCTATGAATACACCGATTCAATCGTGCCTTTACAAGGGCGAACGGTGATTATGGATAATTTTCCTGAAGGATATCGCCAATTGCTTCAGGGCTATTATTTTCAGTTTTGCTCTTTGGTGCCCAACCCGCTCCGAGGGCATGTTGCCATGCTTGCCTGCCCTATTTTGGATGATCAAGGAGTCCTAGGAGATTTGTGGCTGGTGAGTCAAAAACATCGCGCCTTCAATGACCAAGATATTCGCCTGGTGCAGCAGGTCGCGAATCAATGCGCGATCGCCATTCGGCAGGCAAGACTCTACCAAAAAGCGCAGGCTCAAGTTGAAGCGTTAGAAACCTTAAATCTGCTCAAAGATGATTTTTTGAGTACCGTATCCCACGAACTGCGAACGCCAATCTCTAACATTAAACTGGCAACTCAAATGTTAGAAATCAACTTGGAAAGCCAACATTTGCTCGATAACCCCTCCAGTTCCTTGGTTCGATATTTTCAAATCTTAAAAAATGAATGTCAGCGAGAGATTAGCTTGATTAATGACTTGCTCGATCTCTCTCGGCTAGAAACTGGGGCGGATAGCCCTACCTGGCAAACAATAGACCTTGCTACCTGGATACTCAGGCTAGCGCAACCCTTTTTAGAACGCGCCCATAGCCAAAACCAACTCTTTCAGCTAGATGTGCCCCCTAGCTTGCCCCCTTTCATCACCGATCCTTCCCGATTGGAGCGGATTCTGAGTGAATTGCTCAGTAACGCCTGTAAATACACGCCGACTGGTGAGACAATCACCTTATCGGTTCAGCTAATTCAGCCAGAAGCAATCGCTTTGAGCCAAGAGGTATTTCAGGAAACGAGTGTGATGTCCGGAAACAATGGGAGAATACTGCCAAAGACTATGGCAAATGGCTACAGAGCGCAGAGCGCGATCGCGTCTACTAAACCACGCTGGAGTTTTCAAATCAGCAATTCTGGGGTAGAAATTTCGCCAGAGCAACTCACCCATATTTTTGATAAGTTTTATCGGATTCCAAACAATGATCCGTGGAAACATGGCGGAACTGGGCTAGGGTTGGCACTGGTTAAAAAACTGGTGGAGCCACTAGGAGGAAGTATTCAAGCCAGCAGTTGCGATCGCCTGACCCGCTTTGTGCTTGACTTACCGTTGCACCAAACCCCAGACTAGTTTGATCCAACTTCCCTAAGCAACCCTGAATGATCGTGTTGTCAACCGCAAGAATAGGATTATCCTGAAATGCACCGATTTCGATAGAATGCGACTGAGTGCCTTGTTATGTTCGTTTGAACTTGAGTTTGTGTCAGATAGTCAGAAACACCGTCTTTTGTGAGCGTGATGCAGTTGAATAGTCCACTCGTCCAGTCTTCCCCCCCCGTCATCTTGGGTAGTTTGCCCGATCCCCCAATTCCCGATCAAACCTGTCCTCGGCGTGCCCGTATAGAAATTGATCTATTGCTATTGGCGATCGAAGCTTTAGAACTTGATGGCTCAGAAGCCATTTTGCAGACTTCAAAAGAGCTAGAACTGGACGAAATTATTAAGGATCGGGTAGCTCTTTGGCGCTTACGGAACACCAATCCGCTGCGCCGTCATAATCAACGCCGAGACTTGACCTTAACGGAAGCCAAAGCGCTAGTGATTGTCGGCTGTTCTCTTGCAAGACAATTAACGGTGCTGATTCGACAATTATTAATTGCCTATGATCAACTGACCGAAAAGCAGTTGTCTATGGAACATCACTTTCGCCTGAATGACTATCTAGAGCGATTTCGCGCCCATTTTCGATCGCGAATGAACCCCCGTCGCGCTGCTGTAGCAGATAATTACTCGGATGAAAAGCTAAATCAGCTTGCCCTCAGTCTCCTGTCTCAGCTTTTATTCTGCACGGGCACCTATGGAATTCAGCGATTTTGGTTCAGCTTGTTTGATGGAGAAGTAGCATGACAACGATTCAGCGTTTGTATAGCTTGCCTAACTGTAGCTTGATGCTAGAAGGCTTTAGCGACAGTTTTTTGCTAAATTCAACTGAATTTCGTCCGTTACTGTCGATTTTGATCAATGCGGAATGTCGGTTGGCACGATTGGAAAAGCCCTTAACTGGGGGGCGGGAGTTTTTAGACAGTTTAGTCGCGGTGGTGAGTCAATACGCGCAAGAGTTTTTGAGTGGATTACACGCCACGAGACTGCCTAAGCAGGCGGCTATCGGAATAGTGCAGCTTGAGCGGGTGAATGACAATACCCATCGCCTTAGTCTGCGATCGCCCATGGTATTAGATAGCAGCACGAACATCACCGCTCCTAATCCAACCCAAATTGATCTCAGCACCGTCGAATTGTTTGATCTGGTGGAAGCGATCGATCAACTTTTGGCAGATACGCAAACTCTGCCCGATTTATCGCTTAATTTAAAGCCCCTATCGCGTAAAGAAATTGCCAAAACTGAACCCGTCACGAAGCAAGTTGTGCCAGGGGCGATCGGGCTGGCAAGTTTAGCGGCGGCGGCTTTTGCCTTTTCGCTGCTGCCTTTCCCTAAAGTAGAACCGCCAAAAGATTTATACCCCGTGCGATCGGGCGAGGCTGCAAACTCCCTCACTCCCGCGCCTTCCGGATCTCCAACTCCTTCCACACCCCAACCGACTCCATCGCCTAGCGCCAGCGCGGTCAGTTCAAGCCCTAGCCCTAGCCCTGCCGCCGATCTGCAAAAGCTGGAAGCAGCGTTAGTAGCGGCTCCTGAAATTACAGATAGTGCCACTTTAGAGCAGCTAGGCGATCAACTTCGTGGAAAAATTGAGCAGCAGGGGACTCCCAAACCTGCCATTTCTCAAGACCTAACTTACCAGGTTGGCGTGGGTAAGGATGGTGAAATCTTGGGCTATAAGCCAATAAATTCTGCCGCTTTAGACAATGCTGCGAAAACGCCCTTGCTGGGTTTGGTGGCTCGTCAGGGCGATCGCCCCGCGACCGATCCACTCGCCCGCTTCAAAGTAGTTTTTACCCCCAGCGGTAATTTGGAAGTCACACCCTGGAAACAGACGATGACCTCGCCCATTACAGGCATTACCGAAATCACAGAATCCGCCAAATTAGAAGCAATTTTGCCCAAACTACGGAGCCAAATTAATCAAGGCTGGACAACGGCTCCCAATTTTAGTGAGGATCTCATTTATAAAGTGCGGGTTAAAGAAGATGGCACCGTGGTGGACTACAGCGCCGAAAATGATGCGGCGGCTCGCTATGCCCAAGAAACCCCACTGAGCAAGCTAGGCAAATTAATCACCGATGGTAAACCTGCACCCGTGCAAGAACCTCTTGCTCTTTACAAGGTGGTGTTTACGCCCCCAGAAGGGGCAGTAGAAATTAATCCTTGGCGTGGCTGGCAGAACTAGAGATATTCAGTCAGGTGTCAGGTGTCAGATACAGCTTCGGTTCAAATGAAGTGAACTATTGCGGGCTGAGGGCGATCGCGTCCTAGCAGCAATTAATTTCCCCCTACTGATCACGTAATATCCTGGGTTGGCTCGGCACAAAAAGCCTCAACAATGCTGGACTTAGTGTCTTCTGGCATCATTTGATTGATGGGCACCTCAATCAAAAACTCACAGCCTTGTCCTGGTTCCGAAGAACACTGCAAGCGTCCTTTATGCAGGTCTACAACAATCTGATAGCTAATGGAAAGTCCTAGTCCGGTTCCTTTGCCTACAACCTTGGTGGTAAAAAATGGATCAAACAGGCGATTTTGGATTTCCTTTGTCATACCCACCCCATTATCGGCAATGCAAATTCGCACGTGCTGATGCTCAGTGACTTCCGTGCGGATGCGAATCGTCGCAGGTCGATTGTTGTCTGCCCCCCGATCTCTAACCCCTGATCCCTCTTCCAAAGCATCGATCGCGTTCGCCAAAATGTTCATAAACACCTGGTTAAGTTGCCCTGCATAGCATTCCACATTCGGCAGGTTTCCATATTCTTTAATGACTGTAATATCAGGAATGTTGGATTTAGTCTTGAGACGGCTGTGCAAAATCATCAGCGTGCTGTCAATTCCCTCGTGAATATCCACCACTTTTACCGCTGCCTCGTCCATGCGAGAGAAATTGCGGAGCGCCAAAACAATCGTTTGAATGCGCTCAGCCCCCAATTTCATCGAAGACAAGCTCTTAGGCAAATCTTCCAGCAAGAAATCTAGGTCGATCGCGTCAATTTCTTGCTGCACAGCGAGTACTGGGGTCGGGTAATGGTGCTGATAAAGCTCGATCAAACCCAATAAATCTTGAGTATAGTCGTGGGCATGATTGACGTTGCCATAGATAAAATTAACTGGATTATTGATTTCATGGGCAACTCCCGCCACCAATTGCCCTAAGCTCGACATTTTTTCGGTTTGCACAAGCTGCGCCTGCGCCTTTTTCAGGTCGCGCAGAGTTTGGGCTAATTGTTCGGTTTGCTGTCGTAGTTGAGCTTCCGACTTCTGTAAGGCAATTTCAGCCAGTTTCCGTTCAGTAATATCTTCGATCGTGCCCAGAATACCAATCACATTGCCATCAGCATCATGAATTGGCAGCTTATTTACATCAATCCAGGCTTCCTGTTCATCGGCATTATGACGATGTTCAATCAGGTGCAAAACGGGCGTATCCGTTTCCATCACCTGACGATCTTGTTCGCGATACAGTTCGGCTTCCTCTTTCCAAATTAGGTCGTAATCAGTTTTGCCCACGACTTCTAGTGGGTTTTCAAGACCAGCCGCCTTGCCCCAGTTGCGATTGCAACCAAGATATACTAACTCTCTATCTTTCCAAAATAATGCTTGGGGAATATTGTCGAGTACCAGTTGCAGAAGTTCAGCGCTTTTATTCAGTTCGTCTGCTCGTTGGCGATCGCTGATATTTTCAAACATACAAAGAATTCCCATCACCTTACCATCACGTCCCTGAATGGGAATTTTGTTGCCATTGAACCAAATTTGCTCTCCATTGACATGCAGCCGAGAAGTCAATACACGCAGTTGGGGCACTCCGCTGCCTATGACGGTTTGATCAAATGCTCGGTAGCTATCAGCCTCCTCTCGGCTCCAGGCAAAAGAGTAGTCGGTTTTACCCACAATTTCATCGGCGTTGGCAATGCCTACCAAATCTGCCCACTGCCGATTACACCCTTGATAAATCGACTCCGCATCCTTCCAAAAAATGTATTGAGGCATATTATCCAAAACGGTTTGCAGCACTGCCTCTCGCTGCCGTAGCGATTCATGGGCAAGGTTGCAGGAATTGATCGTTCGGATTAACGACAACAGTCGGGTTTGTGCCCTGCGTAATACCTGGTCAATCTGCTTTTGTCGTAGCTGAGAAGCGGTGACCTCCCGTCCTACGCTGACGATCGCAACAATGCCCGTGGCAGATTGAATCGGGGTATAAGAAAATTCATAGAAACGAGTTTCTTGCTCTCCAGTAATTTCGTGAAGAGACTGCATCGGCGCTCCCGTTTGTAGCACTTGTTCGAGGCAAGCTGATAGGGCTTGAAAGAACGACAAATGCGGTAAAGGGTCTAGCTGATGATTAATAAATTCCTGGCTAGTTTTACCAATAAAGTCCTGCGGCAAAATTTGCAACACCAAGACTCCGGCTGGGTTAACCGCTAAACATCTAAGCGCTGGGTCATACTCGATGATGACATCGCTAGAACAGTTAAAGAAAGCTTGTAAGTGGGACGGTGAAGATACTGGATTAATATCCTGATATGCCGCTTGCTTCATATCTGCTGTACAAAACTCCGCGATCGCTAGTCGGCGTTTTCAGTATGCCCTGCATGATACCGCCCTTATGCATTAATACTAGACACATTGGATAGTGATTTGTAAGAGAAAAATATTTATCAGATTAATATGACAAAGAGTGGAGGGCTAGCGATGGATCAGATTCAGAAAGAGCATTTAGAAGCGAAGGGTTGAAAGGTTGGCACCGTTTCCGATTTCTTAGAGCTAACTTCAGAAGAAACTGCTTTGATTGAGATCAAGTTATCGCTTAGCCGCCATCTGAAAGAACGCAGGCAAAAAACGATGACCCAGGCTGAGTTGGCAGAAAAAATGCATTCTAGCCAACCCCGGATTGCGAATGCAGAAAATGGCGATGCTTCAGTTTCTATTGAATTGTTGATCCGAGCAATGCTAGCGATCGGTGCGACCCCCCAAGAAATTGGACAGGTCATTGCTGATGCTGGATAACTCTCCTTTATTCGATTGCGCCACTGACGGGAAAACGATCGATCAGTTGAATGGCTCTGACGGCGTTTCGTTTTAGCTCGTTGGGCAAGTGGGGCACATGGGGGATTTGGGAGAGAAAATCCAATGTGCGGCGCAGAATTCTTACCACGTCGCCTTCATCCAAGCTCGTGTTGGCGCAAATCTCAGTCCACTCAATGCCTAGCGCCCACTGTTCCACAATGCCGACAAATTCATACTCTAGCCACACAGGCAGCACCACCTGAAGCCGCCGCTGGCGCTGAAATAAGCGCTGACGAGTAGTGCGGAGTCCATTTAGGGCTTCTTCTACCTCACCCGGAGTTTTATAGTGAGTCCACATATCTGGGCGAGAAACCTCGGTGATGAGGGCGGCGCAGGCGGCAGCGAGGTGATGGGGAGCCAATGACCCTAGTTCGCCAGAGGTTAGGGCTAAGCCTAGCCAAAGCTCGTTGTCGCCGCGAATAGCAGCGGTGGATTGACCTAGAGGCGTGGGAATCAGGTCATCTAGACAGCCGAAATCGCGCAGGATGTCGATCAGGTCGAGGAAGGCTTCCCAATAGCGATGGGCTTGATGATTGAGTTTGTTGCGGCGATCGCTCAATTCGTCGCGAATAGAAATCATGCGTTTTTGGCGCTTTTGAATGGTGGCGCGATTGCCCCATTGATGCACGGGATGCGCCTGCATTTCAGCTTCTACGCCCTGCATCCGTTGTTGTTGGGTATGCACTTCCGGGGCATGATCTGCCAGAGCGGGGGCTGGGGGGATTTTTTGAGCGATCGCCCCAGTTTTTTCATCACCTTTACGAGTTTGTCCGGGTTTGGGCGGCATATCAGACGGCGGAGTCAGGTCATCCACCTCAGTCATTCGAGGAATCTCGCCACGCAACTCTGCCACATCACCCACCGTGGCGATATACCAGCGATTGTCTTTGCCAAGGCAAACCAGATAAGGAAACTGCCCTGATCCCGCAATCTTCATCACTAGAACGGCAGCGAGTTGGTGAGGACTGCCATTTTGCGAACTTTTTAGGCTAATAATCGTTCCGGCGACGGCGAAGGAAAGCGCCATGCCCATATCGGTTGATCGCACCTCATTTGCCTGCTGCTGCAAGATCTTCAATAAGCGACGCTCTTCCTTCAACCGCTCTTGCAGTTTTTCGTATTGCCCTAACAGGTTCCAATCCACCTCTTCAATTTGAGCGTTAATCTGGGCAAGCTCCGCATCCAGTTGTGCGATCGCCTCCTGTTGAGGACGGAGGTATAGCGTCGAGAGGTATTGTCCAAAACTGCGCTCGATTAATTCCTGGGTTTCTTCCAAACTGTGAGTTTGCAGCAGGTTTAGCACCATGCCATAGCTGGGAGTGAACTGACTCACCAAGGGATCGGCTGCCGCTGTGGCTAGATAGGCAGCTTCCCGTGCGCCTTCAAATTGCGTTTGCGCCGTCACCACATAGCCTTGCACATCCATGCCGCGTCGTCCGGCGCGTCCTGCCATCTGCAAAAACTCAGACGCGTTCAGCAAGCGATGTCCCAAATCCGTCCGCTTGGAAAGGCTAGAAATCACCGTTGTTCGGGCTGGCATATTAATTCCCGCTGCCAGAGTTTCCGTGGCAAACACGACCTTAATTAACCCCTGCTGAAATAGTTCTTCTACCAATCCTTTCCAGGCAGGTAATATGCCCGCATGGTGGGCGGCAATCCCGTGATACAGCGGCTCCACCTGTCCGGCTCGTCCGGCTTCGGGGTTGCGTTCCAAGAAATCATCGATTTGCTGCTTCAGCCGCGCGGCTTCATCACGGTTGACCAAGGATAAGTGACGCACTTGATCAATTGCCTGGTCGCAGTTCCGCCGACTGAAGATGAAATAAATCGCGGGTAGCATATCCCGCTGTTGTAACTGGCTGACCAAATATGCCAAGGAGGGGCTGTCTTGTTTGGGCGATCGCTGACTGCCCCCCATCCGACCCGCCATTTTGCCGCCCTTAGGTTTGAGCCGGGGATGAATCCGCTTTTGACTAACGTCGAGCAGGGGAAACAACCCCTTGGGATTACAAAAGTGAAAGCTGAGGGGCACGGGGCGAAAATCAGAATAGATCAACTCGGTGGGTCCATGCACTTGATGAATCCAATCCGTCAATTGATCGCTATTGGCAACCGTGGCGGAAAGAGCAACGAGTTGAATTTCTGGTGGGCAATAGATGATGGATTCTTCCCAAACGGTGCCTCGCTGGCGATCGTTCATGTAATGGCATTCATCTAGCACTACGGCTTCTACGCCCGTGAGCGAGGTGCCCACTTCTCCAATCGGCGTGCCGTAAAGCATATTGCGAAAGATTTCGGTGGTCATCACCAATACGGGGGCATCGCGGTTGATGGAGATATCCCCCGTGAGCAGCCCCACTTGGTCAAACCCAAACATTTCACGAAAATCTCGCAGCTTTTGGTTGGATAAGGCTTTGAGGGGTGTGGTGTAGAAAACCCGCCGTCCACGTGCGATCGCTCGATGAATCGCATATTCTCCAACCAACGTTTTGCCAGAACCCGTAGGCGCACACACGACCACCGATTTGCCTGACTCTAGTGCGGCGATCGCCTGAATCTGGAAATCATCTAGATTAAACGGAAACAATTGGTTTAAGTCAAGTCCTGAAGTTGTAAGGGAAGTCACGCCCAAAAAATCCAATTACGTACAAGAAATCTATCGTCGAATCGGGTGTTGTGCATATTCTATAGTCGCTGTAACCATCCCGAAGAAACATAGCTGTTTTAAAATCAGCAGGCTATATTAGCGGAGGGTATTTGTTAGGCTAGATTCGATCCATCATAAGGCTGATTGTTTTGAAGGTGGCAGTTTTGTGCAATGAGTTCCCATAAACTGGGGAATAGTTCATAAACGTTACCCAACATCAGCGTCTTTATCAACTTCACCTATCAGCTTCACCTGTCAATTTAGTGGGTAGCCTAATCTGAGGTGCAGTGTAATAGCTTTTAATTAAGCTAAACTGACGCACGTATCAGAGCGGAGGAACCGGTTTCTTTGGGGCGAATCTTGCGACTTGTAAGCTCGTAAGAGAGACACCTTCCAGTCTTAGCCCGTCAGCTAACTCCGTCGGCAATGGAAGGAGCGCCCAATGCTGAGGCTTTCTAGTCGTGGTTATTGGTGCCTCCTGATAGATATGTAGTTGACCTCTAATGCTGGATAGCCATCTAGCACAGAGTCTAAACATGTTTATCGCTTTGACCCACCTCTCGTAAACCAATGTCTAAGAGGGGATAAATACTGTGGAAATTCTTCCAATGTTGGTGCGTCTTGAAAACGCACTGGGCTGTTCTGAAATGGCAAAGCGAATGGTGCTAGTTTCCAACCAGGGAAATAACGCTGCGTTGTCAAATCCTAATGAAATTAATCTTTTAGTTGGCTACAATGCCTCTCCAAATAGCCAGACGGCGCTAGATTTGACTTTATGGATTGCTCATCAAACACGCTTAGCAACCCAAAAGTCGGTAATGGTTCAGGTCATTTATGTGGTGGATCGAAGCTTGGAGGGGAGCGATCGCACCGGCTATTTAGATCTCCTTGATCGCCCCGATCTGACAAAAGATCCGGCGTATTCATTGCCGATTCGCAAGTGTGGTGAATCTATTCAGGCTCAGGCTATCCATAAAGCGAGTACTAGCTTGGTGGCTGAATTGCCCTTGGCTCAGGATGATAGTTGCAGTGCTTTTGATTGGCAAATGCATCAATTTGAACAGGCAGATCATATTTTGTGGCAAGCGCGTCATCTAGCCAACGAGTGGCGGGGTTCTCTTAAAACCCATCTGCGGTTTGGCAATTTGGCAGACGAGCTTCGTCAAGTTGTTCAAGCAGAGTCTGCAACTGTTTTAGTTTTAGGATGCCAGTTTGCCAATCACCCGTTAGTGCAGCAGTTTGTCCATGACTTTCCTTGCCCAGTGTTAGGAATTCCATCTTTTCCTTAGGCGATCGCCTGAGTGATCGCCTGAGAATGTAAAGCTCCTTTACTAAACACCTGTAAATATATTGGCTTCTCTAAGCTAGGGAGGATAGTGTTTTGAGCGTTGGGCGCAGCAAATAATCTGTTTCATAAACGGGGTGTTGCGCCTTAAAATAGCGCTTCTATGGAGCTTTAAAGAACTCTTTTCTAAACCATTGTTTGATAGGGCGGCGGTAAGCTAACTTGGCAAAATACAGTGCAGTTGGATTAATTTAGAGGAGTGTTCCGTCATGGCGTTTGATTGTATCGTTGTAGGGGCAGGTCCGGCGGGTGCTTCTGCCGCCTATCACTTAGCAAAACGTGGACGTTCGGTAATTTTGCTAGAAAAGCAGGCACTCCCTCGATACAAACCTTGTGCGGGTGGCGTATCTCCTGAAGTTGCCCAATGGTTTGATTTTGACTTTTCACCCGCGATCGCTTGCAAGGTCGAAAACCTGCGATATACGTGGAAGTTAGAAGATCCAGTGGAAGCGCATCTCGAAGCCACAGAACCCATGTGGATGGTGCAGCGGGATGTTTTTGACCATTTCTTGGTGCAGCAGGCGCAAGCGCAAGGCGTGGAACTACGAGATAACACAACTGCAACGGGCATTGAGTTTAAGGGCGATCGCTGGCACGTTAGAACCGCCAATGGCACGATTGAAGCCCGCTATTTGATTGCTGCCGATGGAGCCGCTGGTTCAATGCGGCAATGGTTGGGATTCAAACAGGCTAAACAACGGATGGGAACGATCCTAGAATCCTCTACTGCTGGCAACCAGCCTCATATCGCCAAGTTTGAATTTGGCATGGTCAAAAATGGCTATATTTCTAGCTTTCCCAAGGGCGATCGCTGCTCGATTGCGGGGGCAACTTTTCGCGGAAACGAGCCGTCGGACTTGCACGTTATCATGGCAGACTTTGCTAAGCAAACGGGAATTAATCCGGCGGACTGTCAGCAGTTTGTGCAGCCGATTTGTTTATGGGATGGCAACCAAAAGCTGCACACGCAAAATGCTGTGTTGGCAGGAGAAGCCGCTTGCATGGTCGATCCATTGATTGCCGAGGGAGTTCGTCCGGCAATGTTTACGGGTGTAAAAGCAGCCGAGGCGATCGACCAAGCGCTGGTGGGCAAATTAAACGCATTAGAAAACTACACTCAGGTAATCCACGATCGCTGGGGATCAGAAATGCTTTGGGCACAGCGCATTGCCGGAGCTTTTTACCGATTTCCAGGGCTTGCCTACAAAAAAGGCATTAAGCGACCCACAGCAACGGCTGCCTTTGGGAAAATTCTATGCGGTCAACTTCGCTATTCTGATATCGCTAGTACTGCAATGAGCCGCTTGAGCGGTGGTTTAATTCCTGGTATGGGATGAGCCTATTCTCAACGCCATAGGTTGATGCTTTTGTCGAAACTGGCGCTCCATAAAGTTTGACCGTCTGGGCTGAATGCAACTGATTTAATGGTGTCTCGATGACCCTTTAGAGTGTCTAATGACTTGCCTGTTTCCATGTTCCACAGTTTGATGGTTTGATTTTTGCTGCCACTGGCAAGCACTTTTTCATTAGGGCTAAATGCCAGCGCTTTGATTAAGTCTGAGTGGGCAGAAATAGTGTGTTTGATCGCGTTTGATTGCACATCCCAAATTTTGATAGTGTGGTCGGCGTTGGCAAAAGCCAGATATCGACCCCTGTTGCTAAAAGTGACGTTAGCAGTTAAGTCACTGTCCCAGATTAAGGTTCGGAGAATTTGATTGAGCGGTAAATGCCACAGTATGAGTGTGCGATCGCGGTTCGCAATCGCCAATATCTGACCATCAGGGCTAATGGCGATCGCCCGAACTGGAATCATCGGTAAGGGCAGATCGTGAGAAAATTTTCCAGCAGATAAATTCCACACTTTGATTAGTCCATCCTGACCTGCGCTGATCAGAGTTTGTCTATTTGGATTAAAGGCAATAGTTGCGATCGCTTGGGTATGCCCAGTGAAGGTGCGGATTAACGAGCCAGTTTTTAGGTGCCAAAGTTTAATAGTGTGATCCTCGCTGGCGCTAGCAAGCACTTGCCCATCGGGGCTAAATGCGATCGATAGAACCCAAGCCGTATGACCCGTTAGGCTGCAAAATACTTTGCCCGTTCGCAGGTTCCAAAGTTTCACCGTGTTGTCTGTGCTGCTACTTGCCAGCATTTTCCCATCTGGACTGAGGGCAATAGTTGTCACAGCCCCTGAGGGGTCTTGCCAGGTTTGCACACATTTCCACGATTGAGAAAAAGGCGCTTTCTTCGCTGTGGGTGATGGTGTTGTTGAAGCATGAGCCGCAGGCGTTTGTTGCTTGGCTGAGGTATTTTGGGCAGTGGATGATTTTTTTAATCCAAGTGTTTTTGCCTTCTGCAAATCGGCTTCTGCGCCCAACTCAAATCCCAACATTGAGTTTATAAACCCCCGATAGCGATAGGCTTCAGCATAGTTAGGATTCAGTCGAATTGCCATGCTGAAGTCATGCAAAGCTTCTTTATAGCGACCGTCTTTAGCGTGTTCGGCTCCTTGGTTGTAGTAAATCTCTGGTCTAGTGTGCCTAGTGGAGACTTCCGTAGAGGCTGGCGGTGATGCTGGCGGTGATTCAAGAGTGGCGCGATCGACGGGCATCGGCGTGGACAGGTGATCTTTGAGGTGTTGATAGGCTTCATTAATCAGCTTGATCTTTGCTTCCGCCTGTAGCTTTAGCTGAGGTTCTTGGCTAAGTCGATCGGGATGCCAAATTTTTGCCAGAGTTCGGTAAGCTTGTTTGACTTCTGCGAGAGGTGCGTTGGGGGCAAGTCCTAGGATTGTGTAGTAGCGGTTGATTTCCACCATGCAGCAAATTTGCAATGCTAAAGAAAACTCGTGAGACGTAGTACTTAGCGTTCCCTTAATTGATTTTGCTGTAACGAGTCCACAGCAAATTGAGCCTATTCCCAACGCCAAAGTTTGATGGTGCGATCGCCACTAGCGCTAATCAGAGTAAAGTCATCGCGTCCAAAAATCACGGCAGTAATAGCATCCGTATGTCCCGATAGGACGGGATTGGTTTTCCGAGAGGCAGGAGTCCAAATTTGGAGAGTGTCGCTGGCGATCGCCAATTTATTACCATCAGCGCTCCATGCCAGACTATTCACGCGTCCCGATGCCTCTAGAGACCGTCCTGGGCGGCGGGTTTTCAAGTTCCATAGTTTGACCGTGCCATCCCAACTGGCGCTTGCCAAAGTATTGCCATCGGGACTAAACGCCAGACTGGAAATTTGATGAGTATGTCCCGTAAGAGTACGGAATTCTTCGCCAGTATCTGTACTCCAGAGTTTGATCGTCCGATCGCCACTGCCGCTTGCCAGTAGGGTGCCATCAGGGTTAAACGCCAGCGCATCAATCCGGGTAGAATGCCCTAACAAGCCATGACGTTTGTGCCCCAACGCCATATCCCATAGGGTGATGGGATCGTAAAAACTGCTGCTGGCAAGGAGTTTTTCCACGGGCGATACGGCGAGGGCTAATACGGTATCGGCGTGTAGGGGCAGATTTGCCAGCCGCCTGCCAGTAGCAATGTCCCAGAAGGTAATGGCTTTGTCGGCACTGCCGCTAATCAACAGATTGCCGTCGGGACTGATGACGATCGCGGGAATAATATCCAGATGTCCGGTGAGCGTGCGGAGGGGTTGGAGGGTGTCGAGATCCCAGAGTTTAATCGTGTTGCCAATCGCGCTTGCCAAAATGGGTTCCTTGGGGCTGAGGGCGATCGCATAAATTCTGCCCATCGCCTCGAAGGTATGAGTGCAGTGCCAGCTTGGTGAAACTTTACGCTTTGACTTTGGTGGTTCTGGCGGCGCATTCAAAATTGTCGGATCGGCTTCCAAGGCAGGTGCTAATCCGGGAGAGATTAAGCGGGGGCGGGGAGTAATTTGAAACGAGGGCTGAGCCGGGGAGATGGCGATCGGCATGGATGCAGCGGATAGGGCGGCGGCGGAGACGGCGATTCGTGGAACGTTCGCAAAGCTTTCCACAGGAATCCCTACGGGAGTCGCTCCCTCTAAATCCTGTAATACTTCGATTGCAGAGTGATATCGCCGGGGAAGGGCAGGTTCCAGCAGTTTATCTAAAACAAACCCCAGCTTGTCGCTGACGGGATAGGTTAAGGACTTACGCCAAATCCAGGAGTTTTCATGGGGATCAAACAAGTCATAGGGCGAAAGCTGGGTCAATAAGTGAATACAAGTTACGCCCAAGCTATATAAATCACTGGCAAAAACAGCTTTCCCACGCGCCTGTTCCGGTGCCACATACTCTGGACTGCCGATCGTGGTTCCTGTTTGCATCGGCTCCAACCCCTTCACCGATTTGGCGGCTCCAAAATCCACCAGCCCTAAGCGCCCGATTCGTGGAACGATCCCTGCGGGAATCGCCACTTCTTCCCGTTTAGATTCGGATGCTTGCCGTAGTTCAAACACCAAGCGATTGGCATCGGCAACCAGATATTGACGTTGGGCTAGGGGTAGAGCGGGATAGCGAATGAATTGGGCAGAGAGTTGTTCACCGTAGGTTTGTAGCGCGATCGCAAACTCTCTCGGCAGTTGAGACAAACTAAAACTAAGCAATTCATGAAATCGGTAGGACGGACTGATGACATTCCGAAAACCCTGAGCGGCTTCAGTCGCAAGAGCTTGCTGCAATGTTGTCCAGTCGAGTTTGCCGGGTGGGGGAAATGCCAAATCGCCCCGTGCATTGGTCATGCTGATAATATTGCCGGGTTTAATGTCCCGATGAATCACGTTATGCCCGTGGATAAACTCCAG
Organism: Leptolyngbya sp. CALU 1928; assembly: GCF_056784215.1. Taxonomy (NCBI): domain Bacteria; kingdom Bacillati; phylum Cyanobacteriota; class Cyanophyceae; order Leptolyngbyales; family Leptolyngbyaceae; genus Leptolyngbya; species Leptolyngbya sp. CALU 1928. Next base: position 264,004 of record NZ_JBXBCE010000001.1, on the reverse strand, counting down.
CACAGGCAAAAGGCTAGTCAGCACTTCCCGCACCTGTCCTTCGGCAAAGGCTCCTTGGGTCAGCAGATCGGCAAGGGTTGTGCCATAGATAAATTCTTGAATCAAATACTGCTGTCCGTCTTGGCGAAAGTAGGCGAACAGTTCGGGAATCTGCGGATGATGCCCCAGTTCTTCCAGCCGCACCGCCTCTTTTTCAAATAAATCGGCGGCTTTCTTGAGATTGCGTGGATTTTGGGCAACAGGCAAAAACTGCTTGATCACACAGCGCGGCTTGGAGGGCTTGTCTTCATCCACCGCCAAAAAGGTTCTGCCAAAACCCCCTTGACCGATCGCGGCGATCGCCCGATAGCGATCCTTCAGCCACAGCGTTGCTCCACAGTTGCGGCAGATTTTTGCACTATCAGGATTGCGCGTCTTTTGGCAATCAGGGTTGAGGCAATAGGTCATGACTGGTAGTCACCAAGTACAGCCTATGATAGCCGTTTGCTAGCTTTCGCCTCTGCCAATCTCAAGACAGTTGTAATGCCAATTTGAAATTGAAATTGAAACGTGACAGATGGCTTTCTGAAAACGGCAATGCCTCTGTGTTTTAGAACTCAAAACTCAAAACGGTATGAGATAAACCTGCATATTTTTTGGGTTCCCTGATGATAAATTGAGCAGCACTAGCTTAGTGATTTACTCTATTCACCCCGTTCTATGAACCTACTTCACCGCTGGCTGATTTTTATCCCGGCTTCTCTCCTTTGCTTTTTCTTGGCTCCGCTGCCGCTTTTTACTCCACGCGCTGCAAATGCTCAAACGATTGCAGACCCAACCAGGGCAGACAGCCGTTTAGAGGCGAATCAGTTTGCGAAAGACGCTCGGAAACAGTTCATTGTCCAAGCTAAAACCGAAATGCGTCAGTTGATGCAGCAAGCGGAACAGCAGCAAACAACCAAGCAATTTCGAGAAGCGCTAGCAACCTACCGTCAAGCGCTGAAACAGGCGGAACAAACAGGCGATCGCGCCCTAGAAAGCACCATTCTGCAAAAAATAGGCACCCTACATAAAGCCCAAAAACAAACAGCAGAAGCGATGGAGGCTTATCAGAAAGCATTGGCAATTCGTAAAGCGTTAAACCAGCCCTCAAGAGTAGGTCTTGTGTTGTTATCGATCGCCAACTTGCAGCAAGATACTAAACAACATGCCAAAGTGTTGGAATCGTATCGTGAAGCGTTGACGCTGTTTAGACTAGCGCAGGATAAGCGGGGAGAATCTCTTGCGCTGTTTGGCATGGGGGCAGCTTATCGCAAGCTTAAGCAGACTGATCAGGCACTCTCGTTTTATCAACAATCCATTACAGCGGCTCAGGATATTCCTGAAAAGGCATTGTGGGAAGCGACCATTCTAAATGCCATGGGGAAAGTATATTCCGAGCAGAAGCAAGATGCTCAAGCTTTAGAACTGTATCAAAAAGCGTTAGAGATCGCCAAAACGATACCGGAGTCTAAAATAGAAACCGAAATTTTGAACAACATTGGCGAACTGCAAAAAAAAAAGCTCAATACCCCAAAGCGCTAGAGGCATATCAAGCGGCATTGGCGATCGCCGAACAGAGATCATCCAAGGGACAGAAAGCACAGGCATTGCACAACATCGGTGAGGTATATCAAGCCCAAGGACGATATCCCGAAGCGCTGGAGATCTATCGTCGCGCCCTTGCCTTGCGGAAAGAGCTGGGCTATCACTCATCGGCTGGAGCAACGCTGATGGCGATCGCCGATATTCAAGATATTCAAGGGCAATATGCCAATGCTCTAGCGACCTACAAACAGGCAGACAACTTTTTTGAAGAAAATAATGACAGGATTGGGCAGGTAATGATCCAGGGTAAGCTAGCGCTGGTTTACCGCAAATTGGGGAAAAATGATCCACTCACCGATTTTGTTAACCGACTTTCTAAGCGTCCCGATACATCCCCTTGGATTCAGTTTTATCAGACGGCACTGGTAGTGGCTGGCAAAACAGATGCACGGTTGCATCAAAAGCCGACCTCTCAAGAGTTGCTGAAACGGCGAGACATTGTGCAAAAAGATTTGGCATCGGCGCAAAAATCGGGCGATCGCCAGAGTGAAGCCAGAAACTTGACGATGTTGGGGCTAATTCACTATTTTTTGCAGGAATATCCTCAAGCGTTGGAGCGCTATCAGCAATCGCTTAAAGTCTATCAAGCCATTGGCGATCGCCCAAACCAGGCTAATTTGCTCAATTACAGTGGGGTCACTCAGTTTCAACTTCAGCAGTATTCTCAAGCACTCATACCCTTTCGGCACGCGTTGGGCATTTATATGGAAGTGGGCGATCGCGCAGGGGAGGCAACGGTTTTGAGCAACATTGGCACCGTGGCGCAAATTCAACAGCAGCCAGATTTAGCGATCGCTTTCTACAAACAATCCGTCAATACGCGCGAAGCCATCCGGCGCAATCTACGCCAACTGCCCCAAGATGATCAAGAGTCTTACACTCAGACGGTTGCCGAGACCTATCGAACCCTCGCCGACTTACTGCTCTCCCAAGGGCGCATTTTAGAAGCGCAAGCTGTGTTGGAACTGCTGAAAGTTCAAGAACTCAGAGAGTTCACTCGTAATGCTAATCCATCCACCAACCCCACCGCGATCGCCCTGACCAAAATCGAAACTACGATTCAGCAACAGCATGGCAGCCTGATCGCGTTTGGCAAAAAACTGTACGAGTGCGATCGCACCCAGTGTGCCCAGCAAACTCAACTGCGCGACCAACTCGATATGCTGATCGGGCAATACATTCAAACTGCCAACGCACTGGTCAAAGATTTAGCAAAGCGGGGTGATCCCGATGCATTAAACCCCACGCACACGGGCAAAATCCGGCAAATTGTAGAAGCCCAACCCGACACAGTATTGATTTATCCCTTTGTTCAAGACGAGAAACTGTGGCTGCTGTGGGCATCGAAGGGCGGCATTTTGAAAAGTCAGGAAGTGCCCGTGAGTCGGAAGGAATTGGGCAAAGCCGTACTGGAGTTTCGGGAAGCGGTGTCCCAATATAGCTTGGGGCAGAAAACAGTCCGAGAAAAAGGGCAAGTGCTATACAAGTGGCTCATTCAGCCGATTGAAAAAGAACTCAAAGCAAACCAAATCAAAAACCTGGTATTTTCCCTCGATCGCGTCACCCGCTACATTCCAATGGCTGCCCTGTTTGACGGCAAGCAATACCTGATTGAAACCTACATTGTTTCTACCATTCTGACTGCCGGATCAACCGATCTGACTAAACGCCTACCCGTCCGAGTTGCCGATACTCGCGTTTTGGCATTGGGTGCCTCTGAATTTAAAGAGGAACGAGCGTTGCCAAATGTCCCGAAGGAATTAGATGCGATCGTCCGGCAAAATGGCACCGATCCCCAAGGCATTTATCCCGGCTTGAAGTTTCTCAATCAATCGTTTAACTTCCCTATTTTGCGAGATAAGTTAATAGGACATCAAGTCTTGCATATGGCGACTCATGCGGCGGTTGTGCCGGGTCGCCCCGAAGATTCCTACCTACTTTTGGGCAACGGCAAAAAGCTGACCATTCCTGAAATTCAAACGTTGCAGTACTTGAACCAAGTGGCGCTGGTGGTGCTATCGGCGTGTCAAACGGCATTGGGAGGCGCAGACCAAGACGGCATCGAAATTTCGGGATTAAGTTCCTACTTCCTCACTCGCGGTGCGGGTACGGTGCTGGCATCGCTCTGGCTAGTGGATGATGCCAGCACCCAAGGGCTGATGCATGAGTTTTATAGTCAGCTTGCCAAAAGCACACCCTCAGCACCGGTGACGCAATCATCAGCCCTGCGACGAGCGCAGTTGAGCTTAATTGACCATCCCAATTATCAGCATCCCTATTACTGGGCACCGTTTGTTTTGACGGGAAACGGGCTGTGATGTTCAGCCTATTTGCCGAATCAAGGATGCACGACTTACCATCAAAACAGGGGGCTTGGTTTGCGTGTATAATGGTGGATCGCTGCGATAGTGTCTAGTTCATATCTTTAAGTGAATACTATCGCCATCGAACCCTGCTATTGAGAGAATTCTGAGCGTTCTATGCAATTTATTGATCAGTCCGAAATTCAAGTGAAGGCAGGGGATGGCGGCGACGGAATGGTTGCTTTCCGGCGAGAAAAGTATGTGCCTGCGGGTGGACCTTCCGGCGGCACGGGGGGCAGGGGTGGCTCGGTGCTGGTGAAAGCTGTAGAGAACCTGCAAACTTTGCTAGATTTTCGCTACAACCGTTTGTATAAGGCAGATGACGGGGTTCGGGGTGGACCGAATAAATGCACAGGAGCATCGGGGCACGATCGCATTATTGAAGTTCCCTGTGGCACCATCATTTTTGATGCAGAAACCGAAGAATTACTGGGCGACTTAGTAGAACCCGAACAAACCGTATGTGTAGCGAAGGGCGGCAAAGGTGGTTTAGGCAACGCCTGTTTTTTGACCAATCACAATCGCGCTCCCGAAATAGCCCTGCCCGGATTGCCCGGAGATGGTCGGATGCTGCGGTTAGAGTTGAAATTACTGGCAGAAGTGGGGATTATCGGGTTGCCCAATGCCGGAAAGTCTACGTTCATTTCAGCAGTCTCAGCCGCGCGACCCAAAATTGCCGACTATCCCTTTACAACGCTGGTGCCTAATCTAGGCGTAGTACGGAAACCCACGGGCGACGGCACCGTGTTTGCTGATATTCCGGGATTGATTGAAGGGGCACATTTGGGCATTGGGCTAGGATTTGACTTCTTGCGTCACATTGAACGCACTCGCCTATTGCTCCACCTGATTGATGTGACCAGCGAAGACCCGATCGCCAACTATCAAACGATTCAAGCCGAACTCCACGCCTACGATCGCGGCTTAGCGGATCGTCCTCAAATTGTGGCACTCAGCAAACTAGATGCCGTGGATGAATCTGTGGATATAGACGAGATCGCTGCCCAACTGCATCAACTCAGCCATGCCCCCATCTTCAAAATTTCCGCCGCCACCCGCCAAGGATTGGATGGCGTTCTGAATCAAGTATGGCAACAGCTAGAACAATTGACGAGTGTTGAATAACGTCAGGTTTCACAGCAGGTTTCGGGTTTCAGGTTTCGGAGAGGCATAAATATCTGACCCCTGACCCCTGACCCCTACTCTTCACCTTGCCATAGCGGAAAGCTGGCTTTTACGCAGGTTGATTGATTGGGGATGCTGTTGATGATCAACTGTCCGTTGTAGAGGCTGAGCAAGCGATGGGCGATCGCGAGTCCGAGTCCTACGCCTTGCTGTTCATAATATTGTCGCTCAAACTGGATATAGGCACCGATGCTAGCAATTTGAGCGTGGGTCATGCCGCGCCCTTGATTGATGATGGTGACGTGATAGGCAGTGTGATCGTGATGGCTTGAAACTTGAACGGGGGTTCTGGGTTGGGAGAACTTGAAGGCGTTATCCGTCAACTCCGTTATTACTTTTTCTACCTCAAAGTGAGGACAGGCAAGTATGGCATTATCTAGGTTTATTTGCAGGTCGTCGGCGCGATCGCGCTGTTTTGCCAGTCTTGTAGCGATTTCTGTAATCAAACTACTCGGTTCGTAGGTTTCGCCCTGTGGCAGCGTCTGCGATCGCGTATCGTCGCGCAGAAGCAGTTCTAGCTTGGCATACAACAAAAAGTTTTGAACGAGGCGATATAGCTTTTTAGTGCCCGATTGAATGGTTTGGGCAATTTCTAAAATTTCTTCTGGAGTCGCTTCATCCGCAATCCCACCCAGCAGTTCTGCCGAGGTGAGAATGGCACTTAGGGGAGTGCGAAATTCATGGGGCAGAGAAAGCGAAATGCTGCTGCGGAGGTTATTCAACTGTTTTTCAGACTGGGATTGGAAGACGGTGTGTTTGGTTAGGCGGGAGGCGATCGCTGCCAACAATTCCTCAGTGGTGCAGGGCTTAACCAGGTAATCATCGGCTCCTTGAGTCATGCCCCGGCGCACGCTCTCCTTGCTCGCATTGGCGGTTAAAAAAATGAATGGAATCGTTGCAGTCGTCGAGCTTTCCTGAAGGGTTTGCAGCACTTGATAGCCATCCATGTCTGGCATTTGCACATCGCACAAAATCGCATCAGGAACTTGTTGCTCAGCCAGCATCACCCCCGCAATGCCGTTGTCCGCCACGATCGCCTGAAATCCCTCCATTTCCAACAGATCTTTGAGAGATTCTCGCACCGATACATCGTCGTCAATCACCAAAATTGTTGTCATGAACCCGTGTGCCCCCAGTGAAAACCATATGATCAGGACAGTTGATTGTTAAAGTCCACTTAAAATCTGACATGAAGATAATAAGTCAAGAGAGTTTGGGGATACTGAAAGAGCCCTATTCTGGCTGCTATTTCCATCAAAAGCCGCCGCTCGGTTGGATCAGGACTTTTTACCAATAACTGTGGCTTGCTGCCCCTACAGTTTATGTGTAGTGTGATTATTTATCTTTCACCCGTTTGAGTTATGGCTGACTTTTTCCACTTTAAAGGTGATTCTGAATCTGCGGCGATCGCCCATTCTTTATCTATCGTGCAAACTCAAAACGCTGATCTACAGGCAGAATTGGCGCAGTGTCGGCAAGAATTAGCGCAGATAAAAGCGGCTTCTACTGTAAAAGCGATTGATCAGCAGCGTTATGAAGCCGAACATCTGCAAATCGCTGCCACCTTAGATCAAAGTGAAATATGGCTACGGCTGGCGATCGACCTAAACCAGGTTAGCTTGTGGGCTTGGGATCGTGCCACCGGAAAGACGGAATGGAATGCGGCGAACTATCAGCTACTGGGCTATGAACCGGGGGAAGTGGAACCCAGCTATGAACGGTGGCTCGATCGCCTGCATCCAGACGATCGAGAGCGAGTTGAAACAACGCCTGCACAGGCAATCCAAACCCGATCAGTGCGCCAGATAGACTATCGAGTCATTCACCCGGATGGCAGCATTCACTGGCTTGTTGACCGTACCCGTTGGCGCTATGACTCCGCCGGACAGCCGGTGCAAATGTTAGGAGTTTCGATGGACGTTACTGAGTCTAAAGCGATCGAAGAAGCCTATCATGATCTAAACGCTGAACTAGCACGGCACGTGCAAGCCCAAACTCAGCAACTGCAAGCTTCAGAAGCTAGCCTGCGCCAACAAGAGCAAGAATTTCGCACCCTTGCCGAAAACTCCCCCGATGCGATTTTTCGCTTTGATCTCGCGTTTTGCTACCTCTATCTCAACCCGGCGGCTGAAAGGACTCTAGGACTACCGCGATCGCGAGTGTTAGGCAAAAGCGATCGCGAATTGAACTTACCGACCGAGACAGTCGCACTTTGGGAGAAAACGCTGCAAATGGTGGTGCAACACCGCGAACTCGTGACGGTTGAATTTTTTACCCCAAATTATAACAACGGGCAATGGTTCCAATCTCACAATATTCCTGAATTTGATCCGGATGGCAATCTGGTATCCATTCTGGTGATTGAGCGCGACATCACCACGCTCAAGCAAACCGAAGCAGCCTTGCGCCAGAGTGAAGAGCAGTTTCGCGCATTTTTTGAAAACTCACCCATGGCGATCGGGCTGGCGACCCTAGACGATCATTACATGGTACGCAGCAACGCCAAATATCAAGAAATGCTGGGCTATAGCGACCTTGAACTTTGTCAGATGACGTTTATGGATCTCACCCATCCCGACGATATTACTGCTGACTTAACCCTATTTGATCAACTTTTAGCCGGTTCAATCTCCCGCTTCCACCTGGAAAAGCGCTACCGATGCAAAAATGGCGACTTCATCTGGGTCGATCTGACCGTTGCCTTAGTTTATGACACCCAAGGTGAGCCATTATATAGCCTCTGTATGCCCCAAGATATCACTAAAGCCAAGCGGTTAGATGCCGAGCGCCGCCAAACCGAGGAAGCCCTGCGGCGCAGTCAGGCAAGTTTATCAGAAGCCCAACGTGTTGCTCATGTGGGCAGTTGGGAAGTCGATTTGATTACCCAGCAAGGCGTTTGGTCTGCGGAACTGTTTCGCCTGTTTGGGCTAGATCCCAATCGCCCCAAACCCACGATAGCAGAGATTCTCCAATTGATTCACCCCAGCGATCGCGCCCTGTATTCTCAGGTGATACAACGGGCATTTGAGCAGGGCGAACCCCATGCCGTGGATCATCGCATTGTTCGTCCCGATGGTTCTATTGCCTGGATATCTAGCTTGGGGCAGGTAGAATGCAATGCTGCGGGTCAAGTGACTCGCCTGTTTGGGGTTGCCCTCGATATTACCGATCGCAAGCAAGCAGAAGAAACCCTACGCCAGCAAGCCGATCGCGAACAACTACTGCGAATTCAACAAGCCGCGCTTTATCAGCAAGTGCAGACCGAATTGGGCGATCGTAAACGAGCCGAAGCCAGCCTCAGAAAATCGCTGCAAGAAAAAGAAGTGCTGCTCAAAGAAGTCCATCATCGGGTAAAGAATAACCTGCAAATTGTCTCAAGTCTGCTGCGAATGCAATCCCGCAAAGTAGAAAATCTACAAACCTTCACCATCCTGCAAGAAGCTCAAAATCGAGTGCAATCCATGGCATTGATTCATGAGCAACTTTATCAATCGTCCAACCTAGCCGAGATTGACCTGAATGAATATCTCCATAGCTTGGTTAACAATCTTCTCCGTTCCTATGGCATCCACTCTCACCAAGTCACCTTCAGCATCGAAACCCACAACACCTATTTAGATCTCAACACTGCCATTTCCTGCGGCTTAATCATCAATGAACTCGTTTCCAATTCTTTGAAATATGCATTTCCCAACGAGCAATTCGGGGAAATCAAAATTTGTCTTACTTCTGTTTTTAAGCAGCCCCTTAACCTATGTCAGGTCACCCTGTTAGTGAGCGATAGCGGGGTCGGCATTCCTATTGCTGTGGATTGGCAAAATTCCCCCTCTTTAGGAATGCGAATTGTGCGGAATCTGGTTCATCAACTTAAGGGAAATATAACGCTCTTACCCGGATCAGGAACGGCTTTTCAAGTTACATTTGCGATCGCAAACGAAGCCTGAAAGCAAATGGCAAATTCAGTCCCCGAAACCTGAAACCTGCCTTGCCTAAACCACAGCCACGCGATCGCCCTGCGTCCACTGTTCAGTAACCAAATAAATCGCGCGAATATCTTCGGGTAAGTTTTCTTCTAAACGCTGATAGCCTTCTTGCAGCCGTACCCGCACTTCAGCCGCTGACATGCCTTCCCCTTCTGCCTGCAAATAAGCAGAGATCCGGGTTTCGCTCCAGCCAAAGGTTTGCGCCATCAGCACAATCAACCGCAGCACGGGCGGAATCTGGTCTAACGCTTGCTCAATGTAGCACCAGAGCGGCGGCGGGGCTTCTTTGAGGCTATAGTGAATGGTTTCCACGGCAGGCAGATCAGCCTGGTTGATGCAGATTGCCGTAATGTTGAGCAGCCAAGCTTGCAGCGTCAAAATGGGTTCGCCCGTGGCAGATCGCAAATCTAACCCGCCGAGTTCATAAAAAATGTGTCGCCAAGTGGTGGCAAATAGGTAATCGGCTTGTACGGGCGATCGCGCCGAGTGGCGAATCAAGGTATAAACCATTGAACTATAGCGGCAGAAAATCGCGGTAAAGTATTGCCCTGCATCGGAATGGCGTTGAAACAAGGTCAGCAGTTCCTGATCGCTGTAGTGCGCCAAGGATTTGATTAGGGGATGATTGGCTTCAGGAAACGTAGGAATAGTCACCATATTGACCACGTGTGACAGCGAAATGTCCCCTACTATACGCCTTTTTTGCCAAACAACAAAACTTTTTTGATGGTTTGTCCTAACTCAGTGTGGAGAATGCCTCGAACGAATGCCCAGTCGCCTGAATGCCCAGTCGCCAATGTGAGCATGGCGCGTCATTCCAGAAACATTGCAGATGCAGGTTTGACACCTTGCATTTCGCAAACCGCATTTAATGTGAAATCTTGATTCAGACCCCGCATTGGTAACTCTAGGAACAACTTAGAAACTCACTTCCAGTATTTTAGCTAAAGAGGACTTTTGCAAAACCTAGTGATGCAATCTCAAGCACATTAGTATTCAGCATAATTGCTCTGTCCTAGGTTTAAGGCGGTTTGGTTTTAGAGTCGCTAAGATATGCAGATATCCTGCGCCCAATTTTTTATTGTCTTGGCATCGCGCTTCAAGTTGTTCAGGCAAATTCCCCTTTACCGAGTTGAGATGCATATGTCCCCAGCGATGAAACCCTCCAATGCTTCTGCAAGGCTATCTTACTCATTGGGCAAGGTGGAAGAACGGTCAAATTTATCTGAAGTTGAGTTGGCGGATGCTCTTACCCCCTTGGTAGAGGATGATATTTCACGAGAAGGGAGCGTATTAGAAGGTTTAGATCTCCCTCCTGAACCAGACCTGGATTCTGATTTGATCATTGATCATTTGATTGATAGTCATGAAGAGGAAATTGCGTCGGCGCGCCCGTCGGGTCATAGCAAAGTGTTAACCGATGACGGGGTAGGTGCTTTTTTTAAGGAGATGGCGCGGTATCCGTTATTAACCGCTGACGAGGAGTTGGAACTAGCCCAACGCATTCAGTTTATGGCAGAGGTAGAAACCACGCGATCGCGCTTGCAAAGTGACTCAGGGCAATTGCCCAGCAAGGCAACCCTTGCCCAAGAAATGCAGCTTACCGAACGCCAATTAGATCACCAGCTTCATCGCAGTCGGGTTGCCAAGCGCACCATGATTCGCTCCAATCTGCGCTTGGTGGTTTCTATTGCCAAACGCTATCTCAATCGCGGTGTTCCCTTTCTAGATCTGATTCAAGAAGGTGCCCTGGGGCTGAATCGCGCTACTGAAAAGTTTGATCCCGAAAAGGGCTATAAGTTTTCGACCTATGCCTATTGGTGGATTCGGCAAGGCATTACTCGAACGATCGCCAATGATTCTCGGATTATTCGTCTGCCGATTCACATTGTCGAAAAGTTGAATAAGCTCAAGGTGATCCAGCGAGATTTAAAGCGCTCCTTAAATCGGAATCCTACTGAAACAGAACTGGCGCAGGCGTTGGATGTGACCCCAGAGCAACTGCAAAACTTGCATCAGGTGCATCGGCGATCGCTTTCACTCAACTATCGCATTGGCAAAGATGAAGACACCGAGCTAGTGGATTTGCTAGAAGATTCTGATACGCGATCGCCGGAATCACAAATTAGCGAAACCATGCTGCGACAAGACATTTGGGAAGTGTTGGGCAATGTCCTCACGGAGCGCGAAAAAGACATTATCTCATTGCGCTATGGCTTAAGCTCCAGCAAGCCTTGTACTTTGGAAGAAGTGGGCAGATTGTTCAACCTTTCACGGGAGCGCGTTCGCCAAATTCAAAGCAAAGCAATGCGAAAGCTGCGTCGTCCTCAAGTGGCAGAAAAGTTGAAGGGCTGGCTGGGTTGAAGGGCAACTGAATCAAGGGCGATCGCGCAGGTGTGGCTATAGTTTTTGCTTCCCGCATGGTAAAAGCTACTCTAACAACCAGTCAAATATAGACTTGATATTGAGTTGTAAGTCATGAGCAAAGGCTGGAACTGAAAGTTTTTGCCCCGGTTCATCAAATACTTGCAGTTGTTGCTTGGGCAGATACATAAAAATAGTTCGCTCGGTGGGGTCAATCAACCAACCCATTTGCGTTCCATGATTGAGGCAGTGCAAAATGTTTTTGGTCACTTTCGTTTGGCTTTGGTCGGGCGACAGAATCTCAATTGCCCAGTCAGGAGCCACTAGAACAGTATTAGCAACCTCACCACTTTGATCCCGTGGAATCCTCTCCCACGTAAACACAGACACATCTGGAATAATTGAGCGTCCACCAAATGTACACCGTAGCTCTGAAAATGCTCGTGCAGCTTGGGGCGGTTTGAGAGTTGCGTTGATGCGAGTGGAAAACTCAGTTTGAATTGCGCTGTGTTTTCCTTGTGGCATTGGCTTCTGGATGATTTGTCCATCAATATATTCGCTGGCAGGTTTGGTTTCTGGCAGCGTGAGGAAACTCTCTAAAGTTATAGATTTAGATGGGGTTTGTACCATGACCTGCTTGATCAAGAAGTTTGGAGGCTTTGGGTCAATTCTAAGACAGAAGCCCATGGAATAGCATTTGACTCTGTAGATGCAGGGCACCTCAAAAAATCCGAAAATGAGTGTCCCAAATCGAGAAAGAGGTGAGATCTTGACACTCCTCACGCGGGCGACTGGGGAGTCTTGGTTCATCGAGTGAGTCATTTGAGTCATTCTAGATGTGAGATTGGGTTTGACTCTCAACTTGCTGTACCCCAATGAATCGAGGTGCCCTAACGGATTGTTTATTGCATTTTTGGGGTAAAACCTGACAATAGGGAAATGGGCTTTTAAGAGAACGATCGCGATGACAGAGATCCAGTCTAATGCTGTTCTAGAATCGGTAAAAGCTGAGCTAGCTCAAGCGCCGGAACAAGTGGTAGAGGAAATTGTTCGGCAGGCTGAGGCAACAGATCAGCTTGAGAAGTCGCTTAAAGATGTCTACTTCGTCAGCGGGTTAGGCACCGATGAGCGGGTGTTTCGCCTGTTGCAATGTGAGGGCTATCGACCAGTGCATATTCATTGGGTGCCGCCAGAGCGAGGCGAGACGATGCCAGACTATGCCCAGCGGTTGACTGCCCAAATTCACTGTGATCGCCCGATTATTGTGGGGTTGTCTTTTGGCGGCATGATGGCGATTGAAATTGCTAAGCAAATTGAAACCGAGAAAGTAATCTTGATTTCTAGCATTAAAACCTGCTGTGAAGTTCCGTTCTACTTCAGGATGTTTCGCTGGTTCCCAATTCATCGTGTGTTTCCCTTTAAAAGTTTGCTCTGGGCGGAATATTGGCTTGCCTACTGGTTTTTCAGCTTGAAGACTATAGAAGAACGACAAATGCTCAAAGCAATCTTGCGAGATATTGATCCTCATTTTTTGAAGTGGTCGTTCCATAAAGTGGTGACCTGGAAAAATAATGTGATTCCTGAAAATCTCCAGCATATTCATGGTGCGGGCGATCGCATTTTTCTCATGCGCTTCATCAAGCCGGATTACATCCTGACCACAGGTGGACATTTGATGGTGATGAATCAAGCCGCCGAAATCTCCGATTTGCTAGAAAAACTATTGATCGAGGAGAATGTTTGCACCCTGCCTTTGGGTCATTAAGGGCGTAGCATTGGGTATCAAAATTGTGAGTGGGTTCCAGAAAATTTCCCCCATGCCGCGCCCCTACGGTCATCTGCCTTAATGGTATTGAGGAACCTCGATCCAGGTTCCAGATTGATTCGATTGGTGGGCGAGATCCATTAACAGTTGAGAATAAACCCCTTCTTGCAAGGATGGCGCTAGGGATTTTCCCTGATCGATGCCTTGAACCCAGCGATCGATGATGCGAACAAAGGGCGCAATCCGTCCATCGTCCCAAGTGTGCGGAAAGGCGAGGCGATCGGGAATTTCTAGGGTTGTGAGCGGTTCCCCGGCTTGGCTGCCCATGAGGTTGAAGCCATGGACATAATCTTTTTGGTTGGCGCTGCCCAAAATCAACGTACCGCGATCGCCGTATACTTCCAGCCAATGCCCCCGCCCTTGATAGGTAGCGGCGCTGAGGGTGATTTGGCAAGGGGTGCCGTCTGCTAACTCCAGCATAATCTGGCAAACATCATCGGCATCGACTGGTTTCAGCGCACCGCTGAGGGGATCGGGTCGCTGGGTGACTGCCACGCTTAATCGAGCATTCAGCCGCCGCACGGAGCCAAACAGCCAAGCAATGTAATCAAAAGTATGGGAACCGATCGCCCCCAAAGCACCGCCACCTAACTCTTTCTGGGCGTACCAATTCCAAGGACGCGAAGCATCGGCTCGACCAGAAACCAACCAATCTACTTTGATCAGCCGTGGTTTTCCGACATAGCCTTCGGTCAATAATTCTTGCAACCGCAGCCACGCCGGAATACAGCGAAACTCAAAATTCATGGTGGTAACGAGTTCTTGGGCGATCGCTAGATCGTGCAGTTCTTCCGCCTCCGCCACATTCAACGTCATCGGTTTTTCCAGCAGCAAATGTTTTCCGGCATTCAAAACCGTTTTTGCCATCTCATAATGCAGAAACGGCGGGGTCGAAATGCTGACTGACTGCACCTCTGGCAACGCCGCGATCGCCTCAACACTGTTGCAAGCACGGGGAATATTGTGGGCATGGGCGATCGCTTCAGCCTTTGCCAAGTCTCGATGATAGACCGCCACAATCCGAGTTCGGTGATGAGCCTGGAACCCAGGAATATGGACTTTTTGACCAAAGCCAGTGCCGACAATCGCAACGCCAATTTTAGACATAAAAGAAAAGGGAAAAAAGAAAATTGACTATTTGATTCCCGATAATGTGCCCCAACAGAGGTTCCACTCCGCAAAACCTATTTTCCCATCATTTGCGCTGCGGTTGTTGGGGGAAGTGCCGCATATATCCTGACGATTCGTAAAAAGGAGCGATCGCGCCTTCTAAAAACTGACCGCTCCTGATCAAAATCTTCAACTCAGTCGTTAGCCCCCTAACGGATGCTAGCGACTTCATCTAGAGTATCTACTCGACGAGGATGCTCAAAGAAGTTGTAGTACAAAAAGCCAGCGGCGATCGCGCCCAAAATTGGAGCCAACCAGAAGAGCCACACCTGTGCCAGAGGAGTGCCACCCACAAACAAAGCAGGCGCTAGACTCCGAGCAGGATTCACAGAAGTATTCGTCACTGGAATGCTGATTAGGTGAATCAGAGTTAACGCTAAGCCGATGGCAGAACCCGCAAACCCAACAGGAGCGCGGTGATCGGTTGCCCCTAGAATGACGATTAAGAAAATGAAAGTCAAAACAAACTCAGTGACAAAGCAGGCAAGCAAACTGAAGCCACCGGGAGAAAAAGCCTCATATCCATTCGTGGCGAAAACACCTGCCGCCGTTGAATCAATCGCAAATCCTGGCTTACCACTCGCAATCACATAGAGAACGCCAGCGCCCAAAATTCCGCCCAGTACTTGAGCCACGATGTAGGGCAACAATTCGGAGCCAGGAAAGCGCTTGCCAGCCCACAGCCCAAACGACACGGCTGGATTAAAATGACCGCCGGAGACATGACCCAACGCATAAGCCCCCGTGAAAACGGTTAAACCAAAGGCAAGCGAAACGCCTAATAGCCCAATTCCTAAAGGAAAGGGAATTTGATCCGTCAGTTTTCCACCCGTAAACGCGGCTGCAAGCACAGCACTACCGCAGCCGCCCAAGACTAACCAGAAGGTTCCAATAAATTCTGCAAGAAGTTTTTTTGTTAGAGGCATATCGGCTCATCCTTCCAAATAAAATCAAATTGCTAAATGCGGCATTTGGTAATCTATGCTACCAAGCTTTTTTTTAGCTCTTGAATAGTATCAATAGAATGTAAATTATTAAATGTTTCTAGTGGGCTTACCTTTTTCTAAGGTGCAGACGATTGGGGTCACTGGCAATCTTGGCTATTGGGTATATCGCATGGCGATCGCGTAACTCAGTATTTATTCGTGTTGAGAAAAGCAAAGAAATTCTGGCGATTGCCGTATTATTGGCAATGAAACACGGCATAAATAACGACAAAAATCCTCAAACCTTGCTTTTTAGCGCAAACTAGAGCGATTCACGGCTTTTGTAGGCTGTTTGACGTTAGAAATTTTCAAAGGGGCACCATGATTCAATGTTCTTTGGGTACTGGGTACTCGATCGCCAGTGGTGCGATGAGGAGTTTTAATCTACTGCTTGGGCAAACGCCTACCGTGGTGACTCCCACTACATCGGCTCCTGATGCTTTCGACAACATCACAAGAGATTTACCAGGATTGCTCTTCAATTTGGTAGGAGCGATCGCCATCTTCCTAATTGGTTGGGCGATTGCGGCATTTTTGGCATCCCTAGTTCGCAAGCTGCTCAACAGCACAAACTTAGATAATCGGATTACGAACCTGACGGGTAGTCCAGAAAACGAAACTAGCATTGAGGGGATTGCCTCAACGGTTGTGTTTTGGATCGTGATGATCCTCGCGGTGGTCGCAGCGTTGAACGTACTCAACCTCAATACCGTTTCGCAACCCCTGAATAATTTTCTCAACCAAATTTTTGCTTACCTGCCTCGGATTGGTGGGGCGGCAATTATTGCAGCGATCGCGTGGTTGGTGGCAACCATTACTCGACTAGTGGCAATTCGGATTGCTCACTCTTTTTCATTGGATGACAAGTTAAACCAAGCGACCGATCGTCCCACTGCGCGATCGGGGCAGATGCGACTCAGCGAAACCTTAGGAGACATTCTCTACTGGTTTATTCTGCTGTTTTTCTTGCCTGCGTTCTTTGACGTATTAGACCTTCAAGGACCCTTGCAGCCGGTGCAGCGTCTGCTCAACCAATTTTTGGCAGCGATCCCGCAAATCCTCACCGCGATTTTCATTCTGGTAGCGGGCTACGTGGTGGGGCAATTTGTCCAGAAGTTGGTCACTAATCTTCTGACTAGCATTGGGTTTAACAATATTTTGGTCTGGTTAGGGTTGCCGTCCCAAGGTGTTGTCATTCCCCCACCGCCCCCGATCGATCGCCCTTACAACAACGATCCCTTGCTCATTGAACCCGATGCAGGCAGAGGGATTTCGACCCGTACTCCTTCTGAAATTGCCGGAATCGTGACGCTGATTGGCATTTTGCTGATTGCAGCAGTGGCGGCGATCGACGTTTTAAATATTCCTGCTTTGACCGTTTTGGTCAGTGGGCTGTTGGTGATTTTCGGGCAAATTTTGGTGGGTCTAGCAATTTTTGCAGTGGGGTTATATTTTGCCAACCTTGCCTACAATTTAATTGCTAGCTCTGGCACCCCTCAATCTAAGATATTGGGGCAAACGGCAAGAATTTCGATTTTGGTGCTGGTGTCAGCCTTGGCACTGCGGCAAGTAGGGATTGCGCCCGATATTATTAATCTAGCGTTTGGCTTGCTGCTCGGCGCAATTTCGGTGGCGATCGCGATCGCCTTTGGTTTAGGCGGACGGGATGTTGCCTCTGAGCAACTGCGGGAATGGCTTACCAAGTTTAAGCGCCAGTAGAAATCCTAAATCTTAAACAAAAGGCACCTGCTAGCAGGTGCCTTTTGTTTGCAAGGTGCCTAACGCTGCATGGTGTCAGTTAAACGATCGATCGCCGCTGTCAGACGCTCCTGAGATTCCAGCATCGGGTCAGGGGGAGTGTCTGCGTCTTGCTTTCGCATAAACTTTTCGAGTGCGCGAATGATCAAAAAGACGACAAAAGCAATGATTACGAAATTGACGATCGCGATCGCTAAATCGCCCAACCCAAAGGGGAGATCCTTCAGTTGATTGACATTTGCCGCTTCTAGGACTGGTTTCAACGCAACAGACATGAGCCAAGTGACAAACGCATCTACAATTTTGCCAAAGGCACCCCCGACGATTACGGCAACTGCCAACTCAATCACATTGCCGCGCAAAATAAACTCTTGAAAGTCTCTCAGGAAACCCGTTGCACTCGTTCTTGCTCGTCTTGTCATAATCATTAACTCCTTGCACACTGCAAACAAACTTGCGTAATCACATTTATTCTTCAAAAAAGCTGTACACTTTGCTGAAAATTTTATTTCCTACTGAAAGCCCGCGACCTACGTAAACTGTAAATATAAGAGCAACTGAACGATTCTGATCAATCTGCAAGCACGAAACTTGAATAGAGACATTATTACCACTCGCCCAACCGTAGTAGGTGCGATCATCGGCTTGAGGTTTAGCTTCAGATACTAAGCTGACTGCTTGCTTGGCAATTTTCATACAACCTTCGTAGCTCTTGTTCAAAAGTTTTCCCTGCGACCTATAGCCATAAGTGGCATCTTGAGAATAGGATGCGGGAACCGTTACCAAAAAAGCCATACTTATCAACAGAAGCAGATTCTTTAGCATTGTCTTGGCAATCAGAAGTATTGAGAAAATCTTAAGCTAGAGGTCACTTTAATTGCTAGCGATGAAAGCATTTTGATACAGACAAAATGTCCGTGAATCTTTTTACTTCAATCCCTTTTTTGCCTTCTTTCTCTAAAAATCGCTGTAAATCTTGGGAACAGGCGAAAATGATAGATATGTCCTGGATGTCTGTGTATGACCTGTTGCTTAAATCCTGAATGCCAGCAGCCGCAAAATGCTACTGATGTTGAATTTTGTCTGAGTTGTGGTGCCAAGCTAATTCCCATATTGCGAGGTCGCTATCGGGTTATGCGTCCGATTGGGCAAGGAGGCTTTGGCAGAACTTATTTGGCGCTGGATAGCGATCGCCTCAACGCTCAGTGCGTCATCAAACAATTTTCGCCCCAAGTGAAAGGCACAAAGTCGCTGGATAAAGCCGTGCAACTCTTTCAGCAGGAAGCAGAGCGGCTCAACGAACTGGGCGAGCATCCCCAAATTCCAAACCTGCTTGCCTATTTTGAGCATGAGCAGCGGCTTTATCTGGTACAGCAGTTCGTTGAAGGACAAACCTTGCTGCAAGAAACCATACAATATGGACATTTTGGCGAACGGCGAATTCGGGAGGTGTTGGTGGGCTTACTGCCATTGCTCAAGTTTGTGCATGATCATCACGTCATCCACCGCGACATTACGCCGTCTAACATCATTCGGCGGGCAAGCGACAACAAACTGGTGCTGATTGATTTTGGCGTGGCAAAACTGCTGTCGGCAGAAGCCACCGGGCAACCAGGAACACGGATTGGAACCGAGGGCTATGCGCCGATGGAACAATTGCGCGGCGGAAAAGCCTATCCCGCTAGTGATATTTATAGCTTGGCGGCAACCTGCATTTTTTTGATGACTCATGTTAAACCCGATGATTTGTATGACCCGATGGAGGGACGTTGGCTGTGGCGCGATCGCCTGTATCAGCAAGGCGGCAGCATCAGTAATGCGATCGCTCAAATTCTCGACAAAATGCTGAAAGATTTAGTTAGCGAACGCTATCCATCTGCTGATGCGGTCATGCGAGATTTGCGATCGGCATTGTCCCGTCCAGCAGCAGGCTCAGCGCCCACTTCCGCTAGTGCGTCTGTCTCCCAAACACGCCAGCCAGCCTCTTCGCCGCCGCCTTCTCAGCCTCGCAGCACCCCGCCTTCTCCAGCCTCCAGTCCTGGCGCGCGCTCTGGGCAATCTCGCAGTCAATCTGGCGGTGCTGCCATCTCCAAACCCAGCGTATCGGCAGGGCGCATGTCAACTCCCCCCTCTAGCGGTCAAGGAAATCGCTGTTTATATACCTTGACTGGGCATTCTCGCTGGGTGATGGCAGTGTGCATCAGTCCAGATAGTCAATCGGTCATCAGCGGTGGATTAGATGATGCGATTCGGGTCTGGAATTTGGAAACGGGCAGTTTGATGCAAACCTTGAAAGCACATACTAAAGCCGTCAACTGTTTATCCATCAGTCCCGATAGCCGCATGTTGGCGAGTGGCAGCGATGATCATACGATTAAGCTGTGGAACTTGACCAATGGCAGTTTGCTTCACACCTTAACGGGACACTCTGATGATGTGAAGTCAGTGGCGTTTTATGGCGTGGGTCACCTGCTTGCCAGTGGTGGCGAAGACCGGACAGCCCGGATTTGGCAACTGGCAACGGGGGAAGCCCTCCGAGTTTTTTCTAATACGGCAGGGATGATTCGAGCGGTGGCGGTGAGTCCCGATAGCCAACTGTTGGCTAGCGGTGGATTGGATAACCAAATCAAGCTATGGAGCCTCAAAACAGGGAATCTAATCCAAACGCTACCCAGAAACCACTTTGGGGCGGTGAATGCGATCGCGATCGCCCCCAACAGCAAAACTCTCATTAGCGGCAGTAAAGATAAAACTATCAAAATTTGGAACCTCGCCACAGGTGAAGTGATTCGCACCCTCAGCGGACACACCGATTCAGTCAACGCGATCGCCCTCAGCACCGATGGCAAAACCTTAGTCAGCGGCAGCAGCGACACTACTATCCGACTATGGAACGTGGAAACAGGCGACTTGAAGGCAACCCTCGGCGACCACATTAGTGGCGTGAATGCCGTGAGCATCAGTCCTAATGGCTATCGGATCGCCAGTGGCAGTTCAGACAATACTGTAAAAGTGTGGCAGGTGAGATAGGTGAGACACACGGAGCCAGAACGATCGCCAGAACTACCAAAGTTCAAAAATTCCGCTCTGTTTCAACAGGCATTGACGCATACATCCTATGCGAATGAAAATTCAGGATTAGAAGATAATGAGCGGCTGGAGTTTTTGGGGGATGCGGTGCTGAACTTTTTGAGTGGGGAGTTTTTGTTTCAGCGCTATCGTGAAAAGCCAGAAGGAGCGCTAACCCCGATGCGATCGCTGCTGGTAGACGAGGTGCAGTTGGCAAAATTTGCCAGGGAGTTAAATTTGGGCGGACGGATTCGGCTAGGGAAAGGTGCAGATCGAGACGGAGGACGCACTAATCCTAATTTGCTCAGCAGCACTTTTGAGGCGGTGGTGGGCGCTTATTTCCTAGACTGCGATTCTGATGTGGAACCCGTGCGGCAGTTTGTGCAGCCTTTTTTTGAGTCGGTGTGCGATCGCCTAGAGACGAATGCCTCAACTGTCAATTTCAAAAGCCGACTTCAAGAGTGGGCGCAGGTCCGTAAGGGCGAAAATCCCCAGTACATCACTATTTCAGCATTGGGACCGGATCATGCTAAGGAATTTGAGGTGGAAGTTCACATTAGCAGCAACGTCTACGGGCGAGGAATAGGGCACAAAAAGCAAGAGGCAGAAAAAAATGCTGCAAAAGAGGCATTAAAGAAATTAGGGATTTTGTGAATCGGGGAAGCAAGAAAAAAGTAAGGTCTTTTCTTGCTTTCCCAATTCTCGATTTCTTGCTCGATCGCCAGAACGCCAAAGCTTCTGCCTGCCCTTAACTTGCGCCCTGAATGGTCAAGACAGAGCAAGGTGCGTGATGCAAGACATAATTACTGACGCTGCCGAGAAATAATTCTTTCAACCCAGAGTGTCCACGGCGACCTAGCATAATCAGGTCGGCATTCCAGGTTTCAGCGAGTTTGCAAATCATATTTCCTGCATCGCCTGGGGCTTGAGTAAATTCAGCTTTCACCCCAGCATTGGCTGCCTGAGCCGTTAAGGCTTTAATGAAATCAAAGTTGTCTCGCTCATAAGACTCCCATTGCTGGGCATAGGTTTTAATAGCGTCTTCTCTTAATGCACCTTCATAAATACTGCCAATGCTGGGATAGATGGGCGCAGGATAGCCGTCATCGCTAGGAGATAAAACATGCAATAGCATCAGTTCGCCATCTGTGAGCCTTGCCAAGGCGATCGCCTCTTCCAAAATATGATCGTTGTCTTTAACGGGTGTAATTGCAACGATGATGCGTTTAAACATAAGAATTCTCTTGATAAAAACCTAAATTTTATTGCTGATAATCTAAACAATAAATGCTGAAGACTAACAACACATTAAGTTCTCTAAACTGGCAGAGTCTAACCAAGCCAGCGGTAATCTCGCAGGCTGATTTTGCCTTGCGGTGTAAATTGAATGCCTTCTGCTTCTAACAGCGATCGCTGTAAATAATCCGATCCAAAGCGCTCTGGCGATTCTGAAATCTCACCTTTTGCGTTGATCACTCGATGCCAGGGAATATCAGAATCTGGTGCAACCCGAAACAGAGCATAGCCAACTAGCCGCGCTCTTCCGGGCATATTGGCTAAATCTGCGACCTGTCCATAGGTTGCCACTTGCCCAGCAGGAATTTGCCGGACGATCGCATAAATTGTTTCGTAAGCTGCCATTCATTTCTCTACAGCGATCGCAAAACTTCGCGTACCGCCTGACCAACGGCTTGAAAACGGCTTTCGGGTAGGGCAGTCAGTTGCGGCGGAAACACATAATAGACATCGCCCTCATCACTCACATCAAAGTTGGCATCAAACTCTTTTGCCCAACTATCTAAATGGCGACGGGCAAGTAGGGGTTCTAAACGAGCCGCCGCCGCAAAATCTAGCACGGTCATTCGTCCTTGGCTGAGGCGTAACACCTGGAAGAAGCGATCGCGAATGGCGTAATGCTCTGCCTTAAAACCGCTGTAGAGCAGCAAACCGCCGATTGCCATTGGAGCCAAGCCAAAAAACACGAGCAAGGTCAATAGGACAGTCAGCAAAATGCCGCTTGGATGAGCGATCGCCACCCCTAGCAAAATTCCGACAGAAACCGTACCGCCGCTCACTAAGCTCAATCCACCCAGCAGTTTGCCAACCTTGCCCCACATCTGACTCAACACTGCTACTCTCCTAGGCGATTAAGCTTATCTTCTTCAAGGTAGCGCGTCCTAGTTATTGTCGTGGCATCAAAGAGACAGTTTTTTCACTTTTCCTAAATCACCATGTCATCTGGAATGCTGGCACCTTTTAACACCACCACAATGCCGCTGCGGATGAAAAAACCAAGATTTTCTCGCTCAGCTTCCTGCACATTGTCTTTGTTGACAATTCGCACATTGCTTCCAATTCGAGCATTTTTATCAATAATGGCACGCCGAATAATCGTGTCCTTGCCAATTCCTAAAGGCACATCTGCCGCAGAGTAGATCATTGTACCGGATTGACGCTCTGCCAACGGTTGATAGTAGTCAGCACCCATAATCATGGTGTCTTCAATCAAACAACCGGATTCAATCCGAGTGCGTACCCCCACCACCGAATGATTGATCGAGCATTCTTTTAAAATGCAGCCTTCGGCAATCAATGATTCTTTGATGTGGCAATCCAGCAGCTTCGTCGGCGGCAGGTAGCGAGGGCGAGTATAGATTGGCGCTTTTTCATCGTAGAAACTGAAGGGCGGCAGGGGCTGCTGAGTCAGCGCCATGTTTGCGTCATAAAATGATTCAATCGTTCCAATGTCTTCCCAATATCCGTTAAATAAGTACGCCTGAACGTTATGCTTCGCCGCCGCATCAGGAATCACTTCTTTCCCAAAATCGGTTCGCTCTAGGGATTCTTTAAGGACTTTAATTAAGATTTCTTTTTTGAAAACATAAATTCCCATTGAGGCGATGTAGGGATTTTGCTTCGCATCTTCGGGATTCAGTCCTAAGGCACTCGTATCGACCCGCATTTCAGTCAACGCATCGCCTTTAGGCTTTTCGCTAAAATCGATTACGCGCCCAGCGCTATCAACTTTCATCAACCCAAAGTCAGACGCACGACGTTCATCCATGGGCACGACTGAAATGGTGATATCGGCGTTGGTTTCCTGATGGCGCTGCACAAACTTGCTGTAGTCCATCCGGTATAAATGGTCGCCGGATAGAATTAAGAACTCATCAACATTACACTCTTCAAAAAGAGAAAGATATTGCCGCACCGCATCGGCTGTTCCTTGAAACCAATTGGCGTTTTCAGGGGTTTGTTGCGCTGCTAGGACTTCAACAAACCCGTCATTAAAGCCAGAAAATGTATAAGAGCGAGATAAATGACGATTGAGAGATGCGGAGTTGAACTGGGTTAGAACGTAAATCTTATAAATTTCGGAGTTAATGCAGTTGCTTACCGGAATATCGATCAGTCGATATTTGCCGGCTAGTGGCACGGCTGGTTTTGCCCGCATTTTAGTGAGTGGATAGAGACGGGTTCCTGCGCCGCCACCCAAAATAATTGCCAGTACTCGCTTCACCAAATAACCTCCCTCTGCCTCTGCCGTTCTCTCACCACTAGTGTGATGCGGTATGGCTTCCTTGGCAAGGGCTAGATAATACAAGAATCAACTGAAAAGTTTTTATGGCTAGATCACGCGATCGCCCTCACAATTGGGCATTTCAAGCTGAAATACTCTATCTAAACGTGCGTTAGAACTCGCTAAATGAGAGACGCGCACTTACTTTCTGGCTTTAAGTCCTTACAGACCAGCAAATTGTTAACATAAGTTCATAGTTGTTCTGTAATCATGTTCTGTAATCACTCTTTGCCCTATGGTTCTGCTTAACCCCAATCAACGCACGAAACTGGATGACACCGACGACACCGAGTTTTATGACTCCCCCCGATTCGTCACCCATGTGGATGATGGCTTTATTCAACAACTGACTGATTTATATCGCGATCGCCTCAAGCCCAACACGCGAGTTTTTGACATGATGAGCAGTTGGGTGTCTCACTTGCCAGACATGGAATTTGCCCATGTGGAAGGGCATGGACTCAATGGTGAGGAGTTAGCGCGCAACCAGCGGCTCAATCACTATTTTGTCCAGAATTTGAATCAAGATCCGAAGTTGCCCTTAGAAGATCAATCTTTTGATGCGGTTTTGAACACAGTGTCAGTGCAGTATGTTCAATATCCTGAAGCCATTTTTTCTGAAATTCATCGAGTTTTGAAACCGGGTGGCATCGCAATTATTAGCTTCTCGAACCGGATGTTCTACCAAAAGGCGATCGCAGCATGGCGAGAGGGTTCTGAGGCAAGCCGAGTGGCGCTGGTGAAGCGCTATTTTGAAGCAGTGCCAGGATTTAGCAAGCCAGAAGTGATTGCGCGGCAATCGCAAGCTCCGGCGATGTTGCAGTGGCTAGGAATGTCGGGTGGTGATCCTTTTTATGCGATCGTGGCTTACCGTGATGATTAAACTTAGAGCTTTGCTTTCAACTGAGCAATCTTAAGAGAATCAAGCGGAATTGCGAGAATGCTGTTAGGTCTGGAATGATGATTGGGATACTTTGTCAATATATTAAGCAAGTTAGAATTTTTCAATTGATTGCCCAGTGCTGGTAGGAGGTCTCCTGCAATGCCGAATAATCCGCTATTTCATCCGATTAATCAGCAAGTGAGGTCGGTCAGTGGGCGAGACCAGATTCAGATGGCGCTGGCGATCGCCGATTTGAATTTGCTCAAAGCTCTGTTGACTCAATGCCTCCCTGCAATCATTCAACCGGAGCGGCTCGGCATGATTGTCAGCGAGGTTGGAGTTCCCATGGGCGATCGCGTGGCGGCAGACGGGATTTTACACTTTGAAGCGATTCATTGTCGGCTGGCACAGACGCAGCTCCAGTTAGACCATAGCACCAGCGCTTGGACAAGTGACAGCAAGGAAGTAGCAAGGCTGACTCAGCACGAATCTGATATGCAGACGATCGCTCAGCGTTTGCCCTTGGCTCCGGCGATCTCGCTGCTGGCAAACGTTGGCTTTTCACCGCCCCACATTCAAGAAATCCTACGCTTGCCCCATTATGCTTGGCATAAATCGTGGTGGGTTGCCTTGGATGCAGAGGAGCGTTTCACCATCCCTTTTTTGCGCTGCCTTCGCACCTTGCATTACCCAGATGGCACGCTGACCCTACAATATAAAGATTTTTTTGAAAGTGAAAAGCCCACCTGTTTCACCAGCCTTTCTCAACAGGTGCTGGTAGCGATTCGGGATGAAGAACAAGGGTTTGGAGAAACGCTGCAACAATTGAACCAACAGCGCTCAGCGTTGGGTAGCAAACAGGCGATTCTGATTTGCAATACAATTTCTGATCTAGAAGCCCAAGCGTTTATTCATCAAGGTGTCAGCCTATATCCAGCGATGGATTTGGTGTTGCCCATGCAGGCAGACTGTTTAGACTGTGGGCGGCGAGAATGTTTGATGAATGGTCGTGAAGATTCTTTGGTGGCTTCGTGCTATGGCTTTTTGGTGGATAGCGAATTTGTTTAAAGTGGTTTTCTCATGAATGTTGTGGTTATTGGCGGAGGCGCGGCAGGCTTTTTTGGCGCGATCACCTGTGCCCAAGCCCATCCTCACACGCAGGTTACCTTGCTGGAAGCTGCTCGTCAGCCCTTATCCAAAGTGCGAGTGTCGGGTGGAGGGCGCTGCAATGTTACCCATGCCTGCTTTGATCCGGCATTACTGGTGCAAAACTATCCTCGTGGCGGCAAAGCGCTGCGGGGAGCTTTTAGTCGATTTCAGGCAAAAGACACGGTGGAGTGGTTTCAACAGCAAGACGTGGAACTCAAAACCGAAGCCGATGGACGGATGTTTCCAACCACGGACGATTCTGGCACGATTGTAGACTGCTTGATGTGGGCGGCAAAGAAGGCGGGTGTAGTCATTCACACGGGTGCGCAAGTGCAGCAGGTGAGCCGTCATAAAAACGGATTTGAGATTCAGCTAAAGTCAGAAGAACTGATATACAGCGATCGCCTTCTGCTGGCAACCGGAAGCAGCCCACAAGGCTACGCGATCGCCCAATCATTGGGACACGCGATCGAGCCACCTGTTCCGTCCCTGTTTACATTTAATGTCAAAGACTCGCGGTTCGATGATTTGGCGGGAGTATCGGTATCCTCTGCTCAACTTCAGCTTCAACTAGACGATAAAACCTCACTCAAGCAAACGGGAGCGCTGTTAATCACCCATTGGGGTTTGAGCGGTCCTGCTGTGCTAAAACTGTCTGCTTGGGGAGCAAGAGCGCTACACGAGCAGCAATATCACGCCACCCTGCGGATTAATTTACTGCCTCAAATGAACCCAGAGGTCATCCGCGAACAAATGATGGCAGTGCGATCTCAACTTGCCCGCCGACTCGTTGCCACCAGTTGCCCAGTGCCTATTCCACGTCGTCTATGGGAACGATTAATCGCTACTGTTGGCATTGATCAAGATGAAACTCGCTGGGCAGATGTATCAAACAAAACCCTAAATCAACTGATCCAAGAACTGACCCAAGGACAGTACACCATCAGCGGTAAAGGCATATTCAAAGAAGAATTTGTCACCTGTGGTGGCATTAAGCTGAATCAAGTAGATTTCAAAACCATGGAAAGTCGCCAATGTCCCGGACTTTACCTTGCAGGCGAAATCTTAGATATTGACGGCGTGACGGGGGGCTTCAACTTCCAAAGTGCTTGGACAACGGGCTGGTTAGCAGGTCAAGCAATAGGGGAATGAGTTCTACACGATTTGATTAGCAGTAGTTCAAGCTTGGACTATGTTGAGGGGGCTACTGATACCAGTGTGAGTCTTGAGTTCTAAAATACAGAGGGATTACCGTTTTTAGAAAGCTATCTGTCACGTTTCAATTTCAAATTGGGATTAGACGCAACGTGTATGTTAACGCGATGGTATTCCCTTCATCCACTCGGATTCGCACGATAGCAAGCAAGGCTACCATTTTTCTGTGTTTCTGTCGCGGCGGCTATGTCAAGATCTAGGTCGTTTCCATTCAACCGCCGCGCATATATATGTGTGAGTGAACCAATGCCTGCTTCGCTGATGTTAACGTCATGCAGGCAAGAAATACGGTCAACCAAAGACTGGGGGGCATGTCCCAGCTTTTTAGGTCTGAGTCGTCTCGATTCAACAGCCGTCTGGACCGCAAAAAGTGTGAGCGTACAGTACCTCAGCGTCGCAGATATAGGCAATGCCCGCATAATCGATGAAAAACTTCACTGCGATCTGATCCGCAATATTCTCAGCCATATCTCGATTTTCGGTGAGCACCTCAAACTTTACATTCGCCTGGGTGTCAGAAACGTTGGGTTGTCCCGACGATCGCACATTGCGGCTGCCTTTACCGCCAGTGTCCACCACTGTATAACCGGTCGCCCCGGCTTCCTCGATGATTTTGGCGATCTTTTTCAACAGAATCTTTTCCGTGACGATAACGAGCTTTTTAGCTGGCTTAGCCATAGTGGCTACCTCCTCATGTAACAAATGTATGTCAGTTTACTTAGCCTGTTAGCAATCCTTTGATCGGGCAGACTGCAACCCGTTTGAAATTAGCCGCCGAGCGTCTGGGCAATTCCGAGGAAGAGCGGTATTGCTATGCCGATCGCAATTGGCGTACCGATGGCTGTGGAGGCACCAATGTAGGCAGAGGGATTAGCCGATGGGATACCGGCTCGTAACGTGGGTGGACCTGAGATGTCTGAACTGGACGCAGCGATGACCGCCAGAATCACCACCCCGCCTAGGCTGAATCCTGTAGCGTAGTGGGCAATCATGCCAAAACCGAAGGCGATGAATCCATGTACTATCGGTGCCACGACACTATACACAACGTACCACTGGGCAACCTTGCGTAGTTCGTTAACCCTTGACCAGGCCTCCATACCCATGACCAGCATCAAGATCGAGAGCAATCCGCGGAAAAGGGGATCGAAGAAGCTTTCATAGACACTTTCCGGTCGGGCGATCAGTCCAAGCGCAACGCCCAGCAACATTGCCGATAGAGCCGGCCCTTGGAGGCTTTCCTTCACGATCGGCCAGATCTTAACCCGACTATCCGCAGGACTCTGCTGCTTGCCGAGAGACTCGCCTGCTGCACCACGCTTCTTGTTGTTGAGATAAATGTTTGCCACTACAATCGCAGTTACGAGTGCTGGAATATCCATGAAGGGATAGAGCGCGCCAGCCCATGCCTCGTATGGCATCTTTTGTTCTTCTAGAAGCGTCAGGGCGGCAGCCATCGTAGAGCCACTCACAGCACCAAACAACCCCCCGGTCGCGATCGCATCCACAGTTCTGACCTTCGGCAGTTTGGCTAGTGTATAGCGCGCGATGAATACAATGAGAATGCCTGATATTACAGAAAACGCTGCGGGTAAAATCATCTCCGTCAGATTGGAATTGCGGATCGCCATACCACCGGTTAGACCGATTTTGGTAAGCAGCATAAAGACGATGATCTGACAAATCGCCTCTGGAATCACCAATTGGCTGCCGAGAGCGGCAATCACCATCCCGCCAATCAAAAAGCTGAGTGTTGGGGACTGCAATTGCTTAACGAAGTCCATCATGAAATTGGACAAGAAATCCACTAAAACCTCCTTCTGCCTCTGACGAGGAGTTAATTATTGTGATAGATGAGCATTTTTAAAGATCAAAGGTGAAGTACTTCACCTCCAGAGCAACATGTGTTGCATGGAAACCCAGCAACAGGGTGTACAACGCTAGCCACTCTGCGAGTAGAGCGAGAAAGCATAGTTGTCCTACACCACCTTGCATAGAATTTTGTCTATGAGTATCTGAATCTTTATGCGCTTAAGCTTATCCTAAAATATACAGTTTTTTGCGCTCCTTGATATGATTTGAGGCGCAACATAAAATTTAAGCAATAAGTTTCTCTTCTGTTATTTCGGGAAACTCTCATAAGCTAATCGTCATTTAAGTTGCAATCCTAAAAAACTAATACCAATTCTCTATAGGGCTGCATGAAATAAAGCTTCTAAAATGAAGTTATAGCTAGTCAATGACGCAACTCGCTCAGCGGTGAGTATTTTGAATTCGTGATCCAAGCGATCGCATTTTCACCCGCCATCTCAGTCATCAATGAATTTCTGGAGAGATCGCATTTTCAACCCGCGATCTCCCTAACCAAAAACGCAATAATTACGGAAACAAACCTAAACAAATCCATAATTGTCGTGCTGTTACCTGAGTAGAACTGTTCATCTCTAAATATTTCACAGTGACCTTTCCAATCGAGGTCGTACCTGTAATCTTGCCAGATTCAATACTCGCCTGAAAATGCTTACCCCACTGATCTTCTCTTGGATGAAAGAATCGAACCTCAGTGTTGTAATCAGGTATCGTGCCGCTGACACGATTTCCTTTACGGAGGTTGCAGGAGCGACAGGCAAGAGCTAGATTCGCTTCATCATTTCCACCTTGCCGTGAGACTGGGACAATATGTGCCACTTCAAACGGAAAATTGAAAATCATTTCAGGAGCTTGGCAGTATTCACAACGATGGTTAGCTCGTTCCGCGATCGCAGGATAATCAGGATTCATGAATTTCCTTACTGCATCAATGCGGCAGTGCGGGCTGTTGCCGCTCTCAATTCAGCTTCAACTAACCTATCTAGCTCTGCTTGTTGTTCTGGTGGCAATTCCTGCCCCTGATCTCTGGCTACCCGCCATAAATTCATCAACTCTGATAACTGTTCTTGTTGCTCGGCGCTGAAAAAGGAGTCTGGGCGGAAACTTTGAATAACCAGTAGCGCGCTAAATTCAATCTCACCAAGCTGGATGGTTAATGCATCTAAAGCTTGCCCCGCCGTTTTACCAACAGAGTATTTATCTCCCGCGATCGCTCGATAGAATTTCTCACCACTAGCATCAGAGATGGGCAAGATCGCTACTGTAGTCATGCTTTTAGCCTGAGATCATTTGCTTCAGATTATAGCTCTAGGCAACTCTACCCAAGATTTCAGCGATCACATTTTCAAGCGAGATTGCAGTTATCAATAATCTGGGGCGATCGCATTTCCAGGCGAGATCGCAGTCTTCAATGAACCTCTGAAGCGATCTCACAGCGCACCTGGCACAGTGTCCCAATCTATCAGCGAATTTCGCTAATATTCCCATAGGGTTATTAGGTTTTTGGGTCTTGACCAAGGGTTTGTTGCGTACCATGGCGAATGTGCAAAATGCGAATTGTGGACGCTTCCTGCTCTTCCAAAATAGTGAAAAGAATTCGGTATGAACTACGTCCTCTGCCGTAGAGTAACTGCCGAATCTCTTGGCTAAAATACTCATCCTCTCGTACGAGTGGGCAGCGTTTCGGCATTTGAGATAGAGATTCAATTGCTTGAAGCAACCCTGAATACCATTGACGTGCCTTAGTGGGAGACGTGGTTTGGGATAACCGGAGAAATGCGCTGTCTGCTTCAGACTCTGCCACGCTTGAAATTTCGATGCGGTACTTCATTCATCTGCTGACAGATTGTACTTGCAGCGTTGTTCTTCGGCAAACTCCTGGAAGGACTGAAACCGACCTACCTTAAAATCATCTAGCCCCTTTTGAATCCCTTGAACAGACTCTACTAAATCTTGTTCTTCCCACTCTAGAATGTTAGCAAGCAATTCTGATGCGACAAGACTGACATCTTGACCTTTCTGAGCAGCTTTATCCCGCAGTATGGCTTCTAATTCTGGGCTAAGAGTCACAACAATCGACATCGGAATATATCCTTTGGCAGCAAGTCACTATTCTAGCAATCCATTAACAACAGTTAAACCAGCCCTAAATTCAGAAGTGTGTATTTATATGCGATCGCATTCTCAACCCGCGATCGCTCACCTTTGCCATAAAATCAAAAACCTAACAGTATCCACCCCGTTAGAGTGATCAAGCTTTGGGCTTCGATTCCTGAAACTCCAAAATTTTGGCAGATAAACTTTTCACTGATTCTTGCCCAAAAAGCTCATCCTTAAGTTGCAAGTAATCGCCACTTCCAACATTACAAGCTGCCCAAAACCGAGCAACTTTGGATGGTTCCATGTTGGCTAAAAGAACCTGTAGTCCTTCCTGTAAGACTTGTTGCTCATTCTTCACTTGAATCATTGCTGCTCATCTCCAAGACAAAATTGACTGGATTTATCACTTTCATTGTCAACCCTGAACATCGATTGATCAGCCGTTTGTCACAGGTAATGAACCAATCGCTATTGACTGCTTCAGCACAGGCAATATGTAAGGCATCCAGTGACTTTAGTCCATTCTGTTCTAATTGCTCGGCTCTTTGTTGAATGGCTTCATTTACTACTTGCCTTAACTCAGCCATTTGAAGTGAACGGCTCATGGCTTGCTGCTTGATAGGGTAAGGATTTCGACTATTTTCATACTCCAACGCTGAAGAACTTGCCAGTTCGACCATTCCTGTTTCAATCATTTCTAAGATAATGACAACAGCTTGTGATTCGAGGAATATTTGGGTTGGGTTTGATCGTCAAATGGGCGGTTGTAGGCACTGGTATCTAGATAAATTCTTATCATGCGATCGCGTGAGGCAAATCCAGCCCATTCTATCCTGCGGCTCGCATTTCCAACCCGCGATCGCAGTCATCAATGAATTTCTGGAGCGATCGCATTTTCAAATCCGCGATCTCAATCATCAATGAGTCTTTGGGGCGATCGCATTCCAACCCACGATCGCAGTCAGTAATGAACCTCTGGGGCGATCACAGCTTCCCTCATATCTGCTATTGTCCTCATCAATAAACCTGTAAAGTGACGACTTAAACAGTTGGCTGCTTCAAATTGTTGGACTGTTGGCGTTGACGAGGTTGTTTCAAAGGGCTTGAAATCATTGATCTGCCGCTTTCAGCTTGTCTTTGTCGTAGATCATCACAGATTGCTTGTAAGTTATAGTTGAAAGCTTTAGCGTGTTCTTCTCGAATTTTGTGAATTTCTTCGAGGATTTCATCTCTCCACATTTTTACTCTCCCATTAGCTCATAGGGTGTACAAATTGTTGGCAGTTCATATCCGGCGTTGAGGCTAATTTGAGCTAACTTTTTTTGAATTTGAGCATTCGCAATATGCTTACAATTCCACGTTAGCAGATAGTCCAAGCCGTAAACAGTTGCAACTGCGATATGGAGTGCGTCATCAGAGGCTTTGGGTGGAAGATTACTCTGACTCAGAAATTGTGCTGCCAGATTTTGCACTGCTTGATCAACTTCAAGTAAGGGAAAGTCACGCAGGATTTCAATCCGCTGAGCGGCGATAGCGCTATCCCCTCGTGCCACCTCATCCAAAACCACTTGCGAAATGTAAAGTGCAAACTGAAAACGGCGACTATCCCACCATTGCCGCGTTGCTTCCACATTTGCCATCAAAATCAGATTATTGCTGGATCTAGCAGACAAGTAGCCGACGATACTGGTTTCAATGTAAACAGTTTCAGTCATAGCGGATGTCTTGAGTCAGCTTTAATTGTGTACGGAGATCGCGTTTGCAACGGGTCTTTAGAGGATGTTTGTAAAAGAGTGTTAAGGAGTTTCTTTCTTCCACCTTCTGCGATTATTGTCTAGTCGTCGCAGCATCAACCGAATCATGGCAACATACACCAACCCCTCATGGTTCTCTGGCAATCGTTCGTAGTCGCGGGTTAATCCTCGACAATTTTCTAACCACGCCCAAGTTCGTTCCACAATCCAGCGCTTTGGTTGGACTGAGAATCCTTTTCCCTGATGCTCCACAATCTCAAAGTCAACCTCATAGACCTGGGCTAAATCAACTTCTAGGTCTCCTCGATAGCCCTGGTCTGCTAGAACCTTAGCCAATCGCCCATACGTGTCTATTGCCCTAAATAATACCCATGGAGCCCCGCTTTCACATCCGCTTGATTCGCCGCTCCCACATGACACTTGAGCACCAGTCCTAAGACATCAACAACAATCGTTCGCTTTCGACCTTTGATCTTTTTGAAGCCATCTACACCAATGTGCTCCCCCCTTTTTCTCCCAATCTGACTGACTGGCTATCAATGATGCCCAAACGGGGTGCTTCTGCTCGTCCGACTGAGCATCGTACCTGTTTGACTAAAGCCTGATTAATCGATTCCCATATCCCCAAACGCACCCACAAGCGAAAGTAGCCATACACCGTTTGCCAAGCTGGAAAATCAGCCGGTAGGTTGCGCCACTTCACTCCATTTTCAACCCGGTAGAAAATGGCATCTAACACCTGCCGTAAATCCACTTCCCGCAAGCGTCCTACGGGTTTTTCTGTGGGTAATAAAGGCTCAATTCTGTGCCACTCGGCATCGGTTAAATCACTGCTGTAGGTTTTAAGTGCTCCCATCTCTCAACCTCACTCAACTCTGGCTTCTTAGTACGCTTTTTAACTAGATTTCGTAAATACTTTCGCAATGTTTATTTACAAACACTCTCTTAGGGCGATCGCGTGAGGCAAATCCAGCCCATTCTATCCTGCGGCTCGCATTTTCAAATCCGCGATCCCTTCTCATACAAATTATCTTGTAGCTTTGCGAAACGTTTTACGAAAAACTGCAATATCTTTCAATCCTCTGTATAGAGTAACAATATCAAAATCTCCCATTGGTGGGATTTGTCTGGGCGCAGGTGCTGTACTTGATATTGGGCTTCTGAACTGAATATTGCTTATATATTTTTCAGCTTTACTGTCAAGCCACGCAGCAGAAGCATCAAATATAACGGTAGAAGTGTATAACCTGTCAGTAATTTTGCAAAAGTTCAGCAATTGCTTTGGTTTAAGGGCGGTTGTTGGCTTGAATGCGTCTTTCTTTGACGTAAAGAGATCATGAATTCCCAAGAAATCTTTAACTGAGTTAATAATAAGAGCCTGAAGTATCTTGCTGTTCAATTGTGAGATATTTACAGGAATTAAGACAATCCCCTTATTTCGGCATTCAGTTAGCTTGAATAAATCTTTTTCTTGAGTTTTTGAATCAGTATAATGATGTTCTCCTTGAAATTCAAAAGCTAGTTTAAAGATTTCAAAGAAGACATCTATTTCCAGAATTGCTGAAGTTTTAGGATTAATAAGAAATGGCGGATTAACTTGTAGTTCTCTATCTATCTCATTGATAGTCGCAGTAATGAACAAATCTAGATACAGGACGAATAATGTTTCTCCATAGGAAGCACATCGACCATCATAATTACTTTTTCGCTTAGCTTCCAAGTAATTGATCAGATATTCATTAAGCACACTCTTGTATTCAAGGAAATCAAAGACAGGTGCTTTCTTCTGCCTCATATCCTCCATGAATCCTGCTATGAGCCGACCTAAACGCGAAACTTCTGATATGGAGTTTGCGGAGCCATAGTCTTTACGTGTTAGAGATCGAGTTTTACGAGTTAAATTAGTAAACCTTTGTTGAAATTTTGGGTAATAATCTAAACTTGTTAAAGAGCTTAGGTATTGGTGATTACGGTTTTTGATGATTGCGGTTATTCGATTGCGCTGTGATTCATCCATAACAACCAACTTATATATTCATTTGGCAATCAGATCTAAGACTTGATCATCTTAACGCCAACACAGTTTACATGGGCTACTGCCCAACCCAGATCTGAGCCACCTAACTATTATTAGACTGAAGTTTCTGGATAAAATCCCAAATTGGGTAACGTGGGTAGACGGTTTTTGAATAACACTTAAAAGTGAGTAAATGGGTAGAAAGATCCTGGATAATGCTCAGAAATAGATTAATAGGTAAAGCATTTCTGGCTATTATTTACAATCAAAATCCTTCAAAACTGCATCATTATTTGGATGCCAAAAACTCTTTGACGACTTGTTTTACATCGCGGAATTCGCCTTCGACTTCGTAATTCATTCGCTGCATTTCGGCGGCGGTGACGAGTCCGCTGAGTTCTGCTAGGGCAGTGCGGAGTTTGGGATATTTTTGTAGAGTGGCTTCGCGCACTATCGGCACGGCTTCGTAGGGTGGAAAGTAGCGTTTGTCGTCCTTCAGCACCACCAAGCCCAGTCGGGCAATTTGCCCATCGGTGGAGTTGCCTGCCACGAGGTCTACCTGTTTTTGGATCAGTGCCCGATAGATTAGCCCTAGATCCATGATTTGCGGGGGGTTGGCAAACTGAAAGTTATAGGTTTTGGATAAGCCTGCCAGACCATCCTGCCGTTCAGAAAATTCGTAGCCGAAGCCGCCGCGCCATTGCGGGGTAAATTGTGCCGCTTGGGACAGGGTTTGAATGTCATCTCGTTTGGCATCGTCGCCGCGAATGATGATGGCGAAGGTGTTTTCAAAGCCAAGACCGGGCATCACGGTCAGATTAAATTTTTGGGCATAGCCGTCTTTTAGCTGCTGAAACAGCGCTTTGGGTTCCGAGGGAATCGGCTGATTTTCAAACAGTTTGCTGACGGTGGCGGCAGTTCCGGTGTATTCCACATAGGCATCAATTTTGCCGTTAATGATCGCCTGATGGCATACATAAGAACCACCCAGGCGAGATTTGCGATCGACCTTCAGCCCTGCCTTATTTTCAATCTGCTGCGCCAACAGTTCACCCAACACATCCTGTTCAGTGAAGTCTTTAGAGGCAACGATGATATCGCCACCACCGCTATTGCTGAGGTTGGGCTGACAAGCTGCGATCGCCCCCATCAACACCACCAACACGATCACAAAAATCACAGGATATCGCTTCACAAGACTTTCTCAACGGGAGGTTCAACGGAGATCGATAACGGATCAATCGATAACGCATCCTGGATTGGTTTCTGCGCCAATTGAGCCGTGTATTGTTCACCCCATTCTCGCATCAACAGCAAAATTGGTTCTAAACTGCGACCAAACTCAGTGAGTGAGTATTCCACCTTGGGCGGCACTTCGGCGTAAACCTTGCGATCGACTACGCCATCCTGCTCCAGATTCCCGCAGTTGCAGCGTCAGCATTCGTTGGGTGCAGCCGTCAATCAGGCGATGCAGTTGATTGAAGCGCTGGGTTCCCGCGAGTAGATGAAATAAAATCACTCCCTTCCAGCGTCCGCCAATCACGTCTAGCGTGGCTTCCACCGCACAGCCATAGCGACTCTCAGAAGATCGTTTAACCATTGTTTTTGAGCAGTGTGGACTTTAACAGGATACTTTTTGTAAGTATGCTACAGATTGAATAGTATCTAACAAAAATGTACATACTTGGCAACTTCAAACCAAGCATCCAAAATCAGTAGGTAACGTAATCTGAGGTAAGTGTTGATGAAAGCCTACGAACTCCGCAATGACCAACCGGGATTGGATGCCTTGACGGTAGTGGAGCGTCCTGACCCCACGCCAAACGCCAATCAAGTGTTGGTGAAAATGCACGCCGCCTCGTTGAACTATCGCGATTTGCTGGTGGCAAAGGGAACCTATGGAGCTAAACAAACGGAGCCGATCGCGCCCTTGTCGGATGGGGCGGGTGAAGTGGTTGCCGTGGGTGAGGGCGTAACGCGGGTGCAGGTGGGCGATCGCGTCGCGGGTATCTTCATGCAGCAGTTCATCGCCGGAGAATTGACTGCCGAAAAAGCCCAGTCTGCGTTGGGGGGCGCGATCGACGGAGTGCTGGCAGAATACAAGGTTTTTGATCAAGCAGGTCTAGTCAAAATTCCTGATCACTTATCCTACGAAGAAGCCGCAGCTTTGCCCTGTGCCGCTGTCACTGCTTGGAATGCCTTGATCACCCAGGGGCACCTGAAAGCGGGAGACACCGTATTGCTGTTAGGAACAGGGGGCGTATCAATCTTTGCGCTTCAGTTTGCCAAGCTCATGGGCGCACGGGTGATCATCACCAGCAGCAGCGATCAGAAACTGGAACGTGCTAAAAAACTAGGTGCCGATGTGGGGATTAACTATGCCACTACGCCCAACTGGGAAGAGCAGGTGTGGGAACTGACCCAAGGGCGCGGGGTTGATCATGTGGTGGAAGTGGGCGGCGCAGGCACGTTTGCCAAGTCCTTACGGGCGGTGCGCTATGGCGGCAAGATTGAGCTAATCGGCGTGTTGACGGGCTTGGCGGGGGATATCAGCACCGCATCAATTTTGCATAAACAGGTGCAAGTCCAGGGGATTTATGTCGGCTCCCGCGATATTTTTGAGGACATGAATCGGGCGATCGCTCAAGCAAGACTGCATCCTGTGATTGATCGCACCTTCCCCTTTCATGCGGCGAAAGATGCCTATGCCTACCTTGAAAGTGGCTCCCACTTTGGTAAAGTCGTGATTCAAATTGGCTAGTCCACTGTGCGGATCAATGCCTGCGTTAAGCTGAACGGGTTTCCTATTTTTAACGTTGGGTGCGGATCGCATCTGTATACTTCATGTCCCTAGACACTCCACCAACCGCATCAGCATCCTTCCTAACAGCGCTCCAGCTTGATAATCGGCAAATTTGGATTCAAGCTGCGGGGCGATCGCTGTGCCAAGTCGCTTCCGGCTTGATTTACTTCTACATTCCCCTCGTGTTCGTCAATCAGGTGGGGCTGTCTGCCACCTCCGTCGGGTTGAGCGTCGGCATTAGCTCTCTAGCTGGCGTTGCCGGACACCTGCTGGGCGGCGCGTTGGCAGATTCGCCTCGATTTGGGCGCAAAACCACGCTGTCTATTTCTGCCGGACTGGGTGTTTTCGTGTCGTTGGTGCTGGCAGTCACCCAAACCCTACCGATGTTGATTGTGGCAAGTTTGCTGCTGGGGCTAAGCGTGGGCTTTTACTGGACGGCGGCAGATGCAGCAGTGATGGATGTGACGCTGCCAGAAGAGCGGCATCAGGCGTTTGCCATCATGAGCGTGGCGGAAAATGTGGGCGTGGGGATTGGTGTATTGGGCGGCGGCGTACTGTTGACGATCGCCAATCAACGTCACGAACTACTGTTTTTGGGCTGTGGGCTAATTTTTCTGCTGTTTTTAATCTTGGTACAAACCGCGATCGCAGAAACCCGACAGGTCACGACTACCCCCCATACCCCGACCCAAGGTTTTTTGGTCGCATTGCAAGACAAAGCTTTGCTCACGTTCATTCTGGCGAACCTGCTGTTCACCACCTATGTAGCGCTCGTCACGACCACAGTGCCGCTTTATTTCACCAATTTTATTCCCGCCATGGGAGCCAATCCCAACGCATCGCTATCAAGCACCGCCAGCCTATTTACCTGGTGCTATATCGGCGTGCAGGGCTAGTTCATCAGTGGTAGAAAAATGATAATGGGTGATGCTCTTTCACCCCTAGCTAGCCATGAGCCTGATTGATGCTCTCAAACAAGTACGAGACTATCGAACCCAACCCCAGTATCCATTGTGGGTGATTTTGTTGCTGGTACTGATGGCAACGATGAGCGGGTGTGTGGGGTATCGAGCGATCGCGTGCTTTGTGGAGCGCCATCAAACCCAATTGTTAGGGGTACTCGAAGTGCCCTATGAGCGGTTACCCTGCTACTCGACGATTCGCCGCGCTTTGGTGCGAGTGGACTTTGAGGCGTTAACCGAGGTTTTCAATCAATGGGCACAGGAAACGGTTGAGCTGGAAGAGCAAGCCGCTTGTGCCGTTGACGGCAAGAGCATCCGAGTCAGTCTGAGAGATTACGACCAGGCGTATCAAGATTTTGTCAGTGTGGTGTCGGTGGTCAGCACTCGACTGGGACT
The DNA here is from genome assembly GCF_056784215.1 of Leptolyngbya sp. CALU 1928. Lineage (NCBI taxonomy): Bacteria > Bacillati > Cyanobacteriota > Cyanophyceae > Leptolyngbyales > Leptolyngbyaceae > Leptolyngbya > Leptolyngbya sp. CALU 1928. Next base: position 224,947 of record NZ_JBXBCE010000001.1, on the reverse strand, counting down.
GGTCGTTGGGGTGCAATCCATGCACAACAAAACGAGTAGTGAAATTGTAACGGTACAAACCTTGTTGGAGCACCTTCAGTTGCAAGGGGTGTGTTTTAGTTTTGATGCCCTGCACGCCAAAAAAAAAACAGTTCAGCAAATTATAGCCAGTCAGAACCACTACTTAATTGCCATCAAAGGGAATCAACCCAAATTATTAGCCCAAATCCAGCAGCAGTTTGAACACTCGTCTCCCCTCAGTTGTCACGTGGACTCAGAGCGGACGCGCAATCGCTCAACCCAACGCCGTGTGTGTGTATTGGAGCCAAGTGCCACCATTGACCCAAGTTGGGTCGCTCTTAAACGAGTGATTCGGGTCGAACGCACCGGACTAAGAGCAGGCATACCCGTTTCACAGACGGTGTTTTATATCAGTTCGCTGGCAACCGATGCCGCCGAGTTTGCCCGTCGTATCCGGCAGCATTGGCACATTGAGAATCGCCTCCACTGGTGTAAAGATGTGGTCTTTCAAGAAGATACGACTCCACTGTGTGAGGGTCACGCTTTGATTAATATGGCAATTGTGCGAACCTTTGCCCTTAATCTCTTCCGGCAGCATGGGTTTGACTCTTTGACTCAGGCGATTCGACAGGTTGCTCATGATATCCCTCGCCTATTTTCCTTCTGCCAATGAATCAGCCCTGCTATATCGGCGTGGGAGCCGTGGCTCAACTGCCGATCGCCCAAGCGTTTACTGCGGTTCCCTGTGTACGCGTGCTGATGATTGCCATGCTGCTTTCTAGCTTTGGGTTTGGCTTGTTATGGGTGACTGGCACAGTTGCAGCCTACCAGTATTGGACTGGCGTGGCGGCTTTTTGTATCATGGCGATCGCCTCCGTCACCTACAAACCGTTTGCCGCTGCGATCGTCTCAGAACTCGCGCCAGAAAATTTGCGGGGTGCCTATGTGGCGGTCAGTTCTCAATGTTGGGCGATCGGCTATTTTATCGGTCCTTTGGTTGGCGGTTGGGCAATGGATCAGCCTGCCAACATCGCCCACAATTTTTGGCTAGCAGTCGCCGCTAGTACAAGCCTGGGGCTGCTCGTGTTGCGCCTGTTTGAAACCCAACGAAGCAAGCTAGACATGAAAAGCGAATAAAATAGTCAATCCGCTACAACGCCTGCTGAAAAGTCGGGATAGGCTTAAATAGGGATTTATTTAGGAGTAAACCGGATTGGAAGCGGTTGATATTGCCATTGTGGGGGCAGGCATTGCCGGGTTAACCTGCGCTCAACAGTTACAGCAAGCAGGCTACCGAGTGGCAGTGCTAGAAAAATCTCGCGGAGTCGGTGGACGGTTGGCAACTCGTCGCCTTCCCCACGATCGCGCCGATCATGGCACCTGCTATCTTTCGCCGAAAGGGGAATTATTTGGGGACTTGATCGCACATTTACTAGAAAAAAATGTAGTTCAGGTTTGGACGGATACGGCTTATACACTGGATCGCGATCGCACTCTGCACCCCAGCTCTGATAGCATCCCTCGCTATGTGGCACCCGACGGCATGAGCGCGATCGCCAAATATCTAGCAACAGGACTCGATATTCGATTTAGTCAGCGCGTGATTGGATTAGAGCTAGCCTCTAACCAAACTTGGACATTGACTATCGAAAATACTCAGCCAGATGCCGCAGCGACATCAACTTTATTAGCGAATGCCGTGCTGGTCGCTATCCCCGCGCCTCAAGCGGTCACTTTACTGGAACCGCTCGAACAAACTATTGTTTCCAGTGAATTAATCTGCCAACTGAAATCGGTGGAGTTTGATCCCTGTATTGCAGTCATGGCAGGTTATCCAGAAGATTGCTTACAACAGTGGCAGGCAACCTATGGCGATGTGAAGGCGATCGCGGTTCAACATCCAGATTTAGGTTGGATTGGTCTAGATAGCAGCAAACGGGGCAGTTCCTCTCAGCCCATATTTGTCGTTCAAAGTACGGCGGCATTTGCCAACCAATTTTTGGACGCTGCCGACCTGTCTCCAGTAGGACAAAAACTCTTGCAATCTGCCGCAGACTTACTGCTTCCCTGGTTAGCAACACCCGAATGGAAGCAAGTGCATCGCTGGCGCTACTCCTTTCCAGCGACCCCGTTGAGCGATCGCTATTGGTCAGCCGAAACAACTGCCCCCTTGGTTTGTGCGGGCGATTGGTGCGGCGGGATGCGGGTAGAAAGCGCTCTGTTGTCTGGACTGTCAGCCGCAGAGTATCTCAACCCGCAAATGGGCGATCGCGCGATTACCACCCCTCGATTTTGGCAAGCGATGTAGACTGAGCGATCGCCTTCATCAGCGGTCTTTCACCATCACCAAAAAATTGGCGTACTCTAAGGTAGAGTGACTGGGAGGATACCGATGTTTGTTAAAACTGATCACTCCATGGGGAAAATATTGACGACCCTAACGGTCAAAAATCGAATTGAATCCTTCTTATGGTCGAGAACAGCGATCGCTGTTCTCGTTAGGCTAAAAGGGTTCTACAGTCATCTAGCACCGCATCATGGCAAAAGAAAACAACCAAGTTAATTTTTTCCTGCGATATCTTTCTACTGCGCCTGTTCTAACAATCATTGCAACCTCTGTCGCCTTTTCTACTTGGGCAGTCATCAATTACTTTTTTCCCGATCTGCTGTTTTATCCAACACCATAAAGCGATTCTCAGCGACTGGTTGCTGATTTTGTTTAAGGACGCGATCGCGGCTGATTGAGATTGAGCTTGGCGCGGAGTTCACCTTTGATCCGGCTTAAAATCGAGTCTTCATCCAGGGATGCAAGAATGCGAGTGACCACAGCTTTGGGTCCATCGACTCCCCAAGACGCGTCATTCGCGAGGTAAGTTTTCGTCACTTGACCGATCGCGTAGGTTGAAACACCTGCCACGCCTGCCTGCGTCACTGCCACCGACGCATAGGCAGCCAGCGTCACTCCCCCCGTTGCCGGAGCGGATAGCCCTAGCAAACCCTTGAGCGAACTTAATCCTAGGTTGGCAACCAATTCGCTGGCGCTGATGCCGCCCATGGTCAGGGCGATTTTTTTCAGCAGGGCTAAGGCTCCGGGCTGGGTCATGGGAATGCCGTAGAGCTTGGAGAGCGTCAGGATCAGCGCCACATCAATCACTGCACTACTGAGAATATCTACCACTGTGATGGGATTGAGGGCGATCGCCACTGCCTTTGTCATCGTCGCATTCCAAATAATTCGATTGGCGCTTTGCTCCCGAATTGCCATTTTGCGATCCACCAAGCGATCGTTAATATCATTGGCAAACAGCAGCGAGTTGACTGCCACCAGTGACTTGCCTTCTCGATCCAGAATTTCAAGGATTTTCAGCTTTAAATCATCGATTTGGGGCGTTCCAGCACTGAGTTGAGCTGCCACGCGACCATCTGCCCGACGGACTGCTTTTGCGACCAGGGGAGAGGCTGCCGCCATCACAATCTCATCCGGTGACAGCAGTTCTTTGACGCGCTCATCCCGAATTTTGCGGTAAATCAGTTGGCGATCGACATCGGGATATTGGTCAATTTTGTTGAATACCAAAATGATCGGCTTGCTGGCAGTCCGCAAAGCTGATAGCGCCTGATATTCTACTTTGGTCATGTCTCCCGCAACGATAAACAGGATCAGATCGGCTTGTTGAGCAACTTGGCGCGCCAGTGCTTCCCGCGCTTCGCCATCCACTTCATCGATACCGGGAGTGTCGATCAGTTGAATTTGAGAGTTGTCGATCGCGTTCATTGTTACCCGCGTCAAAGATTGCTCACTGCCCGCGATCGCCTCATTCGTCACCGTCCAGTTAGCAGTTTGCCGAATCTGGGTGACACCATGAATCGCCCCCGTCTCAAACACCGACTCGCCCAGCAGCGCATTCAACAGAGATGATTTGCCGCGCCCCACCATGCCAAACGCCGCGATGTGGACAATCTGGCGATCGAGCTTATCCAGCATCGATTCCAGCCCAGTAATTTCGGGTTCCAACCCCCGTCGTTCTTGAGCCGTCAAATCTAACCCTTCAACTAAGTCCCGTAGAGCGGTTTGCGCTTGTCGATAATTAAGCTCTCCTTGAATCGTGTCAAAGTTGTGGATGGCTTCATCCAGTTCGTGTTGGGTCAAAAATGGAGCGTGATTCAAATCGGGGGAGTCAGGCATGGAGCAACAAGGAAAAGTTCAGGATTCGTGAAATTAGGGAAGCGTCCCAAAGACTTCTTATGGAATCGCGGCTAATACAATTTCTTCCATCCTAGACATTCCTCTGCCTAAGCAAGAGGATTATTTGGTTCATAGCAATCACCTTTAAGCTAAATGGCTTGTGTGAGCGCTGGCGAATGGTTGTTTTCTCTATTCACAGGTTTTTTATTATTCATTCATATTTTTATAAGTCGCCACGGCAGACGGAGAAATGCGGTTGAGATAGCGGAAGATCCAGTATTTAAAAACGGTGTCCAAAATCACAGGAAATGTGGCGATGAACAGAAAGTTAAAATCTCGATTGGCAGGCAATCCAAAATGCTTGGCAACCCCTTCTAAAATTACCTCCCAGCCATGAGGCGAGTGAAAGCCAACAAACATATCTGTAAATAAAATGATAATAAAAGCTTTGGCGCTGTCACTTAATCCATAAACGGTTTCATCGATAAAAGATTTCAGCGTTTCTATCCCTCTGCTATTAGTCATCAACACGATCGCAAATGCGATCGCAGAAAGTAAGTCTGCAAACACATTTTTGATGGCACGGGCACTCAGCTTAGAATAAATCTCTGAAATTTCCTGAGCCTTTTCTTTCAAAAGAATCTCAGCATCGGTGTTTTCTGGAAGCCGCTCAGGTTGAGCCGCACTCAGAAAGCGATCGAACTCTAATCGTTCTTTAAACAAATTAAATTCTCTTAGCGCTTCTTCTTCTAACTCCGTGTTAAGAAAAATGCCGACTTGCTCTGGTTGCCAAACTCGATCCACCAAAGGACCTACGACAAACGCCTTAGAAATTTGCTGAGTCAGCAACGGCACAATAATTAACAGCAAGATTAGCCGAATGGATATTAAGGTTTTTGCTTTAGAAAACCGAAAAGTTTGAACCACTTGTTCTTCAGAATTTGGGTCTAAATCTCGCTTAATTCGATTCAGCGTGCCTAAAATTGAGCGGGGTAGCACACCTGTTTTATCTAGAATGCCGCCATCGTCGTTGTCCGTATTGATCGCCTGGTTGTACAGGCGATCGCCCGTATTTTGATCAATTATCGTTCCAGAAAGATTGATATTATTTCCTTGAGTTAGCGGAACTAAAGCCGTTGAATTCACTGGCGAAGGTTTGTAGCGATCGAGAATCTGATCAATAAACGCCAGTTTTTCTAATACGGTTGCTGCTTGCTCATGCGTGCTGATATAAGAACTGCGGCGATTATAAAGGGTAGCATTCGTAGAATCTACAATGATGCGGCTCGCTCTAAACTCTGTGAGACGAACCTCGGCAAACTTCAAATATTTATTCAGTTCAGATTGAAAATAAGTAAGCACATTTTCACTGTGCTTCGTGGATTTTTTAGAAATTTTTTCACCATCAAAATGTTGGTCTTCAATCGCTTTGATCATTAAAGCCGCTTCATAGGCTTGATCAAGCGCTCTTTCGGGTGTTTGTAGGAGCCAGTGGTTAGCCCCGCGTAAATATCGACTGATCGATGTTAGAAAGGATGATCTCATAATGGGAACAGGTTCATCGTTTAGATATTATTTGTTAGACCAGTCATTTAAGTTAAGGTACGAGAGATTCTAGCAAAATCACCTAAAAACAATTGGTTAACAACAGACAAATCTGGATTACAGGAGCAACGCGAGTCGGTAAAACAAGTTACCTGATTCGCCAGTTTTGCCAATGGGTTGCTCAACCTGAGGCGGCGGTGTCTGCCCAGGTGTCAACATCCTTACTTCCAGAGAGTCAAACCCCTGCAAGCCTACAGCCCTCTACAGAACTGCCAGGAGTGTTGCTCTTTGCAGCGATTGGGGATAACCGAATTGATCTAGTCGATCGCTTAGTTACCGCCACTCAAGGTCAATATTCTTTTTACTCCACCACTCCGCTGGGTTTTTTTCAAGACGAAGTGACGCTGTTTTGGCCCTTGCTAATTCAGCAGCTTGATTTGAAAGCACAGTTTCCCCTCAGGCTTAATCCAGAAAATGAGCAGGAGCTTGCGGCGCGATTGTGGCAACCGGAGATTGATCGGGCGATCGGGGCGCAAGCAGCGGTGAATGAGGCGCGCCTCGTCAGAAAAATTTTGGATTTGCTACAGCTTGCTGGATTAGCTGGCATTCCCGTTGAAACTATTCCACTTCGATTGCAACAGGGCTTAGGGTCGCAAAATAGCGAACTGCCGATTCCGTTTGAAACGGTTGGAATGATGTTGCAGCAATGGCAGCAGTGGTGTTTGGATCGGGGTCTGTTGACCTATGGGATTACGGCAGGGCTGTATTGGCAATGGTTGCTAGAGCATCCCACTTATCAATCGCACTTGGTTCAGCGCTACCCGCTAATTTTGGCGGATGATGTGGATGAATATCCCGCGATCGCTCGGCATCTGTTTGAAACACTGCTCAATGCGGGAGCCTCTGCCGTATTCACCTTTAACCCTGATGGTGCAGTGCGCTTAGGGTTGGGAGCCGATCCTGCCTATTTAGCAGACTTAGCCCATCGGTGTGAAGTTGTAGAATTGCGCGATCGCTCAACCCCAAGCTTATCGAATGATCTGGGTGAAACCCTAGTAGATTTCGCGATGAATCCCATGATATTTCTGGCATTACCAGAGTCAATTCAAGCGATCCAAACGGTCTCGCGCTCTGATTTGCTACGTCAAACGGCAGAGACGATTATTACCGCCGTGCAAGCGGGGCAAGTGGAGCCGCGACACTTGGCGGTCATCAGTCCTGGTTTGGACGCGATCGCTCGATATGCCCTGATCAATATTCTGACCAAACACCAAATTCCAGTCGAATCACTCAATGATCAGCGTCCCTTGATTAGCTTTGCCATCGTTCGGGCGTTGCTGACGTTGCTAACGCTGATCTATCCTGGCTTAGGTCGCTTAGTGGATCGAGATGCGATCGCTGAAATGCTCGTTGTGCTGGGCAATCAAGGGCAAACGATTGACAGCCGCTCAGCCGCTCCCTCACCGCCCACTCTCGCCATTGATCCCGTTCGCGCTGGCTTACTCGCCGACTATTGCTTTGCCCCCCATCCAGAGCGTCCTCGTTTATTACCCGCCACTACCTTTCCTCGGTGGGATCGGTTGGGTTATCAAACCGCAGAGGCATACCAGGCAGTGATTCAGTGGATCGAAACTCAGCAATCTCAGCTAGAGCAACGTCTGATCCCGAATGCCGTTTCATTGCTCGATCGCGCCATCCAACATTTTCTCTTGGGCGGCAGTGCTTTAGCCTTTGATCAATTGTCTGCCCTCCGTCAACTGCTGGAAACGGCACAACACTATTGGGAAGTCGCAGATCGGCTGCGCCGTAGTGATGTGAACCTCAGCGATCGCGGCACGACACGCCAAGATTCTCCATCTGCTGCAACCATCAGCCCCTTTATTCAACTTTTACGCAACAGCACTGTCACCGCCAATCCTTATCCAGTGCGTCCCATGGGGGCAGCCAGTAATGCCGTCACCTTAGCTACTGTCTTTCAATACCGTTCTAGCCGTCGCAGCCATCGCTGGCACTTCTGGTTGGATGCGGCTTCTCCCCGCTGGCTGAGCGGTGTGGATGCATTATTTGCGGCTCCATTGTTTTTGCAGCATTGGTCGGGCGGTTTGTGGACTGCCGCCAATGCTATGGATGCCAACGAGCAACGCCTACGCCGGATTTTACTCGATTTGCAAGCCCGCACAGAACAGCAAATTTATCTATGTCACAGCGATTTGGCAACCAATGGACAAGAACAAACAGGCACTTTATTAACGCTGGTCAATTCAGCTACTCCCATGACAGCCGTATGAAGCAAATAGGAAACCCGCAAAGAAAATCACTCTGCACTTTGCCCATCTCCTCCCCTTGCTTAAATCTTGCTTAGATTTACAGGCTATATCCAATTAAATGGAATCCTATCAGCTATAGTCAAAAGTTTCAGTAAAGTCTAAAGCTTTTGACTAGCAGGGGTTCTAGGTTATTTCTTTATGTAAAAAAGCGCGCCCTTGAGGACTTGAACCCCAGACATCAGGTTTTGGAGACCTGCGTTCTACCAACTGAACTAAGAGCGCAAAACAGTAAAAATCGAGAAAGTGAAACTCAATACATCAGTTATTACAGTTAGCTTAGCATTGAGTAATTAGCTTTCAGCGAGGAACTTCAGGTAGTCACTACGAACTGAAAGCTAATTGCAAAACTTTACAACGCTCTGTCAAACCGTTGCTTCAGGCGAGTTGCCTTACCTACGCGATCGCGTAGGTAGTAAAGCTTAGCACGACGGGCTTTACCACGGCGCAGCACTTTGATGCTTTCAATCTGAGGAGAATGAATTGGGAAAACGCGCTCTACTCCGATTCCTTGAAAAACCTTACGAACGGTAAGATTTTGGTTGATGCCAGAGCCGCGTTTGGCAATGACAACTCCTTCATAAGGCTGAGTGCGTTCTTTCCCACCTTCTTGAATAATCACACCGACTTTAACGGTATCGCCAACATAAATAACTGGCAGATCCGATTTCATTTGTTCCGCTTCAATCGAGCGGATAATTTCTTGGGCGTGCAGCATAAGTCTCGCGGGTCAAAAACTCACAGTCTTCCACTGTACAGTAGCAAGGGGGGAAACGTCTATAGGGGGGAGGGTTTATTTTCAGTGAATTAGCAAGTGGGATCGATTTGTCGCAGCGATCGCAGGCTGACTCACTACAGTATTTATTGAAGTGATCGTATCACCCAACTATAAAAGAGGACTCGCCTAGCTCAATAATGGTATACAGCTACTTCAGCCGCATTAACAAAAATGACTCGCCCCAAAATTATTGTTTTAGATGATGACCCGACTGGCTCTCAAACGGTGCATAGCTGCTTGTTGTTGATGCAGTGGGATGTGGAAACGCTCAGGCTGGGATTGCAGGATGACGCACCAATATTTTTTGTGCTGACGAACACGCGATCGCTGACTCCTGAGAAAGCGGCTGCCGTTACCCGCGAAACCTGCCAAAATCTGAAGCAAGCGCTTGATTTAGAGAATATTCAAGATTTTTTGGTGGTGAGTCGCTCAGATTCCACCTTGCGCGGACACTATCCCATTGAAACCGATGTGATCGCTTCGGAACTGGGCGCTTTCGATGCTCACTTTTTGACTCCAGCTTTTTTTGAAGGAGGACGCACTACCCGTGATAGCGTTCATTACTTAAAGGTGGCTGGCGTGGAGACTCCAGTGCATGAAACTGAGTTTGCCCACGATTCTGTGTTTGGCTACAGCCATAGCTATTTGCCAGATTATGTGGAAGAAAAGACTCAAGGACGCATTCAAGCCGAGCAGGTTGAGCGCTTTTTGCTAGCAGACATTCGGCAGGGTGTATTGGAGCGATTGCTGAACCTGCACGATAACCAGTGCTGTGTGGTGGATGCAGAGACGCAAGCGGATTTGAACCGATTCGCCACTGATATCCTTGCTGCTGCCGCTCAAGGAAAACGGTTTTTGTTTCGGAGTGCTGCTAGTTTGCTGACGGCGTTGGCGGCGTTGCCTGCCCAAGCGATCGCCCCGGAAGCCATGGCGCAGTATGTTCGGTGCGGCAAACCAGGGGCGGTGATTGTCGGTTCTCACGTCCAAAAAACCACGGAACAACTCCAGCACTTATTAGAACAACCTGGAATTGTTGGGGTGCAAGTGGATGTGGCGCGGCTGTTGGCACCCGATAGAGATGAGGCGCGATTGCAACTTCTAGCCGAAATTGTGGATCGGACAAACGCAATCTATACCGATGGCAAAACTTCAGTCGTCTATACCAGTCGGCAAGAGCTCACCTTCGACGATGCTCAAACTCGATTAAATTTTGGGGAAGCGGTTTCTGGTTTGCTGATGGATGTGCTACAAAACCTGCCAAGCGCGATCGGTTTCTTAATTAGCAAAGGCGGCATTACCTCTAACGACACTTTGAGTACTGGGTTAGCCCTGAGAACGGCATGGTTACTAGGGCAAGTACTACCCGGTGTTTCGATGGTGCGAACTGCCGCCGACCATCCCCAGTTTCCCAATTTGCCCGTTGTGTTGTTTCCAGGAAACGTGGGCGATGCTACCGCTTTGACGATCGCCTACCAGCGCTTATCGAATCCTTCGTCTAGCCCACAGTAGGCTCCGGTGAAGCACTCTTTAAAGCGGTTGCGGGGAGGGTTGCTGCTGTGCCGGCTGCAAGATGATTACTGCCATTTTCCGCCGCTGGCACACTTTTCATCTGTTTCATCAGACTTGCCATTTCTAGGGCGCTCATGGCATAGTTCCAGCCCAAGTTACTTTTGATGCCTGCCCGTTCTAGAGCCTGCTGGAGGGTATCGGTGGTTAAAACTCCAAAAACTACGGGAACGCCAGTTTGGAACCCCACGGCAGCAATCCCTTTGGAGACTTCTGCGGCTACATAGTCAAAGTGGGGAGTTTGCCCCTTGATAATGGCACCCAGACAAATGATGGCATCGTAGCGATCGCTAAGCGCTAACTGACGCGCCACAATGGGGACTTCAAAACTGCCGGGAACCCAGGCATAATCCACTTGCGTTCCCTGAGGATCAACGTTTACGCCGTGCCGTTTAAGGCAATCTTGGCAGCCTTCCAGCAATTTGGTGGTTACCAAGTCATTGAAGCGACCAATGACGATCGCAAACCGAAAAGAATCTGTTTGGGTAAATGTTCCTTCAAAAACTGCCATTGCTGCTCCGGCATAAAAAACCCGTAATCCTCATCATTATAAGGCTCACGGGTTTTGGATATTGATCAAAGGTAGGCGGATTAAATGGGCGATCGTGGAAAGAGGGCGATCGCATTTTACTTAGATGACCAGGTAGTTAAGAATGCCAACCACAATCACCAATATCGCCCAAACGCCAGAACCCAAAAAGATTACGCGTCTGGATTGATCCCAGTTTTGTGGGGTGGCTAGGGCAACGGGTGTCCCAATAATCATCACAAAAGATAGAAAAACTAAGGCTGCTAGCGCAAGCTGAAAAAGGATTGTCATGGTCGCGTCTCCCGATAGGGCAATAAACTAGGCAAGTAAGGTTACTCACTAACCTATCAAAAAAATGACCCAAAATATCAGGTGTCAGGTGTCGGGCAATTGTGAAAGGTTAAGGTTTAAGCTCAAAAGTCAAGCGGCAAAATAGAGGAGCCAGATTACCTATGGTACGCGCCCGCAGCCTAGAAGACCATGCCCGCAAGCGCCATCATTCCCCTACCCGTGCGCCCATACAGGTAAGCCACAAAAGTCGCACGTTGGGTGAAATCTGTCTAAGAATACTCGTCTGTCAGAGGATTATTGCGGTATCTTGAGGCGGCAGGGTTCCTGAGATGAGAAATGGACGATGATTCTGACTCCGACCGTTTTAGCGCTTGATTTTGATGGGGTATTGTGCGACGGCTTGAGAGAGTACTTCAAAACGTCATGGCAAGCCTACTGCACTCTTTGGCAGCCCACAAGTTTGGTGCCGCCAGAGGGTTTGGCTGAATCGTTTTATCGGTTGCGCCCCGTGGTTGAAACGGGATGGGAAATGCCGTTGGTGCTTCATGCGGTGCTGCAAGGAGTGTCGGAGGCGGCTGTGCTGCAAAATTGGACAGCGATCGCTCTGCAACTCATCGCCACAGAGCAGTTAGATCCGGCAGCATTGATTGCAGAAGTGGATGGCATTCGGGATCAGTGGATTGCGGCAGATGTGGACAGTTGGCTGGCAGAGCATCGGTTTTATCCGGGGGTGTGCGATCGCCTGAAAGCAACCCTGCAAACGGATACCCAAGTTGCCATCATCAGCACGAAAGAAGGGCGGTTTATTCAACAGCTATTGGCACAACAAGGCATCGATTTAACCGATCTGCAACTGTTCGGCAAAGAGGTAAAACGTCCTAAAAGTGAAATTTTGTTTGAGTTAATGCAGGTGTTTGGCAACGATGCCACTTTTTGGTTTGTTGAAGACCGCCTGAAAACGTTGCAAAGCATTACTAAAAAACCGGAACTCAATACCGTTCAACTGTTTCTGGCGGATTGGGGCTACAACACCCCGCGCGATCGCGAACAAACGGTGAATGATTCCCGCATTCAATTGATTTCGTTGGCTCAATTTGCTGGAGATTTTACTGGATGGCTATGAGTTGGATGGCTATGAGTTGGATGGCTATGAGTTGGATGGCTATGAGTTGGATGGCTATGAGTGGTGCGTTTCGCATGACTCAACAGCACCCTACGCGATCGCAGATTTTACGTCATTCGTCAAACCAGTGATCTGTGCCATAGCCCATGGCGCGATCGCAATTTCCCAGTTCTGCCGCCAATCTCAAGCCTGCCTGTCGTCCAATGGCGGTTTCAAATACTGAGGAAAAAACGGCATCGATAGCATGAGCTTGAAAAAACTGGCGCAGACGACGGGGTGAACCTGCGATCGCGGGTTTAATCACAAAAATTCCACGCCAGCCTTGAGTATGGCAATCTTGCAGGTGAGCTAGCGTTGCCACCGATTCATCTAGTGCTAAAGGTGTGGAATGCTGTTTGCTTAACTCCAGCATTTGAGCCAATTGGCTAGGAGGAAGCGGCTGCTCTAAATATTCGATCCTGGGGCTGCGAACTGACAAGTCAGCGCTTACGCTATCGCACGCTGACAACCAGGCGATCGCAGTTTCTATACTTAATCCACCATTGGCATCTAACCGCAGCCGCGCCGCTTGGGGTAACTCGTGAGCCAGCCTTTCCAATAATGCCAACTCTATTTCCAGCGCTTCCACGCCAATCTTCCACTTAAACGTCCGATAGCCTTCTGCCCACAACGCTTCCCAGCTTGACACTGCACCTTTTCCCGCAGGCAGCAACGCGCTTTGCAGGAGTGTGGAGTGCGGAGTGTAGAGTACGGAGTGTTTGTTCCTGTCTTCTTCCTCCTGTTCCCTGTTCCCTGAAACCTGTTCCCTGAAACCTGTTCCCTGCTCCCACGCCATTTCAAAGCCAAATTGACAGGCTGGCAAAGTGTCAGGAATATCAAAAATGGTATCCGACCTGAAAACAGTGGGCAACTGGCGACAAAAATCTAGCGCTTGCTCTAAGGTTTCAGAGCCAAACCACGGCAAAGGAGCAATTTCGCCGCTGCCAACTTGCCCCGTTTGATTGGTCAGTTGGAGTAAAATCCCTTCGCGTACCTTCCAAGTTCCGTGGCTAGTTTGCAGAGGAACTTTGAAGGGTCGCTGGTAAGGCTGAAACTGAACCTGATAAAGCATCAAGTGTGTGAAAGGCTATAGCGGAAGCGTTCTCTAAGATTTATGCGTATACAAAAATCTTGGGTTTGATTAATCTTAGACTTTGGAGAGAACAAATCCTAAACCCAGCATTAAGCCAGTGACAAAGTGAAACGAAACGGCGATCAATCGGCACCGCAGAAGGGTTTCGGGTTGATGATAGTTCGCAGCGATCGTTCGGCACAGTTTGACGGCGTAGGGCAGGCTGGCAAACACCAGTAGCGTCCAAATAGGAAAGAGTTTAATCGAGATAAATAGAATAGTCAGCCCATAGACGCTGCCGCAAATCCAGGGAAGAAGCTCGGCAGCGCGTTTGGCACCTAGGCGCACCACGGGCGATCGCTTCCCCACGGCGGCATCATCATTCACCTGATTGAAGTGAGAGCAAAAGAGAATCAGACTGGTGGCAATGCCAATCACGACGGAAGCGGCAAAGTTGGTGAGTGACCAAGATTCCGTCTGGCTATAGTAAACGGCAGCAAAGGCGATTGGACCAAAGGCAAAGAAGCAAAGAATTTCACCCATGCCCTGATAGCTGAGGCGAAAGGGCGGTCCTTGGTAGATATAGCCGATCGCGCAGCAGAGCAAAATCAGCCCAATCACCGTCAGGTCTTGCTGCCAAAACGCGATCGCCCCAATGCCAAGTAGCCCCAATGCCAAGCAGCCGTTACTGATCCAAAAAATTAGCGACTTGTTCCCGGTGATGTTAACGAGGGAATTTACTTTGTTTACATCTACGCCAGTTTCGGCATCAAATACATCGTTGCTAAGATTTTCCCAAGCCAAGATCAAAATTGCCGAGACAAGAAATGTAACAAAAATTTCGGCATGGAACAGCCTCGTTTCTGCGTAGGCGATCGCCGTGCCCACCCAAATAGGCATAATGGCAACGCTGTACATGGGCGGCTTAATGGCGGCTAACCATAGCTTTTTTGCAGGCAAATCATTATTAGTATGTAAATCAACAGTTTTTGTAACCATTTTAGATGTTGTTAAGTGGACATCTTTCAGCGTAAAGTTGCCTAATCATTCTATGATCCAACAATTCCCAGACTGAGAAAATAGGGGAAGAGTTTAAACTTTGAAACATGTTAAGAAATGATGCGCTTGTAGACTGTAAATGGCGACCCGTAGACATTTACGGAACTATACTGGTTATAAAATTGTGTTGTCTTCTATTACATGCCAGTCACACTTTGTTGCAATCAGCAGTTTAAAACTCAGCGGGATCTTTATCAATTCCTGTCAAATTGCCAGCAAGTTTCTTGTGAGAAAAATCAGGCTCAAATTGCTAGTATCTCATTAGAAGTTGATGCAGTTGATCCCCTCACAGTTTTACATGAAATGGCTGAACTGGGTCAGCTAAGTTTTTACTTTGAAAAACAAGATCTGTCTAGAAAAACAGATTTTAACGATGATAAAGTCGCGATCGCGGCGATCAATTCTGTCGTTCAATTTCAGACTGATGGGAGCCAACGTTTTGAACAGGTTAAAGCCTTTATTCAAGACATCTTGGCAAACACAATCATGGCTGGAACATCAGACTTTCCGTTCTCTGGACCCCATTTCTTTTGCAGTTTTTCCTTCGGCGATCGCCTCTCTAATCAAGCTGATAATGGTTTTGCAGCAGCAACTGTGTTTCTTCCAAGCTGGCAAATTTCCTATTGGAATCATCGCAGCATGATTGTTGCCAATGTTGCGATCGATGCTCAAACTTGTCTCGCTTCAACGGTTGAAAGGCTGTGGAAAAATTTGCAAAAAATCAATGCTGTTCAATATGAACTGATTAATCCCATTCTGCATACTTCTAATTGGTTAAAACAATACTCTGTTGCAGGCACCGAAACGTTTCAAAACTCTGTCTGTAGCGCGCTAAAATCAATTCACGCAGACCACTTTGATAAAATTGTCCTTGCTCATGCGGTGGATGTGGTTTCGCCACTTCCCTTTCATCGAATTTTTTCCCTCAACAATTTGCGAACTCAGTATCCAGATTGCTACATCTTTTCCACAACCAACGCTCAAGGACAGCATTTCGTGGGGGCTAGCCCAGAACGATTGGTCAGTGTGCAAAACCATCACCTGATCACCGATGCCTTGGCAGGTTCAGCCCCACGAGGCAAAACGACCTGTGACGATGCCCGGTTAGCCAATATTTTGCTCCACAGCATCAAAGAACTGCACGAACATCAAGTGGTGATTGATTTCATCATCCATCAGCTTGCCCAGCTAGGCTTGGAGCCATCCTGTTCCCCCCTGCGCTTGCTGCAATTATCCAATATTCAACATTTGCACACGCCGATTCGGGCGATCGTGCCATCGGAAATCCATTTGCTTGATGTGGTGGCAGCGCTACATCCCACTCCCGCCGTTGCCGGAAGACCGAGAGAGATTACCTGTGAGCAGATTCATCGCTATGAACCGTTTGAGCGATCGCTCTATGCCGCACCGATTGGCTGGGTAAATTACCGGGGCGAAGGGGAATTTGCCGTCGGGATTCGATCTGCCCTGATTGATGGATGTACTGCCCGTCTATTTGCTGGAGCGGGAATTGTCGCTGGCTCAGCGCCAGAGCGAGAGCTAGCAGAAGTGCAGCTTAAACTACAGGCTCTTCTATCAGCTTTGGTTTGAGGTTGTATCTCGGCATTGCTGAATCAAGAGCCACATTGTCCGTTTTGAAGGAATGTCTATAAATGAAAATTGAGTAATAATGCGAATTTTAGTACCGCGTAGTCCCAAGAGCGGCGCTCAGCCCCAGAAGCCAAGGATATTACGGCTCAAGATGCTGACAATATCTATATTGAGATGTTGAGGTCATCACTTCAATTGCGTACACTCTCGATGCAATAGGATTCTCATCTTAAAAGGACGAGTTGAAGTGCTAACCACTATTCGCGATCGCCTCCGTCAGATGAAAAACCAGGAAAAGGGCTTCATTCAGCTACAGCAGCTTGAAACAGAATTGCTGGCAGAATCAACGCCCGACCTGTCGTACTTGATCTTGATTGTGGGTTCTTGCGCGATCGCGACCTTCGGTTTGTTGTCAAATAGCACGGCGGTCATTATTGGCGCGATGATTATTGCGCCGCTGATGCTGCCGATTCGGGGGCTGGCATTTGGGGCACTCAAAGGAAATGGCATACTGTTTCGGCGTGGGTTGGCTGCCCTGGCGATAGGAACTACCCTGGCAATAGTATTGGCTTTGATGTTGGGTAAATTGGTTGGCATTGCCAGTTTTGACAGCGAAGTGTTGGCACGATCAGAACCCACCCTGCTGGATTTGGGAATTGCGGTTGCGGCTGGAGGAATTAGTGGGTATGCAAAGGTGCAACCAAAAATCTCAGAAAGTCTTGCGGGAACGGCGATCTCAGTTGCCCTAATGCCGCCCCTCTGTGTGATCGGCTTAGGACTGTCTCAGGCAAACTGGAACCTCAGCCAGGGAGCTATGCTGCTGTATCTCACAAATCTGCTGGGTATCACCCTATCCTGCATGGTCACTTTTCTGCTGGCTGGCTATGTTTCCTTTCACCACGCCCGTAAAGCACTGACCTTGACCTTGACTTTCACCGCAGTGTTGCTAATTCCTTTGGGGTTTAGCTTCACTCTGTTAGTGAGGCAGGCGCACCTAGAAGCCAATTTACAACAAGCATTAATAAATCGCACTCTTACTTTCCAACAGGTTGATTTGTTGAGCATTAACACAAATTGGTTAGCCAAGCCCCCAAAAGTCCGATTGAATGTACGAGCTAGAGAACCCATTACCCCCAGGCAGGTTAAACTTTTGGAAGAATTTGTGAGCCGCGAAATGGAACAGCCTTTTACATTAATCTTTGTGGTTGGACAAGTTGAAGAAATCCGTCGGGAAGAGTCTCCCGTCTTAAAGCAAAGTTAAAAGTCGTTCTCGAACCAGAACCTATCCCATCCAAGAAGTGCCCTTCGCCATTTCCTCTATTCACCTCAAGCAAAAATTGTTAAGATCGATGCTAGAGCTAAATTAATTCAACTGTACTAATAAATTTACTTTTTGGGGTTGCTCAATGAACCAATGCATTTTAATGGCGGACATTATTCAAGAACCGGAACTGCGCTACACCGCAGATAATCAAACGCCACTGGCAGAAATGGTCGTGCAGTTTGCCGGGATGCGTCCTGAAGATCCGCCTTCTACCCTCAAGGTGATTGGCTGGGGCAACTTGGCGCAAGAAATTCAGGCGACTTACCACGAGGGCGATCGCGTGGTGATTGAGGGTCGTCTCAATATGAATACCATCGATCGCCCAGAAGGCTTTAAAGAAAAACGAGCAGAAATGACCGCCACACGGGTGCATCGGTTAGCATCGGATACAGTCGCCACATCTACCACGACAGTCCTGTCCACGAACAGTTCTAGCCAACCTGCCCCTAACACCCCAAAAGCCTCTCCTGCGGCAGATTATAAAGCTAAAGAACCCGTTGGCACGTTTCAACCGCAGCCAGAATCCAATTTAGATGACATTCCCTTTTAGCCAACCCATTAGCCAGCCAAATTCCTATGACTTCCCAGCCCATTGTTAGCCTGATTCGCGCTCAATCCTACGATCGCGCTTCACTTCGTCAGTCAATTGAAACGGTGTTGCAGCCCTTGGGAGGGATGGCGGCATTTGTCAAACCAGGCGATCGCGTTTTGCTCAAACCCAATTTGCTCACGGGTGCGCGTCCCACGAAAGAATGCGTTACTCGTCCCGAAATGGTTTATTGCGTCGCCCAACTGGTACGAGAAGCAGGAGGCATTCCATTTTTGGGCGATGGACCTGCCTTTGGCAGCGCTGAGGGCGTAGCCCGGGCAAACGGCTATATGCCCTTGGTTGAAGAGTTGGGGCTACCCATCGTGGAATTTCACGGCAAGCGTTATGAAACCGTTAGCCAAGAATTTAACCATTTGCTGCTGTCGAAAGAAGCGATGGATGCGGATGTGGTGATTAACCTGCCTAAGGTGAAATCCCATGTGCAACTGACGCTGACGATGGGAGTGAAAAACTTATTTGGTTGCGTTCCGGGCAAAATGAAAGCCTGGTGGCATATGGAAGCAGGCAAGAGCAAAGAGCGCTTTGGAGCCATGTTGGTCGAGACGGCGCGCACCATTAACCCAAACCTAACGATTTTGGACGGCATTATTGGGCATGAAGGGAATGGGCCCAGCGGCGGCGAACCCCGCAATTTAGGTATTCTGGCTGCGTCGCCGAATGTTTTTGCCCTCGATCGCGCCATTGTAGAAATTTTGCAGGTGAATCCGGCGACTATACCCACGATCTCCGCTGCTCAACTCTTGGGGATTGATCCGGCACTGGACGCGATCGCCTTTCCTCAGTGTCATCCTCACGAGTTAGCCATTGCAGATTGGCGCTTGCCGGATAAAATGATGCCGATCGATTTTGGGATGCCACGCGTCTTTCAATCCACCTTTAAGCATCTTTACATTCGTTTCATCAAAGAACCGATGGCAGCCTATTCAGCCCGGTAGATTCTGAGAAAGCTCATTACCGTTTGGTAACTGTTGTATCGTCTTATTGTTTTGCTTTCCAATCTGTCGAAGATTGGATATTGTGAGTCAAGCACATAAAATGCTTTTCATATCTCCTATAAATAAGATTAAATAATTCGCTAATTCGCTTTTGCTCACTTCGCTAGGAACTTGCTGCATGTCTCCACTCCTGCTGCGACAAATTTGGGGTTTGGTTGAAACCACACAATCCCAAGTCCTCTTGAACCTAGACGATGAAAGTTTGGTGGACTGGCTGCTGCGCCAAGTCGCGAACCAGCGATCGCTCGATTCTCACGAAGCCAACCTGCTCAGCGATTATTTGCAATCGCGTCTGCCCTTGATTCGCGATGTTGCCCAAAGCCGTCACGCCTTGGTTTAGTCTCTTCATTTTTCCAATCTCACCACATACCACTGGATAAATGTGCCTGGACCCAAGTCAAATTCGCAGGCGGTTTCCAGGAGATGTTTGGCTTGTTCTGATAACGATGAAAATCGCTGGAGTTCGGCGGGCAATTCTTCTTGTGTTGCCAAGACTGCCTGCAACTTTTCGTGCAGTTCTGCGGTTGTTAAAAACTGCTCAGGTTGGTCTGGCTCAAGCACGACATAGGTATCACTTTCATATAATCGTGGATCTGGCATGGCATCACTTTTTCAATCATGGAGGAAATACCTCTATTTTTGCAGGTTTACGCGATCGCTCCCCAACTATTCATTCCTCGGTCAAATATTTTGATCAAGTCGAGAAATTAACTCTATAATTTACGCGGCTAAAATCGTCCTCAAACGGCTAATTTACTGCGTTAGTGGATTTATAAACTAATCATTATTTAGTTGGAACCCTTAAAAACTCAGAAAGCTTTTTGAACAAGGGGCTTAAGCCTCTTGTTTCGGCAGTTTGGATTACACCCGCTTACCCATTAGAATTGCTCACTTTAAAACACTAAATTCTTAGGCATGTCTTAGGCATGAAATAATTTTAGAACCCGTTGAATCCTTCATTGTTTGAGGAAAAAGTTAAGTAGTCTAAAAGTTGTAAGTTTTTATTTTCAGTTTTCTCCTGATTAGTCGATTTAGCCAAGTAGAGTATTAGTTAACTAATTTAACTGGGTCATTTGATTCGGCGCTTTAATTTAGGGAGACAGTCGGGAAAACCTCGTTTTAGAGGAAAGTACGCCTTCAGCTAGAGCCACCCTCAAAAAGCTCGAACACCCTTAAAAATAGATTTTTGCGAGGAAAGCGATCGCTTGAATCTTCTGGCGTAACTAGTTCTCAGAGAGATTACAGCTTTGTCAATCATTTTGTTAGATAGGGGGATAGTTGCCACGTTCCCTTGTGATTTACAGGGTGATAAACATCAGCTAAGGTTTTTCTGATTCCGTCTATAGAAATCAGGTTAAAATAGATTACAGATAAAAACCTGCTTGATTAAAGACTTTTTCGCAGGGCTTTCTACAGCTAAGATTTTTTATTTAATCCTTTTTTCTAAAAATCTTTGGAACATATTCGACCATTCTTTCGACTTTGAATCTATAACCGCATACACCATACAAAAGAGAATTGAGGGCTATTCAAATGACACTCTCTCAGACTGTTTCTAAAGCGATCGCGCTACTCTCCGCCGCTGCTGCTAGCTCCGCTATCCTATCTGCTGGCATCGCCTCGGCTCAATCCGTTAATCAAACCGTCAATGTTGAGTCTGGCAACACAAACGTTGTTGTAGTCAATACTCCAACTCGCGGCTTTAGCGGTGCCTACGTTGGGGGCGGTGTTTCTGCTGGCGTGACCAACGGTGGACAGAATGGCGACGCGGCAACCTTTGGTGGCAACATTCAAGGTCGAATTGCGCCCTTTGCCAACGTTCCGGTTTCAGCGCGGGCTGCAATTCTATTTGGCAAGGAAACCACCGCAATTATGCCCTTAGTCACTTATGATTTGCCGATTGCTGCCAACACTAACCTTTATGTCGGGGGTGGCTACTCTTTCGTTGAGCAGAATGGCAAACCAACACCATTGGGCAATAAAAACGCTCCTGTTATCACCGTCGGAGCTGAAAGCAGTGTCACTCGCGACATCGTTGTTTACGGGGATGCCAAACTAGGTATTAAAGCTTATGAAAACAGCCCAGCTAGTGCGCTCAGTTTCCAAGCGGGTGTTGGGTATCGCTTCTAGCTTCAAATGATTTGCAAATAATCGAAGTAGACCAATTTATGAGGCTCTTGCATCGGCAGGAGCCTATTTTTTTGATTTTCAATCTGTTCTTTAAAGTCGCAGCAATTATGTGGCTGTTTCTAACGGTGTTTCTAACTATAAAAATCCTCTTAAGTCCTGGTCAGAATTCCTAAGAACGCGATAGGGTGCATAAAGGCAGTGCTACGATTAACTTATCTATCAAATTCCTATCGGCTTACCGGGAATTTTCAGTCTAGTTTGACTCCGTCCGGTTGCGCGGCAATCCTGAACAGATAGTTTTCCTAGAAAATTGCTCAGGAATGCAACCCGTTATAATAACGATCCCTCAACACTTTGCAGCAGTCCCGATGGTCAACACTTCCGCCCTTCCCATAGTTCGTAAACCTTCCAAAGTAGAAGGCTTGAAAGAGCGCAGCAATTTTTTACGCGAGCCTGTCGCGTCTGAATTGCTGTTGGACACAACTCATTTTACTGAGGATGCCACTCAGATCCTCAAATTTCATGGCTCCTATCAACAGGACAACCGAGATAATCGGATTAAGGGGCAGGAGAAAGATTATCAGTTTATGCTACGGACGCGGAATCCAGGTGGGTTTATTCCGCCAGAGCTTTACCTAGCATTGGATCAGCTTTCGGATGAGTATGGCAACCATACCCTTAGAGCGACAACCCGACAAGGGTTTCAGCTTCACGGCATTCTTAAGAAAAACCTGAAAGCCGCGATCGCGGCGATCGTGAACAATCTGGGATCAACCTTGGGTGCCTGTGGCGACTTAAACCGTAACGTCATGGCTCCCGTTGTGCCTTACAAAAATCGTCCTGAGTATGGGTATGCCTGGGAGTATGCCGACAGCGTCGCCGACTTGCTTACGCCTCAAGCAGGCGCTTACTACGAAATTTGGTTAGATGGCGAAAAGGCGATTTCTGCGGAAGAAGATCCGGCAGTGGTTGCAGCTCGTCAGCGGAATGGCAACGGCACGATTATTCATGATTCCGTGGAGCCAATCTATGGCACCCACTATATGCCGCGCAAATTTAAGTGCAGTGTTACGGTGCCTGGAGATAACTCCGTGGATTTGTTTTCCCAAGATTTAAGTTTGGTCGTGATCACAAATCCCCAAGGCGAACTAGAAGGCTTTAATGTCTACGCGGGCGGTGGTTTGGGACGCACCCACAATAAAGAGGAAACCTTCCCACGGGTGGCAGATCCAATCGGCTATGTCGATAAGGCAGATGTGTTTGATCTGGTGAAGGCGGTTGTGGCAACCCAGCGGGACTATGGCGATCGCAGCGATCGTCGCCATGCCCGAATGAAATATCTGATTGCGGATTGGGGCGTAGCCAAATTTCAGGCTCGGGTAGAGCAATATTTGGGTAAGCCAATTCAGCCGCTCAAACCGACTCCCGACTTTAAGTTTTTGAACTTTCTGGGCTGGCAGGAACAGGGCGACGGCAAGCTGTTTTTGGGCTTGTCCATTGAAAACGGACGGGTTAAAGACGAAGGCGATTTCCAGCTAAAGACTGCGCTGCGGGAAATTGTGGAAAAATTCCATTTACCGATGCGGATCACTGCCAGCCAAAACGTGTTGCTGTATGAAATTGATCCCGCGAACAAAGCCGAAATTCAACAAATTTTGGTGCGCTGCGGCATTAAGCGCGAGGATGAAATCGATTCCCTCGTGCGCGATTCCATGGCGTGTCCTGCTTTGC
This sequence comes from Leptolyngbya sp. CALU 1928, assembly GCF_056784215.1. Lineage (NCBI taxonomy): Bacteria > Bacillati > Cyanobacteriota > Cyanophyceae > Leptolyngbyales > Leptolyngbyaceae > Leptolyngbya > Leptolyngbya sp. CALU 1928. The sequence continues at coordinate 202,055 of NZ_JBXBCE010000001.1, read as the reverse complement.
CGACTTGCGGCTTGGCGACCACCGAATCGGAGCGCGTCATGCCCAGCGTGCTTGAACGAATTCGTCTGTTGCTGGATCGCGTAGATCTCCCCAACGAACACTTTATCGTTCGGATGACGGGCTGTCCTAATGGCTGTGCCCGTCCTTATCTGGCGGAAGTTGCGTTTGTGGGTAACGGACCCGGTACTTATCAACTCTGGCTCGGCGCATCGCCTAACCAAACTCGGTTGGCGCAGGTCTATCTGGAAAAGATGCCAATTGACGAGTTGGAATTGACCTTGGAGCCATTGCTGGTTTACTTCAAACAATCGCGCAATCTCAGTGAAAGTTTTGGTGATTTCTGCGATCGCGTGGGTATGGAAGGGTTACATCAGTTTGCCTCCACCTATCAACCCAGTGTGGAAACTGAGATCGCTGACTCTAGCATTCATCCCAGCATCACCCCGGACAAAAAGCGCCATCGGGTCAGCGTGTCCCCCGAAGTCTACAGCCGCCTACAAGAAGTGGCATTTCGGGAAGGAAAGCCGATTAGCAAACTCGCGACAACTGCGATCGAGGACTATCTCAAGAGTTTGGGCTAGTGTACCAGCGGGTTGTGATTGATCCCTGCCAAATTTGCCTGAAAGCGATCGCCCTGACCCAAGATCAGCAGCACTATTTAGGACGGGTGTTGCGGCTGCAAGCGGGCGATCGCTTTATTGCCATGGATGGACAAGGACAGTCCTGGCTAGCAAGCTTGATCACTTTAAACGATCAACTTCAGGCAGAAATTATTGAGCCTCTACAAACCCACACCGAATTGCCGATTCGTGTCACGCTGGTGATGGCTTTGCCCAAAGGAAACGGCTTTGATGACGTAGTACGGCAGGCAACCGAACTGGGTGTCGCCTATATTGTGCCCGTGCTCAGCGATCGCACCTTGCTGAAACCCAGCCCCCAAAAATGCGATCGCTGGCGACGCATTGCCCAAGAAGCCGCCGAGCAATCCGAACGGCAACAGGTTCCCACTCTTCAAGATCCAATCCCTTTCACTCAATCCCTCACCCATCTCACACCCTCAGACCCTCACTACCTCTGTGTCACCCGCCGCACCGTTCCCCACCTGCTCAATTGCTTGCTTTCCCTCGCCCCTTGCCCTTCATCTCTCGCCTCCCTTTCCCTCGCTATTGGCTGCGAAGGCGGCTGGACGGATGCCGAAGTTGAGCAGGCGATCGCGGCTGGCTATCAACCCGTCTCCCTTGGTTCCCGCATCCTGCGTGCCGTCACCGCTCCCATTGTCGCCCTCTCCCTGATCTCCGCAGTGCAGGAAAGAAATGCCAGTCTCAAGGGCGATCTAGATTGAGAAGCCGTAAATCGCCTATTAATCCTCACCAGCAGACTTTAAAACTACCTTGTATGGCTGACTGCTGACCCGAAAAGCTAGTTCGTTGATCAGGCGATCAACCAAAGGTTTGACAGCGTTTGACAGCAACGATAAACCCTTGCTGCTTCGCTTCCAGGAATACGCCCAATACACCGATGATCGGAATACTCCTTTGTCAGACGATCGCTCTTGTCAGGCGATCGCTCTGCCGAGTCTTTCGTCAATAATCAACAGGGCGGCATTGAGTTCAATCGCCAACCCAATGGCTTCGGCTTCACCTGGATCTAAACCTGCTCGAAGTGCTTCAACTTGGTTTCGGTCTGTCCAAAACACAACAGCGTTGCCTATTCATCAATCGGTTTGAATTTGGGTTAACCAGTTAAGGCGAAGCAACAAGTCTAGAACACCACCCTTTGGCTGGTTGCTCAGCCCCATCGTTGCGGGAGCCGCCATGGCATTTAGTTCTGTTTCAGTCGTAACGAATGCCTTACGACTCCGAAATTTTCAACCTAAGCCATTAACTTAATACTCAGGAGTTTCAATGTTCAACAAGCAGCAGATTTTAGGCAGTTTAGCGGGTGTAGGGCTACTTTTAAGGACAGCCTTCTGGCATCACTGCGGCTGAAATGCCAATGGATCATTCAACCCCTCAGACAACCCCTCAGAGAGAATTTGAACGAATTGAGCAACCTCTAGAAGTCAAGCTGGGTATCGCAGCAGGGGGGCTGTTCCTAATCAGCTTAGAGCTTTGGTGGTTTCTGCTAAGCAAACCCAAAGCCAAGCAATCCCAGTAAAATTTCAATGCGAGCCTATTCCAGCAGGCGAAATACAATAAGAATCATGTCAGAAAGCACCTGATATTCAGTTGAATCAAAACTCTTGTAACCTCATCATACAAGAGCTTTTATCTACTTTGTTTATTGATCTTGATTGCTCTCAAATCATCTAAAGAAACTCAAATAGTTTTCCACTATCATCGCCGTCTTTGAGACAATCAATAAGCAACACTGGAATACAGAGTGTTGAGTCCTGAGAAAAATATCAATTCAAACCTTAAAATATCTCCTAGGTCAACGCTACGCGAACAAACCTTAAAACTCAAAACTCCGAATTCCCGCCTTAAACGCATCGTCTGCTTCCCCCTGATTCCCTGTCCCCTATTCCCTAAAAGAGACACTCTATGAAACTGGCTTATTGGATGTACGCAGGTCCAGCGCACATTGGCACTCTCCGCGTTGCCACCTCCTTCAAAAACGTCCATGCCATCATGCATGCCCCCATTGGTGATGATTATTTCAACGTCATGCGATCGATGCTGTCGCGAGAAAAAGATTTTACTCCCGTGACGACTAGCGTGGTCGATCGCCATGTATTGGCGCGTGGTTCTCAAGAAAAAGTAGTAGACAACATCGTCCGCAAAGATGCCGAAGAACATCCTGACTTGATTGTGCTAACTCCCACTTGCACCTCCAGCATTTTGCAAGAAGACCTGGAAAACTTTGTCCAGCGCGCCCAAATCGAGGCGAAAGGCGACGTATTGCTGGCAGATGTGAACCACTATCGCGTCAACGAACTGCAAGCCGCCGATCGCACTCTGCATCAAATTGTTCAGTTTTACATTGAAAAGGCCCGTAAAAAAGGCGACATCGCTACCGCCAAAACCGAAAAGCCTTCTGTTAACATCATCGGCATTTCCACCTTAGGTTTTCACAATAACCACGACTGCACCGAGCTAAAACGGCTGATGGCAGACTTGGGCATTGAGGTCAACGAAATCATCCCTGAAGGCGCTTCGGTTCACAATCTGAAAAATCTGCCCAAAGCCTGGTTTAACCTGGTGCCCTATCGGGAACTGGGCATGATGACGGCGGAGTATTTAGAGCAAGAATTTGGCATGCCCTACATCGACATTACGCCGATGGGTGTAGTGGAAACGGCGCGCTGCATTCGCACAATTCAGCAAGTGATCAATGCTCAGGGTGGAGCCGTTGATTACAATGACTACATCGAAAACCAAACTGTAAATATCTCTCAAGCTGCCTGGTTCTCGCGATCGATCGACTGCCAAAACCTGACGGGCAAAAAAGCCGTGGTGTATGGTGATAGCACCCACGCCGCCGCTATAACCAAAGTCCTCTCCCGCGAAATGGGGATTCACGTCGTTTGGGCAGGCACCTTCTGCAAATATGACGAAGAGTGGTTCCGGGAACAGGTTAGCGGCTATTGCGATGAAGTCATCATCACCGATGATCACGGCGTGGTCGGCGATGCAGTTGCCCGTGTGGAACCCTCTGCTATTTTTGGCACCCAAATGGAACGCCATGTGGGTAAGCGGTTGGATATTCCCTGCGGCGTGATTTCGTCCCCGATTCATGTGCAAAACTTCCCGATCGGCTACAAGCCATTCCTCGGCTATGAAGGCACCAATCAGCTTGTGGATTTAATCTACAACTCCTTCACCTTGGGCATGGAAGACCACCTGCTGGAAATCTTCGGCGGTCATGACACCAAAGAAGTGATCACGCGGGGAATGTCTGCTGACTCTGATATGAACTGGAGCAAGGACGGTACGGCAGAACTGAACAAAATCCCTGGTTTTGTACGCGGCAAGGTGAAGCGCAATACCGAGAAATTTGCCCGCGATCGCAACATCGAAGTGATCACCGCTGAAGTTCTCTACGCTGCCAAAGAAGCCGTTGGCGCATAATAGGGGTAGTCGTTTTGTGGAGAGATTTTGATGACTCGCTCAGTTTTGTTTCATGAACTCGTCGAGTATGTTGACGAACTCTCCACAGACGATCAAGAGATGCTGTTTGACCTGATTCGTAAACGCCGCATCGAAAAGCGACGAGCAGAAATCGCCGAAAATGCGGCACAACTTCGAGCAGATTTCAAAGCTGGAATTGCTAAACGAGGTTCATTTGAAGACTTAAAAGCTGATCTATTGCGGGAGGATTAATGACAATCGTTTGGAGCGAGTACTTTCGCAGAGCATTCAAACGGTTGGTTCGCAAAAATCCTGGGATACAGCAAGGTATTCTAAACACTCTTGATGATTTGGCTCAAGATCCTTTCACCCCAACCTTGAAAACTCATAAGCTTAAAGGAAATCTTCAAGGCTTGTGGGCTTGCTCTGTTGAATATGATTGCAGAATCACTTTTGAGTTTCAACAAAATAACGATTCTGATGAGAGCTTTATCTTGCTGGTAGACATTGGCTCACACGATGATGTGTATTAGCCGCAACTTGCTTTTCGTTATTCTAGGAATAGCCTTCGGGTTATCCTTTTTGCTTGAGGTAAAGCGATGGCATACAGTGACTTCACGATTGAAGGACTGAAACAGCAATTTGGTCTGAAGCTCGCCGAAATAAATGGTTTTACTGATGCGATCGCGCTTTCTAACCCAAATCCGTTAACTGCAAGTTATGCTAGCGGTGAATCTGGGTAGCCTGAGAACGCAGAGTTTTAGCCATAACATCCCCATGAGACACAGCAACCGTCGCAGAACTATTGTTTTGATTAGCACTGCCCTACTGCTTAGCCTTGGGCTTGCCTGGTTTGTGAAACAAGGCAGTAATCCGCTGCAATCGCTTGCCACCAAAAATGATGATAGTGCCAATGCGATCGCGGTAGACCCAAAAGTCAGCGTAGGCATAAACTTGTCAGGCATTGCCGATTGGTCGAGCCAGTGGGCATTTGTGGATGCGTTTAAGACCTCACGCGCGTGGATTCCCCAGCGACAGGGCGCACCTTGGGGGAAAGGCGGCACCCTTAAGCTCACCCGTGAGGGCTGGATTGCCTCCCTGGAACCCGGTCAAACTGCCGAAACGGTGATGATGATTGGCAAACATTTTCCCGCTGGTAAATATACATTGCTGTATGAGGGGAGCGGCAAACTGGGGTTCACCTTCAAAACCGCCAAAATCATCAGTCAAGCCCCCGGAAAAATGGTGGTAGATGTGGCGATCGATGGGGAAGGCGTGTTTCTAAAAATCTTGGAGACGAATCCTAGCAATCCCATTCGCAATATCCGCTTCATCATGCCGGGATTTGAGAAAACCTATCAAACTCAGCCATTTCATCCCGTGTTTTTGGAGCGCTTGAAACCATTCAAAACGCTTAGGTTTATGGATTGGGGAGCCACGAATAATTCCAAACTGGTCAACTGGAGCGATCGCACGACTCCCAACAGTGCAACTCAGGCAAGCGGCAATGGGGTTGCGCTGGAACACCTGATTCAACTGGCAAACACGCTCAAAATCGATCCATGGTTCACATTGCCCGCCCAAGCGAGTGATGACTATGTGCGTCAGTTTGCGATGATGGTGCGCGATCGCCTCGATCCATCCCTCAAAGTGCATGTGGAATATTCCAACGAAGTTTGGAACAGCATATTCAGTCAGGCAAAATATGTGGGAGAGAAAGGGCTGGAGCGGAGACTGGATGACAAGAGTTGGGGTGCAGGGTTGCGCTATTACTCAGAGCGTTCCGTGGAAATATTCAAAATTTGGGAAGATGTCTTTGGCACAAACCGTAAACCGCGCTTAGTACGAGTGTTGGCAGGTCAAGCAGTCAATCCTTGGACAGCAGAACAAATCTTAGGCTGGAAAGATGCCTATAAACACGCTGATGTCTATGCGATCGCGCCCTATTTGTATGGCTTAAGCAATGACGGCAAAGGCGGTTGGAAAAACATCAACGATGTCAAAAACATCAACACCACCGTCAACCTCACGCCTGACCAAATTATTGATGGCATGATGCACGAAATTTCCACAGAAATCAAAGCGATGCTCGATGGCAATGCCACGGTTGCCAAACGTTTTGGAGTTGACCTAGTTGCCTATGAAGGCGGTCCACACCTGACGAGCTATCAGTTTCCTCCAGACAAAGTGGCTAAAATGACCACCTTATTTACCGCCGTCAATCGCAACCCTCGCATGAGAGGCGTGTACACAGCCTATCTCAATCAGTGGAAGCAAAGCGGTGGCAAGCTATTTAATCAGTTCAACGATGTGGCAGCGCCGAGTAAATGGGGCTTCTGGGGCGCACTGGAATATCAAAATCAGGATATCAACACTGCTCCGAAATATCTCGGTTTGACAGATTTTATCCGCGCCAACCCCAAACAGTGAGATCAACTCAGTAGGCTAAAGGGTGCAAGCAGAAAGGAACGACCTGATTTATGGGCTAACTTAGCCGCTTTGTAGTCTCAAATATTGGCAACTCGTGAACCTTTTTTAAATTGAAACAGTCTTAAAAACTACATTCACCATTTGAATGAACGTTACGAATCCTTTAACAGTTTCTACTACTGAGCTATGAACATTAAATCTATCTTGCTACTCCCAGGCGTGTTAGCGCTAACTCTTGCCGCTGTGCCTTTCATACCCGCATTTGCTCAAAATCAACCTGCGCCTAATCAAGCGTCTCCCGCCAAACGGGGCATGGATCGTTTGAACTTGACAGAGGCTCAGAAGACCCAAATGCAGCAAATTAAGCAGGCAACAAAGGCTGAAGTTGATGCCTATTTGCAATCTCAAGGAATTACCGTTCCTCAAGGACAAAATCCTCGCGAAGGAATGCGATCGCTCAATCTAAGTGACGCTCAAAAGGCACAAATCAAGGCAATCCGCGAAAAAGGGAAACAACAGGTTCAAGCGCTGTTGACTCCTGAGCAAAAAGCCATGATGCAACAACGTCGCGGCAACATGAAGAACCGTGGGCAGCAACGCCGTCAAGCTCAACCCGGACAATTCCAACCTGGACAAGCACCTGTTCAATCAGGAATTTAATAGGAGATAGAGATTAGGGAACAGGGAATAGTGTTAAAAAGTTGGTAGGGTTGTTCGAGGTAGCCAGGTTTGTCTTATCACTGATAACCCGACCCCTGACACCCGACACCTGCCCCCTAATCTTCTTCCATGACCACTGTCCCTGAAGCGATCAGACACAGCGAATTACTCAATCAGTTGGTGCTAAACCGCGCCACATTGGAAGAGTTTGGGCGGGTAGAGATACTGTGGATGTATCCTCCCGCCCATCGCGTTTTGGGGTTTATTTGCAAATCGGGGTTTTTAGGCAATCAAAAATCGGCGTTTAAGCTATCCCAAATTGAGGCGATCGGGATCAACGGCATTTTGACTCATTCCCAGCCCGATGCCACTGATGCTGAGCGGGTTCGACAGCTTGAGTCATTGATTCACTCTGAAGTGTGGAGCAATGGCGGCGAGAAGGTGGGCAAGATTATTGATTGTGTTTTTAATTTGCAAACTGGGGCGATTTCAGAGTATCTCATGGTGGGAGATCGCCTGAGTACCTTGGCTGGCACCATTTATCGTTTGCCGATCAATCGCATCAGCAGTTTGGGTCGAAAACGAGTTTTAGTGAGCGATCGCACCATTCAATCTTTTCCCTTGTATCGCGAAGGCATTCAACAAAAAATTTCCAAAGCCAGTAACGCGGTTAAAGAAGACTACACGCAGGTTACTCAGGAGTTAAGATCCATTGCCCAACGCGCCCAAGATACTAGATTGCAAACCACTTCTCAGTTGAGGAATCTGGCAGAGCAGGCAAAAGATCGGGCGCAATCACTAGCAGAGCAGGCCAAAGAAAGAGCGCAGGAATTCAACGAACAGATCCGAGACGGAGCAGAAACGTTTGTTGAACAGGCGAAAGAAACAACCGAAACTTTTGTGGAACGGATTCAGGAGCAAGCCGATAATTTAGTCAGCGATCGCCCTTCCCGCAAGGAAGTTGTTCCTCCCCGCTCAAACCGATCTTCAGCGAAGACAGATCTTGAAGTAGACAGTTGGTTTGAAGACGACTTTGAAGAAAACGTTGAGACTGCTAACCTTGATGACTTGATCATTGACGAAATCGACGAAATTTTTGACGAAATCGACGAAATTTTTGGGGTTCCACCCAGTCCAGTCTCAAAGGTGCCCGGTGCAGAGGTCGCCCCACCTAGTCCAGATGCGCCTTGGATTGAAGAGTTGCCTTGGAGTGCTGAGAAGGTTGAATTTTGGGATGCGAAAAAGGGAGATCAGTGGGATGTCAACGATGAGGACGACGATCCTTGGGATATTACTGAATTGCCACCTCCCACCAACTTAAATATTCCTTTGCTGGATGCTTCAGAATTTCCACTAGAAACCGAAGAGGTAGAAACTGAGGAGTTGGAAACCGAAAAGGTAGAAACCGAAGAGTCAGAAGCTGAAGAATTAGAGCGATCGCCTACTGAGATCCTTAATCCGCCCGAATCAACAGACTTCAATCCGCTTGAGACTGTCTATACTGCTACGGCTGAAGTGGTTGAAGACCAGGAAGAATCGCGATCGCTCTCCTTAACCGCTGAACCTGAACCCAAGCAAACCATCGTAGTGGAGGTTGTGAAAGATGAAGACGATGAACCCTGGATTTAAAGGTATCAGGAGCATCTCAGATACTAAAGACTTCCAGGTATACTAACGCTGAAGGAAAAATTGTACCGCCCTCAAACTCAGGCTGTGATCCTAGTTTGCAATTGAAACCTCATAGATGATTTTTTGAAAACAGCGGTGCTTTTTTGTCTTGCAACTCAAAACGGTATTTTGGATGACCGGTGAATATTGTAATTACGATTGTTCAAGTCACTGTTGTAATTTTTGCGTTTGCCCTCTTGAACTGGCTTCTGAGCAAGATCCTCAAAACGTTGGCGGCTTCCCAGAAAGAGAAAACTGCCCGACGGCTCGTTAGTTTGCGGCAAAACCTCAGCCTACTGTGTCTGTTGGCGGGGCTTGGGTTGATTCTTTTAATCGTCAGTGTCAATGGAGTCCTGATCTATCAGGGCAAAGAGGTTCTAGCTTTTCAAATCCATCTGCTTCAAAGTATTCCAGCCGAATTTTGGATGACGCTGGTTGCCGCGATCGCACAATGTGTCAGCCTGCTGTTGTTGGTCAAATTTAGTCTACCCTTGCTGCATCGTCTGCTGGATCTGGCAACGACCTCCGCCAAAAATTACGACCGGATTACTGCCAACGATGACAGCGTTGAGGCATTTTTCCAAACCCTCAAAAAGATTCTCACCACTAGCATCTGGATATTTGCTGGGATTCTCTGCACCCAATTTTTGAATCTGCCCGCCGCAATTCCTAAATATCTGTTCATCGGGTTGAAAGCCTATGGTGCGATCGCCATAGGACGATTGCTGATCAAAGCCGTCTCCGTTGTGGTCGATACCCTCGATGCGTTGAGCCTGCAATATTCCAGCCCCGACAATCTACTGCGCCACTACGATCGCTTCCGCCATCTGGTTCCCGTTCTCAAAAAATGCCTGGAGTATGTCCTTTATGTGGGCATCGCTACCATAGTAATTCAAGACATTGACTTCATCGCTTGGGTCGCAGACTACGCCGATGAAATTATTGCCATTATTGGAATTTACTTTATCACTGGACTGGGCATTGAAATTGCCAATGCCGTGCTTGAAGATCTAGTCCTGAGAACGGATCACCTGACTGAGCTTCAGCAACAGCGCCGACTCACCATCATTCCTTTATTCAAGAGTTTCCTCAAATACACGATTTACTTCACAGCCGCTTTGGCGATGCTTAAGTTGATCAACCTAGATCCCACTCCGCTGCTGGCAGGGGCAGGAATCGTCGGGATTGTGATAGGGTTTGGGGCACAAAATCTGATCAATGATATCGTCTGCGGGTTCTTTGTTTTATTTGAGAACTACTATCTGGTCGGGGACTACATTGAAGCGGGCAAAATAGAGGAGCGCTTGGTTGAAGGCATTGTAGAAGCGATCGAACTGCGAACAACCCATATTCGCCATCCCGATGGTCAGTTGCAAATTATCCGCAATGGAGAAATCGGTTCTATTATTAATTACTCTAAGCAATACATCTATGCGACCGTCAAAGTTCCGGTTTCACACACGGCTAATCTTGATCAAGCCTACCAGGTGATTGAGGCAGTGGGACAGCAACTCAAGGCAGATTACTTGGAGGTACTTGAACCCACTCAGATAGATGGACTGGAAAACATGGGAGAACAGACTCTTCTCCTCCGTACCCTGACCAAAGTCAAACCTGGGAAACATCTTTATATCCAGCGCTTGCTCCGTAAACGGCTGAAACATGCCTTTGACCAAGAGCGCGTTTCAATGGGAGCAGCAGGTTCAGGACGTGTTTTCTAGCTGAAATGGATAGCCGTTTCCTTTTTCTATTTTCTTCACTATATTTCTTTGCACATCAGCGGTAAATTAGTAACGCGGTGCGTCGTACAGTAAATTTGTAGTGACTAATCAATCGTCTTTAGCGGAATCGCCAAATAACTTGAGCATGGGTCGTCGGGTGCAAGAATTTAACTGGTCATGGAAGGGGCAGCCCATGACGATCGCCTATGAAGTGTGGGGAGAAGGCAGCCCGGTGTTGTTGTTGCCTGCCTTCAGTACAATTTCTAGTCGGGCTGAAATGCATGGGTTAGCCGAACAGCTTGCTGAGAAATTTCAAGTATTTGTCGTCGATTGGGTCGGTTTTGGCGAGTCTTCTCGTCCGCTGATTGACTACCGCCCTGCGTTATATCATGCGTTTCTGCGGGATTTTGTGCGATCGATGTTTTCCCAGCCCGTGGTGGCGATCGCCGCCGGTCACTCCGCTGGGTTCATCATGCAACTGGCGCATCAAGATCCCTGCCCCTGGTCTTACGTCATCCTCACTGCTCCCACTTGGCGCGGTCCTCTACCGACTATGAGCGATCGCCGCTGGTTTTATAAGCGCCTACAGCAGTTGATCGGGCTACCAGTGGTGGGGCAATTTCTCTATCTGCTCACGACCATTCCTTGGTTTCTCCGCCGGATGATCAGCCGCCATGTATACGGTGACCCCAAAAATATTACTCGTAGCCTCATTACTGCAAAATGGCGCACCACTCAACAGCGTAACGCCCGGTTTGCCTCTGCTGCGTTCGTCACTGGCGCACTTGATCCAATTCGCACCCGTCAAGAATTTATCGACTATTTTCAACCGCTGCCCGTGCCTGTCTTAATGGTGATCGGTGAACAGACCCCGCCCAAATCTCGTGAAGAAATGGAGTTTGTGGTTCATTTTTCTGGAGTGCAAGTCTACCGGATGCCGGGTTCTTTGGGATTACACGAAGAATATTCTCGTACTTTAATGAGCGGCATTTTGCCTTTTTTGACTAAAGTCCTCTCGTGATGTGAGATTCATGAAATCTTCTTTTGCCCTTCTGCTTTCCTCCCTATCTTTTTTGGGATTAACCACCGCTGTTCTCGCTGCCAACCCTGAGCAAGTGCAACAGTTGATCAACACTCGCCAATGTGAGGGCTGCATTCTGACTAATGCGGCCCTCTACAGCTACGATCTATCGGGAGCTAATTTGAAAGGGGCTGACCTGACCTCGGCGGCATTGCAAGGCTCAAACCTCAATTACGCCGTGTTAACCAATGGCAAACTGGAAAAAGCAAACTTAGGGCTGGTCAAATTGCAGGAAGCCGATTTAAGCGGAGCCAACCTTGCAGGCGCGAGTTTGCTGGGAGCCGATTTGACTGACGCAAATTTAACAGGTGCAAATCTGCAAGGAGCCGTATTGGAAGGGGCAGACCTGCGGAGAGCCGATCTCAGGGGAGCTAACTTACAAAAAGCGAACCTATTAAAAGCGCGGATGGCGGGAGTCAAACTGGAAGGCGCAATTTTGAAGGGCGCACGAATGCCCGATGGCAGAGAGGCAAGGTAAGGCAAAGCCTGCGGTATTCCCTTCCTATCTCCTACCATGCCTGATCGTCAACGCATTATTAATCTAACCGAAATCTCTGCGATCGCTCTTCCGATGAGCGATCGCGATAAGTATAAATGTCGAGTCCAGATTGCCTCTGATGATGTCGTTCATTTCTCTTGCAACCATTGATAGGTTGACTGTTTTACCGCTTGGTAATTGGCATCTAACTCAGGTTCCAGCAATAAAATAGCGGCGATACGTCTTGCCATGGTGGTAACTTCCAACACTTCCTCTGGCTTGAGCGATCGCCCCAGCAATTCCTGTTCTCGATAGCTCAACCATTTTTTGATTACCTGATAGCCACCGATCGTATAACTCCAGACGCGATCGGGGATGTTTTTCCAATAGGCGATGTCGTTGAGGTAAATATCGCGGGTCGCTGTGCCAAGTTGTTCAATGACCTCTGCGATCGCGGTTTGTTCTTCTGATGTGTAGGGGCGATCGCTGACTTTTCCTTTTCCGGGCATGGTGACGTTGTTTTGCCCTGCATGACCCCAGCCTGCGGTGAGGGCGAAGTCGGTGTTGGGGTCAAGGTTGCCAGTGCCCACACGGGAGACGACGGCAATGGTTTTTAGTTCGGGGCGAAGTTTGCCAGAGGTGACACCGGGAACGGGAGTTTCTGGATCGAGAAGTGCGGCAATTTGACGACCGATCGTTGCAGAGGCGATTAGAGTTTCGCGGCGATCGGGTAGGGGAATTCTTGCCCAGTCTTGGCGAACACCATCTGCATTCTCTGTTAAGTAAGCAGTTGAATAACCAATTGCTAAAACGTGCATCCAAATCAACTCAGCATTCTCAGGATCGTTGTCTATGTCTGCGATGTTCAATGAGGTTAGATAGTTACGTGCAGCATCAGAGAGGTTTGCAGTTGTTTTCAGATCTTCTTCACTATCAAGACCATTAATCCCCATTTGACGAACCGATTGATCGGTTGTGGTGAGGTTAGCAGAACATAATCGCAATGGAAAGTAATACGCGTGCCCTCTCAGAAAATCATTATCCCCAAGAGTTTTTGAATAAAATAAAGGGACTCCTTCTGAACTTGCAGCACCAGCAGGACGACTCATTAGAAAAGAGTTGCCTTTCCAAAGCTGGGCATAAAAAGTTGGTCTCGACCGATTCCACAAAGGACTAACATCGCTGTAATAACACCAGCGTGTATCAAACGGACGAACTGCGTACTTATAGATTCGCTTCAGGCTGTAGCTCTCTGTATTTTGCACTTTAGTTCTGACCTTCTTAGGCTCAAATCCAGAAGCTTCTTCAGTCAACCCAGTTTTTAATGCTTGGAGCGTTTCCCAACTGACATCGGAATCGTAGTACATCTCCATTCGTTGTGAGAGAGCATCTTTATCAGTGTCGATCAACGCTCCCCCACGCTTCTCAAAGAGACCGTTAATCGGAGTTTCAGCACATAGCTCAGTTAATTTAGCCCATTCTAAGTAATGTAAAGCAACGTCAGAAGATCGCAGAGAGAAGCGATTACTTATGGATGGGCAAGATGCTTGATAATCTTGGTTGAAGTTTGGCTTTGTTAAACTCTCAAGTAATTCTATCTTCTTGTTAACTCCCCAAAAATGACGGAAGTTAATGGTTGACTTTTCATCTTGGATTTCTTTACGAACCATCAAAGAAATTGCAGTTCCCACTCGAATTCCTTCACGGTTGTATTCAGTTGAGAAGACTGATGGATCGGGTTTACCTTCGGGAGTCAGTTTTCCTGTTTCTCGGCTGTCTCCATTCATGCAATCAAACCAGAGCTTATCAAACTCATTTAGGAAATGCTTTCGCATGACTACATATGATGCATCACTGAGGTACGAAGAGCTAGAGATGTAGCAGACAATTCCTTTTTGTGTTTTTTCAGTGATCCTTTGTTCAGCTAACCGAAAGAACCGAATGTAAAGTTCATCAAGATTAAACTTCTTGATACCCCATTCAGAAATCAGTCCAGCTTTGTAAGGCTCTACTAAACCTTGTTCTTCTTCAGGGCTTACTCCTGCATAAGCATTGTAGGGAGGATTTCCGAGAACAACTAAGATTGGTTTTTCTTGTTTAACTTGATCTGCTGCATCATGTTCGAGTTTAAGTTCTGGAAATGTAAAAGCAAGCTGTTGAAGCTGTTGTTTTCCTTCCTCACTGGGTGGTTTCCATCCGGTCAGCGCATTCGTCAAATACACCCCCACCCGTTCCTCTTCATCACTCAACGGCACCCCTAAATTTTGCAACAGCAACCCCAACTGCAAATGCGCCACCACAAACGGAGCCGTCAAAATCTCAAAGCCAAACACCCGCTTCATTGCGGCATCCTTGAGTTGCGAACCCACTAGCGCACCTATGCCTTTGTCTTGCAGATTGGCTTCAATTCGCTTCAGCACTTCCACCAAAAACGCGCCCGTTCCACAGCAAGGGTCAAGAATATACACATTCGGGTCAGCCAACCCATCTTCGATCTGCAACTCCTCGCGCAATACTGTGTCTACCCGCGCCACCATATATTGCACAATCTCCGGTGGCGTATACCAAACCCCTAACTCCTTGCGTAATGTCGGATCAAACGCCTCCAAAAACGGCTCATAGAAATACTGCACCGCTTGGGCTTCCTCAAACTTCGAGAAAAACGAAGCGCGATCGACTCGATTCAACGCCTCCCCCGTCCAATTCAACACCTCTTCCAAATCCAGCTTGCGAACATGGGTTGCAGTCGCCACCTTCTCAAACAACGCCTTAATCATCGGAACGTGCAGATAATAACCCGCCACCCGCCAATCAAACCGTCCCCGTTCCTGCTGCTTGTGCCACAACACCCACGCCGAAAAAATGCCATAAAACAGCGTTTGAATCAGCGTAGACTTAAAAAATCGCTCTCCCTTCTTCGGGTCTTTCTTATCACCCGTAAACGCAATCCCCAACGCCTCTTCTAACGCCTTTCGCAGCGTCTCTAATGCAGGCAGATCCGTCTTCTCAACTCGTGCCTTCGCATCCTTTGCATAAGAAGCCAAAAACCACGCCAAATCTTGCGGGCTGGCAATGCTGGCAGACTGAAGCATCACCCGCTTTAGATATTCAATGACTTGCTCCTCTTGCTCCTCGGCAAATTGCTTAGGATTCTTTGCCTTCTGCCAAAACTCCGCCTCATTTTTAGCAAGACGGTAGGTTTCCAGCGTTGCAGGCTGCCCACTGGCATCTTGCCCAATCAGCACAAAATCTCGATAGTTCGTCACCAACACCTGACGATACTGGTTCCAATATTTAGAAACCTGCTTGGTTTGAGCCGTCACCCAGGCATCATCCCCCGTCCCCTTGATCTCGATCACGCCTCTCTCTGGATTTGTAGGATTAGCGGGCGTGTCTCCTGTCTTCTTCTGAAACTGACTAGCGCTAAACAAACCCCCATCGGGCATTCCCGCCCCGCCGATATTCTTCAACTGCATCACACAGCGCACCTTCGGCTTTAGCGTCTTACCCAACTCATTCAGCAGCTTCTCTAACGCCCCATAATAGGAAGTCTCCTTAACAGCCGCTCCAGTCGCCCGTATTTCCTGCAAATCTCGAATGTAAGTTTCAAAAGCACTCATGATAATTTTCTCACAGGCAAACGCTAAGACCAAATAAAGCAGAGGCTGGAGTTCAGTATTCCCACTTAGTTCTCCATCCTTGATCTTCAAGCGCCGGAATGTCAGCCTCTACACACAAAACTTTGGGCTTTAGGCAGACGATGTGTTTGAAGTGTTCATGGCGATCGCTAAAACTGAAGTGAATCTGGCTCATCGTGAAGCGGTTTCCAACAGGTACAAGAGGCTAACTACTCGAACGCTGAAAATGGCTGGAGCAAGTCAAACAACCCGTCGAAGCATTAACTACTGAAACTCATCAGACTGCTGTGGTCTAATTAGAGCAAGCCTGTTTATATGAGGGTTAAGCTTAACTTTGAAAATGAAAAGACGTAGGTTTTGCCAATTTATATTAGTCTGCGTTCTAACAGTCGTATGGTGCATTATTGCTTCTACTCATCAGGCTCATGCCTCCAATATAGAAGGACAAAACGAAATTGTTTTATCAAAATTAGAGCCAGAATTGCAGGTTATTAGTCAAATTCCTGACCCATCGGCTCCAACAGAATCATCAAATAATTTTTGGCAAACTGAATCATCAAACTCGGTGCGTCAGCCCAGTCCCTATCAGCCAACTATTGTTTACGTTTATGTCAGGTTAAACACCATTTCACAAATCAACCTACCCGAAAAAACTTACAATGTATCCGCAGAAGTTGTTTTGGAATGGCAAGATGGTCGATTGGCTATTAAGTCTTACGGTAAAGAAACAAATGCTCTATTAAAGTTTAATGGCAATGATGTTGATTCAATCTTAGGAAGAATTTGGTCGCCAAGTTTTACGATTGACAACGAAATTCAGCCACGACAAACACAAAATCGTTCAATTCAGGTTGCTTCCAACGGGTAAGAGTCTACGAACAGTTTAATGATGTGGTGAAATTTGATGCAGATGTCCACACATTTCCTTTTAGTAGCCAAACACTTACGCTAGCGATTAATTCTGCCCTTGACGATCTCAGTACCGTGAGATTTAGTGTCCAAGAATTCAAGTTTAATTCTCCCGATCCAGCCCAACAGATTATTGGACGCTGGTCGCTGCAAAAACTTAATGCGAATACGAGAAGTTTTAACCGTCTTGATTCCAAACTTGGTTTTCCCCAGATCGTTCTATTAATGGACATTCAGCATAAGCCGCAACACATCATTTTCAACTTTTTTATCCCACTATTTATTATTTTTGTGGCTGCCGCTGCCGTCACCTGGATTAACCCAACCCATACTGCTCCTCACACTGCGCCACGAGTGCTAGGGACAATCATATTAATTCTGACAACCATCACGCTCAAGTTTGCCTTGGCTAAAGAGATTCCTGCTGTCAATTACATTACGTTGACGGATGCTGTTTTTGGGATGACGGTTCTTATTTTAATCCTGAGTTTAATCATGTCTTGTGCAATTATATTCTTGAAAGAATATATGCAAAAAGATGTTCTATCTAAAAGGCTCAACATCAATTTCAGAAAAACTTATCCACTGTTATATGTGGCTTGCATAGGTGTCATTTTCCTGTTTTTCACAATGGTGTATTAGAACTCTTGATTGTCTATTTATAGATTGTAGAAATCTTCAGATTATTCACTCAATTATGGTTAATTTTGTTCGTGCCGATGCCTCCATACTTCATTTAGATTGTGCTGCTGCTCTCAGTCGGGTTTGCCACGAAATTAATTGGGACTATGGCGAAGTTTGGATGCCGAATCTAGAAGGAACATTGCTTGAAATCAATCCGGTTTGGTATGGGAATCAAAACCGAAGCAGCGATCGCTTGGATGATCTGAGAAAGTTTAGAGCCTGTAGTGAACAATTCGCTTTATCGATTGACGAAGGATTGCCGGGAAGGATTTGGCGATCGCGCCAGACTGAGTGGATTAACGATATTTCTACACAGTCAGAAGGCTACTTTCTTCGTAACCAAATTGCGAAAGCATTCAATCTCAAAGCCGGGTTTGGATTCCCAGTTTTTTGCGAACCAGAGATTCTCGCAATCTTTGTATTTTTCACTGATCATGCTTGCGAAGAAGACCTCAGTTTAATTCAACGTGCGATCGCGGCAGCAACTCCAGCAGCAGGATAAAAAATCTTAATACTCTGCACTCAGTATTTTTTCTATCTCCTCTTGTGATTGATAGAGGGGAATTTCAATCATAAATTCTGTGCCTTTACCAGGAGCAGAGATGCACTTGAGTTGTCCCCCGTGCTTTTCTGTCACAATGTCGTAGCTGATGGATAAGCCTAACCCGGTGCCCTTGCCGATAGGCTTTGTGGTAAAGAAAGGGTCGAAGAGTCGCCGCTGGGCTGTTTCTGGAATGCCGCATCCATTATCGGCTATGCGGATAATAATTTGTTTTGTAGGCGAAAGTTCGGTGTAAATCCGAATGGTAGGAGAGTGCAGAGTTTTAAGTTCTAAGTTTTGAGTTTTAGGTTCTGTGGAACTCAATACTGAGAATTGTGGGCTTTCTTCTAGGGCATCGATCGCGTTGCTAATCAAATTCATAAATACTTGATTCAACTGTCCGGCATAGCATTCCACGAGGGGCAACTTGCCGTAGTCTTTAATGATTTGAATATCGGGGCGATCGCCTTTAGCCTTTAGCCGACTTTGCAAAATCATTAAGGTGCCTTCAATGCCATCGTGAATATCCACTTCTTTTACAGCCGCCTCGTCGGTGCGAGAAAAGTTGCGGAGAGACACGACAATTTGCCGAATGCGATCGGCTCCTACTTTCATAGACTTCAGCATCCGGGGCAGATCTTCTAGGATAAACTCCAGATCAATTGTTTCCGCTTCCGCAAGAATCTTTTCTCCGGGGTTAGGAAGTTGTTCCTGATAGAGCTTCATTAAGCCCAGCAAATCTTGAGTATATTGGTCGGCATGACTGAGGTTGCCAGAAATAAAGTTGACGGGGTTATTGATTTCGTGGGCAACCCCTGCCACCAGTTGCCCTAAGCTAGACATCTTCTCGCTCTGCACCAGTTTGGATTGGGTTTGCTGCACATAGCGCAACGCTTCTTCTAGCTGTTGGGTTTGTTGCCGCAGTTGTCCTTCCGATTGTCGCAATGATGCTTCTGCTAAGGTGCGTTCGGTAATGTCCCGTAGAATTACCACGTATTCTTGCCGATCTTCCTGAGCGCGATCAGAGATGGATACCTCCAAGGTCTGAGGCCAGTCTGGAGAAGATAATCGCTGCTCGCTTCTGGCTTTCCACTGCGCTGGGTCACGGGCTAACTCAGTTAATTGATCGCTTAAGGGATGTCCAATTAAGTCAGCGGATTGTAGCCCAAAGAGAGCGATCGCGGCGGGGTTTGCTTGCCGAATCACTCCCGTTTCATCCACTACCACAATGCCATCTTGGGCAATGGTAAACAGATATTCGGCAGATTCACGAGCTTCTGCCATTGCTACCACTTGGGGCAAGCTTGTCCAGCAGGCGATCGCGACTCCCACGAACGCCACCAGCATTAACAGCACCACAATCAGATGGCTACCTTGCGCTTGCTGAGCGACATCTAAAATTGCCCGAAATTGCCAGCCCGTCAGCATAGCCGCACACAGCAACACGATTAACATCGTCACCTGCACCACGACTGAATCGCGGGCGATGGTCAATGGCGATCGCTTATATTGCTGAATCCACCACTCCGGCTGACAAATGCCAACGGGCGCAAGGCGAATTCCCCGATCGATCGCCAAAATGATCAACGGGACCGCCAACCCTAGCACAAAGGCTTGCCAGCCCCAGGCAATGCCGCCGACTAATAGCACCGCCACTTCCAGACCAAAAATGGCGATCGCCACCCAAGGCAACAAAACCTCCGGTTTATGCCGCTGCAACCATAGCCCCAAATGTACCGCCATAATCGAAACTAACCAGCCCACATTCCCCACAACCACGGTTTCTGCCACATTGCCCCGAAGCAAGCAGAGCAAACTCAGCCCCAAGGTTAAAGTCAAGGCAGGACCCAACACGCCCCGTTTAGATACCACCGCAAACACAGGCGCAAGATGCTGATCCAACGCAAGCTGATACAACATCCGGGGACAGTTGGAGACAACGGTGGCACAGCACAGCAAACAATCCGCTGCCAGCAAAAAGGTAATAATCAACGCTGCCCAGTTGCCCCAAAAAGGCTGAGCCGCCGTCAACAGGCTGAGAAAGTGATTTTCGTGCGTGCCTGTAGAAAGCCGTAGCAGCACCCAAGAGCCGCCCAGATAAATACAGGGCATTAACCAGGCAGCCACGCCCAAAAAGCGCAGCGACCCTTGAGGATTGCGACTATCCGCCACAAATGCCGACGCAGACTCGCAGGCATAGGAGGCGTAGCTGACAAACAAAAACCATTTTGCCCACTCGAAAAAACTAGGGGGAGCCACGCTTTGCAGCCCTGTCCAATCGCTGGGAAAAAAGCCCGGACTTGCTGGAGAAAGCGCCAACCAACCCAATCCCTGAAGACAAAATGCCAGCAGCAATCCGATCGCGGGGATCACAAAAAACAAATGCAGAATACTCAGGGCACGAGTACCGCTAAATGCCACCACAAACGGCAATAGTGTAAATCCAACCTTTAATAGTGTTTCGGGACAGGCAATCCCCAGCATATTTAGATTGACGCTGATCAAATCTGTCAGCACGATCGCATTAATCGGCAGCACCGATACCCAGCTAAAAAAATAGCCAATAGCGGCGTAGCGCGCAAGCCAAGGATATTCCTTGAGTAGGCGCGTAGCATAGTTGGGGGTGCCGCCTGCCACATCCATAAAGTGGGTTCCTAATCGCTTCACCTGGTAGTTCAGCAACATGCCAAATAAGGTTGCTGGAATCCAAACATAGATAGCTTGAAAGCCAAGGGCTTCATGCACCGACGGCGCGACATTGATCCAGATAATGTGCCCAGTCAACCCAAAGCCCCAGGTTTCAGCAGCGCTGAGGCTTCTAGTCAGATGGGTGAAGGGAGACTGACGCAACGCAGGGCTATCAAGGGAGGTCATAAATAAACCAGGTTGTTACAGAAACAATTATGCAAACTCCGGCTAGCCTAGAAACTGCTAGACAAGACACAAAAAGTTCAAAAGTTAGACGTATCGCACTGGCAGATGCTTTTTAGAGAAAAACCTACGCATTTTGTGACAATAGGCGATCGCAAAAGCCTATTAAACTTAACATTCCCAATAATTTAAGGGAATTTAGATTGCCTAGTAAGCTGAGATTGTTGAATTCTCGATAAAGATTGTCTCGAATTGCTGACAAATGAGATCGCTAACCTTGCCCCGTCACCGATAACCCATCCACGATCAGGGAGGGCGTATGGCAAGAGCCATTCCAATCAGCATCGCCGCCTAGTTCAACTAAATTTTTGAGTGCCGTATAAACGTTGCCTGACACCATCGTGTCTTTCACTCGCCCTAAAATTTTGCCATTTTTGACGCGATAGCCTAAATCCACGTTAATTGAAAATTCACCCGAAATTCCGGCTCCGCCGCCCAGCATTTGATCTACGATGATGCCGTCATCCAAACTGGAGATCAGTTGATCTAACGATTTTGCATCGGTTGATCGTGGTGTTTTGGATTCCACAATCAGGTTAAATAAGCCCGGTGTAGGATAGCTGCCCAATCCCGAACGAAAGCCATTGCCCGTTGTGCCGCTGCCGAGGGTTCGTCCGGTGGTGCGATCAGCATAAAACAGCTTCAAAACTCCGCTATCAATAAAAGTAATGGGTCGAGTTGGAGCGCCTTCATCGTCAAACGGGCAGCTAAAAGGTCCGCGATTGGGATGCTGTGAAAGAGTCAATGCTTCAGAAGTGACGATCTCATTTAAGCGATCGCTCCAAGGTGAAGCGCCTTCAATCACCTGTTTCCCATTTAATGCTGCCTGCACGGTGTCCCACAGCATATCTGCTGCTTTGGAGGTAAACAAAATGGGCATTCGTCCACTCACCGTTTGAATGTTGTCGGTCGCCCAATGCAAGCGCTGCAAGATCTGTTCAACCAAGGCATTGGGATCTAGTTGATCGCGCTGAGTCTGACCATCATAAATGCTTAAAAAATCATCCCCGCGTACCCATTCAGCCGATAGCGAAGCGCTCAGCGTCGTATCAGTGTAGCCACAGTCCATTCCTTTGGACGTGATCAACCGCGTGGTTTCAGCATCACATTCCCATTCCGCTTCACACAGCACCTCCGGATAGGCATCGCGCACCAAGGCGATCGCCTGTTTGCCCCAGTCCACTAGCTGCTCCACGGATACGGCTGCTCCCATATCGGGATACTGCACCTCCGTCGCCTCTGCCAATTCAATGGTTTCTGGCTCATTCAAGTCGCTCAGTGCCAGCGCCCGCGTCACCAAGTCTTGAGGCTCCACAGGACCATAGGCAACCGCTAACCCAGGGCAGCCCTGCCGCCATAATCGCAGCGCCAAGCCTTCTGCCTGAGCGCTTTCTAGCTGTTTTAGCCGATTTGCTTCAAAAAAAACCGGACGAGACAAAGACTGCGCCTGAAATACTTCTGCCGCCTCCGCACCCGATTTCATCGCTAGCTCAAGCAGTTGCTCTGCCAGCGTTTGTTTCTGCAAATCCTGCGAACTCATAATTTTCAATCGATGGCAATTAGCGTTTTGAGTGAGAAGGGGTCAACCGTTAGGATCTAACCGACTAACACTTCACGACTATCATCAACTTACGCTAAATTGGACTCCTGCAATAACCAGAATCCAGCAAACGACTCTACATCAGGCGAGGATTGAACCGCTAAAAAATGCACTCCTTTTGCCTGCTGTTTTGCGGTTTCAAAGTTGATCGCTTCGGCTTGAAGGCTGGCATTCACTAAATCGGCAAGAATCCAGCGATCGCTCACCCCCGTTTCTAACAGCAGCCGAGGCGGATCAGAGTCAAATTTAAAGTATCCCAACTCCAAACCAGACATCCACGCTGCCAAAGGAGTGGCCCGATCGGAAAAAATCACCAAACCTGGAATGACAGCAGCCTCAGTCAACCCAGCCAAACTCAGGGGAAAAGATTCGCCAAACCCAACATCCCAGTCGCCCAAGTCATCAAATGCCAGAGCTGGCAAGGTCACCAGTGCCCACTTTTGCCCCTGCAAAGCATCCGGTAGAGAGCGTGCAGTGGTCGTTCCAAAACTAACAGTAGGATTCGCTCCAGGCTGAAATCCGGGCATTTTCGGATAGTCTTGCTCAAGCCGCTGCTGCATCCATTGGTTGAGGGCATAGGTTCGCCGGCTCATGGTTGCCGAAACCCCCAGATCCGAGCAGGCTTTACTGATCATATTGTTCATTGCCTGACGAAAAAAGCGGATTTTATCTGGTGGGCTGGGAGCTTGGGCGATCGCGTTTTCCAAAACCTCCTTCAGCTTGACCGAATTCACCTCCGCATTAGAACAATATTCGGCATAGCGAAACAGGTCTTCTGGCTTAGCTCCTATATCAACCGGACTCTCACAAACCAGCACTTCCCAAATTTTTTTTCCATCTTCATCTAAAATCGGACGTGAGTAAAAATCTATTTCCCAAATTGTCGTCATATAGGGACCACCAGCAGAACAAAGCCAAGATACCTGTAAACCCTATCACAGTTAGGTTTCGCGGAAGTGACGGAATTCTGGCTGACTCAACAACTTTCCTGGCTATCTGTTGATCGTCCTAGGAGATTTCTGTAGATTAATAGTCAATTGAAGGGTTGTCGTGACATCATAAACCAGAGTCGTGGTAAAGCATGGGTATTCATTGTCTAGATAAGGTAGGAACTTCCGCCCATACCATCAGTCAATCTAATCCAGGTCATGACATCTTAAGCCAGTGCCATAATGGACAGATCGTACTGGATTAACTGTCATACTACGACCCAACTCCTAATACTATGTGTGAGTTTGAATGAACGTTTTACTCCTCTATCCTCGGTTTCCCAAAAGCTTTTGGTCGTTTGAAAAGACGCTAGCCCTGCTCAACCGAAAAGCGATGCTCCCACCTCTTGGGCTGATCACAGTGGCAGCAATTTTGCCCCAAGAATGGAACTTTAAACTAGTTGATTTAAACATTCGGGAAGCGACTGAGGCAGAGTGGAACTGGTCAGAACTGGTGATCATGTCTGCGATGATCGTGCAAAAAGACGATTTACTCGCCCAAATTCGAGAATGCAAACGACGCGGTAAGGCAGTAGCAGTAGGTGGTCCCTATCCGACCGCATTGCCCGATGAAGCGAAGGCTGCGGGCGCAGATTACATGATTTTGGACGAAGGGGAAATTACTCTGCCCATGTTTGTTGAGGCGATCGCGCGGGGCGATCGCGCCGGTATTTTTCGGGCAGGTGGCGAAAAGCCTGATGTCACAGGCACTCCCGTTCCCCGGTTCGATTTGCTGCAAATGGAGTCCTACGCCGAAATGTCGGTTCAGTTTTCGCGGGGATGCCCCTTTCAATGCGAATTCTGCGACATTATCGTCCTGTATGGGCGCAAACCTCGCACTAAAGCTCCCGAACAAATTCTTGCCGAACTTCAGTATCTCTATGACTTGGGTTGGCGACGTAGCATCTTCATGGTGGATGACAATTTTATTGGCAACAAGCGCAACGTCAAGCTGTTTTTGAAGCAGATGCAGCCTTGGATGGTGGAACATGCCTTTCCCTTCTCCTTTGCCACTGAAGCGTCGGTAGATTTGGCACAAGACCAAGAACTGATGGACATGATGGTCGCTTGCAACTTTGGCTCGGTGTTTTTAGGAATTGAAACCCCGGATGAAGACAGCCTTGCCATGACCCAAAAGTTTCAAAACACGCGAGATCCTCTCAGCGATGCGGTCAAGAATATTGCCCGGTCTGGATTACGCGTCATGGCAGGATTCATCATCGGGTTTGATGGTGAAAAAGCGGGGGCTGGTCAACGAATTGTCAAATTTGTAGAAGAAACGACCATTCCAACGGCGCTATTCAGTATGCTGCAAGCGTTGCCTGACACCGCCCTATGGCATCGGTTGATCAAAGAAGGACGGCTTCGCGGTGAGTCTACTTCTGGCAACCAAACTGCTTTGATGAACTTTGTGCCCACCCGTCCTTTAGAAGACATTGCCCACGAGTTTGTGGAAGCGTTTTGGGAACTGTATGAACCCAAGAAATTTTTATCACGCACCTACCGCCATTTCATGCTGCTGAGTGAAGCCAACTACCCAGATAAAGGTAAAGTAGCCCAGAAGAAAATCGATCGGGTAGCCCTGAGAGCGATCGCCATCATTTTTTGGCGGCAAGGGGTTGTACGAGATACTCGTTGGATGTTTTGGCGCTATCTGTGGGGCATGTATCAACACAACCGAGGCGGTCTTAGCAGCTATCTTTCAACCTGCGCTCAGATTGAACACTTTGTTGAATACCGCGAAATTGTTCGCCGTGAAATTGAGGCACAGGTCGTCGAGTTTTTGAAGGAAGATTCAACCGTACCAGTAGAAGAAAAAGAAAAAGTCGCCCATCCCGTCGCATAGGAGTTCCTGATATAGCGGTAGTCAAAATAGTTAGGACAAGCAATAGGGCGTAAACCTAGGTATACATACCTCTTTACCTCCCAACACCTGATACCTGACACCTGACACCTGACACCTGCTGTATTTTCCTGATGGCGCGCTAAAACGCTGTATCCGTTAGTGGACTGCCAGCAATTTGCTGGAGTTTTTTCATGTTCTCTACAGCGGATACAGCCTATGCAGTTTGCAAAGATTATGACCGTGACAACCCTGACCTCACTTTCAGGGTTTTTTCTTTACAATGCCGTTCACGAATTAGGGACTGAAACGGGCGATTCCTCTAGGGATGGTTTCACGAATCGCCCACCCGATGACGAGCAAGATGCAATCCAACCAGAGCAAACGACTCCCTCAAGTAGCAGGAGTGCAATTTCAAAGCCTGAAAAGTTAACGCCTCGTAAAAATCCCATGGTGAGGGTTGCTCAATCGGAGCGATCGCCCAAGCCGCTGCCCAATAGCACTTTTCCCGCTGAATTCATCAGAAGTGCTGCCCCGCCTGAGACTATTTCTTTACGTGAAATTAAACGCTTGCAGCAAGAGAATCCTGCCCCCGCCGCGCCGCTTTCCCAAAATGATGTTGCTGGTCACTGGGCGGAATACTACATTGAAAGCTTAGTCTCCCGCAGCGTCATCCAAGGGTTTCCTGATGGCAGTTTTCGCCCCGATCAAGCGGTCACTGAAATAGAATTTTCTACCATGGCTCAACTTGCCTTTCAAGGGAACCCTTCGTCGTCTATGACTTATGGCACCTTAAAAACCGCCTTAAACCATACGCCTTCTCGCGCCGAAGCCGCTGCCTTTATTTATCGGAATTTGACGCAAACTGAATCTACACCCATCGTCACTAGCATTCAAATCAGCGGCGAAGTGGTGCGCCCCGGTGCCTATTCCTTAGCGGCACTGAACGATGCCCGAATTTCACGTAAAAATAGTATGCCCACCGTAGCTAACGCGATTCGTCAAGCCGGAGGCAGTCTTGCCACCGCAGATCTCCAGCAGGTAGAAATCCATCGAATGGGCGACGATGGGAAACCAAACGTGATTCGGGTGAATCTAGCAAATGCTCAAACGAGCGATCGCAGCCCAGATGTGATGGTGCAGCAGGACGATCGCCTCGTGATTCGGGCAGTTGCACCTACGGCTCAGCAGCCAATCGAGCAAACTGAACCCACAAAGCCAGTGGAAACTGTGACTCAGCAGGCGATCGCCCCATCAGGGGTATTAATCAATAATCACCAACAAGATGTCAAATAATCCTTGACAGATAAAGGAGAACAGCAATCAGGGGAGCATGGAGACAATAAGATCGCTGGTTGGGTGCAATAGAACAGGTGGTTAGGTTTTACTCACTCATGGGAATACTGAAACAGATAAATCACTGCTCTATGCCTCAAAAAGCTACGACAAAATATCTATTCCCCGAATTTTAGGTTGCTTCATATGTCCCAGCAAAATGTCCTTGAATCAGCTAAACAGGGAAACCCTAATGCTATTGCTGTTTTAATAAACCGAAACCTTCAGCAAAAAGGGATTGTTGCAAAAGTCAGCAGAAAAGGCTCTTGCCTAAGAATTATGCTGGAATCAAGCGCGGTACTAAACCAATTAAGTCTGGTTGAATTTGTTTGTAACGGCATCAAAAAACTTGAAGTAGTTGGCATTGATACACTTCAAGTGTTTGGGCGGCAAGCAGGAGATGATGTACCATCTTGGAGCCGGATCATTGCTTTAGGAGCAGATCAATCTACAACCCCTCAAAATCAGGGACAAACCTCTGATCTTTACTTAAGCAAAAGCAGATTAGCTTCTGAGGATGAAACAGGCTTTAAAGTAAAACACAACGGTCAAGAGCTTGTTGCATCTGATATTGAGCAGTTAAAAGAGTGGATTCATAAAGGTCAGATTGCTCTAACTGATTATGCCTACAATCCCATTCTGAAAAAATGGATGTATGTGCGGGAGTTGGCAGAGATTGAATCTATTGTTAAACAGCAAGAATCTTCTACACAAGCCAATAAATACAACCAGATGAGCTTTGTTTTTGCTGGTCTTGGTTTGTTAATGCTATTTATTTTTCCCATTGCTGGAGTGGCTTTGCTAATTATCGGCGTTGTTTTCTCCGCTATGTACTACACCCAAAAAGTAACAACCGATAATGGCAAAGTAGTGCCAACATATGCAAATCACGGAACTTCCATACAAGCTAAAACATCAAAATCCAGGATTACAACATCCCTTTTGGCAATCTTGCTAGGTGGTCTCGGTATCCATTTTTTCTACTTAGAGGCTTGGGGTTGGGGGCTTATCTCTATTCTGTTATGTTGGACGTATCTTCCTGCAATCGCAGGGCTAATTTTAGGGATTCGTTACCTCACCATGTCGGATATGGAGTTTGAGCGCAAAGCCAAGAAAGTTCAAGGTGCTTTTGGTCGTATTGAATTTTGAGCCGTGTTCTAGCGTCGTCAAGCTAGCAAGTCATAGCAGGGGACGGACAAAAGTGCTGCTGGGGTTGCTGATGTTGCTTGCCACGGTTGCATTTTGCCGTTATATCACTTTACAAATCATCATGGAAAGGCTAACACTTCAAGTCCGAACAAACGATAATTTGCTGGATCTACTTGCCAAGTCTGAATCTGCGGCTTGGGTTGTAGCAGAAGACAAGGTTCAAGAGATTACTCATATTCAAGTTGTGAACTTTGGTGGCACGCAAATGATTGAAGGTATATTTGACCAAAGCGCTAGTTATAGATCAGGGGATGGTAGGCTCGTTATAAAGTTTTTAGATGGGCACATCATTAATTGTGCGGTTCAGTTTGTGGGGCAGAACCCTGTCCGTTACATTTAAGATGTAATAGCTACGCCTCTGGCATTTTGGGTCGCTGTATGGACATCACAACCACCTTAAATCAGATCATTACACTCAGTATTCAAGATCGCATTCGCCTCGTGCAAGCCATCTTAGACAGTATTGCAGCAGAACAAGACTATCTCGACCTTACAGACTTTCAGAAACAGGAACTAGATCGTCGAATTGACGATTATGAAGCGAATCCTGACAACGTGCTGACTTGGGAAGAAGTTAAAGCTTCGGTTAAAGCACGAAGATGAATTATGTACTGGTGTTCCGCCCAGAAGTTCGTAAAGAACTTGATGAAGCGTACAGTTGGTATGAAAGTCAAGAATTAGGGCTAGGCGACGATTTTCTAGAGCAGGTTGACGAGGCTTTAGATCGAATCTGCCAGATGCCAGAGTCTTACCCTACTGTTTATCGTGATGTTCGGCGAGCCGTAGTACGACGCTTTCCCTATATCATCTACTACCGTATCGTATCTAGTCGAGTGATAGTAACCGCAGTCTTTCACGGGCGTAGAAATCCGAAAGTGGGGCAGACGCGAACCTAACAACGTTGTGGCAAAGTTAGTCGGCAACCGTTCAACCGGAACGATAGGAAGGTTTGGATGCCATTCCAGATTTCCGTGTCATCGTGTCTTCCCCCACCGCGTTTTCTCGTCTTTCGACAATTTTGCGCTTACCCATTCATTAACAGCTTGAGAGCTTTCTCCTGGCGGTTTTCAGCTTCTGCCATCACATCTGCCATTTTTTCCAGCATTTCACCAGGGTAGTTTTCTAACACTTTGGTAGAAAGGGAAATTCTGCCCTTTGCTTCGTCCAAGTCGGCGATCATCGCTTTGATGATTTGCCCGACTTGAAACAGATTTGGCAGGGATTCTACATAGTTTTTGCTGATTTGGTTGATGTGCAGCAAGCCGCTGGTGCCGCCCAGATCGACAAACACACCAAATGGTTTAATACCGCTGATTTTGCCTTCTATAAGTTGCCCAATTTCAAACTGGCTAACCGCAGCGGAGCGAGTTGCTAATCGATTAGAAAGAACCAGTTTCCCCTTTTCCTGATTGATTTCTAAGATATTGGCGGTGAGGGTGGTGCCCACGAGAGATTCTAGGTCATCGCGCTCTAGCAGATGCGATCGCGGAATAAAGCCGCGCAATCCTTGCACATCTACCGTCACGCCGCCTTTGTTAACACCCGTTACCTTAACAGACATGCTTTGGGTGCTGTCTTGCAACTCTGCCATGTGTTCCCACATCTGCCGAATTTCTAGCTGCTTGAGCGAGAGCGTCACCTGTCCATCGGCATCCTGTTCGCGGATGATCAAAAAGTCGCGTGATTCTCCAATGGGCAAAATCATTTCTGGATCGCGAATATCTCGCAAACTCGCTTCATCCGCAGAGAGAAAGGCTAGGGATTTTGCGCCAATGTCGATATAAATGCCGTCAGTTTCATAGCTGATGGCTTTGCCGGATACCGTTTGTCCGCTCTTAAATCCATAATCATAGTTCTCCAAAGCTTTGGCAAAGTCATCCATTGAGAAAGATTCCGCCGCTGAGTGGGAGGCAGTTGATTTTGGTTCCATAGGTCTGACAAATTAGTGAGCTTTCCTACTATAAAGCTTGTCGAGAAATGTGGTGTGTGACAAGTTGTGGGGTTGAAATAATCAAGGGGACTTTGCCACTGTAATTCCAATGCCTAGGTCACTTACGCATCAAACAATAAAGCGGCATGTTGGCAGGATTGATCAGTATATCCCAGCGATAGAGTGCGTGCTTCGATCGCTGAGTGAGATGCCAAGCGAGTGTTGAGGGCGATCGCTTCAAAATTCATCCAAAATTTTACCTAAGCGCGACCCAGTGATTTCATCTGAGAAATTTGCTGCGGCATAAGTGCCAGCCTGCTTTGCTAGACCATTGCGAAAGACGGAATCAGACCATAGCTGAGCGATAGAATCCACGAGCGCACTCGTGGAATAGGGTTTGACTAATAGTCCTGTTTTTCCATGCTGGATGTAGTCTTCAGTGCCAACACAGTGCGTTGCGATCACGGGGCGGCTCATTCGCATATTTTCAACTAAAGTTACTTGCCCCGCAGCCGTGGCAGTATCTTTTAAGGGAATCACGTTCAACCTGGCTTTTTGAGCCAGACGATAGCATTCCTCCGTTGTGAGTCCTGAGATAATTTTTACGTTGTCAGGAATTTTGAGATGACTGAGAGCATGATGACCTGCGACAACCACGGTGCGTATCCCAAGTGGCTCCACAGCATCAAAAAAGGTTTGATAATCTCGATTCGCAGACCCCATTGCCAAGATAAATGGATTCTCGATATCTTCTGTTTCTAGAATTGGAATGGGCGATCGCTGAAGAGGAACAAACTCAAAATTTTCTTGAGGCATTCCTAGCCAATCGCTAAGGGTTTCGCACTCTCGCCGGGAGTGAACCACAAACTTATCTACGTCTTTAAGCGCTGCTCGAGAAAGTGCCTGTTTTAGATTGGGATACAGGGTTCCTAGGTTGAAACACCAAGCAATGAGCGGCACGTCTTTCCGAGAGAAGCGTTTTCTTAAACCCACCATGCTAGCAAGCTGAGGAAATACGGTAATCACTCCGCCTGTAGTAGATTGCCAAGCAAACCCACTTTGCTGCCAGTAGCCCAGCCATTCTTTAGTCTGAGTGGTGCGAGAGGTGCGATGATGCCAGCTTTGCTCTGCCAAAGTGTCTTGGCGAAAGATCTTAGTAAAAAAGTGACGATTGCCTGGAATAAAATTATCCAACCATACGGCAGTCGGATGTGATTTTGGCGTAAAAAATGGTGCGGCAACAGTCCAGTGCATAATCCTAAATTTTTGACAGAGCTTCAAACTGCGAACACACTACGTAGTAGAGTCAGTCCAACTAAAATTTCTAAAATTTAATTCGGTGTATTCACACGGAGTCTCGGTGCATTCACACGGAATATATTCTCGTGAAGGTACTGTTGTATTTCTTCACATTGGTTTATACGAACCGTATCACGCTCTTATTTCAAATCTCAATCGTCCAGAAGACAGATGTGGAAAATTACGGATGCGCTCTACGTAACTCTATCTTTCGGACGAGTTGAAATCGCTTTATGGGTACAGGCGGAGTGATAAGAAATACCAGTATCGTGAAGTGACTGAGTTCTGAGCCATTGACTATGACAAACTTTAATACCCCGCAGCCCAACGATCGCCCCTCTACCTCCGTACCTCCTCAAAATATTGATACTCAAAGCCGACTTGCTGAACAGCGCACCTCCGAAGCTGCCCAGCGCGATCGCGAAGATAGTAATGCCTTTGGCGGATTAATGTTAGGTATGTTGCTAACTGCCTTAGTGGGTCTGGGGGCTGCTGCCTATTATTTCTTGAATAACCAAAGACCTACTAATACGACTATCATTACGCCTAACCCAGTAAGCAGCCCTTCGCCTCAAGTGAAAGAACGCATTATTGAACGCGATCGCATCGTTCCCGTTCCTCAACAATCTGCGGCTCCGGCTCCTAATGTGAATGTGACGATCCCCAACCCTGTAGCTCCGCAAGCACCCGCCGCACCAGTTGCTCCAGCAGCCCAGCCAGCGCCAGAACAGCGGATCCCAGAGTCCTCCCCTGCTCCGGTTGGACAATAACTGAATCAACTAAAAAGCGATCGCTTAACTGTCTTAATTGTTTAGAGCGATTGAGAGCGATCGCCTTCCCCGTTGAACTGACATGATATTATCGTGTGCAAAACTTGTAGGCTCTATAGAAGCACTTAGTCTTGCATACCTTTATCAAGCCTTCTCATATCCGTGCCCTCCTTAAACTTTCTCAAGCTATCGATCGCGTCACGGACGTTCTCGGTGGCTTTAGTGCGTGGATGGTGATTCTGACGATCGCAGTTGGGTTCTATAACGTCGTTGCCCGCTACATTGGACGGCTAATTGGACTCAAACTATCGTCCAACGCATTAATCGAACTGCAATGGTATTTGTTTTCATTAATGTTTTTGCTGGGTTTTGCCTACATTCTTAAACAGGGCGCTAATGTCCGAGTTGATTTTCTCTATGCCCGTTGGAGTGAAAAACGACAAGCGCTAGTCGATTTTCTGGGCACCGTCTTTTTTCTGATTCCCTTTTGTGTGTTGGGAATTTGGGTGAGTACCAATCCTGTTTTGCAGTCTTGGGGAGTTTTGCCGGATGGCACTTTGGGCAGTTGGGAAGTATCCCCGGATGCTGATGGGTTGCCACGAGCGCCGATCAAAACCATGCTAATTGTTGGCTTCACCCTGTTACTGGCTCAGGCGATGTCCCAAGCGATTAAGTATCTGGCGATTTTGAAGGGATACACGCACGGTGTCCACATCTTGCAGGAAGATGCCAAACAATTGCCGATTGAATAGGACGCATAGATCGAATTGGCTCCAATCCTTTGAATGATCTAACACCGCGAAACATCACTTTTGAGCAGGAAAACTATGGGCTTTGAATGGTTAGCGATCGCGATGTTTGTTGGCTTTTTTTTGATCCTAATGACGGGCTACCCGGTGGCATTTTCGTTTGCAGGGACAGCGATCATTTTTGGGGCGATCGGCTGGCTGGTGGGCGCGTTCGATCCGAGTCGGCTGTTGCTATTGTCGAACAATTGGTTTGGCACCATGTCCAACTTCACGCTGTTGGCAATTCCCTTTTTTGTGTTTTTGGGGGCAGTCTTAGAAAAATCGGGGCTGGCAGAAGATCTGCTGGAAACGATCGGAATTGTCCTAGGATCGCTGCGGGGTGGGGTCGCGCTGGCGGTGATTTTTGTCGGCACCTTGTTGGCAGCCACCACAGGCGTTGTCGCCGCTACGGTGATCGTCATGGGAATGCTGGCACTACCAGTAATGCTGCGCTATGGCTATGACAAACAACTGGCGGCGGGGGTGATCATCGCATCGGGCACCTTGGCACAACTCCTGCCTCCCAGTCTGGTGCTGCTCGTCTTAAGCGATCAGTTGGGTGTATCGGTGGGTGATCTCTTCTTGGGGGCGTTGATTCCAGGATTGATGCTATCGGCATCTTATGCCCTGTATGTGTTGGGACTCGCATTTCTCAAACCGAATGTCGCGCCTGCACTGCCCCTAGAAGCTCGACAAATCACTGGAATGGCACTGGTGCAACGGGTGATAAAAGCGGTCATTCCTCCTTTACTGCTGATTTTTGCCGTGTTAGGCAGCATCTTCTTTGGCATTGCCACGCCGACGGAGGCAGGCGCAGTGGGAGCGGTGGGAGCCTGTGGGCTGGCGGCGCTGAATCGGAAACTCAATTGGGCATTAATTAAATCGGCGGCTCACTCCACGGCAGTGGTGTCATCGGTGGTGTTGATGATTTTGTTTTGCTCGGCGTTTTTTAGCATTGTTTTTGATGGATTGGGCGGCAAAACCCTAATTACCAATCTGTTGGTCAATTTGCCGGGTGGCAAGATTGCCTTTCTGATTGTGAGTAATATTGTGATTTTTATTCTGGGTGTTTTTTTGGAGTTTATCGAAATTTGCTTTATCGCCATGCCCCTGTTAGTGCCTGCCGCCCAACAGCTAGGACTGGATATGGTGTGGTTTGGGGTGGTGATGGCGATTAATTTGCAAACCGCTTTCATCTCCCCGCCCGTCGGGTTTTCTCTGTTCTATTTGCAAAGTGTTGCCCCAAAGGAAGTCAGCACGGTTGATATTCACAAAAGTGCGCTGCCTTTTATGGTTTTGCAGGTGGTGATATTGCTCTTGGTGATCAGCTTTCCCCAAACCGTTCGCTGGCTAGTTGATCTGTCTGCACAGCCAATTTTATAGTTTGAGGCTATAGCTTGAGGTTGGCATAACTGTGTCGGGCAAAACTGCCTTCGTTGATGGTGTTCCAGGCATAGATGCGATCGCGGAACGGCTTCCATTCTGCAAAGATACTTTTGAAATCCGCATCTTTGGCAGAAAATTCGTCATACAACTCAAATGATGCTTTTTCCGCTGCCGCCAAGATCTCATTGCTGTAGGGTCGCAAAGTAACACCGTCTTGGAGCAAGCGTTGGAGTGCTTCATTATTTCGGGCATCATACCGAGCCAGCATCATGATATTGGCTTCAAAGGCGGCGGCTTGAATCGCTGCTTGATATTCGACGGGCAGTTTTTTCCATTCATTCAGGTTAATTTGCACCTCCAACGTCGGACCCGGTTCCCACCAGCCAGGGTAATAATAAAATTTGGCAACTTTGTGCAGTCCTAACTTTTCGTCGTCGTAGGGACCCACCCACTCCGCCGCATCGATCGCCCCTGTTTGCAATGCCTGGAAAATTTCCCCACCGGGTAAAGTCTGCACCGTCACGCCCAGTTTGCCCATGACCTGCCCCCCCAATCCAGGAATTCGCATCTTTAACCCTTGTAGGTCGCTCACCTTCGAGATTTCCTTGCGGAACCAGCCGCCCATCTGCACCCCCGTATTGCCGGCAGGAAACTGGATCACGCCAAACTTTCGCGCATACAGAGCTTGCAGCGTTTTTAGTCCCCCTGCTTCATACAACCAAGCGTTTTGCTGTTGAGCGTTTAAGCCAAAGGGTAGTGTGGTGCCAAATGCAGCAGCAGGGCTTTTACCCACGTAATAATAGCCAGCCGTATGACCACAGGGGACGGCACCTTGGGACACGACATTTAGCACTTCTAGGGGCGGCGCTAGTTCACCGGCTGCACGCGGAGTTATCTTAAATTTGCCTCCAGTGATTGCCGCCACGCGATCGCAAAATGTTTTGGCACCGCCGAAAATAGTATCCAAGGCGATTGGCCAACTCGTCGCCATTTGCCAGTTAATCGTGGGCAAAGAGGCACTCGCAGTGGATGCACCTGTATTGGCTCGACAAGCAACCAGGGCTGAACCGGTAGCGGCACTGGCGATCGCGGTCTGGACAAACTGTTTACGTTTCACGCTTTTTCTGTAGTAAAAAATCATTCGATTGTACTCGATTACGATTTACACTATCCGGAAAAAAGCATCCTCAGCCTTCTCAACTATTCATCATTTTCTTGTAATACCGGAATCTCGATCCGAAATTCTGCGCCTTTTCCGGGTTCCGAAATGCATTTGAGCATTCCGCGATGTTTTTCGACCACGATTTGATAGCTGATTGACAAGCCCAATCCGGTTCCTTTACCAATCGGTTTTGTCGTAAAAAATGGGTCAAACAGGCGAGATTGGTTGGCAGCCGGAATGCCAGATCCATTGTCGCGAATGCTGATTAGCACTGATTTAGGAACGGAGCGGAGTGCGGAAGTTGACGCAGCGTCAGAGTTCTCTTTAGGAATTACTTCAGTATGGATGGCGATGATTGACGGGCTGGCAGTAATTTCTTCCCGCGATCGCTGCTGGTTATAGTAATCCAAAGCATCGATCGCGTTGCTTAAAATGTTCATAAACACTTGATTTAACTGCCCGACATAGCATTCAACGAGCGGTAGTTCTCCGTAGTCTTTGACCACTTCAATCGGGATCTGTCCGGCGGTGCCTTTCAGTCGATTTTGCAAAATTAGCAGGGTGCTATCGATACCTTCATGCACATTTACCCGCTTCATTTCGGCTTCGTCTAACCGCGAGAAGTTTCGCAGAGACAACACAATTTCTCGAATGCGATCGGCTCCAATGCTCATAGACTCCAGCATTTTTGGTAGATCTTCCATCAAAAAGTCTAGGTCAATGGCTTGTTGGTAGCTGGCGATCGCTGGGTTAGGATTCGTGTAGGTCTCATCGTACAGTTTGACCAGATTCATCAAATCTTGGGCATACTCTGAAGCGTGAGGCAAATTGCCATAAATGAAGTTAATCGGATTGTTAATTTCGTGGGCAACCCCCGCCACCAATTGCCCCAAGCTAGACATTTTCTCCGTTTGAATCAGTTGCGCCTGAGTTTGTTGCAGAGCTTGAAGCGCCTGAGCCGATTTTGCAGTTTCCTTCCGCAACCGCCGCTCGTTCACGGTCACCTGACCCAGCAAGGCATAAAAAGAAATCGTTAGCCGTCCTAATTCATCTTCCCGGCTCATCAGTTCTTCACTCTTCGCATTCATTTCCGCCAAGCGATTGCACTCATCCATAATCGGCTGCAACCGCTGATTTAACCGCCGCACAAACAAAAACACAACGACTCCTTGAACCAAAGAAGCCCCAATGACGGCTCCTAAAATTCCGGCTGCTAGAAATCGCCAAACAGGTCCCAACACTACTGATTCCGGCACCTGTGCCATTAAAATCCAATTGTTATTGGGAATTTGCTGATACGCCCAAAATTCTGATTTGCCGTCGGCATTTTTCCAGCGTAGTACGCCCGTTTTTTCATCAGCTGTTAAATTCGTTTGGATTTTTTCCCATAGTCCCTGATAGTTACTAATTTGAGGAAAGGGCGTGAGAGCCAAGGCTTTTTGAGGATTGGGGGGATAGGCGAGCAGGTTGCCTTTCGCACTAACCAAAACAAAGTAGCCTGCATTTCGCATAGCAGGCACGTTGAGCTTTTGACTTAAGAAGCCCAATTCTAAATCTTGGCTTAATACTCCAAGAAGTTTCTGCGTGTCTGTATAGAAGGGGAGAGAATAGGCAGTGCTAACGAGTTGCTGAGGTGGATTTAGCGTTGTTTCCAGGTAGGATTCTGGCTCTAACCAAACGGGTTTACCAGCGGCGATCGGCTCGGTAAAGTACCGCTTTTGATAATCACCCGGATCGCTTTCTCCGCCCTTGGAAGTGATTTGACCGCTTTTATCCCGTACGGCATAGGGGTAGGCAAATTGACGATCTGGCAGGATTAAGCGGCTCGTGGGAGGTTGCCCGAATCCTAGCCCTGTCCCCACTGGAGAGGTTTTTAGCGATCGCCGCATCAAGTCTACATAGACCTGTTCACGCCGTTCACCCGCCCCGTAGAGGCTTTGTAATGCATCGGCAACGGTTTTAGTAGTGTATTCAACAGTATTGAATGAGCCTTCTAAACTTTCAGCTTTTACCTGAAGATTGGAGAGCAACTCGTTTTCAGATTGCCGGGTGAGTTCCCGATATGACCAATAAGTAGTGCCCAATAAGCCAATTAAGGAGCCACCCACCACGGAGAGAAATAGGCGTGATCCGACCGATCGCAGCATGGCAAAATTGGAACTGCGGCGAGGAGGGGCAGACTCGGTTGAGTTGGGTGGGGGAGTAGTCTGCATAAGGAAACTCTTGGATTGAGCATAGCGGTACTGCCGCCTATGACTACGCTGAACCAATATGCCCAGCTTAAAAAGGATTTCTTACAAATTACTCTGTTTTAGCTCGATGGGCACAAAATTGATGTGACTAGGGTCAGAGGATATTTATCCTTTCTTCTTTTTTCTTTCTTTTTTCTTCTTTCAACAAGTTGGGGGTTTGATAGTAGCAGGTGAGGATGGAATCGATCGCTTCTTTTCCCGCTGCGATCGCATTGACTTTTGCATCATGGACGGGATCAATCAAGTGCTTGAGGGGTTGCTCTACTCGGTTGAAGTATTGCATTGCTTCTGAAGCTTGGCGATCCCATTCTGGATAGTAGTGCAGCATGTCATCGGGCATGACCTTGGTGCGGGTGGTGTTTGGCTCAGGCAAGCAGTAGAAGGGTTGATCTAGGTTGAAGTAGCCGTAGTCGTCTGTGATTTCGTCGCCGGGAAGAATATCTCTGGCGGCAAGCTCAAATTTATAGGGGGTGGCGATTAGGGTTGAATTGAAACTGTGATTGACGTAGCGGGCAATATCCCAGCACAAAATGTATTGCCCATGTTCGTCGCGAAAGCAATATTTAAGCAGGCGATCGCGCAGTAGTAAATCTAAAGACATGACGTAAGCTTCGTCAAATCTCTGATCGAGTTCATCCAAAATCCAGGTAATAGTGCCTTTTGGGATGAATTGAGTTGCAAACACACCATAACCGATGGATTCGTCAATGAATCGAAGTTCTGTATGTGGATGCATCATTATTGTTAGTAGCCTTCCTCTTCATATTCAGGGGTTTTTGCTTTTTCGGGAATATTAACGCGAGGGGCATTGTAGCTACTCTCTTGTTGATCTGCCCAAGCATCTTCTTCTAAATCGTCGAATGGCGCATCGTACTGATCATCATAATCGTCGTCGTAGTCCCCTTCGCTGTAGGGTTGGATTGAAGCTTGGGGTTCACGCTCGTAGCGATCGCCCGCAGTTTTCTCACTCCAATTATCGCCGTCATCCTCCTCGTCATCGTAATAAAGCGGTTCTGCACGACGCTCTTGCTGACGAATCTGGCGGGGTTCTGGCTCTCCCCAATTATCGTCATCCCAGGTTTCTTGAACCACAGGCTCCCGCTGCCGCAGTTGAGCATTCACGGGGGTTCGTAATCCGGTTCCCAGTTGATTCTCAGACCGCATTGGGGCAATGTAGCCATCGTCGTCGTCTTGTTCCCAAGGTGGGCTACCAATCCCTAACCGCTCTAATACGCCCACTGATAGCTGGATTAGGCGGTCTTCCGAGCCTTCAAACACGATTAGGCGATCGGGTCCACTGCTAACAATTTCTTCAATCGGCAGTTCATAGGTGCTAACGACTTGATCGGGAATTAAAGGCAGACCAATAGACGCGATGATTAAAGACGTAACTTTGCCGTCGTCTACATCAAATTTGAAGCCACGTACTTTCCCTAGTAGTTCGCCGCTTTCTGTAATCACTTCAGAGTTAATTAAGCTGCTGTAAATTTCTGTATCAATGTCTTCGATCACATCTTCATCGTCTACCAGAATGACATCACCAATTTGCCGAATGCTAGTTAGCAGCATCGGTTGAGGAGTGCCATAGAGCAGATTAGGACGAAGACTCAGCGCTACAACTTCGCGCTGATCAATATCGACCCAAAGTTGACTGACTACGCCAAGCTTTTTTCCACTATCGCGAGTGACCACTAACGTACCCAGAATGTCAGAGCGTTGGCGAATTGCTTCAGATGCCATTTATTTTTTCCCGAATCCTAATCCGCGAGTCATGTTAGATGTTACATCAAATCACAAAGAGGCTCTTTGTGGAACTAGGTCAATTCCTAAAACTTGGGTGAACGCACCACGAGCTTGGGTCACACCAATTTGACGCTGGGCAGATTCAATCATAGGACGACGAAGACTCACGACAATAAACTGCGCCTGCTGGGATTGCTGTTTGATCATTCTAGCTAATCGCTCTACATTTGCCCCATCAAGAAACATATCCACCTCATCGAAGGCGTAAAACGGGGAGGGACGGTAGCGCTGGAGGGCGAAGATAAAGCTGAGAGCGGTGAGGGATTTTTCGCCGCCGGACATGGACGCAAGCCGCTGAATAGGTTTGCCTTTGGGATGGGCAACTAAGTTTAAGCCCCCGTTAAACGGATCGGTGGAATCATCCAGTTGCAGATGTCCGTCGCCATCGGAGAGGATGGCAAAAATGGATTGAAAGTTTTCGTTGACGGCATCAAAAGCTTCTTTGAAGGCGCGTTGTCGAAGGGTGGTGAAGTTTTCAATACGGAGCAAGAGTTCAGTGCGTTCTTCTTCTAAGGTGCGGAGTTTTTCGGTCAGTTCATCCAGTCGGGCTTGGGTGCGATCGTATTCTTCTAATGCCAACATGTTGACGGGTTCCATCGACTGGAGGCGCTTTTGCAGCGATCGCAGTTCTTGCTGGAGTTGTTCTAAGCCGATGTCTTCGGGTACTTCGGGCAGGGGATCGGGCAGGTTAGCGTGCTGAGCCTGGACTTGCTCTTGCAAAGCGATGAGTTGTTCCCGGCGGGTTTGCTGAGTTTCCTGAACCTTTTGCCGATCCCATTCTCGCTGTTGCTGCTGCAATTGGCGATCGCGCAGGTGCCGTTCGGCGCTGTCTCGTTGGCCTTTTTCGGCTCCTAGTCGTTTTTCCAGGGAAACTTGGGTCGATCGTGCCTCGGTAATCTGGTCGTTAATGGTGGACTGCTGAGTGCTGAGCGCGGATTGCTGCTGGAGCTGGGCGGTTTGCTGGGTGCGATACTCCTGTAAACGCTCCTGAGACTGAGCAATTTTCTCGGCTAAACGCTGGAATTGGGTATCTAAATCGCGCAGGCGTTGTTCGACGGTTCGCAGTGCCAGTTCTTTTTGGCTGAGGTCGGCTTCTTGCGATCGCAGAGTTGTTTGAATTTGTTGCCATTCGCTGTGGGTGTGGGATTGCTCTAACTCAGTCAGGGTTTGCCGTAATTGGTTTAACTGGGTTGATTGAACGGGGATCGCGGCTTCTAAAGCCTGTAAGCGGGTTCGGGCGGTGGTGAATTCTTGGGTTTGATGGGTGTGCTGATCGTGCAGGTGAGCAACGTTGGCTTCTAGGGTTTGCAGGTCTTTAGTCAATTGGTTTTTTTGAATCTCGATTTCCCGGTGCTGCTGACGGTGTTCGGTCAGGGCTTGAGTTCGCTCTCGAACCAGATCCGTGGCGCGGTGAATGCTGTTGTCGCAGTGAATCAGGATGCGATCGATTTCCTGGAGGCGATCGCGCAACGCTCTCACTTCATCGGAGTCATCCGCATCCATGGTGCCAAAGTGGAGAGATGAGCGAGTGTTGCTACTGCCTCCGGTCATGGCTCCAGAAGATTCCAGCAGGTCGCCGGTAATTGTCACAATCCGGTAATCGCCTAGATGACGACGAGCATCGCTGAGGGTTTCAAACACAACGGTGGAGCCGAAGACATAGGCAAAGACATCGCGATAGCGATCGTCAAATTCAATCAGGTCGAGGGCATAGCCAATGCAGCCAGCGATCGATCGCAATGTCCCCCGATTGGGCGATCTCCCCGCTTGAATTTTATTCAGTGGCAAGAAGGTCGCGCGTCCGGCTTTGCGCTGTTTCAGCAGTTCAATGGCGGCGGCAGCAACGCCATCATCGTCCACGACCAGATTTCCCAGTCGGGCACCCGCCGCAGTTTCTAGCGCCAGTCGATAGCGGGGTTCCACCCGTCCCAGTTGGGCAACTAAGCCGCAAACGCCGGTCAAGTTCATTTGCAGAATCAACTGGGTGGCGTGGGTGCCTTGGGCTTCTTGGAGCGCCTGAGTTTGGGCTTCTAGCTTATCGAGGCGGCGCTGTTTTTCCCGTTGTTCATTGAGCAGGCGATCGCGGGTTTCTCGTTGAATTTGCACTTCTTGCTCGGCATTTGCCAATCCTTGCGCTAGGGATTGCACCTGTTGTTGAGCCGCCACGAGTTGAGTTTCGACCGTAACTTGCTGAGTCTTTTGGGCGGCAATCTGCTGTTCTAAAGTTTGCTGGTTTTGGGTTTGCTCTTGTATCTGGCGCTCTAATCGGTGGATGCGCTCTTGCAGTTGGGCTTGCTCCGTGCGTTGCGGGTCTAGAATCGCCAAAATTGCATCAATTTGATGCCGCAGATTTGTTTGCTCTTGCACCCAGGCTTCGGCACTGGCAGCACTGGCACTAGCGACTTCGCGGCTGTGGTTTAGCTGTTGGTGGGCGCGATCGCGCTCTGCCTTCAACGTCACAAAATCCCGCGTCTCTAATATTTTCTGCTCTTGAGTCAAACCATTCAACTGTTGCTGCTGCTCTTGTAGTTCTTGCTGCGCGCGGCTCAAATTCACGGTCAACTCGCGGCTAGACGTTTGCAACTCTTGCTCTTGCCGCTGCAACTGGCGCAATTCGGCTTCGCGAGTTGCCAAAGTCGCCTGTAATGCCAGCAGTTCTTCTTCGCCTAAGGCTTTGACACGGACGTTGAGTTGGTCGAGCGCGGCGGTGGATTGCTGAATTTCACTGGCAAGGAGCGCCAGTTGGTCAGTCAGATCGGCGATCGCCCGTTCGTCGCTGCTAAGCTGCAGTTGCAGTTGCAGCACGGCACGGGTCGATTGGCGATATTGAATCACCGCATCCCATTGTTCTTTGCGCTGTAGCTCTTGCCTGAGCTTTTGATATTTTTCAGCCTTAATTCGGTCTTGGGCAAGGCGATCGCGCTGGTCAATCAGTTCTCGCTCAACGATGTGATATTTGTCTTCCCGATCTTTGACAGCATTCAGTTTTTCTCGCGCCTGGACAATTTTGCGATCGAACGCTGCCACACCTGCCAGTTCATCAATAATTTCCCGGCGCTCTCGCGAGTTCATCGAAATAATTCGCGTCACATCCCCTTGCAGCACGACGTTGTAGCCTTCAGGATAAACCCGCAGCCGATTTAAGGAGTCGTGCAGTTCGGTGAGCGTGCAGGGTTCGCCATTGATGTAATAGTTTGAGGTGTAGGTGCCCTGTTGGGTCACCCTCAGCTTACGGGTGACGCTCCATTCTCGTGCGGCGGCTTGATGCCCGTTCCCGTTACCCTTTGCGCCATGCTCAGTCTGTTCGTTAAGCTCCGCACCATTCAATGAATCGGACTCAATCGCCATTGAACCATCCGCATTCACCGATTGCTCAATTTGGTCATCCACCGATAGTGGCTCATCGCTCAGGTCAAAAGTGACGGTGACGCTGGCTTCTACGGTGGAACGATTGCGTGTGCTTTGAGTCTGGTTTACGAGGTCGGGGAGCCGTTCCGCCCGCATTCCCTTAGAGCCTGCTAATCCTAAACAAAACAGCAATCCATCAATCAAATTAGATTTACCTGACCCGTTTGGACCGGAAACCACGGTGAACCCCGGCAGTAAGGGAATGGTCACCTTGCCGCCGAAAGATTTGAAGTTAGAAAGTTCCAGGCGCTTAATATACACAGCCTGTTAGGTTTAGGGTTTAGAGAAGGGCAAGAAGTCGTGTTAAGTGTAATGGCTAACCGTGAAACTAAACAAAAATCTCGAAATTTTCCTTCCTTGTAGCACAAACCAGAACAAGCATCTTACAAGAAAACTACATTGCGCCGGATTTTTTATTGAAGATAACCAGAACGGTCTTGACAATTAGCTCTAGATCGTATTTTAGGCTCCAGTTTTCCTGATATTTCAGGTCAAGCTGCACGATGTCTTCAAAGTTTTTCACGGACGATCGCCCGTTTACTTGCCATTCTCCCGTCATGCCGGGTTTAATATCCA
The DNA here is from genome assembly GCF_056784215.1 of Leptolyngbya sp. CALU 1928. Classification (NCBI taxonomy): domain Bacteria; kingdom Bacillati; phylum Cyanobacteriota; class Cyanophyceae; order Leptolyngbyales; family Leptolyngbyaceae; genus Leptolyngbya; species Leptolyngbya sp. CALU 1928. The sequence continues at coordinate 158,894 of NZ_JBXBCE010000001.1, read as the reverse complement.
ACCGCTGCCACTGAGGAATCTCATATTTTTCCACTTCATCTGGAGTCGGCGGACGGGTGCCCACCAAGCTCATTTCACCCTTGAGTACGTTCCAAAATTGGGGCAGTTCGTCTAGGCTGGTTTTTCGCAAAATTCGACCGACGCGGGTAATCCGAGGATCGTTTTTCGCCTTAAAGATTGCGCCTTCGGCATCATTTTGAACCAAGTGCTTCTTGGCTTCGGCATCGGTCCCCATTGACCGAAACTTCCACATTTTGAAGCGCTTGCCCATTTGAGAGCAGCGGACTTGCCCAAAAAACAGGGGGCCAGGGCTGTCGAGCTTTATGGCGATCGCGATCGGAATAATTAGCACACCCGTAATCAGTAGCCCAATCATGGAACCCACAATATCAATCATCCGCTTGGGCACCGATTTGACAGAAGGATGAGTAATAAACGGCTGCTCATCCGCTTTCACCATATTTCTGAGACGCTGGGGCATTAACCGACCTGGAGTATTCTCAGCCGAACCCTGCATTGAGTTTGGAGATGAAGCAGCAGACTGAGAATCTGTCATGGAGCTAGAGGAAAAGACCGATGGCACCCCCTGTTCAATCACAAAAAATTTATCTAAATCAGCCAACGCTAGGGCTGACATCACTTGTGGCGGCACATTTTGTAACACAAGATTAAATCCTGTTTTTTGCGCCATTTTGCGGCTGGCAACGAGGGAACCAATACCGCTGCTGTCCATAAACTTGGTTTCACTGAAGTCCAGCGCAATCCGCGTTAAATCAGGATTATTTTGACAAACTTCTTGAAAGATCTGCTTAAACTCCACTGCTTTTTTGACCGTAAAAACGGGCGGAATCCGAATAGAGCAGGCGTGATCCAATATTGTTACTTGATTAGGGTTTTCGTTAGATTCAACCACGGCGCTAGCTCAACTTGTGTAAGTGGACTATGTAATTGGTAGATAAGACAGCCTATTGAACTGAAATATGCTGTAATGTTGCACCCTACACTTTCATCATGAGATCGTTCAATGAGTTGTGGAAATCGAGTCATTTGTGATCTTTTGAACCCGCTTCACCAGCATTCACCGATCAATCAGCCTCACAGCAAAATCCAATCATTGGTGCGATCGCTTCCAATCCTCCGCAACCAAATCAAGCCCATAGAAATGCTGCCAGAAGCGATCTACAGTTCGAGTAGACAGCACCTTCGTTAGGAAAAACAATAAAAACCGACCTCCCGTGGCTGCCACATAGCGCGGCTGAGGACGACGGGTATTGAGTGCTTTGATAATCACTCCTGCCACTTGCTCCGAAGTCCAAGCGTTAGCGCTTGTTTGCTTCTCTAGCGCCTCCATTTTTAGAAAAGCTGCATGATAGGGCGTAGCTTCTGGGTTGGGAAATATTTTCGTAATCTCTTGCCTCACCACTTCAAAAAAATTTGTGCTGACGGGACCCGGTTCAATCACACTCACCTGAATGTTAAAAGCCTGTAGCTCCATTCGCAGAGTATCACTAAGGGCTTCGAGGGCAAATTTGGAAGCGCTATAAAGCCCTCCAAACGGAAAGGCGGTTCTGCCACCGATGGAACTGATGTTGATAATTTTGCCGCCGCCGCGATCGCGCATTGCCGGGATCAGCGCTTGAATCAGCGTCAACGGACCTAACACATTTACCTCAAACTGACGACGGGCTGCTTCAGGCGGCACCAGTTCTAAAACGCCCATTTGTCCATACCCTGCATTATTGACCAGTGCATCCACCTGACCAAAACGCTCTAATGCAACTTTTGCAAGCGCTTGAACTTGATCAAGCTGCGTTAGATCCGTGGCAACGGTTAGCGTTTCTGCACCAAATTTATGGCATAGGGCGGCTACTGCATCAAGTTTTTCGAGGCTACGAGCCGCTAAAACTAATCGAATGCCTGGATATTGCTGGGATAAAACCTGCGCGAGGGCAGCACCAATTCCGGTAGAAGCACCTGTGATTAGAACGACTTGTTCGGCAAGGTTAGGAGATGGAGGCATGAATTACGAGGAAACCAATCCATTCGGTGAGGACGCTACTATCTTGGCATCCTGCGGGGTAAACCGCACTAATTGTGCCCATAGGATAAAGAGTTTCAACGTATCTTCATCAAGATATTTTTTGGTTTCAGGTTTCAGGGGTCGGGTTTCAGGTTCTATTTTAGGCAAGCGGAAAAACATCTGTAGTTTTTTCCGCTTTGCACACCAGACTCCGCATTCGCTGACTGTCACGGAGATCTATGCACCCTGACTGGTTTTCAGTCGGCGTTTGAGGGCACGAAGTCCACCCAAGCCCAATAGTGCCCCCAGAATGGTTGCAGGTTCGGGAACTGCTTCCGCCGGAACCGCTGTGATGCCGATGGGACGGAGCAAGCTGCCATCAGTAAATAAATCCCCTGAGAAAACAGAGGCGCTTCCTTGAGCTTGGTCAAATGCCAGAATTGAGCCAATGTTTTGGTTACGGGTATCGAACCCGATCGCGTACAGGCTGTTGCTATCCGTACCAAACGTCAGGCTACCAACGAAGTTTTTGCTGGGAGTGGTGCCGGTGTAATTGGTGGACAGAATGCTCAAAAGAGTTCCTGCAAAGTCATACTGGCGAATACCACCCGCAAAATCACTCACATAAAGACTTTGAGCATCGGGCGCGATCGCCAATCCCAAAAGGCTGATAAATCCGGGTGATTCGGGCAAGAGTGCGGGTTGATCAATAAAGACGGTGGGCGTAGTGGTCGGTGCTACCCCCAAGACTTGCTCTGGGCTATAACGCAGAACTTGACTGGCATAGAGAAATCCCAGATCCCCAGTCGGCTGATTGACTGTACCTTCCGTGGTGACATATAAACTGCCATCAGGTGCAAACAGCAGCCCATTCGGACCATTCAACCCATTAAGGCTGCCCAAGCCGCCATTGTTATCAGACGCAAAAACACTTAAAAAATTGCCCGTTGTCCCATCAAATTTAAGGATTTGATTGCTACGGAAACTACTGACATATAGGTTGCCATCGGGTCCAAAGGCGTTGCCATAGGGACGAGTTAGCCCATTGCCCGATGCTGCCACGCCTAAATATTGCCCGTAGGGACTAAACCGCAGCACAGCAGAATTAGTGGGATAAAGGGGATCAAATAAATTGCCGCCACTGTCGCCTCCCACACTGACATATAAATTGCCATCGGGTCCAAAGGTGAGATCGTCTGGATCTTCTAATCCGTTACTTCCGGGACTGGTAAAGTCTCCTAAGAAAGTTCCGGTAGTCTCATCAAAACGAATAATGCGATCGCTGGCGCTGTTACCAACGAGAAGAGCCGCGTTTGCTGACGTTGAAGTGATGCCTAGGATCGTAAAAACACTGAATGCAACAGAAGCTTTGAATGAGTTGATCATGAAGTTTTCAAATCGGCACGATAGATATGCTGATTGTCGAAGTCTCAGTATATCTACGATGTATTCAAGACAACGAAATTCTAAGGTGATCTGTAAAGATACGGTGAAGCTTGCCTGATTGTAGCTTAGGGTCTTTTGCCAATCCACTCAACTACTTGCTGTCCTAAGCGGAGATTGTCGAGGCGATCGATTTCTCGAATGCCTGTGGGGCTGGTCACATTCACTTCGGTCAGGTAGCCGCCGATAATATCGATTCCCACAAAGAGCAGTCCATCGCGGCGCAGGGTGGGTGCAAGCTGAGTGCAAATGTCTAATTCGCGATCGGTAATCTCAGTTTGGGCAACTCTGCCGCCCACTGCCATATTGCCGCGAAACTCTTTTCCGGTGGGAATGCGGTTAACGGCTCCAATCGGTTCGCCGTTCAACAAAATAATCCGCTTGTCTCCCAGTTTGGCTTCTGGCAAGTAGGTTTGCACCATCACAGGCACCTGACCTTGAAAGGTGCTGATTTCCACTAAGGAATTGAAGTTGCGATCGCCGGGGTCAAGAAACAAAATTCCTTCCCCTGCCTTGCCGCCCAACGGCTTGATAATGGCGGCTCCCTGGCGCTCCAAAAATTCCCGAATTACCTGCTTATCCTGACTCACGATGGTTTCAGGAATCGCGTGAGTGAATTGCAGCGCATACATTTTCTCATTGGCTGCTCGAATGCCTTGGGGCGCATTGATCACCAGGGTTTTTGCCGGATCGACATAATCTAAAATGTAAGTCGCATAGAGATAGGGCACCGTGACGGGCGGATCGGTTCGCATGAAAACGGCATCCATTTCTTCTAGCAGTCGTCGTTCCAGTTTACCTACTTCAAACCAAGGCGTTGCCGCGACCCACAGTCCCTCTACTAAAGTGACTGGTGTAAGCTGCACCGACTGAAGCAATGCCGATGCTTTGCCATCGCTAACTGCAAGCGAATTGACCTGAGTAATCCAAACCTCATGCCCCAATACTTGGGCAGCTTCCATTAACGCCACGCTGGTGTCGTGACCAGGATCTAGGCGGGCGATCGGGTCAATGATAAATGCAAATTTCACAGAGTCATTCCTAAAGCGAAAGCAATATTTTGATAAGTATCCAATCTAGTAAATCTCATAATCTCTGGTCAACAATGGCTAAAAACCAACTCAACAGTCTACCAAGCTTATTCTTTTCTACCAAGCTTATTCTTTATAGAGTCTAGGGCATACAGGTCGTTGCAGCCGCCAAAATGGCGATCGTTGATAGAAATCCAAGGAAGCGATCGCACGGATGGCGATCGCTTCCTTGTTTCATCATTTTCAGCACAGCAATTAGTCAAAGTTCTGACCACGGAAGAGCCCAATATTTCGCTCGGAGAACGCTTTACACTGAGCTTGCACCTTCCATCAGCAAAAACTTGGATTATCAGTAAAGATACAGTATGTTTGGATGACTGGGCTTAAATCTGTAAAAGCGTATTAACTCCCTTTCATATTCTTTAGAGATCTTGTACTTAGTTAATTTTTTGGAGTGGATTCCAATCACACAAATTCACCCCCGTACCCCAACCCCTTCTCCCAATAAAAAGAGAAGGGGGGCAGATAAAAGTCCCTCTCCCAAAGCGGGAGAGAGATTTAGAGTGAGGGCTGTAAAAGTGGGATGCACCCATTTTTTGTTTAATCTTAAAAACTTTAGATGGTGACTAAGTGCGTAGTCACAAGAACATTGCAGAGATTAGGGGACTAGAAAGGAATAACTTAGCTCGAAGCTAAACTAACAGGATAAACATGATTGTTATCGACAAAGTTAACTTCCCAGTTAAATCATTTAAAAAGGTTCTAGAGTTTTCTGAAATAGCTTTTGTTATTACCTACTTAATTCTGTATGCCGCAGGAGTTGTTGTTCTTTTTCTAATGGGAGGTGCAAGTGAAGGAGAAAAAGGTTCAAGTCAAGAGTTTGATTTTGCGCTTAATCGCCTTCTATTTTTCTTCAATTATTTCATCACTTTATTTTTGCTGATTTTACGGTGGGAGAAAACCCTATGTACCTTAATGTCATGGTCTAATGCGTTATTTTTGCTGTTAGTCGCTTTAGTTCCGCTCTCAGCTCTTTGGTCTGTTGAACCTGGAAAGACTTTGAGTGCCTCAATTGCAATGATCGGCACTTGTTTATTTGGCTTATACTTAGCCAGCAACTACTCTCCTAAGCAACAACTTAAGCTTTTAGGCTGGTCTTTTATAATATCGATTATTCTTAGCTTTCTGTTTGCGATCGCCCTCCGTAAATATGGAGTCATGGCAGGGGTTCATGCAGGCGCTTGGCGCGGCATTTATACTCATAAAAACTGGCTGGGCAGAATGATGGTATTAGCTTCGGGAACATTCTTTTTGCTGGCAAATGATGCTAAGAAATATCATCGAACTCTATGGCTCTTTTTCAGCCTCGCTTTTCTATTGATTCTACTATCTCGTTCAAGTAGTTCATTAATCAATGCTGTACTTGTTGTGTCTGTGGTGTGGGTAAGCCGAATACTTCGTTTTCATACCAAATTATTAATTCCTGTTCTGTTGAGCATAATTGCGGTCGGAGTTGTTCTCTCATTGAGTTCAACTAGTATTGCCGAGGCAGTCGTGGGATCGGTAGGCAAAGATCTTTCCGGCACCGGACGAGCTGATATCTGGCCCTATTCAATTGAGAAAATCTCTCAGCGACCATTCTTAGGCTATGGATTTGCAGTTTTTTGGAATGGTTTAAAAGGAGAATCTGCGATTATTGTTCGCGCTCTAAAGTGGCCAGTCCCAAATTCTCATAATGGTTTTATCGATTTAGGAATAGATCTTGGGCTATTAGGTATTGGATTGTTTGCTGCAAGCTTTTTTCAAGCGCTGATAGGTTCAGTTCTTTGGATCCGTAGAACTCAATCCTGGATTAGCTTATGGTCTCTACTCCTCATGCTCTTTATGATAATGTCCAACCTGACAGAATCTGCTCTCCTAGAGCGCAATTCATTGATTTGGGTAATGTATACGGCTTTAGTGTTCACCCTTTCACTAGAGCAGAGAAGCTTTCAATCTGGCGCTTCAAAGAGCAATGCCCTGTAGATTTAGTCTAGTTTTTCGCACATTAAGATTGTGAAGGAGAATCTTTAAATACCGCATCAATTAAAAAGTTTCATGCAATGCAGTCTATCAATGTCTTTAAAAATCCCCAGGAGGGGGTTAGTATTTGAATCAAAGATGACTCCATTGCCATAATGATTCCTTGCGTGTCAAAACTGTAACTCTTCTACCTGTTGCTGAGCCTTAAAAATATTGTGGTGCAGAACTAATCTCATTAGATTGAAACAGCTCTGGAACTTTAGATCCTGCTCAACATTTTTACGCACCAGTATTAGCATTATGAAGAAATCTCTGTGAGCAATGAATCAATTAAAAAATTTCAAGCAATATATCCTTCAGTTGCTCCAAAAATCATTGGTGCAAGACAGTATATGGATGCTGCTTAGTCAAGGAATAGGAGTTGTCACTCAGGCGACATACTTTATTTTAGTTGCCCGCACGTTGGATATAGCTTCCTATGGAGCATTTATTGGGGTTGCGGCTGTTGCTTCTATCATTTTCCCCTTCGTTGGATTGGGAAGTGCAAATATTCTAATTAAAAATGTCTCTAAAGCAAGAGAGCTATTTGGAGAACAATGGGGCAATACTTTGCTGATTTGTTTTGGCACTAGCATTCCTGCCATTTTAATTATTCTTGCTAGTTCATCTTTTTTATTCCCTGCTAATTTGCCTCTAGCAGCGATCGCCCTTTTGCTAATTGCAGACTTAATCGGTCTTAGACTTTTAGAGATTTCTAGTTCAGCATTTGTCGCAGTCTTTCAAGTGAAACGAGCAGCCCAAATCAAAATGCTCTACAACTTCAGTAAATTAGCTGCTGCGATCGTATTAGTAATGTTCGTTAAAGACCCCAGCATATTAATCTGGTCAGTTTTGTATTGTATTAGTTCAATCTTTCCCGCAACTATTGCATTGCTACTAATTCATTTTTCACTCGATAAACCGATCCCCAACTTGCTCAAGTTTAAGCCAGAGCTAACACAAGGTCTTCTTTTTTCAGTGGATACATCCGCAGGAAATATTAGTTCAAACATAGATAAAGCAATGCTGGCTAATTTGGCAGGCTTGCAAATTGCTGGAGCTTATGGCGCAGGTTATCGTTTTATTGATATCTGCTACTACATCATTTTTGCCATATCTGGGGCAACCTATGCTCGTTTCTTTAAACATGGCGCATCCGGTATCACCGGGAGCTTTGGATTCGCAAAAAAACTACTTCCGGTTGCTGCGATATACGGGATTATTACCTCAGCTAGTTTATTTCTTCTTGCTCCTTTTATCGTGCCGCTGATGTTAGGAAAGGAATACCTTGCTTCCGTAGAAGTGTTGCAATGGCTATCTCCTATTCATCTAATTAGCTACATCCAATTATTAGCAGCAGATGTTTTAACAGGAGCAGGCTTTCAAGGGTATCGGAGTGCCATTCAGGTCACATCCGCTCTTCTAAACCTAGGCTTGAACCTATGGTTGATTCCACTTTTTTCTTGGAAGGGTGCTGCATCTGCAACTCTAACCTCTGAGGCTTTGAAAACTTTAGGATTTTGGCTAGTTATCGCTTTTTTATATCGAAAGCATAATATTATATCCAAACACCCTGAATAGATTGTTTTTTAAGCCTAAAGAGCTATTGTTTTAACGCAAAATTTTACTGGATTAAATCAATCATTATCAATTAGGAGAAAAGTCTTTGAACATTGCCATGATCGGGTGTGGTTTCGTTGCCGACTACTACATCGATACCCTAGCCAATTACCCCCACTTAAAGTTATTAGGGGTGATGGATCGAAATCAAGAACGCGCAGAAAAGTTTTCCACCTTCTACTCCGTTCCGATGTATTCATCGTTGGAAGAAGTTTTAAGTGATTCCCGTATAGATATTGTTTTAAATCTGACGAATCCTAGAAGCCACTTTGAGGTTTCTAAAGCCTGTTTGGAAGCGAATAAACATGTATATTCAGAAAAACCATTAGCAATGAGTTATGAAGAGGCTCAGACACTGGTTGATTTAGAAACAGAGCGAGGATTGTATCTTGCTTCTGCGCCTTGCAGTTTGCTGGGTGAAACGGCTCAGTCTGTCTGGAAAGCATTACGTGAAAACGTAATTGGGCAAGTTCGGTTGGTATATGCCGAGATGGATGATGGGTTTGTTCATCGAATGCCTTATCGAAAGTGGGTAAATGCATCAGGAACACCTTGGCCCTATAAAGATGAATTTGAAGTCGGATGTACGTTAGAACACGCGGGGTATTACCTGACCTGGTTTCCTGCCTTTTTTGGTCCAGCCCAAACAGTGACAGCTTTTTCTTCTTGCTTGGTTCCTGATAAGGAAACAGATGAGCCACTAGACGTGAATGCGCCTGATTTTTCGGTTGCTTGCATAAAATTTGAGTCGGGAGTTGTTGTACGGTTAACTTGTAGTAATATTGCTCCCCACGATCATTCCTTGAAAATTATTGGAGACAAGGGTATCCTTCACGTCCATGACTGTTGGGATTACAAATCGCCTGTACGTATCACCCGCAGATACAATATTCGGCGCAAAACTATCCTGAGTCCTTGGAAGCTAAAATACTCCCTTACTGAAGACAATACCTCGAAGCTAACTCAAAAGGGCGCTCAGAAAATGGACTTTTGTCGGGGAGTGGATGAGTTAGCCTCTGCAATTCTTGAGCAGCGTCCCTGTCGTTTATCGGCTCAATATTCACTTCATGTAAATGAACTAGTTTTAACGATTCAAAATGCGTTTGAAACGGGTAGTTCTTATGTGATGAAATCGTCATTTGAACCAATCTCGCCTATGGATTGGGCTAAAGTTTAGTCAAAGCTTTTACGATGCAATTGGGCTTTAATAATCCTAATAAAGCTTAGACATATTACAGATGCTAAGATTGCCGATCAAATAACCTATTGACAATACCTATGACTGCTCACGACACTTTAGTTTCTATTTGCATTGCAACTTACAAACGTCCAGCAGGATTGAAGCGGCTTATTTTGGGCTTAAATAAGTTAACATTTAGCACTACAGCTCCTCCAAATATAGAAATTATCATTGCAGATAATGACGCGACAGGTTCTGCACGGGCATTCTGTGAGGAAGTGCGATCGCAAATTCGCTGGGATCTTAAATATAGTGTTGAGCCAGAACCAGGGGTAACTCATGCTCGAAATCGAACTATTTCTGATGCTACCGACAATACAAATTTTATTGTCATGATTGATGACGACGAAGTTCCAGATCCCCAGTGGTTAGACCAGCTTTTAAGCGTTCAAGCTGCATTTAGTGCGGATGTTGTAACCGGACCAGTCTATCCCCATTTTGAAGACCCAAATACGCCGGATTGGATCATAAAAGGAAAATTCTTTGAGCCGCATACTTATGAAACTGGTCATCTACTCAATGTTGCCTTTACTAATAACGTTTTGGTTAGAGCAGAATGTTTAAAGGGGATGAATCCAGTATTTGATCAACGTTTTGCTTTCAAGGGTGCTGAAGACTCTTACTTATTCATGAAGTTATCTAGTAGTGGGCATAAAATTGTTTGGGCAAAGCAAGCCATTGTCCACGAATGGATTCCTGCATCTCGCACTGAATTAAACTGGCTTCTTCAACGAAATTTTTGGGGATGGAGTTCTTACAGCCTATTTGAAAAGGAATTTTTTACCTCTACAAAAGGACAAGTAATCCGTGCATTAAAAGGACTTGGATTAATTGTTTTAGGACTATTTAGTTTGCCGTTTTCTTTGTTTAAGGGAAAGTCATCTATTGCCAGGTCGATGATTAATGTATCCCGTGGGCTAGGAACATTTTCAGGGTTAATCGGGCTTCAAGGTCAATGGTAACTAAAGCGCTATCTTATGAGTTAAAGGTATCTAAAACTTAGTGCATTAAATAGGTGTAGTGAGTAATCAAGATTTGATTCTAATCAGAATGTGTTAAAAAGCCAGTAGCTACTATTTAGCTGGGCAATTACAAGTAGTTCTAGGCTAGAAAAATGAGTTTTCTATTCTTAACTCCTTGTATTCCAAAAATAAACGACGTAGGTTGGAAGCAACGGAAAGTTCATTTCCTGAAGGCTTAACTAGCTTGCCAGAAGAGATAGAAAATATTTCAGAATTGCTCAAGATAATCCTTCTTTTGCCTGTCAAATCTGTAATTGTTTGCATACAAACAATTATAAAAAAGCAGAAAAACAACTTTTAGATTCTTTTTTGGTACTAAAGCAATTCAGAGCTTCCTAGATCATCTTAAAACCCAGTTAATTCAACATTAGAAGTCTGATTTTATACAGTAAAATTCTTCTGAATTAATAATTATTGATAGACTTGCAATTTCGGCATAGTATCTCCGATACAGAGTGAAAATTCGGCAGCTAAAGTACACGCAAACCATTTCGTCTGAAAATCACAAGCATCTATCTACACAAGGAAGAATTATGCATCTTATTGCATTAGAGCAAAAACCTTCATCTCAACTAGGTGGTCAAGAGCTCAACTTATATGAGATTACTAATGCTCTTGCTCAACGAGGGCACACCATAACACTGGTGTATTTAGAAGAAGGCGACTTATTAGAGAAATATAAACTCTTCTGTAATTATCTGATTCAGGTTAGACGCTACGGTGTAAAAGAAAAAACAATTTGGAGTTTTCTTCGATTTTCTTTAGGTATGCCAAAAGATCTTCATAAGATTCCTACTTGTAATGATTCAATTATTTTCTGTAATGATCTTTCCTCCGTCTTTTTCGGTTCAATTCTATCTCGATCAAAGAAAATTTCTCTTGTTCATTATATTCAACTACCTGCCTATGAATTCAAATTTAAGTGGCGACCCGGTTTAGCCAAAGTTAATCGTTTTATTGCAGTTTCTAAACAGACTAAAGGCAGTTGGATAAAGCTAGGAATTTCGGAGGCAAAAGCTAGCGTTGTTTACAATGGAATTGATACAAATAAATTTAAACCCTCCGATGACTTTCATGAAACTCGAAGGGAGTTGAAGTTTCCAAATGATGCCATGGTTATTTCTTATGTAGGACGACTCAATCGAGATAAGGGTGTTGAAACTTTGATTGAAGCCATTGCTCTAGTAATCCGACAAGATATTAGAATACATCTATTCATTGCAGGCAATCCTGTATTGTCTCCCCAAGAGGATTCTCCGGAGGCAAGGATTAAATATAAGCAGTCTTTAGAGCAATTAGCAGTCAATTTGGGGATTGGGAAATATGTCCATTTCCTTGGACATGTTTCTAATACGGTTATGCTTTATCAGGCAAGTGATGTAACTGTTGTTCCAAGTGTTTGGCCTGACCCTTGCCCAAGAGTTGTGATTGAAGCATTGGCTACTGGTACTCCTGTTGTTGCAAGCTCAATTGGTGGTATCACTGAACAATTGATGCCAACATTTCAAGAGTGGTTGTTTGAACCAGGAAATTATTTACAACTTTCAGAAATTCTGTTGAGCCTGAGAGACTGGCGATATTCTCAGCCCTCGATTGGTCAAAAATGTAGACAACATATCTTTGACAATTTTAGTTCTCAAAAAATGGTGGATGGCATTGAGAATATCTTACTAGATACAATCTAAAGCTGTGAAGTTGACGTAGGTAGACAGTTGAAATTGATAATATATGATGCCCCAGCCATTCAATTGATGATTACAACATGACTTTCCGATCTTGTTTCTTTCAGGGCTATGACAAAAAACTAGAAACTATCAAAGTCTTTGACCTAGTTGAGCTTATTTACAGAGAATTAAGATGAAGATTTTAACTTTAAATAACTACGATCTTGAATATATTTTGAAGGAGTGGCAATGTGATGGTCAGGCTGCTCACCAAGTCTGGGGAATCACCAAAATGGAAGACTATGAAATTCAGGCATCAATGTTGCCATATAAAAAGTTTAATCTGCTAAAGAAGCTTAGTGAGCGGCTTAAAGTTTTAGGAGATCTTGATCAGGAAATTCGAGTTTTAGCAACGAACCAAGATTACGATCTGATTTATTCAGGACATTACATAACTACTTCATTCCTAGCCTTTTTGCGGAAATTTGGAATTTTAAGAAAGCCAATTGTTGCGATCGCCTTTCAAGCGCCGCGTAAGAGCAACTGGGCAGCCCTTTATGTGAATTTATTCGTGAGTGGAAATGATAAATTAATATGTTTAAGTGAAGGAATTAAAGAGCATTTTGAAGAAGATTTCAATCTCCCGTCCAAGCAATTGGAAGTGATTGAATGGGGATACGATACGGTTTTCCATAAGGCAAAGCCGATGAATCTAGATGAGATCAGACAAAACGGCTATATATTGAGTACAGGTAAATCATTCAGGGATTATAAAACTCTAATTGAAGCTTTTTCTGAATTAGATTATCCGCTGAATATTATTGGCTACAGCAATAACATTCTTGATTCGCTTGAAACTTTACCCGAAAACGTCGAGATTACTATTCCTTATAAGGCAATTTCAGAGGGAGAATATAGCGAAAGCTTACGCTCATCAAGGCTTCCCATAAATGTTAAAACTGTTGAAAAACTACTTACGACAGGTGAAATGTTAAATCAATATAAAAATGCACTAGCTGTTGCTATTCCCTTGGATTTGCCGCTTAACAAGCCTCATAACACTGTAGGGTTATCTAGCTTGTTAGAAGCTATGTGTATGGGTAGAGCGGTTATTACAACCGAAAACAAGGATATGGGCTTTGAACTGGAGAAAGAAGGAATTGGTCTTACGGTTCCACACAAAGATATAAATGCCTGGAGGCAGGCGGTTCAATATTTAATAGATCATCCAGAAGAAGCTCAAGAAATGGGTTTGAGAGGGCGGTATCTAGCAGAAAAAAGATATAACCTGACAAATTTTACTCAGAAAATTGTTCAATGTATGCAGCGTTTAGTTTGAAAAAATTGTTAGGAAACATTGTAAGAGTCCAAATTATCATTCTTAGGATCATTAGGATGTAACGAAGGATTGATAGAAATACCTCATGAAACTTGGAAAGAGATATTTTTTGATAATCGGTGTACTCTTTGCAGCTACATCTCTTCTTGTTGTCCTAAATTGTTTTTTTATTTCGTCACAAGTTGTTTATCGATCGCCATCTGTTTTAGTTGATCAGTTTGGTTATAGACCGCGCGATCAAAAAGTAGCTGTTATTAGAGAAATCAGTCCCTCCCGCAACCAATCTGAAAAATCAGCAACTTATTTTGAAGTTTTTAATGTGAAAACTAGAAAGGTTGTTTATTCGGGTCGTGCTGCTTTATGGAACGAAGGAAAAATTCATTCTCAATCGGGCGATCGCGTTTGGCAATTCAACTTTTCATCTATTCAACAACCTGGTCAATATGTCATCCGATCTAAAATGGGTGAAAAATCGGTTCCATTTGATATTGCTGACAATGTTTACCGCAAAGTTTTGATAGCTGCAACTCGCATGTATTTCTATCAAAGGAGCGGCTTTGCTAAGCGGCTCCCTTATGCAGATGCTCGGTGGCAGGACGAAGCCGCATTTTTAGGGGCCAATCAAGATACCGAAGCGAGATTTGTTAACGATAAGCAAAATGCTAGTCTGGCGAGGGATCTTCGGGGCGGCTGGTTTGACGCGGGAGATACCAATAAATATGTGACATTTGCAGCCTATCCTGTGCAGCAACTACTCCATGCTTATACTCAAAATCCTACTGCTTGGACGGATGATTTCAATCTCCCAGAATCGGGTAATGGCATTCCTGATGTGATTGATGAAATTCGGTTTGAATTGGATTGGCTGCAACGGATGCAAGATGATGATGGTGGAGTATTTATTAAAGTTGGCACACTAGATCATGACTATGCAGAGAAACCTGGCTTAGATAAGCGTCCACGGTTTTACGCGCCCAAATGCTCTTCTGCCACGATCTCGGTTGCCGGGATGTTTTCCCACGCCGCACTAGTTTTTAGAAAATTTCCTGAACTCACTCAATATGCTGATGTTTTGAATCAGAAAGCAAACAAAGCGTGGAAATGGTTTGAATCGCACCCGATAGAAACCAATTGTGATACTCAGGAAATTCAATCTGGGGATGCTGACAAAACAGTTCAAGAGCAGATTGGAGATGCAGTTGCGGCAGCGACTTATCTCTTTGCTTCAACTAACGAAGCTCAGTACACAGACTACATCAAAGAACACCTTGCCGAAACACAACCTTTTTTAGATGATGTTTGGTCGCGTTATCAACCAACCCAAGGGGATGCACTGCTGTTTTATACACAGTTGCCAAATGCAAATAATAGTTTGCGAAAACTGATTATGGAGCGGTTTAGACTACTTATTCAGACCAACTTAAGTGCTTATGGAGATGCTGGAACATTAGATCCCTATCGTGCTTATATGCCCGATGATCAATATCATTGGGGCAGTAATTTTGTCAAGGCAAACTATGGGAACACAAACTACGATGTGTTGATTCACAAAGCTAGCCCTAATTCAGCGCAGCGTTACGCAAATCGGGCATTAGATTCACTCCACTACTTACATGGGGTAAATCCTTTGGGAATTGTCTATCTGACGAATATGTATCAGTCTGGAGCAGAATATTCTGCCAACGAAATGTATCATGAATGGTTTGGCAAAGGAATTTATAGTAACGCATTAACATCGCCTAACGGTCCGGCACCAGGTTACATAACAGGCGGTCCGAATAAGGGCTATACAGGCTCCGCTCCTTTACATCAACAACCCCCAATGAAAGCCTATTTAGATAGCAATGATCCTAAGTTGAAAATGTGGGAAGTGACAGAACCAAGCATTGTTTATCAAGGTGCTTATATCAAGCTCGTTTCAAAGTTTGCTGGGTTAACTAAATGATTTGATTCGATCGCGGATTCATTTCAGAAAGTTAAGAGTAGGAGCTATCTTGATAAATTTCTGCCAAAATAAATTACGGACATCTACGTAATTTTAAGGAAGAGGCTGTGCATGTAGTTGTATTAGAGAAGACCCCATCGTCTCAATTGGGTGGGCAAGAGCTTAACATGTATGAAATTAGTAGTATGCTTGCTCAACGAGGGCATAGTGTGTCGCTGGTCTATCTAGAGGAAGGAGACTTACTACCAAAATACAAACTTTTCTGTAAAAACATCGTTTTAATTGAGCGCTACTCTGTGAAAGAGAAAACAATTCACGCTTATTCTCAGTTCTTACTTGGACTTAGAAACGACGTTAAAAAAATTCCTATCACGGATGATGCGATCATTTTTTGTAACGATTTTTCCTCTATTTTTTTTGGTTCCATTCTAGCTCGCTTAAACAACCTTCCTTTGGTGTATCACGTCTTACTGCCTGCCTGTGAATTTAAATTTAAATGGCGACCTGGGCTTGCTAGAGTTGCTCGTTTTATTGTTTGTTCAAAACAAACTAAAGAGAGTTGGGTAAGACTAGGAGTCCCAGAAACAAAAGCTGAGTTAGTTTATAACGGGGCTAATGTGGAAATATTTCAACCTGCACCCGATCTTGATGCAGTTCGGAAAGAGTTAGGGTTTCCCAATGGTTCCAAGGATGACATGATTGTCTCTTTTATAGGAAGGCTAAACCCGGACAAGGGCGTTGAGGTTGCGATTAAAGCGATCGCCCTAGCAGTTCGCCAGGGTATCAAAATGCATTTATTTATCATAGGGAGTCCTGTGTTAGATCCAAAAGATGACTCTTCTGAAGCACGGATTAAGTATAAACAGTCCCTTGAACAATTAGCGGTTGAGTTGGGTGCCGAAGAATTTATCCATTTCCTTGGACGTGTTTCTAATACCGCGAAGATTCATCAGGCGAGTGATGTAACTGTGGTTCCAAGTATTTGGTCAGATCCTTTTCCAAGAGTTGTGATTGAGTCCTTAGCCGTTGGCACTCCGGTTGTTGCCAGTTCAGTGGGTGGTATTCCTGAACAATTAATGCCCACATTTAAAGACTGGTTATTTGAAGCGGGTGATCATGTGCAGCTTTTAGAAAAACTACTTAGCTTGAAAAACTGGCGATACTCTCGTCCTGATATTGGACAAGGTTGCAGACAGCATATTCTTGATAACTTTAGTTCTCAAAAAATGATGGATAAAATTGAACACATCTTATTAGATGTAGCTAAGAACCAACGAGGTTGTTCTGCAATGAGTAGTCTGAATAATGAATCAGATTTACACCCCGTCAAGCACTATTAATACTTGAGTTTCTACTACTACTATTTGACTGGATATCCCTTCATTTGCAGCCACTCTAATGTGCGATCGCACCCCTCCCCAAAGGATACGATTGGCTCATACCCCAACATTTTTTGGGCTTTTTGATAGGGCAGTTTATATTGACAGTCATATAACCTTGCCATTTCATAATTCAACGGGGGTTGTTGGGGCGATTGAGCAGGTTTTGCTTGTTTGAGTTTACCTAATGTAAGCGATACCACTTCTCCTAACAATTTGGTATTCCGTAATCCTTCCCGCAGACGCTCTTTACTGGTTGGCTGGTAGTTAGCACAGTCAACACTAGGAAGTTGCTCAATTTTAAAGCCGCAGGCATTGGCAAAGGGGGTGTAGAGATCTGCCCAGGTAACTGTTTCGCGATCGCCCGTTAAAAATGCTTGACGATCAATATTTTCAGCAGTTAAAGCGAGGTAAATCTGCTCTATCAAGTTGTCGATATAGACACTGTTGCAAATGCCTTTTCCCTGATTTCCGACATAAGCAGTTCCTGATAGTAAGGCATTCACAAACCCAACTATCCAGCTAGAGCCAGGACCCGTCACAATTCCAGGTCGAATCATTACCACTTCAGTGGTTCCCTGTTCTCGTAATCGTAAGAGTGTCCGTTCTGCTTGCACTTTGGCGTTGTTGTAGGCAGGAAACTGGCGATCGCTCAACACACTTTCTTCATCTGTACCGGGTGTGGGCGCTTGTGCATGTACGGACGCTGTACTGAGGTAAACCAACCGTTTTACCCCAGCTTGGTCAGCAGCTTGGTAAGTAACCTCAGCCGTTTTACGAATAAACCACGGGCTTCCAGCCGCGCAGTGAACCACCACATCGCAGCCTATTAGGGCTGGTTTAAGCGATGAAACATTGGTGGCATCTGCAATGGAAGCCTTAAGTCCAAGTTCATTCAGCGCCATAGCACTTGATGCTGTTCGGACAATTGGACGCACTTCTGCAACAGTCTTCTGGCAAAATATTTGGGTTGCCCAACGACCAATAAACCCACTCGCTCCAACAATTCCGACCGTTAGCATGTTAGCCCCTCCTTGCGTTTAAAGTTGACTTGGAACTTGTGGCTAATTGTTAGATGAGTTTACATTCGAGAGGATTTTGATTTCTCTTTTGACAAGTTAACGGATGGTTGTAGACTTTTACTTTGATAACTCGCGTTGTAGTAAAAGCGGGTGTCTGATTCATTTTTGCTGTCAATCCCATTGATCACCATGCCCAAAACATTTTGATTGGATTTGAGCAGAAATTCTTGGACTGCGATCGCGCTTTTAGAATCAACAACGCCAAGACGAACAACCAACAGCAACCCATCTACCATCTTGCCTAAAACTGCTGCATCCGCAATCCCTGCCAAAGGAGGCGTATCAAACAAAATGACATCGTAGCGATCGCTAAATTCGTCCACTAAAGTCGATAGCCGCTGTGAGTCAAGCAGTGCGATCGGATTGGGAGGAATATCTCCTGAGGTCAAAACCCACAAATTAGGCATCACCTCCTGCACTGCCTCATCTAAGGCAACGCGATCAACAATCAAATTGGTTAGCCCCGCACTGTTGGTCAAACCCCAAGTCGCGTGTTGAGTAGGACATCGCATATCCGCATCCACCAGCAGTACTCGGCGACCTACTTGAGAAATTGCGATCGCCAAATTAGCAGCAACCTCGGATTTCCCTTCTTTGCTCACTGAACTTGTGATCACAATTGTTTTAAGGGGTTTATCTGAACTGACAAATTTCAAGTTTGCCTGAAGCATCTGGTAAGCTTCCGCAGGTAATGCGTGCGAAGCGTCACGCCTTGAAAAGATCAAGCGTGCTTTATCAAATTCTCCTTTGATAGGACTACTAGAATAATTTCCACTAGAGTGACTGTACAGAGGAATCACTCCCAATACGCTGTAACCAAAGCGATCTTTAGCTTGTTTTATGGTTTTAATTGATTGATCGAGCAAGTCAAGGAAGAAAGCAGTTGCAATTCCCAACAACACGCCAGCTACAATGCCCATAGCCAAAATAATTTTCTTTTTAGATGATCCTTGCTCCGGTACTTGAGCAGGCGAAATAACGCGTGCATTCCCAATATTTTGGTTTTCTGCTAGTTGAACTTCCTGCAACCGAGTTAGCAAAGTTTCATAGGTTGATTGGGCTGCTTTGAGTTTGCGCTCTAGTTCTCGCTGAGTTTGATCTAACCGAGGCAACCGCGACATTCTTTCCTGATAAACACGCTGAGTAAAAGCAAGCTCAGAAATGCGCTGTTCAATGCCTCGTTTTGTGGTTTCAGACTTCACAAAATCTGTGATCAAGGTGGACTCTAACTCCCCAATCTGCAAATTACCCGCCCCAACACCATCATTGCTACTGCTGATTTGGCGAATACGGTCTTGGAGTAAGCGTTCTAAAGCATCCACTTGTAGCTCTAAGGTGTTGATAGAAGGACCGCCAACAAAGCGAGTTTTTTGAACGGTTAGTTTCGCTTGAGCAGCCTGAAGAGCGGTTAACGCCTCTCGAACTCCAGGGGATTGACTTAATTTAGTGAATTCAATCGCTTGCTGGGGATTTAATTTAATTTGGTTGCTCAACTGCCGTGAGCGGGCAAGCTCATCTGCTAGTTGTCCTCTTGCCACAGCAATTTGATCATCAAGGTTAGAAATCGTTCTAACAGCAGCTTTGGCTTCCTCATCTAATAGAATGACATTATTTTGCTCTCGAAAACGTCGTAGGTTTGAGTCGGTTTCATCCACAGTCGCTTCTGTTCTAGGCAACTGAGCTTGAATAAATTTGCGAGCGGATGCCGCTTCTGCTCGGTTTGCCTGAACATTGCTACGAATATAAACATCTGCAAGCTTATTGACTACAGCCGCAGCTAGATTCGGATCTCTGTTTTGGTAGCCAATTTGCATTACGTCAGTGCCAACAACACCCTTAACCTGCAACTGACGCGACAACTGTTGAGGGGTCATATCTAGCTTGAGTGACCTTACGACTTCCTGCAAGACTGGGATCGAGCGAACAATCTCCGCTTGGGTATCTAAGGGGTTGTTTTCTAAGGTGAGTGCTTCTAATCGACCAATATCAATATCTTTTGCTAAACCTGTTAGTCCAGGACTACGACTAGTTTTGAACCAGAGCTTCGCCTCTGCCTGATAGACGGTTTCTTGCTTCATCGCCACAAGTGTTGCCAACCCTACCACTAGCCCAAAGACTCCAAGAGCAGGTAACCACCACCGTTTTAAGGTGCACCAATATTGTTTTAGATCGATCTCTATGGATGGCTCTTTAGAGTGCACAACGTTACAAACCTATGAAGGAAGTGAGTGTAAGTAGATTTTGATACGATGAACCCATCCAGGCATTGGGAGAGCAGGTATGCAACTCTCCTAGAACTAGCGTAGCCTACTCGCCTAAATACTATGTTTACAATTTACTGTCTCTTCATAAAGCGTCCAACTAATTGATAGAAATTGTAGGACGGTAGGTGATTTATCAAGCGATAAGAACTAAGCCATCAATAGTGGATCAAGCTTGTTCGCAGAGTTTAAGGCATACAAATCATCGCAGCCACCAATGTGGTGATCATTGATAAAAATCTGAGGTACCGATCGCCGTCCGTGTGATCGCTCTGCCATAACCGCCCGTGCTGCTTCATCGCCATCAATACAATATTCTGTAAACTCAACCCCTTTTTTAGTTAACAAGGCTTTTGCCCGAATGCAAAAGGGGCAGGTACTCCAGGTATACACTTCAACGTTGGCAGACATAGTTCTTTACACTTATGTTTAGCTTAATTCTACTCGTTTGTGGAAGGTCGCAGCGCGATAAATCACGGTTTGCTGAGCGATAGGGGATCAACCAATAACGGGACAGGAGCGATGGGGTTTGCAGGCACCACTGCCATCGTTAAAGAACGCTCTTCTAAATCGCATCCCTGGACTTGAACCAGAACACTCACCGGATCATTCATCAACGTTTTGGGTGCTGTATAAATCGCGCGATTACTGGCAGAACTGCCTTGAGGACTAATTTTGCCGCGATCGGCTTTCCAAGTAAATAGTACGGGTTTTCGATCTGGATTCTCTAACCGTACAGTAATTGTCCGCTTTTCTCCGGCTGGGATGACAATAGGAAGCCCCTCAAGAATCTGAGGTTCATCATCTGGAAACTCTGGGCTAAGACTTAGCCGATTCACAGAGACGCTCATAATTCTGGCTGTACAAACGGGACTGGATAGCTCAACTTTGAATAAGGGTTGAACGATTAAGTCCCAAGTACCGTAGCCAATAATTGCCAAGATCGCAACGGGGGAAGCCACTCGGCTGATTTGATCAATCCAAGACTGGTTTTTTGACATGGTGAACGACTCGGCTAGACCAGATCGCTTTTGACCTTTACCCAACTGTAGCAGTCGATCATTGCCTTATAGAAAAACAAGCAAAGTCACCTCATTTATGGGTGGGAGTGGGTCAATAGGGTAGGGCTATAGTCGCGACGTTCATTATTAGGCAAAGCAAGCCGCCACCCAAAATAAACCGTCTACTAAAATCGTACTCAACACCGCACCACTGAACACCCACCAATGCAGCTTGGAAGAACGAAGGGGCAAGAGACTAAAAGATAGTAGCGAAATGACTAGAACTGAAGCCCAGCCAGTTCCCCACGGAGTTTGAACTTGAGCGATCGCAGCATGAAAAATCGGACGAGCCAACTCTTCATTCACTAGCATCAGTGCGCGCCAATGGGGAATTAAATCCACTAGATAAAAATAAATATCTGTAATCGCCGTTCCTAAAAGGGACCCTAGGTAAAAGAAATGCCCAATTTTATTTTGATTGCGAGTAATGCCCCAAATCGCAAAGGGTAAGCCGATTGATTCAAGAGGCAAATGAAAATAAGGCTCCCAGCGGAACCAACCCCAATATAAAGAGCCTGCGAGCCAAGTCCAAGTAAACCCTAACAACAAGTCTCCCCAAACCTGAGTTTTAGGCTGAGACGACAAACGATTAGACAAAATCCACCACCCCAGTGTTGCCAGCAGGCTGATAAAGGGATGCGATCGCACTAATGGAGCCTGAACAAATACAGGTACTGATACCAACAGCACCGCTACGGCAAACAAACGCCAGTGCTGACCCGTGATGTCGATAACTTTTGTTTCAACGGTCTCAGCAAAGGAGATGTTGTCAAGCGCACTCTCAACCTTAGGTAAAAAGGGTGATTCAGGCACATAACTACTTGGGGAAGGGGGAGGATAGGAAATCAAAGTAGGTTAAAAAATAGTAAGGTGTCGGTGAAAGTGTGTAATATTTCTAATTTAGTTTACTTTATTTAACATAGCATAGGAAGCCGTTTATCCCCATGGGGGGCATATCCTGAATTATAGACTGCGAGAGACGGATATAGCTTTTCTCCAGTTCGCTTTCTTGGTTATCGCTGCTTTCCTCTCCTGCTGGCATGAATCTAGGGTGTGGGCTTTGCAGTGTGTAAAAACCTCGTACATCGTATGAAGATATAAACAATCTGTTGATCGCGGGAATCCTAGAGATTGTGTCTCCCCACCAGCCCTAGCAATCAGAAATATTAAAGATAAGAATCAAGACTGTTGAAAATGGCAAATTTTCATCAAACGAATGCCATACTGTCTACGAAAAAGCGCTGTTGCGACACAGCCTTACTCGCTGGTCGTTAACTCGATCGGGTGCAAAACATTAACAGCTTAAAATTGACGGGCTTTAGTGAAAGCGGAGGACTCATCTTGATTTCAACCATGTTGCTGGCAGTCATAGAAACTGCAACAAAACCAACTCAATCCCCTGGGTTGATTATAGAAGTGCTTCAGGCGATCGCGCTGGGATTAGTGCAGGGCATTACTGAATTTTTGCCAATCAGCAGCACGGCTCACTTGCTGGTTTTTACCAAAGTTCTGGGCTGGGATGCACTGGGGCAGAAATACTTTGTGGATGCCATTCAATTTGGCAGCGTGATCGCGGTCGTCATGTATTTTTGGAAGGATATTGTTCAAATTCTGTCCGGCGCATGGGCTGCCTATCGGCAAAAAGACTGGCAGCGAGAAGAATGGAAAGTTTTAGTCGGAATCGCTGTAGGAACGATCCCCGCTTTGTTTTTCGGCTTTCTGTTGAAAGATGTTTTGCCCGACAACATTGTGCTGATTGCAATTATGTCGATTGTCATGGCATTGTTGTTGGCATTGGCTGAAACAATTGGCAGCCGCAAGCGAGATTTTGACTCCCTCACTATTCAAGACGGGCTTCTCGTTGGATTAGGACAAACGATCGCCCTGCTTCCGGGTGCTTCTCGGTCTGGTTCCACGCTTACGACAGGCTTATTTTTGGGTTTACAGCGAGGAACGGCTGCCCGGTTTTCCTTTTTGCTCGGCATTCCCACGTTAACGATCGCCACTCTATTTCAGGCGCGCAAAGCCTTTAGCAACATTGACAGTATTATTGCGCTGCTGGCAGGCACGGTTTCTACGTTTATTTTTTCCTATCTGGCGATCGCGTGGCTGCTGAAATATCTGCAACGTCAAAGCACTTGGGTGTTTGTCTGGTATCGGTTAGCCTTTGGCATCACGCTTCTGGCATCGGTTGCGATCGGCTGGCTCAAAAACACGTAAGAATGAATGAAGATTATTATTTAACTCAAAACTTCTTCCAATGAGCGAACTGTCGATTCGTCCTGCTTTAATCACTGCTGTTTTGCCCGACTCGATCGCGGCAGAAATTGGGTTTGAAGCAGGCGATCGCCTCGTTTCCATCAACGGTGAGCGCCCCCGTGATCTAATCGATTATCGCTTCCTCTGCGCCGATGAAGTGCTGGAATTGGAAGTGCTGGATGTCAACGGCAAAGCGCATCAGGTTGAAATCGAAAAAGACTATGACGACGATTTGGGCTTAGAATTTGACACTGCTCTGTTTGATGGGCTGATTCAATGCAACAATCGCTGTCCCTTCTGCTTCATTGACCAGCAGCCCCCCGGCAAACGAGAAACGCTCTATCTCAAAGACGATGATTATCGTCTCAGCTTTCTCTATGGCAGTTACCTCACTCTCACCAATCTAACCCAGCGAGAATGGGATCGGATTGAGCAACTCCGCCTCTCGCCCTTGTATGTGTCGGTTCATGCGACAGAGCCAGAGGTGCGGACTCGGTTGCTGAAAAACCCTCGCGCCGCACAATTGCTGGATCATCTGCAATGGTTTCAAGACCGTGATTTGCAGATTCATGCTCAGGTGGTGCTGTGCCCCGGTGTGAATGATGGATCACATTTGACTCAGACGCTCCTAGATTTAGCTCGCTTTCACCAAACCGATCTGCCGGCGATCGCGTCGGTTGCCGTAGTGCCTGTGGGTTTGACCCGCTTTCGTCCGGCTGACGATGATCTAATCCCCGTTACGCCTGAAAAAGCGCGAGAAGTGATTGATCAAGTTCAAGCACTGCAAACGAAGTTTCGACAGCAGATTGGCTCTACGTTTGTGTGGCTAGCGGATGAGTGGTTTTTGATCGCGGGGCGAGAACTGCCGCCAGAGTCGCACTACGAAGACTATCCCCAAATTGGCAATGGCGTTGGTTCGATTCGTCAGTTTCTCAAAGCCTTTCAAAACGCAGCAAAAAATCTTCCAAAAACCGTCTCTCCAACCCGACGCTTTACCTGGATTGTAGGTAATGCCGTAGAGTTGGCATTTCAGCCGATGCTGAAGCGTTTGAACGAGGTGGAAGGGTTAGAGGTGCGAATGGTGGCGATCGCCAGCCACTATTGGGGACAAGAGATTTCCGTGACGGGTTTAATCACCGGACAAGATATTCTCAGCGCACTTCAGGGAAAAGATTTGGGCGATGCGCTGCTGCTTCCCAGCGTCATGTTAAAGCACGATGATCCCCGCTTTCTCGATGATATGACCCTGGATGAACTTGCCGCCCAGTTAGAAACCGAAGTGATCGCGGTAAGCGATGTAGAAGAGTTGATTAAAACCTGCACCACAGAACCTTTAACGCGATCGCCGGGGTGTTCAAGCCAGAGAGAAATCTGACATTGCGGAACATCTACCAAGATTTTTCTATCAAAGTAGACAGCTAACTAAGTTGACAGCATTTATCCATGAAAGCGACTCGCTAACCGTCATCAGTGAATTGCTTTCAGAGAATAGTTTTTTGCGCTTGCCCTATTCATGGGTCTAGCACTTTTTTGCTCGTCAACATCTCATTAAAACGCAATCTGCTCAGGCAAGATGCCCTGTCAAAGGGTGCGGCTACCAACCTTAATTACCTTTGACAACCACTCTCCACGCTCTATGAAAAACTCTTGTTCTCTGTTGCTCAGCCACACCTTACCTTTAAGCGCGGTTCTTCTATTCTTTGCACCGACGATCGCGTCGGCTCAAACTCAACCGACTCCTACCGACACTACTACTACTTCTAACCCAGTTCCAACGGTCACGACGGCTACACCTGCGGTATCAACGACCCCGACTCCAGCGGCTCCTGTGCAGTCTGCGATCGCTCCAACTCAAGTGCCCGTATATCTGCCAATGGGTTCGCCCCAGTATGCATATCCAGTGGCAGCGCCCCAATATGGCTATCCGGTAACAACTCCGCAATATGGCTATCCATCTAATGTTCCGGTATACGGCGTTCCTGCTCCTGGGTATGGCGTTCCACAGAATGCTCCTGGCGGTTTTTCGGTACAGGTGACCACTCAAATTGGAATTCCAAATCAAGCCTATCCAAATCAAGCCTATCCAAGCCAAGGCTATCCGGCTGGGGTTCCCATCCAAGGCACGCCTGTCCAAGGATATCCGGTGATGCAACCGGGTGGGTATGGAGTTCCAGTTTATTCGCCAGGATATCCCACGGTCGGCTATCCGCAGCCGATGCCTTGGACTCAACCTAGCACCGGGTTGAGTAATAATGCTGATGGTTTGCCTCCAGCAGCGCAAGCCTTTTGGCAGCAGATTTCCAATAGCCAAACGTTGGATAGTCAAACGTTGTCGCTGTTGCAGCAGTTGGTGAAAAGCTATCCCCAATTCATTCCTGGGCATCTCCGCCTAGCGCAAACTTTTGAAGCGAGCAACCGCCGTCAAGATGCAATTTTTATCTTGCAGCAAGCGTTGTCTCAAAATCCCAATCAGCCCGATTTGGTGCGATCGCTCGTGTCTACCTACGGCAAAGCAAACCGCTGGACGGAAGCAAACTCGCTTGCCCGTCAATTTGCTCTCAAATATCCCACTAGCCCTGTCGTCACGGAATTGGCAGGGTTGATTGGAAACAACCTGCCGCAAACTTCAGGGATCAGTCAAAGCCAACCCCGAAATGGGTTGCTAGGCAACGTGGTGACGGCGGGGCTGGGTTATCTACTTACAGGCAAAGTGTCCTCTCCAGTGACTTCTGGGCAAACTCCTGCTTGGACAAGCAACAACCAAAGTGAAGCCTCCATTGGCGCTCAAATGGCGCGAGAACTGCTGGGCAAAGTGGAACTGGTCAACGATGCGGAGGTGACGAGCTACATTAACGAGATTGGGCAAAAGTTGGCGCAAGCCTCCAATCGATCCGATTTGCCCTATGAGTTTTATGTGGTGAAAGACCGCGATACTGGAGCGTTGGCGCTTCCGGGCGGTAAGGTATTTATTAGTGCAGGCGCGATCGCCAATGCTGATTCCGAAGCATCTTTAGCAAACGTACTAGCGCGCCAAATCGGACACGCCTCTCTCTCTCACCCGATGAAATTGGTCAATCGCACAAACTCTACCAACACGATCACTCGTCTTCTGCCGACGCTTGGAAACCTAGTGGCACCCAAACTGGGCTTGAGTAACGGCTTAGTCGGCAATGTGATGACTGGCTTGTTAAGCAATGTCATTACTAAAGCAGTTCAACCTAACTACACGGCTCAAATGAATCGCCAAGCTCAAGAAGTCGGCACTCGCTTACTTACTACTGCTGGTTTTACCCAAGGCAGCCTAATAAACAGCAGCAGCAGCAACCGCTATGCTCAAGTTCGAGCTAAAGCACAGCAACTGATTGGCAGCAACTCCAGTTCATCTTGGTGGAGTTCAGGAAGGTAGGAATTAGGGGTCGGGGGTCAGGGGTCAGAAGTTGAGAGTACGGAGTTGGGAAACCCGAAACCTGAAACCTATTCATCCCTGAAACCTGAAATCTATTCACTCCTCGCTCAGGGTTTCAATTAATAGATCAACTTGTTGCTGGCGATCGCTCAAAAAGGTTTCGCAGAGTCGTAAATCTTCAACGGCGGCTGAAAACTGGTCAAATACATCGGCAAGATCTAACTCGCCGGATTCAATTTGAGCGATCGCGGCTTCAATTTTTTTCACCGTTGTCTCATAGCGCCATTCATCCTGAAGGATTCCAGACGGCTGCTCACTATTATCGGGTTTTGAATCGCTCACGAGATTACTCTTAAAAAGAAGCTGTTGGGCTAATTTAGGCAGATATTTGCAAATATTTTGCGATCGCGGGGAATTTCAGTCTGAAGTCTCTGAGATTGCTTTTACAGTAACGATTGCCTGTCCTGCGGCTAGCTGAATCAGAAGATCTTGCCCCAATCCTAGCGTATCAGCCGATCGCACAATGCCGCCGTTTGCCTCTCGCACCACTGCATAGCCTCGCTTCAGAACTGCTTGCGGATCGAGGGTTTTTAATTTTTGCTGCAAAAGCTGAGTATGTTGGGTTGCCTGCTGCAACTGATCCCCGTTGCTTTGAATGAGTCGCTGCCGCATCCAGCCTAACAGTTGGACTTCATAGGCTAATTTGCGGTCTAACTTGAGTTGTTGTAATCGAGTTCGTAGTTGTTGCAGGCGACTGCGGGTAACTTCCAATCGATGCTGAAGAGCATCACTGAGAGCCACTGTCCGTTCTCGATGCTCGGCAGACAAATCTGCCAATTGAGGCACCGCTTGCTCTGCCGCCGCCGTTGGAGTGTGAGCGCAACAGTCCGCCACCAGATCCGCCAGAGATTCATCTCGCTGATGCCCAATTCCCGCAATAATCGGAATCGGGCACTCTGCGATCGCCCGCACCACGCGCTCATCATTAAAACACGCCATATCTTCCGTTGCACCACCTCCGCGTGATAGGATTAGTACATCCGCTCTGTTGTCGGCAACTACTCGACGAATCGCTTGGGCGATCGAATCGGGCGCTTGATCCCCTTGAACTAACGCTGGAGAAAACAACACATGTAAACCTGGATACCGTCGCCGCAGCGTTCGTTGAATGTCTCCCCACGCCGCTGCCTGAGGCGAAGTGACTACTGCTACAACCCTAGGATGAGCGGGTAACGCTTGCTTCCGCAATGAATCAAACAAGCCCTCTATTTCCAAACGATGCCGCAACTGTCGATAGCGCAACGCCCGCAGACCCTTGCCTGCGGGTAACACCTGCCAGACAATCAGTTGATATTGTCCTCGCTGCGGATGCACATTAACGCGACCCAAAATAATGAACTGCTCGCCTTGAGTGGGCAAATTTGTGAGGCGATCAATCTGGCTATTCCAAACCACACAGCTAATCGCCGCTTTTTCATCAGGATCTTGTAGCGTAAAAAACAATCCACTCCGGTATTGAGTTGCACTAGAAACCTCCCCCGTTACCCAAACCTGCCGAAGCTCCGTATCTTGCTCAAACAGTGCTTGAATGTAGGTCGTTAATCCAGCGACAGATAATGCTGTATCAGGAACTAATAGATCAGAAAGATAGGAGGTCATAACCTGCAATAAGAAAATGAATCAAGGGGTCGATTAAAGAGGGATTGCAAAAAACGCATCCCAGGCTCCCTAGGTAAATCGATAAAAACAACCGACTGTAACGACGAACTGCTTATAGGGTAGCGAGACTTCTCTAGATCTGACAGGATGCTGTTGCCTTTCTTCTTTGAAGCAACGGACATAGAATAGAAGTCCTTTGACACCCAATTTCTCCACTCCTTTTGACCAAACATCTGCGTTGAGGTATTCATGGCTAGTAAAACTGACAACTCTGCTTCTGACAAGCAAGCTTCTGAGAAACAAAAAGCTCTGAACCTTGTCGTCTCACAAATCGAGCGCAACTTTGGTAAGGGCAGCATCATGCGTTTAGGCGATGCGACGCGCATGAAAGTTGAAACAATTCCCACGGGTGCCCTGACCTTAGATCTGGCGCTTGGGGGCGGATTGCCAAAAGGTAGAATCATTGAAATCTATGGTCCTGAAAGCTCTGGAAAAACAACGCTAGCGCTTCACGCCTTAGCTGAGGTGCAAAAATCAGGTGGGGTTGCCGCTTTCGTAGATGCAGAACATGCCCTCGACCCAACTTATGCCGCAGCATTGGGCGTAGATATTGGCAACTTGCTAGTATCTCAGCCTGATACGGGTGAGGCTGGGCTTGAAATTGTGGATCAATTGGTGCGCTCTACTGCGGTGGATATTATTGTGATCGACTCGGTGGCGGCTCTGGTGCCTCGTGCCGAGATTGAAGGAGAAATGGGGGATACCCATGTTGGGTTACAAGCTCGGTTAATGAGCCAAGCCCTGCGAAAAATTACGGGGAATATGGGGCGATCGGGTTGCACAGTAATTTTTCTGAACCAGTTACGCCAAAAGATTGGGGTGACCTATGGCAACCCAGAAGTTACTACTGGCGGGCAAGCGCTGAAGTTTTATGCGTCAGTTCGGCTGGATATTCGCCGCATTCAAACCCTGAAGAAAGGCACTGATGAGTATGGCAACCGCGCCAAGGTGAAGGTTGCAAAAAATAAGGTTGCGCCTCCATTCCGGATCGCCGAGTTTGACATTATCTTTGGCAAAGGCATTTCTAGCTTGGGCTGTGTGGTGGATTTGGCAGAAGAAACGGGCGTGATTATCCGTAAAGGAGCTTGGTATAGCTATAACGGCGACAACTTGGCTCAAGGGAGAGACAATGCCATTAAAAATCTGGAAGAAAACCCCGAATTTGCCAAAAAGATTGACTTAGAAGTGCGGCAAAAGTTGGAAACAGGGGCAGTCGTCTCTGCTAACTCGGTGGGACATGCCGATACCAATGAGGAAGAAGAGGAAGGGTTGGAGGAAGAATAAGGCTTGCTCCAGTTTTGTAGGCTGGGATTTGCAACTGATGGTTTAGATCCCAGCCTATGATTTTTTTGTTGAGTTAAACTTTTAACGGTTTAAGAAACGATCCAGAATATCGGCTTGCTG
The DNA here is from genome assembly GCF_056784215.1 of Leptolyngbya sp. CALU 1928. Lineage (NCBI taxonomy): Bacteria > Bacillati > Cyanobacteriota > Cyanophyceae > Leptolyngbyales > Leptolyngbyaceae > Leptolyngbya > Leptolyngbya sp. CALU 1928. Next base: position 128,938 of record NZ_JBXBCE010000001.1, on the reverse strand, counting down.
AGAAGGACTGAGGTGAGGATTGCTGGCTTGCGGAGCTTCATCTCGTTGACGGGCAGTCGGTTTGAGAAACATTGAGGTTTCTTTTTCATTTCCCTGTAGGGGCGCATCCCAATCGGGTGGATTTACTTTTAGCTCCATTGCATTCTTTGCTGGCGACTCTTCAGGAGAGAGAGTTTTTAAGCCAGACGAAACGAGGTTAATGCCAGAGAGGACATCGGGTGGAATGGGTTCTGCACAGCGACTACTTTCGCACAGAAAGAAAACGAACGACAAACTTCCTAAGCGAACGCGATCGCCGTCTTTTAATAAAACAGGCTGACGTATGGGTTCACTGTTTACAAAGGTGCCATTTGTGCTGTTTAAATCAATCAGAAAAAACCCTTTGTTAGAAACATACTGAACGACCGCGTGGCGACGAGATAGGCGTTTATCTGGAATGGGCAAACTAGCTTTGCGATCGCGCCCAATGATCCATAAGTTTTCTGATTGGGTCACAATTTGAGTCTGGTCTGGCAGCAAGTTAGTCATCAGGTAAGCTTGTTTGCCATTAATGACTGCTTGCACATATTGACAGACACCCCGCAAACGATGGCGATTGTCTGTATTCTCCAGTTCAATGATTTCATCTAATAGTTCGCGATGATGTTCATATAACTTGAGAAAAACCTGGTACAGTCCCAATCGCTGCTCCAAATCAGGTGGATGACCAGCAGGGCTTTGCAAATTTGGCGAAAAGTCTGCTATTGAGTTTAGGTCAAACATAATCTGCGGTATTTAGCTGTTCGAGGTGAAAAAGGTAAAAATTTGTCTTTCTAAAAGCGTTTTCATCAAACTACCTTGATATCTGCAATTCACCAAAGCAGTCAATCTATTTGTGGTGTTGGATTTTAATATTGGCTAAAAACGGTTTGATTCAGCCAATCTGCTGGGCGATCGCACCTCCCATTCCTAAAGTAAAGCGAATAGGCTGAAGACATATCCGCACGATTACTGATAATCCTTCCACTTAGAAACATCATACTTAGTGCCTGAGAGCCAACGGTAAAACTTTTGGCGATGTTCTCTTCATTTATTTTTGGGGAAATCTGCTCAACTATAAATTAGCTGATCGGTAAGGGTGTCTAGGGCAAGGTACGGGAGCGCCAAAATATTTGCCATGGTAATGCTTGGAACGGTATTTGGGGCGGTGTGAGGGTAGAGATTGAGGCAATTATTAATTTAAAAAATGTTGCGTATTGTAAGCTCGAACACAGAATACCCAAACCTTTTTTACAATGAGGGGATAGTCATTTCTGGTGTGCGTCTACGGCTGAGTCATGAGGTTGATGGACTGTTCATGATCTCATTAGAAAACTCTAGTTTTTGTTAATTCTGCAAGTGTGCAGAGTCGTTGACGTGCGCTATGTTGATTGATTCAAATAATGACTGCTCCATCCTTACTGACCTAGGGATTGTGCGAGGTGCCGCAGATTTGGCTCGGTCGCCTACTAAGTTGCAATCGTTTTCTGTGAGCGATCGCTCAGTTATACCCTTGGCTCAACAGCGATCGCCCCTAGCTCGGCTAGACAATGCCTCTGAACTGCAAGCCCTGCGTCAAGTCGCATACTTAGGCGAACAGCAGAAGCGACGCGATAGCTCAATTCGGAAAGAGGTCGTTTCTTTTGATGGTGACCAGCTTGTCGGAAACTTTGCTGCACCGCTTTCTCCCTTAAGGGATAGAGATTTCACCGCACTATCAGCATTATTTTCAACCGATGCAATGAGCGCCATTGAAGCTGACGTGGCTCAACTGCTGCTTCGACTGCGACCAGAACCCTGCTGGGAAGATGATCCCTTCACCTTTTTGCAGGACTTTCTTTCAAACCCCTGACACCTGGTATCTGAATTCTGTCCCCTTGCTCATAAAACTGCTTGCAGTAACTTATCGGCTCCAAATCGAACGGGATCAGTGCAGGGTAGGTTTGTCTGAGTTTCGACGTGGGCGATCGCAGCTTGGGCAGCAGATTCGTCTAAATGATGGGTGTTGAGGGCGATCGCGGCGACGGGCACCGATGCAAACGCTCCTCCTGCTCTGGCAACGGCTTCATAAAGCTGCACCACTTCGGGTAGGGGCGGAATGGGAACTTCAGGAATGCGGCTGATGTGGGTTTGTCCGGCACGATGCACTAGGATTAGGTGAGTCGGCTGACTGCCTCGAATCAGTGGCAGGGTGGCAGTAGAAGACGGATTCAGCAGAGAACCCTGTCCTTCAATCTGCAAAATGTCATGATCATTACCGTACCGCATCACCACCTGCTCCACGGCACCGGAGGCAAAATCGACCCGCACGGCATCGAGAGCCACGCCATCCCCCGCAATCATCATTCCGGCTTGCCCAGTTGCCACAAATTTTGAGCGCAGTCCTCGCTTGAGTGATGCCTGGTGAAGCTGCAAACTGGTGGACATTTTGCCGATCGCCATGTCAGTTCCCACGGTCAACACCCGCAGACAGGCAAGCGATCGCGCTTTTCCAGTGCCAATGGGTAGGTTGGGCGGCTCCTGGCGCATATCCCAAATCCATTGATTGGGTTGCAGCGGTTGGAAGTCGGGATCGCTGGCAAGCTGGGTATGGAGTCCATTGGCGATCGACAGTCCAGCAGCGATCGCCTGCTTAATTTCCTGCCGCCACTCCTGGGGTAATGCACCTCCGGTCGGAGCGGTTCCCAGCACCAATACATCCGGTTGATAGGCAAGTGCCTCTGTGACCGATGCCACAATGGGCGCAGGACGTGAAATTCCGGTGAGATCAGACAGGGAGGCTCCGGGCGATTGGCGATCGATGACGGCAACCACTGGCGATTCCGTGTATCGCAATAGTGCCAGCCCGGTTTTACCGCGATCGCCTTGAATGCCTTCATGCAAAAGAATCGCCAGTCGATGATGAGATTGAATCATAGAAGCCCCCTATTGCTCAAACGCTTTACCCAAACGCCATCTTAAAGCGTGTCCTTTTTTTCGTCCAAATATCGGTGAACACCCAAGCCCGGTTGATCGGTGGGCACAAGTCGCCCATTGTGAAAGGATGCGCCAGCAAAGGGATCGTTGACTAGATTGAGGTGACTATCGAGGTCGATATGATCTGCCAAAGGGGAAAGGTGAGATAGGGCAGTGTTGAGCAACGCACTATCGGAGTAGCAACCAAACATGACTTTCAAGCCACATGCTTTGGCAGTGTGAATCATTCTCAGCGCTTCAGTTAAGCCACCGGATTTCATTAGTTTGATGTTGATGCCGTGGACGCGATCGGCTAGGGGCAAAATATCGTAGCTGGTGAAGCAGCTTTCATCCGCAAAAATGGGTAGGGACGATCGCTGATACAGTTCGGGTAAGTCGCCTTCCTGTCCCTTGGCAAGGGGCTGTTCTAGGTATGTCACGCCTTGTTCGACTAGCCAATCTGCCATGTGTAAGGCTTCAGCCAAACTCCACCCTCCATTCGCATCTACGCTAACCTGAGAAATGTGAGGAGCGGTTTCTTTAATTGCCATCATCATCGCCTGATCTGCTTCAATTCCTAAAGGGTTACCCAGCTTCACCTTTAACGCTTGGATACTCTGAAAAGGAACCGCCGTATCGCCTTTCCCTAGCCAGTCTTTCACCCGCTGTTGAGCGGCTTCGGGTGTACTGATGCCAATGGTGACGGAGGTAGGAGGAATGCGATCGCACTCTAAGCCCCAGAATTGCCATAGGGGGAGATGAGTATACTTACCAACCCAATCGTGTAATGCCACATCTAAGGCGGCTCGTGCGGCGGAAGGGAGTCGCGCATCGAACATTAATCGCTCAATTCGCTGACCCTCCAAAGGACTGAGGGATTTGAGCAAAGGCACAAACTTTTGCAGCGATCGTGCAATCAGTTCGGTAGTTTGAGGCGTTTCCCCAATGGAAAAAGGCGAGGCTTCTCCCCAGCCCTGAATGCCTTCATGCTCAATTTCAACCCAAATGTTGGTGGTTTGCGCGGTAGTGCCTCGACTAATCGTTAACGCAAACCGCTTCTGCACCGTAAAGGTCGCGATCCGAACCTGCATGACAAGGCACCCCTCAAACGGCACTTCCAATTTCATTACCGTAGCATTGGATTGAATATGCGTTCTCACTTCAGACTCACAAAAACTCGTACTTGGATTGCTGGCATTTTGGCAGCATCCCTAGTGTTGCTGGGCTGGCTGATGATTCCCATCATTTCTCAGGCGGCTTCCCCCCAAGTCAAAACCTTTGAACAAGCTTGGAAAACCGTGAATGACAACTTTTTTGATCCCAAATTTAACGGCGTAGATTGGAAAGCCCTACGCGAAAAATATGCCCTTCAAGCGGCTCAAGCTCAGTCGGCGGATGATTTGGCAGTGATGGTGAATGCCATGCTATCTGAGCTGAAGACTTCCCATACCCGCTTTTATACCCCGAACGAAACGGCATATTACCAACTGCTGGGTATTTTTCAACCGCGCAGTCGGGAACTGAAAACCTTGCCCAAGGAGATTTTTCCAAACAACAAGCTGGAATATAGCGGTATTGGCATTTTCACGAAAGCGATTGCCAACAAAACCTTTATCAGCGGCGTGTTAGAAGGCAGTCCGGCGGCGCAGGCAGGCTTACAACTGGGTGATGAACTGTTGAGTGCGGAGGGTCGCCCGTTTCATCCGGTGCGATCGTTTGCAGGCAAGGTAGGGCAAAAAGTGGTTCTCCAAGTACAACGATCAGCCAACAGCGCCCCTCAAGATATCTCTGTAACGCCTAAACTGCTTGACCCGCTGACGATGTTTTTGGATACGCAACGCGCCAGCACTCGTATCTTGCAGCAAGACAGCAAAAAAATTGGCTATGTTCACCTCTGGTCCTATGCAGGCGACCAATATCAAGAGCAGCTTGAGGAAGATCTAATCTATGGAAAACTGCGAGAGGCGGATGGGTTGGTGCTAGATCTACGGGACGGGTGGGGCGGTGCGCCCCTGACTGCGCTGAATATTTATACGGCGCGGGGTCCGAGCTTGACGAGTATTCCTCGCAGTGGCGATCGCAATGTGATCAAAGCTCAGTGGAACAAGCCCGTGGTGATGATTGTGAACGAAGGCAGCCGCAGCGCCAAAGAAATCCTTGCCTATGGCTTTCAGCAATATAAAATCGGTACGGTGGTGGGTGCAAAAACGCCTGGTGCCGTGGTTGCAGGGCGAGCGTTTTTGATGCAAGATGGCAACTTGCTCTATGTCGCGGTCGCGGATGTGTATTTAGATGGCAAACAGCGACTCGAAGGAAAAGGGGTAATCCCTGATATTGAAGTGCCAATGACGATTGAATATGCTCAAGGCAAAGACCCACAGAAAGAGAGGGCGATCGCGACCTTACTTCAGCAGCTAAAAGAATAGACGGGGCAAAGTAATTGCAGGAATTTCACCCGTAAGGGTAAGAATCAGAATCCGAAATGGTGAAGTCAAGAGGTGTTGTTTGTTTTGTAAGTCAAATGGCTAATTACAACTCAGATCCAACACTTCTCAGACCCACCTGTAAGGACATTCCTGATGAGATTCAATACCCTTTTAACCGCTGCCCTGACCACTACTTTGACCGTTGGCATAGGCGCGATCGCCCCAGCCCAAGCCGAGTCTTTTTATGCAGGCACCGCTTCTAATGGACAGTCCGTTCGCGTCGATACTGATTCGATTAATCGCGCCAGTGCCCGCAGCGTCAATTTTATTTACTATCTGGGAGAAGAGCGGATTTTTGCCCAAGCCAACTGCGATGCTCGCAACTGGACGACATTTCCCGAAAAACAGACCCAATATCCTCAATCAACCGCCACTAAAAATATGGTTAATTTTGTCTGCGATCGCACACGAAATGTTTCCACAACCTCCCGAACGGCTCGTGTGATTGATCCGCCTTCCAACGTTCGTGCCACTCCCAATGGCAGAATCATTTGCTCTCTAGGACGCACCCAAATTCAGGTGTTTGAGCCTACCGGATCGTGGTATCGCACCAACGTTTGTGGCACTAATGGATACATTCACAAAAGCCAAATTCAGTTTTAGGTTAAACAAACACACGCCGCAATCTAGGTTGGATGCTCAGCAGGGCAACGGTGGTAAAGCCTAGCAGAACTAGCAACGCCGCACCCAAGGTCACTTCGCCAAAGGGTGCCTGCATGACCACGCTGCTGAGCGACCAATTTTGGTGTAAGTAGACATATCGAATCGGTTCAATCGCGTAGCTCAAAGGATTCAGCGACGCGATCCATTGCAACCAAGTGGGCATAAAAGAAAGCGGCACTAAGGCAGTGCTAGCAAACAGCAAGGGCAAGTTAGTCACAAAAATCACCGCAATCAACTCAATGTGTCCCGGCAAAGTGAAAGCTAAGCCCAGGCTGATTGCGGTTACGCCTAAAACCAACAGCAACACAATCAACGCCATCAACGCCAAGCCGGACGCATTGGGCAACCCGGCACCTAAAACCGCGCTCACGGCGACGATCGCCACCGTTTGAATGGCGCTGAGAGTCGTAATGAAAATCGCCGAAGCCATCACAATCGAGAATCGGGAGGCAAGCGGAGCCACCAGTAAGCGATTGAGGAAGCCAAACTCGCGATCGAACATGACTGGCAAACCCGCATTCAACGCACCGCCAAAGGCAGTGAACACAATAATTCCGGCACCAATGAACTTGCCATAGCTGACGCTGCTACCTAAAAAGCCTTGAGGTGCATTTTGAAACAGTGCCCCAAATAAAATTAGCCACATCACAGGCTGAATAATGCCCGCAATCAACGTTGAAGGGCGACGCTGAAGTTGGATAAATAATCGCCGGGTTAAGGCAGTGGTTTCTTGAACAAAATCGGCAAACGAACTGGAAGGAAGCACAGAAGCATCAGGCGTTTTGCCATTCAAAGTCGAGGGAGTCAGAGTCGTCATAAATTTAACAATGATTGGGCTAAGTAACTAACTAGAGAGAATTTGAAGAATAAGGCTGAGTGGTTTGCTGAATTGTTTTTTCTCTACATTTTCTCTACCTCAGTCTTTTTCTCTACCTCAGCCTCTTTCTTTACCTCAACCATAATTGCTCCTTTTAGATCAGCCATTTCAGAGAGAGAACGTCCTCTCTTTATAGAAGGTTCGGATTGAACTTCTTCCAATTCACGGTGAGATTTGTCTACCTTGGAAGCTACAAATTCATTGAACAAGTTGAAAAAATATGCGATCGCACTTTGCTCATCTTCTGAGAAAAAAAGAATGGTCTTGTCCCAAGATTGGTCTGATGAAATCTTGAACTTTGACTGAATCCAGACTTGAAACTCTGAAAACTCTTTTTCCTCCTGGGTTTGGGGAATATCTAACTCACGCCGCGCCAAAATATAGCCTGATAGAAAAGACCGCAGATTACTGATCGCAGGCTTTCCGAGATACATAGAAGGTCTTCTTTTAATTTTTGAGATGAGTTGATAGAAATTACTCATAATGCTCCTTCCTCAAAAGCCAACTTCTGTAATCTGAAAATCCTTACCTATGTCATTGATCGGCGAATACAGGTTATTTAACCAATCTTGTCTTGAAATTCCTTGAGGATGAATGTTGTCAAAAATTAATTCTTCATTGTTTATATTGACCGCGATCGCCTCGTGCCGACCGTTCGTAGAAATATTTTGCTTAAGCACCTCATGATAAATATTACTAAAAGGATCTTCGACGCTGCCTGTAAATAACTTGATATGTTGACCGCTAATTCCTTGCTCGATCAAAAACTGTTTAATTGCTTCGGCACATTGAACACATTCAAATAGGTAAAACTCTTGCGCAAGCTTAGTAATTTACTGATGGAGTTCAAAACCATACATTATTCAAAAAATCCTTTACCGCATCTGTTTTTTGCGTTCGGATTTTTCGTCGCGGGTGCTGCTGGCGGCAATTTCGGCATCGAGCAGAGTCCGTCCAGTGGCAGCAAGATAGACATCATCCAGGCTGGGGCGGGATTGGGCAATGCCAAAAGTGGGTAGTCCGGCTTGCTGAAGCGCTTGCTGTACAGTGAGCAGCGCATCACTTTGAGGCGTGACTACCAGATTTAGGGAGTTGCTTTGCGCCGTGTTGATGATCACTTCCTGAACCGATGGTAGCGATTCCAGCAAGGATTTTGCGGTTTCGGCTTCGGCTGGGGATGTAAACTCGCGAATTCGCAGGGTGATGCGATCTCCGCCCACCTTATCTTTCAATTCTGAGGGAGTTCCACAGGCAATCACTACGCCTTTATCGATGATCGCCACCCGATCCGCCAGCATATCGATTTCTTCTAAATAGTGACTGGTGATCAAAACAGTTGTGCCCTCCTCGCGAATCCTCCGCAAAAAATCCCACACCACTAAGCGACTTTCAATATCTAAGCCGACCGTGGGTTCATCTAACACCAGCACATCGGGTTGATGCAGCAGACCTGCCGCCAAATCGAGTCGCTTTTTGATGCCGCCCGAATAGGTGCCGCTTTTTTTATTCGCGTAGTCTTGTAAACCTAAGCGCTCAATAACCCATTCAATGCGATCGCTCAAAATAGCACGGGGCAGGTGATAGAGCGCGGCTTGCAGTTGCAGTAACTCTCGCCCGGTCAGCACTTTGTCGATCGCTACCTCTTGGGCAACATATCCTAGCTTTTGCCGCGCCAGCTTGGGATGATCTAAAGCCGAAATCCCAGACACTTCCACTCTGCCAGCATCCGGTTCTGCCAATGTACATAAACACCGCAAAACAGTGGTTTTACCAGCGCCATTGGGACCCAGCAACCCAAAAATTTCTCCTGGCTCAATCTGCAACGAGACATCTTTGACTGCCTCTACTGCGCCATACTTCTTTTGTAGCTTTTCGATTAACACCGCAGGAGCCATACTCCCCCCGATTGATACAAATCTCAACTTCATTTTAATGGGGAAAGACCCATCTGAGGGTGAGATCCCTGAATAGGGAGTATTTTTGAGATCGCTTTTATGCGATCGCCCTAAAATCACCCGCCGCAGGACACCCTTTGCTTTCTATGAAAGGCTATCCGTACTAAGGGGAACCATTGTTCCTGTCAGCGTAAATCCTAAGAGCATCGCCGCATTCAAGGGAATCACTTTGCCAGTGAGGGCGCATCGTTCCTCCTGTTGGGCAGTGGCGGCGATCGTGGCGCGAATTTCTGGAAGGGAAACAGACGAGTGATATTCGCCGGATTTCTGCTGAATATAGTTCCACAAAATGTCCCGAATTAGGGCTTGATAGCCTTGATTGCCAGACAATTCTTTCAGCTTCTCTTTTAGCTCTCGTTCTAAACGAATGCTGGTGACTTCCATTTCGGTGGTGGATGTTCGGGTGAGAGTATGCATGGAGTGCCTCCGCAAAGTTTTTAGATATTTCGTACTACAATTGTAATACAACTCGCATTGGTTCAGAGTTTTTCTGTAGATTGTTTTTAGAGCAAAGTTGCAAGTTAGTCTGTTGTTGCGTTCGAGTAGTGGAAGTTGGATGAGTAGCAACGGTGGCGAGGCGAGTGTGATTTTGTTAGTGGATGATAATGCCACTAATTTAAGCATTTTGGTTCAATCGTTGAGTGCGGCGGGCTATAAAGTGCGGGTGGCTCAGGATGGGGAAAGCGCGATCGCTCAAATTCCCTACGCCAAGCCAGATCTGATTTTGTTAGACGTAATGATGCCAGGAATCGATGGCTTTGAAACCTGTCGCCGTTTGAAAGCTGCTCCCGACACTCAAGCCATTCCCGTTATTTTTATGACGGCGCTATCCGATCTTTTCGATAAGGTCAAAGGGTTTCAAGCGGGTGCGGTGGATTACATCACAAAACCTTTTGAAATCGAAGAGGCGCTAATGCGGGTGAATACGCACTTGGCGATTCAGAAATTGCAAAATCAGCTTCAAACTCAAACTGAGCAACTGCAAGCCGAAATTTGCGATCGCCAAAAAGCCCAAGAAGCCGTGCAGGTTTTCCTCCATGCCGTTTCCCACGATCTGCGAAATCCGGTTACAGGCGGGCTAATGGTGCTGAAAAGTTTGCAAAAAGAAGCAGAGGCGCAGGGGGGAGCCGTGGCGGTTTCTCGGTCAATTTTGCAAAGAATGGTTCAAAGCCACGATCGCCAGCTTGCCCTAATTAATTCCCTGTTGGAAACCCATGCGAATCAGATGAGCGGGATCACCTTGGAACGTCAACCCGTGGATCTATTTACGTTGGTTACTCAACTTGCGATCGAGTGGCAACCCCTGTTAGAGCAAGATCAATCAGTTTTACACCATCAAGTTTCCCCAGACCTCCCGCTGATTGACGCAGACTCTAACCAGCTTTGGCGTGTTTATGAAAACCTGATTGCCAACGCTCTCAAACACAATCCTCCCGGTGTGACTCTCACTTTAACGGCTGAACTTGATCCCGTCTCCCAGCCTATTCCCATGATGCGCTGCACTATTCAAGATGACGGCATCGGGATTCCCTCTGAACAATCTGCCACCATTTTTGAACTCTATAAGCGAGGAACACAAGCGCGTCGCACAGTGGGTTTAGGGTTAGGACTTTACCTTTGCCGTCAAATCATCTTGGCTCATGGTGGACAAATTGGACTCGCCAGTCATCCTGGAACGGGCGCGACTTTCTGGTTTACCCTACCGCTGTTTCAACGGGCACTATAGAGTGTGAAGTAGCATCTGTACTCACCTGTTTTTGCGGAGAATGAACTGTGGTAGACCCCGCCAAATCACCATTGCCCCTTGGTGTAAAGCCTTTACGAGTTTTGATAGTGGAAGACGACCCGATGATTCAGCTAGGGCTAGAGCGAATCTTGTCAGACTATCCGCAGTTTGAAATTGTGGAAATTGTGGAGGATGGCTTTTTGGGGGTGCGATCGGCACTGAAGCACAAGCCCGACTTGATTATTATGGATATTGGGTTGCCCCGTAAAGACGGCATTGCTGCCACCCAGGAAATTAAACAGCAGCTACCAACTGTGCGCGTGGTGATGCTCACTTCCCATACGGATGTAACTCAGGTCATGGCAGCCTTAGCCAGTGGCGCAGATGCCTATTGTGTAAAAGGAGCCAGCATTGAGCAGATGATGACTGCCATTTCTGCGGCTGAAATTGGGGCGGTATACCTCGATCCGCAAATCGCCCGAACGGTATTGGAGAATCTCAAGCCACCCGCGCCAAATATCCAGGTGGGGCATCTGACTGTACGAGAGATGGACGTGTTGAAGCTGTTGGTAGAAGGGCAAAATAATACTGAGATTGGCGAGTCGCTTTATCTCAGCCCCAATACGATCAAAACCCATGTGCGGGGAATTATGAATAAACTGGCAGTAGACGATCGCGTCCAAGCGGCAGTTGTGGCACTCCGAGCCGGATTGGTATAGCGATCGCAGCGGCACACACCGTAAAATTAAGGTTTTATCAGTTCCACGCTATCCTTCCCATCTAAATCTTGTACATATACTTTGACCGCTTCTTCACGAGCGGTGGGTAACAGCTTACCCGTAAAATCCGGGTGAATTGGCAATTGACGATGACCGCGATCGACCAAAACCGCCAAGCGCACCACCTCCGGTCTACCATAGTCTTTCACCGCTTCCAACGCAGCCCGCGCAGTGCGCCCCTTAAAAATGACATCATCCACCAACACCACTGTCTTACCCGATAAATCAAACGGGATTTCGGTTTTAGCAGGAGTGCGAATACTAATCACATCCAGGTCATCCCGATAAAACGTAATATCGATCGCTCCCAAAGGCACTGCCACCTGTTCCAGCATTTCAATCTGTCGGGCAAGCAGTTGAGCCAACGGCACCCCGCGTGTATACACTCCCAGCAACACCAGTTTTGAAAGATCTCCCGATCGCTCAATCACCTCGGAGGCAAGGCGCGTCATCGTGCGACGGATATCTTCAGCCGATAAAATTTCGATCACTTCGCTGGTCATACGCTGCATTTACCTTAGCGTTGAATACTTTCTTTACGGAGTAACTCTATTACTCAAAACTCAATTCCCGGCTGAGCTTTTACCCCTTGTTCTCGAAACGGATGTTTCACTAAGGTCATTTCGGTTACTAGATCAGCGCGATCAATTATCCTTTGGAGAGCGCCCCGCCCAGTTAAGATGATATGCGACTGCTCTGGCTTTTGGTCTAGCCCAGCCAGCACTTGTGATTCGGATAAATATCCTAGTTTTAAAGCAATGTTCACTTCATCTAAAAAGATCAGCTTAAAGTCAGGATTTGCAATGTAAGTCAAAGCTTTTTCCCAAGCTTGCTGGGCTAGTTGAGTATCTCGCTCTCGATCTTGAGTTTCCCAGGTAAAGCCTTCCCCCATGGCATGAAACTCTAGTTGAGCCGGATGATTCTCCGTCGCCCCAGTCCAATGGTTAAACGCAGCTTTTTCTGCAGGCTCCCAGGCTCCTTTAATAAACTGGATGATCGCCACTCGATAGCCATGACCCAGCGATCGCAGCACCATTCCCAGCGCGGCTGTGGTTTTGCCCTTGCCCGTTCCCGTATGCACAATCACCAATCCTTTTTCGGCAACCATCCCTGCCAACCGCTGATCTTGTACCTCCTTGCGACGCTCCATCTTCCGTTTATATTGCTCAGTCGTCAGACCAGTCGCTTCAGTCAGTTGAGGGGATTCTATAGAATCATTCATAGCAGTCGAGAAATATTTGTTAGCTGGCTCCGCTTGTTCATTAAAACACGCTCGATTTGGATGAGGAAACGATAAAGTTTGGGATGCCAAATCGATTAGGCTTTTTGTTGCTTCCTAGAGTAAGCAAGAGATTTAGCTGGCTAGACGCGTTAAGGTGCTTTTCGATTGTGCAGGCTCCTAGTGTTCTTGGTGTTTGATCGATCGCCGAATACCCTTGCAGAATATCTTTGGATCTAAGGCTTTATCTCCCCGTAATTATCCTGAGAGTTTTGTGAGATTCTCATAAAGTTATACGGAAGTCCCAGGTTATTTTGTAGGGAGAGGTATAATCGGATTGCTTTTTGCGCCGAATTGGGTTAACCCGCTAGATACCCGCCAGCTAAGCGTTATCGGGTTTATTGCACAATTGCATAATTAGCTGGAATTTTACCGTTGATATAGACAACCACCTAGCTCCGCATAAAGATATTGCATTTATCCTGCGAGATGGTTAGTGAGTTCCAAATCACCTTCTGGATGATTTGACTTATTAGACTGTGCCCAAAAGGTAAATCGCGATCGCATCCAAAGGCTAACCACTTATTGAAGGAGCTTTCTAATGTTCAATCCCTTATCCTCTGATTCATTACTGTCGAGAATTTTACCGAGTTTTGCCGCGATCGCTTCCCTTGGGTTCACTGCTGCGGTTCAACTGCCCACATCAGCAGCATCACTCACCCCAGTAAAGGTGTCGATTGTGGACGGCGACTTTGCCAACTGGGAAATATTTCACTTAACAACAGATAATCCGTATTCATCTGGCTCACCTCGCAACTTATCTACTGGTGTTGGGCTGCGCCTTGAAACGGGTGGAAATCCCGGAGCATTTCTACAACTTTTACATGCTTTTGTGTTTGAAGATACATCCTGGATTGGGGGAATCAAAACTGACTCAACTTACAATCCCATGACCAGCGGTGAGATTCTAAATTTATCTGTTACTGCTAATGCGAAGAGTTTAGGCGGTTCCTCCGCTTGGCAAGTGGTTGTAGAGCAAGCAGGTCAGCGCTATTTCTCGTTTCCCTTCGGAACTATCTCTTCTGGTTCTGGAAATTGGCTAAGTGTAAGTATCGCAAACCTGACTGCCAACAATTTTGATACGAATCCTTGGGCTGGTATGGCTATGCAGTTACCAGATGGTAATTCTCCCAACTTTAGTGCTGGAGCAGCACCCATGCAATTTGGCTTCATGTTTGGTAATCGCACACTTGCTGGCACAGGACTAAACACCTTTGGACTTGATAATTTTTCACTGACTATTAGCTCTGGCGAACCATCCTCAAACATCAATCCCGAACCATCCCTAAACATCAATCCCGAACCATCCCTAAACATCAATCCCCAATCAGAAGCGGTTCCAGAACCTGCAACCATGATGGGAATCGCTTTAGCAGGAAGTGGCCTCGCTTATTTAAAGCGCCGCCGTTCGGTATAGCCTGGTTGACCTTTAGAAAAGCAACCTATTCGTCAACTTTCAAGGGCGATTCTTTAATCCCAGAGTTTAGGAACTGAGGCTTTACTCCCCTGTAATTATCCTGAGAGTTTTGTGAAATCTCCATAAAGTTATACCGAAGCCCTAAGTTATTTTGTGAGGAGGGATATAATCGGGTTGTCTTTTTCTGCCGAATTGGGTTAACACGCTAGATGCCTGCCAGCAAAGCGTTACCGGGTTTATTTCACAATTGCATAATTAGCTGGGATTCCACCGTTGAATAGATAGTTAGCAATCCTTTCGCCTGTCTTTCCAAACCATCGATATTACAGGAGTAGCCATCATGCGTTCACTCGCCACAACCGCTGTAGCCTGCCTACTGTTAGCTCAGGGCATTTGCACCAAGGCAGAGGCAGCCAACCTCGTCAACTTAACTCAGGGGCAGTGGGAAGTTACGGGATCTGACATTCTTAACTGGAACGGTTCAGACTTGGTTTTTGAGACACAGGTCGCCAATGGTGCCGACTTTGACATCGCTGGTTACTTTGATTGGTATAGCAATGCAACCTATCGAGGACGCGAGTTGTTCTCTGGAAAGTATACTGCCAATGGCTTTTTGAATGTTAGAGGCTTTCGGCTCATCAACCCAATCGGGATTGGGTTGGGTAATTACCAAGCTGAAGTTTTAAGTCCATCACAAATTGGCAATGGAACTTGGGGCGGCTCGAATATTTTTAGTGGGAGATGGTTCGCCACAAATTTGACAGCGGTTCTAGAACCGGATTTACCGTCGGATTCACCACCGAATTTACCACCGGCTGCCGCTGCCGTTCCCGAACCTAGCTCCATGCTCTTGCTCAGTAGCGCGGCACTGGTTGGCACCATCTTTAAACGTTATACCCATCTTCGCGAATCTAAGCGCTAAGCCGTTTGATTGTCAGTGCATTCAAGCGTTACTCATGCCACGGAGCAGCTAATTATCTATTCATTGATTAAGTGGCAATTCGCCTTTTTGCTTGCTGCTCTATAGCGTTAGCTGCTTCTCTATTTGGTTATTTGAGGTGACGGGTTTGAAATTGATTATGAATAGTGTGGTTCATACTTTGGGGCTTACTTGTAGCAATGATTTGGACGAAATTAGGATGAACAGATTAACTTCTCTCTTGATTACTGGCGTTTCCATTTTTGCGGGTAGTTTTGTAGCGATGCCAGCGCAAGCCTCATTGCAGGGTGACTTACAGAGGGGGCAAACCCGCTATCTAGAAGTCAGCTTCGAGCCAGGGACATACCTTGTTTATGTTCTTGCAACAGGAGATACTTCAGAGGCATCCTTTTCGATGTACGAGACCAATGGGAAGTTGATCAAGAAATCTTCTCAACTTCCTTCGGCTTTGCAAATTCGTACAAAAAGAACTGCACTTGACAAAGGAACTGCATTTGACATTCAGCGATCGCAAACTGTCCATTTTTGGGTTCGTATGGACACTTGTAAAGGGTTGTGTGGTTTTGGCATCGTTCCAGTTAAAGTTAACTCTGGCAAGATGGATGTTGTGAACCTTCCCTCTAAAGTTCTAAGCAAACGTCCATCCTACAACCCCTCCAATTCAAAGCCTTCTAAACCTAGTACAGAGCGCACTAAGCCTACTGATACAGCTATTGCTGTCAAGAGCAGCCAACATGTGTTTCAGACGGATAGCCATGTCGATACGGGTCTATCCGTGAATTCTGGAGACAAGATCAAAGTCGAGGCAAGCGGCAGAATACGATTTGGATACTTTGCGGGGTCTGGGGGACCTAAAGGCATCATCCTTAGCCCAGAGTACAATTATTTTGTAGATATTCCGCACGGTCAACTCATGGGACGGATCAGGCGGTTTGGAGCGCGGGAGTTGGATGGTTGGTTTGCGATCGGTACAGGAGGAGAATTCGTCGCCAGATCGCAAGGAGTTTTAGAGTTTGCAGTGAATGACAATCGACCAGGAGATAACGCTGGAGGCTTTCGCATTGAAGTCACGATTGAACCAGTGAATTAATTGAGCCTATTCGCACCAATCATGCGGGAACACTTTATTGGATATAGCTAAGGAAAATCATCCTTCCGAAGCGAGAGAGCCTAAAGTATTGGTGTTAAAATGACAAAGCCGATACAACAAGGTAAGCGAAAAGCGTTGAAGTTCTTTTCTTTAACCCGATACCAACTACTTTGGTATTTGGAAACGAAGCTTAAGCGGAAGCGGCAGTGTGATCCCGCCCTCTCGTGGGTCGATCGCTGTGAAGCACCCAGTATGACCTGATCGACCTGTTAAGTTAAAGTTCGTCCGCTGTTGAGTCGATGGTATGAGCCGATTGGTTGTTTACCCGCCTCCAGCCTAATGAACTGGGTCGATCATGGCTTTTGCAGAGAATTTTTACTGAATTAGTGGATCAAGTATTCGCTTGATTGTGATGCTCTAAAGCTGATACTCAGCCGATGACTGTTTACTTGCAAAGCAAACTAGCCAGTCAGTGGTTAGAGATTTGTGGCAGAGGGTATAGAAGTCCTTGCTTGGATACTTGAAATCGGCGCTGTTGATGTTTCCAGAGATGGCGCACGAAACTGGCTGAAGCCTAGGCGAAGGTTGGGGATGCAATCTTTTGCGAACTGACAAGTCAGCGCTTTTCTACTCCCATTTAGTTAAACAGTTAGCACTATGGCTTGCAAAAGTTATGGGTACTGACGTGATTCTCTGTGAGGTTCTCAGCACCATTGAGTGCTGTTTATTCATTTACTTGCTTCTTTATGCCGTTTACACCGTTTGGAGTTCAAAAATGTCAAAATTGCTCAGCCATAAAATTACACCCTCCCCCATGCCTGCGGAGATTAGTGTTGTCGATTTAATTGATGGCTACTTTACGGCTTATAACTCGGCTCGGCTACGCGAGATCTGTCAACTGCTGACTCGTGAAGTCATGAAAGAGGGCGTTACGGTTGCACTAAGCCTTTCGGGTGCCATGACTCCTGCTGGATTTGGAGTGTCGGTTTTAGCACCGCTGATGCGACATGGGTTTGTTGATTGGATTATCAGCACGGGGGCAAACCTTTACCACGATATCCACTATGGGCTAGGGCTGGATCTATTTGCCAGCAGTCCATTTTTAGATGACGTGAAGCTGCGCCAAGAGGGACGCATTCGGATTTACGATATTGTGTTTGACTATGATGTGCTGCTGGAAACGGATGCCTTTATCCGAGAAATTTTGTGGGCTGAGCCATTTCAACGACGCATGAGTACCGCAGAATTTCATTATCTGTTGGGCAAGTATCTGCACGAAGTGGAGAAGCAAGTCGGGGTCAAAAATTCTTGTCTATTAGCGACTGCTTATGAATGTGGCGTGCCGATTTACACGTCCTCGCCCGGTGATAGCTCGATTGGGATGAATGTTGCCGCGATCGCCCTAGAAGGCTCCAAGCTAATTATCGATCCATCGCTAGATGTGAATGAAACTGCCGCGATCGCCTATGCGGCTCGTGATACGGGCAACCCTGATTTAGAAGGCAAAAGTGCAGCACTCATCATTGGTGGTGGCAGTCCTAAAAACTTCTTGCTGCAAACCCAACCCCAAATTCATGAAGTGTTGGGTCTAGAAGAGCGGGGACACGACTACTTTATCCAAGTGACCGATGCCCGTCCTGATACGGGTGGCTTGTCGGGTGCAACACCGAATGAAGCGGTAAGTTGGGGCAAAGTTGATCCCGAAGAACTGCCGAACACAGTTGTGTGCTACACCGACAGCACGATCGCCCTGCCGATTATGACGGCTTACGTGATCAACCAATGTGCGCCGCGTCCTCTAAAGCGGTTATATGACCGTCGAGCGGAAATGGTGGCAACACTCCAGCGCGACTACTTGGCAGCAAAGGCAGATCCCGATCGCTTCGTTGCTTCTCCAGTCGCAATGACATTGGAAGAAACGCCAGCCCGAAAACCCGTTGTTGCAACCTATCCCTGCGGCACTCCGAGGAGAGCATAGGGAACAGGTGCCGGGTGTCAGGGGACAGGGGTTAGAGTAGGGTTTTCTCATCACTCTAAAACCCGAAACCTGACACCCAAAACCTATTCCTCCTGTTTAATATTTTTAAACCGCTCTTTGGCAGTGGCAAAGGATTCTTTCATCACCTGTTGAATCCGTTTTGGGTCTGGCTTTTTACCGCCAATCACATCACCAAAATAGACACAGGTTGCTTCGCCCAGTGCCCATGTATAGGCTGCTGCCCAAGAGGCAGCGATGACGCTGCCAAAACCGGGGATAAATTTAATCAGTTCGCGCGCGATCGCTTGGGCTGCAAAGCCACCGGCGATCGCGCTGACGATGCCCCCAGCCTGAGCAGGTGATAAGGTTTGCCCATACAGTTGTCCCAATAGCACCACCATTGAGCCTTGCATTGCGGTGAGTACGGGCATAGTTGCAAAGGGCAGTGGAACTGCTGCAACAGTAGCTGCCATCACTGAAAACGGTAAAATATACCGCCTGCCAGCATCACGATAAAGGTTGCCTAGTTTCTTGCCTGCTTCGTCGTCGAGCAGTTGATGAATTGTGCGAGATTCTGCTTCTGGCAATAGCTCCGTTAAGCCATCCCGTAGTGCTTCCATGCCGTAAAAAATAGGGGTATAGCCATCTTCTTCTAAGGTGAAGTCGAGCAAAATTGCGCGATCGCACAATCCCGTAAAGGCTTGCTGGATAGCATCAAATGCCCGATTCACTTCTGCAAAGGTGGGTGGATAGTCGGGATGATTTTCAAGACCGGATGGATATAACTCATGCAAACAAGTTACCGCCAGCAAACAGGGTACTTCAGGATGAGTCTGCCTTAACTGTTGGGCAACTTGCTTGAGGCTATCGATCGCAAAGTCTGTGATTTTGACGGTTAAAATCAGCACACGGGCACGACGGCGATCGATCTGTAGCTCCTCAGTTAGCTCTTGAATAATCGATTGCGTTGCCTGGTTAATGTCTCCCAAACCCACCGTATCAGTAAAAATTAACAGCGGCAGATCATTGGTCGGGTAAGCATAGCGCTGAGTGTGCTGAGTATGAGGGCGAAATCCTTGACCCACGACTTCCGCAGAAACGCCCGTTAGCCCCCGCACGATTGAGCTTTTTCCTGCTTGGGTCTTACCAATTAAGATTGCTTCTGTAGTGGGTAATTCTGCTCGAACGGTTTCTAAAATGTCTGCAACTTGGGATTCACTCACCCCAAACCATTGCCCTACACCTTGAGTCAACTGTTCGACGGGCAAGGTTTTTTTCAAGCGATTGCCCACTGCACCTAAACTATTTCTGATCTGATGTCGGAACGAGAAAAAGCCAGAGGGTGCGTTCTCTGCATCCACTGGCTCTATGTCGGAGACATCGTTTAAGTTAGAATCGGTATCCGATTGCTCAGTCATTTGCAATCTATCGCTAAAGGCAAAAGGTTTGAACAGGTCTTATCCTTCACTAAAGCTCTTCGCGAGGTTCGCGATTTGCACTGCTAGAGCCGGGAGACGCTTCATAGAGTGCATCTAGCTGTTCACGGGCATCTTCAACCGTAATGGAGCGCATCACCAGCAGCGGCTCGTTGACAATATTGCCAAACTCATCCAGCAGTTCAGGATGAGGGACGGTCTTGGGTGTACTTCCAGAGGGCGATCCCCCATAAAAAGCTGCGTTTGCAGGTGAATAGGAACGCTGCGATTCCATCCCTAATGTCATCAAATTACGAAACAAATTGGCGATCGCCAAAACAGCCAGTACGGTAAAAGCAATAATGTAAATAAAGTGTAATATCATGGCGCTTTTCAACTCTAAGAGGCTCTAACTGTAAAGACGATGTATTAACTAACCTAAGGAGAATTGCGAATAAAACCGACCTCTAGGTCTATACATTTATTTTGCCCTATTCCTGAGACTCTATTTGAATCGAGTGTGAAGATCCCGCTAGACGATGGCGATGAAAAACCTGCCAGCACTCAGAAACTAAATGATGCCATGGGGCAAGCACTGAAGTTTCAATACCAGCCTGTCCTCCAATTGCCTTGAATAGAGACTGGGCTGCACTGACTTCTAACTGAGCTTGAGCAACTCTAGCCAGCAAGTCCGCCTGATGCTCTGCGGTTAAGAATGAGATTTCAGTGGATTCTAAAAATGTGCGCGATCGCCCAAACCAATATTGAAAATCTTCTAACAGTGGCTCTAGCAAAGACTTGAGCAACTCAGACTCTGATGAATTATAGGAAGGCATTGAACAAGCAAAATGAATATATTTATGGGAATATCTTAGCGCCTTTTAAGGTTCTTAACCTTTCTTTACTTTATTCTAGCCTAGAAACTTTTTCTAGAAGGTTAATGCATAGAGTAGAGAAATTAGGCTGGTAGCTTGCCAAGCTATCCCGGTCAGTTTAAGAGAAACTGAATTTAAGCTTAGTGATTCAGTTAGTTTGTCTAGCCGCCTTGATGGTTTGACGGTTTCCACTCTTTTTAGAGTAAACGGTTAATCAGATGAGTTGCGATGTTGTCCCACTTGATAGAGGAGCAATAACGACACAATTACGCCTACTAATCCAGCGGCGATCGCACATACCATGGCTTGAATGGCGATGATGTTAGACGGTGTGATCAAGGCTCCCGGTGCCATCACTGTTCCCGCTTGTTGGGGAGCAATCACTGTTGCCCCTTGCGGTAACGTCATCATTCTGAAGGTCAATTCTCCCACTCGTGATAAAGCAATTGTGACGGCGATCGCCATAATGCTGAGGTTGGCAACCAGTCCTAACCGCAGATCGTGGATTACCTGAGATTTGGCGGGTCGCAGATCTCGAATCTCGATTTTATTAGCGAGTTGGGTATAGCGAAAACACCAATAGATGCTGAAGAGCAAAATGATCAAACAGGCGATCGCCAGCCATAGCCCCAAAGAAAACCCCATCTGCCGCTGCGTAGGGCTAAACAACACTGTAGTTACCACTACAAAAATTGGAATAAACCCCAGCAGAGCTTGGAGACAAAAGCCAATCCAGCCGAGCGATCGCAGCGATCGGGCAATCTGTTGGGGAGTGGAGTTCACTGTTTCAAGGTTGAGAAAATCGAACATAGACTGAGATCCTTTAACGAAATAGACACTGCCAAGTGGAGCAAGCACAGGAATCACATTCATCCAGATTGTTCTGATCGCGGATCAACAATGGATAAATCTGCTGCTAATGAGGGCGTTGGGTCTTCCTGCGCTGCTCGTATCCAGGCGGCAATCATGCCTGCGATCGGAATGGATAGAAAAACTCCCAACAATCCAGCAACCCGTTCGCCAATAAACAGCGCCAGAAATAAGAGAACTGGGTTCAATTCCAGCGCTTCTCCCATGACTTTAGGATGCACAAAGTTATCCTGAACTTGTTGAAGCACCATACACGCAATCACCACTTTCAACGCCATTTCACCGCCTTGAGACGCAAAAACTAATAGGCTAATGACTAGCACTCCAAGGGTTGCTCCAATTCCAGGGATGGCATCTAGCACCCCAATAATTACTGCCAAAATCAGGGAATACTTAACGCCCAAAATCGAGAAAATCGCAAAACTGACGATCGCAAGAAACAGCATTAACAATAGTTGTCCGCGCAAGAAACCGAGAAAGCTTTGGCGGAACGTTTGGGCAAAGCGATCGCGCGAACCGATTGGCACTAGCTGAAGAGCTAAATGCCATAACTTATCCCCATCAATCAGCATATACAAACTGATGACTGCCCCAAAAATCCCCACGAAGACACTGGAAAACAGACCTTGCACCAAGCCCAAACCGGAAGCCAAACCAGTTTGAAGTGTGCCAACAATTTTGCTAAGGTCGAGTTGATCCAGGAAACTGCGGAACGGCAACAAGCTCTTCTGATTTAAACCTTCCCTAAGATTCACTAACAAGCTTTGCCCTTGGTTCAGCACTTCTAGCCCGACTAAGGTCGTCATTCCCAGCAATAATGCGACTGCTCCAAGAAAAACAACTGCGATCGCGATTCCTCTGGGCAAATAACGCGATAGCCAAACCACTGGATAGTTCAATAGTGCAGCGAAGATGCCTGCGACGGTGAAAAGTGCGATCGTGCTATAGAAATAGTTAATGAGTAAAACGGTCACCCAACCACAGCCAAAGAGCAAAAGGTAGCGCAGCAAAGCAGAATTATTTAAGGTTTGCCATAGGTTAGGTGATGGCTGAGCAGAGGGTGGCAAACGCATCATTAATTCTCCTGTTTAGATTCAGCTATGCTCCATAGCTCAAAACTAATCATACGTGTTGGATACCGCTTAGTTGAATAGAGCGACAACCCTAACGGCTGATAGATTTTAGTGCGGGTGTAAATCTCCAGTAAAATTGGAGAGTGCTACTTTGAAAATTACTAAAATTATGCGTGTATTTATATTGTTGTTTAATGCAGGAACCAATAATGAAGGTCTGCATAGCCTACAAATGGGTGAGCATAATGTTGTATTGATGTTTGAGGAGGAAGATGATGCAACTCGCTATGCGCTATTGCTAGAAGCACAAGACTTTCCAGTTCCAACCGTGGAAGCGTTTGACCAAGAAGAAATTGAGGAATTTTGCCAGAGTTCTAGCTACCAATGTCAAATTGTCCCCAGAGGATTTGTGCCCCAATCTGACGCAGAACGGCTCCTCCTCGCGCCCCCCGAAACAAATGTGGACGACGCTGAGTGGCAAATTAACCGTCATCCCGTTGAGAGTCAAGACAACTTAGATGAGTCCGATAGCACCATACCTCAAGATGCTTTGGAACAGATTCGGCGACAGTTGGAAGGATTGCTGTAAGCAGTACAAAAGTATTAGGACGATCGCATGAAGGATTTGCAGGAGCGCGGTTATCTGTTGACGGAGCAGGCAAACCCAAATAGCGACAATTTAGACCAGCGATCACCATTGGAACTCGTAGATTTATTTGTTCAGGAAGATGCAAAAACTATTGCCGCGATCGCTCAGGCGCGTGAAGAGTTAGCAGAAACCATCACTCGAACGGCGGCGGCACTGCGAAAAGGGGGGCGTTTATTTTATATTGGTGCCGGCACTAGCGGGCGATTAGGGGTATTAGATGCGGCAGAATGTCCGCCTACTTTTTGTACTTCACCGGAGCAAGTGCAGGGGATTATTGCAGGCGGCGCGGGTGCATTGGTTCGCAGTTCTGAAGGATTGGAAGACCGCCCAGAAGATGGGGCAAGCGCGATCGCCCACCATCAGATCACTTCTCAGGATATCGTCATTGGCATTACCGCAGGTGGCACCACTCCCTATGTTCACGGCGCATTGCAAGCTGCCCGACAGCGAGGCGCTACGACGGTTTTCATTGCTTGTGTTCCCACCGCTCAAGTGCCTGCCGAGGTTGATATTGATATTCGCTTGTTGGTGGGAGCCGAAATTCTTGCAGGCTCCACCCGCCTCAAAGCCGGCACCGTCACCAAACTTGCCCTAAATATTATTTCCACTGGGACGATGGTGCAATTGGGCAAAGTGTATGGAAATCGCATGGTGGATGTAGCGGTGACGAACACCAAACTCCACGATCGCGCCCTCCGCATTCTTTGCGACCTCACTGACCTCACCCGTGAAAACGCAGGTTTTTTGCTAGAACGCAGCGATCGCAATGTCAAGCTTGCTTTGTTGATGCACTGGACAGGATTGGAAAAGGACGCAGGCGATCGCTTGCTCAGTCAGCATCAGGGAAATTTGAGAACTGCGGTACAAGCCGTTAAAGATAAGTAGGTGTCAGGGGTCAGGAGTCAGCAAAAAATCAAAAACCCGAAACCTGGAACCTGAATCGTGGATAAGAAAGAACTGCGGCGATCGCTACTTAAAACTCGTCAATCATTATCAATAGAAACTTACCAGCGTCAAAGTTTGCAACTTTGTGAACATCTAAAAGCATCGCAGTTATTTGTCAATGCAAATCTGGTTTTGGCATACTTTAGCATTCGTCAAGAACCCGATTTGAGTTCATTATTTGCACTGCCTAAAACTTGGGGATTTCCCCGCTGTGTAGATGCTGAACTGTCTTGGCATGAGTGGTCATCTAATAATTCCTTGCCTTTACAAAAAGGGGCGTTTGGCATTTTAGAACCCCATGCTGATTCGCCCATGATTCAACTCGATTTAGTAGATTTAATTTTGGTGCCTGCGGTTGCTTGCGATCGCCAAGGGCATCGTTTAGGGTACGGCGGTGGTTTTTACGATCGCCTATTTAGCAGCCCTCCCTGGAATCAAAAACCTACCATTGGCATTGTGTTCGACTTTGCCTACCTGCCCACTTTGCCCAACGATCCTTGGGATCAGCGCTTGCAAGCTGTTTGCACCGAATCTGGATTATTCTTCTGTTGAGTTTGTTGGCTTGGGGGGGAACTCTGAAGTTAATCCAGGGTGCCTCACGACTATGACCATTCAACCGATCAAACGCTCTAGTCAGCCAGTTAACCAGACAACCATTCAAGCGACGCTTCAGCAAATTTGGGGATATTCCAGCTTTCGTCCTCCCCAAGGAGAAATTGTTAACTGTTTGTTGCAAACTCGCGATGCGCTGATTATTTTGCCTACGGGCGGTGGCAAATCAGTTTGCTTTCAGCTTCCGGCGTTGATGCAGTCCGGTCTAACGCTGGTCGTATCGCCACTCGTGGCATTGATGGAGAATCAAGTCCAGGAATTGCATCAGCGCGATCGCCGCTTTCAACAATCTGTGGCGCTGTTGCATAGTGAACTGGCGCGATCGCTCTCCAGACAAACTCTTTGGGCTTTGGAGCATCAGCGGTTGCGCTTACTTTACCTGTCTCCCGAAACCTTGCTGAGTCCGCCAGTTTGGGAACGATTGTGCAAACCAGAGTTGAAAATTAATCGGCTAATTTTAGATGAAGCTCATTGTTTGGTGCAGTGGGGCGATACGTTTCGTCCGGCATATTATCGCTTGGGAGCGGTGCGTTCAGCGTTGGTGCAAACTAAACCAGCGGGTAGCCGAATTGCCATCGCTGCGTTTACCGCTACGGCTGATCCTGTTGCTCAGCAAACGATTCAGCGGGTTTTGCAACTCAACCAACCCGAATTTTTTCGCCACAATCCCTATCGTGCCAATCTCAGCCTCATGGTACAAGTTGTATGGACACCGCGCCAACGACGATCGCGCCTACTCCAGTTCATCCAAGCGCACCCCCAACAGTCGGGCTTGGTGTATGTGAGATCGCGGCGAGACGGTGAAGAACTGGCGGAATGGCTGACCCAACAAGGATTTTCCACAGCCGCCTATCATGCCGGACTGTATGCAGGCGATCGTCGCCAAATTGAGCAAGATTGGATCGCCAACACCTTGCAATTTGTCATCTGTACAAGCGCGTTTGGCATGGGCATTAATAAGCCCGACGTGGGCTGGATTGTGCATTTCCATGCGCCGCTGCTGCTGTCTGAATATGTGCAGGAAGTGGGACGCGCCGGACGAGATGGCAACCTCGCCCATGCCCTCACCCTGATCAGCGAACCGACCGGATGGCTTGATCCCCAAGACAAACAGCGCCGACAATTTTTTGAAACCCAAACCCAAAAGCACTATCGCACCGCCCAAGCACTCGTTGGCAACTTGCCGTTGCAAGGTGAAGTCAGCGCTATCAGCAAACAGTTTCCCGGAAGTGCGATCGCCCTTTCCCTACTCCATCAAATAGGCTGCTTAAAGTGGACTGATCCCTTTCACTATGCGCTTCAGCCCGGAGCAAAATCGCCGAAATTTAGCCAGTCCAATATCACTGCCGCTCAGCAAATGACGGACTATCTGCACACAAAAGCGTGTCGCTGGCAGTTTCTGCTCAACGCTTTTGGATTCACCCACGAAGCTCAAGCCTTCCGCTGTGGTCATTGCGATAATTGCCAAGGATAAGCGATCGCCCATCCTTGGCAGTTTTTTAACACCCTAATTAGCAGAAACGGTGAGGCTAGAAGGCTTAGCGCGATCGCCCTGTAGTTGAACGCCGCGATCGTTTGCCTCGAGGTGCCGCAGAATTTTGTAGATCGTTTCGATCTCATCGGATGCGCCTGCCTTAGCCGCTACCTCAGTTAAGGAAATCGGCTGATTTGCATCCTTGAGGGCGGCGATCGCCCGTGCTTGCAAATCCAGCACCGAAGCGGCGGCTTTTTTGCCGGCTTCAACTCCCGGCTGATGATAGGCATTGACATTCACTAGGGACGCATACAGCCCGACCGCCCGTTCATAGAGCGCAATCAACATGCCCACGGTGTAAGGTGTCACTTCGGAAATAGTGATAGTAATCGAACCGCGTAGGTTGTCGTATAAAGCGCGGCGGGTGCCTTGCAGTAACCCAGAGAGATAATCGCCCGATGTGACTCCCGGCTCTACTTCCATAGAGTCTCCTTCACGGTCTTTCAGCACTTCAATGAAGGTGGCAAAAAAGTTGGGAACTCCTTCCCGTAGCTGCTGAACGTAAGCGTGTTGGTCGGTAGAGCCTTTATTGCCATACACCGCGATTCCCTGGTTAACGACCTTGCCACCCAAATCCGTTTCCTTGCCCAAGGACTCCATGACCAATTGCTGAAGATAGCGCGAGAACAAAAGCAAGCTGTCCTTGTAGGGCAAGATCACCATATCTTTTTCACCCTTGCCATTTCCGGCATAGTACCAAGCGAGAGCGAGTAAGGCGGCGGGATTTTGCTTCAGGTCGGGAATGCGGGTGGCACTGTCCATATCTTTGGCTCCCTGCAAGATAGCGCGCACGTCAATGCCTTGCAAACACGCTGCCAGCAGACCCACCGCCGAAAATTGAGACGTGCGCCCTCCCACCCAATCAAACATAGGAAACTCAGCCACCCAGCCTTCCAACCCGCCCAATTCATCCAGCTTACTGCCCTGCATGGTGATGGCAACGGCATGTTTGGGGAAGTTCAAGTTTTGCAATTCGTAGGCGCGTTTGACTTCTAACATGCCGTTTCGGGTTTCGGGGGTGCCGCCAGATTTGCTGGTGACGATGACCAAGGTGCTTTTCAGGCGATCGCCCAGTTTACCCAATACCCGATCAATCCCAGCGGGATCAGTGTTATCAATGAAGTGAATCGGCATGGGAGAATCCAGCGGCGACAGCGCCTCCCCCACAAACTGCGGTCCTAAGGCAGAGCCGCCAATGCCAATGGACAGAATATCGGTAAAGTGGGTGGCTTCGGGCGGAACAATTTCACCTGCGTGAACGCTCTGGGCAAAAGATTCAATCCGCTTGAGAGTGTCGGTAATTTCCTGACCCAGTGACATCGGGGCAAGATCGGGATCACGCAGCCAATAATGACCCACCATGCGGTTTTCGTCGGGGTTAGCGATCGCGCCCCCTTCCAACGCCGCCATCGCTTGAAATGCCTGCTCAAATTTAGGGTTCAGCGACTCTACAAACGAGTCTGGGAATTGTATCCGGCTAATATCCACATACAGCCCCAACCCCTCGTTGTAATAGAGCCACTCTTCGTAACGTTTCCAGAGTGCTTGAGTGTCCATCTCTTTACTTACACTTGCAACCATAATGACGCTACCGCATTGTTTCAACGTGTTTGACAAATCAGCCCACTGTTCTACTTCGCTTGCCTAAATCTATTGTGCGAAGTTTCTTGGATTATTGTTATGTTCTACGATACATCTATTCGTTGGGTTCGTTTTGTAGTTGGGCAGCACAAAGCGCTGAGCCAAGCAGCCCCACGCGGGGATTTAGCACCACATGCACGGGAATTTGTGCGATCGCTTTACTGACCCGTCCCTTATCATCAAACGCTTCTAAAAAATCGCCCCGCTGCATAAAGGATAGGTTTTTGGCAGCAATACCGCCTGCAATATAAAGCCCACCATAGGGCAATATTTTCAGGGCAAGATTACCGGCTTCGGCTCCATAAGCCCGCACAAACAAATTCATTGTTTCTTGACACAAGTAGTCCCGGTTATTTTGAGCATATCGAGAAATTGCGGAAGGTAAATCGACTGTTTTCTCTTCTTTGCCAGTCTCCTGTTGCCAAGTCTGGAAAATTTCAGCCATTTCTGGAGAGTCTTCCGCAATGCCTCGGCTTTGCATAAATAGATAGATTGACTCAATGCCCATACCCGACACGACCCGTTCCACCGACACGCGCCCCACGTCGTATCGCTCTTTGAGAAAGCGCAAAAGCTGATATTCCAGTTCGGAGCGGGGGGCAAAATCCGTGTGTCCACCTTCAGTCGCAAATACCCGATAGCCGCCCCGATGCGGGATGACATAGCCCTGCCCCAGACCCGTTCCGGCTCCAATGATGGCGATCGCCCCCGTCGGATCAGGCGACCCCGATCTCAGGGTGCAGATATCTTCCGGCGGCAACGCCAACACGCCATAGCCGATCGCGGCAAAATCGTTGATCAGCTTCACCTGGGGAATGTGCAAACTTCGCTGCAAATCTTCTGCCTGTAAAACCCAGCCTAAATTCGTCAGCTTGGAGGTATCGTGAACAACTGGTCCCGCAATGCCAAAACAGGCGCGTTCCGGCAGTAACTCTTCACCGATCGCATCCTTTGCTTTGCCCATAAACAGCCGCACCATCGGCACCAAGTCTGGGAAGTCGCGGCTAGGATAGGTTTGTTCGTAAAGCGTTTTTAAGGAAGGCAATCTTGCGGACTCTGTTTGCTCAGCTTGCACCAAACGCAATATCGTTTTTGTGCCGCCAACATCCCCTGCTAGCAAGATTGTCATAATTACTATCCACGCTGCTCAGTTTACGTTTTCAATTTTGCGTTGCTTTAGGCTAAGCGTCATCTCCTTTTTGAAAAATGGCGATTGTACGTCACTCAAATACGGATTTCATGGAGTCATGAGATTTGTTAGAGCGGTAGTTTCATGCTAAAGGTCGTGCCACAACCCGCTTGGCTCACCACATCGACGATTCCATCATGCAGTTCCACGATGCGTTTAACAATCGCCAAGCCTAGTCCCGTCCCTGGCAGCTTGCCGACATTACTGCCGCGATGAAATGGCTTAAATAAATGCTCTAAGTCATCCGGGGGAATCCCAATTCCTTGATCTTGCACCTCAAAACAAATTTCTTCATTGGTCGAGGATACTCGCAGAGTAACAGTAGCCTCAGCGGGTGAGTACTTAATTGCATTTCCCAGGAGGTTGCTGACAGCGTACCAGAGAAGCTTTTTGTCAATACAGGCACTAATGCTGGCTGGCTGATAGGTAAAGGTGATGTTGTGTTGTTTGTCCCTATCCCACTGAAAGGGTTCTAGCAGCATTTGGCAAAACTCAACAATGTCACTCATTTCAGGGTGAAAGGGGGTGGCGTGATGTTCGGTGTGTCCTAAAGTTAAGACATCTTCGATCAGTTGATTCATGCTGGTGGTAGACGCTTGAATCTGGTGAAGCAACTGCTGCTTTTTTGCTTCATCTATTTGGCTGCTATGGTCTTTCAGCATCGTGGTGGCGATTTGGATGACTGAAATTGGATTGCGGAGTTCATGAGAAAGGATAGAAAGATACTCAAATGACTGAGACGTAGGGTCATCTGTAGTGGGTTGCATGGTCTCGTTGGGGTATCGCTCCATCAACGCAAGGATGGCGCTTTTTTCTTCTAGCTCTATTTGATGACGAGCTAGCGCAATTTCGATCGCCACGCGCAGATCATTTTTGTTAAAGGGTTTGAGGACATATCCCAAAGGACGGGTTAGTTTTGCCCGTGATAGGGTTTGATCATCGACATAGGCGGTGAGATAAATGATCGGAATTTTATAGCGATCGCGCACTTGATTGGCTAAAGCGATCCCATCCTCTTCTCCCTGAATCACAATATCAATCAAGGCTAAATCAGGTTGAGTTTCGGCAAGTCGTTGCAGCGCCACTTCTGCATCCGCCGCAATCCCAACGACACTGTACCCTAACTCTTGCAAACACCCTTCAATCTCACGCGCAACGAGGATTTCATCCTCAACAATCAAAACCTTCGCACCCACCATATTGCTAGTTGCCCTTCATACTCATTGAGTTTATTTTTTGAGTCCACTTTTGCTCAACGACTCAGGCTGGGAGCCTCTGACAGCGTAACTTTAAAGTCATCATAGACTTTGAATAACTTTAGAAATCCGTTATTTATCTTCAAGCTAAAGCCGCTTACGGTAATCCAAGGCTGAAAAGGTTAATTGAAACCGGGTACCATTGGTAGAATCTAGTTCTAGAGTTCCCCGCAGTTGTAGAGCCAAATCATAAGTAATCTTAAGCCCTAGAGAGTTGAGTTTTTTGAGGTCTACATGGGCAGGAATGCCAACCCCATTGTCTTGAACGATCAGAATATATCGAGTCGGCTGGGATGATTGACGGACGGTTAAATCTGGGGAATCTGAAAGCGTTAGTCCAGCCTGTAAAGCGACTTGTTCTTTGAGCGTGATGCAAACTTCCCCGGATCGCTCATCTGGAAAGGCGTGTTTGACGGCGTTGGTCATCAACTCGTTGAGCAATAAACCACAGGGAATGGCTGTTTCTAGATTGAGGACAATGGGTTGTAGCTGATAGACCAACCGAATTGAGTTGGAATGAGTGTTATTGGCTGCCAAAATGGTGGTTGCTAACCGTTGAATATAGTCATCAAAGTTCAACTGCTCTAGATTGGTAGATTCATAGAGTGTTTCGTGAATCAGTGCCATTGCCTGGAGGCGAGTGCGAGTATCTGCTAGAGCCTTAAAAACGGTTGAATGCTGAGTTGCTTTAGCCTGGAGCCACAGCACGGAGGAGATCACTTGCAGATTGTTTTTAACCCGGTGGTGAACTTCTTTGAGCAAGATTTCTTTTTCTTGCAGCGATGCCCGCAGTTGCGTTTCAATTTGTCGGCGTTCCGTCAGTTCAGTCTGAAGTTGCTGATACAGCGTCGATTGCTGAATGGCGATCGCCAGTTGATTGGCGACTTGCTGCAATAATGCCACTTCCGCCGGTTCCCACTGACGATAATGGGAGCAACTGTGTACCACGAGAATGCCCCAAAGGTGAGGCAAGGTATCCTCAATACTCAGAACAATCGGGGCAACCACTTTGGACTTTACCCTCGCTTCTTGCATAAACTCCACCAGGCACGATGCCCATTCATCCGTTGCTACATTTGGAACAACACGAGGTTTGCCCTGTTGATAGTAGAAGTGGCAGTCCGGCGGAAAACACTCATCTTCCCAACGCATGGCTGCGGTGGTTGGATACTCTGGCAGCACGGATTCTTTTAACACCACACCCGATGAATCTGAAGTTAGGTGAAAAATTAGGGTGCGGTCTACTTGAAGCATTTGGCGGACTTCAGTCACCGTTGAGGTCAAAATGCTGTCTAAATCGAGGGATTGATAAATTTGTTCTGTGACGGTTCTCAACAAATGTTCCCGTCCGGCAAATTGGCGTAGGGCTTGCTCGGCGCGTTTGCGATCGCTAATGTCACTTGCTGTAGTAATCACCTGTTTCACTTCGCCAGTTTCATCTAGCTGGGGGGCTGCTGTGACCAATAACCAAACTCTATCTTGCGAAATCGGTCGATAGACTCCGAGAACAACATTCAGCACGGGCTGACAGGTTTTAACTGCCACTAGCATTGGATACTCAGCAATTGGCATGGGCGAACCATCTTCCCGCACGATATCCCAGCGGGGCGCAAGCAGTGTGCTGTGCTGCATTTCGTCGGCTGTCACTTCCATTAATTCCAAAAGTTTTGAGTTAAACAGCAGCGGTGTCAGGGTTGCATTGAAGACGACAACTCCCACCTGAAGATCTTCAATCAAGGTGCGGAGGCGGTTTTCGCTAACTTGAAGCGCGGCTTCTGTTTGTTTGCGTTCGGCTTCTACCCGTTTGCGATCGCTAATATCGGTTATACGCACTAGATTCATTTGCCGTTCTGCCACCTGAATCTGCTTAGACGCAAGATTGCCCCAAAAGTAGCGCCCCTTCAGGGTGCAGTACTCAATTTCTTGACTCCAGACTCCGTTTAGCTTAAATTCTTGGCGCGCCGCAGCCAGTTCTGCGTCTGTAAAAGGGATTTTGTGCAGACTGTGCCCTTGAATGCCAACCAAATTCTGGTTGTGATCGGCTTCAAATAGTTCGATCGCTCGCTGGTTACAATCCACAATCAATAAGGAGACTGGATCAACCAGAAAAATCGCATCTGCCGATTCTTGAAACACGGCTTCAAACAGATCTCGGCTTTTTTGTAGGGCGGCGGTGCGCTCCTGCACTCGTTGTTCTAGCTCCTGATTAAGCTGCTGTAAGGCGGCTTCCCCTTGCTGTCGTTCAATTTCGCCGCCAATCCACTGCGCCATCAGCTTAATGATTTCCTGATCGGCTGGCTGGATCAAGCGGGAACAGGGAGTGATACTGGTAAAGCAGAGAATGGCATGGACTGTATTTTTAACTTGAACTTTTGTACCCAGGTAGGTTTCGGTGCCAAAGCGGACATAGCTGGAATGATTGCGCCACTCGGTCGCGCCCACATGCTGAATACTAAAGGGTGCTTCCATTTGCAGAGCCTCGCCACAAAAGGCTTCGTTGACATCGTAGACCAAACCCTCAACCCAGTCTGGCAGTGGCGATTGGGTGGCGATCGCCCGACAGATATCCGCTTCCACAACTGCCATCATCCCATTGTCAAGCTGAAAGTAGCGGCAGCCGACCGCCAGTAATTGCCGGAGTTTTTGCTGAAAGTTGAGATGTCGGTCTGAGGTTACCTGATAGAGTTCTCGTAGCACGGCTTCTCGCGCACCGAGTTCTGCTTCGATGCGTTTACGTTCAGTCAGTTCTCGTTGTGCCTGTTGATAGAGATTTGCTTGCTGAATGGCGATCGCCAATTGATCGGCAACCCGACTTGCCAGATGAATTTCATCCTTGGTAAAAGTAGCTGGCAACGGAGACTTGATCCCAATCAAACATCCCCAGACGGTGCCATTCACTTCCAAGGGCACCATTAACCGCACAACGGGATCGCGGAGTTGAGCGATCGCTTGGTTCACCGGATCGGTCAGGGCGTGCATATCCTCAATCAAGACAATTTCTCGCTGCTTTAACCGCTGAGCAATCGGATTATTCTCATCTGGAATCTCGACTCCCAGAAGTGAGAGGGCATCGGGTTTGCGAATATGTTCTGCGATCGGGATTGAGCAACGGCGCTCTGGAAAAGCTTGGAGAATGCCAACCAAATCCAACTGCAACAGTTCGGCAAACTCGCGGGTTGCGGTTGAAAAGATGGTTTCCAGATCCAGAGAGTTGCGAATGGTTTGGATCACCCGGCTAAATGACTGCTCTTGGAGGGCTTGCTGTTGCAGGGCAACTTCTGCCTGTTTGAGTGTTGTAATATCTCGGCTTGATCCAACTAAAAATTTTTGCCCGCGATCGGTTTGGAAGCACGCCTTTTTCGTCAACAACCAGTGAGTATCACCATTTGGGGCTGTCAGCGGTTCTTCCGTCACATCTTCTAACCCCGTTTGAAAAACAAGCTGATCCTTCTGCCGGAAATGATCGGCTTGTTCTTTCGGAAAGAAGTCATAGTCGAATCGACCCAGAAAGGCTTCCTGAGAAATACCCACTAAATCACAGACGGCTTGATTGACTAGAACGAATCGAAACTGCTCATCCTTCACAAAGATGGTGTCTGAGATGACATTAATAATCTGGTTAAGAAATGCCTTAGAGTCTTTTTGGGCTACTTCTACCTGGTGGAGATCGGCTACTGGGTGGAGATCCGCTGCATCCACGGGAAGGCGATCGCGAAGTTCCTGTTTTTTCTGCCTAGCACGTTCTCTGGTACGTTCTCTGGCACGTTCTAAAGAGGCACCCACTAGGCCACCGATCGCCATTGCGAAAAGCACGATTCCCAATTGGATGAGGGTATCTCCCTTAGTAATCAACATACCGTTCATTCCCTAAATACTGCTTAGAAGCACCGAAATTTCTTGGGGGTCACGCCCACAATTCGTTTGAAATGAAGGGCAAGATGGCTGGGATTGGCAAACCCACACTCGGCAGCAATTTGAGTGATCGCCAGTTCCGATTGTTGTAGTAGCTGTTTAGCCCGCTCCACCCGCTGATAGATCACATATTGATGAAAGGATTTGCCTGTTGATTGTTTGAATAATCGCGCAAAGTAAGAAGTCGTTAAGCCAACTTCACTTGCCAAGGTCTCTAAACTCAACTCTTGATTGAGGTGATTGTCAACATAGTCCAACACCTTCCGGAGTTTGCTAGTTGGTAGCCCGTCTGGCTGCATGTGGTTATGGAGACCTACGGGCGAACTGTCGCTGGTTTCGGGCGATCGCGGCTTGCTCTGATGGGTTGATTCAGAGTGCAGGCGAAATAGGGCGAGTTCAACCTTCACTCGCAAATCGGTTTCAGTGAATGGCTTAAGCACATAGCCAAAAGGATGAGTTACTTTTGCCCGTTCCAACGTAGCGGGGTCAGCGTAGGCAGTAATGTAGACGATTGGAATCTGGAAGCGATCGCGAATTTCTTCAGCTAGGGCAATACCATCCTGGGTCCCAGGTAGATTAATATCCATCAGCACTAAGTCAGGCAATACCTCAGCCACTTGCGCCAGCACTCCACCCGCCGCAATTTCAATCCCAACTACTAGATAGCCCATTGCGCCTAAGTGACTCTCAATTTCTCTGGCAATTAGGATTTCATCTTCTACGATCAGAATCCTGGCTCTTCCCATTCACTAATCAACCTAATTGAACAGCAGTTTAACGGTTTATGGCAGTTTAACGGAGTTCATCTGGAATTAAAAAGATTACTCACGCGATGTGCGACTTTCCCAATCTCCCTCACCCTAAATCCCTCTTCCTCCTCTGGAAGAGGGACTTTGAGAAACTCTTGCTCCCTTGCTCCTGCATTGGGAGTAGACCGCAGGGTGTGCGGAGCAGGGGCTGGGGGATGTAGCTTGCTTCCTGTAGGGTGGGCTGACTTTAGTTGCACATCAGGTTTACTCCTAATTTTTAATTTTTTGAGTAAGTTCTTGCAATGCAGAACAAATTTCTGCTCTATATCCAACAATTTATTAATTAGCAATCGCTGTGATCAGTGCAGTGAATTAAGATCAAAGGCTTTCTTTTTCCATCTTTTATCTGTTATGTGAAAGCTGGTTTTTTCTTGGGAATACTGGACACCAAAAGTAACTAAGTCAATATTCAAAAATCTGTTCTTTTAAAGGAGTAGGATGCTATGAACATAGCAGCGAAAGATGACTTGCCAGGGTATTGCATTACTGAACAGATTTATGCCGGAACAAAAACATTCGTTTATCGAGGAATTCGTGAATTTGATCAACACCCTGTGGTTATTAAGCTGTTGCGAAATGAGTATCCCAGTTTCAGCGAACTGGTGCAGTTTCGCAATCAATACACGATCGCCAAAAATCTACACTCTTTCGGTGTTATCAAGCCTTACAGCCTAGAGTTCTATCGCAATGGCTATGCTTTAGTCATGGAATTTGGTGGAGGTTCGTTGTCAAAACATGTCAGGGATCAAGACAAGAGAAGCTCTGCTTCATCTCCAATCCACTATGCGTTAACCATTGCTGATTTTCTGGCGATCGCCCTACAGCTATGCGATATTCTCAACGAACTCTATCAACATCGCATCATCCACAAAGATATCAAGCCTGCCAACATTCTGATCAATCCAGAGACTAAGCAGGTTAAGCTAATTGACTTTTCTATTGCCTCACTGCTGCCCAGAGAAACTCAAGACATTCAAAATCCGAATGTTTTGGAGGGAACGCTTGCCTACCTCTCGCCTGAACAAACTGGACGGATGAATCGAGGCATTGATTATCGCAGTGACTATTACTCGCTAGGAGTGACGTTCTTTGAATTGCTGACGGGGCAACTCCCGTTCCAGTCCAATGACCCCATGGAGTTAGTGCATTGTCATATTGCAAAACAGCCGCCTGCGTGCCATCACCTGAATCCTGCCGTTCCCACGGTACTCTCCGCGATCGTCAACAAGCTGATGGCAAAAAATGCCGAAGACCGCTATCAAAGTGCGTTGGGATTGAAACATGATTTGGAGCAGTGTCTCATCCAATGGCAAAAAACAGAGACAATCACAGCCTTTAACTTGGGGCAACGAGACATTACAGACCGTTTTCTGATTCCCGAAAAGCTCTACGGACGGGAACGAGAAGTTGCAGCCTTATTATCAGCTTTTGAACGAGTGTCGGGCAGTGTTGGGAGCGAACTCATCCTGGTTGCAGGGTTCTCTGGCATTGGCAAAACGGCGATCGTCAACGAAGTGCATAAGCCCATCGTGAGGCAGCGGGGTTACTTCATCAAAGGCAAATATGACCAGTTTCAACGCGACATTCCCTTTTCTGCCTTTGTGCAAGCCTTTCGCGATTTGATGGGACAATTGCTCTCCGAATCTGATGGGCAACTGGAGCAATGGAAAGCAAAAATATTGACCGCAGTGGGCGAAAGCGGGCAGATCTTGATTGAGGTAATTCCTGAACTGGAACGCATCATTGGCACTCAACCATCGGTGGCTGAGCTTTCTGGAGACGCGGCTCAAAATCGATTTAATCAGTTGTTCTCGCGGTTTGTTCAGGTATTCACCACGCCAGAGCATCCGTTAGTGATCTTTATTGATGATTTGCAATGGGCGGATTCCGCGTCATTGAAGTTGATGCAGTTATTAATGGGTAAAGCGAATCCCCAGTATCTTTTGTTTATCGGTGCTTACCGAGATAATGAAGTCACTTCAGCCCACCCTTTCATGCTGACCGTGGATCAGCTTCAAAAGTCAGGTGCAGCGATCTCAACGATCACGCTGGCTCCCTTGACGCAGCAATCGGTCAATCAGTTAGTAGCAGACACACTAAGCTGTTCGCTGGCGCTGGCAACCCCTTTGACTGATTTAATTGTGGGCAAGACGAAAGGCAATCCATTCTTCACGACACAGTTTTTGAAAGCGCTGTATGAGGATGGGCTGATTACATTTAATGGCAGTGGGAACCACTGGGAGTGCGCCGTTGCTCAGGTGCGATCGCTCTCCCTCACCGAAGATATTGTCGAGTTTATGGCAATTCAGCTTCAGAAATTGCCAGCAGAGACCCAGGAAATCCTGAAACTGGCGGCATGTATTGGCAACCAATTTGATTTGGCAACATTGGCGATCGTCCACGAGAAATCCCAGACGGAAACCGCTTCAGACTTATGGAAAGCGTTGCAAGAAGGATTAATTCTGCCCCAAAACGATGTTTACAAGTTTTATCAGGAGCCAGAAGCCAGAAGGCAAGAGTTAAAAGAACCAGTCATGGCTTCTGGCTCGTGTTGCTACAAATTTCTCCACGATCGCGTTCAGCAAGCCGCCTATTCTCTGATTCCTGACCCACAAAAACAACTGACGCACTTTAAAATTGGGCAACGACTGCTTGACGCGACCCCTGCACACGCACGAGATGAAAAACTGTTTGAAATAGTCAATCAATTGAATCAGGGAGCCAGCCTGATCGTCAGCCTAACGGAGCGCGAACAGCTAGCAACGCTCAATTTAACGGTCGGACAAAAGGCAAAAGCTTCAACCGCCTACACATCAGCACTGGACTATGCAGTTAGAGGTATCCAACTGCTCACCGCCGATGGGTGGCAATATCACTACTCATTGACCCTAGCTTTATATGAATTGGCGGCTGAAGTTGCTTTTCTCAGCGGTGATTTTGAGCAAATGCAGCAACTGTCGGCGATCGTGCTGCACCATGCCCAACGCTCGCTAGACACCATCAAAATCTATGAAGTGAAGATCTTGGCTGACGTAGCACAAAGTCGGCAACCCGAAGCGATTAAAACTGCCCTCACGATCCTGGAACAATTTGGCGTGGAGTTTCCAGCCCAGCCCAGTGCAGCCGATATTGAGCAGAGTTTGCAAGAAACTCAGAGGCTTCTGGCAGAGACACAACTGGAAGAGTTGCTGAACTTGCCGGAAATGGTCGATCCTGACGCACTGGCAATGATCCAGCTTCTGGCAGCCGTGACTGCCGCTGTCTATCAAGCCGTTCCAGCACTCCTCCCATTAATTGTCTGTCAGCAAGTCAAGCTATCCGCTCAACACGGCAATGCCACTGTTTCGACCCTGGCATACGCTTGGTACGGCGTAATTCTTTGCACCAGTGGCGAGATTGATTTGGGCAATCGGGTGGGTCAACTAGCGCTGGATCTGCTGGCTCAATCCAAACATCAAGGATTCAAAGCCAGCACGATCAACATGGTCTATCCCTTTGTCAAACCGTGGAAATATGCGGTTCGAGAGTCGCTTGCACCGTTGCTCGAAGGGTATCATAGCGGTCTGGAGATGGGTGCGCTGGAATATGCGGCGTACTGTGCCTACAATTACTGCGCTTTATCTTTTTTCATGGGCAAGGAACTGGTTGCTTTAGAGTCGGAAACAGCCCTCTATGGTCGGGCTTTGGCACAGCTTAAACAGGAAGTAGCGTACAACTATCTCAACGTGTTTCATCAATCGACGTTGAATCTGAGTACAAATTTATGGGAGAAAACCCAAGAACCCTGGCAGTTTCATGGTACAGCCTATGATGAAGCCACCATGCTGCCCTTGCACCAAACAGCGAACGATCTCTACGCGATCGGCACGCTCTCTGTTAACAAGCTGCTGCTTTGCTACCTATTTCAAGCCTGGACAGAAGCGATCGCCGCCGCAGATTGCGCCCAAAATTATCTTGACGGGGTAGCTGGCAGCTTCATGGTGCCGATCTTTCACTTCTACGATTCGCTGACGCAATTAGCGACGTTGCGGGACAGATCAGAG
The DNA here is from genome assembly GCF_056784215.1 of Leptolyngbya sp. CALU 1928. Lineage (NCBI taxonomy): Bacteria > Bacillati > Cyanobacteriota > Cyanophyceae > Leptolyngbyales > Leptolyngbyaceae > Leptolyngbya > Leptolyngbya sp. CALU 1928. The sequence goes on along the minus strand of NZ_JBXBCE010000001.1, from coordinate 89,952 downwards.
CTAGAGCAGCAAGGCTTATTGGAGCGGGTGAGTGCCAATCAGCAAAAACTGCGCTATTGGGCAGACCACGCCCCGATGAATCATTTGCACAAATTCTATTTAGTGGAAGCTGAGCGTCACCGCCTTTTGGGTAATCGGGCAGAGGCGATCGACCTATACGATCGCGCCCTTACTGGAGCTAAAACGAACGGTTTTATCCAAGAAGAAGCCCTAGCCAACGAACTCGCTGCCCGGTTCTACCTCGACTGGGGTAAAGAGCGGATCGCTCAGGACTACATAACAGCCGCCTACTATGCCTACAGCCATTGGGGAGCCGCTGCTAAAGTCCATGATTTAGAACAGCGCTACCCAGAACTGTTAGCCCCGATTCTGCAACAACGCCAACAGTCACTCACTGCTACTGAAACCATCATTGCTGCATCCTCCCATGCCAGCAAAACTTCCACTTCCACTGATGCTTTGGAAGCGTTAGATTTGGCGGCGGTGCTGAAAGTATCTCAAACCTTGTCCAGCGAAATTGAACTCGATAAGTTAGTGTTTGCATTGCTGGAAGTGGTGGTCGAAAGTGCAGGTGCCCAGAAGTGTGCATTGATGCTGTTGCAGGATAACTGTCTGATGCTGGTAGCAGTCAATTCTGCTGAAGCCTGCCCGATGACCTTGCATCATGTTCCGGTAGAAGATAGCCAGGAAGTTCCCATCAGTCTGATCAATCGGGTTAAACGCACCCTTGAGCCAACCGTCATTATGGATGCAACTCATCATCCATCTCTCGCCTCTGATCGGTACATTCAGCATCACCAGTCGAGAAGCGTGTTATGTATGCCAATTATTCATCAGAGCAAGCTCCTAGGCATCCTGTATTTGGAAAATAATCTGGTTACGGGAGCATTCACGAGCGATCGCGTTGAACTGCTCAACCTTCTGTGTGCTCAAGCCGCAATTTCGCTGGAAAACTCACGCCTCTATCAGCAGTCTCAGATTTATGCTCAACATCTAGAACAGTCGCTAGAAGAGTTACAAGCCACTGTATACGAGCGCCAGCAAGCTGAAATTGCCATGCGCCAAAGCGAAGAGCGGTATCGCTCTCTAGCAACCGTGACTTCTCAAATCGTTTGGGTCACCGACGCAGAAGGGCGGGTAGCTGACATCCCCAGTTGGAGAGCCTATTCAGGGCAAAGTGTGGAGGAGGTCAGGGGCTTTGGCTGGGCGGAGGCAGTTCACCCAGACGACCGGGAGCGCACTCTCGGTATTTGGAGTCATGCAGTGAAAACCAAAAGCTGGTACAAAACCGAATATCGTATTCGAGCAACCGATGGTAGCTACCAGTACTTTTTTGCCCAGGGGGTGCCTATCTTGGCAGAGGATGGCATCATTCAGGAGTGGGTAGGCACTTGCACCAATATCGACGATCGCAAACGGGCGGAAGCCGAATTGCATCAGCGCACTAGAGAGTTAGAACACACTCTGCAAGAACTCCAGAGTACCCAAACGCAAATGATTCAAGCAGAAAAAATGTCGAGTCTGGGGCAATTGGTTGCTGGAGTTGCCCACGAAATCAATAACCCAGTGAACTTTATCTATGGCAACCTATCTCACGCCGACGACTACATTCAGGATGTTTTAGAGCTGTTAGAACTGTACCAGCAGTACTCCACTCCTCATTCTGCGATTGAGGCAAAAGCGGCGGCGATTGATCTCGACTTTTTAGTAAAAGATCTGCCCAAACTACTCTCCTCTATGCGCGTTGGGGCAGATCGGATTCAAAAAATTGTGGCATCCCTCCGCACTTTCTCCCGCATGGATGAATCTGAAATGAAAGCGGTTGATATTCATCAGGGAATTGATAGCACGCTGATGATTTTGCAACATCGGCTCAAAGCTCGATCAGATCGTTCTGTCATTGAGGTTGTTAAACACTACGACAGCCTGCCTTTGGTGGAGTGCTACGCGGGGCAGTTGAATCAAGTGTTTATGAATGTGTTGAGTAATGCGATCGATGCGATCGAAGAAGAGCTTGTGAATCAATCAAATAGCTCCACTCCCACCATTACCATCCGCACTCAATTAATCCAGCCAAATCAAGTCAAAATCTGCATTGCTGATACTGGCGCAGGAATTCCAGAACCTGTGCGAAAGCGTTTGTTTAATCCATTCTTTACGACAAAACCAGTCGGAAAAGGAACTGGAATGGGGCTATCGATTAGCTACCAAATTGTCGCTGAGAAACACGGTGGATCGTTTTCCTGTCAGTCAGAGCTTGGGCAGGGAACAGAGTTTATCATTCAAATTCCGTTACAGCAGCAAAAAAGTAGCAAAGACTCTGTGGCTCTCTAAAAGTTACAGCCTAGATTGCATCCTTTGTCAGTAGCGCTTCTAGGTGCTTTAGCATCAGAATAAACTCAGAGAGAAGCAATGGAGCTTCCGAAGACTCAGCCGAACGAAGGAGGAGAATGAGTCAATCAGCAGGGGTACTTCATGCTCATTCTAAGTAAGGTGGATTAAATCTGGTGCTTTTTAGCCCACCGCTCCATGAACTCCTTTGACGATCGCAGCAAATCGATCGCCAAAAGGGAAAGATACATTAAAAAACCTAACCCAAAAAGTGTTGAGGGAGAAAAGGCAGCGATCGCTGATTGGGCTATGACTCTCATTAAAAAACTAGGAAGGGATTGCAGTGATATTAAGAACCCACCAGTAGTCGCAAGGATCAAGACATGAGAGCAGCATTTCCAGACAATGAAGGTCAGAGAATCGCCAAACTGCTGAGCTACGGCATTCTCGATACCCAAGCAGAGTCGGCTTATGATGATCTGGCACTCTTGGCAGCTTACATTTGCAAAACTCCCATTGCCCTCGTGAGCTTGATCGACTCCAAACGGCAGTGGTTCAAAGCCACCGTTGGTCTGGATGCTGCCGAAACTCATCGTGACCTAGCATTTTGCGCCCATGCTATTTTGCAATCTGATGTCTTAGTGGTTCCTGATGCTAGAGAAGACGATCGCTTCGTCGATAATCCTTTAGTCACAGGAGAACCCCACATCCGATTTTATGCAGGGGTGCCTTTAATTACCGCCGATGGCTTTGCCTTGGGCACTCTCTGTGTCATCGATACTCAACCCCGAACGCTGGACGCTGAACAACTTAAAGCGATCGCTGCCCTCGGTCGGCAGGTGATCAGCCAACTTGAGTTGAGAATGAGTCACCAAAAACTGACTCAAGAGATTTTAGAACATGAGCGTATTGAAGCCGATCGCAAACATGCAGAAGTAACCTTGCAAAGGGAGCAAGAACGCCTCAAAGCGATACTGGATAACCTGACGGATGGGATTGTTGCCTGCGACGAAACCGGGCATTTGATGCTGTTTAACCGGGCAACTCAAGAATTTCATGGCTTGCCTGAAACTTCGCTACCACCCGATGAGTGGGCTGCTCATTTTGATCTTTATCTGGCAGATGGGAAAACCCCGATGCCAATTCAGGATATTCCCCTATTTCGGGCGTTTCAGGGCGAAATTGTCCATGATGCTGAAATGGTGATTGCACCGAAACAGGGGCGCACTCGTACTCTACTCGCGAGTGGACGGGCATTTTTTGATGCGAATGGAGAAAAACTGGGTGCGGTCGTTGCGATGCATGATATTAGCGATCGCAAACAAGCTGAAGCCGATCGCAAACAAGCCGAAGCTGCCCTACAAAAGAGTGAGGAGCGCTATCGAGCGCTGACCCTTGCCACTGCTCAAATTGTCTGGACAACTGCTTCCGACGGCTCAGTTGCTGAAATGCGAAATTGGCAAACCTATACCGGGCAGCCACCTGAGGAACTAGAAGGGGGTGGCTGGTTGCAGGCGATTCATCTAGATGACCAAGAGCGCACCCGCCAAGCTTGGGCTTACGCTGCTCAAACCAAAAGTCTGTTTGAGATCGAATATCGGCTTCGCAGAGCCGATGGCATCTATCGTTACTTCTTAGCGCGGGGAATACCGATTCTCGATCGCGATGGCACCATTCAGGAATGGATCGGCACCTGCGCGGATATTGACGATCGCAAGCAAACTGAACTTGCTTTACAGAAAGCATTACAAGAAACGGAGTCCCAATCTCGCCTCTTGCGGACGGTAATCGACTCAACCCAAGACTGGATTTTTGCCAAAGATCGGGATTTTCGCTACATCCTAGTCAATCGCAGTTTTGCAGAGGCGATCGGGCACACCCCTGAGGCAATGGTAGGCAAGAATGACCTGGAAGTGGGTTTTTCAGAAGCGATGATTTTAGGGAATCCCGACCAAAAAACCAGAGGCTTTCGCGCAGATGATCAGGTTGCTCTGGCAGGTGAAACCGTCCACAATCCTTATGATTTAGCAGCGATCGCCGATGGCTCAATCCGCATTTTCGATACCCGTAAGACTCCGCTGTACAACTCCAATGGCACCGTCTTTGCCATGCTGGGCTTTAGCCGTGATTGGACAAATCGACATCACGCCGAAGAGTCACTCCGGCGATCGGAAGCCCAACTGAAAGAGAAAGCAGACGAGCTAGAGCAAACCCTGCAAACCCTGCGGCATACTCAAACCCAGATGATTCAGGCAGAAAAAATGTCAGGTCTGGGTCAGCTAGTTGCCGGAATTGCCCATGAAATCAACAATCCGGTTGGCTTTATTCACGGTAACCTCAGCCCTGTGTGGGACTACACCCAGGGCTTATTGACCCTGCTTGAACTCTACCAAACCCAAGTCCCCACCCCCCACCCAACAATTCAGGCTTTGATTGCCGACATCGACCTAGAGTTTATTCAAGAAGATTTGCCCAAGGTGCTGGCTTCGATGAAAACAGGCACCGAGCGTATCCAAGAAATTGTTCTGTCGCTCCGCAACTTCTCACGGTTGGATGAGGCTGACATGAAAGCAGTCGATTTACATGAAGGCATTGACAGTGCCCTGGTGATTTTGGGTAATCGACTCCGGGCAAAGCAACCTGAAATCAAAATTGTGAAGGATTACGGCAATTTACCTCTGGTGGAATGCTATGCCGGACAACTCAATCAGGTCTTTATGAATGTGTTGAATAATGCGATTGATGCATTAGAAGAAAAGCGACACAGTGGTGCGCACCGCTTTGCGATCGATGCCATAGAAGCGTTAGATCATCCCTCTACTGGCAATCAGCGACCTGAAGTGCATCACCCTTGCATTCACATCAGCACTCAACGAATCGATGCTGATTATGTTGAAGTCTGTGTGGCTGATAACGGTGTGGGCATGGCAGAAGCCGTATGTCAAAAAGTGTTTGATCCATTTTTTACGACCAAACCTATCGGGACAGGAACCGGGATGGGGCTGTCGATTAGCTACCAAATCATCACTGAGAAACACAGTGGATCGCTTTCCTGCCAGTCAGAGCTTGGGCAAGGAACAAAATTTATCATCCAAATTCCGTTACGGCAGCAAGAAAGTATCCAAGAATCTATTGTGATTTAGCAGGTAAATTACCAACCCAGCCCAGACAGATTGGGGTACTAGAAACCATCTTAAGCAACAGCAGGCACTTTTTCCGGCGGCTTGATTTCGTTAGACAGCGGTTTTCCTTGGGCAAATTCAGTGATGCTGGCTAGGGTCGTTTGAGCGATGGTGCCGATCGCTTCTTGGGTGAAAAACGCTTGATGCCCGGTCATAATCACATTTGGAAATGAGAGTAGCCGCTCGATCATGTCATCTTGCATAATCTCAGAAGACAAATCTTCAAAAAACAGATCGGATTCTTGCTCATAGACATCCAAACCCAGTGCGCCAATTTGTTTAGATCTTAGCCCCACAATCACCGCTTCTGTATCCACCAAGCCGCCCCGACTCGTGTTGATGATCATGACACCAGGTTTCATTTGAGCGATCGCGGTTCCGTTAATTAGATAATGGTTTTCCGGTGTCAGTGGGCAGTGAAGCGAAATTACATCCGACTGGCTAAACAATTCTGGCAGAGTCACATACTTGCCGCTCAATTCGCTTTCAAACTGGGGATTGGGATACAAGTCATAGCCCAGCACCTTGCAGCCGAAGCCATGACCCATGATTTTGGCAAAAATCTGACCGATTTTTCCGGTGCCAATAATGCCAACGGTGCGATCGTGCAAATCTACACCCATCAGCCCATCTAGAGCGAAATTGCTGTCGCGGGTACGGTTATAAGCCCGATGAATTTTGCGATTCAGGCATTGCAGTAGTGCCACAGCGTGTTCTGCTACGGAATAGGGCGAGTAGACCGTCACTCGCACCACTTGGATGCCTAGTTCAGCCGCGACCTCTAAGTCCACATTGTTGAACCCAGTGCAGCGCAAGGCAATTAACCGAGTGCCCCCTGCTGCTAAAATTTTCAAGGTGTCGGCGGTGGCTTCGTCATTCACAAAAATGCACACTGCCGCATATCCATTTGCAAGCGCAGCGGATGCCCGGTTCAATGAGGTTTCGTGAAAAATCAGTTCATGATCATCCTGGTTGGCATCGGTGAGAAATTGGCGATCGTAAGATTTGGTGCTAAAAACGGCAACCTTCATAGCGTGAACCTCTGAGCGGAAAAAGCACTGCTTCAAGATTTACCCCACTGGTGCATTTTTCGCAGTGTCGCCGGACTCATTCACAGACAAGATTTTTGAATCACTCTGTCGGGCTAATATAGGGCTAACCAAAGACCTCTAGATAGCTTATGAGATCGCCTGCAATATCCCCTTTCACGCAACGGTTAACCACTCAGCCGGATGTGCGAGTTTTTCTCACCCTGCCTCTCACCGCAGAAGACCGCACGCGATCGCGCCACCATTTTGAAACTGCTGATGGGCAATTTTATCTGCAACTCCCAAGAGGCACTGTGTTGCAGGATGGCGATTGGCTGCAATCTGAGGATGGGGCGATCGTGCGGGTCATTGCCAAGCCCGAACCCGTGCTGACGGTCACTGCCCAAAACCCGATTGATCTGCTGCAAGCAGCTTACCATCTTGGCAATCGCCATGTTTCCCTGGAAATCGCTCCCACCTACCTCCGTCTCTCACCCGATCCTGTTTTACGCGATCTCCTAATTCATCGTGGTTTAAAGATTACCGAAGAAATCCAACCCTTCCAGCCCGAAAGCGGAGCCTATGGTTCTCACCCACACTAGAGACTGGCAACGGGCGATCGCGGAACGTCTCCCTCAGAATTATGGCGATCGCAAAACTTTCCTCTGCCTCCTTAAACCCTGAACCCCTGAAACCTGAAACCTGAAGCCCGAACCCTGAACCCTGAACCCTGAAACCCAATGAGTAATGACTCTCTGCTCCATCTTTTGCAACTTGCCAGTCCAGCGCTTCCAGTAGGGGCATATGGTTACTCCGAAGGATTAGAGGCGTTGGTTGATTTAGGCAAAGTGGCTAGTCAGGAGACGCTGGCATCTTGGCTGACTCAGGAACTCCGCTGGGGTGCGGTGCGCTTAGAAGCCGCAGTGATGATCCAAAGCTATGAAGCGATAGGTAGACAAGATTCTGATGCGGTGAGCCAATGGAATCGGTGGTTGACCGCCGCGAGAGAAACGGAAGAGTTGAGACAGCAAAGTTTACAAATGGGGCGATCGCTCTTAAAACTTTTGCTAGATCTCCATCCTGAATTAGTCAATGGTTACGAGCCGCTGCAACAAGAGGGCTGTAATTTTGCGATCGCCTATGCGATCGCGGCAGCACACTACCAACTCGACTCACAAGCTGCTCTGCTTGCCTACCTCTATAGCTGGATGGCAAATTTAGTGAGCGCTGGAGTCAAGCTAATTCCCTTGGGGCAAACGGCAGGACAGCGCCTATTGCTGGCGATGCAGCCCGCCTTGAAACTCGCTGCTGAAGCTATTTCAACCCTGCAAGCCGATGACCTCTGTAGCTGTAGTTGGGGATTGTCTTTAGCCAGCATGGCGCACGAACGCCAATATAGCCGCTTGTTTCGGAGCTAAGTAGGGTGATTTTGCCGCGCTCTCTTCCACAGTTCTAACTAGAAACCCGATCATCACCCGTTCTGCAATCGTTTCACTCATGCAGGCAAATACCAAGGGATAGAACTCGCGATCGCCACTGACAGAATTGGAATATCCTGAGACGTATTCATAGACGAGCTTCTACTTGATTAAAAATTCCACCTTGGGCAACAGCGGATCTTGCACCATGCCAACTCCTGTAAAGCCCCAGCGCTTCAGCACCCCTTCTAGCTGAGTTCCAGAAGTGGTTTCCACGGCAAAGCGATCGGCTAACTCCCTCGCGTGAGTGTTGAGATAGCTGAGAGCATCCGCGTGTTCTTGAAACAACATCAAAAATCCGGGATCGGCTGGAGCGCGATCGCCCTCATTCCGATTGGGACGAGCCACGAGATATTGCCCATCGGCTCTAGACCGCACCAAATAGTAAGTTTGAAAAATCATGTCAGGGGTCGGGGATCAGGGATCAGGTTTCGGGGGGCAGGGGGCAGTTTTAAGTTTTGTTTGCGTAGCGTTGACCTAGGAAATATTTTGAGTTCGTAATTCGCCGCTCGTAATTCGCCATTTATCAATCGTCAGATCCTAGCTTGATGCGGGGATCAACCACTTTTAGCAGCAGGTCAGCTAGCAGATTCCCGGCAATCAGCATAGCGGCACCGATCATTAAACTTGCCATCACCAGATAAATATCTTGTGCCAGTAATGCTTGATAAATCAGCCTGCCTAAACCAGGCCAATTAAAAAAGTATTCGGTAATGAAAGAGCCGCTCAGCAGGGCAGCAAATTCAAAGCCTAACAAGGTGATTAATGGGTTGATGGCATTTCGCAGCGCATGGACATAGACTACCCGGTTTTCGGGTAGCCCTTTCGCACGAGCCGTTTGTATGTAATCTTGCCGCAACACATCTAGGAGTTGCCCCCGCATAATTCGCTGGAGTCCGGCAAAGCTGGTAATGCTGAGTGCTAGAGTTGGCAGCACCATATGCCATGCAATATCGCGAATTTTGCCTAGCAGGGTCAGGTCATTAAAATCAATGCTGGTCATGTCTCCCACGGGAAACAGCGGGGCGGTATTTTGGGCAAAGATCAACAGCAACAGCGCGGCAATGAAGCTAGGAAAGCCTTGCCCGATATAGCTGATGACGCGCAGGATGCGATCGACCAGGCGGTTTTGGTTGACCGCACCAACGATGCCCATGGGAACCGCGATCGCCCAGGTTACTACCAGCGATGAAATTGCCAACAGCAGCGTCGCCGCCACCCGTTCCCACAGCAGCGACGACACAGAGCGATTGTAGACAAAGCTGGTGCCAAAGTTTCCCTGGGATATCACCTGCCACAACCACCGCAAATACTGATCCCACCAAGATTTGTCTAAGCCAAACTGTCGTTTCAGTTGTTCAATCCGCTCTGGTGAAATTTTTGGATTTTCCTTGAGCGTGCTGAGATAATCTCCAGGCGCAAGCTGAATTAAGGCGAAGCAGAGCAGTGATGCCAATAGCAGCGTCACCAATCCTTGCAAGACGCGCTTCACAATATAGGCAAACGTGTCGCTGGTGAAAAAAGCCAGCACTGCGTCAAAGCCTGATGTCATCCGGTTTGGAGCCGAGGTACTCATGATTCTAATGGTGAAGCAGTTGGCTGCAAAAGATTGGTTTCCAGTCTAGCGGCTTTCACCCCTATGTTCACTAATACTGCACTAACGTAATGATGGGCACGTTGGGCAAGTGTTGCCGTCCGTTCAAATCTTTGAGTTCAATCGCAAAGGCGCAGCCCACTAAAGTGCCGCCTGCCTGCTGAATCAGTTTTGCCGCCGCTGCCGCCGTGCCGCCGGTTGCAATCAAATCATCCACCATCAGCACTTTAGACCCAGCCGGATAGGCATCTTGATGGATTTCTAGCTTGTCGGTGCCATATTCCAAGTCGTATTCAATCGTATGGACGGCAGCCGGAAGCTTGCCCGGTTTGCGGATGGGAGTGAATCCTACGCCCATTTTGTAAGCAAGAGCAGTTCCAAAAATGAAGCCGCGCGATTCCATACCCGCGATGTAGTCGGGCGCTAAATCAGCACAGTGTTCTGCCATGGTTGCGATCGCATAACGCAATCCATCGGCATTGCCCAGGAGGGTCGTGATGTCTTTAAAGGAAATACCGGGCTTGGGAAAATCTGGAACTTCACGAATGAGCGCTTTAATATCCATAAAGTGGCGTGTGAAAGATTAGCGTGTAGAAGTAGATAATACTTAAGTATTTGTTGGTTTATACCAGATCTTGCGCCCCGGCGCTGTGTAATGTCACTTTGGTTTAGCATTGTGCAATGCTGATGCAACAGTTTTTCTATAGTAAATCAACGGTTTGATGCTGCGTCAATTTGGGCGATCGCCCCTTAAATTTCTACTCTTATTCTGCCTCTGCTGCGGGTTGGCATTGGGCTGTAGCCGCTCGACTTCTGAACCCAGTGCTGCAAATTCAACGGGACGGATTGTGCTTGGCACCACTGCCTCTGTCAGCACGATTGATCCGGCGGATGCCTATGGAATTTTTGCGGGTAATTTGCTGTATAACTTGGGCGATCGCCTGTATGGTTATAAGCTCGGCACCACGGAACTAGAACCTCAGTTAGCCACTGCACTACCCGCAATCAGCAGCGATGGCTTGACTTACACCATTCCCTTAAGAACCGGGGTTGTGTTTCACGACGGCACCCCGTTTAACGCTGAGGCGATGGCGTTTTCCCTGAATCGATTTGTTCAAAACAGTGGTTCTCCTGCCTTTCTGCTGTCCGATTTGGTCAAGTCTGTCCAAGCCACGGCACCCAATGAGCTAACAATTCAACTGACCAAACCTTTTGCGGCGTTTCCAGCGCTACTGGCGTTTTCGGGCGTTTGTGCGGTTTCTCCCAAAGCCTATGAGATCAAAAAAGGCTCTTTTCAGTCGGAAACCTTTGTGGGGACGGGAGCCTACAAACTGGTCAAATATGGCACCGACCAAATGCGGCTGGATGCCTTTGAGCAATATTGGGGCAAAAAACCAGAAAACACAGGCGTTGATATTCAGTTTTTCTCTAGTCCTGCCAACTTGTTCAATGCCTTTCGCACGGGGGCGGTGGATGTTGCTTATCAAAACCTTGCGGTCAATCAAGTTCGCACATTGCAAGCTGGAGCCGCTACCAACGGCTGGCAGGTGGTGGAAAAATCTGGCAGTGGAATTAACTACCTGACGCTAAATCTGCGATCTCCGCCGTTGGATAAGCTGGAAGTACGACAGGCGATCGCCGCGATTATGGATCGTCCGCTGGTGGAAGATCGGGTTTTTCAGGGACAAATCGAGCCGCTTTATAGTTTGATTCCAACGACATTGGAGGTGCAAAAGCCAGTGTTTCAAGCATTCGGCGATCTCAATGTTGCCAAAGCCACGGAACTGCTGACTCAAGCGGGCTACTCCCAGACGAACCCGCTGAAGCTAGAGTTTTGGTATCGCTCCAACTTGGTGAATGACCAACTGGCGGTAACCACGCTGAGGGCGATCGCCCACAAAAAGCTGGGTGATCTGATGCAAATTGACCTAAAAAGCGTGGAATCTACCACCGCCTACAAAAACTTGGATAAAGGCGCATACCCGATATTTTTGCTAGATTGGTCGCCCGATTTTCTCGACCCGGATAACTACATTCAGCCGTTTATGGAATGCACCAAGGGGTCGGCTGAAACAGGCTGCGAAGATGGATCAAGCTTTTTGCAAGGCTCGTTTTACTACAGCGATCGCGTCAACCAACTGATTAATCAAAGCCGCCAAGAACAAAGCCCTGCGACCCGTAAACAACGGTTTGCCGACCTGCAAAACCAGTTAGCCAAGGATGTGCCGTTCATTCCCCTCTGGCAAAACAAAGATTACCTGTTTGCCCAAAAAACAATTCAAGGAGCCACCCTAGAAGCCACCCAAAAAGTCCCCTTCTCAACCCTACGGAAACTGTAGTTGTGCGATCGCGGCGACGAGATAGAAACTGGGCAGATCCCCTTTTCTGGCAATAGGGCTAAACTGCTCTAAAGCGATCTCTGGGGGAAGCGTATTTGGGATAGGGCAATCTTCTACTCGATCGGAAAGCTGGGAATCAGTTGATCGATTTCTACCATCAGTTGCATGGTTTCTTTGAGGGCAACCACCACTTTTTGATAGTGCAACACGTCATCAAACGATAGGGTGCGTTTGGCTTTTTTGCGATCCTTCAGCCATTTGTCTAATACCTGATAGCCACCGATCTTAAATTCCCACACTTCAGGGGCAATCCCTTCAAAATAGCGATCGCTATTAATATAAACGCGCTGCTCTGTGAGTTTGTAAGTCACTTCGGTAACGGCATTGTCGCCATCTCCGCTCATTTTGGTGATCAGCTTGTTGAGTTGCTTCGACTTCATCAGGTGGAGATCGACTAATGCCTGACCTTTGGTTCCCAATTTTTTGAATAACTGATCGTTGCTAGTTAACGGCACACGGGGAAAGTCACCTTTGAGAAATTCGGCGTAGCGATCGCGATAGGTGGGACTATGAAAGATAGCGTAAATATAGTAAAAGATGGCTTCTGGAGTCGGAATGTAGCCAAGCTTCTCTCGAATTGCACTCAAAAAATCTGCTGAGAAGTTAGGAGATTTTTCAACAAACAGACTACCTTGCTCATTAGAATTATCAGGATAAAGATAAAGTGGAAAAACTTGATTCGCTTCTCTGCTAGTTGTTGACATCACACAATCATTTGCTGGAGCCTCAGCACACCAGACATGATGAAAGCCAATGGTGGCTTGTTGTCTAGAACAAAGCATAGATAAGTTTTCTTTGGTCATGTGTTGCTGCAATATCGTTCTAGGATAATCTGTTGCTACTGTATTGAAGTAACATGGTCGCCAATCAAAAGGTCGGTAAAGACAATTAATGAACCATTTTTCCCAGTTTTTATCCTGCCGAATTTGTTCTCTTGCAGTTGCTACATTCCAGTCTCGATTGTCCTTTAGTTCATATTTACTCCTTATCTCATCATTAGTTAATTTTATATCTCTAAATTCTTCTAATCTTTTCTTAAGTTGTTCAAGGTTAAGATCAATCGCAAAGTGATCACGATGAGTTTGAAACCCTAAAGCATTGGCTTGAAATATCTTAGTAATTTGCCAGTTTGAACTATACTCTAACCTTAAGTCTTTATCCTGTGGAGTAAAAAGATAAAGTGGAGATTTAGGTGCTATCTCTGTCCATTCGACTGTCGTAACATCATGCTCCAACAGATAGCGATATTTATCTTCTCGTGAACCCCATAGGTCAGCGTGATAAATCTTAGCCATAGATTACTTCACTCAGTTTTCCATTCGGTTTCTGGAATGTCGGCACTGATCATGATGTTGCGGAGCGTGCCGATTGGGAGATCGCGCCCCTTGTGATAAGGCACAATTACTTGAATCTGGCGATCAAGATTTCGCCATTTGCGATGACTGCCTTTTTGAGAAATTAGTTCAAAACTATACTGTGCGAGGATGCGTTCAACTTCATCTGCATTCATGCAGCGGGTGCGGCTCATTCAACCGAAACCTCTCGTAGAATCGCCCCAGATTTTAATTTGATTGGGTCTGGTTCAAGATACAGTTCAATCGCTTCACGAATATTTTCTAACACTTCTTTTTCTGTTTCTCCAGCCGAAACACAACCGGGTAATTCTGGGCACCAAGCCGCCCAATCTCCCGTTTCAAAATCAGTTTCAAGCACAACACGCCATTTCATTACGGTTTCTCCTTAAGATATTTTCCCACTTAGCTGCCATAATCATGCTCTAAAAAGTAGCGATATTTATCTTCTCGTGAACCCCTCAGATCGGCATGATAAATTTTAGCCATTTGATGTCCTAAATTAAGAATTTCCGGGCTTTAGCCAGCCAAATAAATCACCAACTGTTAAATGTAGCACTGAAATGAAATCAGGAACAGGAAGCAACTGCTCTGGTTGTTGCAAAAACTCTGGCTGCTGACCGGATGGATAAACTAAAACTGATTTAATGTTGGGATCAATCAGCCATCCCATCTGACAGCCAAACTTGAGACAATGCAAAATATTTGCGGTCACCCTCGACTGATTTTGATTAGGAGAAAGAATCTCTATTGTCCAATCAGGAGAGGCATTAAATACATTGGCAATATCTCCCTGTTCATCTAAAGGAATTCGACTCCAGGTAAAGACTGCAACATCCGGTACAGTTGACCTATCCCCAAAGGTACACCGCAGTTCTGGAAGTGCTAAGGCGATATTTCCTGATTCAGCAACGTGGTTGATCTCCGAGACTAACCGCCCCTGTAGCTTGCTATGTTTTCCTTGCGGCATAGGCTTTTGCACCCGTTGACCATCAATATATTCAGTTGCAGGCTTGGTTTCTGGAAGCTGCAAAAACTCTGCAATGGTTAGCGTTTTTTCGGGAATCTGTACCACAGTCAATTCCTCAACTCGCTGCTGACTTGGGTAACTTCACCATAATAGCTACTGCGCTGTAATCTGACTTTCATTCCGCTACAGGAATAAGATTTCCTCAGTCGCTAATGTCCAAGTGCTATGTTTGGTTGAGATTGCTTGTCGAATTGCAGGTAAATTATTAGCAAGAAAATGTTCCCACCTGTGTTGAATCTGGCGTTGAAGATCTTCTAAATCCATCTGATCATAATCAGTCTGGGTGAGAATCGTTTGATGATAGATGCAAATATGAGGTTTATCCCATTTTCTAACATTCCGAAGGACAACGTGACTCTTTAAAGAGTCGTAAATATCGTGCTTAAGTTCTAGGTTTGTCGGACCAATCATCAGACCAAAGGTCAGGCTATCAGGAAAATTACTCCATACGAACAACAGCACCCGACCGCTGGAAGTCCAATTTTGACAAGTCATTTGGAAAGGGTACTTATCCCATTCCTTTAGTGCAAAGCAAGTCCATTGTTTAGATAGTTTATCGGGTATTAAGTTGTGATTTTGAGTCGATTGAGCTAACAATTCTTCTAAAAAAACTGCTAGCTCAGATTGTAGGTCGGGTCGATGTTCATAAATCAAGTCCAACGCTTGGCGATGCTGTCTGTAAATCTTTTGGCACAATTCTGCAATGTCTGAACTACCCACAATACGCCTCCGAATCAAACTGGAAAGTGAGTCATAACTGTGTATATATCTGCGCCGAGCCTGGTTTTGTAGCTTTCGCAAAACAGATCCACTAGCTCAGCCACCTGAGCATAGCTATAGGAAATCCAGTCTTCATCCGATGGTGGAGTGCCTTCTGGAGATAAGAAAATCAAAATGGTTTGGCAACCAGGAAATTCTCGTTGAACAATCTCTTTGTATCTCTCAAGTTGATTGGAATGTTCTCCTGTACCAACCTTATTTTCAATCGCAATCACTAACCGATTGTTACGAGAGTAAATCAGGACATCAATATGGTGCCTTTCTCGTAATACTTCCGCATCCTGCAAGTCTGCCACATCAATTTCAATTGCGCTAACAGTTGCAGCATCTGCCAGCAAAACCCGTTTAAGAAAACGCTTGAGAAAGCGATCGCCCAATTGATGAGATTGAGTAGGATTCAGCAAAAATGCCAAGAAGTCTGAATGGCGAAGTTCTTGTCGGGTGACTCCAATCGCCTCAAAAATATTGAACTGGTTGACCAAAGATTCAAGTTTTTCTAAATCGTCGTTATCAACAATGAATCGCTCCAAAAGCCCACGCTCTTCTTGGTCAGTCATAGATAAGCAAATTCCTGTTGGTAGCTGGATTGAAGCTGGTTGACACTTTAAATTAACAGCGCAATTTTAAGTATTTCCGGACAAATTAAACCATGTCTCATTAAACTCATTGGGGTAGGACTATGTTTAGCCTAAGCAGAGTGATTGCCAACCATTTTCATTTTCACGCCATTGGCGGGGGCGAGGGTGACTCCTCGGCGGCGGGGATATTCAGGTTTGGTGTCTGCCAGCGCTAAGTCGTAGCGCGTCAGGATCGTGGATAGCACCAGTTTCAGTTCCAGTTGGGCGAGGGCTTCACCAATGCAGCGCCGCACACCGCCGCCAAAAGGCAGAAACTCATAAGGAGAATATTGCCGTTCTAAAAAGCGTTCTGGTTTGAAAAGATGCGGCTCTGGATAAAGATCTTCGCGATGATGGGTCAGGTAAATGCAGCCGACGACGGCGATTCCTGGTTCCAGTGCATAGCCCAGTAGTTCCGTAGGTTCCTGCACCACTCTGGGAAAGGTGAGCATAGCGACGGGATAGATGCGGAGCGTTTCGTTGCAGACGGCAGAGAGGTAAGGCAGCTTGACGATGCTCATGGGGTCTGACAAATCGGCAGACTGTAGCTCATCCAGCAGTTTTTCTCGAATGTCTGGCTGGTGATGAATCCAGTAGAGCGCCCAAGATAGAGCAGTGGCAGTGGTTTCATGTCCGGCAAACATTAGGGTTGCCAGTTCGTCTCGCAATTCTTGGTCGGTCATGGGCTGCCCCAGATCGTCGATCGCCGCCATCATCAATGACAGAATATCCACTCGGTTTGATTGGGGCTGAGTGCGTCGATCGCGAATTTCTGCGTAAATCAAATCATCCATCTGCTGGCGATCGCGCAAAAACTTACCCCAAGGACTCCATGCCCCCAAATCTTGTTGGAGTATTGGAAAAAAAAGTGGACTCGAAGACAGCGGCGACGCAAACACCTCTGTCAATTTCGTCAGACTGGTTTTAATCTGCTGGCTGCGCTCCCCTTCAAATACCCCATACACGGCTTGCAAAATCACCTGCAACGAAATTTCTTGCATCGCAGTCCGGGCTGAAAAGGTTGTACCGACTGGGATTGCGCTCAACGTTTTTTCGGTCAAATCGCAAATGAGTTGGCTATAGGTGCGAATGCGATCGCCGTGAAACGAGGGCATCAACATCTGTCTGCGGCGCTTGTGGCGATCACCCTCAATCAAAATCACCGAATAATCGCCCAGCAATGGAGTCAAAATTCGGTTTAAACCACCCAATGCGGCGTAGGTTTTGCGATCGTTCGTGAGAACTTCTTGAATCCCTTCGGGCGTATTCACAAACACCAAGTTATTACCAAAACCGATAATTCCTGCTGAAAAAATATCGGAGTGTTGTTGAGCCGCGCCTTCCATATAGCCAATCGGGTCAGCCACCCATTTAAGTTGCTGCAAGAAGCGCGGCGTAGACACCGGATTCGGAGTTGAAAAGAGAGTGTTCATAGAAACTTGGGGGCTAAAGTTGAGACACAATTCCACAATTTCATCATGAGCGATTTAAACCGCGATCGCCACGATAAAAAGTTCGGAGTTCGACAGGTACAGAGTCCAAAAATTGACACCCTTTCCGTTGCCAGCCCCCTCCACTGAGAACTTAAAACTTTCCTGCCCTATTCCCTGTTCGACACTAGCTCAGCGATCGCCGCAGGCGTGAGTTCCTGGACATTCCCTAACACGGTCGCTGCCCCTGCTTGCCGCAAGCCATCGGCATAGGTTTGGCTCTGCGCTTCTGTCTCCTGCACATGGGGCGGCAAAATGCCTACTGCAATCCAGGGGCGATCGCCCTGCTGCTGTCGCGCCTTTACCACCGTGTACATATCCGCCACCGTATCGCCCACATATAGCACCGGGATTTTAGAGGTGGGCGTTACTTGGGCGATCGCCGCAAATAGCCCTGTTGGATCAGGCTTTCCAGGAGCATTTTCCATCGCCACCAACACCGGAGCCTCAAGCCCCAAACGCTTTTCCAACACATAGCTAGCAGATTTGCGTGTTGCCCCACTAAAAAAGCCCCAGCCAATTTTCGCCTCAGTTAATTGGTCAAAATAAGCCGAGTCAACCAATAACGGTTCTTGGCAGATGTAGCCTGTAAAGCGATCAGGATCGGTGCCTCGATAGCGCGATTGAAAAAACGCCACCAGTTTGTCATAGGCGATCGCAACCCCACCCCGCCCCGCATTCTCTCGCCAGATGATATCTTGAGTTGCTGGTATTTTCGTTTCATGCGCCTCAAAATAGCGAAACACCATCTCCTGAGAAGCCTCCCAATCATTATTCCAAACGCCCTCAGCTTTCAGCACATCAATATCACTTTGAGACGGACGATAAGCGCGATCGGTCAAATGCTCCACCGTATCCGCCAATGCCCGCCGATACGACCCCCCCACATCTCGAATCACCCCATCAATATCAAATATCACCAGCGCCAACAGCTTGTTAACGGATTGAATCGTCATACACTTATTTCCAGTAATCTCTTCAAATTCCCATTCATCAGTCGCAATTATTGTTCGTCATTCGCTCAAGGTCGTGCATGATTAAAAGCAGTGAGGTACTATAGAAGGCTGTAGATTATCGACCATTTGGGTTGGCGTTGGAGGTTGTTGGTTGGCACAGTTTATATTAAAAGTCCTCTGGTTGGATGAGAACGTTGCATTAGCAGTTGATCAAGTGGTGGGCAAGGGCGCAAGTCCGTTGACATCCTACTTTTTTTGGCCCCGTAATGACGCTTGGGAGCAGTTAAAGGCTGAGATGGAAGCAAAACACTGGATCTCTGAAGGAGATCGGGTAGATTTGCTCAATCAAGCGACTGAGGTGATTAACTATTGGCAAGAAGAAGGCAAAAAACGCCCGATGGCAGAAGCTCAGGCGAAGTTTCCTGACATTGCTTTTACAGGCAGCGCTTAAACCAATAAGCACTTTAGGCTACGTAGTCAAGTATTTCAGGCTGCATAGTTTAGTTGCTTACCGAGAATCGTTCCGTGATTCTATGACAGATGGTGTAGCATATAGTCACTTATCGCCCTAACAAGCCAAACGGTAGTTAGGGCGTTTTTAATTTGAAGAGTTTACGAATGCCTTTCTAAAAGAATGCCTTTCTAAAAGGACTGTGCGATCGCGTCAAAATTATTTGAGAGTATGCCCATCATTTGCTACGGTCTATTACAGTTATTGATACTCCTTTACATTTCTAGCTGATTAAATTTACAGGATTTAGGTAGGTAGCTTCATGACAGCAACGATTAGCCCAGATCAAGTTGAACGGATCGTTTGGAACCAGCATCATGATCCGTTTGAGGTGTTGGGACCCCATCAAATTGAGCAAGATGGAAAAACCGTTTGGGTCGTGCGAGTTTATCAACCAAAAGCAGATGCAGTATGGATTGTTTTTCCAGAGCAGCGGGAAGAACTGCCAATGCAATCTACCCATCATCCCCACTTTTTTGAAGTCACTCTAACGGCTCCAAATCTGCCTAACTATCAACTGCGGATTAAAGAAGGAGAACGCGATCGCGTCTCCTATGATCCTTACTCCTTCCAATCTCCCTGGCTCACCGACCTCGATATTCATCTATTTGGGGAAGGCAACCACCACCGGATTTATGAAAAACTCGGCGCTCACCCAGCCGAGCTCAACGATGTAAAGGGCGTATATTTTGCAGTGTGGGCACCCAGTGCCCGCAATGTTTCCGTTCTCGGTGATTTTAACCAGTGGGATGGACGACAGCACCAAATGAGCAAGCGCACCAACGGCGTATGGGAACTCTTTATTCCCGATGCTGGAGTAGGCGCTCACTATAAATATGAAGTGAAAAATTGGGAAGGTCACATTTACGAAAAATCTGACCCCTACGGCTTCTATCAAGAACCTCGCCCTAAAACGGCTTCCATTGTCGCGGATCTCACTACTTATACCTGGAACGATAGTGACTGGATGGAGGAACGCCGCCATGTCGATCCACTCACCAAACCCATCTCCGTTTATGAAGTGCATTTGGGTTCTTGGCTGCACGCCGCGACCTCCGAGCCTGCCCGTCTTCCCAATGGAGAAACCGAACCCGTTGTAGTCGTTTCCGAGTTGAAACCGGATACTCGCTTTCTTACCTACCGCGAACTAGCAGCCAAACTGATTCCTTATGTGAAGGAACTAGGCTTTACCCATTTGGAACTGTTGCCGATCGCTGAACACCCTTTTGATGGATCTTGGGGCTATCAAGTGACTGGCTACTATGCGCCCACTTCTCGCTTTGGGTCTCCCCAAGATTTCATGTATTTTGTGGATGAATGCCACAAACACGGCATTGGGGTTTTAGTCGATTGGGTGCCGGGTCACTTTCCCAAAGATGGGCATGGGCTGGCATTTTTTGATGGCACCCACCTTTATGAACACGGCGATCCACGGAATGGGGAGCATAAAGAATGGGGCACACTGGTCTTTAACTACGGCCGCAATGAAGTTCGTAACTTCCTCGTTGCCAATGCCCTCTTCTGGTTTGATAAATATCATATCGATGGCATTCGCGTCGATGCAGTCGCCTCCATGCTTTACCTCGACTATCTGCGTCCTGATGGAGAATGGATTGCCAATCAATATGGCGGACGAGAAAACATCGAAGCCGCAGACTTTTTGCGTCAAACCAACCACGTTATTTTCAGCTATTTTCCGGGGGTGCTGTCGATCGCCGAAGAATCCACTGATTGGCCCATGGTTTCTTGGCCAACCTACGTCGGTGGCTTGGGTTTCAACCTAAAGTGGAACATGGGCTGGATGCACGACATGCTGGATTACTTCCACATGGATCCGTGGTTCCGGCAGTTTCATCAAAACAACCTCACTTTCAGCATGATGTATCACCACAGTGAAAACTTCATGCTGGCACTCTCTCACGATGAGATTGTGCATGGTAAGAGTTCCATTGTTGGCAAAATGCCCGGTGACGAGTGGCAGAAACAAGCCAATGTTCGCTGTTTGTTTGCCTATATGTTTACCCACCCTGGTAAAAAAACCATCTTCATGAGCATGGAACTGGGGCAGTGGAACGAGTGGAATGTTTGGGCAGATTTGGAATGGAATTTGCTTCAGCATGAGTCTCATCAACAGTTGAAGCGTTTCTTTATTGCTTTGCATCAGTTATATCGCAGTGAACCAGCGCTTTACTCATGGGATTTTGGCGGGCAGGGTGGCTTTGAATGGATTGACTGTAGCGATAACCGCCATAGTGTGGTGTCATTTATCCGCTGGTCAAAAGATCACAAAGAGTTTGCGATCGTGGTTTGCAACTTCACGCCTCAACCTCATTCTCACTATCGAGTTGGCGTACCGTTTTTAGGTTTCTACAAAGAAATATTCAATAGTGATGTCCGTGAGTTTGGCGGCAGTAACATGGGGAACTTAGGCGGCAAATGGACTGAGGAATGGGCATACCAAAATCGTCCTTATTCGATCGATCTTTGTCTGCCTCCTCTAGGAGTGCTGGTGCTAAAGCTTGACCAAGAGAAGACTCAAGCCGCTTTGCAAGCAGCAGGTGTGGAGACTAGCGGGGACTCAAACTAGTAGTCAAGGGATGAAGATGTGAGGATATGTCTCTATTCTTTTACCTCATTACTCCTCAAACAGAGTCTTAGTTTGATGACACGCACTAGGTTTCGCAGCTTGCATTTGATAGGCTTTTACGCAGTGATTATGGATGGGGCAGCATGGGGGCACTGAAAGGACGAGATTTACTCAGCATGGCAGATTTGACAGCCGAGGAGCTACACGATCTGCTGTATCTTGCGGCACAGCTTAAGGCTGGCGCAACCTATCCACAATGTCAAAAGCTCTTGGGTTTATTGTTTTATAAGGCATCAACTCGGACTCGCGTCAGCTTTATTGCGGCAATGACGCGCTTAGGAGGACAAGCGCTAGATTTAAATCCTAGCGTGACTCAAGTAAGCCGAGGAGAGCCACTGGCGGATACAGCAAGAGTCCTCGATCGCTACCTGGATGTTTTGGCAATTCGTACCTTTGATCAGCGCGATCTGGAAACCTTTGCCCACTACTCCAAAATTCCGATCATCAATGCGCTGAGCGATCTAGAACATCCTTGTCAGGTATTGGCAGATTTACAGACGATTCAAGAATCGTTTAAGGAACTGGCAGGTGTGACACTAACTTATGTGGGTGATGGCAACAACAATATGGCGCATTCTTTGCTGTTGGGCTGTGCCTTGGCGGGTATGAATGTGCGAATTAGTTCTCCCAATGAGTATCAGCCGTTGGACGAGATTGTGCAGCAAGCGAAGAAAATTGCCGGCGATCGCGTTGAAATTACCACAACAACTGATGCGATCGCGGCGGTTAAGGGCGCTCAGGTCATCTATACCGATGTGTGGGCAAGCATGGGGCAAGAAGATGTGGCAATGTCTCGGATTCCGATCTTTCAGCCTTATCAGGTGAATGAGGAACTGATGAGCCATGCAGATAATTCTGCGATCGTGCTGCATTGTTTACCTGCCCATCGCGGTGAAGAGATTACTGATGATGTTATGGAAGGCGCTCAGTCTCGCGTATGGGATCAAGCAGAAAATCGAATGCACGCCCAGCAAGCTCTGATTGCCAGTTTGTTAGGCGTAACGAATTAATTAGCCTTCTCCTTGAGTTGCTTTCTGATAGCTGGCATAGGCTTTTTTGTACTGCCCTAGATGGTGTAAGGCGGCTCCCCGAAACGTCCAAGCTTCTCGGTTGGTGGCTTGCAAGCCGATCGCGCGATCGCAGCTTTCCAGCGCCTCAGAATATCGCTCTAAGTGAATCAATACCACTCCACGAAACACCCAAGCATCAGCATTATCAGGATTAATGGCAAGACTCCGATCAAAGCTTTCTAACGCTTCATCATAATGACCCAAGTTTGCCAGCGCATCCCCTCGGTGATACCAAGCCTCAAAATTATCTGGCTGGAGATGAATTGTCTGATCCAAAATAGCTAACCCTTGTCGATAAGAGCCATCTGAAACGAACGCCATCCCCTGAAGAATCAATTGATCTAACTTATCAAGTTCCGATTGTACAGTGTTGTCTAATTTATGCGATCGCATACTTAGCGTCATGTTGAATGGGACAGTCTTATCAGTTGCCGTTCACACTACACCCTAAGCTAATAGCTTAAGCAATGGAATGATTTTAACCAGATGAAGCACCCTTGTTTAGCTGATCGTCATTTAAGTTTAGTTCTAAAAACTCAAAAAGACCGATTAACCAGGGTCTTAAGCCCTTTGTCTTGCAAAGCCCCTAGTCTTGCAATTGAATGTATGTCAGCTTATGACAGAGTACGTAAATACTAGGGAATTAAAGAAACAAGGAAGACGCTTTTTTAACTTGCACCTTACTAAAATCATTCTTAGCTGAACGATCCTAGCAGCCTTCATCCCCTTTCGCACTAGGATTGTAAGCATACATAACCATGCGCTGAGAAAATAAACTCGAATATGCAGGAAACTCAGTCCATTGCTATAAACCAAGACTAGGATCACGCCCTTATGCAAAAACTCAAAGTTGGACTTCTGTTTGGTGGTTGCTCTGGTGAACATGCGGTGTCAATTAGCTCAGCGATCGCGATCGCCCAGGCGCTAACCACTGCGGAAAACCAGAACCGCTACGAGTTGTTGCCGTTTTATATTCAAAAAAACGGGATTTGGTGTGATCCGGATATCGCCCAAAAAGTGCTTGAATCCAATACTCCATCGCAACTTGAAACCTCTTCCCCTAGCTCAGGCGCTCACCAGCGCTGGCGGTTTCCCTCAGCGGTGAGTGACATAGATGTTTGGTTTCCCGTACTGCATGGACCGAATGGCGAAGATGGCACTGTTCAAGGCTTGCTGACGTTGATGCAGGTGCCATTTGTTGGATCGGGCGTACTGAGTGCGGCGATCGGCATGGATAAAATTGCCATGAAGCAAATATTTGCTCAAGCAGAATTACCGCAAGTTAAATATATGGCAGTCACGCGATCGCAAATCTGGTCTGATCCCTGCGTTTATACCAAGTTGTGTGAGCAAATTGAAGTCACTCTTGGCTACCCTTGCTTTGTTAAACCAGCCAACCTTGGCTCTTCCGTTGGAATTTCAAAAGTCCGCGATCGCTCTCAGCTAGAAGCCGCGCTAGATAGTGCCGCCACCTACGATCGCCGCATCATTGTTGAAGCCGGGGTCATTGCGCGAGAAGTGGAATGTGCAGTGTTAGGCAATGACCAACCCAAAGCCTCTACCGTTGGTGAAATCACTTACCAAAGCGATTTTTATGACTATGAAACTAAGTACACGGTTGGCAAAGCAGATTGGATTATCCCTGCGGCTTTACCGGAAACCGTTGCCCAACAAATTCAAGAGATGGCACTTCGTGCGTTTACGGCGATCGACGGAGCAGGATTGGTGCGAGTAGATTTTTTCTACATTGAAGCCACTCAAGAAATTTTGATTAATGAAGTTAACACGCTGCCCGGTTTTACCGCAACTAGCATGTATCCTCAGCTATGGGCAGCGGCTGGAGTGTCCTTTGCTGAGTTAGTCCATCAACTGATTCAATTTGCGATCGCTCGACATAGCCCCTTTGTTTTAGAAGACTAGTGAGTCATGCAAAAAAATGGGAACTCTAATGAAGTAAAAAGAAAAGACCTGACCCTACAAACAGATTGAAATATGTCAAAAATGCTACATTGCCAGACTTTATTTCGTTCAAAAAAAGGTGATAAATTTTTCCTGAGAATTAAAGTTTGCTTTCTGTAAAAAGTAGAAATGAATCAAAAAATGATGAATCAATTGTTTAACTCACTGAAATGATTTTATACTACAGGGCTTTTTAGCTTTAACTATTTTTGAACATGAATCATTGAGATTAGAATCTAGCTTTATTTCTAAATTAGCATCTACGCATCACTTTAATTTTCCGGACGTATCTTTGACATACAAGTAACAGTAGGTACGAGTGAAGACATTAGTTCAAGTAATCTTTTTGTACTTTATTTTTTGATAAAGTTGCTTTCGATCTAGATGATGCCCGGCTCATTTCAGGGTATAACTCTTAGTAAGGGTTATAACTTATGAAGGAGCAAGAAATAAAATGATGAACAGAAGTCTTTGGAAGACTTCAAATAGTAGTTAATTCAGTAGCTAATTCATTGGTATAAGGAAGTCGAAATGAATGTTTTGCCTACAGAAATCTCTGATGTTCTAATCATTGAGCCACGAGTTTTTCAAGATGATCGTGGTTTTTTTCTAGAAAGTTATAACGGCAAGGCATTTGCTGATAAAGCTGGAATCACAAAACCATTTGTGCAAGATAATCACTCTTGTTCCAATCAAAACGTGCTGCGGGGGCTTCATTATCAGATCGAGCAGGCTCAAGGCAAGTTAGTACGCGCGATCGCCGGTACTATTTTTGATGTAGCTGTTGATATTCGCAAACACTCTCCCACCTTTGGACAATGGGTAGGCTGTACACTGAGCGCTGAAAACAAGCGGATGCTTTGGGTGCCCCCCGGATGTGCTCATGGCTTCATGGTCGTCTCTGAAGTCGCTGAAGTGCTGTATAAGACGACGGATTATTACGCTCCTCAACATGAACGCTCTATCCTCTGGAATGACCCAGATTTAGCCATTAATTGGCCCCTAGAAGGAGAGCCAATCCTGTCTGCAAAAGATCAAGTAGGAAAACCCTTAAAGTTTGCTGATGTCTATCCATAGTTCTAGTCAACTGTTCACCAATCATTGAGAGTCTTCTAATGAAAGCAATTATTCTAAGTGGTGGTAAAGGCACACGACTACGCCCTCTAACCTATACGGGAGCAAAGCAATTAGTTCCGGTCGCCAACAAGCCAATTCTTTGGTATGGAATTGAATCTATTGTGGCGGCAGGCGTTACAGATATTGGGATTATTATTAGCCCAGAAACTGGCGAAGAAGTGAAGGCGAAAACGGGAAATGGCGATCGCTTTGGTGCAAATATTTCCTACATTTTGCAAGACAAACCTGCGGGTCTTGCCCATGCTGTCAAGATTGCTCGACCTTTTTTAGGTGATTCCCCATTTGTAATGTATTTGGGAGACAACTTAATTCAAAATGAACTGAGTGGATTTCTGACTCAATTCAAAGAAAGCCAAATTGATGCTCTAATTATGCTGCGCCCCGTGTCGAACCCTTCAGCATTTGGGGTCGCTCAAATCGATGATCAAGGTCGAGTCATAAACCTAGTTGAAAAACCTAAGGTTCCTCCTTCAAACTTAGCGCTCGTAGGCATTTATTTCTTCGCGCCAACGATTCACGATGCGATTGATCGCATTCAGCCATCGCCGCGTGGTGAGCTTGAAATCACCGATGCAATTCAAAATTTGATCAACCATCAGCAACGAGTCGAAGCCCGCCAGATTGAAGGATGGTGGCTTGATACTGGAAAAAAAGACGACCTTTTAGAAGCTAATCAAATCGTTTTAGATACCTGTTTGCAGTCTAGTATTGTGGGTGAGGTGGATGCTGCAACCCAAATTTCTGGGCGGGTACAGATTGGAGCTAGGTCTAAACTGATCAACTGCACTGTTCGCGGCCCTGTAGTGATTGGCGAAGACTGCCACCTAGAGAACTGTTTTATTGGTCCCTACAGCAGCATTGATCATCAAGTGACCTTGATCGAAGCCGATCTAGAACACAGCGTTATCTTACAAGGTGCCAGTATTGTCAGCATTCAACAGCGGATTGTAGATAGTGTCATTGGGCAGCGTGCCCAGTTGAAGGTAGCGCCCAAACGTCCCAAAGCGCTGCGTTTTATGATTGGGGATGACTCGCAAATTGAGTTGGCGTAGATCCTGATATTACTCATGGAGAAACCGGGCTGCTAATCGAGCCTCAATCGGTTAAGGATTTAGTGCAAGCCTTAGATTTGGGATGAGACGATCAAGAATAGCGAAACTGATTAGAACAAAATGTGATGCAGTATGCGATTCAGCATTTCTCGGTTGAAACGGCTGGAAAAGCGCTGGGTAAAATCTTGGAGGAATTGGAAGAGTTAATCTGCTAGAAGTGATTTTAGCCGCGATGGCGTAAGGGATTATACGGAACTCATTCCCATTCTAAATCTCTTATAACAGCAGTAACGTCTTGAGAAACCGGATCAATATTGAAATATCGTAGTGCGTGATTGAGCTAGGGTTGCATTTGATTTTGGTTTGTACTAGCTAGCAAATTTTGAACAGGTGGACTAATGACTTCTTTGGAATCGAATCAGCCTTTGAGAAAGCCCCGTAGTCTAATTGTGACGGGTGGTGCCGGATTTATTGGAGCCAATTTTGTTCACTATTGGTGTCAAAAATATCCGGGCGATCGCGTTGTAGTGTTAGATGCGCTTACCTATGCGGGTAATCGTCAAACCTTGGCGGTTTTGGATGATCATCCAAATTTTCGCTTTGTGAAAGGGGATATTTGCGATCGCCCAGTAGTGGATGCACTGCTGCAAGAAGAAGCCATTGATACCCTCGTTCACTTTGCCGCAGAATCCCACGTTGATCGCTCCATTTTGGGACCCGATGCCTTTGTTCGCACCAACGTAGTTGGCAGCTTTACTCTATTAGAGGCATTTCGTCAGCATTGGCAATCCGCAGACTGCCCGACTGATTATCGATTTCACCATGTTTCCACCGATGAAGTGTATGGCAGCCTCAGCCCCACCGATCCAGCCTTTACTGAAACCACTGCCTACACGCCAAACAGCCCCTATTCCGCATCCAAAGCCGGAAGCGATCATCTAGTTCGGGCATACTACCACACCTATGGAATGCCCACCACGATCACCAATTGCTCTAATAACTACGGTCAGTATCACTTTCCTGAAAAGCTGATTCCGTTGATGTGCATTAACATCTTAATGGGTAAGCCACTGCCCGTTTATGGAGATGGACAAAACATTCGAGATTGGCTGTATGTCGGCGATCATTGCAGTGCGATCGATTCGGTGCTGCATCTCGGAGCAGTCGGCGAAACCTACAATGTCGGCGGTAATAACGAAGTGAAAAATATCGACCTCGTTCATATGCTGTGCGACTTGATGAATGAATTAGCTCCCAATTTACCCGTTCGCCCCGCCCAAGAGTTGATCACCTACGTCAAAGATCGCCCAGGGCACGATCGCCGCTATGCCATTAACTCCACCAAACTGCAAACCGAACTCGGTTGGACTCCTTCAGTCACCGTACAGCAAGGGCTACGGCTCACAGTGGAATGGTTTTTAGCGAATGAAGACTGGTGGAAACCGTTGCTGTCTGAAGAATATCAAGCCTATTACCGCAAAGTTTACGCTTAAAAGATTTACGCCGAAAGGATTTACGCCGAAAGGATTTACGCCTAAGATAGCATCGGTGTTTCGGGATTTCATTGCTTGAAACACCGATACCTGTCTCCATTCACAATGAATACCTATCCAACCCTCGCGCCCCTGCCGCATCCGGTTTATTTTGTACGGAATGATTCAGCCTTGTGTGAGCAGTTTCAAATCGTCACTGAAATGCCTGCGTTTGCTGATTATTACCGTCCTGAGTGGGGCGGCAGCAGTTCGTGGATTGTGCAGACTTATCTACAGTTAAAGCTGCGCGGGTTGGATGTTCACTTAGTCGATCGCTATATTCCCAATTGCATTTGCGTGGTGTCACGAGAAGAATTGATGCAGCGCAGCTTATGGCGGGGGTTGCCCTTCAAGAGCTATTTGGTGGTGTGCCAACAAGATCGACCGCGCCCCGAAATTTGCGCCCATCGAATCGTGCAAAATTCGCTGAATATTTTGGCTCCAACGGATCACTTAATGCAATATTGGGTGCAGCCAGAGTTGCGATCGCGCGATCCCCAGCGTGGCACTCAAGTTAAAACGCTTGCCTTCAAAGGACGCTGGTATTACTTACCTGACGTGTTTAAAAACTCTGAGTTTGTCTCTCAACTGACCTCATTGGGGTTTACCTTTTCAACTCTGCCAGATTATGAGGTAAGCCTTTCAGATTGGAGCGAATTTTCTGAAACAGATGTTGTGTTAGCAATTCGGTATTCAAACCGGGAATACTTAGAATCAAAGCCCGCTTCTAAGTTGATCAATGCCTGGTTTGCGGGTTGTCCTGCCCTCTTGGGTGCCGAATCTGCCTATCAAGCCCTGCGGAAATCTGATCTAGACTACATTGAAGTTCATACGCCAGAAGATGTGATTGCTGCCTTACAAAAATTGCGAGACAATCCAGATCTCTATCAAGCAATGGTTGATAATGGCTGGAAGCGATCGCAAGAATTTACCCCCGATCAACTCTCGCTCAATTGGCGCAATCTCCTAGCCAACGACGTTTCTACAGGTTACGCACAATGGCTAGAGCGATCGCCTTTCTGGAAACTAACCGGACGACCCTTGCAATTTGGCTATCGCATGATCCAACAAGAAAAAGAGCGCAGGCGATTTAATACAGTGACCGGTCGAAAACGATAAATAACTAGATTTCGGGTTTCAGGTTCCAGATGAATAAGCCTGCTACCTGACACCTGACACCTGCTACCCGACACCTGTTTTCCCATACCTATGAACAATACACTTTCTTGGGGCTTAGTCATTGCAACCTACCAACGGGAAAAGATTCTCTCCCAGTGTCTTCAGTTAGCAGTCGAGCAAACCCGGAAGCCTAGCGAAATCATTGTGATTGATGCCAGCGATAATTGGCAAAGCACCCGCAGTCAGGTCATCGGTGAAATCGCCTCCAACTATCCAGAGATTCGCTGGATCTATCAGGCGGCATTGCAGCAAGGGTTGCCCCTGCAACGCAATCAAGGGATGGAGCTAGCAACCGCAGACATCACTTTCTTTCTGGATGATGATTCATTGATGTATCCAACCTGTGCTGAAGAAATTATGCGGGTTTATGAGGCGGATACTGAAGGGGTTGTGAAAGGAGTCCAAAGTATCTTAGCACCCACTCTGCCTTCCGAGGTGACGGTAGACGATGTCCAAAAAACGGTAGGCTCCTATCGAGATCAGTGGATTCCAGGAATTGAGGCTTTTCAACGGTTCATCTGGAGGCATTTGTTTCTGATGGATTCAGATTTCTTGTGTATTCCCTATGATGGTGAGTTTCCTATCTACTCAGTTCCAACTTCACTTAGCCAGTTGAATGTGCGCCCGGTCAAAATATTTCATGGATGCCGGATGACGTATCGACGGGAGGCGATCGCCCAAGAGCAGTTTGAACCCTTGCTGTTGTTCTATGCGCTGCTAGAAGACATGGATGCTAGCTATCGGGTTTCACAGCAGGGCATGTTGCTAGAAGCTTCTGATGCTAAACTCCATCATTTTCAAAGCAATAGCGGCAGGCTCTCTCGATATGTGGTGTCGGTGTTATCGGCAATGAACCAGGCGGTTTGTCTACGGCGATATTCTAACGATTTGACCCGCGATCGCGATCGTTTTTATCAACTCACCGCAAGGCGTGTTCTAGCTGAAATATTTAAAGATGGACTAAGCCGCCGCTGGACTTTTCCACAGGTTCGCGGGCTGCTAAGTGCGCTTAGACATTCGCCCCAAGTGTTTAAGTTATCGAATGAAGAACTTGAACATTGGTATCCTTGCTTCCAAAAAGAGCTAATTGCCTTAGGTAAACCGCCTGCTTTCGCTCAAACTGCGCCCATTCAACCTGCTACCGAAAACGGATAGAAACCAATCCAAGTACTTTTTAGTCCTGGATATACTCTTGACCCGTTAACATTGCGGCTTCTGCCCGTTGAAATTCGCGCCCTAAATACGCAGCATGATCAAACTGGGTAACCGGACAATCCGTAGTTTGTTCAAAAATCTGAACACAGATTTCTTTTGCAGTTCTGCCGCTAAACAGGCGCGTGGGTAGACGCGAAACAGTGCCATCACAGGGAATGGGCTTGCCCGTGTCAGGATCGCACGCTAGACCCCGCTCATCAATAAAATTTGTGTAGTATTTAGCGCAGATCAGTTTTTCGTTTACATCTACAAAAATCACAAAATAACCACTGCGATCAAGGTTGATAAAACGGTTGGAAAGCTCTTGATCAATTGCAGTCGTTTCTGCAAGCGTCTGATTCATGGTTGCTGATTTTAACCCTTTCATTTTTGGTACTACTATTTATCTTAGACGGTTCTGAAACACCATCAGGATACCCTAATGGCAATATTAAACTTCTTCGACAATTAAAACTGATTATGACTTTGTGTAGCAAAGTGCTGAGCAGTGAGCCTAGTCAACCGCCTTGATTGTTAATTGTTGATGAAGCACTGTGTTGTGAGAAGCGTGTTATTGGGAAGTCTAAAATAGCCCCCTTTGTCAATACTTGGAAGGTTATGAGTCAGACGATAAATTCTTTTATTCCGCCCGATTTAGCAGTGGCTCCAAACCCTTTTGGGCTTGCCTCTAGCTTGATGCTGAAAACAATTCCGATTGATGCATTCACGTCGTTTGAATTGTGGATGCCTATTGAGGGAAGCATTTTAATTCCTGAAGAAGCTCGATTGTTGATGGACGATCGCCCCCGTTTAGAAGAAATTTTTGGCAAGTTAACCTGGCTGTTTGGGGCAACAGTCCATGCCCATGAGTCTATCTATGCTCAAGAGCAATACTACGATTGGCGCAATTTGATCAATTCGATGCGTCAAGCTGAAATGCGATTTGATGCGATCGCCGTAGAGTACAACCCTCAAGCAATCTTGCCCACCAATAGTGAAGATGGAATGCCCGATGCTTGGACGGTTCGTCCGTCTACTTGGCAGAGCTTCTTTTTGGAACTAAACCAAAGCGATCGCGGCTACAGCATTAAATCGCTGCCGTTTCATCTATCCATTACCTATGGGCAGCCGACAACTAAGGCGATCGCGCCTGCCACTGTTGGAATGCGGTATGCCTAAAGCAGTGACCAGTACGGAGTGAAAAAGAGGAGTTCTGAAAAATAGTCTCCCAACATAGTCCCCCAACTAGGCTGCCCTATGTTGCCTCCGTAATATTACAGATGCCGCTGTTATTGCTCAACAAAGAATCCGCAATCTTTACCAGGGTTTTCGTTTACAGATTTGCCAGTCTATAAGAAGCAGATTGCCCATCTCTCGCTCTTTACTACTAGCGTCTCCTGTGCGGATCGTGCGATCGCTCTTGAGAATATAGTCTTTAGATGAACAGAATTGAGCGCTAACAGGCTTGCGTTTTCGGTTTAATGTTGCCCATTTTAGTAACCCCAAAGTTTTAGTTATGTATTCAAAGCACTGCTCTATTCGGTTTCCTCTGTGGAAGTTTTTGACCCAACCGGTGTTTGACGCGCAATATAGAATTAGCCTTAATCCTCAATATTTTTGGCGAGTCCATCGAGTTGAGGTGCTTGAGCGCTGCTTAAAAATGCCCTGCACCTCTGAGCATTACAGTGACTAGGTGGATAAAAATACGAAAAGGGAAGAGCGATCGCCCTTCCCCTCGCGCTTTTAACGATTGACCAGAGTTAAGTA
The DNA here is from genome assembly GCF_056784215.1 of Leptolyngbya sp. CALU 1928. Taxonomy (NCBI): domain Bacteria; kingdom Bacillati; phylum Cyanobacteriota; class Cyanophyceae; order Leptolyngbyales; family Leptolyngbyaceae; genus Leptolyngbya; species Leptolyngbya sp. CALU 1928. The sequence continues at coordinate 57,667 of NZ_JBXBCE010000001.1, read as the reverse complement.
CCCGCTGTCCAAGAGTTGATGTACTCAGTTTGTTCAGCAGTCAAAGTATCAATCTGAATTCCCATCGCCTGAAGTTTTAGACGAGCGATCTCCTTGTCTAATTCAGCCGGAATGGAATGAAGACCCGGTGCCAACTTTCCTTTATTGGTCGCCAAATACTCACAAGCAAGCGCCTGATTCGCAAAACTCATGTCCATAACAGCACTAGGATGCCCTTCTGCTGCCGCCAAGTTGATTAATCTGCCTTCGCCCAACACGACAACCGCTTTGCCATTTTTCAAGCGATATTCCTGGGTAAAGTTCCGCACATCTTTAACATCGGTTGCTTGAGCACCCAAAGATTTGAGGTCAATTTCAATATCAAAGTGTCCTGAGTTACAGACGATCGCGCCGTCTTTCATCATCTCAAAATGCTCTGCCCGGATCACATGCTTGTTTCCAGTCACGGTAATAAAAATATCACCCAGAGAAGCCGCTTGCGCCATCGGCAACACTCGGAAGCCATCCATGACCGCTTCAATTGCCTTCACGGGATCGATTTCAGTCACGATCACATTGGCACCCATGCCGCTAGCCCGTTGAGCAGTTCCTTTGCCGCACCAGCCATAGCCAGCGACCACAATGGTCTTGCCCGCTAGCAGAATGTTGGTGGCGCGAATAATACCATCTAAGGTCGATTGCCCAGTGCCATAGCGGTTGTCAAAGAAGTGCTTGGTATCGGCATCGTTGACGTTAACGGCAGGGAAAGTAAGCACGCCATCTCTAAACATGGCACGCAGGCGCACAATGCCCGTGGTGGTTTCTTCAGTGGTGCCAATCAGGTCAGCAATTTGATGCTGACGCTCTTGAATCAGCGTCGCAACCACATCGCTGCCATCATCAATAATGATGTTGGGACGGTGGTCTAGCGCGATTTGAACGTGACGGTGATAGGTATCGTTGTCTTCGCCTCTTTGAGCAAACACGGGAATGCCATAATCAGCAACTAAACTAGCCGCCACATCATCTTGCGTAGAGAGGGGATTGCTAGCAATCAGTAGCGCATCAGCCCCAGCATTTTTGATGGCGATCGCCAAGTGAGCCGTTTCAGTTGTGACATGGCAGCACGCCACTAACCGAAGTCCCTCCAAGGGTCTTTCTTTCGCAAAGCGATCTTGAATTTGGCGGAGGACAGGCATTTCCCGCCCTGCCCACTCAATCCGCTGCCGCCCAAGTGGGGCAAGGGATAAATCTTTGACTTCGTGTTTTAATTCTTTGGCACGAATGGGAGTAACGGTCATGAATGGACTTCCTAAAAACGAGTGGAGTAAACTATGGATACCAATGGATGAAGCAGAACAGTGTTTGATGAGCAAACTCTTGAAACTGCGTAAAACATCCTCAACTGTATAGTGTAACTGCTATGGAATTCCAAAATTTCTATGCTTGTAGCTTAATAAGCATGGCAGAGTCCAGAGGGGAAAAGTTTGGATGACCACTGGGTCAAAAATGCCATGAGCCAAAAATGCCATTAACTCAGTGAAATCTACATACTCACCTGATGTGCAACTAAAGTCAGCGCACCCTGCGGGAAGAGAACTCCATCCCTCAGCCTTTTCTCCCAAGTCGGGAGACGGGGAACAAGAATAGGTCAAAGTTCCGCGCCTGCTCTAGGAGAGGGCTTGAGGGTGAGGGCAATTAGGCACGTCGCACATTGCGTCTACTCTATAGAGTTAGCAAAAACAAAGGATACTGTAAGCCGCTACCTCTTTTGATAAATTCAGCCGATTTCCGCAGTTTATAATGGTTTCATAAAGTACATTTTTACTTTGGGGAAGTTTTACTGGATTTCATCATTTTTACTTAACGTTTTCATAAAGTGCGTCTTCAGTAGTGGATTCTCCTAAGTGTTTTCTTGTATGTTCTTTAAGTAATCAACCTCTCATAGAAACGTCAAAAAATATTTAGAAAATTCACCTCTACATAGCGCCCTTACTGTCCTATGAACCTATTTGTTTTATCCGAACTTTATAAAAACCATAACCATGTGGGCTGGTCGGTCAGTCACAGCCTAGAAAATGCACTATCAGCAGTTTGTAACGTTCACTTTTTACATCCAATTCAAAATGAAGGGATTGGTTGGCTGAAGCCCAAAGAGACAGATCGCCATGACTTGATAACCCGTGCGCGACAGTCTTTTTTCAAAAGCTGGTACAAGCTTGATAAGTTGCCAACACTAGGAGAGGGGCCTAATGTATTGCTCGTGATAGGAGTAAAATCATGCTTTTTAGCATCTATATTTGCAATGGGGGATTTGCTAGATCAGTTTGATTTGCGTGTGGGTTATTTGTTGGATGGGTTTGATCCAAGTCAACTAAATCGCCATGCTTTACCTAAGCTCGACCATCTGTTTGTGATCACGCCCAGCTTGGCACGAGAAGTGCAGCAACTTCATTCGATCAATGCTTCATTTTTGCCGTTAGCCACAAACACATTTCCTTTAAATGGGTATCAACCCCAACGCTCGATCGATATTCTTAGCTATGGCAGAACCAACCAACAGGTTCATGCTCAATTGCAGCAACTCAACAAACCAGAGAGTAGACGACTCTACATGCACTCTACCTTTGCTGGAGCTGAAGTGCACAATATGGAAGAACACCTTGCATTGCTCAATCGCCTATTACAGCGCTCAAAAATAAGCTTGTGTTTTGAAGCAAGCAACATAGCGCGGTTTCGGGGGCGATCGCCGCTCCTATACCGTTGGTTTGAGGGATGGGCAGCAGGCTGCGTGATTGTAGGCAAGAAGCCTCCGGGCAAGGGAGTAGCAACACTAATGGGTTGGCAAGATAGCACGATCGATATTCCTGATGACCCCGATGAGGTGCTGCCGTTTTTTGAAGCGCTCTTGCAAGATGAACCTCGTCTTCAAGAAATCTCTAGGCGTAACTATGTCGAATCTCGCCTACGTCACGATTGGCGTTATCGATTTAGAGATCTATTCAACACATTGAATCTACCGCTTCCTGCTCTGCTGGTCGAGCAAATTGAACAGTTGCAACTGTATAAACAACCTTCGTTGGAAAGAAGCCGACTCGATCCAATGCTCAGAGGTCTTCAAATAGACCATACGCTAACAAGCGATGTAAGCAAAATGGATACACTTGTTGATGTGCGATAGGCTGCTTTGCTTGCTGAAATTTATGCAATGCTAGGCGGATCAGTTCAAAATCTCAGCACTTCGCGATCGTATCCTTCTGGAGTGGGCTGCACTTCCCACACTAAGCCTTCTCCGGGCTGGAGTGCCACGTCGATATACAGGCGCTCTACAGCCTCTTGCGCCACGTCCTCGTTATTCTCAAAAGGCTGTAGGTCTTCTGTGAGTAATCGCAGCGTGACTCCAGCGGGAATGGTCTCTGTGGAGTTGGCAGACCGAAGCTCGAATTGCCAAACGGTGAGTTCTGGAGTAGAGCGATCGCCCAGAGGAGCAATCTGAAGCCGATAGGATTTCCCTGCAATGGTCAGCGATCGCACTAATCCAACCGCAGGTAAACTTCGCGTCCCACGCACTGTGGCAAACTGAAGTGGGGCGCGCTGCCAGCCAATTTGATCAGCCAAAGTGGATACGCCTGCTTGTAACCAGTTAGCCACCGACCAAGATTCAGCCAACCCCTGGCGGCGTTCATACAAGCGCTTGCGCCAACCGCCATGCTCCAGCAATGCGCCCCACAATGAAAAGGGAATTGCCAAGCGCGGAAAAGCAAGGCTAGGATTCCCCAGCCGATCGATTAAGTTAGCTGCCTGGGTGAGTTCTAGGGTAGGAAGAGGCGCAATCGCGGCGCGGTTCGTTTCTGTGGGGCAGAACTCTTGGGCTACCTGAAGCACCGTCAGGTCATGAATCAGATGGGATTCGGCAAGGGAGTAGGTGCGATCTCCTGCATCGTACACGCCGCGAGTTTTGAGCCGTTCGTGGCTGGTGTAGCCCCAAACCTCTATCCAGCCATCATCCGGGTTGACCTGCACTGCCAGATAGTAATCGGCTGCCCAAGAGGGCAGATCCACCCATTCTTGGGGCACACGCAACTCGTCGGTATCCAGTGCCTCTGAGGGAATCAGCACCAGCCGCAATGCTCCGATCTCGATCGCGCTGCCATTCACAAATTCCCAAATGCTGGGTAAGCTGGCATTTATCCACACCATTGCTCTAGAAGCGAATTCATCCTGTAGCCAGGGTAGCAACGCAGTCAGAGCCATTTGATTCAAATCTGCGTTCCACCGGCAACCCGGCGTAGAAAATGCGGCGGTGGCTGGCACGGGCGGAATCTCCAAGTGAAGCGCCTGAAGATTTGAATAGGTAGATGGTGCAGAATCAAAAGACATCATAGGGAGACTCCGAGGTCAAGAAGGGTCGGAAGGCTGGTAATGAACCGTTAGCCATTCCTCTAGCACAGTGCTCATACTATTCAATACGTCAGATGTGATGGAAATATGCAGGATATCCTGACTCCAACCTGCTAAGGCTTTCAGCAAGGTTTTTTTGAGGCTGGCAAGCCGACGAGAGATCGTATACTGCGGCATATTCAACAACTGAGCAATTTGCTGTTGGGTCATTTGTTGCCCATGGTAGGCTTGCAGAAGTTGCTGCATGGGAGCCTCTAGCTGGGAGATCGCGTCTAATATTACCTGACTCAACTGGGTCTGCTGCGTTTGGCGATCGCTTACGTCTTCTTGAGCGATCAGGGCGGCGAGTAACGATTCTTGCTCGGTGTTGGGTAAAAAATCGGCGAGTTCAGTATTCTCTTGTCCGGCGATGGGGGCATTGATCGAGATTGGCGTGGGGTATAAAAAACCTCGTATTGCACGAGCGGTGATTAGCAGCCTTTGTTCTAGTTGGTCGGGGCTACAGGATGTGCTTCCTGAATTCAATTGGCTACGGCGTTCAGCGTTATAAAGCTGGGCGATCGCTTGCCAGGTTCCCCCGTCAGGTCTGACCAATTTACGAGAAGTGCCGCTTTTGCTAGGAGCGTATTGGTGCTTGAAACATTGCCACGCCAGCCCATAAGCGGCGATCGTTTGAGCATCCATTCCTGCATGAGTAAGAGCGTCTATCAGTCGCTTTTGGCTCACCTTTTGCAACAACGCCCAGTCGGTGCAAATATCTGCCTCCTGTTGCTGACGCAGCGTGTCCTTAATCACGTTGCTAAAAGCAAATGCGGCATAGCTTTTGAGGCTGGAACTGAATTGAGGATTGAAGCCTTTTAGCACATGCCTAGTGCGGGCGATCGCGGTCTGAAACAAATCTGCGGTAGATTGACGACCAGCCAAATTCAGCGCCATTTTACGGGCAACCCAATAACAGGCTTCCTGCAAGTAGGCAGTCATGTGATTGGTTGCGAAGTCGGTTGTTTGGGTTTGCCATACTTTATGCCAGTACAGTATCCAAAAACTTTCTGAGGTGCCCTCCGGTGCCGACTTCATCAATTGCTCCATGCTGCGTCGCAGTTTTGGGTCGCTGATCCAACCGCTAAAGGTATCTGCATCAAACCGGACGAATGTTGAGAACAGATCAACCAGGGTTTGCCGCGATCGCATGAGTCGTCTTGATAAGGGATGTTTAGCTAGTAATCAAGGGCTAATCTCGATAATAAGGTGCTTTGCGAAGTGCCCCATTCTCACAAGATTAGCTTCTACACCCACAAACTTCCTTATAGATTTTATACAAAGAGGCACCCTGCAAAAATGAGGGTGCCTCTAGTTAGATTAAGCTTGCCAAGATCAACTTAGAATGTGAAGGTGGTTCGCAAAACGCCAACATACTGAGATTCATTGGTCGCGTTACCTTCAGGATTAAAGATCACAAAGAATCCAGGAGTCACTGAAATGTTATCGTTCACTCGATAGCGGTAAAACGCTTGCAATTCATAGGAAGCATCGCGATCCACTTGGCGTAGACCAGCACCGTTACTTACCCGAAAACGAGTGTCGTTCAACCGGGGCAGTTGACCACCCGACAAGCCGAGCAAGTTGCCTTTGCCACCAATATCTGGAATGCCGATAAACGCATTCCAGGTTTGAACATTGGCAAAGTCAGAGTTGACTTTGCGGTAAGCGGTGGAGTAGCTATAGGAGCCGCCAACCACAACGTTCCTGGTCACTGCCCATTGGAGAGCAGCACCAAAGGTATCAGATGAAAACCCACTGGTTGCACCATTGCCAAAGGGACGTTGGGCAAAGGCGCTGCCAGTACTAGCAGTAAAATTGATGTCGCCTGAAGGCTGATAACCGCGAGAGTAGTTGAGTCCTAGATCTAAGCCTCTGATGGGAGACAGAACAATCTGACCGATCGCGGCGTAAGAACCAGAGAACAAACCATTTCTGGTGGTTCCGTTTAATGTTGGGTCGTTGCTTTGGTTGTCACTGATGTAAGCCGCTTCAAAGCGAACGAAATCATTGAATTTGTACTGTAGTGAACCGCCTGCACTGCCGCCAGCAGTTCCCGAAGGATTACCTGCACGATAGAGCATGGGGTTAAACCGACCAAAGCGCGAGATGGAGCCTTGAGAATCGCTAGAGAAAGGACCACTGAGAGGACTGACTAAACCGCTATAGGCTTCTGCGTTAATCGCATCCAATTGCAGTCTCAATTTGCCAAGAGCAAAGCGGTAGTACAGCTTGTCAACCCGAACGGAGTTGTCAGTAGCACCATTGAAACCGGTGCCACCATCAAAACTTAGGCGGGTATTGTTGGTGCCGGTGAAGGCGTTGGTTGCAAAGGGAGTAATGTTAGAAGCGGCTAGCCGCGTAAACAGCAAATCTTTGCCTGTAAAGCTAGTGTTCAACACGAGGCGAACGCGATCGCCAAAGATAGGTTCCGTGTTGTCACCTCTGGGGCTTGGAACCGCTCTCGTTGCATTAGGATTCAGAGCAGTCGGTGCGGGGACATTAACGGTTAGCCGTCTACCAATGCCATCCACAGTGGCAGCATCACCAAAAGTGTCAGCAATTCCAAAAATAACTTCACCGCTCAAGCGAGTAGTGGTGGAAAACTGTTGCTTCTCAAGGGTCGCAGTGCGAACTTCTAGCGATTCAACCCGACCGCGCAATGCTGCCAACTCAGTCGCAAACTCTTCTTGCAGTTTCTTAACGACTTCTAAGTCTTCCTTCTTCACGAAGTCAGCGGTTGCGGCAGCAATCAATTCCTGAATTTTGTCTAGGCAGGCATTCAAACCAGCCGCAAACTCAAACCGAGTTAAGGCACGGTTGCCCCGAAAGGTTTTGTCGGGATAGCCTACAATGCAACCATAGCGCTCTACCAAAGATTGCAGTGCCTGAAATGCCCAATCGGTGGGTCGAACATCCGTTAGCTGAGAGACGGAGGTTACTTGATCCAAAGAAACCGCAGAGCTACCTTCAGCGCTGTAAGCAGACACCTGATTCATCACTGCATCTTGCGATGCTGAGGGCTGAACCGCAGAGGTTTGAGCAAAAGCTGAAAATGTGGTGGCTCCAAGCAACGCAGGAGCTAACCAAAAAGAATTCCAAATAACGCGCGACATATTCAATCCTCACATCCAACACGGTAACAATAGTAACGTATTAAGCGTTTGCTGTGGAAGCAAACCTACATCAGCAGAGCAAATACACTGAATAACAAACTTGAATTAGCAGCTTATTGACACCCCTCAAATAAAATGCTTAAGGGTTTCATATCGCTGGAAACACTCCACGTTCTTCATCAATTAAAAGGACGTATTCATGAATACAACGAACTGCGTCATTATTTGTTTGACCGTCCTTTCCTACACTACCTTTCAGGTAGTTAAGTGAAAACAAACAAACCTATAACAGTAGGTTAAGGAAAATCAAATTTTTTAGGTGTGCTGGGTTGAATAAAAAATGTTGGCTATGAAGACTTTGGGGATTAAGTGAAAAGCGAGTCTCTCTTGGCAAGATAGTAGAATGACAAGGATTATTGGGCGGCATGTAAGGAAAACGAATAATGACAGAAGCGGCGATCGGGATTATTGGCGGCAGTGGACTCTACAAAATGGAGACGCTTAAAGATATAGAAGAGGTGCAGATCGAAACACCCTTCGGCAAACCCTCTGATGCTTTGATTGTGGGCAGTTTAGACGGTGTGCGGGTGGCATTTTTGGCGCGGCACGGGCGCAATCATCACCTGTTGCCTTCCGAACTGCCGTTTCGGGCAAACATCTATGCGATGAAAAGTTTGGGCGTGAAGTATCTAATTTCTGCGTCGGCGGTGGGTTCCCTCAAAGAAGCAGCGAAACCACTGGATATGGTGGTGCCAGATCAGTTCATCGATCGCACTAAAAATCGAATCTCCACCTTTTTTGGGGAAGGCATTGTCGCTCACGTTGCCTTTGGTGATCCCGTTTGCCTTAAGTTGGCGCAGGTTTTGGCAGATGCCGTCGAAAGTTCTAATCTTACAGAGGTTACCCTTCATCGGGGCGGCACTTACGTTTGCATGGAAGGTCCCGCTTTTTCGACTAAGGCAGAATCCAATCTGCACCGTAGTTGGGGTGCAACCATTATTGGCATGACGAATTTGCCGGAGGCAAAGCTGGCACGAGAAGCCGAAATTGCTTACGCAACTCTTGCATTAGTCACCGATTACGACTGTTGGCATCCCGACCATGACAGCGTTACGGTAGAGCTAGTCATTGCCAATTTGCAGCGCAATGCCATCAATGCTCAGAAGGTGATTCAAGAAACTGTGCGTCGCCTGACCAAAAATCCCCCCGATTCCAACGCTCACTCTGCTCTGAAATACGCTATTCTCACGCCTTTAGACAAAATATCTAGCGAAGCGAAAGAACGCCTACACCTGCTATTGCAAAAATATCTGTAACGATTTAGATGACTTCGCACCCTGTGCTCTGCACTTTTGTTTATGCCTGAATGTCCTAAATGTCACCAGTTTGTTAAATCTCAGGCGATCGCGTGCCCTTATTGCCGCACGTCTCTAAAAGCACATGGACATCCCGGCATGAAGTTGTTTCAAGCGACGGAGGGTGAGCCGCTTTGTGCAAGCTGTGTATATCACGCTGATGATAGCTGCAATTTTCCCAAGCGTCCCTACGCGATGGATTGCACACTGTATCAAGATGTGCAAAATCCCCAAGTGATAAGTTCGCAGTATGACGCTGGTTTTCAATTGAAGCGGTGGGTTAAACGAAATACGTCGTTGCTTTTGGTCGTAGGTCTATTGATAGTAAGTCTGGGCATTGTCTTAATTCGCCGTTAGAGGTGAATTATTGAGCAGTGATAGCAGCGACATCTAGCATGGTTTCAAGGTCGCCTGATGGGTGATCTGCCAGGTGATCGGGTTGCAAAGCGGGTTTGACCGCTTGAAATATGGCAAGGTCGAACCAAAAGGTCGTTCCTACGCCAACTTCGCTGGATAAGTGAACGCGACTCTGGTGTTTTTCAACAATATTACGAACGATGGATAAGCCCAATCCCGTTCCTTCCAATGTGTGAACTCGATTCTCGACCCGAAAGAAGCGATCGAAAATCGCCTGCTGATCTTCTGAAGGAATACCAATACCCGTATCTGCAATTTCTATTCGGACTGTGCGAGTCGGTTCTGAAACGTGGAATAGTTCATGATCCTGATCCGGTTCGCTAGTCGCTGCTTTTTCCAGCAGATAAGCTCGAATAGTAACGGTTCCTCCTGCTGGAGTAAATTTCAGGGAATTTCCCACGAGGTTTGTAAATACTTGTAGGAGCAGATCGTAATGTCCGAAAACGGAAGGAAGATCAGGCTGAACCTCTTGTTTGAGTTCAATCCCTTTATCACGAGCGTTAAGCTGACAGGTTCGCAGTGTTTGTTCGATTGGCTGCGCTAAATCGACTGCTTCAAAGGTATAGGTTCTGCAAGATTCTAGCTTGGATAGGTCGAGAACATCGTTGACTAGCCGCGTCAGGCGGTCGGTTTCTCGGTTCGCTGTTTCCAAAAATTCTCGCTGTTCTTCTAGGCTCAAATCGTCACCATATTCATGCAGGGTTTCGATAAACGATTTGATGTTAAATAAAGGAGTTCTCAGTTCGTGGGAGACATTGCTAATAAACTGGCTTTTCGCCTCATTTAGCTCAGCTTCACGGGTAATGTCTTGAATGGTAATCGCCACTCCTTTCACTGTTTCTCGCGTTAGATCTAAGACGCTTGTTAGCAAGATCCGAATGGTGCGGTCTATGGGTTCTTTGAGAGTGACTCGAAATTCGCCGCCCTCTCGCATATCCCCTTTTGCCATGCGATAAAGCGGACGAGTGATTTCGGCTTGAATTTCATTGGGTAAGGAGTACAAGACATTGTTGCCTTCGATCGCCAGCCCTTCCCAATTCAAAAATCGGCGTGCGGTTGTATTCACTAACACCACATGCAGTTCAGTATCTAGCAAGACGGCACCATCGGCGATCGTCGATACCAAGGTTTCTAGCTTGGCTTTTTCGGCGGTGAGTTCTTCAATGTTTTGTTCTTCATAGCGCTCTAGCTTTTCTGCCATTTCGTTGAAGCTGACGATCAACTCCCCTAATTCGCCCCCAAAGGGTAAATCCACTTGCTGTTTGAAATTGCCAGAGGCGATATTTTTCACCCCGACCAGTAACTCTTTGATTGGGCGGGTGATGGTGAGCGCATTAAAGACTGCTCCTAAGATGACCATGACCCAAATGGATACGAAAACGGCGATCGTCACGTCGCGGGTCAAGTTAGAAGAGGTGACCACTGTGGGATTCGGATTGGTGCCGATCGCTAAGACTCCCTTATAAACTCCTTCATAAATAATTGGCACAAACACATCGGTGACTTCCCCATCCGGAGTCAAATGCTGCCGCACCATTGGCTCATCCGTGTGTTGAGCATAATCGTCCGGAAGGTGAATTTTGCGGCGAATCGTCAGCGAGTTTTGCACTTCCGACTCTGAAAAAGGAATTCCTAGATAAATGCTGCCTTCCTCGTCAGCATATAGCATGTAGCGAATGCTGGAAGTGCTGCTGTAAAAACGGTGAGAAAACTGGGCAAGCTCTGTTTTGTTGTTTTCGCCAATCAGCGGGGTCACATTCGCAGCCAACAGTAAACCCAAATCACTGCCGAACCGGGTATCGTTCAAGCGCGCATCTTCTTGAATGATGTTGACCGCCCAAAAGGTCAAACCACTCATCAGCAGCGATACAACCAGCGTTGCCACTGCCATCAATTTGGTCTGGAGTGTAAACTCTGACCACCAGCGAGCGATTGTTTTCTGAATTTGCTTTAAGAAATTTAGCAAAGCTGAATAATGGCTATTTGTATCAAAGAGTAACGAATAAATCTCAAAGCGATCGTTTTAAGATTTATTTATCTATTCTCTAACAATTAGCCTAGAGAAACCAGCGAATTCAAATTTGTCTCTATTCGGGTTTCAGGTTTCGGGTTCCGCTTTCTGCTCCCGGACTCCGACCCCTAACACCTGCTCCCTGCTTATGGTGCGGCGTACTTGATGACCGATGTCTTGCCGATAGTAAGCGCCATCAAACTGAATCTGTTTAATAGCGGCATAGGCATCGTCTAGAGCGACATCTAAACTGTCACCTACGGCTGTAACTCCTAACACTCTGCCGCCATCGGTGATCAGTCCTTGGGGTTTGCTTTGGGTTCCGGCATGAAAAACCATCGCCCCGCCTTCTTCCGCTTGGTCAATGCCGCTGATTAGTTTGCCTTTTTGAAACGTGTCGGGATATCCTTCGGATGCCATGACCACGCAGGCAGCCGCTCCTGGTTTCCATTCGATCGCAGGTTGTTCGGCTAGGCGCTGATGAACACAAGCAAGCAGCAATGTGTCTAATGGCGTTTCTAGCAGCGGTAGCACCACTTGAGTTTCGGGATCGCCAAAACGGCAGTTAAATTCAATCACCTTAGGATCACCTTGGGGCGTAATCATTAGACCTGCATAAAGCACGCCCCGATAGTCAATGTTGCGTTTGCGGAGAACTGCGATCGCTGGCTCCAAAATTTCCTGCTGGATGCGTTCCATCAATGCTGGAGTCACAATCGACGCGGGGGCATAGGCTCCCATCCCGCCCGTGTTCTCGCCGATATCCCCTTCTCCAATTCGCTTGTAATCCTGGGCGGGCAGCAGTGGACGAATGGTGATGCCATCCGTGAGCGCCAAAATAGAAACCTCTTGCCCGGTTAAGCATTCTTCAACTACAACCCGCTGTCCGGCATCGCCAAACTTTCCGCTAAACACAGCCTGAACCGCAGCTTCTGCTTGCTCCAAGGTGGTTGCAACCGTCACGCCTTTGCCAGCAGCTAGCCCATCTGCTTTGATCACAATTGGCAAGCCTTGAGCGCGGACATATGCCAAAGCGGGATCAACAGCCGTAAAAACTGATGCGATCGCCGTCGGGATTTTGGCTTCATGCATCAGATCTTTTGCCCAGGCTTTACTCGCTTCAATTTGGGCACCGAGCTTTGTTGGACCAAACACCGTCAGCCCTTGGGCGTGAAGAAAATCGGTGATGCCAGCGGCAAGCGGCACCTCTGGACCCACCACAATTAATGAAACGCCATTCACCAAGGCAAATCGGGCAATTCCTTCAAAATCTGAAACATTCATTGCCAAATTGCGGCAGCGAGGCATTGATGCAGTGCCTCCTGTGCCGGGAATACAAATGACTTGCTGCACCCTTTCTGATTGCAGCAGTTTCCATGTGATGGCGTGTTCGCGCCCTCCATTGCCAACGACCAAAACCTTCACCGTTTTCTAACCCCTTACCGAAGATAATGGCGGATTCCCGCAGAAATTCCTGTGGAAAGCTTCGCTAGCGCTGCACAAATCGCGCAGCCACGCTAAACGAATTCTATTATGCCATGGTCTTAATAATGAGATTTTTCTAAAACATCCAAAAACGTGGCTGAAACGAGCATTGGTAAAATATTACAGAGAAACGATGAGTGTTCAACGGCGGCAGATAGCAGCAATTTTAGGAAAAGACCGAGACTCTGTAGGGTTTAAGGGACTAAAAGAAGCGGAACCTTTAGACTGAGTGTAAGTCTGATGGTCTAATGTGTTAAACAAGTCGATTTTGTGGGAAAAAAGTGGGATGGTGTGGCGATGGATGAGTCAGTTAAAAATAAGAGTTTCTCTTAGTCTCTTGGCGGGAGTAGCTGGAATCAGCACGAGCGGTCTGCTGGATCAGCATGACGCGATCGCCCAAATTAGCCAACAATCCCCACCAGAACTGGTTCCAAAGTCGGCTCCAGCAAATCCAAAACCGATTCAAAGTAACAAATCACCAGACAAGCGCAAACAACCTGTTGAAGAAGAATTTCCTTCAAACCCACTCGAAATCACTGCGCCTGATCCGCTGATTCCCTACGATTACAAAAATCGCCCTTTAACGACTCAAGAAATTCGACAGCTTCGAGCGGGGGCGAATCGGTTAGCGGTGATTGGGGCGACCAAACTAGAACAGGGCGATCGCGTCGCGGCGTTTAACGCTTGGAACCGAGAACTACGGTTTCGGCGCTTAGCAGGTCCTTTGACCGAGGAAGTGCTGGCTTTGGGGCGAGTGGGCGATGTGGCATGGCAGGGCAGCGACACCACTCAACTGCGCTGGGTCACAAAACGCCTAGATGAGATTTTGGCAAAATCGCAGGCAGAACAATCGGCTAGCAAAGGGCAGTTGGCGGCACCTGTTCCCTCATCCGCTCTTGAAACGCTACCCGCCGATCTTTCTTTAGCATTGGAGCTAAATCCACCCTCAAGAAACACTGAAACCAACTCGGTATCAAGTCAGCCGCAAGCGCAAACTCAAGCGCCCCCCGTTTTATCAGCCCGACAACTCTTAGATACGCTTGATACCAATCCGTTGGCGGTAGGGGGCGTGAATGCGATCGCCATCTTGGGGAGCCTAGATAAAGAAGTTTCGTTGCTAGATGCCTTGGGATTTGCCTATCAACAAGTGCGCCTCCCGCAAACGGCGGTCAAAATCTATCAGCAATTGCTGGCAGATGCCCGACGGCGTAAGGATGACTTTAAGCTGGAGGCGACGCTGATTACCTTGGGGCAACTTCACCTTGCTTGGTTTGACTATGGCAGCGCGGTGCAGCCCTATCAAGAGTTGTTGGCGCGATCGCGATCGCGTCGTGACCCGATCAATTTTCCCCTGTACCTTGATCGGCTTGCCTATATCCACGAACAGGCAAAGCAGCCCGCCCAAGCTATTCCTTATCAAGAGCAACTGATCACCTTTCATCAAACTGCTTTAGGCGATGCCACCCTGATTCCGGCTCTAACCCTCAAAATTGCTGATAACCATCGCCGTTTGACCCAACTCGATCAAGCCGAAACCAACTATCAACTGGCATACAAGCTGGCGATCCCGCTATTGCAGTTCGCCAACGCAGCAGACGCGCTCAAAAAACTAGGCGATCTCTATCGAACCAACGATCGCCTCGACTCAGCCCTGCGAATGTATATCTTTCTAGTGGACATTGAAAAACAAGCGTACAACACCTACGGCGTGATGAATGCCTACGACCAACTGGGACAAGTGCATCTGCTGCGAAAAGAATATCCCGAAGCGATCGCTGCCTTTCAGCAAGCTCTGCCGTTGGCTCAACAACTCAAATTCCGCGAAGACTATTTTGCCAGCCGCATTCAAAAAGCCTCAGAATCAGAAAAATGACGAGTGGCAAAGTGTGAAACTTTGGTATCCATACTTCATGCGATGTGCAACTAATCGCCACCCTGCGGGAAGCAAGCGTTTCGGGTTGTGCCTCAACCTGATTGCGGCGATCGTCAACTTTGAACTGGCTCTCTCTACTTGATTCACGCAAGCGATGGGTTGTCGAACGGAATTGGGCATGGCTCTAAAATTGCCGAGGACTAACGCGAGACCATGAACGGGTGAGCGAGAATAATCAAGAGATGGTTGGACATTGCCATGATTCAGGTGACGCTGCACCGACTAGGGACTAATCGCAGACGGTGGAAACAAGAAACTACTTAACACTCATTTATAAACATCATTTGAAGGGAATTCGTTCGAGCAGCAAACGATCAGCGCGTGGGTATCGTGATCTTTCGGGTGTCATTGAGGATTTTTGACAACCTGACGACCACAATCACGGCAGGTGTTGCTGAATCTGGGGATGATTTGAAAATGTTGCCCCTTACTGTAGGGGCGCTTCGCAAAACGTCCCTACGAAATTCATCTCTTAAATCAGCAACGCCTCACGGCATTTGTAAGTTTGTTTACCCCGTCGAGTTGCGGCATTTTTCCACGATGCCGTCTGAACCACAATTGGGGCAGAGGAAATAAAGCTTCTTGGTGGAGGGCTAAGATGCACAGATGCAAAATGAATGCTTACACCATGATAGCGAATCCTGATTTCCTCTACCCTTTACAAAAAGAGTGCTACTGTATATCGGGAGGCAAAAGCACCTTGTCGATTACGTGAATCACACCGTTGCTAGCTTTGATGTCAGTTGTGATCACATTTGCATTGTTAACCATCACCTTGCCACCTTGAACGGTCACGGTTACGGGGCTACCTTCCACAGTTTTGACTGAGCCAGGTTTGACATCTTTTGCCTTGACCTTGCCCGGAATCACATGATAGGTCAATACTTTTTGTAGCGTAGCTTTGTTTTCAGGCTTCAGAAGATTTTCTAAAGTCGCCTTGGGTATTGCGTTGAAGGCTTCGTTAGTCGGCGCGAGTACCGTGAAAGGACCTTTGCCAGACAGAGTTTCTACTAACCCGGCTGCTTTCACTGCTGTAACCAACGTGGAAAAAGACTTATTGCCACTTGCTACGTCAACAATGGTGCTGGTTTTAGCCATGTTAGTTTTAGCAGGGGCAGCCATAGGCATCATCTCGCCTTTTTGCATTTGCATTCCTGCCAAGCTGGCTGATGGAGCGATCGCGTTGGAGAAGGCGGTAGCAGCTAAAGTAACGCCGCCGGCAATTACCAAAGTTTTTAAGCTTAAAACGTTCATCAGTTTTTCCTTTAAGACCTGTAGTCAGTTTGAAATTTGTGCCTAAACACTTTGACTAATGTGTAGACGGGAACTATGTAAAGAAAGTTCCCAATATCTTAAGTTTATTTGATATATTTTAATTTTTCTAAATTAATTTGTAGTTTTTAATTTGGAATAGTTAGGGCTTATTCTAAAAATCAAAACTTGCCTCGAATTATCATGAAATAGATCAGGCGATCGCGCCAAGGAGGTTAGAAATAGGACACAAATTTGCAGGACTAAGAGTTGCTGACATTTTAAAACTTAAACGAGCAAGTATTAAGCAAGCACCTTTGCCAGAGGGCACGCCGAGTTGGGAAGAGTTAATTGGGATGGTTTGGGAGGAGGTAGAGGTAGGTGCGGATGCCAATCAAACAGGATTAAAAGTAGTTCGTAAGTTACTGAGCGATAGGAGATTTGATCGATGAAGGCTAATGGATTCAGCAAGCTGGTTGAGTTTTTAACGAAGTTGGAGAAAGCGCAAATTGTCTACTCTCTAACGCATCAACGCGATGAGACAGTAATGGTCAATGTGGCGATTCCAGGTGAACGGTGGGAAATCGAGTTTTTTGAAGACGCAACGGTTGAAGTTGAACGGTTTTGCAGCAATGGCGACATTGATAGTGAAGCTGTTTTAGCAGACCTGTTCAACACCTATTTAGACTTAGAACCTAACCTGATGGCTGTAAAGTGAAGCGATCGCTCTCACAAAAGGGGCGATCGCTTCTAATAAAAATGGAATCAAACACCTCATCCATTACAAATAGCAGTAGCAAAGTCCATGCTCAAGATTTTCATTAATATGCTCTCTTCTACTGATTACAAATGGTAACTTTGAGTATGTCGGGATCAATGCGCCCTCTAAATCTTGGATTTTTAGTAATAAAACCAACAATTTTATTGTTCTCAATTAAAGCAGGTGGTTTTTGAGGGTAATGTTCTAGACCTGTGGGAATGCGAGAATACAGGCAGATATTTACCCCTGAACTCACAGTATGGTTTTGGAACCTGTTCTTTGTCCTGATTGTGGAAGCAATAACGTGGTTAAGCACGGTCGGTCTGAGGAGAGCAAACAACGCTACAAGTGTCGCAATTCGGAATGCGCTCGCAGCACCTTTATTCGAGACTATGCTTACCGAGGCTATTTGCCTGAAGTCAAACAGCAGATTGTGGATATGGCAGTCAACGGAAGTGGCATCCGAGATACCGCACGAGTGTTGAAGATTAGTCCGACCACAGTGATTGAAACCTTAAAAAAAAGATCGACATCTCAAATCAGTCAATCAGGCGCGGTTGGAACAACTTGAACCGACTCAAACGGTCGTTAAACTGTGCCAGTGGCAAGATTTGGAGGCTGAAGCCGACGAAATGTGGAGCTATGTGGGGTCAAAAAAACAGCAACGGTGGTTGTGGCACGCCATTGACCATGAAACAGGTGAAGTGTTGGCATATGTGTTGTCCACTCATCAAGATAGTGCCTTTCTTGAACTCAAAGCGATGTTAGAACCGTTTGGCATCATGCAGTTCTACACGGATGGCTGGGGCGCTTATGTTGGCGTAGCCTGCCGGAGGCATTACGCCATCTTGATCCGACGTTTCATACCGTTGGCAAACGGAATACTCAAACAATTGAGCGCAAGCATTTAACGTTACGAACTCGAATTAAGCGGTTAGCTCGCAAAACCATCTGCTTTTCAAAGTCAACTTGGTTGCATGATGTCGTCATTGGTTTATTCATCAACCGCTATGAGTTTGGCTTGAATGTTTAGATCCACAGGTCTAGAACATTACCCATTAGTTTTTCTACCAAGTGATTCCACAAGTGTAGAGTTCCCTGGTAAGCAAGATAATCAATAGAAAAAGCGATCGCTTCTGGCAAAGGAGCGATCGCTTTTTAGCTATTTGGTTTCAGGGGAAAGCAGTATTAAACTCCTAACTCCTCATCCCTTTTAGTAATCGAAGTCGCCGCCGCCCATGCCGCCGCCGCCAGCGGGAGCGCCATCTTTAGGCTCAGGCTTGTCAACCACGATACATTCGGTGGTCAAGACCATGCCAGCGATCGAAGCTGCGTTTTGCAAAGCAGAACGGGTTACTTTCGCAGGGTCAACGATGCCCGCTTCCAGCATGTCCACAAACTCATTGGTTGCTGCGTTAAAGCCCACGTTGAAAGATTTCTCTTTCACCCGTTCGGCAATCACCGCACCGTTTTGACCTGCGTTTTCAGCAATCCGCTTCAGAGGCGCTGCCAATGCACGGGAGACAATCAGCGCACCCGTCAGTTCTTCACCAACGAGAGTGTCGTTTGCCCAAGTTTCCAACTCAGGACCCAAGTGTGCTAGGGTTGTACCGCCACCGGGAACGATGCCTTCTTCCACAGCCGCTTTGGTTGCGTTGATAGCATCTTCCAACCGCAGTTTGCGATCTTTCATTTCGGTTTCAGTGGCGGCACCGACTTTGATCACCGCAACGCCACCGGCTAATTTAGCCAAGCGCTCTTGTAGCTTTTCTTTGTCGTAGGAAGAATCGGTTTCTTCCATTTGACGACGGATTTGCTCAACACGCGCTTTAACTGCGCCATCATTGCCTTCAGCCACAATGGTGGTGTTGTCTTTGGTGATGGTGATGCGGCGAGCTTTGCCTAGGCTATCCAGTTTGACAGCATCTAGCTTCAAGCCTGCATCTTCGGTGATTACTTGACCACCCGTTAGCACGGCGATGTCTTCCAACATTGATTTACGGCGATCGCCAAAACCAGGCGCTTTCACAGCAGCCACATTTAGCACACCGCGCAAACGGTTGACGACCAAAGTTGCCAGCGCTTCTTTCTCAATGTCTTCTGCAATGATCACCAAGGGACGACCAGAACGCGCCACTTGCTCAAGCACGGGCACCAAGTCTTGTACCAAAGCAATCTTCTTGTCGGTCAACAGGATGAAAGGCTCTTCCATCACTGCTTCCATCCGTTCCATGTCGGTAGCGAAGTAAGGAGAAATGTAGCCTTTGTCAAAGCGCATTCCTTCGGTGACTTCCAATTCGGTCGTCATGGATTTGCCTTCTTCCAAGGAAATCACGCCTTCCTTGCCCACTTTATCCATGGCGTTGGCAATCATGGCACCGACTTCTTCGTCGTTTCCAGCGGAGATGGCACCTACTTGGGCGATCGACTTAGAATCTTCCACGGGACGAGCGTGTTCAGCGATCTTGTCTACCAAGAAACCCGTTGCCTTATCGATCCCACGTTTGAGGGAAATTGCGTTTGCGCCTGCTGCCACGTTCCGCAGACCTTCTTTGACCATCGCATGAGCCAAAACGGTTGCAGTTGTGGTGCCGTCGCCGGCTGCGTCATTGGTTTTGGAAGCCGCTTGACGAATCAACGCCACGCCCGTGTTCTCAACGTTGTCTTCCAACTCAATTTCTTTGGCAATGGTCACGCCATCATTGACAATTTGGGGAGCGCCAAACTTCTTCTCTAGCACGACGTTGCGACCTTTGGGTCCTAACGTTACTGCCACTGCTTCAGCCAAAATATCCATGCCGCGCTCTAAGGCACGACGAGCATTTTCGTTGTAAATAATGCGCTTAGCCATAAGTCTTTGTTGCCTTTGTGAATAGTAGAAATGTTGTAAGCGGAGATAGAACGGAAAGTCTTTAGTGTTGAATTTTCAAGTTTGAGTTTTTGAACGACCTTCTGAATTCAAAACTCAAAACTGAGAACTCAAAACTATTCCTTAATCCACGATCGCCAAGATGTCCTTCTCAGACAGCAAAACGTACTCTTCACTACCTAGCTTGATGTCGGTGCCAGCATATTTTGAGTAAAGAACTTTGTCTCCGATTTTCACTTCGGGTTCTTGGCGAACGCCGTCGTCGCTACGCTTGCCAGGACCCACAGCCGCAATTTCGCCGACTTGGGGCTTTTCTTTTGCGGTATCTGGCAACAAAATGCCACCAGCGGTTTTTTCTTCAGAAGGGCTGACCTTCACAAACACGCGATCGCCTAAAGGTTTAACAGTAGAGACGCTCAACGATACAGATGCCATATGCAATGCTCCAAACTAGCGGGATGATCAAAGGAAATTTTTCAGATGTGGCTTGGCTGAATGAAATGCTTTATTCCTAAAGAGGCTCTAGCCAAGACAAGCCACAAGTAACAAAAGGCTTAGCCAAAAGAGTGTTGACTGACTACCGACCGTTATCTCTATTAATAGTCTAACGGGTTTAAGCCAAAAATTAGCACTCTCACCTCTTGAGTGCTAATTTAGCGAAACTGCTAGGATGAATGCAATCTTTGGAACTGTACGGGTTTCCGTATATCGCACACCAAAATTAAAGCCTGTGAGTCAAAACTTCCTAGTGGGTCATTTGCTACGGTTGCTGCCATTCTCTAAAGGCTCGAAAATGATGACATTCTAGCGTGAGGTGAGGCTATGACTCGTCATCAAAAACATCCCCTTCGGAGTCTCACTCCAGAAGAGCAGCAATATTTAGAAAAAGTGAGTCGGTCGCAAAGTGAAAGCGCCAGTCGAGTTACCCGCGCCAAACTATTACTGGCGGTAGCAGAGGGTTGCGATTACACGGATGCAGCTCGAAGAGTCGGACGACGCTCTGGAGATGCAGTTGCCCAATTAGTGGCACGGTTCAACCAAGAAGGGATTACAGCACTGAACTTCCGACATGGAGGAGGCCCTGAAGTTGTGTATGGGAGTGAACAACGCTCCAAAATCCTTCAGGCAGTGCAACGCAAACCGGAACGACTAACCGATGGAACGGCAACCTGGAGCTTGAGTACTCTACAGCGGAGCATTCGAGAGCAGGAACCAGAGTTATCGCGGGTGAGTACCTACACCTTACACAAGGTGTTGAAAGAGTCAGGATGGAGTTGGCAGAAGAACCGGAGTTGGTGTGAAACCGGGAAAGTGGTGCGAAAACGAAAATCGGGAGTGGTGACAGTGGTAGACCCGGATGGTGAAGCAAAAAAGCATTAATTGAGCAAGCCTATACCGTCGCAGAGGCAATGGGATTAGCCGTTTGGTGTGAAGATGAAGCAGGTCCGTTTACCACGGTTCCTTACCCAGGCGAGAGTTGGCAACCCCAGGAACATCCAGCAACTTATTCGCATGAGTATGTCAAAGATGGGACTGCCAAGCTGTTAACACTCTTTCATCCCAGGGACGGGAAAGTCCGAGTCAAAGGGGTACAAAGCTGTACCAATCAGGTATTACATCCTTGGTTGAAACAAGAATTAGCAGAGATTGTCCAATCTCTACCTGCCCCGATTGCTGCAACGAGTGCAACGGATACGCGTTTATTATGGCAACGATGGCGCGAAAATCTGAGCATCAAATTTACATTGCCCCAACCACTGCCGCCCTTAAGAATGCTGTTAATTTGCGACAATCTGGCAGGACATAAAACACCTGAGTTTGTCCTCTGGCTATGCGCTCATGGCATCTTACCCCTTTACACTCCTTTGGGCGGAAGTTGGCTCAATATGGCAGAATCCATCCAACGGATTTTGAAACGACGAGCCTTATCTGGGCAACATCCCCAAACCCCTCAGCAAATTATGGATTGGTTTGAAGCAGTTGCTCAAGCTTGGAATCAGCATCCAACTCCCTTTGAGTGGAGTGGCAAACGGTCTGCGCGACGACAGAGAGCACGAATCCGACGGCAGCATCAGTTGGGTGGTTCAGGTGCTTGTACGGCTTCCCCAATTTCTAGAAATCGTCCCTCTAAATATGGCAATACTCATGCCAAATGACCCACTAGTGGGCGATCGCGGACAAAGTGAACGATACGGCAGCATGGGTAACCCCTGCTGAGTTGATCGTTGCGATCTCTAACGCGTTTCTAATCAGCTATAAGGCAAGCTACAACCCTTGATCAAGAGCCTATAGCTTGAGGTGGTGGTCATAACGCTCTGCGATTCTGCAAATCAAATTTCTTAAAGATTATCGGTTGAGTTTAACGACCAAAATCACCCCTGTGGTCAATGCCACGAGGGTGGGTAGCCAGCCGCCAATAAAGGCATTCACAATGCCAGCCTGATAGAGAATTTGCCCTGCAACCATCAGCGCATAGTAAGAAACCACAATAATCAGCGTTAGACCAAAGCCAGCAGCACGACCAGAACGCTGAGGGCGAATACCCAACGTTGCAGCGACTAATCCAAACGCTAGACAGGCAAAAGGCATAGAAGATTTTTGCTCTGCCCGGAGACGCATTTTGCGGATTTCTTTTTGGTTGCCCGTTTGCCCAATCAATTCGACATACTGACGGATCTCGGAAATAGTCATTTCTTCGGAATCGCGAGCAGTGTTCGCAATATCCAGCGGAGTGCGGGGAAGCTGAATCTGTTGGCGATCGAACCGGACAATGTTGCGATAGGAGCCATTGGGCGCAACGACGTAAATTGTGCCGTTGAAGAAATCCCAGGTTTTCTCCTCGGCATTCCACATAGCGGAGTCGGATGCCACGATCTGGTTTAAGCCCGTTTGGGAAAAATCCAAAATGGTCAACCCCTTCATTTGCTGTCCATCAAATTCTCTGGCATAAAACAGGCGCGAAAGCAGTTCGTCTTTTTCACCGCTAGGAAGTCGAATTGTTTTAGACTCACGATAAAGAATGTTTCGTTCTTTAAAAGATGGCTTGTTTTTGTTGAGCGCCTGATCCAGTATTTGGGTGGCTCTAAGGTTGGCAGCAGGCACCACGGCTTCATTAAAGGCGAACGTCACGCCGCTCATAATCAGCCCAATGACTACAGCCGGAGCCACTAATCGATAAATGCTGACTCCACAACTGCGGAGGGCGATCAATTCACTGTCGCTGGAGAGCCGCCCATAGACTAATAGGCACGACAAAACCATGGACATGGGAAAGGCAAGCCCGACGAAGTAAGGCAATCGCAGCAAAAAGAATTGCATGGCAATGCTCATGGGCAAGCCAGAGTCGCTGACGCGCCGCAGCAGGTCTAGCAGGACACCGGTTGAAATGCCAATGGAGGTGAAGGCAACGACCCCAAAGACAAAGGGCACAATTAATTCGGTGGTGATGTACCGATCCATCAACGAAAGCCCCGGAATTGAAAAGCTGGAAAGTCGAAAGGG
This sequence comes from Leptolyngbya sp. CALU 1928, assembly GCF_056784215.1. NCBI lineage: Bacteria > Bacillati > Cyanobacteriota > Cyanophyceae > Leptolyngbyales > Leptolyngbyaceae > Leptolyngbya > Leptolyngbya sp. CALU 1928. The sequence goes on along the minus strand of NZ_JBXBCE010000001.1, from coordinate 34,550 downwards.
GGGCTTTTTGGAAGTGGAAATGTCGGTAGTAGTCATGAGCCTTGTGCTGAAAAGTATACGGAATTGGCAGGAGAAAGTTTAACGCTCAGGGCTGGAAGCGATCGCCCAGGTAATATTGGCGAACTGCTGGGTTATCGTAAAGTTCCTCAGAACTACCAGAGGCAAAAATTTGCCCGTCTCGCATGATGTACGACCGATCAGTAATCGCCAGTGTTTCCCGGACGTTGTGATCGGTGATGAGAATGCCAAGCTGGCGATCGCGGAGCTTAGAGACAATTTGTTGAATTTCGTTAACGGCGATCGGATCGACTCCGGCAAACGGTTCATCCAGCAGCAAAAATTTGGGACCCTCCCGTCCGGTGGCTAATGCTCTAGCAATCTCAGTCCGGCGACGCTCACCCCCAGAAACCCGCAGCCCCAAAGTATTAACCACTTTCTCAAGCCGAAATTCTTTCAGGAGTTGATGCAGCCGACCCTCCCATTCCGATCTCGGTACACGGGTTTGCTCCATCACCAAAAGAAGATTTTCTCTCACGGTCAAATGTCGAAAAATGCTGGCTTCTTGAGCGAGATAGCCAATTCCCATGCGTGCCCGTCGATGAAAGGAAACGCTAGTAATTTCAGTGTCGTTCAGCCAAACGTGTCCTTGATCCGGTTTTTCTAGCCCTGTGGCAATGTAAAACGTAGTCGTTTTGCCCGCCCCATTCGGACCTAACAGCCCCACAATTTCACCTTGAGCTACTGAAAGACTCACCCGGCTAACAACAGTGCGCTGCCCATAAGATTTATGAATATTCTCAAGAACAATTTTCAACCGCCCACTCCTGGCTACAGTCACCACAATTCGCAGTACTCATCTTATCAGAGGCTATGAGGGCACCTATCAACGGGTTGGGGCTGGAGTCGTTCCACTGGGAGTGGTTGAAGGAGCGAATTCAGATTGACCAAAGGGATCAGCCGTTGGCACGGGGGTTGGTGTGGCAACGGGAGCCGGAGATTGGGCAGGGCTGTCTTGCACCAGATAAATGGCTTCGACTTGTCTGGGAGATTGAGGCAGGGCAACAAAGCGCCCTTCATCGATTAGGTAAGTAATGGTTTCACCGCGCAGGCTATTCCCTTTTTGCAACACATAAACGTCACCCGTGAGAATGATGCGGCGTTCACGACTGTAGTATTGAGCTTGGGCAGCAGTTGCCTGAATTTGCCGCGATGGGTAGTAAATTTGGACGTTGCCACGGGCGGTAATCACTCCCGTTTTGGAGTTCGCTTCTTGAATATCCGATCGCAATGTCAGCGGTCGTGATGGTTCCGCCGTTTGAGCGTTTACTGTTTGAGTGCCAACGGGCGTAAACCCAATCAGACCCTCAAGCAGCAGTGTTGCGGTGATGGTGATGGGCGCGATCGCAAAAAGCGCAAGTTTACGCAAGGGAACCCTGAGAAGTGAAGAATAACGCATGGTGCAAAAAGGACTATCCAAAAACGGTGAACTCACTACAACCCTGTCATAACACAGGGACTTTTGAATGTCTCGAAAAGTTTCTGCAAACTTTCACTCTAACCATACTTTAGAACATTCCCTTCAATGTGATTCTCCGGGTCGATTGATTAAAGCAATCCAGGATTAGAGGGGTTATCTTTCTAGGATCATTTTTTGCAGGGTGGGCAATGTCCAAGGTGAGGTTGCAGCCATGGAATCAGAGCCATAGTTAAGCTGCTGGAGAGCGATCGCCACTTGTTCGGCTCCTAGCTGCTGTAGCCACTTATGCAAGTGAGAAGTATGCCCGACGAAACTTTCCACATCTATCTCAGCATAAACGGGCAGATAGGAATACAGGCGATTAAGACCTTCCCCCATTAAAATGACGGCTCCCCGCCAGTTCTCATTGCTCAAATGGTAAAGCCCGACTGCAACCTGCAAAATTCCCTGATAAAAGCCCTTGTCTGCTTGATCCGCTTCCATCCACAGCGCTTCCAATGTGTCATGACAAGCGTAGTATTGCTGCTGGTTAAACTGGTTTACGCCAGTCCAAAATTCATCAGGAATCTCTTCCATTTTTTCTTCTGATTCGGGTGGCGGGTTTATCGGGTGGCAGGTAATTGCAGTTGCATTTGGAGCGCTTGATCCGGTTTGACCAGAATGCCAGGATTGCGTTGTAAAGCAAGATTTTGAGATGCTGGATTGAAAGGGGCGATCGCCTGCCACAAAAGCCAGCGGCTACCGGAGGGTAAAGCGCTAAGACTATCGGGGTTTTGGGTCAGCCAGAGGAAAGGACTGGTCGGTCGGCTACTTGCCTGAATGGATTCACCCGATCGCGTGTCTGCCAAGGTTTCTAAGACTACTTGATTCCCTTGAACTAGCCCCGTGCGTGCCGTCCATAGTTTTACCTGTAGACTTTGACGACAGGCGTAAAAGTATAAGGAAGCTGCCGCAATTACAGCCTGTTCAAAGTCATCCTGAACAGAGTCAGAAAGCCAAACAGCCGCACTATCTAGGCAAATCACAAGCTCCTGTCCACCTGTGAAAGTCTCCAGTTCTCGAACGCGCAGTTCACCATAGCGGGCACTGGTGCGCCAGTGTACCATGCGAATCGGATCGCCCCAGCGGTAAGGGCGCAGAGAACGAGTCACTCCCTCGGAGGCAGTTTGGGCACGGCGATCGCTGTTCAACAGCAAGCTTTGATCCTGTCCCATTTCATCAATTAATGGGCAGTGAGTTAAAGGCAACACGGTTGGATAGACGATCGCGATCGCCTTAACAGTGCGAGGACGACGACACCAAAACAAACCCAGGGGGGCGGCGGTGCGGAGATGAACGGTTTCCCAGCGATAAATGCCGCGTTGCTCCACCAATTGGGAGTAGATCCAGTGATGGGCGCGATTAGGCGCAATTTCTTCGATCGATTGAATGATGGGCTTACCCAGCGCAGCAGGCAGCAGATCTTCTACTTGCAACAGCGTCTTGAGTTGGCGGCTCTGGTTTTCTACAATCAATTCCACGGTGATCTGATCTCCCGCGCTGACCGGATGGATCGGCGCTCGATGCACATTCACTTGCCTTAGAGTGCGTTCGGGCAAAATGGCAGCGATCGCCAACAGTGCCAACCCCACACCGCTCATGACATAGAGCCAACCGGATAGGGTGTTGGTTGCCGCCACAAAGAAAAAGATAGATAGCCCAGCCAACAGCCCACCGCCATAGGCAGGCGTGACCCAATGGGTTTCTAGCCATTCTAAAATTTTCTTGGGCGATCGCATAGCTGACCAGATAGTGATACTATCTCTCACAACCTACACCATATCAGCGACTTCGGAGCATTGCCGAGCAGCCCATTGCCTAGGCTTAAAGATTTTTCTACCGATATACCCTCAACAGTCGAGCCACTATTGAGATAATCGATACAATGGAGACTATCAAAATTTAGAATATTCGTAGTTTTGCGAATATTTTGAGTGTTTCAAACTATTTTGGCTGGTTTACCACAGGTTCGCCTGCACTAAAATTGTGGCTTCAGCTTCAGCCCCTTGCCCGACGAGTGACATATCAGGGAGATCCCCATGACCAGTTCCATGACCCCTCGATCGAACGAGAGTTCATCTCCCGTACCGCCTCCACCGCCTGCTTCTGCCACTATTAAAGCGACCCATTCGATTGAGCAGATGGTGCGCGATGCCCATGCCCGTCAGGCATCAGATATTCATATTCGGGTGGGAGAACCACCGCGATTTCGGATTCAGGGGCAGATGGTGCTGCTGCGGGATCAGGTAAAGGTCACGCCCCAACTATTTGAGCAGTATTTATCTGAAATATTGAATCCCCATCAGCGCGAACTTTTTGCCCAAACCAAAGAGTTAGATACGGCAATTTTCTATCCAGGATTGGTGCGCTGCCGGATAAACTGCTTTGATTCGCTAACCGGAGGCGGGATCGTCTTACGGTTAATCTCTTTAGATGTGCCTTCAATTGATGGGTTAGGCTTGCCAGAAGTTCTCAAGTATCTATCGACCAAACCTCAAGGGTTAATTTTGGTGACAGGACCGACGGGTTCAGGCAAATCGACGACGCTGGCTGCCATGCTGCGCTATATGAATGAAACGACGAGCCGCCACATCGTCACGATCGAAGACCCGATTGAGTATGTTCATGCGTCTCAAAAGTGTTTGATCAGCCAACGAGAAGTAGGGTTACACACGCTGGAATTTCAACATGGCTTGCGAGCGGTGCTGCGGGAAGACCCGGATGTGATTTTGATTGGGGAAATGCGCGATCGCGTTACGGTGGATACTGCCCTGAAAGCGGCTCAAACAGGTCACTTAGTCCTAGGAACGCTGCATACTCGCAGCGCGATTAATACCCTGAATCGGCTGTTAAATATCTATAATCCCGATGAGCAAACCACGATGCGGATTCAAATCACCGAATCACTGGTTTCGATCATTGCCCAAATGTTGATTCCCACCACGGATGGACGGCGAACGGCTGCCCACGAGATTTTGGTGAATACTGCTGCCATGCAAGACTTCCTGGTGAAGGGTAATGAATCTGAAGCGTTCCAGTTAATGGAAACGGGCGCAAATGATGGGATGCAGATTATGAACCAAGTATTGTGCGACTTGGTTTTGTTGGGCAAAATTAGTCCTGATGAAGCGGTGAAAGCCTCTCCTGATCCGGGTGATTTGCGTCGCCGCGTCCGAAATGAAGGATTTGATCCGTCACGATCTTCTAATCGAGATTTTAACTACGCTCAGTAAGTCCATAAGCCTAGTTCAGACACTTACATGAAATTAAAGTGCTAGTACGCCGGGTTTCGACTACGGTCAACCCTCCAACCACAATAAAAAACCCCAGCCATGGCTGGGGTTTTTTGATATGAACGATGCAAATTAAGGACGGTGCAGATATTACATCATGCCCATGCCGCCCATGCCACCCATGCCGCCCATGCCGCCCATGCCACCCATACCGCCCATGCCACCCATGCCGCCATCGGGAGCGCCGCCGCCTGCGGATTTCTTCTCTGGTTTTTCGACAATCAGGGCTTCAGTCGTGATCACCATACCCGCGATCGATCCTGCATCTTGTAACGCCGATCGCACCACTTTTGCCGGATCAACAATTCCCGCTGCGATCATATCTTCAAAGGTATTGGTCAGGGCGTTGTAACCCATGGGAAAGGTCATCTCACGAACCTTCTCCACAATCACCGAGCCTTCCACTCCAGAGTTATCGGCAATTTGACGTAAAGGCGCTTCTAACGCTTTGCTGACAATATCTGCACCGATTTGCTCTTCTGGGGTCAGGCTGCTCTTAATATCATTGATTTTAGAAGCCAGGTGAATCAAGGTCACGCCACCACCCGGAACAATTCCTTCTTCTACGGCTGCTTTGGTGGCGCTGAGGGCATCTTCAATTCGGAGTTTGCGATCCTTGAGTTCGGTTTCGGTTGCAGCACCGACTTTAATCACGGCTACGCCACCGGACAGCTTGGCAATCCGCTCTTGGGTCTTTTCTTTGTCGTAGTCGGAGTCAGTCCGCTCCAGTTCTTGACGCAGTTGAGCCACACGCTTATCAATATCAGAGGAGTTTGCCACATCCGACACGATAGTGGTGGTGTCTTTGGTAATTGTGATTTTACGGGCTGTACCCAACATTTCCAGGGTGGCGGTGTCGAGGTTTAAGCCAATTTCTTCGGAAATTAACTGACCGCCAGTGAGTACGGCAATATCTTGCAGCATGGCTTTACGCCGATCGCCAAATCCAGGGGCTTTAATCGCCGCGATCGACAGCACGCCACGCAGTCGGTTGACTACTAAGGTAGCCAATGCTTCACCCTCGATATCTTCAGCAATCACCAGTAAAGGCTGACCCGCGCGCGCCACTTTTTCTAAGACGGGCACCAATTCTTGGACAGAGCTAATTTTTTTATCCACCAGCAGAATCAGCATGTTCTCATATTCAGCGATCATGCGTTCTGAATCGGTGACGAAATAGGGAGAAAGGTAGCCGCGATCGATCTGCATGCCTTCCACAATTTCCATCTCGGTCGCCAGAGATTTCGATTCTTCGACCGTGATTACGCCATCTCTGCCGACTTTTTCCATGGCAGCGGCAATCATCGCGCCCACTTCTTCGTCATTCCCCGAAGATACGGTGGCAACTTGGGCGATTTCTTTGCCTTCAACAGGCTTGGCGATCGCTTTAATTTCTTCCAACAGTTTGGCAACAGCCTTTTCAATCCCACGTCGCAGCGCTACTGGATTAGTGCCAGCGGCAACGTTTTTCAAGCCTTCATGGATCATTGCTTGGGCAAGTACAGTAGCCGTCGTGGTGCCATCGCCTGCCAAATCTTTTGTTTTAGAAGCCACTTCTTGAAGCAACCGCGCGCCCGTATTTTCGAGTGGGTCTTCTAATTCGATTTCTTTGGCGATTGTGATGCCATCATTCACAATCTGAGGTGCGCCATATTTTTTCTCTAGCAGCACATTACGCCCTTTGGGTCCCAAGGTGACGCGCACTGCATCTGCCAGAGCATTCACTCCACGCTCTAGCGCTTGCCGAGATTCTTCATTAAAAACAATGATTTTTACCATAGTCACCTTCACAGTTCTTTAAGTTGAATTTAGCACTCTAAGCTGGAGAGTGCTAAAAAATCTTAGGATTTCTCCCGACTCTTCCATTTTCCTTCCCTGCCTGCCTGTACCATAAATAAGCAGTAGCTCTTCCCTAGCAGCACCTTATGACGGGCATTTCCAATTCTTCAGTGTCGATAGAAGCCCTAAGACAAGGACTTCCAGCCCTACATAGTAAATCCTATTTTAATTACGGTGGGCAGGGGGCAATGCCGCAAATTGCGCTGGAGTCCATTGTTCGGTCTTATCAAAAAATTCAAACAGTGGGACCTTTTTCCAATAGTGCCAATGCTTGGGTTACCCATGAAGGAGAGTCAACCCGACGGGCGATCGCCCAAGAACTAGGGGCGACTCCAGCAACCATCACCCTCACCGAAAATGTGTCTGCGGGATGCAATATCGCCCTGTGGGGCATCGATTGGCGATTAGGGGATCATCTGCTGTTATCCGATTGTGAACATCCCGGCATTATTGCTGCCGCTCAAGAAATTGCCCGTCGCTTTGGGGTTGAGGTGACGACTTGCCCATTGCAGGGGACTTTGAACCACGGTGATCCCGTTGCTGTGATTGCCAGTCATTTACGACCCAGCACGCGGCTTGTGGTGCTAAGCCACATTCTTTGGAATACCGGGCAAGTGCTGCCCTTAGCGGAAATTGTTGCCGCTTGCCACAGCTACTCTATCGATCGCCCGGTGCGTGTATTGGTAGACGCAGCGCAATCGGTCGGCGTGTTGCCCTTAAACTTGCCCGATACCCAAGTGGATTTTTATGCGTTTACGGGACACAAGTGGTGGTGTGGACCGGAAGGGTTGGGCGGGTTATATATCAGCCCCGAAGCGATGAACACTCTGCATCCCACGTTTATTGGGTGGCGCAGTATTACCAATGATGCCGCTGGAATGCCTGCTGGCTGGAAACCCGATGGGCGGCGATATGAAGTGGCAACCTCGGCATACCCACTGTATGCAGGATTACGGGAAGCGATCGCTATGCATCATCAGTTTGGCACTGCCCGCGATCGCTATCAACGCATTCGGACTTTAAGCCAATTGCTCTGGCAAAAACTAACCGAAACACCCGGCGTGGTTTGCCTGCAAAATAGTCCTCCACAAGCCGGATTAGTCCCTTTTCAACTACCAGGTAAATCTCATACCCAGCTTGTTCGATTTCTGGAATCCCGCGCCATTGTGTTGCGGAACATTCTTACTCCTAACTGCGTGCGTGTTTGTGTCCATTACTTCACTTTGGAATCAGAGATTGATCGCTTAGTTGAAGCCATCCAACAATTTGAAATCGAGTAGAGTGATGTTGCTCAAAAGTCATAAGGATTTTTGGGTTCGCTGATCGGCTTAACCGATTTAGCCACCAAGGCAAGCTGCCGTTTGCCCGCCAAGGTTTCTGTGGTCATTTCTCCTTCAATTTCGAGCCAGCTATCCGGCTTATAAGCATCCCGTGTTTTGGGCAACTTCACAGGCAAACCAACGGGGTATACATCCGCAGCACAGCAGGTAATGATAAAGCGAGAAATTAGCAGATATTGATTGGGTAGGTTGGGTGGATGAATCACAAATCCTTGAACTTTTGCTTTTTGTCCTGTGTAGGCATCGGGTTCAGGATACACCGTCAGTGTTCTAATCCAATCAATAATAGATTTGTCCTGAGTGTTTGAAGAAGCACGAAACGCTTGGGGTTTCACTCGCGTCAGGGTGACTGGAGCATCGATCGCGCCTCGCTGAATTGCCGTTTGGCTGGCAAATGCCCGTGGCTGAATCAACAATCCCAACAGTGCTACTCCCAAGATCAATGTTGTACTCCATCCCTTAGGCAACAAAGTCATGTGCTGCTCGGCAGCCGTTAAAGGGGCGCGACGAGATCGCTGTTTGAGCAGTGCGATCGCGCGCCAGCCTGCCAAAGAGAAAAAAGCGATCGCCGTTGCCACCGTCAATCCCATGTAGTTGGGGTGAATTAGCAGATAAAGCTTACCCGTCAGCCAATATTTTGTGAGTAGCAATCCCCATGCTGCGATCGCCAGCACTTCGAGCCAAGGAGTAAAAGAACGAAAACGAGACCGAAAAGCCATAAGAGGAATTACGAAGGACGAGGGACGAATTGCGAAAGATGGAATGAAAAGGACAAAGGATACCGTGTAGAAAAACTAAAGATTAGGTGACATTCAACATCTGCTATTTCCTATCTTGCATTCGCCACTCGCCATTCTGCATTCGTCATTCGTTTTAACTCACATACAAATTAATGAACAACGCGAATAAGAAGGTGAGTGAACCAGCCAGCGCAAACAGATAGAAAACGGCTCTAGGCTTGAAGATAGATAGCATTAAGCCGATGCCTTTCAGGTCAATCATTGGACCAAAAACTAGGAAGGCAAGTAGGGAGCCAGTGGTGAAAGTAGCGGAAAAAGACAAGGCAAAAAATGCATCGACGGTGGAGCAGATAGACACGATCGCCGCTAACAGCATCATCGCCACAATGGAGCTAATTGGACCTTGACCCAAAGCCAGCACTGCTTCTCTTGGAATGAATACTTGAACTGCCGCCGCGATCGCGCTTCCCAAAATCAACACCCCACCCAATTCGCGAACCTCTTGCAGCATCGCATCGAGCATCAGATTCAGCTTGTAAGCAAAGGGCTTATCTGCGATCGCCGCTGCCGCCATCTGCTCAAACTCAGCCAAATCGATCGGTTGACTAGACTGCCCTAAAAAATAGGTTCCTGACTGTAGCAAGGGTGGAGTTGACTGGGCTGACTTACTTTTTGCCCCTCTCGGTTCACGACTTTTGATCGGCATTGCCAACGCAACCGCAGGCTGTAGAAGTGGACGTAAATCTCGCTGAAAGCTAAACACCCAACCAATTAGAGTCGCAATCACTAAGGAACACCCAATTCGTAAAAAGGCGATTTCTGGCTGATCGCGAAACGCCGTCCAAGTTGCCCAAAAGACAATGGGGTTGATAGTGGGAGCCGCCAGCAAAAAGCCAATCGCCACCGAAGAAGGCGCTCCTTGCATCAGCAGTCGCCTTGCCACAGGCACGTTACCACACTCACAAACCGGAAATAGAAAACCAACGCAGCTTCCAAACAAAGCGCCCAAGAATGCGCCACGGGGCATCCATTGCACGAGCTTGCGTTCATCTACAAAAAATTGCAGCAGCCCGGAGAACAACACCCCTAGCAGCAAAAAGGGGAACGCCTCCACCAACAAGCTGAGGAGTAGCGTAAATCCACTGTTTAGCTGGACAGAATTCATGCGCGTACAGGAACAGTCAAGATAGCTTCGACATTCTACTGTAATTGGTTTGGATTAGGAGCAGACTCTAGCGATCGCCTTTTCGTGTCTTTCTGTACTATTACTTGCGACATATGGCAAGAATTAAAAATATTTTTTAATATATAGACACAAAGGAGCGTAAGTGCTTAACAAAACTGTTTTTCCTGTATGACAACCTTAACCAGAGGCTAACTCTATGAATCCAAAGTTATCGAATAAGCTTGATCCTTTTTCGATGAACCTTAAGCAGGGCATCTGGTTTTTTGGTGTTTCCTCCTGGCTATTTGGCATCACCGATCGCACAATTGCGTGTTTTTCTGATGGCTACCTTTCCGCTCTAGACATCACTCAACTATTTACCGCCTCTTTCTTCTTCGTTAGCTGGCTTTTCCTCAAACCGTTGCGCCCATTAGACGAAGAAGACAGCAAGATTAAGCTTTAAAACCTAAGCTTGATAGTTAGTTTCTATGGTTAACCCCTGCCTTCTTAGCTCCTGACTGCCCCTTTTTTTGTCAGCATAGGCAACAGAGACAGTCCCGTTAGCAAGCTGAGCGCAAATATCACAGGAACGCGATCGCCACCGCTCAGGGCAGTGTGTCCAGTCACACCCAGCCAAGCATAGGCAAAGGTGAGGGGAATGAGTCCCAAAAAAGTGCCCCACGTGTAGGTCTTCAGGTCAATGGGGGTTAAGCCAAACAAAAAGTTAAGCAGGCTAAAGGGCGACAGGGGAGTAAATCGGCTTGCCAACACTAAGGTAAAAGGATGGTCGGCGATCGCTTGATTGAGCCGCTGTAACAGAGTTAAATGTCCAAATTGGCGAGTAACCCAACTATGCAAGAGCGATCGGGCAAGTAGGAAAGCGCCCAGTGCGCCAAAAGTGGCTCCCAGCAAAGACCAGACTGTGCCCCAAACCAGCCCAAAAACCGCCCCGCCAACGAGAGACATAACATTGCCCGGAAACCCTAAACTGGTGGCTAGGGTGAACAGCAGCACAAAGAAAAATGGGGCATATTGACCCTGCTGGCGCACCAGATCGACTAGTACAGCTTCGTTGCAAAGCACCAGCGCTTGACTAAAAAAATACAGGGCCAATGGTATTCCAGTCCCAAAAGCTGCCCAGATCCATCGCTTTTGCGATCGCCTAATTTGCATGGTTCCTTAAAATCCTCACTCCACCGATCTGTACACTTTAATACGACAAGCCACGGGATTCCTATCTCTACGCAGCATGAGGTTGAAAACCAGAAGAAATTAAAATTTTTACTGCTCAGCCTGACCTTGAGTGTGAATAAGCTCTCAGTTCCAAACCTCATTGAGGCAAAGAGTTCGCTATTCTAAAGCAGTGCCATTGTTGAGTGTAACTATGAGTTTATTGTTGCGATCGCCCTGTGCTTTTTTTGCTTGGTTGCCTCGTCCACAGCGAGTACGTCATTGCTGTATTCTCTTGCTGGTGGGCTTACTAAGTTGGGGGATCGCACCCAAACCCGCGATCGCGCTGGCTGAAACTCCCACTGCAAACTCCATGGCTGTCAGTATTCAGCCTTATCTCGATCGCGTTATTCAAAAAGTGACCGAGTTTCGGCTAGAAAACGGCATGAAGTTTTTGGTGTTAGAACGGCATCAAGCACCTGTTATTTCCTTTGTTACCTATGCCGATGTCGGCGGCGCAGATGAACCCGATGGCAAAACAGGGGTTGCTCACTTTCTAGAACATCTCGCTTTTAAAGGCACCAGTCAAATCGGCACGACCGACGCGATCGCCGAAAAGCCTTTGTTAGACAAACTTGATCAACTGTCGGAGCAAATTCAGGCGACGACTGCCAAAGGTGAGACTCAAAAAGCCCTAGCCTTGAAAGCAGAGTTTACCAGGGTCGAAGAGGAAGCGGTCAAACTGGTCAAGCAAAACGAAATGGGACGCATTGTCGAGCAGGCTGGCGGTGTAGGACTGAATGCCAACACTTCCACCGATGCCACCCGCTACCTGTTTAGCTTCCCATCCAACAAACTAGAACTGTGGATGTCTCTGGAATCAGAGCGGTTTCTAGATCCGGTCTTTCGCGAATTTTACAAAGAACAAAACGTTATTTTAGAAGAGCGCCGCCTCCGCACCGACAACTCTCCGATTGGGCAGATGGTGGAAGCTTTTTTGGGAACAGCATTTAAAAAACATCCCTATCTTCGCCCGGTGATTGGTTATGACAAAGACATTCGCGGCTTAACTCGGCAAGATGTTACCCAGTTTTTCGAGCAATATTATGTGCCGAATAACCTGACGATCGCGATCGTGGGAGATGTCAACCCAGCCGAAGTGAAGCGCTTAGCAACCACCTATTTTGGACGCTATAAGGCACAGCCCAAGCCACCCCAAGTGACTGTTGTGGAACCGCCTCAAACCGCAACTCGCGAGGTGACCATCAGCCTCAAATCTCAGCCATGGTATCTGGAAGGCTATCACGCTCCAGCATTTCGCGATCCAGACTACGTGATCTACGACATGATTGGCAGCATTCTCAGCAGTGGACGTACCTCTCGCCTGTATAAAACGCTGGTCGAACAGCAGCAAATCGCCTTGACGGCTCAAGGGTTTACCGGGTTTCCGGGTAATAAATTCCCTAACCTGATGCTGTTCTATGCGCTCACGGCTCCGGGACATACCGTTGATGAAGTGGCGGCATCCCTGCGAGCCGAAATCGATCGCCTGAAAACTGACCTGGTTTCCGCTGAAGAATTGGAACGCGTCAAAACTCAGGCACGAGCCGGATTGCTGCGATCGCTCAACTCCAATATGGGCATGGCGCAAGCATTATTGGAATATGACGTGAAGACCGATGACTGGCGCAACCTGTTTAAGGAACCTGATCGCATTGCGGCGATTAGCGCGATCGACATTCAGCGAGTCGCCAAAGCCACTTTCACGCCCCAAAATCGCACCATCGGCAAATTGCTACCGAAAGAATCACTGTGAGATTTCCGTAACGATCCCGTAACATTTTGAGTCGTAAAAGAGTAGAATGACTGCGGTTATCTCCTGTGTCGCGTGCCTTTCACGAATGACGCAGATTGGGCTGAAAACTCAGATATATTGGAAACTACGTGCAATCAAATACCGTTCTCAATCCAGCGCCTGCTCAAGGCTCTACCTCTCGGACTCCTGAGCTACCGTTTACGTTGCAAGACTTGAAGGCTGCGATTCCGGCTTATTGCTTCGAGCCGTCCGTTAGCAGATCCCTCGCTTACTTTTTCCTAGATATTGGCATGATTGCGGGACTCTACGCGATCGCCTATCGCCTCGATTCCTGGTTCTTCTTCCCGTTTTTCTGGTTGATGCAAGGCACCTTATTCTGGTCGCTGTTCGTCGTTGGGCACGACTGCGGACACGGCTCTTTTTCTAAGATCAAATGGCTGAATAGCTTGGTTGGACACCTTGCCCACACGCCAATTTTGGTGCCTTATCACGGCTGGCGGATTAGTCATCGCACCCACCACGCCAACACGGGCAACATCGACACCGACGAAAGCTGGTATCCCACTTCACAATCCACCTACGAGCAAATGACCTGGTATGAAAAGCTGTTCCGGTTTAATTTGCCGCTCATCGCCTATCCGATTTACTTGTTTCGGCGATCGCCCGACCGTGAAGGCGGCTCCCACTTTTTACCCGGCAGTTCGCTGTTTCGCCCCTCAGAAAAATGGGATGTATTGACCAGCACGGCAGCAATCTTAGGCATGGTCGGCTTTCTAGGCTGGCTCACCTACACATTTGGCTGGCTGTTTTTGGTGCAGTACTATGTCATGCCCTACATCGTATTCGTCATCTGGCTCGATTTGGTCACCTTTTTGCACCACACCGAATCCGATATTCCTTGGTATCGCGGTGACGATTGGTATTTCCTCAAAGGTGCCCTTTCTACCATCGATCGCGACTATGGCTTCATTAACTCCATTCATCACGATATTGGCACCCACGTGGCGCATCACATTTTCTTGAACATGCCCCACTACCACCTGAAGACAGCGACCGAAGCCATCAAACCCATCTTGGGCGATTACTACCGCAAATCCGATCAGCCAATCTGGAAAAGCTTCTTCCGCTCTCAAAAGGAGTGCCAGTTTGTCCCGGATGAAGGCTCCGGCGTGTGCTATCAGCCAAACCTCAAAATTCGGTAAAGACACGGGCTAAACTTCTGAAGAAGGCGGATGGGTAGGCAACCAAACCTTTTCCATTCGCTTTTTTGCTGGTTATACTAGTCATGCCTCAAACAATAATTGAGACGATGAAACAGCCTGATGAATGTACGAATATGCAAGATATTCGGAGGGAAATCGACCGGATTGATAGGCAAATCATTGTGGCTTTGGGTGAACGTTTTGCCTATGTCAAAGCGGCGATTCCGTTCAAAACTGATGTTGAGAGCGTCAAAGCTCCAGAGCGCTTGAAACAAATGCTGCAAGAGCGACGAGCGTGGGCAAGTTCAGCGGGGTTAGATCCAGAGGCGATCGCTCAGTTTTACGAGGCATTGATCCAGCACTTCATCTCCGCCGAAATGCAGCATTGGCAAGCTATGGAAGCAAAACCGGATTGATCCTTGAGAAGATTTTTCTTGCGGCGATCGACTCTCTCACCTAGATCATGAATTATGAGCGATAATGGTTCTCGTTCCTAAATAATATGAGCATCTAAAACATGGTCAACACCGCAACAGCAAATTCGGTTCCTGTGACCCTGCTTACAGGTTATTTAGGAGCAGGCAAAACCACGCTGCTAAACCGCATTCTCACCCACGAACACGGCAAAAAAGTTGCGGTGATTGTCAATGAGTTTGGAGATGTGGGCATTGATCACCAGCTAATCATCAATGCGGATGAAGAAATTTTTGAGATGAATAACGGCTGCATTTGTTGCACCGTGAGGGGTGACCTGATCCGCATTATTGGCAATCTGATGAAGCGGCGGGACAAATTTGACCATCTGGTGATTGAAACTACTGGGCTGGCTGACCCGGCTCCGGTGATTCAAACTTTTTTCATGGATGAAGATGTGCAGGCGCAAACCAATCTCGATTCAGTCGTGACGGTGGTAGATGCCAAGCATATCTCGCAACATTGGGACGCGGAAGAGGCGCAGGAACAGATTGCTTTTGCCGATGTGGTGCTGCTCAACAAAACTGATTTGGTTACACCTGAAGCCTTAGATGCCTTGGAACGAAAAATTCGCAGCATGAACGCCCTTGCCAAAATCTATCGCACCCATAACGCCGAATTGGAAATGGACGCTTTGCTGGGAATTGGTGCGTTTGATCTGGATCGGGCATTGGAAATTGATCCGGACTTCCTCAATGAAACTGCTCACGAACATGATGAAACGGTGGGTTCTGTGGCGATCGTGGAATCGGGTGAGCTAGATGGCATTAAGCTCAATGAATGGCTTGGTAAATTGCTACAAACCCAAGGTCCCAATATTTTTCGGATGAAAGGCATTTTGACGATCGCTGGTGAAGATCAACGCTTTGTGTTTCAGGGTGTTCATATGCTGTTTGATGGCAAAGCCGATCGCCCCTGGAAAGACGGAGAAACCCGCAAAAATGAACTGGTTTTCATCGGTCGCAACTTGGACGAAGCTCAACTGCGAGAGGATTTTCGGGAATGTTTGGTGTGAAAACAAAAAAGCAGGGTGAGTTTGAACATCATTGGCAGGGAACGCTAGCGGAATATATTACGGCGATCGCTTGGTCGCCCAATGGTCACTATCTAGCAGCAACTTCTGCGGCAGGCGAAGTGAGCTTACTAGATATTAAACTGCGGCAGGTCACCTTGCTAGAAGCGAGTAGTGGACAGTCAATGGACTGCGTTGCGTTTTCCCAGGATGGCAAGTTTTTAGCCGCCGCCGGACAGCAAGGGCTGGTAAAAATCTGGCAGTTCCAGGCTGAGTCACCCGTGCTGATCACCACTATAGAGACTCGCGCAACTTGGATTGATCGCCTAGCGTGGAGTCCAACCAGCCCTTGTCTTGCCTTTCAACTGGGCTTTTGTATACAAATTTGGGATGCAGAAGCCGCTCACGTTGTCGAAACCTTGAGCCTTGATGCTACGGCTCAAGATTTGGGTTGGCACCCCGATGGGCAAGCACTCGGGATCGCCGTTAAAAACAGCATCCGCATTTGGAACACCCAAACCTGGGAACTTGAGCACGACTGGGAAACAGCCGCACCTAGTTCTGCGATCGCTTGGTCGCCCGATGGACATTATATCGCTGCGGGTGGACACGATCGCACCCTGCTGGTGTGGCAGTGGGGCGGTGAGTATCCTTGGCAAATGCAAGGATTTCCCAGTAAGGTCAGCCAGCTTGCTTGGTCGGATCAAGCCTCTCCGTCTGGCGCACCGCTGCTGATTGCCAGCAGTGGAGATAGCATAGTGAGATGGGAAAAGGATCAAGACGAACAAATTGGTTGGAATGCCACCGAGTTGAAGCATCATCAGGAGAAGATTAGCGCGATCGCCTTTCAGTTCCATTCCTTTTTACTCGCTTCCGCTTCAAAAGATGGGCAAATTAGTCTATGGCATCACGCTAAAACCCTTTCCCTTACTCTAAAAGGCGCGGCTAATGGCTTTTCCTGTCTAGCGTGGCATCCCCAAGGTCATCAGCTTGCCGCAGGTGGACAAAACGGAGAACTTTTTATCTGGTCTCAAGCGCTGCCTGGGAAAGGTTTTGGAAGCCGCTAAACCACAAGACAGTTAAAAAGCTGATAAGTAGGATTACTAGGAAACTAGGAATTGGTAGGATCAAAACTTTTAGTTAAACGTAGCGCCCACCAGAACCGCCAGTACGCTTTGGACCCCCGATATCTGGAGGTGGTTCATAAGAGCATACCCACCACTGAGAAGCTTGCTGCTGTAAATCAACCTCTTTGGGTGCCGCATTGTCCGCTGCAAAGGAAGCAATCAACGCTTTAGAGACAGCAAAATTTCTCGATTGAAATCCTGATAGCCCAGAGGCTACCGTCATCAGCGATATTATGCAAATTACAGAGTTACGGAACACGTTCATTAGGTTTGAATTTGTGCTTTGCTTAATATTAGGTCTATTATCTGAATCTGCCCAGTAGATCTACGGATTTTTTATAAAGATGTCTTGAAGCGAGGAGTATATGCATTAAACCTTCTCGTCTTTAGCAATATTTTCCTTGGAAAGGCTCTCGTTACAATTGTTTCAGGGCAAAGTATGTTCATCAATTATTAAAGTCAGTAAATGTAGTGAGCAAAAGACATAGTTCAAGCATGAGTCGCTGAAACCAGCCTTTAAACAATCTTTCTCAATCGATACCATTGAACCCGGACAGCTTCATCAGACTTTTACATAATTTATGCTTTTGTAAGCGGCGGCATGCATACCCAAAGGAGGAGATATTTCCCATAAAACTTGGAAAAACGATTCCATTAGGGCTTGACTGCATCTCTAGGCTTTGTTAACTTTGCTTAGTGAGATATAAATCAATTCCCCAAAAAGATGATGATCTTGTTTAACTTTTATTTTTGGTATCCAGCGGTTCACCGGAGGTGAGCATCGTTGATGCTATCTACTGGTGAGCCGCAGAGTGACATCTGCGGCTTTTTGTTTTTCTAGGTATTTTCCCTAACTTAATTTATTTCTCGTTTCATCTAATGGCTCAACAGTTCGGTTGGTTTTCTATCTTTTATTTTTGGATCAGGGAATCTTCTGGGTAAACTGCTGTGCAAAGCCTGTTTTCGCCCGGAACTCTCTAGCTCCGGGCTTTTTTGTATGTTCTATTACGCTTTTTTGAAGGAGTTTAGTCTGTGTTAGAAGCTAAATTGGCAATGAAATCTCAACCCAATCATCAGACGGTGATTTCCCTCTCTAAGCAGGTGATGATTGGTGGCGATCGCCTAGTGGTAATTGGCGGACCGTGTTCAGTTGAAGGACGGGATCAAATGGAGCAGGTCGCTCAGTCGCTTTCCGCGATCGCGGTTGCTGCATTGCGGGGGGGCGTATACAAACCGCGCACTTCGCCCTACAGTTTCCAGGGCATGGGCATCGACGGGTTACGAATCTTAGCCGCGATGCGAGAACAGTATGGAATGCCTGTGGTGACGGAAGTGATGGCGATCGCCCAAATTGAGCCAGTCTGCGCCTACGCCGATATGTTGCAAATTGGTAGCCGTAACATGCAAAATTTTGAATTACTTAAAGCCGTAGGGCAAGCAGGCAAGCCCGTCCTGCTAAAACGGGGCTTAGCCGCAACGGTGGAAGAGTTTGTCATGGCAGCGGAATATATTTTGGCGCATGGCAACCCCAATGTGGTGCTGTGCGAACGAGGCATCCGCAGTTTCGACTCCTTCACTCGCAATGTGCTGGATTTGGGCGCAGTAATTGGCTTGAAACAACTGACCCATTTGCCTGTGATTGTTGATCCTAGCCATGCGGCAGGGAAGCGGGAGTTGGTGCCGAACTTAGCAAAAGCCGCGATCGCGGCGGGTGCTGATGGACTAATCATCGAATGCCATCCCCTGCCTGAACAGTCGGTGTCTGATGCTCGTCAAGCCCTGTCTTTAGAAGCAATGGCTGAGTTGATGACCAATTTGGAACCGATCGCGGCGGCGGTGGGACGGTCAATTGGCGATTCGTCCAATGATCTCTACGGAAATCGTGCGGTGATGCCAATGGCAATGCCTGTTTAGACGCATCTCTCATTGAAACCGATCGTTAGGCACTGTATCCACAAAGCAAGGCTACAATTTCAGTAGAATTCCGACCTTTAGAGGCATTGATTTTGTGGATACAGTGCTCCCTTCATTAATTGTCATTGTCGCCTTAGCGATCGTGGGCTACATCATCGGCTCAATTAAAATTATCAACGAGGGCTATGAAGGCATTGTAGAGCGGCTTGGCAAATACCAACGCACCTTAAAGCCGGGACTCAATTTTGTAGTGCCGTTTTTAGACACTGTACTGGTAGAAAGCACCCGTGAACATCTTCTAGACGTTGATCCGCAGTCTGTCATCACTAAAGATCAAGTAACGATTATTGTTGATGCCATTTTGTCTTGGAGAATTTTGGATGTCCAGGCAGCCTATTATTCCGTAGAAAATGTTGAAGAATCGTTGAAGAGTTTGGTGCTGACTACGCTACGGGCAGAGATTGGGCATATGGATTTGCGAGAAACGATTTCTTCACGCAACAAGATCAGTCAAGTGCTATTAAAAGAGCTAGATAAACCCACTGCAACGTGGGGTGTTGAGGTGATTCGAGTGGAGGTGCAAGAAATTAAACTGCCATCCGCTTTGGAAAAGTCTTTAGAAAATGAACAGGCGGCAGAAAGCGAACGGCGGGCGGCTATTTCTAAGGCAGATGGGACGGTGGATTCGATCCGACGTATTGCCAAAGCGCTAAAGGAAGACAAGGATCAAACCTCCGAAATCTTAAAATATCTGCTTGCCCAACAGTATGTAGAAGCAAACTATGAGTTAGGCAAAAGTAATAACTCTAAAATTATCTTCATGCATCCGAAAGAGCTAAATGAAGCGATCGGTGGCTTAGTTGATAGTGAAGTGGCTGAAAATATTCAAAATATGGGTGGTGGGGAAGCTTAATATGAAGGAAAAAGGAAAAAGTGTGCCAGCAAGTTTAAGATCGCGATCTCCAGATGGCATCGGCAACCCGGCAAACATCTCGCATTTCGCGAACATCATGGACTCGTAGAATATCGGCACCGTGGGCGATCGCGGCACAGCACGCAGCCGCAGTTCCCCAAACCCGCTGTTTTGGATCGGGTTGCTCTAAAATATGCCCAATAAAACTCTTGCGCGAAACCCCGATCAGTACCGGACAACTAAGCGCCTGAAACGCCGATAGATGCCGCAAAATTTCAATATTTTGAGCGTAAGTTTTGGCAAAGCCAATGCCTGGATCAATCGCAATCAAGTCTCGTTTCACTCCTGCGGCAACGGCAGCCTCAATTCGCCCTTGCAGAAACGACATCAGTTCCCCAATCAAATCTTGGTAGTCGGTTAACTGCTGCATGGTTTCAGGTGTACCGCGAATGTGCATCAAAACGATCGGGATGCCTAGTTCTGCCACCGTTGCCAGCATTGTGGGATCGTAAGTTGCTCCCGAAATGTCATTGATCAGGTCGGCACCCGCCGCGATCGCCGCTGCTGCTACAGCCGCCCGTGTGGTATCCACTGAAATCGGTAGATCCATTTCTTGGCGCACCGCCTGCACCACCGGAACCACCCGTTGGAGTTCTTCTTGTAAAGAAATTTCTGCGGCGTGGGGGCGAGTCGATTGTCCACCGATATCTAAAATATCTGCCCCGGCATCCCGCAGCGATCGCGCCTGTGCTACGGCTTTCTCTACCGTATTAAACTCTCCTCCATCGCTGAAGCTGTCTGGAGTCGTGTTTAAAACGCCCATAATGTAGGTGCGAGCGCCCCAAGCAAACGAGTAATTGCGAATAAACAACGAAAATCACCCTAAATCTTTTGATAATTTACAATCCGCGCAAAGCTGTCGGGCTGTAAGCTGGCTCCGCCCACCAACGCCCCATCAATTTCTGGTTGCGCCATAATTTCATCCACATTATCTGGCTTCACAGAGCCGCCATATTGGATAGTCACATCGGTATTTTTTAATCGACTGCGAATCAACCCAATGACCTGATTGGCATCCTTCGCAGCACAGGTATCTCCCGTTCCGATCGCCCAAATTGGCTCATAGGCAACGATCAAATTAGTTTGATCAATATCCGTTAATCCACGTGCCAATTGCTCACAAATGATAGATTCTGTTTCACCCATATCTCGCTGTTGCTTGGTTTCACCCACACACAGAATGGGAGTCAATCCAGCATTTTGAGACGCTTTAATTCGCATATTCACCGTTTCATCGGTGTCTCCAAAATACTGCCGCCGTTCGCTGTGTCCCACAATTACATAGCGCACACCCATTTCAGTGAGCATGGTTGCGGAAATTTCGCCGGTATAAGCCCCACATTCTTCCCAATGAACATTTTGGGCACCTAAACGAATGCTGCTACCGTGCAAATTTTGGGACATTGCGAACAGATCTGTATAGGGCACACACAGGATGATGTGCCGATCTGGAGGAGTATCTTCCAACTGCGGCATAAACCCTTGCAGAAACTCTGAGGCTTCCAGTTGGGTTTTATACATCTTCCAGTTGCCAGCAATTACATTCTTACGCACGGGTCGCTCGGTGGGGTAAACAGGACAAAACTGAGAAACTCAGTCTTGTATGTAAGTCTACGGCTTTGTGGGAACCGAGGGAAGCCGGAGAAGGGAATGACGAGTGACGAACGGCGAATGGCGAGTGAAACAAGGGATAGTGTGGGGGATATCGAGCCTTACGAAACGTATCCTAGCAGAATGGCAAATGGGTTTTAAAGATTGGTAGAAATTGCCTGTACGGGGCAAGTGGGAACACACTGCTCACAAACAATGCAGCGCGATCGCGTGAAGTTGAGCTTAAAAGATGCTGGATCTAAGGTGAGCGCTTCAGTAGGACATACGCCCGTACAAAGCCCACAGTGAACGCAAACGTCTTCATCAATTACAATCTCGCGACTCGATGAAGACACTCCAATATCCTGCGATCGCATCCATTCGATCGCCGCCTCCAACTCATCAATATCTCCCAAAAGCTCAACTACTAGCTTGCCAATTTGATTGGGAGCCACCTGCGCCCGGATGATATTTGCTGCCACGTTAAAATCTTTTGCCAGCCGATAGGTGACCGGCATTTGCACCGATCGCTTGGGAAAGGTCAGAGTAACACGTTTTTTCACAACAGGTAGTTAGGTTTCAGGTTTCGGGTTTCAGGTGGAGTTAGACTTTTGCTGGAACTATTGCCATCGTGACATTTATTTTTTACTCCTGTCTTTTGGTGGATTGAGCGAAGTCGAAACGCACTCACCGAGATCGCGTGTGTTTTCACCCCTCGCCACTCGTCATTCGCCAGTTGCCACTCGCCACTCCCTGAAACCCGAAACCTGATCCCTAATTCCTTCAATTGGTTGATTATGCAAGACCATTGTGGTGCTGGTATTGGGTTCAAAGCCAATTTTTTTATAAAATTCTTGCTGGTGGGTGGTCATGAGGTAGACCCGCTCTACACGGCTGAGTTGGGGATGGCTGATCACGGTTTGTACCAGTTTTCGTCCGAGTCCTGCGCCCTGATAATCGGGATGGATGACTACATCCCAAATAGTGGCGCGATAAATACCGTCTGAGGTGGCGCGGGCGAAGCCAATCATCCGCTGTTCGTAGGGAGAGGCTTCCAAAGTATCCCAGGCGGTAATCACTGGATTGCTGTTCGCGATCGCAATTTGCAGGTCTTCGGAGCGGCGATCGCGTGCCCAAAATGCCGCGAGGTTGAACAACGCCTGAAGCTGCTGAAAATCAACCTGAGAATGGCGATCGCAAAACTGAATTTTTCGACAATCCATAGACCTAATTGCACTGAATGATTTCATTTAGACTACAAGAACCATTTCGGTAATAAATGAATCCTTTGATGCAGAAAACTTTGTCTTTTTAGAGGGGTTGACTGCTCCTTGATAAAACTTACGTGCCTGATTGCATACAGGCAGCGCTAGAATGCAATGTGGGACTTAGATACCTCACAGCCCTTTCTTCTAAATTATTCTGACTGGCAATTGTAGCTAGCATGACTTCTCCCAAACGCAATTTTCAAACAAACCGCGATCGCACGAGGCGCAAAAACCGTCAGTTTCAACCTCCTCAAAAGCGGTCTATTTGGGTATTGCTGGTGCTATTGCTGCTCTGGAGCTTGTGCCTAGGAATCGGTTTGGCACAAGCTATAGAACCCCCAAAATCGGCAGTCATTCCGTTTCAAGAACGAGATTCGACGGCTCAGCTTGCCGCACCGTCTGACTCTATAAAGCCTGATGCTGCTAAGCCTGACTCCACAACGCCTGATGCCATAACAACTGCGGCGATCGGCACCGTCGATGTGGTTCCAGACCGTCAGAAGTTGGGACAACAGCTTTATTTAGAAAATTGCGCCACTTGCCATATTGGGTTGCCACCTGCGGTGATGCCATCTCAAACTTGGCGATCGCTGCTGCAAGATGCCGACCACTACGGCGCAACCATCAAACCGTTAGTCAATCCTGAAGTTCAAATCGTCTGGCAATATCTGCGAGACTATTCCCGTCCGTTGGGTGCAGACGAACCCGTTCCCTACCGGGTTTATCAATCTTCTTATTTTCAATTGCTGCATCCGCGAGTCAAGTTTCCCGAACGAGCAAGTTTGACCACCTGCCTCTCTTGCCATCCCGGAGCCGGAACCTATGATTTCCGCACCCTCAGCGCCGAGTGGCAGAATGCACCGTGAGAATAAGGGTTGAATTTTGAGAGTCTTCGACTGATCAAAATTTTCCTATCGCAACCCGATTCTTGTCAGTGAAATTGCCAGTAAAAACTTAGAAATTTGCAATTATTCCGCCATGTTAAAAATGTTGCTGGGCGATCCGAATACACGGAAGCTCAAAAAGTATCAGCCGATTGTGACCGAAATTGCTCTGTTTGAAGCCGACATTCAACCCCTGTCAGACCAAGATTTAAAGGGGAAGACTGTTGAGTTTAGACAGCGGATTGAAAAGGGCGAATCCCTGAATGATTTGCTGCCCGAAGCCTTTGCGGTCGTCAGAGAAGCCGCCCGACGGGTATTAGGACTGCGCCACTTTGATGTGCAAATGTTGGGGGGCATGATTTTGCATGAAGGGCAGATTGCCGAAATGAGAACGGGGGAAGGAAAAACCCTGGTGTCTACCTTGCCTGCTTATCTGAATGCGATCGCCGGCAAAGGCGTACATGTTGTCACCGTTAACGACTATTTAGCGCGTCGCGATGCCGAATGGATGGGGCAAGTCCATCGCTTTTTGGGCTTGAGTGTGGGGCTAATCCAGCAAACCATGACCCCAGCCGAGCGCAAGAAAAACTACGCCTGTGACATCACCTACAGCACCAACAGCGAGTTGGGATTTGACTATTTGCGCGACAACATGGCGACTGATATCCAAGACGTGGTGCAGCGTCCGTTTAACTACTGCGTGATTGATGAAGTCGATTCGGTTTTGATTGACGAAGCCCGCACACCGCTGATCATCTCAGGGCAGGTCGATAACCCCAGTGAGAAATATCTGAAAGCGGCTGAGATCGCGGCGCAACTGGTTCGCCAAGTGGATGAAGATGACACCCAAGGACACTATGAGGTGGATGAGAAGCAGCGAAACGTGCTGCTGTCGGATGAAGGGTTTATTAAGGCAGAGCAAATTTTAGGAGTGACGGATCTGTTCGATCCGAAAGATCCTTGGGCGCACTATATTTTCAATGCGATCAAAGCCAAAGAGCTATTTATCCTAGATGTGAACTACATCGTTCGCAATGATGAAGTGGTGATTGTGGATGAGTTTACCGGGCGGGTGATGCCGGGTCGCCGCTGGAGTGACGGATTACATCAGGCGATTGAAGCGAAAGAGCGGGTGGAAATTCAACCCGAAACCCAGACCTTGGCAACGATTACCTACCAAAACTTCTTTCTGCTCTACCCCAATCTGGCAGGGATGACGGGCACTGCCAAAACTGAAGAAGCAGAGCTTGGCAAGATTTATAATCTGGACGTGACGACGATTCCAACCAATCGCTCTAACATTCGCCAAGACCAGTCGGATGTAGTGTACAAAACTGAAGATGCCAAGTGGAACGCGATCGCCCTAGAATGCGCTGAAATGAACAAAGCGGGTCGCCCTGTTCTCGTGGGCACCACCAGCGTTGAAAAGTCTGAGCTATTGGCTCGTCTATTGGAAGAAGTCAACACGCCCCACAACCTGCTCAATGCCAAGCCCGAAAACGTAGAGCGGGAATCGGAAATTGTGGCACAAGCTGGACGTAAAGGCGCAGTCACCATCGCCACCAACATGGCAGGACGCGGCACTGACATTATTTTGGGCGGCAACGCAGACTACATGGCGCGGCTGAAGCTGCGGGAATACTTCATGCCCCGGATTGTGCAGCCGGAAGATGAAAACGAATTTGGTGTAACCGATGTCCCCGGTGCCCACAGTACCAAAGGCGGGGGACAGGGCTTTGTTCCGGGTCGTAAGGTGAAAAGCTGGAAAGCGTCACCCCAAATTTATCCTACGAACCTTTCAAAAGAGACTGAAAAGTTGTTGAAAGAGGCAGTGGAATTTGCGGTCAAGCAGTATGGAGAGCGATCGCTGCCTGAGCTAGAAGCCGAAGATATGGTGGCGGTTGCCTCCGAAAAAGCGCCCACCGATGATCCCGTGATTCAAAAGCTGCGCCAAATTTACAATCAAATTCGCCAAGAGTACGAGGTTTTTACCAGTGCGGAACATGATGAAGTGGTGAATCTGGGCGGTTTACATGTCATCGGCACGGAGCGGCATGAATCTCGGCGGATTGATAACCAACTGCGGGGGCGGGCTGCTCGACAGGGTGATCCGGGTTCCACCAAATTTTTCCTCAGCCTGCAAGATAACCTGCTGCGGATTTTTGGCGGCGATCGCGTCGCGGGTTTGATGAATGCTTTCCGCGTGGAGGAAGATATGCCGATTGAATCGGGCATGTTAACCCGCTCCTTGGAAGGCGCACAGAAAAAAGTCGAAACCTATTACTACGACATTCGCAAACAAGTTTTTGAGTATGACGAAGTAATGAACAACCAGCGTCGAGCGATTTATGCCGAACGTCGCCGGGTGCTGGAAGGGCAAGACTTGAAAGAGCAGATGATCAAGTACGCCGAATTGACCATGGACGACATTGTCGGTGCCTTCGTCAATCCGGAACTGCCCCCCGAAGAATGGGAACTGGAGAAGCTTTCTAGCAAGGTGAAAGAATTTGTCTATCTCCTGGCAGATTTGGAACCCAAACAGCTAGAAGACTTTTCCATTGGGGAAATCAAAGCCTTCTTGCATGAGCAAGTCCGCATTGCTTACGACATTAAAGAGGCGCAAGTCGATCAACTTCAGCCCGGACTGATGCGGCAGGCAGAGCGGTTCTTCATCTTGCAGCAAATTGATACCCTCTGGCGTGAACACCTCCAGCAAATGGATGGACTGCGTGAATCCGTAGGCTTACGGGGCTATGGGCAAAAAGATCCGCTGATTGAATATAAGAGCGAAGGCTACGAATTCTTCCTGGAAATGATGACCGATATTCGCCGGAATGTGGTCTATTCTCTATTCCAGTTCCAGCCTCAACTCCAGCCGACTGCCACCGCTGTAACCGCTGGTGCTGGCGATATTACTGAATATGAGGAATAGTCAACGCTATGCCCGTTGACTACGATCTAGTTGTGATTGGCGGCACTACTGCGGGAGTGGAAGCCGCCATTTTTGCAGCGCACTTTAAAGCGCGTGTAGCACTGGTAACGCAAGGAATTTCTTTTTCTACGCTACCGGATTCACTAGTGATATCCGCGATCGCCCAACTTGGGCACAGGGCTGATTCATGGCAGCGATCGCAGCAATCGAGCCTCTGGTCTGAAACGGCATCTCCGACTGTGAACTGGCAAGCCGTGAAGCCTTGGATACAGGCGATCGCCCATAATCTAGACGAGCTACAGTCACCTTCTGCGCTGGCAACTCTTGGTATTGACATCATCACTGACAGCGGCGAATTTTGCCGTAAGCCAGCCCCCGGATTTCTGGTGGATGGACGACTGCTGCGATCGCGGTCTTACCTGCTTGCCCCGGCTCATCGCCCGCCGATTCCCGCCATACCCGGTTTGCAAGCCGCAGGGTATCAAACCCCGGCAACGCTTTTACAACTCGCTGCTTTACCGATAACCCTTGCGATCGTGGGCAGTACGACAGCCGCCGTAGAGCTTGCTCAAACGCTTCAGCGGTTGGGATGCCAAATTACTCTACTGATGACCACTGCTCAACTGCTCAACGAAGCGGATCGAGAGGTCTCTCAATTAATCCAGGCACAGCTTGAGGCAGAAGGAGTACAGGTGTGGCTAAATGTCAGCGTTAGTCAAGTGAAATCTGCGGATGGCAAAAAATCGGCTCAGTGGGGCGATCGTTCTCTCGTTGTAGATGACATTTTGCTAGCAACGGAGCAAATCCCTGATGTAGAAATCTGGAATCTGGATGCAATGAATGTGCAAAGGCTAAACCACGGGATTTTACGGAATTCTCAATTGCAAACCACCAACCCTAGCATTTACATTTGTGAAGGGCGCACAAGGCATTCTCTCTCGCTACAGCTAGCCGCTTATGAAGCCAAACTTGCAGTTAAGAATGCGCTATTCGTCCACAAGTTCTTCACCCAGTACCGAATCATTCCCTTTAGCACTCAAACTCATCCATCTGCCGCATGGCTAGGATTGACTGAACATCAGGCTGTTGAACAGTATGGCAAGGATGTCGTGGTTTTACGGCAACCGTTTTATACCCTGCACCAGGCTCAGATCCACAGTGACTTGACTGGTTTTTGCAAGCTGGTTGTGCAGCGAGATGGAACGCTGCTGGGTGCCCATGTCGTCGGAAACCACGCCGAAGAGTTCATTGGCACGATCTCGATCGCCTTCCAACAACGCCTCAAAATTCAAGCCCTCACCGATCTCGTTATCCCATCCTCCAGCTTTGCTGCAATTATTCAACAAACAGCGGCTAAATGGCAGAAACTTCGACTGAAACACCATCCACGCTGGCAAGATCTGCTAGAAGCCTATTTTGACATTCGGCGATCGCGATCAAAGTAATGGGATTAAAACCTATCCCTTTGGTTGAGATCGCCCGTGCCCTACGATCTCTCACATTACAAATATATTTCCCAGGCTCATCCACACTTCATAATTCATCATCAATGATTTGCAGTCAATCCCGCATAATGCTCAGTGCATCTTGGCTTGGTTCTATTGACAACTATTAAGTAAATTTCCTTAGATGCTTATGAAGCTGACTAAAAATATCCTAGGTTTTACCGTAGGGGTATCTTTTCCAGTCCGGTTAAATCAATGTATTGTTCCGAACCGAGATCGTCCTATGTTTTTAGACCTTAACCACAATGATTTACTCACGCTTGAGCAGCAGCGGATAGAGCGATTTCGGGCTGTGTCTCTTCAGTCTTTATCGCTATGTTTTCTCCATCTAAACCCTAACAATCTGCTAGCCATCCATTGCACGGAGCCTTGGATGGTCGATCAATTGTTGTATGACATGGAAAAACTTTGCTGGGATGCCTGGGTGCTTGTTGGGGCAACTCGCCTATCAATTTACTATGTCCAAGAAGAAATTTTTACTGCCCTTACTCAACAGTTAGGAGAACCTGAACCTATGCGATCGCGCACCTCTTTAAAGCAACAGCACAGCATTTAAAGTTTAGCCATTTCTCCTCTCAGACGGTCAGAAAAAACAACATCGTCAAGAAAATCACATGGAATCTTTTTAAATACCGTTTACAGATTTAGGAATATCGAGTATTTATCTATCTGACTGCATATGTCATTTATCAGAAAAGTTAGTCAAAATAGTTCTATCAAGCCGTTGGTATTTAGTGGTGGTGACTCCCCCAACAGGCAGTATTTAGGTTGTTGTTCCAGGTAATGAATATGAACTCCGAAATTACAGAAACTGAAATTCCAGTGGTAACCCCCTCCGACTATAGCGATCCTGCTTACAGCGATCCTGCCATGCTGCCGATTTCTGATGAGCCGCTTCTTCTACCCCCTGGTGAATCTAGTAGCGATGTTAAGCAACAACTGAACGAGGCTGGAGAGCGCGTCTCCAAGTTTTTGGCTGGGTTGCCTGAATACTTGTCTGACTTTTTTAGCGAATATCGTCGTCCTTTGATTACCTTGGGACTACTTTTTGGCGGCATCTTAGCCGTTAAGATGACATTAGCGTTACTCGATGCCGTGGATGACATTCCGCTACTGGCTCCAGTTTTACAGTTGATTGGGCTTGGATATAGCGCTTGGTTTGTCTATCGCTATCTGTTGAAGGCATCAACACGCCAAGAATTAGGACAAGAGCTAGGTGAATTGAAGGATCAAATTGTTGGGAATTTGCCAAAATAGTTGGTTAATCTTCAGCGATTAGTCAGCAATTAGTAATCAAACTTAAAAAGTCAGAAATCAGCCCTTTACGTGATTTCTGACTTTTATTTTTGTCCCCTTATTCCCTTTTTTCTTTTCCCTATTCCCTGACTCCTTCCCCCACTGCTTCCACTCCTACTTTCATTTCTAGCAGTTGCATTGCCCCAAACTGGGTAGAAAGGGCAACGTCCGTGGCATCGCAGCCATAGGCGATCGCGATTCGGTTGCCCCGTGGTTCTTTTTGAGTCGCATCAAAGGTATACCAGCGTCCTTCTGTTGGAGTTTCAGCGCGATCGCCCACATAGGCTTCAAACCAGGCATGAAGATCCATTGGATCAAGCTGATAGAGATAGCCCACGACCATCCGAGCCGGAATATTGAGGCTGCGGCAGAGGGCAATTCCTAAATGGGCAAAATCCCGGCAGACTCCCACACGGCTATGGGCGGTGTCCATGGCGGAAGTTGAGGCATCGCTGGTGCCATATTGATAGTCCACCTGGGTTTGAATCCAGTGCCGAATGGCTTCTACTTGGTCATAGCCTGGAGCAGCATCACCGACGATTTCTAATGCCAAGTCGCCCACTTGATCCGATTGGCAGTAACGACTAGGCAGCAGAAACCGCAGCACGTCTTCTGGTAGATTTTGAATCGGCACAAAGGGCGCACCCGGAAACACATCAATCTCAGCAGCAGATTCGACACACGCGGTGGTATGCAGCCGAAACGCGCCCGTTGGCACCACTAACCGCTGACATAGGTTACCAAAGGTGTCAGTATATTCAGTGACGGAAACGTTGGGTTCAAGCAAGTAGGTTTCCGCCACAACCCACTGTCCCTGACCACTGCGAGGGCGCAGCATGAAAATGACGGGGGTTGGTTCGCTGGCTTCAAACAAAATTTCACATTCGGCAGTCAACCGCATCGTCGCCTCCATGCACTCTGTTTAGGCTTATTGTGTGGTTATAACGCAATTTTATCGATCGCTTTTGCTCCTGTTGAGCGATCGCGGTGTCAATCTAAAAGCTCAATTACCAAGGTTTTTGTTTGCATACCCAATCGCGTACCCATTGGCGAAAGGCTTTCATAACGGCGTTGCGTCCTATAGTTCTACTGTCTTCCAGGAATTGCAGGATGATCTGCTTGAGTGGCATTTTGGGAAAAGTTGGGCTTTCGTTAACTTCAATATATTCACCGTCTTGTAGAATTTTGATTTGCAATTGAGCGCGATCGAACTGCCACAATTCCGGTACTTTCAATGCTTGATAAATATCGGGATGAGTGCGAGAGGTGATATCAATTTCAAGCGCTAAGTCAGGCGGTGGATCAACGGTTAAATCGAGTCGCTTCTTTCCTCGAATCGCGGCTTCGTTCTTAATATAAAAACATTGATCGGGTTCCAAGCCTTGCCCAAGTTGTTTGCTCTTAAAAGTCGTTGAGCCAAGTGTCCTGAATTCGATGTCTAACTCTTCCAGGAGAGCTTTTAGGAGGTCGCCAATAATTTCTTTATCATCTTCATGTTCGGGTAGCGGCATCCAAATCTCCAAAACACCGTTGTCGTAAGCAAGACGAGAACCGCGATGGTTCCCTAGCTCGTCCAAAATCGCCTCAAATTCTTGCCAGGAGACATCGTAGAGCAGAACTTTCTGTCCGGGAGGAACGCTGAGTTGTCGGAGTGCCAGTTGTACCATTGTGTTTGCAGAAATGGGTCGCTCTAGTTTAGTCACTCCTTAATCTTACGAGAATCTTACAAGTCGGTAATTAAAGCCACATTTTCACCTCCACGTTGGTTAATCACATAGATCTCGCTTGGGCAACAATCGTTCGATGGCGGGGCGTATTGCGGGTAATGGTGGGGCGATCGAATCCAGCATCGGCGATCGCCTGTTCTATATCCAACGCAAAGTATTGATCTAGATAGGGTTCAGTGCTTTTGAGCAGCGTCAGAATGTAGGGCGGCATTTTGGCATAAATCTCTGATTTAGGGTTCATATCCATAATTGCCAAATGACCACCGGGACGCAGCAAGCGACGGGCTTCCTGCAAAATCGCGATCGCGGCTGCTTGGGGCAACTCATGAAACATCAGACAAGTCGATACCAAATCATAGGAAGCGCTCGGTAAGCCTGTGGCTTCGGCAGCGGCATGAACCCAACGGGGCGTTGAGGGTGTGTGTGGAGTATCCAGAAAGCGGGCTTGTACTCCGTAAGCCTGATCTTGCGATCGCAACTGGGCGCGATGGTGGGCGATCGCAAGAAAATAGGGCGACAAATCAACTCCCGTCAGCTTTGCATCTGGAAAAGCCGCTTGTAGCGCAAAGGTACTCATGCCCACACTACAGCCCAAATCCACAATATCGGTGGGCAGTTCTAACAACTGGGCTTTCATCGCCTCATGGTAGCTTTGGCGTAACCGAGAGTCTCCCGTTGCGTCGCCCTCTTGCCAAATTCGCGCATGGACGGCGTGGGCAGCAACTTCCACTTCTAAGGCAGGTTCCCAGCCCAAATTCCCTTCTTCATAGGCGTGAAAGGATGTGGTGTAGTAAGCGGGATAGTGTAAATCGGGATTTTGCACCGCAGTTAGATCCGCGCTCCAGTCTCGTGCCCTCAGGGTCGCTACTTCCTCTAGCCAAGGCACGCCGATGTCGTCCGCCCGTTGAATCATCATTTGACGAGCGCGGTTTTTTGCCAGAGCGGCGATCGGTTTAATTGCCAGAATGCCATTGACTAAACGAGAAGCGAGGCTGGGTGCCGAAATAGTAGCAGTCATAAAAAATTAGGTAAAACGATTGTAAATATCCAAACTCATTATCCAGCACGTAGCCTAGGCAAGCGAGTAAAGACTACAATTACTTTTCTAGACAATGTTTCCCTAGTTGCCCCACCATGCAGTCACACCTGAATCCTAATAACGGTCACAAGTCTTTTGAATTGCCCGGTGCGAAACCTCACTACAATCCCGATCGCCCTGGGCAGGTGGAGCATATTTTTTTAGATCTCATTCTGGACATTCCCAACCAGAGCTACGAAGGAACGTGCAGCACTCAGATTAAGCCCGTTCGCAGTGGAATCGCGTTCTTCACCTTCGATGCCGTCAACTTGATCATTGACGCAGTAACCGTGGCAGAAACTCCGCAGAAGTTTGACTATGACGGGGAACAACTGCATGTGCAGCTAACTGAGCCAACGGAAGCTGGAAAAATAGTGACCGTGGCGATCGCCTATCGTGTGGAAAAACCTCAGCGTGGATTGTATTTCATCGCGCCCGATAAGCACTACCCCAATAAGCCCGTGCAGGTGTGGACTCAAGGCGAAGATGAAGATTCTCGCTTTTGGTTTCCCTGCTTCGACTATCCAGGGCAACTGGCAACTTCAGAAATTCGGGTGAAAGTGCCCAAAACCCTGATTGCCATCTCCAATGGTGAATTGGTGAAAATAAAAGAAGCGGGCAAGTCCAAAATTTTTCACTGGCATCAAAAGCAGGTGCATCCTACTTATCTGATGACGCTTGCCGTGGGTGATTTTGCTGAACTACGAGATGAGTGGAATGGCAAACCCGTCACTTATTACGTGGAGAAAGGGAAAGAAGCTCAAGCTCAGATCAGCATGGGCAAAACGCCGCGCATGATTGAGTTTTTTAGTGAGAAGTACGGTTACGCCTACCCATTTCCTAAATATGCTCAGGTTTGCGTCGATGATTTTATCTTTGGCGGCATGGAAAACACCTCCACGACACTGTTGACTGATCGCTGCCTGATTGACGAACGAGCCGCGATCGACAACCGCAATACCGAAAGTTTGGTTGCCCATGAATTGGCGCATCAATGGTTTGGGGATCTCGTGGTGATCAAACACTGGTCACACGCATGGCTGAAAGAAGGCATGGCATCCTATTCCGAGGTGATGTGGACGGCTCATGAATACGGTGCTGAGGATGCCGCCTACTATCTGCTCAACGAAGCCCGCAACTATTTAGAAGAAGACAAGTCTCGCTATCGTCGCCCGATTGTTACCCACGTGTATCGAGAAGCGATCGAACTCTACGATCGCCACCTCTACGAAAAAGGAGCCTGCGTCTATCACATGATTCGGGCAGAGTTGGGCGAGGATCTGTTTTGGAAGGCGATCGCTCAATTTGTCAACGACAACGCCCACCGAACGGTTGAAACGATCGACCTATTGCGTGCTATTGAAACCGCCACCGGACGCAATCTGCTGTTCCTGTTCGACCAATATGTCTTTCGGGGCGGACACCCCGACTACAAAGTCGCCTACTCCTGGGATAGCGACAGCAATCTGGCAAAAGTCAGCGTCACCCAAATCCAAGCCAGCGATAGCAACAGCAAAGATCTATTTGACCTGAAAATTGCGATCGCTTTTGGCTACGTGGCAGAGTCATCAGAGAAGCCACACCTCAAGTCCTTCACCGTGCGACTGTGCGATCGCGAACAATCCTTCTACTTTCCGCTAGAACAAAAGCCACACTTCATTAGCTTTGACGTGAACAATCCCACGCTGAAAACCGTAGCGCTGGAATATCCAATGCCCGAACTCAAAGCCCAGCTACAGCACGATCCCGATCCGGTTTCTCGCATCTACGCCGCCGAAGCCCTGGCAAAAAAAGGCGGATTAGAGTCCGTCAATGCTCTTGCCGCCGCCCTGAAACAAGAGCCATTCTGGGGTGTACGGGTGGAAGTGGTGAAAAATTTGGCAAGCATTAAGCTGGATCAGGCATTTGCAGGCGTGCTGATGGGTCTAGAAGATACCGATGCCAAAGTGCGTCGCGCCACCGTGGAAGCCTTAGCAACCATCAAAACCATCGATAGCTACAAAGCCTTGAAGCCGATTGTGGAAAAAGGCGATGCTAGCTATTACGTGGAAGCTGCCGCCATTCGTGCGTTAGGCGGCATTGCCGGAGCCAACTTGGCGGATGTGAAAGAAGAAAAAATCTTGAAACTGCTGAAGTCGGTGCTAAAAGAGCGCCAAGGCTGGAATGAAGTAGTGAGATCGGGTGCGATCGCGGCTCTCAGCCAAATAAAAACCTCAGAAGCCGCATTGGATATAGTTCTCGACTACACAGAACCAGGCATTCCCCAAGCCTTGCGACTCGCCGCCATTCGCGCCCTCGGCACCCTCTCCAGCGGACAAACCAACGTCAACCTAGAGCGGATCTTAAATCGGCTGCAAGAACTCTCACGAGAAAGCTTCTTCCTCACCCAAGTTGCTGTTGCCAACGCCCTGGGACAAATGGAAACCGCCAAAGCGATCGCGATTCTCCAAGGCTTGGCAGACCAAACCCCCGATGGTCGGGTGCGCCGCATTGCTGAAGAAGCCGTGCAAAAAGTGCAGAAAAGCTGCGGATCAGACAAAGCCGTCAAACAACTCCGCACTGAACTCGATCAGGTAAAACAGGAAAACCAAGATCTGAAAAGTCGTCTAGAAGCTCTAGAAGCCAAAGCCAAATAGGTTTCAATCAAACAAAACCTCGTAGAAAATTAGATTTTTAACAAGTACAAACC